>NZ_JBFAHT010000002.1:0-2109042 GCF_040654295.1 Nocardia sp. NPDC050712
CGGTCCCATTCCGAACCCGGAAGCTAAGGCCACCTGCGCCGATGGTACTGCACTCGACAGGGTGTGGGAGAGTAGGACACCGCCGGAACATCCTTCACGATAGGGGACCCAGACTCTGGGTCCCCTATCGTCGTTTGGGCACCTTTTGGTCCCATTACACTGCCGGATCTCGGCCCCCGGGTCGGCACGTGCTTGAATGCAAGGGGCCCTGAATCTCAGCTTTCCCGAGTACGAACTTAGAAAGGGATCACCGTGTCGGAGCAGAACGACGGTCGGAAGTCCTTCCGACGCGGCGAGGGATCCGATCGGCCCTCCCACGGTGGCTCGAGCGGCGACCGTCCCAGCAGCTCCGCCCGCGGTGACTCCGCCGGCGGCCCGCGCGGCGGTTCCGGGGATCGCGGCGGCGCCAGACGCAGCAACGACGCCGGCGACCGGGGCGGCTACAACCGCGGTGGCGATGATCGCGGCGGCTTCAAGCGCAACACCGACTCCAGCGCTCGCGGCGGCTTCAACCGCGACAGTGGTTCCTCCGACCGGGGCGGATTCAACCGCAGCGGCGGCTCCTCCGACCGCAGCAGTTCGAACCGCGGCAGCGACGACCGCGGCGGCTTCAAGCGCAACAATGATTCCGCCGACCGAGGCGGTTCCAGCCGTGGTGGCGATGATCGCGGCGGATACAACCGCAGCAACAATTCCAGTGATCGCGGTGGTTACACCCGCGGCAGCAGTGATGACCGTGGCGGTTTCAAGCGCGACAGCGGCTCTTCCGATCGCGGCGGGTTCAATCGGAGCGGCGGTTCCTCGGATCGCAGCAGCTCCAGCCGTGGTGGCGATGATCGCGGCGGTTTCAAGCGCAACAATGACTCCGGTGACCGGGGCGGGTACAACCGCGGCGGCTCTTCGGACCGCAACTCCTCTTCCGACCGCGGCGGTTCTTCCGACCGTGGCGGCTTCAAGCGCGACAGTGGTTCCTCGGACCGCGGCGGATTCAACCGCAGCGGTGGCTCCGGCGACCGCGGTGGCTACACCCGCGGCAATGACGACCGGGGCGGGTTCAACCGCAGCGGCGGTTCGTCTGATCGCGGCGGCTCCAGCCGTGGCAGCGATGACCGTGGCGGTTTCAAGCGCAACACCGATTCCAACGACCGCGGTGGCTACAACCGTGGTGGAGACGATCGCGGTAGTTCGTCCGAGCGCGGTGGCTTCAAGCGCAGCGACTCCGGCGACCGTGGCGGCTACAACCGCAGCAGCGACGATCGTGGTTCCAACCGCAGCAGCGACGATCGTGGCTCCAGCCGTGGCAGCGATGACCGCGGTGGCTTCAAGCGCGGCAACGACTCCGGCGATCGTGGCGGTTTCAAGCGCGACAGCGGCTCTTCCGATCGCGGCGGGTTCAACCGCAGCGGCGGTTCCTCGGATCGCAGCAGCTCCAGCCGTGGCAGCGATGACCGTGGCGGTTTCAAGCGCAACACCGATTCCAACGACCGCGGCGGCTACAACCGCGGTGGCGACGATCGCGGCGGTTCGTCCGATCGCGGTGGCTTCAAGCGCAGCGATTCCAGCGACCGCGGTGGTTTCAAGCGCGATGGCGACTCCAACGATCGTGGTGGTTTCAAGCGCGATGGCGACTCCAACGATCGTGGCGGCTTCAAGCGCGATGGCGACTCCAACGATCGTGGTGGTTTCAAGCGGGACGGCGATTCCAGCGAGCGCGGTGGTTTCAAGCGCAGTAGCGACTCTTCCGACCGCAGTTCCACGGCCCAAGGCGGCTTCAAGCGCGGCGGCGACCGCAACGACTCCTCCCCGGACCGCCGTCGCGGCGGCGAGGGCAGCCGGGACAGCTTTGGTGCCGGCCGCGACATGGACCGCCGTGCGGCGCGCCCCGAGGAGCCGGATCTGCCGGACGACCTCCAGGCCTCCGATCTGGACTCCTCGGTCCGTCGCGACTTGCTGACCCTGGATAAGAACAACGCCGATACCGTGGCCCGCCACCTGGTGATGGCCGCCCGGCTGATCGACGACGACCCGGCCCTGGCCTTGGCGCACGCGCGCGCCGCTCGCCAGCGGGCCGGCCGCGTCGCGGTGGTTCGCGAAACCGCGGGCGTCACCGCCTACCACGCCGGTGAATGGGCTGAGGCCCTGTCCGAGCTGCGTACCGCCCGCCGCATGTCCGGCGGCGCCGGCCTGCTGGCGGTCATGGCGGACTGCGAACGCGGTCTCGGCCGCCCGGAGCGTGCCATCGAGCTCGGCCGCAGCGACGAGGCCCGTGAGCTCAGCGGTGAGGAGGCCATCGAACTCCGCATCGTGGTGGCGGGCGCCCGCATGGACCTCGGCGAGTTCGACCAGGCCGTGGTCACCTTGCAGACCGCCGACCTGGACCCGGCCAAGACCGGCTCCTCCTACGCCCGCCTCTTCTACGCCTACGCCGACGCCCTGGTCGCCGCCGGCCGCACCGACGAGGGCCTCACCTGGTTCCTCAACGCCGCGTCCGCCGACCTCGAGGCCGAGACCGACGCCGAAGAACGCGCCGAGGAACTCACCGGCGACCTCTGATCCCCACCCGAAACCCCTGTGCCACTACCCCCCCCGGCACAGGGGTTTCGTGCGTCCGGCCCCGATCGGACACGTAGTGGGCTCCAGTCGCGCCGAACTGCCACCGCTGCGTGTCTACGTGGCCCGGACGAGCTTCAGCGATGTGACTGCGCTGCGCGAGTACGGCCGTGATCAGGGCGGCGAGCGATGCGCCGGGAACTCCGTCCGCGAGTACGGCCGTGATCAAGGCGGCGAGCGATGCGCCGGGAACTCCGTCCGCGAGTACGGCCGTGATCAAGGCGGCGAGCGATGCACCGGGAACTCCGTCCGCGAGTACGGCCGTGATCAAGGCCGCGAGCGATGCACCGGGAACACCGTCGCGGATGCGAACCCGGCCAGGCCGCAGAAGTATGTCCGAGGACGCGGCACAAGGTGGGCAACTCGCTGGCGCGCCAAGGGGTGGCGTGAGATCCCGCTGGGGGAGTGAGGTTTTCGTTCCGAGCCCGCGAATTCCAGTTGCGCGCCGGTGAATTCGTAGCCAAGCTGGGATGAATCGGTCGTAGAATCGCTGGGGAGGGGTGGTCTCATGGTCAGGATGCGATCGATCGGTGTGGCGCTGCTGGTGGCGGTGTCGGCGCTGGTGGCGGGGTGTGATTCCGGTGCGCCGCCGACCGCGGGGGTGACGATCGCTCCGGTGCGGCCGATGCCGCCGCGGGCGGAGGAGATCACCAGCGCCCCGGTTCAGCGTGGCGATGATTCCTGTGATGCGACATCGAGTTTGCGTCCCGGCGGGCTGCCGCCGCGCGGTGCGATGCCGGCGGGGAGCGCGATGGCGCAGATCGTCGCGAACGGCCGGGTGAAGGTCGGGGTGGCGCAGGACGGCTATCTGTTCGGGTTCCGGAATCCGCGCACGGGCGCGCTCGAGGGCTTCGATATCGATATCGCCAAGGAGATCGCGCGCGACCTGTTCGGTGATCCGGCGAAGATCGATCTGGTGCCGTTGAGTTCGGCGGAGCGGATTCCCGCGTTGCGCAACGGCCGGGTGGATCTGGTGGTGAACACCTTCTCCACGACCTGCGAGCGGGACAAGGAGATCGATTTCTCGTCGGTCTACTACGTCTCCGAGCAGAAGGTCCTGACGGTGGCGTCCTCGGGGATCCGGTCGGCCGACGATCTGGGCGGCAAGCGCGCGTGCAGCGTCACCGGCACCACCTCGCTCGAGCCGCTGTTCCGCTTGCCCAAGCCGCCGACGGTGATCGGCATGCAGACCTGGACCGACTGCCTGGTCGCCCTGCAGCAGGGCGCCGCGGACGCGATCAGCACCGACGCCCCGATCCTGCACGGCCTGGCCTTGCAGGACAACAACCTCGCGGTGGTCGGCCCGGCCATGGCCAACGATTTCTACGCGATCGGCCTGCCGGACGGCAAACCCGACCTGGTCCGCTTCGTCAACGCCAGTCTGGACCGGCTCCGCGCCGACGGCACCTGGCAGGCGCTGTATCAGAAGCACCTGAATCTGCTCGGCGCTTCGCCGGGGCCGCCCGCCCCGAAGTACAAGGACTGAAAGGCAATCCGGCCCGTGCCGTGCCCGTCGGCGGCCGGGCTCGCGTAGGGTTTTGTGCCGTGACGCGACTACGAGATCGCTATGAAGCTCTCCTGCTGGATCTGGACGGCACGCTGTACCGCGGCCCGGTGGTGATCGAGGGCGCCCCGGCCGCGCTGGCCGCGGGGCCGGGCGAGCAGCGCCTGGTCTACGTCACCAACAACGCCAGCCGCGCCCCGGAGAAAGTGGCCGGGCACCTGGCCGAGCTCGGCTTCCCCGCCACCACCGACGACGTGGTGACCAGCGCGCAGGCGGCGGCCCGCCTGCTCGCCGAGCGGCTCGCGCCTGGGTCGACGGTGCTCGTGGTCGGTTCCGACGATCTGGCCGCCGAGGTCGACGCGGTCGGCTTGCAGCCGATCCGCCGGTTCAACGGCAGCGCCCCCGCCGCGGTGGTGCAGGGGCATTCGCCGACCACGGGCTGGCCGGATCTGGCCGAGGCGGCGTACGCGCTGAGCGCCGAGGCGCTGTGGATCGCGGCGAATACCGACAAGACGCTGCCGAACGAGCGCGGTCTGGCCCCCGGCAACGGGTCGATGGTGGCCGCGCTGCGCACGGCCTCGGGCCGCGATCCGATCGTGGCGGGCAAGCCGTTCGCCCCGCTCATGGAGGACGCGCTGCGCCGTGCGGAGACCCGCAGTGCTCTCGTGGTCGGGGACCGCCTGGACACCGACATCGAAGGCGCGAACACCGTCGGCCTGGATTCGCTGCTGGTCCTGACCGGTGTGAGCACGCTCGCCGAGCTCGATACCGCTGCCCCCGAACTGATTCCGACCTTTGTCGCGGACTCGCTCGAGGCGCTCAACCACCCGCCGGTCGCCGATGATCTGGGCTCCACCCTGACCGAGCTGCTGCAGGCGAATCCAGGGCGCGCGATCACCGTCTCCTCGGCCCGCACGGCTTGGGACCTGCCCCGATAATGCCGCCGGTACCGGCCCGCTCCGCGGCGGCGAGGGTGGCACCGAGCGCCGCCGCGGGCGACGGCGTCCGCAGCGATGCGCTTCGTGTTCGAATGCGGGTTCGGGTAGCGTTGTCGGCACCATGAGTACGCCCATCCATCGCCCGTCCGTGCCGCTGCCGGGTCAGCATCTGGCCGGCGCGCAGGGTCGTCCGGAAACCGCCGACCCGGTGCAGATCCGGGCCGAGATCGACAGCCTGCTCGCCGAACTCGAGGTGCGCTCCGATGTCTACGACTCGGCGGCGACCAGTGCCGAGTCCGGTGTCGACATCGCCCGCCGCGCCCACATCCTGGAGCAGGCGCACGAGGTGCTGGTGCAGGCACTCGCCACGGTGGACAAGATCTGAGGTGGCCAGACGCGCGCGGGTGGACGCCGAACTGGTTCGCCGCGGGTTGGCGCGATCGCGGGAGCACGCGGTCGAGCTGATCGGCGCGGGCCGCGTCCTGATCAACGGTGCGGTGGCGACGAAACCGGCGACCCAGGTCGATCCGGCGGCGCCGCTGCTGGTGCGCGAGGATGCCGGCGAGGTGTCGTGGGCGTCGCGGGGTGCGCACAAGCTGATCGGCGCGCTGGACGCGTTCGAGCCCCTGACGGTCGCCGGTAAGCGCTGCCTGGACGCGGGCGCGTCCACGGGCGGTTTCACCGACGTGCTGCTGTCGCGGGATGCCGAGGAGGTGGTGGCCGTGGACGTCGGTTACGGCCAGCTGATCTGGCGGTTGCAGAACGACGATCGGGTGCGGGTCTTCGACCGCACCAATGTCCGCGGTATCACCCCGGAATCCATCGGCGGCACAGTCGAATTGGTGGTCGGCGATCTGTCGTTCATCTCGCTGGCGCTGGTGCTGCCCGCGCTGGCCGCGTGCGCGGCGCCGGGCGCGGATCTGCTGCCGATGGTGAAGCCGCAGTTCGAGGTCGGCAAGGAGCGCCTGGGGTCGGGCGGAGTGGTGCGGGATCCGGGGTTGCGCGCCGAAACCGTGCGCGACGTCGCCGCGGCCGCCGCCGGGCTCGGGCTGCGCACGCTCGGCGCGGTGGCCAGCCCGCTGCCCGGTCCGTCGGGCAATGTCGAGTATTTCCTGTGGCTGCGCAAGGATGAACAGGTCAGTTATGACGCCGCCGAGGTAGCCGCCTTGGTCGAGCGTGCGGTCGAGGAGGGTCCACAGTGAGCGCGGAGCCGACAGGCCGGGAAATTCTGCTGATCTCGCACCCGGGGCGGGCCGAGATCATCGAGACCGCGCATCGGGTCGCGAAGATCTTCGCCGATGCCGGTATCGGGTTGCGGGTGCTGGCCGACGAGGCCGACAGCACCCGGTTCGAATGCGAGGATCCGGCGCGTAACGTGCTGGCGCTGGCCGAGCCGGGTGGCTATCCGGCCAAGGTCGTCGACCACTGCCCGGACGCCGCGGTCGGCTGCGAGATGGTGCTCGTGCTCGGCGGTGACGGCACCTTCCTGCGCGCCGCCGAACTGGCGCGTTCCGCGGCGGTGCCGGTGCTGGGAATCAACCTGGGCCGCATCGGTTTTCTCACCGAGGCCGAGGCCGAGAACCTGGACGAGGCGCTGGCGCAGGTGGTGGCCGGCGACTACCGGATCGAACACCGCATGACCATCGACCTGACCGTCCGGGTGAACGACGAGATCGTCGAAACCGGGTGGGCGCTCAACGAAGCCAGCATCGAGAACGCCCAGCGCATGGGCGTGTTGGAGGTGGTGCTCGAGGTCGACGGCCGCCCGGTGTCCTCGTTCGGCTGCGACGGTGTGCTCATCTCCACCCCGACGGGGTCGACGGCCTACGCCTTCTCCGCCGGCGGCCCGGTGGTGTGGCCGGAACTCGAGGCGCTGCTGGTGATTCCGAGCAACGCGCACGCGCTGTTCGCGCGCCCGCTGGTGACCAGCCCGGAGTCGCGGATCGCGGTCGAGTCGGTGGCCACGGGCCACGATGCGATAGTTTTCCTGGATGGCAGGCGCACGATGGCCCTGCCGCGCGGGGGCCGGGTGGAAGCGGTCCGCGGCGCCGAGCCGGTGCGCTGGGTGCGGTTGGATTCCGCACCGTTCGCGGACCGGATGGTGCGCAAGTTCCAGTTGCCCGTCACCGGCTGGCGTGGCCGCCGGCGTGCGTAGCCGACGAAGGAGGCCACCTTGCTGACCGAGATCAGGATTGACGGCTTGGGCGTCATATCCACTGCCACAGCGCAATTCCACGAGGGCCTGACCGTGCTCACCGGTGAGACCGGCGCCGGTAAGACCATGGTCGTCACCAGCCTGCACCTGCTCAGCGGTGCCCGCGCGGACGCGGGCCGGGTTCGTCTCGGCGCCGCGCGTGCGGTGGTGGAGGGGCGCTTCACCGTCGAGGACGTCAACGACGCCGCCCGCGCCGAGGTCGCCGAGGTGCTGGAAGCGGCCGCGGCACAGGCCGATGACGACGGCAGCGTGATCGCCATCCGCACCGTCGGCAGCGACGGGCGGTCCCGCGCGCATCTGGGCGGGCGCAGCGTGCCCGCCTCGGTGCTCGCCGATTTCACCGCCCCCTTGCTGACCGTGCACGGCCAGAACGATCAGCTCCGGTTGCAGCGCCCCGAGCAGCAGCTCGCCGCGCTCGATCAGTTCGCCGGCGATACCACCGGCCCGCTGCTGCGCAAATACGGTGTGGCCCGGCGTTCTTGGCTGGACGCGCGCTCGGAGCTGCTGGAGCGCACGGCGCGCAGCCGCGAGCTCGCGCTCGAGGCCGATCGGTTGCAGTACGCGCTCAACGAGATCGACGCCGTCGCTCCGGAACCCGGTGAGGACAAGCGCATCCTGGACGAGGTGCGCCGGCTCAGCGATCTGGACTCGCTGCGCGAGTCGGCCGCGACGGCACACGACGCGCTGGCCGGTCCGGCCGACGCGCCGGAGGATCACTCGGGTGCGCTGGCCGCGCTCGGCCTGGCCCGGGCCCGCGTCGAATCCTCCGACGATCCGAAGCTGACCATGCTCGGGCCCCGGCTGGACGAGGCCATCTCCGTGGTGGTCGATGTGACCACCGAACTGAGCAGCTACCTCTCGGATCTGCCCTCGGATCCGGGCGCCCTGGATTCGCTGCTCACCCGCCAGGCCGAGTTGAAGGGCCTGACCCGCAAGTACGCCTCCGATGTCGACGGCGTGATCGCCTGGGCCGAGGACGCCCGGACCCGCCTCGGCTCCCTGGACGTCTCGGAGGAGGCGCTGGCGAAGTTGTCCGCCGAGGTCGACATCGCCGCGGAACGGGTGCGCGCGGCCGCCAAGAAGCTGAGTACCGCGCGCACCAAGTCCGCGGGCAAACTGGCCTCGGCGGTGAGCGCCGAACTGGGCGGGCTGGCCATGGGCAAGGCGCGCCTGGAGGTGGCGGTGCGGCCGGTGCTCGCGAGCCCGCAGGATTCCGCGCCGCTCACCGTGGACGGCAGAGACCTGCACGCCGGGCCGGCCGGGGTGGACGAGGTGGAGTTCCGGTTGTCCGCGCATTCCGGCGCGCAGTCGCTGCCGCTGAGCAAGAGCGCCTCCGGCGGTGAACTCTCCCGGGTGATGCTGGCGCTGGAAGTGGTGCTCGCCGGCTCCGATCACGGCGCCACCATGGTGTTCGACGAGGTCGACGCCGGTGTGGGTGGTCGCGCGGCGGTGGAGATCGGGCGCCGCCTGGCGCGGCTGGCCCGGACCCATCAGGTCATCGTGGTGACCCATCTGCCCCAGGTCGCGGCGTTCGCCGACACACACCTGGTCGTCGACAAGTCCGACGATGGAAAAGGCAAGGTGAACAGTGGAGTTCGGGCGCTGGGCAAGGATGAGCGGGTGATCGAGCTGGCCCGCATGCTGGCCGGTCTCGATGACACCGAGACCGGCCGCGCCCATGCCGAGGAACTGCTGGACACCGCGAAATCCGAACGCGCGAACGTTTAGCGCAGGGCTTTCTTCGCGCCGCCGAGGAATTGATTGATGAGCGTGCGCAGACCCAGTTCGAGTACCTTTCCGGGCACCGGCAGGCTCGGCTCGGACTCCATTGTGTAATTCACGACGGTGCTGTTGTTGTCGGCGTCGGCGAAGGTGATCGTGCCGACGTGCCGCTTCACCGGGGCCCCGGCGACGATCTTGTATTCCATCCGCTCGTTGGGCACCAGCTGCGTGGTCTCCTCGGTGATGCCGAGCTTGCCGACCCCGATCAGGTACTGCGCGCCGATGCCGGAGGCGGCGCCCGTGCCCGGCTTCTTGAGCGTGAAGTTCACAACCGGCAGGTAGGGGCCGATGCCGTCGCGTTCGGTGAAGAACTTGTAGACGACCTCGCGCGGGGCGGCGATGACCGTCTGGACCGTGCTGGTAACCATGGCGCAATCTCCTGTTCGAACTGTCTGTGACGGAAGCATATAGGTATCGATTCGGCGGCCCGTGACCTCGGGCACCTCGGGCCCGCTCGACTTTCGCCCGCCCGCCTGTCCGGTTATGCTCGTGCCCGATTTGAAACTGCCTGGCGGCCTGCATTTTTGGCGGAAGATCGGAATTTGTCACCCTCATGAATCCTGACGGCGAGCTATACAAACCCGCTGTATCGGGTCCGCGATTGCCCTATCGGACTCTGCTCGTCTGCCTCGGTGTGAGCGCGGCGGTCATCGCTGCCGCGGTGTGGGCCGCGCCCGCGGATTTTCGCATTCCGTTGCTGATCGGGGCGGTATTCGCCGCGCTGCTGGTGTGCGCCAGTGTGACCGCGGCCGTGCATTTCCGCGCCGAAACCCAGCGCGCCCGCCGGACCGTGACGACCTCGAATACCGATGCCGCCGCGATCATCGCCGCCGCGAACGAGGCCACCACCAAGCAGGCCTGGGAGATCAAGAACAGCGAGAACCGCCGGGCCGCCGCGATGGCCGCGTTCGCCGGCGCCGCCGGCCGGATGCAGGCCATGACCACCTCCATGCTGGCCGAGCTGCGCGAGATGGAGCACCGCCACGCCGACCCGAAGGTGCTGGCCGACCTGCTCGAGCTGGACCACCGCACGGCCCAGGCCGGTCGCCTGGCCGATAGCATCGCCGTACTCAGTGGGGCGCGCACCGGCCGCCGGTGGGCCAAACCCATTGCGATGGAATCGATTCTGCGTGGCGCGATGGGCCGCGTCGCGGGTTATCAGCGGGTGCGGCTGCGCGCGGTCGCCGAGATCGCGGTCGCCGGGCATGCCGCCGAGGGCTTGATGCACACCCTGGCCGAACTGCTCGACAACGCCTGCAACTTCTCCCCGCCCACCACCGAGGTGCACGTCTACGCCGCCGAGGTGCCCGCGGGCGTGGTGCTCACCATCGAGGACTCCGGCCTGGTCATGAGTGAATCGGCGCTGCGGCGGGCCGAGCAGGCGGTCTCCGGGCAGGGCGGCGACAATCGCCGCGGCGCGGACCTGTCCTCGCTCACCGGCACCCGGCTCGGCCTGGCCGTGGTCGGGCACCTGGCCCGCAAGCACGGACTTACCGTCTCCTACCGGCCCTCCGCGATCGGCGGCACCGCCGTGGTCGTGGTGGTCCCGCGCGATCTGACCACCCGGCTGGAACGCAGTACCGCGCCGATCACCGCGGTGGCGCCGGTCACCGGGCGCAATCGCCTCGCCGAACTGCTGGAACCCGTTGCGGCGCAGCCGGCTCCCGTGTCCACCGCACCGGAGCCGCTGCCGGTGGGCACCGAAACCACCTCCGGGATCGTCGATTCCGGGCTGCCCAAGCGCCGCCGCGGCTCCACCCTGGCCGCGGTGCATCCCGAAGGGCTGACCGACGCGCGGCTGGAACCCACCCCACCGCCGCCGGTGTCGCGGCCCTCGGCCTTCGGCGCGTTCCAGCGCGCCGTGGCCCCTCGCAGCAACGGCGCTGATGCTCTACCCCCTGCCCCTTCAGTCGCCGTGGAGAACGATCGATGACCACCACCGTGCCCTCGCAGCTGGGTTGGCTCTTGGAGCAACTGCTGTCCCGCACCCCCGGAACCCGCCACGCGTTGCTGCTCTCCGGCGACGGCCTCAAGATCTGCCACACCCCCGAACTCGGCACCGACAGCGCCGATCAGCTGGCCGCCATCTCGGCGGGCATCCAGAGCCTCGCGCACGGGGCCTCCGTCGAATTCGGTAACGGACGCGGCGGGGTTCGCCAGTCCATGACCGAGTTCTACGGTGGCATCCTGTTCGTCGTCGAGGCCGGCATGGGCGCCCATATCGCGGTCGTGGCCAGCGACGACGCCGACGCGGGCCTGATCGGGCACAACATGCGCGAGCTGGTCGAGCAGCTGGGTCATTACCTCGCGGCGCAGCCGCGGGTCGGATCGGCCCGGGCGTGAGAGGTCAGGCCCGGAGGCGGCAGCAGCGCGTAACCATGCAGGGCCCCGATCATGCCCAATGGATACAGCCATGACCAGGGCCGGCCGACCGGGGCGTGATGACGACCCGGACCGGCTCTACACCCTGACCGGCGGCCGCAGCCGCCCGGACTCCGACAGCTTCGATCTGGTCACCCTCGTGGTCACCGAATCCGATCCCACCCCGGGCATGCAGTCCGAGCACGTGGCGATCCTGCGGATGTGTGCCGCGCCGACCGCGGTCGTCGAGATCGCGGCGGAGCTGCGCCTGCCGGTCGGCATCGCCACCGTGCTGCTCTCGGACCTGCTGGCCATGGGCAAGATCACCGTGCGGCATCCGCACAACGCCCCGAGTTCGCCCGGCGCGCCGTGGACCGCGCTGCCGGACACCTCCACTCTCGAGAAGGTGCTCGTTGGACTTCGCAAGCTCTGACACCCGCCCCGCCCGGGCGGACGCGCCATTGCCCGCCAGTACCAGCCAAGGCCTGAAGATCGTCATCGTCGGCGGGTTCGGGGTCGGCAAGACCACCCTGGTGCGCGCGGTCAGCGAGATCCGCCCGCTCGACACCGAGGCGACGATGACGCAGAGCGGCGTCGGCATCGACGACGTCACCGCGGTGCGCGGGAAGTCCACCACCACCGTCGCTTTCGACTTCGGCCGGATCTCCATCGACGACGAGCACGTGCTGTATCTGTTCGGCGCGCCGGGGCAGGAGCGGTTCTGGTTCCTGTGGGATCGGCTCTTCGCCGGTGCGCTCGGCGCGATCGTGCTGGTGGATCAGCGCCGAATCGCGGACTCCTGGTACGCGATCGACCGCTTGGAGTCCACCGGGACGCCGTTCATCGTGGCGTGCAACAACTTCGGCGGCGTGCACCGGCTGGAGGACGTCCGCGACGCGCTGGACCTGGATCCGCATGTGCCGCTGGTGGATTGCGACGCCCGGTCGCGCGAGTCGAGCAAGGGAGTGCTCATCACCCTGGTCGAGCATCTCTACGCAGCTAGGGAGGAACACGTCCGATGACGACGAGCCATTCCGGAGATATCGCGTTCACCGGCGACCACGCGCCCACCGGCGGCTGCCCCGTGCAACACGGTGGCGGTGCGGTTCCGCTCAGCGGGCCGCGATTCCACACCGATCCGCACCAGCTCTATCGCGAGATGCGCCGCGAGCACGGCCCGGTCGTCGCGGTCGAGCTGCCCGGCGGTTTCCCGGCCTGGCTGATCGTCGGCTACCGCGAACTGCACCAGGTGACCAGCGATCCGGATCTGTTCCCGCGCGATGTCGGCCTGTGGAATCAGTGGCCCAACATTCCCGAGGACTGGCCGCTGCTGCCGATGGTCGGGCACCCGATGCCCTCGATCTACTTCACCGCCGGCGCCGAGCATCGCCGCCACGTGTCGATGGTGGAGCCCGCGCTCGAGACGGTCGACCCGTTCGAATTGCGCCGGGTCTGTGAGGAAGTCGCCGATCAGCTGATCGACGGCTTCTGCGGGCGCGGGCGCGCCGAGATCGTTGCCGACTACGCCGAGCCGCTGCCGGTGCTGGTGCTCGCCCGGATCATGGGTTTCCCGGACGAGGAAGGCCCGGAACTGGCCTGGACCATGAAGACCTTCACCGACGGCGGCGCCGACGCCCAGCAGGCGCATCTGCGGTTCGCCGAGCTGTGCGGGAAACTGATGGCCACCAAGCGCGCGGTCCCCGGCTACGATCTGGTGTCGCAGATGCTGGCGCATCCGGAGCCGTTCTCCGATCAGGAGTATGTGCTCGACATCATGGCGGTCACCGCCGCCGGATACCTGCCGACCGCGGACTGGATCGGGAACTCGGTGCGGCTCATGCTCACCGACGATCGCTTCGCCGCCGCGCTCGGCGGCGGCCGGCGCAGCGTGGGGCAGGCGATGAACGAGGTGCTCTGGGAGGACACCCCGACCCAGATCCTGGCCGGCCGCTGGGCCGCGCGCGACACCCGGCTCGCCGACAAGATCATCCGCGCCGGCGACCTGGTGCTGCTCGGCCTCGGCGCGGCCAACGCCGATCCGCATGTGCGCCAGCACGTCTCGGTGAACACCGAACCGGCGCACGCCGGCAACAGCGCGCACTTCTCGTTCAGCTACGGCGAATACCGCTGCCCGTTCCCGGCGCAGCAGATCGCCGAGATCATCGCCCGGACCGGTGTGGAAGTCCTGCTGGACCGGCTGCCCGACGTCGATCTCGCCGTCCCCGCCCAGACCCTGGTGCGCCGTCCCTCCGCGTTCCTGCGCGGAATGACTTCGCTACCAGTTGTTTTCACCCCAGTTCGCGCCGTCGGAGGGACGCTGTAATGCGGGAATGTCCACACATGGAGACCATCGCCATCGATCCGATGGTCGGTGATCTCACGGGGGAGACCACGCGGCTGCGGGCCGCCGGTCGCCTGGCCAAGATCGATCTGCTCGGCGCGCCCGTCTGGACGGTGACCGAGCACGCGCTGGCCCGGCAGCTGCTCACCGACACCCGGCTGATCAAGGACATCCACGGCTGGTCGCTGTGGACCAACGGCGTGATCACCGACCAGTGGCCGCTGATCGGGATGATCCTGGTGGATCGTTCGATGTTCAGCGTGGACGGTCCCGAACATCGCCGACTACGCCTGAAGACCACCCAGGCGCTGAGCCGCAAGCGGCTCGAGGACCTGCGCCCCTACATCGAGAGCATCACCGCCGAACTGCTCGACGACCTGGCCAAGGCCGGTGCGGAAGGCGTCGTCGACCTGAAGACGGTGTTCGCCTACCCGCTGCCGATGCGGGTCATCGGCAAGCTGATGGGCGTCGATCCGGCCGACGAGGCGCTGCTGCTGGGCTGGTACAAGAAGTTCTTCTCGGTGATGACCCCGCAGGACGAGCGCCTGCGGGTCATCGGGGACATGGACGTCTACTTCACGAAGATGGTCCAGCAGAAGACCGCCGAGCCGGGCGACGACCTGACCTCGGCCCTGATCCAGGCCACCGACGGTGGCGAACCGCTCACCCAGGCCGAGGTGATCGGCAACCTCAAGGCGCTGGTCGCCGCGGGCCACGAGACCACGGTGAGCCTGCTGGTGAACGCGGTGCGCGCCCTGATCGCCAACCCCGAGCAGCTGGCCGATCTGGCCACCGGTGACCGGGAGTGGAGCGCGGCCGTGGAGGAGACGCTGCGCTACGACGGCCCGGTCAACCATCTGCTGATGCGCTTCGCCACCGAGGACATCACCGTGGGCGATGTGGTGATCGAGAAGGGCGACGGCGTGGTGATGTCCTATCGCGCCATCGGCCGCGACACCGACCTGCACGGCGCGGATGCCGACGAGTTCGACCTCACCCGGCCGACCGCCGCGCGCAACATGTCCTTCGGGTACGGACCGCACATCTGCCCGGGCGCCGCGCTGGCCCGGCTGGAGGCCGCGATCGCGCTGCCCGCACTGTTCGCCCGCTTCCCGGATCTGCGTCTGGCAGTGCCCGACGGCGAGCTGGTAAACCTGCCGGTGATGACGCAGAACGACCTGGCGGCGTTTCCGATTCACCTGGGCAATTAAGCCGCGACCTGGGCCGATGGACGGCGCGCCTCCACCAAACCGCAAGGTCTTGTGAGCATTCTGGGCCTATGAAGATGTTGGCTCTGTTGTCGAGGAACACCGAAGCGCTGCCCGGTTCGACCGGGGTCGTCCGGGTGGATCGCAACACCCGGCGTCTGCTGCGGCGGGTCGGTCCGGGCGATATCGTCGTGCTCGACGAACTCGACCTGGACCGCCTGACCGCGGACCGGCTCGTCGCCGCCGGCGTGCTCGCGGTGATCAACACCGCGCCGTCCATCTCCGGCCGCTACCCCAACCTGGGCCCGGAAACGCTGGTGGCCAACGGGATCCTGCTGCTGGACACCGCCTGCCCGGATGTCTTCACCCGGCTCAAGGACGGCATGAAGGCCCGGCTGGCCGACGGTGTCCTCTACGCGGACAAGCTGACCAAGAAGGAACCCGAGGTCCTGCTCGAGGGCGTCCAGCTGACCGACTCGGTCATCGTGGAGCGGATGGTCGAGGCGCGCACCGGGCTGGCCGATCATCTGGAAGCGTTCGCGGGCAACGCCATCGAGTTCATTCGCACCGAAAGCCCGCTGCTCATCGACGGAGTCGGCATTCCGCAGCTGCAACTGTCGATGAAGGACCGCCACGTGCTGGTGGTCGCCGACGGTCCCGAGCACGCGGCCGACCTGCGGGCGCTCAGACCCTTCATCAAGGAGTACGCCCCGGTTCTGATCGGTGTGGGCGCGGGCGCGGACACCCTGGTCAAGCAGGGCTATCAGCCGGATCTGATCGTGGGGGATCCGGAAGAGATCAGCACCTCCACCCTGAAATCCGGCGCCGAGGTGATTCTGCCCGCCGACACCGACGGCCACGCCAAAGGCCTGGAGCGCATCCAGGATCTCGGTATCGGCGCCACCACATTTCCGTCCTCGGGCGCACCCGCCGATCTGGCGCTGCTGCTGGCCGGGCATCATGACGCGGCACTGATCGTGACCGCGGGCGCGCCGGCCTCGCTGGACGACTTCTTCGACGCCGGCCGCCGCGACAGCTGCCCGGCCACCTTCCTGACCCGGCTCAAGCTCGGCTCCAAACTGATGGACGCCAAAGCCGTTGCCACGCTGTATCGCAGCCGGATGTCCGGGGTCGCCGTCTCGGTGGTGGTGCTGGCCGCGCTGATCGCGATCATCGTGGTGCTGCTGGCCTCGAATTCGGCCGGGGAGCTGCTGGACTGGGTGAACCTCACCTGGGATCACGGGCTGACCTGGGCCCGGGACACCGTCTCCAGCCTGCTCTGACCCCCTGATCGCCACACGCTCGACCAGCAACGGAGGATCATGATCTCGGTTCGCCAGCACCTGATTTCGATCGTCGGCATCTTCCTGGCCCTCGCCATCGGCGTGGTGCTCGGTTCGCAGACGCTGGCGGCCGACATGCTCACCGGCCTGCGCTCGGACAAGACCGAACTGCGCCAGCAGGTGGACCAGCTGGCCGAGCAGAATCGCCGCCGGACCGACGAGCTGAACGCGGCCGACCGGTTCATCGCGGGATCCTCGGACCGAATTCTCAAGGGCGCGCTCGCCGATCGCACGGTCGTGGTGTTCACCACACCCGACGCCGACCCCGCCGACGTCGAGGCCGTGTCGCGCGGTCTGGATACCGCGGGCGCCGCGGTCACCGGGCGGATCGCGCTGACCGATGCCTTCCTCGACGCCAGCGAGGGCGATCGCATGCGCACCTCGCTCACCAATGTCATCCCGGCCGGCGCGCAGCTGCGCACCGGCGCGGTCGATCAGGCCAGCCTGGCCGGTGACCTGCTCGGCCTGGTGCTGCTGCAGGACCCGGCCAACCCGCAGCCCCGCAGCACGCCCGAGGAACTGGCCCTGGTGCTGGAAACCCTGCGCGGCGGCGGTTTCCTGGCCTACGGCGACACCCCCAACCGCCCGGCTCAGCTCGCGCTCCTGATCACCGGCAACGGCGCCCGCGCCGCCGAGAACAACCAGGGCGCCAACATCGCCCGCTTCGCCGGCGCCCTGCGCGCCCGCAGCTCGGGCACCGTGCTGGCCGGCCGCGCCGGCGCCGCCGAGGGCCCCGGCCCGATCGCGGAACTGCGCTCGGACGCCGTGCTGGCCACCACTGTCACCACCATCGACCACCTGGACCGCGAAATCGGCCGCGTCACCACCGTCCTGGGCCTGTCCGAACAGCTCAACGGCGGCTCCGGCCGCTACGGCACCGGCGAAAAGGCCACCTCCCTGACCTTCGCCGCCCTGCCCAGTTAATTATCGGGCGGGCGCGGCCGAACGTGATGTTCGGCTCATCGGCTTCAGGAACGTACCGAGCCGTCGGGAGGTCAGCCGCCGGATGACGTTCCGGCGACTTGTGGGCAAACGGGCGTGGCGTTGGATCACCGGGGGCAAACAGTGTTACCGTGAAGACCCGTGGGTCAAACACGGATTCAGGCGCGAACTGCCACGAAACACATCTTCGTCAGCGGTGGTGTCGCCTCCTCATTGGGCAAAGGCCTTACCGCATCCAGCCTCGGTCAGTTGCTGACGGCGCGCGGTTTGCGCGTCACCATGCAGAAACTCGACCCTTACCTGAACGTCGATCCCGGCACCATGAATCCGTTCCAGCACGGAGAGGTGTTCGTGACCGAGGACGGCGCCGAGACCGATCTCGACGTCGGCCACTACGAGCGGTTCCTGGACCGCGATCTGTCCCGCGACGCCAATGTCACCACGGGCCAGATCTATTCGTCGGTGATCGCCAAGGAACGCCGCGGCGAGTACCTCGGTGACACGGTGCAGGTCATCCCGCACATCACCGACGCCATCAAGGCCCGCATCCTGGCGATGCAGGGCCCCGATCTGCAGGGCCACACCCCCGATGTGGTGATCACCGAAATCGGCGGCACCGTCGGCGATATCGAGTCCCAGCCGTTCATCGAGGCGGCTCGCCAGATCCGCCACGACGTGGGCCGCGACAACGTCTTCTTCCTGCACGTCTCGCTGGTGCCCTACCTCGCCCCCTCCGGCGAGCTCAAGACCAAGCCGACCCAGCACTCGGTGGCGATGCTGCGCAGCATCGGTATCCAGCCCGACGCGCTGATCCTGCGCTGTGACCGCGAGGTCCCGCAGGCGCTCAAGTCCAAGATCGCGCTGATGTGCGACGTCGACGTCGACGCCTGCATCTCCACCCCGGACGCGCCGTCGATCTACGACATTCCGAAGGTGCTGCACCGCGAGGGCCTGGACGCCTACGTGGTGCGCCGCCTGGGCCTGCCGTTCCGCGACGTGGACTGGACCGTGTGGGGCGACCTGCTCGAGCGGGTGCACAACTCGCGGGAGTCGGTCGAGGTCGCGCTGGTCGGCAAGTACGTCGACCTGCCCGACGCCTACCTGTCGGTCACCGAGGCGCTGCGCGCGGGTGGTTTCGCGCACCGCGCCAAGGTCAAGATCCGCTGGGTGCCCTCCGACGAGTGCGAGACCGAGGCCGGCGCGGCCGCCGCGCTGCGCGAGGTGGACGCGGTGCTGATCCCCGGTGGCTTCGGTATCCGCGGCATCGAGGGCAAGGTCGGCGCGATCCGCTACGCCCGCACCCGGGGCATCCCGCTGCTGGGTCTGTGCCTGGGTCTGCAGTGCGTGGTCATCGAGGCGGCCCGCGCGGTCGGGCTCGACGAGGCCAACTCGGCCGAATTCGAGCCCGACACCAAGCATCCCGTCATCTCGACCATGGCCGATCAGAAGGACGCCGTGGCCGGCGCGGCCGATCTGGGTGGCACCATGCGCCTGGGCGCCTACCCCGCGACCCTGTCCAAGGGTTCGGTGGTGGCGCAGGCCTACGGCGCCGAGCAGGTCTCCGAGCGGCACCGGCACCGGTTCGAAGTGAACAACGCCTACCGCGCCAAGATCGCCAAGAGCGGGCTGGTGTTCAGCGGCACCTCGCCCGACGGGCACCTGGTGGAGTTCGTGGAATACCCTGCCGATGTACACCCGTTCTTCGTCGCCACCCAGGCACACCCGGAGCTCAAGAGCCGTCCGACCCGCCCGCATCCGCTGTTCGCGGCGCTGATCGCGGCGGCGCTGAAATACAAGGCGGCCGAGCAGCTTCCGGTGGACCTCGAGGGCGCGGACGAACTCGCGGGTGCGGACAAGTAGTCGATGAGCGACAGAGGGGGCGCGGTGCCGGGTAGCCACGATTTCGAGACGGTGTCCAGTAAGACCGTGTACAGCGGGGCCATCCTCGCGTTGCGGCTGGATCAGGTCGCCATGCCCGGCGGCCGCGTCGCCGAGCGCGAGGTGATCGAGCACCACGCCGCCGTCGCCGTCTGTGCCCTGGACGACGACGACAATGTCGTGCTGATCAACCAGTACCGGCATCCGATCGGCCGGCGGCTGCTCGAGCTGCCGGCCGGGCTGCTCGACGTGCCCGGCGAGGACCCGCTGGCCGCGGCCAAGCGGGAACTGGCCGAGGAGACCGCGCTGGGCGCGCGCGAATGGTCGGTGCTGGTCGACGTCGCGCTCTCGCCGGGCTTCACCGACGAGGCGCTGCGGGTCTACCTGGCGAGCGGCCTGTACGCGGTCGACCGCCCGGAACCGGAGAACGAGGAGGCCGATATCGGCGTCACCGTCATGAAGGTGGACCAGGCCGTGCAGGCCGCGCTGGCCGGGGAGATCGTCAACGCGACCGCCGTGGCCGGGGTACTCGCCCTGTCCGCGGCGCGCGCGGGAAACCTCGAACTGCGCCCGGCGGACGCACCGTGGCCGGGTCAACCCACCGAATTCCTGCGGCGTAAAGCGGCACAGCAGTCCGAGGGCTGACAGGATCTCGGGGTGCTCGCACGCGAGATCGCTGCCTATCTCGACCATCTCGCGGTCGAACGCGGCGCGGCGCGCAACACCCTGGGCGCCTACCGCCGCGATCTGGACCGCTACCGCGACTTCCTCACCGAGCGTGAGGTGACCGGCCTCGACCGGGTCGCGGAGTCCGACGTGGCCGAATTCACCATGGCGCTGCGCGCCGGCGCGGAGAATCATCCGCCGCTGGCCGCCAGTTCGGTGGCCCGCGCGCTGATCGCGGTGCGCGGGCTGCATCGCTTCGCCGCGGCCGAGGGCATGACCACCACCGATGTGGCGCATGCGGTGAAACCGCCCGCGCCCGGGCGGCGGCTGCCGAAAGCGCTGGCCTACGACAAGGTGCTGCGGCTGCTGGAGGCCGCGGGCGGTGACGCGGGCAACGACGGCGGCCCGCGCGGCCTGCGGGATCGGGCGCTGCTGGAGCTGCTGTATTCCACGGGCGCACGGATTTCCGAGGTCGTCGGGCTCGATGTCGACGACATCGATACCGCCGAGCGCGCGGTTGTCCTGCACGGCAAGGGCGGTAAACAGCGCATGGTCCCGATCGGCCGGCCCGCCCTGGCCGCGGTCGACGCCTACCTGGTGCGCGGCCGCCCGATGTTGGCCGCGTCCGGCAAAGGCAACGCGGGCGCGCTGTTCCTGAACGCCCGCGGCGGCCGGCTCTCCCGGCAGAGTGCCTGGCAGGTACTGCAAACCGCGGCCGAACGCGCGGGCATCGGCGCCGCCGTCTCGCCGCACACCCTGCGCCACTCCTTCGCCACCCATCTGCTCGACGGCGGCGCGGATGTGCGTGTGGTCCAGGAACTTCTGGGCCACGCCTCGGTGACCACCACCCAGATCTACACCCTCGTCACGGTCAGCACGCTGCGCGAAGTCTGGGCCACCGCGCATCCACGCGCGCGCTGATTACCTTGCGCAGGCGGGGTTCCGGATCACGATCACCGGGTATCGTCTGTGCGAGTACCTACGTCGGCTCGCGTGTCCGAGCGCAAGTCTCGCGCTGTCAAGCGGTAGCGTCTAAATGAGCTGGACCGTACGAAAGCGAGGTCGGGCCCGATCGGTCTCGCTACGCTCGGCGAGGTCGACCGTTTCGAGCGACCTGCAAGCAGTCGCTACGGCACTGGGCAAACGCATAAGGAGCAGCGGGACGTGACTACAGCAGGAGCGGCGGGACCGACTTCGGACGCCGCGGCGGAAACGCTGTGGGGCAATGGGGCAGCACCCGCTCCGGAGAGTGCTGAACTCGGCCCCACGGGCAGGCCATTGCGTTTCGTGCCGGATCCGCAACCGCTCGCCGAGCACGGTAACGCGCTGATCGTGGCCATGTGCAATCAGAAGGGCGGCGTCGGCAAGACCACCTCGACCATCAATCTCGGTGCGGCGCTGGCCGAATACGGTCGCCGCGTGCTGCTGGTCGACCTGGATCCGCAGGGTGCGTTATCCGCGGGTCTCGGTGTCGCCCACCACGATCTGGATCAGACCGTGCACAACCTGCTGATCGGCACGCGGGCCACCATCGACGACGTGCTGATGGAGACCAGGGTCGAGAACCTCGATCTGCTGCCCAGCAATATCGATCTGTCCGCGGCCGAGATCCAGCTGGTCAACGAGGTCGGCCGGGAGCAGACCCTGGGCCGCGCACTGGAACCCATCCGCGATCGCTACGACTACATCCTGATCGACTGCCAGCCCTCGCTGGGCCTGCTCACGGTCAACGCGCTGGCCTGCTCCGACGGTGTGATCATCCCGATGGAGTGCGAGTACTTCTCGCTGAGAGGACTCGCCCTGCTCAACGACACCGTGGAGAAGGTGCGCGACCGCCTGAACCCGAGGTTGAGCCTGTACGGCATCGTGGTCACGATGTTCGACGCGCGGCTACTACATTCGCGGCAGGTGATGTCCCGCGTCGTCGAGGTGTTCGGCGACTTGGTCTACGACACCGCGATCTCGCGCACCGTCCGGTTCCCGGACGCCAGCGTGGCCGGTGAACCGATCACGACCTGGGCGCCGAAATCCGGTGGCGCCGAAGCGTATCGGGCGATGGCGAGGGAAGTCATCCACCGGTCCGGCCGGTGAACGCGGCGCTCGACCCCGCTCCGGCCTCGGTAGCCACCCAGGACGGCGCGGGTGCCGCCGTCGTGCCCGAAACGCCCGAGAAGACCGGATTTCACCTGACCCTCAGCAATTTCGAGGGCCCCTTCGATCTGCTGCTGACACTGATCAGCTCGCGCAAACTCGATGTCACCGAGGTGGCGCTGCACAAGGTCACCGATGAGTTCATCGCCTACACCAAGGCCTTGACGGCCGGCATCGTCGCCGAAAGCGGGCTGCGGGCGGACAAGATCCTCGATCAGACCACCGAATTCCTGGTCGTGGCGGCCACCCTGCTGGATCTGAAGGCGGCCCGGTTGCTGCCCGCGGGCGAGATGACCGACGCCGAGGATCTGGAGCTGCTGCAGGCGCGCGACCTGCTGTTCGCGCGGCTGCTGCAATACCGCGCGTTCAAGCAGGTGGCCGAGTTGCTCGGTGAGCTGGAAGCGGTCGCGCTGCGGCGCTATCCGCGCTCGGTGAGTCTCGAGGAGCGGTTCGCCGGGCTGCTGCCCGAGGTTACGCTGGGAATAGACGCGGCCGGGTTCGCCGAGATCGCCGCCGTCGCCTTCCGGCCCCGCCCGGTGCCCAGGGTCGGGCTCGACCATCTGCACTCGCACGCCATCTCGGTCGCCGACGAGGCGGCCTGGGTGCTGGACCGCCTCAAGGAGCGCGGTCCGGGCGGCTGGACGACCTTCGGCGAGCTGGTCGCCGACTGCACGGAACCGGTGCAGATCGTGGCCCGGTTCCTGGCCTTGCTCGAGCTCTACCGGGGCAAGACGATCGAGTTCGATCAACCCGACGCGCTCGGCCCGCTGGCGGTGAGCTGGCTCGGCGAGCTGGACCCGGACGCGCCGGAACCGACTGTGACCATCGAGGAGGACTACGGGTGAGCGAGCCCAGCGGCGAGCAGGAGCCGACCGCGGACGAGCAGGCCATCGGCGAGACCGCACCGACCGGCCAGACCGCGGCGGCCCGGATGATGGAGGCCGCGCGCCTGGCCGAGCTGGCCCGGCTCGCGGCCCGCAACGCCCGCGCGACCGAGCCCGCCGTGCCGACGACCGCCGAGCTCATCCAGCGTGACGCCGACCTGCTCGCCGAGGACGGCGTGGCCCTGCTCGGGCTCGACGCCGAGCCCGCCGACGAGTCGCTGGCGCAGCGGCCTCCGGAAGAGACGCTCGACACCTCCGAGGTCCTCGACGAGGACCGATTCCGCTCCGCGCTCGAGGCGATGTTGCTGGTCGTGGACGCGCCGGCGCCCGCAGAACAGCTGGCCGCGGCCCTGGACAGCGACACCGAGCGGGTCGACGACACGCTGCGGGCGATGTCGGCCGAGCTCAGCGCCCGGCGCAGTGGTATCGATCTGCGTTTCGCCGGCGAAGGGTGGCGCTTCTATACTCGCAGCGAGTACGCACCCTATGTGGAGCAGGTGCTGCTCGACGGCGCGCGAACTAAATTGACCCGCGCGGCGTTGGAAACATTGGCGGTGATTGCCTACCGCCAGCCGGTGACCCGGACCCGGGTGAGTGCGGTTCGTGGCGTGAACGTCGACGGAGTGATGCGCACGCTGCTGGCCCGCGGCTTGATCGCCGAGGCCGGGGCCGATCCGGACACGAACGGCACGCAGTACCGCACGACCGAGTTGTTCCTGGAGCGGATCGGGCTCGCGTCACTGTCGGACCTGCCGCCCCTGGCGCCCTTGCTTCCGGGCGTCGACCTGATCGATGAGATCAACGACAGTCTGGATACCGATCCCCGGTACACCAGGCTGAAAAAGACCGCCGAGGCAGATTTGGATCTCGGCGCCGAGGACTAGGAAAAACATTGAATACGCCCGCTCGCCGAGATGGCACACCGGATCGTAGAAAACGAAGTGATCAACCGCCCGCACGCGGAGCTTCGGCCCGCAGCACAGGTTCGCGCGGCGCCCGCGCGGCCCAGCGTGGCGCCCCCGCCGACCGCGGCGCTTGGAGCGAAGACCGCGGCGCAGACCGTCGCGGCGGCTCCCAAGGCGGCGCCCAGCAGCGTGGCACCGGCTCGCGGGCCTCGTCCCGCGGCGACTACACCACCCCCAGCGGTACCCCCGATCGTGGATCCGCCCAGCGCGGATCTTCCTGGGGTTCGAGCCAGGGCGAACGCGGCGGACGCGGTGCGGCTCCCGCGGCACGCGGCGGCGGCGCACCCGGCCGTGGCGCTCCCGGACAGGGCGCGCCCCGCAAGTTCGGGTCCGCGCCGGTAGCCAAGAAGAAGACCACCAAGCCGCAGCGGCCGACGCCGTCCACCCCGCTGCTGAGCAACGCCAAGCCGGCCAAGCGGCAGTACGTCGAACCGGCCACCGAGGTGCACGGCGGCGCGCACACCAAGCTGGCCGCCGGTGAGGGCGAGCGTTTGCAGAAGGTGCTGGCCAAGGCCGGTGTGGCCTCGCGCCGCGCCGCCGAGGAGATGATCGAGCAGGGCCGCATCGAGGTCGACGGCGTCATCGTTCAGGAGCAGGGCCTGCGCATCGATCCGGAGAAGGCGGTCATCCGCGTCGACGGCACCCGCGTCATGGTGCGCTCCGAGCTCGTGCACATCGCGCTGAACAAGCCCAAGGGCTGGCAGTCCACGATGTCGGACGATCTGGGCCGGCCCTGTGTCGGCGATATCGTCGCCGAGCGCATCGCGGCCGGGCAGCGGCTGTTCCACGTCGGACGGCTGGACGCCGACACCGAGGGCCTGCTGCTGCTCACCAATGACGGCGATCTCGCGCATCGGCTCATGCACCCGTCCTTCGAGGTCTCCAAGACCTACCTGGCGACGGTCAACGGTGAGGTGCACAAGGCCATCGGCAAGCGCTTGCGCGACGGCGTCGAGCTCGAGGACGGCCCGGCCCGGGTGGACAAGTTCCAGGTGCTGGAGCTGGGCGAGGGCCGCTCGCTGGTCAAGCTGGAGCTGCACGAGGGGCGCAAGCACATCGTGCGCCGCCTGCTCGCGGAGGTCGGGCACCCGGTGATCCGCCTGGTGCGCACGAATATCGGCCCGATCGTTCTGGGCGATCAGCGGCCCGGCACCCTGAAGGTGCTCGGCCGCAACGAAGTCGGCAAATTGTATGAGGCGGTGTCGTTGTGAGCAGTGTGGAGACTTCCGTGGAGCTTTCCGAGCAGCTGATCGGCAGCGGCCCGCTGGTCGTGGCCATGGACGGGCCCTCGGGCACCGGCAAGTCCAGTGTGTCGCGGCAGCTGGCGACCCGTTTGGGCGCGAGCTATCTCGACACCGGCGCCATGTACCGGGTCGCGACGCTGCGCGTGCTGCGCGCGGGCGTCGACCTGGCGGATCCGGCGGCCATCGCCGTCGCGGTCAAGGAACTGCCGCTGCGGATCGGCACCGATCCGAGCCGTGAGGTGATCGAGCTCGACGGCGTCGATGTGTCCTCGGAGATCCGCGGTGACGCGGTGACCAAGGCGGTCTCGGCCGTGTCCGCCGTGCCGGAGGTGCGCGAACTGCTCGTCGCGTTGCAGCGCGAGATCACCGCCGCCGCCGGCCGGATCGTGGTGGAGGGCCGTGACATCGGCACGGTTGTGCTGACCGGCGCCGACGCCAAGATCTACCTGACCGCCTCCGCCGAGGCGCGGGCCCAGCGGCGCAACCAGCAGAACATCGCCGAGGGCCGCGGCGACGATTACGAAGCGGTGCTCGCCGACGTGCAGCGCCGCGACAACCTCGATTCGACGCGCAAGATCTCGCCGCTGCGCCCGGCCGCGGACGCGGTGCAGGTCGATACCAGCGAGCTGACCAAGAACCAGGTCATCGACGAGTTGTATCAGGTTGTCGCTCAGCAGCTTTCGACAACAGGAGGGTCCCGGTGACGGAAGACGTACTGGCCGGCGACGGTGTTTGGAACGACGAGACCGAGTGGGAACTGCTCGATGTCGACGGTGAAGGCGAGGGCGAAGAGTATGTCGCCATGCCGACCCTCGCCATCGTCGGGCGGCCGAATGTCGGCAAGTCCACGCTGGTGAACCGCATCCTGGGCCGCCGCGAAGCGGTTGTCGAGGACATCCCGGGCGTGACCCGCGACCGCATCTCCTATGAGGCGTCCTGGTCCGGCCGGCGCTTCTACGTGCAGGACACCGGCGGCTGGGAGCCCGACGCCAAGGGCTTGCAGCAGTCGGTGGCGCGTTCGGCCGAGCTGGCCATGGAAACCGCGGACGCCATCCTGCTCGTCGTCGACGCCACCGTCGGGGCCACGGCCACCGACGAGGCGGCGGTGAAGAAGCTGCGGCGCTCCAAGATTCCGGTGATCCTGGTCGCCAACAAGGTCGACGATCAGCGCGTGGAGGCCGAGGCCGCCACGCTGTGGTCGCTGGGTCTGGGTGAGCCGCGCATGGTGTCGGCGACGCACGGGCGCGGCACCGGCGACCTGCTCGACGACGTGCTGGCCGTGCTGCCGGAGACGCCGCGCGAAGGCACCGGCGGCCAGGGCCCGCGCCGCGTGTCCCTGGTCGGTAAGCCGAATGTCGGCAAGTCCAGCCTGCTGAACAAGCTGGCCGGCTCCGAGCGTTCGGTGGTGCACGATGTCGCGGGCACCACCGTCGACCCGGTGGACTCGCTGGTCGAATTGGGCGGCAAGATCTGGAAGTTCGTCGACACCGCCGGTCTGCGCCGCAAGGTCTCCCATGCCAGCGGCATGGAGTTCTATGCCTCGCTGCGCACCAAGTCGGCGCTGGAGGCCTCCGAGGTCGCGATCATGCTGATCGATGCCTCCCAGCCGATGACCGAGCAGGATCTGCGCGTCATCAGCATGGTCGCCGACTCCGGTCGCGCGCTCGTGCTGGCCTTCAACAAGTGGGATCTGGTCGACGAGGATCGCCGGTTGCAGCTGGAGAAGGAGATCGACCGGGACCTGGTGCGGGTGCCGTGGGCGGGGCGGGTCAATATCTCCGCGCAGACCGGCCGCGCTGTGCAGAAGCTGGTTCCGGCGATGGAGACCGCGCTGGAGTCCTGGGACAAGCGGATTCCGACGGGCCGGTTGAACAACTGGCTCAAGGAAGTCATCGCGGCCACGCCGCCGCCGATGCGCGGCGGCCGCCTGCCCCGCGTCATGTTCGCCACCCAGGCCTCGACGCGTCCGCCGACGTTCGTGCTGTTCACCACCGGATTCCTGGAGGCGGGCTACCGCCGGTTCCTGGAGCGGCGGCTGCGCGAGGAGTTCGGCTTCGACGGGTCGCCGGTGCGGGTCTCGGTGCGCATCCGGGAGAAGCGGGACCGCAACAAGAAGTAGCGAAATCCGGTATGGGCGGGCGGTCGGGGGTTGCCGCCCATACCGGAGTTCTCACCTGCCCGTCGATGAGCTCTCATCGGCGGGTTTCTTCGACAGTAGACCGTTTTCGGCGCCGGCCGTTCCCGCTGATTTCAGGGGCTTGACGGTCGGTCACGGGGGTGGCT
This sequence comes from Nocardia sp. NPDC050712, assembly GCF_040654295.1. Taxonomy (NCBI): domain Bacteria; kingdom Bacillati; phylum Actinomycetota; class Actinomycetes; order Mycobacteriales; family Nocardiaceae; genus Nocardia; species Nocardia sp. NPDC050712. The sequence goes on from NZ_JBFAHT010000002.1 coordinate 27,316, forward strand.
GGCCATCTGGCGGCAGTTGCCATCAGAATGGGGGTCGGGTGACGACGGTGTCAGCCGAGGAGGGTGAGTGATGGTCGAGACGGCGCAGGAGCGGCGGGCGCGGCGGGTCGCGGAGCTGTATGCCGCGTATCCGGAGATCGAGGCGGCGCGGCCGGACCGGGCGATCGGCGCGACGTTGCGGGAGCTGCGGCTGCCGCGGCTGATCGGCGCGCTGACCGCGGCCTATGCCGAGCGGCCCGCGCTGGGGGAGCGGGCGGTCGCGTGGGACGCCGACGGGACCCGGCGGTTGCTGCCGGAGTTCGACACCATCACCTACGGCGAGCTGGGGGCGCGGGTCGCCGCGGTCACGGCGGCCTGGCACGAATCCGGCGTTCGCGCTGGAGATTTCGTCGCCGTGCTGGGGTTCACCAGCATCGATTACACGATCCTGGATCTGGCGTGCGTCCAGCTCGGGGCCGTCGCGGTGCCGTTGCAGGCCACCGCGCCGGTCGCGCAGCTGGCTTCGATTCTCGCCGAGACCGCCCCGCGCGTGGTCGCGGTGGCCGCGGATCTGCTCGACCACGCGGTGGACTGCGTGCGGGCGGCCGCGCTGCCGGAACAGTTCACGGTCTTCGATGTCCATCCCGGCGACGAGAAGCAGTGCGCCGCGGTCGAATCCGCTCGATCCCGGCTGGCCGGGGTGCGGGTCGAAGCGCTCGACACGGTCGTCGCGCGCGGCCGTGAGCTACCCACCGCGCCGGTGTGCGAGGCCGACGACGACACCCTGAGCCTGCTGATCTACACCTCCGGCAGCACCGGAACGCCCAAGGGCGCCATGTACACCGAGCCGCTGGTGCGCAAGATCTGGCTGGCCCAGCCGCCGGTCGCCGCGATCAACCTCAACTTCATGCCGATGAGTCACGTGGCCGGGCGGATGACCCTGCACGGGCTGCTCGCCCGCGGCGGCACCGCCTATTTCGCGGCGCACAGCGATATGTCGACCCTGTTCGAGGACATCGCCCTGGTGCGCCCGACCGAGTTGTTCTTCGTTCCGCGCGTGTGCGACATGGTGTTTCAGCGCTTCCTCGGCGAGGTGGACCGGCGCGCGGCCCCGGGCGCCGACCGCGCCGCCATCGAGGCGCAGGTGAAAACCGAACTGCGTGAACAGTTCCTGGGCGGGCGGGTGATGACCGCGATCTGCGGCAGCGCACCGCTGGCGCCGGAGATGCGCACCTTCATCGAATCGGTGATCGACCTGGAGCTGCACGACGGCTACGGGTCCACCGAGGCCGGCGGCGGCCTGGTGATCGACAACCGGGTGCGCCGCCCACCGGTGCTCGACTACAAGCTCGTCGACGTGCCCGAACTCGGGTACTTCCGGACCGATCGGCCGCATCCGCGCGGTGAGCTGCTGCTCAAGACGACCGCGATGATTCCGGGCTATTTCAAACGGCCCGACATCACCGCCGAAGTCTTCGATCCGGACGGTTTCTACCGGACCGGTGACATCGTGGCCGAATTCGGACCCGACGAACTGGTGTGCGTGGACCGGCGCAACAACGTCCTGAAGCTCTCGCAGGGTGAGTTCGTGACGGTCGCGAAGCTGGAGGCGGTCTTCGCCACCAGCCCGCTGGTCCGCCAGATCTTCGTCTACGGCAGCAGCGAACGCGCCTACCTGCTGGCGGTGATCGTGCCGACCGCGGACGCCCTGCGTGCTCCGAATCCGAAAGCCGCACTGGCGCAAGCCTTGCAGCGCCTCGCCAAGGACGCCGAGCTGAACTCCTACGAGCTCCCGCGCGATTTCCTGCTGGAGACCGAGCCGTTCAGCGCCGACAACGGTTTGCTGTCCGGCATCGGGAAACTGTTGCGGCCCAAGCTGAAAGAGCGATACGGCCAGCGCCTGGAACAGCTCTACGCCGATCTCGCGGCCGCCCAGACCAGCGAACTGATCGAGTTGCGGCACGCCACCGACCGGCCGGTGCTCGAAACCCTGGGCCGCGCGGTGCGCGCGCTGCTCGGCTGCGCCGACACCGACGTCCGCCCGGACGCGCACTTCACGGAGCTAGGCGGGGATTCCCTCTCGGCGTTGTCGCTGTCGAATCTGCTCCAGGAGATCTTCGCGGTCGAGGTGCCGGTGGGCGTGCTCACCGGCCCGACGGCCGACCTGCGTCAGATCGCCGAATACATCGAGGCACAACGGCATTCGGGCCAGCAGCCGACCTTCGCCGCGGTGCACGGCGCCGACCCGGAGGTCCGGGCCGCCGACCTGGTCCTCGACCGCTTCCTGGACGCCGGCACCTTGACCGCCGCCGCGGACCTACCGCACGCGACCGAGGTGCGCACCGTGCTGCTCACCGGCGCGAACGGTTATCTCGGCCGCTTCCTGTGCCTGGAATGGCTGCACCGGCTGAAATCGACCGGGGGCACGCTGATCTGCTTGATTCGCGGGTCCGACGCGGCGGCGGCGCGGCAACGCCTGGCCGCGGCCTTCGACTCCGGCGATCCCGGATTGCGCGATGAATTCGAGGAACTCGCCGCCGCGCACCTCGAGGTCGTCCCCGGTGATGTGGGTGAACCGAATCTCGGCCTGGACCAGGGGACCTGGGACCGCCTGGCCGAGACCGTCGACCTCGTCGTGCACTCGGCCGCGCTGGTCAATCACGTGCTCCCGTACCGGCAACTGTTCGGCCCCAACGTGGTCGGCACCGCCGAGGTCATCCGGCTGGCCCTGAGTACTCGCGTCAAGCCGGTCGGCTTCCTGTCCACGGTCGCCGTGGCCGCCCAGATCGATCCGGCCGACTTCGACGAGGACGCCGACATCCGCCTGATCAGCCCGGTCCGCCGCCTGGACAGCTCCTACGCGGGCGGCTACGGCACCAGCAAGTGGGCCGGTGAGGTGCTGCTGCGGGCGGCGCACGATCGGTGCGGGCTGCCGGTCGCGGTGTTCCGCTCCGACATGATCCTGGCGCACAGCCGCTACCCGGGCCAGGTCAATCTGCCCGACATGTTCACCCGCCTGCTGTTCAGCGTGCTCGCCACCGGTCTGGCCCCGCACTCCTTCTACGCGACCGGGCCCGGCGGCGCCCGCCGCCGCGCCCACTACGACGGGCTCCCGGCCGACTTCACCGCCGCCGCGATCACCGCCCTCGCGCGCCCCACCGGCTTCCAGACCTATGACGTGCTCAACCCGCACGACGACAACGTCTCCCTGGACACCTTCGTCGACTGGCTGATCGAGGCGGGCCACGACATCCAGCGCCTCGAGGACTACCAGGACTGGCTGGCCCGCTTCGAAGGCGCCCTGCGCGCGCTCCCGGAAAAACAGCGGCAGCACTCCCTGTTACCGCTGCTGCGCGCCTTCCAGCGCCCGGCCCGGCCACTGCCGGGCGCGGCCTTGCCGACCAAACGCTTCCAAGCCGCCGTGCAGGCCGCCGGCGCCGAGATTCCGCACCTCGGCCCGGCCCTGATCAGCAAGTATGTCGCCGATTTACACCTGCGGGGATTGCTGTGAGGCGTTAGCCCGGCCGGAGCCGGGGTACCCGACCGCCCAAGGAGGTGTGACCCTATGCCCAAAGCATGGAGCAACAAGCGAGAGCGGCAGTACGAGCACATCAAGGAGTCGCAGGAGGAGCGCGGCACCGGGGAGAAGCGCGCGGAGGAGATCGCCGCGCGCACGGTGAACAAGAACCGCGCCCAATCCGGTGAGTCCAAGACGGCGAGCCGCTCCTCGATCCGCGACATGTCCCCGCAGCAGCGCGGCGGCCGGCGTTCCGGGACCAACCGCCCCAAGGGCCTGACCCGCGACCAGCTCTACAACGAGGCCAAGCAGCGCAACATCAAGGGCCGCTCCACCATGACCAAGGGGCAACTCGCCGACGCCCTCGGTAAATAGGACCGGCCGCGCGCCGCCGGACCGTTTCCGCGTGCTCACACCTGCGTTCGGGCCCATGATGGAGGGACCGCGGCGCAGGAGGTCTGGTCATGTCCGCTTCGGAACTGGTTGCGGGGACGGTGTTTTCCGGATATCTGATCAGTGCGCGGCTGGGTTCGGGCGGGATGGGGACGGTCTATCGGGCGCGCCATCCGCGGTTGCCGCGGACCGTGGCGCTGAAGGTGCTCAATCCGAAGGTCAGTGCGGATCGGGTCTTCCGGGCCCGGTTCGAGCGGGAGGCCGATATCGTTGCGCGGCTGGACCATCCGAACATCGTGGACGTCTACGACCGGGGTGACGAGGACGGTGTGCTGTGGGTGTCCATGCGGTACATGCCGGATGGGGACGCCGCGGGGTTGATCCGGCGGCACCCGCGCGGGCTCGATCCGGCGGCGGCGGTGCGCATCGTCACCGCGGTGGCCGCGGGGCTCGACTACGCGCACGCGCAAGGCGTCGTGCATCGGGATGTGAAGCCCGCCAATATCTTTCTCGGCGACGATCGGGTGCTGGTGGGTGACTTCGGCATCGCCCGCAGCACCGATCCGTCCGCGACGATGACCCAGGGGCCGTCCCCGCTCACCCTCGCCTACGCCGCGCCCGAGCAGCGCGCGGGACAGGCGGCCGACCGCCGCGCCGACGTGTACGCCCTCGGCGTCACCCTGCACGAACTGCTGACCGGACGGCTGCCCGGCGTGGACGCGAACCGGCCGCTGCCCGCCCGCTTGCACCAGGTGGTGACCAGGGCGACGGCCACCGACCCGGCCGCCCGCTACCCGACCTGCGCGGCCCTGGCCGCCGCGGCCGCGGGCGCGGCGGGCCCGGACAGATCCGCCGGCCTCGTGGTCGGCACTCTCGCACTGACCGCGGCGTTCCTGGCTACCGCCTGGGCGCTCGCGGGGCCGAAAACCCTTACCCCGCAACCTCGCTCGATCGTCGACATCGTCCGCATCCCCGGCGACCGCGACCTGCACTGCCCGGTGCCCTACCTGAAATCCGATCGCGGACCCGTCGGCCTGTGCACCGAATTCGAGCCGACCGGAAAATCCGCCACGCACGGCAAGTACTACCCGGCCACCGGCATCTGGGAACCCTCGGGCACCTTCGACCTCGTCGACCGCAAGTACCACATCGACGCCCAGCCCGACGGCCGCGTCTACGCCGGCGCCGGGTTCATCGTCACCGCCCTCACCGGCCCGATCGGCCTCGGCCACCTCTACGCCTCCGACCACGACACCGGTCAGTTCACCCGCACCGGCCTGCGCGGCTTCCTGCCCGATTCCCCCTTCCTGCCGGTCTGCCCGCCGAATCCCCGCGACTGCTGATCTACCTGGGAAAACGGGCGGCGTGCCGCACCCGGTCCGCCGGTTCGGCGGCGCGGGCCGGTAACGTCGGCGGCCGTTCGAGGCAGTTCCCGCTGTGCGTTGTCGTCGGCCGAAGGAGTTCTGTGAGCACGTCCGGGCGTAAGTTCGATCTCGACCGCCGCGGTTTTCTGGTCGCGCTGGGGCTGCTGCCCGTGCTGGCCGGATGTGACCGGAGTTCCGGTGCGATCCGGCTGACCGGGGCCGATATGACGGGGTCGGATTCGCGGATCGAGCCCCGGGACGATCTGTATCGGTACGTCAACGGCAAGTGGCTCGCCGAGTACCGGTTGCCGCCGGACAAGGTCTCCTTCGGGACGTTCGCCGAGGTCTCCGATCGCACCGAGAAACAACTGCGGGACCTGATCGACGATATCCGGGATCCGCAGCCGGGTACCGAGGCACAGCAGGTCCGCGACCTCTACGACGCCGTGCTGGACACCCGCGCCATCGACGCGCAGGGCATGGCACCGCTGGCTGATCTGTTCGCGCGGGTCGACAGCGCCGAGTCCAAAGCGGACCTGGCCCGGGTGATGGGCGGCCTGCCGATGGCCGGGCTGATCGGACTGGCCGTCGCCCCCGACCCGAAGAACTCCGCCGCCACCGTGGCCACGATCTCCCAGTCCGGGATCGGCTTGGACGAGGAGTACTACCGCAAGCCCGAGGCCGCGGAGAAGCTCGCCGCCTACCGCACCTTCCTCGAACGTATCGCGGCCGGCGCCGGTTTCGCAGATCCCGTCCCGCTCGCGCACCGCGTGCTGGACCTGGAGACCCGCATCGCCGCGCTGTACTGGGACAACGTGCGCGAACGCGACCCGAACGCCACCTACAACCCGACCAGCTGGGCCGAAATGGCGCGGACCGCACCGGGTTTCGACTGGGATCCCTGGCTGGCCGGCAGCACCGACCGGCCGCGCGAGCTGTTCGATCAGGTCGTGGTGCGCGAGCCGTCGTTCGTCACCGGCGCCGCACAGCTGTGGCAGGACGTCGATCTCGCCGCCTGGCGTGACTACCTGAACCTCGGCCTGGTCCGCACTTTCGCCGCACACCTGCAGACCGACATCGCCACCGCCTCCTTCGACTTCTGGGGCACGGCGATGGAAGGCGCCCGGCAGCAGCCGGAGCGGTGGAAGACCGCACTCGGCACCGTCAACGACTACGCCGGGGACCAGCTCGGAAAGATCTACGTGGCAAGCTATTTCCCAGCCGAGGCCAAGCAGCGCGTGCAGGACATGGTGGCCGACCTGCGGGCCGCCTACCGGGCGGACTTCGAGCAGTCGGCCTGGATGTCACCGGCCACCCGCGCCGCCGCCGTCGTGAAACTCGACAAGATCACCCCCAAGCTCGGCTACCCCGACAAGTGGCCGGACTACTCGGGTTTGACCATCACCCGCGGCAAGCTCGTCGAATCCCTGCGCGCCGCCATCGATTTCCGCAACCGGCGGATGTTCGACCGCCTCGGCAACCCGGTCGACCGGACCGAGTGGGAGTTGCCGCCGCAGACGGTGAACGCCTACTACAGCCCCAGCGCCAACGAAATCGTCTTCCCCGCCGCCATTCTGCAACCGCCGTTCTTCGACAAGGACGCCGAACCGGCGGTGAACTACGGTGCCGGCGGCGCGGTGATCGGCCACGAGATCGGCCACGGCTTCGACGATCAGGGTTCGCGCTACGACGGTGACGGGAACCTGCGGGACTGGTGGACCCCGCAGGACCGCGCCGCGTTCGACGCCAAGACCGCGCAGCTGGTCGAGCAGTACAACGCGCTCGTGCCCGAGGGCCTGCCCGCCGGACAGCACGTCAACGGGGCGCTCACCGTCGGTGAGAACCTCGCCGACCTGCACGGCCTGCAAATCGCGCTGGCCGCGGTCCGGCTGGCCGCCGAGCGCACCGGGCGAGAGCCGAACCTGCGCACCGTCTTCGAATCCTGGGGCCGCCTGTGGCGGGCCAAGGCCACCCCGAAGGCGCTGGAAGCCCAGCTGGCGAGTGACCCGCACGCACCGGCCGAATTCCGGTGCAACCAGACGGTGCGCAATCTCGCCGACTTCTACGAAACCTTCGGTGTCGCAGCGAGTGACAAGATGTGGCTGCCGGTCGAGCAGCGGGTCACCCTGTAGCTCAGCCGATCTCGGTGGTGAGGGGCAGCGCGGTCACCGAGGTGCCGACGTGCAGGGTGAACGCACCGGGTTCGGTGGCCCAGCCGGCGTCGGTCCAGTGCTCGAAGGCCCGGTCCGGGAGATCGAGGGTGACCGTGCGGGAGGCGCCGGGTTCGACTGTCACACCGGCGAATCCGGCGAGCCAGCGCACCGGGCGATCCACGGCGCTCTGTGCCCGGGACAGGTACGCCTGCACCACCTGCTTGCCCTCCCGCGCACCGGTGTTGGTGACGGTGACGGTCGCGCTCCGGCCGGAGACGGTGAGATCGCTCAGCTCCCAGGTGGTGTAGCCCAGGCCGTGGCCGAACGGATAGGCCGGCGCCACACCCGCTTTCAGCCACGCGCGGTAGCCGATGTGGATGCCCTCGGCGTAGGGGAGTGTGCCCGCGGCGTCGGGGGTGGTGTTCAGGACCGGCACGTCCGCGATGGTCCCGGGCCAGGTGGTGGGCAGGCGGCCGCCGGGTTCGGCCGCGCCGGTGAGCACGTCGGCCAGGGCGGCGCCGAATTCCTGGCCGGGGAACCAGGACAGCAGCACCGCGGCCACGTCCGCGCGCCACGGCAGTTCCACGGGCGCACCGGAATTGACCACGACGACGGTGCGCGGATTCACCGCGGCGACGGCCGCGACCAGTTCGTCCTGACGGCCCGGCAGACGCAGATCCTTGCGATCGAAGCCCTCGGACTCGATCTGCTCGGTGGTGCCGACCACGATCACCGCCACGTCCGCGGTGCGTGCCAGCTCGACCGCGGCCGCGAATTCCTCGTCCGCGGAACGCTGCGGCCGGGTGATGCCGAAGGTGAGGCCGAGGATGACGCCCAGCCCCGGAATCGCGGGCGGCGCGGCGACGGTGATGCGAACCTCGACCTCCTGCCCCTGCGTCAGTGTGCGGGTGACCGACCGCTGCGGCGGGTAGAGGATCGCGCCGACCGGGTCCGTGCCCTCGAAGGTGATGTCCTCGGCGAGCGCCTGCTCGCCGTCGATCTCCAGCCGCGCCTGACCGAGCGTGCCGACGCCGAGCTGCCACTCGCCCGCGGTGTCCGCGCGCAACCGGGTCCGGATCTCGATGACGTCGGCACCGGCGGCTTTCTGGTCGCCGAACAGCATGAGATTGCCCGCGGTGCGGTGCTGGGTGTCGATGACGGTGTCGCCGTCGAGATAGCGCAGGCTCAGCCCGGGGGTGCCGGTCTCGGGGTCGGTGATCAGCTCCAGCGGGGCCGGGATGAGTTTCTCCTCCAGCCGGACGCCGGGCGTATGCGACACCGACAGCACGGCTGCCAGGCCCTCGACGGGCGTGGTGGTGTGCGCCGGGATGACGGTGGCGCTGCCGCCGCCCATGAAGCGCGGCAGTGCCGCGTTCGGCCCGAGCAGGGCGACCGTGGTGTCCGGGCGTAGCGGCAGCACGCCGTCGTTGTGCGCCAGCACCATGCCCTCGGCGGCGGCGCGGCGCACCAGGGCCTGGGCCTGCTCGTCGCTGAATTCCGGTGCGGGCGCGGGAGTTCCGTCCAGTGCGCCGACTCGCATCGCGAAACGCAGAATCCGGCGGACCTTCTCGTCGATCGCGGATTCGGGCACCTCGCCCTTGTGCACCGCCTCCTCCAGCGGCGCGCCCCACAGCATCGGCGGGCCGGGCATCACGAGATCGGTGCCCTTGGCGGCGCCCGGGGTGGACCGCACGGCGGTCCAGTCCGACACCACGACGCCGTCGAAACCCCAACTGCCCTTGAGTGGTTCGTCGAGCAGGTCGTTCTCGGTCATGGTGACGCCGTTGACCGAGTTGTAGGCGTCCATGATCATCCACGCGCCTGCTCGCACGCTGCGCTCGAACGGGTACAGGTACAGCTCGCGCAGGGTCCGGTCGTCGGCGCGCACGTCGACGGTGAAGCGGTCGGTCTCGGAATCGTTGGCGACGTAGTGTTTCGGGCACGCGCTGACCCCGTGCGCCTGCACCGCGGTCACGTAGGCGGCCGACATCTCGGCGGTCAGCACGGGATCCTCGGAGAAGCATTCGAAATGCCTGCCGCCGAGCGGGGATCGGTGCAGGTTGATGGTCGGGCCCAGCACCGCGTAGACGCCCTTGCGCCGCGCCTCGTGCGCGATGAGCGCGCCGATCTCGCTGAGCAGTTCCGGATCCCAGCTCGCCGCGACCGCGGTGCCCGAGGGCAGGCTCACCGAGGGATCGCGCTCGTCCCAGTGCTCGCCGCGCACGCCGGAGGGGCCGTCCGAGACCGGCATCTCCGCGAGCCCGAGACTCGGATCACCCGCCATCCGGAACAGCGCCGACCCGGAGATCAGCCGCAGTTTTCCGGGGAGATCGAGTTTCGCGAGCAGTTCTTCGATGCGGTCGTCCATGGCGCTGTCCCATCTCGAGGTGGTTGGCAAATTTCAGGCTACTGGTGCGGACCAGAACGCCACGAGGTCGTCGCACACCTGCTGGGGCACGTCCTCGTTGGGCAGATGGCCCACGCCCGGGTAGACCACCCGGCGCGCGCCCAGCTGCTCGGCGAACCGCTCGTGCACCCGCGGCGGCCAGAGATCGTTGGTGTCGCCGTAGGCCACCAGCAGCGGTACCCCGGCGGCGCGCAGTTGCGCGGGGTCGGCGAGCGGCGGGGTCTCCATCGTCCGCAGGATGCCGAGAATGTTGGCCTTCTCGGTGGCCAGGATCCGGTCGTGCAGGAACTTCAGCCGCTCCGGGTCCGGCACGGTGTCGGCGGCGAACATGGCGGTGCTCATCTGCTGCCAGAGGAACTCCTGGCCGCCGGCCTCGACGGCCTGCGCGAGCAGGCCGGGCGGCGGGAAGTTGATGTCCTCCAGCGAGGACGGGCCCGAGGCCAGCAGGGTGAAGCTGCGGAATCGCTCCGGCCGCGCGACCACCGCGACCCGGCCGACGTAGCCGCCGAACGAGTGGCCGACCAGGTGGACGGGCTCGTCCCCGGCCACCTGATCGACGACCTTCAGCAGGTCGCCGGTGAAATCGTCCATGCCGTAGCCCACGATCTCGTCGGGGCCCTCGGACTGCCACTGGCCCCGCTGGTCGTAGGCGACGGCCCGGTAGCCGGACGCCGCGAGCAACGGCAGCAGGGCCTCGAAGTCTTCCTTGGAGCCGGTGAAGCCGGGTACCAGCACCGCGGTCCCGCGCGGCGGCACGCCCGGCGGCGGCACCACTTCCCAGGCGGCCAGGGTGCCGTATCCGCCATCCAAGCCGCTCGGGACGATGTCGGTGCTGTGCTCGCTCATGGGGGTCCTTCCCGGTACCGCTGCGTTCCGGGCCGAGTCTGCCAGCGCATTCCGTGCAAACCGAGCGATCACTCGGTAATGTTATCTACTCGAGATAAATGGGTGGACTAGTCTCGGCCCAGACGATCGGACAGGAGCAGCCATGGCGGAACGGCGCAGCAGGCCCCGCGGCGAGGCGCGCCGCGAACTCATCCTGGACGTGGCCTTGAAGTCGTTCGCCGAGAACGGCTTCCACGGCGCGTCGATCGCCGAGATCGCCGCGCTCTGCGGCCTCTCGCAACCCGGTCTGCTGCACCACTTTCCGACGAAGGCGGCGCTGCTGGCCGCCGTGCTCGAATACCGCGACCGCATCGACGCCGCGCGCCTGGAATGGAGCGACCGGCCGCGCGGCCTCGAGGCCCTGCGCCGCCTGGCCCGCCTCGTCGAGCACAACACGCACGTCCCGGGCCTGGTCCAGCTCTTCACCGTCGTCACCGGCGAGGCCGTCACCGCCGGCCACCCCGCCAACGCCTGGGCCACCGCTCGCTATCGCGTCCTGGAATCCGATCTGGCCCAGGCCCTTTCGCACGGCATCACCGACGGCACCATCCGCCCGGACACCGACACCCGCGCCCTGGCCCGTCAGATCTTCGCGATGATGGACGGCCTGCAACTGCAATGGCTGCTCGACCCCGAAAGCGCCGACATGTCAGGCCTTTTCCGCTCCTACATCGACGCCGTGATCGCCTCGATCGCCACCGGCGAGTAATCGATCCGGGATCGGCCGTTCAGCGGGTGATCCAGGCGATCAGGTCGGATTCGACTTCCGCGCGGTTGGTTTCGTTGAGGATCTCGTGCCGGGCGCCGGTGTAGGTGCGGTAGGTGATGTCGGTGAGGCCCGCGTCGCGGTAGCGCTGGACCTGCAGGTCGCTCAGGCGGAGGCCGTCGTTGAGGGGGTCGGACGCGCCGACCATGACGTACAGCGGTAGGTCGGTGCGGATGTTCTTCGGTTCGGCCAGGCGGGTGCTCGCGTTGGTGGCGAGCAGACCCATGTTGGCGGGGTCGAGTTCGAAGCCGCACCACGGGTGTTCCTGGTAGGCGTCGACCTGGGCTTCGTCGCGGCTGAGCCAGTCGGCGGGGGTGCGCGTCGGCTCGAACTCGCGGTTGAACAGCGCGAGCAGATCGCCGCCCGCGGCGGCGATGTTGGCGAAGAGGCCGTCCACGGCGGTCGTTCCGCACAGCACCACCGCGTCGACCAGGTCGGAGTGGTCGAGCAGGTACTGCTGGACGGCGAACGAGCCGAGGCTGTGGCCGAACAGGACGACCGGCACGCCGGGGTGCCGCGAGCGCAGCTCGCCGGTCAGCGTCACCATGTCCTCGACCAGCAGGTTCCACCCGTTCTCGCCCAGATCACCGGCGGCGCCGGCCATGCTGTGGCCGTGGCCGCGATGGTCGTTGGCGTAGACGGCGTAGCCCAGGCCGGCGAGGCGTTCGGCGAGATGGGCGTACCGCTCGGCGTATTCGCCCATGCCGTGCGCGATTTGGACGACGCCGCGTACCTCGGCGGCGGGCAGCCACTCGTGGACGTGGATGCCGGTGCCGTCACTGCTGGTGAAGGTGAACATCTGGGACTCCTGTCGGTGGGGTGATGGCGCGCTTGAGAATCTTGCCGGTGGGCCCGGTCGGCAGGCTGTCCAGCAGCCACACCCGGCGCGGGTATTTGTAGGCGGCGACCCGGTCGCGGACGAAGGACCGCACCTGCTCGGCACTGGTCGCCGACCCCGCGCGCAGGACGAGAGCCGCGGCGATCTCCTCGCCCAGATGGGGATCGGGGACGCCGACCACCGCCGCCTGGATGACATCGGGATGTTCGTAGAGCACCTCCTCGATCTCCCGCGGGTAGACGTTGTAGCCACCACGAATGATCATGTCCTTCTTCCGGTCGACGATGAAGTAGTAACCGTCCGCGTCGCGGCGCGCGAGGTCGCCGGTGCGGAACCAGCCGTCCGGAATCGCCGCCCGGGTCTCCTCGGGCCGGCGCCAATAGCCCTTCATCACGTTGGGTCCGCGCACGGCGATCTCCCCGACCCCGTCGACCAGATCGAGGAGTCGCACCTCGACGCCCTTGATCGGGGTGCCGATCGAGCCGGGCTTGCGCGGGCGCCCGATGTGGTTGAACGTGACGACCGGGCTGGTCTCCGAGAGCCCGTAGCCCTCGAAAATGGCGCAGCCGAAGGTCTTCTCGAAGGCGTGCAGCAACTCCACCGGCAGCGCGGCCCCGCCCGAGACGCAGCGCCGCAGCGAGGACACCTGCGCGGTGGCGGCACCGGGATGATGCAGCAGTGCGGAATACATGGTGGGCACGCCCGCGAACAGGGTGACCACGTCCCGGGCGATCGCGGCGAAGACCGCCTCGGGGTCGAAGCGGGGGAGCAGGGTCAACGCGGCGCCGCGGCAGATCGCGGCGTTCATGGCGCAGGTCTGGCCGAAGGTGTGAAACAGCGGCAGGCAACCGAGGACGACGTCGTCGGAACGCATGTCCTGCACGCTCGCGGAGTAGACCGCGGCATTGTGCGCCAGGCCGCTGTGGGTCAGCGTGGCGCCCTTGGGCGTTCCGGTGGTGCCGGAGGTGTAGAGGAGCACGGCCGGTTCGCCGGCGTCGACGATGGTGCCCTGCCGGTACGGCGGGCAGTCCGCCAGCAGGTCGGTCAGCGTGCGGGCATCGAGCACGGGCGTCCCGATCGTGGCCGCGCCCGCGGCGCCCTCGCCGGGGCCGTCTGTCCAGTCGAACAACAGCGCCGCGCCCGAATCTCCCAGGTAGTAGGCCACTTCCCGGGATTTCAGCAGCGGATTCATCGGCACCACCACGGCTCCGGCGCGCAGGATTCCGTAGTACAGGATCACGAATTCCGGCACATTCGGCAGCATCACCGCGACCCGGTCCCCGGCCGCGATACCCCGCGAGCGCAGCAGCTCCGCGACCCGGGCGGTGCGTTCTTCGAGGTCGGCGTAGGTCACCGTGCTCGCGCCGAAGCGCAGCACCGGCCGATCGGGGTAGTGCAGCGCGGATTGGAGCAGGTTCACGGTCAGCGAGGGCACGGCGAAATCCTCACACCGTTGTGACGCCGATCCCATGGCCGTGCGGACAGCAGCCTCGGCGCACCGTTGTTCCCAGCGACAATCACACCGCCGGTAAGCTGCGTGAATGCCCCAAACCGCGATGCCGACGACGATCAGCGAGGTGCTGCTGGAGCGCATCGACGACCTGGGTCTGCGCCTGGCGCAACGCTTCCTCGTCGAACTCGAGACCTACCGCAACGAGGCGCAGGTACCGTTCGAGACGATCCACACCTCCTGCACACGCAACCTGACCCTGATGGTCCGGCACTTCACCTCCGACGCGCCGCTGGATCCCGAACCGCCGAAGGAAACCGGCCGCCTACGGGCCCAGCAGGGCGTGCCGCTGGCCGAAACCCTGCACGCCTTCCGGATCGGGTTCGAATTCCTGTGGTCGGAGCTGGTCGCCGAGGCGCGGCGGCACCCCGAGGTCACCGACGCCGTGCTGGTCGACCTGGCCGCGGAGGTGTGGGCGCTGTCGGGGGCCTACGCCGTCGCGGTGGCGACCGCCTACCGGGAGATGAGCTCGGAGCTGATGCTGCGGCGCGAGCACGAGCGTTCGGTGCTGGTGGAGGCGCTGTTCACCGGTGTGATCGCCGACCCGGCCACCCTCGGCGAGGCCACGCGCATCCTGGGCCTGCCGGCCACGGGACGCTATGTGGTGGTCGCCGCCGACGTCTCCGCGGCCGGGCGCGACGCCCTGCCCGGCATCGAGTCGGCGCTGCGCGGCGCGCAGATCATCTCGGCCTGGCGCTTGCTGCCCGATCAGCAGATCGGTGTGCTCTCGCTGCCGGAGCACCGAGAAGCCCAGGCCTTCCGCATCATTCGCAAGCACCGGGCCCGCGCCGGGGTGAGCCCCAGCTACGACGCCCTGACCGAGACGCCGCAGGCGCTGCATTTCGCCCGGCTCGCGCTGAAGGGGCTCGGCGCCCGGGCCTCCGGTGTCGCGCGCTTCGACGACAACCCGCTCGCCATGCTCGTCGCGGCGGCCCCGGCCGAGGCCGAACGGCTGGTCCGGGTGCGGCTCGGCGCGGTGCTCGCCCTGCCGCACGAGGAGCGAACCAGGCTGCTGGAGACACTCGAAACCTGGTTCCGCGCAGGCGGATCCGCCGCCGCCACCGGCGAGCGACTCTACCTGCACGCGAACTCCGTGCGCTACCGGCTGCGCCGCGTCGAGGAACTCACCGGCCTGTCGCTGACCGACCCCGCGGCCGTGCGCGACCTCGGCGCGGCGCTCGAGGCGCTGCCGCTGGTGCGCCGCTAGGCGGCGCAGAACTCGTTGCCCTCGGGATCCCGCATGACCCACCAGTGCCCGGCGGGGCCCTGATCGACCTCGCGGACCCGGGTGGCGCCCAGCTTTTCCAGCCGGGCCACCAAAGCGTCCAGCCCGGCGGGACCGGCGTGGATGTCGATGTGCAGGCGATTCTTCCCGGCCTTGGGCTCGGGCACATCCTGGAACAGCAGCCGCCGCCCGTGCCCGACATCGCTGGTCTCGTCGAACGGATCCTCGGGGTGGCGGATGCCGGCCAGCCCGCGGAAGATCTTGTGCCCGTCGTGCTCGACCACCGCTTGCGGCGGCAGGTGACCCGCGGCGAGTAGCTGATCGATGAGGGCGCTCGGGTCCTCCACGCGGTACTCCAGGGCCGCGGCCCAGAAATCGGCGAGAACGGGGGCGTTCGTGCTGTCGACTACGAGCTTCCAACTCAATGCCATGCTCATAGACCGTAGACAATGGGTCCGACAATTCTAGGATTTCGGGGAGTGCCGCGATCAGGCGGCGCCTGCGCGACGAGGAGCCCGCTGTGTCGGACAGCTTCCTGCTGGCCACCCGAATTCCCATGAGCCGGAACGAGTTCGAGCAATGGCTCGACACGCCCGTGCCGGAACCGAGCGTCATCGCCAATCCGGAGGCGATGTTCGACGGGTGGTACTGGGATGGCAAACCCGCGGACTGGGCGCAGGCGGAAGCCGATGCCACGCCACGCGAGTACTTTGCCGACTGTGCCGGTGAGAGCCCGTATCTCACCTACATCGTGCTGTACCGCGACGGTGCGCTGGAGGCATATCTGATGCACTTCGGGTTCTGCGAATCGAACGTGTACACGGCATTGCTGATGTTCGCCGCGGCCGGGCGGTGCAGCACCGCGCCGGCCACCGTCCTGTTCTGGGCCGAGACCAGCGGTGCGCTGCGCGAGCCGGATTGGCGCGGCTGGCTGGCGACGCTGACCGTCGGCCCGGACGGCGCCCGATTCGAGGCGAATCGCGAGCTCGCGGCGACGATCGCCGCGCTGCGCCCGGTCGAGGAACGGTTCTTCGAGCTCGTCGGGCGAATGGCGGTGGTGGAGGAAACCGGCGATCCCGACTACAGCGGTGTCTACCGGGAACCCCGCTTCCTGGACCCGGCGTTCCAGGCGGGCTAGGGCCGCGCGGCGGCGAAGTACAGAATCGGCCCGGAGCATTCCAGGCGCTCGATGACCAAGCCCGCCTCGGCAATCCAGCGCCCGACGTCCTCGCGGCTTCCGCTCTGCCCGAACATCCCCACCTGACGGGCGAACGCCTGGAATGCCTCCGACCGCATCCCGGCCCGGCGCACCACGCAGCTGCCGACCAGCCGGCCGCCGGGCCGCAGGCAGCGGGCGATCTCCCGCAGCGCCGCGGCGGGATGCGGCAGGCAGTGCAGCCCGTTGTAGCTCACACACACGTCGAACTCGTTGTCCGCGAACGGCATCGCCTCGATATCGGCCGCGACGTACTCGACTCCCATGACCCCCTGCCGCGTCGCTCGCGCGCGGGCCCGCTCCAGCATCGCCGCCGAGATGTCGGAGGCCACGTACCGCACGCGCTGGTCCGCTCGCAGGCCGCGCAAGGCGACGCCGCCCCCGCACGGCACATCCAGCACCGCGGTCCCGTCCGGCAACTCGGCGAGAAACTCCATACTCCGGTAGAACAGCCCGACATCCGTGCCCCACAGCGCCCGGCCGGCGGGCCGGGCCAGCGCTTCCCGTTCGGCCACGGCGTCATAGCCGCCGCCCCACACCCGCCCGAACGCACCGCCCCATTTTCCGCGAACGTCGACCACCACAGGCTCCTCAGATCGGGGACCGGACCCTCGCAGGGTAGCCCGGCCCACTCCCGGACTCGCCGTTTTGCCCGGGTATCGACACCAGCGGGGGTGTACTCCGCGCTCCCGCGTGTCGGCTGCCGCCTCCCGGCTGTCCCGGGTTCCGGTCGGCAAGCTGGTTCGGTAGGGATGACCAGCGGATACGGAGGTTACCGAATGAGGTTTCCGATGCGGCTAGCCGCGTTGACCGCGGCGCTGACGGGACTGGTGGGCCTGCCCGCCGCGGGGGCGGACCCGCTCGACCCGGCCGCCGTGCCACCGCGCTCGTCGATCTCGGTGCGGACCTCGGTGCCGAACGTGTCCTGGGGCACCCACAACGAACATCAGGAGCGGGGCGCGCTGTCGCTGGCGAAGCTGTACATCGTCGATTACGCGCTGCGGCACGGCGATCACTCCGCTGAGGACCGGGCGCTCGGCGAGCGCATGATCCGCTACTCCGACGACAACGCCGCGAACGTGATGGCCGCGAAATATCCGAAGGCGATCGAGTCGGTCGCCACCGAATACGGTTTGCGCTCGACACATCCCAGAGAAGGCTGGCAGTACAGCACGACCAGCACCGCCGACGTCGCCGACTTCCTGAACAAGAAGCGTCAGCAGGACCCGGATTCGCCGATCCTGGACTGGATGGCCACGCCGGGCACGGTCGCCGCCGACGGCACCGTCCAGGACTGGGGCACCACCTGGCTGCCCGGCGCGCTCGGCACCAAGTGGGGCTGGTCGGACCTGCCCCCGGACGAGGTCGCCTCGGCCTCCTATGGCATCGGATTCACCGTCGCCGCACACACTTACGGCTCCGGGCCCGAGCAGACCACCGACGTCCTGACCGCCGTCCCCGATGTACTCACCCGCCTCATCGCCGGCCACCTCGGTCTCCTCCAGCTCATCGAACCGGCCCCCTAGCTATTTATCACGCCTGTGATACATTCGGTTCATGCCAGCTCGGATCGACGCGGAACAACGACGCGGTGACGTCGTGGCCGCGGCTTTCCGCCTGCTGGTGGCCGAAGGGTTCAGCGGGTTGTCGCTGCGCAAGGTCGCCGTCGAAGCCGGATTGAACATCGGCTCGGTGCGGCACTACTTCGACGATCACCGTGACCTGCTGGTGGCGGCCGCCACCGAGGTCGGTGATCGCATGGGCCGGCGGCTCACCCGGCACCCGACCGCGGCATTGCGCGGCCTGACCGGCGAACCCGCCCTCGACGCGCTCCAGGCGCTGGTGGAGGAACTGCTGCCGCTGGACGAGGACCGCCGCGTCGAGTCGATCGTGCTGCTGGAATTCATTCTCGCCGCGCGGGTCCAGCCGATCTTCGGGCCGATCACCGAACAGATGGCGGCCGATATGCGGGCGGTGCTCGCCGAGGCGCTGCGCGTCCTCACGGTGCCGGATCCCGTCGAGCGGGCCGAACAGCTGGCCGCGGTGATCGGCGGCCTGGCGATCGACGCGGTGACGCCGCACGGTTCGCTCGACCGCGAGCGAGTCCGCACCACCCTTCGGGCACACCTGCATTCCCTGCTCTCGGCCTGACCGAGCGCACTCATCGCACCCGAGACCATCGGGTATTCCGTCCTGCGCGAAGGAGTTTCGTCGTGTCGGCTTGGCTATTGGCCTTGCTCGCAGCCGCTTTCGTCTTCTACACCGACGACTATGTGATCGCGGGCGTACTGCCGGAGATCGCCCGCGATCTCGGCGTCGGCGAAGCCCAGGCCGGTCAGCTGGTGACCGTTTTCTCGCTGACCGTCGCCCTGGCCGCTCCCGTCGCCGGAGTCGCCCTGGCGCGGGTGTCGCGGCGGCGCCTGTTCACCGCCTCGCTCGCGCTCTTCATCGCCGCGAACCTGCTGGCGGCGGCGACCACCTCCTTCGGCGTCCTGGTGGCCTGGCGCATGCTGGCGGCCCTCGCCGCGGCCGCCTCGACCCCAGCGCTCTTCGCCTTCGCCGCCGAACGCGCGCCCGAAGGGCGCACCGGACGCTATGTGGCGACCGTCGCCCTCGGGGTGACGGGCTCGATCGCCGCCGGCGTCCCGATCGGCACCTGGATCGGCGGCCACTACGGTTGGCAGGCAACCTTTCTCGCGATGGCCGCGGCCGGCGCGGCCGCCTTGGTCTTCCTGCTGATCACCCTGCCGCGCGAGCACGACCGGGCCGCCGAAGCGCTGGGAATCGCGGACCAGTTGCGCGCCCTGGCGCACCCGGCGGTCTCGCTCGGCCTGCTGGCCAACTGTGTGCTCATGACCGGGTCGATGATGATGCTCACCTACCAGGCGCCGTTCCTCGCCGCGGTCAGCCGGGTGACGGTGGACCAGCGCGCCCTGGCTTTCGCGCTCTCCGGTGTCGCGGGCATCGTCTGTCTCTGGCTCGGCGGCGCGGCCACCGACCGCTGGGGCGCGGACCGCACGCTGGTGTGCGGAATCGCGCTCTTCATCGCCACCATGCTGGCCCTGTGGGCGCTCGGATTCGCCCGCCCCATCCCGTTTTTCGTCATTCTGGTGGTCGGCACCATCCAGGGCGGCGTCGCCTTCTGGAACTCCCCGGCGATCCAATCCCGCCTCTATCTGCTGGCCGGGCCGGTCGCCCCGCAGGCCCTGGCCCTCAACACCTCCGGCACCTACCTCGGCGTGGCCTTGGGCGGCGCCGTCGGCGGCATGACGTTGTCCGGCGTTGGCGCGCTCCAGCTCCCCGCTGTCGCGGCGGTTCTCGGGGTGAGCGCCCTGGCGCTGCTGGTCCGCGCGATCAGAACGGCCGAGACGGCGCCGGCGCGCGCCTGATCGCCGCTCACTCGGTTGTCGTTGCGCGCCAGACGTTTCGGCCCGCGATATCCAGCACGAGGGCGCCGATGTTCCAGGCGTCGTCGGCTCCGCAGTGATGCCTGCCCTCCAGCGGGAGACCGGCGATGCCCAGCGCCCCGGACATGCCTTGGCGGCGTTTCAATTCGTAGGCCTCGGAGAAGAGCAGTTTGGCGTTGGTGTGCCGATGGTTGAAGGGGTAGGCGGTGCCGGTCGCCTGGCATTGGGCGCGGAACTGTTTGCGGTCGTAATCGCCCCAGCTGGCCCAGGGGCGCAGGCTCGCCTGATGTTCGGTGGCCAGGAGGCGGCAGGCCTCGGCGAAGGAGACACCGGTGTCGACCTCGGCCTGGGTGAGTCCGGTGAGCTCCGTGCAGAATTCGCTCACGGTGGAGCGCTCGGGCCGAACCAGGATGCGGTGCTTGGCAAGTCGTGCGCCCGCGTCGAGATCGACGACGGTGAGCCCGATTTCGATGATCTCGCTCACAGCACCGGGCGGCGTCTTGCCGTCCCAGCAGGTCGCCTCGACATCGACGACATTGAGCAGTCGGGTAGTCATCGGCTGAGGGTAGGGGCGCACCGCCGGGCGGCTCAATCGAATTTACGGTGGCGCCTAGGCTGGCCCGGTGCACGCAGACATCGACATGGTCCAGCTCGCCGCGGGCACCGTGACGCTTTCGGATCGGCGGACGCAGCGGAGCTGGTCGGTCGAGGTGGCCGCGTTCGAGCTGTCCGCGTGCCAGGTCACCCAGGGGTTGTACGAGCCCGGCGCGGTGGCGGGCGGACGTCTGCCGGTGGCGAATGTGTCCTGGCTGGACGCGGTTCGGTTCTGTAACGCGCGCTCGCTGGAAGCCGGGTTCCGGCCGGTCTACCGCCTGCTCGGCGACGAGGTCGACCGGGACCGGTCCGCCGACGGCTACCGCTTGCCGACCGAAGCCGAATGGGAATACGCCTGCCGGGCCGGCAGCACCGGCCCCCGCTACGGCGACATCGACGAAATCGCCTGGTATCGAGACAATTCCGGGGAGCGCCCGCACGATGTCGGCGGCAAGCTGCCCAACGCCTGGGGCCTGTACGACATGCTCGGCAACGTCTGGGAGTGGTGCTGGGATCACTACGATCCCGAGGTCTACGGCACCTACCGGGTGCTGCGCGGCGGCGGCTGGTTCGACGAGCACTGGAGTTGCCGCGCCTCGGTGCGCCGGCGCAGCCACCCCAGTCTGCGCATCGAGGACACGGGGTTCCGGGTCGCCCGGTCGGGCTAGAGGTCGTGGCGGGCCAGGAAGTCGGTGATCAGCTTCTGCCATTCTTCCGGCCGCTCGGCCATCGGGACGTGTCCGGTCTCGATTTCGGCGTACTCCGCCCCGGGAATGCGCGCGGCCAGATACCGGGAATTGGCGGGGGAGACGAGCGTGTCCCGGGTGGTCGCGATGACCAGGGTGGGCACCGTGATCCCGGCCAGATCGGCGGTGGTGTCGCCGGTGCGGACCGCGCCCGCCTGCTCGAAGGTGCCGGCGGGCACGCCCGCCGCAATCGTGTCGAGGAGCGTGCCGACCTGCTCGCGCGGCACCCCGTTGAAGAAGTCCGCGCCGAAGCCCGTCAGCGCGACGAAGCGCGCGAAGCCCGCGAGATCACCGGCGGCGAGGTAGCGCTGCCACAGGTCCAGCGCGGCCTCGGCCCGGTTGTCGGCTCGGGCCAGGCCCGCCGTCAGCACCAGGCCGCGCACCCGCTCCGGCCAGCGGGCGGCCACCCGCACCGCGACCAGGCTGCCCAGTGAATAGCCGATCAGCGTGAAGGTGTCCAGGCCGGCCCGGTCGGCTGCCTCGACGATGCCCTCGGCGAGCAGGTCGGCGGTGAGTTCGCCGGTCGCGCGCGGTGTTTCGCCGGAACCGGGGTAGTCGGGAGCGACCACGGTGTGCGCCGCGGCCAGGGCCGGGATGATCGGTGCGTAGTTGCCCTCGATGCTGCCGCCGGCGCCGTGCGCGAGCAGCAGGCCCGGACCGGTGCCGTGGGTGGTGGCCGAGAGCGCGGGAATTCGTGTCATGGCCGCGAGGTTGCCGTATGACATCAGTGTCAAGGTCAACCCCTGGAAGGAGCGCCCGCCGATGCGCATCGGAGAACTGTCGCACCGCACCGGAGTGCACCCCCGGCTGCTGCGCTACTACGAGCAGCAGGGTCTGCTCAGCTCCGAGCGAGACTCCAACGACTACCGCTGCTACCAGCCCGACGCCGTCACCCGCGTCGCCCGCATCCGCGAACTCCTCGACGCCGGCCTGCCCACCGAGGCCATTCGCGCCCTGCTCCCGTGCACCGCCGACGGACCCGGTATCCAAGCCTGCCCGCACTCGGTCCAGGTCCTGGACAACCAGCTCGCGCGCATCGACACCCAACTGGACGAACTACAGCGCCGCCGCGCCGCCCTGCTCGACGTGAACAACACCCTGCGCTGATCGGTCGTCGCGCCGCGCTATCCGTCCTGGTCGGCGGGCCGCTCCAGGATGATGGCCGAGGCGCGAGCGCGGACTTCCTCGCGGGTGCGCCCGTGGTGTCCCGCGGCGAGGAACTGGTTGCCGATCGCCAGGCAGAAGGCGAGCAGGCTGCGCGCCTCGACCTCGTCGGGATCGGTGCAGAAGGTGCCGATCATGTCGCGCAGCAGGTCCATGCGCACGTCGTCCACCCGGCGCAGCCGCGCGCCCACGGCGGCGTCGCGCCGGGCCCAGTCGCGGATGGCCAGATCGATGCCGAGCAGGCGGTCGCCGGAGAGGGTGAGCCGTCCGGCCAGCACCACTGTGGCGCGGGGATCTTCGATGCCGGCGACGCGGTCGAGCACATCCTCGGTGCATTCGCGTTCCCACTGGTCGAGCATCGCCGTCAGCAGCGCGTTGCGATCGGCGAAGTACCCGTAGAAGCCGCCCTTGGTCACGCCGAGCGCCTTGGCCAGCACTTCGACCCGGACCGCGTCCACCCCGCTGGTCGACAACGTCTGTAGTCCCTGCTCGATCCACGCTTGGCGTGGGGTGCGCGCGACGCCCAAATGCCATTCCTCTCCGCGAGACTCCGTCCGGTCCGTCCCGCATTCTCCCCCGGGGCGCGCCTACTCGTCCGCGCACATCGCGGCGGCGAGCACCCGGCCGGGCAGCGGGGATCGTTCCGGGTCGGTGAAATCCTGGTTCAGGGCGACCGTGACGGCCCGCCCGGTGGCCGGGACGACACCGGCGTAGGTGAGGGTCCCGGGGATGCCGCCGTTGTGCCCCCAGAACTCCAGGCCGCACGGCATCTGGATCCGCATCAGACCGAGACCGTAGGCCAGCGGGTTGTTTTCGCTGATCGGCCGCGCGTTCTTCATCTCCGCCAGCTGCGCGGGCGGCAGCAGTTCGCCGCCGAGCAGCGCGTCGAAGAACCGGGCCAGGTCGGCCCCGGTGGCGACCATCGCGCCCGCCGCGCCCGCCGCCGAGACGTTCTGGCGGGTGTAGTCGACGCGCTCGCCGCGGACCTCGCTGTAGCCGCTGACATGCGGGCCGCGCAGGTCGACCTCGTCCGCCTCGGGGAAGTAGGTGTCGCGCAGGCCAAGTGGTTCGATGACGCGACGGGTGATCTCCGCGCCCAGCGGCGCACCGGTGACCCGCTCGATCACCATCCCCGCGACGACGTAGTTGGTGTTGGTGTACGCCCATGTCGTGCCGGGCTCGAAGGCGGCGGGCGCGGCCAGCGCGGTGCGCAGGATCGCGGGCAGGTCCGCGATCTGCCAGCGGGTTTGTTCGGCGAGGAAGTCGACCTGCCAGGGCGTCGGCGGGGTACCGAACTCGGCCACGTACTCGGGCAGTCCGCTGGTGTGCTGCAACAGATTTCGCAGGGTGATCCGGTTCTCGTCGGTGCCGGGCCCCCGCACGACTCCCGGCAGGTACCGCCCCACCGGTGCGTCCAGCTCGACTTTGCCTTCGGCCACCAACTGCAGCAGCACTGTCGCGACGAATGTCTTGGTGTTGCTCGCGATTCGCAGTCGCGCGTCCTCGGCGAACGGCGCGCCGGTGGCCAGATCGCCGACGCCGGCGCTGACCCGCCAGGTGTGCCCGCGGTCCACGATCACCGCCTGGCCGCCCGGATATCCCAGCCGCACAGCATCATTCAGCGCAGCCGCCACCTGTTCCCGCCCGACCTCCGGCCGGCCGCCGGCCTCGTCCGCACCGCAGGACACCGTTGCCACCACCGCCGCTACCAGCACCGCAAGTTTCACCTTCACGAGACCGAACCTACGGAAATCCGCGCGTGGCAATCAGCCTGCTAACGCCCGAATCTCGGGTGGTGCTGGCACCACCGCGCGCGCCGGCGGCGTCTCGGAAGCGCTGAACCGCGATCGAGACCGGTGGGCGGCCGGTATGGTCGGGCGGATTGTCCGTCGATTCCCTTCGATCCGAGAGCATTTCGTGATCACCACCGAGTACGCCGAACCCCTGCCCGAGGCCGAACAGCGACTGCTGGACCGGGTCACCGAACTGGCCGCCGGATTCGCCGCCGTCGCGGCCGATTACGACGAGCGCGCCGAGATCGCCACCGGGCACTTACAGGCGCTGCACAAGGCCGGCGCCGACGCGGCCGTGCTGCCCGAGTGGGTCGGCGGAACCGGCCTGAGCTACCGGGGTTTCGGGCGGCTGCTGCGCGTCCTGGCCAAGGCCGATCCGTCCACCGCGACGATCTGGCTGATGCACGCCGGCGCGGCCGTCGGACTGGCCGAATTCACAAGAGAAACGCTTGGTCCGTTTTTCGCCGAAGAGTTACTTGCGGGTAAGCGTTTTGCGAATGCACTTTCCGAGCCGGCGAGTGGTAATAGGTTCCTCAATCCGCAACAGGATGCGCTCGAGGCGGAAGGCGGCTGGACACTTACCGGTGCGAAGCGTTTCGTCTCCGGCGCCGAGATCGCGGATTATCTGATCACCAACGCGCGGGTGGACGGGGAGCCCGCGTTCTTCGGTGTGCCGCTGCCGGATCCGTCGATCACGATCATCCCGATCTGGGACACCCTTGGCCTGCGCGCCACCCGCAGTCAGCTGCTCGCCTTCGACACCACCCTGCTGCGCTCGGAGTACCGCGGCCGCGCACCGGGATTCACCGACTATCAGGTGATTCCAGCCGGTCTACCTGCGATTTCGCTCGGCATCGCGGACGCGGCGCTGGCGGCGCTCGTCGAGCACGCGCGCTCCCGGGTGATCTTGAACAAGCCGCTCTCGCACCAGCAATGGGTCCAGTTCGAGGTCGCCGATGTCGAATCCCGGTTGGCCGCAGCGCATGCGATCTACGACCGCGGACTGGCCGAAGCAGACAATAAAAGACCGGTCTTCTTCCCCACCCTGATGCGCGCCAAGTACCTTGCGAATAAGGTTGCCGTCGAGGTCGCGCAATTAGCTGTTCGCGTAGGCGGGGCCTCGGGATACTTGAAACAATCCCCGATCCAACGTCATCTGCGTGATGCCGAAGCAGGTCAACTCATGGCCTACTCGACCGAGGTGATGGCCGGCGAAATAGGCCGGGAGGTACTCGGGGTGGCCGAAGCTTAGAAAGGAGCCGGTGAGTGTTCAACCGCATCGCCATCGTGAATCGGGGCGAGGCTGCCATGCGCCTCATCCACGCAGTCCGAGATCTGGCCGCGGAGACGGGGCAACCGATCGAGACCGTTGCTCTGTACACCGATGTCGATCGGACCGCGACATTCGTTCGCGAGGCCGACCTAGCGTATGACCTCGGGCCAGCGGCAGCACGTCCCTATCTGGACCTGAAAGCCCTGGAGAAAGCCCTGCGCACGACCGGCGCGCAAGCCGCGTGGGTCGGTTGGGGTTTCGTCGCGGAGGATCCCGCCTTCGCCGAGCTGTGCGAGCAGATCGGCGTCACCTTCATCGGTCCGAGCCCGGACGCGATGCGCAAACTCGGCGACAAGATCGGCGCGAAGCTGATCGCCGAGGAGGTCGGCGTGCCGGTCGCGCCGTGGAGCCGCGGCGCGGTGGAGACGGTGGAGGCCGCGCTCACCGCGGCGGCCGATATCGGTTACCCGCTGATGCTGAAGGCGACCGCCGGTGGCGGCGGCCGCGGCATCCGCATGGTCTCGAACGAGGACGAACTCGTCGACGCCTACGAGCGCACCCGCCAGGAGGCGGTGCGCGCGTTCGGCAGTGGCGTGGTCTTCCTGGAGCGCCTGGTCACCGGTGCGCGCCACGTCGAGGTGCAGGTCATCGCGGACGGTCAGGGCACCGCCTGGGCACTGGGCGTGCGCGACTGCTCGGTGCAGCGGCGCAACCAGAAGGTGATCGAGGAGTCGTCCTCGCCGGTGCTCGGTCCCGAGCAGGTGGCCGAGCTCAAGGCCTCGGCCGAGCGGCTGGCCATCGCGGTCGACTACCGCGGCGCGGCGACCGTCGAGTTCCTGTACCACCCGGTCGACAAGCTGTTCGCGTTCCTCGAGGTCAACACCCGGCTGCAGGTCGAACACCCGATCACCGAGGTCACCACCGACTTCGACCTGGTGCGCGCGCAGCTGCACGTGGCCGCCGGCGGTCGGCTCGAGGGCGAGCGCCCGCTCGAGCGCGGTCACGCGATCGAGGCCCGGCTCAACGCCGAGGATCCGGACCGCGACTTCGCGCCCGCCCCCGGCCGCATCGAGCGCCTGGATCTGCCCGCCGGACCGGGCATCCGCGTCGACACCGGCGTCAGCGAGGGTGACACCATCCCCGCCGATTTCGACTCGATGATCGCCAAGATCATCGCCTACGGCCGGGATCGGGAGCAGGCCCTTGGCCGGTTGCGCCGGGCCATGGCCGAGACCCGGGTGATCATCGAGGGCGGTGCGACCAACAAGAGTTTCGTGCTCGACCTGCTGATCCAGCCCGAGGTGCTCGACGGCAGCGCCGACACCGGCTGGATCGACCGGGTCCGCGGCGAGGGCCGGCTGATCTCACACCGGCATTCGTCCGTCGCGCTGGCCGCCGCCGCCATCGACGCCTACGAGGAGGAAGAGCGGATCGAGCAGCAGCGACTGCTGTTCACCGCCGCCGGCGGCCGCCCGCAGATCCAGCACGAGAGCGGGCGTCCGCTCGATCTCAAGCTGCGCGGCGCGAGCTATCGCGTGCGGGTCGCCCGGATCGGCGCGCACCGCTTCCGCATCGGCATCGAGGCGGGCGGCGAGATCCGCACCGCCGACGTCGATCTGGAGCGTTTCGACCGCTACACCGGGCACATCGTGGTCAACGGCATCCGGTATCGCCTGACCACCGGCACGCATGGCGCGATCCACCTGGTCGACGTCGACGGTGTCACGCACCGGGTCAGCCTCGACGAGGGCGGTGTCGTCCGTTCGCCGGCGCCCGCGCTGGTGGTGGCCACGCCGCTGGCGGTCGGCGCGGAGGTCGAGGCCGGCGCGCCGGTGCTGGTGCTGGAGAGCATGAAGATGGAAACGGTGCTGCGCGCGCCGTTCAAGGCCCGGCTCAAGGAGTCGGTCGTCTCGGTCGGCTCGCAGGTCGAGACGGGCGCGCCGCTGCTGCGCCTGGAGCCGATCGCCGACGAGGACGAGGCCGCCGAGGAAGCGGTCACCGAGGCCGTCGAACTGGATCTGCCCGAGGCCCCGGCCGAGGTGCAGCCGCACGAGCGCACGACCCGCGGCCAGGAGAACCTGCGCAGCCTGCTGCTTGGCTTCGACGTCGATCCGCACGACGAACGCCGGGTGCTCGACGATTACCTGGCCGCGCGCGCGACGGCCGTGCGCGAGGGCCGCCGCCCGCTGGCCGAGGAACTCGAACTCATCGAGGTCTTCGCCGATCTCGCCGAGCTGAGCCACAACCGCTCCCTCGCCGAGGACAACCAGGGCCACGTGTACAGCGCCCGCGAGTATTTCCACACCTACCTGCAGAGTCTCGATGTCGAGCGGGCCGGCGTGCCGGAGTCGTTCCAGGACAAGCTCACCAAGGCCCTGGGGCACTACGGCGTCACCGATCTGGAGCGCTCGCCGGAGCTGGAAGCGGCGGTCTTCCGGGTATTCCTGGCCCAGCAGCGGCTGTCGGACACCATCCCGGTGGTCACGACGCTGCTGCGCGAGTGGCTGCCCGAGCCGGTGCCGGATCAGGTGCTGCGCGAGCCGGTCGGCTTGGCGCTGGAACGGTTGATGGCCGCGACCCAGGTGCGGTTCCCGGTCATCGCCGACCTGGCCCGCGGCGTGGTCTACGCCTGGTACGGCCTGCCGCTGCTGCGGCGCAACCGGGCCCGGGTCTACACCAACGTCCGCAAGAATCTCACGCACCTGGACGCACAGCCGGATTCGCCGGATCGGGCCGAGCGCGTCTCGGAGATGGTGCGCAGCACCGAGCCGCTGGTGCGGCTGCTCGGTCAGCGCCTGGTGCGCGGCAAGTCCGACAACACCGTCATGCTCGAGGTGCTGACCCGGCGCTACTACGGCAACAAGGGTCTGACGGGTGTGCGCACCCACGAGATCGACGGCTGCACCTTCGTGATCGCCGAGCGGGACGGGGCCAGCCTGGTCTCGGCCGCGGTGCGCTTCGACGCCCTCGACGCCGCGCTGCGCGGGCTCACCGAATTGGCGGCCGGTGCGGCCTCTATCGATGCCGATATCTACCTGAGCTGGGAAGACCAGCCGGCGGACTTCGACGCGATGGCCACCGCCCTGCAGCAGGCGATCGGCGCGCAGGCGTGGCCGAACCAGATCCACCGGATCACCGCGACGGTCGCGGGCAGTGGCGGCGCGGTCATGCACCACCACTTCACCTTCCGCCCGTCGGCCACCGGTATGGCCGAGGAGCGGTTGATCCGCGGCCTGCATCCCTACATCGCGCAGCGGATGCAGATGGAGCGGCTGCGCAATTTCGATCTGACCCGGCTGCCCTCCTCCGACGACGAGGAGGTGTACCTGTTCCGCTGCGTCGCCAAGGAGAACCCGGGCGACGATCGCCTGATCGCCTTCGCCCAGGTCCGTGACCTGGCCACACTGCGTGACCAGGACGGCCGGCTGCGTGCGCTGCCGACCGCGGAGATCACCATCGCGACCTGCCTGGATTCCATCCGCCGGGCACAGGCGCAGCGGCCGTCGAACAAGCGGTTCAACACCAACCGCATCGTGATGTACATCTGGCCGCCGGTCGATGTCACCCGCGCCGAGTTGCAGTCGATCATCGCCGGCCACGTGCTGCCGACGACGGCGGGCGCGGGGCTGGAGGAGATCGTGCTGATCGCGCGTGAGCGTGATCAGGAGACCGGTGCGCTGACCAAGGTGGCGCTGCGCATCGCCTTCGATGTGCACGGCGGCTCCGCGGTGACCGTCGAGGAGCCCTCCGACGACCCGGTCGTGCCGATCGACGAATACCGGCAGAAGGTGCTGCGCGCCGCCGGCCGCAACACCGTCTACCCGTACGAGCTGACCGCGCTGCTGGGCGAATTCGCCGAGTACGACCTCGACGACAACCGCACGCTGGTGCCGGTCGATCGGCCCCGGGGCCGCAACTCCGCGGCGATCGTCGCGGGCGTGGTCTCGACGCCGACCGACAGCTACCCGGAGGGCGTGACCCGCGTGGTGCTGCTCGGCGATCCGACGAAATCGCTGGGCGCGCTGTCGGAACCGGAATGCCAGCGGGTCATCTCCGCGCTGGATCTGGCCGAACGGCTGCGGGTGCCGCTGGAGTGGTACGCGCTGTCCTCCGGGGCCCGGATCTCGATGTCCTCGGGCACCGAGAACATGGACTGGGTGGCGGCCGCGCTCAAGCGGATCGTCGAGTTCACCCAGGACGGCGGCGAGATCAATATCGTGGTCGCGGGCATCAACGTCGGCGCGCAGCCGTACTGGAACGCCGAGGCCACGATGCTCATGCACACCAAGGGCATCCTGGTGATGACCCCGGATTCGGCGATGGTGCTCACCGGCAAGCAGGCGCTGGACTTCTCCGGCGGCGTCTCGGCGGAGGACAACTTCGGCATCGGTGGTTACGACCGGGTGATGGGGCCGAACGGGCAGGCGCAGTACTGGGCGCCGAACCTGCTGGCCGCGCGCGATGTGCTGATGGCGCACTACGACCACACCTACATCGCACCGGACGAGCGGTCGCCGCGTCGTGCGCGCAGCGTCGACCCGGTCGATCGCGACGTGTCGGACTTCCCGCACATCGTGGGCGGCAGCGATTTCGGCACGGTCGGCGAGATCTTCTCCGCGGCGGCCAATCCCGATCGCAAGAAGCCCTTCGACATCCGCACGGTGATGCGCGCGGTGTCCGACCAGGACCATCCGGTGCTGGAGCGCTGGGCGGGCATGGCCGATGCCGATACCTCGGTGGTGCAGGACGCGCACCTCGGCGGCATCCCGGTGTGCCTGCTCGGGATCGAGTCGCGCGGTATCGCGCGGCGCGGTTTCCCGTCCACCGACGGCCCGGATACCTACACCGCGGGCACGCTGTTCCCGCAGTCGTCGAAGAAGGCGGCCCGGGCCATCAACGCGGCCAGCGGAAATCGCCCGCTGGTGGTGCTGGCGAACCTGTCGGGCTTCGACGGTTCCCCGGAGTCCCTGCGCAAGTTGCAGCTGGAGTACGGCGCCGAGATCGGCCGTGCGGTCGTGAATTTCCAGGGGCCGATCGTGTTCTGCGTGATCTCCCGGTATCACGGCGGCGCGTTCGTGGTCTTCTCGAACAAGCTGAACCCGAACATGACCGTGCTCGCGGTGGAGGGCTCCTTCGCCTCGGTGCTCGGTGGCGCTCCGGCGGCCGCGGTGGTGTTCGCCGGCGAGGTGGACACCCGGACCGCGGCCGATCCGCGGGTGCGCGATCTGGGTGCGCGTGCGGCGAGCACGGCCGGCGCCGACCGGGCGGCGCTGACCGCCGAACTCGGTGAGGTCCGGTCCTCGGTTCGCGCGGAGAAGCTGGGTGAGGTGGCCGCGGAGTTCGATCGCGTGCACAACATCCAGCGTGCGGTCGAGGTCGGTTCGGTGGACGCGGTCGTCAGCGTCACCGATCTGCGCCCGCGCATCATCGCCGCCATCGAGGCGGGTCTGCCCGGGTAATCAGTGCACACGACGGCGCCGCCCGGATTCGCTGAATCCGGGCGGCGCCGTCGTCTGTCCGGCGCTAGTGCGCTTTGCGCCAGCGCAGGGGTGTGGTGCCGGTCCAGCGCTGGAAGGCGCGGGTGAAGCTGGCGGCCTCGGTGTAGCCGAGGCGGTCGGCGACGGCCGCGGTGGACAGGTCGGTGCCGGTGAGCAGTTCGCAGGCCAGGGTGCGGCGGACCTCGTCGAGCAGGGACCGGTAGGAGTGCCCCTCGGCGGCCAGCTGACGGCGTAGCGTCCGGCCCGAAAGATGCAGGGCGGCAGCGACTTCGGCTTCGCTGCGCGGGCCGCGGGGCTGGCCGAAGAGCAGATCGCGGACCCGGCCCGCGGTGCCGGTGAGCGCGCTGCGCTGGGCGGCGAGTTCGCGGCACTGCTGGGTGGCCAGGTCGGCGGTGTACGGGTCGGCCTGGGGGAGTGGGTCGTCGACGGTGCGCTTGTCGAAAACGGTGGCGTAGTGGGCGGCGTCGTACTCGGGCCGGAAGGACAGGGCGGCCTCGATGCGGCGGGCGGCCTCGGGCGCGGGTTCGGGGTAGGGCAGCCGGACCGCGCTCAGCCGCTGCGCGGGCCCGGCGATATCGCGGAGCAGGGTGGCGATGACGTTGATGTCGCGCTCGGCGACGAAGCGGGCCACCACCGGATCGGGCACCGCGGGCTCGATCACCAGAGCGATCTCGTCGCCGGTCTCGACGGCGGTGATGTCGCAGAACGAATACGACAGGTCCAGGAACCGCAGGCCGACCTCGATCGCGTCGCGGATGGACTGGCTGGCGATGAGCGCGTAACCCCACATGCCGTGCACGGTGGCGTGGTAGCGCAGGCCGACGGCCAGGCCGAGGCCCGGACTGTCGGGCAGCGTGCGCAGCAGATTGTCGATGATCGTGATCTCCTGCGCACCGGTCACCAGGGTGCCGGGTTTGCGTAGATCGGCGCCGAGCAGGCCGGTGCCGCGCAGGCAGTCCGATTCGGCCAGCCCGTGTTCGGCGGCCAGCCGGGTGACCAGCAGCGCGCTCGTCGGCGCGCGCATCCCGATCAGCGCGTTCCGGCGCCCCGACGCGTCGGTCTCCCCTGCGATGCCCACTGGCCAAAAATATCAAAAAAGCGGCCCTGGCGGACGTAGGAATCCCCAGTTGACCGGCCTTACCCTTCGAATGACTACAGAGTGACCCCGGTCACGAGATGCGTGGCGAGCTTCAGAGGAGAGTTTTGAGCGAGAAGAACCGCTTCGACTACGTGATCGTCGGGGCCGGCAGCGCGGGTGCGGTGGTGGCGGCGCGGCTGTCGGAGAATCCGTCGGTCTCGGTGCTGCTGCTGGAGGCGGGCGGCCCGGACGACGCCGACGAGATCCACCTGCCGGCGGCCTTCCCGAACCTGTTCAAGACCAAGTGGGACTGGAACTACGAGACCACCGAGCAGAAGCACATGGGCAGCCGCCGGGCCTTCTGGCCGCGGATGAAGGGCCTGGGCGGCTGCTCGTCGATGAACGCCATGATCTACATCCGGGGCAATCCGGCCGACTACGACAGCTGGCGCGACGATTTCGGCGCCGAAGGCTGGGGCTATGCCGACGTACTGCCGTATTTCAAACGCGCCGAAGGCAATTCGCGCTTGAGTGACGCCTTCCACGGCAGCGCGGGCCCGCAGCACGTGGAGGACCGCCGCTACACCCACGAGACGACCGACGCCTGGATCGAGGCGGCGGTCGCGCACGGACTGAAGCGCAACGACGACTTCAACGGCGCCGAGCAGGAGGGCGCGGGGCGCTACCAGGTGACCTGCAAGGACGGCCGGCGCTGGTCGACCGCGGACGGCTACCTGCGCCCGGCCCTCGACCGCCCGAACCTGACCGTTCGCACGCACGCGTTCGTCACCCGGGTGCTGCTGGAGGGCACGCGCGCGGTGGGCGTGGCCTATCGCAGTCGCGGCGCGGAGCAGCTCGCCTACGCCGACGGCGAGGTCGTGCTGTCCGGTGGCGCCATCAATTCGCCGCAGCTGCTGATGCTTTCGGGCATCGGCCCGGCGGCGCACCTGCGCGAGCACGGCATCGACCCGGTGCTCGACCTGCCGGGCGTGGGGGAGAACCTGCACGACCATCCGGTCACGCCGTTCCTCTGGTACAGCAAGGACACCTCCGACCTCACCGACTTCTCGAACCCGGCCCGGCTCATGCAGTGGAAGCTGTCCGGCCGCGGCCCGCTGTCCTCGAATGTCGGTGAGGGCGGCGCGTTCTTCGCCTCCCGGGACGGCCTGGCCGCGCCCGATATCCAGATCATCACCGCGCCGACCGGGTTCTACGACAACGGTTTCCGCGAGCCCACCGCCCAGATGGTCACCGCGGGCGTGACATTGGTGAACGTCGCCAGCCGCGGCCGGCTGCGGCTGCGATCGGCGGACCCGGCGTGGAAGCCGGAGCTGGATCCCGCCTACTTCAGCGACCCCGTCGACCTGGCCGCCTCGGTGGCCGGCGCCCGGCGCATGCTCGACATCGTGCGCGAGAAGCCGTTCGCGCGCTTCCTGTCCCGGCCCTACCTGCCGAATCCGGTGTCCGGCCTGACCGACGACGAACTGGGCGATCACATCCGGGCCTGGACCCAGACGCTGTACCACCCGGTGGCCACCTGCTCGATGGGCACCGGCGAGGACGCCGTGGTCGATCCGCGGCTGCGGGTGCGCGGCATCGACGGCCTGCGCGTCGCCGACGCGTCGGTGATGCCGATGGTGCCCCGCGGCAATACCAACGCCCCCTCGATCATGGTGGGCGAGAAGGCATCCGATCTGATCCGCGGGGCGCGCGCATGACGCCGCCGGCCGTGACCGAGGACCTCCAGGGAGTAACCGTGACTTCGACCGCTGTGGCGACCTTCGATTCGCTCGACCCCGCGACCGGCGATGTGGTCGGGACGCACCCGATCCTGGACGCCGAGCAGGTGAACGAAACCGTCGCGCGGGCAAGGGAAGCCGCGCGCTGGTGGGCGGAACTGAGCTTCGACGAGCGCGGCGAGCGACTGAAGAAATGGCGCGGCGTCATCGCCCGCCGGATGGCGCAGCTGGCCGAGTTGTCGCACGCGGAGACCGGCAAGCCCACCGCGGATGCCCAGCTCGAGATCGTGATGATGCTGGACCACCTGGCCTGGGCCGCGGGCAATGCCCGGAAGGTGCTGGGCCGCAAGAGCATCACGCCCGGCCTGATGGCCGCCGACCTGGGCGCCTCGGTGGAATACCTCCCGCTGGGCGTGATCGGCGTGATCGGGCCGTGGAACTTCCCGGTGTTCACCCCGATGGGCTCGATCGGCTACGCGCTCGCCGCCGGGAACGCGGTGGTGTTCAAGCCCAGCGAGTTCACCCCGGGGGTGGGCAAGTGGCTGGTCGACTCGTTCGCGCAGGTGGTGCCCGAGCATTCGGTCCTGCAACTGGTGACCGGTCTCGGCGAAACCGGTGCGGCACTGTGCCGTTCGGGCGTCGACAAGGTCGCGTTCACCGGGTCGACGGAGACCGGCAAGAAGGTCATGCGCGCCTGCGCCGACACCCTGACCCCGGTGCTGATCGAGGCGGGCGGCAAGGACGTGCTGCTGGTGGACGCCGACGCCGATCTGGACGCGGCGGCCGAGGCCGCGGTGTGGGGCGGGCTGTCCAACGCCGGGCAGGCCTGCATCGGCACCGAACGCGTCTACGTGCACGAGCAGGTCTACGAGGCCTTCCTCGCCAAGCTCACGGCGTTGACGAAAACCCTGCGGGCGGGCGCCGATCCGGACGCGCAGCTCGGTCCGATGACGATGCCGTCGCAGCCCGGCGTGGTGGCGCGCCACATCGCCGACGCCCTGGCCAAGGGCGCGCGAGCGGTGGTCGGCGGTCCCGAGGCCGTGGGCGAGCGGCTGGTACAGCCCACCGTGCTGGTGGACGTGCCGGAGGACTCGCTGGCCATGACCGAGGAGACCTTCGGTCCGACCCTGGCGGTCAACAAGGTTCGCTCCATGGACGAGGCGGTCGAGCGCGCCAACGCGTCGCGCTACGGCCTCGGTTCGGCGGTGTTCTCCAAGCGGCGCGGCGAGGAACTGGCCCGCCGCATCCGCTCCGGCATGACCGGGGTGAACCTGGTGTACCTGTTCGCGGCGCTGCCGGAGCTGCCCTTCGGCGGCGTCGGTGATTCCGGCTTCGGCCGCATTCACGGGCCGGACGGGCTCAAGGAATTCACCTACGCGAAATCCGTCGCACGCCGCCGCCTCCCGGCCGTCATGGCGCTGACCACCTTCGCGCGCACCGCCAAGGTCGACAAACTGCTCGCCACCTTGACCGTGCTCCGGCACGGCTGATTTCCGATAGTTCTGAGAGGAAAGCAATTCCGATGTTGAGCACCATGCAGGACGAGCAGCTGTCGCTGGCGACCCTGCTAAACTACGCGTCCACCTTCCAAGGCGACAGCACGGTCTCCACCTGGACCGAAGACGGCCTGCGCACCCTGACCTATCGCGAAGTGGGCGCGCAGGCCGCACGGTTGGCCAACGCGCTGCGCGAGCTCGGCATCGGCGTCGGCGACCGGGTCGGCACCTTCATGTGGAACAACAACGAGCACATGGTGGCCTATGTGGCGGTGCCGGCCATGGGTGCGGTCCTGCACGCGCTCAACATCCGGTTCTTCCCCGAGCAGCTGGTCTATGTCGCCAACCATGCCGAGGATCGGGTGGTGATCGTGGACGGCACGCTGCTGCCGCTGTTCGCCCAGTACCTGCCGAACCTGAAGACCGTCCGCCACGTCATCGTCGCCAACGGTGACGCCGCGGCATTGTCCGCGCCCGAGGGCGTGCAGGTGCACTCCTACACCGAACTGCTTGCCGCGCAGCCGGATAGCTTCGACTTCCCGATCGTCGACGAACGCTCGGCGGCCGGGATGTGCTACACCTCCGGCACCACCGGTGACCCGAAGGGCGTGGTGTATTCGCACCGCTCCAACTGGCTGCACGCCACCCAGGTCTGCGCGCCCAACGGCATGGGCTTCTCCGCCGAGGACACCGTGCTCGCCATCGTGCCGCTGTTCCACGCCAACGCCTGGGGCCTGCCCTACGCCGCGCTGATGTCGGGTGCGAACGTCCTGATGCCGGACCGCTTCCTGCAGCCGCAGCCGCTGCTGGAGATGATGGCCGCGGTGCGGCCCACCTTCGCCGCCGCCGTGCCCACCATCTGGGGCGGCGTGCTGGCCGGCTTACAGGCCGCGCCGCAGGACATTTCGCATCTGCGCACCTGCCTGGTCGGCGGTTCGGCGCTGCCGCCCGCGATGATGCACGTGTTCGAGGAGAAGTTCGGCGTCAAGCTGCTGCACGCCTGGGGCATGACCGAAACCTCACCGCTCGGATCGGTGGCGCATCCGCCGGTCGGAGTGGAGGGCGAGGAGCAGTGGGCCTACCGCTACACCCAGGGCCGCTTCCCGGCCGGTGTCCGTGCCCGGCTGGTCGACGACGCGGGCAACGTCGTCCCGAACGACGGGCAGTCGCTGGGCGAGTTGCAGGTGCGCGGCGCCTGGATCACCGGCTCCTACTACGCGCCCGAGGGCGGCGAGATCGAGCCCGACAAGTTCGACGACGGCTGGCTGCGCACCGGCGACGTCGGCAAGATCAGCCCGAACGGCTTCCTGACCCTGGTGGATCGCTCCAAGGACGTCATCAAGTCCGGCGGCGAATGGATCTCCTCGGTGGACCTGGAGAACGCGATCATCGGGCACCCCGCGGTCGCCGAAGCCGCCGTCATCGGCATCCCCGACCCCAAGTGGGCCGAGCGCCCGCTGGTCGCGGTCGTACTCGCCGAGGGCCAGAAGGCCGAGCCCGAGGAACTGCGCGACTACCTGGCCGACAAGTTCGCGAAGTGGCAGCTGCCCGAGTACTGGACCTTCGTCCCCGAAGTCCCCAAAACCAGCGTCGGCAAGTACGACAAGAAGCGCCTGCGCGTCCAGCACGCCGACGGCGCACTGGACGTCACCACCTTGTCCTGACGAAACCGGGCGCGCGGCCACGGTGTCGGCCGCGCACCACGGGTCAGCTCGCGGGTTTGTCGCTCAGGACACTCGGCAGCCCGAGCGCGACCGGAGCATGGGCGGGGACCGCTGGCCGCTGCGGCGCGACCGGCTCCACCTGCTGGTACTTGCCTCCCATCGCGGGTCGCGGGTCGGCGGCGCCCTTGTTCGGCCAGAGTGCGGCGGCGCGCTCGGCCTGGGCGGTGATGGTCAGGGAGGGGTTCACGCCGAGGTTGGCCGAGATCGCCGAGCCGTCGACGATGTTGAGGGTGGGGTAGCCGTGCACTCGGTGGTAAGGGTCGATGACGCCCTGGGCGGGGTCGTCGGCAATCACGCAGCCACCGATGAAGTGGGCGGTCATGGGCACGTTGAACAGGTCGGGCCAGGTGCTGCCCGCCGTCGCGCCGAGCTTGTCGGCGACCCGGCGGGTGGCCTCGTGACCGGTCGGGATCCAGGTCGGATTCGGTTGTCCGTAGCCCTGTTTGCTGGTGAAGCGGCGGCCGAACAGGCCACGGCGGGTGTAGGTGGTGATGGAGTTGTCCAGGCTCTGCATGACCAGCAGGATCAGCGTGCGCTCGCTCCACTGCTTGGTGCGCAGCAGTTTGACGGTGCGGATCGGATGCGCGAGCGCCATCGGAAAGACCCGCAGCCACTGCGGGATTCGGTGCCCGCCGTCGATCAGATAGGTCTGCAGCAGGCCCATCGCGTTGGAGCCCTTGCCGTAGCGCACCGGCTCGACGTGCGTGTCGGGCGTGGGATGGAACGACGAGGTGATCGCGACGCCCTTGGTGATGTCCATCGCCGGGTCCACCGCGGTGCGCCCCGCGCCGAGGATGGCCTCGGAGTTGGTGCGGGTCAGCACGCCGAGCCGCGGCGAGAGGCCGGGCAGGATGCCCTTGTCGCGCATGTCGAACAGCAGGTGCTGGGTACCCCAGGTGCCCGCCGCCAGCACCACCTGGGCCGCGCGGAAAGTCTTGCGCCGCTTGCGGAGCCGGCCGTCGGTGCGCTTGGTCTCGACGTCCCAGCTGCCGTCGGACCGGGGTTTCAGCGCGGTCACCGTCGTCAGCGCGCGCACCTGGGCGCCGGCCTGCTGCGCCAGCCCGAGGTAGTTCTTGACCAGGGTGTTCTTCGCGCCGTGCCGGCAACCGGTCATGCATTCGCCGCACTCGATACAGCCGGTCCGGGCCGGCCCGACGCCACCGAAGTAGGGATCGGCCACGGTCTCACCGGGCGTGCCGAAATAGACCCCGACCGGCGTGGACACGAAGGTATCCCCGACACCCATGTCCACCGCGACCGAGGCGATGATCTCGTCGGCGGGCGTCATGTGCGGGTTCTGCACCACGCCCAGCATCGCGCGGGCCCGATCGTAGAAGGGGCTCAGCTCGGCATCCCAGTCCGTGATTCCCGCCCACTGCGGATCGCCGAAGAACGTGGTCCCCGGCTTGTACAGGGTGTTGGCATAGTTCAGCGAACCGCCGCCGACACCGGCTCCGGCCAGGATGAAGCAGTCGCGCAGCCGGTGAATCCGCTGGATGCCATAGCAACCCAGCCGCGGCGCCCACAGGTAGCGCCGCAGATCCCAGTTGGTCTTGGCGAAGTCGGCATCGTCGAAATGCCGCCCGGCCTCGAAAATCCCTACCCGGTAACCCTTTTCGGCGAGCCGCAGCGCTGTTACGCTGCCACCGAAACCGGAACCAACGACGATCACGTCGTAATCGAACTCCTCGGACAATGCCACCTCCCGACGCTAACAGCGGGCCGGGGTGGTCGAGCCGAAATTACCCCCGGGTCACAGGGGTGTTCCACCGTCCGTTGTGAACTGTCCCGTAGTCCAGGGAAATCCGCCCGATCCGGGTTTGCTGACGGTTATCCTCGCGGCAGAGGAGCGAGAGCGAAAGGCGACCTGGTACCGAATACCCGTAAGTTCAGTTTTCAATCCGTTGTAGCCGGGCTGCCGGGCCCGCTGCGGCGCCGGTCGTCAGAGAAGTTGATCGTAGTTTGATTACCGATGTTGTCGAAGTGGTCGCCGAGGTTCCGGTCTCGCGGCGCGCGCTCTATGAGCTGTTGGTGGATCCGCAGAACTATCCGCGAATCCTGGTGGGAGTAGGCGGTTGCGAGCCGCTCGCGCCGGTGGACAACCGGCCGCTGGTGCGGTTCCGGATCGGGTCGATCGAGTCCGGGATCCGGACCATCGATGTGCAGCCGATCGTGGTGCGCTGGTTCGAGCGGCTGGAACTGCACTGCCCGGCCGAGGGCAGTTTCGCCTCGATCCGGCTGCGCGGCGAGGGCGAGAAAACCCAGGTGATCATCACCTGTTTCGCCGTCGGGCGGGTGCACCCCGGTCTCACCGAGGTGTCGAAAGCGACACTGGTGCAGTGGGTTCAGGCCGGGCTGGACCGGATCGTCGACATCGTCCGGAACAAGCCGACCTCGGTGGTGATCAACGGCGAGGACTCCCCGGTGCGACTGCGGGCGAGCGTGGCCCGGCAGATCCTGGTCAGCCGGGTGCTGGCCAGCCGCCCGGACCTGGGCGTCAAACAGGTGCGCAGCCTGGTGCGCTGGGGCTTCAACCTGGCCGGCGGGTACGCGGCGGGCGCGGCGCACTCCCCGGATCGGCTCGCCGTCATCGACGGGCAGGGCAGCCGGACCTTCAGCGAGATCGACCAGCGCTCCACCGCGCTGGCGGGCGCCATGGCCGGGCTCGGGCTCGGGACCGGTGACGCGATCGGCCTACTGGCGCGCAATCACCGCGGCATGGTCGAAACCATGGTCGCCGCGGGCAAACTCGGCGTCGATGTGGTGCTGATGAACGCGGGCCTGTCCGGGCGCACGCTCGAGGAGATCGTGCAGCGCGACCGGTTGATGGCGCTGTTCGTCGACAGCGAGCTCGAGGATCTGGTCAAATACCTGCGCGAGGACCTCCCGCGGATCAGCACCGACGTGGCGCCGACCTCGCATCGCACCACACTGGACGAGCTGATCGCCCAGCAGGACACCAAGTTCCGGATGCCCTCGCAGCCCGGCCGCCTGGTCGTGCTGACCTCCGGAACCTCCGGCTCGCCCAAGGGCGCGCGGCGTCCGCATCCCCGCGGGTTCGCCACGATCGCGGCGCTGCTCTCGCGCATTCCGCTGCGCATGCACGAGACCATGCTGATCCCCGCGCCGCTGTTCCACACCTGGGGCCTGGCCGGCTTGCAGATCAGCACGGCGCTGCGGGCCACCACCGTGCTGCCCGAACAGTTCGACGCCGAGGACACGCTGCGCCTGATCGCCGAGCACCAGGTCACCAGCCTGCTGGTGGTGCCGACGATGGTGGAGCGGATTCTCGATCTGCCGATCGCGGTGCGCGCCCGCTACGACCTGTCCAGCCTGCGCGTGGTCGCCAGTTGCGGTGCGCCGCTGGCGGCGGCGACGGTGCTGCGGTTCCTCGACGGCTTCGGCGACATTCTCTACAACGTGTACGGCTCCACCGAGGTGTCCTGGGCGACCATCGCCACCCCCGACGATCTGCGACTGTCCCCGATGACGGCCGGCTGCCCGCCGCTGGGCACGAAAGTCGCCGTGCTGGGCGAGGATCGGCGGCCGGTGCCGGTCGGGGTGGTGGGCCGGATCTTCGTCGGCAACCACATGCTCTTCGATGGGTACGTCAGTGCCGCGCCGCCGGAGGAGGTCGAGGGCCTGCTCGACACCGGCGACGTCGGCTATCTGGACGCGGCGGGGCGGCTCTACATCGCGGGCCGCGACGACGAGATGATCATCTCCGGCGGTGAGAACGTCTTCCCGCGCCCCGTGGAAGAAGCCCTCGCGTTGTTACCGCAGGTGAGCGAGGTCGCGGTGGTGGGTGTCCCGGACCGCGACTTCGGTCAGCGGCTGGCCGCCTTCGTGGTGAAACGCGAAGGGGTGGGACTGGATCCGGAGATGGTGCGCAACTACATCCGCAACCGGCTCGGGCGCGTCTCGGTGCCGCGCGACGTGGCGTTCCTCAGTCAGCTGCCGCGCGGCGAAACCGGCAAGGTGCTCAAGCGATTCCTGGCCGGTTTCGACGGCGCGCACAGCTGATCGGGAGGCTACTGCCCGTGATCCTTCTGGAAGGCCAGCAGTAGTTCGGCCGCGACGCTGATCGCGATCACGGCGGGCTCCTTGCCGGTGATCTCGGTCAGGCCGATCGGGGTCTTGATCCGGTTGATGGTGGCCTCGTCGTGGCCGCCCTCGGTGGCCAGCTTCTGCCGGAACCGGGTCCACTTGGCGGACGAGCCGATCAGGCCGATCGAGCCCAGTTCGGGTGTGCGCAGCGCGGTGTCGCACAGCGCGGCGTCCTCGGCGTGATCATGGGTCATGATCAGCACGTGGGTGCCGCGCGGTAGCTCCGCGATCACCTCCTCGGGCAGGAGCAGCGTGCGGTGCACGTGCACCTGCGCCTCGGCGTCCGCCAGCACGGCCAGGCGTTCGTCGGTCAGCTGCTCGGGGCGGGTGTCGATCAGGTGCAGATCGAGGTTGTGGCGGGCCAGGATCCGCGCCAGCTCGTAGCCGACGTGCCCGACGCCGAAGATCGCCACGGACGGCGTCACCGGCAACGGCTCCAGCAGCACGGTGACCACGCCGCCGCAGCACTGCACGCCGTGCCGGTTGGTGACCTTGTCGTTGAGCGCGAACTCCATCAGTTCCGCTTCCGGATCGGGCACGCCGATCAGCTCACGGGCCCGATCGATGGCGACGGCCTCGATATTGCCGCCACCGATCGAACCCCACGACTCGGTCTGTCCCACCACGAGTTTGGCGCCCGCCTTGCGGGGGGCGTGACCGCGAACGGTCACGACGGTCACCAGCACGCCGGCCTCCCGGCGTGCTCGCAACCCCGCGACCGCGGCCACCCAGGACATGTCAGGCACCGCTCGAGGTGCTCGACTCGGCCGGGACGCGCTGCCCGTTGCCGTTGCCGTTGGCGACGTGCCCGTTGCCGTTGGCAAGGGCGGCGTGGCCGTTCCCGTTGTGCCCGTTGGTGGCGTGCCCGTTACCGGCCACCGCGCTCTTGCGGGCCGCGCTGATGGCCCAGTACATCGCCTCCGGCGTCGCGGGCGAGGCCAGATCGACACTGGTGCCGGCCGGCCCGAACGCGGCGGCGGCCTGCCGCAGCGCCTCGCGCACCGAGAACGCCAGCATCAGCGGCGGCTCACCGACCGCCTTGGACCCGTAGACCGCGCCCTCCTCGGTGGCGTTCTCCATCAGCCGGACGTTGAACACCTCGGGCATCTCCGAGAAGCTCGGCAGCTTGTAGGTGCTGGCCGCCTGGGTCAGCAGCCGGCCGCGGCCGGGGCCCTCGCTGGTGTCCCAGCGCAGGTCCTCCAGCGTCAGCCAGCCCGCGCCCTGCACGAAGCCGCCCTCGACCTGACCGATATCGATCAGCGGCGAGAGGCTGTCGCCGACGTCGTGCACGATGTCCACCCGCCGGATCTTGTAGGCGCCGGTGAAGCCGTCCACCTCGACCTCGGTCGCGGCCGCGCCGTAGGAGAAGTACTTGAACGGTGAACCCTGGAAGACCTTCGCGTCCCAGTGCAGGCCCTCGGTCCGGTAGAAACCGGAGGCGGACAACTGAACTCGCTGCATGTAAGCGGTGCGGATCAGGGTGTCCCAGTCGAGTTCCTTGTCGTTGCCCAGGGCGCTGACCACACCGTCGACGATGCGCACGTCCGCGGCGGGCGTGCCCAGCTGGGAGGCCGCGACCTGAGCCAGGCGCGAGCGTAACTGCTCGCAGGCGTTCTTGATCGCGCCGCCGTTGAGGTCGGCGCCGGCGCTCGCGGCGGTGGCGGAGGTGTTGGGCACCTTGTCCGTTCGGGTCGGCGCCAGCCGCACCTTGTGCAGCGGGATGCCCAGCGTGGTCGCGGCGACCTGCATCATCTTGGTGTGCAGGCCCTGGCCCATCTCGGTGCCGCCGTGGTTGATCAGGACCGAGCCGTCCTTGTAGATCAGTACCAGCGACCCGCCCTGGTTGAAGGCGGTGAGGTTGAACGAGATACCGAACTTGATGTTGGTGATCGCCAAGGCGCGCTTGGTGTTCGGGTGCGTGGCGTTGAACACCGCGATCTCGCGCTGCCGCTCGG
The DNA here is from genome assembly GCF_040654295.1 of Nocardia sp. NPDC050712. NCBI lineage: Bacteria > Bacillati > Actinomycetota > Actinomycetes > Mycobacteriales > Nocardiaceae > Nocardia > Nocardia sp. NPDC050712. Next base: position 70,143 of record NZ_JBFAHT010000002.1, read on the forward strand.
CCCAGTCGGCGCCGTCCTGCACCTGATGCCAGATCGCGCCGATCCGGTCGGTCTGGCCGACCGGCTGGCCGTAGGGCGTGCTCTGATTCGGCTGGTAGAAGTTGCGCTCGCGCAACTCGGCCGGGTCGAGGTTCAGCAGGGGCGCGCAGCGGCCCATGATGTCCTCGATGACGAGCATGCCCTGCGGGCCGCCGAAACCGCGGAACGCGGTGTTGGACACCGTGTTCGACTTGGCGATCCGCCCGTCGACGTGCGCGTTCGGGATCCAGTACGTGTTGTCGATGTGGCACAGCGCGCGGGCCAGCACCGGCTCGGACAGGTCCAGGCTCCAGCCGCCGTCCGCGGTCAGCGTCGCGGCCAGGGCCTGGATGCGGCCCTCGGCGTCGAAGCCGATCTTCCAGTCGGCGTGGAAACCGTGCCGCTTGCCGGACATGGTCAAATCTTGAGTCCGGTTGAGCCGCAGCCGAACCGGGCGACCGGTCAGCTTGGCGCCGAGCGCGGCGATGGCCGCGAACCCGTGCGGCTGCATCTCCTTGCCGCCGAAACCGCCGCCCATGCGCAGGCACTGCACCGTCACCTCGTGGCTGTGCAGCCCGAGCACGTGCGCGACGATTTCCTGTGTCTCGGAAGGGTGCTGGGTGCTGGACTGGATGAAGATCTGCCCGGACTCGTCGACCAGCGCCAGCGCGCAATGGGTTTCGAGGTAGAAGTGCTCCTGGCCCTTGAACTCGAGCTCGCCGGTGAAGACGTGCACCGAGTTCGCGAAGCCCTCCTCGATGTCGCCGCGGATCATGCTCGGCCGGGCGCCGTGGAAGCTCTCGGTCGCGATCGCCTCGCGCACGCTGACGATCGCGGGTAGCTCCTCGAGGTCGACCTCGACGGCCGCCGCGCCCAGCCGGGCCGCTTCCAGGGTCTCGCCGAGCACCCACGCGACGGCGTGGCCGAAGAACATGACCTCGGGCGGGAACAGCGGCTCGTCGTGCTTCATGCCGGCGTCGTTGACGCCGGGCACGTCGGCGATGGTGAGCACGCGCACCACGCCCGGCACCGCGAGCGCGGCCTCGGTGCGCAGCGCGACGATCCGGCCGTGCGCCTTCATCACCTGCACGGGGTAGGCGTGCAGGCAGTCCTTGGTGCGGTACACCAGGTCGTCGGTGTAGAGCGCGGTACCGGTGACATGCAGCGACGCACTCTCGTGCGGCAGCGGCAGCCCGACTACAGGACGCTCGGGAATCTCGGACAGCTGGCTCATGACAAGACCGCCTCGGTGGTTTGCGCGTACAGCTTCAGCAGGCTCTGGCCGAGCATCGCGGAGCGGTACTCGGAGCTGGCCCGGTGATCGCTCATCGGGGTGCCCTCGGACTGCAGGATCAGGGCCGCGGCCTCGACGGTCTCGGTGGACCAGGGCTTGCCCACCAGTGCCGCCTCGGTGTCGCGGGCGCGGATCGGGGTGGCGGCCACGCCGCCCAGGCCGATGCGCACCGCGCGGACGACGCCGTCCTCCAGGTCCAGCGCGAAAGCGACCGCGACACTGGAGATGTCGTCGAAACGCCGCTTGGCGATCTTGTGAAACGCCGTGACCGGAGCCAGCGGCAGCGGGATGCGCACGGCGCGGATCAGTTCGTCCGCCCGGCGCACGCTCTGCCGGTAGCCGGTGAAGTAGTCGGCCAGGTCGATCACGCGCTCGCCGTCGGCGGAGGCCAGCACGACCGACGCGCCGAGGGCCAGCAGCGCCGGCGGGCTGTCACCGATGGGGGAACCGGTACCCAGGTTGCCGCCGAAGGTCGCGGTGTTGCGGATCAGCCGGGAGGCGAACTGCGGGAACAGCTGCGCCAGCAGCGGCACGCTGCCGTCGAGGCGGCGTTCGATCTCGGTGAGCGGCACGGCCGCGCCGATCTCGATGTGATCGGATTCGACGCGCAGCTCCCGCAATTCGGGGAGGCGATCGATGCCGATCGCGTAATCGGCACGCCGGGAGCGAATGTTCACCTCGACGCCCCAGTCGGTGGAGCCGGCCACGAGCACCGCGTCGGGGCGGTCGCGCAGCAATTGCACGGCGTCGGCCAGCGTCTCGGGACGGCGGAAGGTGCGGCCGTCCTGGCTGTACTCGGTGGCGACCGCGGCAGGTGCTTCCGCGCCGCGGCGCTGCGCGAACTTGTCGTCCTCGCTCGGGGCGCCGAGCGCGAACGCCGCATCCCGGATCGGGCGGTAACCCGTGCAGCGGCACAGGTTTCCGCTCAGCGAGTGCAGGTCGAAGCCGTTCGGGCCGTGCTCGGCGTCATGGGCGTCGTCGTGCGCGTGCGGCTCGGCCTCCGCCTTCGCGGCGCCGCCGCAGCGGTTCGGACGGTAGTACTCCGAGGCCATACTGCAGATGAAACCGGGCGTGCAGTAACCGCACTGCGAACCGCCGCGCACGGCCATCTCCTGCTGCACCGGATGCAGGGCGGTCGGTGCGCCGGTCGGGTCCAGGGTGCCCAGGCCCTCGGCGGTGACGATCTCCTGACCGTCGAGCGCGGCGACCGGCACCAGGCAGGCGTTGATCGCGACCCAGTCGGTGGGCTGCTCGACACCGGGGCGGGCCACCATGATCGAACAGGCACCGCATTCGCCTTCGGCGCAGCCTTCCTTGCTGCCGGTGAATCCGCGATCCCGCAGGAAATCCAAGACCGAGGTGTGAGGCTCGGCCGGGGAAATCGGGGTGGACTCCCCATTGACCGTGATCCGCGCCGCTACCATGGCACAACCTCATTTCGGTGCGCGCTCGATACGATAATCCTAGTCGCCATTTCAGGAGCTTTCTATTCGGTCGCAAATCGGCACGCGAGGTCGTGCCGCGGGGCGGTGAGAGAGATCGAAAAATGCCGGGGCCACAAACGGGCACACCGAAACGGCGGTTCAGTTGCCGTGTGCGACCCGGCCCGGGACCCAAACGGTCCGGTGAGCGCGGCGGCGCAGGTCAGAGATGGTCGACATCGACTACGCCTCCTTCTGGCAGCTCACGGGTCGGATGGCTCGAAACTACGGTGACGCAGGCCATAGGTCAAGCTGCGCGGGCCCGGGTCGGAGGGGTTTGTAGGAAGCTCCGAACGGTAACTCTCAATATGCCTGCGACTAGGCTTTTCGCACCAATAGATATGACGACGATGTTTCTCTCGGTTAACCCTGGATGGCTCTTGTCTAAGCCTACGAAAAGGTGGACCCCGGCCAGTAACGTCTTCATGTCTTCCACCCCTAGCTGAGTTCGGCGGTTTGCCTGTGTACTTCTCGTCACAAGTTGCCGATGAGGGCGGACGCGTTCGACGCGAAGGCTCGCACCGTATCCGAATGGAGTGACCGTGACCGCTACTCGAGAGACCAGCATCCAGGAGCTGGAGCGCGCCTGGATGGACGAGGCGATCAGGTTGGCCACCACCAGCGTGGCCAACGGGGGCGGCCCCTTCGGCGCCTTGGTCGCCAAGGGGTCCGAGGTGGTCGCGATCGGGCACAACCAGGTCACCTCGACCCTGGACCCGACCGCGCACGGCGAGGTCAGCGCGATGCGCGCCGCCTGCAAGGAGCTGAACACCTTCTCCCTCGAGGGCTGTGTACTGGTCACCTCGTGTGAGCCGTGCCCGATGTGCCTGTCCTCCGCGCTGTGGGCGCGCGTCGACCGCATCATCTACTCCGCGGACCGGCACGACGCCGCGGTAGCCGGCTTCGACGACCTCAAGTTCTACGACCTGTTCGAACTCAAGCCCAAGTCGAACTGGCCGACCCGCGTCGAGCAGTTGGACCTGCCGAACCGCAACGCGCCTTTCGACGCGTGGCTGGCCAAGACCGACCGCATCGATTACTGATCTCCAGCTCCTTGTGAAACGGCGACCCGCGTCCACGCGGGTCGCCGTTTTTCATAGCGTCCACTCATCGGCGAAGTCCGCGTGATCCGCCCAGACATGCGCGAGAAACCGCAACATCGAATCCCCCAGCAACCCGCCGTGCCACAGCGCGAACACCAAAATATGCCGCTTGCTGATGATTTCGCGCAATCCCCGCGCCCGCTCCGGCCCTCCGGCGATGCCCAGCGCGGCCACTTCGTCCTCCGAGATCCGTTCCCGGATGAACGCGTCGATCTCGAGATGCTGTGCAGTCACAAGCAATTGGACGCACCCGTCCACCACCCGGTTCCATAGCCGTTCTGCCTAGTCACCGGGCATCCGGCGGAACTCGAGAAGGCAACGCTGCTCGGTCAGGTCGGTCACGGATTCCAGGGTCAGACCGTGGGGTGCGGTGAGGGCGCGGAATTCGTCGAGACGGCGTTCACGGCCGCCGAAGATGACGAGCATGGCGAGATCGAATTCGGTGCCGGCGTGGCGGCCGCCGACGGGCTCGATGATCAAGAGACGGCCGGTCGGAGGCAGGGCTCGGACGCAGCGCGCGAGGATCAGGTGGGCGTGGGCGTCGTTCCAGTCGTGCAGGATGTCGCAGAGCAAATAGGCCTGTGCGCCTTCGGGAATCGGGTCGAAGAAGCTGGCGGCGGTGACCTGGACGCGGTCGGCCACACCGTGCGCGGCGAACGTGTGGCGGGCTTCGGAGGCGGTGGGGTCCAGGTCGATCAGATGACCACGGAGGCCGGGATTGGCGGTGAGGACAGCGGCGAGCAGGGTGCCGTGGCCGCCGCCGACATCGACGAGGGTGGAGTAGCGACTCCAGTCGTAGGCGGCGACGATCCGGGGGATCTGGTCGCGGAATCGATCGGTCATCTGCTGGTCGAAAGACGCGCGCAGGTGCGGGTTTCGGGTGAGATCGGCCCAGAAGTCTTGGCCGTAGCGCCGCGCATAGCCTGCCGTGCCGGTGGTGACGCTGTGCAGGAGTTCGGTGAAGGCCAGTTCGGCGCGGCCGCCGGCGAGGTCGAGGTGCAGGAAGTTGGTCAGGCCGTTCCCGGCGTCGCCGCACAGTGCCGAGCCGAAAACGGTGGTGCGGTAAAGGTTGTCCGCACGCTCGAGGATATCCAGCATCGTCAGGTGGCCGAGGAGGAGTTCGAGGGCGGTCGCCGACAGCTCGAGCTCGGCGGCGACCTGCTCGGTAGTCGCGCCGTTGCCACGCAATCGATCCGGTAGGCCGAGGGTTACCGCGACGCGTATGGCCATGGGGGTGGCCAGGCCGGCCATGCTGCGGAGGGTGGCGGCGTGGTGGTCGTTCATGGGGGTCGAGGATCGCATTTCTGTCGGTGGGGTGCGAGATAATTATGGGGTGAGTTCGTTACGTAGGCCGCAAGCAGCTGATCGTCAAATCCCTGACCGCACAGGGCAATTGCGGCGGCGGGTGCCGGTCGGGGCGCAGCGGCGGCCGGGGCGGGTTCGTAGTATGCGGCCGGTGGAGGCTGGTTGGGGGCGGCGGGCGCGGGGGCGGGCCGTGGCGGTGCTGGGCTGGGAGGGGTGGCTGAAGCTGGCGTCGATCGCGACGGCGGTGGGTGTGCTTATCGGGCTGTGGTTTACGGCCGGTTCGTTCGAGGCGACGAGTAGGCAGATCGCGATCGCGGATCGGGCCGAGGTCACCAGCAGGTTCGCCAAGGCGATCGAGCAGCTCGGCACCGAGAGCGTCGATGTGCGGCTGGGCGGGATCTACACCCTGGAAGGGATCGCTCGCGATTCGGATGCCTACCGGTCGACGGTCTTCGAGGTGCTGGGCTCGTTCGTGCGGACGCATGCCCCGGTCGCCAAGGAGTGCGCGCTGTTCCCCGCGGCCGATATCCAAGCCGCCGCGACGGTGATCGGCCGCCGCACATCGGACACCCTGAAGATCGATTTGTCAGGTGCGTGTCTGAGCGGGGTAGACCTTCGTTCCGCGAACCTGCGGGGCGCGATCCTGAACGACGTCGATCTCACCTCGGCGCTACTGATCGGCGCGGATCTGCGCGACTCCCGTTCGGCCAATACGAATTTCCGCGCCGCCCGCCTGGGCGCCGCGGATCTGACGGGCGCCGCCCTCTCCCTCGTGAACTTCGCCGAGGCCACTTTCGTCGGCCCCGACGCCACGGGCGACAGCGTCGACGCGGGGTGGAGTTACTACCTCCCGGTGGCGGACAACCGCTTCTCGGCGAAGCTCGACCGTGTCGTGTTCCGAAACTGCTACTACGACGAGACGACCCAGTGGCCACCAGGATTCGTGCCGCCGAAGAAGGGCAGCTACACCTGGCGGGACTGAGCCGGGCTCAGGGCCGGGGGATATTGCGAATATTGCTGCGCGCCAACTCGAGCATCGTCCCGACCCCACCCCCGAGCACGGTCCGCCCGGCACTCAGGGCGAACCCCTTCAGCATCTCGCCCGTGATCTTGGGCGGAATGGACAGCGCGTTGGGGTCGGTGATGATCTCCAGCACCGCGGGACCGGGTGTCGCGAAGGTGGCGCGCAGGGCGTCGTCGATGCCTGCGGGGTTCTCGACCCGCAGCGCGGGCAGCCCGCAGGCTTGGGCGATGCTGGTGAAATCGACGGCGGGATGGTCGGTCCCGAACGACGGATACCCGTCGACCATCATTTCGAGCTTCACCATGCCCAGGCTCGCGTTGTTGAAAACCACGACCTTGACCGGAATGTCGTACAGCCGCAGCGTCAGTAGCTCCCCGAGCAGCATGCTCAACCCGCCGTCGCCGCAGATCGCGATCACCTGCCGCCCGGGGTAGGCGAACTGCGCGCCGATCGCATGGGGGAGCGCGTTGGCCATGCTCCCGTGCAGGAACGAGCCGATCACCCGCCGCTGGCCGTTGGGCGTGAGATACCGTGCGGCCCAGACATTTCCCATACCGGTGTCGACGGTGAACACCGCGTCGTCGGCGGCTCGCGCGTCCAGCAGCGCGGCCGCGTATTCCGGGTGGATGGGTGTCCGGTCGGCGATATTGCCGGTGTAGGCCTCGACCACCTTGTCCAGCAGTTTGGCGTGCCGCCGCAGCATCTTGTCCAGGAAGGACCGGTCCGTGCGCGGGCGAAGGCGTTCGAGCAGCAGCGCGATGGTCTCTTTCACGTCGCCGTGCACGGCGAGCTCCAGCGGGGTGCGCCGGCCGAATCGGGTCAGGTCGTGATCGATCTGCACGGTGTGCTGCTGCGGCAGGAAGGTGTCGTAGGGAAAGTCGGTGCCCAGCAACACGACACAGTCCGCGTCGTGCATCGCCTCGTAGCACGCGCCGTACCCGAGCAGGCCGCTCATGCCGACGTCGAAGGGATTGTCGTACTGGATCCACTGCTTGCCGCGCAGGCTGTGACCGACCGGCGCGGACAGCGCCGTCGCCAGGGCCATCACCTCGCCGTGCGCGTCGCGCACCCCGTCGCCGCAGAACAGCATGACCTTCCCGGCGTTGTCCAGGATCCGGACCAGCTCGTCGATCCGGTCGGCGCTCGGCACCACCGGTGAGCGCTCGGCCAGATGTGTGGCTTCGGCCTGCGGCGCCGGGGCGTCCTGCGAGCTGACGTCGCCGGGGATGGTCAGGACCGAGACTCCGCCCGCGCCGAGCGCGGTCTGCACGGCGATGCGTAGCAAGCGGGGTAGTTGTTCGGGCGCGGAGATGAGCTCGCTGTAGTGACTGCACTCGGTGAACAGCTGCTGCGGGTGCGTCTCCTGGAAGAAGCCCGTGCCGATCTGCGTCAGCGGCAGGTGCGAGGCGATCGCCAGCACCGGCGCACCCGTGCGGTGCGCGTCGTACAGTCCGTTGATCAGGTGCAGGTTGCCGGGCCCGCAACTGCCCGCGCACACCGCGAGCTTCCCGGTGAGCTGTGCCTCGGCGGCCGCCGCGAACGCCGCCGCCTCCTCGTGCCGCACGTGCACCCATTCGATCCCTTCGGCGCGGCGGACCGCGTCCACGATGGGATTGAGACTGTCGCCGACGATCCCGTAGATCCGGGAGACGCCGAGGGCGACCAGGTCGCGCACGAGCATGTCGGCGAGGGTGGTCACGATCTACCTGCTTTCGCTGTAGAACTACTGCGGACCGGGACCAGGATAGGACCTGCCCTGGCCCGATCATGCAGGTCAGACCGTCGGCTGGGCGATTCGCGGGCCCGCCGAGCATGATCGTCCGATGAGCGAGAAGCACTTGGTGTACTGCCGGATCGAACGCGCCGGCGCGGTCCTGCTGCTCCGCCGCGCACCCGGCGTGTTCCTGGCGGGCCGCTGGGAGCTACCCGGCGGCGGGATCGAACCGGGCGAGGCGCCGGAGCAGGCCGCGATCCGCGAGGTGGCGGAGGAGACCGGATTGCGCATCGAGATCACCGCCGAGCGTTCGGCGCACTCTTGGATGGACGTCGCGGGACGCCCACTACGCATTCACGCGCGGGTGTTCGACGGGTCCGAAAGCGGCAGTGCCCCAGTCCTGCTCAACCCCGAGGAGCACGACGATCATGCCTGGTGCACACCCGAAGAGGCGGCAGCGCTCGACTTGGCCGAGCACTTCCGGGACGCGGTAGCGAAGACGATCTAGCGCCGGTCCGGCGGTTCTTGCGCCCCCTCGGGTTCGGTCAGCTCGGGCGCGACTTCCCGGGTGGCCATCCCACCCTGTCGACCCTGATCGGTGGGGCCCGGCCGTCCGCCCTTCGGCTCGTTGCTGTCCTCGTCGTGCGAATCCTTTTTCTCCGACATGAGATTCCTCCTCGATAGTGGTTCTCCGGACTTTTCGGCACCGTCCCGGCGGGCGCGCACCCCGTTCACGACCGCGAGCACGACACCCAGCGCGACCAGGATCAGGCCGCGCACCCAGACCTCGCCCTCGATGCGGGTGAACAGGAACAGGCAGGAGGCCAGGCCGAGCCAGGGGATGATCGTGGGAATCCGGAAGTGGCCGGGTTCGCCTGTTTCCCGGCGCAGGACGAGCACGGACGCGTTGACGCTCGCGAAGACGAACAGCAGCAGCAACACCAAAGTGGCCGCGAGCGAATCGACTTCACCGGTGAGGGCGAGCAGCAACGACACCGCCGAGGTCACCAGAACCGCGACCCAGGGCGTGCGTCGGCGCGGCAGAATCCGGGCGAGCGCGGCCGGCAGCAGTCCATCGTTGGCCATTCCGTACGCCAGCCGCGAGGACATGATGCCGGTGAGCAGCGCGCCGTTGGCCACCGCCACCAGGGCGATCACGCTGAACAGCCAGTCGGGCATGCCGCCGGCGACGTGCACCACTTCCAGCAGCGGCCCACTCGATCCGCTCAGCACGTCGGTGGGCACGGCCGCACTGGCCACCACGCCGATCAGCATGTACACCACACCGGCGGTGAGCACCGCCCCGAACAGTGCCCGGGGATAGGACCGCCGCGGATCTTTCACCTCCTCGGCCAGATTCACCGAGGTCTCGAAGCCGACGAAGGAGTAGAACGCCAAAACCGTTCCCGCCAGCACCGCGCCGACCGCACCGTGCTCGGCGGTGCCCACCTGGGTCAGCCGCCCGAGATCCGCGTCGCCCCGCAGCATCACCCAGGCCCCGAGCCCGATGATCAGGACCAGGCCGCCGACCTCGATCAGCGTGGCCACCACATTGGCCCCGAGCGATTCCTTGATGCCGCGAATATTGAGCGCGGCCAGCAGGACCAGGAAGACCACGACGACGACCAGCGTCGGCAGCGTGACCAGCGCCTGGAGATAGTCCCCGGCGAACCCGCGGGCCAGCGCGCCCACCGACACCACGCCGGCGGCCAGCATGCAGAAGCCGACGAACGATCCGGCGGCGGGCCCGAACGCGGTGGTCACATAGTGTGCCGAGCCGCCCGCGCGCGGGTACTTCGTCGCCAATTCGGCATAGGCGCCGGCGGTGAGCGTGGCCAGCCCGAGCGCGACCAGCAGAGGCAGCCATACCGCCCCGCCGGATTCCCCGGCGATCGATCCGATCAAGACGTATACCCCGGCGCCGAGAATGTCGCCGAGAATGAAGAAGTACAGCAGCGGGGTGGTTACCGCCCGCTTCAGCGCGATCGCCATGCCGGGTCGATACCCAGCCGATCGTCATCCAAGCGTGGCGGCTAGCCGACCGACATCGCCGCGGTCACCAGCGCGGCCACGATGAGCACCGCGAGGACCGTTAGGGCCACCCGGTTCCCCCGCGACGGCGGCTGGGCTTCCGGGTGCTCCGGGTGTTCGATCATGGCGTCGCTCCGTCGATATGTGGTCGGGTCCTGTCGGCTCCGGGCACGTGTCCCGGCGCGGTTCAGGCACTTGTTGCGGGCTGTTCGGACCCTAGCGACTCAGACGCTCGTTCGCAGCGGTAATCGGCGAGTGGCGCGTGTCAGCTCTCGTGTCAGCGCAGTGTCAGAGCGGTGTAAGCGCGGCTCGCGACAGTATCGGTGTGAACAGCACAGCAATCGCAGCGCCCGGATTCGAGGGCATCGCCGGTTCCTTCTCGATGCCGCGCACCGACGGGATCGCCCGGGCGGCGCTGTTCCTGCGCGGCGAGCACGTCCTGGCCCAGCTGATCCGCTTCGCGCTGGTCGGCGGCGCCAGCAATATCGCCTACGTCGTGCTGTTCACGGCCCTGCACACGGTCGGCCCGATGCTCGCCAATCTCGCCGGCTCCATTCTCAGCACGGTGATCGCGAACGAACTGCACCGGCACCTCACCTTCCGGGCGGCCGGGCGGGTCACCTGGCTCAGCGCACAGGTCGAAGGCGGCGGGCTCGCGCTGCTCGGCCTGCTGGTGAGCACGGCCGCGCTCGCCGGTCTCGAATGCTTGGCCCCGGGCCTCGATGAATTCACGCAGGCGGGCGCGATCCTGGTCGTGATGGCGGTGGTCGGCGGACTGCGCTTCCTGGCGTTGCGCCGCTTCGTGTTCTAGGCGCGCCGGTACGGCGCGGCGATCTCCGGGCTGAGGGGTGTCGCGACCGCCTCGCCGGCTTCGCGCCGGGCGACGGCCGCGGCCGCGTCGGCGACATTGTCGGAGGTCAGGCGGTAGACGGCACGCTCGATCAACGGCACCGCCTGGGCGACCTCGAGCGTGCCGTCGGCGCATTGCGCGAGCAGCGCGAACACCATGTTGGACGCGATGGTGGCGATGTCGAGCAGGTAGGTCTGCTCGGCCCCGGCGAGCACCGCCCCGACCACCGGCAGCACGGCGTCCAGCCCCTGGTTGTCCAGCCGCTCGGCGCCGGGCCCGGTGCGCGCGCGATGGTAGGCCCGCAGCATCAACGGATGCCGCTCCCACGGTTCGAACACATGCCGGATGACGCGCATCAGCCCGTCGTAGATCGTCTCGCCCGGCGGCGGGTATTCGATGGCGACATAGGCGTTTTCGGCCATCCACTGTTGCAGGGCGGCCACGATCAGCTCGTCGCGGGTGGGGAAGTGCTTGTAGATCGTGGTCAGCGAGACCCGGGCCTGACGTGCGACTCCGCGCAGCTGGACGGCGTCGTAGCCCTCGGTTTCCAGCTGTGCGCGCACCACCTCGACGATGCGGTTTCTCAGAGCCTCTTCCGTCTCCCTGCTCACCCCGCTACAGTAACGCCGTTATTCGAGTAACCGTGTTACTCGCCTCGTCTGGACGATTCGAGAGTTCTTGATGCCATCTCTGACGCGCCGGTCACTGCTGACCGGAGCGGCGGCGGCCGGAGCGATGCTCCTGGGCCCGCCGGTCGCGCGGGCCACGCCCGCACCCTCCCGGCGCTCGGTTCCGCTCACCCGCGAGGAACATCGCGTCGTGGTCGTCGGCTCCGGGTTCGGTGGCGGCGTGGCCGCGCTGCGCCTGGCCCAGGCCGGCGTTCCGGTCACCGTGCTGGAGCGCGGGATCCGCTGGCCGACCGGCCCCGGCGCGGACACCTTTCCGCACCCGACCGCGCCGGACCGGCGCATGCTCTGGCACGACTCGATGCGCAGCCCGTTCGGCAAGACCCTCGACGTCGAGCGCTACACCGGCCTGATCGACGCCGTGCCCGGGGTGAACATGACCGCGCTGTGCGCGGCGGGCGTCGGCGGCGGATCCCTGATCTACCAGGGCATGTCGCTGCAACCCGCGGAAGCGGTCTTCAACGCGCACCTGCCGCCGGAGCTGGACTGGGCGACCATGGACCGGGTGCACTACCGGCGGGTGGAGCGCATGCTCGGCCTCGCCGTCGCGCCCGACGAGCTCATCGACAGCCCCACCTACGCCGCACCGCGGATCTTCGCCGAGCACGTGCGCCGGGCCGGACTGCCGCTGACCAAGATCCCCATGCCGATCGACTGGGACTTCGCGCTCGCCGAACTCCGGGGCGAAATGAAGGCCTCCTACACCAACGGTGACGGCGCCCTCGGCGTCAACAACGGCGGCAAGCACTCGGTCGATGTCACCTACATCGCGCAGGCGGAGGCGACGGGACGGGTCCGGGTCGAGACCTTGCATCAGGTCACCGCGGTCGAGCGGGCCGCGGACGGGCGCTGGCTCGTGCACGTCGACCGCATCGACACCACCGGCACGGTGGTCGAGAACAAGATCCTCACCACCACCGCGCTCATCCTGGCGGCGGGCAGCATCAACACCACCCGCCTGCTGGTGCGCGCGGCGGCCAAGGGCCAGATTCCCGATCTGCCCGACGCCGTGGGGGAGGGCTGGGGCACCAATGCCGACCGCATCTACCTCTGGACCAATCCGGCCGCCGATTTCGGTGTGGCACAGGGCGGTCCGGTCGTCTACGGCAGCCTGCTCTGGGACGACCCGCACAGCGCCCACACCCTGATCCAGGCCTCCACGCCGCCGACCGGCGTCGAGACGCACAGCACGATGATGGTCGGCTACGGCGTCAGCGCCAGCCGCGGGAGCTACCGCTACGACTCCGGCTCCGACGACGCGGTGCTGCACTGGCCCGCCGACGGCGACACCTACATCCAGAACAATTTCATCGGCCCGACGGCCCATCGAATCGCCGGTGCCGCAAGCACTCTCACCGACACCAACGAGCTGTTCCCGTCCACCTGGCATCCGCTGGGGGGTGCTTGCATGGGCACCGTCTGCGATCTCGACGGCCGGGTGCTCGGTCAGCGCGGTCTCTACGTCGTCGACGGCGCGCTGCTGCCCGGCAACGCCGCCGCCTGCAATCCCTCCATGACCATCGCGGCCGTCGCCGAACGCGCCCTGGACAACCTCGTCGCCCACGACGTCGGTTCCGCGATCTGACCTGACCGAATACCTGGAGAAACCTCATGCCTGCACCCCGCCTACGTCGCCGGGCCGTCGTCACCGCCTTCGCCTGCCTCGCGGCGGCGACCGGAATCGCCACCGGCGCAACCGATGCCGCCGCCGACCCGGTCAGCGCGTTCTACTACCCGCCCGCCGATTTCGCCGCCACGCCGGGATCGATCATCAAGACCCAGCCGGCGTCGATCTTCGCGACCCCGCCCGGTGAGCGCGGCCAGTGGCCGGTGCCCGGGCAGCTCGTCATGTACACCTCACAGCTGCAAGATGGTTCGCCGACGGCGGTGACGGGCGCTTTCGTCGCGGGCACCCGCCCGTGGCAGGGCGGGGGCGAGCGCCCGACCATCGTGATCGCACCCGGCACCACCGGTCAGGGCGACCAGTGCGCCGCGTCGGTCGCCGTGTCGACCGGTTTCGTGGTCGACCTCGACCGGCGCTCGATCTCGCCGAACCAGGAGGCGGTGGCGCTGGCGGCGTGGAGTGCCCTGGGCGCCAACGTTTTCCTGACCGACTACATCGGCCTGGGCACCCCGGGCATCCACACCTACGTCAACCGGGTGGAATCCGCGCACGCGGTCCTCGACGCCGCCCGGGCCGCCGCGAACCTGGCGGGCACGGGAACCGCTACGCCGCTGGCGTTCTGGGGCTACTCCCAGGGCGGCGGCGCGACCGCCGCCGCGGCCGAACTGCAGCCGGAGTACGCCCCGGAGCTGAATCTCAAGGGCGTGTGGGCGGGCGCCCCGCCCGCCGACCTCACCGCGGTGATCGGCCAGATCGACAGCGGCAACCTCATCGGCGGTGCGATCGGGTTCGCCCTCAACGGATTCCGGGCCCGCTATCCCGCGCTGTCGGCCGAAGTGGACCGGCGCACCACTCCGGAGGGCCGCGCGACCTTGGACACCCTGGCCGGCGAGTGCATCGGCGATGTCATTCTGCGCCAGCCGTTCCTGCGGTCGACCGCGCTCACCGTCGACGGGCGACCGCTCCCGGACCATCTGCGCGAAGTCCCCGAGTCGGCGGCGATTCTCGACGCCCAGCGCATCGGCCTGCGCGCCCCGGCGGTCCCGGTCCTGGTGACCAGCGGCGTCAACGACGACACCATCCCCTACGGCCAGGTGCGACGGATGGCCGAGGACTGGTGCGGTCGCGGCGCGACCGTCACCTTCCGGACCAACCACCTCCCGCCGATCCTGCCCGGGGCCACCATTCCCAACCATTTCGGTCCCGAGCTGATCGACGGCTTCCTCGACAACGTGATTCCCTACCTGCTGGATCGGCTCGCCGGAAAGCCCGTCACCGGCTGCACTTTCGACTGACCGACCCGGGTGATCTCCCGGGCGACGCGATGGCCGGATTCGGCGGCGCCGTCCATGTATCCCGCCCAGCGGGTGGCGGTTTCGGTGCCGGCCCAGTGCAGTGGGCCGATCGGCGCGCGCAGGGCCGGCCCGAAGCGGGTCAGGGTGCCGGGGGTGGTGAACGCGCCGTAGCAGCCGCGGCTGAATTCCTCTTCGGCCCAGTCGCGTTCGATGTAGGCGATCGGCTTGCGGGCTGGTGGCCCGAAATAGCCGGCCAGGTCGTCGAGTACCCGCGCGCGTCGTTCAGGCAGGTCCATGCGGGCCCCGATGTCGGCGTGGCGTCCTTCGAGGAACCCGACGAGCACACCCGGGGCTCCTTCGGGCGGGGTGTTGTCGAACACCGTGCCCAGGGGCCGCCGATCGCTGTTGGCCTGCCCACTCAAACCCGCACCGCGCCAGAACGGTTCGTCGTAGGCGACATTGATCTTGATGACCCGCCCCATCGGCATGCGCTGCACGAGCTGGTCGCGGTCACCGGGCAGGCCGGGTGTGCAGCGGATACGCGCCGCCAGCGGGGGCGGCACGGCGATCACCGCACGGCGGGCGCGCACCGTGGTCGCGCCCGCGGTGACTCGCACACCCGCGTCGTCCCAGGCGATTTCGGTGACCGGGGCCCCGAGCGTCACCCGGTCGCCGAGTTCGGCGGCCAGCGCCAGCGCCAGGGATTGGGAACCGCCGACGATGCGGTCCTGCTGGGCTCCGCCCGCGGTGTTGATCAAGGCGTCGAGTCCGCCCGCGGCGCCGACGTAGTGCGCGACCCACAGGGCCGAGAGGTCCTCCGGCTCCGCGGAGAACACGGCCTCGATGATCACCCGGAAGAACGAGCGGCCGCCGCCGGTGTGCCCGGCGCGGGCCAGCCAGGTGGCGAAGGTCTGGGCGTCCAGCACATCGGCCCGGTCCGCCAGCCACGGGTCGGTGGCCGCGACCCGGCGGCCGATCCGGTCCAGGCGCCATTGCAGCTGGGCGATGTCGGCCAGGGCCAGCGGCGGCAACTTGGGAATCCGGCCGCGGTATTCCGAACGGCGCGTGCCTATTTCGGCGATATGACGGCCCGCCACATGGGTGGGGAACGTCGTCAGGCCGAGCTCGTCCAGCAGCGCGAGCACATGATCCTGGCCCGGCCCGACCCATTGCCCGCCCACCTCGATGGGCGCGCCCCCGGGGAGTTCGTCGTTCAGCAAGCGCCCGCCGACCCGCTCGCGCGCTTCCAGCACCGCGACCTCGACGCCGGCGCGGACCAGATCCCGGGCGGCGACCAGGCCGGCGACGCCGGCGCCGACAACGACGACTTCCGCCGAGATTGTCATCCCTGCCTGCTTTCATACATCGCGTATCCGAATACGGACTGCATGTGAGTTTCCCAGGCCAACGCGAGCTCGTGCCCGGATTGGCAATCCCTTGATCAGCGGAACTTTCCGGGGTTGGCCGCCACCGCCCGGCGCAGTGCGGGGCGGTTGGCGCGATAGGCGTCCACCACCGAGGACAGTTCGTGCGGGCTCGCGCCGTGCATGATCACCGAGTGGCAGCCGAGATCGAGTTCGCGCGAGATCTTGCGCACGCACTGCTCGGGTGTCCCGTACGCGGCCGAGGCGAGCCACTCGTCCGGGATGAGATCGTCGAATTGTTCGAGCACCTCGACGGAGGCGGAGGCATCGATCGGCCCGGCCGCGGCGGCGTCGAGAAACAGCTGGGAGCCGCGGATACGTTCCCAGACCTGCGGATCCCAGCCGTTGGCGGTGATCAGCACATCGGCGTAGGCCTGTAGGTAGGTCACCAGACGACCGGTTCTGCGGCGCAGCTGATCTTCCGCGGAGAGCGCGTCGCTCGCGGTCGCCAGGCAGGACCAGATCCGGACGCTGTCCGGGTCCTTGCCGGCGCGTTCGGCCCCGCGGCGCACCGCCGCAACGGATTTCGTGGTCGCCTCGTCGGAGAAGAAGGTGTGCAGGATGACGAAATCGCCGATCTCGCCCGCGAGTTCGAGCGTTTTCGGGCCGACCGCGACGAAGCCGATCGGCGGTGCGTCCGCCAGCCCGTTCTGGTGGTACAGCACCGGCCAGGAACCCGCGGGACCGTCGTGATCGATGATGGTCTCCCCGGCCCAGAGCCGGCGCAGAATGCCGACGAAGTCGCGCAGCTGGGCCTCGGTCACGGCGGGCAGGCCGATCGCCTTCCAATTGGCCGCCATGCCACGGCCGAACGCCATCGCGTACCGGCCCTCGGTCATGGCTTGCATCGTCGAACCCATGGTGGCCGTGACCATCGGGTGCCGGGTGTGGTGATTCGTCGCGGCCGCCGCGATCCCCAAATCCGTGGTGCACCCGGCGACGCCGCCGGACAGCACCGCGGAATCCTTGACCGTCATGCGCTCGCCGATCATGCATGAGCCCAGGCCGATCTCCTCGGCGGTGCGGGCTTCGGGGACCAGCACGCGGGCATCGGCGGGGTGCCGCGTGACGCAGTAGTAGGCCAGTTCGTTCAGTTGCTCGATCACGAGAGTTCTTCTCCTCGAAGGGGTTCGGTGTGGTTTAGGCGCCGATCTCGGCGAGCAGCGTCTCGACGAGCGGCTTGTGATGGAAGAGGATCTCGATGTCGTCGGGGCGCGCCATCTCCCCGAAGTGGACCTGCCGGCCGCCGGAGCGCATGAAGACGATGCAATAGTTGAGCGCGGAGAACAGCGTGTACCAGGTCAGGTCGCCGACCTGCGTGCCCGAGTACGCGGCGTAGGCGGTCTTCGCGTCCTCCTCGCGCAGGAAGTCCGGCAGGCCGGGCAGGCCGTAGGTGTTGGCGATCGTCTGGAAGACGCGGTGCGCGAACACCAGCCAGGCCAGGTCGAGTTCGCGGGGCCCGATGGTGGCCAGTTCCCAGTCGAGCACTCCGACGGGCCGGAAGTCGCGGTACATGCAGTTGCCGATGCGGGCGTCACCCCACGACAGCACGGTCTCGCCGCTCGACTGGTCGGGCAGATTCGCGGTGAGCCACACCAGGATTCGCTCCGCCAGCGGTGAGCGTCCGCTGTCCCGCGCCGCGAACTCGTACCACGAGCGGGCGCGCTCGAGGGTGCGCTCCAGCGGGTTCGAACCCGGGTGCCGGGGATCCAGGAAGCCGAAGGTGGCCGCCGCGTCGGGGATGGCGTGCAACTGCGCCAGCGCTTCGATCGTGCTGTCCTGCAAGCGATGTCGCTGCTCGGGTGTGGCGTCGAAGAGCCAGTTGTCGCCGAAGGTGTAGGGCATGACGTCGGGCGGGACCGAGCCGTCGATGCGGTCCATCAGCAGGAAGGGGGTGCCGAGCACCTCGCCGGTCGGTTCGAGGAATCGCACCCGGGGGACCGGGACGTCGCTGGTCTCGGCCACGAGCCGCATGGCGTCGAATTGTGCCGGCAGGTCATAGGTTTCGAGGATCGGGAAGTCGCCCGGGGCGGGCGTCATCCGGCCGATCAGGCCGACGGTCTGCGCGCCGCCGTCTGCGGTCCAGGTCAGATCCAGCACCAGGGTCTCCGCCGACATGCCGTTGCTGTCGATGCCGGACCGCAGGGCGACGCTCGGTTCCGCGCCGTCCGGTAGCCGGGCTCTCAGCCATTCGGTGAGACGCGGCATCAGCGTGCTGGTGTCGCGGCTGCTGCGCTGTAGTCGCATGGATTCGGGCTGAGACATCGGTCACTCCTGACAACTGTGCGAAAGCTGCGGGTAACCATCGGCCGTCGCGCCGCCGATTGTCAACAAGGGTTCTCAATGAATGAGAGTTACTCCAGGTAAGCCGTGGTCGCGTCGATCAGCCCGCCGAGCGCGTCGGCCAGATCGGCCGCGGAGGTCAGGCGGCGCTCGTTATTGATGCCGCGTATGGCCGGCGGGATCAGGCACCGCGTCCGCCGCACCTTCGCCGGATCGAGGGGCAGATCCGCCAGCGAGTATTCGAAGGCCCGGAGCCAGGCGTCCTCGTATCCCGCCATGGCCGCCGAGGTGCGCGGGAACAGCGCGAGGCGGTCGTCCCGATCGTGGGGCAGACCGGCGCGCAGCGTCTCGACCGCGCGGCCCTCGGGTGTCCCGAGGATGGTCCAGATGGCGTCCACCATCGCCCGCACCCGCTCCCGGACCGGGCCGCTGAACACCGGCCAGTTGTCCGGGCTGTTCGCGCCGCTGCGCTCGGTCAGCTCGATCAGCACCGCGGCCCACAACCCGTCCAGATCGCCGAACTGATGCTTCAGCGTGCCCCAGCTGACCCCGGCCGACCGCGCCACCCGGTTCGCCGACAGCGGTTCACCGGACCCCGCCGCGAGGCACTCGATGGCGATATCGAGCAGCCGCTGCCGAGTTTCGCGGCCCCGCCGGTTCAGTCGAGTTCCGGCCGCGGACTGCGTGGCCGGGCTGGCTCCGGGCATCCTTACCTCCATTCCGCGCATTCGGAAGCCTCGCATATCCGGGGCCGCCGGAGCGCGCCCGGACTCGGTCCAGTCCCCACACCGCGAGCGCGGCTAGGGCGTAGCCGGCCCCGGCCCAGCAGGAACCCGGCCAGCCCCGGGCGCTGTAGGCCCAGGCGGTGGTGAGCGCGCCCGCCGCGGAGCCGAGCGAGTAGAACGCCATGTAGGCGCCGATGACGCTGCCGGCGCGCCGCGGCTGCGCCGCGGTCAGCAGGTGCTGGCTGCTGACGTGCACCGCCTGGACGGCGAAGTCGAGCAGGACGATGCCGGCGATGAGCGACCACAGGCTCGGCTCGGTCCGGGCGATGAGCAGCCACGAGACGCTGAGCAGTACCAACGCGTAACCGGTGATCGCCTGTGCCCGACCGGAATCGGCCCACCGCCCGGCCCGGGCGGCCCCCAGCGCACCGGCCAGGCCCGCCAAGCCGAACAGGCCGATCTGGGTGGCGCCGAAGCTCCAGGGTTCGGCGGCCAACGGCAGGGCGAGCCCGCTCCACAGCGTGCCGAAGGAGGCGAAGAGGAAGAAGGAGATCAGCCCGCGGGTGCGGAACAGGCGATCCGTGCGCGCCAGCCGGCCCATCGAGGCCAGCACCTGGATATAGCGTGCGCCGGGAGTTCTCGGGTCCGGGTCGAGGGTTCGGTGCACGAGCGCGGCGAGTACGAGGCAGAGCACGGCGAGTACCGCGTACCCGGCCCGCCAGCCGACGGAGTCACCCAGGACGCCCGCGAGAATCCGCACCCCGAGGATGCCGAGCACCACGCCGGAGGTGACCGCGCCGATGGCCCGCCCGCGCTCCTCGGCCGCCGAACGCGCGGCCACATAGGCGACAGTCACCTGAACCACCACCGCGAACAAGCCCGCGACCGCGAGCCCGAACACGGCGACGACTCCGTTCGGCGCGACGGCGGTGAGGGCGGCACCGAGGGCGGTCAGCGCCAGATATCCGGTGATGAGCCGCCGGCGATCCAGCACGTCCGCGAGCGGGACCAGCAGGACGAGCCCGGCGAAATAGCCGATCTGCCCGGCGGCGACCAGCGTGCCCAGTGCCGCGCGCACCAAGCCCAATTCGGCCCCCGCCGCGGTCAGCACGGGCTGGATCGCGTAGATCGTCGACACCGCCACCGCGCACACCAGCGTCAGCAGCCCTCGCTGCGACCGCGTAACTCCCGTCGTCACAACACCTCCCGAAATTGGTAGCAAAACGAAACCATTTTGAACCGTAGGGCATAATGGTTTCAAATCGCAACCGATTGGAGGAAGTTCGATGACCACGGATCAGCAGTGGACCGACCCGACCTGTCCCGTCGCGCGCGCGGTCGACCTGGTGGGGGACCGCTGGAGTCTGCTGATCGTGCGCGACGCCATGGAGGGGCCCGCGGCCTTCACCGAATTCCAGCGCCGCCTCGGTATCGCCAGAAACATCCTCACCGACCGGCTGCGCACGCTCGTCGACCACGGCATCCTCACCACGGCTCCGGTCCCCGGCGGCAAACGTCACCGTTACGAGCTCACCGAGGCGGGCCAGGACCTGTTCACCCTCGTGGTGAGCCTGCGCCAATGGGGCGAACGGCACGCCTTCGCCGCCGGCGAACCGCATTCGACCCTTGTCGACCGCGACGACGTCCCGCTCGCCCGGTTGCGTCCGGAGAACCGGCGGGGTACGCCGGTGACCGCGGTCACCACCCGGGTGCGCAGGGTCTAACCTGTTGCGGCGCATCGGAAATACCGGGCGAGCGAGAGCGTGAGGAGTTCGACATGATCCGGGTCGACGGTGTGGCCGAGACCGTGACGCGTGCGGCGTGTGCGCTCGGAGTGCTCGTGGGAATGGCCGCGGTGCCCGCGACCGCGGCCGCCGAGCCCGCCGCGAACCCGGTGCTGATCGTGCACGGATGGACCGCGCAGGGGGCGATACCGCTGGACCCGGACTGGTCCGACGCTCTGCGGTCGGCCTTGGCGGACGAGGGCCACCCGGTCTACGTCGTCGATCTTCCCGGGGAGTCGAATATCCCCAACGCGGAGGCGATTTCGCGGACCGCGCGCCGGGCCTCGGGCGAGCACGGCGGCGCGAAGGTCGACGTGGTCGGCCACAGCATGGGCGGGCTCTCCGCCCGCTACTTCGTCAAGCATCTCGGCGGCTACGAGGTGACCGCGCACTACGTCTCCGTCGGCACCGGCCAGTACGGGTGGTACCCGACCTGCGTCCTCCCGCTCACCGCCGGCGGCGAAATGTGCCCCACGAGCGCGTTTCTCGCCGCGCTCAACGACGGTCGCGACACTCCCGGCGCGGTCTCCTACACCACGCTGCGCACCATCGCCGACGACTCGTCCATTTTCCACTCGCCGCTGGACAACCGCCCCCTGCGCGGCCGCTCCTGCGTGGCGACCGGCATCGACGGCGGCCCGCACGCCGACGAGCTGACCAACCCCACCGTGATCGCCGCGATCCTGGAAGCCCTCGGCGACCGCTGCCCGGGCGCGATCGTCGAGCACCCGGCCTGACGATCTTGCCCGGCTCCGGCCGCCGGTCGGCCTATGCTGGGGCGCTCATCAGGCGAAAGAGGTCAACCGTGACACTGTCCAGCGACATCGCATGACCGAAGGCGAGGCCCTCGGCCCGGCCGTGATCGACGAGCGACTGGCCACCGTCTGCGAAGACCTGAGCGCCCGCCTGGACGAGCTGTCCGGCGAGATCGCGGACAAGCTGCGCGAGCAGGAGCCGGTCTACGCGACCCTGATCACGCGCGCCGAACTCGTCGCCGCGGTGCACGCCAACATCGAGGTCATCGTCGAGAGCGTGCAGCTGAACCGGGTCCAGTCGCTGTCGGGGCCGCGCAATACCGGCCGGCGGCGCGCCGAGCAGGGCGTGCCGCTCGAGATCGTGCTCTCGGGTTACCGGCTCGGCGTGATGCACCTGTGGCAGGAACTCGTGGACGGCTGCGAGGAACTGGACCGGGCGCTGCCCGATCCGGACCGGCCGGCCCGGGCCAGCCGCGCGCTGCTCGGGTCGGCCTCGATGCTGTGGACCGCGTTCGACATGCACGCGCACGCACTGGCCGCGACCTATCACGAATTCGCGACCGAGCGGTTCCAGCGCGACGATCGCCGCCGCCAATCGCTGTTGACGATGCTCTTCAGCGGGGAGCCCGGTCCCGAGCAGACCCTCGTCGACGTGGCCACCCTGCTGGGCATCCCGTCCGGTGGACCGTTCGTGGCGCTGGTGACCGATCCGCTCGCGCTCGGCGCGGAAACATCGCGCACCGCGCTCAACGCGGTTGCCCTGCACGCGGTCTGGAAGTCGAGTCCGCGCTTCGAGCTGGGCCTGGTCACGATGCACCGGCCCGAGGATCTCGACCGCCTCACCCAGCAGCTGACCCGGCTCGGGCTGGGCCGGGTGGGGATCAGCCGCCCGTTCGCCCGGCTGAGCACCATCCCGGCCGCCGTCGCGCAGGCACAGCTGGCGCGCGACGCCGGGCGCGCGGGCGATCAGGTGGTGACCGGCTTCGACGAGGCGCAGGTCGCCGGGCTCATCATCAGCTCGCCCGACCTGGCGGCGGGCATCGCGCAGCACGTCTTCGGTCCGCTGCGCGAGATGCCGGAGGCCGAACAGGATGTCCTGATCCACACCCTGCGGACGTGGTTCCTCAGCGCCGGCTCGACCGAGGCGGTCGCCGAAGCGCTGCACTGCCACCCCAATACCGTCCGCTACCGGCTCAACAAGCTGATGACCCTGCTGGGCCGCGACCTGAAATCGCCACTGGACATCGTGGATCTGTATCTCGCGTCCGAGGCCCGGCGCCTGCAACCGTCGCGCCCGGCCCCGGCCCCGGCGAAAGCCCGGCCCCGGCGAAACACCTAGGGGTTGTTCCGGGCCACAAAAAGTACGTCGAACGGTTGGTTTTCATTGCTCGTCCGATCCGCGCGGTGGGACTGTCGCACGGCCGATGTGACCTCGGTCTCGCAAGTCTCAGCTCCGGCTGACGAGTGTTCTGGAGAACCAACCCGCAATGACCGCAGATTCTGCTCCCGTCGCCGAGCCCGGCGCGCTCCCGGCCGCCACCCCGCTGGACCGGACGCGAGCGCGCCGCGCCGCCCTGGCCGGCGGCGTCGGCACGGTGATCGAGTACTACGACTACTCGCTGTACGGCTTTCTGGCGGCGACGATCGCCCCGCTGTTCTTCCCCAATTCCGATCCGACGGCGGCGATGATGTCGGCGCTGCTGTTGTTCGCCACCGGGTTTCTGCTGCGGCCGTTCGGCGGGTTGATCTTCGGGCAGATCGGTGACCGCTACGGGCGCAAACGCGCCCTGCTCGCGACCCTGCTGACCATGGGGCTGGCGAGTACCGCCGTCGGTCTCGTGCCCACCTACGAGAGTCTCGGCGTGTGGGCGACCGCGTTGCTGGTGGTGTTCCGCGGGATCCAGGGCGTCTCCGCGGGCGGCGAGCTCGGCGGATCCATGACATTCATCGCCGAATCGACCCACCCCGGTAAGCGCGGTGCTTACGGCGCGGCCTCCACGATCGGCATCATGGTGGGCTTCGCCTCCGCCGGCGCGGTGGTCGGGTTGTTCTCGTGGCTGCTGCCCACGGCGCAGTTCGCCTCCTGGGGCTGGCGGGTGCCGTTCCTGCTCACGCTGCCGCTGTGCCTGTTCTGCCTGTGGCTGCGCAACCGGTCGGAAGAGACTCTCACCCAGAGCGAGCACCCGCGGATCTGGACCGCCCTGCGCGGCCTACTGGCCGAGGACACCCGGGCCCTGACCCTGGCCACCTTCGCCAGTATCGCGGTGAACGGCACGAGCTACATCGGGCTGGGCTACCTGAGCGTGCACCTGATCAAGGTTCTCGAATTGCCGCCCACGGCCGTGTATTGGATCGCGGTCGTGGCCATCCTGTCCTCGGGCGGCGCGGCGTACGTCGCCGGACGGTGCGCCGACCGGTTCGGGCTCATGCGGGTCACCCTGATCGGCATGGTGGCCTTCGCCGCCCTGGCGATTCCCGCGTTCGCCCTGATGACCTCGGGCCATCTCGCCGCGGTGCTGGTGGCCTACACGGCGCTGATGTGCGCCGCCACCGTCGCGGCCGCCCCGGTGCTGGCGGCGGTGCCGCTGCTGTTCCTCCCGCAGCACCGATACACCGGCACCGCCCTGGCCTGGAACCAGGGCGCGGTCACCGCCGGAGCGAGCACGCCGGTCATCGCCTTCTGGCTGGTCGACCGCCTGTCCTCGCCGATCGCGCCGGCCGCCGTCTGCCTGCTCGCCGCCGCCCTGGGCATCGTGATCACCTTCCCCATCCGCCGACACCTGGAGCGTCGAAACCATGCCTGAGCACACCGCCGCCACGCCCGGTCGCACACCGATCGGCGCCGCTTTCGCGGAACTCGCGCGGCAAGCGCCGGACCGGGCCGCCCTCACCGTCGCCGGCACGGTGCTGACCCGCGCGGAGCTGGAAGCCCGCACCAACCGGCTGGCCCGGGCCTATCAGCGGCTCGGCGTCGGCGAGGGATCGTTCGTCACGATCGCCCTGCCGACGGGCGCGGAGTTCCTCGAAGCGGTGCTCGCCGTGTGGAAGGCCGGTGCGACCCCGCAGCCGGTCTCGCACCGGATGCCGCGCCGTGAGCTCGAGGCGATCATCACCCTCGCCGACCCGGACCTGGTTGTCGGGCTGCTCGATATCGCCGACAGGCCCTGTGTGCCAGTGGGTTTCACGCCCGCGCCGGAGCTCTCCGACGGCCCGCTGCCCGATGCGATCGCGCCCTGGCTGAAAGCGCCGACCTCCGGCGGCAGCACCGGACGGCCGAAACTCATCGTCTCCACCGAACCGGCCACCGCCGAAGCGCTCACCGCGTTCGGCGAGCTGGTGCGGATTCCCGCGCACGGCGTGCTGCTCTCCACCGGCCCGCTCTCCCACAACGGTCCGCTGTTCACCACTGCCGCAGCGCTTCTCGCGGGTTGCCACGTAGTGGTCCTGCCGAGGTTCGACGCGGCCGAGGCGCTCGACGCGATCGGGCGGCACGGGGTCGAGTGGATGTACTCGGTGCCGACCATGCTCAATCGCATTGCCGCGCTGCCGGAATCGGTCCGGGCCGGCGCCGACCTGTCGAGTCTGCGCACGGTGATCACCATGGCGGCGAGCTGCCCGCAGGCGCTGCGCGAATTCTGCCTGGGGTACTTCGGTCCCGCGGTGATGCTCGAGCTCTACGCCGCCACCGAGGCGCACGCGATCGTGCTGGCCGACGGTCACGACTGGCGCGAGCGGCCCGGCTCGGTCGGGCGCCCGGTCGTGGGCGAGATCGAGGTGCGTGGCCCGGACGGTTCGGTCCTGGGCCCCGGCGCGATCGGTGAATTGTGGATGCGGCGCAGCGCGGGCCAGGCCGGCCCCTACCGGTACGTCGGCGCCACCGCGCAGCGCGCGGCCGACGGCTGGGAAACCGTCGGCGACCTCGGATGTTTCGACGAGGACGGGTATCTCTACCTGGCCGACCGCAAGACCGACATGATCATCGTCGGCGGCCTGAACGTCTACCCGGCCGAGGTCGAGGGCGCGCTGGAGGAACATCCCGCCGTGACCGCCGCCTGCGTGGTCGGTCTGCCCGACAACGACTACGGGCAGACCATTCACGCCGTGCTCAATGTCAGCGCCCCCGTCACCGACGGTGAGCTGATCGCGCATCTGCGGGAACGGGTTGTGCCCTACAAACTTCCGCACTCCATCGAACATGTCAGCGGCGCGCTGCGCGACGAGGCGGGCAAGACCCGCCGCGGCCGGGTGCGCGAGCAAGCGCTCGCGCGCATCGGCCGCTGAACGACACCGACTCCTACCGAAGGACAATCATGAGCGAAACACTGCACGTCGAGGTCGAGCCGGACGTGACCATCCATGTCGACCGCTGGGCGGCCCGGCTGCCCGGCGCGCCCACGGTGCTTGCCCTGCACGGCTTCTCGGGCAATGGCGCGATCTTCGCCGGTTTGGCGAAGGCCTTCGACGGTGCCGTCGAAGTGCTCGCCATCGACTGCCGGGGCCGGGGCCGGTCCTCGAAACCCGCCGATCCGGCGCGGTACGGCATGCGCCGCCACGCGGACGACGCCGCCGCGGTGTTGCGCGCTCTCGATCGCACCGATGTGGTGGTCGTCGGCACCTCGATGGGCGCGTGGATTTCGACGCAGCTCGCCGCGCGTCATCCGGACCTGGTCCGGGCCGCGATACTGCTGGATGGCGGCTACTTCGCGCTGCTCCCGGCCGGCACCGACCCGGTCGCCTGGGCCAATCAGGTGCTGCTCGGCGCGATCGACCGCATGGACATGGTCATTCCCGATCTCGACCTGGCGGTGGCCGCGCTGCGGGTGGCCCCGGGCATCGGGACCATCTGGGATGCCGACATCGAGCGCTCCCTGCGCGCCGATTTCGAGGAGGTCGACGGCGGCGTGCGCGGGCGCCTGCGCCCGGTCGCGGCCATCGCCGACGCCCGGTCCTATCACGACCCGGTCGAGGACCCCTATCTCCGCCGCGACATCGCACGCATCACCTGCCCGGTGCACCTGGTCACCGCGCCGGAGGGGCTGCCCATCACCGCCGAAACGTCTTCGCCGCCGATCATGCCCGCCGAGACCGTCGCCGAGTTCCAGCGCGCGCTGCCCCAGCTGACCGTCGAAATGGCGCCGGACACCAATCATTTCACCGTCTGTCTCGGACCCGTCGCCAACGCGCTCGTCGTCGCGGCCACCCGGGAAGTGCTGAAGTAGCCATGGTGCATCGTCACAGTCGCCGTTGCACGGCCCGCTTCGTCGCCCTCACGTTCTCGGTATCGCTGACCACGGCCCTGGCCTGCCTCGTCCCGGCGGCGGCGGATCCCGCACCCGTCGCGCGGATCACCCCCGCGCCGACGGCGGATCAACTCGATCCCTTCTACGCCGCCCCGCCGGGTTTCGAGCGCGCCGAACCAGGCACGGTATTGCGGACCCGGCAGGTCACGCTCCTGCCGGTAACCACGTTGGCGCGGCACCGATCCTGGCAACTGCTGTATCGGACCACCACCGCCGATGGCGCGCCGATGGTGACGGTGACCACCGTCGTCGCGCCGCTCGGCGCCGCCGCCGGTCTGCTGAGTTATCAGTTCCCCGAGGACGCCTCGGCCGCGCACTGCGCACCCTCCCAGGCGATGACGACGCTGAGCAGCGCCGCGAATACCGCCAGTGCCGTCGTGTCGGAGATCCCCGGCGTGCGGGACGCGCTGCTCGGTGGCTTCGCGGTGTCGATCCCCGACTACCAGGGCCCCGACAGTCGCTACGGCGCGCCCCGCCAGCCCGGCTACGCGATCCTCGACGGTCTGCGCGCGGCAAGGGATTCCGGTGTTCCGGGGCTGCCCGCCGACCCGCCGACGGCGCTGTGGGGCTACTCCGGCGGTTCGCTCGCCACCGGCTGGGCGGCCCAGCTCGCGGCCGCCTACGCACCGGAGCTGAAGATCACCGGTAGCGCGGTCGGCGGGTTCTTCACCGAATTCCGATCGGCGCTGCGCGCGGTCAACGCGAGCCGATCGGCGGGCTTGATCCCCGCGATCCTGCCCGGCTTGCTTCGTGGCGCACCCGCTGTCGCAACGGAATTCGGCAGGGTGCTGACCCCGGAGGGTGCGGCGTTGCTGAGCGCGGCCGGGCAACGGTGTGCCGCCGAGAACGTCGTCGCGCATCTGGACTTCGATCTGAGCGAGCACCTGTCGCTGCCGTTCGACAGCTTCCTGGCCACGCCGTCGGCCGAGTCCGCCTTCGCCACTGTCGATCTCGGCGGCACGACGCCGTCCGCGCCCCTGTTCGTCTACCACGCTATCCACGACGAGCTGATCCCGATCGCCTCGACCGACGCGATCGTCGACCGCTACTGCGCGGACGGCGCGGATATCACCTATCTGCGCGGCGCGACGACCGATCATCTGTCGATGAGCCTGCGGGGTGCGCCGACCGCATTCGCCTGGCTCCAGCGCAGACTCGCGGGCGATCCGGTGACTCCGGGATGCAGTACCCAGCAGGACCCGGCCCTCTGACCGATCGGCAGATCCACCTGTGACCTCTCCCACTCGCATTGAATGTAACCTTGGGTAACACGCAGTTGATATGCCAGACTCCGAAGTGCGCCCGGACTCCAGTGTAGGAGCCGGGTGCTGGGACCGAATTGGCAAGGGCGCCAAAGGGTTACCGTGATCCGCGGCCGCGTGGCCGCGGCATTCATGTTCGTGGATCGGGAATTCGAGCGCTGGTACGGGGGAGTCGTCGTACCAGGCTCAGTTCCGCATGCCCTGAGGAGAGGTAATGACCGCTGTTCTGGATGGCATCACGTCTGCTGATTCGAGGAAGAAGACGAGCTCGCCCGCTCGGGAAGTCGCCCGCCTGGCGACCTGGCTCCCGTACTACGGGACCCGCGGCTACCGGCAATTCCGCCGCAGCGGCGACAAGGCGGTCGTGACATCGAACCTCCGCGAGTTCCTGGTGCGGATGGGCCCGATGTACACCAAGGCCGGACAGATTCTGGGTACCCAGACCGGCCTGTTCGACAGCGACGCCATCACCGAGTTCCGCGCGCTGTTCGCCGACATGCCCGCCATGTCACCGGCCGAGACCGGTGTTCTGTTGCTGGACAAGGGATCCGCCGAGCTGAACCGGCGGCTGGTCGAGTTCGACGCCACCGCCATCGCGGCGGGCACGGTGGCCCAGGTGCACCGGGCCCGGCTCGACACCGGTGAGCTCGTCGCGGTGAAGATCGTGAAATCCGGTGTCCGGGAGCGCCTGGTCGCCAGCACCACGGCCACCACGGCCATGCTGTCCACGGTGCAGAAGCTGTTCCCGCCGGCCCGGTCCTACGACGCGGTCAGCCATTTCGCCGAACTGCGCCCGTTCCTGGTCGACCAGTGCGACATGCGCATCGAGGCGCAGCGCCAGGGCCGGGTCCGGGAGAATTTTCGCGCGCACCCCTTCGTGCGGGTGCCGCAGGTGTATCCGGAATTGTGCACCGAAGACGTCCTGGTCATGGAGTTCATCGACGACGCCATTCCCGGCACCGAATTCGAGAAGTGCACCTATCCGCGCGGCGAACTCGCCCGCCGGATGCAGGACATCATCTACACGATGGCGTTCTTCCACGGCGAATTCCACGTCGACCCGCATCCGGGCAACATGATGGTGACCAATGACGGCCAGATCGTCATGCTGGACTACGGCTTGGTCGGCACGCTGTCCGAGGACAGCAAGTGGAATCTGGCGGCCTTCTACTACGCCTGCATCCATCAGGAATGGGACAAGGCGGTCGAACGATTCGTCGAGGCGTTCACCGTGCCGCCGGAGGATTCGACCGGCTTCCCGGAGCACCGCCGTCGCCAGTTGACCGCGGTGCTGCGCTACCACTTCGAAGAGAAGACCGAATCGTGGTCGACGATGGGCTTCTTCGACGACGCGACGAAGGTCCTGCGCGCGGCGAATTGGCGCCTCACCACGGAGTTCACCCTGCTCGGGCTCGCCTTCCTGACCGGCGAGGGCTTCGTCAGCGCGGTCGATCCCGAGATCGACGTCTGGGAGAACGCGCGCAAGTTCACCGATCGCTTCTCGCCGTTCATGAGCTCGGACCTCAAGCAACTCTTCGATACCGAGATCGCGGGCCATATGCCCAAGGCGATGGCGATCAAGAACGACGACGACCGCGCCCTGATCGCGCAGATCCATATGGACCGGTACATGCTGCCGAGCGAGTACCCGCTGATCGTGGATACCGCCGAGGGCAGCCGGTTCACCGACATCGACGGCAACAGCTACATCGACCTGTCGAGCGGCTTCGGACCGCACATTCTGGGCTACCGTCCGAAGGCGGTCGTCGAGGCGATCGAGGACGCCGTGCGCAAGGGCGCGGTGAACGCGATCGGCAACCGGGCGGAATTGGATCTCGCCTCGATCATCTCCGAGGCGTTCGGCGGTGACCGCAACGTGGTCTTCACCAATTCAGGTACCGAGTCGGTGCTCACCGCCTCCCGGATCGCGCGGGCCTACACCGGCAAGGACGTGGTCGCCAAGTTCGAGGGCCACTATCACGGGTGGTCCGATCAGGGCATGGTCTCGTCCTGGTTCCGCTACAGCGGTGATCCGAAAGAGCCGGTGCCGGTAAGCAATTCGGCCGGCGCCCAGCGCGGCGTCGTCGAGAACACCCTGGTCCTGCAATACGGCGCGGATTATTCGATCGACCGGATCCGCAAGCACGCCGCGACGCTGGCCGCGGTCGTCGTCGAGCCGATGCCCTCGATGAACCTCGACTACGACCCGGAGTTCCTGCGCAAGCTCCGGGCCGTGTGCGACGAGTGCGACGTGGTGCTGATCTTCGACGAGGTCGTCAGCGGCTTCCGGGTCACTTACGGTGGCGTGCAGACGCTTTCGGGTGTCGAACCGGACCTGACCTGCCTGGGCAAGATCGTCGGCGGCGGGCTGCCCGGCGGTGCGGTCGTCGGCAACGGCCGGGTCATGCAGACGGCGCGCACGACCAACGACCCGTTCGAGGATTTCGCGACGCGGGCGTTCTGCGGTGGCACCACCAGCGGCAATTCGGTGTCGACGGCGGCGGGTGCGGCGGTGCTCACCCAGCTGCGGGACAACCCGGATATCTACCGCGAACTCGACGCCAAAACCGATTACCTGCGGGCGAATTTGCAGCGGATCGCCGACGAGGAAGCGGTGGGCGCCCAGGTCCGGGGCAAGCACACCGTGTTCAGCATCGGATTCGAGTATTCGAAGCCGGCGCTGGCCCGGGATCAGGCCGCCGGCAGCCACATCAAAGCCATGCTGGCCCTGGCCTATTACATGCGCCTGAACGGGGTGTATCTGCCCGAGCTGCATACGATCATGCTCGGCGACGCGCATTCCTATGAGGATCTCGATGCCGTGGCGGACGCGTTCCGCAAGAGTATCCGGGAGATGAAGCAGCAGAATTTCTTCGCGTTCTGATGATGACAATTGTGGAGACGCAGTCGCGTCCGAGTGCGCCCACCGGTGGAGGTCGCGGCCCACGCCGCGGCCTCGCCGCCGGATGGGCTCGACAGTGCTATCGGGTCCGCTGGGCGATGCTGGGGTGCTGGGCCGTTCTCGCGGTCGTCGGCGGGATCCAATTCACCGCCCTGGAAAGCCATCTCAGCCTGCCCGACTATTCGATCTCCGATTCGGAGTCGGCGGCGACGACGCAGGTGCTCGCGGAGCGGTTTCCGCGGGTGGGCGCCGAGCAGGTCGCCATCGTGGTGAGCGCGGCCGAGGGCCGGTCGGTGGAGGCATCGGTACGGCCGATCGTCCAAGCGCTGCAGGGGATTCCGGATATCGGCGACATCATCGATCCGACCACCGCGCAGGTCGGTCAGCAGCTGGCCACCGCCGATCGGCGCACGGCGATGATTCTGGTCGCACTGCGCGGTGCGGTGGCGGACCGGGACCTGCTCACCGACCGGATCGAAGCGACGGTGGCGGACCTGCGCCTGCCACCGGGTGTCACCGCCGACCTGACCGGCGAGACGCCGTTGAACAAGGCGCTGGCCGACGTCGAGCGTGAGGATCAGACCCGCGCCGAGGCGATCGGCCTGACCCTGGCGATCCTGCTGCTGGTCTGGGGGTTGCGCTCGCTGCTCGCTTCCGCGCTGGCGGTCGGCTCGGCCGTGCTCGGTGTCGCGCTGAGCAGTTGTGCCATCGCCGTGGTCTCGGAGTCGGTCGGCATGTCGCAATTCGCGCTGGTGGTCGCGACGATCATCGGGCTCGGCGTCGGCATCGACTACGCGCTGTTCATCATCAGCAGGTTCCGCGAGGAACTGGAGGAGCGCGGATCCGACGAGGACACGGTCGTCGTCGCGCTGTCGCGGGCGCTGCGGACGTCGGGGCACACCGTGATCATTTCGGGTGTGATCGTGATGGTGTCGCTGTGCTCGATCATGATCATCGACGGTCCGGTCTTCCGCGAAATAGCCATTGCCGCAGGGCTTGTCGTGCTGTGCTCGATGTTCGCCGCGGTCACCGCGCTGCCGGCCGCGCTGGCGGTGCTGGCCGGGCGGCTCGGACCGCGGACCACCGCCGCCGAGGCCGCGGCTCCGGCGGATGGCCGGTGGTATCGATGGGTCGGGCTGGTGCAGCGCCGGCCCGCGCTGTGCGGCATTCCGGTGTTCCTGGTGCTGATCGTGCTGGCGTTGCCGGTGACCGGCATGCGCCTGGGTCTGGACCTGGGCATCAAGACGCTGGCGGAGACGCCCGCGGGTCGCGGCTACGAGAACGCGGCGACCGCGTTCGGCGGTTCGGCCGTCGCCCCGATCTACCTCACGGCGTGTGCGGGGGAGGGGCGAACCCTGACCAACGAGGCGGCCGCCGGAGTCCGCGGGTATCTCGACGGTCTGCGCGGCAGCGCCGGTGTGCGGTCGGTGGCCTCGGTGTTCGACGCGTCGACCGCCGACTTCGAGACCGTGACCAGGGGGCCGATCGGCCGCGCCGTCAGCGGCTCGCTGGTCGATGACGCGGCCCAGCCGCGCTGCCTGCTCGCCCTGGTCCAGCCGTCCGCTCCGGTCGACGCACCGGAGACGGGGGTGCTGGTCCGCGAGTTGCGGGACGGTGCGCGGACACTGCCGGGGATCGAGGTCTCGGTGGGTGGAATGTCGGCGCAGTACCGGGATCTGGCGGACGAGACGGCGCGGATGTTCCCGCTCGTCGTGCTGCTGGTGCTCGTGGTCTCGCTGATCTATCTGGTGCTGACCCTGCGCAGTGTCGTCATCCCGATCAAGGCCATCGCGCTGAACGCGCTGGCCACCGCCGCCGCGCTGGGAGCCACCATCGCGGTCTTCCAATACGGTTACGGTGAAGCGCTTTTCGACTTCACCGGGGTCGGCAGCATCCAGGCCTTCCTGCCGGTCGCGATGTTCGCGGTGCTGTTCGGGTTGTCGATGGACTACGAGGTGTTCATGGTCCGCCGGATCCGCGAGGAGTATCTGCTCTGCGGTGACACGGCCGAGGCGGTGCGCCGCGCGATGGCCAAGGTCGCGCCGCAGATCACCGTCGCCGGCCTGATCATGATCGCGGTCTTCGGGTCGCTGGTGGTCGCCGACGTGCTCGAGCTCAAGCAGATCGGCTTCGGTCTGGCCGTCGCCATCGCGATCGACATCTCGCTGATCCGATTGATCATGGTTCCGGTGCTGATGTCGCTGGCCGACCGGCTGAATTGGTGGTTCCCCGGTGCGCGGCAGCCGGAATCGAAACAGTCCACGGATGCGGACCGCGGCACGCCGGTGCCCGGTAGCGTCGTGGCGGAAGGGAGTCGTTGATGCGGGTACTGGTGCTGGGCGGGGCGGGCGAAATCGGCCGGGCGGCAGCGAGATTGCTGGCCGCCGCGCCGGAGGTCGAACAGTTGGTGATCGCTGACCTGTCCGAGGCGGCGGCGACAGCGGTCGCCGCCGAGCTCGGTTCCGTCGCCGTCGCACGGCAGATCGACGTGGCCGACCAGGAGCGGCTGGTCGCGCTGGCGCGGGAGTCCGATGTGGTGGTCAATACGGTCGGGCCGTATTTCCGCTTCGGGCCGGGGATCCTGTCGGCGGTGATCGAAGCCGGGCGCAACTACATCGACGTCTGCGACGATCCGGCGCCCACCGCCACGATGCTGGAGATGCACGATCGAGCGGTGGCCGCCGGGGTGACCGCGGTGCTCGGGATGGGCGCCAGCCCCGGTGTGGCCAATCTGCTTGCCCGGCAGGCTGTTTCCGGGCTGGATCAGGTCGAATCGGTGGTCACCGGCTGGAATCTGCTGATGGCGCAGCCGCAGGAGCGGTCGTGGCGGCCGAGCGCGGCGATCGTGCACGGCATCGAGCAGGTGAGCACGCCGATTCCGGTGATCCGCGGCGGTGCGCAGGTCCGCGAGAAACCGTTGCGGGAGACCACGATCGACTACCCGGGCATCGGTCCGGGCATCGGATGGACCTTCGGTCATCCCGAGCCGGTGACCCTGGCCCGGACGTACCCGCAGATCGTGGAGTGCGTGAACGTCGCGGTCGCACCGCGCTATGTCATCGCGCCGCTGGCCGCCCTCGGCTCGTCGGTGCGCATCGGCCTGCTCTCGCGGGAGCGGGCCGCGACGGTGGCCGCGGTGGTGGAGAACGTGCTGCCGAGTTCCCCGCTCGCCGCGCTCGACAACTCCGCCCTGCCACCGCTTTTCGCGTTGGCCACCGGCACACTCGGCGGCGATCGAGCGGCGATCGGGTGTGCGCTGGGCCAGTTCCCGGGCTTGACGATGGCCGAGGCGACCGGCATCCCGCTCGCAGTGGGCACCCTGCTGAATCCGGACCGTCCCGGTGTGCACCCGCCGGAGGCGGTCTTCGAGCCCGCCGTGTTCTTCCAGCGCCTGGCCCCCTACTGCCTGGGCAATCCACGGCCCGAGTCGATGGTGGTGGTGACCAACAGTCAGTGGTCCGCGGCGGTGAACGCGGCGGCTCTGGACAGCGGTTCGCTGGTCACGGCGTTGCTCCGGTCGCGTATCCGCCCTGCCTAGCGTCTATCGCGGGACTGTGTAGGGCGGATCCGGCGATCTCGGTTCGGGTTAGCGTCTGCTCGGTGTGTGGTTCCATCCCCGAGGCAGGACGGAGTCCTGAACAATGACCGTTTCCACTGGCACGCAGTCCCGCGCGGTCGTCTTCGACGAGCTCGACCACGCGGTGCGCGAGATCGCCGCGGGCCGAGCCGTCATCGTGGTCGACGACGAACAGCGCGAGAACGAGGGCGACCTGATCATGGCCGCCGAGTTCGCCACGGCCGAGGCGCTCGGGTTCTTCATCCGATTCACCGGCGGCGTGGTGTGTGCGCCGATGCCGGCCGAACGCGCGGACCTGCTGGGCCTGCCGTTGATGACCGCGGTGAAAGAGGACGAGAAGGAGACCGCGTTCACGGTGACCGTCGACGTGGTCGCCGGCGTGGTGTCCGGTATCAGCGCCGCCGACCGGGCCACGACCATGCGGGCCCTGGCCGACCCGGCGACGTGCGCGGGGGATCTCCAGCGCCCCGGGCACGTCTTCCCGCTGCGGGCGCACCCCGGCGGCTTGGCGGCCCGGCAGGGTCACACCGAGGCGGGCGTGGAGTTGATGCGGCTGGCGGGATTGTCGCCGGTGGCCGTGATCAGCGAGGTCTGCCACGACGACGGATCGGTGATGCGCCTGGCCGCGCTGCGCGCCTTCGCCGACGCGCACGGGCTCGCGCTGATCTCCATCGATCAGCTGATCGCGCGGCGCGCGGCGACCGTTCCGGCGTGAGCGCGCGGATCGAAGCGGTCCTGTTCGACCTGGACGGGACCTTGGCCGCGACCATGGAACCGTGGGACCGCTGCTGGGTCGACTTCGCCGCCCGCCACGGCCACGCCTGGAGCGACGAGGACCGCCGACGCACCCACGGCCACGGTGACTGGGCCCGGTATCTCGCCGAGGTATGCGGGGCCGAGTCGGTCGATCGAGTCGTCGCCGAGTGCGTCGAGGAGATGATCGGGCAGGTCCGGGCGGGTCGGGTCGAGTTGCTGCCGGGTGTCCCCGCGCTGCTCGACGCGGCCGCGGCCCGAGTGCCGACCGGTGTGGTGTCGGCCTCGCCGCGCCGGTTCGTCGACGCCACCCTCGACCATTTCGACCTGCGCCGCCCGCTCCGGGTGGTCGTCGCGCGCGAGGACCTGGTGGCGACGAAACCGCACCCCGCACCCTGGCTGCACGCGGCGGCGACCCTGGGTGTGGACCCGCGATCCTGTGTGGCGGTGGAGGATTCGGCCGCGGGCATCCGCTCCGCGCACGCGGCGGGGATGACCGTGCTGGCGATCCCCAGCTGGGCGCCGACGCTGTGCCCCAGCGAGGTGGAACTCGCCAGCTACTCGGCGGTCGACGCCTGCCAGGCCCTGGCATGGTTGCGCGAGATGCTCGCCGAAACGGTGCCGATCGGCCGGTGATCGGTGGTCAGGCCGCGCCTACCGCGGCCGGAATCACCGCGGCGGCCAGGCGGCGGTGCGAATCCAGGCGGGCGGCGCGGTCGTAAGTGCTGGTGTGCACCAGGATTTCGTCTGCGGCCGTGCGGGCGACGAGCCGTTCCAGGGCGGGGAGAACGGTGGCTTCTGGGCCGTGGATGTGGCCGCGCAGTGCGTCTTCGAACAGGCCGCGCTGCCGGTCGGTCATCGGTTCGCGCTCGATCTGCTCGGGTGCGATCAGGGGTGGGAACTCGCCGCGGGTGCGTGAGTAGGCGGCCGACCAGGCCTCCGGGAGCAGCAGGCGGTGCGCCTGCGCCGCGGTATCGGCGAGGACGACCGAGGTCGAGACCATCACATAGGGTGCGTCGCGGCCAGGCTGGGGCTGAAAGTCGTTGCGGTACTGCTCGATTGCCGCCACCATCGCGTCCTCGCCGGCGGCGGCCGCGATGACCAGGGGCAGCCCGAAGCGGGCCGCGCGATCCGCGCCGGACCCGATCGCCAGCAGGAAGGCGGGCACGCGCAGCCCCTCGGCGGGCCAGGCGTGCACACCCGAGCGGCCGACGGTGAAGTAGTCCAGCAGTTCGGCGAGCTGGGCGTCGAAGTCGTCGGCGTCGTCCTTGCCGTGGCCGAGTGCGCGGCGCACGCCGTCGGTGAACCCCACCGAACGGCCCAGCCCCATATCGATGCGGTCCGGGAACAGGGACTCCAGCGTGCCGAATTGCTCCGCGACCACCAGCGGCTGATGGTTGGGCAGCATCACGCCGCCGGTGCCGACCCGGATGCGCTCGGTGGCCGCGGCCACGGCGGCGGCCAGCACCGTCGGCGCGGACCCGGCCACCCCGGGAACGCTGTGATGCTCCGACACCCAGAACCGGTGGTAACCCCACTGCTCGGCCAGTCGTGCGAACTCGACGGTCTCGCGCAGCGCCTCGGGATGCGACTGCCCCTGGCGGACCCGGGAGCGATCCAGGATCGAGAAGGGGATCTCCGATAGCGATGTCATACCCATGACAACGCGCCCGCCGCGCGTTGATTCCAAGGCATCGATCAAGGGTTAACTTCACGGTGCGCGCATCCCTCGCGCGAGTGGGCCCGCTCGGCCACCGTCGGATGCGGAGATTCGCATGTCCTCACCCCACCGACGCTAGGACACGACCATGACAGTCACCGACGAATATCTCGCCAACAACGCCGAGTACGCCGCCCAGTTCAGCGGCCCGCTGCCGCTGCCCCCGAGTAAGCACGTCGCGGTGGTCGCGTGCATGGATGCCCGGCTCGACGTCTACCGGATTCTCGGCCTCCAAGAGGGGGAGGCGCACGTCATCCGCAACGCCGGCGGTGTCGTCACCGACGACGAGATCCGGTCCCTGGCGATCAGCCAGCGCCTGCTCGGCACCACCGAGATCATCCTCATCCACCACACCGACTGCGGCATGCTCACCTTCACCGACGACGACTTCAAACGCTCCATCCAGGACGAGCTCGGCATCAAGCCCACCTGGTCCGCCGAAGCCTTCCCCGACCTGGACGACGATGTGCGCCAATCGATCCGCCGCATCGAAGCCAGCCCCTTCATCACCGCCACCACCTCCCTGCGCGGTTTCGTCTTCGACGTCGCCACCGGAAAACTCAACGAAGTCGGCTGACCGGCCCGGTTCTCGATAGGTTCGACCGATGTTCACAGTCGAGATGAGACGCCAGTTCAAGGCCCGCCAGGGACTGGCCTCTCACCTGTGGCAGACCTCCGGCCGCCCACCGGTGATCCTTTTCGCGGTCACCCTCCGGGCGGCCTTCGAGTTCACCGGCGACCAACTCGACGAAGACGGCCGTTTCATCGACACCGACACACTCGAACAACTCCTCGACGACTACGCCGACCGTCTCTCCACCACCATGTGGACCGACTTGTTCGACCAGCGCCCCACCTTCGAGTTCGTCACGAAGTGGCTGTACGAACAACTGGCCCAGCATATTCCGCAGCTGGCATACGTGTCGCTGGACAACGACACCATCGGAGTGGCTACAACCTACCGGGCAGATTAGGGCCTGGACGAGGACGCCCTTGCTTGCCCGATGGGTGCGGTTGTCGAGGGTGGCGTGTAGATGGCTGTTGACGATCGCGGAGTGGTTGAACACCTGTTGGGGCATGATGCCGATAGGCGCGACGTCGGCCAGGGCTGGGCGAGGGTCCGGTCCAGGGGAGTCGCGGGGTGGACTTCGGTGCAGTAGAGATTCATCGGCCCGATGTGTTCAGTACGCAGCCGCAGGGGACTGTTGTGAGCCCGCATCCAGCGCTGGCTGCCCGAGTGTGGGCCAGTGCGCCGGTGACCGCCGCGAGGCGGGGCGTCCCGGCCTGGGGGAGGCGTCCAGGACCGGGCTGGACTCGGAGTCGAGCTGAAATTGCATGAGGTCTCTGGTGTTCTCGCTGGTCACAGCCAGGACGTCGAGGTCTCAGATCGCTGCTGTGCAGGCTCGCGGAGCTCTTCCGGCCGAGCAGGCGGACGCTGTTCTCAACCATTTCCTGGCACAGATCAACCATGTTGTGGCCGAGCGTGAGTACCGTTACCGGGCAATTGTTCGCGGTCGCACCCGGCGTCCCGATTCGATTCGTGCCGACGGCTGACGGCGGTACCGCATCGACCCATCGTTGCGGTACCGATGCGGTGCTGCTGGGCATACGCCGAAAGTCGAGAATCCGGCTTCTGTACACCCGGGTTGATCAGCGCCCCAGCAAATCTCGCGACCACCCGGATCGGCGGCTTCGCCGCGCGTACCATTCACACAAGCTGTCCCGAACCCCGGCAGCCAGCGCCGATGGGGTTGCGAAGAGTCCCCATCCGGATTCCGGAGACAGCGATGCACCCACGCTTCTCAGCACCTGCCCTCAATCCTTTCGCGGCCCGACGACCGGCCGATCGCGGCTCGCCGAACGACACCCGGCATCACACGAGGCCGGGCAAATCCTTCAATCCGCGAGCGGAACCGCGCCAGCCCGGGCCCTGCGGCGAGCCCGTCCGCCCGCAGCCGCGCGGGCGCGACGACGCCGCCTGAGCACGCCGTGGATTCCGTCCCGCGTCCGCGACACTGACGGAAAGGTGCTGCCGAGTCAGCTGAATTCGTAAGTGGCACGGGAGATTCGGAAGTACTCGGACCCGATGCCGCAGCGGATGCCATCGCGAGCGCTGGTGCAGGTGAAACCGGCGTAGGTGATCGTCGCGCCGTAAGCCAGGAAACTAGTGGTGGCCTTGCCGAGAGTGCCCCCGCCGCCGCAGCCGAACCTCGCGCCCTCGGCCGTGCTGAGATAGACCACGGTTCCATAGCTACCCGGATACGGGGTGCCGTCGGGGGCCAGGCACCTGGCCGGACGGGGCGGCGGCGTGTAGGTGTATTCGGATATCTCGCAGCGGATGAACGCCGGTTCGTCGCTGTAGTTCTCGCCGAATATCCCGCAGGCGATATTGCCGCTGGGGGAACCGAAGCGGATGTCGTCGGCCGCCTGCGCGGTACCGGTCGTGACCACCGCGGTAACGCTCGCGGCACAGGCCGCCGCGGTGAGAAACGGGGTAATGGTGCGAACTTTCATCGGTTTCTGCTCCCGGATTCGCAGGCGGATCGCTGCGAGGAGTGTGGCCGAATCCCCTTGTCGGGAGCTGAAAGCTGGCTTAACGAAACGGGCGGCGCTGAAAGCTGACGACCTGCACGCCGCTGACCGGCGGGACGGTTCCACGCCCCTCGAGCGCGTCCCACGCGTCGTCCTCGTCGCCGTCATCGATGCCGCGGCGCAGGAATTCGGCGTCCGCGGTGCATAGTCCGGCCACCTTGACGGCGGTGACGATGTCCGTGACGTCGACCTCGTCGGCCACGGTGGCCCGCACCCGCGCCAGTTCGAGGCCGGCCGCCCAATCCTGGGACACGACGGTGTCGCTCCACGCCACTCCGGAAATCCGCACGGACCAGGCCAGTTCGGCCAGGTGCCGCGGCGTCTCCGCGCAGGTGCTGGCGCAGACATTGAATTCGATGACCGAAGGCATCCGGATACTCCGTCAGGTTGTCTCGCTACGATCGCCCCCTCAGCTTGCGCGCGATGCCGTTGCGTAACAAGCCGATTCGCGAGCCAATCAGCCATGCCCGGTTGACAGCGCGAGTCCGGTTGCGCGGCTGACCTATTCGGCCGACGCGTTCCGGTAGCGGCCCGGTGTGGTGCCGATGATGTCGGCGAAGGCCGTGATGAAGCTGCTGGGGTTCGCCCATCCGCAGGCCTGGGCGACGTGGGTGGTGTCGTGGCCGTCGGCGAGCAGGACCAGGGCGTGATAGATGCGGAGCTGGGTGCGCCACTCGTAGAAGGTCATGCCGAGTTCGTTGCGGAACAGGCGGCTCAATGTGCGGGAACTGGCGCCGATCCGGTGTCCGAGTTCGGCCAGCGAGGTGTTGTCCGCGGGCTGTGCGTACAGCGTCCGCGCGATGGCTTGCAGCCGATCGTCGCGTGGTTCCGGGAGCTGGAGCGGTTGTTCGGGGGCGCGGTGGAGTTCGTCGACGAGCACGCGCCGCAGGCGAGCGCGGGCGGCGCGGTCGAAATCCGCTGGGGTGTCCTCGAAATTGCGCGGCCCGGTGAGAACGAGCAGGAGTTCGCGGGCGAGGCCGGAGACCAGGAACACGCCGGGACGGTCCGGCACGAGCCGGGCCAGCGCGGCGGGCAGGAAGAGAATCCGCATGTCGGTGTTGCCGTGCGCGCGGTGGAAGTGCGTGAATCCGGCCGGGGTCCAGGCGACGCGGTTGGCCGGAACGATCGAGGTGCCCGCCTCGGTGTGCACCGAGAGGACACCCCGGGCCGCGTACACCAGGTGCCCGCGGGGATGGGAATGCTCCGAACTCGTTCTCCCGGAAGGGAGTAGGTGCATCCCGCCGGTCGGCCAGAGCCGTGATGCCGGCTCCGGTCGCGACGAGGTTTGGCGGCCGACGAGCATAAGTCGGCATTCTATCGGTAGCAGGCCAAGGTCGCCGCCGACGACAGTTGGTTTCATGAGCGAGAAAACAATGCGAGCGGCGGTGTGCGTCGGTCCGGGCGGCCCGGAGGTCCTGGAGATCCGGGAACTGCCGATTCCGGCCGTTCGGGACGGCTGGAGCCTGGTGCAGGTGAAAGCCGCGGGCATCAACCGGTCGGAATCGCGGACCCGGCAAGGACATTCGCCGAGCGTTCGATTTCCGCGGGTGCTCGGAATCGAATGCGTGGGAATCCTGGTGGCTTCGACCGACCCCGCGCTGCCGGAGGGAACGACCGTCGCCGCGGTCATGGGGGAGATGGGGCGAGCCTTCGACGGTGGTTACGCCGAGTACGCGTTGTTGCCGAACGCGCTGCTGCAACCGATCAGCACCACCCTGCCCTGGGCGGTCTTCGCCGCGCTGCCCGAAACGTACCTGACCGCGCAGGGATCGCTGGACGCGCTGGGAATCACGCCGGATACCAAGGGCCGGTTGCTGATTCGCGGAGCGACGTCCTCGGTGGGGATGGCGGCGGTGTCCATCGCGTCCGGCTACGGTCTCGAGATCGCCGCCACGACCCGGCAGCACAGCAAGATCGAGGCGCTGGCCGCGGCGGGCGCCGACCATGTCCGCACCGACGCGAGCGTGCCCGCGGCCTGGTCCGAGGGTCCGGACTACGTTCTGGATCTCGTCGGCGCGCAAACGATCAAAGACTCGCTGCGCGTGGTCCGCCGGGGTGGAACGGTCTGCATGTCCGGCTCGCTCAGCGGCTGGCTGATCCAGGACTTCGAACCGATAGCGATGATCCCGTCCGGAACCAGACTCACCGCGTTCCACAGCGACGACTACAAGGGCAGCGCGGGCGCGACCATCTTGCGGCGGGTCGTGCACCAGGTCGAAGCCGGGATCTACCGGCCGAACCTGGACCGGGTCTTCCCCTTGGACGACATCGTCGCGGCACACCGCTATATGGAGAACGACCAAGCCATCGGAAAACTCGTCGTCGTGCCCTAGCCGACCAACGTTGGCGTTCGGGACGATCGCCGTGGCGTTTGAGTCGCACGACGGGCCGATCCCGGCTGTTGCATCCGACATGACCACGACATCGACGAGCGGCACCGCCGCCCCGGGCCTGTCCCGCCGCGCGGCCTGGCCCGCCTTGCTGACCATGTTCCTCGGCAGCTTCACGCTGGTGACCGCGGAGTTCCTGCCGCCGGGCGTCCTGACCACGCTCGCGAACGACCTCCGGGTGCCCGAGGGGGTGGTCGGGTTGTCGGTGAGTGCGACGGCGCTGACCGCGCTGATCGCCGCGCTCGCACTGGGATCGGTGTTCCCGCGGGTGGATCGGCGGACACTGCTGATCGTCCTGACCATCGCGGCGGCGGTATCGAATATTCTCGTGGCGCTCGCGCCGAACATCGTGTTGCTGCTGATCGCGCGCCTGCTGCTCGGGGTGGCGGTGGGCGGGTTCTGGTCGATGGCGCTGATCATCGCCTCGCAGCTGGTGGCGGCCGAACGGCTCGGTAAGGCGATGATGATCGTCAACGGCGGCACCACGGTCGCCACGGTGGCCGGTGTGCCGCTGGGCGTGCTGCTGAGCACCTATGCGGGCTGGCGAGTGACGTTCGTCGTGGTGGCGGTGCTGACGCTGGCGACGGCGGTCGCGGTCCGGCTGGTGCTGCCGCCGATCGCCCCGAGCGAGGGTATCGGCTTCGCGGCGCTCGGCGCCGGGCTGCGCGCGCCCGGAGTGGCGCTCGGCCTGCTCAGCGTGGTGGCGGTGATCGCCGGGCACTTCGCCGGATACACCTACATCCGCCCGGCCCTGGACGAACTGCTGCATGCCGGTCCGGGCGTGATCCCGGTGCTGCTCGCGCTGTTCGGCATCGGCGGCCTGATCGGGAACTTCCTCCTCGGCTCGCTGGCCGACCGGCGACTCGGCATCCTGCTGGTAGCGGTGCCCGTGGCGATCGGCGGCTCGCTACTGGTGATCATCGCCGCCGGAGAGGTGCCGGTCCTCGGCTACCTCGCCGTGCTGATCTGGGGCGGTGCGTTCGGCGGCATTCTCAATGTCGTGCAGGTGTGGGTGTCGCGGATGCTGCCGGGGCGCATGGAGGCGGGCGGCGGGCTGATCGTCGGCGGTTTCCAGCTGGCGATCATCCTGGGTTCCGCGGTCGGTGGTCGCGGTGTGGACAGCATCGGGCTCACCGCCACCTACGGACTGGCCGCGCTGGCGGCGGTAGTCGGCGGGGTGCTGCTGCGGGCGTCGCTCAGCCGGGCGCCGCGTTAGCCGACGACCCACGGGCCACCCGCCGCCATTGGGACGGCGTGTGGCCCGTATGCCGGCGGAACGCCCGCCCGAACGCGGTCTCCGATCGGTAGCCCAGACGCCGGGCCATCATGCCGATCGGCATATCGTTCTCCGACAGGAACCGTTGTGCCCGTTCCACTCTCAGCTTCGTCAGATACCGCCCCGGCGTCAGCCCCGTCGCCGCCTGGAAGCGGGCCGCGAAACCCGATCGCGAGGCCAGCGCGACGCGCGCCAGCGCCTCGACGGTCCACTCCTGCCCGGGATCGGCGTGCATGGCGGCCACCGCCTGCGCCACCCCCGGCTCGTTCACCTTCAGCAGCCATCGTTGCGGCGCGCAGCCGCGGGCATGCCATGATTCGATCGCCATCGACGTGATCAGCGTGGCGACCCGGTCGCCCTGCACACCGAACGGATCCGGGCACTGCTCGACCAGATGGCGCATCATCGTCGAGGCCAGCGGCGTGTGCTCGACGAAATCGGTCAGCAGCAGCCGCTGCGGCAACGCGGCCATGGCGCTGCCACTCCCGACCGGATCGAGCCGTACCCGCAAAACCCGCCCCGCCGCCAGCGCGTTGATCGCGAATCGGCCGCTGCCCGGAACGAACAGAAAATCCCCGGCGGCCAAATCCTCGGTCGCGCTGAGCCCTTCGACGCGCACCAGCCCATCCAGCACGACCAGGGCACTGGGCTCGGCCATGAACTCCCACTGCCCCGCCGCCAGCGTGAACTCGTCCCGCCCCGCGAACCGCCACTGCATCCCGGCCAGCACGTCATCGAGGCCGTGCACTCCCTCGACCTGCGTCACCGCGCACCCCTCATAGTGGAACTCCGACGCGAATCACGCTACCAACAGCCGCGCTACGCGCACGATCGTGATCAGCCGGATCTGGCAGCGGCAACGCCCGAGTGGGGTCCTGCAACGACTCCGGATGATCTTGTTCGATCGTTCCGGGGGAGTGCGGGTCACCCGATCGGTTGACCCGGGCATCGGCCGGATGGTTCCGGGAGGTGGCCGGTGGGTCGATTCGCAGTGGCTTGCGAGCCCGCAGCATGGGAACCGTAAGTCCATTCGACGAACGGAGCAGCGGGTATGGAGCGAGGGCGTGGGTATCGGGGTGCGCGCTACGGGATCGCGGTGCTTGCCGGTGCGCTGCTGGTCACCGGGTGTGCGTCCGGGGTTGCCGAGACAGCGGGTCAGGGCGGATCGGTGGTGACGCCGGAGACCACCGGGCCGGTGGAGGTGGATGCGGGACAGGCCGATGGTGCGTTGCTGTCGGCTACGACGGCCGGCGACGCCGGTGCGGTGCGCGCCGCGCTGAACCAGCGTGCCCGGGTGGATACCCGGGACAGCGCCGGCCGCACACCACTGATGATCGCGGTGCTGGACGACAACGTCGGGGTGGCCCGGGTGCTGCTGGAATTCGGCGCCGACCCCAACGCGACGGACAACCGCGGCGAGAGTCCCTGGGTGAACACCGGGGTGACCGGCAGCGTCGCCATGATGGAGGCGCTGCTGCCGGCTCGGCCGGATCTGACGCTGCGTAATCGCTTCGGCGGTAATGCCCTGATTCCCGCGGCGGAGAAGGGGCATCTCGATTTCGTGCGAGAAGTACTACGGCAGACCGATATCGAGATCGATCACATCAACGACCTCGGGTGGACAGCGCTGCTGGAGGCGGTCTATTACGGCGACGGCAGCACTGTCTACCGCGACATCGCGCGCGTGCTGGTGGACCACGGCGCGGACGTCACGATCCGGGACGCCA
Source organism: Nocardia sp. NPDC050712 (assembly GCF_040654295.1). Lineage (NCBI taxonomy): Bacteria > Bacillati > Actinomycetota > Actinomycetes > Mycobacteriales > Nocardiaceae > Nocardia > Nocardia sp. NPDC050712. The sequence goes on from NZ_JBFAHT010000002.1 coordinate 115,038, forward strand.
ACGGCCGCACCGCCTATGACCACGCCGTCCGCCGCGGGTTCGCCGACATCGCCGAACTGGTGAAACTACCCTGAGCCACTCACCACTGAGCGGTGAACTCGACCGGTGGCAGTCCTTCCGCGCGCCGCAGCTGATCAGCGATCGTGACGAGCTCGGCCAGCGCGGCATCCGACAACCCCGGCGCCACCCGGCTGAACAGATGCATGGCGCGACTGCGCCCGTCCGTCGCGACCAGGTGATCGAAGCCGTTTCTGTTCGGTACAGCGGATTCGCGGGTTTGGAGCACGGTCGGGTTCCTCCATCTCGAAGCGTGTGGGCAAAGTTCTGGACAAGCACCAAGCGCGGTCATCACGACCCGACAGCAGTCATTACCCACCTCGAACGCTCCCAAACCCAAGCAAAAATTCGTGAGGTGCGGTCGGCGGCCGTAGGCTCGAGCAGGTGCCCGATCCGATGCACTTCGAGAAACATGCCGAGGCTTACGATCGCGGCAGACCCCCGTACCCGGCCGCGCTCTGGGAGTGGTTGCGCGAACACGGGTTACTGCGTGCCGAAGCTCGAGTACTGGATCTCGGCGCGGGCACCGGATTGGCGACGGGGCCGCTGCTGACGGCCGGAGCCTCGGTCGTGGCGGTCGAACCCGGTGCCGCACTTGCCGATCATCTGCGCCGCCGCTGGCCCGCGGCGACCGTGCTGATCGGCGACGCCGAAACCGCGCCACTGCCGGCGTCAGCGTTCGATCTCGCCGTCGTCGCGACGGCGGTGCACTGGTTCGACCTCGACGTCGTACTACCCCGAGTGCATCGCGCCCTGATACCGAGCGGGCACCTGGCGGTGTGGCGCAACGCCTTCGGCGACCCGTCGGTACCCCGCACACCCTTCCGGGAACGGGTCGAGGCGATCGTGGCCCAGCGCGACCGCCCACGACCGTTCTCCAATGAGTTCGACACCGAGAACTGGGCAACCCGGCTCGCCGCCACCGGCCACTTCATCCGCACGCACATCGAGCACTTCCGCTGGTCGGTCGACCTCGACGCTGACCAGATCCACGACCTCTTCACGACTTTCAGCGATTGGAACGCCGCCGAAGTCGACCAGGCCGCCACGGCGGTCCGCGACCTCGGCGGCCGAGTCGTCGAGCACTACGTCACCCCGCTGATCGTCCTGCGCGCCGCCACCACCGCTCAGGACGAACCGGTCAGAGCGGCCAGCCAGGCATGACCCGGGTGTACCCGCGAAACCCATTCCGCCAGCCGCGCTTTCCGCTCCTCGGCCAGCAGCGGTAGGACGCGCGCGAAGTCGGCATCGTCTTTCGGCCGCCGCGCCTTGGCCTTGAAGAGCAGCGTCACCTCCGGGATGACATAGGGGATTCCGGCGGACCCGATGTCGATCAGGTCCGCGTAGGGCAGGGTGATGGACTCGTCCCGTCGGCAGATCCACCGGTCACCTTCGTGCGGTTCGCGGAAGACATCGAGGTGGTACCGCCCACTCGACCTGTCCCGCAACCAGGTCTGGTGCAGAGCGGGATAGTCGGCGGTCTCCGCGTACGGCCACACTCTTCCGTCACCGACGACATCCCATTCGTACTCCGGCAGGGCCGCGGCGATCTCGACGAATGCACTACGCGGAACCGAGATTTCGAGGTCACCGTGTGCGCGGGTCGTCGCACCCACGAACAGGTCCAATGCCCACCCGGCGGCCACGCCCCAGGGCGCGGAAACTCCGGCCAGCCTCGTGGCGATCTCCTCCGGTGACCACGGTGCCCACCTGCGCTCACATTCCTCGGCACTGATCGGGCGGCCGCCGGCGGGGAGGTCATCGCTCATATCGGTCGACCCTACAAACCTTCGCCTGCCGCGCGGGTCGCGCGGCGGGCCAGGTCGGCGAACGCCGCGCGCAGGGCGGGTGGGTGGAGGACCTCGATGTCGGCGTCGAAGCGGGAGAGGGTGGCGGCCAGTGCTGCCCAGGACCAGGATCCGATCAGGAGCCGGGTCCGGGCCGGGGTGAGTTCTTCGACGACGGCGTCGCCGGCGAACGGAGCGACCCGGGAGAACGGGAGATCCAGGACGACTTCGCCGCGGCAGGGCCAAGTGTCGGTGGTGGAGCCTTTGAAGCGGGCCGCGAGGAAAGTGGCGACGTCGCCGCCGGGTAACTCCCGGGGCGTGAAGCGCGGGCCGTTGGGGACGCGGAGGGTCATGCGGTCGGGCCGGTAGACCCGCCACTGCTCGAGTTCCGAATTCCAGCCGATGAGATACCAGCGCCCGTGGCGGGCCACGAGGTGGTGCGGCTGGAGCCGCAGGGGTGGCCGTGGCTCGGCCGCGGTGGACGGGTAGTCGAAGCGTAGTTCCACGGTGGATCGGATCGCCGCGCTCAGCTCGAGCAGCAGGTGCGTGTCGACTCGGGTTGCGCGCCCGGCCGATTCGACCGCGGTGACCTCGAGGGTGTCCACGCGGGCCCGCAGCCGCGACGGCAGTAGCTGGCGCACGGTGGACAGCGCCCGGGCGGCGTCCTCTTCGATCCCGGCACCCGCCGCGACCGCGATCCGCAAGGCGACGGCGAGCGCGACCGCCTGCCCGTCGTCGAACAGCAGCGGCGGCAGCTCGCTGCCCGCTTCGAGGCGATAGCCGCCTTCGGGGCCCTTGATCGCGTGCACGGGGTAGCCGAGTTCACGCAGGCGATCGACATCGCGCCGGACCGTGCGGTCGCTGACGCCGAGGCGCTCGGCCAGCAGCAGCCCGGGCCAATCCCGGCGCACCTGCAACAGCGAGAGCAGCGACAGCAGGCGGCGCGAGGTCGTGGTCGAGGAGGCGGTCGGCATATCGGCGACTGTGCCACAAGAAGCGGACAATCACTGTCCGGTACTGCTGGCAGCCTGGCAGCAGTCGCCGGATAACCGCCGGTGACGCACCTCGAGAAGGGATCCGATCATGTCGGTACACGCTGTCACCCACCTCAACTTCCACGGTCAGGCCCGCGCGGCGCTGGAGTTCTACCAGTCGGTGTTCGGCGGACAGGCCACGGTCATCACCTACGGCGACTTCGGCATGCCCGCCGCCGCGCCGGACGCCGCCAAGGTGGTCTACGGCGAGGTCGTCGCGGACAACGGCTTCCGGGTCATGGCCTATGACGTGCCCGGCGAGACGGTGCCGGTGGCCGAGGCCGCGGTGACCACCCGCCGCGAGCACGGCACGACGGTCACCGCGGAACCGTTCTTCGTGTCGGTGCGCGGCGAGACCGTCGAGGAGGTGGGCGCGCTGTGGCAGGGCCTCGCCGCGGGCGCTGCGGTCATCGAGGAATACGGTCCGGCCCAGTGGGCGCCGGCCTTCGGGATGCTGCGCGATCGGTTCGGCGTCACCTGGATCCTCGACGTCGCCGCCGAATACGCTCCCTAGGGCGCCGGTCCGCTGCGGTCCTGCCGACAGCACCCCGGTGACGAGTGCGGGGCGAGTATCAGGCCAGTTCCAGCGCCCCGGACGGGCAGGCGCTGATCGCCTCGCGCACCGGCGCGTGATCACCCGGGAGGCGCGCGACCAGCACCCGCACCCGCCCGTCGTCCTCGTCCTGATCGAACGCCTCCGGCGCGAGCAGGGCGCACATGCCCGCGCCGATACAGCGCTCCCGATTCGCGATGATTCGCATCGGTCAGCTCCTCGTCCAGGTCACCGGCAGTTCGTGGACGCCGTAGATGTTCATGTCGGTCCGCAGCCGCACCTGGTCGGCGGGGATGGCGAGTTCCAGGGTCGGGAAGCGGCTGAGCAGTCCCTGGAAACCGGCGCGCATCTCGATGCGCGCCAGTTGCTGGCCGAGGCAGGTGTGGATGCCGTGCCCGAACGCCAGCCGGCCGCCGCCCTCGCGGCGCAGGTTCAGGGTGTCGGGATCCTCGAAACGCGCGGGATCGCGGTTGGCGGCCAGCAGCGAGACGACCACGGTCGAGCCCGCCGGGATCAGTTCGCCGCCGAGTTCGATGTCCTCGGTCGCGTAGCGATAGAAGATATCGGCGACCGACAGATAGCGCAGCAGCTCCTCGACGGCCTGCGGATACAGCTCCGGGTCGGCGCGCAATTCGGCCAGCTGATCGAGGTTTTCGAGCAGGGCGAAGGTGCCGAGGGCCAGCATGTTGGCGGTTGTCTCGTGGCCCGCGAGCAGCAGCAGGAAGGCGATGCCGACCAGTTCCTCGATGCTGAGCTCCTCGTTGCGCGCTAGATCGGACAGGATGTCGTCGCCGGGTTCGGCACGCTTGCCGACGACCAGTCCGGCGAGATAGGTGTTGATCGCGATGAGCGCGCCCATCTTCTCCTCCAGCGTCTGATCCTTGACCAGGAATTGGGCGGAGTTGACCTGGAACGTTTCCCGGTCCGCGTAAGGGACGCCGAGCATTTCGCAGATCACCAGCGAGGGCACCGGCAGCGCGAACGCCTTGACCAGGTCGACCGGCGGGGTCAGGGCCGCCATCTCGTCCAGGTGCCGCTCGACGATCTCGATGATGTGGTCTTCGAGCTGCTTCATGCGCTTGACGGTGAACGCGCCGGTGAGCAGGCGCCGCAGCCGGGTGTGGTCCGGCGGATCCATGGCGACGAACACCCCGGGCATCGGCGGGGACGGCTCGGTCTGCACGGGCATGCCGGGCGTCTCGAACGGCACGTGCACGATGCCGAGGTCCTGGCGCGAGCTGAATCTGGTGTCGGACATGAGCCGTCGCGTCGCCTCGTGTCCGGTGACGAGCCAGCCCTGATGGCCGTCGGGGAAGGCCATCGGGCTGACCGGGCGGGCGGCCCGCAGTGCGGTGATCTCGCGGGGCGGGTCGAAGGGTCCGGCGTTGCGGTCCATCGGCAGGCCCTGCGGAACGGGAATGGTGGAAGTCATGTGACCAAGCTCGCGGATCGGCCTGACATCGGCCTGTCACGGCCCTGACATCGGTTCCGCGCGGCGTCAGCGCGCGTTTGCCCATGGCAAGATCGGCCGGGTGCAGATCGGAATCCTGGGACCATTCGAGATACGCACGGCCGACGGCGTTGTGGCCGACGTGCCGGGCGCGCGGTTGCGCGGGCTGTTGATCGCGCTCGCGCTCGAAGCGGGGCACGCGGTGCCGAAAGCGACGCTGGTTGATTGGATCTGGGGCGAGCACCCACCCGCCGACGCGGCGAATTCCCTGCACCGCTTGGTTTCCCGGCTGCGCAAGGTGCTGCCGGACGGCGCGGTCGAGGGCCAGACCGACGGCTATCGACTACAGGTGGCCCCCGACTCCGTCGACGCCGTGCGGTTCGAACGGCTGCTCGCGCTGGCCCGCGAGGCCGAGGGTTCGCAGGGCGTGCAGCGGTTGCGTGAGGCACTGGCCCTGTGGCGCGGCGGCGCCATGCAGGATGTCGGGCTCCAGGAGAGCGGGGCCTTCGACGCGGCCGTCACCCGGCTGGAGGGCCTGCGCCTGACCGCGATGGAGGACCGGTTCGACGCCGAGATCGATCTCGGTCACGGCGCGGAGCTGGTCACCGAACTCACCGATCTCGTTGCCGCGCATCCGGTCCGGGAACGCCTGGTCGCCGCGCTCATGCGCGCGCTGGTCGCCACCGGCCGCGACACCGAGGCGCTGCTGGTCTACGAGCGCGCCCGCGAAACCCTGGCCGACGAACTGGGTGTCGATCCGGCCCCGGAGCTCTCGGCCCTGCACGTCGCGCTGCTGCGCGGCGAGCTGGGCCGCCGCGAGGAGACCCGCAAGACCAACCTGCGCGCCGAGCTGACCAGCTACGTCGGCAAGGACGCCGACGTCGCTGTGGTCCGCGGCCTGATCGCCGAGCACCGGCTCACCACCCTGACCGGGCCGGGCGGTTCCGGAAAGACCAGGCTCTCCACCGAGACCGCGCGCACCCTGCTCGGCGACCTGCCCGACGGCGTCTGGCTGGTCGAACTGGCGGGCATCGGGGCCGACGGCGATGTCGCGCTGGCTACGCTCGCCGCGCTCAAACTGCGCGACGCGCTGCTCGGCGAGGCCTCGGACGCGGAGCCGACCGACCGGGTCATCACCGCGCTCCGCGAGCGCTCGATGCTGCTCGTCCTGGACAACTGCGAGCACGTCATCGACTCGGCCGCCACCTTCGCCCACCGGGTACTCGGCGAGTGCCGGCAGTTGCGCATTCTCGCGACCAGCCGCGAACCGCTCGGCATCACCGGGGAAGCGCTGTGGCCGGTCGCGCCGCTGCGGCTGCCCGCCGAGGACGCCGACCCGGCCGAGATCGAATCCGCACCGGCCATCCGCCTGCTGCAGGACCGGGCCCGCGCGGTCCGCAACGACCTGACGACCGACCCGCACACCCTGGCCCGGGTCTGCCGCGCTCTGGACGGCATGCCGCTGGCGATCGAACTCGCCGCGGCCCGGCTGCGCACCATGTCCCTGGATCAGCTCGCCCACCGCCTGGACGACCGGTTCCGCCTGCTCACCGGCGGCAGCCGCGCCGCGCTCCCGCGGCACCGGACCCTGCGCGCGGTCGTCGACTGGAGCTGGGAACTGCTCACCGACGCCGAACGGGTTGTGCTGCGCAGACTTTCGGTGTTCGCCGGCGGCGCGACGCTGGAGGCGGCCGAGCGCGTCTGCGCGGGCGGCGTGGTCGAGGAGTACGAGGTCATCGACCTGCTGACCGCGCTGACCGAGAAATCGCTGGTGCTCGTTACGAACGATCGGACACCGCGCTACCGGATGCTCGGCACCATCAAGGAGTACGCCGAACAGCGGCGTGCGGAGGCGGGGGAGTCGGAGTCGGCCCGGCACGCGCATCTGGCGTACTTCACCGAACTCGCGACGACCGCGGAACCGCGGCTGCGCGGCGCCGAGCAACTGCGCTGGCTCGCGGTGCTGGAGCCCGAGCGCGACAACATCGGCGCCGCCATGCGCGGTGCGCTCGCCGCCGGCGACGCGGAGGGCGCGATGCGCCTGGCCGCGGGCGCCGGCTGGTACTGGTGGCTGGGCGGGCACAAGGCCGAGGGCAACGAGCTGATCATGGCCGCCGTGGCCCTGCCCGGCGCGGTGCCCGACGAGATTCGGGCGGTGGTGTACGGCCTGGTCGTGCAGTTCGCGACCTCCGGGCAGCAGTCCGATCAGTACCAGGCCGAGGAGTGGATCAAGAAGGCCTACGAACTCAGCCGGCACGTCCGGGGCAGCCATCCGGCGCTGAGTTTCGCCGCACCGCTCTATCGCATGCTGCAGGAACCGGGCGCGTTCCTGCCCGCCTGGGAAGCGCTGCTGTCCGACCCGGATCCGTGGGTGCGCGCCATGGGCCGGTTGCATCTCGGCAAGATCCGGATCCAGCTCGGCGACGGCGGCCCGGAAGCCGACGAGTATCTCAGCGCGGCCGTCGCGGAGTTCCGCGCGATCGGGGACCGGTGGGGCATTTCGTTTGCCCGGACCGAGCTGGCCAACCGCATCGCCACGCGCGGTGACTTCGCGGGCGCGTGCGAGCACTACGAACAGGCGATCGCGGCCGTCATCGAGGTCGGCGCGCTCGAGGACGTCGTGCCGATGCGCTCGCGACAGGCTCAATTGTATTGGCTGCTCGGTGATTTCGAGGCCAGCGCGGCGGCGATGGCGGCGGCGCAGCGCTCCGCGGAGCGGGTCGCCTGGCCCAACGCGCTGGCCGAACTGGCGCTGACGAAAGCCGAACTCGCGCGCTGGAGCGGCGATACCGCGCAGGCGCTGCGCCAGCTCGAGATCACGACGGCGCTGCTGGGCGCCGACGCCGAGCGGCCGGGCGTGCGCGGCGTGATCGAAGACCTGCTCGGCTACCTCGCCGAGGATCGCGAGCGGTCCCGTGCGCACCGGGCCGCGGCCGTCGAGGCGGCCGCGGCTGCCGGCTACGCGATGCTGGTCGCCCGGGTGCTGGTCGGCGTCGCGGACGCGGCGCTGCGGGATCAGCAGGACGAGCAGGCCGTGCGGTTGCTCGCCGCGAGCGCCGTGGCGCGCGGGCTGCCGGATCGTTCGCAGCCCGATGTCGCCCGGATCGAGCAGGTCGCACGGCAACGCCTCGGCGACACGAAGTTCACCGAGGCGATGGCGGAGGGCACCCGAGCGGACTGGAGCGAACTGGTCGCGGTCACGCTCGCGTAGCTCAGGCCAGGGGCACGCCGACGACGGGATCGGTGGTGGGTTGCGGGGAGCCGCCCGAGGGTTCGATCGAGACCGCGAGTGTTCCGGCGTCACCGAAGCTCATGAGCATCGGGGCACTGGCGGTGGGCAGCGGTGCGACCACACCGGCCGAGCGCACCTGATCGCCGCCGGCGATCAACCACAGTTGGTAGGTATGGGCCGTGGGCGGGGCCGGTACGCCGTCGAAGGAGACGATCGCGGTGCCGAGTTCCTTCGACGCGTTGACCGTGATGGTGCCGCCGTTGCTGAGCGGCAGTGTCTTCTCCTGCACGTCGGACTGGTCCAGCACCTGCTGTGCCGTCACCTGCCCGGAATCCTGGGACTGGCTGCGGAACACCGTGATTCCGGCCCCGGCGCCCGCCAGGATCGCCGCGGCCGCGGCCACCGCGAGCCAGCGGCGGCTGTTGCGCCGCCAGGCCGAGGCGCCGGCGGGGCCCGCGGGCTTACCGGTGGGCCCGGCTTGGGCGTCGAGTAACTCCAGCAGTGTCTGCTCCACGCTCGGCGGCGCGGGCACGGCATCCAGGACCGTCATGGTGGCGAGGGTTTCGCGCAGGTCGCGGACCGTGCTGCGGAAGGCGTCGGCGGTGGGCTCGTCGGCGTGCTCGAGCATGTGCTCGACGGCGCGGCGGTCCTCGTCGGACAGGGCGTCGAGGGCGTAGGGGTACGCGAGTTCGAGCAGCTCGGAGTGGGGATGGATGTCAGGCATCGCGCACCGATTCTGTCAGGCAGTTCTGGAGCCGCTTCAGACCGTCGCGAATGCGGGTCTTCACGGTGTTGAGCGGAATGCCGAGGTACTCGGCCACTTCGGCGTAGGTGCGCCCGCCGTAGTAGGCGAGGGCGACGGTTTCGCGTTGTGTGTCGGTGAGCGTGCCCAGGCATTCGACGACCGCGCGCTCGTCCGAGCGCTGGCCGACCGTCTCGGCGACGATGTCGTGGTCGCGCCCGAGCTGGCGGTGCCCGTAGGTGAGATCGCGGGTGGTGGCCGAGGATTCGGTGCGCACCCGGTCGACGGCGCGGCGGTGGGTCAGCATCATCAGCCAGCCGATCGGGCTGGCCAGGCGAATGTCGTACTGCGCGGCGGTGTTCCAGACGTAGAGGTAGACCTCCTGGGTGATCTCCTCCGCCGCCGCGGGCCGCCGCAGGACACGCAGCGCCAGACCGAATACCCGATCGTGGGTGGAGCGGTAGAACTCGGTGAAGGCCTCCCGATCGCCGCCGGCCACGCGATCCAGCAGCTCCGCGAGTTTGCGGGTGACTTCCGGATCGGGCGTCGCACGGTGTGGCGGGCAGGTCTCGGCCGCGCCCTCACCATTGCGGTCGGGGGCGAGCGACACGATGCGGCGTTCATCCGCCATAGCGCTGTGTCTCCATTCCGGTGTGGGGGACAACGAGCGGCCCGTTCCGGCACCCTCGAAACACTCGGATACCGACTCGGACATTACTGCGGATCCCCATCCCGTGACAAAGAGCCTCGGGATGTCCAGTGCCGACGGCGCGGCGATCATCGCGGCGGCCTGGGGAAGAAGTAGGAGGTCCGCTGCTGGTATTCCCGGTAGCCGGGCCGGTCGCGCATCACGTTCTCTAGCATTTTCGCTCCTGTGCCTCGAATCAGGAAGTAGGACATCAGCGCCGGTGCGAACACCGTGAGCACGCCGGGCCAGGCGCTGGCCGCGATCAGCCAGAGACCCCACCACACGCAGAAATCGCCGAAATAGTTCGGATGCCGGGTCCAGGCCCACAACCCGCGGTCCATGATCCGGCCGCGGTTGGTCGGGTCGGCCTTGAACCGGGCCAGCTGCCGATCGCCCGCCGCTTCGAACAACAGGCCGATCGCCCAGATCAGTACGCCCGCGCCGAGCAGGATCCAGGCCGGCCCGCGGGTCGCCCCGGCCGCGGCCGAGATCTGGATGGGTAGCGAGATCACCCACTGCGCCACGCCCTGGGTCAGGAAGATGCGGGTGAACACCGCCGCCGGTGAGCGGCCGTGCCGGTCCAGCAGTTGGTCGTAGCGCGGATCCTCGCCGTGCCCGCTGGTGCGCCGGAGCATGTAGAAGCTCAGGCGCAGGCCCCAGGCCGTCACCAGCACGAGCAGCAGTACGCGCCGCTCCCAGGGGCCGTCGCCGAGCAATGCGGCGACCACCGCGACGAGGACGAAACCGAAGCCCCAGATCACATCGACGACGTTGTACCGGCCCAGCCGACGGCCGACCGCGTAGGTCGCGACCTGCAAGACGGCCAGCACTACCGCCGAGGCGAGCCAGATGATCAGTGCCGTATGCCAATTCATGACGCCAGTACCGCCTGCTCCGGAATCGGCCGCGGGCTGGTCACGGGTGCGGGCCGCCGCAGCAGAATCTGATCCACGCCCATCCGGTTCTGCTCGAAGGCCAGCGCACCGCCCGCGAGGTAGAGCCGCCAGGTGCGCGCGCCCTCCGCGCCGAGCAGGGCGACCGCGTCGTCCCAGCGTTCCTCGAGGGTGCGTGACCAGGCTTGCGCGGTCCAGACGTAGTGCTCGCGCAGCGCCTGCACCCCGCGCACCTCCAGCCCGGCGTGCTCGAGCCGGCCGACGGTCTCGCCGACCGGGCGCATGGCCATGTCGGGCGCGATGAAGGATTCGATGAACGGACCACCGCCGGGATGCCGCCCGTGCCGCGACATCTGCTGCACCAGCACCGGGGCTCCGGGCGCGGCGGCATCGTGCAGCGCGCGGGCATAGCGCGAGTAATTGCGCTCGCCCACATGCTCGCCCATCTCCAGCGAGGCGACCGCGTCGAAACCGGTGTCGGTGAGTTCGCGGTAGTCGAGCAGGCGCACGCGCACCTGGTCACCCAGTCCGCGCCGGGCGATCTGGGTTTCGATGTAGTCGCGCTGCGCCGCGGCGATGGTGATGCCGAGTACCTCGACGCCGTAGTGCTCGGCGGCGTGCAGGCTCAGCGACCCCCAGCCGCAGCCGACGTCGAGCAGCCGCTTGCCGGGCGACAGCTCGAGTTTTTCGCAGACCAGGTCCAGCTTGTCCAGCTGGGCTTCGGCCAGCTCGGCGTCCGGATCGGCGAGGGTGCCCGGGACGCCGCGGGTGAAGTAGGCGCAGGAGTAGGCCATCGTCGGATCCAGGAGCATGGCGTAGAAGTCGTTGGAGGCGTCGTAGTGATGGCTGATCGCCTCGCGGTCGCGGGGTTGCTCGTTGCGGCGCCCGCGCAGCCGCGCCTGAGTGGACGGCGGCGGCAGCGGCAGGCCCAGTGCGCCGGTGCGCGCGACAGCGACGGCGAGGCGGGCGATATCGCGGGCCCGCACACCGCTGATCCGGCGGGCGGCGACGGTGTGCCAGACCGTGCTGAGCGCCGCGCCGAGGTCGCCCTCGACCTCGATCTCGCCGGTGACGTAGGCCTGCGCGGCACCGAGTTCGTTGGGGTGCCAGAGAATTCGGCGCAGCGCGCCGGGACCGGCGAGGTGCACGTGCGGTGCGTCGACCGGGCCGGCGGCGCCGCCGTCCCAGGTGGTCAGGCGCACCGGCAGCGGCCCGCGCAGCAGCGGGCGCAGGGCGGATTCCAGGTGGGCGGCGGCGGTCACGGGCGCTCCTCGGGACGGTCGAGAACGATCTGCTGGACATCGAGGTATCCGGAGCGGAATCCGGCCTCGGAGTAGGCGAGGTAGAACTGCCACAGCCGCCGGAACACGGCGTCGAAGCCGAGGTCCTCGACCTCGGCGGTGCGAGCGTCGAAGCGCTCGCGCCACAGTCGCAGGGTCTGCGCGTAATGCCTGCCGAAGCACAGTCTTTCGGTGACGCGCAGGCGGGTCTGAGCGGCGGCGTCCGCGATCGCCTCGGTGGACGGCAGGAATCCGCCGGGGAAGATGTACTTCTGGATCCAGGTGTAGGTGTCGCGAGTGGCCAGCATCCGGTCGTGCGGCATGGTGATCGCCTGCAACGCGATCCGGCCGCCCGGGGCCAGGCGCCGGTCGAGCGTCTCGAAATACACCGGCCAGTACCGGTATCCGACGGCCTCGATCATCTCCACCGAGACGATGGCGTCGTATTCACCGCGCACGTCGCGGTAGTCGCACAGCTCGATGCGGACCGAATCGGCGAAACCCGCGGCGGCGACCCGGATCCGGGCCAGCCCCAGCTGGCGGTCCGACAGCGTCACCGAGTGCACCTGGGCACCGCGCGCGGCGGCCCGCAGGCACAATTCGCCCCAGCCGGTGCCGATTTCGAGGACCCGGCTGCCCGGGCCGACACCGGCGGCGTCGAGCAACCGGTCGATCTTGTCGTGCTGGGCCTGGGCCAGCAGGTCCCACGCGGCAGTGTCGGGGTCCTCGAACAGCGCCGAGGAGTAGCTCATGGTCTCGTCGAGGAAGAGCTGATACAGCTCGTTGGACAGGTCGTAGTGGTGCGCGACATTGGCGCGCGCGTTCTCCGCCGTGCCGACTTCGCGCTCCGGCGGCGTGGGCAGTACGCCGCGAAACCCCTGCAGCGCAGCGGGAATCAGTTGAGTGAGCCGGGTAGCCAGGACCGTGAGCACCGCGACCGGGTCCGGCGCGGTCCATTCACCGGCGGTGTAGGACTCCCCGAAGCCGATCAGACCCTGCCCGCCCAGGCGGGCGAAGAACGCCTCCGGATCGTGAATGATCATGCGCGGCAACGGTTCGGTGCGCGCGCCCGCGCCCAGCACGGTGCCGTCGGGGAGTTCCACCCGCAGCGGCAGCCGGGCGATCGCCCGGCGGAACAGGAAGCCGGCGCAGCGGGCGCGGAACCGGGCCCGGCGACCGGTCGGGATGGGGGGCAACAGGTCGCCGCCGAGTGTATCGAGGCAGAAACTGGTCACGAGGCTGTCCTTCGGGATGACGCGGCGCACGGCCGTGGATCAACGGGAACTCCCTTCGCCCACAGGGCGATACCGTGCCGGCGAATGCGCAGCGCGGTGAGCTGGGGTGAGAGGGGGGCGCGCAGCTGTGCGCGCAGCAGGGTGCGCGCGGTCAGCGGCACCCGGTGGCCGGTCATCGAGGCGAGGAAGGGTGGTTGCCCGTCCCGCAGCAGCACGATGCGCAGCCCGAGCGCCGCGGCCGGTTCGGGCAGTCGCAGCGCGTAGCGGCCCTCGACGGCGTTGAACGGTGAGACGTAGAACCGCTTGCCGGTCTCGGCGCGGCCGCGGTCGTCGGTGCGCAGCACGTAGGTGTGCCGTTCGCCGTAGGTGTTGTGCACCTCGGCGAGCACGCACCGCAGCCGCCCGTCCCGATCGTGGCACCAGAACACGGTCAGCGGATCGAAGACGTAGCCCAGGACCCGGGCGCTCATCAGCGCCGTGACCGGCCCGTCCGCGTCGTCGACGCCGTGGGTGTCCAGCATCCGGTCGACGCGGCTGCGCAGATCCGCGCCCGGTCCGGCGAGATGATCCGCGGCGCGGAAGGAACCGAGGGGCCGCAGCGGCCACGGCAGCCTCGGCGGCGAGTCGATGTCGAAATACCAGCTGTAGCCCGGGTATTCGAACTCGTGGCGGACAGGTTCCTTGCGCGCGTGGTGTATTCGCGTGAAGTAGAGGGCGGGGGCGATCGGCGCGGTCATCTCGCCGCCGTTCCGGACAGCTCGGACCCCGCCGGCCGGGCCCACCGCCCGCCCAGGCGCTCGGCGGCGCGCAAGCCGGAGCGCGCGCCGTCCTCGTGGAATCCCCAGCCGTGATAGGCGCCGGCGAAGGCGATCCGGTCGGTGTCGAGTTCGGGCAGCCGGCCCTGCGCCGCGACCGACTGCGGCGTGTAGATCGGATGCTCGTAGGTCATCTCGGCGAGCACCCGGCTCGGATCCACCAGGTGCGAGCCGCCGAGGGTCACCAGGAATCGCCGGTCGGTCACCTGCTCCAGCCCCATCAGGCGGGACATGTCGTAGGTGACCACGACGCCGGACGCATCCTGAATTCCCTCGGGTACCAAGTAATTCCACGACGCGCGCGCCCGCGTCGCCCGCGGCAGCAGGGTCTCGTCGGTGTGCAGCTGGGCGTGGTTGACCGAGTACGGCATCGCGTCGAGCACCGACTGCATCGCCGGGCTCGGCGCGGCCAGGATGGCCAGGGCCTGCGCGGGATGGGTGGCGATGACCGCGGCGTCGAACCTGCGCGCGCCGCCGGATTCGGTGAGCAGGACGCCGTCCGGCCGCTCCACGATCGCGAGTACCTGTGTCCCGGTGCGGATCTCGTCGATCCGATCGGCGATCTTCTCGACGTAGCGGGCGGAGCCGCCGACGACGGTGCGCCAGGTGGGGGAGCCGAACACGGTCAGCATGCCGTGGTGTTCGAGGAACCGGAACAGATACTGCGCGGGGTACTCCCGGGCCAGCCGGGGATCGCACGACCACACCGCGGCCACCAGCGGAGTGATGAAGTAGTCGGTGAAGTAGGCGCTGAACCGCTGGCGCCGCAGGAATTCCGCGAGGGTCTCCGCCGAGGCGGGTTGCGCGAGCAACGCGCGCGCCGCCCGGTGGAACCGCGGCACCTCGGCGAGCATACGCAGATAGCGCGGCCGCGACGCCGTGCGCACGGAGGGGAACAGGCCCGGAAAGCCTTTGGCGCCCGCGTATTCGAGACCGGCGGCATCGGCCCGCACCGACATGGACATGTCGGTCTCGCGGGTTTCCACGCCCAGTTCCGCATACAGCCGCAGCAGTGTCGGATACGTGCGGTCGTTGTGCACGATGAATCCGGAATCGACCCGTACGCGCTGCCCGGGGGCGTATTCGAGTTCGTGGGTGTGCGCGTGCCCGCCGAGCCGGTTGTCTCGCTCGTACAGGGTGACGCGGTCGGTGCGGGACAGCACGTAGGCGGCGGTGAGCCCCGCGACCCCGGAGCCGATCACGGCGATATCGCGTCCACCGGGTGCGTCAGTCACGGTGGCCTCGTCCCGCGAGCCGGTGCTCGGGTCGTGCGGGCGAACGCGCAGGTAGCGCGGCACAAAGGGTAGATCGCATATCTCCACTTCGATGTGCCCGCCCACCCGGTTTGGTACGGCATGGCGATTCGGTGCGAACCGGGAGCCGGAAAAAGTTTTCTCGGAATCGGCCAAACCTGCCGGGCACGGGTCGCGAAGCCCTTCCGCGTTCATCGGATTTGCCCGAGCGCCCCGTCCATCCCCTCTCGGAGGAACGATCATGAAGCTTCTCAAGCGCACTACCGCCCTCGGCATCGCCGTGGTGGCCGCCGCCGCCCTGGGTGCGTGTTCCAGTGACAACGAGTCCAGTTCCACCTCCACCTCCTCGACCTCGGCGATGACCTCGACCGCGCCGATGACCTCCACCTCGGCCGGTGCGGCCGCCGCGCTGGTCGGACCGGGCTGCAAGGCCTACGCCGACCAGGTGCCCAGCGGCGCGGGCTCGGTCAGCGGCATGGCCCAGGACCCGGTCGCGACCGCGGCGTCGAACAACCCGCTGCTCACCACGCTGACCGCGGCGGTGTCCGGCAAGCTGAATCCGCAGGTCAACCTGGTCGATACGCTCAACGGCGGGGAATTCACCGTCTTCGCGCCGGTGGACGCGGCCTTCGCGAAGATTCCGCCCGCCACCATCGACTCGCTGAAGACCGATTCGGCGACGCTGACCAAGATCCTGACCTACCACGTGGTGCCGGGCCGGATCGCGCCCGACAAGATCGCCGGTGCGCACAAGACCGTCGAAGGCGCCGAAGTGACCGTGACCGGCTCCGGTGACAACCTCAAGGTCGCCGACGCCTCGGTCATCTGCGGTGGCGTGCAGACCGCGAACGCCACGGTCTACCTGATCGACACCGTGCTCATGCCGCCGGCCTGATCGGAGTCGTGATGACCACCGAAACCGCGGCGCCCGAACCGATTTCGCCACCCCGGCGAATCGGCCGGGTGGCCGCGGCGGTGGCGGGGGTGCTCGCCGCCGCCACCGTGCTCGCCGTCGGTCATCTCGTCGCCGTGCTGATCGACCCCGCGTCCTCGCCGTTCTTCACCCTCGGCGCCACTATGGTCGATCACACGCCGCACGAGTTGAAGGACGCCGCGATTCGTCGCTTCGGCGACCGCGACAAGCAGGCGCTGTTCGCCACCATGGCCGCGGTGATGCTGGTCGGGGCGATGGTGGCGGGACTGCTGGAACGTAAGCGCCCACTCGGCAGCGTCCTGTTGCTGGTCCTGGGCGGCGTCACCGCCGTGGCGGCACTGCAAAGGCCCACTGCCACAGCGTGGTTCGTGATACCGACCGTGATCGGCGTGCTCGCGGGGGTCCTGGCGCTGCGGCTGCTGACGGCGGGCGCACCGACCTTGCGCACCCCGGACACCGGTCCGTCGCGGCGCAAATTCCTGATCACGGCGGCGAGCGTGGGCGCGGTGATCGTGGTGTCGGCCACCGTCGCCCGGACCCTCTCGGCCCGCCTGCGCGACGTGCTGGCCGATCGCGCCGGTTTCCTGCTACCGCGCCCGGACCGTCCGGCCGCGGCGATCGCACCGGGCTCGCAGGTCGCGGGCATCACCCCCTTCGTGACGCCGAACAACCGGTTCTACCGGGTCGACACCGCCTTGCAGTTGCCCGCGCTGACCAGCGACGACTGGCAACTGCGGATCCACGGCATGGTGGACCGGCCGGTAGTGCTCGATTTCGACGAGCTGCGGCGCCGGACCGCCGTCGAGCGGGTGATCACGCTGACCTGCGTCTCGAACGAGGTCGGCGGCGACCTCGCGGGCACCGCGACCTGGCTGGGCTATCCGCTGGCGGAGCTGCTGCGCGAAGCGGGCCCGCGCGGGGACGCGGACATGGTGCTGTCCCGCAGCATCGACGGATTCACTGCCAGCACACCGCTTTCGGCCATCACCGACGGCCGGGACGCACTGCTGGCGGTGGGCATGAACGGGGAACCGCTGCCGATCGAGCACGGCTATCCGGCGCGGCTGATCATCCCCGGCCTGTACGGCTACGTGTCCGCGACCAAATGGATCGTCGACCTGGAGCTGACCCGCTTCGATCGGGCCACCGCCTACTGGACCGACCGCGGCTGGGGCGATCGCGCGCCGATCAAGACCGCCGCGCGAATCGACGTCCCGGCTTCCTTCGCCACCGTCGCCGCGGGCGAGGTGGTGGTGGCCGGCGTCGCGTGGGCGCAGCGGCGCGGTATCGCCGCCGTCGAGGTGCAGGTCGACGACCAGCCCTGGCAGCGGGCGGATCTCGCCGTCGAGTACTCCACCGACACCTGGCGGCAATGGAGTTGGCGCTGGCCGGCGACGCCGGGCGCGCATACGCTGCGGGTCCGGGCCACCGACGGCGCCGGGATGGTCCAGACCGAGGCGCGCACAACGCCTTTCCCGGACGGGTCCACCGGCTGGCACAACCGCGTCGTCACCGTGCGCGGTCAGTGACCCTGGAGTTCGTCGTGATGGGCGCCGAGCGCCCCGATGACCGCGGTCAGCACGGCATGGGCGGCGCGCAGGTCGGCCGCGGAGAACTCGGCCATCGCCGCGCGGGTGCGCCGGCCGAGTGGCACGAAGAAATCCTCGGCCGCGGCCCGGCCCGTGTCGTCGTGATGCAGCAGCACCCGGCGGCGATCACTGGGATCGGTGCCGCGGCGCAGGTGCCCGGACTCGATCATCCGCTCCACCAGGTAGGTCACCGCCGCCGAGGACATACCCATCAGCCGGCCGAGCTGGCCCGAGGTCAGCGGACGACCGGCGTATTCGGCGGTGGCGATGTGCAGCAGGGCCCGGAAATCGTTGGGGCGCAAATTGTTCGACCGCGCGAAGACATGGCCCAGCTGCTCGGAGATGGCGGTCAGCGCACGGAGATCGGCGCCGATCTCCGTCTCGAGCGCGGCGCGCTCGTCGCCGGCGTCCGCCCCCGGTGTGGTTGTCGTCGAGTCGGTCACCGCGTCAGCGTATCGCCTGATATCTCTCTATTGTTTAATATTTAAGTTTATGAAAGAGTTTTGAGGTGAGCTTCTGGGACCGTTACGCCGCTGTTGTCACCTCTCGCCGATCGTGGCTGCTGCTGGTGGTCTTGCTCGCGGCGGCGGGCGCGCTGATCGGCGGAGTCGGTGAGAACGACACCGCCGGGCAGTCGCCCCGGTCATTACCCGATTCCGCGCAATCGACCCGCATCGAACAGGTGCTGGCCGAATTCCCCGATGCGGGCGCGGCCTCGGCCGTCGCGGTCCTGACCCGGGCCGACGGGGGCGTGCTCACCGAATCCGACCGCACGGCCGGCACCGCCGCCGTGACACGCGCGGCCGCGGGGGAAGGCCCGCTCGGGGAGCTGCGGTACGCGCCCGACGGCGCGGCGGCGATCGGCGTGATACCGATCCCGGCGACGCTGAGCGGGGAGGCGCTGACCGAGCACATCTTCGGTGTGCGCACGGCCGCGCGGGAGGGGCTGCCCGGCGAGCTGACCGTGGAGATCACCGGCGGGCCCGCGTTCGCGGCCGACATCTCCGATTCCTTCTCCGGTGCGGATGTGACCCTGCTGGCGGTGACCGCCGCCGTGGTCGCCGTGCTGCTGATCCTGACCTATCGGTCACCGGTGCTGTGGCTGGTCCCGCTGCTCATCATCGGCCTGGCCGACCGCGTGGCCACCAGCGTGGGCGCGGGGTTGTCGCGCCTGACCGATTTCACCTTCGACGGCTCGACCGCGGGCATCACCAGCGTGCTCGTCTTCGGCGCGGGCACCAACTACGCGCTGCTGCTGATCTCGCGCTATCGCGATGAGCTGCACCGCGATCCCGATCATCGGCAAGCGCTGCGCCGCGCCGTGCGCCGGGCCGGGCCGGCCATCCTGGCCAGCAATCTGACCGTGGTGCTCTCGCTGCTGGTCCTGCTGCTGGCCTCGGTGCCCAGTACCCGCAGCCTGGGCGTGTTCGGCGCGGCGGGATTGCTGGTGGCCTTGCTTTTCGTGCTGCTCGGGTTGCCCGCGGCGCTGGCGATCTGCGGGCGAAAAGTCTTCTGGCCCTACGTCCCCCGGCACGACGATCGTGATCTCGCCGAGGAGGGGGTGTGGCACGCCGTCGCCACCTGGGTGGTCGCCCGGGCCCGGGTGGTGAGTGCGGCGACGATGGCGGTGCTGGCGATCTGCGTGCTCGGTCTGTTCACCGTCGACGTCGGACTCTCCCAGACCGAGCAGTTCCGCGTACGGGCCGAGTCGATCACCGGATTCGATTCGCTCGCAAAGCATTTCCCGCCGGGCACCGCGGACCCGGCGCAGGTCGTGGCTCGCAGCTCGGCCGCACCGGCGGTCACCGACGCGTTCGGTGCGATCCCGGGCGTGGTCCGGGCGACGCCGACCGGCAATTCGCCGACCGGCTGGGCGCGCTGGACGGTGCTGCTCGAGGCCGAGCCGGGCTCGGACGGGGCCTTCTCGGCGATCCAGGCGCTGCGGACCCGGCTGGCCGAGGTGCCCGAGGCGCAAGCGCTCGTCGGCGGCAGCGATGCCCAGGCGCTCGATGCTCGCGACGCCGCGAGCCGCGATCGATCGCTGCTCATCCCGCTCATCCTCGCCGCCGTCTGCCTGGTACTGCTGGCGCTGTTGCGCGCCGTGCCCGCGGCCTTGCTGCTGGTGGCCGTCACGGTGTCCAGCGCGCTCGCGGCCCTGGGCCTGGGGAGCTGGATCAGCGTGCATCTGTTCGGTTTTCCCGCGATCGACACCAGCGTGCCGCTGTTCGCGTTCCTGTTCCTGGTCGCACTCGGCGTGGACTACACGATCTTCCTGGTCAGCCGTGCCCGGGAGGAGACGCCCGCGCACGGCACCGAGCAGGGCATGGTGCGCGCGGTCTCAGCCACCGGCGCGGTCATCACCAGCGCGGGCGTCGTGCTGGCGGCGGTGTTCTGTGTATTGGGGGTCTTGCCCCTGATCACCCTCACGCAATTGGGCATCGTGGTGGGCATCGGCATCCTGCTCGATACGTTCCTGGTGCGGACGGTGATCATTCCGGCGCTGTTCAGCGTGCTCGGCGGCAAAGTCTGGTGGCCGAGCGGGCTGGGAACAGTCGCCGCGAAGGGCGATAGCGAGCGCACGGACGGCGACCGCGTCGGCGCGCGGTGAGGGTGATCTGCTGAGATAGCCAAAGTATTGCTGAATTGTTGGCCGTCATGGATTGTTCGCTGACTTTCAGCGTTTTATAGCGGCATTTAAGATCCGGAGCGTGCATTCTTTGAGTTGCTGAACTGTTGCGTGTTACGGCATCGGAAGCAAGCAACTATGGTTTCCTGATCGAGTGACCTCGCTAACGGCAGCGGTACGCAACGGGTCGCCGACCCTCAACCTGGCCCTGGCCACCTGGGTTTCGGCGATCAACTTCTGGGCCTGGAACCTCATCGGCCCGCTCTCGCCGCACTACGCCGACTCGATGAACCTCAGCAGCACGCAGGCCTCGATCATGGTGGCGATGCCGATCCTGGTCGGTTCGCTCGGCCGGATCGTGTCCGGCGCGCTCACCGACCGGATCGGCGGCCGGCTGATGTTCATCGGGGTCTCGCTGGCCGCGATCATCCCCGTCGTCGCGGTCGGCATCGCGGGCAGCGTCGAGTCCTATCCGCTGATGCTGGTGTTCGGCTTCCTGCTCGGCATCCCCGGCACGATCTTCGCCGTCGGCATCCCGTTCGCGAACTCCTGGTACGTCCCGGCCCGGCGCGGCTTCGCGACCGGCGTGTTCGGCGCGGGCATGGTCGGCACCGCGGTGTCGGCGTTCTTCACACCGCGCTTCATCAACTGGTTCGGGTTGCTGCCCACCCACCTGATCGTGGCGGCCCTGCTCGCCGTGACCGCCGGGCTGTGCATCCTGTTCATGCGGAACTCGCCGGAGTTCACCCCGAACACCGATCCGGTGCTGCCCAAGCTGCGCGCCGCCATGAAGCTCGGCGTCACCTGGGAGATGTCGTTCCTCTACGCCGTGGTGTTCGGCGGCTTCGTCGCGTTCAGCTCCTACCTGCCGACCTACATCAAGAACATCTACGGCTTCTCCGCCGTCGACGCCGGCACCCGCACCGCCGCCTTCGCCCTGGCCGCGGTGATCGCGCGCCCCATCGGTGGCGCCCTGTCGGACCGGATCGCGCCGAAGTACGTCGTGGTCGCCTCGCTGGGCGGTACCGCGCTGATGGCGGTGCTCGCCGCCTTCAAGCCGCCCGCCGACGTCGCCTCGGCGATCGTCTTCATCCTGCTGGCGCTGTTCCTCGGCATCGGCACCGGCGGCGTGTTCGCCTGGGTCGCGCGCCGCACGCCCACCGCCAGCGTCGGCAGTGTCACCGGAATCGTCTCCGCGGCAGGCGGTCTCGGCGGTTACTTCCCGCCGCTGATCATGGGCATCACCTATGACGAGCAGAGCAACAGCTACGCCGTTGGCCTGCTGCTGCTGGCCGCCACCGCGCTCGCGGCCCTGGCCTACACGGTGTTCAAACTGCGCGCCCGCGAATAGGTGTCGGTTCTGTCCAAGACGACGACACCGGCAGGCCTCTAAGCTGGCGTTTCCGATCTCAGGAGGAAACGTTGACACGTGAACTGGTCTACACGGGCTTCATGTCGCTGGACGGCGTCGTGGACTCACCGGGCGGCAAGGTGGAGGGTCACCGCAGCGGCGGCTGGGTGCTCGAGACCGAGTTCGTGCCCGAGGCGTTCGCGCTCAAGGGCGAGGAGATCGCCGACACCACGGCCCTGCTGTTCGGGCGGCGCAGCTATGAGGCGTTCGCCCCGATCTGGCGCGATTCCACGGATCACGCCGCCTACAAGGATTTCCCGAAGTATGTGGTCTCCACCGGCCTCGGCGCGGACGACCTGATCGAGGGCTGGGGTCCGATCACCCTGCTGCGATCCGTCGACGACGTCGCCGCGCTCAAGCAGACCGAAGGCGGTGCGATCTTCATCCACGGCAGTGCCGAGCTGGCCCGGGCGCTGGCGGACGCCGATCTGATCGATCGATACAACCTGCTGGTGTTCCCGGTGCTGCTGGGCGCGGGCAAGAGCCTGTTCAGCCACATCGACCGGGACAAGCAGCAACTGCGTCTGCGGGAGTCCGAGTCCTACGCCAACGGGGTCACCAAACTGGTATACGACGTGGTGCGCTGAGCGGGATCGAGCGCGATCGCACCGCCCTGGCCCGCGCCGAGTTGCCGCGCGGTACGCCCGACATAGCGCCGCAACGCGCGGGCCAGGTGCGGTTCGTCGTAGTACCCGAGCTCGTCGACGACCGCGCTCGGCTGCTCACCCGAGGTCAGCAGTAGCGCGGCCGTACGCGCCCGCCCGATCTGGCGCACCGCGCCGCGGGTGAGGCCGGTCGCGGTCCGGAAGCGGCGTTCCACGGTGCGCTCGGTGGCCGCGAGCCGGTGCCCGCGCAGCGCGTCCGCGACCAGCGGATCACGCGCCACCACACCGTCACGCGCGAGCCGGGCCACCAGGGCCTCGGCGTCGTCCGGATGTGGTGTCTCCCAGCGGTTCCCGCCGAGCCAGAAGGCCCTGTCGGTCACGTCGGGTAAGAGGATTCCGCTGTCGACCAGGGCGGTCGCGGGTGCGGCGCGCAACGAGGTGCCGACCGCGAACTGGATACCGGTGAAGTCGGCGCCCTCCGGTACGGGCGCGGTGCCGCACCGGCTCTCGGGGCCGGTCACCGCCGCGTAGGAGGTGCCGTCCTGCCGCCAGAACACCAGGCCCCAGGTCTCGCTCGCGACCGAGGTCATCTGCGTGACCCGCTCGCTGCGACAGGTCCACACGGCATCGACCCACGGCGAATCCGAGGCGCGCGTCCGGAACTGCAATCCCACCGGCCGAATTTTAGCCGCTGGACAGCGCGCCGACATCGCGCGATGATCAACCGCGTTGTCATCGACCGGGGGGTTGATCAGGTCTGCGCCGCAACGCCTACGGGGTCGGCACGGCACCTTCACATCTTCTCCACGGACGAAGACTTAGATCTAGTCCGTAAACACTCGCCACCACCACCACCGCCGGCCGGCTCCGGCCTCGCACACCCGATGGAGAATCCATGTCCGACAGCCCGTCGGCCGACAGTCCGGTTCCCCCAGCGCGCCCGAAGCGTAAACGGCCCCCGGTCCAGCCGATTCCGCGCTTGACCCGCAGGGCGCCGGACGACGACGCCG
The DNA here is from genome assembly GCF_040654295.1 of Nocardia sp. NPDC050712. Lineage (NCBI taxonomy): Bacteria > Bacillati > Actinomycetota > Actinomycetes > Mycobacteriales > Nocardiaceae > Nocardia > Nocardia sp. NPDC050712. The sequence continues at coordinate 138,232 of NZ_JBFAHT010000002.1, forward strand.
AGGATTCCACGCCGGTCGCGGTGCCGAAGCAGGGGACCGCGGTCGCCGAGCAGGCGCCGCCGATGCCGAAAGCGGCTGTCCCAGACCCCGCCACCGTGTCGGTGCTCGACAAGGTGGATCCCCCGAAAGCCGATGTCTCAGTGCCGAAGTCGCCGACCGGGAACCTCGCGGCCGCCGCCGCGAATCGCGGCAACGGTAACCACGCGGCTTACCCGCCCTATCCGGCCTTTCCGAGTAACGCGCTGTCGCAACGTTTCCTGCCGCGCTCGGAAATCGTCCCGGTGCCCGCGGGCGCGCTGCCGGCCATCGCGGTCGCGGGCGTCGTGGCCGCTGTCTCGGTGCCGCTCGACCGGCCGGGGATCGGCTGGCTGCTCGCCGGATTGGTAATCGCGGGCGCGATATACCTCGTGGATCGAAGAGCGCGACGGGTCGCCGAACCGTCGGCGGTATCCGAATCCGACAGCAAGACAACGGAAGACACTGCGAAAGCAGTCGCGCGGAAGGAGCCGGTAGCGCCGCTGCTGCGCTGGGGCGCGATCTGGTGGACCTCGATCGCGCTGGGACTCTTGGCCGTCGGCGCGTTCCGCGCGGCGGGGTGGCTGTTCGTTCTGTGCGTGCTCGGCGCGGGCGTGGCGCTGTCGCTGGCGGTGCTGCCGCGGTCCACCTACGGGCTCGCCTTCGACATCATCGCGGTGCCGGTGCGTGCCTCGATGTCGATCCCGTGGCTGGCCAGGGGGATTCAGCGGATTCAGGTGCGGCGGGTCTCGGCCGCGCAGCGGATCGGCTGGTCGGTGCTCGCGACGGCCGCCCTGCTGCTGGTGTTCGTCCCGCTGCTGATGGGCGCGGACGCGGTCTTCGCGAAACTCGTCACCAGTGTCACGCCGACGTTCGAGGGGTCGTCGGTAGTGCAGTGGGTGTTCGTCGGCACCGTCGCGGCGCTGTCGGTGGGCGGCGCGCTGTATCTGCTGGCCTCGCCGCCGGCGGATTCCGGAACGAATACAGTGGTGACGCGACTGGTGCAGAAGCGCTGGTCGCCGCTGGAATGGGGCCTGCCGCTGGGCGCGCTGACCATCTTGTTCGGGGTGTTCGTCGCCACCCAGCTCGCGGTGCTCTTCGGCGGCAACGACTATGTGCAGCAGACGGCGGGCCCGGACTACGCCGAGTACGCCCGCAGCGGTTTCTGGCAGCTCTCGGTCGTCAGCATGCTCACCCTCGGCGTCATCGCGGCCGTCCAGACCTGGGCGGCGCAGGAATCGGCGGGGGACCGGCGCTGGCTGCGGATCGCGGTCGCGGCGGTCAGCGTGCTCACTTTGATCATTGTCGCCTCCGCGCTGCACCGCATGTGGACCTATCAGCAGGCCTACGGCTTCACCGTGCTCCGCCTGCTGGTCGAGGTCTTCGAGCTCTGGATCGGCGTCGTCTACCTGCTCGTGCTGGCCAGCCTGGTCCGCCTGCGCCGGCACTGGATTCCGCGCGCGGCGATGGGCACGGCTCTTGCCACGCTGTTCGTGCTGGCCTGCGTCAACCCGGAAGCCCTGATCGCGCACCGCAATATCGACCGGTGGGTGAACGGCGCCACCGTCGAGGTCTCCGGCGGCCGGCAGATCAAACCCGCCCTCGATCTGGACTATCTGGACGGGCTGTCGCCTGACGCCCTGCCCGCGACCGAACGCCTTCCCGAAGAGTTGCGCCGCCGGATCGCCGACTCGATTCGCTCGGGTGTGGGAGAGGATTCCTGGCAGGGCTGGAACTGGTCCCGGGCGAACGCCCGCTGAGGGTTCCTGTGCGAAGCTATCCGCGGGGGTGCTGCCGCAACTATGAAGAGGGAGTCCGTGAGTAGCTTCGTCCTGATCCACGGAGCCGGTGACAGCGGTTGGTACTGGCATCTCGTGGCAGCCGAATTGCGCAGGCGCGGACACGATGTGCTCGCCCCCGATCTCCCGGCGGGCGACGACGCACTCGACCTGAACGACTATGCCGCCGCGGTGATCGCCGCCGTGGGTGACCGAACCGATCCGGTGGTCGTCGGCCACTCCTACGGCGCGTTCACCGCCACGCTGGTGGCCGCGCGGCTCCCGGCGAATTTGCTGGTGCTGGTGGCGGGAATGGTGCCCGCGCCGGGGGAGACCCCGGACGAATGGTGGGCCGCGACGGGTTACCGCTCGAGCGGCCTGGACGACGATTACGAGTTGTACTACCACGATGTGCCCCGCGACCTCGCCGCGGAAGCCATGCGCCGGGGACTCGAGCACCCGTCCGCCGCGGCGGGTGCGATGGCGTGGCCGCTGCCGCATTGGCCCGCCGTCACCACGAAGTTCGTGCTCTGCACCGAAGACCGGGTGTTCCCGGCCGATTTCCTGCGCGGGGTGGTCGCCGACCGACTGGGGATCACACCGGACGAGATCACCGGCAGCCACTGTGTCGCGCTGGCCCGCCCCGCGGAGCTGGCCGATCTGTTCGAGCGCTACCTCGATGAGGTGCGCGGCTAAATCGTTTGTCGTCGCAGGCGGGGCCGTGCAGGATGCGGCCCATGGATACGTCCCGTTCGGCCCTGCTGCGCTGGCAATTCGAGCTGACCTGGTCCCTGTTCGAGTACCACCTCGAACGCCTGGAGCCCGCCGACCTCCTGTGGGAGCCCGCCGGGCTGTGCTGGACGCTGCGCCGGGACGACTCCGGTGACTGGATACCGGACTGGGCCGACGCCGAGCCCGACCCGATCCCCGTGCCCACCGGCGCCTGGCTCAGCTGGCACATCGGCTGGTGGTGGACCGTCGCCTTGGACCACCTGCTCGCGCGTCCCGTGCACGACCGCGCCGAGATCCGTTGGCCGGGGCCGGAATCCACCGTCGACTGGCTGCGCGACCTGCGCGCACACCACCTGAAGGCGCTCGAGGACATCGTCCTGGACGCACCCGCGACCTTTCCCTGGCCGGACGATCCCGGCAAGACGGTCGCCCACACGCTGGCGTGGATCAACGCCGAGCTGATGAAGAACGCCGCCGAGATCGGCCAGCTCCGGCTGCTGCGGGCGGCCCGGAGTGACCCCGCCGGGTCGTGAATTACGGTGCGGCGGTATCGATTTCCTCCGCGTAGCGGCGTTCCAGCTCCGCGACCAGCTCGGGCTCGGGCATCTCGCTGATCCGGTCGTCGAGGGTGTCCGCCAGGGCGTCGAGGCAGAAGTGGTATCCGGCAGCGGTTCCCGGGATGCCGTGCGGGCCCGGCGCGCCGAACCAGACCGTGCAGAGCAGCCGGGAGCCGGCCGCGTCGGGGGTGATCTCGAAGCGCAAATGCTCGTCGTCCCAGAGGAGTTCGAACAGGCGCGGCGGTTCCCAGGTCAGGATCTTGCCGGGCAGTTCGGGGTCCTCGACGTCGACGCCCACCTCGGTCAGTTCCGCCGCGGCGTGCTCGACCGTCTCCGGCCAGAACCGGAAGCGGATCTCGGCGCCGGCCCGGCGCTCGCCGAGAATGTCGGCGGGGAACCAGTGCCGCAGGTGCTCGGATTCGGTCAGCGCCCGCCAGACTTTCGCCGGCGGATGCGCGAGCGTGCGCTCGTAGCGAATGCCCACGCGCTCGCCGTCGCGCAGGATGTCGCCCAGTCGCTGATTCACGGTCATGTCACTCCTCGATGTCGTCGGGCATGGTGTCGAGATAGCGCTCGAGCCCGTCGAGCCGGTCGGCCCAGATCTCCCGGAACGGCGCCAGCCACCTGTCGATTTCGCGCAACCGCTCCGCGGCGAGCCCGTAATGCCGCCGCGGACCGTCCACCCGGACCCGCACCAGCGCCGCCGTATCGAGCATCTTCAGATGCTTGGACACATTGGGCTGTGCGGTACCCAGCACGCCGGCCAGCTCGCCGACGGTGCGTTCGCCCTCGCGCAGGAGGTCGAGAATCTGCCGCCGGGTGGGATCGGCGAGAACCTCGAAGACGTCACGTGCCACGCCGTCGATAATTCCCCTCGAGGCATATGCCTGTCAAGGCATATGCCCGGGCTCAGGTGGTTTCGCGGACGATGAGTTCCGGCAGCAGCAGCGTGCGGGTGGGCGTGTGCTGCCCGGTCTGGATCATCGAGCGCAGGAGTTCGGCGGCGCGGCGGCCGGAGTCGGCGAACTGCTGACGAATCGTGGTGAGGCCGAGTCCCGCGGCCAGCGGCCCGTCGTCGAAGCCCGCGACGGCGACCGTGCCGGGTACCGCCACGCCCGCCGCGCGCAGGCCGCTGAGGAATCCGGCGGCGAGGACGTCGTGGTGGGCGATGACGGCCGTCGGGTGGTCCGGGCTTCGGGTGAACTCGGCGGCGAACTCCCGGGCCGCGTCGAAGTGGTTGACCGGCAGGGTGAACTCGTCGTACTCGGCGTCTTGCGCCGCGCGCAGGGCCCGCAGGATCCCGTCGCGGCGCAGCATGCCCGCGGAGACGAAGCCGCCCGAGCGCTGCGGTTCGTGCAGGTAGGCCAGGCGCCGATGGCCGCGGTCGAGCAGGTGGGCGGCCACGGTGTAGCCGGCTTGCTCGTCGTCGAAGGTGACGGTGCTGAAGGTCGAATGGGCCGTATCGACGAGCACGGTGGGCGGCCCCCAGCGGCGCAGCCGGTCCGCGCCCTGCTCGCCGAGCGGAACGCCCATGATCAGCAGTCCGTCGATGTCGCCGCGGACGGGCAGCGTTTCCAGCAGGGGTGTGCTGGTCTCGGCGGCCGAGGGCGCGTCGAGCACCACGACCTCGACGTCGTCGGGGCCGAAGGTGTCGAGGATGCCGATGAGCCGGGTGCGGTAGGTCTCGTAGCTGCTGAACGGCGCCAGCACGGCGATGCGGCCGACCCGGCGGCGAGCCCGCTCGGACGCGGTCGCGCCGGGGCGGTAGCCGAGTTCGCCGGCGATGCCGATGATCCGGTCGCGGGTGGCCGAGCTGACCCGGTCGGGGTGGTTGAGCGCGAGCGACACCGTCGAGATGCTGACACCGGCCGCCTGGGCTACCTGGTAGATCGTCACGCTCGAATTCCCCACGTCCTCACCCTAATCCACGGCTCGGGCGGTCTCCGGCCGCGGCCGTTGACGCGCGTCACATTCGGCTTTACAGTGCTTCGTAGAAGCACTTCGATGGAGGTTGAATGCCAGATTACCTGCGCTTGGCTCGTCTGGCGGGCTGCGATCAGCCCGTGCTGAACTGGCTCGCGGCCGCCGCGGAGATCGCGGCGGGCCTGAGCGATCTGCGCACATCGGACTGGCCGCGGCGCCGGGCGGCGGCGCTCGAACTCTCCGACGCGCTCGCCCGGCGATTCACCGCGCCGGGTCCGGCCGACTGCCGAGTGAGCGAGTACCGAGTGCCCACCCGGTCCGGGCAGATCACCGTCGTGCACTATCGGCCGCCGGGCCGGGACGGGCCCCGCACCGCGCATCTCGGCTTCCACGGCGGCGGGTTCGTGCTCGGCAGCGTGCACGAGTCGATCAACGACCGGCTGTGGCGCACCCGCGCGATGGCCGGTGGCGTGGACATCTTCGATGTCGACTATCGGCTCGCGCCCGAGCATCCGTTCCCGGCGGCCGTCGAGGACGGTCTCGATGCCCTGAGCTGGTTGCTCGACCAGGCCTCCGACTTCGGGATCGATCCGGCCCGCATCGGCGTCGGCGGCGGATCGGCGGGCGGCAATCTCGCCGCGCTGGTCGCGGTGCACGCCCGCGATCAGGGCATCCGGCTCGACCACCAGGTGCTCGAGGTGCCCGCGGCCGATCTGCACATCGAGGACGACGAGTCCTACCGGGACTACTGCGAACTCAACGACCTCGGCGGCGAGCTCGCCGCGCTGCGGACGGCCTACCTCGGCGCCCCCGGGACAGCCGGCGGTTGGCCCGCACCCGCGGATGTCCCCGATCTGACGGATCTGCCACCCGCCCTGGTGATCACCGCCGAATTCGACCCGCTGCGCGACTGCGGAACCGCCTACGCCGCGCGCCTCGCCGCGGCCGGCGTGCCGGTACGCACCTGGTGCGCGCCCCGGCAACTGCACGGCAGCGGCGCGCTCACCGCAACCTCCCCGGTCGCCCGCGAATGGCAGCGGCGCATCGGCACCTTCCTGCGCAGCCGGTCCGCCGCGGCCGCCGCCACCTCCTCGTGAACGGAACTCCACCATGCCCCTCGACGCCACCATCGTTCGCGCGCTGACCGAACTCGGCATCCCCCTGCCCGAACCCAGCTCCGATCCGCACGAGCAGCGCAGGCGCGCCATCGGTTTCGAGCAGGCGATCTTCCCGCATCTCGGCCTTCCCGGAGACGCGGTGCGGACCAGCGAGCATCTGGTCGCCGTCGCCGGTTACCCGGATGTTCTTGTGCGCCTGTACTACCCGGACGCGACGGCCACCGAGCACCCCGTGTGCCTGTTCTTCTTCGGCGGCGGTTTCAGTCAAGGCGGCCTGCACCACCCGGCGGTCGACGCCCAGTGCGCCCGCCGGGCCGCCGAGTCCGGGGTGGTCGTGGCCGCGGTGTCTTACGCGCTCGCGCCGGAGCATCCGTTCCCGGCGGCGCTCGAACAGGGCTCCGCCGTGCTGGATTGGCTGATCCGGGAGGCCGGCGCGCTCGGTCTCGATCCGGCGCGGGTCGCGCTGTGGGGCCAGTCCGCGGGCGGCAACCTGGCGGCCGCGCTGGCATTGCTCAATCGGGAACGGGCACAGCATCACCTGGCGCTCCAGATCCTCGAGGTGCCCTTCCTGGACCTGACCGACGATCCCGCGGAACGTGATCTGAGCGAAGCCCCCGAGGCGGAACTCGCCGCGCTGGCGATGATTCTGCGCTGGTATCTGCCCGACGGCACGGATCGGCGCAACCCACTCGTATCACCTTTGCGGGCAAAGGATTTCGCCGGGCTGCCGCCCGCCTACATCCTGACCGCCGAGTGCGACCCGATCCGTCGCGACGGCGCGGACTACGCGGCCGCCCTGGCCGACGCCGGCGTCCCGGTCTCGGCGATCCAGCTGCTCGGTCTGCCGCACGGCGGTGCGCTGTTCGAGCGGGTATCGCTCACCGCGCGCACGGCGGGTGCCGTGGTGGTGGCGGCCCTGCGCACCTTGCACGGCTGATGCCGGAGCTGGAACCGCTGTCCCTGCCGCGCGCCGCCGCGTTCCAGGGCAGACCGCAGCCCCGGCTGTTCTTGCCGATGCTGGTGCTGGCCTATCTCGGCGCCGCGCTCGCCGTCTTGTCCGCGGGTTTCGTCAGCATCCCGCTGCGCCTGTCCGAGCTGGACCCGGACCACAAGTCCCAGACGCTGTCGCTGACCGTCGCGGTCGGCGGGATCGTGATCATCCTGGTGTCGGCCCCGCTCGGCCGCCTCAGCGACGTCTGTACCGCCCGCGCGGGCATGCGCCGGCCCTTCATTCTCGGCGGCGCGCTGATCAGCGCGCTCGGCATGCTGGTGCTCGCGTTCGCCCCGACGATTCCGGTGATCATCGCGGGCTGGGCGGTCGCGCAGGCCGGGTTCGGCGCCACCACGATGGCGCTCAACGCGCTACTGGCCGAACAGATTCCGGCGCGGATCCGGGCCCGGGTCGCGGCCGCCTTCGGGATGAGCACCGGGCTCGCGCCCGCCCTGGGCAGCTGGCTGGTGGGCGCGTTGCCCGGCAACCCGGTGTACTGGTTCGGCGTGCCCGCGGTGCTGGCGCTCGTCACCAATATCGGCATGGTCGCGGTACTGCGTGACATCGTGCGCACCGAACCGGTGCCGGTGGGCTGGCGCAGCCTGGTGCGCAGCTACTGGATCAACCCGGTGCGGCACCCGGATTTCGCGTGGGCGTGGCTGTGCCGGTTGCTGGTCACCATGGCGCTGGTCTCGGTGGCGACCTACCTGCTCTACCTGCTCACCGACCGGCTCGGGTTGTCCGCCGCCGACGCCACCGCCGCGCAGGGCATGGCCGCCGGGGTGTTGTTCGCCGCCAGTATCGGCACCAGTGTGGCGTTCAGCTGGATCTCCGATCGCACCGGGCGGCGCAAGCCGATCGTGTATTCCTCGGCGCTGTTCACCGCCTTCGGCTTGGCGGTCGCGATGGTCGCCCACGACCTCACCACCTTTGTCGTGGGTGTGGCCCTGATCGGCATGGGGCAGGGCGCGTTCGTCTGCGTCGACGTCGCCATGATGACCGAGCTGCTGCCCGAATCGGCCGACGCCGGAACCGGTTTGGCCGTCATCGCGCTGTCCTATCAGCTGCCCCAGCTGCTGCTGCCCGCCGTGGCCACCCCGCTGCTCGCCCTCGGCGACGCGGGACCGAACTACACCGCACTGTTTCTCGGCGCCGTCGTCGCCGCGGTGCTCGGCGGGCTCGCGGTCCTGCCGATCCGGTCCGTGCGCTGATCGCCCGGCCGGGCAAGAAGAAGGAGTTACCTATGCCCGCACCAACTTTCGCGCGGTCGTGGCACCGGCTGTGCGCCGCGACGGGCGTGGGCATCGCGCTCGCGGCAGCGCCCGCTGCTGCCCAGCCGCCCCCGCCGCAGGCCGTCTCGATCGTCGACCGGCAGTGGCTGACCGAGCGCACCCTTGGCCTCACCGTGGCGACGGACGCGTTCGCCGACCCGGTGCCCGTGGAGGTGACCTTCCCGGCCGGATATCGCGCGGACGGCGCGCAACGCTGGCCGGTGACCTACTACCTCGCCGGTACCGGCCACGACCAGACCACCTTTCGCGCCACCTACGACGGCGAGGCGAACACCGCCTCGTACCCGTCGATCGTCGTCGCGCCGCGCGGCGACGCGGGATTCTGGTCCGACTGGCTCGACAACGACGCGGACCGTTCGCCGAAATACGAGTCGTTCGTGATCGAGCAGCTCATTCCCCTGGTCGACGCGAACTTTCGCACCGTCCCGGACCGCGCGCATCGCGCGATCATGGGCGAATCCATGGGCGGTTTCGGGACGATGCTGCTCAGCGCCCGGCATCCGGATCGGTTCGTCGCGGCGGCGAGCCTGTCCGGCGTACCCGACACCAATCTGCCGATCACCTGGAATGTGCTGTCCCAAGCGCCGCTCATTCAGGGCGGGCGGCCCGACGCGATCTACGGACCGCGCGCGACCGAGGAGATCCGCTGGCGTGGACACAATCCGGCCGATCTGGCCGGAAATCTCCGCGGCGTCGATCTCCAGCTCTACACCGGCAACGGCGTCTACGATCCGGCCCACGGCGAGACGCCGGTCGAAGCGTCGATCGGCTGTGCGCTGGAGCGCGAGCTCGTCCATCCCCCCAGCTCGAGCATGCACGCGGTGCTGAGCGCGCACGGCATCGCGCATCACTGGGTGGATATGCCGTGGGGCTGCCACGGTGTCGCGCTGTTCGAAGCGCAGATACGCCAGGCGACCCGGCGCTTCGAGCAGGTCTTCGCCGACCCGCCCGCGGTGCCCGAGCGCTTCGACTTCCGTTCGATCGAGCCGGCTTTCGAGGTCTGGGGCTGGTCCGTGCGGGCCGATCCGCGGCGCGCGGTCGAATTCCTCGACCTCGCCGCGGCCGATTCCGGTGGGCTCACGATCACCGGCTCCGGCCGGACCACGATCACGACGCCGCCGCTCCCGCGCGGATCCGGCGCACCGACGGTGACGGTCGATGGCACGCCGGCGGACGTGTCCGCGGATTCGGACGGCCGGCTCACCTTCGTCGTCGAGCTTGGCCCGCCCGCCTGGCAGCAGCAATTCGGTCCCGGCGCGGCCGGCGCGACGCGAACGGCGACCGTGCGGATCGGCTGAGACCGGCGCGCGGTGCAGCCGAATCCGGGCATCCGGTATATTCCTCCGTCGCAGCTGGTTCGCCGTGGTGGTGTCGAAGGAGCCCCTGACCCATTCGTCGGCGTCGAAGCCCGAAAGCGTGTTCGCACGCGATCGGGTTAGAGGGAACCCGGTGAGAATCCGGGGCTGTCCCGCAGCGGTGAGCGTGAACGACAGCCGTCAACAACGCACTGGGCACAGCCTGGGAAGCGACGGTCAGTAGGCATCCCGGGATTCGAATCCGGGCCGACCCGAGTATCGGGCCGACGCACGCGAGTCCGAAGACCTGCCCGTTGTGCCGGATACGCCGTATCCGGCGGTTGTCGCCTCGTGGATTGGGCGTTGCGCCGAGTAGACCCGGGCACGGGTAGTGCGTGTGGGCTCCTCGTGCGTGCGCTCGTGATGGGCGGCGGCCATCAGCTGCTGACCATGGAGTTCATCAATGCCGAACCCGCAGAACATCTTCACCGCCACGGTCCTCGGACTGCCGCGCATCGGCCCGCACCGGGAACTCAAGCGCGCCGTCGAGGCGTACTGGGCCGGACGCCTGGACGCCGCCGCGCTGCACGAGGTCGCCGCCGGCCTGCGCACCGTCGCGCTCACCGCCGCCCGGGACGCGGGCCTGGATTCGGTTCCGGTCGGGACCTTCTCCTACTACGACCACGTGCTCGACACCGCGGCACTGCTGGGCGCGCTGCCCGAGCGGGTCGCCGGGATCGACGACGAGCTGGACCGGTACTTCGCCGCCGCGCGCGGCACCGCCGACGTCGCGCCGCTCGAGATGACCAAGTGGTTCGACACCAACTACCACTACCTGGTGCCCGAGCTCGCCGCCACGACGGCCTTCGCGCTGCATCCGGAAAAGCTGCTCGCCGAGCTGGAAGAGGCGCGGCAGCTGGGGATTCCGGCCCGGCCGGTGCTGGTCGGCCCGGTCACCTTCCTGAAGCTGGCCAAGTCGGTCGACGGCAGCGATCTGCTGGACCGCCTGCCCGATCTGCTGCCGCTCTACGAGCAACTGCTCGGGCAGCTGGCCGCGGCCGGCGCGGAATGGGTGCAGCTCGACGAGCCCGCGCTCGTCACCGATCTGAGCGACACCGAGCAGGCCACGGTCTACACCGCCTATCGGCGGCTGGCCGCGGCCATGTCCCGGCCCGCGTTGCTGGTCGCCACCTACTTCGGCCGCCTCGGTGCGGTGCTGCCGGCGCTGGCGGAGACCGGGGTCGACGGCATCGCGATCGACCTCGCCGCGGGTGGCGCCGCCGACGTGGCGGCCGCGGCGGCGCTGAGCGACACCCTGATCGTGGCCGGCGTCGTGGACGGCCACAACGTGTGGCGCGTCGATCCCGACCTGGCCCTGCCGGTGCTGCGTGACCTGCGCGCCGGTGGCGCGACGGTCGCGGTGTCGAGTTCCTGCTCGCTGTTGCACGTGCCCTACGGCCTGGACACCGAACCGGATCTGGAGCCGCGCCTGCGCAGCTGGCTGGCCTTCGGCGCGGAGAAGATCGCCGAGGTCCGGGTGCTGGCCACCGCGCTGCACGACGGCGAGGACGCGGTCGCCGAGGCACTCGAGATCGCGCGCACAGCCGTCGCCGACCGCAAGGCCGATCCGCGCCTGCGGGTCGAGTCGGTGCGCGCCCGCCTGGCCGAGCTGGACGCCGACGCGATCAGCCGGACCCCGGCCGACGAGCGCCGGGTGCTGCAGCAGCGACGGCTGAATCTGCCGCTGCTCCCGACCACCACCATCGGTTCGTTCCCGCAGACCAGCCGGATCCGGGTGGCCCGCGCCGAACTGCGCAAGGGACAGATCGACCAGGCCGAGTACGACAACCGGATGCGCGCCGAGATCGCCGAAGTCATTGCGCTCCAGGAAGAAATCGGTCTGGACGTGCTGGTGCACGGCGAGCCGGAACGTAACGACATGGTGCAGTACTTCGCCGAGCAGCTCGACGGTTTCGCCGCGACCGCCAACGCCTGGGTGCAGTCCTACGGCACCCGTTGCGTGCGCCCGCCGATCCTGTTCGGTGACGTGGTGCGCCCGTCGGCGATGACGGTCGAATGGAGCACCTACGCCCAGTCGCTGACTGCCAAGCCGGTCAAGGGCATGCTGACCGGCCCGGTGACCATCCTGGCGTGGTCCTTCGTGCGCGACGATCAGCCGCGCGCCGACTCCGCGCGCCAGATCGCGCTGGCGATCCGGGACGAGACGGTGGATCTGGAGGCGGCCGGGATCGGCGTCATCCAGGTCGACGAGCCCGCGCTGCGCGAGCTGCTGCCGCTGCGCAAGGCCGATCAGGCGGCGTACCTGGCGTGGGCGGTGGACGCGTTCCGGCTCTCGACCTCCGGCGTGGCCGACGGCACGCAGGTGCACACCCACCTGTGCTACTCGGAGTTCGGTGAGATCATCGGCGCCATCGCGGAATTGGATGCCGACGTCACCTCGATCGAGGCCGCGCGTTCGCACATGGAGGTGCTCGACGACCTCAACGCCGCCGGTTTCGACCTCGGTGTCGGCCCGGGTGTCTACGACATCCACTCGCCGCGTGTGCCGGGCGCCGAGGAGATCGAGCGGTCGCTGGCCGCGGCGCTGAAAGCCGTTCCGGCCGAGCGGCTCTGGGTGAATCCGGACTGCGGCCTGAAGACCCGCCACACCGAAGAGGTGGTGGCGTCGCTGCGCAACCTCGTCGCGGCGGCACAGGCCCTGCGCTGAGCGTTCCGCCGGGTGTTTCCTCGGGAAACACCCGGCGGTCCAGCGGTTTCCACGTCATTTCCACCCCCTGGGAAGTAATCATGAATGCCGAACTCGAACGGGTACGTTCGACCTCGGGCCGCCCGGCCCGGATCTCACCGGCCGCCGCACCGTCGGTCGTGCGCAACCTGCGCACGCACGCCGGCGCGCGGGTGCCGTTCTCCGTGGAGTTCAATCCGCCGCGCGATGCCGCGGGGGAAGCCCGGCTGTGGCGCGCGGTGCGCGAATTCGAGCGCATGCACCCGGCTTTCGTGTCCATGACCTACGGGGCGGGCGGGTCCACCAAGGATCGCACCGCCCGCATCACCGGCGAACTGGCGCAGCAGACCACCCTGCTGCCGGTGGCGCACCTGACCGCGGTGGGCCACAGCATCGCCGAGTTGCGCGCGCTGGTCGGCTCCTACGCCCACCACGGCATCCGCAATATCCTCGTGCTGCGCGGTGATCCGCCGGGCGACCCACTCGGCGAATGGCGCAAGCATCCCGACGGCGTGGCGTACGCCGAGGAGCTGGTGCGCATGGTCCGGGACCTGGGCGACTTCCAGGTCGGGGTGGCCTCGTTCCCGCAGGGCCACCACCGTTCTCCCGGACTGGCCGCCGATACCGCGTTCCTGGCCGCGAAACTTCGTGCCGGGGCGGACTATTCGATCACCCAGATGTTCTTCGACGTCGACGACTATCTGCGCCTGCGCGACCGCCTCGTGGCCGCGGATCCGGAGCAGGGCGCCAAGCCGATCATCCCGGAGCTGATGCCGATCACCTCGCTGCGCACCGTCGCGCGTGCCGAGGAGCTCAGCGGCCGCGGTTTGCCACCGGCGATCCTGGCCAGGCTGGGCAAGGCGGCGGGCACGGGCCCCGAGGAGGACCGGGCCGCGGTGCGCGCGGTCGGGATCGAGATCGCCACCGAGATGGGGCAGCGCCTGATCGACGAGGGCGCGCCGTGCCTGCATTTCATCACTCTCAACTTCGCCAAGGCCACCAGCGAGGTTCTGACCAACCTCGGCTACCAGGTCACCGCCGCGCCGCTGAGCGCATAGGTGCCCGCACGCTGGCCGTTCAAAACAATACTGATTGGTACGGTTTATCCATGACAACGACGCGCTCGTCGCGTGTGCTCGCTGTGCTCGGCACCATCGGCTGCCTCGTCGCCGGCCTCGCCGGCTGCGGCTCCCCGAATACCGCGAGCACCGGCGCCGCCGGGACGCCGGATCGCCCCGGGCACACCAGCTATCCGTTCACCCTCGAGAACTGCGGCGTCGAGGTCACCTTCGACCGGGCGCCCACCCGGGCGGTGTCGCTGTACCAGGCCTCCACCGAGATCCTGCTGTCGCTGGGCCTGGCCGACCGCATGGTGGGCACTTCCACCTGGTTCGATCCGGTGCTGCCCGCGCTGGCCGCGGACAACGCGAAGGTGCCGCGCCTGGCCGACAACGATCCGTCGCTCGAGGCGGTGCTCGCGGCCGAGCCCGACCTCGTCACCTCGGCCAGCGCCCACACCTTCACCCCGGCGGTCGTCGCGGAACGGTCCCGGTTCGCCCAGCTCGGCGTCCCGACCTACCAGTCGCCGGCGGTCTGCGCGGGCGCGCAGGTGGACGGCGAAACCGTCACCCGCACAGCGCCGCTCGGCATCGACACGCTGTTCCAGGAGATCACCGAGCTGGCCCGGATCTTCGACGTGCAGGACCGCGGCGCGCAGCTGGTCGACCAGCTGCGGGGCCGGTTGCGGGCCGCGCAGCCGAAGGCGCGCACCGCGCCGGAGCCGACGGTCGCGTTCTGGTTCTCCGGCGTCAAAACGCCCTACCTGGCCGGATGCTGTTCGGCCCCGGGGCTTTACGCCCGGGAGGCCGGAGCGCGCAATGTGTTCGCCGAGCAGCGCGAGGACTGGCCCGAGATCACCTGGGAGGCCTTCGTCGCCGGTGATCCCGACGTCCTGGTGCTGGCCGACCTCAGCCGCAAACGGATCGAGGGTGACGCGCTCAGCACGAAAATCGCGTTCCTCGAGGCGCATCCGGCGACCAGCCGGATGCGGGCCGTCCAGGGCAAGCGCTATGTCGTGATGACCGGCTCGGAACTGGACCCCGGCATCCGCGAGATCGACGCGATCGAGAAGCTGTCGGCCGGTCTCACCGCGGCGCGTTGACCGTCACGCGCCGGGTCGCGCCTCTCTGCGTGGGTTGTGCGGTTCTGCTGTGTGTTTCGATCGCCGTGACGGTGTCCATCGGTCCGGCGAACGTCTCGCCGCGCGAGGTCTACGAGATCATCGGCCGGCACCTGGGCTGGGGGACCTCCTCGGCCGGGCGCCTGGCCGACGGCATCGTCTGGGAGTTGCGCTTGCCGCGGGCGCTGCTGGCGGCGCTGTGCGGGGCCGGGCTGGCGCTCTGCGGCGCGATTCTGCAATCGCTGCTGCGTAATCCGCTCGCCGACCCCTTCGTGCTCGGGGTGTCCTCCGGCGCCTCGACCGGCGCGGTGCTGGTGGCGGTGCTCGGTGTCGGCGCCGGAACGCTGACGCTGTCCGGCGGTGCGTTTCTCGGCGCGGTGCTGTCGTTCGCCCTGATGCTGGCGCTGGCCTACGGCGCCGGCGGCACACCGGACCGGGTGATCCTCGCGGGTGTGGCGTGTACCCAGTTGTTTTCGGCGCTCACCTCGCTGATCGTGCTGTCCTCGGCCAATGCCGAGCAGACGCGCGGCGTGCTGTTCTGGCTGCTCGGTTCCCTGGCCGGTGCGGAGTGGACCGATGTCGCGCTCGCCGCCGGTGTGCTCGGCGTGGGCGGCGTGCTCTGCCTGTGGTGCGCGCCGATGCTGGACGCGTTCGCGTTCGGCCCGGACGCCGCCGCCGCGCTCGGCGTCGCGGTGGGCCGGGTGCGGCTGGTGCTGCTGCTGGTCACCGCGGTGGTGACGGCCGCGCTGGTGAGCGCGGCAGGCGCGATCGGCTTCGTCGGCCTGGTGCTGCCGCATGTGGCGCGATTCCTGGTCGGTCCCGCGCACGCCCGGCTGCTGCCGGTGACGGTGCTGATCGGCGCGGTATTCATGGTGTGGGCGGATACCTTGGCGCGCAGTGCCTTCGGCGCCCGGGAGGTCCCGGTCGGGGTGGTCACCGCCTTGCTCGGCGTGCCCGCGTTCGCCATCCTGCTGGCCCGGCGCCGACGGGAGACGGCGTGACCCTGCGCGCACTGGATGTTTCCTGGACCCGGTCGGGCCGTTTGGTGCTCGACGGCGTCACCCTGGATCCGGAGCCGGGCGCGACGGTGGGCCTGCTCGGCCCCAACGGCTCGGGCAAATCCTCGCTGCTGCGACTGATGGCGGGTCTGGATCGGCCCGACGCCGGGCGAATTCGCCTGGGCGGCGACGAGATTCACACGATCCCGCGCCGGGCGGTCGCGCGCCGGGTCGCGCTGGTCGGCCAGCACGCCGACACCGATCTCGATCTCACCGTGCATGATGTGGTGCGGCTCGGCCGGATCCCGCATCGCGGACTGTTCGGCGGCGACCCGGTCGCGGACGCGACGGCGATCGATCGGGCGCTGCTGGCGGCGGGCCTGGCGGACCGGGCCGCCGAACGCTGGCACACGCTCTCCGGCGGCGAGCGCCAGCGTTCGCTGATCGCGAGCGCGCTCGCCCAGGAACCCCGTGAGCTACTGCTCGACGAGCCGACCAACCATCTCGACATCGCCCATCAGCTCGAGATCCTCACCCTCGTGCGCGCTTTGCCCGTGACCGCGATCCTGGCGCTGCACGATCTCAATCTCGCGGCCATGTTCTGCGATGTCCTGGTCGTGCTGCAAGCCGGGCGCGTGGTGGCGACCGGCGCCCCCGCGCGGGTGCTCACCGAGGAACTCATCGCCGAGGTGTATCACGTGCGCTGCCGGGTGGTGGACACCGACGAAGGCAACCTCTCGGTGCTCTTCCTGCGTGATTGAGCGCACCGGCCTCAGGCCGCGCCAGTCGGCACGTAGGGAATGTTGAGGGAGCTGTTGTCGTCCACCCGAATCGGGCGGCCCAGTTGCGGGAAGGCGCGCTGGGCGCAGCCGGTGCGCTCGCAGACCTTGCAGCCCGCTCCGATCGGGACGGCGGTGCGCGGGTCGTCGATCGGAAGCCCGTGCGAGTACACCAGCTTCTCCGCGTAGGCCAGGTCGCAGCCCAGCCCGATCGCGAAATCCCTTTTGGGAGCGAGGTATCCGGGGGTCTTCTCGTCGGTGGTACGGGCCAGCCACAGGTAGTTGCGGCCGTCGGGCATCTGCGCGATCTGGGTGCGGATGCTGCCCGGGGTGGCGAAGGCTTCGTGCACCACCCACAGCGGGCAGCTGCCGCCGACCCGGGAGAAGTGAAAGGCGGTGGCGGACTGGCGTTTCGAGATGTTTCCGGCTCGATCGGTGCGCACGAAGAAGAACGGCACGCCGCGCTTGCCGGGCCGCTGCAAGGTGGACAGGCGGTGACAGATCGTCTCGAAACCGACCTCGAACTTCGCCGCCAGCAACTCGATGTCGTAGCGCAGGGCCTCGGCGGCGTCCCGGAACGGGGTGTAGGGCAGGATCAGCGCGCCGGCGAAGTAGTTGGCCAGGCCGATGCGCAGCAGCCCGCGCGAATTCTCGGGCATGGTCTCGGCCTCGTCGATCAGGTCGTCGATGACCCCGGCCTGGGTGAGAAAGGCCAGCTGCGTGGCCAATTGGAACGCGCGCTGCCCGGCCGAGAGCCGGCGCGCCAGCGTCAGCACCCGGCTCTCGGGATCGAAGACCCGCTTCGGGCCGGGATGATCCGGGTCGTCGGTGCGGATCGCCACCGCGATGCCGTGCTGTTCGCGCAGCAGCCGGGTCAGCTGCAGATCGAGGCCCCCGATGCTCAAACCGTTACGGGCACAGAGCTCTTCGGCCGCGGTGTCCAGCTCGGGGATGTGGTTGCGCCGATCGTAGAAGTAGTCGCGCACGTCCTCGTAGGGCATGGCGACCGCGGATTCGCCCGGGGCGCCGTCGATTCCGGCGGAAACGCGTTCGATCTGCTCGGTGGCCCCGCGCAACCGGCGGTGCAGCCCGACCAGCATGCGCGCCGCGGCGGGCACGCGGGCCACCAGATCGTCCATCTCGGCGGTGGTGATGCCGGCGCCCTCGGGGTCCTCGGAGAAGACGTCCTGGAGGTCGGCGATGAGCCGGGCGTCGGTGTCGGCGGCGAAGAACCCCATGTCCAGGTCGAAGCGGGAGTTCAGGCGCAGCAGCACGGGCACGGTCAGCGGGCGCTGGTCGTGCTCCAGCTGGTTGATGTAGCTCACCGATAGCTCGAGGGCCTTCGCCAGCGCGGACTGGGAAAGTCCGCGCTGCTCGCGCAGCACTCGCAGCCGCGCGCCCGCATACATCTTCTGCATGCCCCCAATCTAGCAACCGCGGTTTCCGCAACTTTTACAAAAACCCGGCTTCACTTACACAAAAATCGGCATTTGCGGGGGATATGCACCGGATCGGCGGCTGTGTAGCGTGCGAAATGTACCGATGACAACGACGCCTGGGAGGGCCCCGACCGTGAAGAATCATCTCGTCCGCACGCACCGTTCGGCGGAGAACTTCCCCCGCGAGGAGCACCTCGCGTGGCAGATCGCCGAGGTCGCCGCGGATGCCGTCGAGGTTGCTCCGGAGACGGAGGAGATGATCGTCAACCGGATCATCGACAACGCGGCCGTCGCCGCGGCCGCGCTCACCCGCCGCCCGGTCGCCAACGCCCGCGCCCAGGCCCGGACCCACCCCTACCAGCCCGGCGCCACCGTGTTCGGCGTCGAGGGCCGTTTCTCCCCGGAGTGGGCGGCCTGGGCCAACGGCGTCGCGGTCCGCGAGCTCGACTTCCACGACACCTTCCTGGCCGCGGAGTACTCGCACCCCGGCGACAACATTCCCGCCATCCTGGCCGTCGCCCAGCACACCGGCCGCAGCGGTCGCGACCTGATCCGCGGCCTGGCCACGGGTTACGAGATCCAGGTCGACCTGGTGCGCGGAATCTGCCTGCACGAGCACAAGATCGACCACGTCGCCCACCTCGGCCCGTCGGCCGCCGCCGGGATCGGCACGCTGCTCGGCCTCGGCACCGAGACCATCTACCAGGCCATCGGCCAGGCCCTGCACACCACCACCGCGACCCGGCAGTCCCGCAAGGGCGAGATCTCCAGCTGGAAGGCCTACGCACCGGCCTTCGCCGGCAAGATGGCCGTCGAAGCCGTGGACCGCGCGCTGCGCGGCGAGGGCGCGCCGGCGCCGATCTGGGAGGGCGAGGACGGCGTGATCGCCTGGCTGCTGGGCGGCCCCGGCAAGGAATACAGCGTCCCGCTGCCCGGCCCGGGCGAGGCCAAGCGCGGCATCCTCGACACCTACACCAAGGAACACTCCGCCGAATACCAGAGCCAGGCCCCGATCGACCTCGCCTTCCGCCTGCGCGAGCGGGTCGGCGACCTGGATCAGATCGCCTCGATCGTGCTGTACACCAGCCACCACACGCACTACGTGATCGGCACCGGATCCAACGATCCGCAGAAGTTCGATCCCGCGGCGTCGCGCGAAACCCTGGACCACTCGATCATGTACATCTTCGCGGTCGCGCTGCAGGACGGCGCCTGGCACCACGAGCGCTCCTACGCCCCCGAGCGCGCGCAACGTCCCGGCACCATCGAGCTGTGGAACAAGATCTCCACCGCCGAGGACGCCGAGTGGACCCGGCGCTACCACTCCACCGACCCGAACGAGAAGGCCTTCGGCGCGCGTGCCGAAGTGACCCTGAAGAGCGGCGAGGTCATCACCGACGAACTGGCGGTCGCCGACGCGCATCCGCTGGGCGCGCGGCCCTTCGCCCGCGAGCAGTACATCGCCAAGTTCCGCACCCTCGCCGAGGGCGTCATCGAACCCGCCGAGCAGGACCGGTTCCTGGCGGTGGCGCAGCGTGCGGGTGAGCTGTCCGCGCACGAGCTGTCGGAGCTCACGTTCACCGTCGCCGCGGACGTGCTCGCCCGCGCGCCGAAGTCCCCGCAGGGCCTGTTCTGATGACCGGGCTGATCGCCGCGTCGACTTCCGCCGCCGACAAGCGGGCCGCGTTCAAGGCCGGGCTGACCTCCGGACAGATCCAGCGTTTCCCGGGTGCGTTCAATCCCCTGGTGGCCAAGCTGATTCAGGAGATCGGCTTCGAGGGCGTCTATGTCTCGGGCGCGGTGCTCGCCGCCGATCTGGGCCTGCCCGATATCGGGCTCACCACGCTGACCGAGGTGGCCGGGCGGGGTCAGCAGATCGCGCGGGTCACCGAGCTGCCGGTACTCATCGATGCCGACACCGGTTTCGGTGAACCGATGAGCGCCGCGCGCACCGTGACTGTGCTGGAGGACGCGGGCATCGCGGGGCTGCACCTGGAGGATCAGGTCAACCCGAAGCGGTGCGGGCACCTCGACGGCAAGGCCGTCGTCCCCACCGGGGCGATGGTGCGCCGCCTGCGCGCCGCGGTCGCGGCCCGCCGTGATCCGAACTTCGTGATCTGCGCCCGCACCGACGCCGCCGGGATCGAGGGCATCGACGCGGCCATCGACCGCGCCCGGGCCTATGCGGAGGCCGGTGCCGATCTGATCTTCACCGAGGCGCTGAACACCGTCGCCGATTTCGAGAAGTTCCGGGCCGCCGTCCCGACGCCGTTGCTGGCCAACATGACCGAGTTCGGCAAGTCCGAGCTGATCTCGGCGGAGCGGCTGGACTCGATCGGCTACAACGCCGTCATCTACCCGGTCACCACCCTGCGGCTGGCGATGTTCGCCGCCGAAGCGGGGCTGCGGGAGATCTTCGCGACCGGCACCCAGGCCGGGCAGCTGGATCGCATGCAGCACCGCGCCCGGCTCTACGAGTTGCTCCAGTACGAGCGCTACAACGAATTCGATTCCGAGATCTTCAATTTCACGCTGGAAGGGAATCAGTGATGACGGAGACCGCGATACCGACCATCTACAAGGGTCTGGCCGGTGTCGTCGTCGACACCACCGCGATCTCGAAGGTGGTGCCGGAGACCAACTCCCTGACCTACCGCGGTTACGCGGTGCAGGACTTGGCGGCCAACTGCGGCTTCGAGCAGGTCGCGTACCTGCTCTGGTACGGCCAGCTGCCCAGCGATTCCCAGCTCGCGCTGTTCCAGCAGCGCGAGCGCGCTGCCCGGCGGGCCGATCGTTCGCTGCTCGCCCTGATCGCGAAGATGCCGGAGAACTGTCACCCGATGGACGTGGTGCGCACGGCCATCAGCTATTTGGGCGCCGAAGACCCGGCCGAGGACGACAACTCCGCCGGCGCCAACCTCGCGAAGTCGCTGCGGATGATGGCGGTGCTGCCCACCATCGTCGCCGCCGATCACCGGCGTCGCCGCGGTCTGGATCCGATCGCGCCGCACGCGCAGATGGGCTACGCCGAGAACTTCTTGAACATGTGCTTCGGCACCGTGCCGGCCCCGGAACTGGTCAGGGCGTTCGAGGTCTCGCTGATCCTCTACGCCGAGCACAGTTTCAACGCCTCCACCTTCGCGGCCCGGGTGGTCACCTCCACGCTGTCCGATATCTACAGCGCGGTCACCGCCGCCATCGGCGCGCTCAAGGGCCCGCTGCACGGCGGGGCGAACGAGGCGGTCATGCACGACATGATCGAGATCGGCGACCCGGCGCTGGCCGAGGCCTGGCTGCGGGACAAGCTGTCCCGCAGGGAAAAGGTGATGGGCTTCGGCCACCGGGTCTACAAGAACGGTGACTCCCGGGTGCCGACCATGAAGCAGGCGTTCCTCGACATCGCGGCCGCCACCGGCGGGACCGAGTGGGTGCGGATGTACGAGATCCTCGAGCGCACCATGACCGAGGCGACCGGCATCGAGCCCAACCTCGACTTCCCCACGGGCCCCGCCTATTACCTGCTCGGCTTCGACATCGAGGTGTTCACGCCGATCTTCGTGATGAGCCGCATCACCGGCTGGACCGCCCACATCATCGAACAGGGCGAATCCAACGCGCTGATCCGCCCGCTGAGCGAATACATCGGCGAGCCACAGCGTTCCGTCGTCGCCTGACAGCCGCGCCGCGACAGTCCGCCACCACGGTCCGGCAGATCGACGGCGACGATCTCCAGCTGGTGATCGCGGACCGGTAGCCCACGGTGTAAGCGATCGCACTGAGCGCAACCCGTGTCCGCGGGTGGTGTCGCTGGCTAGCGTTCCCGGGTCGGGGCCCGGCAGCGGAGGAGCGCGCGATGACCAGTAACAGTGCGGGCGCGGTCTTGCGCGCGGTGCTGGCCGAAGGGGTGACGGTGCGCAGCGCGATCGCGCGGTTCGCCGGACTGTCGCCGGCCACGGTGACCGGGCAGGTGCGGACCCTGGCGGCGGCCGGGCTGCTGATCGAGTATCCGGAGACCTCCGGGCCGCACGGCATGGGCCGGCCGCATTCGCCGCTGGGGTTGAACGGCGCGGGCAACGTGGTGATCGGGGTGCACATCGCGGCCGAGCACGCCACCGTCGCGGTCCTCGACATCACCGGCGCGGTGCGGCTCTCGCACCGGTTGCCGCACCGTAGCGCGGCGCCGGCGGACATTCTCGGCGACGCGGCCGCCGAGGTGCTGCGCCTGGAGGCGGAGCTGACCGAGCGGATCCTCGGGCTCGGCGTCGCGGTCGGCGGCTGGGTCGACAGCGCGGCGGGCGTCGTCGTGGACCACCCGACCCTGGGCTGGCGCAATGTCGAAGTGCGGCAGTACTTTTCCGAACGTGTCGGCTTGCCGGTGAGCGTCGACAGCCATACCCGCGCGCTGCTGCACGCCGAGCAGCTGTTCGGTCGTGCGCGCAATGACGCCGCGACGGTGGTGCTGTTCGCCGGGAACGTCATCGATGTCGCCGTCGCCGTGCACGGCCGGGTGCACTACGGCCCGCGCTCGGCGGCGGGTGCGATCACCCGGCTCGGCGGGGACGAGGCGGCCGGGGCGGCGCTGGCCGAATGCACCGATCGCGCGCTGGTGCGACGGGCCGAGCGGGAATCGCTCGGAGCGCGCAGCATCCTGGAGCTCATCGACCTGGCCACCCGGGACGAGCGGGCGCGCCAGGTGTTCACCGACCGGGCCCGGGTGCTGGGCCGGGTGGTCGCCGTGCTCATCGATCTGCTCGATCCCGATTCCGTCGTGATCGTCGACCCGGGACTGGTGCGGGTGCCCGGGGTGCGCGCGGCCTATCTCGATGTGGTGCGGCGCTACTCGGCCTGCGAGCGGCCGGAGGGGATCATCACCGGCTCCTCGTTCATCGGGCGCGCCCTGGAGACGGCCGCAGGCACCGTGGTCTTGCAGCAGCTCTACACCGATCCGGCGGCCGTTCTGGCGGCCGTAGTTTGATTCCTAGTAATTTTAAGTCGAACGAATGTTGCCCTGAGCCCGGGTCTTCCAGGACAGTCTGGGCATGAAATCTCTCGCCGCGGCCGCCCGCTCCGAAAATCTCGCTTGTCGCCCTTACCCGGATTCTCGAATTGTTTTCCGACACTTTCCGATAAGGACCGAACCATGCGAACCACCTTTTACCGGCTAGCGATTACCGGGGTGGCTTCGGCGCTGTTGCTGACCGGCTGCGCCACCAACGGCGGAGACACCAATCTTTCGGCCGCGCTGCCGACTTCGGTGCCACCCGACGCGAAGCTGTCGATTTCGGTGAATACGACCCGCGTGCAATTGCAGGCGACCGGCCAGCTTGCCGGGCTGCCGTTCACCGTCACCGACTGGCCGGTGGTCCAGGCGGGCCCGGATGTCGTGCAGGCCTTCCGCGGCGGCGCTCTCGACCTGGCCACCAACGCCGGAATCCCCCCGATCCACGCCCGTGCGACCGGCGTCGACGCCAAGATCGTCGGCGTCAAAGTGCGCACGACTCCGCTCTACAAATTTCTCACCGCACCCGGTTCCAACATCAACTCGGTGGCCGACCTGCGCGGCAAGCGCATCGGCTTCTCCCCGGGCCAGGCGCAGGGCGTAGTGGTGCTGCGCACGCTGCAGGCGGCCGGCATCGGACTCGACCAGGTGAAGCTGGTCGACCTCAGCAGCACGCAGTTCCTGACCGCGCTGCAGGGCGGCCAGATCGACGCCGCACCGTCCGGCGAGCCGATCATCTCGAAATACCTTGCCCAGTACCGTGATCAGGGCGCGAAGGCGATCGAGACCACCGCCGTGGACGCGCTGACCATCCTGTGGGCGCCGACCGCCGTCCTGCAGGACTCCGCGAAACTCGCCGCCGTGGCGGAATTCGTGAAGATCTGGGCGCGCAACGACATCTGGGCCTGGGAGCATCCTCAGGAATGGGCCGACGCGTATTACGTGAAGGATCAGAAGGTTTCGCCGGAGGACGCGCAGCGCATTCTGACGACCCTGGAAAAGCCGTACTACCCGGCGAATTGGGACGAGGCGATCCGATGGGAGCAGGAAACCGTCGACCTGGTCACCGAATCGGGCTATTTCGGTAGCAGTTTCGATGCCGCCACCCTGTTCGACCGGCGCTTCGAAAAGCTGGCGTCCGAGGCGGTCCCCGCGTCCTACCGGACCAAGGAGAAGCCATGACCCTCGCACTGCCGCGCCCCGCGGTGACGCTGCCCGTCGGTACCTTCGCCGACCGCCGCCACCTGCGCCGCCTGGGGCTGCGCAAGCCCGTTCCGTTCGCCCGCCTGCTCGGCGTGGTGCTGCTCCTGGTGGCCTGGGCCGGGGCCGTCGAATTCGGCCTGCTGGACGAGCGCAAGCTGTCCGCGCCGTGGACCGTGGTGCAGACCGGCTGGGAGCTGTTCCGGGACGGCACCCTGGTCGAGAACGTCGGCGCCTCGCTGAGCCGCGCCCTGGTCGGCTTGGCCATCGGCATCGTCGTCGGCACGG
This sequence comes from Nocardia sp. NPDC050712, assembly GCF_040654295.1. Taxonomy (NCBI): domain Bacteria; kingdom Bacillati; phylum Actinomycetota; class Actinomycetes; order Mycobacteriales; family Nocardiaceae; genus Nocardia; species Nocardia sp. NPDC050712. Next base: position 162,561 of record NZ_JBFAHT010000002.1, read on the forward strand.
TGCTCGCCCTCATCGCCGGGCTGTCCCGGCTGGGCGAATCCCTGGTCGACGGGCCGTTGCAGGTCAAACGCGCCGTTCCCTCGCTGGGGCTGATCCCGCTGCTGATCCTGTGGCTGGGCATCGGGGAGACGTTCAAGATCGCGGTGATCGCCCTCGGCGTCATCGTCACCATGTACATGCAGTTCCACGCCTCGCTCATCGCCATCGACAAGCGGTTCGTGGAACTCGCCGAGGTGCAGGGTGTTTCGCGCTCGGAGTTCCTGCGCCGGGTGGTCATTCCCGGGTCGCTGCCCGGCTTCTTCCTGGGCCTGCGGCTCTCGGTCACCAACTCCTGGCTGCTGCTGATCGTCGTCGAATCCGTCAACGCCATCGATGGATTGGGCAAAATGATGAGTAGTGCCCAGAACTACGGGCAGGCCGACGTGATCCTGGTCGGCCTGGTCATCTACGGCATTTTCGGGCTGTCGTCCGATGCCGGTATCCGTCTGCTCGAGCGCAAGGTGCTGTCATGGCGTCGAACCATCGCGAATTAGGGGTCCAGACCAGGGATCTCAGCCGATCCTTCGGTGCCCGCACCATCCTGGACTCGATCACCCTGGACATTCCGGCGGGACAGTTCGTGGCCCTGCTCGGCCGCAGCGGTTCCGGCAAGAGCACCCTGCTGCGGGCGCTGGCCGGGCTGGACCACGACGTCGAGGGGTCGGGCACGCTGCGGGTACCCGAGAAGACCTCGGTGGTGTTCCAGGATTCCCGGCTGCTGCCCTGGCAGCGGGTGCTGGCCAATGTGCTGTTCGGCCAGCCCCGTTCGCTGCACGCGGCCGGTCAGGCCCGGCTGGCCGAGGTCGGGCTGGCCGGGCGCGAACGCGCCTGGCCCGCGGAGTTGTCCGGCGGCGAGCAGCAGCGGGTCGCGCTGGCCAGATCCCTGGTCGACGAGCCCGATCTGCTGCTGGCCGACGAACCGTTCGGCGCGCTGGACGCCCTGACCCGCATCAAGATGCACGAGTTGCTGCGCGATCTGATCGCCCGGCACACCCCGACCGTCCTGCTCGTCACCCACGACGTGGACGAAGCCATCACCCTGGCCCAGCGGGTGCTGGTGCTGGACGCGGGCCGCCTGACCGTCGACCTGCCGATCGACCTGCCCGCGCGCCGAGATCCGGGCGACCCGGAATTCCAGCACATCCGCCGCACCCTGCTCGGCGCGCTCGGCGTCGTCCCGGCCGCTGCCTGAAAGGAACCACCGATGTCGAAACAACTGCACCTCAACGCCTTTCTGATGTCCACCGGACACCACGAGGCCTCCTGGCGACTACCGGAATCGGATCCGCACGCCAACATCAAGATCGGCAGCTACGTCCGGCTGGCCCAGATCGCCGAACGCGGCAAGCTGGATTCCATCTTCTTCGCCGACGGCCCGGTGCTGTTCGGCGACACCGGCCGCCGCCCGGCCGGCAAGCTGGACCCGCTGGTGCTGCTCTCGGCGATCGCCGTGCAGACCTCGCGGATCGGCCTGATCGCCACCGCCTCCACCAGCTACAACTCGCCCTACAACCTGGCCCGCCGGTTCTCCTCCATCGACTGGGTCTCCGACGGGCGGGTCGGCTGGAACATCGTCACCACCGCGGGTGCGGACGCGGCCCGCAACTTCGGGCTCGACGACACCCCCGACCACAAAGTGCGCTACGAGAAGGCCGCCGAATTCGTCGAGGTCGCAACGAAACTCTGGGACAGCTGGGATGACGAGGCGGTGCTGGCCGATAAAGAGGCCGGTATACACACCGATCCGGACAAGGTCCGCAAAATCGACCACGAGGGCGAGTTCTTCAAGGTGCAGGGCCCGCTGAACCTGCCGCGCTCGCCACAGGCGTATCCGGTGCTGGTGCAGGCGGGTTCGTCGGAGAACGGCCGGGCCTTCGCCGCCCGCTACGCCGAGGCCATCTTCACCGCGCAGCAGACCATCGAGGACGGCATCGAGTTCTACAACGACGTCAAGCGCCGGGCGGCCGAGCTGGGCCGCGACCCGGACACGGTGAAGATCCTGCCCGGCATCGTGCCCGTCATCGGCGACACCGAGGAGCAGGCCCGCGAACTGGATGCCGAACTGGCACGGTTGATCTCGCCCGAATACGCCAAGCGCCAGCTGGCTCGGAACTGGGGCCTGCCGGTGGAGGACCTCGACCTGGACAGCGAACTGCCCGAGGACCTGCCCACCGAGGACGAGATCGAGGGCGCCAAGAGCCGGTTCACCCTGATCGTGAATCTCGCGCGCCGCGAACGGCTTACGCTGCGCCAGTTGATCGAGCGGCTGGGCGGTGGCCGCGGGCACCACACCTTCGCCGGCACCGCCGAGCAGGTGGCCGACCAGATCGAGCTGTGGTTCACCAGCGGCGCGGCCGACGGCTTCAACATCATGCCCGCCGTGCTGCCCTCGGGGCTGGAGCGGTTCGTCGACGAGGTGGTGCCGATCCTGCAGGCGCGCGGGCTGTTCCGCACCGACTACGCCGCCACCACGCTGCGCGGCCACTACGGGCTCGAGCGTCCGGCCAACCAGTACTCGCTGGTGACCGCCGGATGAGTTCGAACTCCGGTTGTTCCGGCGGCGTCACCTCCGCGGAGGTGACGCCGCCGGCGTCCGCCCCGGCCGCGGGGTGGATCCGATATCTGCTGCGCCGCTGCGCCGTGCACCGGCGGACCGTGCTCATCGCCGCCGTGGGGTCGGTGCTGGCCTCGGTCCTGACCGCGGTGCTGCCGCTGATCGTGCGGCACGTGGTGGACACCCTCAGCGCCACCGCGGCCTCGGTGCTGCCCTGGGTGACGCTGCTGCTCGTGGTCGGCGTGATCCGGTTCGGGGCGGGATTCGCCCGCCGCACCGCGTCCTCGCGGTTGTCGCTGGACGTCCAGCACGATCTGCGACGCGACCTGTTCGCCGCGCTGCTGCGGCTCAACGGGCGCCAGCGCGCCAGCCTCTACACCGGGCAGGTGGTCAGTCGCGCCATCACCGACGTGACGCTGATCCAGATGTTCCTGCAACTGGTGCCGCTGGTGACCGGAAACGTTGTGCTGCTGGCGGTTTCGCTGGTGTTGATGGCGACCATGTCGCCGGCGCTCACCGCGATCGCGGCGCTGGTGATACCGGCACTGTGGCTGGTGACGGTGCGCAGTCAGCGCGAGCTGTTCCCCGCCAACTGGGATGCCCAGGCGCGGGCCGCCGAGGTCGCGATGCGGGTGGAGGCCGCGGTGACCGGCGTGCGGGTGGTCAAGGGGTTCGGCCAGGAATCGCACGAGCTGAGCGAGCTGGAGGGGACCGCGCGCGACCTGTACCGGTCCCGGCTGCGGATCACCCGGATCACCAGCCGGTTCACCCCGACTATGCAGGCGATCCCGGCGGCCGGGCAGGCCTTGGTGCTGATCGTCGGCGGGCTGCTGGCGCTGCACCAATCCATTACGCTCGGCACGTTTCTGGCGTTCATGACCTATCTCGGGTCGTTCGTGCACCCGATCCGTATGTTCTCGATGCTGCTCACGGTCAGTCAGCAGGGCAAGGCCTCGCTGGACCGGGTGCGGGAAGTGGTCGAGGCGCCGATCCCGGCCGAGGCGGCGGCCGCGGGCGACCGATCCGGCCCGCACGGTGTGATCGACGGGCGCGTCGAATTCCGGGGTGTCCGTTTCGCTTTCGACGGGCAACCGGCCGTGCTCGACGGGCTGGATCTCGTGGTCGAACCGGGGGAAACCCTGGCCATCGCCGGTGCCGCCGGGTCCGGCAAATCCGTTCTCGTGCAGTTGCTGCCGCGGCTGTTCGACCCCGACGCCGGGCGAATCCTGTTGGACGGTACCGATATCCGCGAGTTGCCCGGCCTGCGCGGCCAGGTCGCGATGGTATTCGAGGACACCGCCCTGATGGCGGATTCGGTGCGCGCCAATGTCGCCTACGGCCGGCCCGACGCCACCGACGACCAGGTGTGGCACGCCCTGCACCTGGCTGCCGCCGAGGATTTCGTCAGTGCCTTGCCCGACGGTCTGGACACCCTCATCGGTGAACGCGGGCAACGGCTTTCCGGCGGCCAGCGCCAGCGCCTGGCGCTGGCGCGCGCGCTGATCACCGAGGCGCCGATCCTGGTGCTCGACGACGCCACCTCCGCCATCGACGCGCAGGTGGAGGAGTTGATCTTCGCCCGCATCGCCGCCGAGGTGGGCCGGCGCACCACCCTCGTAGTGGCGCATCGCATCTCGACGCTGGCGCTGGCCGACCGGGTCGCGGTGCTCGCGGGCGGGCGGATCGCCGAACTGGGCACGCTGCGCGAGCTGCAGAGCTCCGGCGAGCTGTTCCGCACGCTGTTCACCCCGCCGGATCCGGGCAGTATCGCCGCCGACCTCGACCTGACCGGCGCGTCGGTGCCCACGGCCGGGCTGTGGGTAGCCACCGAGACCGAGGGCGACGAGACCCGGGCCCTCGAGCAGATGGCGAAGGCGTTTTCCCAGCGCGCGGCCGGTGCGCCCGGGCCGATGGGCGCGAACATGGGCGGCGGCATGATGTCCAGCGCCCCGCCCAGCGGGGACATCCGCGCCCTGATCGACCGGCTGCCGCCGGTAACCGGTGAACCCGAAGTGCCGCAGTCGTTCTCGCATACCCCGGACACGGCCTTCAGCCTGCCGCGGCTGCTGCGGCCGTTCGCGCTGCCGCTGCTGGCCGGGCTGGGGCTCGTCGCGCTCGACGCGCTGGCACAGATCGTCATCCCGTTCCTGGTCCGCTACGGCATCGACCACGGTGTGCTCGCCGGCGCCCGGGGCGTGCTGCTCGTCGCCGCCGCGGCGGCCCTCACCGTGGTCGCCGTGGACTGGGCCATCACCGTGGCGCAGGTCCGGGTGACCGGCCGGGCGGGGGAGCGGCTGCTGTACGGGCTGCGGGTGAAGGTCTTCGCGCAATTGCAGCGGCTCGGTCTGCAGTTCTACGAGCGGGAACTGGCCGGGCGCATCATGACCCGGATGATCAGCGATGTCGACGGTCTGTCGCAGTTCCTGCAGGCCGGGCTCGCCGTCGCGCTCACCAGCACGCTCACCATCGCGGGCGTGGTGGTGGCGCTGGTGGTCATCGACGCCGGGCTGGCGGTGGTGGTGCTGGCCTTGATGCCGGTGCTGCTGGTGGCGACCGTGTGGTTCCGCCGGGCCTCGGTGCCCGCCTACAACCTCGCGCGCGAGCAGATCAGCATCACCAACGCCTACCTGCAGGAGAACGTCGACACCATCGGCGTCACCCAGGCCTACCGGCGCGAAGCGGTGAATCAGGCGGAGTTCGAGCGCCGCTCGTGGGGTTACCGCAACGCGCGGCTGCGCAGCCAGACCCTGATGGCGCTGTTCTTCCCGTTCGTGGAGATCATGTCGGTGCTCGGCACCGCGGTGGTGCTCGCCGTCGGCGTGCACGAGGTGCGCGTGAGCGCACTCACTGCGGGCACGTTGATCGCCTTCCTGCTCTACGTCGATCTGCTGTTCTCGCCGATCCAGCAGTTGTCGCAGGTGTTCGACAGCTATCAGCAGGCGGTGGTCGGGGTGGAACGACTGGCGGTGCTGATGGGGGAGCCCGTCGCGACACCCGACGCGCCGGACGCCCGGCCGGTGTCGAGTCTGGCCGGTGCGATCGAGTTCCGGGACGTGGGTTTCGCTTACGACCCGAACGGCAAGCTTGCGCTGTCCGGCATCGATCTGCGCATCGAGCCCGGCCAGAAGGTGGCGGTCGTCGGTGAGACCGGGGCGGGCAAGTCCACCGTCGTGAAACTCCTTGCGCGCCTGTACGACACCACCGAGGGCGCGGTCTTGGTCGACGGGGTCGACATTCGGCGCTACCGGCTGCGGGACTACCGCAAGCGGCTCGGTGTCGTGCCCCAGGAACCGTTCCTGTTCGGCGACACCGTGCACGCTGCCATCGCCTACGGCAAACCCGAGGCCACGCCCGCCGAGATCGAATGGGCCGCACGGGCGGTCGGGGCGCACGAAATGATCGCCGCCCTCGATCACGGGTACCGGCAACCCATCGGGGCGCACGGTGCGGGGCTGTCGGCCGGGCAACGTCAGCTGCTGGCGCTGGCCCGCGCCCAATTGGTGGAGCCGGACATCCTGATCCTGGACGAGGCCACCGCGTCTCTGGACCTGGCCACCGACGCTCGCGTCCGCGCGGCCGTCGATGTTCTCACCACCGGTCGCACCACCATCGTCGTCGCGCACCGGCTGGCCACCGCCGCCGACGCCGACCTCATTCTGGTGGTCGGCGGTGGGCGCCTGCTCCAAGCCGGCCGGCACGAGGAGCTGCTGGCGGCCGACGGCCCCTACCAGCGCTTGTGGGCGGCCTACGTCGGCGAGGTCAGCACCGCCCGCTAGCCGCGCGATGTCGTCTACCCACCCGGGAATCGCGGGTGGGTAGACGACGGCTGGAACGCGGTTGCCGAGGGGGGTAGCGTCGCGCGGAGGAGAACCGCGCGTCGGCGGCTCCTCGGACACGGGAGGTGGCCTGTCTGATGGGCGCTCGATCGTTCCTGCTGGCGGCCCGAATCCCGATGCCGGAGAACGGCTTCGACGAGTGGCTCGGCAGCCCGATGCCGTCCGCGGGCATCATCGAGAACCCGGAGGCGATGTACACCGGATGGGCCGCCGCGGGCACGACCCCCGACTGGTCGGCCAGCGCGCAGACCGCCGCCGGCACCCCGCTGCAACTGCTGGCCACCGCCGGCAGCCTGACCCTGGCCCGATACCGGGACGGGGCCTTGGAGGTCTACCTGTACCACTACCACGACGACCCGTACATCATCCAGACCGAACTCCTGATGCTCGCGGGTGCCGGCCGCTTCACCACCGGCGACGCCCCCGCACCGGTGCTGTACTGGGGCGGCGACGTCTACCCGGGCCTGCCGCTACCCGGAGACCAGCCCCTCGCGGTCCTACTCGTCGGCCCCACCGGCGCGAGATTCGTCGACCGCCACCCTCTCGCCCCACTACTCGCGGATCTCCGCACCGCCGAGTCCGATTTCCTCGTCGCGGGCGAGCAACTGGAAAACCAGCCCGACTGGACACCAGAAGCCATCCTCGCCCCCGCTGTCCGAGCGGCAGCAGCAGCCTGCGACCTCCAGGGCTGACCCACCGCGGTACCGCGCCGCCGAGAGCTGCGAGCAGGGGGGGCGGTCGTCGAGACGGTTTGTGCGCGATCGACCGTTCCGAGCCGGGTATCGAACTGCTCACCGCGGCAGGGGTTTCGGTGCGTTCGGTGCTGACCAAGGAGCTGCTCGACGCGGTCCGGCGGCAGGATGTGAGCCGGTGAGCTCGAGCTTCTAGGATCGCGGGCGTGAGTATCACCCCTGCCGAGTTGCTCGGCTACATCGATCGTGATCTGGATGGCGATCTGGCGCGCTGGTTCCCCGATGCCGAGCCGGTGCAGGTGCCGGACGAAACTCGGCCGGTGGCACCGTTTCTCGGGCGTCTGGCGCCCGCGGACGCCGCCGCGCTGGCGGCATTCGATCGCCGCGTGCGCTCGGGCAGTCTGCCGCAATTCCTGGACATCTTCGACTGGACCTACGGCTTCGAGTTCGCCGAAAACGAGTGCGGCATCCTCGATTCGGACTATGAGACCGAACTCGCCGACGAGGACGTCTATTCGATCGGTGCGGACGGCAGCGGGAACCTCTACGTCGTCCTCACCAATGGTCAAGTGGCCGTGTGGTTTCACGAGGAGGAGGTGATCGAGGGCGGCACCCGCTTCGACAACCTCGACGTCTTCCTGTGGTCCTACGTGCGCTACCGCGCGGTCCGCGACGGCGTCCTCCCGCTCGCCGACGTGGAAGCCGACTTCCTGGCGCTCGGCCAGGACGGCGCCTTGGCCCCGGAGCTCGGATTGCTGAGCTACATGAAGTAGTGCGGGGTAGCGGGCCGCCGCGATCGCGCCCGCTCGGACCGAGTCAGTAGTCGAGGGCGTGCTCGGGCTGGCAGACGTCCATGGGGGAGGGCAGGTAGCGGACGATGGCGTCCCGCAGCCGGGCGAGATCGTCGCGCCCGGGGACCGCGCCACACAGGACGGGCACGATCTCGCCGATGCGGGTGAGGGCGCGAATGCGGATGTGCAATTCGTCGATGGTCGGGGGCCCGGTGTCCGGCTCGGTCACCGTGTCCAGCAGCCGGCGATGCCACCGCGCCGCGACTTCCCACTGCTCGCCGTAGACCTCGGCGGCCCGGGGCAGGATCTGCCACATCGGAATCAGATCGACGACACCTTCGAGCGCCGGGCCGGTGCCGAGGGGAACCTGTAGCAGCAGCGGTATGGCCCCGCGAATGTCGGAAATTCGGCGGATACAGCCGTCCAGGTCGGCGCCGGGCCGATCGAGTCCGTCGATCACACACAGGCGGGCGACCTGATAGTCGTCCGCGGCGCGCAGCATCGCCTCGACCCGCGGACTGCTGCGCACGCTCGCGTCGATGACGGCGATCGCCCCGTCGGCCACCCGGATGGAGCGCTCGGGGTCGCCGTCGCACACCTCGGTGAACCGGATCAGATGCTCGACCTGGCCCGTCGCCCAGCGCATCGGGGACCCGGAATGCCGCAGCCGGTGGCCCACGCCGTTCGTCCCGTCGAGATCCCCGAAGAGGGTGACGTTACGGATCGCCCGTGGTTCAACAGCTCTGGTACCCATCGCAAGCACCGTACCGCCGCGCCCGCACGGCCGGAGCCGATTTCCGCCCCAAAGTAGAACGTGTTCCTATACGGTCGGCGGTGTGCAGAAAGAACAACGCCCAGCCGTGGCGGACTGGTTCACCACGGAAGACGGTGCGATACGTCTCCAGGGGACGCGCTGCAAGGATTGCGGCACACCGTATTTCCCGCGGAACACCCTCGCCTGTCGCAACCCGTACTGCGCGGCGCCGAAAGACGGGTCCGAGCTCGACGAGTACCTGTTCTCCACGCGCGGCCGGATCTGGTCCTATGCCGACGCTCGCTACAAGCCGCCCGCGCCCTACGTGTCCCCGGACCCGTTCGTGCCGTATGTCGTTGCGGCGGTGGAACTCGAGGTCGAGCAGATGGTGATTCTCGGGCAGATCGTGCCCGGGTTCACGGTGGACGATCTGACCGTCGGCATGCCGGTCGAGCTGGCCCTGGGCACGCTCTACACCGATGACGAAGCGGAGCGCACCGTGTGGATGTGGAGGCCGGTCAATGACTGATACGAATGATCGCGACATCGCCGTCCTCGGTGCGGGCATGCACCAGTGGGGCAAGTGGGGGCGCAATTTCGTCGAGTACGGACTGGTGGCGGCGCGTGCGGCGCTGAAGGACGCCGGGGTGAACCATCTCGACGTCGGCTACATCGCCGGCGCCGACACCATCCGCAACGGATACCCCGGGTTCGTCTCGGGCGCGACGTTCGCCCAGGCCCTCGGCTGGTCGGGTGCGCGGATCTCGAGCAGCTACGCCGCGTGCGCCTCGGGCGCGCAGGCCATCGCCAACGCCCGCGCCCAGATCCTGGCCGGATTGTGTGACGTGGCACTGGTTGTCGGCGCTGATGCCGCGCCGAAGGGCTTCTTCCAGCCGGTCGGCGGCGAACGCCGCGACGACCCGGACTGGTTGCGCTTCCACCTGCTCGGCGCCACCAACCCTATCTATTTCGCGCTCTACGCGCGCCGCCGGATGGCGCTGCACGGCGCGACGCTCGACGACTTCGCCGCGGTCAAGGTGAAGAACGCCAAGCACGGCCTGAACAACCCGTATGCGCGCTACCGCAAGGAGGTTTCGGCCGAGGAGGTCGCCGCCTCGGCGATCGTCTCCGACCCGCTGCGGCTGCTCGACATCTGCGCCACCAGTGACGGCGGGGCCGCGCTCGTGCTGACCTCGATGGACTACGCCCGCCGCCACGGCGTGACCGATCCGGTCCGGATCAGCGCCCTGTCGACGGTCACCCCGACGTTCCCGAAAACCGTGCTCGATCTGCCGGATTTCGCGACCGACTCGGCCGTCGCGTTCGAAACCACGCCGCCCACCTTCCGCTCCGCCATCGCGCGGGCGGCCTACGAAGAGGCCGGCATCGAGCCCTCCGACCTCTCCCTCGCCGAGGTCTACGACCTGTCCACCGCCCTGGAGCTGGACTGGTACGAGGACATCGGCCTGTGCGATCCCGGCGACGCCGAGCAGCTACTCCGCAGCGGCGCAACGACACTGGGCGGTCGTGTTCCGGTCAACCCCTCCGGCGGTCTGGCCAGCTTCGGCGAGGCCATCCCCGCGCAGGCCATCGCCCAGATCTGCGAACTCACCTGGCAGTTGCGCGGTCAGGCCGATGGTCGGCAGGTCGAGAACGCCCGCGCCGGAATCGCCGTCAACCAAGGTCTTTTCGGCCACGGCTCCGCCATCATCGCCACCCGCTGAGCGCCGGTGATGGAACCAACCGGTCTTCTGTGTAGGCCCGAAAAATTACCAATCGGAAGCATTCGGGCACCGGACCCAGCGATCGGTAGCAGGGCTTCAAAGGTGGTGGAAGAAGGATAAATTCGCCTTATCGGCGAGGCTCTGCTAACTCTCAGCAACGCTCATTGTACGCTCACCCGGCCAGTCTCCGGGTGGCTCCCGTCGCCCGGAGTGAACAGTTGCTTCTCTTCGAGATAGGTGACGCTGTGAGTGCAGGTGTGGAGGGTTCTGTCGGTGCCGTCCAGGAACCGATCGCGGTGATCGGGATGGCGGCTCGGGTGCCGGGCGCGGGGAGCGTCGAGGCGTTATGGGATCTGCTGCGCAATGAGGGAAACACGATCGGCGAGGTGCCGCCGGCGCGGTTCGCGGTAGACGACTACTACGACGCCGCGCCGGCGACACCGGGCCGGATGATGAGCCGCTACGGCGGATTCCTCGACGGCATCGAGGAGTTCGACGCGGAGTTCTTCGGGATCTCCCCCCGCGAGGCCGAATGCATGGACCCGCAGCAGCGGCTGCTGATGGAGGTCGCCTGGGAGGCGTTCGAGGACGCCGGCCTGACCCTGGACGGGGTATCGAGCCTGAACGCCGCCGTGCTGATGGGCGTGATCACCAGCGACTACTGGGACCGGCAATCCCACCGGCTGCAAGACCTCGACGTGCACACCGTCGGCGGCAGCACCCGCGGCGGCAACGCGGGCCGCATCTCCTACGCGCTCAACCTGCGCGGCTTGAGCGTGGCGGTCGACGCCGCCTGCTCGTCGTCGCTGGTCGGCGTGCACCTGGCGGTGCGCTCGCTGCGCGCGGGCGACTGCGAGGTGGCCTTGGCGGGCGGCGTCAACATGATCCTCAACCCGGACCACGCGATCGGCTTCTCGCAGGGCCGGATGATGGCCCCGGACGGCCAGTGCAAGGCCTTCGACGCCCGCGCGGACGGCTACGTCCGCAGCGAAGGCGCGGCCGTGGTCGCGCTCAAACTGCTCTCGCGCGCGCTCGCGGACGGCGACCGGGTGCACGCGGTGATCCGCGGCAGCGCGGCCAGCAACGACGGACACGGCGAGACGTTCATGGCCCCGCAGATCGCGGGCCAGAGCGCGGGCCTGCGCTCGGCCTACCGCGACGCCGGGATCGACCCGGGCACCGTCGGCTACGTCGAGGCGCACGGCACCGGCACCAGTGTCGGCGACCCGGTGGAAATCGGTGCGCTGCACGAGGTTCTGGGCCGGGCCCGGCCGGCGGGCCGACCGCTGCTCGTCGGGTCGGTCAAGACGAACGTCGGGCATACCGAGGGCGCCGCCGGCGCGGTCGGCCTGATCAAGGCGGCACTGTGTGTCCGCGACGGCTTCATTCCGCGCAGCCTCCATTTCGAGACGCCCAACCCCGCGATTCCGTGGGCGGACATGAACGTCGAGGTCGCCGCGCACGCGCGTGCCTGGCCGGAGGAGAACGGTCCGCGCCGGGCGGGCGTGAGCAGCTTCGGCATCACCGGAACCAATGTCCATGTGGTGCTGGAGCAGCCGCCGGTGACCGCGGCCGACAGCCCGCGGGCGACGCGGCCGGTGCTGCTGCCGATCTCCGCGCGTAGCGAGGCGGCCCTGGCCCAGCTCGCCGCCTCCTACCGAGACCTGCTGTCGGACAACGAACTTCCGCTCGCCGATGTGGCCTACTCGGCGGCGGTCCGCCGGTCCCACCACGCCCAGCGCCTCGCGGTGGTGGCGGCTTCCGCCGCGGAAGCGGCCGAGTTGCTCGACGCCTACACCCGCGGCGCCTATCCCGAGGGCCTCGCGTCCGGTGACGCCGAGGACGATCTGGACAGCCCGCATCCGACCGCCTGGATCTTCCCGGGCCAGGGCGGGCAGTGGCTGGGCATGGGAGCCGAACTCCTGGCCACCGAACCGGTTTTCGCCGCGAAGATCGCCGCCTGCGAACAGGCCATGGTCTCGCACGTCGACTGGTCGCTGACCGCCGAACTCACCGCCGCCCCGGCGGACTCCCAGCTGGCGCGGATCGACGTGGCCCAGCCGGTGATCTTCGCGGTGCAGGTCGCCCTGGCCGCGCTGTGGCAGGACCGGGGACTGAAACCCGATGTCGTGGTGGGTCATTCGATGGGGGAGGTGGCGGCCGCGCACGTCGCCGGAATTCTCGACCTGGCCGACGCCGCACTGCTCATCTGCGGGCGCAGCCGATTGCTGCGCACCACCAGTGGACAGGGTGTGATGGCCGCGGTCGACCTGTCCCCGGCTGCCGCGCAGGAGGTCGTCTCCGGGTACACCGGGGTCTCGGTCGCGGTCTGCAACGGCCCGGACTCCTGCGTGCTCTCCGGGGAGGAGGACGCGATCACGCGCATCCTCGCCGACCTCGACGCGCGCGGCGTCTCCGGCCGCCGGGTGAAAGTGGATGTCGCCTCGCACAGCCCGCAGATGGACCCGCTGCGCGCGGAGCTGCTCGAGTTGCTGGCCCCGCTGCGCCCGCGGGCCGGTGCGATCCCGCTGCGCTCGACCGTGCACGGGCAGATCGCCGACGGGACCGGGCTCGGGCCCGAGTACTGGATGGGCAACCTGCGCGAACCGGTGCTGTTCGGCGCGGTCATCCAGTCGCTCGCGGACGACGGGGTGGACACGTTCGTCGAATTCAGCCCGCACCCGCTGCTGACCTCGGCCGTCCAGCGGAACCTGCAGTTCCGGGAGCGGACCGGCGTGACCGTCGCCACCATGTCCCGGGACAGCCACGGCCCGGCCGCGCTGCTCGAGGCGATGGCGGAACTGTATGTCGCGGGCCGGCCGATTCCCTTTGCCGCCCTGAACGATTCGCAGGCGCGGTACGTGCCGCTGCCCAGCTACCCGTGGCAGCGCGAACGTTACTGGCGTGAGGAACTGGGCCTGCCCGGTCTGACCCCGGCGACGAGCTTCGCGACCACCGAGGCGGTTCCGGCGCATCCGATCATCGGCTCCTACCTGCGGCTGGCGCCCGGCGACTCCTACGTCTGGGATATCGAGCTGGATCTGCGCCGGCTGCGCTACCTGGCCGAGCACCTCGTGCACGACATCCCGATCCTGCCGGGCGCCGCCTATCACGAACTCGCGCTCGCGGCGGGCCGTCACATCCACGGGCCGACCGCCTTCTCGGTTCGGGAGCTGAGCCTGGAACGCGCGCTGTTCCTCGCCGCCGACACCCCGTCCCGAGTCCAGATCCGTTGCACCGAAGAAGCGCTCGGGGTCTACAGCTGGACCTGCTACACCTACGACGGCGGCTGGCTGCTGCTGGCGACCGCCGCCCTGCACAGCGAATCCGACCTGGCCGCCAGTGCGGACCTGATGTCGCGCGAGCCCTCCGACTTTCCCGAATGCCTCGACATCGCAGCGCATTACGCGGCATCCAAGGCGCGCGGGATCGTGCAGACCGGGCCCTTCCGCACGCTGACGGCATTGCGCCGCGGGCGTGGGCAGATCCTGGCCGAGTTCACCGTCCACCCGTCGATCGCCACGGACATCGGCAAGCACGTCATGCACCCCGCGCTGCTGGATTGCGCGTTGCAGCCGCTGATGTCGCTGCTGCACGGATCCGACGTCGCCCAGGACACGTATCTGCCCGTCGGCACGGCCCGCTGCTACGGCCAGGGCCAGCCCACCCCGGGTGCGGCGCTGTGGTGCATCGTCACCCGCACCTCGCCGGTCGACGAGGTGGATCTGGTACGCGGGGACGTCGTGATCGGCGACACCACCGGCCGGCACCTGCTCACCATCGAGGACTTCCGGCTGAAGCGCCTTGGCGGCGGCGAGATGCCCGAGCTGTTCCAGCAGCGCGCCGGAAACCTGCGTTACGACCTGAATTGGGTGCCGGTCGAGCCGTGCGCGCCGGGTGAGCTCGCGGGCACCGTGCTCGTCCTGGGCGACGGCGCCGAACTGCGCGCCGAATTCGCCCGGCACGGCGTCGAGGTGGTGTGCGCGTCGCGGGTCGGCGAGCTGGCGGCGCTGGTCGACAGCACCGTCCGGACCGTGCTCTACGCGCACACCGCCGACAGCATCGAAAACACTGTCACCGCTGTGGAACTGGTGCGGGCACTCGCCGCGCTGCCGATCCCGCCGCGGCTGTGGTTCCTCACCCGCGACGCGCAGGCGGTATCGGCCGGTGCGCCCGTCGACCCGCTGCACACCGCGCTGTGGGGCCTCGGCCGGGTGGTGCGCTACGAGATCCCGGACCTGCGGTGTTCGATGCTGGACCTGCCCGCCGCGCCCTCGGCGGCGGACCTGTCCGCCCTGTACGCCGAAATCGCCACGGACGGAACCGAAGACGAGATCGCGCTGCGCGGCGGCCTGCGCTACGCGGCGCGGCTGACGCCCGGGCACCTGCCCGAACAGCGCGCGACACCGGTGCGGGCCGACTCGACCTACCTGATCGTCGGCGGCCTCGGCGGCGTCGGATTGCTCACGGCCCGTTGGCTTGTCGAGCAAGGTGCCCGGTTTCTAGTGCTGACCGGGCGCGGCCCCGCCGATGACACGGCCCAGCGGCAGCTGGATGAACTCGCCGAGGCGAACATCCGGATCATCCAGGCCGACGTGTCCGACTACGACCGCATGGCCGACGTGTTCGCGGGGATCAAGGCGAGCATGCCGCCGCTGCGCGGGGTGGTGCATTCCGCGGTCACGCTGGCCGACGGCATTCTCGCCCAGCTCGGCGCCGAGCGGTTCCTCGCCGTGATGCCGCCGAAGGTGCACGGCGCCTGGAACCTGCACCGGCTCACCGAGAACATGGACCTGGACTTCTTCCTGCTCTACTCCTCGGCGGCCTCGCTGATCGGCTCGCCGGGGCAGGGCAACTACGCGGTCGCCAACGCCTACGTCGACGGGCTCGCCCACTACCGCAGCGCCCGCGGCCTGCCCGCGCTCAGCGTCAACTGGGGTCAGTGGACCGGCACCGGCCGGGTCGCCAAGGCCGAGCGGGACCTGCGCCTGGACGATCGCGGGTTCCAGGGCTTCGATCCGGCCGACGGACTTGCCGTCCTCGGCCGCCTGCTCGGCGGGCCACACGTGCAGGCCGGGGTGATGTCCTTCGACCCGATCGTGTGGGCCCGGGATTTCCCCGCGCTGCGCACCAGCTCGCTGCTGCGCTATCTCGACACCGAGTCGAGCACAGCGGGTTCCGTCGTCAACCGCGCGGATCTGGAGCAGCAGGACGACGCGGCGGCGCACGCCGTCATCACCTCCTACCTGTGCGGCCGGATCGCCACGGTGGCCAAGACCCCGCCGGAACGGGTGCAGGGTAGTCAGCGCCTGAACCGGCTCGGCATCGATTCCCTGATGGCGGTCCAGTTGCGCAACCGGATCACCGAGGACCTGGATACCACGATCCCCGTCGCGATCTTCTTGCAGCGCGGGACGATCGCTCAGGTCGCGACCCATATCCTCGCCGCCATCCGGACCGCGGACACCGGGGCCGTAGAAGTCACGAACTGAGGGTGCGGCAGGCCGCTCGCACGGCGGGCGGCCTGTCCGCGCCGGTGCGCCCAGGCAGACTGGACGTCCCGGAACAGCAACGGTTCCTCCGCGACGAAAGGCCTCACCCGTGCACATCGACTTGTCCGGACGCACCGCCCTGGTCACCGGATCGACCCAGGGCATCGGTCACGCCATCGCCACCGGCCTCGCCCGCGCGGGCGCGCGGGTCCTCGTCAACGGCCGCGACGGGGCGCGGGTCGAGCAGGTCGTCGCCGGCCTGCGCTCCGATACCGGCAACGACGAGATCCACGGCGCGCCAGGCGATCTGGCCACCGAAGACGGCGCGCAGGCCGTGCTCGACGCCTTCCCGCGAGTGGACATCCTGGTCAACAACCTGGGCATCTTCGGGGCCACCCCGGCGCTGGAGATCGACGACGCGCAGTGGCGCACCTACTTCGAGGTCAACGTGCTCGCCGCCGTGCGGCTGATCCGCGCCTACCTGCCCGGGATGACCGAACAGGGCTGGGGCCGGATCCTGAACCTGGCCAGCGATTCCGCCGTGGCCATCCCCGCCGAGATGATCCACTACGGGATGACCAAGACCGCGCTGCTCGCGGTCGGCCGTGGCTTCGCCAAGGAGGCCGCGGGGACCGGCGTCACCGTCAACTCGGTGATCGCGGGCCCCACGCACACCGGCGGCGTCGAGGATTTCGTCCGCCAGCTGGTCGGCGACGAGCTGCCCTGGGATCAGGCCCAGCGCCAGTTCATGATCGAGCATCGCCCGCAGTCCCTGCTGCAGCGTCTCATCGAACCCGAGGAGATCGCCAACATGGTGGTCTATCTCAGCTCGACCTTCGCCTCGGCGACCACCGGCGGCGCACTGCGGGTGGACGGCGGCTACGTGGACTCGATCCTGCCCTGACCGAGTAGGACCGCCACCCCGTCGAGGAGCCGGTCCAAGCCGAATCCGTAGGCGTGCTCGGGATTCTGCGCGGACTGGTGCGCCTCGCCCGCGGCCCGGCCGACCCGGTCCGCGACCGGGAACCGGCCGGGTTCGAGCACCTCGGCCAGCGCCGGGCTGACCGCTTCCCACCACTGCTGGTCGGTGACGCCGGTCCGCCGCACCGCTTGCTCGGCATCGATGCGGCGGCGGGCCACGCCTTCGACGTGGGTGTGCACGAGGGTCAGGACGGCGTCCATCTGCACGTCGTCCAGCCCGCTGCCCGCCAGCACCGACAGCTCGCGATCGTATTTCTCGATGGCGTTGGGGCCGAGGGCCGGCCGGCCGGTGAAGACCTGGAGCGCCCACGGATGCTGCTGGTACATCTGCCAATTCAGGTCCGCGACGACGTGCAGCCCGGCCCGCCACCCCTGCGGCGCCGACTCCCGCAGTGCCCGAACGACATCGGCGTAGATCGAATCCAGCATCGCCTCGACCAGCTCGTCCCGCGAGGCGACATAGGTGTAGAGCGACATGGTCCCCACCCCGAGCCGATCGGCCACCCGCCGCATCGACAGCGGCGCGATATCCCGATCGGCGTCGGCGACCGCGATCGCCGCCCCCACCACCTGCTCGGGCGCCAGCGCATGCCGCGGCCCCCGCTTGGGCAACTGGCGCGTACCCCACAGCAACGCGATCGTGCGGGCGGGATCGGCGGGTGCCGAGCTCTCGGAAGCCATCGGGCCAGCATACCGAAACTATTCAGTACGCCGTACGGATAAAGCTGATACCGTTCTTCGTATGCCATACGGAGAAGTTGTGATCGAGGCGACGGCGCTGGCCAAACGATTCGGCGACAAGGTCGCACTCGACGGTTTCGAGCTACAGGTCCGGGCGGGCAGCGTCTGTGCGCTGCTGGGCCCCAACGGCGCGGGCAAGACCACGGCGGTGCGCATCCTGACTACGTTGCTGCGCCCGGATTCCGGGTCGGTGGTGGTCGCGGGCCACGACGCGGTGCGCGATCCCCGGGCGGTGCGCTATCGCATCGGGCTGGTCGCGCAGGACGCCTCGCTGGACGAGGTACTGAGCGGACGGGAGAACCTGGTCCTGTTCGGTCGGCTCTACCATTTGTCCGCGGCGGCTGCCCGCGCCCGGGCGGCGGAGTTGCTCGCGCAATTCGGTCTTACCGAGGCCGCCGAGAGATCGGTCGCCGGCTACTCGGGTGGTATGCGACGCCGTCTCGATTTGGCGGCCGGTCTGATACTGGCGCCGCCGGTGCTGTTCCTCGACGAGCCGACGACGGGGCTGGATCCGCGCGCCCGGATCGAGGTGTGGTCGGCGATCCGGTCGCTGGTCGACGGCGGCACCACCGTGCTGCTCACCACGCAATACCTCGAAGAGGCCGACCGATTGGCGGATCGGATCGTGGTCGTCGACGCGGGGCGGGTCGTGGCCGAGGGCACCCCGGACGAGCTGAAGGCGAAGGTCGGTCCGGACCGCGTCGAAACCGTCACCCGCAAGCCGTCACTGGACGAAGTGTTCCTGCATCTCACCGGGCGACCGGCCCACCGCATCGACCAGGAGGCCGTGTCCGCATGACCACGACGAACCGAAGTAGCTCGCCTGCCACGGTATTCACCGACACCGCCGTGCTCGCCGGGCGGATCCTGCGGCACTGGCGTCGCCGCCCGGGCGCCCTGGTGCTGGGGTTCCTGTTCCCGGTGCTGATGGTGGTCATGTTCGGGTATCTGTTCGGTGGCGCGATGGCCGTTCCGGACGGCGACTACATGGACTTCCTGATCCCCGGAATGCTCGCGATGACCATGCTTTTCGGACTCGAGGCGATGGTGGTGGCGGTCACCACCGACGCGGCCCGCGGGGTGACCGAACGAATTCGGGCGATGCCGGTGCGCACGGGGTCGGTCCTGGCCGGGCGCAGCGCCGCCGACCTGCTCAATGCCCTGGTCGGGCTGGCGGTCATGATCGTGACCGGTCTGCTGGTCGGATGGCGGCCGGAACGGAACCTGGGATTGACCCTCGCCGCGCTCGGCTTGCTGCTGTGGCTCCGCTTGGCGTTCACCTGGGTCGGGATCTTCCTCGGCCTGGTCCTGAAGACACCCGAATCCGCGGTCGCCGTGCAGATCCTGGTCTGGCCGGTCGGGTTCCTGTCCAGCGCCTTCGTATCTCCGGACACCATGCCCGGCTGGCTCGGGGCGATCGCGTCCTGGAACCCGTTGTCGGCCACCGCCACCGCGATCCGCGACCTGTTCGGCAACCCGTCCTGGCACGATCAGAGCTGGGCCGCGGAGCACGCGATCGCGCTGGCGATCGCGTGGCCCGCGGCCCTTACCGCGCTCTTCCTACCGCTCGCTGTCCGCCGGTACCGGGCCCTCGCGAGCTAGCCGTGGACCGGGAAGTTGGCGCGCAGGACGCCGTTGGGGTCGCGATCCCGCTTGATCTGCTGGAGGCGGGCCAGTGTCGCCGGGTCGAAAGCCGCTGCGGCGGACTCGCCGGGGGCGAGGAACGTGTAGGGCTTGGTGCCGGTGAGGTGCGGGGCGAGCTTGCCCAGGATCTCGCCGAACCGGGCGCGGATGTCGTCCAGCAGATGCGGGAGGCCCAGGCCGAGCATGTACAGGGCGTACGGCTCGTGCAGGGGGCCGCGGGCGCCGCCGTCGGGGCGGGTTTCGGTGAGTGCGCCGCCGAGGCCGCGGAGCTGGATGTTCAGCAGCGGTGCGACCGGGGCGTCGATCAGGGTGTCGAGCACCGCGCCGTCGAGATCGGTGAGCAACTCGCCGCGGGACAGCGACGGGCTGGGATCGGTGGGTTCGGCGGTGATCTTGCCGATCTGGGCCGGGGTCAGCACGCCCCGGGTGTCGGCCAGGATGCCGTCGACGCGGTCCAGGCGCGCGGTCAGCTCCCGGCCTTCGGCCGCCTCGCCGAGGTAGGCGAAGTCGATGGCGACGGTCGGCGCGGCGCCGGGAATCTGGTAGCGCTGCAACCAGACCGACAGCTCGGCGGGCGCGTCGGTGGTCAGCTCGGTGAACAGGTCGAACGCCTCGCGGGTCCGATCAGCGGACCACATCACCCGGCCGCCGTAGAGCCGCGGCAGCGGGAACAGATCGAACTCGATCTCGGTGACGACCGCGAAGTCGCCGCCGCCACCGCGCAGCGCCCAGAACAGCTCCGGATCGGACTCGGCGCTGACCCGGCCGGCCCGGCCGCTCGCGTCGACGATCCGGAAGGCCCGGACCGCGTCCGCGGCCCAGCCGTATTTGCGTGCGAACCAGCCGAATCCGCCACCGAGGGTGTATCCGGTGATGCCGACCACGGGATTGCTACCGGCTAGCCCGGTCAGTCCGTGCGCGGCGGCCGCGGCCTGCACCGCGCCCCACTGCACGCCGGTCCCGACGCGGGCCACCCGCTGTTCGGCATCGATCTCGAGGTGGTTCAGCGCGGCGGTCCGCACCAGGATCGCGCTGTCGATATCGCCGGTCGCGCCGTGCCCGGTCGGCTGGGTGACCACCTGGCGTCCGGCGGCACCGGCGTATTGCAGTACCGCCGCGATGTCCGCGGCGTCGGCGACCTCGGCCACGGCCGCCACGGTCTGCGCCACCGCGACATTCCACGGCTGTGCGGCCTGCTCGAATCCGGCGTCGCCCGGCAGCAGGACGCGGCCGCGAGTGCTCGTGCGCAGATCTTCGATACCCATTGTCTTGTCCTATTCTCCGTTGCCCTGTCGTTGCTATCTGGATGACGACGTAGGGCGAGCAAGTGTGACATGTCCGGTTTCCCGGGTCGTGCACGAGACGTAGACGATCGCGGCGGCCGTGCTGAGCACCGCGAGGGTCCAGGCCAGCGGCCGGGCGTCGTGCGGCCCGGCGATGCCGACGATCGGCGCGACCAGTCCGCCGATGACGAAGTGCGCCAGCCCGAGCAGCGCCGAAGCACTGCCCGCGACCTCGGCGGCACTGGTGGACAGCGCGAGCGAGACGCTGTTGGGCATGGTCAGCCCGATCGAGGCGACGAGCAGGAAGAACCCGGCGAGCAGCGTCGGCAGGCCGAGGCCGGCGAAGATCGCGGCGGCCGCGATCGTCCCACCCGCCCAGGACAGTGCGAGCCCGGCCGCCAGCAGCGTCCGCGGTGGGTAGCGGACCAGCCGGGCCGAAATCTGCCCGGCGACAATGATGCCCACGCCGTTGAGCGCGAAGACCAAGCCGAACGCCAGCGGTGACAGCCCGTGGATGTCCTGGAGCACGAACGGGGAGCCCGCGATGTAGGCGAACATCGCGGCGAAGGACAGCCCACCGGCCAGGGCGTATCCGGCGAAATTCGGGGTCGCGCCGACCTGGACGAGGGTGCGCAGCATCGGGGTCCGGCTGCGCGCCGCGTTCGTCTCCGGCAGCGCGACCACCGCGGCGACCAGTGCCGCACCCACCGCGGCGACCACCGCGAACAGCCCCCGCCACGAGGTCACCTCGAGCAGGAATCCGCCCACCAGCGGCGAGAGGATCGGGGCCAGACCACTGATCTGCATGAGCGTGCTGAAGAACCGGGCGGCCGCGGCGCCGTCGTAGCGGTCGCGCACGATCGCCCGCGCGATCACGATCGCCGCCCCGCCCGCCACTCCCTGGAGCAGCCGGGCGCCGATGAGGAGCTCGGCGGTCGGCGCGACCATGCAGAGCAGTGCGGTGAGGGTGTAGGCGATGACGCCGATCAGCAACGGGGGGCGCCGGCCGTAGCGATCGCTGAGGGGCCCGGCGACCGCCTGGCCGAGGGCGAGCCCGACCAGGCACGCGGTCAGGGTCAATTGGATCGAGGACGGTCCGGCGCTCAGATCGTGACTCAGATCCGGCAGCGCGGGCAGGTAGAGGTCGATCGAGAGCGGGCCGAGCGCGGTGAGCGCCGCGAGCAGCGCGACCAGCCGGGGTTCGGTCCGTCGTCGGACGGTCGTGGTCAACAGGATGCTCCTCGAAAGAGAGACGCCCCTCCGTGTAATACGAAGGGGCGTCCGGGGTTGCGGCTCAGTAGGCGACGGTGAAACGCCGGCCCACGAAGGTCCCGTGCTGCACCGCGTCGACGATGGCGGCGGCGTAATCGCCCACGCTGACCCGGCTTTCACCCTCGGCGTCGGTGATCGGGGTGTCCCGGGCTTCGGCCCGATAGGTGCCGGTCGCCGCGCCCGGCACCAGATGCACCGGCGGCGGGCTGACATAGGACCAGCGCACCGTCGTCGCCGCGGCGCGGAAGATCTCGAGCGCCTCGGTCTGATCGCGGGCCGTCTCCAGATACTGGGCGGGGAAGTTCGGCGAGTCCACGAAACGCTGTCCCGGCGCGTATTCCAGGCTGCCGCCGCCACCGAGGAACACCAGGCGGTCGACCCCGGCCAGGGGCAGCGCCTCGAGCAGTGCCAGCGCCCCGCGCGGCACCAGCCGGTCCGGGCCCTTGATCGCCACGACGACCACGTCGTGGCCGGCGACGGCCTGCTTGACCGAGGCGGCGTCGGTGACATCCATCGTGCCCCGATCGAGCGCGGTGACCTGCAAACCGCGGGCGGCGGCTTCCCGGGCGACCGCTCCGCCGAGGTTGCCGGTGGCACCGATGACGGCGATCTTCATGGGCTGCTCCGGAAATAGGTGAGCGACGAATTCATCGATGAGCGGCGCGATCTCGGGAAGACGTTCCTCGAGCGCGAAATGGCCGGTGTCGAACAGGTGGACCGCGGCGTCCGGGAGGTCGCGCAGGTAGGCGTGTGCGCCGGACTCGGGGAAGAACGCGTCGTTGCGTCCCCACAGCACCAGCGTCGGCGGCCGGTGGTCGCGGAACCACTGCTGCCACACCGGGTAGAGCGCGAGATTGGTGTGATAGTCCAGACCCAGCTGGACCTGGGCTTCCTTGCGGCCGGGCAGGTCCAGGAAATGCTGATCCAGGGTCCAGCCGTCGGGCGCGACGAGTTCGACGTCGGCGGTGCCGCCCTCGTATTGGCCGCGGGTGACCGGCAATTCGAGGATCTGGCGGACGTTGTCCGCGGCGCCCGGCACGCCGGGGGCGTTCGCGGTCATGGCGCGGGCCATGTCGGACAGGCCCTCGTCGTAGGCGTTGGCGTTCTGCACGATCAATCCGGCGAGCAGTTCCGGACGACGGGTCACCAGTCGCAGCCCGACCGGGCCGCCGAAGTCGAAGGTGTACAGCACGAATCGGTCCACGCCGAGGGCGTCGACGAACCCTTCGACGATGTCGGCGAGCCGGTCGAAGGAGTACTCGAAGCCGGCGGGCGCTTCGGTATGCCCGAACCCGGGGTAGTCGGGGGCGATGATCCGGTAGCGCCCGCCGAGCGCGTCCATGAGCCGACGGAACTGATGGGAGGCGGACGGGAAGCCGTGCAATAGGAGCAGCGTCGGCGCGGTGGCGGGACCGGTCTCCCGGTAGAACACCCGCACCCCGTCGACCTCGACGAAACGGTGTCTGATGTGCGGGACGGACACTGCCGTCATGTCGAAACCGACCTCTCTGAATGTTTCTAGTACGCCCGTCTATGATCAAGCGTTCGCTGGGCGTGATCAACGACAAATCACCCAAGGGTCGTTAACCGGCGGGCAATGATCACGAAGGCGATTGTGGAGCGGTACGAGATCGAGGCGTTTCTGACGCTGGCCGAGGAATTGCACTTCGGCCGTACCGCCGAGCGTCTGCGGGTATCCACCGCGCACGTCAGCAAAACGATCAAGGGGCTCGAGCGCCGGGTCGGGACCGTGCTGTTCGAACGGACCAGCCGCAAGGTCGTGCTCACCCCGGTCGGCAGCGCGCTACGCGAGGAGTTGCGCCCCGCCTTCGACCGGATTCAGCAGAGCATCCGCAACGCCAAACGCGCGGGGCTCGAAGTCCGGGGCACCCTGCGGGTCGGTTACTTCGGCTCGGCGGGCGGGCGCTACCTGCTCGAGGTCGGCGAACGTTTCCAGGCCCGCTATCCCGAGTGCACGGTGCGGATCACCGAACTACAGCTCAGCGACGGCGCTTCGCGACTGCGCAACGGCGAGGTCGACACGATGCTGTGCTGCTATCCGATGTTCGAGCCCGACATCACCGTCGGACCCGTCCTGTACGGCGAGGCGAAGATGCTCGCCGTCGCCGCCGGGCATCCCTTCGCCGAGCGGGCCTCGCTGTGCCTGGAAGACCTCGCCGAGGTCACCATGATCCAGAACCCGCCGGCGCTGCCCATCGATTTCGACGAGTACCACCACCCCAAGCAGACACCGTCCGGCCGCCCGATCGGGCAGGGCCCGGTCGCGGCCACGTTCCAGGAGATCCTGGCGCTCGTCGGCGCGGGCAAGGGCGCCTACCTCACGACCGAGCAAGCGCCCCTTTACTATCTGCGCCCGGATGTCAGTTTCGTGCCGGTCCTGGACGCGCCGCCGTTGCAGTTCAGCCTCGGCTGGCTCACCACCGGCCTCACCCCGCGTGTGCACGCCTTCGTTCAGGCCGCCGGTGACATGACGAACTCGCGGACCGAGTAGTACCCGGCCCGCGAGGGAGTTCGTTCGTCAGAGGGTGCCGAGGTCGAAGGCGGCGGCCATCGCCGCGTAACCGGCGGCATTGGGGTGCTTGTGGTCGCCGGAATCGAAGGCGGGGTTCAGCTTTTCGGAGTCGGCCGGGTCTGCCACCGCGGCGTGGAAATCGACGACCGCGTCGTACTCCCCGCTGGTGCGGATCCACGCGTTGAGGGCCCGGATCTTCGCCGCGGAGGTGTCGTTGTAATACTCGGCGCCCTTCATCGGCAGCAGGGTCGCGCCGATCGCGGTGAGCCCGGCCCGGTGCGCGCGAGCGATCAGGTCGCGGTGGCCGGCGATGAGGTCCTCGACCGTCACGTTCGGGTTCGGCTTGTAGGTCGGCAGATCCACCTCGGAGAAGCCGATGTCGTTGAGCCCGCCGAAGACGATCACGGTGCGCGCGCCCCGGGTGCTCAGGACGTCGCGATCGAAACGGTGCAATCCGCTTTCGCCGAACCAGGCGGAGTCGGTGCGGATCATATTGCCGCCGATCCCGGCGTTGAGCACGGTGCGCGGGGTGCCCGCGGCGGCCAGGCGCTCGGCCAGGGCGTCGGTGTAGCGGTTGTCGGCGTCGTTGTCGGAGCCGAAGCCGTCGGTGATGGAATCGCCGAAGGCGACAATGGTTTCAGCGGCGGTGGCGCTGCCCCCGGTCATTTCCAGATCCGACAGGTAGTACCAGGAGTGGGTGGCCTCGGTGAAGGCCGAGCCGTCCGGGTCCGCGACGCGGTCACCGGTGGCCCGGTAGCTGCTCGTGTAGCCCTGGGCGTGGAAGGTCGCTGGGCCGCTCCGCTCCGCGAGATACAGGGTGACCGTCGCCGATTCGAAGGGCGCCAGCCGCAGTTCGGCCGAGTCGCTGGTGATCTCCGCTCCGGGTGCGATGGTCACCGCCTCGGCGCCGTCGAAACGCAACGGCCGCAGGGTTTCCGGTCGCACCTGGGGCCCGCGGTCGCTGCGGCCGATGGTGGCGTTCGCGATGCGCAGCTCACCCGCGCCGAAATGGTTGGACAGCGTGATCCGGGCCGTGGTGCCGCCGCCGGTGGTCCGGATGACCTGGCGCACAGTGTGATCGGCGAAGCCCTCCAGCGACCAGTTCGGTTCGAAGCCGACGCTGGGCTGCTGCATCGGGACCGACCACGCGGTGGTCCAGGTTTCGGCCGGGCGGGGATCGGCCGCGGTGTTCGAGTAGGCGACAACCGCGGTGACGGCGGCCGCGGCGGTGACCACCGCGAGTGTCTTCTTCCAGGTACGCATTGCTTTTCCGTTCTCTGAGTTGTGTTGATCAGAGGAACCAGGCTAACGGGAAATTTGTTCCATTAGCGTTCGGCAGTGTTGTCAGCGCGAGGCCCGCCCCGGGACTAGCACCACAGACCGAGCCGGCGCGATACCACGGTCCGATGTGCCGGTACGCCTTGCGTTTCTACCGTCGGTTCATGCGTATACGAACCTTGGTTCTCCCGATCTGCACGGCGGCGGTCCTGCTGTCCTCCTGCGCGACCGACACGCCTCCCGCCGCCGCGGCTCCGGTCGCCGCGGAACGACTGCGCGCCGATCTGGACGCACTGGTCGGCTCCGGCGCGGTCGGCGCGCTGGCCACCCTCACCGAGGGTGGCGCCACCTCCGTCGTGACCGCCGGGCACGCCGATATCGCCACGGGGGCAAAGATTCCCACCGATCCGCCGCAGTACGTCCGCGTCGGCAGCATCACCAAGACCTTCACCGCGGCCCTGGTGCTGCAACTGGTCGCGGAGCACCGAATCGAACTCGACCAGCCGGTCGAGAAATACCTGCCGGGCTTGCTCACCACCGCCGACGGCCCGACCGTGACGGTCCGCCAGCTCCTCGGGCATCGCAGCGGACTGCCCGAACCGGCCGCGGCGCCGGAGGTCGACGAGTACGAGTCGGCGCTGGCCGGCCGTACCTACACCCCGGCACAGGAGCTGGCGCTCATCATGCGGCTACCGGCGCAATTCGCACCCGGCAGCCAGTTCCGCTACGCCAACAGCAACTACATCGTCGCGGGCATGCTGATCGAGGCGGTGACCGGACATCGCTACACCGACGAACTGCGCGGCCGGATCCTGACACCGCTGGAGTTGTCGCACACCTACTTGCCCGGCACCGGCGAAACCGGCCTGCGCGACCCGCATCCGGCCGGCTACGACACCCTCGACAGCGGCCCGGCCGACCGGACCCGGATCGAGCCGTCCATCCCGTGGGCCTCCGGCGCACTGGTCAGCACCGGCGCCGACCTGAATCGCTTCTATACCGCGCTGCTGGCCGGGCAGGTGGTGCCGCAGGCCCTGCTCACGCAGATGCTCGACGGTGTGGACATGGGCAACGGGGACGGCATGTCCTACGGCCTCGGCATCGGATACGCCCAACTTCCTTGTGGCACAAGATATGTCGGCAATGTCGGCGGCGTACGGGGCTTCACCGCCATCACCGGTGTCGCCGAGGGGTCCGGACGCGCGGTCACCGTCTCCTTCACCGGAACGCCTACCGCGCTGGATATCGGCGGTCTGCTCACGCACGCCCTGTGCGGGTAAGTCGTTGCGTGCCAGGCGGTTCCGAGCGCACCCGCCGCCACACCCGCGCCAAGTCGAGCAGCTGACGGAAATCCGAATCGAAATCGCCGCCACCGAGCGGCAATCGGGCCGTGACCGACTCGTGCGCCGGCGCGCTTCCCGCCCGGCGCTCGCCCGCCGCATGCGCGACTCGTCGCGCATAATCCTCTAGACCGCCGCGGTTTTCGGTGGGTGCGGCGGCGGGTAGATACGGCGTCAGATGCAACAGTGCGTCCCGGATCTCGACGGTCATCCGAAAGACCCGGGTGGCCGGATCGGCGCCGGCCACCGGCCGCAGCACGATCTCGGGCACCGCCGCCGTGAGATCCCGCCACAGCGGTTCCAACCGGCGGCACGCCCGCCCCGCGCGATCCAGCCGCGCCGCCCGGACCAACGCCAGGACCAGCGGGAACCCGGGCGCGAGACCGTTGACCGCGAGGCACACCGTGAATACCAGCTCGGCCCGCGGCAACTGCGGGCCGAGCTGCGGCCATCCGGTGACCAGTTGCAGTATCGACAGCACCTGGACGACCCAGGCGAACCCGATCGCGAGTGTCATGCCCGCCCCGAGGGCCAGTTCGGTCGACGTGAGGTCGGTCGAACGGAACTCACGCAGCAGCATCCGAAGCCAGACCGCCGTGTTGAACGCGACCGGCACCCCGATCGCGAACACGAAGACGAGCCCGGGTCCCGACAGGCTCATCTCGACCGGCTGTCCGTCGGCGCGCGCGGTCGCACCCGCGATCAGAATCGCGGCAGCCGCCACCAGTCCGGCACCGCCACACCACCGCTGCCGCCGGCGCAGCGTGTCCGGATCGTAGCCGCCGCGCCGGATGCAGCCGATCGCGTAGAGGTAGGTCGTCGTCATCACGACGCAGCCCAGCGCCAGCTCGTACACCGGCCCCGCCGCGCCCGGCATCGCCGAGAACCGATACAGCAGCATCCCGACCGCGCCCCACGCGAACAGCTGATTGATGACCCGATCGAGGGTCGTCGCGCGGCAGAGCAGAAAACGACCCACCGCGAGCACCGCGATACCGATGGTCAACGGCCAGGCGACGAATCCAGGGACCAACGATGACAACCGACGCGCGCCTCCGGCCGAGCGAAATACGTTCTCGCACACTACGCGGCGGGCGGTCCCTTGCACAGGCCGGCGCGGTCGCACCGGGCACCCGGGCCGATCAGGTGCTGCCGGAGGGGATCCCGTCGTGGTTGTCCCGGGCGGTGCGGGTGAGCGCGGTCAGGGCCGCGAGGTGCTCGTGATACGCCTTGCGCCCGCTCTCGGTCAGCGCCAGCCAGGTCTTCGGCCGCCTGCCCACATATCCCTTGGTGATCGTCACGTGCCCGGCGGCTTCCAAGACCGTCATCGCCTTGGACAGGGTGGATTTGTTCAGGTCGCAGAGCTCGGTGACGGTTCCGAATTCGGCCGTGCTGCACCCGTCCAGGAACGCGACCACCTTCAGCCGGGGCAGCGAGGCGAACAGCTCGGTCAGTTCCGGCATGCGCCGGCCCGCGGCCATGCCAGGGCGAACCAGAACCAGCCGCCGATGATCAGGCCGAACGGAACGAACAGCCAGCGGAGGCTTCCGGTTTGGCCGCCCAGGTAGCTGCCCACGCCGGTCACAGTGGCCACCACCACCATGAACAACACGATCTGCGGCCACGATTCCAGGGGTGGCATCACCGTCCGTGGGATCACGCCGCCGCGTTTCCACGCCCGCTGCAACCAGGTCACGAGAACGGCGAACATGAGCGCCACCACGATTCCGGCAACGAGGACGGTGAGATCTAACGCCGGGCCGAACAATCCCATGTACATCAGCGTGATCCCGCCACCGCCCAGCAGCCCCGCGACCGGAGGCGCCCAGCGCGGCATGGGGGCCGTCGTCCGGGCTTGCCGCGTGAGAGCGGAAGCGATGTCCAGCGCCTGCTGCGGGGTTGGTGCGTCACTCACGAATGCGAGTGTACGGCAACTAGTTTCCATTCATCAACTGAATGTGGACCGGAATATCAGATCGCGACCGGTGTTGATCGCGGTATGACAACGTTCGACAACACGCTGACCATCGACCGCCCGATCGAGGAGGTATTCGCCTACCTCGCCGCGTTCGAGAATGTTCCGGCCTGGAATTACGCCATCGTCGAGACGGTCCAGGTTTCGCCGGGCCCGGTCGGAGTCGGCGCCCGCTACCGCCAGACCCGCTCGATCCCCGAGCCTGCCACCGAGGACTTCGAGGTCACCGAGTATCAGCCGGTGCGACGACTACAGATCCGCGGACAGCTCGGACCGTTCCCGGCCGTGGTGTCCTACGACCTGGAAGCCGTGGCCGGTGGCACGCGGCTGCGCAACACCATCGCGCTGGAACTCAGCGGGCCGCAGCGGCTGGCCGGTCCGCTGGTGAAGACCAAGGTCAAGTCGGCGGTCGCGGCGAACCTCGAGGTGCTCCGCAAGATCCTCGAGGGATAGGCGCCGCCCCGGCTTGATTGCGATCGCGCGTTCTGGGAAACCGTCGACAACGGACGGCACCCGGACCCGATGGTCTCCTGGCGGGTGCCGCGTAAGCGGTGGAGGTTGTGCATTGTCGGTCGACCGGCTCGAAGGCGGCATCGCGACGGACATCGACGACCCCGGTGGCCCGGATCCGCGCGACGAGAGCGCGGGCGTCGAACGATTCGTCGCCACCAGCGCGTTGGCGCTGGCGGGCGCGGCGGCGATCGGTATCGCGTTCAGCGCGCTCGCCCTGCTGGTGCGAGCACGCTGGGCGCCGTTGCAGACCGCGGATCAGGTGGTGGCGGACAAGCTGGTCGCCGTGGTGGCGGATAACGAACTGCTGCGCAAGGTGCTGACCGGCATCAGCACGCTGGGCGCGACCGTCACGCTGGCCACGATGCTCGCGGTGGCCGCGTTCTGGCTGGCCCGGCGCGGTCAGCCGCGCCTGGCGTTCTACGTGCTGCTCACCGGCGTCGGTGGTTCGATTCTCAATCTGGTCGTCAAACAGCTGGTCGAACGGCTGCGCCCGGTGGTGGAAACGCCGGTCTCCAGTGCCGGCGGGTGGAGCTTTCCCAGCGGGCACTCGATGAACTCGCTGGTGGGTTACGGCGTCGTCGCCCTGGTGTTCGTGCCTCTGCTGCGGACCGGCGCGCGGCGCGCGGTGACCGCGGCCGTCGTCGTGCTCGTGGTGGTCATCGGGCTGACGCGGATCGCGCTCGGCGTGCACTACCTCACCGATGTGCTCGCGGGCTGGCTGCTCGGAGCGCTGTGGCTGGGCTTGACCACGGTCGCGTTCTATCGCTGGCGGCGCGACTCGGGAACCGGTGACACGGGTCCGCTGCCCGGTGATGTCTCGGCGGACACCGAGGACGACCTGCGCCCCGTGCCGGTCCAGCACCCGCCCCTGATGTCGCATCCGTGGCGCGGGGTCGGTGAGCTCGCGGTCGCGTGGGTGCTGCTCGTCGGGCTGCTGATCGGTCTCGGCATGGCGGTGAAGTTCCTGGAATCCGATACCACTGTCCTGGACTGGGATCTGCGCGTGGTGACCGTGTTCGCCGAACACCGGACCTCCACCTGGACCGGCTTGCTGAACGTGTTCAGCGAAGTCGGCAATACCGTCGCGATCATCGCGGTCGCCCTGGTGGTCGCGGTGCTGGCGGTGGCGGTCTTCCGTAGTTGGCGGCCGGTGCTGTTCCTGGGCGTCGCGTTGCTCGGCGAGATCACGCTGTTCCTCACCACCGCCGCGATCGTCGATCGCGACCGTCCCCGGGTCGTCCATCTCAATCCCGATCTGCCGCCGACCGCCAGCTTTCCGTCCGGGCACGTCGCGGCCTCGGTGACGCTCTACGCGGGTATCGCCGCGCTGGTGTGGGCCCGCACCAACCGATGGCAGTACCGGCTGCTCGCCGCGGCCGCGCTGTTGATTCCGGTGCTGGTCGCGGTGCAGCGGCTCTACGCCGGTGCGCACCATCCGACCGACATCATGGGCGCGGTCCTGCTGGCCGCGGTGTGGACCGCGATCGTGTGGTGGGTGGTCGAACCGGTCGGCGCTTCGGATCGGTCGGTGCGGGCGCAGTAGCGTTGCTTCATGCCTGACATCGGGAACTACACCGCGGAAGATCTGCACCACCTGCGCCGCTGCGTCGAGCTCGCGGCCGAGGCGCTCGCCGACGGTGACCGGCCCTTCGGGTCGCTGCTGGTCGACGGGGACGGCAAGCGCCGCGCCGAGGACCGCAACCGCGAGATCAGCGCCGGTGACCCGCTGCGGCACCCGGAGATCGAGCTCGCGCGCTGGGCGCTGCGCAATCTGTCCGCCACGGAACGCGCCGAGACCACCATGTACACCTCGGGGGAGCACTGCCCGATGTGCTCCGGCGCGAACGCCCTGGCCGGCATCGGCCGCATCATCTTCGCGAGTTCCAGTGCGCAACTGACCAACTGGCTGACGGAATGGGGCAAGGCGATGCCCCCATTCCAGGCCCTGCCCATCACCGACGTGGCGCCCGGCATCCAGACCGTCGGCCCGATTCCGGAGCTGGCCGACCAGATGGCCGACCTGCACCGGAAGACACCCTGGCCGGACGCCTAGTGACCGGCTAGACGACCTTGGCGGCGATCAGCAGCGCCCAGATCTCACCCTGATCGACGACCTCGACGCCGAGCTTCTCCGCCTTCGTCAGCTTGCTGTCGCCGACGCCCGCGCCGGTGATGAGCAGATCGGTGCTCGCCGAGACCGAGGACGCCGCCGTCGCGCCGGCCTGCTCGCACAGGCGCTGGAACGTCGGGCGGGCGACCTTCTCGCCGGAGCGCGGATCGCTGATGGCGCCGGTGATCACCACCGACTTGCCCGCCAGCGGCGCACCGGCCGCGATGACCGGCGGCAGATCTTCCGCGCGCACATCGAGCGAGACGCCCAGCTCACGCAGCCGTTCCAGTTCCGGACGCAGGCGGGTCAGGTGCGCGGCCAGCGAGGCCGCGACCTTCGGCCCGATGTCGTCGACCGCCACCAGCCGTTCCTCGCCGGCGTCGGCGACCTCCTCCAGCGAACCGAACCCGGAGCGGGCCAGG
Organism: Nocardia sp. NPDC050712; assembly: GCF_040654295.1. Classification (NCBI taxonomy): domain Bacteria; kingdom Bacillati; phylum Actinomycetota; class Actinomycetes; order Mycobacteriales; family Nocardiaceae; genus Nocardia; species Nocardia sp. NPDC050712. Next base: position 194,535 of record NZ_JBFAHT010000002.1, read on the forward strand.
CGAGCGGCGGTGCCGTCGGAGGCCATCGGGATCGCGAAGCCGATCAGCGCGCGGCGCAAGCCGACCTGCTTGCTGGCCTCGATCGAATCGATCATGCGCTGCGCCGAGACCTCGCCGACGCGATCGAATTCGAGCAGGCGTTCCTTGGTCAGCGTGTAGAAATCCGACGGGCGCTCCAGGATGCCCGCCTCGGCGAGACGTTCGATCCAGACCTGGCCGATGGCGTCGATATCGGCCGCCGCCCGGGACGCCCAGTGGATCAGCCTGCGCACCGTCTGCGCGGGGCAGGCGACGTTGGTGCAGAACAACTCCCGGCTGTTGCCCTGCTCGGTGACCGGCTGCCCGCACGAGGGGCAGACGGTGGGCGGCACGATCTCGCGCTCCTCGCCGGTGCGCTTGGCCGCGTCGAGCACGCCCGCCACGAACGGGATCACATCGCCCGCACGGCGCACCAGCACCGTGTCGCCGACCTTGATGTCGCGGGCGCGGATCACCTCCTGATTGGCCAGCGTGGCCTTGGTGACCGTGGTGCCGCCCACGAACACCGGCTCCAGCCAGGCCACCGGGACGATCTTGCCGGTCTTGCCGACATCCCAGACCACGTCGGCCAGCAGCGTCGTCTTCTCCTCGGCGGCGAACTTGAAGGCCAAGGCGCCGCGCGGGGAGTTCGACCGGGTTCCGGCCGCCGCGTAGGCCTCTCGATCGGCCAGCCGCAGCACCGCGCCGTCGAGGTCGTAGTCCAGATCGTTGCGGCCCTGCTCGACCGCGGTGATCGCGGCCTGCGCCTGCTCGGCGTCGACGCAGTGCCGCATCCGCGCGCCCGCGATGCCCAGCGCGCTCAGGCCCTCTTCCAGATCGAGCGCGGCCTCGTCGGTGGCGGCGTCCAGATCGAAGCCGAAGAATTGCAGGCGCCGTTCGGCCACCGTGGCCGGGTCCTTGGCGCGCAGCGTGCCCGCGGCGGCATTGCGCGGATTGATCAGCGGCTTGTCCGGATGCGCGGTGTTGTAGGCGACGAAGGTCGAGCGCAGCATCACCGCCTCGCCCCGCACCTCCACCCGCCCCGGGGTGTCGATGCGCTCGGGCACGCCGTCGACCAGCGCGCGGACCAGCATGGTGACATCGTCACCGGTGCTGCCGTCGCCGCGGGTGATGGCCCGTGCCAGCCGCCCGTCCTCGAACACCAGGGCCAGGGACAGACCGTCGAGCTTGGGCATCACCACCACGGGCTGGCCGGGGAAGCGGTTGAAGAACGCCACGACCTGCTCGGGCTTGGTCGCCTTCTCCAGCGAGAGCATCGGCCGCGAATGCCGGATGGGCGCGTGTAGCACCGCGGGCGCGCCGACCTGCTCCAGCGGATTCGGATCGGGCGCGAGCTCGGGATGCGCCTGGACCAGGCCGCGCAGCTCGTCCTCGATCACGTCGTACTCGGCGTCCGCGACCAGCGGCGAGCCCTGATAGTAGGCGTCGCGCAGCGCTACGATGCGGTCCGCGAGTTCTTGGATACGTTCCCCTGTTTCCACAGCCCAGACGCTACCGACACCCACCGACATTCGCGTCGATCGGCCGCGGGCCGCGCGGCACAGCATGATGGTGGGATGAACGGACTGGTGAGCGCATGCGCGGATTGCTGATATCGATTGTCGTGCTGGGGATACTGCTGGTCGCCGGCGACCGGGTGGCAGTTGTGCTGGCGCAGAATGAGATCGGCCGCAAGGTCGCCGCCGAGTACAACCTGACCCCGGATCCCAGCGTCGGGATCGGCGGCTTCCCGTTCCTGACCCAGGCCGTCGAGGGGCGCTACCGCAACGTCGACGTCCTGGTCGGGGAGTGGAGCGATCAGGACATCACGGTGCGCGATCTCGATGTGCGGCTGACCGATGTGTCCGCCCCGCTCGGCGATCTGGTCGGCGGTGACACCTCGAACCTCGTCGCCGCGACCGCGACGGCTACCGGCGTGGTGCCCTACGACACCGTGAAGGGCTTCGCGCCCGAGGGCGTGCGGACGATCTCGAACAGCCCGGAGGGCTTGCGCGTCACCGGCACCTTCTCGGTGGAAGGGATCCCGGTGCCGGGGACAGTCGTCGTCACCGTCGCACCGACCGCGGAGGGCTTCCAGGTCACGCCGGTCTCGGTCCAGGCCGCGGCCGGCGGGCCGACCATCCCGCTGGCCCTGCTGCGCAGCTCGCTCACCTTCACCGTGCCGTTGCAGCGGCTGCCGCTCGGGGCCCGGCTGACGGCCATCACGCCGAGCGCCGACGGATTGCTGGTGACCGCTGTGGCGCAGGACGTGCACTTTTCCGATCTGCCGTAAGGCAATTGCCGACCAGACCAAACCTGGTGCGGCAGCAGCGCGAATCTTTGCTCGACGTTGTTCCCGAAAGGCCCTCGCGGGCGGGAGCGCGGAATCTACCGAGCGAGCAGAGGAGAGACGCGTATGACAGGACTGCGATCGGTAGGGGGAGCGGCGCTGCGGTGGGCCTTGGCCGGGGCCTTGGTCTCGACCGGTTTGCTGGGTGGTGTCGCGATGGCCGAACCCGCTGGGGCCCGCGTGGTCTCGGTGGAAGGCCCGGAGGGCACCCAGCAGACCGTGCAGGTGTTCTCCCCGGCCATGGGGCGGGCGATCCCGATCCAGGTGCTGCGCGCCGCGAATCGGAGTGCGCCGCGCCCGACCCTGTACTTGCTCAACGGCTCCGGCGGCGGGCCGAACGGCAGCGGCTGGGACGCGCAGACCGACGTGATCCAATTCCTGCAAGCCAAGGACGTCAACGTCGTGACCCCGGTCGGCGGCGCCAACTCCTACTACACCGACTGGATCCGCGAGGATGCCAAGCTCGGCTTCAACCGGTGGCAGACCTTCCTGAACGAGGAACTGCCGCCGGTGATCGAACAGTTCCTGGGCGCCAACGACAATCGTTCGCTGGCGGGTGTCTCGATGAGCGGCACCTCGGTGCTCAACCTGGCCATCGCCAAGCCCGGGTTCTGGAAGAGCGTGGCCTCCTACAGCGGGTGCGCGCAGACCTCCGATCCCATCGGCCACGAATTCGTCCGCATCACGGTGGAGAACTGGGGTGGCGGCCAGAGCGTCGAAAACATGTGGGGCCCGGCCAGTGACCCGCGCTGGCGCGCGAACGACCCCCTGGTCAACGCCGAGGGCCTGCGCGGCACCGCCGTCTACCTCACCACCGGCAGCGGCATCCCCGGCGCCCCGCACGACACCCCGGCCGACGCCCGCGTCCAGGACGGCCGCATTCCGCTGCCGATCCAGATCGCCTTCGGCGGCCCGATCGAGGCGGCCATCCGCTACTGCACGATCAACCTCACCGACCGGCTCAACGAGCTGGGCATCCCGGTCACCCTGGAGGACCGCCCGACCGGAACCCACTCCTGGGGTTACTGGGAAGACGACCTCAAGGTCTCCTGGCCCTTCCTGGCCACGACGCTCGGCACCGGCGTCAACTGAGTAGTTCGACAGCGGCCGTGCTCGAGCCGAGCGCGGCCGCGTCGACTCCGAAACGATGTGAGATGCCCCGGAAGTGGTGATCCAAACGGGAGTCGAGCCGAATCGGTCGATGCCCAATGTCACATCACTCGGCGGCGCGGACTGCGTTGCAAGGCAGCAAGTGTGGGTATCACCGGCAGATGAACGGCTCGGAAGTGTCTCAGGTTCAGACGAGACCAGTTGTGATGAAGGAACTCCCGCACGCTCCCGAATCGGCGGAGCTGCGGATCACCCGCATTCGCCGGCGGCTGGAGCGGTTGATCGGCATCGCGGCGACCGAGGGGAACAAGCTGACTCCCCTGCGCAACGGCGATCAGATCTTCGCCGCCATGCTGGCCGGGATCGCCCGGGCCGAGCACACGGTCGACATGATGACGTTCGTGTACTGGAAGGGCGATATCGCCCGCGCCTTCGCCGAAGCGCTCGCCGAGCGGGCCGCCGCCGGTGTCCGGGTGCGGCTGCTGCTGGACGGTTTCGGCAGCCGGCTGATCGATACCGAACTGCTGGAGCGGATGGAGCAGGCCGGGGTGCAGGTGGCCTGGTTCCGCAAGCCGCTCTATCTCTCGCCGCTGAAGCAGAATCACCGCTGCCATCGCAAGGTGCTCGTCGTCGACGAGGAGACCGCGTTCACCGGTGGCGTGGGCATCGCGGAGGAGTGGTGCGGCGACGCGCGCAACGAGCGCGAGTGGCGCGATACCCACGTCGAGGTCCAGGGCCCGGCGGTGGACGGAATCGCCGCCGCGTTCGCCCAGAACTGGGCGGAGTGCCACGACGAACTCTTCGACGACCGTGACCGTTTCATCGATCACGAGCAGGCGGGCGGCGCCATCGTGCAGGTGGTGCGCGGCTCGGCCAGTTTCGGCTGGCAGGACATGCAGACCCTGCTCCGGGTGATGCTGGAGTCGGCCGAGGAACGCTTCCGGCTGGCCACCGCCTACTTCTCCCCGGACGCGTACTTCATCGAGTTGCTGTGCGCCGCCGCGCGCCGCGGTGTCGAGGTGGAGATCCTGCTGCCGGGCCCGCACACCGACAAGCGGGTCTGCCAGCTGGCCGGCCAGCACTTCTACGAGGACCTCACCGCGTGCGGGGTGAAGATCTACCAATATCAGCCGACGATGATGCACGCCAAGGTGATCACCGTCGACAAGGTCGCCGCGTTGGTCGGCTCGACCAACTTCAATCGACGCTCCCTCGACCACGACGAGGAGATCATGCTCGCGGTCCTGGACCAGGAGTTCACCGCCGCCCTGGACGCCGACTTCGAGGCCGATCTCGAGGCCAGCGACCGGATTCGGGAGGGTCGCTGGAAGCGGCGCTCGCTGGCGCAGCGGGCCCGGGAAGTGGCCGTGCAACCGATCCGCCGGTTCCTGTAGGTCAGGCCCCGGCCTCGGCCAGCGCCGCGGTCAGCACCTCGCGTGCCCGATGGTCGTCGGGGAGTTCGGCGAGCGCCGCGGTCAGTGCCGTGACCGCCTCCGGGCGCCGGTCGAGTTCGATCAGGAGCTGCCCGTGCTCCAGTCCGGCCCGGGCGGCCTGGTCGATCTCACCGAGCGAACGGAAGTCCGCGGCCGCCTTGCCCGCCCGGGTCACCGCGTCCGCGGGCCGGTGCGCGGCTCGCAGCACCCGGGCGGCGTTGAAGTCGCGGCGGGCGCTGTGCCAGGTGAGCAGTTCCGGATCGGGGTCGGCCGCGGTGAGTGCCTCGATGGCCTGGTCGGCCGCGTCCAGCGCGACAACGGCCGCCGCGGTGGCCCCGCTCCAGTGCAGCGACAGGGCCGCGCTGTAGCGGCAGTACGCGGCCCGGAGATAGTCCTCGGCCAGCGTTGCCGCATCCGCCGCCAGCCGGTACCGCTCGGCGGCCAGGCCGTCGCGGTCGAGCAGGTCGAGCAGGTCGGCGGTGAGTGCGAGGGCATACCCTTCCTCGGCGTGATCGCCTGCGGCACGGTCGAATTCGATAATCGCGTCATAGACCGACAGCGCTTGGTCGTCCTCGTGCAGCCCACGGAGGACATCGGCGAGCAGATAGCGGCAGCGCCGGGCGCTCGCACCGCGGTCCTGCTGTTCCAGACTCGCGATCACCTCCTCGGCCAGGTCGGCCGCGTCGAGCAGTTGCCCGGTCTTGCGGTAGCTGATCGCCAGACTCCATTGCAGGCCCGCGACGTCGGGCTGGTTCGCGGTCTTGGCGAGGGCGAGCGCGATGACCAGGTCGTTGACGGCTTCCGGGGCACGGTCGAGATGGTTGAGCAGGTCACCGCGCAGTCCGTGCGCGCGGATCCGCAGGTCGACCGAGCTGTCCGCGGTGAGCGCGGGGAAGACCTCGGTCACCGCGGACAGCGCATCCTCGATCTGATGCGCGTCGTACTGCAAGGCGGCCAGCCGGCAGGCGCTGGCGGCGATCAGCGCCGGGATATCGGCCGCACGATAGGCTGCCAGCGCGTCCTGGGCGGCCTGAATGGCTTCCGCGTGCTGCCCGCGCTCGTCGTGTGCGTGACTGCGCTGTATGGCGATATCGCCGTGCAGTCGCGGATCACCGGCTTCGGCGGCGCCGGCGGCCGCCTCGTCGAGCAATCGCGAGATCTCGTCCGGATCGGCGGTGAGTTGACCGCGGTGATCGGCGGCGAGCAACCCGCTGGTGAGACGCAGGGCGGCCCGGACCCGGCTTTCCGCGTCGGCAGCTCGGCTCAGCCGCGCATGGGATTCGCGCAGCAGCGTCACACCCGCGACGGCGTCGCCGTCGCGGCACCGCACGCCGCCGAGTAGACCCGAAGACGCCTGCTGACGATCCTGATCGCCTGCGGCACCGAAGAATTCGATCGCCGCCCGCAACAGGGCCTCGGCGCGCTCCGGATCCTCGTCCTGCATGGCCGCGTGGGCTCGAACCGTGGCGGCCCGCCCGGCCTGCACCGGGTCCGCGGGCTCATCGTCCAGGTGACGCAAAAGCGCTGCCGCCGTGCTGTATTCGCGCCGCACCTGGGCCTGTTCGGCGCGTTCGAGGATCTCGTCGGTGGTCAGCTCCGGGAATTCGAGCGGGACCGGGGGCACCGGGGTGTCGAGCCGGTGTTCGGCCACGGCCGATAGCGGCAGTCGATCGACGATCGGCTTGCGCTCCACAAGCGCACGCACGGTGGCGGTTTGGTGATCGGTGCCGTTGCGCTCGTCGAACCGGGCGGCGATCGACAGTGCGAGATCGGTCAACTCGGCCCGCAGCGCGGCGGCGGTGGGTTCGGCGGCGGGACGGTCGCCGAAGGCTGGACGGCGCACGACCGCGTTGTCGTGTCCGGCCTCGCTGACCGTGCGCAGCAGCAGTGCCGCGGACGCGGCGAACTTCATGGCGGCCAGCGGATTCGGCGCCCGATCGAGCCATGCCAGATGCCGGTCCAGCAGTTCGAGACCGCGCGCCTGATTCCCCGACAGCGCGCAGAACTGTAGGTGCACACTCATATCGGCGACATCCTGCGGCTTGCCGCGCAGGATGCGGTAGGCCCGGCGATGGGCGTCCCGGGCCTGATCGAGTTGCCCGGTGCGCAGATAGGGCAGGAGCAGCATGGTCAGGATGTGCTGCGGCTGTTCCCGGCAGGTGAGCTCGCCCAGCAGCACCGGCCCGGCCAGTTCGACGGCTTCGTGATCACGTCCGCGCTCGATCAGATAGGAGACCTTGTCGCTCGGATCGCAGCCCGCGCAGTCGGAGTTCTCGTCCCGGGGCGTGGTGCACCACCGCTCGTACCATTCCTCGGCGGCCGCGGCGTCCCCGAGATGACGGGCGAGTCGATGCCGGTAGGCATACACCGCGTGCAGGCTCTGGCCCTCGGTGCGATAGCGGCGCTCCATCTGATCCAGTGCGGCCAGCGCCCGATCCTTGGGCACCTCCGGGAATGATGTCATCGCGTTGACGGCGTGCTTGAAATACCACCGCAGCATCCGGGCGGCCCAGTGCGGATGCGCGCCCGGTTCCCGGTCGTAGTCGGCCAGGCAGCGGGCGAACGGCACGAACAACTTGGCCGGCTGCATGCCGCCGGAGTAGGACGAGACCAGATCCATGCGCGTCTCGAAGGCCAGCTCGGTGTGCGCACCGGCCTCCGCGTGCCGCAGAACCCCTTCCAGCGCGGTGTCTCTGGCGTCGCCGAAGGGCAGCCGAGCGGCCTCGTTCAGCAGCCGGCGTAGGTCTTCGGCGTTGTGCGACATCAGGATTCACCTTCGGTATCGTGCACGGCCCAGTCGAGCAGGCCGACGAAAGAGCGGTTGAGCAGGGCGATGTCGATCGGGCGCAGCGGATGCTGGCCGAGCAGCAGGGCCTGGCTGTAGAGGGCTTCGACCGCCGTGGTCACCAGGCGGGGGTCGGTCACCCCGCAGATACGGCGCACCAAGGGATTTCGGTGATTGAGCACCAACTGGGGGCGGTCGGTGCCCTGATCGGTGTCGAACGCGCCGAGCACATCCGCCCACAGGTCGTCGGCGATCGCCCGGGTCGCGCGGAGTTCGGCGCGATGCTGGGTGTCGCGGTCGAGCAGGTACAGGGCGGCGAGCGAGGGCGGGTCGAAGGTGCGCAGCGCGACCTCGCATTCGAGCCGGTCCAGGCAGCGCTGGGCGGTCGAGAGGAACGGCCGCAACGCCAGTTCGGTCGCCGGGTCCACCAGGTCGAAATGCGTGGCCAGTTCGGCGGGATCGAGCCGGGTGACCCGGATCTCGGGGTCGAGCGCGGGCAGCCGCTCCAAGATCTCGGTGAGGTAGGAGTAGCCGCCGTTGACCAGCCCGAGGCCCTGTGCGCTGGACACCGCGGCGAGCTGGCGGAACTCCTCCACCGAGGGCGTGTAGCGGACCTCGCCGAAGCGGCGGCGGAACTCGGCGAGCGGGATCCGGCCCGCGTTGGTCTCCACCGGCAGCCACTGATCGACCAGGCGCAGCATGTCGTCGTCGTGCAGCGCCAGCGCTTTCACACCCAGGTCGTGGATGTGCAGGAACTCGGCCAGGCCGGCGGGGTTCGAGGTCGACAGCTCGACCAGCCAGTCCCGGATCTGCGCGCCGATCGCCTCGCGGGTCGCCTCCAGCAGATCGTCCTCGTAGAGGGCTTCCCGGCTGGCGGTCGGGCGCAGTTCGGTGGTGTCGACCACGCAGCGCAGGAAGAACGCCCAGTCGGGCAGGAGCCCGGTGACGTTCTCGGCGAGCAGCATGCGCTTGAGGTAGACCCGGTGCCCGGTCTTCGCGGCGGGGTTGGCCGCCTGCGGCAGGACGAACGCGACACCGGTGAGCCCGGACTCGGCGCAGGTGATGTCGAAGGCGGCGAAGGGGGTGAACCCGAAGGTGTCCTCGGCGTACCGGGTCAACGCCACCTGGCGATCCGCGGGCGTGGGATACGCTGTCCGCCAAGGCAATCCGGGCGCGGTGATGCTTTCCCCGTCGACCGTGACCGGGAAGGGCAGCAGGGTGCCGAACAGTGCCGCGAGCTCGAGCACGGTGCGCTGGGTCACCCACTGGCGCATGTCCCGGCGCGGCACGAGGATCACCGTGGTCCCCGGTTCGGCGCGTTCCTCAGCGGCGCGTTCGACGCGGTAGCGGCCGTCGGCGTAGCCGATCCACCGCACCGTCGGCCCGCCCTTCGCCGAGCGCGTGAGCACCTGCGCTTCGTCGGCCACGAGGAAGCACGACAGCAGGCCGATGCCGAACTGCCCCAGGAACTCGTGCCGGGCGAACCCGAGCTCGTCCCGCTTGGCGCTGCGCCCGATGGTCGCGAGGAAGGTGTGCACCTCGGATTCGGTCAGGCCGATACCGGTGTCGTGCACGCGGATGCTGCCGTCCTCGGTGCGATCCGGGGTCTCGATGCGGACCTCGGCGGGCGCGTCGGCGTCGCTGCCGCGGCGCGCGGTGATCGCGTCCACCGCGTTCTGCAGTAGCTCGCGCAGATACACCCGCGGGCTCCCGTAGAGATGGTGGCTCAGAAGGTCGACGACCCCACGCAGATCGACCTGAAAAACTTGCTCCACCGGACACCCTTCGAACCACGCATATTGTTGCTCGGCCACTGTAGCGGCAGGTCCGGACACCTGCGGCTCGAGCCGGGGCGGTCGGTTGCCCGCTCAGAGCTGTTCGCCCGGCGGACAGCCGCACGTCTCGCCGATCTGGAGGTGACTGTCGATCGCCGGGGTCGAAGTGTCGCTCGTGTCCGCTTCGAGAACGCGGGACAGGGCGGTGCGTGCGATCACGTCGATGGGTTGCTGCACGGCGGTGAGCCGCAGCAGGGCGTAGGTGTTGCTGGTGTCGGCGTCGTATCCGACGACCGAAATGTCTTGGGGGATGCGATGTCCGGCGTCGGTGATGGCACGAAGGGTGGCGGCGGCCTGACCGTAGGTGCCGACCACGACCCCGTCGGGTCGCGGCTGGGCGGCCAGGTGGTCGCGCACCGCGCGATAGGCGCCCGCGGGCGTGAGGTCGGTGCGGATGTGGGTGCCCGCCGCGACGACGGAGCGGTATCCCGCGTAGCGCTGCGCGACGGTCTCGCGGTCACCGTGCTCGACGTCGGCGGGGTCGAAACCGCCGACGAACGCGATGTCGCGGCAGCTGTGGCGCTGTACCAGGTGGCGGGTGGCGAGCACCCCGGCGTCGACATGGTCCGCGCCCACCACCGGCGCGTCGACCCGGTCCCGGTTGTTGTGCACCCACACGATGGGAATGCGCGCGCGTTCGCACAGCTCGCCGGTCGCCGCGCCGTTGGCGCCGCCCACCACGATCAGGCCTTCGATCCCGGAATCGACGAAGGCCGAGGCGAATTCGACTTCGCGCTCCGGGTCGTAGCCGGTGTTGCCGATCAGGGTCAGGTGATCGCGCGCGCGGGCCGCGAGTTCGATGTGCCCGACCAGGTTGCCGAACAGCGGCAGCCGGACGTCGGGGACCAGCAGGCCGAGATGGTTCCACCGTTGCGCTCGGCGCAGCGCCCGCGCGACCCGGTGCGGGCGATAGTTCAGCTCGTCCAGCGCCGCCACCACGCGGACCCGCAAACCGTCCGACACCGGCCGGGGGCCGCCGTTGAGGACGTAGCTGACCACGGCGGTGGAGGTGCCCGCCCGGCGGGCCACATCGGCAAGGGTCGTTCGTTTGGCAGTCAAATTCGCTCCACTCTCGTCCGCGCTCGCGCCCACGGCCAGGCTTGAAATCGTTCTGATTCTTACAGTCTCCGCAGCGCTAACGTGCTGCGCAAATCGATTAGATTCGTAACATCGGCGACCAAACCGCTTTACAACCGACTGATGGAGTATCTGCATGGCCTTCGTTCGACTCACCGGAGTCACCTATTACGACCCGGAATCGGTTCATGACAGCTACATCCTGTTCACCGGCGCGGACTCCGTCACCCGGCTGATCGACCTGCACGGCACGGTCCGCCACGAGTGGCCCTTCGCCGGTGTCCCGCCGCGGATCCTCGATCCCGCGCTGACCGGCGGCCGGCTCGGCGACGTCGGGGTGCAGCTCGCGCTCAGCGACGACCCGCGCGGCGGCATCTACGCCAACCGCACTGTCGGGCAGCTGAACTGGGCGGGTGAGCGGGTCTGGGAGTGGGGTGAGCAGGCCCCGGGCGGCGCGGCGCGTCAGAACCACGACTGGGAACTGCTGCCCAACGGCAACCGGCTGCTGCTGGTCACCATCCCGCGCGTGGTGCCGGGCCTGGGGCCCGACCCCGTCGGCGATCAAGGGCTCTACGAGGTGACCCCCGCCGGCGAGATCGTCTGGGAATGGCGCGCCGGCGACCACCTCGACGAGTTCGGCCTCTCCGAGGCCGGATGGAATGCCCTGCGCGAGACCGTCTCCCGGGACCCCGACGACCCGTGGGGCTACCTCGAGCTCAACAGCGCCAAGACCCTCGGGCCGAACCGGTGGCACCGTGCCGACCCCGGCGGCGTCTTCCAGCCGGACAACATCCTGATCAGCTCGCGCAAGGCGAATCTGGTCGCGCTGATCGACAAGACCACCAAAGCCGTTGTGTGGCAGCTCGGCCCGTACTTCGACGAGCAGCCCGGCGCGCAGCATCAGCGGATCAACGCGCACCGGGTGCCGCGACCGGTCGATCAGATCTCCGGCCAGCACAATCCGCATCTCATCGCCGAGGGACTGCCCGGCGCCGGGAACATCCTGGTGTTCGACAATCAGGGCGGCGCCGGATATCCGCCCGCGGGCCTGGGCATCTACGCGGGCTCGCGGGTGCTCGAGATCGATCCGTCGACCCGGCAGATCGTCTGGCAGTACACCGCCGAGGATTCCGGGCTGCCGTCCTGGACCTTCTTCAGCTCCTTCGTCAGCAACGCCCAGCGCCTGCCCAACGGCAACACCCTCGTCACCGAGGGCATGCAGGGCCGGATCTTCCAGGTCACGCCCGCGGGCCGGGTGGTGTGGGAATACGTCTCGCCCTACACGGGTCTCGGCGTCGCGGGGGAGCCCGAGGTGCACGAGCCGCGTGTGCCGGGCGTGGACCGCCTCAGTACCACCGCACTGGTGTACCGGTCCCAGGCCGTGCCGTTCGACTGGGTGCCGCTGGATGCGCCCGCAGCCGCCCTCGGCGCGATCGATGTACGCAGACAGGAAGTTCCGGTGCCATGAAGTCGCTGCTGCAAGCCCGCGCGGATACCGATCGGCCGCCCGGCGCACCCGCGCCGGGCCCAGGCCTGCTCACCCGCGTGACCGGACCGGGCCGCGTCGTGGCGGGCACCGCGGCCGGGCTCGCCCTGGCCGGGCTGGCCTGGTCGGCAGTCGCGGCCACCGGAACCTTTCCCGCGCAATTGTTTCCGTCGCCGGCGCAGATCCTGCGCGCCGGGCAGACGATGTGGGCCGAGGACTTGCTGCTCACCGACATCCTCGCCAGCGTGCAGCGGGCGATGCTCGGGCTGCTGGCCGGTTCGGCCGCCGCGATCGGCGCGGCGATTCTCACCTCCAGCACCCGCGCCGGGCGGGCGCTGTTGCAGCCGGTCCTGCGGCTGCTGTCGCCGGTGCCCACGATCGGCCTGGTGCCCCTGGCGATCCTGTGGTTCGGGATCGGCGAGAACAGCAAGATCCTGGTGATCGCGCTCGGGGTGTTCGTGCCGGTCTGGATCAACAGCCACTCCGGATTCGCGAGCACACCCGCGGACTATCTCCAGGCCGCCCGCTGCCTGGGCGCGAGCCGCCGCCAGACGCTGGCCCGCATCGTCATCCCCGAGGCGATCCCCGATGTGGTGGCCGGTATCCGGGTCGGCGCCGCGATGGCGTTCGTGCTGATCGTGGTCGCCGAGATGACCGGCACAACCGCGGGCATCGGCTACCGGATCTATCAGGCGCAGTTGTTCTCCCAGGCGGACCGGCTGATCTGCTGCCTGATCGTGCTCGGCGTGCTCGGCGCGGTCTGCGACCAGGCGATCGCCGCGCTCACCGCACCCGCCGTCGGCTGGGCCCGGGAGGTGCACTGATGGCGATGGCAACCCGGGATCTGGTGGTGCGCTTCCCGAAGAGTCCGCGCCCCGCCCTCACGCACGTCGACATGAGCGTGCCCGACGGCTCGTTCACCGTCCTGGTCGGCGCGTCCGGCAGCGGGAAATCCACGCTGCTGCACTGCCTCGCGGGGCTGATCACGCCGACCTCGGGCACGGTCACCGACAACGGCGCCGCGGTGCGGGCGCCCGATCCGCGCCGCGGCGTCGCCTTCCAGCGCGATGTCCTGTTCCCGTGGCTGAGCGTCGCGGGCAATATCGACTTCGCCCTGCGCGCGCATCGCGTCCCGGCCGCGCGCCGGCGGGCCCGCATCGACGAACTGCTGGAGCTGGTCGGCCTGCCCGCCGACGCGGCCACCAAGCGGCCGAGCCAGCTCTCGGGCGGCATGCGCCAGCGCGTCGGCATCGCGCGGATGCTCGCCGGTGAACCCGACGTGATGCTGATGGACGAGCCGTTCGCCGCCCTGGACGCCCTGACCCGGCTGAACATGCAGGATCTGCTGATCGACCTGTGGATCCGGCTACAACGCACCGTCGTGTTCGTCACCCACGACATCGACGAGGCGATCCGGCTGTCCGACACCATCAGCGTCCTGCGCGACGGCCGGATCACCACCCAGATCGTCAATCCGCTCGACCGCCCGCGGCCTGCCGACACCCTCGCCGACCAACCCGGATACAGCGACCTGCGCCGCACCCTGCACCACGAGCTCGGCATCGAACGCTGAAGCGCCCCACCATCATCGAGAAAGACAGTTATGCGAAAGACACTCCTGCGCCCCCTCGCCGCCGTTCTCGCCGCCGCGGCGGTGCTGTCCGGGCTGGCCGCGTGCGGCGCCGATAATTCCGATCCCGGGACGCTCACCGTCGGCTTCGTCGTCGACCCTTCCTGGGCGCAGATACCCGTCGCCCAGCAGGCCGGCTACTTCGGGCGGCACGGCGTCACGGTGAAGGTCGTCAACTTCGCCACCGGCGTGGAGGCGCTGCAAGCGCTCACCGCCGGGCAACTCGACATCGCCACCGCCGCCGACGTGCCGACCTCGGCGGCGCTGACCCGCTCGCCCGAACTGCGGGTGGTGGGCGACGGATCACGCTGGGAGGGTTCACGAATCGTCGCCCGGCGCAGTGCCGGGATCAGCACCGTCGCCGACCTGGCCGGAAAGTCGATCGGCACACCGCTGGGCACCAGTGCCGCCTACTACGCCTCGAATGCGCTCTCGCACAGTGCCATTGACGCGAACCTGGTGCAGGTCGCGCCCTCGGCGACGTTGACCGCCGCGACCCAGCGCAACGTCGATGCCGTGTCGATCTTCCAGCCGTACCAGGCGCAGGTGATCGCCGCGCTCGGTGCCGACGCGGTCGCGCTCGGCGCGGGCACCTATACCCAGCACAGTCTCTACCTGGCCTCCGGCAACGCGGTCACGCAGAAGGCCGAGGCCCTGAAGAACTTCTTCGCGGCGCTGAACGACGCTGGGGCGCAGTTGAAGTCGGGTGCGGACGAGGCGGTTGCCGCGGTGGCGGCCGCGACCCAGCTGGCCCCGGATCTCATTCGCAAGATTCTCGCGGAGTTCGACTTCACCTTGCAGCTGAAGCCAGACCTCGCCGGCGTGCTCACCGCGCTCGGCGCCTGGGCCAAGGAGCAGGGCAAGATCGACCGCGCGGCCCAGCTGCCCGACTACAGCACCTTCCTCGCGAGCGGGCATGTTCCCAGCTGAAGCAAGTTCTGTATTTTAAAGTACAGAATTGTGGTAGCTTCGGTGCCATGGGCAGACCACGGGCGTTCGACGAGTCCGCCGTCCTCGACGCGGCGGCGGGCCAGTTCCGGGTATTCGGGTTCGGTGACAGCTCCACGGAACGGTTGTGCGAGGTCGCCGGGGTGCGGCGCAGCAGTCTGTACAACACGTTCACCTCGAAAGAGGAGCTGTTCGTGCAGGCCCTGCGGCGCTACATCGCGGTCATCGACCAGGCGCAGGAGGCGATTCTCGCCGACGAGAGCCGTAACGGGCGACAGCGGCTGGAAGCGCTCGCCGCGGCGGTGCTCGCCGAGGAGCGCGCCGCCGCCCAGCAGGGGCATGCGGCCGGGTGCATGGTCGTCAGTACCTACATGACGCCCGGGGTCGCCGAACGAGACGAGCGCATCGGCCAGGCGCTGCGAGCCTCGCTGGAACGGCGGCTCGGGCTGCTGGCGCGGGCGATCCGAATCGGCCAGGCCGACGGCAGTTTACGGCGCGACGCCGACCCCGACGACGGTGCGCTGCTCGTCGTGACCGTGATCTCCGGGCTCCGGGTCGTCGCGCAAGCCGGTGCCGCTCCCGACCGCCTGCATCGAGTCTTCACCCTCGGCCTGCGACCGCTCATCAGAAAGGTGTCCTCATGACCACCGACCTCACCGCCCAGCGCATCGCGATCATCCGCCGCGCTTTCGCGCTGATCGACGCGGGCGACCCCGCCGTCCTCGACCTCTACACCGACGACGTAGAACTCTTCTTCCCCAAATTCGGCATCGGCCACGGCAAACAAGACATGGCCGAGTTCGCCCAGCGCCTCTGGACCGACCTGTCCACCCTCCAGCACGACATCGACGGCCTCGACATCATGGTCGCCGGCGACCGCGTCATCGTCGAAGGCCGCGAATGGGGCACCACCGCCAGCGGCCATCCCTGGCCCGACCACCACATCTCCACCGGCCGCTTCTGCAACGTCTTCACCTTCCGCGACACCCTGATCAGCGCCGTCCACATCTACGTCGACCCGGACTTCACCAGCACCCACGAAGCCAAAGTCCGCCAACTCCACCGCGGCGCAGCCGCATAGCGACACCCACCCCGCGGTCTTCCCCTCCTTCTGCGCAATTTCGCGGTAGCTCCATGGCGACAGCGCCTTCGGTGTTTGAATCGAACATAGAACGTGTTTCAGATCACGTTCTGCCGAGCGCGGACCAGTGGGAGATAGCTATGGCCACACCGTCGATACCCGCCGGGTTCGATTTCACCGACCCTGATCTGTGGGCGCACCGCAGGCCGACCGAGGAGTTCGCGGAATTGCGCCGCGTGGCGCCGGTTTGGTGGTGCGAGCAGCGGGGGAGTGGGTTTCACGATGGCGGCTACTGGGCCGTCACCAAGCTGGAGGACATCAAGGAGATCTCCCGGCATCCGGAGACCTACTCCTCGGCCGAGAACTCCGCGATCATCCGCTATACGGCGGAGACCACGCGCGAGCAGCTCGACATGCAGAAGGTGATCATGCTCAACATGGATCCGCCGGCGCATACCAAGAACCGGCGGATCGTCTCGAAGGGGTTCACCCCGCGCGCGATCGAGGGGCTGCGGGCCGCGCTGACCGAGCGGGCCGCGCGAATCGTGCACGAGGCCAAGAAGACCGGCCGCGGCGACTTCGTCGAACAGGTCGCCTCGGAGCTGCCGTTGCAGGCGATCGCCGAACTACTCGGTGTCCCACAGCAGGATCGCAAGAAGATCTTCCACTGGTCCAATTCGATGATCGGCTCCGACGATCCCGAATTCGAGTCCGAATCGGTGACCGCCCAGCTCGAACTCAGCGGTTACGCCTGGCAATTGGCCGAGGAGCGGCGCAAGTGCCCGGCCGACGACATCGTCACCCAGCTGCTGCACGCCGATATCGACGGCGAGCACCTCGGCTCGGACGAGTTCGCCTTCTTCGTCATCCTGCTCTCGGTCGCGGGCAACGAGACCACCCGCAATTCGATCACCCACGGTATGAAGGCGTTCGTGGATTTCCCTGAGCAGTGGGAGCTGTTCCAGGCCGAGCGCCCGCGCACCGCGCCCGACGAGATCGTCCGCTGGGCTACCCCGGTCACGGTCTTCCAGCGCACGACGACCCGCGATGTCGAACTCGGCGGCCAGTCGATCAAGAAGGGCCAGCGCGTCGCGATGTTTTACGGCTCGGCCAACTTCGACGAGGACGCTTTCACCGACCCGTTCACCTTCGACATCCTGCGCGACCCGAACCCGCACGTCGGTTTCGGCGGCGCGGGCACGCACTACTGCATGGGCGCGAACCTGGCCCGCCTGGTGATCGACCTGATCTTCAAGGCCATCGCCGACACCATGCCCAACCTCCGTCAGCTCGCCGAGCCCGAACACCTGCGCTCCGGCTGGCTCAACGGCATCAAACGCTGGGAAGTCGCCTACGAATAGACCTCCGGGCACTAAAATCGGAGCCAGCCGGGCTTGTTCGGACGGGAGCCGTGCCCATGGTCAAACCGCTGCTCATCACAGCCGCCATCTACCTGCTGATCATCGGTCTCGCGCTGCTCATCGTCCCGGCGCGCTTCGGGATAGACGCTGTGCCGGAAGACCCTTCGACGGAACTTATCGCACTGTTGCGCCTGCTCGGCGGGCCGTTCCTCGGGATCGCCGCGCTGAACTGGTTGTGCCGCAACGCGGGACCGTCGCCGGTGCGCCGGGCGGTGCTGGCCGCCAACCTCATCGGCTTCGGCGTCGTCGCCGCCAACGATGTCGTCGGCGTGGCCACCGGCGACGCGCGGGACCTCGCGCGGATCTTCCTGGTGGTACACGCCGCGTTCGCGATCGCCTTCCTCGTCGTGTTGTTCCGCACCCGCGAACCCTCGGTGAGTCCGGCGCGCGAGTAGGCGTCATACCCGCGGTCCGCCTCCGCACGGCATGATCCACTGGTAACTACGTACTACACAGGAGGATCGATAGTGGCGACCACCATCCTCGGCGGGGGCATCGCCGGCACCGCACTGGCGGGAGCGCTGGCACGCACCGGTGACAAGGTCACGGTGTACGAGCGGCAGCAGGTCGGCGGCGGTGGCGGGGCGTTCCTGTTCCTCGACGATCGCGGTCACACCGCGCTCACGGGGCTCGGTCTCGACTTGGCCGCCTTGCACGCGGCCTCCCATCCGATCCTCGGACTGGACTACACCAACAGCGTCGGCGTGCACTCGGCGCGCATGGATCGCGGGCACCGATTCTGGTTGCGCGCCAACCTGATCGCGGTGCTGCAAGACTTCCTCGACACCTCCGGCGCGGACGCCCGGTACGGCGTGGCGGTCACCGGGATCGATTCCGGCACAGTCACACTCGACGGCGCGCAGCAACCCGGCATCGCCATTGCCGACGACCTGGTCATCGCGGCCGACGGCATCGACTCCGTGGTGCGCGCCCACCTCGAGCCCGAGCGCGTCCCGGTGTACGCCGGAGACGTCGTCGTCTACGGGATGACGGCCACACCGGTGGCATTGCCGAGTTCCGCTGCGGTGCTGCACTTCTACGACGAGATCACCCCGCAGGGCAAGGGCGCCACCTTCGGCCATGTCTGGGACGAGGACACCGCCGCCCTCTGGTTCCTGCGGATTCCCCGCGCCTCGCTGCCCACAGACGAGCAGGGCGTGCGTCCGGTCGGTGACTGGGCAGCGGAAGTCCTCGACGCCACACCGTCGAACACGAAGCTGCTGGAAACCCTGCTCGCCCAGACGGAGTCGGTGCACGTCTCCAACGCGCGCAACGTGCCCCTGGACAACGCCGCCACGCCGCGCCTCCCGGTGCTGCTGGTCGGCGACGCCGATCACGCCATCACCCCCGCTGCCGGTGTGGGCGCCCGCGACGCGCTCGAGGACGTGCACGCGGTGTATCAGGCCATCGTCGACGGCGGCGACCCGGCGGCGGCCATGGCGCAACGGCGCGAACGGATCCGCGCCGATCGTGAAGTGGCGCAACGGCGGATCCGGCAGAGCACCGGCCGGCCCGCCGCGACCTGAACGAATCGCGCGCGGTAAACGGTCTTGAAATAGGCGAATTACTCATCGATTTCGGGAAGTCACGAACACTGGTGCATCGTTCGTGTATCGTTTATTTCATCCCCCGGAGCCGCCATTAAGTGAGCATTCCGTGACCCCTGAAGATTTCCTCGCATCGACAATGGTCGACCCGGCCCGGCATGTGGGTGGAAACCCACTGCTTTCGCTTCCGCATAAGGAGTTGTCCGGCACCGATATTCTGCAGCGTTTCACGGTGGCCGAGTTTCAGGCACTGGAATTCGAGCGGGTCACCTTTTCTTTTCTGCTCGCTCGATTTCCCCGGGGCGCACCCGGCGATCTCTTCGAGTCGGCCGTGACGGAGATGGCGGACGTGCGCACCCATCTGCTGGGCGAAGTCTGTCCGGCGCTGGGCCTGACCGAGCAGGCGCTGACCGAAGCGCCGGTGGCGCCGCAGATCCGGGCGCTGGCCGAGTTCCAGGCCTGGGTGGCCCTCCACGCCGGGCCCGCCGAGGCGGCGCTCTCGATGTGGGCCGACGGCGTGCTGTGGGAGGCCACCTCCACCGCATGGGCCGACATCCTCCGCGCTACCGCCGACGCACCCGCCGCGATCATCGAGCATCTGGACGGCGGCTCCAGCTACGCGGAAGGCACCGGCGCGGAGCACATCACCCCGGTCATCGCCTACGGGCTGGCCCACGGTGAAGCCGAGTCCGGCATCACCCGCAGCGCCGACCGGGTGGACCAGGTGATGCGCACCTGGTGGTCCTACATCGCGGACGGCGCGCATCCCGAGGTCTGAAGCAGCGCACCATCGCTGAACAAGGAGGCGTCGATGCCGCACCGGCCTCGGAGCATGTTCGGACCGGACTTCACCTTCCTCGGTGTGCCCGCGATCGAGGTGAGCGACCTGGCACGGGAATCGGCCGACGTCGTCATACTGGGCGCGCCCTTCGACGCCGGGACCTCGCATCGGCCCGGAGCCCGCTTCGGGCCCAACGCGATCCGCGCCGCGGACTGCGCACCCTGGGACGGTGCGCGACCACATCTGGCTTTGCGCGTCGACCCCCTCACCGATCTGCGGGTCGTGGACGGCGGCGACATCGAAATGCCGCCGGGGGACACGGCATTGAGCATGACCCGACTGCGGGAGGCGGTCACCGCCGTACTAGCCGTGGGCGCGATCCCCGTGGTGCTCGGCGGCGATCACACCGTTTCCCTGGGCACGATGCGCGCGGTCGCCGCCCAGCGTCGTCCCGAACGCACCGCGCTGCTGCACTTCGACGCGCATGCCGACACCGACGACACCCAGTTCGGACTGCGCGAGGCGCACGGCACCCAGATGCGGCGGCTCGTCGAAGAGGGCACCATCCACGGCCGCGAACTCGTGCAGATCGGTCTGCGGGGCTACTGGCCCGCGCCACCCACCCTGAACTGGATGGCCGAGAACGGGTTACGCGCCTACGAGATGACCGAGATCGGCGCGCGCGGCCTGCCGGTCGTGCTCGCCGAGGCGATGGCCACGGTCACCGCGGACACCACGGGGGTCTACCTCTCCGTCGACATCGACGTCGCCGACCCCGCCGCGGCCCCGGGCACCGGCACGCCCGAGCCCGGCGGCTTCACCTCGCGCGAACTCCTGGACGCGGTACGCACCGTCGCACAACGCGTTCCGCTCGTCGGCGTCGAGATCGTCGAGGTCAGCCCCGCTTACGACCACGCCGAGACGACCGCCTACCTGGCCAACCGCGTGATCCTGGAGGCCCTCTCCGGAATCGCCTGGCGCCGCACCCAGATCGATACCGGAACAGCTTGGCAACCCGAACTTCCCCTGCTCCACGATCGGCCTTGGAGGCAACGATGACCGAGCACACTGACGACGCCATGGGCAAACTCGTCGAGCACACCGACGGCGGCCCCGGCGACCTGGGCAGCACCGGCGAGCAGACACCCATGTACGACGCGGTCATCGAGGAGATCGACGGCCGCAATATCCGGATCGGCGACCACTGGCTCGTCGACTACGCCTCGTGCAACTACCTGGGCTTCGACCTGAACGAGGAGATCATCGCCGCCTCCCAGGCGGCCATCGAACGCTGGGGCACGCACCCGAGTTGGTCCCGCCTGCTGGGCAATCCGGCGCTCTACCCCGAGATCGAGGAACGCCTCACCGATTTGCTCAGCGCACCCGACTCCCTGGTCCTGCCGACGATCACCCTCATCCACACCGCGATCCTGCCGCTGCTCGCCGAGGAGGGCGGCGTCCTGCTGGAGAAGCGGGCGCACAAGACACTGTTCGACGCATCCATCATCGCCCGCAACCAGGGCGCCCACTTCGCCAAGTACAGCCAGGACGACCTGGACACCCTCGACGACGAACTCCGCGCGGCCCGCGCCGCCATCGGCCCCGATCAGCCGCTGCTGGTCTGCCTCGACGGCCTCAACAGCATGACCGGCAACGTGCCGCCGCTCGCGGACATGATCGGCCGCTGCGAGCGCTACGGCGCGATAATGTACGTAGACGACGCCCACGGTTTCGGTGTCCTCGGCGAGCACCCCGGCCCCGACCTGCCTTACGGCCACCGCGGCAACAGCGTGGTGCGCCACCTCGGGCAGGGCTACGACAACCTCATTCTGGTCGGCGGTTTCTCCAAGGCGTACTCGGCCATTCTCGCGTTCATCGCGCTGCCCACCGCGCTGAAGGAGAAGCTCAAGTACAGCGCGCCGCCCTACCTCTACTCCGGTCCGTCGCCCACCGCGTCCCTGGCCGGGGTGCTGGCCGGCTTCGACGTCAACGACCGCTACGGCGACGCTTTGCGCGCAGATCTCTACACTAATACCAAGCGCGTCCTCGACCAGCTCGAAACCCTCGGCGTGCGGACCCCGAACGTGTCCGGCTCGCCGATCATCGAGATCCCCGTTGCCGATCCCGAGCGGGTTCCCGACGCCGCCCGGGTGCTCTGGGATCGGGGCATCTACGTGACCCTCGCCGCCTACCCGCTGGTTCCCAAGGACGAATCCGGCTTCCGCATCCAGATGACGGCCGTCAACACCCCCGAGCAGGTCGGGCACCTGTGCGAGACGCTGGTAGTGCTCGCCGAGCAGGACATCATTTCCGCCGACAACGCCGAATGACAATGACAAAGCCATTCTTTAGGAAAAGTCCATGACCGAGCCGGCCGATCCCGACCTCACCGTCACGGTGAACGGCAAACAGCATCGGCTCCGCACGCCGGTCAGCATTGCGGGTTTCCTGCACAGCGCGGGCTATTCGGCCGATTCCGTTTCCGTCGCCGTTTCCGGCCGGTTCGTGCGGCACGAGGACTGGCACGGTTACGCGCTGACCGAGGGGCTGAAGCTGAGCGCCATCAGTCTTACCCCGCGGCTCAGCACGAATACGGCGCCGGACCCTTGGACGCTCGGCGACGTGCAACTCGAATCACGGCTCATGCTCGCGATTCCGGAGGGCGCCGACCTCACCTACCTCCCCGCCATCGCCCAGGCGTCCGGGCTCGAGTCCGTGACCATCCGGACCACCCTGGACGAGCCCGGAGAGCTGGCCGATGTCATGGAACTGCTGCGCGATCAAGGTGTCCACGTCCTGCCCAATACGGCGGGCTGCGTGGACGCGCGCGCCGCCATCGCCGCGGCCCGGCACGGTGCCGAGATCGTCGGCGCACCCCGGGTGCATCTGATCATGGGCGAGGATCGGCGCGAAATCATCTCCGCGGCAGAGCAATTGATCGGGGACGGGTTCTACGTCTACCCGCTCGTCGGCGCCGACCCCGACCTGGCCGCCGAGCTGGCGGACCTCGGCTGCGCCGGGATCGTGCCGCAGGCCGACCCGCGGCGGTTCGAGAGCGTCCTCGATCGGGTCGAAGTGCCGGTCATCGGCGGCGGCGCGATCGATTCGGTCGCCCAGGCCTGTCAGGCGATGGAAATGGGTTGTGCGGCAGTGGCTTCCGCCCAGGTCGTCTTCGACGCGCCCGACCGCGTCGCCGCCGCCAAGGCGCTGGCCCAAGCCGTTGCCGCGGGCCGGGCCGCTTACTTGGCGGGTCGCTCGTAATCGAGGGAGACAGTCCGCCGGCGGCATGCTCGCCGAGGTGCTGTCCCAGCGCGCGTCCGCGCGCGTCCGGTCGTTGATCCTCACCGGCACCGGTCTCTACGGCCCCGAAGACCTGACCCGGCTCCGCGCTTCCCTCGAACGCACCCGCGACACCCCCTGGGACGACACCCTCACCGCGATCGGTGACTCGCTGCGCGGCACGTGGAAGGACTCCGCCGAAGCCGACTTCTGGATCGACCGCGTCCTCACCGCGACCCGAGACGGGGGCCACCGGGCGGCGCTCAACTCCTATCAGCGTCTCCTCGATGCCGCGCAACGGCTGTCAGACCTGCACCCCGCCACCCCATGGCAGGGCCCGGCGCTGATCATCAGCGCCGCCGACGACCCTTTGATCACCGCCACCCACACCCAGCGGCTCCAAGACCTGCACCCCGACGCGGAACTCCTCGTGTTCCCGGACGGCGGGCACTCCCTGCTACTGAGCCGCCCCGACGACTACGTCCACGCGGTCACCGACTTCTTGCGGCGCCACGACCGCTGACGGCAGCACCTCGACCGCCGAAGGGCGCCTGCTGCGACTTGGGCGGACCTCGGAAAAATCGGGGCTGATTCTTCGGTGGGGGCGCTTTCCCTACCCGCACACGCGGCAATATCATTCCCCTCGTGACGAATTTGCGGATCAGTGAAGCGGCGGCGCTGCTGGGTGTCAGCGACGACACGCTGCGTCGCTGGATCGACCAGGGCCGGTTGGAAGAGGTCAAGCTCGACAACGGCCGCAAGGGGGTGCGCGGCGAGGATCTGGTCGCCGTCCTGCGCGATCACCGCACCGAGGCCTACGACCGCAGCACCATTCTGGCCGCCTCGGCGCGGAATCGGATGCGCGGCATCGTGACGCGCATCGTCAAGGACACCGTCATGGCCCAGGTCGAAATACAGGCGGGGCCGTTCCGGCTGACCTCGCTGATCAGCCGCGAATCGGTGGACGAACTCGGCCTCGAGGTCGGCAGCATCGCCGTGGCCTCCGTGAAATCGACCAATGTCGTGGTCGAAGTACCAGAAAGTTGATGAGGATGAACAAACTCCGCACACTGTCCACCGCGGTGGCGGCGCTCGCGGTCACCGCGGGGCTGGCCGGATGCGGCTCCGACGATTCCACCACCGCCGGGAACGCGGACCAGGTCAGCGGCACGGTCACCGTCTTTGCGGCGGCCTCGCTGACCGAGACCTTCAAGCAGCTCGGCACGGAGTTCGAGGCCGCGCATCCCGGGGTGAAGGTCGTCTACAGCTTCGGGGCGAGTTCCGCGCTGGCCGAGCAGATCAAGCAGGGCGCACCCGCCGATGTCTTCGCCTCCGCCGCCCCGGCCAATATGCAGCAGGTCGTCGACGCCGGCGAGGTGCAGGGCAGCCCGGCGACCTTCGCGAGCAACCGGCTCGAAATCGCGGTGCCCAAGGGCAATCCGGGCAAGATCACCGGCCTGGCCGACTTCGGCAAGACCGAACCCAAGCTCGCCCTGTGCGCCGAGCAGGTGCCCTGCGGCGCGGCGGCGAAGAAGGTGTTCGAGATCGCCGGGATCACTCCGCAGCCCGATACCCGTGAGCAGGACGTCAAGGCCGTGCTCACCAAGGTGACCCTCGGCGAGGTCGACGCGGCGCTGGTGTACCGCACCGACGTGCAGGCGGCGGGCGGCAAGGTCGAAGGCATCGACTTCCCGGAGTCGGGCAAGGCGGTCAACGCCTATCCGATCGCGCCGCTGGCCGAAGCGCCGAACGCGAAGGCGGCGGCCGCTTTCGTCGATTTCATCAAGTCCGACCAGGCGAAGCAGGTCTTCGCGGGAGCCGGATTCGACACCCCATGATGACCGCGAAAGCGGCGCGGCGGCGGGCGGCATCGGGACGGCGACCACTCGTCCTGATGGTGCCCGCGCTCTGCGCGCTGGCCTTCCTGGTCATCCCGCTCATCGGGCTGCTGGTGCGGGCGCCCTGGCCGACCCTGTTCACCCGATTGTCGAGCCCGGAAGTCGGCGAGGCGCTGCGGCTTTCGCTGCTCTGCGCCACCCTGGCGACCGTCATCTGCCTGTTCCTGGGCATACCGCTGGCCTGGCTGCTGGCGCGCGCGAACGTGCCCGGCCGCGGCGTCATCCGCGCGCTGGTGACCGTGCCGCTCGTGCTGCCGCCGGTGGTCGGCGGCGTCGCGCTGCTGCTGGTCTTCGGCCGGCGCGGGCTGCTCGGGCAGTACCTCTACGACTGGTTCGGCGTCTCGCTGCCGTTCACCACCGCCGGTGTGGTGATCGCGGAAGCCTTCGTGGCGATGCCGTTCTTGGTGATCTCGGTGGAAGGCGCGCTGCGGGCTGCCGACACCCGCTACGAGGAAGCCTCGGCGACACTCGGCGCCACACCCTGGTACACCTTCCGGCGCGTCACCCTGCCCGCGGTCCTGCCGGGTGTGATCGCGGGCGGCGTGCTGTGCTGGGCGCGCGCCCTCGGCGAGTTCGGGGCGACCATCACCTTCGCCGGTAACTTCCCCGGCAAGACCACCACCATGCCGCTGGCGGTGTACCTCGCGCTGGAAACCGATCCGGACGCCGCGATCGTGCTCAGCCTGGTCCTGCTGGTGGTCTCCGTCGTGGTGCTGGTGTCCCTGCGGGAACGCTGGATTCGAGGCACCGCATGACCTTGCGCGCCGACCTGCGCGTCCAGCGCGAGCGGTTCCGCCTCGACGTCGACCTCACCAGCCGCCCCGGTGAGGTGGTGGCGTTGCTCGGTCCCAACGGCGCCGGGAAGAGCACCGCGTTGCGGGCGCTGGCGGGCCTGCTGCCGTTGACCGGCGGCACGATCGCGGTGGAAGACCAGGTCTGGGACGCCCCGCCCGCGACGTTCGTCGCGCCGGAACACCGCCGGGTCGGCGTCGTCTTCCAGGATTACCTGCTGTTCCCGCACCTTTCGGCTTTGGAGAACGTGGCCTTCGGCCTGCGCGCCCGCGGTATGCGCCGCGCCGAGGCCCGGACCCGGGCCGCCGCCTGGCTCGAGCGCGTCGGCCTCGGCGAGTACGCGCGCAGCACCCCGCGCGCGCTTTCCGGCGGCCAGGCCCAGCGCGTCGCCCTGGCCCGGGCCCTGGCCACCGAGCCGCAACTGCTGCTGCTCGACGAGCCCCTCGCCGCGCTGGACGCGAGCACCCGCCTCCAGGTGCGCGCCGACCTCGCCCACCACCTGCGTGACTACACCGGCCACACCATCCTGGTCACCCACGACCCGCTCGACGCCATGGTGCTCGCCGACCGCCTCGTCATCCTCGACGAGGGCACGGTGATCCAAGAGGGCGCGCCCGCCGATATCGCCCGCCGCCCGCGCTCGGACTACGTCGCGAACCTGGTCGGCCTGAACCTGTTCCGCGGCATCGCGACCGGCGCGAGCGTCAGCATCGACACCGGCGGCACGCTCACCGTCGTCGAGCACTCCGCCGGCCCGGTGTTCCTCGCCTTCTCACCCACCGCGGTCAGCCTGCACGCCGACAAGCCGTCCGGCAGCCCGCGCAACACCTGGCCGGTCACCGTGGCGGGCCTGGAGCAGCACGCGCACAGCACCCGGGTCCGCCTCGACGGCGCACCCCCGGTGCTGGCCGACATCACCACGGCCGCGGTGGCCGAGTTGCGCCTGCAACCCGGCCTGCGCCTGTGGGCCGCGGTCAAGGCGACCGAGATCCAGAGCTATCCCGCCTGACCGTTCGGCAGGATGACGGCCCGGCCGCGCACCGCGCCGTCGTGCAGCCGCTTGTAGGCCTGCGGCGCGTCGTCGAGGGAATACGTTTCGGTGTGCACGGAGACGGCGCCGCTGCGGGCGAGGTCGAAGACTTCGATCAGTTCGGCGCGGCTGCCCCAGTACGGCGCGGTGACCGAGACCTCGTAGGGGAGTGCGCCGAAACCGACGGGCAGGGTGCCGCCGCCGATGCCGACCAGCGTGACATCGGCCTCGACGGCGGCGCAGGCGCCCGCGATAGCGACGGTGGGCGGGGCGCCGACGAAGTCGAAGACCGCCTCGGCCATCCGGCCCGAGGTCAGCTCGCGGATCTTCGCGGCCGCCTTGTCGTCGGATTCGATCGCCTCGTGCGCGCCGACTTCCTTGGCGAGCGCGCGTTTTTCCGCGCTCACGTCGAGCGCGATGACGCGGGCGGGGCTGAGCTGGCGCAGCAGTTGGATCGCGACGTGACCCAGGCCGCCGGCGCCGATCACGATCGCCGTCGAGCCGGGAACCAGCTTCGGTAGCGAGTGCTTGATCGCGTGATACGGCGTCAGACCGGCGTCGGTGAGCGGCACCGCCTGCACCGGATCGAGGTCGTCGACGGGGACCAGGTGGCGGGCGTCGTCCACCAGCATGTACTCGGCGATGGCGCCCGGCGCGCCGAGCCCGGGCGGGAAGATGCCGAGTTCGTGCGCGCGCAGGCAGTAGTTCTCCGCGCCCACAGCGCATTTCGCGCAGACGCCACAACCCCAGGGCCCGTAGACCGCGACTTTGTCCCCGACCCGCACCGTGCCGACGCCCGCCCCGAGCTCGGCGACTTCACCGACACCCTCGTGGCCGAGGGTCAGCGGCAGCGGAAATCCCACCTGGTCCGCGGGCATCCCCATCACGACGAAATCGGAGTGGCAGACGCCGGCGGCGAGTACACGGAGCAGGATCTGCCCGGGACCGGGACTGGGACGCGGTATCTCCACGACCTCCGGCGCCGCGCCGACGCTGCGGTACTGCAGGGCTTTCATCGAGTCGGTCATCGCGAAAATCCTCTCTGATCAGCAGTTCGGAAGTGCGCACGGTGGCCCGACAAAAAGCCTACTCAGGGATGTGCCGGGGCCCCATGACGACGATGTCCATGCCCTGGGCGAGCACCGCCGTCGCGGTCAGCCCGAACAGGGTCCGGAAGGTGTCGCTGAAGTGGCTGGCCGAGGCGAAGCCCGCGTCGACCGCCGCCCGGGTGAGGTCGCCGCCCTCGGCGACCGTGGCCGCGACCGCCAGCAGCCGCGACCACAGCCGGTAGCGCCGGAAACTGGTGCCCGCGTTGGCCGAGAACAGATGCAGGAAACGAGAGGTGGACAGGCCGAGGCCGGCCGCCAGGTCGGCGGCTCCGGCACGGTCGGCGGGCGTGTCGACGATTGCGTCCATCACGGTCCGGATCCGCTCGTCGAGCACCGCCCGGGTCTCGGTGCCGGCGATGGTGCGGCGCAGCAGTTCGGGGTCGGGCGAGCCCGGCGTGCTCAGGTGCCGCAGCAAGGCCGCCTCGTCCCGGTGCCGCGCCGCCACGGGCGCGGGCGGCTCGCTCATCGCGCCGCGCAGCCGGGCGGCGGCCGCCGAGCGCGGGTCGAGATAGTAGAAGAGCACGCGTCCGGTGGTCTCGAGCTTGTGTGCCGTGCGGGCCGGAATCAGCACGCTGCGCGCCTGCCACCGGCCACCGTCGGGCGTGTGGACGGTGACCGCCTCGTCGACGCCGAGGACGAAGCACTGCACCGGCGTCGAATGGGTGTCCAACTGGAACGAGGCGCCCAGGTAGGCCGCCTGCCCGTGCCAGAGCCAGAGGCGGCGCACGTCTACCCGGCTGGAGTCGCCCGTCATGGTGGTCATCATCGCAGTGGCCGGGGACATGTCAGGCGACAGCGAGCACGAGGCCCGCGCCCGCGAGTTCGACCAGGCAGTAGAACCAGATCGGATAGAACCGCATCCCGCGGTCGACCAGCCAGGACAGCACGCGCCCGCCCGCCATCCCCGCCAGCGCGACACCGACGGTCAGCGCGGCCCCGGTCCGCAGCTCACCGCTGCCGAACGCGGACCAGAACAGCACGCCCGCGATCGCCACACCGAAGCCGCCGTACACCGCGCGAATCTCGGTGCGGCTCACCGCGGTCGAGGCCGACAACCCGAACGGCCGGGCCAGCGCCGCCGGCGCCACGAGCGCGTACAGGCCCATTCCGGTGAACAGCACGCCGACCAGGGCGAGCACGACCGTCCTCATCGCCGCACCCGCTCGTCCCGCAGCAGTGCGGTGCCCAGCCCGAGCGCCGCCAGTCCCGCCACGTCGAAGGCCACCAACCGCGTCAGCCCCGGGCCGACCGGACCGCCGGCCAGCGCCAGCACGAGAAAGCCGCCGAAGCTGATCGCGTTGGCGCCCACCGCGATCGGCCGCAATGCCGGACGGAAGACCGCCACCAGCAAACCGAGACCGACGACGGCGAACAGGATGGCCCGGTGACGCAGCACCACTTCCAGATCGCGGCCCGCCGGGGTGATCCCGTAGGCGGCGTACATGCTCTGCGGCGCGACCGCGCCGAGGGCCGGCGCGGTGTTGAGCAACCCGGCGCCGGCCAGTAAGGCCCGCCCGACGTGTCGTCGCATGAATTCTCCTCGGATCGATGTCCGGAGATCGTCACACCCGGGGCGCGGGCCGCGCTTCCGAAAACCTGCTACCGCGGCGCCCAGACCCCGGCCGCGGTCCCCGCCGCGACGTGCTCGCGGTAGATGACGACCTTGTCGTGGATGATCTCGAGGCTCGCGGTCAACTCGGCGATCCGGTCCCGGACCGCCCGCTCGTGGGCTTCCAGCAGCGCCAGCCGGTCGGGCTCGGTGCCGGGCCCGGATCGGACCAGCGCGGCGAATCTCCGCAGCCCGGCGATCGGCATGCCGGATTCGCGCAGCCGATTGCACAGCAGCAGCCATTCCACATCGCTCGCGTCGTAGACCCGTTGCCCGCCGGCTGTGCGCGGGATGGGGCGCAAGAACAATTCCTCGCGCTCGAAGAAACGCAGCGCGTGGACGCCGAGACCGGTGGTCCGGGCCACCTCGCCGATCGACAGACCGTTCATGTCACCTCACAGCTTGACCTAGATCGCACTCTAGATTTTACCGTCGACGGCATGACACTTACCCAGCAACGCAGACTCGGGTCCGGATTCGACGCGTCGAGCACCGCGCTCGAAGTCGTCGCCGATATCGACCTGACCGGCAAGACCGTGCTGATCACAGGCGGTTACTCGGGTCTGGGCCTGGCGGCGACCGAAGCGCTGGCCCACGCGGGTGCCGAGGTCATCGTGCCCGCCCGCCGGATCGAGGTGGCGCGCGCGGCCGTGCGCGCTATCGCGCGAACCCGGGTCGCCGAACTCGATCTGGCCGATCCGCACAGCATCCGGGTCTTCGCCGACCACTTCCTGGCGACCGGCCGCACCCTCGACATCGTTCTCGCCAACGCGGGCGTCATGGCCTACCCGCGCCGCCACTTCGGCAACGGCTGGGAAGCGCACCTCGCCATCAACCACCTCGGGCACTTCGCGCTGGTCAACCGGCTGCGCCCGGCCTTGGCCCGGACCGGTGCGCGCGTGGTGTCGGTCGCCTCGTCGGGGCACTTCCTCAGCGATATCCGTTGGGATGACCTGCATTTCGGCCGCGACTACGACCACTGGGCGGCCTACGGCCAGTCCAAGACCGCCAACGCCCTGTTCGCCACCCACCTCGACCGGCTCGGCGCGCCGAGCGGCCTGCGCGCGTTCGCCGTCCATCCCGGCAGCATCCTGACCCCGCTGCAACGCAACATTCCGCGCGCGGATCAGCTCGCGCAGGGCTGGATCAGCGCCGCCGGCGAGCCCGATCCCGGATTCAAAACCGCCGCTCAGGGCGCGGCGACCGCGGTATGGGCCGCCACCTCGCCGCTGCTCGACGCCCACGGCGGCGCCTACTGCCAGGACTGCGACCTCGCCGAGCCCGCCACCACCGACGACATGCTCGTCGGCGGCGTCAAACCCTGGGCCCTGGACCCCGATTCGGCGGCCCGCCTCTGGCGACTGTCCAGCGAACTCACCGGCGTGGACTCCTTCGCCCGATGAGGTCGAGCCGAGAACCACTGTGGCTCATCCGGTCCGACGTGGCGACCCGCCGAGGAACACTCGATTCGGTGAATTGCCGATGTGAAGGCTAACATCTAGCAATTGCCGCTCCCGGGTGCTCTGAAGCGGGAAATGCCTTCTCCTGCTCGGAGATTCCCCAATGGCCGGTTCTGCCTCGCTGCTCTTCGCGTGTCTCCAGCACATTTCCAACGAACTGTGGAAAGGACCCATGGACGTGTCGATGCCGGATGGATTTGCCATGCCCGCGCCGGGGCATGAGATCCGCCGCCGCAGCCACGAGGTGTCGTGGCATGTCTCCGCGGTGCGGGTACCCCGGGACGAAGCCGGTCACGCCGGCCTGGTGCACGGCTTGCGGGAGTTACGGGCGCGGATCCTCTACGACGGCGGCCGCAGGCCGGATTTCCGGGCGGCCGACGGCTCGCACATCGACGATCAGGACTTGGATTACGGCGCATGGCATTTCGTCGCCCGGCGGACACCGGACGGACCCGCGCTCGGCTATGTCCGGCTCTCGCCGCCGGAGATCAACGCGCAGTTCCAGACCCGCGCGTATCTGGGTGACGAGGGATTCGAACGTCTGCTGACTGCCGCGGGCGTCGAGGCCGGGGCAGCCTATGAGCCGAGCCGGTTGGTGGTGGAGCATCGCGCCCGCAAACTCGGGTTGGGTGCGCACCTGAGCGCGGTCGCGATCGGTGCCGCTCGGCACCTGGGCGCCGAGCTCATGATGGTGACCTCGGGCACCGCGGACGGTCAGGATCAGTTCCTCGGCCGCCTCGGCTTCCACGCGGTTCCGGGCACCCGCCGGTACGTCGAGCGCTACACCGAAGACGTGGTCGTCCTGGTCCATCGGACCGATGACGGCGCGGGGGAGTACGCCGACCTGGCGGTCCAGATGCGTTCGCACTTCCCGGAATTCACGACCGAGACGCTCGCGCCGCCGATACCGGCGGCAGTCGATCACGGCGCCGCACCGGCGGGCTTGCGCACGGCCCAGCGTCCCGACCGCCAGGTGTGGCAGCCGGTGGTGCTCGAGCCGGTGCACGCCGCCGATCACGCCACCCTGGCCGCGCTGCTCGAATCCGATGCCGTGCGGGAAGTGCACGACACCATCGAGAACCAGGTGCACGAACTGATCCGCTGCCGGGAACCCGGGCGCCGATTCGACCGCGCGGAGCTGGCGGCGAAGGTGGACGAACAGCTGGCCGGGACCGAAATCTGGGCCTACGGCAGCTGGGTCTGGTATCCGTGGTCGGGGCGGTTGGTGCACGTGCTGCCGCGCGAGGAGTTCCGCCTCGTGCGCACCGACCGCAACCGGGAGAAGATCCAGCGCCCGCAGCAGCGCCGGCTGCTGGACTGCCGGATCGGCATCGTCGGTCTGTCGGTGGGCAATTCGGCCGCGATCACCCTCGCGCTCCAGGGCGTCGGAGGCGCGTTCCGGCTTGCCGACTTCGATGCGCTGAGTCTGTCGAATATGAACCGGCTGCGCGCCGGAGTACACCAGCTCGAGGTCGGCAAGGCGGTCATCTGCGCGCGGCAATTGTTCGAGATCGACCCGTATCTCGATGTCGAGATCATTCCGGCCGGGCTCACCGCGGACACCATGGACCAGTTCTTCGACGGCGGCGGATCGCCGATCGATCTGCTGGTCGAGGAATGCGACACCCCGTTCGTCAAGATCGCCGCCCGTGAACACGCTCGCGCCCTTGGCATTCCGGTCGTGATGGACTGCAACGATCGCGGCATGCTCGACATCGAACGCTTCGATCTCGAGCCGGACCGGCCGCTGCTGCACGGCCGCGTCGGCGATCTGCGCGCCGCGGACCTGGCCGGGCTCACCGATCAGGGCAAGGTCGAACTCCTGCTGCGGATGGTCGACGCCGAGCGGATCAGCCCCGCGCTGGCCGCCGCCCTGCCCGAAATCGGCCGGACCCTGTGCAGTTGGCCGCAACTCGCCTCGGACGTGGCGCTCGGCGGGGCGCTGGTCACCGAGGCCGCGCGCCGCATCCTGCTCGCGGAGCCGTGCGAGTCCGGGCGGTTCTACATCGATCTCGAAGCGCTCATCGCGCCCGAGCACAACACCGCGCTGCGCACCTCGGTGTGACCTACGCGGGCAGCACCAAGTCGATGATTTCGTGAATGTAGCGGGCGGACACGGGTTCTCCGCGCAGCAGCAGCCGGAACCAGAGGGCCCCGGCCAGCAGATCCATGATCATCGCGGGGTCCGCCGAGGCCGGTAATTCACCCCGGGCGACGGCTCGCTCGAAGACCGGCCGCTCCCGTTCCAGGCGGCCGGCGAAGAACGCGCGGCCGATCGCGGCGAGTTGCGGGCGATCGGCCGCCGCGCCCAGCACCGCCGTCGCGATCGGCGCGGTCGCGGGGTCGGTGAGCAGTCGCTGGATGCCGGTGGTCAGTTCGAGGAGATCGCCGCGCAGGGTCCCGGTATCGGGGGCGGTGAGGGTCAGGAGTTCGGAGTTCTCGAGTGCCGCGGCGAGGACCGCGTCCTTCGACGGCCACCAGCGATACAGCGTGGTCTTGTTGACCCCGGATCGGGCGGCGATCGACTCCATGGTCAGGCCGTCATAGCCCTCGGTACCGAGCAGCTCGAGCGCCGTCGCGAAGATCGTCGCGCTGCGGCGGGGGCCGTTGCCGCCGCGTTTCACCGGTTCGTCCACGACGTAATAGTAGAACGCAACGTTGCGTTGCGTCAGGCCGCGCCGTCGAGGTAAATTGCAACGCAACGTTGCGTTGTATTTTGGAGGTGTGGAATGTCAGTTCTCCCGATCGTTCTCGTGCACGGGATCCGGCTCAGTGGGGCTTGCTGGTCGGCCGTGCGCGAGCAGATCGCGAACGAAAGACCCTCGACGACAGTCGATCTGCCTGGACATGGCACTCGGCGGGGTGAGACGTTCACGCTGCCCGGCGCAGTCGAATCCATCCATGCCGAGATCGATCGCGTCGGTGGGCGAGCCGTTCTGGTCGGGCACTCGCTCGGCGGGTTCGTGAGTGTCGCGGCGGCCGCCGGGGATCCCTCTAGGGTGGCTGGGTTGGTGGTTGCCGGGGCCAGTTGCACGCCTACTCGCGCCAATACGGCGCCGTTCCTTCTGATGCATCGGATGCTGTCGCGCCGACCCGACGGCGGTACTCGGATCAGCGGGCGCATCTTCGATGCCGTGCTTCCGGGCCGTGTTGCGAACGACGTGAAGAACGGCGGTATCGCGACCGAAGCCATTCCGGAGGTGGTCGCCGCGATCCGGGAGTTCGATCTTGTGGGGAATCTCGCGCGCTACCCCGGCCCGACCTGGATCGTCAACGGCGCGCGCGATCACCTTCGCGCCGAGGAACAGCGGTGTTTGCGTGCGAGCCCGCAAGGCCGTTTGATCGTCGTCCCGCGCGCGGGGCACTATCTGCCCCTCGCTCAGCCGGTCGCTTTCGGCCGCCTGATCCAGGATGCCGCCGCGGGGACCGAGACGGCGCTGGGCCACCGCTGATCGCATTGCTAACGTCACGTCGCGTGGATACCTGTGCCGAATGCGGTTTCGTCTATGACCTGACCCGCGCGACCGACGTGGCGGCGCTGGCCCGGGAGCAAGTCGTCGACTACGCCGACCTGCTCCTGGTCAGCGATGCGGCGAACCTGCGGCGCCGGCCGGAGCCCGAGGTGTGGTCACCGCTCGAATACGCCTGCCACATGCGCGATGTGCTCTTCGTGCAGCGCGAACGAGTGCTGGCGGCCCGCCGCCTGCCCACCCCGGAGGCCACGCCGATGGGTCGCGACGAACGCGTCGAACACGACGGTTACGCCGACCAGCGCCCCACCGACGTCGGCCGCCAGATCCGCGACGCCGCGGAACTATTCGCCAACGTCCTCGACCGCCTCACCCCCGAAGACTGGAACCGAACCCTGATCTACAGCTTCCCCGCGCGCGAAGAACGCTCGATCAGCTGGCTCGCCGTCCACACCCTGCACGAGCTGCGCCACCACCTGCTCGACATGCGCAGGCAACTAGTCTCCTGAGTTTCCTTCCGAAACCGGACCACCCGCGACATCTGGACCCGGCCGTTCCGCCCCCGTCTCTGCAGATCGTGCAATTCGCATGTCGGACAGCCGCTTCCGACCACAAGCTCGGCTAGCTCCCGGGCTGCAGCCTGCTCTCCAAGAGTTCGACAGCGCGCAGGGTGCCGCCTTCGGCTCGCGTGGCGGCTTGCAGGGCGGCGGATCGGCGGGCCACTTCGGCGTCATCGGTCAAGTCGTGCAAAGCCTTTCGGAGATTTTCGGGCGTGGCGTCCGCGGTGTCGATGCGGCGGGCGATGCCGAGTTCGACGAGGCGGTCGGCATTCATGAACTGCTCGGCGGCTTGGGGGACGGCGATCATCGGGACACCGGCCAGTAATCCTTCGCCGCAGCCACCCATGCCGGCATGGGTGACGAAGGCGTCGGCCTGGTCCAGGATCGCGCGCTGCGGAACCCAGGAGCGCACTTCGACATTGGACGGGATCTCACCGAGTTCTCTCGGGTCGACGTACTTTCCGATCTGGAGCACCACATGCCAACCGGGGAGGTTGCCGTAGGCGCGCAGGCATCGGCGGTAGAACTCCGGTTGGCGAGTGAAGGCCGAGCCCAAGGAGATCAGCAGGATCTTGTCCGTGCCGGCGGGGCGCTCCCAATCCGCGGTGGCTCCGCGCGCGGCGAAGCAAGGCCCCACGAACGTCACCACCGCGGCGTCGACGTCGTCGGCGTGCGGTTGCATCGCCCGCGGGATCAACGCCAAGGCCCGATCCGGAAGCCCGGAGAAGGCATCGACATCGGTGGTCGTCGTACCGGAGTCCGCCAGCCACCGCGCGAATGTCGATCGATAGGCGTCCGCGCCCGGCAACTGCCGGATCTGCGCTCCCACCTCCTGGTCATAACCTTTCCAGGCCACGAACGCGGGCGAGAGCTGAACCATCGGCCGCCCTTGCGTTTCGGCGAGGGCCCGCCCAGCGTACGCGCCGATGTCGTACAGGTAGAGATCCGCGGGATCGGGGTCGTAGGCGGCCCGCAGTTGGGGGAGCGCGTGCCGGGCATCGTCGAGGAACAGGTTCATCGCCCCGATCGGATCCTCGGGCCACGCGTTGTCCGCGACCGGCAGCAGCGAAGTGCACCGCACGAATTCGGCGCCGGCCTCGGTGATCAGGTCCTCGACGAAAGGATCGTTGGCATAGGTGACGCGATGACCCCGGGCGACGAGCTCCCGGATGATCTCCAGGCTCGGCAGCACGTGACTCACGATCGGAATGCCGACCATCGCGATATGGGTGGTGTCTGTCAATTCAACTCCTGTGCGGCGGCTTCGAGGCCGGCGATGTCGCCCGCCATGATCGTGCGGATATGCGCGGTGAGGTGTTCGGCGGGCCAGTCCCACCAGGCCACGGCCAGCAGCCGGGCGATGTCCCGATCGTCGAAACGGGTTCGGATGAGGCGGGCGGGATTGCCGCCGACGATGCCGTAGTCGGGCACGTCACCGGTGACGACCGAACCGGTGCTGAGGATCGCGCCGTGCCCGATCCGCACACCGGGCATCACCGTGACGCCGTTGCCGAACCAGACGTCGTTGCCGACCACGGTGTCCCCGCGCCCGGGCAGGCCGGTGATCAGGTCGAAGTGGTTCGACCAGGAGCCGCCCATGGTGGGGAAGGGGAAGGTCGAGGGGCCGTCCATGCGGTGGTTGGCCCCGTTCATGATGAACCGCGTCCCGGTGCCCAGCGCGCAGAACTTCCCGATGATCAGCTTTTCCGGCCCGTAGTGATAGAGGACATTGCGGGTCTCGAACGCGGTGGCGTCGTCCGGATCGTCGTAGTAGGAGAACTCGCCGACCTCGATCAGCGGCGAGGTGACGAGCGGCTTCAGCAGCACCACGCGCGGCTGACCGGGCATGGGATGCAGCACGGTGGGGTCTGCGGGCATCGAGTCTTGCGGCACGGTGGAACTCCTTCGGTGCGTGGGTGATCGGGGTCAGGCGGCGGCCGACGCGCACAGGCCGAGCTGTGCGCCCCGCCAGCGGGCGCGCAGCCGGCGGTCGTGGCTGACGATGAGCAGGGCGCCCCGGTATTCGGCCAGCGCGGTTTCCAGCTCCTCGGCCAGCCCGGGGGACAGGTGGTTGGTCGGCTCGTCGAGCAGCAGCACGTCGACGGGCTCGGTGACCAACCGCGCCAGCGCGAGCCGCTGCCGCTGCCCGGTGGACAGATTCTCCACCCGGGTCGTCAGCTGGGCCCGGTCGAACAGGCCGAGCGCGAGCAGCCGTTCGGCGTGCTGCTCGCCGGTGCCCGCGCGCCCGCGACCGAACTCGGCCAGCACGGTGCGCCCGGCCTCGGCCCGCGGCGGCTCCTGGGCGAGGTAGCCGACCCGGCCGTGGCGGGTGACGGTGCCGCTGTCCGGCGCCAGCCGACCGGACAGCACCCGCAGCAGGGTGGTCTTGCCCGCACCGTTCGGCCCGGTGATCAGCAGCCGGTCACCCGCGGTGACCGTGAGATCGGTCCGGTCCAGCCGGCCCGCGACCGCGACGCCGGTGGCGTCGAGCACGGTGCCGTGCGCCCGGCCGGTCCGCAGCGTGGGCGCGAACCGCAGTGGTTGCGGTGGCGCCGGGACCGGGTCCGCGAGCAGCCGGCGCAGCCGCTCCTCGGCATTGCGAACCCGGCTCGCCAGCGACTGCTGCACCCGGCCGCCGGCCCGGTCGTAGGCCATCTTGTTGTTGTCTTTCATCGCCCGGCCCGGGGCGACGTCGCGGGCGGTGGTGGCCGCGGCCGCGCGGAGCCGCTCGGTGTCGGCCTGCCACTGCGCGTGCGACTGCTCCCAGCGCCGGCGTGCCGCCGCCTTCTCGGTCAGGAACCCGGCATAACCGTTGCCGTAGCGGATGACTCGCTTACGGTCCCCGTCGACCTCGAGCAGGCTGGTCGCGACCCGCTCCAGGAAGGCCCGGTCGTGCGAGACCGTCACCGTGGTGCCGCACCGGGTGCGCAGGTGATCTTCCAGCCAGGTCAGGGCGTCGCCGTCGAGATGGTTGGTCGGTTCGTCCAGCAGCAGCACCTCGGTGCCGGCGGCGAGCAGCGCGGCCAGGCGCAGCCGGACCTGTTCACCGCCGGAGAGCCCGCCGACCGTGCGGGTGCGGTCCACCAGGCTCAGGCCGAGACCGTGCAGCGCCCGTTCCACCCGCGCGTCGGCGTCGTAACCGCCGCGGAGTTCGAAAAGGCTGGTCAGCTCGCCGTATTCGGCCAGGCCGGACTCGTCGCCCGCGGCCATCCCGGCTTCGAGCGCGCGCATCCGCCGCTCGATGTCGCGGAGCGCGGCCAAGGCGCGATCGATGACCTGCTGCACCGTCAGGTGCGGCGGGAGGTGCTCTTCCTGAGCGAGATAGCCGACGCCGCCGTCGGCTTGGACGACGATCTCACCCTGATCGGGCTGTACCCGCCCCGCGAACAGCCGCAGCAGGGTGGTCTTGCCGGATCCGTTCTCGCCGATGATGCCGGTGCGCTCGCCCGCGGCGAGCACACATGTCACCTCATCGAGAACGAGTTTCCCGTCGAAGGATTTGCTGACCGCGTGCGCGGTGATCTGGGTTGGCATGGACACACTCCGAAGCATTCGAGGACGACACGGCCGGGGACCGCAGGGTCTGGTGAACACTTCGCAGGAGCATCGGCATAACCTCACTTAGTACGACAACTGTCGCACTAAGGTATCGTCAGGGCTCCATCCCGTCAAGCATCGGATTCCGACGATGAGTTCCGCAGCAGCACCCGCCGCCCGTCGCCCGGGTGGCCGAACGGCCCGCATCCGCACCCAGGTCCTCGACGCGGTCAGCGCGGTGCTGACCGAATCCGGTTACGACGCGCTGAGTATCGATGCCGTCGCCGCCCGCGCGGGCGTGCACCGCGCCACGGTGTATCGCCGCTGGCACGATGTCGGCGGCCTGCTGGCCGATGTGGTCGACGCGGCGGGCGGGCAGCCCTGGCAGCCGCGCGACACCGGCTCGCTGCGTGCGGATCTCGCGGCGCTCAACGACGAGATCCAGGATTCGCTGAGCGTGGAGTCTTCGATCGCGCTGGCGCTGATCGCGGTCTCGTTCCGCTCCGAGGAGGCCGCCGGCGCGCTGCGGCGCCTGTGGGAGGACCGCTACGAGCAGTCCGAGATCATCGTCGAGCGGGCGGTGCGGCGCGGCGAGCTGGCGCCGGGTGTCGACGCGCGCGCCTTGCTCGTCGCCGCCACGGCCCCGGTTTACCACCGGCTGGTTCTGCTGCGCACCCCGCCGGACCCGGACCTGCCCGACCGCGCGGCACACACCGCCGCGCTCGCCGCGGCCGCGGGCGCCTTCGGCTGAATTCCGCACCGCCATTCATTTATTCGCACCAAGACATCGAGCGCGAATAACCGGACCGCGCCGATCGGTGTGTCACGATATGCCCGGCGTTTCCCCGCCATTCTCGCCAACCGCGTGGAATTCACGCAGGCAACTCTCGAAAAGTGTCTGAACCCCTTGTCGTCCCACGATGCTTAGGAGTCCGGTTGATGTCACCTGCTCGTCCGTCAACAGCGACGTACGCGGTCGCGATCGTAGGCGCTGGATTCGCCGGGGTGACCATGGCCAAACGGCTGAAAGATGCTGGGATACAGGATTTCGTCATCCTCGAGGAAGCCGAGGGTGCGGGCGGAGTATGGCGCGACAATGTCTATCCCGGGTGCACCTGCGATGTGCCGTCGCACCTTTACAGTTTCGGGTTCGCGCAATTCCGGGACACCCGGGTGCGATACCCGAGTCAGGCGGCGATCTTGGATTACCTGCGCCGAGTCGTCGACGAGAACGGGCTGGGCCGTCACCTATGTACGCATGCGGCGGTATCGGCGGCGACTTTCGACGACGCCACGGCGCGCTGGACATTGACCACGGCCAGTGGCCCGGTTTACGCGAACGCGGTGGTGTGGGCGGTCGGGCAATTGCATCGCCCGCGGGTGCCGGAATTCGCCGGGGTGGAAACATTCGGCGGGCGCGCGTTCCATTCCGCGGATCGGGAGCAATGGTCGATCCCGGACGGGCTGGACGGCGATATCGCGGTGGTGGGCACGGGATCGAGTGCGACGCAGATGCTTCCGGAACTGGCGCGCACGGCCCTCTCGGTGACCGTGTACCAGCGTTCGGCGGCGTGGGTGCTGCCCAAGCCCAGCACGCGCTTCGGGCCGGTCGCACAGTGGCTGCTCGAGCGGGTGCCGGGTGCGCATCGGGCGCACCGCGCGGCGCTGGCCTTCGTGGGTGACGCGGTGCTCGCGCCGATCATGCGGGGTGGCTGGTCCGCGCGGCCGGCCGAGTGGGTGGCGCGACGGCATCTGCGGCGGCAGGTGCCCGATCGCGCGTTGCGGCGCAAACTGCTGCCGCCGTATGCGATCGGCGAGAAGCGGGTGCTGCTCGACAGCAAGTTCTATCCGGCGCTGACGCTGCCCAACGTCCGGCTGGTCACCGACACCATCGACCGTCTCACCCCCGAGGGCATCCGCACGGTGGACGGCAGCGAACGGCGCGCGGACGCGATCGTGTGGGCCACCGGCTTTCAGGCCCAGGAGTTCTTCGGCGGCATCACCGTCACCGGCCGCGGCGGCGCCGACCTGCACCGGGTGTGGTCCGAGTCGGGTGGGCCGCAGGCGTTCTGGGGTATGGCCGTGCCGCGATTCCCGAACATGTACATGATCGCGGGGCCGCACAGCTTCACCCCGGCGAACTCGAATCCCCTGATGAAGGACATCCAGGCCCGCTACATCCTGCGCTGCCTGCGGTTGTCGGCGCGGCGGGACGCGCCGATCGAGGTCACCGAGGCGGCGATGTCGGATTATCGCGCGTGGCTGGCCACCTCGATGGCGGGCACGGTGTGGCCCACCGGCGCGGCCAGCTGGTTCAAGAGCGCCGAGCGCGTCACCAACCCGTGGCCGGGCACGGTGCGGGAATTCGAGCGTCGACTAGCCCATAATCCGGTCGACGTGTTCGTCACCCCGATTCTCGACACGGACACCCGCGAGCGAAAGACGGCCTGATCGCACCGATCCGGGTCAGCGGGGCAGTCCGCTCGCTGACCCGGACGGCGACTTGCTGGCAGAGTGCGGGAGATGACTGGCTCTGACCCGAAATCG
Source organism: Nocardia sp. NPDC050712 (assembly GCF_040654295.1). Lineage (NCBI taxonomy): Bacteria > Bacillati > Actinomycetota > Actinomycetes > Mycobacteriales > Nocardiaceae > Nocardia > Nocardia sp. NPDC050712. The sequence continues at coordinate 235,328 of NZ_JBFAHT010000002.1, forward strand.
GTCCTGCACACCTATCTGCGCTCCGCCCGGGAAGCGATGGTGTGGAAGCTGGACGGCTTGTCCGAGTACGACGTTCGCCGGCCCATGACACCCACGGGGACGAACCTGCTCGGCCTGATCAAGCATCTCGGCGCCGTGGAATTCGGCTACTTCGGCGACACCTTCGGCCGCCCCAACGACGAACCCATCACCCAGCAGGATTTGGTCGCCGACCCCACGGCCGACATGTGGGCCACCGCCGCGGAATCCCGCGCGGACATCCTCGCCTTCTACCACCGCGCCCAGGCCCACTCCGACGCCACCATCGACAGCCTCGAACTCACCTCCGAGGGCACCGTGCCCTGGTGGCCCGCGGACCGCCGCACCGTCTCCCTGCACCGAATCCTGGTGCACGTCACCGCCGAAACCAATCGCCACGCCGGCCACGCCGACATCATCCGCGAACTTCTCGACGGCGCCGCCGGTCTGCGCCCCGCGGGCGACAACATGCCCACCGACGACCCGCACTGGTGGCAGACCTACCGGAACAAGCTGGAGGACACCGCGAAGCGGGCCGCCGGGCTGGAGTGACGGTCTGTTGTTGCGGCAAGCCGCGTCCGCGGTGCGTTATCGTCGGAGGCAAGGACATCGTCTGCCCGGGAGGACCTGTGGACATAACCGATCTGATCCTCGATGACCACCGTGAGCAGCGGCGGCTCTTCGCGATCCTGGAGCAGATAGATCCCGCCGAGACCGGTGTGCTGTCCGCGATCTGGGATCGGCTGGGAGCGTTCCTCGAGCTGCACGCGAAGGCCGAGGAGGAGATCTTCTATCCGGCGCTGCTGCAGGTGGGTATCGCGGCGCGGCGTAAGGAGGGCGTGGAGGAGGAGACCCTCGACGCCATCGGTGACCACAACGACATCAGGGACGCGGTCGCCGACGTGGCGCGGCATTCGGTCGGCACCGCGGACTGGTACGCCGCCGTCGCCGCCGCCAATCTCGCCAACAGCGATCACATGGCCGAGGAAGAACGCGAGGGCCTCACCGACTTCCGCCGCCTGGCCGCCCTGTCCCGCCGCCACCAGCTGGCCGTCGAATTCGCCGCCTACGAGGCGCGCAACTACGCCGGTGTCGAGCCCGTCGACAAGGATCCCGAGGGCTACATCCGCGCGGTGGAGGAGAACCTGCGCGACCCGGCCCGCGGGTCGCTGAGCGTCGGCAGCCTGAAGCGAACCTGACCGGAGGGTCAAGGATGTCCGGCGGGCGCGAGGTCGAGACGGTGTGCGCTGAGGCCGTTTTCGCCGGGCCGGACATCCGGGTGCAGCTGCTGGGTGGCGGTGTAGTCGCCGCCGCGAAGCGACCGGTAGCGGATCGGGGTTTCGGTGCCGAGGCCGTCCAGGCGGGTGGTGAGGTCGTCGGCGTTGCGGCGGTGGGTGGCGTCGTCGGCGTGATGGACGCTGCCGAGCAGGTGCGGGCGTAGCGGCAGCATGCCGGTGTAATGGGCGGTGCCGTGCAGGAGCGGCCAGAGGACGTCCTCGATGTCGCCGCTGATTCCGCGCGGACCCAGGGCGACGCCGCGGTCGCCGGCGGTGACGAGGGGGAGCAGGCGCCGGCCCGCGAGTCCACCGTCGCCGTACTTGCGGACCTTCCCGTTCTCGTCGCGGACGCCGAACGCGAAACCGTTGGTGAATACCCGGTCGAACCAGCCCTTGAGGATCGCGGGCATGCCGTACCACCAGAGCGGGAACTGCACGATGACCGTGTGCGCGTCGGTAACCAGCTGCTGGTGGCGGAGCACGTCGGCGGGCAGCGTGCGCTGCTGCGTGGCATGGCGCTGCCGATCGGACAGAGTAGCGCCGGGTGCGCCGTTCGTGTCGGCGTCACCGAGGACGGGATTCCAGTCTTCCGCGTACAGGTCCACCGCCTCCACTCGGTGCCCGGCATTCCGCAGGTGTGCCACGCCGTGCCGATACAGCGCGTGACTCAGGGAGTCGCGATCGGGATGGGCGAGGATCCACAGGATTGATCGGGAAGTAGCCATAGGGCTACTTTGGTAGCTAGTACTGATCATGCCAAGTACTGACATTCTCAGCACATAGTGACAGAAATGTAAGTGTCGAGGTAGGAGCGTTGAATGCGGAAGCAGGTGGAGACCGCGCTCACGGTGTGCCCGGTCGAGGTCGCCGTCTCGGTCCTCGGCGGCGCGTGGAAGCTGACGATCGTCAAACACCTGCTCGGTGGCCGCCGCCGCTTCGGCGAGCTGGGCCGATTGGTCGGAACGGTCAACCCGCGGGTGCTGACTCGCCAGCTGCGCGAACTCGAAGCCGATGGGCTGGTCGACCGCACGGTGTATCCGGAGGTCCCGCCGCGGGTCGAGTACTCGCTGACCGAGCTGGGCGCCTCGCTCGAACCGGCCGTGGCCTGGCTGGACCGGTGGGGCGCCACCTACGCGGGCACCGTCCAGAAGCAGGCCGACAGCACATCCTCAGCTATCCCGCAAGACCCGTCGAGCCGGAATTCGACCCCGCCGATGCGGCTTCCAGGATGAGCCGCACGCTGCGATAACTCCGAAGACTGGTCGCGACCAACGACCAGAGGAGTTTCGTGAAAACAGTGTCGGCGCAACAGCGGAAATTGCTGGCCGGAGTGGTGGTGGTCGCCGTCGCGATCGGCGGCGGCATGGTGGTGGCGCGGGCGGGTGACGCGCGCGGCGTGGATCCCGACGTCGTGCTCGCGTGCGCGGACCGGCGCCCGTCGCAGGTCGACCCCGGCAGCTACGGCATGCAGAACGACGGCTCCTTCCTGCATCCCGGCCTCACCTACGTGAACGAGGAGGAGCAGCATCCTTTCCCCGGTGGCGGCGAGGATCTGTTCCCTGGCACCGGCGGTTACGACCCGAACACCTACAAGAGCGACAACGTGACCGTCGAGGCGCACTATCCCGGGCAGGAATTCACGCCGGACCCGTTCCACTCCTGGCAGAACATCGTCGACTTCGACGGCCGCCGCTACATGTTCCAGTACGACCGCAGCGAAGCCCGCGTCTACGACATCACCGACGTGCGCGATGTGCAGGTGGTGGAGTCGCTGTCCCGGGCCGACCTGGCCGGGGCGGCGGGCAACGACGAAGCCCTCGACGGCAAGGATTGGGCGGCACACGACTTCTGGGGCGCGTCCACGATCCAGTGGAGTCAGAAGTACGACGGCTACATCATGGTCCAGAGCTTCGAGATGCGCCGCCAGGTCCCGTTCTGGCTGGGCGATACACCGGAGACCAGCAAGTACGCCGCCGCGGCGGGTGTGGCCGCCGCGCGCGCCGACACCCAGCTCAAAGGTTTCAAGGTCTACAAGCTCAACGGACCGCGCAAACAGGATTGGCAGCTGCTGGCGACGGTGAGTACCGATGCGGCACAGGCGAATCCGCTCGCGCCGGACCTCGGCAAGCCGCAGCAGGGTTCGGGATCGCTGGACGTCCCGCACTGGGACGGCGGCCGCTACCTGTTCGTCTCGACCGCTCCCAGCGACGACTGGTCGATGCAGGAATACCCGACCTACCTGTATTCCAACGGTTTTCAGGTGTGGGACATGGCCGACCCCGCCGCGCCGGTGCTGCTGGACACCTGGCACCGCGACGGCATGGTCCGCGGCGAGGAGGACGCCTATCGAGCCAATCCGCGCTGCGGCAACCGGACCTCGTGGATGGGTTCGCGCAACCCGCTCTACATCCCGACCCCGATCGAAGCGGGCGGCAAGTACGGCTTCGCCGCGCTGGGCGGCTTCGGCATGTCGATCATCGACATCTCCGATCCCACCGACCTGCGCGAGGTCGGCCATGTGGACGTCCCGATGTCGGTGGCCGGCACCGAAGCCGACAATGTCGATGTCTCCCAGTTCGAGCGGACCGGCATGGTCTATCTGAGCGGCTACCCGCTGTCGGAGGACTGCTACGAGCCGTACAAGGACATCTTCCAGGTGGACGCCACCGACCCGGCTCGGCCCCGGATCGTCGGCCGCCTGCCTCGCCCGACGCCGCCGGAGGGTGCACCGGTGACCGACTTCTGCCAGCGCGGCGGCAGCTTCGGCCCGAAACGCAGCGGGTACTACACCTCGCCCGGTGATCCGAAGGACGGGCTGATGATCTACGACTTCTACAACGCCGGCGCGCAGTTCTTCGACGTCTCGAACCCGGTGAACCCGACGATCGCGGGCTATTTCGCACCCCCGACCTTCGGCGCGGAGACCGAGGATTGGGCGCGCAGCAATCCGACGCACGGCGTGTACGTCGAGTACGACCGCAAGATCGTCTGGCTGCTCACCAACGACGGGATCTACGCCCTGTCCTCGGAATCCCTGCTCGGCGCACCGAATCTCGGCGCTCCGGCGGAGCCCTTCCGCACCAGCGCGCGTTGATCGCTACCGTGGAGCCGTGTCTCTGAGCGCCCGCATCGACCGGTTCAACCGTCGGCACCCGTGGAGCCACAACGATGTCTACGGCAGCTGGGTGGCGGGCCGGGTGGCCGCGTCCGGCGCCCGGTCCGTGCTCGACATCGGCTGCGGCACCGGCAATTTGATCGATCGGCTGCGGTCTCGCGTCGCCCGCGTGACCGGGCTCGAGCCCGATCCGGCGGCGGCGCGGGCCGCGGCGGCGCGGTTCGCCGGCGAGGATTCCGTCGTGATCGAGCAGGCCGGATTCGAGCAACTCGACCCGGACCGGCGCTGGGACGCGATCACGCTGGTCGCCAGCCTGCACCACCTGCCGCTCGCGCAGACCCTGCGCGCGGTGGACCTGCGCCTCGCGGCGGGTGGGCGGCTCGTGGTGATCGGGTGTTTCCGGGAATCCGGGCCGGTCGATCTGGCGGTCGGCACGGTGGCCATGGCGGCGAACCTGGTCGTGGGGAAGCTGAAGAATCCGCGCCCGGCGGTCGATCTTCCGCTCGGGATGACGGCCCCCACCGCGCCGCCGCGCGAGACGCTGCCGGAGATTCGCCGGGCGGCGGCGGAACATCTGCCCGGTGCGCGCGTCCGGCGCCGCCTCTTCTGGCGATATTCGCTCGTCTACGACAAGGCATAGTCCGCGGACTCCGGCTTCGACGGTCGCTGACTTCGCTCAATTCAATTCACACATGCGCATGTTACTATGTGTTGGACGCTCCGAGAGCGGGCGTCTGGAACATCAGGAGGTCGGCCATGGGCCAGGGTCATGATCACGGCGTTTCGGCGGCGGGCAGTGCGTCGGGGCGGTACGTCGGGCGGTTGCTGATCGTCATCGGGCTGGGCCTGGTCACCTTCATCGCCCAGTTGCTCGTCGGCTTGTCGACCTCGTCGCTGGCCTTGCTGTCCGACTCGGCGCACGTGTTCACCGACGTGTTCGGCGTCACCATGGCGCTGGTCGCAATCCTGTTGGCGCGCAAGGCTGCTCGGAGTGCGGCCCGCTCCTACGGGATGTATCGCGCCGAGGTGTTCGCGGCGCTGTTCAACGCGGTGCTGCTGTTCGCGGTGGCGGGCTGGGTGATCTACGAGGCGATCCAGCGCCTGGCCGAGCCGCCGGAGGTGCCGGGTCTGCCGGTCGCGCTGGTCGCCGTGGTCGGCCTGATCATGAACGTCATCGCGCTGCTCATCCTGCGGCGCGGTGCCGAGCACAGTCTCAATGTGCGCGGCGCCTACCTCGAAGTCATGGCCGACATGCTCGGCTCGATCGGCGTCCTGGTCAGCGGCGTGCTGACGTTGCTGTTCGGCTGGCGCTACGCCGACCCGGCGATCGGCGTAGCGATCGGCGTCTTCGTCCTGCCCCGCGCCTACAACCTGGGCAAACAGGCCCTGCGCATCCTGTTCCAGCACGCCCCGCCGGACCTCGACGTCACCCGTGTCGACACCTCCCTCACCGCGGTCACCGGCGTCCACGCGGTACACGACCTGCACATCTGGACCTTGACCTCGGGCATGGAGGTGGCTTCCGCCCACCTCGTCATCGCCGACGACGCCGACCCCGGATCGGTGCTGCGCGAAGCCCAGGCCGTGCTCGCCGAGACCTATGCCCTGGAGCACGCGACCCTCCAGGTCGAAAAGCCCGGCGGCACGGCGAATTGCGAGAAGCTGTCCTGGTAGCTCGGGCCGGGGCCCGCCGCGTGTCGGAGCTGATCCGGGCACCGGTAAAATTCGGCTCTGAACTGCCGACTTCCCGCCGGGCTGTCGTCCTGAACCCGCCGAACCGACCTGACGGCGATAGAGCCGAAGGGATGGTCGACGTGGCGCCTGGGCTACAGCTCAGACTGCTCGACGGTGTGGAGCTGATCGTGGACGGGCAGGTGCGGCCGCCGGGGCCGCCGCAACGGCGCGGCATCCTCGCGGTGCTGGCCATGCGGCGGCGGCAATGGGTCTCGCCCGCCGCGCTGATGGACGCGCTCTACGACGACGAACTGCCGGCCAGCGGCACGGCGGTGATCCAGACCCACATCTCGGCGCTGCGCCGGGTGCTGGAGCCCGCTCGGGCGCCCCGCTCGCCGGGGACGGTGCTGCTGTCGGGCAATGGGGGCTACCAACTGCGGATCGGCGACGACCAGCTCGACGTCGGCGTGCTCGACGACCTGGTCGCGGCCGCGGTGCGGGCCCGCGACGCCGCCGACTTGGATCGTGCCGCGCATCTGTTCGCGCAGGCGCTCGCCTTGTATTCCGGCGAGCCGCTGGCCGGTATCCCGGGGCCCTGGGCCAGGCAGCAGCGCGCGGCGCTGTCGGATCGGCGGCTCGCGCTTGTCGAGGACAGCCTGGAGATCGCCGTGCTGAACGGCGCCGCGGCCGGAGCGATCGAAACGCTGCGCATGCTGACTGCGGAACATCCACTGCGCGAACGCCTTCGGGCGGTGCTGATGCGCGCGCTCGCGGACAGCGGGCGGCGATCCGAGGCCCTGGCGGTCTATCGCGACACGCGGCGGTTGCTGGTCGAGGAACTGGGCGTCGAACCAGGTGCCGAACTGCGTGCGCTCCACGAACGGACGCTCGCCGGCGAACCGCCGGTCCGTCCCACGCGGGTCCGGAAAGCCCTTGACCCGCAGCCGGATTCGCCGCGTCTGCTGGAACGGGAGCGCGAGCTCGACACGATCGCCGCGTGCACCCGCCGTGCGGCCGGCGGCACCGGCGGGCTGGCGGTGCTCACCAGCCGGCCCGGCTACGGAAAGACGCAGCTGCTGCACGAGGTGGCCGACCGTCATCCCGCCGCGGTATCGATCGATCTGACAACCGGCGACGACTTGGCTGTCGAACTACTGGAACGACTTTCGCCTACCCCTGCCCGCGAAGCCCTCGACGAGAAAACCCTCATCGCGCGCTTGCGCGCCGCCGTGGCTCGGCGCGCGACCGCCGAACCCCTGGTACTGCTGATCGACAACGCGACTCGGATGGACGAGCGCTCGGCCCGGGTGCTGGCCGCCCTCGCGCCCACCCTGCGCACCAGCGCGGCCCTGCTCGTGGTGGCCCTCGACGAACGGGCCTGGGACCAGCACGCGGTGGACCTGCACGGCCACCTGGAGCCGCTCGCGTCGGAGATCCTGCGGCCGCGCCGGCTGAGCCCGGCCGCGATCGCCACCCTGTACCGGCGGCGCACCGGAATCGACTGCCCGCCCGAGCTGGCCGTCCAGATCCAGCGGGCCGCCGGTGATATCCCGCTCCTGGTCGACGCGCTGATCGCGGATCTCGCCGATGGCGAGGACCGCACCCGGGTGCCGGATCGGCTGCTGGACGGCCGCTACTCACGCGCGATCAAGCGACTCCTGCACGGGTTTTCGGTCACCGGCGCCACGATGATGCGAGCCCTGGCCGCACTGTCGGAATTCACGCCCAGCCTCGAGATCATCGCGGCGGCCTGCGCGGAGCCGCCCGGCGAGACCCGACACCGATGCGAATTGCTCACCGACGCCGGGGTTCTCGCCGCGGCCGAACCGCCCCGGCTACGGCATCCGCTGATCGCCACCACGATTCAGCGGCTCGGCGGCCGCGCGGAATCCGCGCGCTTCCACACGATCGCCGCGGAAGTCGAGCGCAGCGCCGGTTATCCGGCCCGCCACGTCGCGCGCTACCTGCGTGGACTGTGCGGTTCGCGCTACGCCCGCTGGACCGTCGTTCTCATCGACGCCGCCGAGGAATGCCTGCGGGACTGCGCGATCCTGGAGGCCGTGCGCTGGCTGGAACTGGCGCTGCACATCTGCGCGCCCGCCGACCGCGACGACCTGCTGGTCCGGCTCGGGCAACTCGAACTGTGGACCAATCCCGCGGCGGCCCGCGCGCATCTGGACGAAGCGCTGCGCAGCCAGCGGGCCCGCGCCGGTGCGCCCACCGCCGCCCTCCCACTGGCCTGGACCATGGCTGTGCGGCACGAAGCCCAACCGGCCATGCTGATGCTGAATACCGTTGCCGCTGAGGCGCGATCGCGGGATCGGCGCTGGTCCGAAGCGATTCGCGCGGCCCGGTGGATGGTGGCCGGACTCACCGCCGCGACCTGGCGCGATCTGGTCACCGAGTTGCGCGCGCGCCCGGCACCCGACCGTATCGACGCGGCGATCCTGAACTGGGCGGATGCCTTCGGCGTCCAGGTCGAGGCGCGCACTGCCCTGGACCGGCTGACCGGGCAGCACGACGAGCCGCTGCCGCGCGAGCTGATCGGCATGCTGGCGCACCTGACCATGTGGCAGGGCGACCTCGGCACCGCCCTGAAACTCACCGAGCAGCGCGCCGATCAGCACTTCGGCACCATCGATACCTATCGCGTCATCCTGCGCTCCGAGGTCCTGCTGCGCTGCGGCGCGTACCCGCGGGTCCTCGCCGAGCTGGAACCGGTGCTCGGCCGCATCGACGACGAGCTGGTCGTGCCGCCGGCCACGCTGGCGGCGCAATACGCGCACGCGCTGCTGTGCCTCGGGCGGCTCGACGAGGCGCAGCGCTGGCTGGATCGGCGCACCGCCGACGCCAACCCCGAGACGTGGGAATGGACTGTCGCCCTGCACATCCGGGCCCTGCTGTGCGTCGAGCGCGGCGATTCCCGGGCGGCGGTGGGCTACTTCCTGGAATGCGGGCGCCGGAATACCGCGGTGGGAATCACCAATCCGGCGCACATGCCCTGGCGCAGCTCCGCGGCGCTGGAGCTGCTGCGCCTCGGCGAGCGCGAGCGCGCCCACGAACTCGCTGCCGCGGAGCTGGTTTCGGCCGAGCGGTGGAATACGCCCGCCACCGTCGGCCGGGCCCTGCGGGCAGTGGCGCTGACCATGCCCGCCGGGCCCTCGGCGGAACTCCTCGAGCGCGCGGTCGAGGTGCTACGCGCTCAGGACAGTGCCGTCGAACTCGTTCCGGCACTGCTCGATCTCGCCCGGCACGGCGCTGCCGATCGCCGCCGGGAGCGCTTGGACGAGGCGCGCACGCTGGCCGAATCGCTCGGCGCCGCACGGTATCTCGACGACATCGACGAGCTGATCAGCGCACCGAACGCGCGGCCTGATCGATAACGCCGACGACGGCGTCGGGGTTCGACACCGCGATCGCGTGACTGCCCGCGTGCTCGGTGACGGTGGCGTTGGCCCGGCGCGCCATCTCCCGCTGTCCGTTCGGCGGAATCATCCGGTCGTCGGCGGCCACGAGGTACCACGAGGGCAGGGTCCGCCAGGCGGGTTCCGCGGTCTGCTCGGTGAACGCCGCCACCGAGATCGGCCGCTGCCCGGCCGCGAGCACCGCGGCCCGCACCGGCGCGACATCCTGCGCGAAGAACTCCCCGAACTTCTCGTCCACGATGCGCAGTTCGGGCACGGCCGCCCCGGCGACCAGGTGCGGCTCGGTGATCTTCGTCGCGGGCCCGCCGAAGCGCCCGTCGAGTTCGCCGAGCGACTCGCCGCGGTCCGGCGCGAACGCCGCCACGTAGACCAGCCCGGCGGCCTTGGCGGAGCCCGCCGCCGCGTTGGTGATCACCGCGCCGCCGTAGGAATGCCCGACCAGCACCGTCTTTCCCGGCATGGCGTCGAGCACGCCGCGAATGTAGGCGCTGTCGTACTCCAGCCCGCGCAACGGGACGGCCGCCGTGGTGACCCGGAACCCCCTGCGCTGCAATCCTTCTACCACGCCACCCCAGCTGGAGCCGTCGGCGAACGCCCCGTGCACGAGCAGCACGCCGGGTTTGTCCGGATCCGGCTGTGGCACCGTGGTTGGCGCACCCTTGTCCTCGCTGCCCGGCGAACATGCCGTCGCCGCGAGCGTCAACGCCAGCGCCCCCAGCAGCACAATGGTGCGGCCGGATCGGCGAAGTCCGCTTGTCTTACGCATAGTTGAAGTGCCTCTTCCGTCGTTCGGATCTGTCCGGTCGGCGCCTCGAGCGCCGGACAACACCCTGCGCCGCGGCACTGAAAATCCACTGGACGTTTTCCGAACGCGCAGGTCAGCGGTGATGATTCGGCGGCGCACCGAAACTCGACGGTTCAACGAAGATCAACTGGGGTAATCACTGGTCAACACCATCGCGATCGCCGCAGATACAAGCCACCGAGGCTTCGAGTATCGAAGGGGTAACGCTGATGACCTACCAGAATCCGCAGGCCATGCGGATGTATCAGAACCTGTACGACTGTCTTTCCGATCCGGGCGAACTCGATGTCATCGACGCGATCCGCGCCGCGGATATCCACCTGGGATGTTCGGAGCGCTGTCATCCGCGCCGGCGCGCGCAGCAGCGGATCGCCGCCGTGCAGGCCACCGACCTACCCGATCCCCTGAGCGGTTCGCGCCGCCCGGACCAGCAACTGCCCGCGCTGGGCGAGTGAGGGCTACCACCACTGGGTGATCGCGCCGATCTCCCGGCCCAGGCCGGGGGCCAGCGTCCGGGCGTAGCTGGCCGAGACGTGGTGCTCATCCCGGTAGACCAGGACGTTGCCCTCGGCCGCCAGGCAGCGATCGGGCCGGCACAGGGCGTCGGTGAGGTCGAACGGATAGACGTTCGGATAGGCCGAGGCGGGCGCCAGCGCCGGGTTCTCCGGGTCCAGGGCGGTGGCGCGGTCGATGCCGCAACTGAAGGCGTTGCCGCGGTGCGCCAGGCAGTCGATGGCGCGGTAGCCGACCCCGTCGCGGCGCGGCCACGGTGTGTCGCGGACGGCCAGCACGTTGAGGTCGCGGTTGGACAGTTCGGTCCAGACGTCGAGGTATTCGGGCGGAACGCCGTCACCGCGATCCGGGCGCGGCCGGGTCGCGGTGAGGAACACCCAGTCCGGCCGCTGCTCGCCGAGCCGATCGAGCACCTCGGCGGACCATTCACGGCATTCCGGGAACGGGGCCAGCGCGTAGGACGGATCGTCGACCAGCGTGAGCGGGCACCCCTCCTTGAGATAGGTCTGGATGCGGAATCGGTGTTCGGCGGCAAGCACTTCCAGCGCCGGGAGCCAATGCTCGGAATGTGATCCGCCGACCACGGCGATGGTGCGCGTGGCGGTGTCGTCGCCGTAGGTGCAGGCGCGCACCTCGCGGTTGGGCGTGATGCACCCGTCGGAGGTCGGGCGGGGCGCGTCGGTCTGGCCCTCGAAGACGGTGGGCCGCATGGGTTCCGGCGCGGCGATCGCGCCGTGGGTCAGCACCGTGGCGCCGGGGTAGCGATGCGCGTCCAAGGCGGACGGCGGGTGCGGGGGATTGGCGGCGGGCACCGCCTGCCAGCCCAGCGCCGAGGCCAGCACACCGAGCCCGGTCCCGGCGGTCGCCAAGCCGACCGCACGCCCGAACCGTCTGTCCACGACACGATCCCGCTGCCGCAGCGGCACTTCGATGAATCGTTCGGTCGCGAACGCCAGCGCCAGGGCCGCCGCGAGCACCAGCAACCCGCCCTGAATACCGGGACCGACCTTGCCGTACTCCGCGAGATAGAAGATCAGGACCGGCCAGTGCCACAGGTACAGCGCGTAGGCGAGCCCGCCGAGGCGGACCAGGGCCGGGGTGGCCAGCAAGCGATTCGCGGCCAAGGGTTCCGGGCCCATGCCGGAGACGATCACCGCCGCCGCGGCGGCGACCGGGAACAGCGCCGCCGGACCCGGGAAGTGGGTGGCGCCGTCGATCAGGACACCGCACGAGACCACCATGAGTAGTCCCAGCACCCCGAGGACGGACCGCACTAGGCGCGGCAGCGTGATCCAGGGCGCCGCGATCGCGAGCGCCGCACCCGCCAGCAGCTCCCAGGCGCGCGCGGCGCTGTCGTAGTAGGTCCAGGCCTGATGCTGGGCGGAACCCGCGGCGGCATACCAGAACGACCACGCGGCCAGGCCGGTCACGACCGCCAGCAGCAGACTCCGTGCGCGCGGCGTGCGCCCCGCGTACCGGGTCCACAGCGCGAGCAGCGCGAGCATCGCGAGATAGAACTGCCCCTGCACCGACATCGACCACAGGTGCTGGAGCGGACTGACCGAGGGATCCGGCGCGAGATAATCCAGCTCGGCGACTGCCAGATACCAGTTCTGGTAGTAGAACGCCGAGGCCAGGGTCTGCGCGGAGATGTCACCCCACTGCGTGTAGGGCCGCGCGATGAATGTGACACCGACCACGGCCGCCAGCACCACCGTCAACGCCGGCAGCAGTCGGCGCGCGGTCCGCAGCAGCGTCGGCTTGATCTCGCTACGGCGCAGCAGCATGCCGGTGAAGAAGAACCCCGACAGCACCAGGAACACATCGACGCCGCCGGAAACCCGATCCATCCAGATGTGGAAGATCACGACCAGCCCGATCGCGAGCCCGCGCAATCCGTCCAGATCGTATCGATACGGCTGCGCTGCAGCCGGATTCGCGGGTGCCGACGGAACCTGCTGTGCGGAGCCGGGTCCGCCTCGACCTGGCGATTCGGTCATCGGCGCCCACTCGACATCATGTGAAATAGCGTAACCACACGTAGATCCAGGCCAGGAAGGTGCTCAGGAACGTCACGATGATGCCCGGTTTGGTGAACTGCCAGAACGAGATCGGATGACCCGAGCGCTGCGCGATGCCGAGCGCGACGACGTTGGCGCTGGCCGCGACGGCGGTGCCGTTGCCGCCGAAGTCCGCCCCGAAGGCGAAGGCCCACCACAGCCCCTGCCCGTGCGTGGCGTCGGGCGTCTGCGCGACCAGCTCCTCCACCGCGGGGGCCATGGTCGCGGTGTAGGGGATGTTGTCGACGAACGCGCCGAAGACGGCGGAACCGAAGATGATCGTGGTCATCGCCACGAAGTGGTTGTCGCCGAAGGTGTCGACCGCGAACGCGCCGAGCGCGTCGATCACGCCGGTGTGCACGAGCCCGGCGACCATGACGAACAGTCCGGCGAAGAACACCAGGGTCGGCCACTCCACCTCGGCGAGCACCTCGCCCACGTCCAGCCTCGAGACCAGCAGCATGACCCCCGCCCCGACCAGCGCCACGATCGAGGGCGCGACATGCAGCACCGAATGCAGGCCGAACCCGATCACCACGCCGAGCAGCACGATCGAGCAGCGGATCAGCAGCTTCGGATCGGTGATCGCCCGTCGCTCCTGCAGCGCCAGCACGGTGCCCGGGTTCGGCCGGGCGTCGCGGATCGCCTTGCGGAACAGCAGCCTGGTGAAGATCACGAACAGCACGAAGATGACCACGACGGCCGGGGCCATGTGGATCAGGAAGTCGTTGAAGCTCAACCCCGCCCGGCTGCCGATGATGATGTTGGGCGGATCGCCGATCAGCGTGGCCGCACCGCCGATGTTGGCCGCGAGCACCTCCGCGATCAGGAACGGCTGGGCCGCGATCTCGAGCCGGTCGCACACCACGATGGTGACCGGCGCGACCAGCATGATGATGGTGACGTTGTCCAGCAGCGGAGACGCGATCGCGGTGATCAGCATCAGCATCACCATCAGGCGGAACGGGTTGCCGCGCGAGCGTTTCGCGGCCCAGATCGCCAGGAAGTCGAACACGCCGGTCTGCCGGATGATCCCGACGATGATCATCATGCCGAGCAGCAGGAAGATGACGTTCCAGTCGATCCCCGCGTGCTCGGAGTAGAACACCTGCTCGCCCGCGGTCAGGCCGAGAACGGTCATCAGGCCGGCCGCGACGAGCACGACCTTGACCTTGTCGGCGCGTTCGGTGGCGATGAAGAAGAACGCGACGACGAAGATCGCTACCGCCATCACCCCGTCCATCGGCCACCGCCCGAGGGGTATGGGCGCGGACTATTCATCGTCGGGCCCCGCGACCGCGAGGCTCGCCAGCAGGCGTTCCAGCGTGACCGCGCCCACCAGGGCCCGGTTCTTGTCGACCACGGCCACCAGGGGGGTATGCCGGGCGGCCATCAGCGCCGCGATCTCCAGCAGGGTGGCGTCGGGGCGCACGGTGGCGGGTCTGGCGCTCTGCGGGGGCAGGCAGTCCCCGACGGTCCGGCTGCCGGGCACCTGCCAGAACAGGTCGGCGTGCACCTCGTCGATGGTGCGCACCAGCGCCTGGTCGGACTGATACGAGCTGGGGATCGCCAGGCGCAGCACCTGGGTGCCGGGCAGCACGGCCAGCGGTCGCCCCGCGTCGTCCACGACGATGATCCCGGGCAGCCGCTTCACCACCATCAAACGGACGGCCTTGGCCACCGGGTCGCCCACCCGGATCGTGGGCAGGGAGATGGCGATCTCGTGTGCTTGCATGGTGTCGCTCCATTGCGGGCGTGCGGCGCTGGTGGTCATGTCGCGGCCTGTCCGTGGGTGAGGTGGGCGAGCCCGAAGCCCGGTGCCTAAGAGTTTTCGGCGGCGTGACCGGTTGCGCCATCGGGGCGCGACCCCATCTCAGCGCCCGATCTGCGGCCCCTCGACGTGCGGAAATGGGGTCTGGACCTGATGGACAGCCACACGCGCGGGCCACGAGAATGGGCGCATGGACCGTCACACCGGTGGGCTGCTCCGCCACACGCGCACACCCGTCGGTGCGCTGTTCCGGCGGATCATCCTGATCAACGGCCTGGTCTTCGCCTGCGGGACGCTGGTGCTGGCGCTGTCCCCGGCGACGGTGTCGGCCCGGGTCCGCCTCACCGAGCTCCCGGTGCTGCTGATCGGCCTGGCGGTGATGCTGGCCGCGAACGCGATTCTGCTGCGCCGCAGCCTGGCTCCGCTGGATCAGCTGATCGCCTCGATGCACCGCTTCGATCCGCTGCGCCGCAACGACCGCCTCGACGGCATCGACAGCGGCGATCTCGGCCGCGTCATCGACTCGTTCAACGCGATGACCGAGCGGCTGGAGGCCGAACGCACCGCGGCCAGTGCCTCCGCGCTGGCTGCGCAGGAGGGCGAGCGCCGGCGCATCGCCCGGGAGTTGCACGACGAGATCGGGCAGAGCCTGACCGTGGCGTTGCTGTCGATGAAGCGCGTGGTCGACAAGGCGCCCGGCGAACTGGTCGGCGAACTGTGCGGCGCCCAGGAAACCGTGCGGCAATGCCTGGACGAGGTGCGCGGCATCGCCCGCCGCCTGCGCCCGGACGTGCTCGACGATCTGGGCCTGCACAGCGCACTGGCCGCGCTGTGCCACGACTTCTCCACCAATACGGGCCTGACCGTCGCCCGCGAGGTGGATCGCACGCTGGATCGGCTGCCGCCGGAGGTCGAACTGGTCTGCTACCGCGTGGTCCAGGAGAGCCTGACGAACGTGGTGCGGCACGCGGACGCCACCGAGGTGCTGCTCGGCCTGCGCGCGGAGGCGGGCACGCTCGAACTGCGCGTCACCGACAACGGGCGCGGGGGCGTCGCCCGGGAAGGCGCGGGCATCCGCGGGATGCGCGAACGCGCCCTGCTGATCCGCGCGACGCTGACCGTGGACTCACCGCCGGGCGACGGCACCGATGTCGCGCTGCGCGTCCCCTACGACGCCGCGCGGAGCCCGCGATGACCGGCCCCGCGCCCGCCCGGATCCTGCTCGCCGACGATCACGCGCTGGTCCGCAGCGGCATCCGGATGATCCTCGACGCCGAACCCGACCTGGTCGTCGTCGCCGAGGCCGCCAACGGCCAGGAGGCCCTGGACCTGCTCGCCGAAGTGCGCGTCGACCTGGCGATCCTGGACATCGCCATGCCGCGCATGACCGGCATCCAGGCCGCGCGCGAGATCACCCGCACGGCCGCGGGTGTCCGCATTCTCATGCTCTCGATGTATGACAACGAGCAGTACTTCTTCGAGTCCCTCAAGGTCGGGGCCTCGGGGTATGTCCTGAAGTCGGTCGCCGATCGCGACCTGATCGAGGCCTGCCGCGCCACCATGCGCGGTGAGCCGTTCCTGTACCCCGGCGCGGCCACCGCGTTGATCCGCGACTATCTGCAACGCGCCCGGCAAGGGGCCGCGCTGCCCGAGACCATCCTGACCCCGCGCGAGGAGGAGGTGCTCAAGCTGATCGCCGAAGGCAACTCCACCCGTGAGATCGCCGAGACGCTGGTCATCAGCGCCAAGACGGTGGACCGGCATCGCACGAACATCCTGGCCAAACTCGACCTGCGCGACCGGACCGCACTGACCCGCTACGCGATCCGCGCCGGCCTGATCGAGCCCTGATGGACCGCTCAGGGCTTGGTGATGTCGGTGATCTCGAGCGTTTCGGGCGAGGTGGTCGGAGTGCTCTGCGCGCGATTGTCGAACCAGTGCAGCAGCGGTTCGACCACGCGGGCCGCGATCGGTCCCATGACGGCCATCAGCAGCACATAGGTGGTCGCCATGGCGGCGAACTCCTCGGGCACCGCCGCGGCGCTGACGGCCAGACCGGCGATGACGATGGAGAACTCGCCGCGCGCGATCAGCGCGGTACCCGCGCGCGCCCGCCCGTACTTCGACGCGCCCGCGCGTTTGGCCGCCCACCAGCCGGTCGCCAGTTTCGTCGCGGCGGTCACCACGGCCAGCACGATCGCCCAGCCCAGGACGGGCGGGATGCTGCGTGGATCGGTGCTGAGCCCGAACAGCACGAAGAACATGGCCGCGAACAGGTCCCGCAGCGGTTCGAGAATCTTGGTGGCGCTGTGCGCCGTCGACCCGGAGATGGCGATGCCGAGCAGGAACGCCCCGACCGCGGCCGAGACCTGCAGCGAGGACGCGATGCCGGCCACCAGCAGCGCGGAGCCCAGCAGCTTGAGCAGGAAGATCTCCCGATCCTCGCTGTCGACGATCATCGACACGTACCGGCCGTAGCGCAGCGCGACGACCAGCACGACCGTGACGGCGGCCAGGGCGATGCCCAGCGTCTTCAGGCCCGCGGCGAAGCCGACACCGGCCAATACCGCGGTCAGCACCGGCAGGTAGGCGGCCATCACCAGGTCTTCGAACACCAGGATGGACAGGACGGTCGGGGTTTCCCGGTTGCCCAGCCGGCCGAGATCGCCGAGCACCTTGGCGATGATGCCCGAGGACGAGATGTAGGTGACGCCCGCCATCGCGACCGCGCCGGTGACGCCCCACCCCAGCATCAGCGCTACCACGACGCCGGGCGTCGCGTTCAGCACCAGATCGAGCACACCGGCCGCCCACGAACTCCGCATGCCGGTGACGAGTTCTTTTGCGGTGTATTCCAATCCGAGCAGCAGCAACAGCAGGACGACGCCGATTTCACTGGCCAGGTGAATGAACTCGTCGACCTGATTCAGCTCGACCAGGCCGCCGGAGCCGAATACCAGCCCGCCGATCAGATACAGGGGAATCGGCGACATCCCCACGCGGGCGGCGAGGCGCCCCAGCAATCCCAATCCGAAAAAGACCGCGCCCAGCTGTATCAGCGCGAGCGCGGTTTCGTGTGCCACCATTTTCTCTCAGCCATCCGTCACAATTCTGGCGGTAGCCGCAAGGCTCTCCGCGGTATCAACAACAACCAAGTCATCACCTGTGGTGAAGCGGAGGGTGCTCGCCGCGAAACGTTGTCGTGCTAACGCCGCAGCGATCGAGGAAAGAGATACGGCATTGTGGTGTATGCGTGCTGTGTGAATGCCATGGGCGGCTCCTTTCGGGTCGATTCGTCCTGAGACGGACTCGCGGAGTCACGTGCCGGTCGGCCGTTCCCCCAGGTCACCTTGGTTGGTAATGATTCCGTAAAGAAGTCGATTTTGCAAACTGGACGGTGTGGTGGCCGGGCTGATCTTCGAGTGAAATCCCTTGTCGCACACCGAGTTACGGTCGACTGTGTGTCGGATGAGCCGATTTGCGGGCCGGTCGGTACGCTCGCGCCCATGGATACCGCCACGACCGTCGACCGGTTGGCAGACATCGTGTTTCCGCTGCCGGCCTGCGGCGACGAGAGCCGCGCTTTCCACGAGGACTGGCCGGTGCGGCTGGGCGATACCGATGGCGCGCAACGGCTGCGTCTGGACGCGGTGGCGCGCTACCTGCAGGACATCGGCTACGACCATCTCGAGGCGGTCGAGGAGGGCGATCTGCATCCGGGATGGATCGTGCGCCGGACCGTGATCGACGTGCTGCGGCCGATCGAGTTCGGCGATCGGGTGCATCTGCGGCGCTGGCCCGCCGCCCTGTCCAACCGCTGGTGCAACATGCGCATCAAGGTGAACAGCGAGAACGGCGGCCTGATCGAGACCGAGATGTTCCTGATCCACGTCGACATCGAAGGCGGGCGCCCGGCCCGGATGAGCGATGCCTTCATGGCCCCGATGCTCGCGGCCACCACCGACCACCGGCTGCGCTGGCGGGCCGCGCTGGCCGCGCAGCCGGCCGCCGACGCCGAGCTGTGGCCGTTCCCGCTGCGGGTCACCGATGTCGACCACTACGGCCACGTCAACAACGCCGTGCACTGGGAAGCCGTGGAGGAGGCGCTGGAACGCCACCCCGACCTGCGCGCCCGGCCGTACCGGGTGATCCTCGAGCACGTCGGCCCGGTGCTGGCCGGCGACGATGTGCGAATCCGGGTCTGGCGCACCGGCACCGCCCTGCACGTGCAACTCGAAGTCGACGGCACCGCCCGCACCCTGGCCCGCGTCACCGCGCTCTAGCCCAGGGCGTACCACCAGGATTCGACCGGATCGTCGTCGTAGAACTCCGGCGGCGGCCGGTAACCGTCCGGGAGGTCGTGCGCGGCCGCGCCGGTGCGGTGGGCGAGGTCACGAATCGCGGTGACAGCGGGGACTTCCCGCGGCTCGCCGACCCAGCTGCCGGTCAGCGCCTGGTATCCGAGGGCATGCCACAGCGCGATCAGTTCGACGTTCCCGGCCCGTTCCGCGGCCAGCGCGGTCGCGTGGACCACCTCCGGCAGCGGGATCCGATCCGGCGGTGTCTCCTCGGGAAACATGGTGCGCCACGCGGTGGTTCCGGCATCGCAGAAGAAGTACGGCGGATCCAAATAGCCCTGGTCCAACCACGCGTGCTCGGATTCGGCGAGCGCCGTGAATTCCGTCACGTTGTCGAAGAACGCTCTGCGGCTGCGATATTCGGGATGCTCGGCCACCGCGAACCGAGCCGTGTAACCACGCTCGAGCAAGATATCCATGATCCGGAAATGCGTGAACGAGCAGTCGTATCCGGCCTGGAAGCCGAAGAGCGCCGCGATCGATTCCCGCACCCGGCGATCGCCGGCCGGCGCCGAATCGTGCAGGACCCGGATCGATTCCTCGACCAGATCCTCGATCATATGCACGGACATTGCCGGCTCCTGTCACCTGCGTCGATAGCTGTTGCGGCACAAGAATATCCATCGGCCGGGGTTTGGGGCGGGTGCACAGTGGTAGGCCGAAGACGTGTCCACGAACGGTGGATGCCAGTCATGGTGCATCGTCGCGCCGAACCTTTCGTCGATAGCGAAGGATGAATTCCCCATGAGCACCCAAACTCTGCTGGCACAGCTGCGCGCCGTGCGCGATCTGACCAATACCGAGATTCAGATCGCGGAAACCCGGATCGCGCAGGCTCGAACCGAAGCGGTGCAACGCGAGTTGTCCGAGAACGCCGACAACGCCCGGGCCCGGGTCGCGGCGATCGAGGCCGCCATCCGCGATCTCGGCGGCATTCCCGCGGTGATCGGGCCCTTCCTCGGCCGGCTCGCGGCCGCGGTCAAGGCGATGGCCGAACAGGCGCAGCCGTTCGACGAAGCCCTGCTCGGTGACCTCACCCTCGAACACCAGCTGCTCGACCGCGCGCGCTACCTGAAGGCGCTCGCGAGCAGCGCCGGGCACCCCGAGGTCGGGGTCCTGGCCGATCGGTTGATCACCGCGCACGCGGCGACCGTCGAATGGCTGAGCACCGTCCTGGCCGAGGATGCGCTCGGCGGCCCGGCCGCATTGCGCCGCACGCCGTTGCAGGCCGCCACCGGCACCGCGGTCAAGCTGGTCAACGTCCCGGTCGGCTGGTCGACCCGCGGCCTGGATCGGGCGCTGGACACCTTCCGCTCCGCACCGCCCGCGCTCGGCGAGCTGCTCGAACGGGGCTCGCGGGCCGGCGATGTCGCCGTCAAGACGCTCACCGCCTCGCGGGACGCGGCCCTGGAGACCGCCGAGCGGGTCACCCGCCGCGAGGGCGCGAAGGGGACCGCCGACCGTTTGCATTCGGCCCGGAGCGCGACCGGCATTCTCGAAGCCCGGGAGCTGCCGATCAGCGGTTACGACGAGTTGAACGTCAACCAGTCGGTCGCGGCGATCAAGGAGCTGACCGAGTCCTCGGACGTGCGGGCGATCCTCGCCTACGAGGAAGCCAACAAGAACCGCCAGAGCGTCGTCTCGGCCACCCAGGCGCGGCTGGCGACCATCGCCCGGGATGTCATCGGTCGTAACTGACCCCCGGTTCTCCGGACCGCGCCGGTGGCTACGGCCACCGGCGCGCCGACTTCTGGCGAACACGCCTGTTGATCACCGGGAATGGCGGGCCGGCGAGGGATACTCCCAGCATGCACCGGCTACTGCGCTGCCTGGTTGTCCTGTTCGCCGCGTCCGCTGTGCTCTTCCCGCTACCGGCGGCGGCCGATCCCGGCTCCGCGATCGTCGAGGTCCGCCCGCTGGGCGGCCGGCAGTTCGAGGTCGTCGTCTTCTCGGCAGCCATGAACAGGACGATCCCGGTGTGGGTTTCGCATCCGGGTGTGCCCGCGCCCGCCCTGTATCTGCTCAACGCCGTCGACGGCGGCGAGACGGGCGGCCCCTGGACCAATCGCACCGATGCCGCGCAGTTCTTCGCCGACAAGCCCGTCAATGTCGTGCAGCCGATCGGCGGGCGCGGCTCCTATTACACCGATTGGGTGGCCGACGATCCGGCGCTCGGCCGGGCCCGCTGGTCCACCTTCCTGATCGACGAGTTGCCCCCGCTGCTCGAGCAGCACTTCGGCATGAACGGCCGCAATGCCGTTGCGGGCGCCTCGATGTCGGCGACCTCGGCACTGAATCTCGCCATCGAGGCCCCCGGCCGGTATCAGGCCGTCGGCGCCTACAGCGGGTGCCCCCGCACCAACGATCCGCTGGCCCGCGCGTACGTGTATTCCCAGCTGAGCCTGTACGGGGCGAACGCCGCGAACATGTGGGGCGGCATGGAGAATCCGGCCTGGGCCGCCAACGATTCGGTCCTCAACGCCGACCGGCTGCGTGGCGTGGCGCTCTACATCTCGTCCGGCAACGGGGGAGCGGGCGCGCACGACACCCTCGCCGACCCGTCCATCGGCGGCGACGCCGCCCGCCTGGCGGATCGCATGCTGGTGGGCGGCGGCATGGAAGCGGTGGTGCGCGGGTGCGTCTCGACCCTGACCGATCGCCTTGCCGGCCTCGGCATCCCGGCCACGGTCGTGCTGCGCGACGGCACCCATGCCTGGCCGTACTGGCAGGACGATCTGCACGACTCGTGGCCGCTGTTCGCCGCGGCCCTCGGGGTCTAGCGCGCGGGCTCGGGCAGGGCGCGGGTGAGCGCGCCCAGCCCGAGCGCTACGGCGGACAAGGCCGCGAACATCGTGACACTGCCGGCCAGGGTGTGCGCGCGGAAGAACACCGCGCACAGCAGCGCCAAGCCCAGCGCGTTCCCGATCTGCTCGACGGTCGGCAGCAAGCCCGAGGCCGCGTCCATCTGCCGCTGTCCCAGGCCGGAGAGCATGATCGGTTGCAGCGGAATGCAGAACACTCCGACGCTCAGTCCCGCGAGGAAGACCGGCCCCAGCACCAAGGGGACGGATACGGTGCCGTCGGTCGCGTGCAGATAGGCGGCACCGACGGCCACCCACAGCCCGAACGCGGTGATGGCGGCGGTCAGCACGCGAACGCCCCAGCGCCGCACCAGCATCGGTGCGAGCAACGCGCCCGCGCACGCGCCGGCCGCGAACGGCGTCATCAGTAATCCGGTGCGCCACGGCGTGAAGCCGAGCACCTCTTGCACGGTCACCGACACCGCGAAGACGAACGCGGTGAACAGCCCGAAGAACACGGTCAGCAGAACGGACCCGACGGCTACCCGGCGGTCGGCGAACAGATCGAAGCGCACCAGCGGATCCCGGCCCCGGCGCTGCTGGGCCAGGAACACCGCGCCGCCGCCGAGCGCGACCGCGATCACCGCCAATGCCGCTGGGCGCCAGCCATTCTGCTGAATATCGGTGAGCGCGAAGAGCAGCGCGAACAGGCTGAGCGTGGACAGCGCCGCACCCGGCAGATCGAGTCGTTCGCGCCGCGCCGGCCGCCCCAGCCGCAGGTAGCGCAGTGCCAGTGCGCCCGCGAGCACCCCGAGCGGCAGGTTGATCAGGAAGATCGCCTGCCAGCCGAGGCCGAAGACATCGGCCGTGACCAGCGCGCCGCCGAGGATCGGCCCGAGCGCGCCCGCGAATCCCGCCAGCGCGCCGTAGAGGGCGAAGACCCGCGGATGATCGCGGCGCGGGAAACTGGCCGTCGCGATCGCGATGGTCTGCGCCGCCATCCCCGCCGCGGCACTGCCCTGCACCACCCGGGCCAGCACGAGTTCGGTGGCGCTGCCGGATATCCCGCACCACACCGACGCCGCCGTGAACACCAGTACCGAGGCGAGGAACATGGTCCGCCGCCCGACCAGTTCGCCCACGCGCGCGGCGGTGAGCAGCGTGCAGGCGAAGGCCAGCGCGTAACCGGACACCATCAGCAGTTGCGCGCGCGGGGACGCCGCCAGATCCGCGGTGATGCTGGGCAGCGCGGTGATCACGATGGTGCCGTCGATCATCTGCATGAACACCGCGATCAGGCAGCCGGTGAACGCCAGCCACGCCGCCCGCCCGCCGGTCAGTTCCTCGAGGTCGCTCGGCGCGTCGATCCGCTCACCGCCCGTCGGGCAGCGCCATCGACCCGGAAACCCGCTCGAGGTGCCGGTCGAGCAGCGGACCGATCAGGGCCACCACCTCGGAATTGGTCAGCTGGGCGTGGGTGGCGGGCACCGGGTGCTCGATCAGCTCCCCGGTGACGTACGGCCGCCACATCCGCGCGTCGAAGAACTCGGTGATGCCCCGGGTGGCCGAAAAGTACAGCAGGTCACCGTCGTAGACGTCGGGCCGGTAGCTGTGGGCGAGCATGACACCCGCGACGTAGCCGCGATGCAGCCGCTCCAGCTGACCGGCCGACAGGCCCGTGCCGAAGGACGCGCCCGCCACCGCCAGCTCCGCCGCGGCCTCGGCGGCGGTGAGATCGGGGGCCGCGTCGGCGTCCTCGGGTTCGTCGCCGAGCAGGTGGGTCAGCAGATCCCGCATGCGCGGGGCGGCCGGCGGATCCGCGGCGGCGGGAATGACGACGCTGTCCAGCATGGTCAGGACCGCGACCACCGCGCCGCGGGCGCGCAGGCGCACCGCGATGGCGTGTGCGAGCTGACCGCCCAGCGACCAGCCGAGCAGGTGGTACGGGCCCTGCGGCTGGACCTCGAGCATCGTCGCGATGTAGGTGTCCACCAGCTCGCCGACGGTGGCGGGCGCGTCCGCGCCGGCGACGAGTTCCGGTGCTTGCAGCCCGTAGATCGGGCGGTCGGTGACGTAGCGGGCCAGCCCGGCGTAGCACCAGGCCAGCGGCACGGCGGAGTGCACGCAGAACAGTGGGGGCCGGGAACCGCTGCGGCGCAGGACGAGTAGCGCGCCGAGCGCGTCGTCCGCGTCGTCGGCGGTGTCGTAGTTCGCGATCGCCTCGGCGAGCAACCGTACGGTGGGGCTGGTGTAGAGCCAGCGCACCGTCACCGGCAGTCCCGTCGCCGCTTCCAGCTCGCCCGAAACGCTCACGCCCAGCAGGGAATTGCCGCCGAGCTCGAAGAAGTCGTCGTCCAGGCCGACCGCGGACCGGTCGAGCGCGGCGGCGACGCGGGCGGCGACCAGCCGCTCCAGATCGGTCTGCGGGGCCTGATAGGGACGGGGTGCCGGAACCGGCGGAATCAAACCGGCGCGGTCCACCTTCCCGTTGCCCGCCACGGGCAATTCGTCCAGCTGGACCAGCACCGAAGGCACCAGGGCCGCGGGCAATTCCGAGCGCAACCGGCGCAGCGTCGCCGCGGTGTCGATCCGCGCGCCCGCGGCCGCGACGACGTAGCCCACCAGCCGTGCTTCGGGCCGGCCGGGATCGGCGACCGTCACCGTGGCGTAGGCGATCTCGGGTTCGGCGAGCAGCGCGACCTCGATCTCGGCCGGTTCGACACGGCGGCCGTGTATTTCGACTTGACCGTCGAGCCGGCCGAAGAACTCGAACGCCCCGTCCGGCCCGGCACCGACCCGGTCACCGGTCCGATAGAGCCGCCCGCCGGTGCCGAACGGATCGGCGACGAACCGCGCCGCCGTCGCGGCCGGGTTGCCCAGGTAGTACTCGGCGACGCCGAGACCGCCGAGATACAACTCACCCTTCGCGCCGTCGGGCACGCGCCGCAACCGCGAATCGAGCAGTGCCGCAAGGACTCCCGGTAAGGGGACTCCGATGGTCACGGGGCCGTCGGCGGTCATGGCGGCCGTCTCGGTCACCATCACCGTCACCTCGGTCGGCCCGTAGCCGTTGAACAGCCGCACGTGTGGCGCCCACTCCGCCACCAGCTTCGCGGGGCAGGCCTCGCCGCCGATGGCCACGACATCGACCGCGGGTACCCGCGCCGGCGACAGCGTGGCCAGGACGGCCGGTGCGGTCTGCACGATGGTGCAGCCGCAGTCCCGGATCAGCCGGGCCAGCTGTTCGCCGACGACCACCGACGGCGGCGCCACCACCACCTGCGCGCCCGCGGCGAAGGTGGGCAGCAATTCGAGCAGGTGCGCGTCGAAGATCGAGGTGTGCGAGTGCAGCAGCACCGAATTGCGGTCGATGCCATAGTGTTCGATGAGATAGGCGGTCAGCGATCCCAGGCCGCGGTGCCCGACCACGACACCTTTCGGGATGCCCGTGGTGCCCGAGGTGTAGATCAGGTACGCGGGATGGGCCGGCCGCAGCGGTCGCGTCCGCTCGGTGTCGTCGATCGGCGCCGCCGAGTGCCGCTCCGCGGCCGCCATACTCGCCGGGTCGTCCAGCACCAGCCAGTCGATCCCGCTCCTGGGCAGTCGATCCCGCGCCGAACGCACCGTAATGCCTTGGCGCGCACCGGAAGAGTCCAGCACCGCGGCGATTCGCGGCTGCGGGTCGGCCGGGTCGATCGGGACGACACACGCGCCGGTCTGCGCGACCGCCCACAGGGCCAGCACCGACTCCAGCGACCGCTCGATCGCCACCGCCACGAACTCGCCGGGCCCCGCCCCGCCCGCCAGCAGAACGCGCGCCCAGCGGCTGGACGCCTCGTCCAAGGCCCGATAGGTCAGCGTGCGTGGCCCGGCGCGCACCGCCACGGCGTCGGCCACCAGGCCCGCGCGCAGCAGTTCGGGCAGCGTCCGCACCGGGCCGGCCGGTGGCCGCGCCAGGGGAGCGGCCGGTGCGGGGTCCACCTCGGTGATCGGCAGGTCCGGCTCGGCGGCGAGGAAGCGGGCGAAGTAGTCCAGGAACATCCGGTGCTGCCAGACCACCGTGTCGTGGCGATAGCGCGCCGGATTCGCCTGGAAGTCCAGGCTGACCGAGGTCTCGTCCGGCCCGGCCTGATACCCGTTCACCTGGAGATCCACCACGGGGCCGAGCGCGAGCAACCGGGCCTGCCCGGTTACCGGTCCGAGGCGCAGCGGTTCGACCAGGCCCAGCAGGTTGACCACCGGGCCGAACCCCGCGCGCAGCGCTTCGTGCCCGCGCATGTCCTCGTGCCGGAAGCGTTGGTGGCGTAGCGCGCCGAGCACGGTCGAGCGCACCTGCGCGACAACCCCGCCCACGGTGCTCGCGTCCAGACCGGTCATGCGCAGCGGGACCACATTCGACATCGAGCCGCCCGATCGCCGCAGCGCCGCGGTGGTACGGGCGGGCACGGGCATGGTGAGCGTGGCGTCCGCGCTGCTGGTCATCCGGGCCAGGAAGCAGGCGAAGGCGGCGATCGCCAATTCGGGGAAGGTGGCGCCGTGCCGGGCCTTGGCCGCGGCGAGCAGCCGCGCCGTCGCGGTGTCCAGGGTGCCGGTGACGTGATGCGGCCGGACCGTCGGCGCTGCCGGGCGCCCCGCCAGGCCGATCGAGTCGCCGAGCCCGGCCAGCCGATCCCGCCAGTAGTCTCGGTCGGCGCGCGCCCGCGCCGACTCCCGATAGGCCCGTTCGTCTTCCAGGATCTCCGGCACCGACAGCGCCCCGCACTCCGGCGCGGCCTCGAGACCTGTGCGGTAGAGGTCCGCGGTCCGCCGCAGCACCGCGGCCGCGCCCACACCGTCCAGCACGATGTGGTGGCTGCGCAGGTAGAGCAGGTGCCGCCGCGGCGCCACGGCGAAGACCAGGACCACGGTCAGTTCGTCGGCCGCGGGATCCAGCGGCGTGCTGTAATCGCATTCCATCCGGTCCAGCGCCGCGGCGACCGGATCCGGCTCCGAGGTCAGATCCGCCTTGTCGAATCGCAATTGGGCGGCGGGGTCGAGGTACTGGCACGGCGCGCCGTCCTCGACGCGGAACCGCAACTGCGCCGCTCCGAGTTCGCACGCGGCCCGTTCGGCACACCGCCGCGCTCGGTCGAGGTCCAGCGGCCCGGCCAGATCCAGGTACATCGCCACCGTGACCGGCACCCCGGGATGCAGTTTCTGGGCGAGCCACCAGGCCCACTGTGCCTGCGACAGCGGGTAACTCGGGCCTACCGTCAACACGCCTCCTGACACCGGCTGAAGCCATGGCGAAACGCTGTGGGCAAACTTACGGCAAAGCCCGCTCACCTGCCGTTATCCCGGAGCGAACGGCGCGTGCGAGTTCGCCGACTCGCTGCGCCACTGGGCGGACCTTGTCGACGTGCCCCTGAAATTGCCCCTCGCTGATAGGTTTCTGGAGGTTTGCCAATGGGCATCCTGGCCGGGTGGGGACCACCCACTTCTCGACCGGACCCGTGCTGGTGTTTTGTCAGGAGGCGAAATGGACGACGCGGTCAGCGAGGTATCACCCCCACTGATGGTGTCGGGTACGCAGCGTTTGGTCACCGACATTCTGGCTCGATACGGCAGCATCGATGCCTTCTGTGCGCGGCTGCGCGAGCTGCTGGAGGAAACGACCGACGAGTTCCCGGTCGTGTCCGCCGGCGAGCCGGGGCCGCCGGATGGTGGTGGGCGGCACCGGCTTCGAGGGGCCTGAGCCTGCTTTTGCCGCTGATTTGCCGCTGATGTCAGCTGGGCGGGTCGACCACCAGCACGAGCTTGCCGCGCAGGCCGCCGTCCGCGCCGGCCCGGTGCGCCTCGGCGACTTCGGCGAGCGGGAACGTCCGCGCGACCGGAAGCGTGAAGCGACCGGACTCGATCAGTGCGCCGATGTCGGCGATCGCGTGGACAGCGCGCCCGGCGTCGCCGCTGCTGAACTTCACCCCGTATTCCTGCGCGCCGGCGAAATCGGCGAGCGTCACTACGTGTTCCGCGCCGCCGGCCAGGTCGACGAGTTCGGGCAGAACGCCGCTGCCGGCGACATCGAGCGCGGTGTCGACACCGCCGGGGGCGATCGCGCGGACCCGTTCGACGAGACCCGGTCCGTAGGCGAGCGGTTCGGCGCCGAGCGTACGAAGGTACTCGTGGTTGGCCGGACTCGCCGTGCCGAGCACCCGGGCCCCGCGCGCCACGGCGAGCTGCACCGCGGCGCTGCCGACACTTCCGGAGGCGCCGCTGATGAGCACCGTGCTGCCACTGGCGACACCGAGCTGATCGAGCGCACGCGTGGCCGTTTCGAGCGCGGCCGGGAGTGCTGCCGCGCCGGGGAAGTCGAGCGAGGGCGGGATCGGCGCGTAATAGGACAGCACCGCGAGTTCGGCTTGCGCCGTGGCCTCGGTGCAGAAGCCGAACACCCGATCACCCGGAGCCACATCCGTGACGCCCGCACCGAGTTCGTCGACGACACCCGCGGCCTCGTACCCGAGGGTCTGCGGCAGTTCCGCGTCCATCAGCCCCTGGCGCTTCTTCCAGTCGCTGGGATTGATCCCGGCCGCGCGCACCGCGATCCGGACCTGCCCGGGACCGGGATGCGGATCGGGCAGGTCGACGATCTCGAGCACTTCCGGTCCGCCGAACCGGCGGAAACGAACCGCCTTCACCGCTCGCTCCGATCCTGGGCCGGCAGGCTGCGCGCGCACTCGGCCACGGTTTCGCGCAGCAGCTCGGCAACGCGCCATCCGCCGGCGAAACCGGTTCCCCTGGTGGCGAGTACGAGCTCGGGCATGATCGGTCCTTCCGCAGGTACGAGGCCGAACGACAGCCGGAGCGGACTCCGGTCGTGGGAACCGTACCCGGCGTCCGGACGCACCGATCGGCCGGGCGGCGCGGGTCCGCGCTCAGCTCCCGGCGAACGTCGCGAGCGCCTGCGCGACCGCCTCCGGCTGTTCGACATTGGGGGAGTGGCCCGCGTCCTCGATGACGTGCGTGTGCGCGCCGACCGCCTCGTACCGGGCCACGGTGGCCGCGCAGTCGTACAGCGCGTCGTGCCGGCCGTGGATGACAAGCGTGGGCAGCCCGGCGGCGGCGACCTGCTGGTCCAGGGGCGTGGCGGCCAGCCGGGACCGGCGCACGTTGCCGACCTCGCGATACATCGGCCCCGCGGTGGCACGGGTATCGGCGATCACGCGGCCGGGATCGTCGAAGGCGGTCGCGGCGTCGAAGCCCGGCGCGAACGCGTTGCGCATGAACAGCTTGATGAGAAAGGCCGGTGTGTATCGGTTCACGATCGTTCCCAGGCCGGGGAGGCCGAGGATCGACGCTCCGGGCGGGAGCGTCGCGAAGCTGTAATCCGGGGCTTGATCGATGATGACGATGCGGTGCACGCGCCTACTGGCCCTTGCCAATTCGAGCGCGACGTCCGCGCCGAAAGAGTGCCCGACGGCCGTGACCGCGGTGGCGTCGAGCTGGTCCAGCAGGCCCGCGATCAGGTGCGCCTGGGCGCGCGGATCCAGGCCCGAGTTCCCGCCGGTGCCGCCGTGGCCGCGCAGATCCACGCGCAGCACCCGGTGCTCGGCCGCCAGCCGGGCCGCGACCTCGTCATACCAGTGCATCGAGCCGCTGAACCCGTGCAGGAGCAGCACTCTCGGACCGGCGCTCCCGTCTTCGCGGACGTGGATCTCGGTGCCGCCGACGGACACCATCGTGCCGATAGGGGGTGTCTCGGTGCGCGGATGCATGGATCGACCCTAGCCGTGCGCGCACTCGGGCCCTCGAACCCAGGTTGACAGCGTGCGCCGTACTGCTAGCTTCCAGGACATGATCAGCAGTGCACCCGTGCGTATCGGGATCCTCGGCGCGGCCGCTATCGCGCCGTCCGCTCTCGTCGCGCCCGCCCGCGACAATCCCGATGTCGTCGTCGCGGCGGTCGCCGCGCGCGATCCCGGGCGGGCCCGCGCGTTCGCCGCCGAGCACGGCATCGAGACCGTGCACGACAGCTACGCGGCGCTGCTGGCCGACCCCGCCATCGACGCGATCTACAACCCGCTGCCCAACGGCCTGCACGGCCACTGGACCCGCGCGGCGATCGACGCGGGCAAACATGTGCTGTGCGAGAAGCCCTTCACCGCCAATGCCGCCGAAGCGCGCGAGATCGCCGACCTCGCCCAGCGTTCGGACCGGGTGGTCATGGAGGCGTTCCACTACCGCTACCACCCGCTGACCCGGCGCATCGAACAGCTCGTGGCGGCGGGGGAGTTGGGCAAACTCCAGCACGTGGAGGTGGCGTTCTGCTTCCCGCTGCCGAAGTTCTCCGACATTCGCTACAGCTGGCCGCTGGCCGGCGGCGCCACCATGGACGCGGGCTGCTACGCCGTGCACATGGCCCGCACCTTCACCGGTCAGGAGCCGGAAGTCGTTGCGGCGCAGGCGAAACTGCGTGGTGAGCACATCGATCGCGCGATGCGCGCGGAGCTGCGCTTCCCCGGCGGGGCGACCGGTGCGATCCGCGCCTCGATGTGGTCGAGTGATGTCTTCCGCATCTCCGCGCGCGTGACCGGCGATCAGGGCGAGGTTCGCGTCATCAATCCGCTCGCGCCCCAATTCTTCCACCGCTTCACGGTCAAGACCGCCGCGGGCAAGCACACCGAGCGCTTCCTGCGCCGCCCCACCTACGCCTTCCAGCTCGACGCGTTCACCGCCGCCGTCCTGCACGGCGAGCCGGTCGAGACCGGCCCCGAGGACTCGGTGGCGACGATGACCGTGATCGACGCGATCTACGCCGCGGCCGGATTGCCGGCGCGCATTCCCGCCGATTGCTAGGCCACGCCCGGTAATTGGGGATTCTGTTATTGGCGCGGGGGTTCACGTGCGCCGATAACCGTTGAATGATTGTCTCCAGTCGATCACGACCTTCCCGCGGGACCTGGAGATGAGGAAGAAGCTGTGCACATAAGGAAATTCATCACGCGTCTGACGCTGATAGCCTGTGCGTTCGGCATTACCGCGGGGGAGGCCGGTGCGGCGCCGGTCGAGTATCCGGTGATAAATGTCCGCGCCGACGCCACTCCCGAAGCGGCGATCATTCACGCCGATGCGGGGTCGATGGTCGTCGAAGACGAGGTGTTCAAAATCAAAGGCGCGAACGGTGTCACGGTCGCGGGCGCCGATCTGAAGTTCCGGTTGGACGAATTCGAATTGCCGATCGTGGCGGATATCTCGGGCCGCACCGCGACGCTGACTCCACAGTTCGACATCGCCAAGGCGGTCTACCGGCCGGTCGTATCCCCCTACGGGGAAAGCGATCCGGGGCAGAGCGAGTTCGATCGGGAGCAGCGGGCTTACCAGCGTCTGCAGAGCACGCTGGCCACGGGTACCGCCATCGCGACCCTGGTCGGTGGTCTGGGCGGGATCGCCGTGGGGTGCCTGCTCGGCGGCCTCACCGGCCTCACCGTCGCGGCGGCCACCATCATCGGGCTCCTCGGGGCACTGCCCGCCGCTCTGCTCGGCTGTCTCGGCGGCATCCTCAGCTCCGGGGCGCTGACGACTCTGGCCGGCCCGCTGCTGGCGGCCGCTCCCGTCGTGATTCTGGCCGCGGTCCAGTATTTTTCCGCCTCGCACGATTTCCCGCGCCGATGACGCGGCATTCGGTCGGCGAAATAGTGCGGTGCTTGTACTCGATGCGTTCCGGCCGGGCCGACCTCGAATCGGCCCGGCGGCGCATCGCCGAGTTGGAGCGGGATATTCAGGCGCTCAGGATAATCGCGAAAGTCAATGCCCGGACCCGTCGATGGGATACCTGGCAGATCTCGAGTGCGAATTGATCGCAGCGGACCGGAACAACAGTGCGGGCCTTTCCGAATCGGAAAGGCCCGCACTGTCGTTCAGGTCGCACTACGCGTCGTCATAACCGGCGCGGGCGAGCTCTTCGGAGACGAGAACGGTGTTCCACGGCAGGGCGACCCGGAAGGATCCCGGATGGCTCGTACGAATATGGGGCGCATGCGGTTTCCGCAGCTGCGACAACTCCTGCTCGAGTTCGCTGATGCGCTGCCGGGCCGCGAGCAGTTCGGAGAGCTCGGTCCGGGTCAGTAGCGCTCGTCCACTGGCGATGAGTTCCTGGCGGCGCCAGTTGTAGATCGTCTGCTCGGCGATGCCCAGATCGGCGGAAACGCGGGCAACCGGGCGTCCGGTCTCCACCATGGCGAGCACCTTGCGGCGGACCTGCTCGGAATAGCGCTTTGGCATACAGACTTCTCCTTCGGCGGTACCGGGATCCAACAGAAAAGTGAAGCGGGCCAACGACTCGACTACGTGCAAGGGATCGTTGAAAGACCGCGTCCGCCGAGGCTGTATCGCAATGAAACCGTGACTGCTTCTAGGCGGAAGCGTTACCTACACGATAGATTTGCCCGCCCGACCTGGTCAAGTATTTAAAGTATTCGATTCCCTTTAAAACATTGACGACTGGTCGGTCTGCTGAGTCGTCGGCGCGCGTTTCGGAAGAGGTCGACCGGGTAGATCTGGACTTTGCTCTCCGAATGACAGGTGACTTGCGCTGCGGCGCAGCAACAACGATGACCAACTTCACTTTCGAACGCGCGTACCTGGCCGCCGGCATCGCCTTGCTGCTGGCCGCCACGCTTCCTCGGCTCTTCAAGGATCGGGCGATCACCGCGCCGATGCTCATGCTGGGCGTCGGCGCACTGGGCGGACTCGTGATCGGGCGGACCGGGTTGCAGACGGTGTCGCCGCTGGCCGACCCCACCGTGATCGAACACCTCGCCGAGCTGTGCGTGATCGTGGCTCTGATGGGTGTCGGGCTCGCGATCGACCGCCCGTTGGCCTGGCGCACTTGGGGTTCCACCTGGCGGCTGCTGTTGCTCACCATGCCGCTGTGCATCGCGGCCGTCGCGGTGTTCGGCTGGTGGGCGGCGGCACTGACGCCGGCCGCCGCGGCCCTTCTCGGCGCGGCGCTCGCGCCCACGGATCCGGTGCTGGCCTCCGACGTGCAGGTCGAGGGTCCGACGCCCGGTGGCGCGGGCTCCGACGAAGAGGACGACGAGGTGCGTTTCGCGCTCACCTCGGAGGCCGGTCTCAACGATGCCCTCGCCTTTCCGTTCGTCTACCTGGCGATCTTCCTCGCGACCAAGGGGTCGGTGCAGAGCTGGCTCGCCGGGTGGTTCGCCTGGGAACTGCTGGGCAAGATCCTGATCGGCGTCGTCGTCGGCGGGATCGTCGGTAACCTGCTCGGCCGCTTGCTGTTCCGATTCCCGATCAAGGACGCGCGCCTGGCCGACCGCGGGGAACCGATCGTCGCCCTGGCCGCGGTCTTCGCGGTGTACGGGCTCACCGAACTCGTCGGCGGCTACGGGTTTCTCGCGGTCTTCGCCTGCGCGATCGCCATCCGGCGGATCGAACGCGACAGCGGCTATCACGAGCAGATGCACAGCCTGGTCGAACAGTTGGAGCACGTCTTCACCCTGGTAGTGCTGCTGCTGCTCGGCGCGGCCCTCACCACCGGCCTGCTGGCGGCCCTGTCCTGGCAGGGCGCCGCGCTCGGCGTGCTGCTCGTCTTCGTGTTCCGGCCGGTCGCGGGGTGGCTGTCGCTACAGCGCTGCCGGGAGATGGATGGCAAGGAGCGTGCCGTCACCGCCTTTTTCGGCGTCCGCGGCATCGGCTCGATCTACTACGTCTCCTACGGCCTGACCCACACCGAGCTCGGCGCGGAAGGCGAAGCGATCTGGGCGATCGTGGCCTTCACGATCGTGCTGTCCGTACTCGTGCACGGGGTCAGCGCCGGCTGGGTGATGAAGCACCTGGAGAACGAGCGCGAAGGCAAGCGCACCGATACCGCCGCAACCGCGGTGTAGCGAGCTCACATCGCACGAAACGCGGCAGCGAGCTGCCGGAAGAGCTAGCGTATGCAGCAAGGTTCGCGTGCGGCGATTGCGGTGGTGATTGGATGTATGTCGATACTCAAACAAGTCTGCCGCATACCTCGCGCATCTACGACTACTTTCTCGGCGGCAAGGACAACTACGAGGTAGATCGGAAGGCCGCGGCCGAGATCCTGGAGGCGTGGCCGGACATCCGCACCGCGGCCCGCACCAATCGCAAGTTCATGCACCGCAGCACCAAGTTCCTTGCCGAATCCGGTGTCCGGCAGTTCCTCGATGTCGGGACCGGGATACCCACCGAGCCCAACCTGCATCAGATCGCGCAGCAGATCACACCGGAGTCCCGGGTGGTCTACGTCGACAACGATCAACTGGTCCTGGCGCACGCCCGCGCGCTGATGACCGGCGCCGGGCCCGGTGCGATCACCTACATCGAGGGTGACGTCACCGATCCGATCTCGATTCTGCAGGCCGTGGAACGCAATCGGATGCTGGACCTGTCCCAGCCCATCGGCTTGAGCATGGTGGCGCTGCTGCATTTCGTAGACCACAGCGTCGACGACATCATGGCGACCTTCCTCGACGCGCTCGCGCCCGGCTCCTACCTCGCCGTCTGCACCATCACCGCCGATTTCGCGCCGGATCAGGTGATTCGCGCGCAAGAGGTGTATCGAGTCCGCAAGCTGCCGGCGCAGGTGCGCACCTTCGACGAGGTCACCGGATGGTTCGCCGGACTGGATCTGGTCGAGCCGGGTGTCGTTCCGCCGCATCGCTGGCGGCCCGAGGCGATCAGCACGATGCCGGCGTCCTACGACGCGAAGGTGTCCTGCTACTGCGCGGTGGGCCGCAAACCCTGACGATGCCCGCGCCGAAACTCGACGCGGGCATCCGCTCGGCTGCTAGCAGTTACTGGGCGCGGGTGCGCCGGCGAACCGGTCGGCGAGATAGCCGAAGGCCCGCGGGGAACCGGCCGCGATCGCCGAAAGATGGTCGGTCCCGGGGATCATGTCGAGCATGACCGGGGTGCCCGCCGCGCAGTAGCGGCCCATGACCTCCTTGGCCAGCCACGGGTCGACCTGATCATTGAGCCCGTGCCACTCGTAGATCGGTGTGCGGGGCACGCCGGCAAAGGTTTCCAGGCTGTTCTCGTGCAGGATCCGGATCGTGTTCGCGTCGGCGTCCTCCATGGTGCCGGTGAAGACGTCGGTGAAGCCCTTGTTGGCGCCGGCGCTGATGATCTCGTTCGTACAGGCGTTGGCGACCCGTTCGCGCAGATCCCAGCCCGCCGGGTTGAGAATCCGGTCCATCGGCAGCTGCGCCGGATACTCGCGCTCCAGCCCGATCGCCGCGGCGAACCCGAGCCCGAACATCGGGCTCGGCTGCAACCCGGTGTCGCGGGCCAGCTTGCCGATATTCACCGGGACGCCGCCCTGGGCAGCGCCCACGATCGGCAGTTCCGGCGCGTACTCGGGCGCCAGGGCCGCGGCGAAACCGGTCGCCATGCCACCACCGGAGTACCCGGCCAGACCGACCGGGCTGCCCGCGAGATCGGCTGGGGCGAAACGCTTCACCGCGCGGATACCGTCCAAGGTCAGCCGGCCGCCGAGCTTGGCGGCGCCGTAGGCACTGGTCGGGCCCAGATGATCGGGGACGGTGACCGCCCAGCCGCGAGCCAGCAGCGTATTCAGCGCGGGCGCCTCCTGCATGCTGCCGTCGAAGAGGCTGTGCGAGGGCGCGCACTGCATGCCGAGTGAGTTGACGAAGGGCTGGTAGGACACCAGCGGCCGGTTGAGCCCGCCGCCGATCGGGAGCAGCACGGTGGTGACCGCGGCGATCGGGTCACCCGCCGAGTTCGAGGAGCGGTAGAGCAGCTGCCAGGCCGTGGCGCCGGGGTAACCCGCCGCCGGCACCGGCCGGCTGCGCAGCACGTCACCGGGCGCGAAGTTCCCCACATCCGGTGGCGCCCAATAGAATCCGTCGCCGTCGGGCACCGGGTAGATCGGTTGCGCGGTCGCAACCGGCGCCTGGGTCACGCCGGCCAGCAGTACCGACATCGCCGCGACGGCGAGTCGCCCGATCGCTCGGCGGGCGCGCGGCCGCGCACCCGCCGTCCCATGCTCTGTATCAGATACCGCGTGTGGTGCCGCCATCATTGCTCCCGACCTGAGTGTGTTGTGGGTAGGTGGGAACCTGGGCCAAACCTTCGGTGCATTCGTACGCGGTGGCGGTGCACATGTCAACGAACGACACTGTTCACATACTGGATAGGTCGATTCGCCTCGGAATAGCTGTAGTCGCATATTGCTGGCTCAACAGCTAGCTATCGGGCCTGTGTCGCTGCGTGTTACACATCAAAAACGTGCCGAAGCGGGGCAAACCTTCCAGCTCGTGCCACCGAATACTCCTTTGCCAGAAGTTAACGCACAGTGAGGAATTCCCCAATGCATAGACGCCGGTATCAGGTTGTTGTCGTGGGTGCGGGATTCGGCGGCATCGGCATGGCGGTCGCGCTGCGCCGGGCGGGCCTCGAGGATTTCGTGCTCCTCGACGGGGGTGACGAGGTCGGTGGGGTGTGGCGCGACAACACCTACCCGGGCAGCTCGTGTGACGTCCCCTCGCACCTGTACTCGTATTCGTTCGCCCCCTACCGGGATACGCGGGTTCGCTACCCGAACCAGCGCGCGATCCTGGACTACCTGCGCGGAGTGGTCCGGGCGCACGATCTCGGGTCGCGACTCCGGTTGGGCACCCGGGTCACCGCGGCGGAGTACGACGAACCGAGCGCGCAATGGCTGTTGCGTACGGAATCGGGCGAGCAATTGCGGGCCGGGGTGGTCATCTTCGCGGCCGGGCAACTGCATCGTCCGCACCTGCCCGCGATCGAAGGCCGAGAGTCGTTCGCGGGCACGGCATTTCACACCGCGCGCTGGCGTCACGAACACTCCCTCGCCGGTGCCGACGTCGCGATCATCGGCACCGGATCCAGTGCCGCGCAGATCCTGCCCGCGGTGGCCGGCGCCGCCCGGACGGTGCGGGTCTTCCAGCGCACCGCGAATTGGGTACTGCCCAAGCCACGGCACCGGTTCGGGACGGTCACCGCCACGGCGCTGCGCGTGCCCGGCGCGCACGGGCTCTACCGCCGCGCCATCCAGGTCGGGACCGACGCGGTCCTGGCCCCGGTGATGCGGCGCGGCTGGCCGGCCGCGCCCGCCGAGGAGTGGGCGCGCCGCTACCTGCGCTCGCAGATCCCCGCGCCCCGGCTGCGCGCGCAACTCACCCCGGCCTATCCGATCGGGGGCAAGCGCATCGTCTTCGACAGCGCCTACCTGTCCACGCTGACCCAGCCCCACGTCGAGCTGGTCACCGACCCCATCGCCGAGATCACCGCCGGCGGTGTGACAACCGCCGACGGCACCCAGCACGCCGTCGACACGATCATCTACGCCACCGGCTTCCGCACGACCGAGTTCCTGGAACCGATGACCGTGACCGGGCGCGGCGGCGAACGACTCGACGAGCGCTGGCGCGACGGCGGCGCCACCGCGTTCATGGGCTTGGCCGCGCCCGGCCTCCCGAACGCCTTCTTCATCGCGGGCCCGAACTCGTTCACGCCGTCCGGGAGCAACCCGACGATGAAGGAACATCAGATCGGCTACATCATCGAATGCCTGCGCTGGATGCGGCATCTCGGCGCGGCCGCGATCGAGGTGGATCCCTGCGTCATGCGCCGCTATCAGCGCTGGCTCAACGACAAGCTGGGGCAGTCGGTCTGGCCGCACACCGCGAGCTGGTACCACCACGAGACCGGGCGCCTGACCAATCCCTGGCCCGGAACCTCCCGGGAGTTCGCGCGGCGGCTACGCCATTCGCCCGCCGCGTCGTTCACCGCGGAGTTCCGGCGCGACGAGGACGCGGCGCCGAGCGGTCAGCGTCCGAATCGCGTGTTCACCCAGCCGAGGGCATCGCTGAACCCGGCCGCGATCAAACCGCGGTGATCCACGCCCGGATAGGTCCGGTACTCGACGGGCTGACCGGCCAGGCGCTGCTGGGCCACCATGGCATCGGTGCCCGCCGGCGCGACGACGGTGTCGCCCAGGCCCTGCTGCACCAGCAGCGGTGTGCTGAAGGTCAGCGTGCTGGGATCGTTGGCGTCGAGCACGGCGACCAGCGCGCCGACGTCCGGGTCCCGGGTGAACACCTCGTCGGCGCGCAGCCCGCCCCAGGAGTCCTGCGCCCGCAGCTGGCCGACGCAGCGGTCGTCGGCGTCGGCGACCATCGATCCGGCCTTCGGCGTAAGGAATTTCGCCGGGTCCACCTCGGCGGCGGTCTGCGCGCCGCGGAGGAACAGCGGCAGGAACGCCGCCGAACCGGGCGCTCCGGCGCCGAGCGCGTCGGCGACCCCGAGCCGCTCGCCGAGGGCCAGGGCTTGCACGGTCGGGGCGAGGTGGGACGCCGGCGCCAGCGACACCGATCCGAGGAGTCGCAGTGCCGGGGCCCAATTCTGCGCGCGGGCATTGGCGAACACCGCCGCCTGCCCGCCCTGCGAGTGCCCCATCGCGACCCAGCGGGTGCCGATCTCGGGCGCCACCGCGCGGGCGGCCAGGGCCATGTCGGCGACGGCGCGCTGCTCGGTTTCCCCGATGAGGTAGCCGTGCGGGCCGGGGGTGCCCTGCCCCTGGTAGTCCGTCTGCGCTACCGCGTAGCCGGCCGCGATCCATTCGGCTTGCGTCTGCCGGGTCACCGCGGTGTAGTCGTGGGCGAGGAAGGCGTCCGAGGTGTCACGCGAGGGCGCGCAGACGTCCGCGGTCCCGGTGGTGCCGTGTGCCCACGAGATCAGCGGCCAGCCCTCGGCCGGGACCGGACCGTCGGGGACCGCGACGGTGCCGGAGACCGCGACCGGATTGCCCTGCAAGTCCACCGACCGGTACAGCACCAGAAAATTGCGTGCTCCCGGCAGCGCCGGATCCCCGGTCAGCGGGCGCGCCCAGATCACCGAACCGTGCGCGCCCGGCGTCAGCTCCGCCGGCGGTGAGTAGAAGGAAAGTCCGTCCGGGGCGTGCTGGGGGTTGTCGGCCGCTGCCGGAACCGCCACCGCGACCACGGCCAAGACGGCGGCCGCTCCGGCGACCGGCACCCGCATCAGCTTCGCAACAACGCTCATCGACGAACCTCCACGATGTATGGGCAGGGTGGAAACCGGGCACACGCAGCAATCTCGCGACCTTACAAGATCACTGCGGGACCGGGAGCGGCAGAATGCCGAGATCGGCGTCCAGGCCCCCGTCCACGACGAGGGTGGTGCCGGTGATGTAGCCGGCGGCCGGTGAGGCGAGGAACCAGATGGCCTCGGCCTGCTCCCGCGGTTCGGCGATGCGCCCCAGCGGAACTCGGCGTTCCAGCTCCGCGAGCAGACCGGCGTCCCGCCGCACGGCTGCGGTGATACCGGTCCGGGTCAATCCGGGCGCGAGCGCGTTGACCCGAATCCCCTGGGACGCGTAGTCGAGGGCGAAGGCGCGCACCAGATTGATGAGCGCCGCCTTGGAGGCGTTGTAGGCCCAGTTGCCCGGATCGCCACGCAAACCGGCCACCGAGGAGGTGAAAACGGCCGATCCACGGGTGACGCGCAACGCCGGAAGCGCCGCGCGCAGACCGTGCAGGGGACCGCGCACGTTTACCCCGAAGATGCGCTCCGCCGTATCGATCGCGTCCAGCGACTCCAACGGGGGAGTGCCACCGATCCCGGCGTTCAGGACCACGGTGTCCACCCGGCCGAACCGTTCCAGCGCGAGCCGGACCGCGGCCTCGTTCACCGGCGCTTCGCTCACGTCCCCGGCCAGGATCTCGACGCCGTTGCCCAACCCGGCCAGCCCGGATCCATCGATATCGACAGCGACCACCCCGTGGCCGCGTTCAGCGAACAACTCAGCGGTCGCCCGTCCGATACCGGAGGCCGCGCCGGTGACGATCGCGACCCGACGTCGGTCCTCGGTCGAGGGCATGCGATTCCTTTCGCGACGGGGATATACCGTGCGAACTCCACCCTCGAAAAGTATTGGTGTCAACCGTTATTGATCGCCACGATCGGAATTGCCGCCACCGGAATTACTTGTCGTGGGCCGGATAAGGCCCGGATCCCGGCCACCGGTCGCCGGAACCTCGCAGAGCAAGCAGCTCGCGACCGGACTGTCGGTCGCGAGCTGCTGGCGGGTAACTCAGTCCGGTGGCTCGGTGGCCCCGGGAACCTCGGTGGCCAGGCCTTCGGCGTCGACGTCGCCCGGTTGCGGCACCGCGGCGGAGCTCACCAGCCCGGCGCTCCCGTCGTCGGGAGTGCGATCCGCGGCGTCGATGGCCGCGCTCAGATCCGCCCGCAGCCGTTCCGCGGCAACCTCGTCTCCGGCGTCTTCGGCAGTGGTGATGTCCTGGCGAAGCTGGGCGATGATGTCGTGGGAAACCATAATTCTCCTCACTGCTGGGTGGGGCGGCGCGGACTCCGCGCCGTCACTAGTCCCTACCCACCTCGCGCGGCGCTAATCCGGGAGGTGCCGGAAGTCTCCGGAAGTTTGCTGGCTGTTTGTCGCGATCGCCGCAGGGTATCTGCCTTCCATGATCGTCTCGGAGGTGGTGGTCGTGGTGCCGGCGCGCAATGAGGAGCGCCTGCTGCCGCGGTGTCTGCACGCGCTACGGCGCAGTGCGGCCGCTGTCTCCGTCCCGGTCCGGATCCAAGTGGTGCTCGATGGCTGCACCGACGGCTCGGCCCGATCGGTGGGCCCCGGCATCGGAGTACTGACGCTGGACGAACGGAACGTCGGCGCGGCGCGCCGGGCCGGTTTCGCCGCGGCGGGTGCCGGCTGCGGCCGGAAGACCTGGTTCGCGACGACCGACGCCGATTCCGAAGTCGACCCCTGGTGGTTGCGTCGCCAGTTGCGCCACGCGCGACTCGGCGCCGAGGTGGTGGCCGGTGTTGTGCGAGTGGACGATTGGGGCACGCACAGCTCGGCGACGCGGCTGCTGTACGAGCAGCGGTACCGGCGCGGGAACGGCGAGGCGCACGGTCACGTGCACGGCGCCAACCTCGGATTCCGGGCCGATACCTATTGGCGCGCCGGCGGTTTCGCGGCGCTGACCACCGGCGAGGACGTCGACCTGGTGGAACGGGCACTCGCGCTCGGCGCCCGCATCGCCTGGGCCGACGACGTGATCGTCACGACCTCCGCCCGCCGGATCGGCCGCGCGCCGGAAGGGTTCGCGGCGCATGTGCGCTCGCTGAATCCGCGCTACGCATCGGAGGCCGACAGTGCCTAGGACGACCGAGATCGACGCGGTGGACGTGACCGCGCGCTTGCGCGAACTGGCGGACGCGGAACAGCTGAGCCTGCCGTTCCCCGGCGCGGGCCGCACCGGCGAACGTTTTCGTGCGCTGGCCGCCTTCGCCGCCGAGGACACCGTGCTCGGGCGGCTGGTCGAAGCGCACACCGACGCCGCCGCCATCCTGCACGAACTCGGCGCACCGACGCCGGTGGCGGGCGAGATCTGGGGTGTGTGGGCCGCCGAACCGCCCGACCCGGTGTTGCGCGCCGCCCCGTCGGGCGCCGGCTGGGTCTTGGACGGCCGCAAACTGTGGTGCTCCGGCGCCTCGATCTGTTCGCACGCGCTGGTCACGGCCCGGCACGGCGAGGAGCGCGCCCTGTTCGCGGTGTCGCTGTCCCAGCCGGGTGTGCGGCCGGTGCCGGGAACCTGGCATGCCGTCGGCATGCGCGAGTCCGACTCCGGCGCAGTCGATTTCGAACACGTGACCGCGACCCGCGTCGGGGAGCCGGGGGAGTACCTCACCCGGCCGGGCTTCTGGCACGGCGCGATCGGCGTCGCCGCGTGCTGGTACGGCAGCGCCTGCGCGATCGTCCGCCCGTTGCACGCGCGCGCCGCCGCCGGGCGCGCGAACGAACACGCGCTGGCCCACCTCGGCGCTGTCGTCAGCGGCCTGCACGCCGCCCGATCGGCGTTGCGCGCCGAGGCCGCCGCGATCGACCAGGAGACCGCCGACCCGATCGCCCAGCGCATCCGGGCGCGGGCGGTGCGCGCGGTAGTGGAGCAGGCTGCGACCGAGGCCATCGATCGGGTCGGCCGAGCGCTCGGCGCGGCCCCGTTGTGCCTGGACGCCGCCCACGCGCGCCGCGTCGCGGACCTCACCGTCTACCTGCGGCAAAGCCACGCCGAAACCGACCTCGCCGCACTCGGCGACGATGCTGGGAAAGAAGACCCGTCATGGCTCCACCTGTGATCGACCTGCGCTCGCCGGGTACCGACGACGCCCTCTGGGCGACCTGGCGCGAACGCTCCGAGGCGTTGCCGCTCGCGGAAATGACTCGGCTGACGGTGGTCGCCGCACACCCCGACGACGAGGTGCTCGGTGCCGGCGGTCTCATCGCCGCGGCGCGGGCGCGGGGCGTCGAGGTCGCCCTCGTCACCGTCACCGACGGCGAGGGCTCCCATCCCGGCTCGCCGACCTATTCACCGCCGGAGCTGGCGGAGGTGCGAGCGCGGGAAGTCCGGCGTGCCGCAGCGGAATTGGGCGCTGACCGCCCGATCCGCTGGGGCATACCGGATGGCCGCGTCGCCGAGTCCGAAGCGGAGGTGGCCGACCGGCTGCACGCCCTGCTCGCCGCCCACGAAGCGCCGGGCAGTTGGTGCGCCGCCACCTGGCGCCACGACGGCCACCCCGATCACGAGGCGCTCGGCCGGGCAGCGGCGACAGCGGCCGAACGGGCCGGCGTGCGGCTGCTGGAGTACCCGATCTGGATGTGGCACTGGGCCACACCCGACCATCCGCGGTTGGCGGGCACCCGCCCCGCACTGTTCGACTTGCCCGCGACCGCTCATGCGGCCAAATGCCGTGCGATAGGGCACTTCCCGAGCCAGACCCAGCGGTTGTCCCCGGCGCCCCAGGATGCGCCGATCCTTCCGGAACACATCCTGCGCCGATTCACCGGCCCGACCGAAACCTACTTCCGGTGAGTCCGAATCGCCTGCCCGCGAGCTACTTCGAGAATATGTATGCCGACGCCGAGGATCCTTGGAGCTTCACGACCCGCTGGTATGAACAGCGCAAACGCGCCCTGACCCTGGCGGCGCTCCCGAACCCGCGCTACCGCAACGCCTTCGAGCCCGGCTGCTCCATCGGCACCCTGACCGAACACCTGGCCACCCGCTGCGACCGGATCCTCGCGACCGATCTCGTGTCCAAGCCGCTGGAAACCGCGGCGGCACGACTCCGGCGCGACCCCGGGAACGGCCGCGCCACAGTGGAATTCCGGGTCTGGGCACTCGGCGACGACTGGCCCGCGGAGTCCTTCGACCTCATCGTGCTCAGCGAGGTCTGCTACTACCTCGACCGGGATGCCCTGCCCGC
This sequence comes from Nocardia sp. NPDC050712, assembly GCF_040654295.1. Lineage (NCBI taxonomy): Bacteria > Bacillati > Actinomycetota > Actinomycetes > Mycobacteriales > Nocardiaceae > Nocardia > Nocardia sp. NPDC050712. The sequence goes on from NZ_JBFAHT010000002.1 coordinate 278,463, forward strand.
CGCGATCGAGCGGGCGGCGGCCCATCTCGAGCCGGGCGGAACCCTGCTCGGCGTGCACTGGCGCCACCCGGTGCCGGACTATCCCCTCACCGGCGACGAGGTGCACGACATCATCGCCACCGAGCCACGGCTGTCGCGACTGGCCGCCTACCGCGATGACGACCTGCGGCTCGAGGTGTACACGACCTCGGAGCCCGCACCGCGCAGCGTGGCGCAGCAGGCCGGTCTCGTTTGAGGCCCCCTGTTTCCCGCCGGGGGTTTGTTTCCGACAGCGTGGGGCACCACCGAGCCACCTGCACCATTTCGTTCGATCACTGGAGGTAAGCCCTATGGCTGGATCCGCACGACGCCCGAAATCGCAGCCTGTAGCGCCCGGCGCCCCGGCCGGAGCGGCCCCTGCGGCGCAGGAGCCCACCAAGCCGCGCTTGCCGTTGCCGCCGAAGCCGGATCAGACCGGCCCGGCCACGGTGACACCCACCGGTGCCTCGACCGGCGTCCCGCAGGATGCCGTAGCGCAGCGCGGTGCGTACCTGACCACCGCCCAGGGCGCCCGGCTCGGCGATACCGATCATTCCCTGAAGGCGGGCCCGCGCGGCCCGGTCCTGCTCCAGGACCACCACCTGCGCGAGAAGATCACCCACTTCGACCACGAACGCATCCCGGAGCGGGCCGTGCACGCCCGTGGCGCGGCCGCGCACGGCGTGTTCGTCGGCAACGGCGCCGCCAAGAAGGTCTGCTGCGCGTCGCTGTTCGCGAAGGGCAAGGAAACCCCGGTCTTCGTGCGCTTCTCCACCGTCCTCGGCTCGCGCGGGTCCGCCGATACGGTCCGCGACACCCGCGGCTTCGCCACCAAGTTCTATGCCGAGGACGGGGTTTTCGACCTGGTCGGCAACAACATCCCGGTGTTCTTCATCCAGGACGCCATCAAGTTCCCCGACGTCGTGCACGCCGCCAAACCGCACCCGGATCGGGAGATCCCGCAGGCGCAGAGCGCGCACGACACGTTCTGGGATTTCGTCACGCTGCACACCGAGGCGACCGCGCACACGCTGTGGAACATGTCCGACCGCGGCATTCCGCGCTCCTATCGCATGATGGAGGGGTTCGGTGTCCACACCTTCCGCCTGATCAACGACGCGGGCGCGAGCGTGCTGGTGAAGTTCCACTGGAAGCCGAAACTCGGAGTGCACTCGCTGCTGTGGGAAGAGGCCCAGATGGCGGCCGGGTTCGACCCGGACCTGCATCGCCGCGATCTCGCGGACGCCATCGAAGCGGGCGCGTTCCCGCAGTGGGATCTCGGTATCCAGGTGTTCCCCGACAACGAGGAGCAGATGTTCGAGGGCATCGACCTGCTCGATCCCACCAAGTTCGTGCCGGAGGAACTGGCGCCGGTCCAGATCATCGGCACGATGACGCTGAACGCCAACCCCAGCAACTACTTCAGCGAAACCGAGCAGGTCGCCTTCCACCCGGGACATCTGGTGCGCGGCATCGACTTCACCAACGACCCGCTGCTGCAAGGCCGCCTGTTCTCCTACCTCGACACCCAGATCAGCCGGCTCGGTGGACCCAATTTCGCGCAGCTCCCGATCAATCGGCCGCACGCCGAGGTCAACGACATGCTGCGCGACGGGATGCACCAGAGCGCCGTGCATTCCGGCGTCGCGCCGTACCACCCGAACAGCCTCGACGGTGGCTGCCCCTTCCTCGCCGGGGCGAAAGACGGTGTGCAGATCGAATTTCCGGAGCAGGTGGCGGGGCCGAAGGTGCGTGCGGCCGCGGCCAGCTTCGACGATCACTACAGCTCCGCACGGCTCTTCTATGCCAGCCTCACCGAGCTGGAACAGGCCCACGTCGCCAAGGCCTACACCTTCGAGCTGGGCAAATGCTACGAAAAGACGATCAAGGAACGTGCTGTCGCGGTGCTGCGTGAGATCGATGAGCAGCTGGCCGTGACGGTCGCGACCGGGCTCGGTCTGAAGGTGAGCGGCAAGGCCAAGGCGCAACCGGATGTTGTTGTCTCGCCGGCTGTTTCCCAGCTCGGGCAGACCTGGCCGGTCGAGGGCCGCAACATCGGCATCTTCGCCGACGAAAGCACCGATCTCGCCGATCTGGCCGCGACGGTCGCGACCATTGCCGAGCAGTCCATGACGCCACTGGTCATCGGCCCGCACGGCGGTGGATTGGGCTCGGGGGCAAAGGAAGTCGTGATCTCGCGGACGCTCGATACCGCGCGCTCCATCGAATTCGACGCCCTGCTGATCGCGAGCACCGTTCCCGATCCGCGCCTGAACCTGCTCTTGCAGGAGGCACACCGCCACCTCAAGGGCATCGCCTACACGCCGGGTGGGGCGGAAGCGCTCGAGTCGGCGGGCATCGCCGAGAAATCGGCGGGCGTGCAAGCGGCTCCGACCCTCGCCGCGTCCTTCTCCGCCCTGGTGGCGTTCCTGCCCGAACACCGGGTGTGGGCACGCGCCGCCGAGTTCGCCCGCTGACGCCGAATCGACCGGGGCGAAGGAGCGATCGACCCTGTTAGCGTACGAGCATGCAGGACAGCGTGACAGTTCGGATGGCCGCACCCGCCGAGCAGATCTGGGAACTCGTCAGTGACATCACCAACACCGGCAAGTTCAGCCCGGAGACCATCGAGGCCGAATGGCTCGGTGGCGCAACGGGACCCGCGGTGGGCGTCAAGTTCCGCGGGCACGTCAACCGGAACGGCTGGGGCCTGAAGTACTGGACCGTGTGCCGGATCGTCGCCGCGGACCCGGGCCGGGAATTCGCATTCACCGTGCTCGGCCCGGGTGGGCGGCAGGTCAACACCTGGCGCTACCGCTTCGCGCCGGTCGAGGGCGGCACCGAGGTGACCGAGTCGTTCGAGATGCACCCCATGCTGCCGGTCCGGCTGTACTGGCTGATCGCCGGGCGCGCCCGCGGCCGGACCAACCGCAACGGGATGCGCGAGACGCTCGAGCGCATCAAAGCCGCCGTCGAATAACCTCAGCCCGCGGCGGACACCGTTCGCCGGTTCTGTGTCCCGAACAGCGCCCGGGCATCGGCGGGGGAGCGGGTTTCGAGCGTGGCGGGCAGTTCCTGCTTCACGTGCTGCTCGAGGATCTTGCCCGCCATCGGGGCGATGATCGGCGCGGCCAGGATCAGCCCGCGCTTGTTGAACAGGGTGAACAACCACACCAGGATCCGGCCGGCGGGCCGCACCAGCAGGTCGACGATGCGCCACTGATCGAACTGGCCGAGCCGGCGCATCCACTTCGGCAGCGTCGCGATGGACGCCAGTGCCAGCAGTCGCGCACCGACGGCGTAGGTCAGCCCCGCACCGTGCTTCGGCGAGGTGAACAGCATCTGATGCATGCCGTCGAGCGCGCGCTCGGTGGTGCACAGGCGCGGGCGGACGTTCTCGAAGTACTCCTGGATACCCTCGCGCGTGCGCGGGACGTCCTTCGGATTGCAGGTCTGCAATTCGGCCGCGACCGCGCATTCGGCCCAGTAGCGGTTCTCGTCCGCGGTGCTGAGCTGCCCCGGGCCGAACATCTCGTAGGCCTTGAGCACCGAGTGCCAGCCGGTGAGGTGTATCCACAGCTGGGTTTCGGGGTTGTTGGGGCTGTATCGCCGGCCGGTGACCGGTTCGATGCCGGTCGAGCGCGCGTGCAGCTCCATCAGGTGCTCGGACGCCTTGATCGCGGTCGGCGTATCGCCGATCGCGACGATCAGGAAGTACGCGAAGGTCATATCGAGCCGGGTGCGCGGATCGGAGTAGATCTTGGCGGTGTCCGAGACCGACGCGGTCAGGAACGGGTCGAAGAACTCGAGCGCCACCGCACGCTGGAATCCGATCACGGCGGTCGGGGCGGTCCAGATCTTCCAGCTCGGGGAATCGGGCCCGAAGAAGCCGTAATCCTCCCGGCGGAGTGTGGTCGGATCGAAGGTCATGGTGGCTCCTCTGCGGTTCCAGCGAATACAACGCCACCGTAGCAATTGTGCGCAGTGAATACAACGGGCGCGTAGCTTTTGTTAGGGTAGGGGTGCAGATCGAACCCGCGAACTGGCAGGATGGGGCCGATGGAGGCGAATCGGCAGTGAGCACAACTCGATCCACGGAACGGCCGCGCCGGCGGTACGCGCCGCGCTTGCCCGCCGAACAGCGGCGCGCCCAGCTCTTGGACGCGGCCTTCGCGGTGCTCGGGCGAGTCGAATTGCACGAGCTGAGCATGGAAGCCGTCGCGCAGGAGGCCGGAGTCGGCAAACCGGTGCTCTATACGGTGTTCAAAACCCGCGCCGAGCTGGTGGAAGCGCTGCTGGAGCGCGAACGCGATCTGGCGCTGGAACAGGTCTCCGACACCCTGCCGGTCGATCTGATCGGCGCGGACCCGGTGGTCGCCGCCTCGGCGACGGTCGAGGCGTTCGTGGCGGTGGCGCTGGAGAACCCCACCCGATGGCGGCTCGTGCTCGCGGGCCCGGGCAGCGCGCCCGACGAGTACCGCGACGCCATCCGCAGCTCCCGGGCGGGCATCTTCGATCAGGCCGAGGCGCTGGTGCGGATCGGCCTGGCCATCGACGCGCGGTGGGCGCGGATGGACTCGGCGCTGCTCACCAACTCGCTGCTCACCATCGCCGAGATGCTCGGGCGCCTGGCGGTCAACGAACCGGACGCGTATCCGCGCGAGCGGATCGAGGGCTTCGTGCAGTCCATCGTCCAGCTGTTGATGAGTCAGCAGGCCGAGTCCTGACCCGGTTCACCCGGCCCGGGTGAACCAAGTCGCGGCGCTGGAGCCGCGGGGGACCAGCACCGGCGAGTACGCACCCGGTGTCGCGGACATGAAGACCTGCTCGGTGACGCCCTGGTATCGGCCCAAAGGTGTTTGGGCAGTGAAGGTTTCCGGATCCAGGTAGGCGTGTTCGGCGCCGCGACCGGCGGTGTCGTGAGCGTAGCTCTTGTCGAAGATGCCCAGGGTCAGGATCCACAGGGCGGCGCGGGTGAGCGAGACGTGGACGCGATAGCTGCCGCCCTCCTGGGCGCGGCGGGCCAGTGCCTCGACGATGCCCACGGTCGTCAACCAGGACACGATGTAGTCGTTGACGACCAGGATCGGCGGCAACGCCGGCGCGTCACCGCCGCCCTCGAGCAGCATCATGCCGGCGAGACTTCCGGCCGTCTGGTCGAATCCGACCCGGTCCGCCCACGGCCCGTGCGCGCCGTTGAGCGAGGCGGTGGCGTGCACGAGGCCCGGCCGCAGGTCCGCGGCCTCGGCCGCCGAGAGCCCGATCCGGTCCAGATAGCCCGGCCGCCGGTTGGCGAAGAAGACGTCCGCGTCGGCCAGCAGCGCGCGGATCAGTTGCGCGCCTTGCGGATCGGTGGGATCGACGGTGGCCGAGCGCACGCCGACGTTGGCGCTGGCGTAGGCGGAATCGTGCTCGAATTCGGTGGGCCGCCACAGGTTCAGGACATCGGCGCCGTGCAGCGCCAGCGCCCGGCCGACCCCGGCGCCGGCGATGACATGACCCATGCCCAGCGCCCTTATTCCGGACAGGGGCGCGTCGGCGAAGGGCAGCGGCTCGGGGTCGCTGTCGCCGATACGGGTGATCTCGATCAGCGGCGACTCCGCCAGCGACTGACGGTAGTGCGGTTCGCCCAGCAACTCCGCGGTCGTGCGCAGCATCGGCAAGACCACACCGGCCTCCGCCCCGGCGGATTCGAGGTCGGCCGCGTTCCAGCGCGCGACGGCCGCCGCCACCGCGCTCTCGGTATCGGGAACCCTCAGTAGACGCTGGGCGCGCACCTTGATCTTCGGGTAGAGGTTGAGCGGCATCACCCAGCGGTCGTCGGCCGTGCGATAGAACCGGAACCCGAACGCGTTGCTCGGATTGGCCGGGGCGGCCGGGGGATAGCCGTTGAGCAGTTCCCAGCGGCGGTCGTAGAACGGGCACAACCGGTGCGGAGCGGTGCGCAGATCCACGGCGATGTCCTGGCTCGCCCCGCCGCGCAAACGCCAGAGTTTGGCGATGGCAACGGATTTGGCGGCCAGCGCGATCGCCGCCGCGCCACCCAGGCGCAACGTGCTCGGCACGATCGGGTCCGCGCCGCGGAAGGTGATGTCGCCACCGCTGTCGGCCGGACGCACGGCGACTTCGGCGAGCAGCCCGGTCAGTTCGGCGTGCGGGTCGAAGGCGTCGTCGGTGGCGGGTGCGGCGATCGCGGTCTCGAGCCGCTGGGTCAGGGTGGGCTCGGTCACCGCGCCGCGCCCGCGCCGTCGAGGAACTCCCGGAACCCGTACCGCTCGTGCGGGCCGAGAATGATCTGCTCCAGCACGCCGAGGCCGGTTTGCCCGCGCCAGGTCGCTCGAACCAGTTGCTGCACATGCAGATTCTCGGGTGCGAGGGGCTCCAGCGCGTCGGTGTCGATCCGTTCGACGCCGACCGCGAGCTCGTCGTGCCACCGCCCGTGGCCCCACCGCGGATGCGCGTAACCCAGGCCCTTCATCTGGAATCGCGAGAGCGGCCGCAACTCCAGTGTCTCGCTCCCGCCGTCGAGTAGATGCGCGGTCAGCGTCGCGGAACGCGACCAGCGCTGCCCCGGCGTCCACTGGATGTCGTGTTCGACCCGCGCCAATTTCGCTGGGGCACCGGAACTGTCGTTCTTGGGTACCAGCACCGCGTCGTGCGCCCACTGTGAACCGTCGGGGTTCTCGAACACGAGGAAGTGGAAGCAGTGGTCCTCGAAATGTATCGGTGACCAGAGGAAGAGAAACGGCTGCGGCGGCAGCGGCGCACCCACCGCGTTGCCCGGGGTGGTGCGCTGCCCCCACGACCGATCCTTGGTGGCGAACGTGTCGTCCCCGAGATCGATTGTCTCCCCGTCGAGATCGATCGTGCCGGTCCACTGCCCCCACTGGGTCGCCCGGGTGCTGTCCATGGTCGTACGGCTGCCGGTCCGCCAGTTCTGCCGCACCTCCTCGAACGCCGGTGTCGTCGCCGTGTAGGTGAGGTCGGCGGAAATTCCGTGCTCCGGGTCGTCCACCAGCACACGGTTGACCCGCATCGGTTCGACGATCTCGATGCGCATCGGCCCCATCCGGGTGTCGACCGGGTTCGGATTCGCGCGCCCGCTCACGAACAGCGAGGTCTGGCGGCCCGCTCGCAGCACGGAGAAGGCCCCGTCCATCAGTGTCCGGTTCGGATAGTGGCAGAAGGCGACGCCGAACATGAGGTCGTCCCGAAAGCCGTTGAACCAGAGACGGTCATAGTGATCCGCACCGCCGGCGCCGGCGTGGGCCAGCGGCAGTGCGGTCTGATGCACCGGATAGTCGTCGAACGGAATCAGCATGGCGTTGTTCCTTGTCTCAGTACAGCTGGCTGATCGCGTCGAGATCGGAGATATGGCGGGCCGCCCGGCGCACCATATGGGTGAACATCCGATCGCCGCGCTCGGTCTGCTCGACCATCATGGCCGAGGTGACACCCGTGAAATAGCCCTGGAAGGAGAAGCGAACGTAGTCCCGCCAGCAGTCCTCGAACGAGTAGTCGCGGACCCCGAGCCGCCGCAACTGGTCGTGGTAGAGCGCGACCAGGCCGCGTTCGGCGCTGCGGCGGGTGCCGGGATCGAGGCTGCCGCCCAGGAAGTAGGAGACATCCAGCATCCCGGGTCCGCGCTGCACCGTCTGCCAGTCCACGACTACGACCGGCCGGGTGCCGTCGGCGGCGTCGAACAGGAGGTTGTCAGGACGCAGATCGCCGTGCAGCACGGTCGGCGGTGCCGCGGTGTGCAGGGCGAAATAGTGTGGCAGCCGGTCGAAGAGCTGCCGGCCGATGTCGAGCACCTCCGGTTCGAGGGCGCCGGCGTACCGCTGGCCGAAGTCGTCGAAGGCGTCGGACAGCAGGTCCAGCACCGCGGGCGCGAGATCCAGAAAGGGCTGCGGGAGCCAGGAGAACTCTCCGAGTTCGCCCTTGTCCCACCAGGGCGCGTGCAGTTCGGCGGCCTGGCGCAGGGCCAGCTCGGCTTCGCCCACCGAGCAGCCGACGAGCTGGTCACCCGGACGGCACGGTGCGAGGTCTTCGAGCAGGAGTGCGAAATCCGCACTCGTGGTGTCGATCTCCGCGTGCAGGCAGCGCGGCACGCTGATGTCGAGGCCGGGGGCCAGCGCCTGGTAGTACCGGACTTCACGGAGATACACCCGCTGCTGCACCGCGGTGGCGGCGCTCACCGGGTCCGCGGAGGTCACCTTCAGCACCGCCGAGGCGCGGTCGGTCCCGCCGGTGCCGAAGCTCAGCCGATAGGTGTCGGCGACCTGGCCCGTGCCCAGCGGGCTGTAGCGCAGATCGTGGACTCCGCGCACGCCGGTTCCCAGCGCGTCGGCGAGCCATTGCGCGGTCAAGTCTTCGATGCGCATCAGTCGCTCCCGCCGGCGAACAGGTCCTCGGGTATCAGCACCTGTTTCGCGCGGAGGTACTCACCGACGGCCTTGCCGACCTGGTCGACGCGCAGGTTCGACGAACCACCGGTGCCCAGCAGCCCGCGCAGCACGAAATGCACCGCCCGCAGGTGCGGGAACTCGTGGCGCACGATCTCGAGGTGTTCGGTTTCGGGCAGCAGCCGGCGCACCTCCTGGGTGCTGAGATATCGCCGTAGCCAGGGCCAGGCCCGCTCGTCCGGCGTCCAGATCCCGACGTTGCTGTTGCCGCCCTTGTCGCCGCTGCGCGCGTAGGCGATCGTGCCCAGCGGTGCCCGGCGCACGCGGTCGGATACCGGCGGCGCTTCCGGTTCGGGCTCGACGGGCTGGTGCACCGGGTGCGTTGTCCGCGGTGGCGCGATCGGGCTGACGTGGCCGTCGCCGGTCACCATGCGGTGCTCGAGCTCGGTCATCGGCAGCAGGCCCGGCCAGTAGTCGACGCGCGGCAGCACCGTGGTGTGCAGCCGGGCGCCACCGTCGTGGAAGTAGCCGGGGATGGTCTGTAGATAGAGGGAGCCGACCCGGCGCGCGAGGTTGTAGCGCGTCAAGGCCTCGGCGGTCGCGGCCGTGGCCATGATCCGGACCGCGATGGTGGCCTCCCACTGGGACGCGGGGTCCTCGGCGACGACACCGATCGGCGTGAGATCGATCGCGACGCCTGCCGGCAGCTCCCGGCTCAGTTGCGCCTCGATCAGCGAAAGCTTCTGTGCCACTGCGAGTCCGGTGACATAGATGGTGTTGACGATGCTGTAGCCGAGCACGCCGAACAGCGCGACCTTCGTCGTGGCGGGCGGCGGCGATCCGAGCGCACCGCGCACCTCGACGCGATCGGGCCCGATCGGGGTGAGGCGAAGCTGCTCCAGGTGCGCGGTGACGTCGGGATTCGGATAGCGCGGTCCCTGGATCTCGTAGACCAGTTGCGCGGTCACGGTGTCGACGGTCACCGCGCCGTCGTCGCGCGCGTGCTTGGTGATGACACAGCTTCCGTCGGAAGCGATCTCGGCGATCGGAAAGCCCGGCACGAGCATCCGCTCGACCGTGCCGAATCCGGAGAAGTTACCGCCGACGGCCTGCGCGCCGCACTCGATGATGTGCCCGGCGACGACACCGCCGGCCAGCGCGTCCCAGTCCTGGCGGTCCCACCCGTGCCACCAGGCGGCGGGCCCCGAGGTCAGCGCGGCATCGGTGACGCGCCCGCACACCACGATGTCGGCGCCGGCGGCCAGCGCCGCGGTGATACCCCAGCCGCCCAGGTAGGCGTTCGCGGCGATCGGCGTGGCCTGCCACGCGGTCAGCGGGGCCCCGGAGTCGAGGTTGTCCAGGGTGTGGCCGGCGCCGCGCAGCTCCGGTAGCCGCGCCACGATGTTGTCGCCCTCGACGTGGGCGACGGTGAGATCCGCACCGGCGTCGGCGATTTCCTCCCGCAGCACCCCGGCCAGCGCGGCCGGATTGAAGCCGCCCGCGTTGGTGATCACCTTGATGCCGCGCTGCGCGAGGGTACCCAGGTGCGGGCGCAACTGGTCGAGGAAATACTCGACGTAGCCCAGGCCGGGATCGGCGTGGTGCCGGGCCGAGAGCGCGGCCAGGGTGATCTCGGCGAGGTAGTCGCCGACCAGCACGTCGACCGGGTCACCGGCCAGGGCCTCGTCGACGGCGGTGAACCGGTCACCGAGATAGCCGCTGAAGTTGGCGATCCGAACTGGCCGGTCCGTCACGGCTTGTCCCAGGGGGTTTCGCCCGCGAGTGCCTTGCGGGCGACCACCATGCGATGCACCTCGTCGGGCCCGTCGTAGATCCGCGCGTAGCGCGCGTGCCGGTACATGTTCTCCAGGGGCGTGTCCTCGCTGACGCCCAGCGCGCCGTGCACCTGGATGGCGCGGTCGATGACGTTGTGCAGCATCCGGGCCCCGTAGAACTTGATCAGGCTGATCTCCAGACTGGCCCGCCCGTCCTGGTCGTAGCGGCGGGCCGCGTCCAGGGTGAGCAGGCGCGAGGCCTGGATCTCGGCGACGGATTCGGCGATGTAGCGGCGGATCTCGCCCTTGTCGGCCAGCAGCGAGCCGTGCGCCTCGCGGGTCTTCGCCCGCTCGACCATCAGTTCCAGGGCGCGCTGGGCCTGGCCCAGCCAGCGCATGGCGTGGAAGATCCGCCCGGGCCCGACCCGGTCCTGGAAGATGGTGAAGCCCGCACCGCGTGTGCCGAGGACGTGATCGGCGGGCACCCGGACGTCGGTGAAGCGCATCTCGCAGTGATCGCCGCTGTCCGAGCCCATCGTCTTGATGACGCGGACGATCTCCATGCCCGGGGTGCCCTTGGGGACCACGATGGCCGAGATCCGGCGGTGCGGGCTGGTGGCGTCCGGGTCGGTGACGGCGAACACCGTCGTGAACGCCGCGCCGCTGGCGCCGGTGGTGAACCACTTGTGGCCGTTGACGATCCAGTGCTCGCCGTCCAGCCGCGCGGTGGTCCGGATCCGGGTCGGATCGGAACCGGCGACCTCCGGCTCGGTCATCGACACGCTGGGATAGATCGCCCCGTCGACCATGGGTTGCAGCCACTGTCGCCGCTGCTGCTCGGTGCCGTGCCGGTCGAGCATGATCGCGTCCTGCATGGTGATGCTGCCGACGGCCTGCTGCCCGTATTCGGAGCGGCCGATGATCTCGTTGAGCAGGGCGAACTCATAGAGCGAGAGGCCGCCGCCGCCCAGGTGGGTGGGATGGCCCAGGGCCCACAGGCCCGCGGCCTTGGCTTCCTTCTTGAGGGCCTCGACCGCCTCGAACGCGGCGGCGCCACCCGCCTCGATCGTGGCTTCGGCGGGAATGACGCGGTGGTCGATGAACTCCCGGGTCTTGCCGCGCAGGACTTCGATGTCGTGGGTCATAGCTTGTCTTCCTCTATTTCAGGAGCGGGTCGCGCGGCAGGCCGAGGATGCGCTCGGCGATCTGATTGCGGGTGATCTCGGAGGTGCCGCCGGCGATCGTCATGCCGCGGGCACTGAGCGCGGAAAGGACTGCTGCGTGCGAGGTTTCGGTGAAGAAGGCGCCATCGGCCCCGAGCAGCGACATCGCGAATTCCGCCCGTTTGATCAGGAATTCGGCGAGCACCAGCTTGGTGATGTTGCCCTCGGGTCCCGGGCCCGCCCCGGTGAGGGCGCGTTCGGCGCTGCGGAGGTTGAGCAGTGTCAGCGACTGCTGTTCGGCCAGCAGCGCACCGAGTTCCGCGGCGCTGCCGGCCAGCGGGTTGCCGGTGCGGCGCAGCAGCTCGACCAGGTCGAGATCGATGGTGCCGCCGCCACCCTGCCCGCCGCCGATGCTGACCCGCTCGTTGCCCATGGTGGCGCGGGCGACGGCCCAGCCGGCGTTCGGCGCGCCGAGCACGTCGTCGTCGGGCACGAACACGTCGGTCAAGAAGACCTCGTTGAATTCACTGTGCCCGGTGACCATTTTCAGCGGCCGCACCTCGACGCCCGGTGCGTGCATGTCGATGACCATCGTGGTGATGCCGCGGTGCTTGGGCGCCTCGGGGTCGGTCCGCACCGTGGCCAGGCCCTTGCCGGACTGGTGCGCGCCGCTGGTCCACACCTTCTGGCCGGTGACGAGCCACCCGCCGTCGGTGCGCCGCGCGCGGGTGCGGATGCCGGCGGCGTCGGAGCCCGCCGCGGGCTCGCTGAACAGCTGGCACCAGACGAGGTCGCCGCGCAGGGCCGGGCGCACGAAACGCTCGATCTGCTCAGGTGTTCCGTGCTGGATCACCGTCAGGATCACCCAGCCGGTGATGCCGAGGACCGGACGCGAGATGCCGGCGGCGGCGAACTCCTCGTCGATGATCAACTGCTCGGCCGCCGCGGCCTCGACGCCGAAGGGCTTGGGCCAGTGCGGCATCAGATAGCCGGATTCGACCAGGGCGGTACGGCGTTCGCTGTCCGGCCGGGCCGCGAGGCCGGCGGCCACTGCCTGGATCGCAGGCCGGTGCGCCTCGGCTTCCGGCGGAAGTTCGATCGCGAAGGCCCGGGTGCGGCCGGCGCCCGCGAACTCGGCGATGTCGGTGGCGGCGGCCGCGGGGTCGACGAACGCCGCCAGCGCCAGCGCCCGGCGTTGATACAGGTGCGCGTCGTGCTCCCAGGTGAAACCGATGCCGCCGTGCACCTGGACGTTCAGGCTGGCGTTGCCGGTGAACGCGGGGACCGCCTGCCGGGCCGCGACCGCCGCCGCCAGGGCGAACTGCTCGGGGCCCTCGGCGTGTGCCCGCGCCGCGTCCCACACCGCGGCGGTGGCGAGTTCGGTGGCCACCAGCATGTTCGCGCAGTGATGCTTCACGGCTTGGAAGGAACCGATGGTGCGGCCGAACTGCTCGCGGGTCTTGGCGTAGTCGACCGACAGTTCCGTGCAGGTCTGCGCGCCGCCGACCGCTTCGGCGGCGGCCAGCAGACGCTGGAGCGCCAGTGCGCGGGCGCGGCCGCCGGCGATCACCTCCTCGGCGCGCACCGCCACCTCGTGCAGGCTGACGTAGGCGGAGGGCCTGGAGGGATCGATGTTGAACGGGACCTCGACCCGGACGCCGTCGCGGCCGGTGTCGAACACCAGCAGGTCCTCGCCCGCGGCCAGGATCAGCAGGTCCGCGCCCGCGCCGCCCAGCACCGTCGCCTCGCCGGAGGCGCGCGCACCGTCGGTCAACCGCACGGTGCCGCCGAATCCGACTGCCGCGGTGTGGCTTCCGTCGACGAGATCGGGCAGCAGTTCGGCCAGCGCCGGCCCGCCGAGCTCCGCGACGATCGCCGAGGCGGTGACCGTCGGCAGCAGGGGACCCGCTGCCACGTGCCGCCCGAACTGCTCGGCGACGATGATCAGCTCGGGCAGGCCGTATCCGGCCCCGCCGTGCGCTTCGGGGAGATGGATGCCGAGCAGTCCGAGTTCGGCGACCGCGGTCCAATAGTCCGGTCGGCGGACCCCGGGCGCCTCCAGTAGCTCGCGGGCGGCCGTGCGGGCCTTGTGCGTGGTCAAGAAGGAATCCACGGTCGCCGCGAGAATCCGGTGGTCTTCACTGATGGCGATAGCCATAGTCGATCCTTAGGGGATGCGGAGTGGCTCAGAGCAGTTCGAGAACGGTGGCGTTGGCCTGGCCGCCCCCTTCACACATTGCCTGGAGTCCGTAGCGAATATTGTTGTCCCGCATGTGATGTAGCAGAGTTGTCATCAAACGCGCGCCGGAGGCGCCGAGCGGATGGCCGAGCGCGATCGCGCCGCCGTTCGGATTGAGCAGCTCGGGCTCGACACCGGTCTCGCGCAGCCAGGCCAGCGTCACCGACGCGAAGGCCTCGTTGATCTCGAAGGCGCCGATATCGGAAATCCGCAGGCCCGCGCGGTCCAGGACCTTCGCGGTGGCCGGGATCGGGCCCTTGAGCATCGTCACGGGGTCGACGCCGAGCACGGTGCCGGTGTGGAAGCGCGCCAGCGGCGTCCAGCCGTTGGCCGCGGCGATCTCGCTGGTGGTGACCAGGATCGCGGCCGCGCCATCGGAGATCTGCGAGGCGTTCGCGGCGGTGACGACGCCGTCCTCGGCGAACGAGGTGCGCAGCCGGGCAAGCGTTTCCGGGGTGCCGTCGCGGCGAACGCCCTCGTCGACGGTGACCTGGTGCTGGGTGCCGTCCTCGTGCCGGACGGTGACCGGCGAGATCTGGGCGGCGAAACGCCCCGCGTCGATCGCGGCGGCCGCGCGCGCATGGGATTCCAGCGCGTGCTCATCGACTTCGGTACGGCTCAAACCGTATTCGGCCGCGATCATCTCCGCGCTGACGCCCTGGTTGAACACGACGCCCGGATACCGGTTGGTGATGCCCGAGCTGAACGGGATGCCCAGCTTGCCTTCGACGAACGCGGCGCCCATCGGGATCCGCGACATCGATTCGACGCCGCCGGCCACGACGATGTCGTACTGCCCGGCGATCACCCCGGCGGCCGCCTGATGCACGGCCTGCTGCGAGGATCCGCACTGCCGGTCCACCGTGACGCCCGGGACGGACTCCGGCCAGCCCGCGGCCAGCACCGCGTAGCGGGCGATGTCGGCGGCCTGCTCACCGACCTGGGAGACGCAGCCCCAGATCACATCGTCCACACCGGCCGCGTCGAGGCCGGTGCGGGCCTCGAGGTCTTGCAGGACCTGGGCGGACAGGTCGACGGGGTGCACACCCGCCAGCGCCCCGCCCGGTTTACCGCGCCCGATCGCGGTCCGGACCGCTTCGACGATGACAGCATCACGCATTGTTGAACTCCTTGGATACGAGCGGATTACGGATCTACTTGGGCGGGAGGCGCAGCGCGCCGTCGATGCGGATGACCTCGCCGTTGAGGTAGTCGTTCTCGACGATCGCGCCGACCAGGTGCGCGAATTCCGCGGGCCGCCCGAGGCGGGACGGATGGGGCACGCCGCTGCCGATCGCGTCGAGTACCTCCTGGGAGAGCTCGCCGAGAATGGGGGTGTGCATCAGACCCGGTGCGACGGTGACCACCCGGATGCCCCAGACGGCCAGGTCCCGGGCGACCGGAACGGTCAGGCCGACGACGCCGCCCTTGGAGGCGGAGTAGGCGGCCTGGCCGATCTGCCCTTCGAACGCGGCGACCGAGGCGGTGTTCACGATGACGCCGCGCATGCCGTCGCGGGTCTCGTTCTTCGTCATCTCGGCGGCCGCCAGGCGCAGCACGTTGAAGGTGCCGAACAGATTGATGCCGACGATGCGCTCGAAGTCGGCCTGCGGGAACGGCTTTCCAGTTTTGTCGACCGTGCGGATGGCATTGCCGGTGCCCGCGCAGTTCACCGCGACGCGCAGCGGCGCCAGTTCGGCGGCCCGGGCGATCGCGGCCTGAACGGTCGCCTCGTCGCGCACGTCACCGGGCGCGAAATGCGCGGTGCCCGAGAACTGTTCGCTCAGTTCCGCGGCGACCTGCGCGCCCTGGGAGGTGGGCAGGTCCAGTAGCACCACGCTGGCGCCGTGTTCGAGCAGCCGTTGCGCGGTGGCCAGGCCGAGCCCGGAGGCGCCGCCGGTGACGACGGCCGAGGTTCCCTTGATGTCCATTGTTCTCCTTGGTGATTGCCGGGTCGCGGTCAGCGACCGGTCCAGTGGGGTGCGCGCTTCTCGGCGAAGGCCGCCGCGCCCTCGCGGGCGTCGGCCGAGACGAATACCGGTGTGGTGAGGGCGCTTTGCTGCTCCCACATCTGCTGCGGGGACCACGCCGCGGACCGGCTCAGCACCTGTTTGGTGACCTGCACCGCGAGGGGGCCGTTGGCGGCGATCTCCTGCGCCAGTTCGAGGGCGGTGGCGAGGGCCTTGCCGGGATCGGCGAGGCGGTTCACCAAGCCCAGCGCGTACGCGCGGTGCGCGTCCAGAGGGTTGCCGGTCAGCGCCGTTTCCAGTGCGACCTGGTAGGGGATACGTTTGGGCAGCCGCAGCAGTCCGCCACCGGCCGCGACGAGCCCGCGCTTGACCTCGGGCAGGCCGAACGACGCGGTGTCGGCCGCGACGATCAGGTCGCAGGCCAGCGCGATCTCGAATCCGCCGGCCAGGACATGTCCTTCGACGGCGGCGATGAGCGGTTTGCCCGGGGGCGCCTCGGTCAGCCCGGCCAGGCCGCGGCCGGGCAGCGCGGGCACCTCGCCCTGGAGGAAGGCCTTGAGATCCATTCCGGCACAGAATGTCGGGCCCGCCCCGGTGAGCACGATGACGCGCACGTCGGCGCGGGCGTCGAACTCGTCCATCGCGGCGGCGACCGCGACGGCCACCGCGTAGTCGATGGCGTTGCGGGCCTGTGGCCGGTTCAGGGTGACGACGGCGATGCCGTCGCGCACCTCGGTCAGCACCACCGGTTCGGCGGTGTTCGTGTCGGTCATGATGAGTCTCCGAAAGTGGTTGAGCGAGAAGTCAATTGCCGTGGCGTAGTTGGCCGATGGCGGCCGGGCCGTCCGGGAAGAGCCGGGACAGCGCGATGTCGAGCTGACGCTCGCCGCGGGCGAGCATCAGCGCGCGACCGCCGGGCAGGTTCGCGATGATGCCGTGCAGCACGAGATTGGCCGGCACGCGCAGCAGGAAATACCACGGCCAGGACGCGGTCAGGCCCAGATCCTCGCGCAGGCCCCGGCGGCCGATGAGCACGCTGAAGATGCTGCGGGTCTTGGCGGAGTGATAGCGGTGCATCGCCTTACCGAAGCGCGGGTAGTGGATCTCCGCCCGCGCTGTTTCGAACGCCGCCGCGAGCAGGCGCGAGTTGTCGTCGGGGCCCGGCGCGGTCACCGACAGGTGGTAGAACTTGCGCCGCCCGTCCGCCTCGTCGCGGGGCAGCCAGTAGTCCTGGACTCCGAGCAGCCAGCCGATGTAGCGCCACAGGTGCATCACCGCCGCCGACTGCCCGCGCGTGATCGGCATGCCGAGCAGCCGGACCCCCAAGAGGTAGTAGCTGCAATGCAATCCGAGGGTGGCGCCCTGATCGGCCTGGTTGATCGGCATCCCGTAGGTGGCGAAGTCCCACTCGGCGTCGCGCGCGTAGTGCCGGTTGATCAGGGCGTGCATCAGGCGGACGTGCACGGTCAGTTGCCAGCCCTGCCGGTCGCGGTCCAGCCCGCCCGCGCGCACGCACTCCACGGTCCACTTCAGGGTCTCGCCCAGGCGGCGCAGGGGCCGGTGGGACAGTCCGCCGGTCAGGTTGAGCAGCAATGTGTTCGCCGAACTGCGGTAGCCGTTGACCAGCGCGGTGTCCAGGACGTCGACCATCACAGTGCCGGCTTGGCGCATCAGTTCCGCGCCGCGGACCAGCAACTGGTCGTCGACCCAGTCGGGGCGGGCCTGCACCTCGGTGAAGAACGCCCGCAGCGGCTCCGGGCTGTCGGGGCGCAGCCCGCCGGCGAGTACCTCGCGGAATTGTTTGAGCGTTACCTCGCGCGCGGCGATCGCGTCGGCCAGTGTCGCGCCGAGCGGATCGCTGCTGGTCAGGCCCGCGACGATGGTGTCGAGTTCGGCCTGGGTCGGGTCCGGGTCGGGGCCGACCAACTTACGAAAGCCCGCGCTCGAGGAGCGAGCCCAGTCCGGATCTGCGCGGAAACGCGACGGGATGGACACGTCGCCGGTGGTGGATGCCGCTTCCATGGTGGTCCTCTTCGCTGAGTGAATGCAGGTCTGCCGTAACCGCGAGCGCGGGGCAAAGCCTTGAATCTGAACCTGACGTCAGATTACGATAATGCGAGCGGCACCTGCCGTCAATCATCTGAACGCAGCGCAGCGGAAAGTAGGGCGCTACATGTCGATCGAGGTTCCCGACGCCACCCGGGTGGCCGATGAACTCACCGCGGCCGGGCAGCCGTTCGAGGTCGTGACCGAGGCGGTCCACGGCCGCCGGATGCGGGTGTGGCGCAATGCGCCCCGCAGCCTGGCCGAACTCCTCGCGAACTCGCTCACCTGGGGCGAGCTGGAGTATCTGGTCCACGGTGAGCAGCGCTGGACCTATGCCCGCCATGCGCGGGCCGCGGCCGCGGTGGCCCGCTGGCTGGTCGCCGAGCTGGGCGTGCGGCCCGGTGCTCGGGTCGCCGTCGCCGCCAGCAACCGGATCGAGTGGAGCGTCGCCTTCTGGGGTGCCGCGGCGGCCGGCGCGGTCGTCGTCCCGCTCAACAGCTGGGGCGCCGGCGACGAACTGGAGTACGCGATCCGGGACAGTGGGGCGACGGTCCTTTTTGCCGATGCGGCCCGGTTGGCCCGCTTGTCCGGGCGGCTCGACCGGATCGATGTGATCACCCTCGACGGCCCGGCCCAAGCGCCGGGTGCGGCGAGCGTGCGCGAACTGGCCGAGATCGAGCTGGACGCCGAATTCGCCTTGCCCGCAGTCGATATCGATCCCGATGACGACGCCACCATCTTCTACACCTCCGGCACCACCGGCCGCCCCAAGGGCGCGGTCGGCACGCATCGGAACATGACGACCAATGTGATGAACCTGCTGTATTGGGGTGCGGCGGCGGCGCGGCTCGCCGAGCCGGTGGCGGCTCCCGCGACCCCACCGCAGGCCAGCGTGCTGGTGACCGTCCCGCTGTTCCACGCGACCGGATGTCACGCGACCTTGGTCGCGGCGGTAGCGCAGGGCTCGAAACTCGTGCTGCTCAACAAGTTCGACGCCGACGTGGCGGTCGAGCTGATCGAACGCGAGCGGCTCACCCGGCTGATGGGCGTGCCGACCACGATCCAGGCGATCGTCGAGGCGGGGGCGGGGCGGGACCTGTCCAGCGTCACCTACGTCGGATACGGGGGCGCGCCGTCCGCGCCGAGCCTGGTCACCGCGATCCGGCGGGCGATGCCGAACGCGTCGGTCGGCGTCGGGTACGGGCTGACCGAGAGCTCGGCCAACGCGACCACGAACATCGGCGACTCTTATACGGCGAACCCGACCAGCGTCGGGCGTCCGTGCCCGGTCGTCGAGGTCGGCATCGTGGACGAGGACGGCCGGCGGGTCGCGCCGGGGACAGTCGGCGAGATAGTGCTGGCGGGACCCAATATCGTGCGCGGATACTGGAATCGCCCCGCCGAGACCGCGGCGGCCTTCCTCGACGGCGCGCTGCGCACCGGCGACCTCGGCCGCCTCGACGAGCACGGCAACCTCTACATCACCGACCGCAGCAAGGACATCGTGATTCGCGGCGGCGAGAACGTCTACTGCGCCGAGATCGAGCACATCCTCGGCGACGATCCGCAGATCGCCGAGGCCGCGATCATCGGGCGCCCGCACCCCCGGCTGGGCGAGGAGGTGCTGGCGATCGTCCGCCTGGCCGATCCGGTCACACCGGAGCGGTTCGACGAGCAGGCCGCTCGCGCACGAGTAGGGGAGCGCCTGGCGGCCTTCAAGATCCCCAGCGCCATCGAAATCCACGACGGACCGCTGCCCCGCACCGCCACCGGCAAACTGCGCAAAGACCAGCTCCGACAGACCTACGCGTCTACCCGCGAACCCGACCCGGAAGGAACTCGCCGATGACCACATCAGCCCGCTCGGCATTCGCCGAATCCATCACCGCCGCAATAAGTGCGGCCATGCCAGCGCATGGCGCTGCCCCGGTCGATGCCTCTCCGATCGAGCTGACCGAATTACGGCCGCTGACCGGCGGCGCGTCGCTCGAGACCTGGCGCGCTCAACTCCGTACGGGGCAGGGGAGTGCGCCGATCATCATTCGCCGGGACCGGCCGGGCGTGCCGACCAGCAGCCGTCGTGACGAGGCCGAGTTGCTGCGTGTCGTGCATCGTGCGGGCGTGCCGGTGCCCCGCGTGCTCGCGGAATCCGTGGACGGGGACAGTCCCGCGTTCTTCGTGATGGAGTTTCTCGAAGGGGAGACCATTCCGCGGAAGTTGCTGCGCGATGAGCGGTTTGCCGCTGCGCGTCCGAAGCTGGGGGCGCAAGTAGGGGAGGCGCTCGCGCGTATTCATACGGTGAGCGTCGATCAGATCGGGTTCCTCGGTCCGGCGACGACCGCGGAATCCGCACTGGCGGGCTTGGTTTCGTACCTGCGCGGGTCCGGCGTGCAATCGCCGGTGCTGGAACTGGCCGTCCGGTGGCTCGCGGCGAACCTGCCCGAGCCGGTGGCTCCGGCACTCGTGCACGGTGATGTCCGCACCGGCAACCTCATGGTCGAAGAGAGCGGCCTGTCCGCGGTCCTCGATTGGGAACTGGCCCACGCCGGGCAGCCCGCCGAAGACCTCGGCTGGTTCTGCGTGCGCGCCTGGCGTTTCGGCGCCGACGACAAACCGGCGGGCGGCTTCACCGGACGCGCCGAACTGCTCCGGGCCTACGTCGCCGCGGGCGGAAGACCCATCAGCCCAGCCGATCTCCGCTTCTGGGAAACCTACGGCACCCTCAAATGGGCCGTGACCTGCCTTACCCAATTCGACATCCACCGCCGCGGCGATGTCCGCAGCGTCGAACTCGCCGCTATCGGCCGCCGCCTGATCGAGGCCGAATACGACCTACTCCTGCTGCTGGAAGGCCTGTGATGCAGATGATCCCGGACGCGGCCGACATGCTCGAAGCCGTCGCCGAATGGCTCGAAGGGCCCGGGGGAGCGGCCCTCTCCGGAGCCGAGCGCTACAACGCCCGCGTCGCCGCCCGCGCACTGCGCGGCGTCGAACGCGAAGTGCGCTCCGGACCAGCATATTTCGATGAAGATCGACGAGCCCTGCACGCCTTGCTGCCAGACATCGGCACCGGCGAGCCCGGATTCGACTCCGCTGCCATCGAATCCGACGAACAGCTGTTGTCCGCCCTCGCGACCGCGATCCGCGACGGCCGCTGCGACCACCGATCTCCAGAACTGCTGAAGGCGCTGCACGACTACACGCTGCGGCGCTTGCAACTGATCAACCCGAGATATCCCGTTGCCGCCGATCGCGGCGACACGGTCAAGGAGGACCGAGTATGAGTGAACCGCTGCTGTTCAATCTGTGGGACAAAGACTTCCAGCAGGACCCGTACCCGACCTTCGCCCGGCTGCACGCCGAAGCGCCGGTGCTCCGGCTCGAGCAACCCGACGTGTGGCTGCTGACCCGGCACGCCGATGTCGCACGCGCGTTGCGCACGCCGACGGTCTACTCCTCGGCGCAGGGCGTCGCGTACCGCCCCGGAGCGGGCGGATCGTCGATGGTCGCCGCCGACGACCCGGCCCACAAGCGCCTGCGGTCGATCCTGAGCAAGGAGTTCACGCCGGGCACGGTGAAGTCGCTGGGCGCCCGGATCGATGAGGTGGTGCACCAACTCGTCGCGCAGGTGGCGGCTACCCGGGCGGACGGCGGATTCGACTTCGCCACCCTGTTCGCGGAGCAGATGCCGACCAGGGTGATCGGCGCCTACCTGGGTATCGATCCGGAGCGCTGGGCCGACTATCGGCGCTGGAGTGAGGTTTTCAATTCCGCCGCCTGGGTCGAGGAGCCCGATCTCGAGGTGCTGAACACCGCGATCGGCGAAGCCGTGCAGTGTTTCGGCACCGCGATGCTGGAACGGCGGCAGCACCCGCGGGACGACCTGATCAGCCGGATGGTCACCGCGATGGACGAGCAGGGCACCCTCACCGAGATCGAGATCATCGACTTCTGCAGCCTGCTCATGCTCGCGGGCAACGCGACGACCTCCTCGGTGCTGAACCACGCGGTCCTGCTCCTGCTAGCGCACCCCGAGCAGCTCGCGGAGTTGCGGCGGGACAGCTCGCTGATCCCCGCCGCCGTGGAGGAGGTGATCCGATTCGAGTCGCCCGTCCAGGGATTCGCGCGCCGGCTCACCGAGGACGTCGAGTTGCACGGGCACACTATGCGATCCGGCGAGACCGTCGTGATGATGTTCGGCGCCGCCAACCGCGACCCGGCGGTCTTCGACAACCCGGGCACCTTCGACATCCACCGAAATACCCGCCAGCACATCGGGTTCGGTTCCGGGCCGCACGTCTGCCTGGGCTCGTGGCTGGCCCGGTCCGAACTCCGCTCGGCGCTGGCAGAACTCATCCCGCTCATGAGCGACTGGTCGATCGACGCGGACGCGGTGCGCCGGCGGCTGGATCTGCCGGCCTTCCGCGACCTGATCTCGGTACCGGTGCGGTGGACAACCTGAGCCGATATGCCTGAGCCCGAGCCGATCCGGATCGCGGGGGCGGAGTTCGATCTCGACGCCGCGGCGGCGACCGCCCTGCTCGCGGTCACCGAACCGCTGGCCCGCGGCCGGGCGCAGGGCCGCACCGGCAAGCTCGGCCGCCGCGGCGCGCTCACCCGGCAACGCCTGCTGACCTCGGCGCGCACCCTGTTCGAGCAGCACGGCTACGGCGCGGTGAGCGTGCTCCAGATCAGCGAGCACGCCGGGCTGAGCCAGGGCACCTTCTATCAGTACTTCACCGATCGCGCGCACATCATGTCGACGCTCGTGCTGGGTTATGTCGCCGCGCTGGTGTCCAACGCGGCACTGGCCTGGAGCGTCGACGACGGCCGGGCGGGCATCGCCGCGCTGCTCGATTTCTATGTGCGCGACTACCTCGGCAATGCCGCGTTCGCCGGGGCCTGGGAGGAGGTCTGCCAGATCGATCCGGCGTTCGCCGACGCGCGCCGCCGCCTCACCCATTTTCTCGAACGCGGCGTCGAGCAGCAATTGCGCCGCGGCATCGAGCACGGCGTGCTGGATCCACCCGGCGACGCCGCGGCCACCGCGCGGGCGCTGACCGCCATGGCGGACCGATTCTGTTTCCTTACTTACAGTTTCGATCAGCGCGGCGCCGCGATGGACTGGCGCGAGAGTGCGCGGTTGCTGACCGATCTGTGGTGGCAGGTGCTGCGCTCGGAATGAGTGAGCCTTGACACGCAGGCCGACCTGAGCAAAAATCTGAGACTGACGTCACATACTAATAATGGGAGGCGGCCGCCTCCGCGATCCGCCCGTTCTCGCGCGGCCAGCTATTCGCCTCGCACCCCGCCACGCATTCCTCGCCGTGGCGTGCGCTCGATTCAATGTTGAACTCGGAGTCACCTCATGACCGTCGCACCACCCCTTCCGCGACCGCCTGCCGAAAGCGCGGCAGCTCGCCTGTTCCATCGCGAGCTCGACCACTATCCCGAGAACGGGCCGCGGTATCGAAACCTCGCCCTCATCGTGCTGGCCACGGTCTCGCTCTATTTCATGATCTATGTGGCGCCCGCTGTCGCGGTGTCGATGATGAAGAGCTTCGACATGTCCTACGGCTTCCTCGCCGCCGCCTCACTGCTCGGCGGCCTGGCGGGTGCCATCGCCGCGCTGGCCGCGGGGCTGGCGGATCGCTGGGGCCGGGCGAACATCGTCGCCTACGGGCTGTTGTTCGTCGGCCTGATCACCACCTTCGCGGTGCCCTACGCGCCCAACAAGGAAACGTTCCTGCTGCTCTCGGTGCTGGCCGGATTCGTCGAGGGACTCATCCTGGTCGCCTCCCCGACGATGGTCCGCGACTTCTCGCCCCAGCTGGGCCGCGCCACCGCGATGGGCTTGTGGAACACCGGCCCGGTGCTGGGCAGCCTGGTGGTCGCGGTGGTCGCCAGCCTCACGCTCGACACCTCGTCCTGGCAGGACGTGATCCGCTACGCGGGCGGCACCGGAATCGTCGTCGCGGTACTCGCGATCATCGGCCTGCGCGACCTCGCCCCGGCCATCCGCAACCAGGTCATCGTGTCCACCCACGATCGCGATCTGATCGAGGCCCGCGGCGCGGAACCCGCCGAGCCGCAGGAGCGCCCGAGCCTGCGCAGTGTCCTGCGCGCGGATGTCGTACTGCCGGCCGTCGGGGTGGGCTTCTCGCTGCTCTTCTATCTGACCATGGTCGGCAACAGCGTCATCTTCTTCGTCGTCGTCCACGACTGGCCGGAGCAGCGCGCGAACTCACTCAACAACTGGGCCTGGGCCGCGCAGGCGCTCGCCCTGGTCGGCGCGGGCGTGCTGTCGGATCGGCTGCGGGTGCGTAAGCCGTTCATCCTGCTCGGCTCGCTGGCCTCGCTCGCGGTGATGTGCTTCTTCGCCACCATCGCCACCGACAAGGACACCTCGTACGCGACCTTCGTCGGGACGCTGGTCGTGCTCGGCATCGTCGGGTCGGTGTCCTACGGGCCGTGGCTGGCGGGC
Source organism: Nocardia sp. NPDC050712 (assembly GCF_040654295.1). Taxonomy (NCBI): domain Bacteria; kingdom Bacillati; phylum Actinomycetota; class Actinomycetes; order Mycobacteriales; family Nocardiaceae; genus Nocardia; species Nocardia sp. NPDC050712. The sequence goes on from NZ_JBFAHT010000002.1 coordinate 302,563, forward strand.
TACACCGAGAACATCGAACGGCACGGACCCGCCGCGACGATCGTGGGTCTGGCGATCTGGGGCTGGGCCACCCGGTTGATCATGGTCATGGCCGCGATCTCGATCGCCGTCATCGTCAGCGGTATCACCCCGATCGTGGAGCACGGCACCGATGTCGACGACGCCGAGAGGCGCGCGGGACCGGCGCTGGCGATCATCGCCGAGGACCCGGCGCTGTTCACCGAGCTCGGTAAGTATCCGCGGGATCAGATTCCGCCGGAACTGGCCGTACGCGCGGTCGCCGAGGTCGGGCTGCAGCGCTTGGGCGTGGTCACCGCCGCGACCGACGACCTGGCCGTCCTGGCCGAATTCGGGCCCGAGGTGGCGGCCGCCGAACGCGATCTGCCCGGGCAGTGGCAGACCTGGTTCTGGGTGTGCGTCATCGGCCAGCTCGTATTCCTGCCGACCGTCTTCCTGATCCGGGGCCGATGGAGTCCGCGGCGCGCGGCCGAGGACTTCGACAAGCACGAGCGAGAGGTGTCGCGGGAGCTGGATGATCTGGCGCGCACCGGGCACGATCGAACGCGGTAGTGACCCGGGCGGGCGGCGACTCGCGGGTCGTCGCCCGCGGCCCCTCGAATCTGAATCTGACATCATATGGCTACGATGGCGAACGAAAATTCGACTTCCTGGGGAGCGGGCATGGCAGCCAAGGTGGGTAAGACGCGGGTTCCGGTGGGGCGCAAGGTTTCGCAAGAGGCCGATGCCGATCGGGAGCAACTGCCCGCGCGGCGGCAGGACGGCAAGATCCTGGCTCCCGGCACCAAAGGCGCCGCCACCCGGCAACGACTGCTCGACGCCGCCCGTGACCTGTTCGAACGGCAGGGCTTCGGCGCTACCTCGGTCGCGCAGATCAGTCAGCTCGCGGAAGTCAGCCTGGGTACCTATTACCAGTACTTCAAGGACCGCTCCGATGTCATGGCCGCACTGGTGCATTCCTATGTGAACGACGCACTCAACGGCGGTCACGTCAATTGGTCGGGTCAGGGCGGCAAGGCCCTGCTGGTGGAAATGCTCACCGAATACACCAAGACCTACGCCGAGCACGCCGCGTTCAATCAGGTGTGGGAAGAGGTCTGCCAAACCGAGCCGGCGCTGGCTTCGGTGCGGCGCGAACTCACTCGCGCCATCGAGGGGAGTGTCGAAGCGGCACTGCGGAATGGCGAGAAGGCCGGGCATTTCCCGCCGGTCGCCAATCCCGCCGCCACCGCCCGCGCGTTGTGCGCGATGGCGGACCGATTCTGCTATCTGACCTATTCTTTCGATCCCGCGAAGCGGCCGATGCCGCCGGTCGAGTCGGGTCGCTTTCTAGCTGATATGTGGAGCAGGGCGATCGGGCTGACCGACTAGAAGCGGTCGGCGATTACCGAACCGATTCGACGAAACTTCACAAATCTGAAGGTGACGTCAGGTATAAATCAGGGACTCGCCGACCGTTTCCTCTTGCCGGCGGGCATCAATCATTCGCTGCTCCATGAGATTTCATGCTGCTGTCCAGAAAGCACATCTCGCCAATGAGAGAATTCACCCGGGTATCGGCGCTGACCGCGCTGGCCCTCACCGCCGTGGCGGCCGTCGGCTCCGGCGCCGCGGCCGCCGAGGCCACCGGTCCGGCCACCGTCCCCGCCGCGCAGGTCGCGGCGGTCGACCAGCCCGCTCGCGCCGTGGACCCGACGATCGAATACCTGAACGCGCTGGCCGCGGTGAACACCGCGTTCGCCGTCGATTCCAGCCTCGGGCGCGTGATCGGAGCCACCGCCGGTTTCGTCATCGGCTGCCCGCTGGGCGCGCTGACCGGCGGCACCCTGACGCTGCCGATGCCCGTGCTCACCCCGATCGGAGTGATCGGCGGCTGCGTCATCGGCGCGGGCACGCTCGGCTTCCTCGGCGGCACCGCGGGCGCGGTCCTGTCCGGCTCGCCGTCGATGCTGGCCGAGCTGGATCGGCAGTACAACTCGCTGCGTTCCAAAAATCTTATCGCGCAGGAGCTTCCGGCTACTTCAGGAGAACAAGGATGAGGCTCAAAACGCAGGGACCGGCGCTGACCGCCCTGACCGCGGTGGCGCTCGGTATCGCCGCGGGCACGGCCACCGCCGATCCCGCGCTCTCGGACGCCGCGCAGCCCGGCTCGCTGTCGGTCACCCTGGCGCCGGGAATCCAGTACACCGACGGCGGCTCGAACGGCGCGGCCGTACTCACCACCCCGCTCGGATCGGTAGCGATGCGGGCCGGCCAATTCGACCTGCGCGACGGCGCCGGGCAGACCGTGGCCGGGACGCCGATCGACACCACCGGACTCGCTGCCGAGGACACTGCCGCGCCCGCGGCGGCGCCCGCTGCCGCGCCGGTCGCCGAGGAGAACACCACGGCCATCGATCTTCTGGTCGCGGTCAAGGTCGCCAACGGCCACATGGCCAGCGCGTTCGCCGTGGGCGGCGCCGCCGGATCGGTGATCGGCGCGGCTATCGGCTGCCCGTTCGGCATCCTCACCGGCGGCACGCTGCTGACGGCCGCGACGGCGGGCACGCTGATCCTGCCCGTCATGGCCGCCACCTGTCTGGTGGGTGCGGTCGCGTTCGGTGGTCTCGGGGCCACCGTCGGCGGACTCGCCGTCGCGATTCCGGTCGGAATCGCCGCGGGCACAGCCACTTTCCACCACATGCAGGCCGAGCGGGCCGCGGGGCGCGATCCGCTGCAGGAGTTGCAGCAGCCGACCCCGCAGTAGGCAGGCCGGACGGCCCCGCGGACACCGCGGGGCCGTCCGTTCCGCAGCGCGGTCAGGCCGCGCCGTTGCCCGGCCCCGGCATGACCAGGACCGGCTTGACCACCGCACCGCGCAGCGCGGCCTGTTCGGCCGCGTTGATCTGGTCGAACGGGTAAGTGGTGACCAGCTTGTCGAGCGGGAACCGACCCTGCTGCCAGAGCTCGATCAGTCGCGGGATGAGGATCCGCGGTACGGCGTCGCCCTCCAGAATCCCGGTGAGGGTGCGCCCGACCGCGAGCGTGGCCGGCGGCAGCGCCAGGTCGCCCTGCTGCACGCCGATCAGTCCGCAGGTGCCCATCGGCCGGAGCACGTCGAGCGCGACTCCGATCACGGCGGGCACACCGGTGGTGTCCAGGCAGGCGTGCGCGCCACCGCCGGTGGCGGCGACGAGCTGCGCGGCCAGGTCCGCCGCCGCGCCGTAGATGGTGTGCGTCGCACCCAGTTCCGCTGCCAGTACGAGTCTTTCGGCATTCAGGTCGACCGCGACGATGGCGCTCGCCCCGGCGACGCGCGCGGCCATGACGGCACTGAGTCCCACCGCGCCCGCGCCGAAGATCGCGACCGCGGTGCCCGGCCGGACGTCGAGCGCGAGCAGGATCGACCCGGCCCCGGTTTGCGCGCTGCACCCGAGCGGAGCCAGCACGGCCAGCGGAAGCTCGCGGTCGACCACGACGGCATTGCGCGCGGACACGACCGTGTGCGTGGCGAACGAGGACTGGCCGAACCAGCGGGCCGCGATCGGCACGCCGTCGAGGTCGCTGACCGGGCCGGGGCCGCTGATTCCGGTGCCACCCAGATTGCGCTGGAAGAAGGTGTCGCAGTAGGCCGGGTGGCCGGCGGCGCACGCCCCGCAGCTGTGGCAGGCGTCGTAGGACAGGACGACGTGATCGCCCACCACCGGTGCGTCGACGCCGATTCCGACCGCCTCGACGATGCCCGCGCCTTCGTGACCGGTGATTATCGGTGTGGGCGTGGGGAATCCGGGTGTGCGGGGGAGGACGTCGGTGTGGCAGTAGCCGGTAGCCGCGATCCGGACCAGGATCTCGCCCGGCCCGGGCGCGGCCAGCTCGACCTGTTGCAGCCGGTAGGGGTCCTCGGGTGCGTGGAGCACGGCGGCTGTGATCCGCATGCGGCGTCCTCTCGTGGTGGTCGCAATGGATTTCGGAGCGCGATCGGGGGTGTTGACATCCGCGATCCCGCTATGATGTTGTACCTGACGTCAGTATCAGATTCAATGGCGCCGCAGCCCGCCTGCCAGAGGAGAACAATGTCCTACGAACGAACCGAGCTGTTCATCGACGGCCGCTGGCGGGCGCCGAGCACCGCGGCGACCAGCACGGTCATCTCCCCGGCGACCGGTGCGGCCATCGGCACCATTCCGCAGGGCGGAACCAGCGATGTCGACGCCGCCGTCGACGCGGCCGGGCGCGCGCTGCGGTCGAAGGAATGGGGCGCGATCTCGCTCGAGGAGCGGGTCGGTCTCCTGTCCCGGCTGGCGACCGAATTGGAGCGGACGGCCGCGACCCGGGCGGAGCTGACCAGTGTCCAGAACGGCATGCCGATCACCCTGTCGGTCGGCGCCGAGGGCGCGGGTCCGCCTGCGCTGCTGCGGTATTACGCGGCGATCGCCGCGAGCGTTCCGGTCGAGGAGCGCCGTCCCCGCCTCGACGGCAAGGGAATCACCGTGGTGCGCCGGGAGCCCGTCGGCGTCGTCGCCGCGATCGTCCCGTGGAACTATCCGCAGCTGCTGACCATGTTCAAAGTGGCGCCGGCGCTCGCGGCGGGCTGCACCGTGGTGCTCAAGCCGGCTCCGGAGACGACCTTGGACGCCTTGGAGCTGGCCGCCGCGGCCGAGCGTGCGGGTCTACCGCCGGGTGTCTTGAATGTGGTCAGCGGTGGCGCGGACGTCGGCGCCCACCTGGTCGCGCACCCCGGTGTGCACAAGGTGGCGTTCACCGGATCGACCGGCGCCGGTCGCGCGATCGGGGAGATCTGCGGGCGGCTGCTGCGCCCCGCGACCCTCGAACTCGGCGGCAAATCGGCGGCCATCGTGCTCGACGACGCCGACCTGACCACCATCACCCAGGGCCTGGCGTCGAGCTCGTTGCTCAACAACGGCCAGACCTGCCACCTGTCCACCCGCATTCTGGTGCCCCGGCAGCGGGCCGACGAGGTGCTCGGTGCGGTGGTGGCGGTGGCCGAAAGCTTGACGATCGGCGATCCGCTGGATCCCGCAACCGAACTCGGGCCGATGGTCAGCGAACGGCAGCGCCGGCGCGTGGAGGACTACATCGAACTGGGCAGAGCCGGCGGCGTGCTGGCCACCGGTGGCGGCCGGCCCGACCGCGACCAGGGCTGGTTCGTCGAACCGACCGTGTTCGGCGGCGTGCGCAACGACAGCCGGATCGCCCGGGAGGAGATCTTCGGGCCGGTGCTCACTGTCATCGGTTACGACGATCTGGACGAGGCCGTCACCATCGCCAATGACTCCGAGTACGGCCTGGGCGGCACCGTCTGGACCGCCGATATCGATCGGGGCCTCGAGGTCGCGCGCCGCGTCGAGACCGGAACGATCGGAATCAACTTCTACGACCCCGATTTGGGCGCACCGTTCGGCGGCGTCAAGTCCAGCGGGCTCGGCCGTGAGCTCGGGCCCGAGGGTTTCTTCGCCTATCAGCAGCTCAAATCGATCTACCTGCCGCAGTCGGCGACGCCGGGAGATTACCCGGCGTAGCGCAGGATGGCGGCGACCGGGACTCCGTCCGGAATATCGTCGGCGCGCACCGCGAGCACCCGGCCGTTGGCGAGCAGGACACGGCGCGCGATGTCGTCTAGGAGGTCCGGGGCGTCGTCCGGGTAGGCGATGGCGCCATCCGCGCCGATCGTGCCCGGAACCACGGCATCGATGTCGACGAACAGCGTCTGCACGATGCCGAAGGTGGCGGCCCGGGCGATGTCGGTGAGCTCGACCAGGCCCCGGCCGTCACCGCGGCGCTTCTCGAATTCGGTGCGCAGCTCGGTGAGTTCCTCAGCGTAATGCTGGTCGAGCAGGGTGCGGACGTGCTCGGCGATCTCGGTGTCGGAGACGCGCTCCGGATTGCCGGGCAGGCCCTCGGCGAGCAGCCCGGGATAGCTGTTCACCGAGCGATACAGCGACGCGGTCGGCTCGGCCGCCGCGAGAATCAGGGGAGTGTCGCTGCCGGACAGCATGTTTCGCAGCGCGTGCTCGACCGCCCGGCAGTATTGCCGGATGCGCACCTTGCGGCCTTCGCCGCCCTGCAACCGGCCGTGCGGGTTGCGCCCCAGCGGCGGCAGGTCGAGATAGTCGTTGAGGCCGGGCGGGAGGTCGGGGACCGAGACGTCGCGGGCGGGCCGATCCGCCGTCACCGCGACCAGCCGCACCGCGTTCTCCGCCAACGCCAAGACGTAGGCCTCCTGCGGAAAGGTGACGGTGCGCAGCAGCGGTTTGATGGCGAATCGACTCCCGACCGTGGTGCTCGCGGAGAGATTGTTGGGTACCCGGAAGGTGCGCATACGGTCCGGGGTGGCGAGTACGGCCAGCGTCCGCGACTGGTAGCGCCAGTAGTCTTCGTCGGCGGCGAGGTCGGCGAATTCCTCCTCCAGGGCCGTGCGCGCGGCCTTGTCCTCGACCAGGCCGAGGGCCTGTTTGGCCTGATTCTCGAACGCGACGCGGTTCCTGTCCGGAGTAGGCGTGTCCACCTCGGTCGGGGTGTAGACGGAGACGCACCACGGCGTGTTCTCCGCCGCCAGTGCGACCACCTCGCCGTGTGTCGGAATGTCCGTATGGCGCATGCCTGTCCTCCGGTGCTCGAAGTGACTACAACCCGTCCGAGCGTAGCGAACATCTAGCAACTATTGGTCACGACTGATCCGGATCGGGACTCGGCAGTGGAAGAGCTTTGGTCCGTACCGAACGGGTGCGCGAGGTCGCGGCGACGGCTTTGCCGGTGCTCATGTCAGCTCCAGTCCGGTCGATCGATCGAAAGCCGATGCTGGAAAACGGAATTGGGGTCCCAGCGTGCCTTGATGGCGCGGAGTCGCTGGTAGTTGCCGCGGTAGTAGAGGGTGTGCCACGGCACGCCGGAGGTGTTCCAGCGGTCGTCGGCCAGGTCCGAATCCGGATAGTTGATGTAGCTGCCGCCGTTGACCTCGTCCGGCACCGGCACGCCGCCGGTGTCGGCGTAGATGTCGCGATACATCTCGCGCGCCCACGCCAGGTACCGCGCGTCGTCGCCGGGCAGGCGCCACGTGGCGTGGATCAGCATTTTCATGAAGCTGTCGCGCGCGGGCATGGCGGTCGCGTCGGCGCGCACCGCGTTGATCGCGCCGCCGAAAGGCAGGAATTCCAACTGGGATTCGCCGAGGAACCGGAGATCGGACAGGTAGCGGTAGATGATTCGGAGCTGCTCGGTCGAATACGCCCGGCGCAGGTAGGCGGCTTTGACCTTGACGCGCGCGCCGGGCATGCCCCCGGGGTAGTAGACATTCGCCACGGTGTCGGCGTACGAGGAGCGCGTCGGCGGCAGCAGGACCGGGGCCGGTGTCACACCCGCGGTGATCGCGGCGAGGAACTCACCGAGCAGCGCCCGGGGATCGTGGCGATCGGTATCGAGCAGGATCAGGACATCGGAGGGGCCCGCGAGGCCCGGTCGAATATGCAGGGGCGCATAGAGATTGGCGAACGGATCGCCCGGTGCGCTGTGGCTTTCGAAGAAGGCCAGGTAGTTCCCGACGAAGCGCACGAACGACTCCTCGCCGAGCGGCGGCAGCAGCAGGCGGGTGTGCAGCATCCCGCCGGGCGGCGCCGGGAGGTCGGCGCGCAGCAGATAGCGCGTCACCACACCGAAGTTCCCGCCCCCGCCGCCGGTGTGCGCCCACCACAGATCGGCATGCGGGCCGTCCTCGGTCGCCAGCACCGTGGTGGCCGCGCCGGTGCGATCGACGGTGACGACCTCGACTCCGTACAAATAATCGGCCACCAGCCCCAACTGCCGCGACAGTGGGCCATAGCCGCCGCCGGCCACATAGCCGCCCGCTCCCACGCCTTTACAGATCCCGCCCGGGATCGTCACACCCGCCCGCAGCAACTGCGCGTAGACGGTTTCCAGGTCGGCGCCCGCCCCCACCGAGAACGCGGAGTGGGCGTCGTCCCAGGCCACCCGATCCAGGCGCCGCAGATCGATGATCGCCTGTGTCCGCGCGTTGTCCACGAAATCCTCGAAGCAGTGCCCGCCCGACCGCACGGCCATCGGCAACCCCTCGCACACCGCGCGTTCCACCGCACCGCGCACCTGCTCGGTATCGGCGGGAGTGAAGATCTTCCGCGGATCCGCGAGATAGCGCCGGTTGTATCCACGCTCGGCCAATTCCGCGTAACCGGGTTCGCCCTTCTTGATGACCCCGGGTTCCGCAGCACCCGCACCCGGTGGCGCGATCCCGGTCATCGCGGTGCCGAACGCGGAAGCGGCCAAGAAATGACGACGGGATAGCGGCATGAATTCCTTCACCACGCATCGGGTCACTACGGTCGGCCAAGTCTTCCTCGAGGCCGGCCCTCACTCCGGTTACCGCGGAGGCGTGTCGGGCCCGCGCGCGTGACCGACCTTGCGCCACGGCCGCTGCCTGGTCAGAAAGAACAGGAGCACGCCGAGGGCGGCGCCGACGCCGAGGCCGACGCAGATGGTGAAGGCGCGCACGCAGTAGCCGACGCCGGAGCTGTGGAACAGTTCGATGACCAGCCCCTGATAGAGCACCAGGCCCGGAAGTAGCGCACCGGTGATGCCGACCAGGATCAGGGCCGACATCGGGACCCGCAGCCGTTCGGCGCTGGCCGCGGCGACGAAACCGAGCACGATGGCGGAGAACGGGCCGGACCAGTCCGGCGACAGGTGCACCACGTGGATCAGCGTCTGGTTGACGGCCGCGGCGAGCAGACCGGCCGCCGCGGCGGGCGCGAGCAGATCGCGACCGCCGCCGTTGAATACGGCGTTGCCGAGGGCGCCGAGGATGGAGAAGATCAGGGCCAGCCAGATCGGCAGCACCGGCAGCCGAGGATCGACCGGGGTGAGCGCGCTGTTCTGCACGATGGTCACCACCAACGCGCCGCCGAGGGTGATCCCGGCGACGGCGAGCAGGCTCGAGGCGGCGCGCGCGGTGGCGGTGACGGTGTCGGAGCTGATCGCGTCGATGGACATGGACACCAACTGCGGCATCGGCACCAGCAGCACCCACACCGTCGCGATCGCGATCGCGGCCTCGCTGACGGTCACCAGGCCCGACATGTGCGCCATCCCGCTGAGCCCGGCCGCGAGCACGGTCTGCACGGCCGCGCCGTAGAGGCGGGGCACGGTGAGCACGGTCAATCCGTGCCCGAGCGCCCACACCGGCACCAGAACGAACGCCGCGATCAGCGCCGCGGCCCCGGATCCGCCCACCTGCACGGCGATGCACAACGCCAGCAGCGCGCCGCCGAACGGCGCGATCCACCACGGCCACGGCTGCGGCCCGCGATCGGCGGCCGCCAGCCGGACCAGCGCGATCTCGGGATCCAAGCCTTCGGCGGCGACCGCTCGCGCGAGATTCTTCAACCGCTTCATCCGGTCGCAGTCGACACTGTCCAGCGTCGAGGCGACGCCGGTGCGGGTGGCGGCCGAGCGGTCGCCGAAGACGTATTCGACGGTGATCGTGCGCCCGGTTCCGGCGACGGTGACCGGGTGTACACCGATCGCGGCCGCGCAGGCGGTGACCGTCTGGTGCATCGAATCGGTGGCGTACCCCGACTCCAGCATGGCGACAGCGAGTCCGGCGAGGAAATCCAGTGCGACCCATATCCGCTGGATGTCCGCCTGAGTATCGGTCACGATGCCAATGTAAGGCGGCGGTGCGCGGACCCGGGCCGTCGTGGGCGCGTGTCCGCGAGCTCAGTCGGCCAGGGCCGGCGCCGCCGCGGTCGGAATCTTCGGCAGCGCGTAGGGATGCCGGTCGCGCAGCCAGCGCAGCAGCTCCTCGCGGACCGCGCACCGCAGGGTCCACACGTCATCGGCGTTGCGCGCCGACATCGAGGCCCGGATCACGAGGCCGGTGGGTGTGCTGTCGGTGACCAGCAGATTCCAGTTGCGGCCGTCCCAATCCTCGCGGCTGCCCAGGTAGTCGTAGAGATGCTCGCGCAGCCGCGCGATCGGGGCGCTGTGATCCAGATACAGGTACACGGTGCCGGTGATCTGCGGCCCGCCCCGGGACCAGTTCTCGTACGGCTGACTGTTGAAGTAGGAGACGGGCATGGTGAGGCGGCGGTCGTCCCAGACCCGCACGGTGAGGAAGGCCAGGGTGATCTCCTCGACGGTTCCCCATTCGCCTTCGACCACGACCGTGTCGCCGATCTTCACCGAGTCACCGAAGGCGATCTGCAGACCCGCCACGAGGTTGCCGAGCGTCGACTGCGCGGCCACACCGGCGATGATGCCGATGACGCCCGCCGAGGCCAGCAGCGAGGTGCCCAGGGTCCGCAGGCTGGGGAACAGCAGCAGGATCGCCACCGCCGCGGTCGTCACTGTGAGCACCGTGGTCACGATCCGGCGGACCAGCGTGAGCTGGGTGCGCAGCCGCCGCACCCGGGCGGTGTCGGTGGTGCGGCCGGCGTACTGCTCCAGGGTGTTCTCCGCGACCGCGTCGACCGCGCGCATGGTGAGCCAGGCGGCGGCCATGATCGCCATGGCGGCCAGCGCGTTGCGGATCATGTCGTCCTGGCGCAGGTGCAACTCGGCGAGGGGATAGGTGAAATGCAGTGCGGTGGTTGCCAGCAGGGCCTGCAACGGTAGCTGGGTGCGGCGCAGCAGGCCGGCCAGCCGCCGGGGTGGTTGCCGTTCCGCGCGGTAGCGCAGGAACCGATCGACCAGTAGACCTGCGACGATGGTGAGCGCGAGGGTGCCGCCGAACACGATCAGCGGGCGTAGTACCTCCTCCAAGGCGTTCAACTCCTTGTCATTGGCTTCTCGATGGCTATCCCGCCACGCTACATTTCGGGCCCGCCCGCCTGCCACCGGTGATCATCGCCACAAGATCGAAACAGTCGAATCTGTTGCGGCACCCGATTTTTGGTTACCACTGGAACAGAACCGGCGTCCGAAGGGAAAGGGAACCATGCAGGGATCACACGCAACTCCCCAGCGCCACAACAGGATCCGCGTCGCCGAGTGCTACGGCGGCGTGCGGTCGGGCTGGGGCGTCCTGGCCGTCTGGGCCGTGCTCGTCGTGCTCGTCGCCGCGCTGCTGATCAGCGTGTGACCCCGGCCGGTTCGCGGAAGCCGATCATCGATCGCGCGACCGCGACGGCCATCAGGACCGATACCACCGTGAAGCCCTTCCAATACTCGGTCGGCAGCAGTACCCCCAGCGCGCCGCCCGTCACCCAGGCCAACTGCAAGACCGTCTCGCTGCGCCCGAACCCCGAGGCGATCGATTCGGGTGGCAGATCGTCCTGAATGGTGGCATCGAGGGAGACCTTGGCCAGTGCCGTCGAGCAGGACGCGACCAGGGCGGCCAGCACCGCCCCGAGCGGGCGGTCCAGCACCGCGGCGAGGATCGCGACCAGCACACAGCCCGCCGCGCAGGCGAGCATGATGGCCCGCGGGCGCCCCAGTTTCGAGCGGGCGCCGACCGCGTTGCCGGTGAAGTTGCCGATACCGGCGGCCGCGCCGACGACCGCGAGCGTCACCGCCTGCCGCAGTGCGGAATCCGTGCTGCCCTTGGCGACGAACGCCACATAGAAGGTCAGGAACCCGGTCAGCACCCGGATCGCGCCGTTGGCCCACAACCCCGCGATGACCTTCCGCCCCAGCGGTTGCCGCAGTTTCAGCGGCCGCAGCGTGCCCTCGTTTCCGAAGGTGGTGGGCACCTCGCCCGCGGTGACTTCGACCCACCCCGGAATCCGCAGGCTCAGCACGGCGCCCGCCCCGGCCAGTACCGCCGCGACGACCAGCGCACCCGCCGAATGGAACACCAGCGCCGCCGCCCCGGCCACACCGCCGGCGAGGATCGAGCCTCCTACCAGCCCGAACACGGTCAGCCGGGAGTTGGTGCGCACCAGGTCGATTCCCGGTGGCAGCACCCGCGGCGTCACCGCGCTCTTGAGCACCGAGAACGACTTGCTCAGCACCATGGTGCCCAGGGCCAGCGGGTACAGCACCCAGCTGTCGAGGGCGAAGATCAGCGCGAGGACGATCACGACCCGGGCCGCGAAGGTGGCCGCCAGCGCCAGCCGCCGTCCGCGCTGGATCCGGTCCAGCAGGGGGCCGATCACCGGCGCGATCACGGCGAAGGGCGCCACCGTCATCAGCAGGTAGAGCGCGACGTTGACCCGGGACTGCGTCGCGGGGCTGGCGAAGAACAAGGTATTCGCCAAGGCGACGGCGATGGCGGCATCGGTCGCGAAGTTCGCGACTGTCGCCCGGATCAGCGCGGTCAACCCGGATTCTTCGGCGCCGTCGGCGCGGGCGGCCCGCTTGACCAGGTCCACGCCCTGCTCGGTGGCCGCCGCGCCGCGGCACATCATCCTGCGCGGCAAGGAGTTCCGCGCCTCCGTGGTCACCGCGTCATCGCCACTGCTCGCGTGCGGGCACATCAGTCGTCGAGCGTCGCGGCCGCGCCGGGCAGGTCGAGCAGCGGAGCGGGCTCGGGACTCGTCGCGCGGACCTCGATTCCACGGGCTCGCAGGTCGGCGAAGGTAACGGTGACCATGTCGGAGCCGCTGGCGCGCACGGTCGTGACATGGGTGAGATCCACATCGATCCGGGTCAGCGGATAGGTCGCGGCCGTCTCCTGCAGATGACGCACGATCCGCTCGGCGCTGACGAAGTCCACCGCGCCTTGCAATTCCACCGTCAGCACCTGCCCGTGGATGCGCGAGGCGGCGATCGGCGAGCGGTGCCCCGTGGGTGCGGTGAACACGTGCAGGCCGAACCGCTCGGACATGGTGCGCAACGCGATCTTGCCGCGCACGCTGTTGCCCTGCGCGTCCAGTCGCGGACTGAAGACGCCGATGCCGAACTCGCCCGGCAGCGCCGCGACGATGCCGCCGCCGACCCCGCTCTTGGCGGGCAGGCCGACCTCGACCATCCACTCCCCGCTGAAGTCGTACATGCCGCAGGTCGCCATCACCGACAGCGCGATGCGCGCGATCTCGGCGTCGATCACCTGCCGCTTGGTGACCGGATTGACGCCGCCGTTGGCCAAGGTGGCGGCCATGACGGCCAGGTCGACGGCGGTCACCCGCAGCGCGCACTGCCGGAAGTAGGTGTCGGTGACGTCCTCGACCGGCCCGGCCAGCACACCCTGGGACAGTGTGAGATAGGCCAGGGCGCGGTTGCGGTCACCGGTCGCGCTCTCGGACTTGTAGACCGCTTCGTCCAGTTCGAGATTCCGGCCGGCGAAGGCCGAGAGGGTGGCGTGGATGCGCGCGAACTTGTCCGCGCGATCCGTCCCGGCGACGAGCGCGGTGGTGACGATGGCGCCCGCGTTGATCAGCGGGTTGGCCGGGCGACCGGTATCCGCCTCGAGGCTGATGGCGTTGAACGGTTCACCGCTGGGCTCGAAGCCGACGTGCTCGGTGACCGCTTCCAACCCGAGATCGCTCAGGGCCAGCGCGTAGACGAACGGCTTGGACACCGATTGGATCGTGAATTCCTTCTCGCCGTCGCCCGCGTGATAGATGTCGCCGTGCACGCTGACCATCGCCGCGCCCAGGGCGTCCGGGTCGACGGACGCGAGCTCGGGAATGTAGTCGGCGACCGCGCCGGAGCGATCCGGGGCCAGGCGGTGCAGCAGGTTGGTCAGCGAGGTGGTGACGGGATCGTCCATGTCAGTTCGCCCGCAGCAGCGGCTGGGTCGAGCAGCGGAACGCGCCGCCGAATAGTCGCGACACCGAGAGGTCGAGGTACTCGACGGTGACGCCGCGGTCCTGCAATTCCGCGCCGACCCGGCTGAACTCCGGGTCCGTGAGGTAGGTGTCCGAGTCGATCGGCAAGCCGTTGGTGGCCATCGCCGCCGCTTCCGCTTCGCTCACCTCGATGACCTCCCAGCCGCGCAGCGGTTCGGGCAGTCCGTCGGGCAGCCGGTCCCGGCAGGCGATCAGCAGCCCGTCGCGCACCAGGCCGAGGGCGCAGTCCAGGTGCAGGACGTGCGCGGGCAGCCGGACGGGCGTCACGGTGAATCCGAATGGCTCGAGATACTTCGCGAGCCAGCGATGGCCGAGTTCGTCGGTCGCCATGCCCGAACAGCCGACCATGACCTGTGTGCCCAGCACCAGCACATCGCCGCCCTCGAGAAAGGGACCCGCGATTCCCGGCTGCGGCAGAGAGACGTATCGCGCCGCGGACGGCATTACCCGGTCGAGCAGCAATTCCCGGCTGGGAAGCACCTCTATGCGGCGATGGGGGAATTGCAGCACCCCTTCGATGACGTGGTCGCCGACGGTGAACCACGGGTCGCGCACAAAGAAATTGGCATAACCGGTCGCCCCCGTCGCGGCTTTCTCGTCGTCGGTGAACAGCCGCGGCCGCAACACCTCCACACCGTGACGGCGCAGCACCGCCGCGAGCGCGTCGCGCTCGGCCTCCCACGCTTTCTGCCTAGCGGGATAGACCGCGCCGAAGTCCTTGCCCCACACCGCCTCCAGGATTTCCACGGCGCTGGGCTCCACCGGCATCGAGTGCCCGAGAATATCCGCGCTGTCCGGTGCCCGGAACTCGCTCTGCGAGACCACGACGGTGCGCAGCGGAGCAAACTCGCTGTCCACACGTATCGATACCTTGTCGGCGAGCATGAGATGCGACCTTAGTGTGCTGCCTCGAGGTATTTCCACTGGTGTTCGCGGTGACCAATGGCGGGATTCGTCCATCTACCGGCAGGTCTGCCGAATGTCGTTATCGATCGTTCGGTGAAGAGCGATCATTTAGCAACCTCATCGGGGCTGATCGTTATCGTCGCGGTCCGCGCTGGGTGGAAAGAATCCGGTCTCGATGAAGAAGTCGAAATAGCGGGTGAGCACCGCGGCGTCCACGCCGGGGACCTGCAGCACGGGGAGGCGCACGACCGGCGCGGGTGCGATGTCGTCGGTGGCCTGCTGCTCCGCGGCGTAGTTGGTACTCAAAGCGGCTGCGCGGGAGAGCGATTCGTCCTCGGAGCCGACCCGCTCCTCGGCGGCGGCGGTGAGCGCCTCGGGGAAGCGTTCGGGCTCGACCAGGTCCAGGCGATACCCGCGCCGGCGCGCCTCGTCCACGATCGCTCGCAGCGGCAGCGCGGTCGCCGCGGACACGTCCAGCGCCGGGGCGTGCGGCCGCCGGGCAGAGCCCACGATCGCCGCGGCGACATGATCGACGGGCAGCATGGTGATCTCCCCGGCGGCGAGGTCGGGAGCCAGGCCGAGGACCAGCATGGACCGCAGCATCGTCCACCAGGCGTCGTCGGTTCCGGCCGCGCCGGTGCGCGAGTCGCCGGTGATCAGCCCGGGGCGGTAGATCGTGGCGGGAATGCCGCGCTCCGCACCGGCGCGGACGAGCTGCTCGGCGACCCATTTCGTCAGGACGTAGCCGGGCAGACCGGCGGGCAGGTCGCCGGTGGGCGGGGCGGAACTGGTCGAGACGTAGTGGACCGGCTTGATCCGGTCCGTGGTGGCCAGCCGCAAGACCTCGGTGGTGCCGCCGACATTCGCGGCGCGCATGCGGTCGTACGGTTCGAGATGGTTGACGAGCGCCCCGTTGTGATAGATCTCGTCGATGCCCTCGGCGAGCTCGCCGAAGCGTTGCGCGGTGAGCCCGAGCCGGGGGTGCGCGAGATCGCCTGGGACGGCGACGATTCGGGCTTCCAGCCCGGAGAGGTCGACGCGATACCGCGCGGCGGCGGCCAGGACGCGCGCGCGGGCCGCGGTGTCATCGCTCGCCCGGACCAGGCAGTAGATCGTGGCGCGAGTCTCGGTGAGCAGCTCGCGCAGCAGGAACGCGCCGAGGAATCCGGTCGCGCCGGTGAGCAGGATGGCCTCGGGTGCCGTGGCTTCGGGGGGAGTGCGATCGAGAATGGTGATCGACGGGTCCAGCACCGTGTCGGCGAGCGGGTCGAGCTCGGCCGTCGCGGTCGTGCCCTGGCGCACCGCGGTCGCGAGCTGATCGACCCGGGGGTGAGTGAACAAGTGGCGCAACGGAACTTCGACCCCGAGGCGTTCGGCCAGCGCGGTGCGCACCCGGACCGCCGACAGCGAAGTGCCGCCGAGGGTGAAGAAGTCGTCGTCGCGGCCGACCCGGTCGACGCCGAGCACGGTGGCGAAGACCTCGGCCACGGTCTGCTCGTCGCCGGTGCTCGGCGCGCGGTAGGCGCGGGTCACGAGTGGCGGATCCGGCAGCGCGGCGCGGTCCAGCTTGCCGGTCGGACCGAGCGGGAACTCCGCCACGACCACGAGCTGCGCCGGAACCATGTAGTCCGGCAGCCGCTTTCGCAGCGCTGCCAGGATCGCGCCGGTATCGACCGCGGCATCGGCGACGCTCACGTACCCGATCAACTGCGCACGCCGCACGGTGACAGCCGCACCCGTGACGCCGACCTGCCCGCGCAGGGCGGCCTCGATCTCACCGGGTTCGATCCGGAGGCCGCGCAGCTTCAGCTGCACATCGGTCCGGCCGAGGTATTCCAGAGCGCCGGTGCGGTTGCGGCGCACCAGATCACCGGTGCGATACATCCGCGCACCCGCCGGTCCGGACGGATCGGCGACGAAACGCTCTGCGGTGCGTCCGGTTCGGCCCAGGTAGCCCTGTGCCAGCTGCGCGCCGGACAGATACAGTTCGCCCGGCGTACCGGTCGGAACCGGATGCAGGCGCGCGTCGAGCACGTAGGCCCGGCAGTTCCAGTGCGGATGTCCGATCGGCACGGGACCACCGGTCTCGGTCACCTCCGCGCCGGTAATGGAGACCGTGGTCTCCGTCGGCCCGTAGAGGTTGTGCAACCGGCCCGGGCAGGCGGCGGTGAATCGCGCGATCGTCGCGGCGGACAGCGGCTCGCCGCCCACCCAGACCGCGCGCAGCGACGAGAGCGACTGCGGCGGAGCCGAATCCAGCATAACTTCGAGCAGCGACGGCACGGACGCCGTCACCGTGATCCGATACCGGGCGATCAGCCGAGCCAGCCGATCGGGATCCGCGCGTTCCTCGGCGGTGGCGATCACCAGGTGCGCGCCCGCGCTGAGCGGCGCGGCCGAACCGATCAGCGACGCGTCGAAGGTGAACGGCACCGACTGGAGGAAGGTATCGATCGCGGCGAGCCGGTATTCGGCGGTGAAGAAGGAGATCTGGTTCACGATCGCCGAGTGCGGGACGCCGACACCCTTGGGGCGGCCCGTCGAGCCGGACGTGAAGATCACGTAGGCGAGATCCTGCTCGCGCAGTGGCCGCACTCGATCCGCGTCGGTCAGCGGCGTATCCGAAAAATGCGACAGCGCAGCCGAATCGTCGATCCGGAGCACCCGGCCCGGGATCTCGACCCCGGCATCGGAGGTCAGGACGCACAGCGGGTCCGCGGTGCCGAGAATGTCGGCGATGCGCGCGGCCGGCTGGCTCGGGTCGATCGGCACGTACGCACCACCGGCTTGCACGATCGCGTACATGCCGATCATCGAATCCAGCGCCGGGGCGGTCGCGAGGCCGACGGTCGTGCCGGGACCCACACCCAGCGTGACCAGCTTGCGGGCCAGGCGGTTGACCCGCGCGGCCAGCTCCCCGTAGGTCAGCGATTCGGCACCACAGGTCACCGCAGGTGCGGTGGGGGAGCGCCGGGCGTGCGCGGCGAACCTGTCGAGCAGTAGCCGGTTCGGCACTCGATGCTGTGGCCCGGTCGCCGAAAGCGCTTGCGCGGCTTGCTCGGACCGGTCGAGGAGGGGCAGGTCCCCGACGGGCCGCTGCGGTTCGGCCACGGCCGCGCGCAACAGGGTGATCAGTCGCCGGCTCAGGTCCTCGACGGTCGCCGGATCGAAGAGATCCGTCGCGTACCGCCAGGAACAGTGCAGCCCCGCGGAATCCTGGTGCGGCACCACGGTCAATTGCAGATCGACCGGGCTGACCGCGGCACCGAGGTCGATCGGCGCGATGGTCAGCTCCGGCAGTCGCAGCGCCTGGCTCTGGAAATTCTGGAATGCCAACGCCACCTGGAACAGTGGATGATGGGCCTGGCTGCGCGGCGGGTCCAGTTCGGCGACCAGCCGCTCGAACGGAATATCGGCGTGCGCGAACGCGTCCAGATCGGCGTCGCGCACCCGGTCGACCAGCTGCGCGAAACTCGCCGAACCCGGAGTGCGCGTGCGCAAGACGAGCGTGTTGACGAACATGCCGACCAGATCGTCCAGCTCCTGCTCGCCGCGGCCGGCCACCGGGGTCCCGATCGCGATATCCTCGGTGCCCGACAGTCGCGCCAGCAGCAGGGCCAGCGCCGCGTGCACCACCATGAACAGGGTCGCGTCGCGATCCCTGGCGAACTCCTCGAGAGCGCGGTGCAGGTCGGCGTCGAGGTGAAAACCCTGGGCCGCACCGCGATTGCTCGCCACCGGCGGGCGCGGCCGATCGGCCGGCAGGTCGAGCACGGCGGGCAATCCCGCGAGCGTGTCGCGCCAGTGCCTCAGCTGCTTGCTCAGCGGCGACTCCGGATCGGCGGCCAGACCGAGTGTTTCGCGCTGCCAGAGTGCGAAATCGGCGTACTGCACCGGCAGTGGCGTCCACTCCGGGGCCCGGTCCTGGGTGCGGGCGTGATAGGCGGTCATCAGATCGCGGGTCAACGGCGCCAGCGAGGATCCGTCGGCGGCGAGGTGATGCAGGACCAGGGCGAGCACGAACTCGTCGTCGGCGAGCCGGAACAGCCGGGCCCGCAACGGAACCTCCGCGGTCACGTCGAATCCCGCGCTCAGGAACTCGGTCAGGTTCGGGTGCAGCGCGGTGTCCGTCGTCGCGACCGGGGACAGATCCACCCGCACCTGCTCGGCGGGCAGGATGTGCTGATACCCGTCCCCGTCGTGCTCCGGATAGATCGTGCGCAGCACTTCGTGTCGTTCCAGCACGTCGCGCATGGCCGCAGCGAGGGCATCGGTGCACAGACTGCCGGAAAGGCGCAGTGCCACGGGGATATTGTGCGCGCCAGAGGCCGGATCCAAGCGCGCGAGGAACCACATCCGCTGCTGCGCCAGTGAGAGCGGCACGTGCGTGCCGCGTGGCCGCGCGGTCAACGGCAGCTGCCGCGGGGCCGTAGCGACGAGGTCGTCCACCGCCGCTGCCAGCTCCACGACGGTGGAATGTTCGAAGACGGCCCGCGCCGGGACCCGAATCTCGAGTGCGGCACGCAATCGTCCCGCCACCTGCGTCGCCAGCAGCGAATTGCCGCCCAGCTCGAAGAAGTCGTCCTCGGCGCTCACGGCGTCGACGCCGAGCAGATCCGCGAAGATCGCGGCCACCCGTAACTCGTTAGCTGTCAGTGGCTCTCGATAGGCCCGCGCGGTGAGTTCCGGCGCCGGCAGCGCCTGGTGGTCGAGCTTGCCCACCGGCGTCATCGGAATGGCCTCGATCGCCATGACCGCCGCGGGCACCGCGTGCCGGGGCAGCAGCCGCCGCGCGTGCTCGCGCACCGCCGCGGCGTCGAACTCCGAACCCGGTGCGGGCACGACATAGGACACGAGTGCGTCCACTCCGCTGGGCAGCCGTCGCACCACCGTGGTGGCGAACGCGACCGAATCCGCGCTGGTCAGCGCCGCGTCGATCTCGCCGGGCTCGATCCGGAACCCGCGAATCTTGACCTGCGCGTCGGTGCGTCCCAGGTACTCCAACTGTGGCGTGCCGTCGGTGCCGCTCACCCACCGCACCAAATCGCCTGTGCGATAGACCCGTTCGCCGTTACCGTCCGGATGAGCGACGAATCGCGTCGCGGTCAGCCCGGCGCGCTCGTGGTAGCCGCGCGCCAGACCCGGTCCGGCCAAATACAATTCACCCGCCACCCGATCCGGCACGCGCGACAGCCGGGCATCGAGCACGAGCGCGACGATCCCGGCGACGGGCCGGCCGATGGTGACCAGGTCGCCCGGACGCAACGCGCCGCTGATCGTGGCCGCCACCGTGGTCTCGGTCGGCCCGTACAGATTGAAGAAGGCGCGACCGGGCGCCCAGCGCGCCACCAACTCCGCCGGGCACGCCTCGCCCCCGACGATCAGCGCACGCAGTGCGGGCAGGACGGTCTCCGGGAGACCCGCCAGCGCCGCCGGAGTGATGAACGCGTGCGTCACCCGCTCGCCCCACAGCAGCTCTGCCAGTTCGTCGCCACCGTAGATATCGGGCGGGACGACGACCATCGTCGCGCCGGCCCCGACCGCGAGCAGCAGCTCCAAGATCGACGCGTCGAAGCTGGGGGAGGCGAAATGCAAGGTCCGCGCCGCCGCGGTCACCCCGAACCGCCGGGTCTGCTCGGCGCACAAGCCGGATAGGCCCGCGTGCGTGACGGCCACGCCCTTCGGCAGTCCGGTCGACCCGGAGGTGTAGATCACATAGGCGATATCCGCGCCGTGCAGGCGTCGCGTGCGCTCGTCGAAGTGCACCGGCTCGGCCGAGGCCTGTTCGAGCGCGGCGGCGCACTCTGCGGTATCGATCTCCAGCCAATCCAGATCCGCGCTCAGGCCCGGTCGAACCGTCGACACGGTCAGCCCGAACGCGGCTCCGGAGTCATCGATCATGTGCGCCACCCGCTCCGCGGGGTAGTGCGGATCCACCGGGACGAAGGCCGCACCCGTCTGCGCCACGGCCCACACCGCGACCACGGAATCGATCGACCGGGGCAGCGCCAGCACCACCCGATCGCCCGGCCCCACGCCGCGCTCGATCAGGACCCGGGCCAGCCGGGCCGACCGCGCGCCCAGTTCCGCGTAGGTCAGCTCCTGACCGGCAAACCGGATAGCGCAGGCCCCCGGATCCAGCCCGATCGCCGTCTCCAGCAGCTGTGGCAGCGTGCGCACCCGCGTTTTGCCATGCCGCGCCCTGCGGGCATGGCGGAACGCGAGCATTTCGGCTGTCACCGGCTGTGATCCTTAGAGTTTCGATCCGTAGATATCGCCCGCAACTCTATCAGGGCAACAGATCAGCTAATTTCCTGATGACCTGCTGTGCCGGTGTGTAATTCGGCGCACACCGCCGCCGTTCAGCTCAGCGCTGTCTGCGCCTGGAACATCCAGTGATGCTCTTCGAGCTTGGCGGTGATGCCGATGAGCAGGTCCTGGGTGACCGGGTCGGCGGTCTCGGTGGCCTGCACATGCTTGCGCAATTGCTGGACCGACGCGTGCAGTCGAGCCACGATCAGCGCGACGACCTCACTGTCGGCCAGGTAGCCCTCGGGGAACGCCGTCGCGGACTCGGCGACCGTGCCCGAGCGCCCGTCGGGCGAAATGCCCAGCGCGGCAGCGCGTTCGGCGACCGCGTCGGAGAACTCCCGACCACTGGCCACGAGCTCGTCCAGCTGCAGGTGCACCGAGCGGAACTGCGGGCCGACCACGTTCCAATGGGCTTGCTTCGCCGTGAGGGTCAAGTCGATGAGATCGGTGAGCGCTTCCTGTAGGACGACGCCGACCACCTTGGTCTCGGCCTTGCCGAGCGTCCCGGAGATGGCCCTCTTGGACAGCGTTGCAGTCATGATGTGCTCCTTCTCTAGGGATGACCTTTTCTGGAACAACTCCAGTTTAGCGTCGGAAAATCCCCGAGCAGGGTCGGCTTGATCACATCTCGCTGCGGTGGACCGGCGGACTCAGTGCCCGACGACGACCAGGATGAATTGCTGGGTCGGGTTGTTCTGGGCCGGGCGGCTCACGACGCCGTAGTCCTTGTCGGCGATCTCGTGGGCGTCGACGTAGCGGTTGTTGGAGGCCTGCTGGATCGTGTACTTGCCGCCGCCGAGGGATTGGATGTGCCAGAGCTGGGTGGGGTTGTTCTGGGCCGGGCGGGTGACCAGGTGGTAGTCCAGGGAGTCGATTTCGTGGGCGTCGAGGTAGCGGTGGCTGCTGACCTGCTGGATGGTTCCGGTTCCGGTGCCGCTGTCGTCCCAGTTGATCCGCCACTGCTGGCTGGGATCGCCCTGCTTGGGCCGGGTGACCACGTTGTAGTCGTGGGTGCCGTCGGCCCAGGCGTCGAGGTAGCGGCCACTGGAAACCTGCTGCAGGGTGACGACGTCGTCCGCCTGCTCGGCATGCGCCGTGGCGGGCACGGCGACGATCGCGGCGGCGGTCAGGGTGCCGATGAACAGTCCTGCTGCCGCGCGGCTGGTGTAGTGCGTCAAGTTCGGATCTTTCTGGGGGAGGGTGCTTTCGCCTGTACCTCAAGGTTCGAGCACAATCACCTGGCCCAGAAGGCACCCTGGGGCGGCGGTCCGGCCGCCGGGGGGTGCGGAAATCAACCCGGGGAGGGGTTATCGCCGCGAGGCAGCGTCCGCAGCAGGGAGCGCACGGTGGGCCGGAGGCGCTCGGGGGTGTAGCGCTCGGGATCGGACAGGACGAGCCGGCCCAGGACCTCGGTGAATCCGACCATTACCGAGGCGATCAATTCGACGTCCGCGTCGACCGGGCCGCCGCGCAACTGGATGCCCGCGGTCAGCAGGTCGCGGCAGCGTTCGACCAGCCCGTCGCGGGCGGTGGCCAGTAGCTCGCGATACTCGGCGGGAGCGCCGTCGCTGGGCATGAGGATCAGCCGCCAGCGCAGCGGGTCGCTGGCGACCGCGGCGAGGAAACCGAGGGTGGCCCGGGTGTACTCCTCGTCCGGGTCGCTGCTGCTCAAGTCCTCGGGCAGCGTGGCGAGCACCTGGTGCATTCCGCGGGTGTGCTCTCGATGCAGCAGTGCCGCAACGAGTTCCGCCGCGGTCGGGTAGAGCGCGTAGAGCACGGGTTTGGCGACGCCGGCTTCCTTCGCGACGGCCTGCATCGTCAGCCGGGGCAACCCGTCGCGGGCCAGCACGCGCAGCGCGGCGTCGAGGAGTTGCGCACGGCGCTGGTCGGGTGGCAGGCGCGGGGCATTGCGGCGCCGGGGCCCGGGCCGCGGCGGCACGATCTGCCAGACACCCGAGGCCTTCTTCTCCACGCTCACACGGAAATCATCCCTCGAGGGCTGGTAAGCCCGCAGGGCGGCTGCTACTGTCTGAGCCACCAAACTACGCAGGCGTAGAAAAGCAGTTCTACGCCAACGTAGTTATTGTTCCATTACTTGGCGGGGGCGCATGGCCATCAGAGCGAATGGCACCGAAGGGTCCGATCGGGATCGCATCGTCGAGTTCGGCCGCGAATACTGGCGCGACCATCCACAGCGCTCGGTGGAGACGGCCGGCCGGCAGGTCCTGATGACCGGGCGCGCGGTGGCGGGACTGGTGCTTTCCCTTGTGCAGCGGCGGTTTCCGACGCGCGAGTTCATCAAGCAGTGCGCGTTCATGGCCAACGTGTCCGCGATCCCGACCCTGCTGGTGGCCGTCCCGATCGCGGTGGTGGTCTCCATCCAGGTGGGTTCGCTGGTCAGCCAGGTCGGCGCGACGACCTTCATCGGCGCGGTGAACGGTCTGGGCATCATCCGGCAGGGCGCACCGCTGGTGACCTCCCTGATGATCGCGGGCGCGGTGGGCTCGGCGCTGTGCGCCGACCTGGGTTCGCGCACCATTCGCGAAGAGATCGACGCCATGCGGGTCATGGGGGTGGACCCGGTCCGCCGGCTGGTCGCGCCACGGCTGGCCGCGGCGATGCTGGTGAGCACGCTGCTGTGCGGCTTCGTGGTCTTCGTCGGTTTCGCCACCGGCTACGTGTTCAACGTCTACATCCAATCCGGCACGCCCGGTTCGTATATCAGCACCTTCGCCTCGTTCGCGGTCGCCACGGACCTGGTCGTCGCCCTGGTGAAGGCGATGATCTTCGGCGCGCTGGCAGCCGTGATCGCCTGTGACACCGGGCTGAACGCCAAGGGTGGTCCGGCCGGCGTCGCGAACGCGGTGAACTCGGCGGTGGTCAACTCCGCCATCGTGCTCTTCGCCACCAACATCATCGTGACCCAGCTCTACAACACCCTGTTCCCTACGAAAGTGCTCTGAGATGGCGAATTACGTTCCGCCGCTGCTGCGTCCGGCCTGGCGGCTGCGCGCACTGGCGCAGGGACCGGCGCGCGGCCAAGTGCGCCTCGGGCATCAGGCGGTGATGTTCGTCCAAGCCGTGGCCGCGATCCCCTTCGTGCTGCGGCACTACCGAAAAGAACTGCTGCGCTTGGTCACCGACGTCACCTGGGGCAATGGTTCGCTCGTGGTCGGCGGCGGCACCGTCGGCGTGGTGCTGATCCTGTGCGGCTTCGGCGGCATCACCGTGGGCATGGAATCCCATACGGCCCTGGGCCTGCTCACCATGAGCCCACTGACCGGAGCGATCTCGGGCTTCGCCACCACCCGCGAACTCGCGCCGCTACTGGCGACTTTGGCGTTCGCGGCGCAGGCCGGCTGCCGGTTCACCGCGCAACTGGGCTCGATGCGCATCTCCGAGGAGATCGACGCCCTGGAATCCATCGCGATCCGGCCGCTGCCCTACCTGGTGACCACCCGGATGCTGGCCGCCGTCATCGCGATTCTGCCGCTCTACAGCGTCGGGCTGGCCACGGCCTATGTGACGACGAAACTGTCGGTGATCCTGCTGGGCGGCACCACCGCGGGCACGTACGACCATTACTTCCACCAGTTCATGAACCCGGTGGACATCGCCTACTCGGTGATCAAGGTGCTGGTCTTCGTCATGATCGCGACGTTCGTCCAGTCCTACTACGGCTATGTCGCCACCGGCGGTCCCGAGGGCGTCGGCGCGGCGGCGGGCCGGGCGATCAAGATGACCATCATCGTGGTCGTCTTCACCAATCTGCTGTTGACGATGGCGATCTGGGGCATCGACCCCGGTATCCGGATCTCCGGATAGGGGCGCAGATGATTCCCGATCCGAACGGGCGTGGCTTCTCGCGGCGCCGGCTCGGCCTGGCCGGCGTGACGACCACGCTGGCGGCCGCCGCGGTGGTGTACCTGCTGGGGCTGCGCTACCTGGGCGCCTTCGACGACAACGTGGCGGTGACCGCGGTGCTCACCAGCACCGGCGACGGTCTCCCGGCGCGCGCGGACGTCAAGTTCCGGGGCCTGCTCGTCGGCAGCGTCACCGCGTCCGAGATCGCGGCGGGCGGTGAGCGCCAGCACGTGCGCATCGAGTTGGAACCCGATGCCGCAGCGCGCATCCCGGCCACTGTCCGAGCCCGGGTGGTGCCCTCGAACATCTTCGGGGTGACCGCGCTGGAACTCCTGGACAGCGGCCCCGGCCCGCGCGGACTGCGGACCGGCGCGATGATCGGCGAGGACACCAGCACCGCCACCACCGCGTTGCAGACCACGCTCACCACGCTGCGCACGGTGCTGCACCGCATCGACCCGGAGAAACTGGGCCGCGTCCTGGGCACGCTGGCCGACGCGCTCGACCCGGCCGCACGCCTGCCGGGCTCCACCATCGAACGCCTCAACCGCTGGGCCACCGAAATGCGAGCGATTCCCGAAATCGGCACCCTGCTGGGCGATCTCGGTAACGCCGCGACCCAGGTGGCGTCCTCCGCGCCGGAGCTGATCGAGGTGCTCGGCCGATCGGTGACCGTGGCCCACACCGTCACCGAACGCCGCGCCGCGGTGGTCGCCCTGCTGTCCGGCTCCGGGACGGCGCTGGACGCGACCAACGCGCTGTTCGCCCGGAACCCGGATGCCGGAAAGCATTTGGTGACCGGACTGGACGAGACCTTCGGCGCGCTGGCCGACGATCCCGAGGCCATCGCGGTGGCCGTGGCCAATCTCAACGACGCGCTGGGCAAGCTGGGCACCGTCTTCCACTGGGGTCCGGCCCGGCAGATGGTCTGGTCCATCGACCTGTCGTTCTCGCCGTTCCGGCAGTACACCGCGGCGGACTGCCCGCGTTACGCCGAGCTGCCGGGTCCGCGATGCGGTGGCGTGACGGTCCCGGAAGTGGCTCCGGCGCAGGAGATTCCGAAGCAGCTGGTGCCCGGTTGGCTACCGGGAACCGCGATGCCGCAGATCGGGCTGCCCGTGATCCCGCTGCTGCCCGCGCCGAGCCCCGTGGATCCGTCCGTCCAGCCCGCGGCCGCTCCGATCGCCCTGCGCGGCGTGGATGCGATCGCCGCGGTGGTGGGTGGCCGCCCGACCATGGCGCACCTGCTGCTGCTCGGCCCCGTGCTGGCCGGCGGCGCGCTCACCCCGCAGCCCACCAACCCTGGGGAACGTTGATGAAGATACGCAGCGCCGCACTAGGTTTCAGCCTGTTCGTCGCACTCGCACTGATCGCCACCTACACCATCTGGTCCACCCTGCAACGATCCGTGTCCGGGGAAACCCACAGCTACACGGCCACTTTCGGCAATGTGCTCGGCCTCCGGGTCGGCGACGACGTGCGCATCGCCGGGGTGCGGGTGGGCCGGGTGGACAGCATCGACCTCGCGGATCGGCACACCACCGCACGGGTGGTCCTCGCCGTGCAGGCCCGGCAGCGGCTGACCAGCACGACGAAAGCCGCTGTCCGCTACCAGAATCTGATCGGCCAGCGCTACATCGCGTTGACGCCCGCGCCGGGTGCGGCGAGTCCGCTGGCGCCCGGCGGGGCGATACCGCTGGAGCGCACCGAATCCTCCTTCGATGTCTCCACGATGCTGTCGGGTTTCGAACCGCTGTTCAGCGTGCTGCAACCGGAGGAGGTGAACTCGCTCTCGGAGACCCTGGTCCAGGCGCTGCAGGGTGACGGGGTCTCGCTCAGCGCGTTGATCACCCGGGCCGCCGAACTGGCGAGCACCTTCCAGCAGCGCGACGAGATTCTCGGCGCGGTCATCACCAATCTCAGCGGCGTCATGGCCGGTCTGGCCAATCGCAGCGCGGAGCTGGAGACCCTCATCACCCAGGCGCGAGCATTGGTGGGCGGTCTCTACGCCGAAGGTGAGGCGCTCAAGGGTGCGGTGGATCAGGTGGCCGACTCCGCCGGTGCGCTCACCGATCTGATCATGCAGGTCCAGCCCGGCATTGCCCGGGCGCAGCGTTATGCCACCTCCGGTGTCGAGTTGCTGCTGTCCAACGGCGCTCGTCTCGACCGGGCCGCGGTCGAACTGCCGTACGTGCTGGCCGGGCTCGCCCGGATCACCGGCAACGGCGCCTACGTCAATTCCTACTACTGCCAGCTCGATGTCTCGCTGTGGGGCGTGCTCCCGCCGAAGGGACTGCTCACCCATATCGGCGGCGACGCGCACTCGGAGGTGTGCCGATGATCGGCAAGCTGATTGCCCGGATCGACGCCCGGCTCGGCGCTCTCGGGGTGCCAGGGCTGCGCCGCCTGGGGGCCGCGATTCCGTCCTACTCCCAAAACCGGCACTGGTGGCTCGGCTTGGCCGCGGGTGCGGTCGTCGTGGCGCTGCTGGTCGGGTCGAGTCTGTTGTCGCGGGCCGGTATCGGTCAGCACACGGTGCAGGCGGAGTTCGCGCAGGCGGCCGGATTGCGACCCGGCAACAGCGTCGATATGGCCGGAATCGAAGTGGGAACGGTGAAGTCGGCGCGCGTCGAGCGTGATCACATCGTGGTGGCGCTGTCCCTCCGGAGCGACATCACGCTGGGGCCGGATTCGACCGCGGCCATCAAGATGTCGACGATCCTCGGCAAGATGCACGTCGAGCTCACCGCGGGCTCGGGCTCAGGACTGGCAGGTGCTCGAATTCCCCTGTCGCGGACCACGGTTCCCTACAACCTGGCCAAAGTGGTGAACGATCCGAAATACACCAACTCCTTCGAACGTCTGGAACGCCTGGACCCCGCGAAGATCCGAGCCGCGCTCCAGGCCGTGGATCGGCAAATGGGTGACTCCCCGCAGCTGACCGCGGCGGCGCTGGACAGCGTCGGCGTCCTGGCCGGCGTGATCGCGGACCGGCGCGACGAGGTCGACGCGCTGCTGAAGAATATGGACGCCGTCGCCCAGCTGGTCGCGGACAACAAGAACAGCGTGCTGCTGCTGCTCACCCACGGCCAGGCCATCGGCGCCGCGGTGGCCCGGCGGCAGGACCTGGTGCGCGGCCTGCTCGACGTCATCGCCGCGGTGTCGAAAGTCTTGCAGGAGATCGGCATCGAGGACGGCGGCCGGCTCGCCCCGCTGATCCAGAACCTGAACACCATGTCCGACGGGTTGACCAAGAACCGGGACAATCTCGATCGGCTCTACGAGATCATGCCGGTGGCCCTGCGCCAGTTCAACAACACCCTCGGCAACGGGCCCTACGGCGAGGTGTACGCGCCCTGGCTGTTCCCCGACAACTGGTTGTGCTCGGCACAGGTGATAGGGGGATGCCGGTGATGCGCACCAAGAGCCTGCTCACCCTGGGCGCGCTGAGTCTGGTTGCCGCCGTGGTCGTTTCCTGCTCGGCACTGCCGCAGGGCATTGCCACGCTGCCGGACCGCCTGCGCGGACGGGCGCTGCACATCTCCGCCGACTTCGAGAACGTGGCGGGCCTCTACGTGGGCAACGAGGTGTCGATCCTCGGATTGCCCGTCGGCACGGTCGACGCGGTCGAGGCCCGCGGGCCCTACGTCGAGGTCCGCATGACGGTCGATCCCGATGTCCCGGTACCCGCGGACGCCATCGCCGCGCTGGTCTCGCCACAGCTGATCACCAACCGGCACGTCGAACTCGCCCCGGCCTACAGCGGCGAGGGGCCGATGCTCCGCGACGGCGACCATATTCCACTGGCGCGCACCAGAACACCGGTGGAACTCGACCGGATCCTGCGCAACTTCGAGGAACTCGGCGCGGCGCTGCGTGGCGACAACACCGAGGGCCCGATGGCGAGCCGGGTGCTGTTCCCGCTCCTGGACGGCAACGGCGACAAGATCCGGGACACCCTGGCCGCCCTGTCGGCGGCCTTCCAGGTGACGCTGGCCAACAAGGATCAGATCTCCAACACCATCGTCGAACTCAACGACATCACTCAGATCGTCGCCGAGAACGACCAGACCGTCCGCGATTTCAGCGGCCGGCTCACCGAGCTGGTCACGCTGCTGGGCGAGCAGGCGCCCGGGCTGCACGCGGTGCTGACCCAGCTCAACGACTTCATCGCCAACACCAGCGCGGTCGTCGCCGAGAACAAGGAACCGCTGACCGCCGCGCTGACCCGGCTCACCGGCATCACCCAGCAGATGCGCGATCGCGCACGTGAACTCACCGAGGTCGCCGATGTCGCACCCCTGTTCTTCCAGAACGTCGCCAACGCGATGAGCCCGGAGGCCGGTGCCATGCGGTTGCATCTCCTGACCGATAAATCTTTGCTGGACAACGAATTACTGGCGGTGTTCTGTGAACGAATCCAGCTGCGATCGGACGGCTGCCGCACCGGCAAGGTCGTCGACTTCGGGCCGGACCTGGGTTTGACGCTCGCACTCCTGGGGCTGACCCGATGACCATCCGGCTCCGGCGGCTGCTCGCCGTCACCCTCACCGCCGCCGCCCTGACCGGGTGCGCGGTCACCGTCGACACCGTGCCGCTCCCGAAACCCGGCGTCGACGGCCCGACCTATCGCATTCAGGCCGTGTTCGACAATGCGCTGAACCTGCCGGAGCGGGCGCGGGTGAAGATCGGCGGCACCGATATCGGGGTCGTCACCGCCATCGCCACGGTCGATTTCCTGGCCGAGGTGGAGTTGGAGATCAGTGCGGACATCGAGTTGCTGGAAGGCACCCGGGCCGAGTTGCGGCAGGCCACCCCGCTCGGCGACATGTTCCTGGCGCTGGTGCTGCCCGAGCGCGGTCCCGGCGTCCGGGCCCTGCGCGACGGTGACCGGCTCGACCGGACCCACACCTCCGCGGGCGCGTCGGTCGAGGAGCTGATGATGTCGATGTCGTTGCTGCTCAACGGTGGCGCGCTCAATCAGTTCGCCCGCATCACCACCGAGATGAACTCGATGCTGGCGGGCCGCGGCCCGCAACTGGCGCATCTGCTGACCGAACTCACCGCGGCGCTGGACGCGCTGGGCCGGCGCACCGGCCAGATCGACGGCGTCCTGTACGGGCTCGCCGACCTCACCACCACCATGAATCAGCGCAAACAACAGCTCGGCACCGTGGCCGACACCTTTCCCGCCCTGATCGGCGTCCTCGCCGAAAACAACCAGGCCATCACGAATCTCAGCACCAAGCTCTCGGTCACCATGGCGGCGCTCGGCGATTTCACGGCCACCACCGGACCGAATTTCGTGACCCTGTTCGACAGCGTGCAACAGCTGATGGAGGGGTTCACCCGGATGGGCGGCGACCTCGCCGGAGCGCTCGACCGGCTGCACGAGCTCTATCCCTCCTGGCGGGCGACCACCGAGGGCACCAGTTTGGCCGTGGCGGTCACGGTGTCCTATCTCAGCGTCAGCGCGTTGACCGATCCGAATGCCGGGAAGCTGCCCGACGGCTCCGACGTGGTGGCGTTCGCGGGCAGTTTGACCGAGGTCCTGACGCGGGTGCTCGGCCGGGTTCAGGGCGGGCCGCGATGAGCAGACTCGACGAACGGTTTCCCCAGCTGGCCGAGTCGGCGTGGCGCGGCATCGATCGGGGTGCCGCGCTCGTGGTCGCCGCCGCCGAATGGGCTCATGACCGGCGTCTCGCCTTCGCGACCCTGGGCATGCTCGGCCTGTTGCTGCTCGGCGGCGGCTACGTCGCCGTCGAGGTGGTGCGGTTCGATCCGCTGCACGAGACGTTCACGGTGCGGGTGAACATGCCCGCCTCCGGTGGTCTGCTGCCCGACAACGACGTCAACTTCCGCGGTGTCCGCGTCGGGCGGGTGCGGGCGGTCGAGCTAGGGGAGCAGGGTGTGGTCGCGGTGCTCGATGTCGCGGCGGATACCCGGATCGCCGTCGACACCGCCGTTGCGGTGCAACGTCTTTCGGCCGCGGGCGAACAGTACATCGACTTCCGTCCCGCGACCGGGAACGGTCCCTTTCTGGCCGACGGGTCGACCGTGGCGCAGGAGCGGGTATCGCTGCCGGTCACGATCGATTCGTTCCTGGTCAATACCAGCGCGCTCATCGCCGGTCTCAATCCCGAGCGCCTCAATGTGATCGTGGACGAACTCGATGTCGCGCTCGCCGACGGGCCGGACCGGCTCCGCAGTGTGATCAGCGGTATCAGCCAGGCCATGACCGGGCTGACCGACATGCTGCCGCAAACCCGCGGCCTGCTCGAGAACCTGTCGGTCATCGCCGAGACCACCAGTCACGCCCAACCGGACCTCGCCACCCTGGTGCGCGGGTCGGGCGCGCTGTTCGATCAGCTGACCGCGGCCGATCAGGAAGTGCGCCGGCTGCTGGATCTGGGGCCCGGACAGCTTGCCACCCTCGGCGGGGTGGTCGCCGAAACCAGCGACCCGATCACCAATCTGGTGACCAACTTCGTGGCCATCACGCGCGCCGCCAGGCTGCGCACGCCCGCGCTGGCCGCCTTGTTCCCCGCCCTGCGCGCCGGGACCGCTGCACTCGGAATCCCGGTGCGCGACAACGAATTCCATACGCTGCTCGACATCTGGCCGCGGCCCACCTGTGAATACGAGACCATTCCGGTCTCCCCGGCACAGGTCAGCGACGGCCGGGTGCGGCTCTACAACTACTGCATCAGCACCGATCCGGCCTTGCAGGTCCGGGGTTCGGCGAACGCGCCGCGGCCCGACAATGCCCCCGGTGTGCCCGCGGGAGTCGACCCGAACGAACTCTCCTTTCCCCTGCCCGGCAAGTGATCCCACTGATCCGGGACTCGAACAGAAAGACATCTCATGGCTGAATCCGACAGCGAAGCGACGGCCGTCGAACCGCGAAATGCGCTGCGCCGCAGGGCTCCCGTCGCGATGCTGGCGACAGTGACGGCCGCGGCGCTTGTCCTCGCGGGCTATTACTACTGGCAGCACCGGCAAGTCCGGGAATTGGAGCAGGCCCGGGAGGACGCGCGCCGGACCGCGTGCGCCTACGCGCCCGTCATGGCGGACTACGACGCCAAGAACCTCGACACCTACTTCGCCGCCGTCCTCGCCGGAGCGACCGGCGAGTGGAAGACCGAATTCGACGCCACCAGCAGGGATTTGCGGGAAGTGCTGGTGCAGGGCCAGGTGGTCGCCAAGGTCGACACGGTGCAGTGCGCGATCGAGACCGCCGACGAGCGCACTGCTCGCGCGGTCGCGGTCGTCCGTCAGACCATCACGAGTCTCGGCACCAACAGCCAGCCGCGACCCGGCCAGCTCACCGTCACGCTCTCGATGGAGAAGTCGGGCGACAGCTGGCTGGTCAACAACGTGAGCTCACCCGTCCTGCCCCGGTAGATCTGGAGGAACAATGAACTCCACCGCATATCAACGCAATTCGGCCGACAACCCGGTGCGCCTGCGCGATCGGGCCCGCGCCGAGGTGGTGGCGCAGGCCCGCGCCCGCTGGCGCGTCATTCGCCGCGATCTGGTGCGCCGCGGCAAGGTGCTCGCAGCGGGTGCCTTACTGCTCTCCGCCGCGGTGATCGCCCTGCTCGCCGGTGTCTGGACCGGCGTGGGTTTCGCCGTCGAGTCGCTGGCTCAGTGGGTGCCGCACTGGGCGGCGTTGCTGGTCACCTCGGTCACGCTGTTCGGCGCGGCCGGCGTCGTCGCCGCGCTCGGCGCGTCGCTGCTCGGGCGGTCGGCACGGCGCCGTGTGCCCGTACGGCGCGACCCGGGTCGTTGACGGCTAGAGCCACTTGTTGCGCCGGAACCCGATCACCAGCCCGGTACACAACGTCACGATCACCGCCAGGACGGCTGGATACCCCCACACCTGCCGCAACTCGGGCATGTTGTCGAAGTTCATGCCGTAGATCCCCGCGATCATCGTCGGCACCGCCGCGATCGCGACCAGCGCCGAGATCTTGCGCATGTCGGTGTTCTGCTGCACCGCGAGCTTGGCCAGCGCCGCGCCGATCAAGGCGCTCAGCGCTTCGTCGAAGTCGGTGATGCGTTCGGATACGCCGATATGGTGGTCGGCGACATCGCGCATGTGCCGCCGAATCTCCTTGGGCAGCGCCAATTCCGGCTTCTCGCACAGCGAGCGCAATGGCGCCGCCAGCGGCGTGACCGCGCGCCGCAACTCCACGACCTCGCGTTTGAGCTGATAGATCGAGGCGCTGGCGACCTGGCTGCCGGGCGTGAACACCTCCTCCTCCATCGCCTCGATATCGAACTCGACCGCCGCGGCGACCTCGATGTAGGAGTCCACCACGTAGTCGGTGATCGCGTGCAGCACCGCGCTGGTGCCGTACATCAGCCGGGAGGCGTCCGCGTCGAGCGCCTTGCGGACCGAGGACAAGCCCGAGTGTTCCCCGTGGCGCACGGTCAGCACGAAATCTGGTGCGGCGCAGACCATGATCTCGCCGGTCTCGACGATCTCGCTGACGCTGTGCATGTCGTGCTCGACATAGGTGACCGTCCGCATCACCAGCACGAGGGTGTCGTCGTAGCGCTCGAATTTCGGGCGCTGATGGGCTTTGACCGCGTCCCCGACCGTCAGCGGGTGCAGATCGAAGACCTCGGCGATGTCGGACATCTGGGCCTGGCCCGGATCGTGCAGGCCGACCCAGACGAAACCGGTACCCCGGTTCTGGACCTCCGCGAGCCCGTCGGCGGGGCTGAACCGGCCCGGCAGGCGGCGGCCGTCGATGTAGACGCCGCAGTCGACCAGGGCATGCTTGGCGGGGGCGGGAACTCGCGGCACCCGCCGCGCGGAACGTCGCGAACCGCGCGACGGGTGGAGCGAGGAGAGAGAGGGCACCGCCTGATGCTAGGCGCGGTGAATTACCGCGTCAGTACACGTGTCAGGCCGCTGACAGGGTGGTGACAGCCCGCACGCCCAGAGTTGTCGGCATGACGAACAACAAGAACTCCGCAGCCACCGCGACCTGGACCGGCATGGTCTCGGTCGACGACACCGCCCTCTACGTGACCGACACCGGCGGGACCGGTCGCGCCGTCATCTACCTGAACGGTGCCTACGCCGACCAGAAGCACTGGCGGCGGGTGATCGCCGACCTCGGCCCCGGCTTCCGGCACATCGCCTTCGACGAGCGGGCCCGCGGCAAATCGAAGCAGTCGACGGACCATTCGTTCGAAGCGTCCCTGCGCGACATCGACGCCGTCCTCGCGGCGCGGGGCGTGCAGCAGGCGATCCTGGTCGGCTGGTCCTACGGCGGAATCCTCGGCTGGCACTGGGCCGACCGCAATCCCGGCCGCACGCTCGGCGTGGTGACCGTCGACGCGCTGCCCTTCGGCTTGACCGGCGAGGCGGGCCACGAGCGGATCCGCGCCCAGTTCCACAAGATGCGTTTGCTGTTGCCCCTGGCCCGCCCGTTCGGCATGGCCGCGCGGATGTCCGCCGCCGATCACGCCCTCGTCGGCATCGACGCCAACGAGTACGCCGCCGCCAGCGCGCCGGTCCTCAACCGGCTGACCTGCCCGGTGCGGTTCGTCGTGGCCACCGGCGACAGCCTCGGCACCGAGGCCGGGGAGATGGAAGAGGTCCGCACCTCCCTGAATCCGGTGCTGGCCGCCAACCCGAACGTGCAGGTGAGCGCCAAGGTCGCGAGCAACCACACGCAGATTCTGCGCAAGGACTCCCCGGCGGTCGCCACCGCCGTCCGCGAGGTGGCGGCGACCCTTTGAGAACTCACCTCGAAACCCGGCCGGTATGGCCGACGTCACCGGGGCGTCAGCATTGCGTAAAGGACTCTGGTGCGTTCCCGGGCCGACGCCGAGACTCGCGCAGATGACCGCTTTGTTGTCCGCCGCGAAGACCGATCCCGGGAAGAGCGATCCCGGAAAGCGCGGGTTGACCGTGCCCACCGGATTGGCCGGACTCTCGCTCGACGCGATGGCCTCGGTGTCCTACGGACCCGAGGCCATCGTGCTGGTGCTGGCCGCCGCGGGCGGCGCCGGGCTCGGGCTCACCGTGCCGGTGACGCTCGCGATCGCGGCGCTGCTCGCCGTCCTGGTGGCGTCCTACCGGCAGGTGATCGCCGCGTTCCCGAATGGCGGTGGCGCCTACGCCGTGGCCAAGGCGTACCTGGGTCGGCGCACCAGCCTGACCGCCGCCGCCTCGCTGATCGTCGACTACGTGCTCAATGTGGCGGTGTCGATCGCCGCCGGTATCGCGGCGCTCACCTCGGCGTTCCCCGCGCTGCACGGGTACACCGTGGAAATCTGCCTGGCCGTGCTGGCCGGCATCACGGCGCTGAACCTGTTGGGCATCACCGAGAGTGCGCGCGCGTTCATGGCGCCGACCGTGGTGTTCGTCGCCGGAATCATGGTGGTGATCGTGGCGGGGCTGGTGCGTGGGACGCCCGCCGTCACTGTCACCGTGGACTCCGCCGTGCCCGCCGATCTCCAGACCGTCGGGGTACTGCTGCTGTTGAAAGCGTTTTCCAGTGGATGCGCGGCGCTCACCGGTGTCGAGGCGATCGCCAACGCGGTACCGAGCTTTCGCGTGCCGAAGGTGCGGCGCGCGCAGCGGGCGGAGGTCGCGCTGGGGGCGCTGCTGGGCGTCATGCTGGTCGGGTTGGCGGTGCTGATCGAGAAGTTTCAGGTGCGTCCGGTCGAGGGGACGACAGTCCTGTCCCAGCTCACCTCCGCCGCGCTGGGCGACGGAATCGGTTACTACATAGTGCAATTCGCCACCGTGCTGCTGCTCGCGCTGGCGGCCAACACCTCATACGGCGGCCTGCCCACGCTGACGCGGCTGCTGGCCGACGACAACTGCCTGCCGCACCGGTTCGCGGTGCGGTCGCCGCGGCAGGTGTACCGGTACGGGGTGCTGACCCTCGGCCTGCTCGCGGGCGTACTGCTGATCGGCGCCGGCGGCGAGATGAACACCCTGGTTCCGTTGTTCGCGATCGGCGTGTTCGTCGGCTTCACCATCGCGCAGGTGGGCATGGTCCGGCACTGGCTGCGGACCCGGACCCGCGGCTGGCGCTGGCGGCTCGCGCTCAACGGCTTCGGCGCGGTTCTGACCTGCGCCGCGGCCATCGTCACCACGGCGATGAAGTTCGGCGAAGGGGCGTGGCTGATCGTGGTCGTGCTGCCCGCGCTCGTGGTCGCGATGGAACAGGTGCGCCGCGCCTACGGCCGGATGGGGGAAAGCCGTCGCGCGGTGACGGAGTGGGCGCCCGGCGCGGTGGAACTGCCGGGCCGCCCACAGCCGGGCGGGGCGGCCGTGGTGGTGGTTCCGGTCGCGGAGGTGTCCGAGCTGAGTTGCCAGGCGCTCTCGGCGGCGCTGTCCCTCGGCAACGAGGTGATCGTGGTGCACGTTCGTCTCGACGGCGCCTCCAGCACCGCCTTCGGGAAGGCTTGGGAGGCATGGCATCCCGACGTCCCGCTGGTGTTCCTGGACGACAGCGATGCCACCGTCGGCGGGCCGGTCGCGCGGTATCTCTCGGAGCGGTTCCCGGGGCGGCGCAAGGTCGTCGTGATCGCGGAGATCGATCCGCCCAGCGGGTGGCGGCGGGTGCTGCCCAGCCGCCGCGGTCAGGAACTCGCGAAGCAGATGCGCCGGCAGCCCGACACCGTGGTGTGTCACTTGCGTGTGCCTGTGGCCTGAACGAGCGCGCCGTCAGGAAACCGTCAACGATCGCCGAAGCGCCCCTGCGCGTGCGGCCTGCTGGTTCGTGCCTGCGATCGAGGTCAGGCATCAGTCCCGGCGCTGTCAGTGGTTCGCAAATTCGGCGGGCGGGATCTGGTTGCCGCCGTTCGCGCCATGTCATCGTCTGACACCGACTGCTGAGGGAAGAGGTATCAGGGTGAAGGTTGGGGTCAGTCCGGGTCAATTGCGCAGTGCCGCAGGGCGGATGGGCGATCTTCGAGATCAGGTGCAGGGCATTCTCTCGAACCTGGAGAACGCCCTGTCCGCGAAAGGCGCGGCCTGGGGCGGTGACGGGTACGGCAGTACCTTCGCCGACGGTCCGCAGGGATATCGCGCCGCGTGTGCGAACCTCACCGAGGGGATCGGCAATACCGCCACGACGTTGGACTCGTATTCCGATGGGCAGTACCGGGCCGCGAAACTACTCGAGGAGAACGACCGGCAATCCGCGCGGAACATGCGGTAGCGAGTGTCCATCACCATTCCCGGCGAGCTGGAGTGGCTCGGCTGGGTCGCCGGCTCGGACTGGCCCGATGGCGACGAGGACAAGATGTGGGCCATCGCCGAGGACTGGCGTAAGGCCGCCGCGGACATTCGCGACCTCCTGCCCGACCTGGCCGCGGCCCGGAAAGCGACCCTCGAGGCGTACCCGTGGGGTCAGGGAATCGAGGCCATCACCGCGCGTTTGAGCGAACTGGATCGCGGCCCGCAGTCGCTGGAACGACTGGCCGAGGTCATGGATCTGGTGGCCGAATCAGCCGACGCGCTGGCCACCGAAATCGAATACACCAAGCTGCTGGTGCTCAGCTCGCTGGCCATGCTGGCGTTCGAAATCGTTGCGGCATGGGCGTTTCCGCCGACCGCGCCATTGGTCGAGGCGGCGGCGATCGCCCTGACCCGGGTGGCGGTGCGGCTGCTCGGGCAACGCGCGGTCAGCGCCATCGCGCAGTTCGCTGCCAAAACCGGCGTCGCCGCGCTCACCAAGTTCCTGGCCGAACACGTGGCGTTGAGCACGCTGCTCGGTGCGGGACAGGACCTCGCCATCCAGGGGTATCAGGTCGGCGCGGGCAAGCGGGACGGTATCGACTGGGATCGGGTCGGCACCACCGCCTACACCGCCGCCGCGGCAGGCGCGGTCGGCGGCCCCGCCGGCGGAATGCTCGCCAAGGGAGCCGCGAAAGTGTCACTGCCAGGCGGACGTTGGGCAGACGGCTTGAAGGGCGCGACCGTCGGCGCGGGCTCGGGCATGGCCGGCGCCCTGGGCGCATGGGGCATCGGCGGCATCGAAAACGGCTGGACCTGGGACCCCCGCCTGCTCACCAGCGGAGCCGCGTACGGCGCGATGACCGGCGGCAGCAAGGGTTTCCGCCACTCCACCTTCGGCCGCGGGCCCGGCCCGGGCGGTTTCACCGCGGCGCGCCCCGGGGGATTCAGCGGTGACGGCAGCACTCCGGCGCCCCAGACCGGGAATCGCGTGGGTGTCCCGCGGGCCAATTCTTCCGGTAATCCGCCTGCGGCACCGTTGATTTCGGTTGCTGATCCGCAGAGTGGGACCTCGACCGGTAACCCGCCGGGCCGGCCTGTCGGTAACCCGTCTGCGGCACCATCGATTTCGGTCGCTGGTTCGCAGAGCGGGACCTCGACCGGTGGCGCTCACCCCACGCCGGGTGGGGCGGATAGTTCGCGTGTGGGTGTGCCTGATGCTGCGGCGGTAAGTGGGGCGGATAGCTTGCGTGCCGGTGTGCCTGACGCTGCGGCGCCGAGCGGCGCGGATAGCTTGCGTGCTGGGGTGCCCGATGGCACAGGCGTCGGTGGAGGCGACGGTTTGCGTGCCGGGGGTGCGGAATCCGGGATTGTGGCGGGGCCCTTGGAAACCCCGGCGTCGAGCTCGGACGGCACAGCGCGAAGCGGTAGGCCGATCGAGGCGGGCGCACCGGAGGTTCGGTCGGGCGAAACCGTTGGCCACACTGCGAATTCGAGTGACACTCGTGTGCCCGGCGGCGAGGCGAACAAGGCGGTCGCCCAGCCCAGAATTCCGGCGGCTGGGGCCTCCTCCGCCCAGGTGACTCCGGCCGCGCCCGCGTATTCGCCCGGGCCGGCTCCGGCGCATCCGTCATCGGAGGCGCAGCCGAGGGCCGAGGGTGGGCACGCCGAGCCGCGAACACCCGCTGATGTGCTCGATCGCTCTCGGGATCGGCTGCGGCAGTTGGGTGTTGATCTGGATGGAATGACTCCGGAGCAACTTCAGCAGGAGGGTGCCGCGGCGCTGGCGCGCGCCGTCGACGGGTTCGCGGAGCGAATCGCTGCACTCGAGGGCGCTGGGCTGCGGCCCGGGGAATTCGCGGTCGAACGCAGGCATCTGCAACGGCAAATCGACGAATTCCTCGCCCTGCGCCGGGCTTTGCGATCCGACCTCGACCAGATCGGGGGTAACCGGGAAGATCCAGTCACCACACCGGATCGACAACCGAACACCAGCGTGACACCCGAGCCCCGGCCGCAACAGGAGACAGTCGAGGGGGAGCTGACACCTGACGATGTCCTCGACACGACCTCGAAGATCCCCTACACGCCAAGATATTTCGGCGTTCCCCCAATCCCGCAGTACGAGGCCGCCTCCCCTCCCGACGACTCTGTGTGGGGCGCACGACCGTCTCCCGATCCGGAACCTGAACCCGAACCCGAACCCGAACCCGAGCCCGAACCCGAGCCGGAGCCGGAACCTGAGCCCGAGCCCGAACCCGAACCTGAGCCCGAACCTGAGCCTGAGCCCAAACCCGAGCCAAGGCCCGAACCTGGGTTCGATCCGGAACCTGAACCTGGGCCGGAGCCGCAACGGGAGCCGGGGCCCGGGGCCGGAACTGAGCCGGGGACGAACTGGAGTCCGAGTGAGAGCTGGAGAGCCGTGCCCAGAGCTGGAACCTGAGCTTGATCCCGCATCTGAGACCAAATGGAACTGAGTCAATATGAAAGTGACCTGGGGGCTCGCCCCTCATATCGGACCGCTCGCTGTACTACGGCAACGGCCGGGGCGGCGCCCCTCGCCGTCGCGGAGGACGGACGTGTCGCACTGGGAACCCGGCGTGGACGCGGGGTCTTCCAGTGCTAATCGCTGCCAGCGGTGGCTGGTTCGGTTCGCTGTGCGGTGGGCGGATTGACTGGCAAACACGTGCGGGTGCGTCCGTGCCGGCCTTGCGCAAATGAGAGCGATTAGTGCTGGGTAAATCCCGGCGAATCACGACGGGTTTGGTTGTGCGGCAATTGATTCCATTTCCTGGGGCGCGTCGCTGTGGGCACGATGGATACTGGAGCTGCCAGCTGTTGACCCGCAAAGCGCGGCGGGACAACAGCTGGCCGAAGCTCCTCGTTGTTGGCACGAGAAGCATTGTGGGACAAATCTATTAGGCCCGTCAGCCGAGCAGATCATCCACCGTGATCGGTAGATCCCGCACCCGCACACCGGTCGCGTGATAGACGGCATTCGACACGGCGGCAGCAGCCCCGACAATCCCGATCTCCCCGGCCCCGCGAGCACCCATGGGATTGGCGTGCTCATCGACCTCGTCCAGCCAGATCGCGTCCACGTCATGGACATCGGCGTGCGAGCTGATGTGGTAGCTGGCCAGGTCCTGCGTTACGACGTGACCGAATCGCGTACCGCGCACGCTCTCCTCGTGCAGGGCCATGGACAGGCCCATCGTCATGCCGCCGATCAGTTGGGAGCGCAGGGTGCGGGCGTTGATGGCGCGGCCGATCGAGAAGACGCCGAGCATGCGCGGTACGCGGATCTCGCCGGTGTCCTGGTCGACGGCGACCTCCACGAACTGGGCTCCGAACGAATGGGTGGCGAACTTCTCGGCGTCCGGGTTGTCGGCCGCCTCCTTGGTCGTTTCCGCTCCGGGGGCAGGGTTTTCGCCGTGCTGCTCGCGGAAGGCGCGGGCGGCGGTGACGATCGCGGTGCCCCACGAGCTGATGCCGCTGGAGCCGCCGGCCACCGAGGCGACGGGCAGGTCGGTGTCGCCGATCTGCATCTCGACGGCGTCGGTGTCGCAGCCGAGGGCGTCGGCGGCGATCTGGGTGAGCGCGGTCCAGGTGCCGGTGCCGATATCGGCCGCACCGATCTGCACCACGTACCGGCCGTCTGCCCGGTATTCGATGCGCGCGGCATTGCCGGGCATCGAGGAGGCGGGATAGGTGGCGGCCGCGACGCCCGTCCCGAGCAGCCACTGTCCCCGGGTGCGGCGGCGTGGGGCCGGGTCACGGTCGGCCCAGCCGAATCGTTCGGCGCCGGTGCGCAGGCATTCCAGGAGATGCCTTCCGGACCAAGGGTTTCCGGTCTCCGGGTCGATCTCGGGTTCGTTGCGGACGCGGAGCTCGATCGGATCGAGCCCGCAGGCTTCGGCCAGCTCGTCCATCGCGACCTCACCGGCGAACATGCCGGGGCACACGCCGGGGGCGCGCATCCAGAACGGCACCGGAACATCCAGTGCCGCAAGGCGATGCGTGGTGCGCCGGTTCGGCGCGGCGTACATCATCCGGGAGATCACCGCGGGGTGCTCGGCGAATTCCTTGACCGTGGCGGTCTGCCCGATGGCGTCGTGCGATACCGCGGTCAACGCTCCGGCCGGGTCGGCGGCGAGCCGGACCCGCTGGATGGTCGAGGTGCGG
The DNA here is from genome assembly GCF_040654295.1 of Nocardia sp. NPDC050712. Taxonomy (NCBI): domain Bacteria; kingdom Bacillati; phylum Actinomycetota; class Actinomycetes; order Mycobacteriales; family Nocardiaceae; genus Nocardia; species Nocardia sp. NPDC050712. The sequence continues at coordinate 343,801 of NZ_JBFAHT010000002.1, forward strand.
TAACCGACGAGTGCGAACATGTGCTGGCGGGTGAGCACGAGTTTGACCGGGCGGCCACCGCTGCGCTGCGCCGCCAGCAGGACGAGGACGTTGTGCGCGTGCGGCGCGCCCTTGGCGCCGAATCCGCCGCCGACGTGCGGCGCGATCACGCGCAATTGTTCGGGTTCGAGACCGAACATCGGCGCGATCGTCTTGCGGACGACGTGCACACCCTGCGTCGAATCGTAGAGCGTCACCTGTGGTCGGCCGCCGGATTCGTCCCAGGTGGCGATGGATGCGTGCGGCTCCATCGGATTGTTGTGCTCGAGCGGAGTGGTGTAGGTCCGGTCGATCGTCACCGCCGCGTTCACGAAGGCGGCCTCGACGTCACCCTCTTCGGTATCGGTGGCTTTGGATTCGAGCATTTCCTCGGGGGCGTACAGCCCCGGATGGTCGGCCCGCAGTTCGGTGTCGTGGGTTTCCTCGTGATAGTCGACGCGCACCAGACCCGCTGCCTGCCGGGCGATTTCGGCCGTCTCGGCCAGGACCGCGCCGATGAACTGGCCGCGGAAGTGCACCCGATCGTCCTGCAGGATGCTCAGTTCGCCGTCGGAGGTGTCGGCCAATTTCGGCGCGTCGAAAACCGTCAGCACGGCGAGCACGCCGTCGAGCTTTTCGGCCTCGGCGGTCGCCATCCCGGTGACGCGGCCGCGGGCGATGGTGGCCTGAACGGGATGCAGATAGGTCGGTCGCTGGACCTGATGCTCGAAGGCATAAGGCGCGGTGCCGGTGACCTTGGCCGGGCCGTCCAGGCGAGCGAGTGGCGCGCCGATCGCCCGGGGCTGGAGCACTGTCATCGCGAGGCCTCCTCGGTGAGGGCGCGGAGCACGGACACCAGGGTGCGCCGAGTCAGGTCGACCTTGAATTCGTTGCCGTCCAGCGGCCGGGCCGGCGCGAGTTCGGCCCGCGCCGCGCGCTCGAAGGTCTCGGCGGTGGCCGGTGCGCCCAGCAAGACCGCTTCCGCCTCGATCGCCCGCCACGGCTTGTGTGCGACACCGCCGAAAGCAACACGCGCGGAGGCGATCTCGGTCCCGCCGGGGTCGAGCACGATTTCGGCGGCGACGGAGACCAGTGCGAAGGCGTAGGACGCGCGGTCGCGCACCTTGCGGTAGGTCGAGCGGGCTCCGGGCGGCGGCGCGGGCAGCTCGACGGCGGTGATGAGCTGGCCGTGGGTCAGCACGGTGTCCCGGTCGGGCCGGTCCCCGGGCAGCCGATAGAAGTCTGTCAGCGGGATGCGCGTCGCGCCGTCGGCGCCGTGCACGACCACGCGCGCGCCGAGCATGGTCAGGGCGACCGCCATGTCCGAGGGGTGGGTGGCCACGCACTCCTCGGAGGCGCCGAGGATCGCGTGATAGCGCACATAGCCGCCGATCGCGGAGCAACCGGTGCCGGGTGTGCGTTTGTTGCAGGGCGTGGTGGTGTCCTGGAAGTAGGGACACCTGGTGCGCTGCAACAGATTTCCGCCGGTGGTGGCCAGGTTGCGCAGCTGACCGGACGCGCCCGCGAGCAGTGCCCGCGACAGCGCGGGATAGCGGGACCGGACCAGCGGATGCGCGGCGAGGTCGCTGTTGCGCACACCCGCCCCGATCCGCAGTCCACCGTCCGGGGTCTCCTCGACGTCGGTGAGCGGCAGGCGGCTGACGTCCACCAGCAGCTGCGGCGCCGTGATGCCGAGTTTCATGTGATCGACCAGGTTCGTCCCGCCACCGAGGTAGGCGGCGTCCGGGCGCGCGGTCACCGTGGCGACCGCGTCCTGGGTGCTGGTGGCGCGGCGGTACTCGAACGGGATCACGAGGCCGCCGCCTGCCGGATCGCGGCGAGGATATTGGGATAGGCGGCGCAGCGGCACAGGTTGCCGCTCATCCGCTCCCGGATCTCGTCATCGGTCAGTTCCGGTGCGGCTTCGAGATCCGCGGTGACGTGGCTGGGATGGCCGTCCCTGATCTCTTCGAGGACGCCGATCGCCGAACACACCTGCCCGGGTGTGCAATAGCCGCATTGGAAACCGTCCTGGTCCAGGAAGGCCTGCTGCATGGGATGCAGGTCGTCGCCGTCGGTGAGCCCGGCCGCGGTGACGACGCGGGCGCCGTCCTGCGCGACGGCGAAGGTGAGGCAGGAGGTGGCGCGGCGGCCGTCGAGCAGCACGGTGCACGATCCGCACTGACCGTGATCACAGCCCTTCTTCGGCGCGGTCACGCCGAGCTGCTCGCGTAGCGCGTCGAGCAGGGTGGTGCGGTTGTCGACCTGCAGGGATCGCCGCTCACCGTCGACGTCGAGGGTGATCTCGGTCCGCGTTTCCGTGGCATCCATCTGCGGCGGGTACCCGGTGCCCGGCACTCGAATCCGCGCTGATCCGATCCTGCGGAGTGTCCACCTCACCCGGACAATCGCGGCCCGCGCTCGTGGTGAATCGGAAGCTCGAGGTCGCTCAGCCGCGCTCCGGTTCCGCCCCAGCGCCGGGCGACGATCTCCGCGGCGATCGACACGGCTGTCTCCTCGGGGGTGCGCGCGCCCAGGTCCAGCCCGACCGGACCGGCGAGGCGCGCCAACTGCCTCTCGGTCATCCCGGCGGCGCGCAAACGGGCCAGCCGATCCGCGTGGGTGCGCCGACTCCCCATCACGCCGATGTAGCCGGCCTCGGTGCGCAGTGCGACCTCCAGCACCGGCACATCGAATTTCGGATCGTGGGTGAGTACGCAGATCACCGTCGCGGCATCGGTCGGGGTCTCGGCCAGATAGTCGTGCGGCCACCGCACGACCACCTCGTCGGCCGCCGGAAACGCCTCGGCCGTGGCGAATGCCGCCCGGGCATCGCACAGGGTGACCCGATAGCCCAGGAACTTTCCGATCCGCGTCAGTGCGGCGGCGAAATCGTTCGCGCCGAAGATCACCATCCGCGGCGGGGTGGCGAAGGACTGTACGAATACCGACAGCTCGTCGTGCCGGCGCTCGCCCTCGCACCCCAGGCGCAGCACCCGGGTGGTTCCGAGCGCCAGCAGCCCGCGCACGTCGTCCAGGGCCGCGTGATCGAGGCGGGCATCGCCCAGCGTGCCGACCGACCGGTGCGGCGCCACCAGCAGATGACGGCCGGACGTGGCATCCGCCATCACCGAGACGAGCGCCACCGGCTCACCGTCGCGCACCGCGTCGAGCAGTGCGGGCAGCACTGCGATCAGCGACGAATCGACCGGTTCGATGAAAACCTCGATCGTGCCGCCGCACGGCAGTTCGGGCGCGAGGACGTCGGTGGTGCTGCTGTAGCTGGAGCCGACCGGGGTTCCGGACTCGATGACCTGCTGCGCGAGCTCGAACACCTCGCCCTCGACGCAGCCGCCGGAGACGCTGCCGACCACCTGCCCGGACCGGGACACGGCCATCGCGGCGCCGAGTCCGCGCGGCGCCGAACCCGACCGGCCGACCACCCGCACCAGGGCGGCCCGCTCACCGCGTCGATGCCAGCGTGCGATCGTCTGCCAGACCGTCTCCTCCAGAGATGCCATCCGTCCTCGTCCTTCAGCGTCACCGATCGAAGCGGTTAACCGCGGGCAATCCCGCGGCCAGTAGTCGATACCCGGGTGCGCCGACACAAAACCCGGGACCTCCGGCGTGCGTTCTGTGCTTCGGCGATGTGGCATTGTGACGACTGATGGTTGAAGCACCGGGGGCCGTTGTCGAGCTGAGGGCGGTTCTCGATGAGTGACAACCGATCGATGTTTCGCAGGTGGTGGCGAGATCCGGTCGATTATCGGCACCTGGTCGAAACCTTCGAATCGCACGGGGCGCTGGGCCCTTTCAAGTTCATGCTGGGTGCCGGGGGACTGGTGATGCTGTGCCTGGCCGCCTTGGCGCCGGCCGCGCAGGGTGAGTTCCCGGCCCACATCATCCAGGTGCAGGGCATCGTCGAAGTCGCGGTCGCCGGGGTGTGGACGCTGCGCTGGTGGTTTCTGCCGTGGCCGCGCGAATACGAGTCGCTGGCCTGGATCGTGCTGTTCGACCTGGACACCGCCGTCAACGAGTTCCTCGCCGCGGACCGGGTCGTCGCGGTGCTGGGGGTCGTGCTGCTGACGGCCATGGGCGGCTATGTCGCCGTGTTCCACAGTCCGCGCATCCTGGCCCTGCACATCGGCTGGACCGTGCTGGTCAGCGTGCTGCTGGCGGGCCTGATGATCAGCGGCGACCTGCCGGGCATCGACGCGGGCCGGCGCGCGGACATCGCGGTCGGCATCGGTGTGGTGCTGGTCATGATCGTGGTGGTCGGGGTCGTGCTGCCGTTCATGCAGTTCAGCCATTGGTTGCTGCGCGTCGACGCCCTGTCGGATCCGCTGACCGGGCTGTTGAACCGCCGCGGCCTGGACTCGCACCTGCCCGCGCTGTTCGGCGGCAACCGCCGCGACGCGGCCTTCGTCGCGACGGTGGACCTGGACCGCTTCAAATCCGTCAACGACACCTTCGGGCACCCCTTCGGTGACGAGGTGCTGATCAACGCCGCGCGGCGCCTGCGCGCGGCGGTCGACTCCGACGCGCTCATCGCCCGGACCGGCGGGGAGGAGTTCGTGATCGTCGGCCGCCTGCACGAGGCCGCCGCGGCGATCGGTGAGCGGATGCGCCGGGCGATCGAGGGCATGTCCGATTTGCCCGTGACCATCACCGCGAGCGTCGGTGTCGCGGTCCTCGACGCGGCGCAACCCCGCAGTGACGCGCACTACCGTGAGTTGCTTCGCAGCTCCGATTCCGCGATGTATCGGGCGAAACATCGGGGCGGCAACGCCGTTGTCGCCGCGGGCGAGATGCCGGATATCGGAGGTTCGCACTAGCTTTGGCGCGGAAGCGGCGAGAAAACTTTGTGACCTATACCGCCAGCTTACTTTCGGCAAACTGCCCGCGCAGCGCCGGTTTCGCCGGTCCGGTCCCAGTGTTTCCTCAGGTGAAAATCCTGCCGTTCATTTTCCGTTCACCCTGCGTTAACCAGTCGTGATCACTCTGTAACGAGGTCGCAAACAGACTGGAAGTTGGTTAGACCGTCTCGATTCAACCTCCCCGTCGGTGTGACGAGGAGTTCCGCGAGACGACGCGGACCAGGGAGCGCCTAGGAGCGCCGGCCCACTGTCCGGGGACGAGTTCCCCTCACAACCAAAACCCACAACAGCACAGCTCTGCGGCGAGCCACCCGATGTGACCCGCCAAGGATCCTCGCGCTGCTGCGCGGCCGGATCGACCCCGTTTCCCGACACAAGGACCGATTACTCGATGAAGCTCTCCATTTTCCGCCGATCGAACCTGCGTGAAGGCCTCACCTTCGCGGTAGCCGCAGCCGGCCTCGCGGCCGTCGCCGCCACCGGCGCGGTCTCGGTCGCCGACGACGGCGCGCCCTCGAACGCCGCGTCCTCCGAGGTGGCCCAGGCCGCCGCGCCGGCCAAGGGCCCGTCGATCGAGAAGGCCGCCGCCGTCGCTCCCGCCTACTCGGAGAACCTCGACGGCTGGATCCGCGAGGCGCTCGACATCATGAAGGACAAGAACATCCCGGGCACCTACGAGGGCATCCACAAGAACATCCTGCGCGAGTCGGCCGGTAAGCCGGACGCGATCAATCAGTGGGACTCCAACGCCGCCATGGGCATTCCGTCCAAGGGCCTGCTGCAGATGATCGATCCGACCTTCCAGACCTACCACGTGGAAGGCACCTCGAACGACGTCTGGGATCCCGTCGCCAACATCGTCGCGGCCTGCAACTACGCCGCGCACCGCTACGGCTCGATGGACAACGTCAGCTCGGCGTACTGATTCCATCGACAACTGAATAACAACCGCATACTCGAAAAGCCCCGGACCACTGAGTGGTCCGGGGTTTTTCGCGGTGGGGGCGGTCGCTGACGGTGTCGATTCGGCGTGCGGTAAGCTCGCGAAACTTGAGGTTTCTCCTCCGCTTTCGGCTTGTCAGATCTTTGCCGGAGGAGCTGTTCGCATGCATGGCGGGCCGCGAAGGTGCTGTATCGGGCCCTGAACTCAGCACAACCCGGTTACCTCCAGGAGAACTCTGTCGTGTCCGTATACCTTTATCGGTGGGGCAAATTCGCCTTCCGCCGCAAGTGGATCGTTCTGCCGGTGTGGCTCGTCCTGCTCGCGGTGCTCGGTATCGCGGGCGGCTTGCTGAGTAAACCGATGAGCGACGAATTCAGCATGCCGTCGCTACCGTCGGAGCGCGCCACCGACATTCTGGACAAGCAATTCCCCGGTATGTCCGGGCAATTCGGCATCGATGCCGTCAGCGGCGCGTATGTCATCAAGGCGCCCGCGGGCACGAAGCTGACCGACAAGGCCAACAGTGCCGCGCTGGACGCGCTGATCGCCGATCTGAAGGCGCTGTCGGTCGACAACGGCGCGCGCTTGCTGGTCTCCGCGAAAAGTGCTGCCGCGCTGCGGAATCCGGTCGCCGCCGCCGAAGAGATGGGCTGCCTGACCAAGGCCGACCCGGCGGTGTGCTCGGGTGCCCCGCTCAATGTGTTGAGCCCGGATGCCCCGGGAACCGTTGCCGTGCTGACGGTGCCGTTCGACATCGCCTCCTCGATGGACATCACCGACGAGGAGCGGCACGCCGCCTACGACTTGGCCGATCCCGCCCGTGCGCGCGGATTGACCGTCGAACTCGGCGGCGCCATCCAGCAGGAACAGGAGCAGCCCAGCGGCCAGGCCGAGCTGATCGGCATGGGCGTGGCGCTGGTGGTCATGGTGATCGCCTTCGGCGCCGTCGTGGCGGCGTTCGTGCCGATCATCACCGCGATCGTCGGCCTGGGCGCCGCCATGCTGATGATCGCGCTGGGCACCTCGATCATCGAGGTGCCGAGTTTCACCACGTTCCTGGCGTCGATGATCGGTATCGCGCTGTCCATCGACTACGCGCTGTTCATCGTCTCGCGCTACAAGCACGAACTGCATGTCGCGGCGAATCCCGAAGAGGCCGCGGGCATTTCCGTCGGCACCGCCGGATCCGCGGTGGTGTTCGCCGGTCTCACCGTGGTCGTCGCCCTGGGCGCGCTGAGCATCGTCGGGGTCAACTTCCTGACCTTCATGGGCCTGGGCGGCGCGATGGCGGCCTTCTTCGCCGTACTCACCGCCATCACCCTGATGCCGGCCCTGCTCGGGGCCTTCGGCCGCTTCCTGTTCAAGCCGAAGGTGCCGCTGGTGTCCCGGCACGATCCCGAGGACGACACCGCCGTCAGCAACGGCATGCGGGTGGCCCGCCTGATCGGCAAGCGGCCGTGGATCGCGCTGGCGCTCGCCGTGGCGGCCCTGGCCGCGCTGGCCACTCCGGCGCTCGGTCTGCAATTGGGTCTGCCGGGGGAGGACAGCTTCCCGACCGATTCCACGGTTCGCCAGGCCTACGACATCCGGACGGCGGGCTTCGGGGAAGGCAGCAACGGCATTCTGACCGTCGCCGCCGACCTGGAGAACGTGCCGGAAGGCGTGCGCGAGGCCGCGGTCACCGCGCTGCGGGACCGGCTCGCCGAGTTCCCGGAGATGGATTACGTCACCCGGCCGCAGTTCAGCGCGAACGGCCTCGGCGTCATGCTCAGCGGTGTCCCGAAGTCGGGGCCGAACAACCAGGACACCAAGGATCTGGTGCGTGACGCCCGCGCGGCGGAAAGCGAACTCACCGACCGCTACGGCATCGAGTACGGCATCACCGGCACGACCGCCATCTACGCCGATATGGACCGCGTGCTGCTCGGCAAGATCGTCCCGTACCTGGCGATCGTGGCCGGTGCGGCCTTCGTGCTGCTGATCCTGGTGTTCCGGTCGATCCTGGTCCCGCTCACCGCGGCGCTCGGCTTCCTGCTCTCGATGGCAGCCACCTTCGGCGCGACGGTGCTGATCTTCCAGGAGGGCGCGTTCGGCCTGATCTCCGATCCGCAGCCGATCATCAGTTTCCTGCCGATCATGTTGATCGGCTTGGTGTTCGGCCTCGCCATGGACTATCAGGTGTTCCTGGTGACCCGCATGCGCGAGGAGTACGTGCACGGCAAGTCCGCCAAGGACGCCATGATCAGCGGCTACCACCACGGTGCCCGCGTGGTGACCTCGGCGGCGATCATCATGATCTCGGTGTTCGGCTCGTTCCTGCTCGAATCCGACGTCACCGCCAAGTCGATGGGCTTCGCGCTGGCCGCCGGTGTCGCCATCGACGCGTTCGTGGTGCGCATGGTGCTGGTCCCGGCGTTGCTGGTGATCATGGGCACCCGGTCCTGGTGGATTCCGCAGTGGCTCGACCGCGTCCTGCCCGACATCGATGTCGAGGGCGCGAAACTGCGTGCGCGGCAGCCGCCGCGGTACGGCCCCGCCGAGCCCGAACCGGTCGTCGCCATGCCGCCGGGGCTCGGGGCGCGGGACGAGGAAGAGATCGAGGAGGCCGCTGTGCCGATCATCGCCGCACCGGAGCCGGAACCCGTTCCGGTCGCGGTCGCGCACCCGGCCACCAACGGCCTCGGGCCGCAACGGTTGCCGCGCGAGCAGCGGGCGAGTGGCCGGACGATCGGCGGCACCGTGCGCCGGGACGACGGGCGCCCGGTGCCGGATCCGGTCCTGACGCTGATCGACCAACGCGGACAACAGGTTTCCCGAGTCGCCGGCGACGGCGAGGGTGCTTATGCCCTGGAGCCGCCCGCGCGGGGCAGCTACGTTCTGATCGTCTCCGCGGACGGGTATCGACCGGCCGCGGTGAACGTCACCGTGGTGGACGGCGGTGCGCAGCAGGTCGAGGTCACCCTGCACGGGTCCGGCGAGCTGTCGGGCGTGGTCCGCACGGCCGCGCGCGAGCCGGTGGCGGGCGCCACGGTCACCGTGACCGATCCGCGGGGCGAGGTGGTCGGCACCGCCGTGACCGCGGCGAACGGCGCCTACGCCTGTAAGAGCGTGCCTGCCGGTACCTATACGCTCGTGACGGTCGCCGCGCGGATGCGCCCCGCGGCAACGACATTGACCGTGCCCGACAGCGGGCAGCTGCGTTTCGATGTCGAGCTTGCGCCGATGGCGATGCTCTGGGGCACGGTGCACGCCGACGGCCGGCGGGTGTACGACGCCCGGGTCACCGTGCTCGACCGCTCCGGTGTGACCGTCGGCGTCGTCCATACCGACGAGGACGGCCGCTACGCGGTGACCGACCTGCCCGAGGGCGAATACACCGTGGTGGCACGGGGATATCCGCTGGTGACCAGCGAGGTGATCATCACCGGCGGCGAAGTCGACCACGATGTCTGGCTGGGCTTCGACATCGAGGAACACGCGGAGCTGTCGTGAGCGCGACGCGCGGCAGGTAGGTTCGGACAGATGGCGCGTACAGGATGGACCGCAGAGCACATGCCCTCGCTCACGGGGCGCACCGTAGTGATCACCGGCGCGAACAGCGGCGTCGGGCTGGCCACGGCGACCGCGTTCGCGCGCGCCGGAGCGCGCGTGGTGCTCGCGGTGCGCGACACCGAGCGCGGGGCGGCGGCGGCGCGAACGGTGGGCGGGGACAACGAGGTTCGCCGTCTCGACCTCGCCGACCTGTCCTCGGTGCGGGATTTCGGCCGGTCCTGGCAGGGGCCGCTCGACATCCTGGTCAACAACGCCGGGGTGGCCGGGTTTCCGGGCGCGCGCACCGCGGACGGCTTCGACCTGCAGTTCGGCACGAACCACCTCGGTCACTTCGCGCTGACCAACCTGCTGCTACCGCACCTCACCGACCGCGTGGTGACGCTGGCCTCCGGCGCCCACCGGGCCGGTGACATCCACTTCGACGATCTCGAATTGGCCAGCCGCAAGTACGGATTCGCGGCCTCCTACGGTCAATCCAAGCTCGCCAACCTGCTGTTCACCCTCGAGCTCGACCGGCGGCTGCGGGCCGCGGGCTCGCCGGTCCGGGCGCTGGCCGCGCACCCGGGCTACGCCGCGACCAACCTCGGCACCCAGGGCCGCAACAAGATTCTGGTCAACGCCGTGCATCTGGCGGGCCGGCTGCTCGCGCAGAGCAGCGAACAGGGCGCGTTGCCCACGCTGTTCGCCGCCACCCAGGACATCCCCGGCGCCAGCTACGTCGGCCCGGACGGCCGCCGCGAACTGCACGGCCACCCCACCCTGGTCGGACGATCCGCCAAGGCCAGCGATCCCGTTACCGCTCAGCGCCTTTGGACGGTCTCCGAGAAACTCACCGGGGTCGAATTCGATCTCGGCGCCCGCGACGACCAGGGCTAGGCCCGGCTCACAGCGTTGCGCAGGCGTCCCCGATCGCCTCGTCCAGCATGGTCAGACCGAGTTCCAGCTCTTGCTCGGTAGCGGTCAGCGGCGGTGCGATCCGGAAGACGCCGCCCATGCCGGGCAACTGGACGATATTCATATGCAGGCCGAGTTCGAGGCAGCGCTGGGTGACTCGTGCGCCGAGCGCGTCCGAACTCTGTTTCGTCGCGCGGTCCACGACGAGTTCGACCCCGGCCAGCAGGCCGCGGCCCCGGATGTCGCCGACCACCGCGTGCCGTTCGGCGATCGATTCCAAGCCCTTGCGCAAATACGCGCCGAGATCGCGGGCGCGCTGATCGAGCTTGTCCTCGATCAGGACGTCCAGGACGGTGTTGCCGACCGCGGCGACCAGCGGATCGGAGACGTGGGTGGTGAAGAACAGGAAGCCGCGCTCGTAGGCGGTCTGCTCGATCTCGGCGCTGGTGACCACGGCCGCGAGCGGCAGCCCCGCGCCCAGGGTCTTGGACAGCGTGAGAATGTCGGGGACCACGCCGTCGCGCTCGAACGCGTACCAGGTTCCGGTGCGGCACAGGCCGGTCTGGGCTTCGTCGAGGATGAGCAGCATGCCGCGTTCCCGGCACTTGCGCTGTAGTGCCGCGAAGTATCCGGGCGGCGGCTCGATGATGCCGCCCGAGCTGAGGATCGGCTCGAGCAGGCACGCGGCCAGGCTGCCCGTCGACTGGGCGTCGATCAGGTCGAAGGCGAAGTCCAATTGCCGCTGCCAGTCCAGACTTCCGTCCGCGGTGGTGAAATCGGGCCGATAGCTGTTCGGCACGGGAATCGCGAAGTTGCCGGGCACGGCCGGACCGTAGCCCTTGCGTCCCGCGCTGTAGGTGGCCGACGCGGCGGCCTGCGTCATGCCGTGCCAGGACCGGGCGAAGGACACGATCTCGTGCTTGCCGGTCACGAGCTTGGCCATCCGGATGGCGGCCTCGTTCGACTCCGCGCCGGTGGTCAGCAGCAGCACCTTCGACAGCGGCTCGGGCAGGGAATCGGCCAGGCGCCGGGCCAGGTCGACCACCGGGCGGCTCAGCATGCCGCTGTAGAGATGGTCGAGCGTGGCGACCTGCCGCTGGACCGTCTCGACGATGCGCGGGTGCGAGTGGCCGAGGATCGCGCTCATCTGGCCGGAGGTGAAATCGAGGATCTTGCGGCCGTCGGCGGTGAACACGAAGCTGCCCGCCGCGCGTTCGACGATCTCGGGGGTGAACGCGGAGCCGTAGCGCACCAGGTGCCGTGCGGCGTCGTTCCAGAAGGCATCGGGCTGCGGCGTGAGGTCAGGCATGGTCTCGACGGTAAGCGGCGGCCGAGCATCACGTCCATCTCACAATTCCGGCTTTCCTGTTCGGAATTTCCGTACAAGAATCGACGGGGTGATGAACCCTTGGCGGCTCAAACTGCTGAGCCAACTGGACACCCTCGGCACCGTCCGGGCGGTGGCGCAGGCCGCGAATCTCAGCCCGTCCAGCGTGTCGCAGCAACTGGCCGTGCTCGAGGCCGAGACCCGCACCCAGCTGCTCGAGCGCACCGGGCGGCGGGTGCGGCTGACCTCGGCCGGGCTGATCCTGGCCCGGCGGGCGCGCACGCTCCTGGATCAGATGGACAGCGTCGAGTCCGAACTGCGCGGCTTCGGCGAGGAGCCCTCCGGGCTGGTGCGGCTGGGCGCGTTCCAGAGCGCGATCCACACCCTGGCGGTGCCGGCGGTGACGCGGCTGGCCCAGGAGTATCCGCATCTGGACGTCGAGATCCTCGAACTGGAACCGCACGCGAGCATGCCCGCGCTGCGGGTCGGCGACGCCGACGTCATCATCACCACCACGGATTTCGACGAACTGCCCCTGGGCCCGGATCTGGACCTGGTGCCCCTCGCCACCGACCAGATTCTGCTGGTGCTGCCGCCCGGGCACGCGGCCGGTCGCGGCCCGGTGAAGCTGGCGGCCTTCGCCGACGAGCCCTGGGCCTTCGACATCCCGCAGTCCTACATGGCCAATCTCGCGCTGCGGCTGTGCCGTCAGGCCCGATTCGAACCGCGGGTCGTCTGCCGTTTCAGCAATTACATGATGGCGTTGCAGCACGTCGAGGCCGGGCTGTCCATCACGCTGCTGCCGGCTCTCGCCGTCGACCACAGCCGCTACGACATCACCACCAGGGAACTCGCCACCCCGGTGACCCGCACCATCACCGCGGCCGTCCGCCGCGGCGCCGCACCGCGCGCGGCGGTGCGGGTCGTCCTCGACTCGCTGCGCCGCAACCCCGACCTGCCGCTGCCCGGCGACCCGCGCTCAGCGGGCGATTAGCCCCGGGCTCACGTGCCGGCGGGCTTGGCCCGGTGGAGGTCGCGGGCCAGGAGCGCGACCGACGCGCTGGAGATGCCCGCGGTGGTGTTGAGATCGATGGTGGTCAACTGCGCGATGCGGCGTAGTCGGTAGTCGATGGTGTTCGGATGGATGAACAGGTGCCGGGCGGTGAGCCGGCGGCTGAGGTCGCGGGAGAGGTAGACCCGGATCGTTTCGAGCAGCTCCGGGTGCTTGTCGAGCGGGTCCAGGGTCGCGGCGAGCTGACTGATGCCGGGGCCGGACCGGGTGAGCTGATATTCCAGCGCGAGATCGGCGGGGTGGTACAGGCCGGGCTGCCGGCGCGCGGCGCGGACCAGCTCGAGTAGTTCGTGCGCGTGGTCGGCGCAGTCGGGGATGCGGTCGGTCGCGGTCGTGATCACGACGGCGGTGACCGGCACCTCCGCGGCGGCGGACAGTGCGTCGCGGAGATCGGAGATGACTGTGGCGGAGGCGGATTCGGCCACCGGGATGAGCAGCGTGCCGCCCTGCGGGTTGAACAGCGCCAGGGCGCGTGATCCCAGGGCCTTGGCCAGTGCCGACTGCACCCGCCGTAGTTTGCGCTGGGCCGAGATGTGGGCGTCGATCCGCGGATTCTGTTCGTCGGCGTGTGCTGGAATCGCCAGTGCCACCACGTGATACGACTCGGCGACCGGGATCTCGCCCTGCCGCACGAGTGCGGACGTGCCGTGCCCGCTGAGCAGTGCGGAGGTCAAAGTCTGTGCGGCGGAGTGATGTTCGCGGGCGACGAGGCGCTGTTCCTGGGCGTAGGCCGCGGTCGCCGCGACGGTGACCGACTCCAGCAGTTCGAGGATGAGGTCGATCGCGAGCAGGAGCTCGGAATGATCGTCGGCGTTCGCGCGGGCCGTGGCCAGGCTGAGTCCGATCCGGATGCCCTCGTGGTAGGCGCGCAGGATCGCCTCCAGCGGAACACCTTCCCGGGCCCACTGCGTCGCCGCCGCGCGGACCTGTGCGAGTTGCTCGTCGTCGGGCACCGCCTGGTGGTCGAGCAGTTCGACGATCAGCGCGAGACAGTGGCGGGTCATCGTGGTGACCTCGCCGCGCAGCTGCTCGCCGGGCAGGGTGCGGCAGGGCGCGAGACAGGTCGCGAAGTAGTCGACTATCCGGGACGCGACGCGCGCGGTGTCCTCGAGTGCGAGGGACGCCGGTTGACCGGCGAACCGCAGTGCGGTGTCCGGCGATCCGACGGAGAGATCCAGGGTGGAAAATGACATGTGTTGCTCCAGCGCCGTTCTAGTCGTGCAATCCTGCGTAGCGGAGTTCCAGCCCGTCCAGCAGCGCCTTCAGGCCGGTGTCGAAAGCGTCCCGCGCGATCCGCTGTTGTCGTTCCGCGAGCAGGTGGGCTTCGTTCAAATGGGGGTAGTCGCGGTCGTAGACGGCGGCATCGCTGGGGAATCCGCCGGCGAAGGAACCCAGCGCGGACCCGGTCACGAAGTACCGCATGAGCGCGCCGACGCTGGTGGCCTCGCGCCGCGGCCAGCCCGCGGCGACCAGCCCGCCGAAGACGGCGTCCGCGATCCGCAAGGCGTGGGGGCGGCGCCCGGGACCGCTGGCCAGCGCGGGCACGATCTCGTGGTGTGCGGCCACCGCGGCGCGATACGACTGCGCCCAGTTCTCCAACGCGCTACGCCAGGACGGGTTTTCGGGGCTCAAGGTGCCGAACATCGAGGTGTCGACCTCGGCGAGTACCGCGTCCACCACCGCGTCGATGAGCTCGTCCATGGTGCCGACGTGGTTGTAGAGCGAGGGACCTTGCACGCCGAGTTCGGCGGCCAGCCGCCGGGACGACACCGCGGTCAGCCCCTCGGCATCGACCAGGGCCAGTGCGGTTTCGACGATGCGATCGCGGCTCAGTAGTGGCCGGCGGGGTCGCGCCATTGTGAGCCCCTGTTCTATCGCGGTGCTGCTTTCCCCCGTAAACCTAGCGCTGCAAGTTTAAATTCGGGCGAGTATCGCCGAAACCAGCTGCCTATCCGGAGAACACCGCCACCAGAAAGTCGGACTCATCGGTGAACGGCCGCAGATCCCAGGTCGACAGTCGCAGGTCCACGGTGAGCCCGGCCGCCGCGGCATCGGCGAAGAACTGCGGGAACTCGTAGCCGCGATCCGCGCCGAACCCGACGACGACGCGACCGGTGGGGCCGAGATGGCGGGCGAAGCCGGTCAGCACCGCGACCCGGGTGGACGGCGCCACGAACGCCATCACGTTGCCCGCGCACACGATGACATCGAAGTCCGCCGCGATGCCGCGGCCCGGCAGCTCGAGGTCGGCCAGGTCGCCGACGAGCCACGCCGGTCCGGGATAGTCCTGCTCGGCGGCGGCGATCAGCACCGGATCGACATCGACCCCGACGACCTCGTGCCCGGCGCGGTGCAGATAACCGCCGAGCCGCCCCGCCCCGCAGCCGGCGTCCAGCACCCGGCTACCGCGGGCGAGCATGGCGTCGACCAGCCGCGCTTCGCCGACGATATCGGCGCCCTCGGCCGCCAAGGTGCGGAAGCGATTCACATACCGGGTCGAATGTGCCGGGTCGGCAGCGGTGATTTCCTCCCACTGACTGGGGACGCGTGCGTTCATCGTCTGCTCCTCCTCGCTCGGGCCGGGCCTCGTTCACTGTGCCACCGTCGCCCGGATCGACAACGCGCGGCCCGCGCGGGTCGTCAGCTCATCAGACCGCTTCGATAGGCGAGGACCACGGCTTGCGTGCGGTCCCGGGAGCCGGTCTTGGCGATCACGTGGGAGACATGGGTGCGGGTGGTGGCTTCGCTGATGAACAGCCGGGCGCTGATCTCGGTGTTGGCGTAGCCCATCGCCATCAGCACCAGCACCTCGCGCTCCCGGTTGGTGAGCCCGGCCACGGATTCCGGTGTCGCGGCCGAGGGCGGGGTGGCCGATCGCAGTGTCGTGAGGACGCCGCCGACGACCGCGGGATCGAGCCAGCCCTCGCCTGCGGCACAGGCGCGAATCGCCTGGGCGAGGTCCGCGGGGGCGGCGTGCTTGAGCAGGAATCCGCTGGCGCCGGCGGCAAGGGCCTGTTGGACCGCGTGCTGCTCGTTGAACGTGGTGAGCATGAGAACCACTGGTGCATCAGGCTTTTCGCAGATGATCCGGGTAGCGCTGATCCCGTCGGTGCCCGGCATGCGCAGGTCCATCAGCACCACATCGGGTGCGACGGCCGCGGCGAGTTCCACCGCTGCCGCGCCGTCACCGGCTTCGCCCACCACCTCGATGTCCGCGACGCTCCCGAGCAGGAGCACGCACCCCGCACGCACCAGGGCCTCGTCCTCGGCGATGATCACGCGGATCGTCACGTCGCGTTCTCCGTGCTGCGCAACGGAATCTCCGAGGTCACCGACCAGCCGTTGCCGTCCGGTCCGTATTCGACCGTGCCGCTGAGGGTTTGCAGGCGCTGGGTCAACCCGGTCAGGCCTTGGCGGGTGGAGAGCCGGTCGACCTGCGCGACGGGGCCGTCGCCGCCGGTGCTGCGCACCGCCACGGTGACGCGGGTGGGGTGCCAGCCGATGCTGATATCGACGTTCGCCCCCGCCCCGGCGTGCTTGGCGGCATTGGTCAGCGATTCCTGCACGAGCCGGTAGGCCGCCAGGTCGATGCCGGGGTCGACGTTCGGCGGCCGGGTGCCGTCGGTATCGAGGCGAATATTCAACCCGCGCGCCCGATTCAGCTCGATCAGATCATCGAGGGTGACGGGCGCGACCGCCTGGTCGGGTGCGCGCAAAAGCCCCAGCAGATCGTGCAATTGGCCCATCGCGTGTGTCCCGGCCTGTTCGATGACGGCCAGTGCCTCGGCCACTTGCGGATTCCCGTCGGTGGCCAGCGTCCGGGCGGCCGCGGCGTGCAGGATCATTCCGGCCACCGCGCCGGACACGCTGTCGTGCAATTCGTGCGCCAGCCGCAGTCGCTGTGCCGCCAGCGCGGCCGCACCCTCGGCCGCCAACCGCTCCTGCACCGCCAGCGCGCGGTGTTCACGCAGATAGAGCAGCCGGCCGACGCCCCACACGACACCGAGCGCCAAGGCCCACATCGTCCCCGCGACGAGGTAGTGGCTCAGTTCCGGCTCGCCCGGACCGGCCAGGCCGTTGTGATAGGTGAACAACGCGAGCGAGAGCGCCGACCCGGCGAGTACCAGTCGCGCTGTCGCGGTGGCGACCCGGCAGGCGGCGGCGAAGGTCGCGACGAGCAGGTAACCGACCGGAAAATACGTCGGCACAACGAGATTCACCGAGGTGAAGGCCCACGCCGCGCCCCACACCGCGAGCGGGAAGCGGCCACGCAGCAGCAGGGCCGCGCACAACAGGACCGCGGCCGCCGGTATCACCCAGATCGGCAGCGACCGGCCGCCGAGGAGTTCGCTGTCCCCGCCCCACGCCGCCAGGTCGATGGCGCCGACCACGGCGACCAGGGCGACGTCGGCCAGGCGGCGTAGCGATGTGCTTGTGGCGCTGGATTCAGCCACCGCCCAGGAGCTTCCATACCCAGGTCAGTGGGTTGCCGATCGACATCGCCGGCGGCGGCGTCGCGGTGGCGGCTTCGGTGAGGACCTTGCGCACGGCGGCGATGACCTCGTCGCGACCGGGTTCGGCGAGCCCGCCCTCGGGGTTCTCGACGAGGGTGACCGGCACCCCGCGCGGCGGGGCGGCCGAGGTCTCGGCCAGTTGCAGCAGCACGATGTCGGGTGCGTCCGGCACGACGATCGTCGCCGAGACGTCGACGATCTCACCGTATTCGTGTGCCGGGCTGAACACGCCGAGCCGGAGCGTCGCGCCCTGTTCGGCGAGCATCGTGGACAACGGTGGATGTGCGAGCGCGAACTCCCGCTCGAGCAGTGTCGCCCGGCCCAGCCGCACACCGGTCGCGCCGCTCTCGTCGACCGCGTACACGACCACGAAAGTTCGTGCTGTCATGGGCAGAAGTGTCCCACGATATCGCCGGGCAGGGCTATGTGTTCGCGGTCCGCTGTCCCGGCCGGCGGGCGAGGACCAGGGTGAAGGCGCAGGCGGCGACCAGGTCGGCCAGCACGAAGATCCAGATGCCGGTGCGGACGCCGCAGCGTTCGCCCAGCAGGCCGCCCAGCAGCGCGCCGGTCAGGTTGGCCGCGGTCGTGCCGGTGCCGAGCAGTGCGCCGACCCGGGCGAAGTAGCGATCGCCGACATCGGTGCCCAGCACGGTGATCAGGGCGATGTTCATGATCGCGCCGCACAGCGTCGGCACTGCGGTGCTCGCACAGACGATCAGCAGAGCGAGGGGGACCGGCCCGGTGGCCAGGGGCAGCGCGAGCGCGCAGGCCGCGGCGGCCAGGACGGTGCCGCGCAGCGCTTGCCGGGGAGAGATCCCCGCGGCCAGGATGCGCGGCGCGGCAAGCGCGCCCAGCGCCGCGGACAGGGTGGCGGCCACGGCGGGAATGCCGTACACGGACACCGGAATTCGGACCTCGGTGAGCAGGAACACCGCGCGCAGGGCGGCCACGCCGCCGGCCGCCGCGCCCCCGATCAGCAGGTACAGCGCCAAGGCGGCGAGCACCGTGGAGTCGCGCAAAACCCGGACGCCGTCGGCGAACTCCCGGGCGATGCCGCCCCGTCGCGCGGTCTCGCGATGATCCGGCGCGGACAGGCCCGAGAGGCAATAGGCGCTGAACAGATACGTCAGCACATCGCAGCCGAACATCACCGCGGCGCCGACCGCCGTGAGCAGCGGGCCCGCCACCGAGGCGCCCGCGGAGCGCGCCAGCAGCGCGTTCGCCTGGAGTCGGGCCCGCGTGGTGCTCAGATCGCGGACGCCGAGGGTGCTCAGATGCGAGAAGTACAGCCCCGCGCGCGCCACCCCGGTCACACCGAGAGTCAGGGACAGGCCGATCAGGGTGGCGACGGTCAGCAGGTGCGTGAGCGCCGCTACCGCACACACTGTAATAGCCATGGCGGCAAGGAGATCCGCGCCGATCAGCAACCGTCGCGGCCGGCGTACCCGGTCCAGCAGGACGCCCGCGAAAGGTCCCAGGACGAGCGGCGGTATGCCCGACGCGGCCACCACCAGCGACACCTCGTGCGGTCCGGCCGCCAGCACCGTGACCGCGGTGACGGCGACGGTGGTGCTGGTCATGGTGCTGCCGAAGGTGGAGGCGACCTGCGCGATCGTGTAGCGCCGCAGATCCGAATTCGTCTGTGCCGGTAGTGCGTCGAGCATGGTCGGGTTCCTTGTCGGAGAAAGAGAATCGCCGGGCGCGGGCTGTCAGGCCCGCGCCCGGCGGAGTTCGTGCGATTACGCCTCGAGGGCGTGGGTGCAGTTCTGCATGCTGAGGGTGCTCCAGCCGGCGTCTTCGCCTTCGTTCTTGGCGGTCTCGGCCTGCAGTTTCAGGATCTGGGTCATGGTGTTCACCTCCTTTCAGGCGTAGTCGGGGGCCGTGCGGGATCACTGCATTTCGTGCTGGTTGGTGCAGTTCTGGACGCTCCAGGTGCTCCAGCCGCCGTCTTCGCCTTCGTTCTTGGCGGTCTCGGCCTGCAGCTTCAGGATGTGGATCATGATGTTCACCTCCTTACGAGATGTGATGAGAAGGGTTGGGGGTCAGAGCATTTCGTGGGTGTTGGTGCAGTTGGCCATGCTGAGGGTGCTCCAGCCGGCGTCCTCGCCCTCGTTCTTGGCGGTCTCGGCCTGCAGCTTCAGGATCTGGATCATGATGTTCACCTCCCTTCGGTGAGCTCGGACGATGGTCTGGGTGGTCGCTTACCGCGCGACCGGCTCGGGTGCGGCCGCAGGCAGGGCCGCGTCGAGGGTGAACAGCGGGTCGGGGATGCCGGTCAGGGCGTGGTGCAGGGCGAGCAGGACACCGGCCGAACCCGTGGCCAGGTCGGCACTGAGCCGCTGGCCGTGGCCGCCCAGCCAGCGCACGCCGGCCGGACCGGGGATCGCGTACTTGAACAGGGCGGTCAGCCGCGACGAATCCGCCTGGGCCAGCGCCATTCCCGCCTGGCCGTGGAAGAGGCCGGGAGCGGCGGTGAACCGGATGTCCGTGGCGCGCAGGCAAGCGCTCAGCGTGTCGGCCAGTCCGGGCTCGTCGTGCCGAGTCAGATAGCGGGCGAGCACCTGGGCGTAGCCCGCGCTTCCGGATGCCAGGTAGGGCATCACGCGCAGATCGCGTTCCGAGGCCCGGAAGCCCAGGGCGCCGCCCGGAATCGGCTCGGCGTGGACGAGTTCGTCGCGGAGCAACCGCAGCCCGTGCTCGAAATGCCGGTGCTCACCGGTGAACGCGGCCAGGTAGTACAGCGCCAGCGCGACCCCGGGTCGTCCGTGCACCAGACCGCTGGCGTTGTCCGCGCCCAGCAAGGGCGCCAGCTCCGCGGGCAGCCCGCTGAGGAGCCGGTCCGCGTGTTCGAGGTGCGCGCCGTCACCGGTCCGGTGATGAAAGGTCAAATGGGCCATGGCGATCCCCGCCGCACCGCCACCCCAGGTGGCCGACTCGGCGCCGAGCCGATGCGCGCTCGCCGCGGCGAGCAGGGTGAGCGCGGCCTCGCGCTCGCCGAGATCGTCGAGTACCAGGGCGATTCCGGCGTTGCCGAAGAGCAGACCGGGGCAGGTGTCGCCGAGGCCGGCCAGGGACTCGTCACGCAACCGCGTGCGTACTGCCGGGTCGATGGCGCGCCCGGCCAGGCGCAAGGCGTGGAGCACGCCGGCCGTGCCGTGAGCGAGACTTCGGGTATTGGTCCGATAGCCTTCCGGCCCGAGGGGATACGCGGACTCCGCGTTGCCGGGATCCATCATGTGTTCGAGTTCGTTGGCCGTGCGGTCCCGCAACCAGGCCAGCGCGGCCCGCGGATCGGCCCGCACGGTGCCGGGATCGGGCAGGCTCTGCTCCTCGACGCTGCCCCGGTAGCGGATGACCGCATCCCACAGCGGTCGCGGTGGCGCGGCCAGCTCGGTGAGGTCGGCGTGCAGGTGATCCAGGGCCTGCGGTGACCGCTCGGCCACCTCGTGCATCGGGAAGATCAGCAGCTGGGCGAGTGCGGCCAGCCCGTAGGAGTCGACATAGCGCGGGTCGGCCTGCGCACGGGCGCTGCTCGTGCGCAACTCCGGCGGCGCGAACCCCGGCGTGGACAGCAGTCCGAGCGGATGATCCAGGCGCTGAACGGCTTCCACGTCGATCAGCCGCACGGTGTCGTCCTCGTCGATGAGCACGTTCCCGGGGCTGATGTCGACGAAGGCGTATCCGAGGCCGTGCAGGGTGGCGATCTGCGCGGTGACCTGATCGAGAATGTGGCGGCAGCGCTGGTAGTAATCGGCGACGGTCGCCGCACTCGGAGCCGCGTGGATCAGCGGTGTCGTGGCGACCATCCAGCTGGTCAGCGTGCGACCCGGCACGAATTCGGTGACGAGATAGGTGTTCTCCCACTCGCTGAACAGCTCGACGGGCCGGGGCGTCAGCCCGGGGGCGGCCGCGTGCAGGGCCCGCAGCGTCAGGTACTCCCGCTCGAGCCGGCGGCGCGCATCCTGCGCACCCACGTAGCCGTTGTGGCCCCGGGCCTCCTTGACGAAGCAGGCGGTCCCGGCCACGTCGCGAGCCCGGTAGGCGCCGCCCGCGTTGCTGTGGCGCAGCACCGCTTCGAAGGTGTAGCCGTGGAAGCTGACCTCGGCGTCGTCGCCGATCGGCTCCGATGCCGGGGTGAAGGGGTCGACCACCCCGGCGGGCAGGAAGAACTCGGGGCGGCGCTCGTCGGGGACCTCGCTACCGTCGACAGCCCGCATCGTGGGCAGCTTCGAGCCGTCGGCCTGGAGCCGATAGGTGGCCCGGAAAGCGCCGAACCGATAGGAAACGCACTGCGAGGTGCCGAAGCGGCGGTCGGTGAGGACATACGGTCCCGCGACGCCGTCGAGCGCCCGTTCCAGCCGCACCAGCACCTCGTGTGCGGACTGCGGCGTCGGCGGATAGAGCGCGCAGAACTTCCCGCTCTGCACCCGGTTGCCGTGCTTGCTGTGCAGCCACCCGAAGAACGTGCGCCCGGTCAGGTGCTTGAACGGCACCCCCAGCTCGCCGCAGATCTTCGCGACGATGTCGAGCACCAGGTGGGTGTTGTCCAGCGAGCTGGAGACATGCACCTTCCAGCCCTGGTCGGGCAGTTCGACCCCGGGCGGCAGCCAGTGCGTCCACACACCCGACTCGCCGCGCCGCCACCCCGGCGGCGGCACTGCGGGGGCGTATCGCGGCCCCGGATCGGTACGCTCGACCGGCTGGAAGTAGTCGGGGTCGGCGAGCAAGAACGCTGCGTCGTGAAGCATTGCGGTCCAACCCTTCTGGGTCTCGGGGGGCGGTTCGTCTGTCGATCGAACGAGTTCCAGAATGGCTGGCGCGGCACCCTCACCGAATCAGTGCGCAGTGGTGGTTTTCGCCTACCGCGCCGCGATGAGCGTCCTCATCGCCCTGCGGTAGAAACGCCCCGCCGAGGTCCCCCCGATGCGGCCCGCGGGGCGCGATGATGAGCCGATGGCGACCACCGAGATCTTCCCCGTGAACTGGAAGGACGAGCCGCAGGAGCACGACTACCCGGCGGCCGCGGACTATTTGGAATTGCTGGCGACCACCGAGGTCGTCGAGGCCGTGCTGGCGGATCTGCGGACCGCGCCGATCGTCTACAAGAAGGCCAAGGACATTCTGCGGGCCGCGGGGCTGGAGTTGCTCTCGGCCGAGAATCCGCACGTCCGCCGGGACCTGGTCAAGATCAACAACCGCAAGTCGCTGTCTCCGATCCTGCTGGTGCGCGGCGATTTCCGGGCTGGCGTCCCGCTCGTGATCGCCGACGGCTACCACCGTGTCTGCGCCATCCACTGGGCCGACGAGAACATCGCCATCCCGGCCAAGATCGCCGCGCTGCCGCGTCATCCCGCCCACCGATGACCTTCTCCACCCTGGCCCTGGTCATCGCGCTCGGACTGTGCGGACCGCTGCTCGCGGTGCGGCGTTCCTGGCACGTGCCGGTGATTCTGGGTGAACTCGTCGCGGGAATCCTGTTCGGCACCACGGGTTTCGGCATCCTGCACGCTTCCGACCCGCTGTTCACCTTCCTGGCCGATATGGGCTTCGCCCTGGTCATGTTCGTCGCGGGCACCCATGTCCCGGTGCGTGATCCGGCGGTGCGCTCCGCGCTCGGCCAGGGCGCGGCGCGGGCGGTGCTGGTCGGATTGCTCGCCGCCGCAGCGGGTTTCGGTATCGCGCGCTGGTTCGATACCGGGCACGGCGCGGTCTACGCGGTGCTGATGGCGTCCTCGTCCGCGGCGCTGGTGCTGCCGATCACCGATGCGCTGGGGCTGGGCGGGAAACCGCTGCTCGCGTTGACCGCCCAGGTCGCGATCGCGGATACCGCGTGCGTCATCGCGTTGCCCTTGGTGATCGATCCCGCCAACGCGGGTCGCGCGGCCGTCGGCGCCGCCGCGGTGGCGGCCGCGGCCGTCGTGCTGTTCCTGGTGCTGCGCCGTTCGGAGTTGTCGGGGGCGCGCCGCCGGATGCACCGCCTGTCCGAGGATCGCGGATTCGCCTTGGAACTGCGCGTCAGCCTCGCGATCCTGTTCGCCCTGTGCGCGCTGGCCACCCAGACGCACGTTTCGATCATGCTCGCCGGTTTCGCCGCGGGCCTGGCCGTCGCCGGGATCGGCGAACCGCGCCGTGTCGCCCGCCAGCTCTTCGCCATCAACGACGGTTTCCTCGGCCCGCTGTTCTTCGTCTGGCTCGGCGCCCGGCTCGACCTCCGCGAATTCGGTGCGCACCCCCGCCTGATCCTGCTCGGCCTGGCGCTGGGCCTGGGCACGATACTGCTGCACCTCGCGACGCGTGTCACCGGCCAGCCGTTCGCCTACGGCACCCTGGCGGCCGCCCAGATCGGTGTTCCCATCGCCGCCGTCACCATCGGCTCGGAGCTGCACGTCCTGCTACCGGGCGAAGGCTCGGCCCTGATGCTCGGCGCGCTCTGCACCATCGCCGCCGCGGCCTTCGCCGCGGGCCGGATAGCCGCCCGCGCCGCGTGATCCAGCCTCAGGCCTGCGCGGAGTCGTCGGGTTCCGCCGCCCGGAAACGGCGAGAGACGACGACAGCGAGGCCGACCAGTATCCAGACCACGGCGATGGCCAGCACCAGGCCGAGACCGTAATTGCGATCCAGCACAGTCGGATTGGCGGCATCGCCGGCGCGGCCGAGCACCGGCACCGCGAGCGCGAGCAGGGTGACGGTGCAGACCGTGCCCACCAGCGCCGGACCCCACCACGACTCGGGCAGCAGTCGATGCGCCGCGAGTCCGACGGCCGCGCAGAGCGGCGCGAAGACCGCGTCGTGCAACAGGATTCCACCGGCGAACCAGAAGGCGACCGAGATCAGGTCCGTCGTGGTGAAGTCCAGGAACAGGTCGATGCCGTACCAGGCGAGCCCGAGCCCGGACAACGCCAGCAACACCCGGATCGCAGTCATGCGCGCACCTCGATGGTCGAAAGCCATTTGGTCTGCAGCACGCCCGGCCGGCTCGGTGCGATCAGCCGGCACGGGTAGCCGTGATCGATATCGAGATCCGCGCCGTTGAGCCGCAGGGCGACCAAGGTCGAATCGTCGAGGACGTGGGTTTGCGGCAACACGGAGCGGCCGTAGAGCCCGGCCTGCTCCAGTGACCCGAAACGCAGGTCACCACCGGGATATTCGCCGACCGCCGCGAGCAGGTCGCGGACCCGCACGCCGGTCCACTCCGCGGTCGCGCTCCAGCCTTCGACACACGCGATCGGCAGGATCGAGGTGGTCTGGGGGAGCGCCGCGAGCTCGGCGCGGGTGAATGCGCGGGTGCGGTCACCGACGGTCACGGTCAGTCGATAGGCGGCGTCGCGGACGCGTTCGGTGACGCCCGCCGCCGCGGCGGTCCGATTCACCGGAAGTCCCTGTGGCCCAGCGCCGCTGCGCGGGGCGAGTACCGACAGCCGGCGCAGCGGTGTGACGGTCTGCCCGGCGATGGCCAGCCCGGCGACTCCGGCCGCGGCCGCCGCCGCGCCGAGCACCAGCCGCCGCGAGATCGCGTGTGCCCTGGGCGGTTCGGCGGCGAGCGGCCGCGACAAGGCCGTCCGGATGACCGGCAGCTTCACCGCCAGGTGCACCGCGAGCGCGCCGAACGCGACATAGGCCATCGCATAGTGCGCGGCCGGGAAGAAAAATCGCCACAGGTAGAGCTGGGCGGTATTGAACAATCCGGTCACCAGCTGAAAGAAGACCGAACCCACCAGCACCGCGATGGATCCGCGCTCCAGCATCCGGATCGGATTGCCGAGCAGCGGCCGGGCGAACAGGCGCGGGAACACCGACCACAGTTTGACCAGCAGTAGCGGTATCGCCACCACGCCCGAAATGACATGCGCCCCTTGGGTTAACCGATAGAGCCACACGGGATGGGCGGGCCACCAGAACCAGGAGGGTGGATGCTGGATCCAGTGGCTGAGCACGCCGGTGCCGAAGCAGACGGCGATGGCGAGACCGAGCGCGATACCGACCCGGGCGGCCACGGCGGGTGAGCGCCCGGGGGAGAGGTGATCGCTGAGCGACTTCGGAAGTAGCAGATCCGATTCGGGTGTCTCGGTGCTCATCGCCCGACCCGGGTTTCCTCGGTCATCGCAGGGCCCCGGTCGTGAGCCGGGCCGCGGCTGCCGCGAACCGGCCGGTGCTGTGCGCCGCCACCGGGGCGATGTCGCAGACATGGTCGACATCGGTCAGCACGGGCAGCAGGTGCACGGCATAGCCGTTGTCCTGCAAGGCCGATCGGGTCAGCTCGCCGGTGCGGTCGGTGGACATCGGCACGTCGGCGAGCAGCCGGGCGGCCTGGGGGTCGGTGAGGCCGAGGGCCCACCAGCCGCCGTCGGTCGCCGGGCCGAGCACGGTCTCCCCGCAGTCGAGCAACTGCCGCGCCGACGCGGCCAGCAGGGCGGCGTCGGCCTGCGGGGTGTCCATGCCGATCTGCAGGACCGGCAGGCCGGCCCGCGCCGCGTCGGCGTGCGCGCAGGCCAGTCGCTGCCCGAAGTCGGTGCCGCGCTGGGCGAACACCTCGAAATCCTGCAGGGCCGCGTCCAATTCGGCGGCCCGGGCCGCGCGGGTCAGCTCCCCGGTCCAGGCCACCACGACGTGCTGGGCGGTGCTGTCCCGGACCGCGGTCAGGGTATCCAGCAGGGCGGCGGCGGCCAGGTCGGCGGCCTCGGCCGGCGTCAGGGGCGGGGTCAGCCTGGTCTTGGCGAAGCCGGGAATCGGCGCCTTCGCGACGACCAGGACGGTACAGGGGATCATCGAACGCTCCAGAAATCGCGGGCGGCGCGGAAGGTGCCGCGTACTGAACCGGAAACCTTGGACACGCCATGGGTTCGGGGCGCGTAGGTGACATCGCGCTCGCGGACCTGCCAGCCGGCTTCGGCGGCGCGGGCCAGCAGGGCGAGCGGATAGCCGGACCGGGGATGCAACGGGCCCAGCTCCAGCAGCGCGGGCCGCCGGATGACGCGCATGGCGGCCAGGTCCCGCATCTCGAGCCGGTAGCGCCGCCGCAGCCAGGAGGTGAGCACCCAGTTCCCGGCGCGGGCGTGCCACGGCATCGCACCGGGCAGGGGCCGGCGACGGCCCGCGACCATGGTCACGCCGGGCGCGAGATCAGTGACCAGGGTGGGCAATTCGGCGGGATCCATCGATCCGTCACCGTCGAGCACCGCCACCAGATCGGTGTCCGCGGCGCGGACGCCGGCGTGCACGGCCGAGCCGTAGCCCGGTGTGCTCTCCCGGATGACTCTCGCGCCCGCGGCCGCGGCCACCGCCGCGGTGTCGTCGGTGGAGCCGTTGTCCACCACGATCACCCGGTAATCGGCGGGCACCGCCGCGAGCACGCCGGGCAGCGCGCCGGCCTCGTTGCGGCAGGGGATAACGACGGTAACGCGGTATTTGCCTTCGGTCACCCATTGACCGTAAGGCGGCCCGGTGCGAATCGGCCGTTGAAATCGGTGACGAAAGTATGACGTCGAAACAATGGTGCGGACGAGAATCGCGCGCGCGTTTACGGTGCAATAGTGTCGAATTCGTCTGTCTTGATCGCGGGCCGTCGCGACCTGGCCCGCCGTGATGTGTATTGCGCCGCCGCCGCGGCGCTACTGATCGCCGCGGCGATCGTCGTGCCGCTGGCGGCGAGCGCCCACTGGCGTGACCGCGTGTACGCGGCGGCCGCGCCGATCTTCGGCAGCTGGGTTCCGCACCTCGGCTGGGGGACCGGGCCCGCCGTCGTGCTGGCGATAGCGGTGGTGCGCTACGGCCCGCGGCTGGCCGAGACCTGGCCGTGGCGGCGGCTGCTCGGTGCGACCTGGGCGGTGGCGGCGCTGTGGGCGTTCGCCCTCGCCATGGTGGACGGCTGGGAGCGCGGGTTCGCCCGCCGCCTGACCACTTCGCACGAGTACCTGTACGAGGTGCCCGGCGTCGTCGATATCGGCGCCATGCTGCGCGGCTTCTCCGGCCGAATCCTGGACTACCAGCCCGATTCCTGGACCACGCACGTGTCGGGGCATCCGCCGGGCGCCTTGCTCACCTTCGTCTGGCTGGACCGGATCGGGCTCGGCGGTGGGGTGTGGGCCGCGCTGGTCTGCGTGCTGGTCGGCACCAGCGCGGCGGTGGCCGTGGTCGTCGCGATCCGGGCACTGGGCTCCGAGGATCGGGCTCGGGCCGCCGCGCCGTTCCTCGCGCTGGCGCCCGCGGCCGTCTGGCTGGCGGTCTCCGCGGACGCGTTCTTCGCCGGCGTCACCGCCTGGGCGGTCGCGCTGCTGGCGCTGGCGCTGCGGCCCGGGGAACCGCGGACGGCGCTGTGCGCCTTCGCCGCCGGCCTGCTGTTCGGCTTCGGGCTCTACCTCAACTACGGCCTGGTCCTGATGGGGATCCCGGTGGCCGCCGTGCTGCTGGCCCGGGGGTATCGACCCGCGCTGCCCGCGCTCGCGGGCGTCGTGGCCGTGGTCGCGGCGTTCACCGTGTCCGGGTTCTGGTGGCTCGACGGCTATCACCTGGTGGTGCAGCGGTACTACCAGGGCATCGCGACCACACGCCCGGTCGAATACTGGGTGTGGGGTAATCTCGCCGCCACCGTCTGCGTCATCGGGCTGGCGAGTGCCGGTGCCCTGCACCGGCTGCCCGGTGCGCTGGCCGTTCCGTCGTTCCTGGAGATTCGCACGAAACCGGCCGTGGCACTGGCGGAGTGGCGCGCGCGCGTGGACCCGGCCGCACTGCTCGCCACCGCCGGGCTCGCCGCTATCGTCGTGGCCGACCTGAGCCTGCTCAGCAAGGCCGAGACCGAACGGATCTGGCTGCCGTTCGACATCTGGATACTTGCCGCGACCGCGCTGCTGCCGCGCCGGACCGTACCGGGTTGGCTGACGGTGCAGGCGGTGGGCACACTGCTCCTTGTCCATCTCGTCCTGACGAATTGGTGAAATCTGATGCGCGTGCTCATCGCCGACGACGATCCGGTGGTCCGAGAGGTGGTCCGGCGCTACCTGGAACGGGACGGACTCACCGTCGTGGAGGCCGCCGACGGGCCCACCGCGGCGAAAGCCCTCGCGAAACACGACCTGGACCTGGCGGTGCTCGATGTGATGATGCCGCCGCCGGACGGCATCGAGCTGTGCCGCACCGTCCGCGCGGTCGACCAGGATGTCGCGATCATCCTGCTGACCGCGCTCGGCGAGGAAGAGGACCGGGTGATCGGGTTGAGCGCGGGCGCCGACGATTACCTCACCAAACCCTTCAGCCCCCGCGAACTGGCGCTGCGGGTGGCGGCGGTCCTGCGCCGCATCCGCCAGCCCGCCGCCGGCGCCCAGCCGGTATTGCGCAGCGGCGCCATCGAAGTGCACCCCGGCGCCCGCACCGCGCGGGTGGACGGCGTCCCGGTCGAGCTGACCGCCCGCGAATTCGATCTCCTGGCTTTCCTGCTCGCCAACCAGCAGCGGGTGTTCAGCCGTTCGGAACTGCTCGCCCAGGTGTGGGGCTGGAACTTCGGTGACCAATCCACCGTCACCGTGCACATCAAGCGGCTGCGCGCGAAACTCGGCGCGGCGCACGGCATCGACACGGTCTGGGGTCACGGCTACGCCTGGGGCCGGGTCACCGCGAAGGGAGCCGGCGCGTGACGGCCGAGCTGGGCGGTCTGATCGGCTACGCGCTGCTCGGATCGGTGCCGGTGGTGGTGCTGGGCGCACTCGCGCTCCGGCTACTACATAATCACGCGCTGAAAACGAACACCGTTGTCCTGGTGCTGATTCCGGCGATCGCCACGCTCAGCGGCTTCGTCGCGGTCAGTGGCTTGATGTTCAGCGACGAGCTGACCCGCATCGCGATCGTGCTCGCCGTGGTCATGGCGGTGACCGTGCCGGCCGCGGTCGTGCTCGGGCGGGCCCAGGCCCGGCAGATGGTGTGGGAGAAGCAGATGCGCGAGCAGGAGCGCGCCGCCGAACACTCCCGCCGCGAACTGGTGGCCTGGATCAGTCACGATCTACGCACCCCGCTGGCGGGAATTCGGGCGATGGGGGAGGCCCTGGCCGATCGAGTGGTGCGCGAGCCCACCGATATCGAGCGCTACGCGCGCCAGATCGTGCGCGAAACCCATCGGCTCTCCGGCATGGTGGACGACCTGTTCGAGATGTCGAAGATCAACGCGGGCGCGCTGCGGCTGACCCTGGAACCCCTGGACCTGCGCGAACTCATCGACGACGTGCTGGCCGCCAACCAGCCCGCGGCCCATCGCGCACACCTGAACCTGCAAGCCCGCCAGCCGAACTCGGCCATTCCCGTGGCGGGCAGCGATCAGGCGCTGACCCGGGTGCTGACCAATCTGGTGGCCAACGCCATCGCGCACACCCCGCCCGGCGGGCGGATCGAGATCTCGGCCGGTACCGCCGGCGGGCAGGCCTGGACCCGGGTCGAGGACACCGGGCCGGGCATCGCCGAGGCGGACCTGCCGCGCATCTTCGAGGTCGGGTACCGCGGCACCGCGGCCCGGTCGATGGGCGAAACCGCGGGCGGCGGCATGGGATTGGCGATCGCGGCGGGCCTGGTCACGGCGCACGACGGTCAGATCACGGTGGCCAATCGCGATCCCGGCGCCTGCTTCGAGATCCGGTTGCCGCTGGTCACCGCCAGGTCGGCGCACCAGCACTGACCGAGGCCCGCAACGGTGCCATGGCGAACTCGGTGAGCCCTGCCGCCGGGGTGACCGCCGCGTGGAAATCCAGTAGCCGCCTGGCGTTCTCGGGGCTGGCCACGATATGCCGGACGTCACCGGCGCGGTAGTCGCCCGTCACCAGGGGAGCCGGGCCACCGTGCGCCGCGCTGATGATCCGGGCGACCTCGGCGATGCTGATCGGCTGTCCGGAGGCGATATTCAGCGCGAGGAAGCCCGGCCGCGAGGACTCCAGCGCGGCCACGTTCGCCGCCGCGATATCGCTGACGTGCACGAAATCGCGCATCTGCCCGCCGTCTTCGAAGACCCGGGGCGCCACGCCCGCCGCGAGCGCCGACCGGAAGATCGCGGCCACACCCGAGTACGGAGTGTCGCGCGGCATATCCGGGCCGTAGACGTTGTGGTAGCGCAACGCGATCACCGCCGAATCGGTCGCGGTCGCCCACGCGGCGGCGTAATGCTCCTGGGCGACCTTGCTGGCGGCGTACAGGCTGCGCGGCCGCAGCGGCGCGGCCTCGTCGACCGGCGCCCAGTCCAGCGGTTCGCCCGTCGCGGGGTCGAGATGGTCGAACAGGCCCGCGTCGAGGTCGGCGCGAATGCGCGTTGGTGGCGCCGATACCGTGGCAGCACCGGCGCGGTAGCGCCCTTCGCCGTAGACGACCATGGACGAGGCGAGCACCAGGCGCCGGCACCGGGCCCGATCCATGGCGGCGAGCAGCACCGCCGTGCCGAAATCGTTGTGGCTGGCGTAGGCGGGCGCGTCCTGGGCGCTGACACCCGCGCCGACCACGGCCGCCTGGTGGCACACCGCGTCGACGCCGCGCAGGCACGCGTCCAGCGCTTCGGGGTCGCGCACGTCCACCAGGTCGACCCCGTCCGGGAGGTCGGCCTCGTGACCGTGTGCCGCGGCCAGCATGAGGTCGATCGCGACCACCTCGTGGCCGCCGTGCTCGAGCGCGCGCCGGATATGGGAACCGATGAATCCGGCCGCGCCGGTCAGCAGGACGCGCATCACAGAACCGAAGTCGAGAGTGCAGTCATGGTCGTGATTCTGGCCCGCCGCAATCGAATTCGCAGCCGTTGGGCGGCCGATTATCGGGTCCGTAAGAATTCGGTCACATTTGCCGGGAGAATTCGGGATCGGTCACCGATCGGTAATATTTGCCGGTCGGATTCTGGGCAATGCTGGTAGTGACAATGTTCCGGAAGAGGCAGGAGGCCGGTATGCCGGTGACCGTCGCCGATCGAGTGCGCTCCCGGATCGATCGGTTCGAGGTGGACCGGTTACGGGGCGCATGGGGCGGGCGCGATCTGCTGCGCTCGCGCGCACCGGGTCCGGGCGACGTCGCGGTGTGCAGCAACGACTATCTGGCGCTGGCGGGTGATGCCCGGATCGCCGCGGCGATGGGCGCGGCGCTGACCGTGTCGTGCGGTCAGGCAACGCGGCCGGTGCTGGAGACGGCGCTGGCCCGGCACATGGGTGCGGCCGCCGGGATACTGTGCCAGTCCGGCTGGGAAGCCAATGTCGGTCTGTTACAGGTACTTTCCGATCGCTCGACACCCGTCTACCCGGATCGCGCCGCCCACGCGTCGCTGTGGCAGGGAGCGCGAATGGCAGGCGCGCCGTTGCACCCGTTCCGGCACAACGATTCCGGTGACCTCGCCGAACTGATCCACCGGAACGGTCCCGGAATCATCGCCGTGGACGCGATTTACAGCACTTCGGGGAGCCGCAGCCCGCTGGTGCGGCTGTGCGAGCTCGCGGAATCGACCGGAAGTCTGCTGGTCGTCGACGAATCGCACGCGCTCGGTGTCGAGGGCGCGCACGGTGCGGGCCTCGTCGCCGCCTCCGGATTGACCGATCGAGTCTGCTTCCGCACCGCCAGCCTGGCCAAAGCCTTCGTCGGACGCGCCGGGTTCGTCGCGACGAGCGACCCGCGGTTCGGCGACTACTTCCGCTCCGAATCCCACCCCGCGATCTTCTCGACCACGGTCGGCCCGCACGATATCGCGGGTCTGGCCGTGACCCTGGACCTCATTCGGGCCGCTGATGACCGCCGGAGTCGACTGCGCGAGATCGCCGCGACTGTCCGATCCGCTCTCACCGCGCTGGACTTCGACCTCGAGGATTCCAGCAGTCAGATCGTCTCGCTGCACACCGGGCCCGCCGCCCACGCCTTCGCGGTGCGCGACGTCCTGGAGAGCCACGGCGTCCTCGGTTCCGTCTTCGCGCCGCCCGCGACGCCCGACGATCGCACCCTGATCCGGCTATCCCTGCACGCGGGTCTCACCGACGACGAAGTCACCCGCCTGGTCGCCGCGTGTGCGGCCACCACGATGCTGCTCGCTCACCAGCGGTAATCGAGGAACTTGCCGTCGAAGGTGACCACGACCCGGTCGCCGTCCGGGTCGGGGCGCCGGCTGATGTCGACGGTGAAATTGATGGCGCTCATGATGCCGTCCCCGAACTCCTCGTGGATGAGGGCCTTGAGCGCGGGGCCGTAGACGTTGACGGCCTCCACGAAGCGGTACACGGTCGGGTCGGTCATGATCGCGGGATCGGCGATGCGGGCGGGCTGCTGGCGCAGTGCCTCGGCGACGGTGTCGTCCAGTTCGAGCAGTGCGCAGAGGGTCGCGGCCTGCTCGGCGGTGAGCGGATGGCGCCCGAGCAGTGCGGCCGTGGCCCAGACCAGCGGCGCGTCGATGGCCGTCGCGAGTTCGGCCCAGGTGTGGCCGCCGCGGATGCGCGCCGCGTCCACGAGTCCGGCCGCCTCGGTCTTGCTCATGATCGGTGTCATCGAAATCTCCTGTCTCGGTGCGAACTCCGCCACCCTGCCACAGCGGCAGTGGTATACCACTATCGGAAACATACTGTTCACGATGCCTGCGGCGACCTGGGAGTTCTTGCCGCACTGTGAGGTTCGGGAAACATTCGGGCGTCCGCGCGGTCATGGCGGAGCAACAACCGGTGTCCAGAATCGGCGTATTCCCGCCCCGATCGAAGGACACGCATGTCGTATCTCAAACCCTCGGAGTTCGTCGTCAAGATGGTGGACGCCGGACAGGACAAGGCGCTGATGTCCACCCGGGACACCGTGATTCGCGCCTACATGGCCGGTGCGATCCTCGCGCTGGCCGCCGCGTTCGCCGTCACCATCACCGTCCAGACCGGGGAACCGCTGCTCGGTGCGGTGCTATTCCCGGTCGGCTTCTGCCTGCTGTATCTGCTCGGCTTCGACCTGCTCACCGGAGTGTTCACCCTGGTGCCGCTGGCCTGGATAGACAAGCGGCCCGGTGTGAATCTGCGGGCCATGCTGCGCAATTGGGGCCTGGTGTTCCTGGGCAACTTCGCCGGAGCGTTCACCGTGGCGGTCATGATCGCGATCATCGTGACCACGGGGTTCGCCATGGATCCGAACGAGGTCGGGCAGAAGCTCGGCGCGATCGGCGAGGCGCGCACGCTCGGCTACGCGGAGTACGGCGCCTCGGGCATGCTGACCCTGTTCATCCGTGCGGTGCTGTGCAATTGGATGGTCTCGACCGGCGTGGTCGCCGCCATGATGTCGACGTCGGTGTCGGGCAAGGTGATCGCCATGTGGATGCCGATCATGCTGTTCTTCTACATGGGATTCGAGCATTCCATCGTCAACATGTTCTTGTTCCCCTCCGGGCTGCTGCTCGGCGGTGACTTCTCGATCGCGGACTACCTGCTCTGGAACGAGATCCCCACGGTGCTGGGCAATCTCGTCGGCGGGCTGACCTTTGTCGGCCTGACGCTCTACACGACGCACGGCCGGACCGCTGCCGAGCGCCAGGCGCGGGAACCGGTGCCGTCGACTCAGCCGTAAGTCGTTGTCTGCCCGCCGTTCTCGCCGGATGTCTCGGGGTGCAGCAGCCGCTGCGGGCCGGCGCCGTTCTCGGCGAGACTGTCGCTCGGGTTCAGGACGTAGCAGCGGCGCAGGGAGAGGCAACCGCAGCCGATGCAGTCGGTGAGCTCGCGTTGCAGCTGTTCGATTTCCCGGCGCCGCGCCTCGAGGTGGTCGCGCCAGCGCCGGGAAATGCGATCCCAGTCGCGCTTGCTCGGCATGTGGTCCTCGGGCAGGCTCGCGAAGACCTCGGCCACCTCGGCGAGCGGGATGCCGAGCCGTTTCGCGAACAGCACCAGCGAGAGCCGACGTAAGACGTGCCGGGGATAGCGCCGCTGATTGCCCGAGGTGCGGATCGAGGAGATCAAGCCCTGGTCCTCGTAGAAGCGCACCGCCGAGGTCGCCACGCCCGCGCGCTTGGCGAGATCGCCGATGGTGAGCAGATCGGTCGGCGTCTGTTTCATGCGAATCTCTCGGTTGACTTCAATAGTGCTTTAAGTTTTACGGTAGTTCATTGTGACTGCAACCTCCTCGAATAGTGCTGTGACAGCGCCGAATGCGCCCGCCACCGGCGCCGGCCGGTGGTCGGAACTGTTTTCCGGACCGCAGCTCGCGACGGTGCTGATCCTCGCGGGCGGCGTCGCGCTGTATGCGATGAACCTGTACTTCACCGCCGCGCTGATGCCCTCGATCGTCGACGAGATCGGCGGGGACCGGTACTACGCCTGGGTCGCCACGGGGTTCCTCATGGCGGCGGTGATCGCGTCCATGCTGGTCAGCCGGATCCTCGGGTCCTGGGGCGCCGCGACCGCCTACCTGACGGCGTTCCTGGTGTTCGCCGCCGGCGCGGCGATCAACGCGCTGAGCCCGACCATGGAGTTGCTCATCGCGGGCCGGGTGGTCCAGGGCTTCGGCGGCGGACTACTCGCCGGGCTCGGCTATGCCGTCATCAGAACCGCACTGCCGGAACGTCTCTGGGCCCGCGCCGCCGGACTGGTGTCGGCCATGTGGGGTGTCGGGACGCTGATCGGCCCGGCCTCGGGCGGGGTCTTCGCCGAGCTCGGCGCGTGGCGGTGGGCCTATGTGCTGCTGCTGGTGGTCGCGGTGGTGCTGGCCCTGCTCACGCGGCGGGCGCTGCCGCGCGGCGCCGGCGCCGCGCCCGATCGGACTCCGCTGCCGGTGGTCTCGCTCGTACTGCTCACGCTGGCGGCCGCGGCATTCAGTCTGAGCTCCACGGTGTCGCCGGGTGTGCCCACGGCGCTCGCGCTGGGCGTGGGTGTGCTGCTCCTCGCCGCGTTCCTGGTGATCGAGGCCAAGGGGCCGCGCAGTGTGCTGCCCAAGCTGACCTACCGGCGCGGCGGTTCGCTGAAATGGGTCTACCTGACCGTCGCCGCGCTGTGCGCGGGCGTGATGACCGAGAACTTCATTCCGCTGTTCGGTCAGCAGCTCGGCGGGCTCTCGCCGCTGATCGCGGGCCTGCTGGGCGCGGCGCTCTCGATCGGCTGGGTGGCGGCCCAGGTCGTCAGCGTGGGGCTCGCCGCGCCGGGTGCGCGCCGGGCGGTGCGGGTCGCGCCCGTTCTGCTCACCGGCGGGCTCCTGACCTACGGTCTGCTCCAAGCCGACGCGGCGTCGGGCCCGCGGGTCATCCTGTGGGCTCTCGCGCTGTTCGTCGCGGGCACCGGTATCGGCCTGGCCTTCCCGCATCTGAGCGTGGCGGCCATGCGGAGCACCGAGGAGGCGGCGGAGGGCGCCAAGGCCGCTGCCGCCTTGAACACCACGCAGCTGATCACCTACGCGGTGTGCGCGGCGATCGCCGGCACGCTGATCAGGATCGGCGAGGGCTCCATGGTCGATTCGGCGCGCTGGATGGCCATCGGTATCGCGGTGCTCACCGCCCTGGGTGCGGTGACCGCCGTGCTGGCGACGCGTGATCGGGCGTAGAAACTCAGGTGCCGGTACTGGGCGGGACCGTGATGCAGAACGGATGCCCTGCCGGATCCAGGAGTACCCGCCAGCGATCGGGTGCGGGCTGGAAATCCGCTTTGACCGCGCCGATCTCGATCGCCGCCTGTTCGGCGTGATCGAGATCGGCGACGAAGAGATCGAGATGCATCTGCTTGGGTACCTGATTGCCGGGCCAATCCGGCGGCGTGTGATCCGGCACC
This sequence comes from Nocardia sp. NPDC050712, assembly GCF_040654295.1. Lineage (NCBI taxonomy): Bacteria > Bacillati > Actinomycetota > Actinomycetes > Mycobacteriales > Nocardiaceae > Nocardia > Nocardia sp. NPDC050712. The sequence goes on from NZ_JBFAHT010000002.1 coordinate 379,705, forward strand.
AGCTCGACCGTCAGCGTCACGCCGTCGCCCCGCAGGATCACCAAGTCATCGGATTCGTACCGGACACTGAAATCCAAGAGGTCGCGATAGAACTGCCCGAGCCGATGCGGGTCTTTACTGTCCAGAGAAATCGCGCCAAATCTAGCTATCACGGCCATACTTCCCCCTGCCGAGTTCGCGCCCCGCTGCTCCCGAGGTCGCTACCATTCGTACCACGGTGGCGGGGCCGCCGCAGCGCTCACAACGGCCGGTCACTCCGAAACACAGTGCAATTACTCGCAATTCGGGCCATGTCCCACACTGAAGGGAGTCGAGTGTCTCGGCTGATCCCCGAACTGATCTGTTCCGATCTCCCCGCCAGCCTGGCCTTCTATCGAGTGCTGGGATTCCGGGTTCGCTACGAGCGCCCGCTCGAACGGTTCGCCTATCTCGAACGCGAGGGGGCCGAACTCATGCTGGAACAGCCGCTGCGTCACGATCGGCTTTATCCCCGTGTGGAATTGGTCCATCCGTATGGGCGAGGTATCAACCTCACCATCGATGTGGATGACGTCGGTCAGGTGCACGCGGCTGTTCGCGCCACCGGCAGGGAGCTGTATCTGCCGTTGGAGGAACGGTGGTACGACCGTGCGACCGACGCTGTCGGTGTGCGCCAATTCGCCGTGCAAGATCCGGACGGCTATCTGCTGCGCGTCTCCCAGGATCTGGGGACGCGCCCTCGATAGGTCAGTCGTCGCCCCAATGCTGGTGGGCGGCAACGCCGTTGGCGGCGAGCCAGGTGACGGGGTCGATCTTGTCGCCGTCCTCGTCCCAGATCTCGAGGTGCAGGTGCGGGCCGGTGGACTGGCCGCGGCTGCCGACCGAGGCGATCACCTCACCGGCCTCGACGCGCTGACCGGCGTGCACGTAGTAGTCGTTGACGTGGCCGTAGACCGCGATGGTTCCGTCGTCCTGCTGCACGCGCACCCACTGGCCGAAGCCGGAGGCCGGGCCGGCTTCGATGACGGTGCCGCCCATCGCGGAGTGGATGGGGGTGCCGAGCGCGTCGGCGATGTCGACGCCGTAGTGGAATCCGCCCCAGCGGCTGCCGAATTCGGAGCTGATCTGGCCGCCGACCGGCAGTACCGCGGGTGCGGACGGCGCCGCGGCGGCCGGGGGTGCGATCAGGGGCGTGGCCTGCTGGTGCAGGTTCTTGACGATCTGTTCGGCCTGGGCCAGGGGCACCGCGATCTCCGCGGGGAGCCCGGCGAATCCGAACGGCGCCGCCGGGTCGGGCGCGGGCGCCGGTTGCGGCTCGGCGATCTCCGGCGCGGGTTGCTCGGCGACCACCGGTGCGGGAGCCGGGGCCGGCGGCAGGGCCGGAGCGAGGGAGGACAACCACCGCAGACCCGCGTCCAGGGGATTCTCGACGCCCTGATCCGTCGGCGGCAACGGCGCGGCGGCCGCGGTGGCGGGCGACATCTGGGCGACGGTGCCGAGCAGCGCCCCCGCCGCGACGGCAGTGCCCGCGGCGACCCTGAATCGACCGGTATCGGCGCGATGGCTGGCTGGTTGATCACCGCCCAGATCGCCGAGTAGATCCTGAACGGACAGGGAACCGGGAGTGACACGGTGCTGCGGCATAGCTGGTCCTAGCGTCGAACATGGTGGGCCGCCGCCGCTTTGGGCTTACCGCGAAAGGTAACGCACCGGTGCTTAGGCCGTGACAGAAACTGTACCGGCCCGTAGCCGTGTCGTGGCGTGTTCCGGCGAGGCCGACCGGAAGCGTCAGCGGCGCGCTCAGGCCGGATCGGTCACCGGCCGGTGCTCCCGCAATTGCCGACGCGACGAAATGCCCAGCTTCCGGAACACCTTTCGCAGGTGATAGTCGACGGTGTTGGGACTGACGAACAGGGTGGCGGCGATCTCGGCATTGGTGCCGCCGGCCGCGGCAAGGGTGGCGACCTGGGATTCCTGGACCGTCAGCCGCGCCCACGGCGTCGGCTCGGCGAGCGGTGCGGACTGCTCGCCGAGGGCGGCGAGTTCGCGCCGGGCGCGTTCGGCGAAGGCGGTCGCGCCCGCGCGGAGGAATCCCGCACGGGCGCGCTGTAATTGGCTACCCGCGTCGTTGCGCCGCCGGCGGCGGCGTAGCCATTCGCCGTACAGCAGGTGGGTGCGATCCAGATCGCCCGGCGTATCCGTGGTCGCGAGCAGCTCCAGCGCGGATGCGAAATAGCGTTCGGCCGAAGCGGTTTCGTCGATCAGAGCCAAGCATCGGGCGCTGATGCCCAGCGCCCACGGCGCCTGGTTGGCAGTGGCGATGCGGGTCAGTTCCTCGGTGGCTCGGCGGGCCTCGGCGAGATGTCCACTGCGGACGGCGGCTTCGACGAAGTCCGGCAGGTGGCGGGCCCGCACCTGGAGGAACGCGTACTGCTGTGACATCGTCAACTCGGCGTAGGCCGCCTCGTAGCGCCCCTCGGCGAGATCGCGCCCGGCGAGTGCGTGCACGGCGGCGGTGTTCACCCCGGCGAACCCGGCGGCGAGGGTCGCCTCCGCGATCTGCTCGACCAGTTCGCGGGACTCGCCCGTCCACGCCAGGTAGGGGCTGTTGATGACATGCTCGGCGGGATATCCCATGGCGCGGCGGGTTTCGCGCACCCGCTCGAGCACCCGGCCCGCCGACACCACATCGGCGCGGTCCAGATCGGTCAGCGACCGCATCCACAGATACGTATCCAGCGCCTTCAGCGCGCCACTCGTGACCGCCATCTGCTCGCTCTGCTCGAGGTGCCGGTCTCGGGCGCGCTCGTCCCACAAAGCCGTGGTCAGGGCGACCCCGGCGGTGCCGAACAGCAGGATGCGCGAATCGTCCAGCGCGGCCATGGCCGCGACCGCGGCGCGCATAGGCCCGATCGCCTCGGCATACGGTTCCAGGATCAGCGCGGACAGGCCGGTGAGCACGATGCCGAAGACTCCGTCGTCACCCGCGGCGGCACTGCGCATCCGCTGCCCGAGTTCGGTCACGGTGGTGGCGAGCATGAGTCTTTCGACGACCTGCGCGACATCGAAGGCCCGCAGCAGCGCGAGTTGCTCGCGTTGCGGGTCCACTCCGTGAAAGAGGTCGGCCGCGTCCGCGAGATGCGCGGCCGCGTAGGGCAGGACATCGCCCTGCGCCAGGAATGTCGCCAGCGACGCGCGCAGCATCAGCTGCCGTCCCGCCAGCACCGGATCGGGGTTGCCGGAGTCACCGGCCCGCGCCAGCAGATTCAACGCGAACTGACCGGCCCCGGCCTCGGCGGCCGATTCGGCCGCGCCGAGCAGGCGTTCGTGCCGGTCGGCGGGATGCACGCTGAGGTCCGCCGCGCGGCTCAGCAGACTCGCCTGGGAGATCAGGCCGCCGCGCCGCGCTGCCCGCTCGGCCGCCTCCGCCAAGCGCGCCGCCACCCGGTCGTCGGGTCGCGCCGCGGCCTCGGCGGCATGCCAGGCTTCCACATCCCGCAGGTCGAGGGCCGCGGCCGCCCGCGCCAGCGCGGCGTGCACGCGTCGCCGGTCGGCGGCCGGCGGCCGGCGCCGCACCGTAGATGGCGGCGCGCACCAGCGGGTGCCGGAACCGCACCGTGCCCTCGATGATCACCAGCCCCGCGGAATCGGCCGATTCGCCCGCGCTTTCGGCGAGGCCGAGCGTGTGCACCGCGCGATCGATCAGCCGGAGATCTCCGATGGATTCGGCGGCCGCCACCAGCAACCACTGCTGTGTAGCCGCGGGTAAGGCCCGGACCTGCCGTTGATAATGCTGCTCCAGCCGGCGACCGGCACCGACGGTGGAGGGTAGGAACGACGAATCCGACAGCCGACGCGTGCCGAGATCATGTGCGAGGTCGGTCAAGGCCAGCGGGTTTCCGCCGACCGCGTCCACGATGCCCGCGGCGATGCGCGGGTCGAAGGCGACGCCCAGCCGATCGGTGAGCAATTCGACGGCCGCCGTGCGATCGAGCTCCGGCACCTCCCGGACGGCGACGCCGCCGAGATGCACGTCCACCTCGGCGTCCGGGCGGGAGGCGAACAGCACCAGCACCGCGTCCGCGTGCATCCGGCGCGCCGCGAAACCCAGGGCGTCCAAGGATTCCCGGTCCACCCACTGCGCGTCGTCGATGACGCACAGCACCGGCCGCTCGCGCGCGGTCAGGGTGAGCAGGCCCAGTAGCGCGCGCCCGACCAGGAAGCGGTCGGGGACCGGGCCGGGCCGATGCCCCATGGCGACGTTCAGCGCCTCCCGTTCCCGCTCCGGCAGATCCTCGGCATCGGTGTCGAGCGCGGCCAGGAGCCGCTGGACGGCGGTATAGGGGAGGGCCTGCTCCACCTCGTAGCCGTCCGCGCGGAGCACGCGGAACCCGCCGGCCCGTCGGATCGCGGCGGCCAGCAGCGCGGTCTTGCCGATGCCGGGATCGCCGAGCAGTCGCAACGTGTGGCCGATCCCGTTGCGCGCGGCGGTGATCAGCGCGAACAGTTTCTCCAGCTCGGCGGCGCGGCCGACGAGAACCTCGGACTCGCTGGTCACGATTGCGCTCCCGATCGCCGCCTGACGGACATCGAAATCTCCCTCCGTGCGCAGTCCTGGAGCGCGCAGCATAGAGCCCTGGCGGGCGCCCGACTGTGCCGAGCGTGCACGGGTTTTCGCCGCAACGTGCACGCCCACCGATCAGGCGGGCCCGGGCGCGTCCTCGGCCGCGAGCCGCCGCCACTGCCTGGGTGTCATGCCGTAGGCGAGCAGGAATCGACGGGAGAAGTGGGACTGGTTGCGAAAGCCCCACCCCGCCGCGATCGCGGCGATGGAACGGTGCCGCGTCTCGGGCCGCGCCAGATCCGACCGGATCCGCTCCAGGCGCTCCCCGATGATCCACTGGGCCAGGCCGACATCGGCGGCAGCGCAGACCTTGTACAGATAGCGCACCGAAACATGGTGGGCCCGGGCGATACTCGCGGCGTCGAGATCGGGGTTCCGGAGATTCCCGTGCACGTACCCACGGATCTGGTCCAGCAGCACCCGATCCGGAAGGACCGCCGCGCCACTGTGCGGCCGGTCCGCCGAAAGTAGCAGTCCGCGAACGAGTTCCAGACTCGCGGACCCGGCCGGCCCGGCGGCGGGACTCGGGCTCAGCCCGTCCGCCGAGGTTGTCAGCGCGACGATGTGCCCCGCGACGAGCGAGTAGAGCGGGCTGTCACGTACCAGCGGCGCGGCGCGGCGAATCAGGTGCTCCGGCAGGTCGAGCTGATCCAGCGGCACGTACAGGCAGGTCGACGCGCCGCGGGCGCTCCAGCGGAAATCGTAGGGTGCGTTGAGATTCATGACATGGAGCGCGCCCACCGGAACGGTGTGCTGTGCGCCGAGCTGCTCGTAGCGGCCCAGGCCGGTTTGCTGGACCGCGATCGCGAGCATCGGCGCCTCGAACGCGCGCACCTGGCGGGCTGTCCGCCGGAGCCGGATCCCGGACATCTCGGCCCGGAAGATGCTGACCGTTCCGAATTCCCACATCTCGAACACCCCGTGCACCACGCCGGCGGGGTCCTCGTGTTCGACATGCGAAGGCACCGACGCGGTCTGCATCGCATCGCAGATGGCGTCGGCCCGTTCGCGCGGGGGGAGCGGCCGGGTGTCGAAAACTATGGTCACGGTCGCCTCGACCGGTGGAGCTGTGCAGACATGGTCAGCAGATTCTGACAGCCAGCACGGGTCCGGTCGAGGTCGCCGTCGGTCGATATCGTGTGGTCAGGCGCGGATCACGCGGATCGGCTCAGCGTGTCCCGGTGACCGCCGCCTCGATGGTGTCGGCGACGGGCACCGGCTGGGAGACCAGCGAGGCGTGCGAGGCATCGATCTCCGCGGTGTGGCCCGGTGCGGCGCGCGAGGCCATGAACCGCTGGGATGCCGGGGGAATCACCTTGTCCTGCTTGGAAACCAGATACCAGCTGGGTGTGGTGGCCCAGGAGGGCGTACCGCTGGGTTCGAGGTTGGCCACCAGGGAGGCCGACCGCTGATGCTGGAACATGGTCGCGGCGGTGTCGGCGCTGACATCCGGGGCGAAGATGTCGTGGAAATACGGTTCGGCGATGTAGCCGTCCAGGCCCGCGCCTTCGGGCCGGACCTGGAGTGCGGGCGGCAGGATCTGGCTGCCGGGGAACTGGATCGGGCTGAGCAGGCCCTGCACGAATTCGCCCGCGGCGAGGGCGAACGCGGTGATGTAGACGTTGGCCCGCACCTTCGAATCGTGGGTATTGGTGATGACCGCGCCGCCGTAGGAGTGCCCGACGAGCACGACCGGCCCGTCGATGCCGTCCAAGGTGCGCTGCACGACCTGGGCGTCACTGCTGGGGCCGCGCAGCGGGTTGTCCACGGTGACCACGCGATAGCCGCGACCGCGCAGTTCGGCGGCGACGCCGTCCCAGCTGGTCGCGTCCGCGAACGCGCCGTGCACCAACACGATGGTGGGGTCGTCCGGTGCGGCGCTCGCGGTGCCGGCGACGGCCGGTCCCGTGGCGATCGCGGCGGCGGCCAGCAAGGCCACTAGTCGGCGGTTACGGGGTGACTTCGACATGATTTATCGCCCTTTCGGTGGTGTCGTACTAGGCGTGCGGGTTGCGGGTCGTCGCGTGGTCGAGCGCCCAGGTGAGTGCGTAGTCCGCGATCTCCTCCCAGCCGTTCTGGCTGACCAGGCGGTGGGAGCGGCCGGGAAATTCGACGCGCTCCACCAGCGCGGTGCCCGCGGCGTATTTGCGCAGGGCCGCCTTCTGAATCGCGGGTGGTGCGACGTGGTCGATCTCGCCGGAGATCAGCAGCAGCGGCGCCCGGTCGGGTTTGCGGAAGTCGACGGCGGTGATCCCGGACTTCCCCTTCGGCAGTGACAGCACGCCCTCGAAGAACACCCGGTTGGCGGAGTTGACCGCGCTCGCCTCCCATTCGCGGTCGGACTCGGCTCGGCTGAGGTCGTTGCCGAAGGTGTAGTGGAAATGGCCCTTGGAGATCGGGTTCGCCTTCCCGCGGCGGAACGGATTCGACAGGATCGGCAAGCCCGTGCGCAGCGTAGAGAACGGTAGCGTGAGGATGCCCGCGGGCTGGCCGGGGGCGACGCCGACGCCGGCGATGCCCAGGCCGCGATCGAGCAGCATCTGGGTGAAGATCCCGCCGAACGAGTGCCCCATGATGATCGGCGGCTCGGGCAGGGCGCGAATGATGGCGTCGTAGTGGTCGACGATCTGCACGATGCCGACACCTTCGAGACCGCTGGGGTCCGCCCGGACCTCGGCCGGGGTGCGGTTGTCGATGCCCGGCCAGCCGGGAGCGATGACCTCGTGACCCAGTGCCCGGAAGCGTCCGGCCCAGGTGTCCCAGCTCGAGGGTGTCATCCAGAGTCCGTGGACGAGGACGATCGGCGGTGTGCTTGTACTCATGATGATTCTCCGTTACTGCTGGTCAGGAGCGAATGAAGGCTAGTAGGTCGGCGGAAAGTCGCTGTTTCTCGGTGTCCGGAAGTCCGTGTCCGGCACCGGAATACACCTTCAGCTCAGCGCCCGCTACGAGCTTCGCCGAGCGCTGACCGCCGACCTCGAACGGGACGATCTGGTCGTCGTCGCCGTGGATGACGAGGGTCGGCACGGTGATCCCGGCCAGATCGGCGCGGAAATCGGTGGCCGAGAACGCCGCGATGCATTCATAGGCGTTGCGGTGACCCGAGGCGAGGCCCTGCGACCAGAAGGCGTCCCGCACACCCTGCGGGATGTCGCCGGCGCGGTTGTGCCCGAAGAACGGGCCGTCGGCGAGTTCGCGGTACAGCTGCGCCCGCGAAGCGCGTTCACCGGCCCGGATGGTGTCGAAGACCTCGATCGGCAGGCCCTCCGGGTTGTCCTCGGTGCGCAGCATGAACGGCGGTACCGCTGCGACCAGCACCAGTTTCGCCACCCGCGCCGCGCCGTGGCGGCCGAGATAGCGGGTGATCTCCCCGCCGCCGGTGGAATGCCCGACGAGCGTCAGGCCGGTCAGGTCGAGGGTGTCGAGCAGCGTCGCGAGATCGTCGGCATAGGTGTCCATCTCGTTGCCGGTCCACGTCTGTGTCGACCGGCCGTGCCCGCGGCGATCGTGGGCGATCACCCGGCAGCCGTGCTCGGCGAGATAGAGCGCCTGACTTTCCCAGCCGTCGGAATTCAACGGCCAGCCGTGGCTCAGCAGGACCGGGGAGCCGTCGTCGGGCCCCCAGTCCTTGTAGCAGATCCGCGTCCCGTCCTCGGTGGTCACGTAACTCATCGATGTCTCCTTCGATCGAGCCTCTGGTCCGGTACTTCTCGAGAGTCCCGCATCAGTGGGCCGGGCGAATCACGTGAAGGTCGTAGTGCCCGAGGATTGAGACGAAGATCAGCGGGTACCGCAATAGGTAGTCAGCCGTGCGGTTCCCCTGGGAGGTGCTTTGAGCAATGCGTGACCAGGTCGGGCAGGTGATCGCGACGCGGACGGTGACCGACGGCACCCGTCCGGTCTTGATCGAGGTGGGCATGCCGACCCATGCCATGGACGGTATCGGAACTTCCGGGTTCCGGATCGAGGGTTTGGGTGAATTCTCGGCCACGGGGGTCGATGGGATGGCCGCGCTGTACAACGCGCTGGTCGAGGTCGGCGCGGTGCTGGCGCGCGCCAATGACAAGGGTCACGAATTCCCGGTGCGCGACCCCGACACGATGGGGTTTCCCGCCGCACCGAGCCGGGAGCGCGCTCCGCGGCCGACCGCGGACACGGGCGGCCGGGAGGTCATCGCCTTGCGCATCCTCATCACGCACGGCGAGCCGTGCGCGGTCGAGATCGACCGGCCGACCCGGGCGGCGGCGCAGCCGTACTACATCTGCCGGTTCCGCATCGACGGCCGGCGGGAGGCGATCGCCTCGGGCCTGGATGAGGTTCAAGCGCTGCTCACCGCGCTGCGGATGATCGGGGCCTGGCTGATGCTGCCCGCGGACTGGCCGCTGAGCCGGGCCTCCTGATCGATGCTCAGTCGTTCCGGATCCGCTCGTGCAGGGTCAGCAGGCGGTGATCGAATCGGGTCCGGAAGTTCGGCATCTCATTGCTGAGCGGCCGTAGCTCGGCCACCAGCTGGGTGGCCAAGGCCCGCAGCTTCACATTCGATTCCTGCGACCGCCACCTGAGCAGCCGGAAGGCTTGATCGGGCGTCAGCCCGTAGACGAGCATGAGCGCACCCTTGGCCTGCTCGATCGTTTCCCGGCCCTCATAGGATTCGGCGAGCGCCTCGTCGGCCTCGTCCACGATGTCGGTGATCTCGATGTAGTAGCCCAGCGTGCCGACCACCGAACCCTCGTCGTCGGCGATCAGGTCGGCCACGGCGATCACCTCGTGTTCGTAGCCGGCCGTGTCGATGATGCGGTGCCTGCTGGAGAACGGTTCGCCGTTCTCGATCATCGTGGTGATGGCGCCGGCCACCCGATCGCGATCCTCGGGGTGCTTGTGCGCGAGCAACAGCGTGGTGGTCGGCTCGACCTCACCGGGCGCGTAGCCGTGCATCGCGGCGACCTCGTCGGACCACTCCCAGCGCTGGTCGGCGAACCAGAATCGAAAACTGCCGATGGGCTGCTGTGTCCCCGTGCCGATCACAGCGTCGACCTCGGCGACGCTGTCGGGCGCAACGATCTGCTCCACTTCGGCGTCGTTGGGGATCGCCTGTTCCATGTCGGTCACCGTCCTATTCTGCACGGGACCACCGACACGTGCGGACATTGCCAGGACTGGGGGAAGTGGGCACAACACACTCGAGCACGCGGCTTCCGATCAACTCAGGTGACGTGCGCGAAGCACGCCCGATAGACCCCGCGGCGCTGATTTTGGACCGTTGAGGCGAAAGGAGCCTAGCCGACCGGTACCGGCAGTATCGAAATCGGCAGGTCCTCGCAGCCTAGCCCAGTCGCTTGGTGATCTCCGCCGCGATCTCGTCCAGCGAGGTCTCGGCCTCGCGGAGGAGACGGGGCATGACGAGGTAGGCGTGCGGCATGTTGTCGTAGTGGCGGTGCCGGGTTTCCACGCCGGCCTCGAGCAGCGCTTCCGCGTAGCGGATTCCGTCGGTGCGCAGGGGGTCGTGCTCGCAGGTGATGACCATCGCGGGCGGCAGTCCGGTGTGGTCGGCGTGCAGCACGCTCACGAGCGGGTTGTCGCGCTGCGCGCCCGCGTAGCTCCGGACCATCAGTTCACCGGCGGCACGGTCGCCGCCGGCCATGGTCGAGGTGTCCCAGTCCGGTGAGGTCAGGGTGGTGTCGGTGAACGGATAGATGATGACCTGATGCCGGATTCGGTGCTGCGCGCTGTCGCGGTCGGCGATGGCAAGGGCGGCGGCCAGGTTGCCGCCGGCGCTCTCGCCGCCGACGCCGATGCGCTGTGGATCCAGGTCTTGCGGCCGGGTGTCCACCATCCACCGCAGCACGTCCTGGCAGTCCTCCAGCGCGGCCGGGAACGGGAACTCCGGGGCGAGGCGGTAGGAGAGGCCGACCACGACGTAGCCGGTGCGCGCGGCGAGCCCGCGCTGGATGTTGTCGGCGAAATCCAAGCCGCCGAGCATGAATCCGCCGCCGTGGATGAACAGGACGGCCGGTGCACCCGGCGGTAGATCCGGGCGCGCGTAGACCCGCACCGGAATCGGCCCGCCGCGGCCGGCGACGGATTCGTTCCAGGTGCGCACGCCGAGATCGCTTCTGCCGCCGAAGAACCAGGGGTGCGTCATCGCCAGGCGGGCGGCGTGCGGTTTGCGGAGCGCGCGGTCCGGAGGTGGCAGGAGCCGCAGTTTGCTGAGCAGACCGCTCAACCCCAGGACGGCGCGGGCGGGTTGCGGGATCGGTCGAGCCATGGTGCCTCTTCTCTTAGTCGCCGGCGAGCAGCCGCGCGCCGATCTGGGAAAGTGCCGCATCGATGCCGGGATACCGGCGCAGGTGCGGGGCCGCCGCGATGTCACTCGTCATCAGCTGCACCGCCTGCACCCGGATTCGGGCCGTGGCGACGTCGACTTCGGGGCGCAACGTCCGCAGGAGATGAACCCACTCGGCGATGTAGGTGTGCTGAGCGGCGCGGGCGCGGTGGAGTTCGGATTCGGGGAGATAGACCAGCTCGGAGACGAGGATCTGCATCAGCTCGGGATTGTCGAAGACGAACTCCCGATACTTCGCCAGCAAACCCGCCAGCCCGTCGCCGGGCGTGCGTGCGCGGGCGAAGACGCGGTGCAGATCGACCCGCAGCCCTTCCTCCCCGCGGGTGATCGCGGCGGCGAGAATCTCGGGCTTGGACGGGAAGTGGTTGTAGACACTCTGCCCGGTGATGCCGATCGCGGCGCCGAGGTCTTCCATGCTGACCGCGCTGAATCCTTTGGCGGCGAACAGTTTCACCGCTTCGGTGACGATCGCCTCGCGTCGTGACTGGACAGCGATTCCGCCGCCTGCTTCCGCCGACGGCGTCGCCTCGCCGGCCGGGGGGAGTGGCGTGGCGATGACCGTGGCGATCAGCTCGGCCAGCAGTGTGGTCATGCCGGGCTCGGGCAGCGTCGCGGTGTGCAGGGACGCGCTGTTGGCGACGGCGAGCGCGCACCAGGCGAGCAATTCGGCGCCCGCGGGATCGAGATCGGGGCGCCGGGTCTGGACCACCGTGGCGGTCAGGTCCGCCACCTGCCGGGCGGTGTTCATCGACCGTTTCGCGTCGGCCGCGGCGAGGTTGCGGGCTTCGCGCCGCCACAGCACCCCGACGCCGCGATGCTCGAGCACGGTCGCGGCCAGTTCGGCGGGCAGGTCGCGCGCGGCGTCGGCCGCGCAGGCGGTGACCACGTCGACGTACCGGGTGACCTGGGCGTCGATGACCGTGGCCAGGAGATCCTGTTTGCCGCGGAAGTGCCGGTAGAGCGCGGAGGGGCCGATGCCGACCGCGTCCGCCACGTCGCCCATGCCGACCTCGCCGTAGCCGCGCGCGCAGAACAGCTCGGTGGCCGCGTCGATGATCAGCTGCCGCCGGTTGGCCGGGCGGGTGCCCCGTGCCGGGCGGAGCAGGTCGCTCTCAGTGGGCACCTATACACCTTTCTGCCGAACAATCCTCGTTCACTTAGCGAATGTATCAGTGGTTGACCATCGGGTGTGCTTCGGTAGTGTGTCGCAGATCGCACTTCATTCAATTCACATAGAGCTGGAACGATGTCCGAGACCGAACCCATGACCTCGCCCCAGGGCGCCACCGCCGAGTTCCCCGGGCGGCCGCAGCCGCCGATGTTCCTGCCCGCGCTGGTGCTCGCCTACCTCGGCGCCGCACTCACCGCGCTGTCCGCGGGTTTCGTCAGCATTCCGCTGCGCCTGTCCGAGCTGGATCCTGTGCACAAATCCCAGACCCTGTCGCTGACCGTCGCGGTCGGCGGGATCGTGATCATCCTGGTGTCGGCCCCGCTCGGCCGCCTCAGCGATGTCTCGACCGCCCGCGCGGGCATCCGCCGGCCCTTCATCCTCGGCGGCGCGCTGGTCACCGCGCTCGGCATGGTGATCCTTGCGTTCGCCACCACCGTGCCCGCGCTCATCGGCGGGTGGGCCGTCGCGCAGGCCGGGTTCGGCGCCACCACGATGGCGCTCAACGCGCTACTGGCCGAACAGATTCCGGCGCGGATCCGGGCCCGGGTCGCGGCCGCCTTCGGGATGAGTACGGCGCTGGCGCCCGCCCTGGGCAGCTGGCTGGTGGGCGTGCTGCCGGTCGATCCCGTGTACTGGTTCGGTATCCCCGCGGTGATCGGGCTGGTCACCAATATCGGCATGGTCGTGGTGCTGCGCGACATCGTGCGCACCGAACCGGTGCCGGTGGGCTGGCGCAGTCTGCTGAGCAGCTACTGGATCAACCCGGTGCGGCACCGGGATTTCGCCTGGGCATGGCTGTGCCGGCTACTCGTGACGCTGTCGCTGGTCTCGGTGGCGACCTATCTGCTCTACCTGCTCACCGATCGGCTCGGGCTGACTCCCGCGGCCGCGACGGCCGCGCAGGCCACGGTCATCGGCGTGATGTTCGCGGCCAGCGTCGTCACCAGCGTGACGTTCAGCTGGATCTCCGATCGCACCGGGCGGCGCAAGCCGATCGTGTACTCCTCGGCGCTGTTCACCGCCGTGGGTTTGCTGATCGCGATGTCCGCCGGCGGCCTTGTGGTGTTCACCCTCGGGATCGCCCTGGTCGGGATGGGGCAGGGCGCTTTCGTCTGCGTCGACGTCGCCATGATGACCGAATTGCTCCCGGCCGCGGCGGATTCCGGAGCGGGAGCCGGGCTGGCCGTCGTCGCGCTGTCCTACCAGCTTCCCCAGCTGCTGCTGCCGGTCGTCGCGACCCCGTTGCTGGCACTCGGCGACGCCGGACCCAACTACACCGCGCTGTTCATCGGCTCCATCATCGCCATCGTGCTCGGTGGGCTGGCGGTTCTGCCGATCAAGAACGTGCGCTGAAGCAGAAAGAACGCAGATGTCTTCTCCCATCGCCGACCGGACACCGCGGGTGTCTCGATGGCCGGGCGCCGTGCTCGGCGTGTGTCTCGCCCTTGCGTGCGCGGCGACGCCCGTTGTCGCGCAACCGCCTTCCTTCGCGACCGCCCCCGACGCCGCGATCATCGCCGAACAGTGGGTGACCACGCGCACTGTGCGAATCACCGTGTCCACCAACGCATTCACCGGGCCGGTAGCCGTCGAGGTCACCCTGCCGGTCGAGTACCGCTCCGCGGACAGCCGACGCTGGCCGGTGACCTACTACCTGGCCGGAGCCAACCACGACCAGACCGCGTTCCGTGCCGCCTACAACGGCGAGGCGGTGACCGCGGCGTATCCCTCCATCGTTGTGGCCCCGCGCGGCGACGTCGGGTTCTGGTCCGACTGGTTCAACGACGGCGCCGACGGGCCGCCGAAATATGAAACCTTCGTGATCGATCAGCTGATCCCCTTGATCGACAAGAACTTCCGCACACTTCCCGAGCGCGGACAGCGGGCCGTCATGGGCGAATCGATGGGCGGCTACGGCGCGCTCATGCTCAGCGCCCGGCACCCGGACGAATTCGTCGCGGCCGCAAGCCTGTCCGGCGTTCTCGACACCAATTCCCCGGCGACCTGGGAACCGATCTCGCAGGTGCCGCTGGTGCGCGGCGCGCGACCCGACGCGGTCTACGGACCCCGTGCGACACAGGAGATTCGATGGCGCGGGCACAATCCGGTCGACCTCGCCGGCAACCTCGGCGCCACGGATCTACAGCTCTTCACGGGTAACGGGGTCTTCGATCCCGCCCACGGGGAAACCCCGGCCGAAGCCGCCCTCGGCTGCCCGGTGGAGGCGGCGATCGTGCAACAGCCCAGCCTCAGCATGCACCGCGAGCTCCTGGCCCGGGGCATCCCGCACCGCTGGGTAGAGCTGCCCTGGGGCTGCCACGGCCCCGCGATGTTCGAACACCAGATGCGCGAAGCGGTACAGCGGCTCACGGAAGTCTTCGCGGACCCGCCCGCCCCGCCCGCCACCTTCGGCTTCCGCTCGATCGAACCGTCTTTCGAGGTCTGGGGCTGGTCCGTGCGCGCCGACCCGAACCGGGCCGTCGAATTCCTCGACCTCCGCGAGGTCGGTGTTGACGAGCTGACGATCACCGGGAGCGGCATCACCACCCTCACGACGCCACCCGGCTTCCGCGGGGCCGGGCAGGTGACCGGCACGATCGACGGAAACCCGGTCACCTTCGTTCCGGATGCGAGTGGCCGAATCACGCTGACGATCGACCTGGGCCCGCCCAACCAGCATCAGCAGTTCCGTGCCGGTGCGCTCTCCAACGTGACGACATCCGTGCTGCGCCTATCTCGATAGGTGGCCTACACCTGCGCGAACCGGTAGTCGTCGAGATCGAAATGCCGACTGCGCCAAGCGGATTCCACGGTCGTGGTCGGTCGCAGCGGCACATCGCCGTGCCGGTCGAAGTAGTAGCTGTTCGCCGACGCGCAGCTGTCCTGCCAGAAGATCTGGTGTTTGCGTCGGGCCAGCATCTCGTCGAAGAAGCGCCGGTTCGCCGCGGGCGTGACCTCGACGACGTTGGCCCGGGTCGACCGCGCCCGGCGCAGCAGCCGCAGGATGTGGTGCGTCTGCGCTTCGATCAGCGCGAAATAGGACGAGCCGTTGTAGCCGTAAGGCCCGAAAATCGAGAAGTGGTTGGGGAATTCGGGGACACTGACGCCTTCGTAGGCCTGGAGCCGATTCGCGTCCCACCACTGTTCGAGTTCCAGGCCGCCACGCCCGTGCAGCTGATAGGTCGGCATATTGCCGGGATCGGCCACCTTGAAGCCGGTGGCCAGGATCAGCACGTCGAGGTCGTGGCTCGCCTCGGTGGTGTGCACGGCGCCGGCGTCCACGGTCGTGATCGAACCGGTCTCCAGTGCCACGTTCGCGCGATTGAACGTGGCCGGATAGCTGTTGTGGAAGCTGGGCCGCTTGCAGCCCAAACCGTAACGGGGAGTGAGCTTGTCACGCACGATCGGATCGTCGACCTGGCGGCGCAGGAACGCCCGGCCGAGCTGTTCGCCGGCTTTGCCCGCGGGGACGATTCCGTTGTAGTGCGCGGCGATCGGGAAGGTCACCTCGACGAACGCCTGGCTGGCCAGTCGCGCGACCTGCTGCCCGCCCGGCAGCCGGGCCAGCAGCGCCTTCGCCGGCCGGGAAATCGCCACATCGGGCTTGGGCAGGCACCAGATCGGGGTGCGTTGGAACACGGTGAGCTGCGCGACCTCCGGGGCGATCGCGGGAATCACCTGGACCGCCGACGCGCCGGTGCCGATGATGCCGACCTTCTTCCCGCGCAGGTCGACCGCGTGATCCCAGCGCGAGGTGTGCATCCGCACGCCGGCGAAGGACTCGATGCCGTCGATGTCCGGCAGCTTCGGCCGGGTGAGGACACCGGCGGCGTTCACGACGTAGCGGGCGGTGAGCACGTCACCGGATGCCGTCGTGAGCCGCCACCGCGCCTGATCGTCGTCGTAGGCGGCCGCCGTGATCGAGACGCCGAATCGAATATGCGGGCGCAGCCCGTACTTGTCGACGCAGTGCTCGGCGTAGTTCTTGAGTTCGGCGCCCTTGGCGTAGGTGCGCGACCAGGTCGGGCGCTTCTCGAAGGAGTACTGGTAGCTGAACGAGGGAATGTCCACGGCGATACCGGGATAGGTGTTCCAATGCCAGGTGCCGCCCGGCCCGCTCGCCTCGTCGACGATGACGAAATCGTGGAAACCGTGCCGCCGCAACTGGATACCGAACCCGATGCCGGAGAACCCGGCGCCGATGACGATGATGTCGTGCTGAATGTTCACAAGCGAGCCACCAAATCCTGAACAGGTCCCGGCAGCATCGATGTGCCGGCTGACTTCGATTCCGACGATACGAGTTATGCCACCGGGCGCCGCCGCGCGATCATCTTCAACCCGTGGCGGGGCCGCAAGGTCAGCGTCGCTTCGGGCTGGACCGGGTGGCCGGGCGCGAGATCGAACACGAAGCGCTGACTCAGCATCGCCGTGATGAGCACCGATTCCATGGTCGCGAAACTGGATCCGATACACATCCGCTTGCCGCCGCCGAACGGCAGGTACGCCGATCTCGGACGCCCCTTCGAGGCGCCGGGCAGGAACCGCGACGGATCGAACTCCTCGGGATCGCGCCACCAGCGCTCGTCGTGGTGGATGTGGTGCGTCGGGATGATCACCGTCGTGCCCTTGCGGATGTGGTGGCCCGCGACGACATCGTCCGCGATCGCCACGCGCGGAATCGCCCAGGCCGGTGAGAAGTACCGCATGGCCTCGTGGAAACACGCTGCGGTCCAAGGCAATCGGGGCAGGTCCTGAACCGTAGGGGTGCGCCCCTGAAGGACCTCGTCGACCTCGTCGAGCAGGCGAGCGCGAGCATCCGGGTTCAGCGCCAGCAGGTACCACATCCAGGACAGGGCGTTCGCGGTCGTCTCGTGGCCGGCCAGCATGAAGGTCAGTGCCTCGTCGCGGACGCGGCGCAGGGGGAGCCGGCCCTGTCCGTCCTCGGCGCCGAGCAGGTGATTGAGCAGATCCGGGCTGTCGGTCGGGTGGGCGCGCCGCTCGTCGATCACGTCCCACACCGCTTGGTCGAGGATGCGGACGATCGACTGGATGCGCCGGAACGGCGGCGGCAACGGGATCGGTGTGAACGCGACGGAGGAGAGCCCGCGCCAGGCGCGCTTGGGCGGAGCGAACACGATGAACAGCCGCTCGAGATGTTCGGCGAAGCGGAGCCCGTAGGTCACCAGGCCGGACATGCTCGTCGCGATCCTGGCGAACTGCTGACCGAACAGCGCGTTGCCGACGACGTTGAGGGTGAGTTCGACCATCTCGCCCACCATGTCGACCTCGATGCGGCCGTCCTCGGTCGCGAGCGCGGCGCGGCTGGCCTCGATCGGCGCGATCATCAGGTCGAGCAGGCTGTCGAGGTGCCGCTTGCCGAACATCGGCCCGAGCATCGTGCGGTGCCGCTGCCACGACTCGTCCTCGTCGGTGAACAGGCTGACGCCGAGGATCGCGCGCAGGATCTCGTATTCGAAGGACTTGTGGTACTTCAGCCGGCCGGCGTGCAGCACGTGGTCGACGTACTCGGGATTGGTGAAGGCGACGAATCGTCGTGTCCCCGCGCGGAATCGGAGCACGTCGACGCCCCTCATCCGGCCGATCATCCCGTCCTCGTAGTCCAGGCCGATGGTCAGTGCTTCGTAGGTGGCCACGAGGGTGCGGGTGCGGCGCGAGGGTGCCGGGGGCGCGGTGCTGAGTGCGACGGACATCGTTGTCCTCCCTTTGGGGGCATGTGACACCAGTTTGTGGTTCGGCGCGCGAAGTTGTCAATATGGAACGGTGCCGAGAATGCGAGAAGCCGGAACCTGGGGTGGCCGCACCGCCGCGGAGCGCCGGGCCGAACGGCGCAAGCGGCTGCTCGACGCCGCGATCGAGATCTGGCAGCGCGACGGCTGGGCCGCGGTGACGATGCGTGGCGTCTGCGGGCGGGCCGCGCTCAACGACCGCTACTTCTACGCGGAATTCGGCGATCTCGACCAGCTGCTGGTGGCGGTGTGGGAGCACACGCGGGACGGGATGCTGTCCGCGCTGACCGTCGTCTTCGCGCAGAATCTGCATCGATCACCGTACGAAATCACCACGGCGGCAGCGGAAATCGTGGTCGGTCGGATCGCCGACGACCCCGGCGCGGCACGCATTCTGTTCATGCATCACGGGGGGAGCCCGGCGCTGGAGCAGTGCCGGACCTCGGCGCTGCAAATGGTCACCGGGCTGGTCGTCGCGGCCGCGCAGCCGCACCTGCGCCCCGGGGCCGACCGGCTGGCGCTGCGGATGGACGCCGTCGTCGCGGTCGGCGGTTTCGTCGAGTTGCTCAGCGCCTGGCAGGCCGGTGTCTTCGAGTGCGACGGGCAGGCGATCGTCGCACAGGCCGGACGGCTCGTATCGGCCTTCGGCGATCGCTATTTGACCGCACCTGCCACCTCTTAGTGCGGGATTCTCAGCAGTTGCTCGGCGCCGGTTCGCCGCGGAAGCGGGCATCGATCCAGCTGATCGCGGCCGGTGCGCCCAGCACGGCGGTGCTCAGATGGTCCGGGCTGGGGAACAGTTCCGACAGCACGGGCTGGCCCGCCCCGCAGTAGCGCCGCACGGTGTTGACGATGGAGTCGACCGGGATGAGCCGGTCCTGCGGGGAGTGCCACTCGTAGACCGGCGCGAGCGGAATGCCGTCGAACAACTCGAGGCTGTTCGCCTCCACCACGCCGCGCGCGCTCGGATCCTCGATCAGCGACGTCGATTTGGCCACGTCCATCACGCTGCGCCCGGCCCCGGCCATCAGAATCTCGTTGGTGCAGCTGTTGGCGATGCTGGCGCGGACCGCGAGCCCGGCCGGGTTCATGTGCTCGCTGATCGGCAGCTGCTGCGGGTATTCGCGTTCGAGCCCGATGGCCGCGGCGAGCGCCAGGCCGAAGACCGGGTGCCGCTGATAGCCCAGCTCCTCGATCATCTTGACCAGGTTCATCGGCACACCGCCCTCCGCGGCCCCGACGATCCGCAACTCGGGGGCGTATTCACGCTGTAGTGCGGCGGCCCACGCGGTGGCCATTCCGCCGCCGGAGTAGCCCAGCATCGCGACGGGACTCGTGTCGAGCCCGAGTTCGGCGACGCGCTGCGCGGCGCGAATGCCGTCGAGGGTGATCAGGCCGCCGAGCCGGGCGGCGCCATAGGCGGCGTTCGGGCCGAGGTGGTCGGGGAGCGCGATCGACCAGCCCCGCAGCAGGATGGCGTTGAGGACCGGCGCTTCCTTGACGAACAGGTTCGGGTCCTGGGTGTAGAGAATATGGGAGACAGCGCATTTGGAGCCCAAGCCGTTGATGATGTGCTGGTAGGACAGCAGCGGCGCACCCGGCTGGTGGTTCATCGGGGTCAAGACCGTCGTCGTGGCCGCGATCGGCGCACCGGTGGAGTTGGTCGACCGGAACTTGACCAGGGTGACCCGCGCGCCGGGGAAGGACCACAGCGGCGGCATCGGGCGAGTTGCCAGCACGTCGCCGGGTGCGGCGGATTCGAGGTCCGCCGGCGCCGCGTAGAACGGGTCGGGGTCCGGAGCCGGGTAGAGCGGCTCGGCCGCGACGGTCGCGGTGGCCAGCGTGAGCGCGGTGACCACGCCGAGCGCGGCGCGAGACAGTAGTGAGGCCGACAAGGAGCGACGAACGACGGACGTCAGCACGGTACGTGAACCCTCCCAGAGTGGAAATATTAGCTGAAAGTTTGCTAACTGAGTATCGCTTGGTTGGGGATCGGTCGGCAGGGACACGCCGACATTTCGGGTGAACGTTGGGTCACTCGTTGGACAACGTGTGCGAGCCGGGGCGGTTGCGCTGATCGGTTTGGGGGTCTGCGCATACTCCCGCCCCGTTACCGTCTCGGACTAGCTCGAGGTTTGCGAAATCCTGTAGCCCCGACACAACCCTTGCTATAGAGTTATAGCCGTAACGAACAAGTCTCTGGCCCAAGCTCTTCAGGCTCCTGCGCAACGAGTGCCCTTGCGTACGAACACCTTTGGGAGAGTTATCGATGACGCCGAATAGCCGCATACTTCGACCTCCGGCCTAGCGCGCCGTAATACCCACGCTGAGTGTTACTTGCCTGCCATCGCGTTGTCGACGGTCTTTGTGATGGCTCATCCCAGTCCGTGACGGATTTGTCGCGCCGAAGCCGAGGAACGATATATGCCTCCCTATCGCTTGCCTGATTTCTATACGCCATATCCGGCCAGGCTGAACCCCAATGTCGAGAGCGCCCGTTCACACACGATGGAATGGGCGGCCGAGATGGGATTCTTCGAGCCGCAGGAAGGCCGCCATATCTGGTCCGAAGCCGACCTGACGGCGCACGACTACGGCCTGATGTGTGCGTATACCCATCCGGATTGCGATCGCGACCATCTGAACCTGGTGACGGACTGGTACACCTGGGTGTTCTATTTCGACGATCATTTCCTCGAGTTGTTCAAGCGGCAACTGGACAAGGCGGGTGCGGAGCAGCACCTGAAGCGGCTGCACTCGTTCATGCCGATCGACGATCCGGATTCGGCCCCCGAGCCCCGCAACCCCGCCGAACGCGGCCTCGATGATCTGTGGCGGCGCACCGCGCCGCACATGACCACCGGCTGGAAACGCCGGTTCGTCGCGAATACCAGCGCGCTGATGGAGGAATCACGCTGGGAGCTGGAGAACATCGTCTCCGGCCGCATCGCCAACCCGATCGAGTACTTCGAAATGCGCCGCCGGGTCGGCGGCGCCCCCTGGTCGGCGGACCTGGTCGAGTACGCCGTCGGCATGGAGATCCCGGATCGGCTGACCGGGCAACGGCCGATCCGCGTCCTGCGCGACACCTTCGCCGACGCCGTGCACCTGCGCAACGACCTGTTCTCCTATGAGCGCGAGGTGCTGGAGGAGAAAGAGAACTCGAACGGCGTCCTGGTCGTCGAGACCTTCTTCCAGGTGCCCACCCAGCGCGCCGTCGACATCGTCAACGACATGCTGACCTCCCGGGTGCAGCAGTTCGAGCACACCGCGGTCACCGAGGTTCCGATCATGTTCGGCGCGACCGGCGCCACCCCGGACGAGGGCAGCGCCGTCGCGGCCTACATCAAGGGCTTGCAGGATTGGCAGGCCGGCGGCCACGAATGGCACCTCCGCTCCAGTCGATACACCAAGCCCGACGCCGCACCGGCCACGGACATGCTCGGCATGAGCGAACTGCACTCGCGGTTCGGCCTCTCGACCGCCTACCCGCTGCCGCTGCGTGCCGGGAATACGGGCGGAATGCAACGGGCACGGGCCTTTTCGCATATGCCCTATCAGCGGGTCGGCCCGATCACCATGCCGCCGATCTACATGCCGTACGAACTCGCGGTGAACACCCACCTGAGCGCCGCCCGCAGTGCGGTGCTCGCCTGGTCCAAGGAGTTCGGCCTGCTCGACCCGGCGGTGCGGTGGTCCGCGGCCGAACTGGAGAAGTTCGACTTCCCCCTGTGCGCGGCCGGCATGGATCCCGACGCGGAAGAGCGCGAGCTGATCCTCAGTTCGCAGTGGCTGACCTGGGGAACATACGGCGACGATCTGTATTCGATGCTGTTCGGGGCCCGCAAAGACCTGGCGGCCGCTCACCTCCAGACCCGCCGCCTGTCCGGCTGCGTCCCGACCGACAGCGCGGAAGCGCTGCCCCCCGACCTGAATCCACTCGAGGCGTCCCTTGCCGATTTGTGGCGCCGGACCACCGAGTCGATGAGCGCCGCGCAGCGCACCGAACTGCGGGCCGCCCTGATGAACATGGTCGACGCCTGGACCTGGGAGGTGGCGAATCAGACCTACAGCCGATTGCCCGACCCCATCGACTATGTCGAAATGCGCCGGCAGACCTTCGGTTCGGACCTGACCTCGGCCATGTCCCGGCTCGCCCACGGTGAGCGGATTCCGGAGAAAGTGGCCGGGCATCGCGTGCTAGCCGATCTCGAGAATACGGCGATGGACGTCGCGACCTTGCTCAACGACCTGTTCTCCTATCAAAAGGAAACAGAGTTCGAGGACGAACTGCACAACATTATCCGCGTCTTCGAGCATCATCTCGGCATTGATCGCGAGAATGCCGTGCTGCTGGCCAACGATCTGATCACCGCTCGGCTGCAACAGTTCGAAAGCGTTATCGCCGAGGGGCTGCCGCGCGTCTTCGAGGAGTATCAGCTCGATAAAGCCGAGCGGCACGTGCTCGAGCGCCGCGGTCGCGAACTCCAGGATTGGATGGCCGCGATTCTCAACTGGCACCGGGAATGCCGCCGCTACGGCGAAGCGGAC
Source organism: Nocardia sp. NPDC050712 (assembly GCF_040654295.1). NCBI lineage: Bacteria > Bacillati > Actinomycetota > Actinomycetes > Mycobacteriales > Nocardiaceae > Nocardia > Nocardia sp. NPDC050712. The sequence goes on from NZ_JBFAHT010000002.1 coordinate 402,123, forward strand.
CTGCGTCAGCGATATCGAATGTCCCCCGGCAGAACACCATTCCTGCCGCACGGCCTGGGCAGCAGTGCGGTGACGATGCTGTTCGACGCTGCGAGGTAACCGACGAAGGGAGCCGCACGCCGGCCCGCTGCAACCAAAGACCACCACTCCCAGTGGATTTCGACAAAGACGGCGCTTCATCCGCATTCTCAGGAGTTGACTATGACCATCGAAATGCCCCTCGGCACCGATTCCGACGACCGCCGGTCGCTCAGTACCGCCGCTGCCAAGAAGCTGGCGCACACCACCAAGTCGGAACCTCAGATGCAGGGGATCAGCTCGCGCTGGCTGACCCGTTCGCTGCCCTGGGTCGAGGTACGCGGCGGTGTCTACCGCGTCAATCGCCGGCTGTCGCACACCCTGGGCAACGGTGCGGTGGAGTTCATCACCGACGGCCCGCAGGCGCGGGTCATTCCGCAGGAGCTGCGCGAGATTCCGCTCCTGCGCGACTTCGACGACCAGGATGCCCTGTCCGCCCTCGCGGAGCGCTTCGACCAGCGGGAGTATCCGGCCGGCACCGTGGTCGCGGAGTTCGGCAATCCGGTCGATCAATTGATCCTGATCGTGCACGGCAAGCTGACCAAGATCGGGAACGGCGAGTACGGCGAGCACCACAAGCTGGGCGTGCTGTCCAGCGGCGATTTCCTCGGTGACCGCGCCCTGGTCGACGACGAGGCGGCGATCTGGCCGGTGACGGTCAAGACCGTCACCCCGACGACCGTGCTCACCCTGGGCCGCGCGGAATTCCGCTCGCTGCTGGAGAACATGCCCGAGCTGCGCCAGCACCTGGAGGAGGTGTCCGCCCAGCACGCGAGCCCGCAGAACAAGTACGGCGAGGCCGAGATCTCGGTCGCCTCGGGGCATGCGGGGGAGCCGTTCCTGGCGGGTACCTTCGTCGACTACGAGACGCAGCCGCGCGAGTACGAGCTCAGCCTGGCGCAGAGCGTGCTGCGCGTGCACTCCCGGGTCGCGGACCTGTTCAACGATCCGATGGATCAGATCCAGCAGCAGTTGCGCCTGACGATCGAGGCGCTGCACGAACGGCGCGAGTACGACCTCGTCAACAATCCCGATTTCGGGCTGCTCAACAACTGCGATCTGAAGCAGCGCATCTACAGCGAGGCCGGGCTGCCGACGCCCGACGACATGGACGAACTGCTCAGCATGCGGCGCAGCACCGCCTTCTTCCTGGCCCACCCCAAGGCCATCGCGGCCTTCGGCCGGGAGTGCACGCGCCTGGGCCTCTATCCCGATCAGACCGAACTCGAGGGCAAGCGGGTGATGGCCTGGCGCGGGGTTCCGATCCTGCCCTGCGGGAAGATCCCGATCAGCGATACCCATACGACCTCGATCATCGCGATGCGGATCGGCGAAAAGGACCAGGGCGTGGTGGGGCTGCACCAGACCGGCATCCCCGACGAGATCGAACCCGGCCTCAACGTCCGGTTCAAGGGCATCGACGATCAGTCGATCATTTCCTACCTCGTCTCCTCGTACTACTCGGCGGCTGTGCTGGTACCCGATGCGCTCGGGATCCTGGACAACGTCTCGATCGCACGGCATCCGGAGTAGCAGGCCGCCTGGGCACGCAGGGCGCTGATGGGCATGCCGCCGCCGGCGGCATGCCCATCCGGACAGTGACTCGACCTTCCGATGTTAGGTAGACGACGTGGTGAATCACACCAAGACCCGGTCCTGCACAGTGTCATCGACCGATGGACAGACAATTCGAACTCCGAACGAACTGCTCGGCGCCGCCCGGGTCATGACCGAGCCCTCGCTGCGCGCCGTGGTCGGTGAGCTTCCCGAGCCGTTACGGCACATGGGCGGCTACCACTTCGGCTGGTGGGACAGCGAGGGCACCCCGACCGCGGCCTCCAGCGGGAAGTCGATCCGGGCGGCGCTGTTCTTCGCCGCGGCGTCCGCGTGCGGCGCGGCGCCGCAAAGCCTGGCGACGGCCGCCGCGGCGATCGAACTCGTGCACAATTTCACCCTGCTGCACGACGACGTCATGGATCGCGACCGCACCCGGCGCGGCCGCGAAACCGTCTGGAGCTTATGGGGAATCCCCGACGCGATCCTGCTCGGCGACGCGATGCACGCCGCGGCCGGTAAGTGCCTCGTCACGTCCCCGCGTACCGCCATCGGCCTGGTCCGTCTGGAAGACGCGGTGATCGAACTGTGCCGCGGGCAGCAGGAGGATTGCGCGTTCGAGTCGATCCCGCCCGCGAACGGGGAGGAATACTCCAGGATGGCGATGGGCAAAACCGGCGCACTGATGGGCGCGGCCTGCGCCCTCGGAGCCGAACTCGCCGACGGCGACCAGCATGTCGTGGCGGCGATGGACACCTTCGGCCGCCAGGTCGGGGTCTCCTTCCAGATCGTCGACGACCTGATCGGGATCTGGGGCGATCCCGCCGTCACCGGCAAGCCGGTCGGCAATGATCTCGTCAACCGCAAGCAGACGATGCCGATCGTCGTCGCGCTACGCTCCGGGACCCCGGCGGGTACGCGCTTGCAGAAGCTGTATGAGCTGCCCAGAGCGCTGACGCCGGAGGAGGTTTCGCTGGCCGCCGAGCTCGTCGAGGAGTCCGGCGGGCGGCGGGCCGCCCAGGAATTGGCGGAGCGGCTGCTGGCGCAGGCATTGGCGGCGCTCCCGGGCGAGCTCGCCACGACCGACCTGATCACGCTGGCCGGCGTGGTCGCGCACCGGGATCGGTGAGGGCGATGGATTCCACCGTCGTCCTGGCCGCGCCACGGTCGTTCTGCGCCGGGGTGGAGCGTGCGATCGAAACGGTCGAACGCCTGCTGGCGCAGCACGGCGCACCGATCTACGTGCGCAAGCAGATCGTGCACAACACCTTCGTCGTCAACGAATTGCACGCGCGCGGTGCGATTTTCGTCGACGAGCTGGACGAGGTGCCGGCCGGCTCGCGGGTGGTCTTCTCGGCGCACGGCGTCGCACCGGCGGTGCGTGCGGCGGCCGCCGCACGCGGCTTGCAGGTGGTGGACGCGACGTGCCCCCTGGTCGCCAAGGTGCACGCCGAGGCCACGCGCTTCGCCGCGCACGGCGACACGATCCTGTTGATCGGGCACGCCGGGCACGAGGAAACCGAGGGAACCCTCGGCGTCGCACCGGATTCCACGATTCTGGTGCAGAACGTCGAGGATGCGGCCCGGGTCGAGATTCCCGAGGGCGCCCAGCTGTCGTATCTGACCCAGACCACGCTCGCCGTCGACGAGACCGCCGAGATCGTGGCGGTGCTGCGCCGGCGCTTCCCGCAGCTGAAAGATCCACCCAGCGACGACATCTGCTACGCCACCACGAATCGGCAGAACGCCGTGCGCGCGATCCTGGACGACATCGACCTGCTGCTCGTGATCGGTTCGGTGAATTCCTCGAACTCGCGCCGATTGGTGGACATCGCGGTCCGCGCCGGCACGGCCGCGTACCTGATCGACGGCCCGCAGGACATCGATCCGCGGTGGCTGGAAGACGCGACGGCGGTGGGCGTCACCGCGGGCGCCTCCGCGCCGCCGCGCCTGGTCGACGATGTGCTCGCACTGCTGGCCGAAGCCGGGGCGGACTACGTGGTCGAGCGGGAAACCACCACGGAGACAATTCGATTCATGCTGCCGCTGCCGGTGCGCGCCCCGGTCGACCCCACTGCCGCCAGGAAGGCGGAAGAGCCGTGACCGCCGATCAGCACCCCGGGATCCTGGGGATCCCGGCGAATCCGCGCGACCTGCGCGCACTGTCCGACGCCGAATCGGTCGACCTCGCCGGCCGGATCCGGACGTTTCTCATCGACAAGGTGTGCGCCACCGGCGGTCATCTCGGTGTCAATCTCGGCGTCGTCGAAGTGACCATCGCGCTGCACCGGGTCTTCGATTCCCCGCACGATCCGATCCTGTTCGACACCGGGCATCAGTCCTATGTGCACAAGATTCTCACCGGCCGGGCCGGTGACTTCGACGGCCTGCGCCGCGACGGTGGGCTCGCCGGATATCCCAGCGCCGTCGAGTCCGACCACGACTGGGTCGAAAACTCGCACGCGTCAACGGCATTGGCCTACGCCGACGGGCTGACCAAAGCCTTCGCGCTCACCGGGCAGACCGATCGCGTCGTCGCCGCGGTGATCGGTGACGGCGCCTGCACCGGTGGGCTCGCCTGGGAGGGGCTCAACAACCTGGCGGCGCGACCGGACCGCCCCCTGGTCGTCGTCCTGAACGACAACGGGCGCTCCTACGACCCCACGATCGGCGGCATCGGACATCACCTGGCCGAATTGCGCGCCGGTGGCGGACAGTCGATCTTCGGCCAGCTCGGATTGAGTTATCTCGGGCCGGTCGACGGCCACGACCTACCGGCCGTGCAGGACGCGCTACGTCAGGCGCGCTCGCGCGGCCGCACGGTGGTCGTGCACGTCGTCACCGAGAAGGGGCGCGGATACCTCCCCGCCGAGCAGGATCCCGCCGATCGCATGCACGCCATCGGAGTCATCGACCCGGGCACCGGAAAGCCCACCGGCACAGCGGCTCCGACTTGGACCGACACCTTCGCCGCGGAAATGCTGCGGATCGGTGAGCAACGACCGGAGGTCGTGTGCGTCACCGCGGCGATGACGCAGCCGGTCGGGCTGCGCGGCTTCGCCGAAGCCTTCCCCGATCGCGTCTTCGACACCGGTATCGCCGAACAGCACGCCGTCTGTTCCGCGGCGGGCCTGGCCATGGCCGGCCTGCATCCGGTCGTCGCCGTCTACTCGACCTTCCTCAACCGCGCCTTCGACCAGGTGCTGCTGGATGTCGCCCTGCACGGCCTGCCGGTCACCTTCGTTCTGGACCGGGCCGGGATCACCGGGCCGGATGGGCCGTCGCACCACGGCATGTGGGATCTGGGCATCCTCGGCACCATCCCCGGTATCCGCGTGGCCGCGCCCCGCGATCCGGAACGCCTGCGTGAACTGCTCGGCGAGGCCCTGGATCACACGACCGGGCCGACCGTCGTGCGATTCCCGAAATCGGGTGTGAGCCCGCCGCTTCCAGCCATCTCGCGGATCAGCGGGATGGACATCCTGTTCCGCAGCCGATCCTTGCCGCTGGACGTCCTGCTGGTCGCCGTCGGCACCACCGCGCAGCCCTGCATGGCGGCCGCGAGCGCGTTGGACCAGGCGGGCTTCGGCGTCACCGTGGTCGACCCGCGCTGGATCGACCCCGTCGACCCGGCGCTCGTGCACCTCATCGCCCGTCACCGCGCGGCCCTGACCGTCGAGGACGCGTGCGTCTCCACCGGCGTCGGCGCGCGGGTCGCGCTGGCCTGCGCCCAGGAGAACGTCGGCACTCGCCTGCGGGCGGTGGGACTGCCGCGCCAGTTCCTGCGGCACGCGTCTCGACCGGATCTGTTGCGGGAGTGCGGAATAGACGCCGCGGCCCTGACCGAGACCGCACGAACCCTGATCGCGTCAACCCCGGCCGGGGTCCCGGTTCCGGCGAAGGAGCAGCCATGAGCATCGTCGAACTCGGTCTGCCGAACCGCGGTGCGGGGGGCGGACCGCTGCTGCGGCCGCGCCGCGTGTCCCGGCAATTGCGCGTCGGCTCGGTCGCGGTCGGGGGTAGCGCGCCGGTCTCGGTGCAGTCGATGTGCAACACCGTCACCTCCGAGGTGGACGCGACCCTGCGGCAGATCGCGGAACTGACCGCCGCGGGCTGCGAGATCGTCCGGGTCGCGGTGCCGACCCGCGACGACGCGAACGCTCTCGCCGCCATCGTCGCGAAGTCGCCGCTGCCGGTGATCGCGGACATCCACTTCCAGCCGCAGTACGTCTTCGCCGCCATCGACGCGGGCTGCGCCGCGGTGCGGGTCAATCCGGGCAATATCCGCAAGTTCGACGACCGGGTGCGCGAGATCTCGGAGCGGGCGGGCGCCGCCGGGATCCCGATCCGGATCGGCGTCAACGCCGGCTCGCTGGATCAGCGCCTGCTGGACAAGCACGGCTCCGCGACCCCGGCCGCGCTGGTGGAGTCGGCGTTGATGGAGTGCGCGCTGTTCGAGGAACACGGTTTCCGCGATATCAAAATCAGTGTCAAACACCATGATCCGACGGTGATGGTCGCGGCCTATCGCGAACTCGCGGCGCGCTGCGACTATCCGCTGCACCTCGGTGTGACCGAGGCCGGGCCGTTGATGCAGGGCACCATCAAGTCGGCGGTCGCCTTCGCGTTGCTGCTGGCCGAGGGGATCGGCGACACCATCCGGGTGTCGCTGTCCGCGCCGCCCGCGGAGGAGGTGAAGGTCGGGATCGGGATTCTGGAATCGCTCGGGCTGCGCGAACGGAAACTCGATATCGTCTCCTGCCCGGGCTGCGGTCGATTGCAGGTCGACCTCTACACCCTCACGGCCCAGGTCCAAGCCGCGTTCGCCGACTTCCCGATTCCCCTGCGGGTCGCGGTGATGGGCTGCATCGTCAACGGCCCGGGGGAGGCCCGGGAGGCGGACATCGGCGTCTCGAGTGGGCATGGGAAGGGGCAGATCTTCGTGAAAGGTCGTGTCGTGCGCACCGTTCCCGAGCATCAGATCGTCGAAGCGTTGATCGAAGAAGCACTGGCGCTCACCCGATAGCGATGGACTTCAGCCGGCTGCCCGAGTTCTACATGCCCTACCCCGAGTACGGAGGTGCCGAGTCGCGGGAGCGGATCGAGGCTGCGACATTCGAATGGGCCGAGCGGCTCGGGGGCTCGGGCCGGGCAGAAGTAGTGCGCGAGTCCGCCGAGCTGGCCGTGCGATATTGCGCCTTTGTCGAGCGGCCCGGCCCTGTGTTCGCGCTCGCGAGATACCTGACTGTCGCCTGCGTCATCGACCAGATCCTGGAGCGGCCCGAATTCGTACAGCGAACAATTCAGGGGCTTTTGTCCGTCACGCGAAATCCGCTCGGATCGTTCGATGATCCCGTGGAAAGCGCCTATGCCGAATCTCTTCAGGAAATCACCGGCGAGATGCCCGAAGGGCTGCGCCGAGATGCCCTGACAAGCCAACGTCGTTGGCTACTAACGTATTCGGATCAGGTCCACACGGGAATTCCGACCATCGCGGAGCTCAAGCATTATCGCCAGTACACCAGCAATATGGAGATCCAAGGGTATTTCCAGGAATTCGCATCGGCATCCACCCTCGGCGATCAACTCCGCAGCCACCCGCACGTCCACCGGGCCAGGTTGACGATGGCCAGGCACGCCGGACTGTGCCGGGACGTGCTGTCCGCGGCCGACGAATCGTCGGCCGGTTATACGCGCGGCGCCCTGGGCGTGCTGCGGAATCGCGACGGTTGCACAGCACAGGAGGCCGTCGAGGCCGCCAACGTCTTGCTGACCGCGACCCTGCTCGAGTTCGAGCGTTCCTGCCGGATCGCGCTGATCGACGCCGATCTGCGCGGATGCGATTTTCGCGCGCTCTCGGTCGTGCTCAACGGCTACCGGGCGCTGATCCGGGGGAACTTCGACTGCTACCTGGGCGCCCGAATGCCCACGCCACCATCAGCGGGAATTCTTCCTGCCAGAAGGCGTCGCCGTGCGATCCGGCGCGCTCGCTCATGACGGTGTCCGCACCGGCCTCGCGCAACGCGGTTGCCCATCGGGTCGCGTTCTCCAGGAAGAACGGCTCCTGCGTGCCGGCGACGAGGTACGCGCGCGGAAGCGAACGCGGCAGCGCGGCGGGCGGCTGGTAACCCGCGCCGGGCGAGGCGCAGAAGATCGCACCGTATCGGTCGGGATGCCGGAGCCCGAGGGCGAGCGCCAGCTCCGCGCCCGCGGAGACGCCGAACACGGCGGTGCGTTCGGCCGGTAGCGCTGGCCCGAACCGTGTCGACGTCCATCGGTGGACCTCGTCGACGAAGAACCTCTCGTGGGCCGCGAACCTGTCCGGGTCGAAGCTCGGCGAGTATTCGTGGAGCCGTGTTGTCTCGTCGGCGGCTCGGTGCACGCCGACGATCATCGTCGCGGGGACGTCGGCCGCTTCGAGGCGCGCACCCCACCGCGCGATCAACCGACCGTCACCGGCGAACACGACCGCCGCCGGCGGGTCCGGCGGAACGTACACCGTGACCTGGCGTCCGCCGTCGTAGTCGAAGGTCTCGGACACGAACTCCCCGGCGACCGGCGGGTCGATCCTTTGGTCATCCACGGTGCCGATAGTTCCAGAAGTCATGCGGAGCGAGCGCCTCAGCCTGATCTCAGATCGCAGTGACAGACTGTCTGGAAATGCTGGCAGTGTGTATCCGCGGAAAACGAAGGTGACGAATTCATCGATGAGCAGCCCTGACAGCGATCTCGCGCCCTTACAGGGCGAGTTCACGCGGTTCATGATGTCCTACCGCTTCGTCACCTCCGAGTTGATGACAAAGATCAACATCCTGGCCGACGAGTTCACCTATATCCACGACTACAGCCCGATCGAGCATGTGCGGTCCCGGCTGAAGTCGCCGGAAAGCATCTTGCGGAAGCTACAGCGCAAAGACATCCCCGCCACATTGCACGATATTCGGAAGAACATCGTCGACATCGCCGGCGTGCGGATCACGTGCAGCTTCATTCAGGACACCTACCGGATCGCGGAGATGCTCACCAGCCAATCCGACGTCACCGTGACCGAGGTGCGCGATTACATCGCCGACCCGAAACCCAACGGCTACAAGAGTTTGCACCTGCTGCTCGAACTGCCGGTCTTCATGAGCGACCGGGTCGAGCACGTGCCGGTGGAGCTCCAGATCCGCACGATCGCGATGGATTTCTGGGCCAGCCTCGAGCACAAGATCTTCTACCGGTACGGCGGCGATGTCCCCCCGGAATTGCTGGCGGAACTGACCGACGCGGCCGACGCGGCGAACCGACTCGATATGCGGATGGAACATCTGCACGAGCAGGTGGCGCGCTCGCGGGGCACGGACCCGGCCGGGAACGGGGTCTCGATGACCACCGCGGCGCAGGAACTGTTCGAGGCGCTCGCGCAGAACCACCGTTTTACCGGCTGAGCGCAATGGCCGGGGTGAATATCACCCCGGCCATTGCGGATCAAGCTTTTAGGCGGCCCGGCCGCGCGTGGACTGAGCGCGCGGCTTGGAGCGTGACTGACCCTGTGCCGCACCACCGGTGCGACGGCCGCCACCCTGGTGCGCTGCGGCGGCGCCCTGACGCGGCGCGCCGGAGCCCTGACGCGGAGTACCACTGCCTTGGCGCGGTGCGCCACCACTGCTCTGGCGCGCGGCACCGGAGCCCTGACGTGCGGCGCCACCACTGCTCTGACGCCCTGCGCCACCGCCCCGGCGCGCTCCGCCACCACTGCGGTGCGCTCCAGCGCTACTACGACGATCGTCGTCACGAGCGGCCCGCTCGCTGTACGACGGCGCGACGAACGCGGCCACCGTGCCGACGAGCTCGCTCACCGCGGGCGAATCGGCGGTGACCCGCTGCGGGGTCACGTTGATCTTGGCCCGGCGCATGAGATCGGCCAGGTCACGGCGTTCGCCGGGCAGCACCAGGGTGATCACGTCACCGGCGTTGCCGGCCCGCGCGGTCCGGCCCGAACGATGCAGGTAGGCCTTGTGCTCGGCGGGCGGATCCACGTGCACAACCAGCTCCACGTCATCGACGTGCACGCCGCGCGCGGCCACATCGGTGGCCACCAGCACGCGCGCCTCACCGGCGGCGAAGACCGCGAGGTTGCGGTCACGAGCGCCCTGCGACAGGTTGCCGTGCAGGTCGACGGCCGGAATCCCGGCGAGCGTCAGCTGCTTGGCCAGTTTCCGGGCCTGATGCTTGGTGCGCATGAACAGGATTCGCCGGCCCGAGCCGGAGGCGAGCTGGTGGATCACCTCGCGCTTGACCTCGACGCTCGCGGTCTCGAAAACGTGGTGGGTCATCGCGGCGACGGGGGAGTTCGCCTCGTCGACCGAGTGCAGCTTGGCGTCCGGCAGGAAGCGGTTGACCAGCTTGTTGACGCCGTTGTCCAGGGTGGCCGAGAACAGCAGGCGCTGACCATCGTTCGGGGTGGCCGCGAGGATGCGGGTCACGCCGGGCAGGAAGCCGAGGTCGGCCATGTGGTCGGCCTCGTCGATCACGGTGACCTCGACGGCGTCCAGCGAGATCAGGCGCTGGTTCATCAGGTCCTCGAGCCGGCCGGGGCAGGCGACGACGATGTCGACACCGTCGCGCAGTGCCCGGACCTGCCGGTTCTGCGGGACGCCACCGAAGATCGTGGTGACGGTCATGCGGTAGGCCGCGGCCAGGGGCTCGAGCGCGGCGGCGATCTGGGTGGCCAGTTCGCGGGTCGGTGCCAGCACCAGGCCGGTCGGGCGGCTCGGGGCGCGCCGGCCGGCGAGACCGCCGCCGAGCCGGTTGACCATCGGGATGGCGAAGGCGAGGGTCTTGCCGCTGCCGGTCCGGCCGCGGCCGAGCACGTCGCGCCCGGCCAGCGAATCGGGCAGGGTGTCGGTCTGGATCGGGAAGGGCTCGGTGATTCCGGCGCGGGTCAGCGCCTTCACCAGGGGTGCGCTCACGCCGAGCGTGGCAAAGGAGATGTCAGCAGAGGTCATAGGTGTAGCGGTGCCTTTCGGGCATCAGGTGGTGCCCGAGCCGTCTGCGGACCTTCCGGGTCCGCGCCGGGGGCACGAATGGCGAGATTGCCGATGGGCAAAATCGATCGCCGTAAGAAGAGCGGATGCGGCAAACGCGTGTTGCGAAGCGAATGCGATCTACGACGCTTGGCGCGACGGATCGCGCACTTGATCAACAATAGCCGTTCGACGGCTGTTCGTACCCATCGGGTGAGGTATATCGCCCTACTGCCGTCCCCAGGACGGGTCGCGTCGGCGCAGCTCCATCCGGGCAATGGTGCGCTTGTGAACCTCGTCGGGCCCGTCGGCGAGTCGCAGGGTCCGGGCATGCGCGTACATGCTCGCCAGCGGGAAATCATCGGAGACACCGCCGCCGCCGTGCACCTGGATCGCGCGATCGATCACTTTCAGGGCGACCTGCGGCGCCGCCACCTTGATCGCGGCGATCTCGGTCCGAGCGGACTTGTTGCCGACCGTGTCCATGAGATACGCGGCCTGCAAGGTCAGCAGCCGCGCCATATCGATCTCGATGCGGGATTCGGCGATCCAGTCCTGGATATTGGCGCGGTCGGCGAGCGGCTCGCCGAACGTGGTGCGGGTCTGGGCGCGGTCGATCATGGCGTCCAGGGCGCGTTCGGCCATGCCGATCGCGCGCATGCAGTGATGGATGCGGCCGGGGCCCAGCCGGGCCTGACCGATCATGAAGCCGTCGCCTTCGCCGGCCAGCAGGGCGGTGCGCGGCACCCGGACATCGTCGAAGACGACTTCGGCGTGGCCTTCGCGATCGTGATAGCCGAAGACCGGCAGGTTGCGCAGAACCGTGACGCCGGGGGTGTCGATCGGGACGACCATCATGCTCTGCTGGCGGTGCACGGGGGCCGCGGGATCGGTCTTGCCCATCACGATGAGCACCTTGCAGTGCGCGTGCAAGGCGTTGGAGGTCCACCACTTTCGGCCGTTGAGGACGTAGTCCTCGCCGTCGCGCTCCATGCGCAGCCGGATATTGGTCGCGTCGGAGCTGGCCACTTCCGGTTCGGTCATGGCGAAAGCCGAGCGGATGTCGCCGGACAGTAGCGGCGCCAGCCAGTCCTGGTGGTGCTGCGCGGTGCCGAACAGGGTCAGCACCTCCATGTTGCCGGTGTCGGGTGCGCTGCAGTTGGTGGCCTCCGGGGCCAGATGTGGACTGCGGCCCATGATTTCGGCGAGCGGCGCGTACTCCGAGTTGGACAGGCCCGGCCCCCGGTCCGGATGCGGATGGAACAGATTCCACAGACCGCGTTTGCGCGCTTCGGTTTTCAGCTCCTCGAGCACCGCCGGTTGCGCATGCGGATCGCCCGCGTGGGCCATCTGCTCGGTGTAGATCGATTCCGCCGGATAGACGTGCTCGTCCATGAAGGCGAGCAGATCGGTGCGGTAGGCGCGGGCCCGATCCGAGAGCGCGAACATCGTGTCGTGGGTCATCGGTGCTCCTCCAGTGCGGTTGTTCCGGCGCGCAATAGCGGCTCGACGACGTCGCCGATGGCCTCGAAGCCGGTGCCGACAGTCTGGCCCTGCAGATAGCGATAGTGGATGCCCTCGATGATGACCGCGAGTTTGAACGAGGCCAGTGCGATGTAGAAGCCGATGTGGTCGAGGTCCTGGCCGGTGTGGCGGGCGTAGCGCTCCAGGATCTGCGCTTCGGTCAGGAAGCCGGGAGCCGCCGCGACGTCGGTGACCCCGGGCACCCGCAGTTCGCCGATGCGCTGGTAGACGACGAGCAGTCCGATGTCGGTGAGCGGGTCACCGAGGGTGGCCATCTCCCAATCGATGACGGCGGCCACCGCGTCGTGCGCGTCGACCAGGACGTTGTCCAGTCGATAGTCGCCATGCACGATGCGGGTCGCGGCCTGCGGTGGCTGATAGCCGGCCAGCCGCTCGTGCAGTTCGACGGCGCTCGGCAGCTCGCGCGACGAGGAGGCGTCGAGCTGCCGCTTCCAGCGCCGCACCTGACGTTCCAGGAAGCCCTCGGGGCGGCCGAAGTCGTTCAGCCCCACATCGTTCGGTGCGACCGCGTGCAAAGCCGCGAGCGTATCGACCATGGCGGTCGAGATGGCGTGTGTGCGCTCCGGGCCCAGTGCGTCGAGTTCGCCCGCAGCGCGGTACGGCGTGCCGACGACGTGTTCCATCAGGTAGAAGGGCGCGCCGATGACCGTGTCGTCCAGGCACAGCGCATAGGCGGCGGGCACCGGAACGTCGGTCGGGGCCAGGGCGCTGATCACCCGGTGTTCGCGGCCCATGTCGTGCGCGGTCGCCAGCACATGCCCCAGTGGTGGCCGGCGCAGCACGAAAGAGCTTGTGTCATCGGTGATCTCGTAGGTCAGATTGGACCGGCCACCGGCGATGAGCCGCCCGCGCAGCTTGCCGGCAGCCTGTTCCGGATGCGTCTCCGACAGCCATGCGGTCAGGCGATCCAAGTCGAGACCCGGTAGCTCCGTGCTGAATTGCTCATCGGTCATCGTGGCGGTGCCCCAGTCCTCGTCGGTCGGCTCGAACATCGAATTGTCGCGCAGGGCAACGGCATTGTTGACCGGAATCGGCGGCAGGCCGAGCCGCGGCTTTACCGGTTGGTAAAGGCCCGAAGTCACAGTCTGTCGTTGCCGTGCGCGTGATCGCGATTTGATGTTGACACCATCTCAGATGGTATGGAACGTTCGCAAGCAAATGTTCCAAACGAATCGTTGGGACGCCACGATCGGAGACACAGGTGAAGGCTTGGCAGGTAACCCGGCTCGCAGCGCCCGCGGAGGCGTTGCGGTGGACCGAGCTCGACGATCCGGTGGCCGGCGCGGGGCAGTTGCTCGTCCGAGTTCGCGCGGCCGCGGCGAACTTTCCGGACGTCCTGATGTGCCGCGGCGAGTACCAGGTGAGCCCGGAGTTGCCGTTCACGCCCGGGGTCGAGCTCTGCGGTGAGGTGCTCGCCGTGGGTGCCGGGGTCACCGATTTCGCGGTCGGTGACCGCGTGATCGGGGTGACGGTGATGCCGCACGGCGCGTTCGCGGAACTCGCCGTCGTGAACGCGCACGAGGTGGTCCCCGCGCCGGCCGTGCTCGAGGACGCGCAGGCCGCCGCGTTCCACATCGCCTATCAGACGGGATGGTTCGGCCTGCACCGGCGGGCCGCCCTGCGGCGTGGCGAGACCCTCGTGGTGCACGCCGCCGCGGGCGGGGTCGGCAGTGCGGCAGTGCAATTGGGCAAAGCGGCGGGCGCGCGCGTCATCGCCGTGGTCGGCGGTGCGGCGAAGGCGGAGCTGGCCCGCGCGCAAGGCGCCGACATCGTCGTGGACCGCACCGCGGAGGACTTCGTCGCGGTCGTGCGCGCCGCCACCGAAGGCCGCGGCGCCGAGGTGATCTATGACCCGGTGGGCGGTGAAACCTACACGCGCTCAGCCAAATGCGTCGCTTTCGAGGGACGGATCGTCGTCGTCGGCTTCTCCGGCGGCACCGTTCAGGCGCCCGCGCTCAATCATGCCCTGGTGAAGAACTATTCGATCCTCGGCCTGCACTGGGGGTTGTACGCGCAGCGGCGCGACCCCGCGGTCCGCGAAGCGCACGCCGCGCTCACCGATCTCGCCGACCGCGGCCTGATCGCCCCGGTCATCGACAGCCTGCTGCCCCTGGTCGATCTGCCGGGCGGGCTCACGCGCCTGGCCGCCGGTGCGACCGTCGGGCGCGTCGTCCTGCAGCCGTGAACCCTCCGATCCGTCGCGTCACACCCGAGGAGTACTCCCAGCCATGGCCAATATCGTCGACCGGATCTGGCGGCACGCCGGCACCGATCCAGATCGCATCGCCCTGCGCACCACTACCGAGGACCTGACCTACGGCGAACTCGCCCGGCGGGCAGCCATTTTCGGTGGACAGCTACGCCGGTCCGGCGTCGCCGTCGGCGACCGGGTCGTCCTGATCGCGCCGACCCGGCCGGAGTTCGTCATCGCCTACCTCGGCGCGCATCTCGCCGGGGCCATCGTGGTCACCATGAACACCATGGCCACCGTGCCCGAAATCGACTGGGTGCTAGCCGATTCGGAGGCGGCGCTGATCATCGAGTGGCATACCGGCACGGCGGCGGCGACCGCGGCCGGCGCGCGCGGTATCCGCCACGAGGTGCTGGCGCCGGGCGTCGGCCTCGCCGCGGAAGATCCACTGCCGGAGCCGGTCTCGCGGGCGCTCGGCGACACCGCGGTGCTGCTCTACACCTCGGGCACGACCGGCAAACCCAAGGGCGTGGAGCTGACCATCGCCAATCTCACCCACACCGCCGAGGTCTACATCGAACAACTCGAGCTGCGGCTCGACGACCGGATGGGCACCGGCCTGCCGCTGTTCCACGTCTTCGGGCAGGCGGTGGCCCTGCTGACCGCGCTCAACCTCGGCTGCCCGTTCTCCCTGCTCGAGGGGTTCACCCCGGCGTCGATGCTGGATCTGATCCGCGATCACCGGCTGACCGTCGTGGCCGGGGTGCCGACCATGTGGAGCGCCATGCTGCACGCCGACGGCGACTACGGCCCGGACGATCTGCGGAGTCTGCGCCTGGCCGCGTCCGGGGGAGCGGTGCTGCGCCAGGATCTGGTGCAGGCCTTCTCCGAACGGTTCGGATGCCGGCTCGTGCAGGGGTACGGGCTGACCGAATCCACCGGCGCGGCAACCTATATGGCGCTGGATCGGCAATATCCCCCCGGATCGGTGGGACAGGCGCTGCCGGACACCGACATCGAGGTCCGGGCCACCGACGGGGCGGCACTGCCGGTCGGGGCCGTCGGGGAGATCTTCCTGCGCGGGCCCAGCGTCATGAAGGGGTACTGGCGGCGTCCGGACGCGAATGCCGTTGACCTGTACCAGGGTTGGCTCAAAACCGGAGATCTCGGCCTGCTCGATCTCGACGGCTGCCTGTTCATCGTCGACCGGCTCAAGGACCTGATCATCCGCGGCGGGTACAACGTCTACCCGAGCGAAGTCGAGGAGGTGCTCTACGGTCACCCCGACATCGCCGCGGTCGCGGTGCTCGGCGTCCCCGACGAGCGGTACGGGGAGGAGGTCGCCGCGGCCGTCGTGACCCGGCCCGGCGGCAGCCTGACCGCCGAGGAGATCCGCGCCTGGGCGAAGGAGCGGCTGTCGGCGTACAAGGTGCCGCACCGGTTCGTGTTCGTCGACGAACTTCCGCTCGGGCCGACCGGCAAGGTCCTCAAACGCGCGGTCGACCGAACCGGTTTGCTCGCAACAAATTCCGAAGGGTAGCGGTTGTAGCAACGGACTCGGTCGCCTACGCGCCCGCGCAACGGCTAGTGCTCGAGGCCGAGCAGCGTTCGCGTCACCTGGTGCAGGTCGTCTAGACGGCCCCCGATGTCGGCCGCGGTGTCGTCGTAGAGGAACGCCTCGCCCACCCGGGTCAGGGCGTAGGCCAGCGCCGTCGCCGCCACCGGCGGGCGATATCCGTCCTGCGCGCGGGCGCGCTCGAGCAGCGCCGCGATCACCGCGACGCTGCCGGCGTGCACCGGACCGTCGGCGCGGGTGACCAACCGCAGTGCCGCGCCGGACTCGTTCTCGAGAAACCGCCGCAGCGCCGGGTCGCCCGCGATCGCCCGGGTCGCCCGGTTGAGCACCTCGGCGACGCGCAGCGCGCCGCGGCTCCGGCTCCGGCCATCGATCCGGAGGACGAGCTGCTCGAACTGCCGCGCGAACGCCGCGCCCAGCAGCCCTTCGCGGGAACCGAACCAGCGATACAGGGTGGTGCGGCTGATCCCGAGCCGGGTGGCGACGGCACCGGCTTCGAAGCGGTCCATCGTCTGGAAGATCTGGATCGTCGCCGCCAGCACCTCGTCGGCCGTCGCCGCGGGCGGTCGGCCACCGGGCCGTTCCGCCGGTATCGGACGCGAAACCGTCAACGCCGGGTAACTGCCCTCGGGTACGTCCTCGCGCCGCGCTGACCCCGGCGGTCCGGCCGCACTGTCCAGGGCTCGCGCCGCCGCCGGGTCGAGTTCGCGCAACGCCGCGACGATCATCGAGATCGTCAGCTCGGCGGCGGCGGTGAAGTCCAGATCCCGCTCGACCGCCTGGCTCACCCCGCGCACGGCGATATCGCCGACCACCGCCGCGCAGAACTCGGCGCTCACGGTCCAGGCCCGATCGTCGTCCTCGTGCTCGATCCGGATCAGCGCCGCGATGGTGGCCCGCACCGGCGCCATGACCTCGTCGGAGATCCGGCGGGCGTGCGGCCGGTTCGCCGATCCGTACAGCAGCCGGAATCCCTGGAGGTGGCGCGCCGCGTAATCGAACAACGCACGGGTGGTGATGTCGGTATTCCGCCGCAGACCGAAACCCTCCGCGCCCCGGTAGCTTTCGAGCATCCACCGGCACAGCCGCTCGGATTCGCGGCGCACACACGCCGCGAACAACTGCTCCTTGCCGCCGAAACGCGAATACAGCGTCGGCTTGGAAACCCCCGCGGCCACCGACAACTCCGCCACCGTCGCCCGGTCGAAACCGTGCTCGCCGAAGACCGCGACCACCCCGTCCAGCAGGGCGTCGTCGGTCGGACGCACCGTCGTCGAGGGCCGGACGTCCGGCTGACGGTTCGAGACGGTCATACCGGGCTACGTTACCGCCAGGACCGCACCGAACTTGCACCTCACGCGACGTCAGGAGGCATGGTGGTGGAATGACCGGCTCGCGAACCTGGAAGGTGGGCCCGCTCGCCGAGGCGAGCGGGGTGACCGTGCGAACGTTGCACCATTGGGACGAGATCGGCCTGCTCAGTCCGTCACGGCGGACGGTGAGCGGCCACCGCGAATACACCGAAACCGATCTCGTTCGCCTGTACCAGGTGCTGGCGCTGCGCAGCCTGGGCTCGAGCCTCCAGACGATCGCGACCTGTCTGGACGCCGGTGTCGACCCGGCGCGGGTCGTACGCGACCACCTACAAGGCATCGAGGCGTCCCTCGCCGCGCTCGATGCGGTGCGGCAACGGCTGGTCCGGCTCGAGGACGAACTCACAGCGGAAGAGAGCGGTCCGGCTTCGGCGACGCTGCTGGACGCACTGCAAGCGATCGGCAGCGCAGGCCCGGACGGCGAACAGGTGCTGCGACGCCACCTGGACCCGGAGCAGATCCACCAACTCGGCACGCACGCAGCGGCATTCGGCCCGACCGGCCACTATCTGCTCGAGATCGAATGGCCGGAGTTGTACCGCAGGGCCGAACGGTTACGCCGCAGCGGAGTTCCGCCCGCGGACGAGCGCGTCCAGCGGCTGGTGCGCCGCATGGACGAACTCAGCGCACTGTTCACTGGTGGCGACGCCGCGATCTCGACCGGTGTGCGCGAAGCCTGGCGCGACGACCCGGCCGCGGTATCGGGCAACCCGTCGTCTGACCAGTGGCGGGAACTGGCCGAGTTCGTCGACCAGGCCCGCGAAAGGGGGAAGCCCTCGTGAATCGCCGAACCCGGCGTCGTATCGCCGTCGCCGCCGCAGTGCCGACAGCACTGGCTGTCGTTCTCTACGCGATCCTGGTCGCCGCCGGATTGGCACCCGGATACCTACTGCCCGCGCTGGCGATCGCGGTCGTGGTGATGGGGCTGTTCACCTACGTCAGGGGATGTGGTTGACCAGGGAGTTGGCGATGCGCTGGGCATCGTCGCAGGAGTTGAATCCGTCGGTGCCGCCCTGCGGGTTCCAGATTCGTGACGCCAAGAGCAAAATGTCACCACCGAACGACGCCGGTACCGCGATATAGCACCCGAGTTTGTGAGTGTCTTGCGCGGCACGGAATTGCTGGGATTTACGCCCCGCCACCGTGACCGAACTGAAGTCGACGTATTTACCGGTCTGGCGTAGCTCACTTACCGGCAAGCTGTACGCCGTGACGTAGAACTCGAGCGCGTTGTCGGTGGTCTTCCATTTGCACGACTTCTCGCCGGGGATACCCGGATTCGAGACCGATTGCTCGCTGGCGACATTCAAGCCCGCGGCCGCGAGCGCGGGATCCGGAGTGTCACAAGGGTTCCAGCTGCCGGCGGGCCGATCCGTGTCGGTGCCCGGCGCCGCCGTCGTGGGCTCGGATCCGACGGTCGTCACCGGGGCGGGAGCCGCTGTCGGCACCGCTGTGGTCTCGGTACCGGAACCGGCCGAGGTGACCGTGTGGTGCGGTGTGCTCGGCACGGACGTGCTGTCGTTCGAAGCGGTACCACATCCGGCAAGCAGCAGTGCGGCACCGAGTGCCATCGTTGCGACGTTGATCGATCGCGTTGTCGTACGACTCATGAATGCTTATTCGTGAATCGGAACAGGTTGTTACACAGTAAAATTGCGGCATCGAACACGGCAGGGACGGTCCGGTACCAAAATCCGTAGCAGCAGAATAGTTCTGGGCTCAGCTGGTGCAATCGGATGCAGGGTGCTATCGCAGGATGACCTCGACGCCCTCCTCCTCGAAGATCTCCAAGAGCAGATCGAACAGGGTTTGCCCGGCACCCACGGCAGGGTGTGTCAGCAGATGCTCCCGCGCCACATCGGAGTGCAGCCATTCCAGCGTGAACGGGCTGGAAGCGCCCCACCCTCCGCGCAGGCAGTGCTGAGATCGACCAAATGTGAATCCAGGCTCGACGGGCGAGCCGCGGTGACCGTCATCTTGTAAACGAAATAGGAGCCCATCGATACGCCGTCGCAGTCGAGGACGTCGAGCCAAGCACCACCGAGCTGAACTGCACCAGCAGGCAGGGAGTCCAGGCACTTGCGCAGGCTGCCCTGCGGTTGGCAACCCAGAAGCTCTACCGCGAGCAGGTCTTCCGCCGCCCGTGCCGCGAAGAGTCCGCGAACATCGTGGACCTCCCCCCAATGTTCGTCATCCTCATCACCTTTCAAGGCGCACATACCCAAGCCAACGGCCTGATCGGCTGACATCCCTACCCCCTTCGCGAGCTGCCTATCCTATGCAGCCGGGTAAGCGAGAATCCTTGGCAGGATCGGCGGCAACCTCACAACGCGTATGGCCGACCCTGTTCCACGCGAGCGGCCATCGGTGGCGTATAGAACGCCAGGCGGCGCGAGATAGATTGCGGCAGGCCATGCATCCACATCCCGACCATGCCCCCGACCCTAAAATGCCATCGAACGCGCACGCGACCGAATATCCGTTCGTGCCGATTACAGCCCGAACGCGCCACCCTCGATGAGGATCAGCGAACCGATCGCTATCAGCACCACCGGCATCAGGATGTGACCCCACCGGCTCAGTGCTGCGGCGATGACCGGGCGGGTGGCGAAGTACTTGCCCGCCAGGCACCAGAGCCCTACCAGGATCAGGAACACGATCGTGTACACGCTCATCGCCCCGACACCGGCGGTGGCGAATACCGGTACGTAGACGCCGATGTTGTCTCCGCCGTTGGCGAAGGTGACCGCGGCGACCTCCAGGATTTTCGGGCCGCCTTCTTTCCCGGTCTCCCGCGCATCTTGCTCGTCGCCGCGGTGCTGCCATGTCTGCCAGGCAGCTTTGAGCCCGAGAGCCAGGGGCAGCAATCCCAGATACGGGATGGCTGACTCGGGAAGGAAGGTAGCGCCGAAGGCAGCCGCGACGGCGGCGACCAGGATCGCGGCGAAGCCGAGGAACTGCCCGAGCACGATCCGTCGCGTCGAGTGGCGATGGCCGGCGCCCTGGGCGAAGAAGAGCGCCAGCACCAGGATGTCATCGATGTTGGTGACTGCGAACAGTCCGCCCGCCTGCCCGATGGTGCGCAGATCCACCGAGGTTCCGTCCTCTCCATCAACACGTTCGGCCGACCGTACCGGACACGGAGTGCATGACGGCTCGACGAACATCCGCACATAGCCGCGCTTCTCGAACCAGCTCGAGTGCACGGAAGTCCAACGGGCGGAAGGGCAACGACGATCGAACTGGATAGGATGGCCGCATGGTGGGGAGCGGTATCGATCCGCGGAGCACGTCGGCGCAACACAGTGAAACACGCAGTGTCGATGCGGCGTTCGCCGTATCGACCGCGACGATCGATGCCGATGCCTACATAGACCGGGTCCTGGCCGAGAACGCCGCCGGTCAATGCTTCATCTGCGAACTGGCCGAGGAGCAGACAACTCGCGAGCGCGAAACCGTCGCCTATCGTGACGAACACTGCGTCGTGTTTTTTCCGCCCTACCCTCGCCTCTACGGCTACTGCCTGCTCGCACCCCGGCGCCACGCGACGCAGGTCGTGTCGGACTTCACCGAGGACGACTACCTCGCGTTGCAACTACGCGTCCATCGCCTCGGTCGCGTCCTCTCCGAGATCACGCCCACCGAGCGCCTTTACGTGTTCAGCTTCGGCAGCATGCAAGGTGTCGCACATGTGCACTGGCACGTCGCGCCGCTGCCTCCGGGGACGCCTTTTCGCGAACAACAGC
Organism: Nocardia sp. NPDC050712; assembly: GCF_040654295.1. NCBI lineage: Bacteria > Bacillati > Actinomycetota > Actinomycetes > Mycobacteriales > Nocardiaceae > Nocardia > Nocardia sp. NPDC050712. The sequence continues at coordinate 423,194 of NZ_JBFAHT010000002.1, forward strand.
TGGCCGCCGTCGGCAAACTCGAGTACCTCGTAATCGCCGCTGCCGAGCGCGACGAACTGGCAGCGCGGGTTGGAGCCGGTATGACTGCTCTCGCGGAGCAGGACCGCGACCGATCGAGCGGATCGAGCACCGGTGACGACGCGACCTCGCCGAACGCATTGTGATACCGAATATCCTGCGCCGGGCGTGGTCGGATCGGGTTCGGGTGAGCGGCTTCAGCTGTTCTTGAACGGGTTGAAGGTCTTCCCGGCGAGGTAACCCAAGCGGATGGGCAGGGGCTTCATGGCGGCAGCGGAGATCTTGTTGACGGTGCCCGGGACGCACACGGGTTTGCCTTTCATCACGGCTGCCCAGCCCTCGGCGACGACGGCGTCGGGCTGCTGCCAGAGGATTCCGGGTAGGTGGTCGGCTCGGCCGCGGGTGCCCATCACATCGTGGAACTCGGTGCGGGTGAAGCCGGGGCACAGGGCGGTGACGTGGATGCCGTGGGGTTTGAGTTCCATGTCGAGGGCCTGTGAGGTGTTCAGGACGTAGGACTTGATGCCGGTGTAGAGCAGGCTGGCCGCGGGTGGAGCGAACGCGGCGACCGAGGACAGGTTGACGATGCGGCCCCAGCGACGTTCTTTCATGCCGGGGATGACCAGGTGGGCGAGTTGGGTCTGGGCGGTCACCATCAGCTGGATCTCGCCGGCCAAGACCTCCCACGGGGTGTCGGCGAAGGCGGTTTTGCCGGACAGTCCCGCGTTGTTGATCAGGATGTCGATGTTCAGGCCCTGCTGGTCGGCGTGGTCAAGGACCGCGGTGGGCGCGGCGGGGTCGGTGAGGTCGGCCGCGAAGACCTCGCAGCGCACCTCGTGCCGTTCGGCCAGTTGCGCGGCGAGTTCCTTCAGCCGGTCGCCGCGGCGGGCGACCAAGAGCAACTGGTAGCCGCCGGCGGCCAGGTGGTGAGCAAACGCGGTGCCGATGCCGGCGGACGCGCCGGTGATCAGTGCGGTGCGGGGGGAGTTGGTCATAGTTCCTTCGCTCGGGTGGGGGCGGTCGGCGTGAGGCCGGGAAGCTCGCGGTGGCCGGGTGTGAAGTCGGGCCGGGCTGTGCCGATGTCGCCGCGATACGGACCGACGGGGCCGGTCAGCAGGAAGGGACGGGGGACGCGGCGCTGGGCGTCGGTGAATCCCCAGGTGCCCATGCCCAGGTGGACCCCGGGGGCGGCCCTGCGCACTTCGTCCACCATGTGGATCGAGCCGCATAGCGAGGTGTAGGCCCGATAGATGAGCGTGTAGGCCGGAGCGCCGTCGTAGCGGGACGGGGCCACGAGCGTGCGCATCGGATAGCGCTGCCGGACCCGGCCGAACTCGCTGAAAGTGTTGTAACCGCGCCCGCCGTGCTCGTCGACGGGCCGAAAAGCCTTGCACAGCCACGGCCCGAGCGGATTGGCCACGGCCGCCTTTCCGGTCGTCACAGCGAACAGATTCGGCTGGGCCAGCAGAGCGGCGGTGTACTCGCCGTCGATCTCGGCGATGGTGGGGGCTTCCAGTGTGGTGAACAGGGCGAGCAGGCTGCTGGTGTCGAGCCGGCGCAGCTCGGCCGCCGCGTTGTCGGGGTCCATGGGAAACGACCTCATCTCATGATCTCTTGAACGTCGCTCAAGAAGGGTAGCGCCTTCTTGAGCGACGCTCAAGATAAGGTGGTGCGGTGCCCAGGAATCGAGGCCCGCGGAACCGCGAGGAGAAGCGCGAGGAGATCATCGCCGCCGCGCAACGCCTGCTCATCGAAGACGGCTTCGAGTCCGCGTCCACGGGGCGAATCGCCAAAAGCGCAGGCGTCACTGTCAATACGATCTACTGGTACTTCCAGGACAAGGACGAGTTGCTCATCGCGGTTCTGGACCGCGTCCTGGCCGGGGCACTCGCCACCTACGCGGAGATCGACGACCAGTCGTTGAACGACCGGTTGCTCTGGGTGGTCGACCAGCTCGAAGAGCTGCACGGGCTGGTCAACACCGTGCACGCACGCGCGGCGACATCTCCCGCCATCGACGCCTGGCACGAAGGTTTCCACCAGCTGGCCGATGCGCTGTTCGCCGATAGCCTCCGTGCCGCGGGTGTGGCCGCAACCGACCTGGCCGCTATGTCCGCCATCGGTACCTTCGTCATCGAAGGTCTCCTTACCCACCAGCGCGGCGACGCGGACAAGCGAGCGGTCATCGACCTGCTCGTCCGCAGTCTCACCGCCGCATCCGGGCCGAACTGATCAGTGCCGAGCGGGCAGTGCCCGCGATGACGCGCGTGGCAATGCGGGCGCCCGGTACGGAACCGTCCGTTACGGCCGAGCGCGAGCGCTGGAATTACGCTGAGCTACGCGACGCAACCGCACTCGTGCCGTCGGCAACGGCGTGCGCGCTTTCCTGTACGGCTATGCGAGGAGTTGAGGCTTCTTGTCGAGAAAGGAGCCCCGCTGTGGCCGCCGAGCCATTCGAAGTCAGGATCACCGACGCCGAGATCGCGGATCTACGTGAACGATTGCGACGGACGCGGTGGCCCGAGCCCGAGCCGGTCGACGACTGGTCACAGGGTGTGCCGCTGGCGTACGCGCAGGAGCTGTGCCGCAGTTGGGCCGAGGACTACGACTTCGGGTTCGCCGAGCGGCTCAACGTGTTCCCGCAGTACCGCGACACGATCGACGGACTGGGCATCCATTTCCTGCACGTCCGTTCGCCCGAGCCGGACGCGTTCCCGCTCGTGCTCACCCACGGGTGGCCGGGTTCGGTGCTCGAGTTCCTCGAAGTCCTCGGCCCGCTGACCGACCCGCGCGCACACGGCGGCGACCCGGCGGACGCGTTCCACGTCGTCGCGCCGTCGCTGCCCGGATACGGCTGGAGTGACAAGCCGTCGACGACCGGGTGGGGCGTCACTCGCACCGCGCGCGCCTGGGACACGTTGATGGTTTCGCTGGGTTACGAACGCTACGGCGCGCAGGGCGGCGACTGGGGTTCGGCGGTGTCCGGCGCGCTGGGCGAGGTGGCACCCGAGCGAGTCGCCGGCGTGCACCTCAACCTGGGGTCCGTGGCGGCGGGCACGTTCGAGGATCCGACGCCTGCGGAGCTGGCGAACCTGAAGGCCGAGAAGGACTTCCAGCGGACCGGCCGCGGGTACTCGGCGATCCAGGCGACCCGGCCCCAGACCCTCGGGTACGGCCTCACGGACTCCCCGGCGGGCCAGGCCGCCTGGATCGCCGAGAAGTTCTGGGCATGGACGGACAACGACGGCCATCCCGAGGACGCGTTGTCGCGCCGGACGATCCTCGATGAGATCTCGGTCTATTGGTTCACCGCGTCGGCCACGTCCTCGGCGCGCCTGTACTGGGAGAGCTTCGCCCACTTCCGGGACAAGGTGACCGCGCCGTCCGGGCTGTCGATCTACCCGCGCGACATCACTCGTCCGTCGCGGCGGGAGGCCGAGCTGCGGTTCACCGACCTGCGCTGGTTCGAGGAACTACCGCACGGTGGTCACTTCGCCGCGCTGGAGCAGCCGGAGTCGCTGGTCGAGCAGGTGCGCGGGTTCTTCCGCCTCATCCGCTGACTGTCGTCCCATTGTCGAGAAGGAACGTGCGGAGCTGTTCCGCCACCGGCTCGGGAGCGGCCCAGAACGCGGAGTGGTCCTGGTCGGCCAGCGTCAGCACGGTGACGTTCGACAGGATCGCGGCCAGCGCCTCGGCGCCCGTGCGCATGAAAGCCTCGCTGTTGGCGCCCACGGCGACGGCGATCGGCGCGTCGATGGTCCAGCGGTCGGTGGGCAGGGGTGTGCCGTCCTGGAGGCCGCGCCAGATTCGACCGTCGTAGGCGTAGGTGTGGGCATAGGCCGCCATCTGCGCCCACGACGGGTCCGCCTTCATCATCGGGATGTATTCGCCGGGGACACCGACCACCTCGGTCATGAAGTACTCGCTCGCCTCGCTGCGCCGGCCCGCCGCGACCAGCGCTTCCAGATGCTCGACGGAGTCGGCGGGGACCGGCGGCCGGGAGCCGTCGACGATGAACGGAGGCTCGTAGAGGTAGAGACCGCTGACCTTGTCGCCCAGCGCGCCGGCCGCATCCAGTACGAGCCCGCAGCCGCCGGATCCGCTGGTCAGGGCTGCGGATCCGCCGAGGATGTCGATCAGTGCGGCGATGTCGTCGATCTCGCGGGCCGGGTCGTAGGGCTGCGGGTCACCGCTGGCGCCGCGGCCGCGCCGATCGAAACTGATCACGGTGAAGTCCTTCGCCAATGCCGTGGTCAGCCCCGCGACACTGGAGTGGTCTTCCGCGACGTTGCTGACCACGATGATCGCGGGGCCCGACCCGGTCAGCTCGTAGGCGATCGTGGTGCCATCGGCAGAGGTGAGCGTGCGCATAGTCCTTCTCCTTCAGTGGTTCTCGGTGTTCATGACGTTGCCGAGTCGGTCGAGCGCCTCGGCGTAGCCCTCGGCCATCTGCTGCGCGACCGCCCGCTGCAACGCCGCGCGGTCGGGAAAGCTCGCCACGACCTCGACGGTGCACCCGGTGCCGGCCGCGGCGAAGGTGACCGTGGTGGGGAAGGTGCCCGTGCCGTCGGGCCGCCATGCCTCGTCGGCGAACGCGTCGTCGTAGGCCAACTCGGCGTGCGGAACGACCACGGTGTAGGTGGCGACACCGCGTACCGCGGCTGCCGAGCCGTCCGCCGGCGCGATCTGGAAGCGCCAGCGACCGCCTGGTCGCACGTCCATCTCGTACACGGTCGCCACCCAGCCCTGCGGCCCCCACCAGCGACTGATCGCCTCCGGATCGGTCCAGGCCCACCAGGCGCGGTCGACGCCGGCGCCGTAGGTGCGGCGGAGGTGGATGGTGTTGTTCGTCCTGTCGATCACGATGCCGTCGGGCACGGTCGACCTCCTCACTGGTTCGGCTCGGGTGCGCGGTCGTCGTCGAGGAAGGACCCGAGGCGATCCATTCGTTCCGCCCACAGCACCGCGAAGCCCTGCGTCCAGTCGCTGATCACCTGCATCGCCTCGGGATGTAGGTGATAGATCCGCTGCTGTGCCCGCTTGGTCACCTCGACCACGCCCGCCTCCGCGAGCAGCCGCAGGTGCCGGGACACCTGCGGCTGGCCCAATCCGAGCGCCTCGACGATGCCGCCGACCGGCTGCGGCCCGTCCTTCAGCAACTCGACGATCCGGAACCGGTTCGGCTCGGAGATCGCAGCTAGTCGCTGCTGCACGGTAACGACCATGCTCCGAATATACGCCTTTATGTATATGTGCGCAATTAGATGTAAGCCTTCTCGTTCCTGCCGGGACGACGGAACTCCCACTCCTGGTTCAACACCCGCTCATGCCGCGATCCGGCAGACTGGTGCACGCCCTATCTCATGATGTCTGCATGCACCTACCGTCACGGGCTCAGCGCGAGGCTGACCTGATCGCCTACTACGACAACGAAATTCGCGAACGCGCGGCACGCGAACTGCCACCGCCACGGCTACTGCGCCGTGCCGAATACCTCGAGCTCCTCCGGCGGGAAGACATCGCGGACATGCTGGAAATCGGCTGCGGCCCGGGCCGCGATGGCATCGCGTTCGCCGACGCGGGTCTCGCCTACACCGGCGTCGACCTCGCCCCTGAGAGCGTCGCGACCGCCCGGGCGCTGGGGCTGGACGCGCGCCAGGCTTCCGTCCTGCAGCTTCCGTTCGAGGACGCGAGCTTCGGCGCCGGCTGGACCATGAGCACCCTGCTGCATATCGCCGACACCGACCTGGACGAGGCGCTATCCGAGATCCTGCGCGTCCTGCGGCCGGGAGCGCCGCTGGCGATCGGCCTGTGGGGCGACCAGCACGGCAGCGAACAGCAGTGGGACAACGACAGCGGGCACGGCCCGGCCCGGTTCTTCAGCATCCGCACCGACGCCGCGTTGCAGGCGGTGCTGAAACGGCACGGCACCCTCGAACAGTGGCGGACTTGGTCAGGTGCGGAGAGCTGGCACTACCAGTGGGCGGTTCTACGCCGAGACTGAACAAAACACCGCAGGCCGTGAGATCAACAGCAGGACAACGGAGTTGCGCCCAGCCGAACTCCGGCAGTGGGTGAGCAGGCTATGCCGATGTAACCGATTTACGACCTCGCACGCCGCATCTTCGTGAAATACACCGCCGGTTCCCGCGTGATCAGCCCGTACCCGCGATCCGGAGTCGCCGCGAACGGAGCGGGCAGATACAGCACCGGCAGCACCTCACCGATCAGCGGCCGCTCCTCCCGCGTGATCCGATAACCGATCTCGACCACCTCGGGCACATCATCCACAACCGCATCGCCCCGGACGCTCCGATACGGTTCGAGGCGCACCGTCCGAATCGCCGTCCGCGCCCACCGGAACAGCACGCACTCACTCGCTCCCGGCCGCGCGTACTCCACCAACCCCACACCGTCACCCCAGAAGACGAACTGCTCGTCCTCCATCGAGCTGTGATACCCGGCCTCCGCACTCCACTGACCGATGATCTCGTCACCATGCATCGAGCGATTGAACCACCGCGCCACCGCGACCGGCGCGTTCGGTTCAGGCCGACTCGAAGATCAGCACGTTTACGGCGTTGATGCCGATGCCGATGCCGATCCCACCGACCGTCCATCCGAGAGCTTCGGCGCTGTTGCGACTCAGCCGATCATTGATTCGCTGCAGGAGTGGATCGACCTACAGGGCGAGCGGGCCGACATCCCGGACCGCCCGTGCGAAGTCGCGAGTGAGGCTTGTCTCGGTGGCCGTTCGCCAGATCAGTGCCCACTGAGCAGGTGGGGCGTCGGTGATCGGTATGTAGGTGATCTGCGGGTGCGGATAGTAGCGCGAGGCGTGGGAATGCATGGGCGACACTGCTTCTCCCGCGGCCAGGAACGGTGTCATCTCGAGGAGATTCGCGGCGACCGGACCGATCCGAATCGGCCGCCCCCGGGGCGTGTGGGCGGGGACCAGTCCCTCGCGCCAGTAGTCCGGACGCGCTCCGCCTATCACCGTCGTGTCACCGAGATCTTCGCGGGTGGCCCAACCGCGTGCGGCCAGCGGATGGTCGATGGCCAGGGCGAGGACCACGGGTTCGGTGAAGGCAACCGGGCCCGTCGTGAGATCCGGCTCCCGCACCGGTAACCAGAGGATGCTCACATCGACTTCGTCGCGCCGGAGCGGGCCGAATGGGTCATCGAAACCGATGACGCGGACCTGCGTCTCGCATTCGGGATGCCGGGCGGTGAACAGATCGAAGAGGGGTTTCAGTTCGGCCTGGTTGGTGCTGATCATGCCGAGCCGCAGTGTGGTGGTCTTGCCGCGCGCCGCGGCGGTAGCCCGCCGCAAGCTTTCCTGGAAGCCGCGATACAGGGGGGCCAGATCCTCGTAGAGTTGCTTGCCGATCGGGGTCAGAGTGACTCTGCGACTGGATCGCTCGAACAAGGCGCCGCCGATGTGCCGCTCCTGCTTCTTGATCGCCTGGCTGACCCGTGCCTGGGTCACGTGCAGTCGCTCGGCGGTCCGGCCGAAATGCAGCTCCTCGGCCAAGGCCAGGAAGATCTCGACATCCCGAAGCTCCACCCGACCTGCTTTCATAACCGCTGAGTTATGGCAGATTATCGAATCGGCCGTTGTTCGGATCATCCGGCCACGTGAAAGTGAAACCATGATCGTCATGAATTCCACCTTGTCCCTGACGGTGGATGACCCGCCGGCGTCCAGTGTCTTCTTCACCACCTACCTCGGATATCACGAGTCCGCCGCCGCCGACGACTATGTGCGGCTGGCCCGTTCGGATGCCGCCACCGCGATCGTGCTGCAGCCACGAACCCGCTCCGGCTGGCTGGAGGACGAACGGCCGGCCGGCTTCGTGGTGTCCCTCACTGTTCCCGATGTCACTGCCGAGTACGACCGGCTGTGTGGTGAGGGTGCGCCCATCGCGGTGGAATTGTGTGAAGAGTCTTGGGGCGAACGGCATTTCCAGCTCATCGATCCGAATGGAGTGGTGGTCGAACTGGTTCAGTGGATTGCACCGTCCCGCACGCGATCCTGACCGTCGGCTGACCCACACCCGGCGGGGCGGTGCGGACGATCTTGCTGTGGTAGACAGAGCCGATGAAGTGCGTGTGGGGGGCTCTTGTCGTGGTCGCTGTCAGTTTGATTTCCGGTTGCGGTGTCGCTGACCGCACCACGGCGGGCCACGCCACGGCGGCGTCGGCGACAACTTCCTCGAGTCCGCTGCCGACGAGCAGCTCGCTCAGTCCGACCACGACGACCTCCACCACGCGGACCTCGCCCCCGCGAACCCCCAGCACCAGCGGACCGGTCCAAAGCGATCCCGACCTCGGGTACAACCCCATCCTCACCCGCGAAGGCGCCGGAATCAGTGCCGTGAACTGCCGCCTGCCCGCCTGGAGCGCGAATCAGGCTGCGGCCGAAGCCTTTTACCGGGCCGCCATCGAATGTCACAACGATTCGTGGCGACCCGCTCTCGCCGGATTCGGCATCACTCTCACTGCGCCGTCGTTATGGGCAGGCGCCCGCGGTGCCGACTACAACGGCGCGTGCGGCGCCAATGCGTCTGGGCGCGAAGCGTTCTACTGTTCCCAGGGCGGGGAGATCGTGATGCCCTACGACACGATGAAACCCATCACCGAATACGGTGTCGGCTATGCGCTCGCGGTGCTGTCCCACGAGTACGGGCACCACCTTCAGCGGGTCACCGGCCTCATGACCGCATTCCAGGCCCGCGTCGCAGCCCTCGATTATTCGGACCCGGCCGTAGACCTGCTCAACCGCAGGCTCGAACTGCAGGCATGGTGTTTCTCCGGAATGTTCTACGGCACCAACACCGGTCGCGGCTCGATCACCGCCAGCCTTACCAAGCAGGCCAACGACAACAACAGCGGCGCGGGGGACCGCCCGGGTGAACGTCGCTTCCATGGCACCTCCAAAAATGTCGCCAATTGGTTCGGCTGGGGCCAGCACCCGTCGCTCGACCCGAACGCCTCCGTCACGCCCTCCATGTACGAGTGCAACCCGTGGGCGGCCCGTGATGCCGGGTGGCTCGAGTAGCTGACGACTAGGAATCTCGAACTCGTCCGTCGACCGGGGCCGGGCCGAGGGCGGCGGTGAGCAGGGCTGCTGCGGCGAGTACGCCACCGAGCCACATCGCCGAGGTGACGTCGACGACGTCGGCGGCCAAGCCGCCGACCAGTGCGCCCACCGCGATCGCCGCATTGAAAATACTGGTGAGCAGGGCGGAAGCACCCTCGCGGAACCTGGGGGCGGAGGCTACGACCCAGGTCAGGCTGCTGATGGAGACACCGCCGTAGGTAAGCCCCCAGATGGCCATCAGCGTTCCGGCCACCACCAGGGACCCGCCGAGCGCGGGGAGTGCCAGCACTGTGAGCGCCAGCACCGTGCTGAGGACGATCAGGGTGGCGCGCGGCGCGCGGACGACCGCGTTGCCCGCGACGAAATTGCCGATGACTCCGGCGATTCCGTAAACGAGCAGCAGCGTGCCGATGGTCGCCGGGCCCGCGCCGGATACCCGCTCCAGCACCGGTCGCACGTAGGTGTAGGCCGCGAAATGCCCGGTCACCAGGAACGCGACGATGAGCAGCCCGGTCCGCACCTGGGGGTAGCCGAAGAGCCGCAGCACGCCGCCCAGCGAAACTGCCTGTCCGGCAGTCATTCTCGGGAGCACCGCGGCGACCGCGAGCAGCACCAGGACGGCCAGGGCCGCGGTGGCCAGGAAGGCCACCCGCCATCCGGCGAGCGCGCCGAGGAACGCGCCCGCGGGAATGCCGAGCACCGAGGCGACCGCCACGCCGCTGAACACCAGTGCGGTGGCCGGCCCCGCCGACTTCACCGGCACCAGGCGCACGGCCATCGCCGCGGCCATCGCCCAGACGCCGCCCATCCCGATGCCGACCAGCACGCGGGCCGCGGCCAGCACGCCGAAGTTCGGTGACCACGCCGCGCCGAGGTTGCCCAGCGCCACCACCGCCAGCAGCCAGCCGAATACCCGGCGCCGATCGAACCGCCCGAGCGCGGAGGTCAGCAGGGGCGCGGCGATCGCGGCGACCACCCCGGTGATGGTCAGCGAAAGCCCGGCCCGGCCCTCGCTGACCTGCAATGCGGCACCCATGGGAGTGAGCAGTCCGACCGGGAGCATCTCCGCGGTGACCACCGTGAAGGTCGCGGCCGCCAGTACAGCCACGCCCGACCATCCACGCACCGTCGAATCCTCTTGTGCCGGTGGCGGGCCCGCGATTTCCTCTGCCTGTGTCATGTCATCCACTCAAATGGGCAACCGTCCAGGAAACAACGACGAAGTGCTCGTCGTTCCATTAGCTGGGCTCATGGATCGGGATCGGCGGAGCCCCTGGCGAAGGGATGCGGGATGGGCAGTCTGGAAGTTCGGGAGATGGAGGCGTTTCTGGCGGTGGCCGACGAGCTGCACTTCGGCCGGGCGGGCGAGCGGCTGTATCTGTCGCAGAGCCGGGTGAGTCAGCTGCTGCGGACCCTCGAGCACCGGGTCGGTGCTCCACTCGTGGAACGCACCAGTCGCCGGGTCCGGCTCACGCCACTCGGTGAGGGCTTCCTTGCCGAACTGCGCCCCGCCTACACCGCGCTCCAGGCCACCATGGAGGGCGTGCGCAGCGCGGCCCGCGGCGTACAAGGCTTGCTGCGCATAGGTTTTCAGGGTTCTTCCAACGATCGGCTGATGGCCGCGATCGCGGTGTTCCACCGCCGATATCCCGAGTGCTCGACGCAATTGGTGGAGGTCCCGCTCGCCGATCCGTTCGGCGCGTTGCAGCGCGACGAGGTCGACGTCGCGGTCGTCCTGTTGCCGATCGCCGAGGAGGATCTCGTTCTCGGGCAGGTCTTTTCCGAAGAGCCGCAGACCCTGGCCGTCGCGAGCGACCATCCCTTCGCGCGCCGCACCGTGCTGTCGGCCGAGGACCTCGCCGAATGCACGCTGATCGGTGTGCGCGGCCCCGCGCCGCATTATTGGCGACGCGCCCAATCCCTGGACGTCACGCCCGGCGGTCGGCCCGTTCCGGCGGGCCCTACCGTGGGCACCCTGGCCGAGGGGCTGGCCATGGTCGCTACCGGGCAAGGCGCAATGCTGCTGTGCAATGCCGCGGCGCAGGAGCACGGCCGCCGCTCGGTCACCTTCATCCCGGTCACCGGCGTCGAGAGCTCACGCCTGGGCCTCGTCTGGCATCGCAATCGCGAGACCGCCCGTGTCACCGCCTTCGCCCAAGCCGTCTCGAACTCGCCAGCAAGTTTATCGAACATACGTTCTATCCTGAGGTAGCCTGTCCGGGTGACCATACATTCGACCGCGCTGGCACCGGATGCTCCAGCGCCGGGATGGCCAGATCTGGCCGATGTCGACCTGCTGCGCATACTCGTCGAAACCGAACGCCGCCGGCGGCGACTGGATGCCGCCATGCGCGCGGCGGTCGCCGAAGCCGAGCGGCGTGGCCTCGCCGCGGATACCGGCTATCGGGACACGGTGGAGCTACTCGCCGATCTGCTGCGCATCAGTGCCCCTGAAGCGCGCCGGCGGATCGAATACGCAGCGCCGCAACCCCGCTCGCGTTCCCGGAAGGTATGGCGGGTGCTGGCGGCAGCCAGTTGAGCTCGGCCGCCGATCGCAGCTCGCCGTGTGATGAGCCGGCGTTCCGGGCAGGATGCCTGCATGTCCGTCTCGTTCCGAATTGACCGGATCATCGGGGATCGCCTCTTCGCCGAAGTAGGTGATCCGGTCCTCGTCGTGGAGGACGAACGTCAGCGTGTGCTGGCTGTGGCGGGTGCATGCGACTTTTCCACTCGCACTGCGCCGGTCGGTGTTTACGGTGCCGACGACCTAACGTGCCGCGGGTTGCTGCGTGCGCGGTTTCCCGTGCACGCCATGGCTTTCCATCCCGGCCTTCCGCTTCTGGCAGTCGGCTCGGGTTCTTATGACGGCGGCTTTGCCTTCAGAGGCCAGCTACTCCTGCTGGACTTGGAGACGGGCGCGGCCACCTCTCTGTTGAAGAGCTACTCCAGCTTCGAGAGCTACTCCGGCCGCCAAGTCCTGGGTCTGGAATGGCTCGACGACCATCGGCTGCGCGTGCGGATGGCGCCGCCGCACGATCACAAAGACGACAGCGCGCTGGTCGAGGGGTATGTCGCGGTGATACATCGCCCGGACTGGAGGTCCGTGCCGGCGAACTCGCTCACCGAAGACGACCTGGACGGCCCTCGGATACCACTTCCGCGTCCTGATGGCCGAGACCGGGCGCGCCGGCGGATCTGCGAGCTGGCCCCGAAATGGCAGCCGCGGCGCAACATTAGCGCGCTCGAAGAGCTGTCCGACGGCAGGATCATCGCCGCCCTCGACGGCGTCGGGTTGGAAGCCTGGTCGCCGTCGGGCGACCTGCTCTGGACTGTCCCGGATCACCTGGGTGGGCGCGACATCGTCGTGGCCGCCGATGAGCGTTCGGCCTGGATCGCTCTGATCCGACGCGGATGGCGGAACGAGCCGCAGTCGGTGGTCCGGCTGTCGCTCGAAGACGGGGCGCAGCTCGACCAGCTCAGTCCACCCGCTCCGGGGTCTCTGGTGCGCTGCGCTGACGGCGTGCCCGCATTTGCCCCGGAGGGATCCAATTACGAACACAGCAGGCTCCGTATCCGGCGCGGTACCCGTATCTATTTCTACGATATCCTGCGCAACGAAGGCGCTTTGGGCAGCGGCGGGCGCGAAACATGGCTTGCTACAGCCGATTTCGAACCATCGCAGGTGGTCCATCCTCCGCGAGCGCCGAAGCTGGCGGACTTCACACGGGTGTTCCCCTTCTCGTGGGCGCCGGGCGAGACCCATTCCGCCGGTCCGGGCGTGGAGACATCCGACGGCGACCTGGTCCATGCGGGGACCGTCTACAACAGCCGCGGGCTACAGCCCGGCGGTTCGTTCGTCGTGCGGCGCAGCGCAACGACCGGCGAGCCGACCTGGATTTTGCGGGCCGATCGCGAGGCAACCTCCCTCGATGCCGACGACGAGAGCGTGTACATCGCCTACGACGACGGTGAGCTCGTAGCACTCGAACTCCGTTCCGGCGCAGTCCTTTGGCGCCGACACCTCGCCGTCGCAAAGATTCCCGTCATACCGACAGCCTTGACCGTCGTCGGTCCCGGCCGACTCCTCATCGGCTCCGACGACGGCCGAATTCTGCGGTGCTCGATCGGATAGCGCCTGAAACCGCCGATTTCGGACATCCGATAATTCCGCGACCGGCGCGGTGCGGGGCTCGCGCGGTTACGGTTTTCCCATGGTGTGGTTATGAGTAAGTCGAATCAGGTTCATCACGAGGTGGCCAGGAGTGCGCCGTTCCAGTTGGCGGCGCGGGTGGGCTTGGTGGCGTATGGCGTAGTCCATCTTCTGGTGGCCTGGGTCTGCGTGCAGGTCGCGCTCGGCGACCTGGACGGTGACGGGGTCGGGAAAGCTGACAAGACCGGTGCGCTGCAGAACCTCGCGGAGAACTCCGGCGGCGGGTTCGTGCTCTGGCTGATCGCCGTCGGGCTCGGGTTCGCCGTGCTGTGGCAGTTGCTCGAAGCCGGCACCGGCGCGCGAAACAGCCGGAAGGAGAAGCTGCTTCGCGTGATGAACTTCGGTGAGGCGATCCTGTTCGGCTACCTCGCCTACAGCGCGGCCAAACTCGCGAAAGGGAAGCCCGCCTCGTCGACCGACGAGGCGCAGCTCGGTCTCATCGGCAGCCTGCTCAGCAAGGAGTGGGGCAAGCCGGTGGTGATCTTCATCGGGCTCGCCATCGTCGCCGCGGGCCTGTTCGTCGCCCACCACGGCTGGTCGAAGCAGTTCCACGGAGAGCAGGACTTCCGCAAGGTGAGTCGGTCGACGGAACGGGTCGTGATCCGGCTCGGGCAGGTCGGTTACGTGGCGCTCGGTGCGGTGTACGCCGGCGCGGGGGTGCTCGTCATCGTGGCCGCCGTGCAGAGCCGGCCGGAGAAGGCGACCGGGCTGGACGTGGCGCTCAGAACCCTGGCGACCCAGCCGTACGGCACCGTGCTGCTGCTCATCGTCGCGGCCGGCCTGGCCGCGTTCGCGGTCTTCACGTTTCTCGACGCCAGGTTCCGCAAGGTCCACTGAGCGGATGAAAGAGGTTGCGCCGGTGTCCTGTCTCGTTGCTGATGCCTTTCAGTCGAAGGTGTAGGTGACACCGGTCAGTTCTTGGGATCTCGCCCACAGAGCTGCGGCGAGGTGGGGGTCGTCGGCGGTGGCGGTCGGTTGGTTGTGGGTGGGGTAGCCGCGGAGTCTGCCGTTGGGGGGACCGTAGAAGTCGCCGCCGCATGCGGTGGGGTCGACGGCTGCACGCAAGGTGGGCAGGGCACCCATGTCGGGGGATTGCATCATCCAGTCGGTCAGCCACCGGTTGCGGGGCTGGTTGAGAAACCGCAGCACCGCACCCATGTTGTAGCCGAAGTCGGTGCGCGCCAGCCCTGGTTGCGCGGCCAGTGACCGCACAGCGGTGCCGTTGAGGCGACGCTGTAATTCGAAGGTGAACAACAGGTTTGCCAGCTTCGAGGCCCCATACACGCGCAGCGGCCGATATTCGCGATGCTGGTAGGACAGATCCTCGAGGTCGAGGGCCGTTTTGAACGTCGCTGAGCCGCTACTGACAGTGACTACGCGCCCGGCCGGAGCCGCGCGCAGCAGGTCCAGCAGTAGTCCGGTGAACGCGAAGGGTCCGAGATGGTTGGTGGCGAAGGTGGTTTCGAATCCGTCTTCGGTGCGGGTGCGGTGCCGGATCAGCGTGCCGGCGTTGTTGATCAGCAGATCGACACGGTCGCATTCGGTGCGGACTCTCGCTGCCGCCGTGCGCACCGACTGCTGTGAGGCCAGATCCAATGGCACGATCGGCAAGTCGGCGGCAGGGGCGCTTCGGCGGATGAGTTGTGCCGCCTTGATGGCTTTTTCGATGTTGCGACAGGCCAAAATCACCCGTGCGCCGCGTTCGGCGAGCATCCGCGCGGTGGCCAGCCCGAGCCCCGCGGTAGCGCCGGTGACGACGGCGGTGCATCCCGGTAAATCGGGAATATCGTCGGCGGTCCACGGCGTCGTTCTACGCACTCGATTCCTCACTGCTACCCGAAAGCGTTAGCTGGCTCCACAATTCTAGAAGGCCCGGCCGCCCATGCCGGCGAAGCTGTTCTGGCGGTGTGGATTCGATCACTTCGCACCGCAGAAGACCACAAAACCGCGCTCGGCTCACGAGACCAGGCCTAGCGTCTGGACATGAGCTCGTCTTCACCGATCTCCGCGCCGGACGACCCGCACTACACGCTGCCGAACGAATGGGATTTCGCCGACGAACGCCTTGCCCTGCTCGGCGCGGCCTATGACCCAGCAAGTATCGCGCTCGCGCAACGGCTTGGTGTGCGTGCGGGATGGCGGTGCCTGGAAGCCGGAGCAGGCGGCGGGTCCTTCGCGCGATGGCTGTGTAGTGCCGTATTGCCCGGTGGTCGAGTGCTTGCCGTCGATGCCGACCCGCGCCATCTCGCCGACCTACCGGGCCGCGGTGGTGAAGTCGCCCAACTCGACCTCGTCGCCCACGACCTCCCTGAAGGCGCGTTCGATTTCGTCCACACCCGATTCGTCCTGCTGCATATCGCCGATCGGGACATCGTTGTGCGGCGATTGGCCCGGGCGCTGGCACCTGGCGGCGTGCTCGTGCTCGAAGAAGGCGATGGGCTCGGCGTACTCGATGAAATGCCGGGTGCTTTCGGCGAAGTCTGGCGCGCTTTCGCACGCTCGACCGAGATCGCGGGCGCGAGTCAATCGTGGGCCCGCAACCTGCCGACGGAGTTGGCGGGACTCGGGCTCGTCGATGTTCACGCCGAAGCGGACATCCCGATGTTTCGCGGAGGCTCACCGATGGCGCGCATGTGGAACCTGACCTGGGCGCAAGCGCACGACACCCTGGTCGGTCTCGGTGTCCGGCCCGAGGTGGTTGCCGCCGCGCGGGCCGAGCTGGAAGACGAGCAGCGATGGCTCTACGCCCCGCCCACGGTCCGTGCATGGGCCCGCCGAGGGCTGTGATCAGGTCATCCGCTCATGCCCCTGGGCGGGCGATTCGAGGCGTCAATGCGGCGCGCCCGAAAAGACAACGAGCCGAGTACATCTCAACGTTCTGTATTGCCCAATTGGCCCCCGGTAGAAGCTGCCCGGCGCGCACCGTTACTCGATCGGGCGGTGGAGCAGGGCCTCATCGAAGACCGTCACCCATTCGGCACCGACCGCCCGGTAGCCGAAACGGGTATGCAACGCCTCGATCACCGCGGGCATATGCCCCGCACCGTAGACGACCGCCACGACTTCTTGCCGAGGGCCGACACCAGAGCTGTGTCCCGGTCCTGGATGAACATCTTGTTCATGAACCGGAGCCGCACCTCGGTGTTGTCGTGGACATCGAACCGACTTCGCAATAGCCAGCCACGACCGCCGAGAGCCATTACCACCACATAGAAGGGTGTCAGCAGCAGGAGGTCGAGAAGGGACAGAACCAACATCCGCCGCCGTCGATTGCGGCGTGCGGGGGCGTCCGGCCACACGATGGGGATACCGAGCGCCGCATGGTCGATGTCCTGATGCACCAGATGCCGTGCGGAACGCTGGAAGGTCAGTCGCATCGCGAGGACGACGGAGAGACCGGTGGAACTGGGAGCGTCGGTACCTTCCGAGACAATCAGGTCGCACTCACGCAGACGGTCCGTCACCTCCCGGTAGAACTGCGGCTGACCGATATGGATCATCGGAAAGAGCCGAAAGGTCAAAGGCTTTCCTCGTGCCCGTAGATCGATGATCGCCGACCGCAGCCCGTCGACACTGAACTCGGTGATCTGCACCGCCCACCGCCCCCTGTGACCGCAGCGGGAGTTCGTGCTCACTCCCTGCCTGAATACAAGGATAGCCAAACAGCCTGACCCGCAACTCGAGTTGGTTTCGCCCTGATCTCCGAAGCGTATTCGGGTAGACCACTGGCGTCGAGCCCGCATTCCCGGTGAGCGGCATCTGTAGCGTATTTCCATGTCGACGCATCGCATACTGGAGAACCTGATCTATCGCTACGCCGATCTCGTGGATCGCGGCGACTTCGCGGGGCTGGGGGAGTTGCTTGCCGATGCCACTTTCTTCGGCGGCGGGGGAGAGTTGAAGGGGTGCAAGGCGATCGAGGATATGTTCCGGGCTCTGGTGATCGTCTACGACGATGGGACACCGAAGACCAAACACATCACGACCAACGTGATCCTCGAGGTGGACGAGGATGCGGGGACCGCGCGTTCGCAGTCGTATGTGACCGTGTTGCAGGCAGTGGACGGGCTTTCACTGCAGCCTGTTGTCGCCGGGCGATACGAGGATCGGTTTCTACGCCGGAATGCGCAGTGGCGGTTTGCCGAGCGGCGGTTCACCCTCGATCTCGTGGGGGATGTCGGCCGGCATTTGCGGCGGCCGGTGGCACGGTAGATCGCCGAGTGGTACGAGATGGCTTGCAGGATGCGCGGTTCCGCCAATGAGCACGCTGGAGTCCGATTCACCGTAGTCGTCCGGAGCTAGGACCTGTCGCCATGGGCCGTCCCGCTTAGGATCGGTCCAATGATTCTGGTGACAGGGGCGACCGGCAATGTCGGTGCGGAAGTGGTGCGGGCGCTGGCCGAGAGCGGCGAATCGGTGCGGGGGCTGGTGCGCGATCCCCGGCGTGCGACTGCGCCGCAGGGTGCGGAACTCGTCGCAGGTGATCTCGGCGCTCCCGAGTCGCTGGACTTCGACGGCGTGCGCGCGCTGTTTCTGCTGCCCGGCTATCCGGGTGTGGCGCAGGCGGCCGCGAAGTCCGGCGTCGAGCACATCGTGCAACTCTCCGGTGTTTCCGCCGCTACCGGCGATGCCACGAACGCAGTTACGCGTTACATGATGGCTTCGGAACTGGAGGCCACGGAATGCGGTGCGGCGGCGACCATTCTGCGGCCCAGCGCTTTCGCCGCCAACGCGCTGCGCTGGCTGCCGCAACTACGCGCGGGCGACGTTGTTCGCGCGCCGTTCCCGCAGGTGCGCACCGCCGTCTTGGACCCGCGAGACCTGGGTGACGTGGCCGCGGCCGTACTGCGAGCGAACAGCCATCACGGCGAGATCCTCTGGCCCACCGGGCCGGAGGCGCTGACACCGGCCGATCAGGTCGCGGTTCTCGCTGTGGTCCTCGGTCGTTCGCTCACCTGCCAGGGGCTCACCGACGACGAGGCCCGCATCGAGCTGCTCGAAACCACTCCCGCCGAATACGTCGATGCCTTCTTCGACTTCTACGTCAACGGTGCCATCGATGAATCCATCGTCCGCCCGACGGTGCGGGAGATCCTCGGCCGCCCGCCGCGCACCTTCGCCCAGTGGGCCGCCGTCCACGCCGCCGCCTTCTCCTGAGCACGAGGTACATCTACCCGACCCGGGGAGACCCCGGGTCGGACCTCGCTACGCCGACGCACCGGGCAGCAGCGAAGCGAGCCCGATCTCCGCGCATGCGTCGTCTTGTTCCGGGATTCCGCCACTGACAGCGATCGCACCGATAACGACATCGTCGCGCCGCATCAGTCGAGAACCCGCACCCGCGACGATGGGTGTGCCGGCGAGCTGATCCATCTGCGCGAACAGTGCGGGCCATGCCTGCTGCATGCGCACCAGCTCACCGCCGTCACGCTGGAACAGTGCCACGCTCGACGCTTTCGCCGGGGCGATGCGCGCCGACAGCGGCGGCGCGCCGTCCATGCGATCGACCACCAGCACGTGCCCACCGCAATCGACGATCGCGACTGTGACTCGCGCACCGAGCGTGGTGGCGTGTTCCCGTACGCGGGCACTGACGGCCCGCGCCTGCTCCGAAGTGAGTGACATCGCTCCACCTTCAAATATCTTGGACCAGCCAAACTTGGTCGAACCAAGGATATCCATATTCGTGGGGGAGTCCAAGGGTTTGGTTATCCTTTGGTCCATGGAGCTGGAGGAAACGCCCACCCGCCTGCGCAGCAAACCGACGTGGCTGATCAGTAAGACCGCGGTGCAGGCGCACCGGCTCATCGCCGAAGCGATGACCGCGGTCGACGGCCGCGCCTACCACTTCGCGATCCTGGCCGCACTCGACGAATTCGGCCCGGGCAGCCAGGTTCGGATCGGCCAACGGTGCGGAATCGACCAGAGCGATATGCACGCCATGGTCAAGGAATTGATCGAGCAGGGACACGTCGCCCGCGCCCCGGACCCCGGCGATCGACGCCGGAATCTGATCACGTTGACCCGCTCGGGTCGTCGCCGGCTCGAGAAGCTGGACTCAGCACTCTCTAGTGTCCAAAGCGACCTGCTCACCGGGCTGTCGTCCACCGAGCGAGATCATCTTGCCGCACTGCTCACCCGAGTTCTCGGGTAGATACCCGACCGGGGCAATGCGCTCTTACGTCATGAGATCGGCGGCGGTTCAACACCTCCGCGCGCGAAACAACCACTGTCGGAGGGTCGCGGGGTGGGCGGCCCGACCCCATGACGCCCGCCCCGCGACTCCGATGGGGGCAGTCCGACCAACCCGACCGGACCGCCCCCTGTAACGCACAACGCGGCTACCGGCGGCTGGGGTGCCGCCGGTAGCCGGGTGTTATGCGTGGGTCATCGCTGGATCAGCGTGCGCAGGTCGGTGAGCGTGGCCCGGCGTTCGTAGGCGATCCAGGCGAAGATCGCGGTGAGCACCAGCGCGAACGGGGCCAGTTCCGGGCTTCCGGCCAGGAAGGCGTTGTAGCCGGCGGCGAGGAAGGTGAGGATCGCCAGGCCGGTCGCGGCGGCGGCGGTCAGTCGGGGCACCATGAGTCCGATGCCGCCGGCGACCTCGGCGAGGCCGATGAAGATCAGCAGCGCCAAGGGGATGGAGAAGGCGGTGGTGTTGTTTTCCATCAGGGTGTGGGGGATGAGGAGTTTCGGGCCGCCGGAGGCGATGAGGAAGAACAGGCCGAGCACGATCTGCAGGGTCCACAGGACGCGGTTGCGGATCTTGCCGGTGCTGGTGGGGGTGGCGGTGATGGTGGCCATGGGGTGTTCCTTCTGGGTTGGTCGCGCCGGGTTGGTGGCGTGTTCGTCAGTAAGGACGGGGGTGGTTCGGAAAACTCATCGCCGCAGTCGAAAAGATTCTTTCACCGCAGGTCGGGGTTCCGGAAATAGCTGAAGGCCAACAGGTATGGCGTCCCGAACGAAATGTCAGTCCGAGGTCGGTGGGTCCTCGTGCACGGTGAGCAGAAGGTGATCGAATTGGGTGCGTTGGCCGACCGGGCTGCTGCCCAGGGCGGTGAGCGCGTCCAGGAGTCGAGCGGCGAACTCACGCAATTTGATGTTGGTTTCCTGGGAACGCCACCGCAGGACGGCGAAAGCTTGTTCGGCATCGATTCCATAGGTGAGCATCAGCGTGCCTTTGGCTTGCTCGATGGGTGCGCGCGCGTCGACGATGGCGGGTAGGTGCTGTTCGAGGGTGTGCTGCCGGTGCTGCTCGAGGAGTTCGGTGAGGTCGACGAAGTAGCCGGTGGTGCCGACCATGGTGCCGGTGTCGTCGTGGAGACGGTCCCCGACGACGATGACATCGCGGGTGGCGCCCGCGGCATCGATGATGCGGTGACGCGAGCTGAACGGTTCACCGTCGGTGACCGCGGCGGCCAGGGTCGTGGCGACGGTATCCCGGTCGTCGGGATGCTTATGCGAGAGCAGCAGTTCGGTGCTCGGTTCGATCGCGCCCGGTGCGTACCCGTAGAGGCTGAGGATCTGGTCTGACCATTCCCACCGCTCTTCGGCGAACCAGAATCGGAACTTCCCCGTGTTGTTCGGGCTCATCTGGGCCTCGCGCTGCGACGGCGGTTGCTCGCCGGAGGGCGACGGTACAGGCGTGTGCACTGAACCAGTATGGGCACAGGAGGCCGATCCAGGGGGCGGCAGCGAGGAACAAATCAGGGTCGATCAAGCCTGGACGGCGGCGAGTACCTGCTGGGCGGTGCGTGTATCGGCGAGCGGATTTATCGTCTCGGTCGCGGTGGATTCGGCCAGGATCGGTGCCAGCGCCGCGGGCTGCATGCGGGCGAACTTCATCGACCAGCCCTCGTAGCCGCGCGCAACGATCGGGCCGTGGTCCACCACGATCGGGCGGCGGCGTTGAGTTCGCGGGCACGATCGAGCAGCACGCTGATCTCTGCCTCGTCCAATGCGAAGCGTGCGGTGCTGGCGTAGGTGAGGGCATGCGCCGACCGAAGATCAGAAGAGGTGGCCGACAGCCGCACTCGGCGTCATGTCACCAGGCGCCGTGATAGATCACGCCTAACACGAGGGCAGCTACCGCGGTGACCAGAAAGGCGATTCCGCCGACTATGTCGCGAGAGCCGACCCGCAGGTGCGCGGCGATCGCGCCGATGAAGTACAGCACCAGGCCGGTGGCGGCCAGCGTTCCGAGTATCGGCACGGCCAGCCCGGCAAGCAGGCCGACGGCGCCCGCGGCCAGCAAGGTGCCGAGCACGGGCACGTACTTGCGGGGGATACCCTTCATGTCCGCTTGGGTTTTGGGGTATTCGTGGCCGATCAGATACGTGACGGCGGCGGCGCCGTTGAAGAGCACGCCGAGGATGCTGACCGTAACGAAGGCGATAAACACGTTCTCTCCGAACATTGGGCTGGCAATTCAGCGCCGCTGTCGGTATCGATTCGTGTCCCGTAAACGGTCAAGATCCTCTAACGGGCACCTGCCGAGACGATAACACCGTCCTCCGGCAAACGGACCTATCGGTCCATACGCACGCGGTGTCATCGGGGTCCAAAGTGCCTGCATCCGTTGGGATTCAGGCGCAAAATGGTTGTATCCCTTGACGAATCGGTACTGGAGTACGCCATGCTCGTTCTTACGGATCCCACCAAATCCGACAGCACAGAGACCTTTCCGCAGAAGGACTTCGCCAGACCAAGGCACGGGTGCTGAAAAGGGAAGTCGACGCCATCGAGTGTGAGAAGTTCTTGGCGGACAAAGAGAACGGCCGGCGTGCGACCTGGCTGGGCCGCATCCAGAAGGAACAGGACACCCGGCTCGCCACCCTCGAGCAGAGCAAGTTCGTGGTGTTCACCCGCGGCACCGATCCGACGCAGGCGCTGAACATCATGATCTACGAAACCTTCGGTGGTCTGCTCGCCGGTCCGGAGCGCGCGGACAAGCCGACCGAGGAGGAGGCGGGCGTGCAGACCGGTTACGGCGTCAAGATGACGAGTCAGGGGCGGCTGGAGGAGTGGTCACTGGGCACCCTGGATGGCTTCTCGACGGGCGGGTACATGCTGATCGCGGCTGCGAAACCGACTGCGGTGCGGTTGCCTCCGGTGAAGGTGCGCAGCGTCGGCGAACGCGGGGTCACCGGTTTCGCCGATCAACGCCTGCTCGGCGTCGCGATCCTGAAGGCTGGGCCGAAATCCACCGCGGATCCGCTGGAACGGGCGATCGAGGGCCTGATGAAACAAGGGCAGGACAACGCGGCGCGCGCCCTGCGCGACGCCGTGCTGCATCGCTGAGGGGGTCCGGGGCGACGTTGGCCGGCAGCGCCGGTGGGTAGTAGCGAAGCACCGCTCAGTCGCCGAACTGCTCCGTGATCTTCCGGGCCAGCAGCTCGCATCCGGTCTCCCCGTCGCCGTTGTAGGGCACTGTCGAGTACGAGGTGTGCTGGCCGCCGGTCGCGTTCAGGCGCGGGTGGAACGGCAGGTAGGCGCGCGCCTCCTGGATGGCGGTGTCGACTCGGCGTTTCGCCCGCTGGACCGCGGCCGGGTTCCCCGGTTCGCTTGCGCCCCAGGCATTTTGCCGGGAACGGTGGCGCAGGCGATCCATAACCGCTGTGCCCCAGCGGATACCGTCACCGGACATGAATTCGGTGAGGTCCGCGAGGTCCCGCAGCAGGGAGTCGGGCGAGGCGTTGCAGATGGGGTCGTGGTCGTTGGCGATCCACCAGGTGGGCACCGCCACGTCACCGCCCGGGCCGGCGACGCCGGAGCCGGCCAGGTGCGGCTTTCCCACCGCGAGACCGTGCGGCATCTGCGGGTCGGCGACCAGCCCCGTCCCGAGAACGTGATCGCGGGCGGTGATCGCGGTATCGGCGAGTAGCTCGCGCACGACGGTGCAGCCTTGGCTGTAGCCGAGAAGAATGATCGGCCCGTCGGCATCCTCGACCGCGGCGGCCAGTGCGCGCACTCCGGCTTCGACGGAATGGCGGAAGGCGACGCCGTCCAGCTTCGGCACGGGACCGTAGGAGGCGGGGTAGGGGATCCAGCGGGTCGCGAACCGGTCGTCCAGGTGGTCGGTGACGGCGGCCAGCATCCCGGACACATCGGTCCGGGTGTCACCGGGATAGGACTCGCCCGTACCGCCGACAGCGAGCACCGTGATACGGCTCATGTGACTCCTTCCTCCGGCTAGATGCCGGAAATTCGAAGTGGTGGACACGTCTGCGATGCCTCGAGCGATATTCGGTGATTACCGGCGAACTCCCTTGCTGTCGAACTGGCAGAGGTCGCCTTTGATTCGGTGTGGCCTTTACTGATTACCGACAACTTCGATTCAGTTGTTGGCAGCGACGCTGGCCGCGGATGACTACAGCTCCACACTCCATGATGGCTCGACAGCCGTCGCCGCGACTATCGGCCTCCCATATTCCGAGGTCGTGGTCATCGCGAACGCCGGAGGGGCCGCGTGGGAGCCTGCTGCGCCGCGCCGGTCACGAGATAGCAGAGTCTGACGAATAGGTGGCCGCAGCCGATATCTGGTCCGAGTGATCAGCGGCAACTCGATACGGCCGACCTGCGGAAAAACAACGGACCCAGCGACTCTCGCCCGTCACGCCCGCAAATGCCGATTTCCGTACGATGTGCTGCGCCAGAGCAGTCGGTCCCGCACCCCGCTCTATCGGCCGCATCCATTGTCACGGTCAAAGGACGATCACGACCTTGCCGCGCACGTGTCGGCCCGCCTGGAGCTCGACTGCCGCGCGGATGTCTTCGACGGGAAAGGTCGCGGCGATGGGTACGCGCAGACGGTCGGACGCGACCAGTCGCGCGATGTGTTCGAGCGCGTCAGGTGCGGCGTTGGCCCCGTTGGCTGCCGGGATGCCTTCGATCACGGTCGCGATAGTGCAGATGCGACTGTCCGGAACTCCCAGCTCACGGGCGGCATGCACCGTGTCTGTTCCGTGCAGGTCCAGTGCCGCGGTGACCGGGCCCACATCGAGGTCACGGATCCTGGTGGTCAGCCCGTCGCCGTACGCGACCGGTTCGACGCCGAGGCTGCGCAGATACTCCGCTGTGGACGGCGAGCCGGTCCCGATGACTCGGGCGCCCGCGATGCGAGCCAATTGGACGGCGAAGACGCCGACCCCACCGCCCGCACCACCGACCAGCACCGTGTCCTGCGGACCGAGGTCGAGGACATCGAGCGCGGCGGCCGCGGTACTGCCCGCGATCGAGAGCGTGGCGGCGGTGCGATCATCGACGCCGTCCGGAGTGTGATGGGCGACGCCGCTCGCGATGTTTCCATCCGTGTCGACGACGACGAAATCGGCGACAGCCCGGGACAAGGCGGCCCCGAACACCCGGTCGCCGACCGTGTAGCCGTTCGCGCCCGCACCGACCTGGTCGACGACCCCCGCGTAGTCGGTCCCGAATCCGGCCGGCAGGCTCAGGCCGAACCTGGCCGCGGTCGCGGCGTCGGCGGTCATGACCCAGTCCATGGGGTTCAAGCCGGCCGCTGTGACTCGAACCCGGATCTGCCCGTCGCCCGCCTGCGGTTCGGGCACGTCCTGGACGGTCAAAACCTCCGGACCGCCGAATGATTCGAGTCGGACCGCCCTGCTCGGGCCGGATCCTGGTCCACCGTTGTGCTGCTGCATGCTTGCCGTCTCCTCGTGATCGTGGAGCCATTCCTATGCTGACAAAGCTTCGCGGCGTCCGGTGGTAGCTGGGGGTTATCGACGGCACCGGGCCGGTCGATCATCGCAGGATCGACCAGTCACCGGTCGACGACACGGCAATCGGTGCGCAACGGGATCGCGGCGGCGAGACGGCTACCGGGTGTCGGAGGATCTCAGGTCCCACGACAGCCGGATAGTTGGCGGCCTACGTTCATCGTTTCCACACGAAAGTAGCTGCTGTGTAGCAAAAATGGACATTTGACCGATACGGACTCGGGTGCGGAGGGCGCACTCGTCTCGAGTTGGAGGTCAATCATGTCGCAGTGGAGGAGAAGTTCGCGCCCGGTTCGGCGGTCGGTCTTGCTGGCCGCGGTCGCCGGGACGGTGGCACTTGCTCCGGCCGCGCTTGTCATACCGGCATTCGCGAGCCCTGATCAGAACCCGGCTACCACCACACCTGTGACCACTGCGCCGCCGGTGACTACCGCGCCGCCGGTGACCACGACTCCGCCGACCCGCACCACTGTTCCGCCGGTAACGATCGAACCGCCCGTGAAGACCCCGTCATTTCCGAAACCTGTTGAGCCGGAAGATCCCTACGGCCCCGACGGCTTCGATGTCTGGGGCTACGACCGCTGGGGTTTCGACCGCTGGGGTTACGACCGGTGGGGCTATGACCGACAGGGTTACAACGCGCAGGGCTACACCTGGCAGGGCTGCGCCCGTTCCGGTCCGGACCGGCCTGACGCCGACCGGGCGGCCTGCGAACTGCGCCGGGCGCGCCCATCTACTGGTAGCGCGGGCTGAACACGTCCCCCTCGAGGTGTAGCGCAGAGAACCGCGCCGCGCGGGTCGGATGAGAGCAACCGACCCGCGCGGCGCGAGGGCAGTCGAAGACCAGCCTTCTCGAAACCGCGCCAACTCCTTCGCCGGAATCCCAAGCGCGTCGTAGGACAGACGCTTGTGCTCGAAGGACAACTCCCGCAACGTTTCCGACGCCCCACCTAAGCGACGGGCGGGATTCATTTGCCGGTAGCGCCGTCGAGCAACTCGCGCAGGATGTCCAGGTGGCCGTTGTGCCGGGCCGTTTCCTCGGTGAGGTGCAGCAGAATCCAGCGCAGGTCGACGCGGACGCCGTTGCGGATGGTGCGCTCGGCCTTGCTGTCCAGGCTGTTCCAGCGAGGAGTGCCTTGCGGGCGTTCCCGGCGGAGACGCCCTCGCATTTGGTGCGTTCGTCCCACGCGGGCGGAGTGTCGTCGATTCTGGTCATCGCCGGGAGCATCCTCGATCACCGCGACCGGTGTCGAGGTATTTATCAGTACACCCGGAAGTTGGTGACGCTCGGGGTGTGGGGGAGGTCGGTGGTGAGGGTGAATTCGACTTGGCCAGGGCCGGTTACGAGGCGGAGGTTACCTACGACGGGGGCGGACCAGAAGAAGGGTTGCCAGGCGCCGAGAGCGGTGGAGGCCTGGCCGGTGGCGCCGGTGTCGAGGTTGCGCCATTGGACTGTGGGCGCCAGGCCGCACCACGGGGCGGGGACGCCGAAGACCTTCAGCCAGCCTTTGAGCTGGAGGTCTACGGTGCCGGGGACATCGCCGTCCGGATAGACGTTGCCTACTGCCCAGACGTCGCCGGAGCAGCCCGGGCCGTAGGCGCCCGTGGTGGTCATGGGCAACTCGACGGGGATGTAGTTCGAGGCCGCGGCGGGGGCGCTGGTGGCGATGAGGGCGGCTACTACCGCGCCGGCGGCGAGAGAGATTTTGGCAAGTTTGTGATGGGGCATTTCAGCCTTTCAACTGCTATTGCGGCAAGGGGCGATGGCATGAGATGGCTTCGAATTCATTGTTCCATCGGCTAACGGGTTGCCGTTGTTACCCCGGCGCCGCGCGTGGCGCGAGCGAAGAAACACCGCGGACAGGCTCGCCGCGACATGCGAGACCCTGAGCACGTACGTTCGGCACATGACCGCGCCGCGATCGGCATCCGCCCATGCCGCCACCGGGAAGTTCGACTACCCGATCTTCCACGCCGAGACCCGCCCGCAGTGGCGGACCTGGCTCGAGCAGAACCACACGTCCGCGCGCGGGGTGTGGTTGTGCTCCTGGCGCTCCGGAACCGAACGCCCACGTTGCCCGTACCCCGACGCCGTCGAGGAAGCCATCTGCTTCGGGTGGATCGATTCCACCAACACCATCCTCGACGACGAGCGCGGCCTGCAGCTGTACACGCCACGTCGAAGCAAGAGCGCGTGGACCCGGCTCAACCGCCGACGCGCCGCGGACATGGCGGACCGAGGCCTGATGACCGACGCGGGCCGCCGCGCCATCGCGGCGGCGAAGTCCAACGGCTGGTGGACCATCGCCGACCAAGTCGAAGACCTGCAGGAGCCGCCCGAACTGGCGGCAGCCCTCGACCTGGACCCGCCGGCTCGCGCCAACTGGGACGGATTCCCGCCCAGCGCGCGCAAGCAGATGCTGTGGTGGATCGTCAGCGCCGCGCGAGACACCACCCGTGCGGATCGGATCGCGCAGATCGTCACCGAGGCACGCGACGGGCGACGGGCTCGCGGCTGACCATCTTCGCGCCTGTGTAGAACTGGAAAATCAACGGGTCGGTGGTGCTTCCGTGCACAAGGCGTCGGGGATGGCGGCGAAGGCCTCGTGCAGGCGGGTGAGAAGCGCGGATCGGCCGCCGGCGCCGTCGGCGGCGACCCAGCCGCGCCCGGCGATGCTCCAGGCCGTGGTGGTCAGTTCGGCGAGGATGCGGGGGCGCAGATCGCCGGGGGAAAGCGCGAGTCTCGATGAAAGATGTGCTGTCACTTCGGTTTCCACCCCTGACCGGGCGTACTCGATGTAGCCGAGCAGGCTGGGGGCGGTCAGGATGAGGCCGCGGGTGGCGATGTAGCGCTCGTCCCAGTCGTCGGGAAGCGCGGTGGCCGCGTCGGTGAGGACGTCGCGTAACGCGGTGAGGGTCGGCCCGGCGAGTTCGCGCACGGCGAGGGCTTGGAGATAGCCGGTCCAGAGCTCGGTCTCGGCCTCGACGGCCACGGCCTCCTTGGTGGGGAATGCCCGGAAGAACGTGCTGCGCGAGACCTCTGCCGCCTCGACCAGTTCCTCCACAGTGGTTGCGGCGAAACCCTTCTCGGTGAACAACGCCAGGGCGGCGTCGGCCAAGGCGCGGCGGGTGCGGAGCCGTTTGCGCTCCCGCAGCGGCAGGGCGCGGTCGTCTGAAGGCATGCCGAGATCCTAGCGCTCGAAGAACCTCAGGCACGAAAGAAACTAAGTTCAAATTGATACTTGTGCACTTCTGGTACTCAGTGTCAAAATGGAGCACGTCACTACACCTCGCCGGAACAAGGAGATCGCAAATGAGCGCCGCCCCGACCACCCTGAATCCCTCGATCATCGGCCAGGCCGAGAAGCACCACACCGCGGTCCTGGCCCGCGCGCTCGCCGGCACGACCCTGGATGAGAAGCAGTGGATCGTGCTGAATCAAGCCGGTGGCGAGCCGGTCGAGCGGGTTGCTCACATCAACCGGATCGCCGCAATGACCCAGTGGGCCCGCGCCGAGGTCGAGGCCGCCGTGAACGCACTGCTGGCCAGTGCTCTATTGACCGCCACACCTCAGGGCCTGCTCGAGCCCACCACCGAAGGCAAGGCCGTGGTGGGCAAGGTTCGTGCCGAGTCCGGCGCGATCGTGAACGCCGCCTACGGCGCGGTCCCCGCCGAGGATTTGGCCACCGCGGCCCGCGTCCTGGCCATCATCACTGCCCGTATGGCCCAGGAATTGACCAGGGCCTGAATCGAATTCGCGAGCACCGCCGCGGGGTTCGTTCATCCACAGAAGAGGCTTCACGAAATGAACAGCAGAACTACCGTTGCCTGGATCGCGGTCTCGGCAATCGGCGCGGCATTGCTTACCGGTTGCGGCGGAACAACCGCCGAGGCGCGAAGCAGTACCACCGCGACCCAATCGGCCCCTGCCACTTTGACTCCCTCGATCATCGGCCAAGCCGAAAAGCACCACACCGCAGTGCTATCCCGCGCGCTGACCGGTACCACTCTGGATGAGAAGCAGTGGATCGTGCTGAATCAGGCCACTGGCGAGCCGGTCGAGCGGGGTGCGCATATCAACCGGATCGCCGGATTGACCCAGTGGACCTCCGCCGACGTCGAAGCCGCCCTGAACGCACTACTGGACAAGGGCTTACTGGCGAACACACCCCACGGCCGACTCGAGTCCACCGCCGAAGGCAAGGCCGTGGTGAGCAAGGTTCGTGCCGAGTCCGGCGCGATCGTGGACGCCGCCTACGGCACGGTGCCCGCTGAAGACCTGGCCACCGCGGCCCGCGTCCTGGCCACCATCACCGCCCGCATGGCCGAGGAATTGGCCCACGGCTGAATTGCCGCGCCCCTGCATTCGGGGGCAGCCGAAATCATCTGCCCGACTATACGATTCGGCCATGAACTTCCAGAATCGAACACTGCGCAGCAGTGTCGCCGCTATTGCCGTCGCCACCGGAATTGTCACTGCGGCCGGCACGGCCGCCGCGGAACCTGCCGGTACGGGGAGTAGTTCGCTCGGTACCGGTTCCGCCGAGTTGGCGCAGAACCTCATCGAGGCGTTCGCTTGCGCGGTAGGCAACATGTCCTGCCCCATCGTCATACCCACGTGACCGCGGCGCGTTATCGAGAGCACGCACTGGAATCGAGCGCTGTTGCGATGAATTGCGGGGCCGCGGACCGTCAATTCTGATATGCGATTGAACGGTAAGAATGCGGTGGTGTACGGCGCGGCCGGAATGATGGGCGGCGCGGTGGCGCGGGCGTTCGCACGCGAAGGCGCCTACGTGCACCTGGTCGGCCGGACCCAGGCGACGCTCGAGGCGGTGGCCACGGAGATCGTGGATCTGGGTGGCCGCGCTACGGCCTCCCGGATCGACGTGTTCGATCAGGACGCCGTGGAGGCGCACGCCGGTCGTGTCGTCGAGCAGGCCGGCAGTCTGGACGTTTCCTTCAACGCTGTGGGCATGAGCGCGGTCCAAGACGTGTCACTCGTGGATCTGAAGCTGGAAGACTTCATGACGCCGATCGTGGAGTCGGCGCGTTCGCACTTCATCACCACGACAGCGGCGGCCCGCCGGATGACCGCACAGGGCTCCGGCGTCATCGTCCTGCTCTCCGCCTCGGCCGCCGGCGAATCCCGCCACCGCATGGGAGGTTTCAACATCGCCTGCGCTGGAATCGAAGCCCTCAATCGCAGCCTCGCGGGCGAGGTCGGCCGCCAAGGCGTCCGGGTCGTGTGCATCCGCCCCAACTTCACCCCGGAGACCGTCCCCGGTCTGCTCGAAGACGACCAACACCTTCAGCCATTGATCCGTGACACCCGCCTGGGGCGTCTTCCCCGCCTTGCCGAGGTATCGGAGGCGGCGGTCTTCGCCGCTTCCGAGGGGGCAGGCGCCATGACGGGCGCGATCCTCAACCTGACCTGTGGCGCCCTGGTCGACTGAGCGGAATCACGGACCTCTCTCGACTGCGCGAACCTACGCGGTGCGCCCCGGATCGTGCTTCGGGGTGGGGAGCGCACATGCGGGTGTGCCCCCGGGCAGGCGGTGCCGGTGATCAGCGACGAGGCGGTAGAGCGCAGCCGCAAGCCAGTTGATCGGCGGGACCAGCATGATCGTGCCCACTGCGCGCCAAGGCAGCGAAGCCCGCCGCAGAAGCAACGCGAAGGCGCGCGCCCCAGAGGCTCGGCCATCGGTACCGTCGATCCACTGGACGGCTGTCTGGGCTTGCTGTTCGGTCAGTCCCAGGGCGGCAAGGTCGAGTCGCTGCCACGGTGAGAAATCGATGTCCGGTCTGATGCGGGCGCGGATGAAATCGACGCTGGAGGTACAGAACGCACAGTCACCATCGAATATCATCACGGGCCGTGCGGTCGCCCCTGGCGTCGTGGATGCTGATCTCATCCTCGAGCTCCCTCCGTTGGGATCTTCATCGTCGAGCATAGTTTTCCCATGCCTCCCGCGAACGTTCCCTGAGAGTGAAATCACCCGGAGCCGCCGCATGGACGGTGATGTCCCTGCGTCGCAATAGTCTTGATCGGCATTACCTCGAGCAGGCGACGCGGCCTAGTGCAGGACTTTGAGCCCGATCACGCAGCCCACGATCCCCACCAGAAACGCGATCTTCAGCACCGAAACCGATTCCGACCCGGTCACCATGGCGAACGCGATCGTCAGCACCGCACCGATTCCGACCCAGACCGCGTAGGCGGTACCCACCGGCAACCCACGCATCGCGACAGCCAGACCCGCCATGCTGATGACCAACGCAACGAGGAAGATGACGGTCGGCAGTGGCCGGCTGAATCCCTCGGACTTGCCGAGCGCGGTCGCCCAGACCGCCTCGAACGCACCGGACAGCACCAGAATCAACCATGACATGACGGACCTCCAGGGCCGTCTTGTCGCGTGCCGGGTACGGCTCCCTCGTCCGGAGTCCCATCGAGGGACCGGCTTCCACCATGGCAAATCCAGGCGTGGCGGGGCAACTTCGAGGCTGGTGACCTTGCTCTCCACACCGGCGGGTGGGTCCATGTCGGTGCGGCAATACACAATGCTGGACATGGACAATGGTGCTGCCACCGTCACCCGCCGGTCCGGGCGGCGCAACCTTGTGCTGGCCGCCGCGGCGGCTGTCCTCACCACCGCCGGTGCGGTGGTGGTCCTCTCCCAGCCCGCGGACGGGACGCGCAAGATCACCGGCACCGCGGACGCCGCTCCGGGCCTCGCGTGGTCGGTCGGTGCCGCGTACGGACGGGCCAGGCGCGGAATTCCGCGACCCCCGGGCCGGCACCGAATTCGACACCGGCGAACCGGGATTCGTCGACGCCGGGGCCACGTTGGTGACCGTTGTCGGGGTCCCGGACGACGACATGTACCTGCGCGATCCTGTGCTGACCGGCTTCGACGCCCGCACCGGCGCGCGACGCTGGCAGACCCCCGCCCCGAACCTGCGTGGTTGCGGACCCACCGCGGTCGACGGCCAGATCGTGTGTTTCGGCCACGACAAAGCGCTGATCGCCTTCGATGTCGCCACCGGGCAGCTCACGCGCACGCCGACCGATTGGTACCCCTTCGCCCTCGCGACCCTCGACGATCGCCTGTACGTCGCCGAGGGTGACGTCGAATCCGATGACGTGCGTGTTCATTCCGGAACCCTGGCCGATCCGGATGCGTACTGGTCCCAGGCGTTCGGCATGGGCACCTCCTGGGAAGACCTGCCCTTCGACGCCTTGGATGTGTCGCACGGCCAGGGCATATTCACCCTCGGCGCCGATATCGCCGGATTCGACCTCGCCAACGGGAAGCAGACCTGGAGTGCGGACCTGGACGGCTGTTCCGACGCCGCCGGGACCAGCGGCACGCTGGTGGTGCACACCCGATCCGGTTGCGGCGGTGACAGGATCACGGGCAGTGCCCTGCTCGACCGCACGGGCCACGCCATCGCCACCACGGATAGCGCAGTCGCCCAGAGCCTTTCGATCGATCGCCCCACCGACGAAACCATTCCCGTCCTGCTCGGCGACAGCGCCTACAACCGCCGCACCGGCAGTCTGATGTGGCGCAGCCCCGACCTGATTTCCGTGCCCGCGCAGACCAGCCCAGACAATCCCGTTTCCGCGAACGGCACCGCGGCAGCGATTCTCGGCGACCTCGCGCTATTGCGAGACCTGGACGCGCACACGATATCCGGGCTCGACCTGCGCACCGGACACCGACTGTGGCGGGCCGACGACAACCGCTTCGGCACGATCCAGGCATGGGATGGGGACACCGTTGTCCTGTCCGACGGCACCGGACTCTGGGCGGTCGACCCGCGAAACGGCGCTATCGCGTGGGACATTCCGTTTCTGGCCGTGAACGTCGACCGCACTGCCCTCACCGGATCCGGCCGGCTCGCCGCCCACGGAAACGGGCGCTATACCTACGCCAGCGCCCGGGCAATGATCGGACTTCGCCCGTTGGAACGCTGAATAAAACTGGTTGTTCACAAACCTGGGATCGGTAGGTGTCATCTACGGTATTTACTTACCTCATGACATCTCCTCAACACCCCATGAACCAGCCGCAGTCCGCCGGTCTGGACAAGAAGACCAGCGCGATCCTGTCCTACGTGCTGGGGTGGCTCACCGGCATCATCTTCCTGTTCGTCGGGAAGAACGATCCCGATGTGAAATTCCATGCCGCGCAGTCGATCGTCTTCTTCGGCGCGGTCTCGGTGGTCAACTTCGTCCTGGGCATCCTCGGCTCGCTGCTCGGCACCCTGGGCATCATCTTCAGCCTCGCCGCATTCGCGGTCGTGATTCTGGCCGTCGTGGTCTGGATCATGGCCATGGTCCAGGCGAACAACACCGGTGGCGTCCGCGCCGAGCTACCCATCGTGGGCAAATTCGTTGCCCCGTATGCGGATCGGCTGGCCGCCTCGGTCGACTAGCAGCATCGAAGTTCCCAAAAACCAACGGCCCGAGATGATCTCGGGCCGTTCGAGTTTTCGGGGTCAGGCGCCGATGGCGCGGGCCAGGTGCGGCCAGGAGTCGTGCAGGTCGGTCTCGAACTGCCCCCAGGTGTGCGCGCCCTCCGGGCGGTTCACGTGGGTGACGGGCAGTCCGAGCTGGGTCAGCCGGTCCGCGAACGCCGCGGTGCAGGAGCCCGCGATGGCCTCCAGGGGCGGGAGCGCCAACCCGCCCTCGTCGATAGCGCCCGGTGTGCCGGTCGCCGCGGACAGGTAGATGGTCTTCCCGGCCAGCGCCCCCGCGTTGGCGAAGGCGTCGTGCGCCCGCCAGATCGTGTCACCCGGCGCACCCCACATGTTCGCCGTGTTGCCGCCGCCACGCCCGACCTGGGCGTTGATCATCGCGGTGCCGAGTGCGTCCGCGGTCCACGGGCAGCCGCTGTACGCCGCGACCGCGCTGTACAGAGTGCCCGACTGAATCGCCAGATTCACCGCCGAAGCCGCGCTCATCGACACCCCGGCGATCGCGTTGCGCCCGGTGCTGCCCAGGCGCGCGTCGAGCACGCCGGGCAGCTCCCGGGTGAGGTAGGTCTCCCAGCGGTTCCGGCCGATCGCGGGATCGTCGGCCACCCAATCGGTGTACAGGCTGAATTTGCCGCCCACCGGCATCACCACGTTGACGTGCTTGTCCGCGAAGAACTCTCGCACGTCGGTGTTGTCCCACCAGGAAATGCCGTCCTCACCGCCGCCGATGCCGGTGAGCAGGTACAGCGTCGGTGCGGGACCGTCGACCGCGTGGATCACCCGATTGGTGATCACCCGATCCATCGCGGGGGAGTAGACATCGATCCGGGAGATGTTGTCGGCCAGCGGCACGTCCTCCACCAGCCGGGGTTGCGCCGCGGCCGGACGAACGGTCATGAGGGACAACACGAAAGCGGCCACCAGCACCGCCGCGAACGAGGTCCAAGACTTCGAAAACGCCATACTTCAGCTATACCGCCGGGTGATCATGGTGAAACCCTGTGCACCGAAACGTGTTCCAGGACCGATCCCCGCCCGTTGTCGCACTCGGTGTTCGGAGCCGGGTTATCTCACTCCGCGAACCGGATAGTGAGCTCGGCCGAGATCTCGTAGTGGCGCACGAGGAACGCGCGTTCGTCGAGTTTCTTGCGCCGCAGCCAGCCGGTCACTTCGGCGTTGCACTTGCTGGCGTTGCAGGACGCGCACGCGGGTACGACGTTGCCGAGGGTGTATCGGCCGCCCCGCGAAATGGCCTGTACGCAGTCCTTCTGGAGCGCGGTGCCGGGGGAGCCGCAGTAGGCGCACCCGCCCCAGGACGTCCTGAGCGCCTCCCACTGGACGTCGGTGAGGTCGTGGCTGACGGCCAGCATCCGCTTCTTGCGCTTGCGCGCGGCGCGAACCTGTTTGCTCCCACCAGTCGGCACGAAGGGTAAGAATACGCGTCGTGATGGTCGATATGCCGGAGGCCGGGGCGTTTGCGGCTCCAGCCGGTGATGCGCCTCGGAGTCCACCGATAGTGGCGTCGGGTTCAGCTCAGCGAACGCACCTCGGCGATGTCGTACTCGGCCACCGACGCGGCGCGGATCTCGGCATTCTGCGCGTCGGAAGGGCCACTGCCGCGGAAGGCCTCGACGGCCGCCCGCGACTCCCAGCGCTCGAAGATGACGATGCGGCCGGCATCGACCAGGTCGGCCGCGATCGAGAAGTCGAGGCAACCGGCCGCGCGACGAGCTTGCTCGACGACGCCGACACAGTCGGCCAGGTAGGACGCCCGCTGGTGCGGGTCCACCACGATATGCCCTGCGACGATCACCATCAGTTACCTCCGTCTGAGTTCGAACCGGTCGCAAAGTATGACCGCCCGCGGCAGCGGAACTCATCGGTGGCTGCCCCGGTTGGACGGGCTTCCGCGACGAACCTGGCAGCGAATCACCACATCGCTCACGGGATCTGGGTCGCAAGGTAGGAGAGCTGGGCGGCAAGTATCTCTTCGAACGCGGCGCCCCGATCTGCTCCGAGTGGGCGGATGTCGCGAGCGAAGTGGGATAGGGCGGGGAATCGCTCGGGATCGGCGCCCAGCACCGCTACACGAAAGAGCTCCATTCCCTGCTCGTACTCTTCGGGGGCGGTGGCGCCGATGCCGCCGTCAGCGGAGATCAATGCGGCGAGCAGGACCACGAGGCGGTGATACCGCATCGGGATCTCCTCGTCGGGCAGGCCGGAGATACGCAGGGCCTGAAGGAGCTCTTCCATGAGCAGGCGCGATCCGGTGCCGCTCGAGGCATAGCGGCCCCACACCGTAGCCAGTTGGGGTTGCTCGGCGAATGCCTCCCGGAGCCGCAGGGCCAGACCGGTGATGCGCTGCTCCCAGTTGCCCTCGGGGTGGTAGCCCTCCATGGCGGCCAGCACGACTCGGTCCACGACCGCGCGGAGCAGTTCGGTCTTGTTGCGGAAATGCCGGTACAGGCTGGAGGAGTCGGTGCCCAGCGCCGCGGCGAGCTTACGCACGCTGAACGACTCCGCGTCGCTCGTGCGCAGCAATTCCGCTGCCGTATCCAAGATTTCATCGGTCGTCCAGCGCCTGCGGCCAGTCATCTCGCTCCTCTCGTTCGAGTCCAGCATATCTTATGCACTTGCTGTTGCACGCACCGCGTGCATAATGGGTTCGGAAGTGTTCGCGCCCCTTTGGAGGTAGAAAAAATGAACGAGATCGCCACCGCGACAAGACCGTTGGAACCAGACTTCGCAGCGATCACGACCGAGGAACTCCTGGCCTACCGTGCTGCGGAGAACCGTTGGCGGGCATCCGCCGCGGCGCGGCAGGTGCTCGGAACACCGGATCCCGGCGCCACGATCGCGTGGCATCAGGTAGGGCTGCCCGGCCGGGACCTACCGGTCCGCGTGTACCGCCCGGAGAGGGCGGAAGCCGCCTTGCCGCTCGTGGTCCATGTGCACGGCGGCGGATTCGTCGGCACGGCCGCCCAGTGCGATTGGACCAACAGCCATCTCGCCGCCCGGCTGGCCGCCGTCGTCGTCTCGGTCGAGCACCGCCTCCTCGGCCCCGCCTCACTCGCGGACGCGGCCGCCGACGGGTGGGAGGTGCTCGACCACGTGGTGCGAAACGCGGCGGAGTGGGGCGTCGACGCCACCCGCACGGCCGTCTTCGGCGAGAGCTGTGGCGCGCTGATCACCGCGCTGACGGCGATCCGGGCCCGGGATCGCGGCCTGGAGCTCAGAGCGCAGGTGCTGGTCAATCCGGCGGTCGACGTGACGGCGACGATGTTCGATTACCCCACCATGGCCGAGTACGCGTACCGCCCGAGCCGGGCCCGGCCGCAACTGCGGTTCTTCCAGCGGCTGGCCATTCCGGAGGGTCACGATCCGCAGGTGCTCTCGCCGCTGTATTGCGCGGATCTCGGCGGGCTCGCTCCCGCACTCTTGGTCGTGCCCACCCGGGACGCGGTGGCCGACCACGGCCGTCGCTACGCCGAGCGGCTGCGTGCGGCCGGCACGCCGGTGCGACTCACCGAGTATCCAGGCGCACGCCACGCGTTCCTCACCTTGCCGGGCGTGGAACCTCAGGCCGAAGCTGCCAGGGCGGAGATCTTCGCGTATCTTCGAGCAGTCTTGGCGAAGTCGTGACGCCTTCGACGGAACCACGCCCCGATGTGCTGACCCACACCGACCTCGTGCACGGATGGCGCCGGGTCGGACTCCGGGCGGGCATGTCGGTGCTCGTGCACTCGTCGCTGTCCAGCTTCGGCCGCGTCGACGGCGGAGCCGACACCGTGATCGGAAGTCTGCGGTCCGTCCTCGGCCCGGACGGAACGCTCGTCGCTCCCGCCTTCACCTCGCAGGTCACCGACCCCGATCGCGATTGCCCCGGCATTCCCGACGCGGCGGTGATCGCTCGTCGCGCGGCCGTGCCAGCCTTCCATCCCGGCCTGCCGTCCACCGGCATGGGCGCTATTCCGGAATCGCTGCGTCGCATGCCGGGCAGTGTGCGCAGTGCGCATCCGCAGGTATCCGTTGCCGCGATCGGCGCTCGGGCGGCAGAGATCGTTCGACGTCAAACGCTCGGATTCGCGGTCGGGCGTGCTTCACCGTTCGGTCGGCTGCACGACCTGGGCGGCCACATCCTCCTCGCCGGGGTGGGGCACGATCGAAATACTTTCCTGCACTATGCCGAAAGCCTTACGCCCGACCCGCGCCTGAAAATTCGCCGCTTTCCGCAGGACCTCGACGGAGAGCGAGCATGGGTCGAGACGCTCGACGTCGCCGACGACAATGGGAGGTACTTCCCCTTGATCGGTCGTGAATTCGAGGAGCACGCCGACATCGCGGAAGTGACAGTCGGTTCCGCACGATGCCGATTGATTCCGGTGCGGCCGCTGGTCGCGTTCGCGATTCCACGGCTTGCTGAATTGCTGGACGCGGACCGCCGCGTGAAACATCAGGGCTGTATTACACTCCCGCGCAAGGGGAACTAGAACAGGTTCTCGGGGAGAGGTTTGTGATGCGTTCAAGGGGGACAACGACTTTGCGGGCCACGGTGGTCGCCGCGGTTGTAGCGATGACGACGTTGTGCGCGGGCGGGGCCACAGCTGTGCCGCTGCCGGAACAGGACTCGTTCTACGCGGAGCGGCCCGGTATCGAAAACCTGCCCAACGGCTCGGTGCTCGCGTCTCGGCCGATCGAAGCCGAGTCGTTCACGCAACCGCTGGCGGCACAGGCTTGGCAGGTGCAGTACAAGACGGTCGACAATCACGGGCGGGCCCGCGGCTATGTCGCCACAGTGCTTGTGCCGCAGCAGGAATGGACCGGGGCGGCCCCGCGTCCGCTGGTGTCGTATCAGATGGCCGAGGACGGTGTCGGCTCGAAGTGCGCGCCCTCCTACGCGCTGCGTGGCGGCCTCGGTCGCGGTACCAGTAACGCGTACACCGAGACGGGGCAGGTGCGCTTCGCGCTCCAGCAGGGGTGGGCCGTGGTGGTGCCGGACTATCAGGGGCCCGACTCCGATTTGTTCGGTGCCGAGGGTTATGTCCACGGCGTCCTGGATGGCATTCGCGCGGCCAAGGCGTTCGCGCCGGCGGCTATCGATCCGGCCGCCCCGATCGGTTTGTGGGGGTATTCCGGTGGCGCGCAGGCGACTGCGATCGCCGCGCAAGCGCATGACTCCTACGCGCCGGAACTGCGCTTTGCCGGTGTGGCGCTGGGCGGAATTACAGCGGATCTGGAGTCTGCTCTGACGGGCTTCAGCGGCGGAATCGCCGGTGGTGCGGCGGTTCTCGGCCTGGCCGGCCTGAATCGCTCCTATCCCGAGGCCGATGTGCTCCAGTATCTCAATGAGTCCGGCCGCGGGATGCTGGCTGCCGCCCAGGCGGATTGCTTGCTCGACGCAGCTATCGCGCACCCCTTCCTCAGCATCGCGGAGCTGGAGGCCTGGCCGGGTTCACTCACGAACAACGCCGAGTTGAGCAAGGTCGTCCGCCAGGCCAGCCCGCTCTTCCGCGCGGGCACGCCGACCGCTCCGGTGCTGGTCTATCACGCCGTCGGCGACGAGTTCGCGCCCATCGGCTCCGCCCGCGCACTGGCTGAGAAGTATTGCGCCGCCGGAGTTCCGGTGCGACTGGCGGAGAATCCGATCGGCGAGCACGTCACCGAGGGCGCTTTGGGAATATTCACAGCCGTGAACTATCTGTCCGACCGCTTCGCCGGCGCGCCCGCGCCCACTACCTGTCGATAAGCCCCGAGTATCCGCGGGTGCGATCGCGCACCCGCGGGTAGCTCCTCGCCGACCGCTACGGGTGCACGTGCACCGGAAGTCCCTGGTGACCGTTGGAAATGAAGCCGATCACCGGCGGCACCTCCGCCGGATCCACCGCGAAGCGCAGGGCGGGGAAGCGCTCGAACAGGGCGGGCAGGGCGATCCGGGCTTCCAGGCGAGCCAGGGGAGCGCCGATGCAGTGGTGCGCACCGTGACCGAAAGCCAAGTG
Organism: Nocardia sp. NPDC050712; assembly: GCF_040654295.1. NCBI lineage: Bacteria > Bacillati > Actinomycetota > Actinomycetes > Mycobacteriales > Nocardiaceae > Nocardia > Nocardia sp. NPDC050712. The sequence goes on from NZ_JBFAHT010000002.1 coordinate 462,743, forward strand.
GTCCTTCTTGGTTCGGGTGATGTCGAAGGTGGACGCGGTGCCGCCGTGGATTTCGGGGTCACGACCCGCGGCGGCGTAGGAGGCGAGGATGGCCTCGCCCTTGGCGATGCGGATGCCGTCGATCTCGATGTCCTCGATGGCGTAGCGCAGCGGCAGGTGCGCGACCGGGGACTCGAAACGCAGGGTTTCCTCGATGACGTCCTCCCAGGTGGCCCGGCCCTCGCGGACCGCGGCCAGCTGCTCGGGGTGCGTGAGCAGGTTGAAGATGGCCTGGTCGAGGAGATTGACGGTGGTCTCGTGGCCGGCGTTGATGACCAGCATCAGCGTGTCCAGCAGCTCCTTCTCGGTCAGCAGCTCACCGTCCTCGCTGGGGGTGGAGATCAGCACGCTGGTGATGTCGTCACCCGGCTGCACCCGGCGCAGGGCGACGAGTTCGCCTACCAGGCCGAACATTTCGAGGTAGTTGGCCTGCGCGGCCTCCGGGGTGATCTCGGTGTCGAAGAAGCGGGCCACGCAGGTGCGCAACGCGGGCTCCATCTCGTCGGGCACGCCCATCAGCTCGCAGATCACCTGGATCGGCACCGGGTAGGCGAAACTCTCACGCAGGTCGACGCTTTCGCCCTCCGGCGTCTTGGCGATGTCGTCGAGCAGCGTGGTCACCAGCTCCTCGACGCGCGGACGCAGCGCCGCGGTCCTGCGGTGGGTGAAGGCGGGGGAGACCAGCTTGCGTAGTCGGCGGTGGTCGGCCCCGTAGGCGGTGAACATGCTGTCCACCGCCACCCAGGCGAACAGCGGCCATTCCGGCGTGATCTCGCCGTTGATGAACGAACCCCAGTGCTGGGCCGCGTCTTTCGACACCCGGGGATCGGCGAGCAGGCGCTTGAGCAGGCCGGCGTCGGTCACCGACCAGGCGGGTACACCCATGAGTTCGACCAAGGCCACCGGTCCGCGCGCACGGATGCGCTCGTTCTCGCCTTGAATGTCGATGCCGGTCAAGTCCAGCGCAAGAGGCTCGAGGCTCACAGAAGTTCTCCTACATCGCATTCAGTGGCGGGCTCGCCGGGAAGACCACCGGCAGCGCTGCCAACGCCCGATGGAAAGGCCCAGGGCGCCAAGACAGTTCATCTGCTCGCACGGCCAATCGCAACTCAGGCAGCGCATCCAGCAGCTGATCGACGGCCTCCTGGGCCACCAGCGAGGCGACCGATCGGGCCGGGCAGGCGTGCGGTCCGATGCTCCATGCCAGATGCGAGCGGTTGCCGATGCGTTCGCCGCCGCTGATCGAGGGGTCGTTGTTGCACCCGGCGAAGCTGATCATGACCGGCTGGTTGGCGGGCAGCCACACGTCGCCGACCGGAATCGGCTGGCGCGGGTAGGAGATGGCGAAGTTGGCCATCGGCGGGTCGTTGAACAGCACCTCGTCCAAAGCGTCTCGGGTGGACAGACTTCCGCCGAGCACGTCACCGGCGAACCGGTCGTCGGTCAGGATCAGCCGCAGGGTGTTGATGATCAGGTTCTGCTGCGGTTCGATCCCCGCGCCGTAGATGCTGATGATGTTGTAGAGCATCTCGGTGTCGTCGAGTCCGGCGCTGTGCTGCAGCAGGCGGGTCACCATGTCGTCACCGGGTTCGCGCCGCTTCAGCGCGATCAGGTCCATCAGGGCGGCGCTGAGCATGGTCATGCCGCGCACGGCGTTGTCGTCGACCGAATCGAACAGCATGGCCATGCCGGTGGCCACGCGCTGCCCGATATCCGCGGGGCAGCCCAGCATTTGGTTGAGTCCGGCGAAGACCAGGGGAAAGGCGTACTGCGTGACCAGGTCCGCCGCGCCGCTCTCGCAGAAGGTGTTGATCAGCGGGATGGCATCGCGTTCGACGATGGCGTGCAGGCCGTGCAGGTCGACACCCTCGATGGCGCTGACGTTGGCCTGCCGGTAGCGCAGATGCGTAACACCGCTGTTGCGCAGCACATTCGGGTACCACATCATCATCGGCTTCACCGGGCAGTCGTCGGGAATCGTGTCCTGCCAGGCCCGGGGATCGGCCGGGAAGTGCTCGGGGTCGTTCAGGATCCGCACGGCCTCGTGATAGCCGATCACGAGCGTCGCCGGGACGCCCGGCGCCAGTTCCACCGGCGCTAAAGCACCATAGGTGCGGCGTAATTCGCGGTAGCTGCCGTGTGGATCGGCGGCGAATTCCTCGGAGTACATCGGGAACCGCGGCCCGGGTAGGGCGGAGGACGGACCGACCGCCCAGGGAACGACAGGCGAGCTGGTCACAGGTGTAACTCCTGACACGAACGAAATACGAACTGTACGACGGCGATCGGCGTGCTGCCTTCGTGCCTGACACACTATCTCGACTGTGCGGCCAACCAACTGAGGCCTCCGAAAATTGGGAACTCTCCAAAACTGCTGGCCAGGGCCCGAGTTCGGTGGCGACGCGCAATATCATCGCCCTATTCACGCCGGAATCCGCTAGTGCACAGTTGTACTGCTGATCTATTCTCGCGAAACATTCCTGTTCAGCCAATTTCGGTAGATTTCGCACATTTCAGTGCACGACCGTTTACTGTCGAATGACATGGCGGAACGTGGTGCACGACCGAAGGTGTCGCCGATTCGGCGGCTGGTGCTGCGAGCGGTCCGGCACCTGTTCACACCCTTGCGGCCCGACGACTACCTCGAACTCATCAACCCCCTGTGGACCACCGAGGAGCTGCGCGGCCGGGTGGAGAAGGTGGTGCCGGAAGGCTCGATGGCGGCCTCGGTGTACATCCGTCCCGGCTACGAATGGGGCGGGCACGAGCCCGGCCAATACGTACGGCTCGGAGTGCTCGTCGACGGGATCTACCGCTGGCGCGCCTACTCGCTGACCTCCGATCCCGACGCACCCGACGGGCTGGTCAGCATCACCCCGAAGCTCGTCGAGAACGGCGCGGTGTCACCGTATCTGGTGCAGGGCATCCAACAGGGCGAGGTGGTACGGCTCGGCGAGGTGGAGGGCATGTTCACCCTGCCCGATCCGCTCCCGGAGAAGCTGCTGTTCGTCAGCGCCGGCAGCGGCATCACCCCGATCGCCAGCATGCTGCGCAGCCTCGATCACCGCGGCGCGATCGGTGACGTGTTCGTCGCGCACTCGGCGCGCACCGCCGAGCAGGTGATGTTCGCCGACACCCTGCGCGACCTGGACGCTCGCCATCCGGGCCTGCGCTTGGAACTGCGCCTGACCGGCGAACACGACCGGATCACCCCCGCCGCGCTGGACGAGCTCTGCCCGGACTGGCGCGACCGGGAGGCCTTCTGTTCGGGCCCGGAGGGCATGCTCGACGCCTTCGCCGAACACTGGGACACCCACGGCGATCCCGCCAAGCTCCACATGGAGCGGTTCCAGCCGGTCATCGGTGGTGACAGCGGCATCGGCGGGGGCGGGCTGGTGCGGTTTGTCGCGAGCGAGACCGAGGCCGAATGTGACCCCGGCACACCGATTCTCGCCGCCGGCGAAGCGGCCGGATTGACACTGCAGCACGGCTGCCGGATCGGCATCTGTCACACCTGTGTCGGCGTGCTGCGCTCCGGGCGGCTCCGCGACCTGCGCACGGGCGAGGTCAGCGAACCCACCGAGCAGGCGGTCCGCATCTGCGTGCATACCGCCGAGGGGGACATCGAAATCGAACTCTGATCGAAAGGACACTCCATGACGACATCAGCGCAGAGCCCGCTCGCACACCTGAGCGACGAGCAATTGGCGGAACTGGCAAAGGAATTCGACGCCATCCACGCCGAGGTCTACGCCGATCTGGGCGATCGCGACCGCCGCTACATCACCTCGGTGATCTCGGCGCAACGCCAGCTGGCCGCGGCGGGGCGGGCGCTGTTGCTCGCCTCGGCGTCCAAACCGGCGTGGCTGGCCGGCACGGCCTGCCTGGGTCTGGCCAAGATTCTGGAGAACATGGAAATCGGCCACAACATCATGCACGGCCAATGGGATTGGATGAACGATCCCGCCATCCACTCGGCGGTGTGGGACTGGGATACCGCCTCCACCGCGGAATCCTGGAAGCACTCACACAATTTCGTCCACCACACCTTCACCAACATCCTCGGCAAGGACAAGGATCTCGGCTACGAGATCATGCGGATCGACCCGAACCAGAAATGGAGTCCGGTCTATCTCGCCCAGCCGCTCTACAACGTGCTGCTCATGGCGTTCTTCGAATGGGGTGTGGCGCTGCACGACCTGGACCTCGAGGCCATACGCCGGGGTGAGAAGTCGCGCGCCGAGATGCTGCGCGACCTGAAGGGCATCGGAGTCAAGGCGCGGGCCCAGGTGATCAAGGACTACGTGGGCTGGCCGCTGGTCAGCGCGGCGGCGTTCGGCGCGGCCCAACTGGTGGCGCGTGGCCGTCTGCCGCAGCCGGGCACCTCGAGGGTCGGCCGGCGCCTGCGCGCGCTGGGCGGGCGGCGGGCCGGCGCGGTCGCGAACGTGCTGGATCGGGCGCTGCCCGGCGCCGAGCGCACCTTCTTGGCGACGGCGGCAGCCGACTTCACCGCCAACATCATCCGCAACGTGTGGGCGCACGGCATCATCTTCTGCGGGCATTTCCCCGACCAGGCCTACACCTTCAGCCAGGAAGAGGCCGAGAACGAGAGCCGGGGCAGCTGGTACGGACGGCAGCTGGTCGGCGCGGCCAACATCGAAGGCGGCCCGCTGTTCCACATCCTCAGCGGAAACCTCGGCTACCAGGTCGAACACCACCTCTTCCCGGATATGCCGAGCAGTCGCTACGCCGAGATCGCGCCGAAGGTCAAAGAGATCTGCGAGCGCTACCAGCTGCCCTACAACGCCGGGCCGCTGCTCCAGCAGTGGTGGATGGTGCACCGCAGTCTGGCGCGCCTGGCCTTTCCCGGCGGCGAACCGCGCCCGAAGCCGGGGCCGTACCGCGGCGAGGCGGACCGGGCCGTGCGGGCGGCCGACAGTGAGGCGGCCCGCTTCCGCGCCCGGGTTCCCGCAGGCGGCCGGTAGGCGCCGGCGGCCGTGCGGGCGATTAGACTCGGACGGTGCCGAGCGCCGGATCAGCCGCGTCGACCGCCCCGGGTGGGCGGCAGGCCCGGTGGCAGCCGCACAACGAGACCCGGCAGGGCCAGATAGTCGCGGCGACCATCGCGCTGCTGGAGGAGACGCCGGGTGGCGGCGAGATCTCGATGCAGCAGATCGCGGAACGGGCCGGTTTGGCCAAATCGGTGGTGTACCGGCAGTTCTCCGGCCGCGACGACCTGGATCGGCGGGTGCGGACGGCCATCGGTGAGCAGTTCACCGACACCCTCGACGAAGCGCTGAACGTGGCGCTCGGGTCGATTCGCGACATCCTCACCCGCGTGGTGGACGCGGTGGTGGACTGGTTCGAGAACCACCAGCGCCTGCACGATTTCCTGCGCAAGGGTCCGGCGGTCGGCGATCCGGACGACATCGACGCGGCCACCAGTCTCGCCACCGCCACCGCGGCGCGCACGCGCGAGCTGGTCTCGGGCCTGGCCGGGGTGGTCGGCGTCGTCGACGAACCGGCCGTCGACACCATGACTTTCGCCATCGTGTCCATGGTCGAGGCCACCGTGACCCGGTGGACCCGCGACCCCGCCCCGGCCCTGAGCCGGGCCGCCCTGATCGTCACCGTGGCCGGATACGCGTGGAGCGTGGTCGATGCCGTCGCCCGCGAGCACGATCTCGCCCTGGACCCGGACCGGCCCCTGCTCGAAGTGCTCAGGGACCTCGCCGCGGCCTTGTGATCACGCCGTGCGCCGGGTCCCCCGTTCGGGCTCGCTGCGGTATCGCGACGGCGCGCCGCCGATGTGCAGCAGCGACCACAGCGGTTTGGTGACCGGGTTCATCAGCCCCAGATCGGTGGCGAGCTTGCGCATATCGGCGAAATAGCCCGACAGGATGCGGCGCGACTGCGGCGCGCCCCAGAACGCGTCGCGTATGACCTCCTCGGGGATCTCGAACTGCCGCGCGAACGAGCGCGGCGGGGACATGATCTCCCCGGCCAGCCAGCGCATCGCGAGCGGGAAGGCCAAGGCGCACACAGCTTTCGACGGGGCACTCATCCGCGCCAGATGCGCCGCGAGGAACTCGCCCGCGAAGGAGATGTGCCGCGCCTCCTCGGCGATGTGGATCTCCATGGTGCGCAGCACCGCGGGCGGCACCGCGTCGCCATCGCGGATGAGCGCCTTCTGGTAGTGGTCGATCGGCTCCTCGCCGCCGAGAATGCCGATGAACAGGATGACGTGCGCGTACCCGCCCGCCACTCCGATAAAGGGCGAGAGGGCCTTGAACGCCCGCCGCATACCGGGCACGTCGACGCCGATGCGATTGACCAGCTCCTGGAACATCTGGATGTGGTTGCACTCTTCGGTCATCTCGTGCAGGCAGTACCGGAACTCGGGAGAACCGTTGGGCAACTTCATGATGTACTGCATCATTCCGCGAATGAGCACGCTCTCGAAGGCCGCGCCGACCTTGATGACATTGGCGATCCGCCATTTGCCGATCTCGATCTGCCGGTCCAGCGGCAGCGCCTGATACCAGGCCGTCGCGCCGAGCGGATCGTATTCCGGTGACAGCACCCAGCGCGGATCGTCGGGATCGATGGCGAATTCCGGTGCGTCCCAGTCGATGTCCCGGTAGGGATCGAAGCTGCGGTGAACCGAACCCTCGGACAGGGTCGCCAGCGCGTCCCGGTAGTCCTGGTCGAACAGTTCCCCAACCGATCGCGACAGCGTCATCGATATCTCCTCGTTCGGGCCGACCAGGCGTAGCAAGTGGCCGGTGTCTCACTTCGAGGATATATGGGACCCCGAGTCCCATACAACAGTCTTCTCGCATCACGTCCGCCGCGCGACGATGCCGCTCGCTGGATGCCGCCGAGCGCCTGCTACGTGAATCTCCGGTCAGGGGCGGGCGCGCCGTCAGGAGGCGGCCGGTTTCCGCTGAGGAAGCGCTCGACGTCGCGGGGGTGCCGGAGCAGGCGCACGGTCGCCTCGGGGGCGTGCTGTGCGATCGCGGAGGTGATCAGGGGAAGGCTGTGCCGGCGGTAGCCGATCAGCCAGCGCCAGAAGGTGAGGTTCTCGCGGGAGCGGCGTAGTGCGCGCCAAGCGCAGATCGTGAAGGCGAAGTCGAGCACGATGATGGTGTCGGCGGCTCGCAGTCGCACATCGAGCACGTCGAACGGGCCGAGGTCGCCGTCGAGTATCCATTCGTTCGAAGCGATGAGCCGGTGCTGGATCGCTCGCCACTGCTGCGCTGGTAGCGGTGTCAGATCCGGTGGCCAGAACTGTTTGTCGAGTTCGATGACCGGCAGTCCGCTCAGCGCGGCGAGGCGGCGGGCGAAGGTCGATTTGCCCGCACCACCGCGCCCGAGGACGACGACCCGTTTCACGCTGCTCGACCGAAATGGTTTGTGGACGACAGCATCCGGCAGAGTGTACTCAGCAGTGGATTCGAGGAAGGCGGTCATCATGGTGCTGGTCCTGCGCGGGGCCGAACCGCACGACGAGCCGTTCCTGTGGGCGATGCTGTACGAGGCGTCCCACGCGTCGAAGCGCGGGTTGCTCGAACCCGATCAGCTGCGGGCCGTTCCGGAACTGTCGCGGTATCTCGAAGGTTGGGCGGAGGCCGGGGATCTCGGTGTGGTGGGCGGCGACGGCGAAGAGTTGCGGGGTGCGGCTTGGGTTCGGTTGCTGGACAAGGCGAACGCGGGCTATGGGTACGTCGCCGACGACATCCCCGAACTGGCGATCGCGACGATTCCCGCCGCTCGTGGCACCGGGCTGGGCACGGCTCTGCTCACTCGCCTGCTCGCCGACGCCGCAACGCGTTACCCGGGCATCTGCCTGAGCGTCGACGCCGGCAATCCCGCCCGGCACCTGTACGAACGGATGGGTTTCATCGAGGTCGCCCGCGCCGGCCTCATCGACGCGCCCGGGAGCACCAGCAAGACCATGCTGCTGCGCTTCACCTGAGTCGCCGGGCGTATGCGATCACCCGTCCGAGGCCACCGCATCCAACGGCGCTGCGCGGCGATCGAATGAATCGGCGGCAGTGCGTAATTCGCCGACCAGGCGTTTGAGCAGACTCGCCGGATCGGTGATGCTGGATCCGCGCCACGCGACGTGCTGGTCCGGACGCACCAGCACGAGCGGTGCCTGGAAGAGGCGCAAGGCCAGGTCGCGGTGCAGTTCGACGACGGTCAGCGGGACGCCGAGACTCTCGGCGGCGGTGACCAACGCTCGTCCAGCTGCCGCATCCATCGAACCGACCAGGCTGAATTCGGTTCCGAGCAGGTCGTATAAGGATTGATCGGCACGCAACCAGACATGGGGGAGGCGATGCCCGGGGGCCGCGCTGGGCAGATAGTCGGCATCGGGATCCATACGGGGGCAGTCGAGTTCGTCTTCGGCGACGATCGGGGAGTCGGCGTAGGACGTACCCAATACCAACCTGAGACTGTGGAATTCGCCGGACTTGGAGCGCTGCGTCGCGTCCCGCACGGCCGACAGGGCCGCGGCGAATTCTTCGTCGGTGCCGAGGAGTCGCGGGTCCGACAGTTCGGGCCCCAGGGTCGCCATGTTCCGCGCGGCCACCGCGATGGTTTCGGCCGCGACCGGGCGGCGCTCGAGTTCGTAGGTGTCCAGCAGTGCTTCGGGACTCCAGCCGTGCAGTACCGCCGCCAGTTTCCAGCCGAGGTTGACCGCGTCACCGATTCCGGTGTTGAATCCGTGGCCGCCCCAGGGCGGATTCTGGTGTGCCGCATCGCCGGCCAGGAATATCCGACCGGATCGATAGCGGTCGGCGTTCTGCATTCGCGCCCGCCAGGGGTCGGTGGCCAGCACCTCGAGCGGGAACCGATCGTCTCCGATCAGGTTGCGTACCAGGCGAGCCGGGTCGGCGTTGCCCTGCTCGGGATCGACTCCCATGAGCACGCACCACCACTGGTCTCGCAAATCCAGCCGCCCCACGAGACCGGGCTGCTCAGGGTTCAGAACCCAGTAGTGGACAGCGTTGCCGTAACCCATGCGACCGGCCAGGGTTTCCGAACGGAAGACGACGTTGAAGTTCGGCCGGTTGTCGGCGCCGCCTTCGAGTTTCGCGCCGATACTGTCGCGGACCAGGCTTCGCGGACCATCACACCCGACGAGGTAGGCGGCCGAGATCGTCTCGGCACCGCCTGAGCCATCCTGGATTCGGGCGGTCACGCCGTCCTGATCCTGCGCGACGGCGACAACCGTCCAGCCGGTGCGCAATCGGATCGGGGGGAGTGTCGCGATCTTCTCCCGCATGACCAGCTCGACCAGGGGTTGCGGAACTTGCTGTCCGCCTTCGGCGACGAGATCGTCATGGATCAGATCCAGCGCCAAGCAGCGATCGAATCGGGTGATCTCCCGCCCGAGCAGCGTCGTGCAGAAAACCACTTCGTCGGACCAGGATTGGGGCAGCGGCGCCCGCGTCCGCACGGTGCCGGCGATGCCCCAGCGGCGGAAGTGCTCCATCGTGCGCGTCGAGGTCGTCTTCGCCCGCGGGCGCAGCCAGGAGACTTCGGTGCGCGGCTCGATGACGATGGAACCGATGCCGTGGTGGGCCAATTCGAGTGCGGTGGCCAAACCGGTGGGGCCACCGCCCACGATGAGAACCGGGGCGCGCGACGTCCGCGATCGGGATTCGGTCATGAATGTGCCACGGATTCGGAGTACTCGACCGCCGACTGGCCCAGGCCCGCAACCCATTCGGTGACCGTCGCGGTATACAGCTCCGGCTGATGTGTGTGCATCGAGTGCGGCATCTCCGGGAAGGACCGGTAGGTGAAGTCCTGCCCGGCCGCGGTCACCAAGGAGCGCACGCGGTCGACCTGGATATCGGAGATCGCCCCGACCTCCATCCCGCTCTGCTCGTCGCGCCGGTGGAAGTGATGGGTGAACAGCATCGGCACCTTGATGTTCGCCAACATTGTTGCCTGGTCGCAGCTTTCGGTGGCGCGGCCGCTGACGAAGGAGCGTGCCCACTCGGGGTCGTACTCGCGCAGGTTCTGCGGCGGCCCGTCCGCCGGGGCAGCGCCCGGCTCCGGCGGCATCATCGCGGGGAGCGCCTGCAACAGGGGGAGCGGAATCATGCTCGGCACGGCGGCCTGGAAGCCCTGCCAATCGCCGATCGACCACTGGTCGCCGAGCCATTTGCTCCACAGCGTGAACAGCGGGCCCAGCCCCTGATTGATCGGTTGACCACAGGAGGTGCGGGCCTCGGACGCGAACAAGGGTGCGTCTTCACAGACCACCGCGCGAACCTGGCCGGGCTTGGCGTAGGCCGCCAGCCAGGCGGCGAGCACTCCACCCGAGGACAGCCCGCTCACCAGGGTGGGCCGGCCGATGACGAGGTCGATGAACCGGACCAGATCGTTGCCCATGTTGTCGACGGTGTAGCGCCCCGGCGTCCAGGTCGATCGTCCTTGGCCGCGCAGGTCGACGGCGAAGACGTGAAAGTGCTCGGCCAGCAACGGCATAGCGCTCTCGTAGCCCCACCACGATTCGGATTGGCCCGGGATCAGCAAGATCGGCGGGTTGGCGGCATCGCCGAGAACGCTGTAGTTGAGCCGTACTTCGCCGAGGTCGACGAGGTGCTCGGCGTAGGCGTGCGAGACGAAGGTGGCGGCTCGATCGCCGGCTTCGAGGTAGGTCATGGTCTTGCTCCTAACGTAGCGCCGCGGAATTCGCGTGCCTCAGGTATGCGCGCCGGATCGCCGGGACCAACTCGGCCGCGGCGGCCGGATCGGCGTGGTCGGCACGCAGTTTCAGGATGTCGCCGTTGCGCCGGTCGGCCGGAATGTGTTCGCCGCGTGCGGCGATGAGCGCGTGGAAGTGGGCGTGGTTCTCGCCGAAGACGAGCAGGTAGGTGGCGGGTGCGCCGGTGACCTCGGTGACGGCGGCGACCAGGTCGCGGGCGCGGTGGCCGAGGGAGTCCAGTTCGGCCGCGCTCAGTCCGGTGATGCGTTCCGCGTGGCGGCGCGCCCGCAGCACGATCCAGCCGGGCACCTCCATGCCCGGCACCACCTCACCGGCCCAGAGTTCGTCCCGGAACACGATCGAGGCGTCGGCTGCCCGCTCCATGGCGCACAGTAGGCATGCGGTGTCGCTCATGGGGTTTCAGGGCGTGCCGAGCAGGACCGACAGCGGATCCGGCAACCCGGCCGGCAACGACCAGGCCCGATTCGTGAGCTCGTCCACCGTGGCGCCGCCACGACGCGCGGTCAGCATCGCCTCGGGGTCGAACCCGGGCCCGACCGAGTCGCCCGCGTACTCCGGGCCGAGCATGTAGGCCGTGGCGTCCTCGGGTGCGGCGAAGTTGTCGATCTGCATCTCGACGAAATTGCCGTCGGGGTCCTGGTAGTACAGCGATGTCGTCACGCCGTGCGCGATGCAGACCGCGGGCGTAACGCCCTGGTCGCGCAGGAGTTCGTAGCGGCTCAACAGGTCGTCGAGGTGTTCGAAGGTGTAGGCGACGTGGTGCACGCTTGCGGTGGTCGGGCTCTTGCGCTGCTGCGGCACCGGCGGTGTCAGCAGGGCGACGCGGTGGTGCTCGTCGTCGAAGGTGATGAAGCACAGCGCCTGGTCCTGATAGACCACGTGGCCGTCGAGCACCGTGCAGTACCAATCGCGCATCTGCTGGGGCTGCCCGGTCTGGAATACGACGTGGGCGAATTTCGGCTTGGCCGGCATCCGGATCACTCTCCTGATCGAATTGTGGTGCTGAGTCGAAGATGTTGGGGTGCTGCCGAATTCACGCGGTGCCCGCTGTCAGCAGGTGACGCATCGATCCGATGCCGTCGATATGGGTGGTGAGTACGTCACCCGGCTGCAGGAGCCGCTTCGGGTCCTGCGCCCATCCGACGCCGGCCGGGGTCCCGGTGAAGATGACGTCGCCCGCGTACAGCGGCACGATCGCGGACAGGTAGGCGATGATGTCGGCGATCGAGAAGATCATGTTCGCGGTGCGCGACTTCTGCATCTGCTCGCCGTTGAGCAGGCAGCCGATCCCGAGGTCGTCGCGATCGGCGAGCTCCTCCGGGGTGACCAGCGCCGGGCCCATCGGGGCGAATCCCGGATAGGACTTGCCGAGGCTGAATTGTGGACTCGGCGGCGCGAGTTGCAGCTCACGCTCGGAAAGGTCTTGTCCGACAGTCAATCCCGCGACGTGGTCCCAGGCTCGGGCGGCCGGAACGCGATGTCCGTCGCGGCCGAGCACCGCCACCAGTTCGGCCTCGAAATCGACCGACCCGCGCGGCAACTCGATGGCGGTGTACGGCCCGGTGATCGCCGATGGGAACTTGGTGAAAACGACCATCGACTCCGCAGGGATGGCCATCCCCGATTCCTCGGCGTGGTCGCGGTAGTTCAGCCCGATGGCGAATACCTGCCGTGGTCGCGGCGCCGGGGCTCCGATCGTCCGGTCCTGCGGCAGCGGCCGGACCGTGCCGGTCGGATCGCTCGCCGCCCATTCGCGGAACTCCGCCCAGCGGGGATAGACGGCTTGGATATCGGGGGAGAACTGCCCGGCGCTCGCGGTCTCGACGTCGAGGATGCCGTCGGCGACGACCAGGCTCAACCGGTCGTCGGCGTTGACGATGCGCATTCGATGCTTCCTTCTGTGTGCCGGCTCGCGGCGGAATCCGTCTCCGGGACGACTCGGCGCGGGAGGGGGGTGGGAGGAGGGCCACCGCACTGGCAGGAGTGACTGTGGTCTGCGCCACACGCTATCAATTATATGTGATAACAGCAAGAGGTCCGGAGTCGTGACGAGTGCTCCGTTATAGTTGATATCGATCGCAGCGCGGGTCTCAGCCGGTGGTGCGGCGTCCGACTCGCACACCTGGAGAGTGAGGCATCCCGCTGTGGCGCCCTCGAATGCATCGGTTCGCCCCATCGAAGCTCGTTCGGTCGTCGCCCAGGTGACCGACGAGCTGCGGCGCTCGATCCTGTCGGGAGCTCTCGCCCCGGGGCAGGAGTTCTCGTTGCGTGAGCTGGCCGCGATGCTCGGCGTCAGCTTCATTCCCATTCGCGAAGCGCTGCGCAGCCTCGACAGTGAAGGTCTGGTCGTCATCCGGCCGGGCCGCAGCGTGACCGTGGCCCCCTTGGATCTCGATGATCTGCACGCCGTCTACCGGCTGCGGCGTGTCCTCGAGCCGGAAATCGCGCGGCGCTCCTGCCTGCTGCTGCCGGATGCCGAGCTCGATCGGCTGGAACGCCAAGCGGCCGAATTCGGCGACGAGCAGCAGAGTATGGACGCGATCTACGAACGCCATCACGCTTTCCATCTCGCTCTGCTCGAGCCCGCCGCCACGGTGTGGGACATTCGCGTCCTCACCACCCTGTGGCGCGCCGCGGAACGCTACGTGCGCATCGGGTTCGGGCTTCTCGATCCGGATCCGAGCGAGCACGCGCGTCGCGAGCGCGCCCACGAGGATCTGATCGCGGCATTCCGCACGCGCGACCCCGAAGTCGCCGCGCGCGCGGTCGAGGACCACCTCACCCACAACGAGCAGACGGCGCGGCGGACACTCGCCGCAGGCGTAGCTGGATCAGCAGGTCATCGCGGCTGATCCGGCGCGGGATCCGGTGCGGTGGCCTTCGGCTTCGTATCGATGACGGCGAAGAGCAGGCCGCCGATCATGGCGAGGTTCTTCTGGAACTGCACCCGTTGCAACTTCCGGGCCGCCGGATCCTCGATCTTCCAGAACGCGTGACCCGCCGCGGTCGTCGGAACCATCGAGGCGATCAACGCGACCGCGGATAGTCGCGGGAATTTGCCCAGGGCCAGCAGCGCGCCGGCACCGGCCTGCACCGCGGCGTTGCCCCGGACGAGCAGCTCGTCGTCTTCGGGCAGCGGCACGGTTTTGCGCAGCGCGGCCAGCGTCGGTGCGGCCAGGTCGGTCCGCCCACCCGGTGTGCGCAGCGCGTCGTAGCCGAGTATCGCGTAGGTGGAGCCGGAGAGAACTCGGGCTGCTACCCGGAGCGGATTCGCGGTCATCGTGCTCCCTGTCCAGTCGGTGATAGCTATCTACCGATCAACGTCCAGCCCGGCCGCCCAGGTTCCTGCGCCACCGGCCCCGGTTGTCATATCGCTGAGCTTTCATCGACCCGGGCCGGTGAGCCCCGTGCATTTTGCTCAAATTATTCCGAAGTGATTGCGCAAAGCTGCCGTCGGTGGTGAGCTTTTCCGACAGTTCGACACCAGCGGACTGTTCCAGCGCCACCGGAGACCCCGGTCGCCGCCCAGGACGCCTCGTCGTGATCGTCTCCCAGGAAGTCGCCATGACCGCAGCCACCGCGGCGCCACCGCCCGGCCCCGATCGGATCCGCCTCGACGCGCTCGACGAGATCCAGCGCCGCGTGCTGTGGCTGTCGACCGGAATCGTGCACCACGCCAACCGGGTACGCCCGAACCCGACCGGGCTCAAGGTCGGTGGGCATCAGGCCTCGTGCGCGTCGATGGTGTCGATCATGACCTCGCTGTGGTTCGAACAGCTCGAGCCCGGCGACCGGGTGTCGGTCAAGCCGCACGCCTCGCCGGTGCTGCACGCGATCAACTATCTGCTCGGTGAACTCGATGAGCGGTATCTGACGACGCTGCGCGAATTCGGCGGCCTGCAGTCCTATCCCAGCCGCGCCAAAGATCCGGACCCGGTGGACTATTCGACCGGATCGGTCGGCATCGGCGCCAGCGCGCCGATCTGGGGCGCGATCGCCCGCCGCTACGTGAACGCCGCGATCGGCGGCACCGGGACCGGGCGGCAGTACTCGCTGGTCGGCGACGCCGAACTCGACGAGGGCGCGGTGTGGGAGGCCGTTCTCGACTCCTCGGTCGCCGACCTCGGGGAGATCGTCTGGATCGTCGACCTGAATCGTCAGTCACTGGATCGTGTGGTCCCGAATATCACCGCGTCCCGCCTGGCGAAGATGTTCGACGCGGCCGGCTGGCAGGTGCTGACCGTCCGGTTCGGCAAGCTGCTCGAGGAGTTGTTCGCGCGCGCCGGTGGCGACGAACTGCGCACCAGGATCCTGGAGATGTCGAATCCGGAATTCCAGCGGCTGCTGCGCTGCGACGCCGGTGAGCTGCGGAACCGTCTGCCCGGCAACGGTTCTGGTGCATCGGCGATCGCGGAATTGATCGCGGGGCTCGACGACGAGACGCTGCGCCGCGCCATCGGCAACCTGGGCGGCCACGATCTGGACGCGCTGCGCGCCGCCTACGCGCAGATCGACGACACCCGGCCGACGGTGATCATCGCCTACACCATCAAGGGTTACGGCCTTCCGACGCAGGGGCATCCGCAAAACCACTCCTCGCTGCTGACGGTCGAACAGTTCGCCGAGCTGGCCGCGACCCTGGGGATGAATCCCGAAGCACCCTGGGCCGGGTTCGGCGAGCAGTCCGCGGCCGGCGCGCTGTGCCGGGCGACCGCGCAGCGGCTGCGTCGCCCCGAGATCGACGCTGTCGCACCGCCTTCCGTGCCTACCGACTTCGGCCGAACCCCCGCGGGCACCGCCACCACGCAGGCCGCGCTCGGTCGCGCACTGCTCGACCTGACGCGCCAGGCGCCCGAAGCCGCCAAGCGCATCGTTACCGTCAGCCCGGACGTCAGTTCCAGCACGAATCTGGCGGGCTGGCTCAACAAGGTCGGGGTCTGGTCGCCGCGGGAACGCCGCGACTGGTTCGACGACGACGCCGAGACGATCATGCACTGGCGCGAGAAGCCCACCGGCCAGCACATGGAACTCGGTATCGCGGAAACCAATCTCGTCGGCCTGATGGGTGAACTCGGCGCCACCTGGAGCCGGTGGGGGCAACCGCTGTTCCCGATCGGCGTGCTCTACGACCCGTTCGTCGAACGCGCCCTCGAACCCTGGTCCTACGGCATCTACGCGGGCGGACAGTCGATTCTGGTCGGCACCCCGTCCGGAGTGAGCCTGGCCGCCGAGGGCGGCGCGCATCAATCGATCAAGACGCCCTCGATCGGGCTGGAACAGCCGGGCTGTGTCAGCTACGAGCCGGCGTTCGCGATCGAGGTCGAATGGACACTGCTCGATGCCATTTCGCGGCTGGGCAGACCCGATGGCAGCTCGTCCTATCTCCGCCTGTCGACCCGGCCGGTCGACCAGACGCTGGCCGCGGTGCCGCGGGATCCGAGCGCCCGGCAGCGCCGCCGTCGCCAGGTGCTCGCCGGGGCGTACCTGCTGCGCAAGGCCGAGCGGCCCATGGTCACGCTGGTGGCGATGGGTGCGATGGTCACCGAATCCCTTTCTGCCGCAGACCGGCTCGCGGATCTCGGCGTGGATGTCGATGTCGTGTGTGTGACGAGTCCGGGGCTGTTGTTCGAAGCGTCGCAGGCCAGGCGTGGCCTGCACGCCGGGCCCTCATGGATTCTCGATCAGGTGTTCGCGCCGCAGCGCGCCGCGCCGATGGTGACCGTGCTGGACGGACATCCGCACACCCTGACCTTCCTGTCCACCATCAACCAGGTGCACACCGTGTCGCTGGGCGTCAGCACGTTCGGTCAGGCGGGATCGCTCGCGGATGTCTACCGCCATCACGGTATCGACGACGATGCCATTGTCGGCGCTGCCCTCGATCTCGCCGACTGATCGGAGGAGCGGCTCCAGCAGTCTTTGTTATATTCTGATTATTGTGAATATGGCTGAAGTGGTGGAGATTTCAGGCTGTGGCATCCGGTACGCCGACAGCGGTGGCCCCGGGCCCGCCGTGGTGTTCACCCATGGCGCGGGACTGGATTCCGGCATGTTCGACCCGCAAGTGGCGGCGTTGCGAGATGCCGGAATCCGCACTGTCGGTTGGGATATGCGCGGGCACGGTGCGTCCCGGCCGAGCGCGGTCGGATTCACCGCGGAGCGTGCGCTGTCGGATCTGAACGCACTGATCGACCACCTAGGCCTCCAGCGGCCGGTGCTGGTCGGGCACTCGATCGGCGGAAACCTCGCCCAGGCTGCTGTCAGGGCTGACCCGGACCGCTACAGCGCACTGGTCGTGATCGACTCGACCTGGAACTACGGCCCGCTCTCAACCTGGGAGCGAGCGCTTTTGCGGCTGGCCGCACCGATGCTGCGGACGATCCCGGCAGGCAGACTGCCCCGAATCATGGCCGACGCTTCGGCCACGACCCCCGCCGCCCGCGCCTACGCCGCCGACGCGTTCACCCGGATCGGGAAACCCGAATTTCTCGACGTCTGGCGTGCCGCCGCGACCCTGGTGCGGCCCGATCCCGCCTACCGAACTCCATTGCCGCTGTGCCTGATTCGCGGCGCGCTCGATCGCACCGGCAATATCGCCGCCGCGATGCCGCGCTGGGCGACGGCGGAGCAGGTCACCGAGCACGTCATCCCGGCAGGCGGACACCTCGTGACCATGGACGCCCCCGACGCGACCACCGCGGTCCTGCTGGAGTTCCTCGCCGAGGTCCGGCGATGAGCGGAATCGAGCGCGCCGACTTCGCCCGCGAGCTCGGCGATCTGTTCGCCACCTGGAATCTGGCCCGCGCCACCGGCCGCATCTACGGCCACCTGCTGCTCGAGACCGAACCGGTCGGGCTCGATCACCTGGCCGAGATCAGCGAGTCCAGCGCGGGCGCGGTCAGCACCGGGGTGCGCGAGCTCGTGTCCTGGGGCCTGGCCCACACGATCCCGCAGCCCGGCAGCCGTCGTCTGCTCGTGGAAGCCACTGGGGGACTGGAGAATCTGCTCGCCGCCAGCCAGCGCCGGGCCCGGCGGTTCGTCGAGGTCCTGCACCACGGCATCGACCTCACCGACACCCCGCGGGCCCGGTCCCGGCTGGCCGACGTCGCGAAGTTGTTCGAGCGGTATGTCGAAGCGGGAGACGAGATCCTGCGCCCGCGGCAGAGCGAGAAGTGACTCGCCGTGCCGCGGGCGGCGCTCACTTGCCGTAGGTGTAGAAGCCCTCACCGCTGCTGACACCGAGCTTGCCCTTGTCGATATAGTTCTCCTTCAGCCACGCCGCCAGCTTCTGCGTCTCGGCATCGCCGTGGGACATGATGTTGTACGGGGTGTTGAGGCCGATGATGTCGAACATCTGGAACGGCCCCACCGGCGCGCCGGTGCCGATCCGCCACACCTTGTCGACATCGTGCGGTTCGGCGTACCCGCCCGCCGCCAGCCCGGCCGCGGCGTTCAGGAACGGCACCAGCAGCGAATTGAGCACATAGCCGGCCTTTTCCTTATGGACCGGGATGGGCACCATCCCGATATCACCGGCGAAAGCCACGACCGTGTCGAACACCGCGGGGTCGGTGTCGGCGGTCCCCATGACTTCGGCGGTGTTGAACTGCCACACCTTGTTGGCGAAGTGCAGGGCGAGGAAGCGGTCCGGGCGCCCGGTGGCGTCCTTCATGTCGCTGGGCAGCAGGGTCGAGGAGTTCGTCGCGAAGATCGTCTTCGCGGGCGCGAGCTCACCGAGCCGGCGGTAGGTGTCCTGCTTGAGGCTCAGCACCTCCGGGATGGCCTCGATCACCAGATCGGCGTCGGCCACGGCCGCGGCCAGGTCCGAGGACAGGGCGATGCTGGTGCGCGCCTGGTCCGCCTTGCCCTCGGCCGCGCCGGCGACCTGGTCGTCCTTGTAGGCCTGGACCAATCCGTCGAGCGTGCCCTCGGCCTTTTTCAGGGCTTCGTCGTTGATGTCGTACGCGGTGACGTCGAACCCGCTGTAGGCGGTCTGGAAGGCGATCTGCGCGCCCAGCACGCCGGTCCCCAGCACCGTAACCTTCTTGATCGCGGACATCGCTGCTCCTTCGTTGTAGGGGCTTGACCTGCAGTGAAACCCTGCCACGCCAGGCGCGATCCGCGGCCGAAGGTCCGCGGCCATGTCATGTGCTATCGGCCGCCTCGGCGAATCGGGCTCGGTCGCAAAGCATCTCGATAGCCATGTGGAAACACGCCTGTTTGACTATGGGATTTCATGGGTATCCGATAAGCCTGACGATGTGGGAACAATTGCCTCGGAATCAGTGAACTGGAACCAGAGGTTGTGAGAAGGGAAACGGTTTGCCGATTGCAGGGCGGAAATCACCGGTTCGGAACACCGATAAAGGTTACGTGGCCCTGCTGGGCTGGAGTCTGAATGCCGTCGAGGCGGTCGATCGTTTCGATCGCCGCTATATCGTGGTGGCTCCGGAGTGGGCGAAAGATTATTGCGAAGAGCACGGCATTCCTTATATCCCATGGGATTTCGAGCGGCTCAACGATCGGTCGATGGAAATCGCGGAGACGCTGAAGGAACTCGGCGTCGACGTCGCGATCCCGATCTTCGAGGAGACCGTGGAATGGGCCGGGGCGATCAACTCGGTCCTGCTCGGCAATCCGCGCCTGCTGGGGCAGGCGATGCTGCTGCGCGACAAGTCGTTGATGAAACGCCGCGCGCAACTCGGCGGCATCCGGGTGGGCATCTTCGAAGAGGCGCACGATCGCGACGACGTGGTCCGTTTCCTGAAGCGGGTCAATCAAACGCTGCTGAAACTCGACGGCGATCCCAACGATCCCATCCACGTCAAGGCCTTCGACAAGGCCGGATGCCTCGGGCACCGGGTCATTCGTACCGCGGACGAAATCGACTCGATCCCGGACGAGGAGTTCCCGGTGCTGATGGAATCCCACCTGGACGGGTGGGAGTTCGCGGTGGAGGCGTGGGTGCACCAGGGCAAGATCCGGTTCCTGAACATCTCCGAGTACGTGCGGCTCGGCTACTCCGTCTTCGTGCCGGCGACGCCGGAACTCGAGCGGTACCGGCCGGAGATCACCCGGCAGGTCGAAAAGCTGATCAAAGCCTTCGATATCGAGTTCGGATTCGTGCACCCCGAATACTTCGTCACCAGTGACGGTGAAATGTATTTCGGCGAGGTCGCGTACCGGCCGCCGGGCTTCAAGGTCTTCGAACTGCTGGAGCGGGCGTACGGATTCAACGCCTACCATGCGCTGGTGCTGGCCTTCGATCCGAAGACGACCGAAGAGGAAATCACGGCGTTCTTCCCGCGCGAGGTCGTGGACGCGAAAGGGCATGCCGGAAGTTTCGGCGTCTATCCGCGACGGCGTGTGGTCAGCCAATTGGTGCTCCCGCCGGAAACCGAGGATCACGAATACTACGATTCGCACGAACTCACGGCGCCGCAGGCCGAAAAGGTGTCCAAACGCACGGCATTCGGTAATCACTGGGGTCTGCTGTACTTCTTCGGTGACGATCCCTACGCTATGCGGGATCTGCTGAAGCGACAGGAAGAACTCGACTTCTACATCTGATCCGTTCGACAGGAACGGCTCGCGGGAGGATCTTTTCTTGGACAAGCGGCTCGCCACTCTGGACGACGCCACGCGATCACTGGCGGAGGCCAGCGATTTCGGCAAGCAGGTCACCCTGGCGCGGGTGTTCGACGCACTGCGCCGGGTGCTGCTACTCCCGGAGGGTTGCGCGGCGGTGCGGTCGCGGGCCCAGGACCTTGAGGCGGCCGGCCTGTTCCTCGGCACGGATTGGGCGTCCCCGCAGATTCTGATCCCGTCGTTGAGCACCGGCTCGCTGCGCAGCCCGAACGCGGACACCGTCGTGCTCGAGACCGTCAGCAACCTGCGCCTGCTCGCCGTCGCCAAAGGCGATTACGCGCATCCGATGATCTCCGCGGAACAGGCACACGGCCATCTTTCCCAGGTGCTGGCGGTCAACCTGCCGATGCTGCTCAGCCCGCCGAACGAAGCCGAGCGCGCGCAGCAGGGGCGAGTGGCCCAGGTGTCCCGCCATCTGCTCGGCTACCTGGTCGAGGAGGTCGGCTACGAGAAGGTGCTGGAGAATCTCGTCGACGAGATCTGGCGAATCCTGCGGCAGCGGCCCATTCAGGTCGAAGCGGTGAAGCGGATGATCACCCAGATCGCGGTCGCGCGCAGCAATCCCGATATCGATCTGGGCGCCAGCGGGCTCGGCGCGGATCGGCTGATCAGCAGCCTCTACGGCACCACGGACGCCTGCCGGGAGGATCCGGGTGTCGAGGTCTACCGCGTGCGCCTGGAAACGATGGACGACAGCACCTTGCAGTTCGAGGCGGCGGGGTTCGCGCGTTCGATGCATGACACCGGGCTGGTCTCGCCGTATCACGCTGTCCTGCTGCGCTTCCTGCTCGGCAAAGGGGAGTACCTGCTCGCCGAGGCGCTGGGGTTGTCCAACACCGGCCGCGATTGCCTGCTCTGCTACCACGAACTGACGCGCAGCCTGATCGAGGCGGCCGTGCACGTCGAGACGGCCCAGTGCATCTACGGGCTCACCTTGATGCTGGAACGCGGCATTCTCTATCAGCCCCCGGTCGCGCCCGCGCTGTGGCGGCAACTGGGATTGCGTCTGTCGCCCTCGTCGCGACAGCGCATGACCGATGTCTTCGGGCCGGCGCCCGAGCCGCGGGCCCGGCTGCTGGCGGGCATGCTGTCGATCCTCGGCCTGCCGCTGGGTGTCGGCCAAGGCGACAACCCCACCTGTCAATCGGCTCGGGCCCTGTCGATGTGGGCCTACAACGATCCCGACTATCTGCTGCAAACCCTGGCGTGGGCCGCCCGCGACGACGAGATCGTGATGCATTTCGAGGGCCAGCCGATCTCGTCGCGCGACAGCGATCCAGGAATGGCCACCGCGCTTCCGCACGATCTGGACCCGGTGTCCTTGTTGTTGGTGCCGCACCTGGATCGCATCTACGCGGAGATGGGCCGCCGGTGCGTCGGGCGCGAGGGCGATCCGCACCGGTGGATCAATCCCGAGTTCCACGGCTGGTGGTCGGGGCGCGGTTTCCGCATCAATGTCGAGGTGGCGACCGGCGCGCTGACCGACGTCGACGAGTTCCTCCGCCACTTCTACGCCAGCTATCACCCGATGCACAACGGCAACCAGCCGCTGATCCACCCGCAGCCCGCCGGGATCGCCGTCACCGACAGCGCGGCCCGGTTCGTGGGCTGGCACGCGATCACCGTGCTGCGAGTCGGCCTCGATCCGCAGGAGAAGATGCGGGTCTACTTCTACAACCCCAACAACGACAGCGGTCAGGATTGGGGCGACGGCGTAGTGGTGGGCACCGCCGGCCACGGTGAGCGGTTCGGCGAAGCTTCCCTGCCCTTCGAGCAATTCGCTTCTCGCCTCTACATTTTCCACTTCGACCCCTTGGAGCCGGGCGAATTGGCGTCGGTCGATCGAGCCGAGCTCGACCGGGTGATCGGCTACGTCCACCGCAGCTGGGGCGCCGACCGCCTGGCCGGGTAACCCCTCATCTCCTGTCCTGCCTCTCGACAAGCCGCATCAGGATACTTACAGTATTCAGATAGCGTCGTAATCCTGAAAGTGGGATTGTGGCAGCGGCTGCGAGGAGCTGATTCGAATGGAACGGTCGACTGTCGAACTCGCCAGTCGTGCCAGTCTTCGGCTGCGCCTCGCACACGGCTTGCTGCGGGTGACGTTGCGGCCCGCGATCGATGGTCTGTGTGTGCTCGGCGAGTGGGCTCCCCAGCGGGCCTTCGCCCTCGCCAACCGCGCGGAACTGCTGGCTGTGCCGTTGCGGCCGGCGCGCGGCACCCGGCGCAGGCCGGTGCGGTTCCCCGGGTTCCGCGCCGAATGGCTGTGGCACCGAGACGATCCCGGTCCCGATGACATCGAACGGGGCGCGATCCTCTACTTCCACGGCGGGGCGTTCATCGCCGGGGGACTGCACAGCCACCGCCGCCTCGCGGCCCGCATCGGCCGTTCGGCGCGCCTGCCGTTGCTCAACGTGGCCTATCGGCAGCTGCCGGAAGGGCACATCACCGACACCGTCGCCGACACGCTGACCGCCTATCGGTCGCTCCTGGATCGCGGCTTCCGCGCCGAACACATTGTCTTCGCCGGTGATTCGGCCGGCGGCGGCCTGGCGTTCGCGGCGGCGCTGGCCGCCCGTGCCGCGGCGCTGCCGCTGCCCGGGGCGATCGCGGCCATCGCGCCGTTCGCCGACTTCGACCCCGCAGGCAAGCGCGCGCACCCGAATGATCGCCGTGATGCGATGCTCTCGGCACGAGCGCTGGCGGTCCCGGTCCAACGCGGGTTCGCCCGCGACGGCGTGCTCGACCCCGCGTGGTCGCCGGTCAATCACGACTTCACCGGCCTGCCGCCGGTGCTGATCCAGGTCGGCAATACCGAAGTGCTGCTGGCGGATTCGGAAGCGCTGGCGCGCCGGTGCGCGGAAGCCGGGGTCGCGCACACGCTACAGATCTGGGATCGCGCCATCCACGTCTTCCATGCGGGCGCGGACGTGCTGCCCGACGCCCGCGCGGCCATCGCCGAGGTCGGCGCGTTCCTCCGTGCTGTCCTGCCCGCGCACCGTCAGCAGCTCGCCGAGACCGCGCCGCGCGTCCGCGCGTGATCTGCCGAACATCAACCGACACGCCAGGACCGGCGCAGCGCCGGAACCGCACAGCGCTCGTATTCGCGAGTGCTGCCATCCCTCCCGACCCGGAGTCGAGCATGAGCATTCTCTCCGTCCTGCATTCTCAACACGAGGCGATCCATCCGGTCGATGACACCGTCTTCGACACGGCCGCACTGGTGTTCACGATCGAGCGCGACCTCGACGCACCGCTGCCCGCGGTGTGGACCGCGGTGGACGACGATCGTGCCTGGAGCTGGTTGCCTTTCCCGGGCGTCGGCGTGCGCTACGGCTCGCCGGTGCGCGGCAGCGGTGTCGTGCGTGAAATGGGCTCGGTCTTCGGGCCGTGGCGCGTCCTGTGGGTCGAACGCGAGCGGTTCTGGCGGTACGAACCGGAGCAGCGCATCACTTTCGGTGTGGTGAGCGGGAATTGGCTGCAATACCTGCTCGTGCGCCAGTACGCCGAGGACATGCGATTCGCCGCCCTCGGCGCGGACCGGACGAAGGTCACCTGGACCATCGCGGTCACGCCGCGCCTGCCCCTGCGCTTCGCCACCTGGGTGCCGCCGGTCTGGCGGGCGGCCTACCGGCTCGTCGGGATCGGCCCGCTGTTCGGCCGGCGGGTCGGCGCCGTCGCGAGTTCGACGCCATCGCCGCGAGTCGTCGCAACCAACGGAAATGTCTCGGCGGTGCCGAGCAGCGAACGGGCCGGGCACGGTGCCGAATGACACGAAACACCGGACAGCGCAGCGCGACAGCGGCCGAGCAGCCGCAGCACGAGGTCGTGGTGATCGGCGCGGGTATCGGCGGGATCTGCGCCGGGGTGAAACTTCAGGAGATCGGGATCGAGAATTTCCTGATCATCGACCGGGTCGGCGGCCTCGGCGGCACCTGGTACACCCACAGCTACCCCGACGCCGGATGTGATATTCCGAGCACCACCTATCAGTTCTCCTTCGCCCGCAAACCCGACTGGGATCGCTTCTTCGCCAAGCGCGACCAGATCCTGGAATATCTGGAGCAGGTCGCCGGCGACTACGACCTGCCGCGCCGGATGCGCTTCCACACCGCCGTCATGCGCGAGGAATGGGACGACGACAACGCCCTGTGGCGACTACATCTGGAATCAGGGGAGCCGATCACCGCCCGCTTCGTGATCAGCGCGGTGGGCGCCTACATCAATCCGAAGACGCGCCCGAACATCCCGGGCCTGGACTCCTACACGGGTGTCTCGATGCACCCGGCGGAGTGGAATCACGACTACGACTTCACCGGTAAGCGGGTGGGCATCGTCGGTGTCGGCGCGAGCACGATGCAGATCGCGCCCGAGCTGGCCCAGCAGGCGCAGCACCTGGACATCTATCAGCGCACGCCACAGGTCTACCTGCCGAAGCCGGATTTCGTGCTGCGGCCCTGGATGCAGCGGTTCCTGGCGCTGCCCGGCGGCTCGGCGCTCGTCAACGGCGTCGCCCAGGGGGTGATCGACTCGCTGCTGCGCGTCGCGGTCTTCACCCCGCCACCGGTCTGGAAGGCGGCCGCGCGGGGCGTCGATGCCCTCGGCCGCAATGCCTACCGGGGCTGGGTGCGATACAAGGTGCGCGACAAGCAGACTCGCGAGCACCTGCGCCCCGACTTCGGCATCGTGTGCATCCGCGGCGGCGCGGGTGGCGACTACCTGCCGACACTCAACCGCGACAACGTCGAGCTGATCACCGCCGGCATTGCCGAGATCACCCCGAACGGCATCCGCGGCGTCGACGGCGTCGAGCGCGAGATCGACGCGCTCGTGCTGGCCACCGGCTACGAGGTGTTCTCCGATCCGGAGAGCTATCAACCCGGAACGGTCATCGGCCGCAACGGATTCGACCTCGGCAAGTTCTACAACACCGAGGAACTGAAGGCCTACTACAGCACCGCGGTCGCGGGCATCCCGAACCGGTTCATCATGGTCGGCCCGTACTCCTGGACCGGCACCGCGTTCCACTACTTCGTCGAGAACGCCATGCGCCACATCGCCGTGGTCATCGACGAAACCCGCCGCCGGGGCGCGGTCGCGGTAGAGGTCCGGCCCGAGGCGCAGGAGCGGTTCCATCAGGACATGTTGCGCAGCGGCCGGAATCTGTCGTATTACCTGGAAACCCGGTGCGAGGGCTCCAACACCTACTTCGTCAATTCGCAGGGTAAGTCGCCCTATATCCGCCCGTGGTCGCTGTGGAAGACCTACCGCAAGGCCATTCGCTTCGATCGCGAGGACTACAGCTACCGCACGGCCGATCCTGCGGACCAGACTTCGGGATTGCGCGGATATTCAAATAGCAATACTATCTGAACTAGGCGTTCGATAGCGACAAGGGAGTCGAAGATGGCCTATCCGCAGGTGAGAGTGACGGTGGTGACCGGTGCCGGCAGTGGCATCGGCCGGGCGACCGCACAGCGGTTCGCCCGGCAGGGTTTCACGGTGATCGTGTCCGACATCAACGAGACGACCGGCGA
This sequence comes from Nocardia sp. NPDC050712, assembly GCF_040654295.1. NCBI lineage: Bacteria > Bacillati > Actinomycetota > Actinomycetes > Mycobacteriales > Nocardiaceae > Nocardia > Nocardia sp. NPDC050712. The sequence goes on from NZ_JBFAHT010000002.1 coordinate 488,717, forward strand.
GGAAACCGTCGCGCTGATCCGCGCCGCGGGCGGCCAGGCCGTGTTCCGTCGGCTCGACGTGGCCGACGCCGAGGAATGGGAAACCTTCGCGGACTCGGTGTGTGGCGAGTTCGGAGTTCCGGACATCCTGGTGAACAACGCGGGCATTCTGATCGGCGGGGGCTTCCTGGAGCAGTCCGGCGCGGACTGGCGCCGGATGATCCAGGTCAACATGATGAGCCCGCTGATCGGCTCGCGCACCTTCGTGCAGCGGATGGTCGCGGCCGGTAAGCCCGGTCACATCGTCAATGTCGCGTCCTGTGGCGCGTTTCTGCCCAACGCGGTCGCGCCCTCGTACGTGACGGCCAAGGCGGGCGTATGGCTCGGCACCCAGGCGCTGCGGGCGGAGTTCGGCCCGCAGGGCATCGGGGTCAGCGCCATCTGTCCCGGATTGATCCGGACCAGCTTGGCGGCCAACGGATCTCGGGCCGGTGTCGACTCCGAATCCAGTGCCGGCTGGGCACGCCGCTTGGACGCCGGGCAGCAATTCTTCTCGCCCCGCTCGCCCGACCGGGTGGCCGCCGCCATCGAGCGCGCGGTGCGCTGGAATCTGTCCACCGTGCCGGTCGGTGTCGAGGCCTGGGCGGCCTGGTACGGCTATCGGCTCTCGCCCGGCCTGGTCCGCCGATTGAGCGGGCTGGTGCGGATGCCGCTGGCCGACAAGGCGGTCGAACTGTCCGGCAAGGTCCTCGGAGGTCTGCGATGAGAACGATCGTCATCACCGGCGCGGCGGCCGGCATCGGCCGCGAGACCGCGAAGCTGTTCGCCCGCAAGGGAAATCGGGTGATCGTCGCCGACATCGACGAACTCGGCGCGGAGGCGGTGGTGCGCGAGCTCGAGGCGGCCGGCGGGCAGGCTCGCGCTTACCGGCTGGATGTGCGCAGCGAAGCGGAATGGGAGAGCTTCGGGCGGTGGGTCCGCGCGGAATTCGGCTGGGCCGACGTACTGGTCAACAACGCCGGCGTCATGGATCTGGGTGGCTTCGTCGAGACCACGGTCGCGCAGTGGCAGCGCATGGTGGACATCGACCTGATGAGCGTCGTCTACGGTTCCCGGGTCTTCGCCCGGCTGATGATCGATGCCGGGGTGCGGGGCCACATCGTCAACCTGGCCTCGGCCGCCGCGTTCCTGCCCTCGAAACTCGATCCCGCCTATGGCGTCGTCAAGGCCGCGGTGCTGATGGCGACCCAGTCGCTGCGCATCGAATTGCGCCGGCACGATATCGGCGTCACCGCCATCTGCCCGGGCGTCATCCAGACCAACCTGCTGGCGCACGGTGAACGCAACGGTGTCAGCGCGGCGGAGCAGGAGCAGTGGCGCGAGCAGGTGGGCAGCCTGCAGGCCGATATCGCCTACGCGGGCCCGGACAAGGTGGCCCGCGTCATCGAGCGTTCGGTCCGCCACAACTGGGCCGTGGTGCCGGTCAATCCGGAGGCCTGGTTCATCTACGGCCTGCTCCGGCTCTCGCCGACGCTGGCCCGCGTCATCCCCTCGGTCCTGTCCTTCGAGCGCGCCGACAAGCTGCTCGAACTCGGCAAACCGCTGCTGGACCAGCTCGTCAAAGGAAAGGTCGGCTCGTGAGTGTGCGCCTGGATCATGAAGTACTCATCGTCGGAGCGGGTTTCGGCGGCATCGGGGCCGCCGTGGAGCTGCGCAAGGCGGGCATCGAGGATTTCCTGATCCTCGACAAGAACGACGGCGTCGGCGGCACCTGGTGGGCGAATACCTATCCCGGTGTGGCCGTGGACATCCCGTCGATCTACTACAGCTTCTCCTACGCCCCGCCGCAGCGCTGGTCGCGGATGTTCGCACCCGGCGCGGAGGTGCAGCAGTATGCCGAGCAGATGGTGGACTCCTTCGAGCTGCGGTCCCGAATCCGGCTGGGGGCCACCGTCGTCGGCGCCGCCTGGGACGAACAGCAGCAGGTCTGGCGCATCGAACTCGCGGGCGGTGAGACGCTGGTGGCCCGCTACATGATCGGTGCGATCGGCGCGCTGGAAGTACCCTCGCTGCCCGATATCGCCGGCTTCGACAGCTACGGCGGCAAAGTCGTGCACACCGCGCGCTGGGATCACGACTTCGACTACGCCGGGAAGCGGATCGCGGTCATCGGGACGGGGGCCACCGCGCTGCAACTGATTCCGGAGCTGGCGGATGTCGCCGCGCGGCTGACCGTCTTCCAGCGCACCCCGATCTGGGTCGCGCCGAAACCCGATTTCCCGATCCCGGACGCGGTGCGCACGGCCCTGCTGAACATCCCGGCGCTGCGCCGGACCGTGCGCGCGGCGGTCACCGTGGGCATCGACTTCGGCATCACCGGCATCGGCGTATTCCACGAGCGGGTGCCGTTCCTGGCCAAGGCGCTCGAGCGTGGTGGCGCGGCGGGATATCGCGCCTGGCTGCGCGGCAATCCCGAACTCGCCGAACAGCTGACGCCGCACTACGCGCCGGGCTGCAAACGGCCCTCGGTGTCGAATCGGTACCTCGGGACCTTCACGCAGCCGCACGTGCGGCTGGTGACGACGCCGATCGTCGAGATCACCGAGAAAGGAGTGCGGACCGAAGACGGCACCGAACACGAGGTCGATGTCCTGGTGTGCGCCACCGGCTTCAAGGTCATGGGCAAAGGCACGACACCGCCGTTCCGCACCGAGGGCGTCGGCGGCGTCGACCTCAACGAGTTCTGGGATGAACACAAATTCCAGGCCTACCAAGGTGTTTCGTGCCCGGGCTTCCCGAATGCCTTCCTGATCACCGGGCCCTACGGCTTCGCCGCGGGCAGTTATCTCGCGATGATCGAATGCACGAGCCGCCACGCTGCCCGCGCCATCGCCGAGTCCCGCCGTCGCGGGGCGACCCGGGTGGAGATCAAGCAGGAGGCGCACGACGCCTACTACGAGAAGTACCGGCTGCGCGCGGCCAAAACGCTGTGGCTGTCGGACGCCTGTGCGGGCTCCAACACCTACTACGTGAACTACCAGGGTGACGCCGCAGCGATCCGGCCCAGCACCCACCTCGAAATGTGGTGGGGCAACAAACATTTCCCCCTCGACCATTACCGCTACTCGCGCAGCCTCGCGCCCGCCGAGACCGGCGACCGCCCGCTGGCCTCGGTCTGAAAGGGAAGGACATGACCGTCGACACCGTCACCGCCGCCGATCGAGTGATCATGGCCGAATTGCCGCGTCGGGCCAGCCGCCGGCAACGCGCCGTGCATGCCCTGGCGTACGCGACGCTGCGCCGCTTCTTCGAATTGTGCATTCAGGTGAACGAGCGCGGCTGGCTCACGCCGCGCCAGATGTTGTTCATCGCCAACAACTTCGATCTGCTCGCCGTGCCGCTGCGCCCGGCGCGGGGCACCCGGATCGAGCCGGTGCGATTCGAGCACTGCCGGGCCGAATGGGTACTGCCCGCGTCGGTTTCCGCCCCGGCGGAGATGGCCGAGCCGGCGGCCATCCTGTACCTGCACGGCGGCGGGCTGGTCTCCTGCGGACTGAACACGCACCGTCGGATGGTCGCGCGGATCGCCGCGGCGGCGGGTGTGCCGCTGCTCAATGTGGACTATCGCCAGATCCCGCGGGCCCACGTGCGCGAGTCGGTGCAGGACTGTCTCACCGGCTACCGGCATCTGCTCGAGCAGGGCATTCCCGCGCAGCGCATTATCCTCGCCGGTGACTCGGCGGGCGGTGGACTGGCGTTCTCGCTGGCGCTCGTCCTGCGCGAACAGGCCCTGCCCATGCCCGCGGCGATCGTGGCGCTCGCGCCGTGGGCCGACTACGACGTCACCGGCAAGATCGCCCACGCCAACGATCACACCGAGGCGATCCTGCGCGGCGCGGTGTTCGGCATGCCGGCGCAGTGGGGCATCGCGGTGGACGGCCTGCTCGACCCGCTCTTGTCGCCGGTCAACCACGACTTCGCCGGACTGCCGCCGGCGCTGATCCAGGTGGGCGCGGGCGAGGTACTGCTCGCCGATGCCGAACTGCTGGCCCAGCGCTACGCCGCGGCCGGCATTCCGCTGAGATTGCAGCTCTGGGAACAGGCGGTACACGTCTTCCAGGTCGCCGCCGACATCCTGCCGGACGCGCGGGACGCGATCGCCGACATCGGCGCGTTCATGCGCGGCGAACTCGCGCGCGCGGCGGCGAAGGATGCGGCGGCCTGGGCCGAGAAGACCTCGGCCTGACCGGAAAACACTGGGCCACAACGTGAACCGAGACGGTTCGGAGAGGAAGGTGCCGCGGTGACCGACCATCGAGCGGCATTGCGGGCCGCCCTGGGCGCGTCGGGCGACGCGGCGGCGGAGCTGACGGCGGCGGAGGCCGAGCAGCTCCTCGGTCTCCTCCGCCGCGCCGAGAGCGCCCAGCGCCGCAGCCTCGACGCGGCGATCGACGAGACGCTGAAGATCCTGCCGCGCCTGCTGCGCATCCCGGCGCGTGCGATTCTGTTCGGGAAGTGAGAGAGCATGTCCGACTTGGTAACTCGCGCGCAGATCACGATGCTGGCACAGCTGCTCGAGGTCGACGCCGAGCAGTTGCGCGGCCTCGAGCGGCTCGGCGCGGACACGGTCGAAGAGCTGCGCATTGGTCTATCCAGCGCGCTGTTCGACGCGCTGGCAACGGTTTTCACCCGGGTCAGTAAGCTCGCCCCGCTGATTCCGGACGCGCTGGCCGCCACCGTGGCGATGAAAGCGGTGCCGTCCGAAGTGGCCGGGCGGGCCGGGGGCGCGGTGGGCATGGACCACCAGCATCGGGCGGCGACCTTGATGGTCCGGATGTCCTCCGGGTATCTGGCGGACGCGGCGCCCTACGTCGACCCGCGGGTGATCCCGTTCTTCGCGCCGAAACTGCCCTTCACCCTGCTGGTTCCGACCGCCGACGAGCTGCTGCGCCGCCGGGACTATCTCACCGCCGCCCGGTTCGTCGAGTACGCCACCGACGAGCACATCCGGGAGTTCGAGCGGCACGTCCAGGACGACGTGGCCATCGTGCGCACCGCGGCGATGGTGTCGCGCACCGAGGTGCTGAACCGGATCCTGCGGGCGGCTCCGCCGGCGCGGCGGACGCGCCTGGCGGCCACGGTGGCGGCCGGCGAGCCCGAGACCGTCGCCGCGGCGTTGTCGTTGCTGGGCCGGATCGACGCCGAATTCGCCGGACCGATGAGCAGTGCGGTGTTCGAGGGCCTCGACGAGCGTGAACTCGCGCGCGTCTGTGCGCTGATCATCGAGGGCAGGGCGGTCCCGGAATTGCTGGATGTCCTCGGCTATCTGTCCGATGCCACGGTGCGCGGGCTGGTTGCCACCGGGCACCTGTCGGATACGGTAGCGCTCGAGGGGGCCGCGACCACGAACCGCCGCCGGGCCGGACGGCAGCGTGTGGCCGCGGCGGCGACGGTGCGGGATCCGGCCGCCCGCTAGCAGATCGACAGGGGTTGGAGACGCCGATGGCAGCCGAACGGATTCCGAAGGGCCGGGTTGCCCGGGGCCGCAAACTCGGCATGCTCGCGGCCGGGCAGGCGGCTCGCGGCGCGACCGCGCGCCTGGCCATGATCGGCCGTTCGGAGCAGGCCCGCGAGGTCCTCGGCCAGCGCTCGACCCTGGACGCGGCCGAGCAACTGGTGGACGTGCTCGGCAATATGAAGGGCGCGGCGATGAAGCTGGGCCAGATGCTGTCGGTCATCGATCTGGAACTGGTCCCCGAGGCGCGCCGCGAGCGATTCCGCGCGAAGCTCGCGGTACTGCAAGACCAGGCCCCGGTGCTGGAGTTCGCCACCATGCGCGCCACGCTCGAGGCCGAATTGGGTGCGCTGGGTTCGGTATTCCGGGATTTCGACGAGGAGCCCATCGCCGCCGCGTCCATCGGTCAGGTTTATCGGGCCGTGCTGCGGGACGGCCGTGCGGTCGCGGTGAAGGTGCAGTATCCCGGCGTGCAGAAGGCGATCCAATCCGATCTGCGCAATCTGGCCCTGTTCGCGAAACTGGGCGCCTCGATGTGGCCGGCGCTCAGCGGGGGCGCCATTATCGAGGAGGTGCGCCGGAACCTCGAATCCGAACTCGACTATCGCCGCGAGGCGCACACTCAGCACTTGGTCGCGGCGCACTATCGCGGGCATCCGTTCATCGTGGTGCCGGACAGCGTGCTCGAGCACTGCACGGATCGGGTCCTGGTGACCGAGTTCCTGCCGTCGAAACCCTTCGCGCACATGCAAACCCTGGCCGATGCCGACCGTGATCGAATCGGGGAGCTGATCTACCGGTTCTATATCGGGTCGCTGTTCGAGCGCGGCGAATTCTGCGGTGACCCGCACCCCGGCAATATTCTGCTCACCGACGACGGCCGGGTCGGTTTCATCGATTTCGGCCTGTACAACCGGATGAGCCCCGACGATCTCGAATTCGAGCGGCGGATCGGCCGTGCCGCGGCCGAGCGGCGGGCGGAGGATCTGTACGCGCTGCTGCTGGAGCGCGGCATCCTCGACCCCGAATCAGCGGTAGGTCCGGCCGACTGCCTGGAGTATGTCTGGGCGGCGTCCGCCTGGCATCTGGCCGACGAGGAAATCACCGTCACGCCCGAATTGGCTACCGGCGCCTTGGTTTCGGCGATCGATCCGCGCGCGACGGAATTCAGCGCCATGCGCCACCAGAAGCTACCGCCGGAACATGTCTTCTCACGCCGTGCCGATTTTCTGACCTTCGGAGTGCTGGGACAACTCGTCGCCACCGGCAACTGGCACCGCATCGCCCGGGAATGGATCTATGGCGATCCGCCGGTCACCGAAATCGGACGGACGCTGGCAACTGGTTCCGCCAAGCTGTGATGGCGATCCCGGTCGGCGGCCGTTCGTTGGTAATCTGCACAAATCTGGATAGTGTCGGTACCTGGAATGTCGATCATCGACCATGGAGGAAGCAGTGGCCGCTCGTAAGGTGCTGACCCGGGCCGAAAGCCAGGCACTGACGCGGGAAGAATTGATCGAGGCCGCGGAGCGATTGTTCTACGCCAACGGTTATCACGCCACCTCCCTGGCCGCCATCGCCGCCGAGGCCGGACGCACTATCGGCGCGGTCTACAGCAACTTCGACGGCAAGGAAGATCTCTGCCTCGAGGTGCTGCGCAGCTGGGGCAGCACGCGGATGTCGCGGCTGGCCGGCGCCATCGCGGCCACCGACGGATCGCTGGACCAGCGGCTCGCGACGATCGCGACCTGGTGGGACACCCAGTTGCGCAGCGAGGAAGCGCCCTTGGTGCTGGCCGCCGAGTACGGCATCAGCGTGCTGCGTGACCCGGAGCAGCGGGCGGCGACGGTCGAAGCCTGTGAGCGCTTCGTGGAGGCGGGGCGGGTGCTGATCCTCGATCACCTGCCCGAAGGAGCTCCGCACAGCGAACAGGTGCTCGAGGACGCGGTCTACGGTGTGCTCGGTACCGCCGTCGGGCTGGCTGTCGGCGCGGTGAGCGGCGTCGAGAACGACCGCTCCACCGACATCCTCGTCACGACCATCGAATTCTGGCTGCAACGCCTCGGCGCGTCCGCCGGGCTGACCGAAGCGCCGGCGGCCGGCTGACGCACGACATCCCTCGGCGGCGAACGGCCTAATCCCGGTGGAATTTGACGTTTGCCGGAAGGCGATCGGTCGCGACCCGCGCGACCCCCTCCGCCATTTTCATGGTGGGGATCGAGCAGATCGCCCGCATCAGCGCGGGCGAGATCCGGTGCAGCACCCAGGCCAGGGTCGCGTCGAAATTCACCGGCACGATGCCGAGATTGAAACGGATCGCGTACTGCACCGCGCGCGCGACCATGTCCGGTGTGGCGAAGGCATACCGCGACTGCACATCCATGAAGTCCGCCCGGACATCCTCGGTCGCCGCGCCATCCGTGGCGATCAGGGTGGCGTTCGCCGCGAGCTGGGTCCGGGTCGCGCCGGGGCAGATCGCGCTGACCCCGATATTCTTCGGCGCCAGTTCGGTGCGCAGCGACTCCGCGATCATCAAGGCCGCAGCCTTGGACGTCGAGTAAGAGGGCGCGACCCGGTTCGGCGTCCATGCGGCGCCGGAGGCGATCACGACGATGTGGCCGGGCCGGCCGCGCTGCACCATCTTCGAACCGACGATCTTGCAGCCGTGGATGATGCCGTACACGTTGATCGACAGGATCTTCTCCCAGTCCTGCGCGGTCTGGTCGAGAAACGCCCCGCCCAGGGCGATGCCCGCGTTGTTGACCAGGATGTCGGGCACCCCGAACTCGGCGATCACCGCGTCCGTCAGCTCCGTCCACTGCTCGGGGGAGCGCACATCGAGTGTGAAGGCGTGGCAGGCGCCGTCGGCGAGCTTCGCCGTCTGCTCGGCCGCGCCGAGATCGATGTCGGTGGCGAGCACGATGTCGCCCGCGGCGGCTTGGCGCAGCGCGATCGCCCGGCCGATGCCGCTGCCCGCGCCGGTCACCAGGACGACCCGCCCGCGCTGGTTCGCCACCGGTCCTACAAAGGGAATTCTCATCAGCTGTCCGATCCGGGTTGTCAAGCGGCGTCGTGGTTTTCGAGCTTCTGCTGCCCGGCCGCGCGGAAGCCGTAGTCGGCGCGCGGGTCGAACCGTTCGCTGTGATCCCACAGGGAATCGCGGAAGCCGAGCGAGGGGCGCAGAATCGGTGCCTCACCGCGACTGTTGGAGAAGTAGCTGCGCACGTTGTGCCGCTTGACCTGACGTTCGACCAGATACTCCTGGGCGACCAGCGTGAACGGGTTCGTCGCCATCGCCCGGTGCCAGGCGTCGTGCGCCCGCGGGGTGACCTCGACGACCTCGGCGTTGTTCGCCTTGGCCGCGGCGATGACCCGGGCCACGTGCAGCGCGGCGTTCTCCATCATGCTGACCCAGGTCACGCCGTTCCAGCCGTACGGGCCGTAGAGGAACCAGCGGTTGGGCATCTTGGGGATGGTGACACCCGCGTAGGCCTGCATTCCGTTGGCGCGGTAGAACTCTCCGAGATCGAAGCCGTCCCGGCCGAGCACCGTGCCGATCGGGAAGGACTCGGGCTCGGAGGCGGGTTCGAAGCCGGTGGCCAGGACGATCATGTCGTACGGGTGGTCCGCGCCGTCCGCCGTGCGGATGCCGTCGGCGGTGAAACGCTCGATCGGCGTGGTCACCAGGTGCCCGTTGGGCCGGCTGAAGGTTTGCAGGAACCCGCGCCCGAAGGTCGGCATGTTCGCCATCAAGCCGTGCCGCGGCACCAGGGCGCGGCGCGCCTGCCGATCGGTGACCTGGAACCGCAGATAGAGCCGGTAGGCGGCCCGCAGGGTGTTCTCCAGAGCCGCCACGACCGCCAAAGCCGCTCGCTTCGGCAGCTTTTCGGCGGCCACCACGATCGCCTGATAGACGTACCAGTTCGCCATGTAGGCGAGGTGGTGGAACCGCCGCGAGCGCATCAATCGGCGGCCGAGCAAGCCGAATGCGAAGTCCGGCTTGGGAAAACACCACGTGGCGGTGCGCTGATAGACATCGAGATGGTCGACCTCGGCCACGATCGACGGCACGATCTGCATCGAGCTGGCGCCGGTGCCGATGACCGCGACGCGTTTGCCCCGGTAGTCGAAGGAGTGGTCCCAGCCCGCGGAGTGCATCAGCTTCCCGGTGTACTCGTCCACGCCGGGAATTCCCGCGTTCGATCGGGGTTCGAGGAAGAAGCCCGTCGCGCTGAGTACGTACCGTGCGGTCAGCGTCTCGCCGCCGACGAGATGCACTGTCCAGTAACCATTGTCGTCGTCCCACACCTCGCGCTCGACGGAGACCCCGAAGCGGGCCCGCTCGTAGAGGCCGTGCTCGCGCGCGACCCGCTGGCAGTACTGCTGCACCTCGGCGCCCTCGGCGAACACCCGCGACCACTGGTTCGGCGCGAAGGTGAATTCGTAGGAGGTGGACGGGACATCCAGCGCGACACCGGGATAGGTGTTCGCGATCCAGGTCCCGCTGAAGTCGGCGCGGCGGTCGAGAATCACGAAATCCTCGATACCGGCGCGCGTCAGCTGGCAGCCCGCCGCGATACCGCCGACGCCCGCGCCGATCACCACGGCTTCGAACTGGGGCGTTGCGGGGGCCGCCGAGTGCTCCGTTGCATTCGAACTCACTGTTTGTTCCGTTCTTGATTCGACTGTTCGGGGACAGGCCGTCAGGCCTGGGCCGCGCTGTGTTCCGGAGCGTCCGGAACCGTTGCGCCGATACCGGATTCGATGCTCGGCACCACCTCGTAGCGGTAGTCGTCGAGCGGGAATTTCCGGGTCTGGCGACGGGCCTCGAAGAACCCCGCCGGGCGGATATAGGTGCTGTCGCCCTGCGAGTTCCGGTAGTAGGTCGGCACATGGCCGTTGAGCTCGCACAGGTAGTAGCGCACGCCCTCGGCACGCTGGTGCACCGTGCGGTGGTATTCCTCGGCCACCTCCTTGCGCACCTCGCAGACCGCCGCGCCGCGGCGGCGGGTCTCGGTGATCGCGCGCACGGCGTGGTCGGAGGTCGTCTCCACGAAGGCATGCCAGCTGGTGCCGCTCCAGGAGTAGGGGCCGACCAGCGTCCACCGGTTCGGCAGACCCGGCACGGAGACACTCTGGTAGGCCTGCAGACCCGCGGTGCGGTAGAACTCGGCGAGGTCGAAGCCGTCGCGGCCGACAATCGTTCCCGGACGGTAGGTTTCGGGGTCGGAGAACACCTCGTAGCCGGTGGCCAGGATGAGGACGTCGAGCTTGTGCAGCACGCCGTCGCGGGTCTTGATGCCGGTCGGGGTGATCTTCTCGATCGGGTCGGTGATCAGCGTGACGTTGTCACGGTTGTAGGCGGGCAGGTAACCCGTGGACATCGTCGGGCGCTTGGTGAGCACCCCGAAGTCGGGGGTCAGTTTCTCAGCGGTAGCGGGGTCTTTGACGACGAGCCGGACGTATCGGCGATAGCCGGCGATCATCAACGCGTCGAACTTGTCCGCGAGCGGGCGGAAGGTGTCGATCGGCGTCTTGCTGACGAAGCGCAGCAGCACGTCGACCAGGACGAAGGCGGCGCCGTTGAGACCCGCCGACACACCCGGCACCGCGAGCGCGGCCTGCATCGCCTTCGGCACCGTGAAGTCGGGCTTCGGCACCGACCAGACCGGGGTGCGCTGGAAGACGGTCAGCGCGGCCACCTCGGGTGCGATCGCCGGGATGATCTGGACCGCGCTCGCGCCGGTGCCGATGATGCCCACCGACTTCCCGGCCAGGTCGAAGTCGTTGTCCCAGGAGGACGGCCGCTGGACCTTGCCGCGGAACGACTTCGCTCCGGGAATCCCGACGTCTTCCCGAGGGCGCACGAACGAGCCGATGGCGCTGATCAGGAACCGCGCGGTGACTACCGAGCCGTCGTCGAGATGCAGTGCCCAGAAACGTTTTTCGTCATCCCAGATCTCGCGTTCGACGTTGCTGTCGAACCGGATCCGTTCGTAGAGGCCGTATTCCCGCGCGACGTCCGCGTGGTACTTCTGCACCTCGGCCCCGGGCGCGAAGAACCTGGACCAGTGCGGATTTCGTGCGAACGAGTACTGGTATGTGGTCGACGGCACGTCGACGCTGATTCCCGGATAGTTGTTCTCGTGCCAGCTGCCGCCGACGTCGTCGGCGCGTTCGATGACGATGATGTCGTCGATTCCGGCCATCCGGAGTTTCGCCGCGGCGGCGATCCCGCCCGGGCCGGCGCCGATCACGGCGACCTCGTACTGCGGACCTTCGGTCATAATGCGTTTCCTCCGAGTCGGATTCCGGTGGGTACCGGGGAGTGCTCAGTTGCCGGCGGGTGCGGTGCCGAGTTGCCGGGTGCGATGCTGCGCCCACTCCACGACCTCCCAGGCGATGGCGCCGCCGACCCAGACGACCGGGCTGAGGACGCCGGCGAAGGCGCCGACCATGCCGTTCGCTCCGTTCAGCGGCCCGGACAGCGTGAAGACGCCGGTGATGGTGCACAGGTCGATCACGATGACGACGACGCACAGCTTGTTGAACCAGGTCGGGAATAGGCCCGAACGCCGGGAGATCAGCAGTGCCGCCAGCGCGAAGGGAACCCAGACCGGGCCCAGCAGGGCGGCCGAGACAGCCACGGTGATGTGGAGGGCGTGGATGACCGAGTCCGGTGCGTTGCCGGAAAGCAGGACGGTGCTCGCCAAGATGCCGGATTCGGCGAAAAACAAGCAGAGGACCAGGATCTCGCTGAAGATCGCAGTCCAGGTGTAGACCCGATTCCGGCTGGTATCGGCGGCCCACAGCGTCCCGATGAACGCCGCCGACCACATCGCGCCCACCAGGAACAACAGGGCGAGCCCGGCCGAGACGACGCGGAGCAGCGTGTTGTATTTCTCGTAGAACTCCACGGTGCCCGCGATGTCCGAGCCCTCCGGCAGGATATGCGCGATCACCACGTAGGCCACGGCCATCAACGCCGTGCAGAAGGCGATGACCAGCGCGTACCAGCGTCTGATGTTGCCGGGCCGAGTCAGCGCGACCGCGAGCTTGTCGAGTCGATCGGGTGGCGGTTGTGCCGCCGTGGTGGGTGCATCCTGGCGACCGAAGACCTGCGACATCGAAGAGTCTCCTTCTGCGGGAGCAATTCTGGCCCGCTCTGGATCTGAGTGCTATTCAGATAGTGGCATTATCGCAGTGTCTGAGTCAATACTCGGGGGTGCTGACGAGAAAGGGCCCGCGCGGAAGTCGCGCGGGCCCGGTTCGGTCTCGAGGTACCGGTAGGTCGGTCAGTGCCGGCAGAGCCATTCGGTGCCGTAGTGCGCGGCGTTGTCCCCATCCAGGTGGACCCAGCGCCCGTCACCCTCGCAGGCCGCGCCTTCGACCGGCGCGGAGTTCTGCGGGGAGGTTGTTTCGACCGGCGGGCTGGTCGGTACCGGTGTGGTTTCCGGGCCGGCGCCGTGGTTGGGGTTGGTGCAGATCGTGCCTTCGCACGGCACCCAGGTACCGTCGCCGTTCGGGTTCTGAATGGCGTCCGGGCCGATGTAGCTGCCCGGCGGACAGCCCGGATCCTGGTTCTTCGCACAGTATTCCGCGCCGAGATTGTTACCGGTCGAGCCGTCGGCGCCGGGCTGGCCGCTGGTCGTGGTCGCCGGCGCGGGCGTGGTGGTCGCCGGGGTGGTCGACGCGGCGGTGGTGGTGCTCGGGCGGGTCGTGCTGCTGGGTGCGGGGGAGGGCGTGGAATCGTCCGAGCATGCCGCGGCGCCGAAGAGCAGGGCGATGCCGGCGAGAACTGTCAGCGAGCGTTTCAACGGGCTCTCCTTCTGTTGTCGGATTTCTCTGCGCTGAAAGGGATCACGCCCCGCGCGGGACGCACCGGAACCAGCCGCGGAAGCTGATCTCGCAGAACGCCCCGGCATGGGACAGGCGCGGCCCGAAGGGGCCGCTGTCGTTGGCGACGGCGAAGAAGTCGGGATTGCCGCCGGGCTGGGTGAAGGGCTGACCGAAGTCGTAGCTGGGCCGCATGCCGCCCGCGTCCTGAATCGACTGCGGCGCGGGCACCGAAATCGGAATGCCGCCGCCGATGGGTACCGAGAACACCTGGACCTGCTGCCACCCGTCACACCCGATGACCCCGTCGGGAGTGATCGCGCAATTCTTGCCGCCGTAATTGAAATAGGCCGATCCCTCGGGCGCCGCGGCCGCGGCACCGGTCATCGAGACCACCGCCACGGCCATCCCCGCTACGGCGGTAGCTGTCCTCACCAGACGTTTCATCGCAGTGCCTCTCCTCGGAGTCGGTTACGTAGCTATCATGTGGCAATCGCGGCTGAATACTCCGGATAGACGGCCTCGGGTCGAGGGGAATGTCGGGTATCCCACTGTGTGGCCCTCTCGGTGTTTGCGACGGCGCAGACGGGTTACCCGCCACACGATCGGCCCGAACAAGGCATGGTCGGTCGAACCCGACGAAAGGGGTTAGACAATGAGCACAGCTGACAAGGCCCAGAACAAAGCTGACGACCTCGCCGGTAAGGCGAAGGAAAAGTTCGGCGAGGCCACCGACGACCAGGACCTGAAGAACGAGGGCAAGGGCGACCAGGTGAAGTCCAACCTCAAGGACGCCGGCGAGAAGGTCAAGGACGCCTTCCGCAACTGATCGGCTCTTCCCGCTGAGTGGGTGCGCGCCCGGACTGGGCGCCGCCCACTCAGCTGTTTCTCGCCGCTGGAATATGGCCCCCGCTGGGGCACATTCTCCGTCGTATGCCCCCGAAATACGGGCCTACGATGGATTTTGTCGTTCGTACTGCCCTCGAGATGCGACGGGTTCGCATCACGGCGAAAGGTACAAAAATGCGATACCAGCGCTTGACAGCAGTGTTGTTCGGTGTGACATTCGCGCTCCCGGTGCTGACCGGTCTAGCCGGCACCGCGACAGCCGATCCCGTCACCGGCGGTTGCTTCGGCGGCCAGCTCACCACCACCAACGTCCCGGGTAGCGGCAGCGCCGGGATGAACACCAACGTCACCGGCGGACTCAGTGACTGTGGCAGCCCACAGCTGCCCGGCATCACCGGCGGCATGCTGAACATCAGTTATCCATTCAATGTCGTCACCGGCAGTTCGTCCGGTACCGGCGCGGGCGGCAACCCGGCCGGCGGCACCATCGCCTGGTCCGACGGATCGGTCAGCGTCGTCTCGGGCAACTGGGTCACTTCACCGGTGGGCCAGAACGCCATCAGCACCCTCGGCGTCATGAGCGGCCCCGGCGCGGGTCAGCAGATCGTGTTCGGCACGCGCCAGATCGCCAACTCCGGATCGGTAGGCGGTGGCAGCGGCGGCGCCGGCTCGGTGATCATTATCGACGCCCTCTTCCGGTGAGAGCGGGCCCTCGATCTCGGTGATCAACCGTGCTTGCCGAGTCCGCCCGACACCCACCTCCGGATTGGGGTGTAATAGAGGGAGACTCGAGGAGAGGATGGCCCGCCTGTTGAACGCAGTACGGCCGGTGCGGAGCCCGCCGGAGGCATCGCTGTGACCACCACGGACACCGGGGTCCCCGCTGTGCTGCGGGGGCGCGATATCGTCGTGGTCGACGTCGAGGGCAATGGCTATCACCCGCAGGAGATCGTCGAGATCGCCATCATTCCGGTCGACGGCGCCACGGTCACCCCCGAGACCATCAACTCCTGCCGTGTCCGCCCCCAGCATCCGATCGTTCCGTTCGCGACGCACCAGGTGCACGGCATCAGGAACAAAGACGTCATCGGCTGCCCCACCTGGATCACGGTCGCGCCCACTGTCGGCCGCGCGCTGTTCGACCGGATCCTGGTGGCGCACAACGCGACTGTCGAATACCAGACCCTGGCCCGGCACCTGCCCGACTGGAAGCCACCCATGGTGCTCGACACCCTGCGCTTGGCCAGAGCCGTGTGGCCCGACCGGCCCAGCTACGCACTCGGCGCCCTGCTCGACTACGCCTCGTTGAACGAGCCCCTGCCCCCCGAGTATCGGCACCACCACGCCGGCTGCGACGCCTGGTCGGCATGGCTGCTGCTGCGCCGCCTGGTCGAGGAGAGCGGGCTCGATTGGAATGGTCTGGTCGCGGCTGCCGCGTTGCCCGAAATCGTGAGACCCGCCATGCCCGAGCCGCGTTCGTGGTGAGTTCCGGTTCTCAAGTGCCGCGCGCGGTCTCGCCGCGATGGTGAACGTCGCAGGGCCGGCCGGTTTCCGGGTGTGCCGGGACTCGCGGGGGAGCTAGCCGCGCCGGGTGCCGGCCGATCGCGTCGAGCAAGCCCTCGACCGCGGCCAGCGAAGACCAGGGATCGGCGTGCTCGAGATCGGGGCAGCGATCGGACCAGGCCACGAACATCGAGTCGCGCGCGCACCAGCGCACCTGTATCGCCGCCAGCGGAATTCTTGCGTGTGCCATCCCGACCTCGTTTCCGGCGATGGCACCGGCCTCGCCGCCGATGGCACCGCTAGCGGAATAGCCAAGTTACGCAAGGGCAAACCTCATCGCGCACCAATCAGATGTTCCAGGGCGAGTTGATTCAGGCGGACGAGTCCGTGGCCGCGATCGCCCGCTTTCTCGATGTCGAAGTGGGCCGCCGCCTGGTCGCCGAGCAATTCGTCGTAGCTCTCCCCGGGACGCAATGTCGGCGTGCGTAGTTCGCCGACGCCCGCGGTGTCGAGAGCCTCCCGGACCGCCGGATCCGCGCGGAAGGCCCGGGCCCGGTCCGCGAGGAGCAAGTAATTGCGCATATTGGCCGCGGCGGATTCCCAGACGCCGTCGATATTCTCGGTCCGGCTGGGTTTGAAATCGAAGTGGCGGGGGCCGTCGTAGGCGGGGGAGTCGTTCGGGCCGCCGTGCTCGAGCAGGTCGACAAGGCTGAAGGCGTTCATCAGATCGCCATGGGCGAAGACCAGGTCCTGGTCGTATTTGATGCCGCGCTGGCCGTTGAGGTCGATGTGGAACAGCTTGCCGTGCCACAGCGCCTGGGCGATGCCGTGGGTGAAATTCAGGCCCGCCATTTGCTCGTGTCCCACTTCGGGATTCACGCCGACGAGTTCCTCGTGTTCGAGGGTGGCGATGAAAGCGAGCGCGTGACCGACGGTGGGCAGCAAGATATCGCCGCGCGGCTCATTGGGTTTGGGCTCCAGCGCGAACCGGATGTCGTAACCCCGGTCGAGCACGAAGCGCGTGAGCAGGTCGAGGCTTTCGCGGTAGCGGTCCAGGGCCGCGCGCACGTCCTTGGCGCTGTCGTATTCCGAGCCCTCGCGTCCGCCCCACATCACGAAGGTGCGCGCGCCGAGTTCGGCCGCGAGTTCGATATTGCGAAGGACCTTGTGCAGGGCGAAGCGCCGGATGCCGCGGTCGTTGGCGGTCAGGCCGCCCTCTTTGAAGACAGGGTGGCTGAACAGGTTCGTGGTCACCATCGGCACCACCAGCCCGGTCTCGGTCAGGGCCGCGCGGAATCGGTCGATGTGGGCGCGGCGCTGAGTTTCGGTGGCGTCGATGGGAAAGAGATCGTCGTCGTGGAAGGTGATGCCGTAGGCGCCGAGCTCGGCGAGTCGATGGACCGCCTCGGCCGGTTCCAGCGCGGGCCGGGTGGCGGCGCCGAAGGGGTCGACGCCGCGCCACCCCACCGTCCACAGTCCGAAGGAGAACTTGTCCGCGCGGGTCGGCTGACGCATGGCTACCTCAATTGTGTTCAACGACTGAACCATTGGGACAGTGCCAGCGTACGTCCGGCGGCGCTCATAGTTCGCCTATGTAATGAAATTCGTACTCGCTCAGATGTTCTGGAAGCGGCCGCCAACTGGGCGGCCTCTACCGCGGAGGAAAAGTGACCCGATCTGTTCTGCTCGCGGCCGCGACGGCCACCCTCGGGGTGGCTCTCACGGCGTGTGGCGGCGAGGGCGCCTCGGAGGCCGGACCCTCGGCATCGAGCACCGTTTCCGTAACCGCGCCTGCCACCGTGACCACTGTCGAGACCGAGCCCGGAACCTCGAGTCCCGAGGCCACCGCGCCCGCCGAGATTCCCGCCACCAAGACGACGCTGGTGCCGACCGCACCTACCGACCCGCCGGCGCAGGCGAATCCGTGCGCCGATGTCACCCGTGAATATCTGATCACCACACTGCGAATGACGGGCACGCCCAAATATCCCCTGGCCGACCTCCAGAACGCCCGCTGTAGCGGCAACTACGCGTCGGCGACGAGCCAGCCGGAGGGCACGCTCCATCCCGTCATGTACCTGTTCAAGTACTCCGAGGTGAACGGGAACACGCACTGGCGTGTGATCGACGTCGGTGAGGGACTCGACTGCGTCAACCGGCACGGTGTTCCCGCGGCCGCCGGCCGCGCGATCGGCTGCGCCGCATAGCTTCGCACGCCGGCCGCGGTCTCAGGCCTTGGGGACCGGATCGGGGTCGGCGGCCCGGCTCGCGGTGGCGGCCAGCGTGGCCGCCAGCGCCTGCACGGGTAGCAGCGCGGTGTGCTCGTGCACCAGAACCCCGGTGTCGTCGCGAATCTCGCAGCGGTAGCGGCACCACTGCGCCTGCGACGAATCCGGCTCCCGGCTCACCCGGGTGGCGAGCTCGTCCAGCGCCGCGGCTACCTGAGCGCGGTGGCCGGTGCTGGCGACAGCCCACCACAATCTATGCAGATCACCCGGATGAGTGATCTCCACCAGGTACGTCCACAGCACTAACTCCTGGGAATCGGACACCCACCCAGCCTCTCACGCCAACGGCCCGCAGGAGCGGACCATCGATTCCCGCGCCGCGTCGAATTTCGAAACGGCGCGGGAACACCCGCCGCGAACGAGGCGCCGCGGGCCCCGAAAACCGCTCGGAGTTCAGGTGGGCCGGGCGCCCTGCCCCAGCGGTAGTACGACACGTAGTGCCCGGATCTCGTCGACGAGATCGGCATAGCCCTCCTGGACTTGAGCGAAGCGCAGGGTGGCGTGGTGCTGCTGTTCGGCGCTCTCGGCGTGGCGCAGCGTCCACTGCACGTGCGCGTAGGTGCCGGCTACGTGGCTGATCACCTCGCCGAGGGAATGGGTGTGGCGGCGGCCGAAGGCGGGGCGCGGGAGATGGTAGGCCGACCACTCGTCGATCAGTCCGATGACGGTGTCGACCAGACCGTAGGTGGCGGTGGCATCGAAGTCGGCCGGCCGGCGGATGGTCGACACCGCGGCGGTGACCAAGGTCGAGTGCAGATCGGCCAGTTCGCGGGCCCAGTCGATCAGCGGCGAGCCGCCCTGTAGATTTCCGGCGACGGCGAGCAGGAGCTGGCGCGCCTCCAGCAATCCCTCTGCGGTTCGGTCTCGTGCCCCGTCCAGGGTGCGGTTCCCCGGCGTCGTGGAGATGCCGGCTTGCCTCGGGCTGCCCATCACACACATGCCGCGCGTCGACGCCTGGCCCGGTCCGGGCAGCCACTTCTCGGGATAGTGCGAGTCATACAACGAGTAGAACCTCAAATGATCTCTGCGACAATGACATTCGACAGGGCAGATTGCTATGCGGTCGCGAGCCGGTATTCGGACATCGGACGTGGCGTGCGCCGGGCGGTTCGGGCCGTCCGGCGGATCGCATGACACATGTCCCGGACATCGGAGCGCGAGGACGCCAGGGTCGCGGCGTGCACCATCTGCCGCAGCCGGTCGCCGACGCGTCCGCTGTCGACCTGGTTCGTCAAGGCCAGGGCGCTGGTCGCGAAGGACATGGCCTCGTCGATCTGGCCGAGCCGGAACATGCCGGTGGCGATGGTGATGTTGTCGAACAGGATGCTGCGGGCCGGCCGTTCCGGCGCGGGCCCGGCCAGCGAGGCCCGGGCGGCATCGATGGCGGCGGATGTGTAGTGCTCCGCGGTCTGACCGCGTGCTGTCAGGGCGAACTCGTTGTAGATGACCGACTGCATCCCGGTGAATTCGCCGGGGGTGAAGAACACCTGGGTCCACGGGTCGATGAGGTCGCCGGCCCGGGCCACCTCCTCTTCGGCGCGCGCGAGCGCGGTCCGCATCCGGGCAGCGTCGCCCATCATGGCGTGCGCCCACGCCTCGTTGGCGTACAAGCGGGCGGATTCCCCGCCGCCGGGGGCGTCCTGCGCGGGCAGTTGCCCGAGTTGGAACATGCGCAGCGCGGCGCGCGGGTCGCGCTCGATCAAGCTGATCCGCCCCAGCACGTAGAGCGTCGACGCGACGAGGCTGTCCGCCCCGGCCCGCCGCGCGGAAATCAGTGCCATGACGGCGTATTGGCGGGCGCGATGTTGATCACCGATGTCGTGGTAGGCCCACCCGATCAGGCGGGCCAGGTCGGCGGTGGCGACCAGCAGCGCGTGCGCGAGTGCGTGCCCACGATGTCGGGCCAAAAGCGCGGTCGCCGATTTCAGCAGGCCGACCGCCGCGTAGGCGATCGCACCACCACCGTGCCGCTGGTCGAGTTCGCGCAATCCCACCGTGGTGCTGCACACGGTATCGAGATCGAGTGTGGCTGTGTCACCTGACATCTCGGAGTCATCGAGGACGGGCAACCACGGTGTCAGGATGTCAGGCGCGCCGACCACGGCGGACGCGAGCGCTTCCAGCAAGGTCGAATCCGGGCTGTGACCTGTACCGGCACTGCGGGATCGGGGCGCGGCGGGCACTTCGTCGCGCGCGAACCTGACATTCGAGGCCGAGGAGGACAGGAGCGCCTCCGGAACCGGCGCGCCGAGTGCGGTCAGCAGCGCGCGGTAGACCTTGCTCGGCCTGCGCACCTCGCCGAGTTCCCAGCGCGCGACATGACGTTCCGAGCAGGCGACGTTGATGCCGTCGCGCCGGGCCCGATCGTTGACCAGCTCGGCGAAATCCGCACGACTGAGCCCTAATTCCGCGCGGCGATAGATCCGCAGGCGCTCGCCCCAGCCGGTCGCGGTCTCGGTATCGGGGGTGCCGTGCGCGGTGTCGAGCTCGGTGACGTCCATGAGTGGGCCCACTCTTCTTGCGCCGCAAGGTGGGTCACAGTGTGGACTCACCCTTCGACTTGTTCGCCAAATAATCGTGGTTGATAATCTAACCTGATAATCAGGATTGCGAAACTGATGGCATCCGCCACACAGCATCCCGATACGGTGGGAACCATGGCACGAACCGCACGAAAAGTGCTGCTAGGTCGAGAAATTGACGCGATCCTGCGCCGGGCCCGCACCACCCAGGCCGAGGCGGGCAAGATGATCGGGGTCAGCCAGTCGCGCATCGCGGCGGTGATCGCCGGCACCGGCAACCTGAGCGCGCAAGCGCTCGACGAGCTGGTCAGAGAGCTCGGGGTCACCGACGGCGGCTACATCGGGATCCTGCTCGATCTGCGCGAGGACAGCCACCGCCGCGGATTCTGGAACACCGGTTACCGCCGCGCCTACATCGAGGAACTGCGACTGCTCGTCGACCTGGAGGACGTGGCGGATCGACTACGCGAGACCGGATCCGAGATCGTTCCCGGCCTGCTCCAGCACGAAAACTACATCCGCGCGCTGCACGAACCCCTGCAACCCGATCCCGAGGATCCGGACGCGGTCACCGTCGACGACTACGTGCAAGCCCGAGTCGCGCGCCAGCGCATCCTGCTGAAGCGGGGAGCGCCCGAGTTCCACACGATCCTGTCCGAGTCCTGCCTGCGCCGCGCCTACGGCGGCGACGCGGTGATGCTCGACCAGATCGCCCACCTCCTCGAGCTGTCCAAGCGCCCCAACATCCAGATCCAGGTCATGCCGTTCACCCACCAAGCGCCCGGCGCGGGGATGGAGGACCGCTACATCCTGGTTCGAGTGCCCTCCCCGGGTGCCGCGGGCGATCTCGAGATGGCCGTCATCGAAGCACAGGGCGAGATCCGCTACATCGACGACAAACCCGCGGTCGCGATCCGCGACAAGATCTTCAGCCGCCTGACGATGACCGCCCTGAGCCCGCACGACTCCCGTCAGTTCATGGAACACCTGGTCCGTGGGCTGCGCAGCCGACCGACCATTCAGCGATAACCCGGCACCACTTCAACCGCATAGGAAACACGATGTCCGACAGTGACTTCGAGCCCCGCCAGATCGACACCCACAAGCCCAGCTCCGCGCGCATCTATCACCACATGGTCACCGGCGAGGTGATCTTCGAATCGGATCTGCCGTTCATTCACCGGCTCTACGCCGACATCCCCTTCTACCCGATGTGGGCGCAGCACAATCGCGCGTTTCTCGCCCGTGCCGTCAAGTACATGGTGGGCAACGGAATTCGCCAGTTCCTCGACATCGGGTCGGGTCTGCCGACCGGCGGCAACACCCACGAGGTCGCGCAGGAGCTCGCGCCCGGCAGTCGCGTCGTGTACGTCGACAACGACGAGGAAGCGATCAACCGCGCCCGCGACCTGCTGCGTGAACAAGGCGTGGGGGACACCGCGGCGATGGTCGACGCCGATCTGCGCGACCCGGCCCGCATCCTCGCGCACCCCGACACCCAGCGCCTGATCGACTTCACCGAACCCGTTGGACTGCTGCTGGTTTCGGTACTGCCCTGGATCACCGACGCCAGCGAACCCGGCAAGCTCGTCGCACAGCTGCGCGATGCCCTCGCGCCCGGTAGTCACATCGCGATGACGCATGTGTCTCTCGAAGACGCGGGCGCGGAGATCAAATCGCAGGTGGCCGCGGGCGCCGCCATTTTCGCCGGCGCCAGCACGCCGGTCACCCTGCGCACCCGTCAGCAGTTCCAGACCTTCTTCGACGGGTGGACCATTGCCGACCCCGGCATCACCTACGCCACGGACTGGCACCCCGACCAACCGGTCGATCTGGACAACTACGCCCGTCCGTGCAATTTCGCCGCTATCGGAGGCCTTCCGTAGCGCGCACCCGTGCTGCCGGCACCGACGCCGGCAGCGCAGTTCGAAAGGATCCACCATGTTGTTGCCGACACCGACCGCCGCCCAGTTCCACAAAGCGACCGCCAGCTCCCCACAGCAGGCGTGCGTGATGGTCTATCGCGACAACCACCGGACGCTCATCTGGGACGACAAACTCACCGACCCCGGCGGTAGCGCGGCACAACCTGTCCCGCTCCGCGAATGCCTGGTCCTCGAGCACGCCCAGTTCGAGGACCTGCAACAGGCGATACGATCGGGCTCCCCGGATTATGGTGCCCTGATCATCACCGAAAAGCCCGGCGGTTTCTACGAATTCAGCGCCGCACCGGAATGCCGCGCCGCCGCCGGAACCGCCCGGCTCCTGTTCGACCACCTCGAGTACACCGCGTTCGTCCACGCGGTGCGACACCGGGAATTCGAGCAATCCGCCTTCCTCTTATCCAGCATCTGATCGACTCGCGGTGGTGGGTGGACTCCACCCACCACTTGGTAACAAAACGGCGCGCTCAATCGTTCGGGGCGAGTTCCAGCACCCGCCGATGAGTTCTCACCTCCGGACACGTCAATACCGGCATGACGACGCACAAGCTCGAAATCCCCGGTGCAACACTGACCTACGATGTCCACGGGCCACGCCCGACTGCCGAGGGGCGGCCGCCGCTGCTCATGATCGGTCTCCCGATGGATGCCGGTGGTTTCACCGCGCTCGCCTCGCATTTTCCCGAGCGCACGGTCGTCACCTACGACCCGCGCGGTCTCGGCCGCAGTGTCCGCACCGACGGGCAGGTCGACAACCTCGCTCCCGTCCACGCGGCGGACGTGTGCGCCGTCATCGCTGCCCTCGACTCCGGCCCGGTCGAGATCTTCGCCAGCAGCGGCGGGGCCATCGTCGCGCTAGCGCTCGTGACCGACCACCCCGATGCCGTGACCACAGTGGTAGCCCATGAACCGCCGCTGCTTTCGGTGCTCCCCGATGCCGCGGCGGCCGAACGTGCCGCGGCCGGGTATCGCGATGCCTATGCGGCGAAAGGCTTCGGCGCGGGAATGGCGGCCTTCATCGCGATGACATCCTGGCAGGGCGAATTCACCGACGACTATTTCGCCGCGCCCGCCGCGGATCCCACGTTGTTCGGCCTGCCGACCGAGGACGACGGCTCCCGCGACCACCCGCTGCTGTCGCAGCGGTCCCGGCCGATCCTCGACTATGTCGCCGACATCGACGCTCTCGCCGCGGCCTCGACCCGGATCGTCATCGGATACGGCGTGGAGTCGGCAGGCACGGTCACCGAGCGCACTTCGATAGCGCTCGCCGAGCAGCTCGGTCAGAAGCCGGTCCGCTTTCCCAGTCATCACGGCGGCTTCACCGGCCCGGAGTCCGGCTATCCGGGCCAGCCGGAGGCCTTCGCCCATGTCCTGCGCGAAGTTCTCGACAGGATCGGTTGAGTACGTCCGATCCTGACCGGTGGGAGCCCACCGGGTTGTGAAGTGTGCCAAAGACTGGTCCGATCCCGCAGTCTCTGCGCCGCAGCGCGGTTCGATAGCCGCGTTGTCTCTCGAAGCAAGGATGGGCGGATGCGAGTTCGGCGGAATGGCCTCTCCGCGTTGGCGACCGCGGTGGCGGCGGGTCTGCTGGCCGCGTCCGCGGCGGCCCCGGTCGCGAGTGGCGAGGTACCGGGGCGCACCGAGGCGGTCTATTCGACGTCCTCTCCGATCACCGCTGTGGTCTCGTCGAAGGTCACGCTCACGGTGCCGTTGCCGGCGGGCACTCCGTCCCACCCCGCCGCCTGCGACACACTGTCCTATCTGCGGTGGCGGTCGGCCGACGGCCCGCGGTCCGCGGCCGACGCCGATCGGGTGCTGGTGGCGCAACCCGGCATCTTCGAAGGAGCCGGCGCCTTCGACAGCGTTGCGCGCAACACTGTTTCGCGGGCAGCGGAGCTGGGGAAGTACATCGAATTCTGGGCGCTCGACCGGCGGTCGAACTGTCTCGAGGACCACACCGGACTGCGATCCGCGCTGCGGACCGGCTCGCTGGACACCGCGACCGGTTACTACTTTCACGGTGCGGAGGTGGACGGTCGCCGGTTCGGCGGTTTCGCAGAGGGAGAAGCCACGGCGTGGCTGCGGGAGCAGGGCATCGCACAGACGCTGCGCGACGAATACGAGGTGCTGCGAATCGAGTTCCCGGATCAGGCGGTACGCAAGCAGAAGGTCATGTGCGGCGGACATTCGCTGGGCGGCTTCATCACCGGCTACTTCGCCGAGTGGGACTTCGACGGCGACCCGGGAACTCTGGACGACGCCGGATACAACCAGTGCTCCGCCTATTTCGCGCTCGACACCACCATCCAGGCGGGCCTCAGCCTGCGGGGGCTGCAGGTTCCAGAGCTGCCCGAACCGATCGGCGGATCAGCGGAAAACCTTTCGCTGCAACTCGATACCGCGTTGCCGGTGCTCCGCTTGCCCGCGGTGATCAATCCCGAAACCACCAATCTGCTCGCCTTGGCCGGTCTCGCGGCGCGGCTGCGCCCGGAGGGCGTCAACGATCTCGTCCGCCGGCTACCGGAGAATGCGAATATCACGGCGACACTCCGGACCCTGCTCTCGCAGGACGCTGCCATGTTCGCGACCGGATATCCGGATGTTCGTCAGCTGAACGCGACCAATGAGGCGGTGCTCGGGGCAATACTCGACGACAACTCGCAGCCGCTCGGCTTCCTGCAAGCCAGTGTGGGTTTCCCCAGCGGCGGACCGGTCGGGCCCAAGACTTTCCCCGTGCCCGACGCCGTCGGGCTGAGCCCACTGGCGATGGGGATGTTCGGCGACGCGCCGAAAGCCGCGCCGACGGTATACAACCAGAACACGGTCTACCGGTGGCTGGACTACGACGACACCGCAGAACTGACCGCGGGCCCCTACACCGGCCCGGCCAGCGAAGTCACCGCCATCGCCGAACTCGCCCGCAGCCTCTGCGAACCGCCGCTCGACTTCACCGAATGGTATTTCCCAACGCGCTTGGCCCTCGATGTTCAGCAGACCTCGGCGCCGTCGTTCGCGCACCATCACCGCCACCTCGACGGGGTGAACCGCAACCCGATCCTGACCTTCCGCGGCAGTGGCGGCATCCCGGTCGCCGATTCCGGCAGTCCGCAGGACGAGGTGATCCACCTGCCCGGTTACAACCACCTCGATGTGCTCACCGCCGCGCCCCGGCAGAACAACGGACAACCGGAGGTGGTGTCCAGCAGGCTCGCGGAATTCGCTATCGGGTGAGGCGACGGTGTAGCGGTGCTCGCAACTCAGAGCAGGATCAGGGCGGGCAGGGCCGAGTTTCTGCGTGGTCGGGTGGTGAGCTACCGACCGGTTCTCAGTGGTGGGTTCGGTGGTCGGCACGGATGTGACCAGCAGGTCCCGTGCCTACCGTTATGAGCATGGAAATCAACACGAAGAACAGCACCGATATCAACATTCACCTCGAGGTGACCGACCCCGAAGCGTCCGCCGCGATCTACGAGACCGCGTTCGGGTTGGGGGAGCGGCTCGGGTTCCGGGCCTCCCAGGCACCGACGTCCGGGTTCCGGGGATTCATTCTGTCCCTGGTTGTTGCACAGCCCTCCACCGTCGACAGCCTCGTCGGGACCGCGGTCGAGGCCGGATTCGCGATTCTCAAGCCCGCGAAGAAGAGCCTGTGGGGTTACAGCGCGGTGGTCCAGGCGCCGGAGGGCACGATCTGGAAGATCGCGACCTCGAAGAAGAAGGACGAGGGCCCCTTCACCCGGGAGATCGAGGACCTGGTGCTGTTGCAGGGGGTGGCGGATGTGAAGGCCAGCAAGGCGTTCCTGGTCGAGCGCGGCATGACGGTGTCGAAGAGTTTCGGTGGTAAGTATGCCGAGTTCTCGAACCCGGGCTCGCCGGTCACTCTGGCGTTGTATCCGCGTAAGGCCGCGGCCAAGGAGGCTGGGGTGTCGCTGGAGGGCAGCGGGTCGCATCGTCTGGTCTTGGACAGCAGCTTGGGGTCGTTCACCGATCTGGATGGGTATGTGTGGGAAGCGTCGGCCTGAGCCGATGGATTCACGCTCCTGTAGGCGACGTGGCCGCCCGCACGAATCCATTCGACCGCACCAGCAGTGCGCGGGCAGCCGCCGCGTCGACCCCGGCCAATTGCATGACGATCGCGGTCTTCGGGTGCCCGTCCGCGGCGTCGAGAAGTGCTGCGGCAGTGCGCAGATCGATGCCCGTGGCCTCGGCGACGATGCGGCGGGCGCGGTCGACGAGTTTGGCGTTGGTGGGGTGCACGTCCACCATCAGATTGCCGTAGACCTTGCCGTCCTGAACCATGGTCGCGGTCGTGAGCATGTTGCACACCATCTTCTGCGCGGTACCGGCTTTGAGGCGGGTGGAACCGGTCAGGACCTCCGGGCCGGTCTCGATCTCGATGGCCACGTCGGCGTGCGCGCTGGTTTCGGCGTTGCGGTTGCAGGAGATCGCGATCGTGGTGGCGCCGACCGCGCGTCCGTAACGCAAAGCCCCGATGGCATAGGGGGTTCGGCCGCTCGCCGCCAGCGCCACGACAGCGTCGGCGGCGGTGAGATGCACCGCGGACAGGTCCTGTTCGGCGCGGGCCGGATCGTCTTCCGCGCCTTCGACCGCCTGCGTGAAAGCGTCGGGGCCGCCCGCGATGAGGCCGAGCACCTCGCGGGGATCGATGCCGAAGGTGGGCGGGCATTCGACCGCGTCCAGGACGCCGAGCCTGCCGCTGGTGCCGGCCCCGATGTAGATCAGTCTGCCGCCGCCCCGCCGGGCCTCGACGAGGTGCTCGACGGCCCGGGTGATCGCTGGAATCGCCTGCGCCACAGCGGCAGCCACCCCCGCGTCCTCGGCGTTCATGGCGCGCAGCAACTCCTCGACCGGCATCGAGTCGAGCGTGGCGGTGCGCGGGTTGGCGAGTTCGGTGGTCAGGGCTGCGATCCGGTGCGGCCGAGAATTCACCGGCCCTCCTTCTTTCGGCGATCCACGACAGCGTCGTAGGTGCGGCGGAGCGCGGCGTGCGCGGACGGAGTACGTTGCAGGACACCGACGTAGAGGGTGTCGACGATCAGTAGCTGACTCATTCGACTCGCCAGGGCCGCGGACCGGAAACCGTCCTCCCGTCCGGCCACGAGCACGGTATGCCGCGCAACCCGGGCCAGTTTCGACTGGGCTCCGGCCGTCACGGCCACCGTCGTGGCGTGTCGGTCGGCCGCGTGCTCGACCGCCTCGATGATTCCGGCGGTCTCGCCGGAGTGGGAGAAGGCGACGATCACATCCCCGGCCTCCAGCAGGCTCGCCTGCACGAGCGCGTCGTCCTCGGAGGTGCAGGCACCGCACCACATTCCGATCCGGGTGAGCTTCTGCGCCATATCCATCGCGACGAGCCCGGAGGCGCCGATGCCGATGAGTTGCACGCGCCGCGCCCCGACCAGCGCGTCGACGACCGCCTCGATCGTCGCGGGGTCGGCGAGATCCGCGGTGGCCAGCATCCCCTCGGTCTCGAAGGCTGTCAGCTTGTGCAGCACCTTCGACAGTTCGTCACCGGCGTCGATATCGGTGGCGAACACCGGTGAGCCGTCCTCGGTACCGGCGGCGGCGAGCGCGAGCCGCAGTTGGGGGTAGCCGTCGTAACCGAGCGTTTTGGCCAGCCGGACGACCGCGGAGGTACTGGTGTCGGACCGCTCCGCGAGCTGGTTCACCGTCAGCTGCGCGACACCGGAGGGATCGTGCTGGATCACGCGCGCGACCTTCAGCCCGCTCGGGGTCAGCCGCGGGATCGCCGTGAGAAGCCGGGTGCGGACGTCGTCACCGGCGGCCATGGCGCTCATCCCGTCACCGTTAGTCGCCGGGGCGGTGTGGACGGTGTCGCGGGGAACGCGAATCCGGCGGCCCCGGGGGTGACCGAACCGAGCACGGTGGCGTGCGCCGCCCCGGTGCACGCGGCGTAGCTGCCGGTCAGGCCGTGCGCGGTGAGGAAACCGAGCACGGCGAAGGCGGTGGCCTCCTTCGCCGCCGAAGGCAGGCCCAGTTCGTCGGAGGTGCGCAACCGCGCGGTGCCCAGTCGTTGCCGCAGCATCGCCAGCAGGGTCGGGTTGCGGGTTCCGCCGCCCGAGGCGATGACCTCGGTGGGCGCGTGCGGTCCGAGCGCGTCGGCGATGGTGTGTGCGGTCAGGGCGGTCACAGTGGCGACGATATCGTTGGGCGCGAGCGGCCCGCCGCGCAACACGCGCTCCAGGTAGGCGCGGTTGAACAGTTCCTTGCCGGTGGATTTGGGTGGCGGCGCGGAGTAATACGGTTCTGCGAGAAGGTGTTTCAGCAGTTCGTGATCGACCGAACCGCGCGCGGCCCGCGCCCCCGCGCGGTCGAAGTGCTCGGTACCGTCGGTGGCCATCGCGACGGCGGCATCGATCAGCGCGTTTCCCGGTCCGGTGTCGAACGCCGCTGGGGAGTCGCCGGTGACGGTCACGTTCGCGATCCCGCCGATATTGAGCGCGGCCGCGCGGCCGGGACGCCCCGCCAGCCACAGCACGTCGAACAGGCCGACCAGCGGCGCACCCTGTCCGCCCGCGGCGATATCGCGCGCCCGGAAATCGCTGACGACCGGCAGGCCGGTCCGCTCGGCGATCCACGCGGGCTGACCGAGCTGGAGGGTGCCGTGCGTTGTGCCCTGCGACACCCAGTGGTACACCGTCTGGCCGTGCGAGGCGACGAGATCAGCTGCGCCGTCGAACAATTCGGTGTTCGCGGCGACGGCGACCGCCGCGAATTCCTGGCCGATCGCGGTGTCCAGGCGGCACACCGCCGCCATGTCGATCGATCCCGGCGGCAAGGCGGCGATCAGCTCGGCGCGCAGCGGTTCGGGATAGGGCCGGCTGAGCAGCCCGGCGATGCGGATGTGCAGGGTGTCGTCCCGCAGATCGATCTCCGCGCCGACGGCGTCGATCGCATCGTGCGAAGTGCCCGACATCAGTCCGATGACCCGCATCACGCCACCGCCGCCACCGGGTCCGGCTCGGGAGCGGCGGGCGCGGGATGGAAGCGCGAGGTGATCCCGCCGACGACGAGGGTGACGATTACGCCGATCGGCACCAACCACTGGGCGGCGATGCCCTTTTCGGTCACCTTGCCCGCCACCGTCACGTCGATCTTGATCACCCGCACCACGAAGGTCATCACGATCACGGTGACGACGAAGGCGACGACCGCGTCGAACTGGTTGGCGCGCTTGACGAGCCGGCCGAGCAGGAACGCGCCGAGCAGGGCGCCGTAGGTGTAGCCGGCGATCGTCAGCGCGGTGAGGTACACATTGCCGGTCGTCGCGCTGAAACCCATCGCGCACAACGCCATCAGCACGGCCCACACCAGCGTCATGATGCGCGCCAGCCGCAGCATCGCCTCATCGGGCAGCGTCCGGCGACTGAAACTTCGAATGATGTCCGCGACAGTCGAATTCGCCATCGAGTTCAGGGCCGAGGACAGTGATCCCATCGCCGCGCCGAGGATTCCGGCGACCAGCAGGCCGGAGACCACCACCGGCAGCCCGTGCAGGATGAAGTCGGGGTAGAGGCTGTCCGCGCTGGACAGGCCGAGCTCCTTGGGCGTCTTGCCGTCGTTGTAGGACCACAGCAGCGCACCGACCAGGGAGAAGGCCGCGAACTGCACGGCGACGAAGACGCCGGAGGCGATCATCGCCTTCTGGCTGTCCCGGAGCGACCGCGTCGCCAGGATGCGCTGCACGATCAGCTGGTCGGAGCCGTGCGAGGCCATGGCGAAGATCGCGCCGCCCAGGATCGCGGTCGGCAGCGCGAAGCTGCTGGTGAGGATGTGCGCGAGATCGAAGTCGGTGTCGAAGACGCGGAACTTGCCCGCGGCCAGCGCATCCGAGTAGCCGTCGGCGCCGACGCGGCCGGTGAGGACGCAGATCGCGATGATCGCACCGAGCAGATAGAGGCCCATCTGTAGTGCGTCGGTCCAGATGACCGCCTTGATGCCGCCGAGGTAGGTGTAGACCACGGTCAGCAGCGTCAGCGCGACGATGATGACGTCGTAGCCGATGGTGAGGCCGAACTCGCTGAGCAGCAACTTGATCGGGATGGCGGAGGCGAACAGCCGCACGCCCTCGGCGAGCAGCCGGGTGAAGACGAACGTCACCGACGCGACACCCTGGAGATAGCGGCCGAAGCGCAGTTCGAGGTACTGATACGCGCTGACGAAACCACCGCGCTTGTACAGCGGGATCAGCACGACGGCGACGACCGTGCGGCCGATGATGTAGCCGATCGCCAGTTCGACGTTGCCGAAGCCCTGGTCGGTGTACGCGCCGCCGGGGATGGAGATGACGGTGAGCACGCTGGTCTCGGTGGCCACGACCGAGAAACAGACTGTCCACCAAGGCATTCGGCCGTCGACGACGAAGTAGTCGGTGCTCGATTTCTGTTTGCCGGACAGCCGTAGGCCGATCCACGCGACGGTGACGAGGTAGATGACGATGACGGCGAGATTGAGTGCGTTCATCGCAGCTCCCCGGTGACGCAGTGGATCGATTGCAAGTAAGTGTCAGCCGTCACAGCAACTCTGTCAATATTTGTCAGAGGATTCGGAGGACCAATGCCTCCAGGGCGGTAGTGGTGTCGGTGGCCAAGAGAGCGGCACCGTCGATCGGCTGGCCGAGGGGAGCGCGACGGTCGATGACCGACTCGATCGTGCGTTCCAGTGGCTCCAGCAGTGCCGCACCGAGATTGACCAGGCCGCCGGTGATCGCGCACGGCACCGGCGGGCGCAGGCCGGACACCTCGATCGCGGTGCGAACGGACCGGCCCAGGGCGTGGCCCGCGGCCGTCATGATGGCCGCGGCGGTCTCGTCGGTGGCGGCGGCCGCGGCGACGGCGGGTGCGAATCGCGCGGCGGTCAGCGCCGGATTGTCCTGCTGGCCGAGGAATCTCGGCAGGTCGGCCAGGGTGATGTCATAGCGTTCGCCGACGGCGTCGACCAGTGTCGTGCGTGGTCCACGGCCGTCGTACGCACGCAGTGCGGCCCGCAGGCCTTCGAGGCCGATCCAGCCGCCGCTGCCCTCGTCGCCCAGCAGTGGGCCCCACCCGTCGACGCGGGTGAAGCATCCCGCGTCGTCGACCGCGGTCGCGACGGCGCCGGTGCCCGCGGCCAGCACGACACCGGGTGATCCGCCGAGCGCCCCGGCGTGGGCGGTCACGGCGTCGGAAGCCACGGCGACCGCGGTCGCGCCGGTACGTTCGGCCAGTTGCCGTGCCAGGAGCGCGGCGGCCTCCGGGGCGGAGGCGGCTCCCGCGGCACCGATGGACAGCGCGAAATCCGTTGTTGTCGAAAGCTTCTCGACAACGGCCAGAATCGCCCGCTCCGCCGCAACGACCCCGCCCGCGTTCGCCAGCCCGGGCGCGCCCGCGCCTTCCGCGAACCGAGTCTGCTGCCCGCCGGCCCGCAGGGAGCCCCGGCAGCCGGTCTTTCCGAGGTCAATCGCGAGGACGTAGCTGCTCATGGGCGAACATCGTCGCACCTGAAACCCGCCGCGTCACCCGGGTGTATCCGCGCCGAGTAGGCGATCGAGGAGGTGGTCGACCAGTTCGACCGCGGCTGCCGGGCTGCTGAACCCCTGGAGCATGCCCTGGGCGAGGCCGCCGATCGCCATGCCGATGAGCTGGGCGTCGAGTTCGGGGTTGCTCGGGGCGGTGCGCTGGAGGCGGCGGAGTTGATCGGCGACGATCGCGACCAGAGCTCTCGGTGCCGCGAAGGTTTCCTCGGCGGTGATGCCCCGGTCGACGATCGCGGCCCAGCCGAAGGCGCCGAGCACGAATGTCTCCTCGCGGCGTTGGTCGTCGAGCGGCAGGAGTTCGGTCAGTACCGCGCGGATGGTCTCGCGGGGTGACGCGTCCGGGCCGAGGGCGGTCCACCGTTGCAGGAACCGCGCGCCGGCGTCCTCCATGACCGAGCGGTGGGTCGCCAGGAGGAAGTCCTTCTTGGTGCCGAAGTAGTACTGCACGAGCCGTACCGAGATTCCGGCTTCGGCGGCGACGGTTTGAAAGGTCACGGCTTCCAGGCCGCCGCTGACGATGACTTGTCTTACGGCAGCGGTGATCTGGCGTCGCCGCACCTCGTGGTCGACCAATCGGGGCACGTGACCTGCTGCCTTCTTTCGTGTGGGGAACCCTTTCGGATCTATATGGTACGCACGTATCGCATCCGTGATACATTCATATCATAAAACGATGAAGGGGAGGCTCATGCCGAAGTTGGGGCGATTCACCAGCGCCGAAGCGAAGACCGAATTCCTGCGCCTGTACGACGCCGCCGCGGCGAACTGGCCGGTGCCGTCGACGGATCTCGATGTCGAAACATCCTTCGGGACAACGCGAGTGCGCAGATCGGGGAGTGGGGAGGGTGCGCCGATCGTGGTGCTGCCGGGCATCGGCGGCAACGGTCTGGTCTGGCATCGGTTCATCGCGGATCTGGCCCGCGACCATGTCGTCTACACGCCGGACGTCATCGGCTGGGCCGGGCGCTGCGTGCAGACCGCACCGCTGCGTGACGCCGCGGATATCGGCAAGTGGATGGTCGAGGTGTTCGACGGCCTCGGCGCCGCTCGGGTACACCTCGCCGGGAACTCCTACGGCGCCTGGCTGGCCGGAGTGGTCGCGGTGTATCACTCCGACCGGCTGGCGAGTATGACCATGATCGAGCCGAGCGGGGCCACCTTCGCCAAGCCGAGCTGGGGGCTGCTGTTCAAGTTCCTGAAGGCGGGCATGCGGCCGACCCCCGAGCGCATGCGAAAGCTGAACAAGTGGCTGATGCCCGGCCTCGAGCTCACCGAGGAAGAATTCGCCGTAGCCATGGCGACCTTGAAGTTCCGCTCGGGAGTGCCCTGGGACCGCCCGTTCACCGACGAACAACTGGAGGCCATCACCACCCCGAGCCTGATCCTTTTCGGCGCCGAGACAGTGGTCAGCGATCCCGACCTCGGAGCATCCCGCGCCCGCACCCACATCCGATCGGTAGAAGTCGAAACCTACCCGGGCATCGGCCACGATCTGATGTGGGCGAACCCGGACCAGGTCATTCCGCGCTTCTTGGACTTCGCCGACAGTCACGATCAAGTGCGGGCGTGAACCGAACGCTCAGCGGATCTGGACCACCACTTTGCCGAGGGCGCGTCCCGCACCGACGTAGGCGAGTGCGTCGGCGGTCTCCTCGAGGGGGAAGGTGCGGTCGATGTGGATGCCGATCCGGCCCGCTACACAGGACTCGGCGAGGGGTGTGAAGTGCGCGGGTCCTTCCTTGACCGCGAGGACTCCGAGCCTGCGGCCGGTCACCAGTCCGGCGGCGACGCCGAGTGTGGCTGTCCGCAGTAGTGCGCGGGTGGTGCCGCCGACGCAGCGGTA
The DNA here is from genome assembly GCF_040654295.1 of Nocardia sp. NPDC050712. NCBI lineage: Bacteria > Bacillati > Actinomycetota > Actinomycetes > Mycobacteriales > Nocardiaceae > Nocardia > Nocardia sp. NPDC050712. The sequence continues at coordinate 522,551 of NZ_JBFAHT010000002.1, forward strand.
TCGCCCGCCGCGCGTGAGCGATCTGCGGTAGGCGAAGACCGAGCGGTGGGCGACGAGGTCGAGTACTCGGTCGTAGGGGCCGGTCCGGGTGAAGTCCTGGGTGCGGTAGTCGATGACCTCGTCGGCGCCCAGGGAGCGCATGAACGCGAGTTTGGCGGCGTTGTCGACGCCGGTCACGTGTGCGCCGGCCTGCTTGGCCAACTGGATCGCGAAGGCTCCGGATCCGCCGCCCGCGCCGTTGATCAGGACCGACATGCCGGAGGCGATGTCGGCGGTGCCCTGTAGGGCGATCGCGCCCGCCTGCGGGAGGGCCGACGCCTCGGCGAAGGACAGCTCCGCCGGTTTATGGGCAAGCGCGGATGCGGGGACGGCGGCGTATTCCGCGAATCCGCCCTTGAGCATGAGGTTGTCGCCGTAGACCTCGTCACCCGGTGCGAACAGTGTGACTTCCGAGCCGACGGCTTCGACTCGTCCGGCGATGTCGGATCCGAGAATCGGCCGCCGGGGTGTCCGGAGCCCACCGAGGCGCGAATACACCGGTGTGCCCAGCAGCGTCTCCCAGTCGGAGAGATTGATCGACGTCGCGTGTACTTGGACGAGGACCTGTTTCGGCCCGGGGGAGGGTGGCGGGACGTCCGTGATCGAGAGCACCTCGGTGCCGCCGTAGCGGTCGTAAACGACGGCCCTCATGCGATTTCGGCACGCAGGGTCGAGCGCGGGACTGACATACGGCACAGTCTATGCCGAGAGTCGATGCGCCCCTTGGATTTCTGTGGCTCGCGCATACCTCCCCCGATCGGGGGAGCCGGAAATCGGTCTTCCGGCCGACGTCGACGGCCACCGGATTTCCCTACCGTCGAACGGTCCCCGCCGAGCCGATTCCCTCAGGAGCCCGTGTGCTTTCCACCGTCGTGTCGGCTGCCCGAACCCCGGAATTGCGGCGGAAGGCGCTGTGGACGCTCGGCCTGCTCGCGGTATTTCGACTCGGCACGACACTGCCGTCGCCCGGTGTGGATTTCGGGGCCGTCCGCACCTGCGTCGAGTTGAACTCCGGCGGTGAATCCGGCGGCATCTATCAGCTCATCAACCTTTTCTCCGGCGGCTCGATGCTGCACCTCTCGGTGTTCGCGGTCGGCATCATGCCGTTCATCACCGCGAGCATCATCACGCAGCTGCTGACCGTCGTCATCCCGCGTTTCGAGGATCTCCGCCAGGAAGGGCAATCCGGTCAGGCGAAAGTCGCGCAGTACACCCGCTACCTGGCTATGGCCTTGGCATTGCTGCAAGCCTCGACGCTGGTCGCGTTGGCCGCGCGCGGCCAGCTCTTACGCGGGTGTCCCGAAGCCATCTTCACCGACAGTTCGCTCTTCGCCGCGATCACCGCGGTGCTCGTCATGACCGCGGGCGCGGCGCTGGTCATGTGGTTCGGTGAGCTGATCACCGAACGCGGTGTCGGCAACGGGATGTCGCTGCTCATTCTCGCCGGTATCGCCGCGCAGATTCCTGATCAGGGCATGTCGATTCTGGACAGCCAGGGCGGCCTCGTCTTCACCGGGGTCTGCCTCGCGATGGCCACGATCGTCGTCGGCGTGGTCTTCATCGAGCAGGGGCAGCGCCGGATTCCGGTGCAGTACGCCAAGCGCGTGGTGGGCCGGAAGATGTATGGCGGTTCCTCGACCTACCTGCCGTTGAAGGTGAACCAGGCCGGTGTCATTCCCGTCATCTTCGCCTCGTCGCTGCTCTACATCCCGACGCTCCTCGCGCAGTTCGCGCAGGGGAGTTCGGGCGCCGTGCAGGAATTCATCCAGAAATATCTGGTCGACCCGAATCATCCGGTCCACATCGCCGGCTACTTCACCCTGATCGTTTTCTTCTCCTACTTCTACGTCGCGATCACCGTCAACCCGCAGGAGCGCGCCGAGGAGATGAAGAAATTCGGCGGCTTCCTCCCCGGCTATCGGCCCGGCAAGCCGACCGCCGATCATCTGAGCTATGTCCTGAACCGGATCACCCTGCCCGGATCCCTGTATCTCGGTGCCGTGGTGGTGCTGCCGAACCTGATTCTCGGTCGCGGCGCTTCCGGTTCGGCGGCGAGTCTGGCCTTCGGCGGCACCTCCGCGCTGATCATGGTGAGCGTCGCCCTGGACACGGTCAAACAGCTCGAAGGGCAAGTGCTGAACCGGAATTACGAGGGGTTCCTGCGGTGAACCCGCTCCGGTCTCTGGGCATCGGCGGCCGATGAGCCTACGGTCTGAAACCATGGCTCCGAACTCCTCGACCCACCCGCTGCTGCGCGTGGTGTCCACGCTGGTTCTCGCGATCACCGCGATGACCCTGTCGGTGGCGACCGCGCACGCGGACACGCGATCGAACAGCTTCACGGTGGACCAGCGGCCCGACGCCCCGCGGCCCGATCGGTCGGCGAGCGCGTCCGGGCAGTCGATTTCGGTGCTGCTGGCCGACGGGCAGGTGTTCTTCCGGCTGGGTATGCGGGCGGCGATCGCGGGCCAAACGGATATGACCTGCGTCGCGGAAGTCGGTGACGCTCACGCCGCCGTCCGGGAGATCCAGCGCCTGCGCCCGGACGTGGCCCTCATCGATCTCGACCTGCCCGGCTTGGGCGATGCCGGGCCGATCGACGTCGACGGCACCAGGATCCTCGCCCTCGCTACCGAGCACACCGACGAAAATCTGTACCGCGCATTACATCTCGGTGCCGCCGGATTCCTCGCGCGCTCCGCGCCCGGCCCCGACCTGCTCGCCGCCATCCGCACGGCGGTGCACGGCACCGCCCTGATCGACCCGAACCTCACCAGGCAACTGGTCACCCGCCTGTCCGCCGGATTCGAGCCGTTCCGCGCCACCCCGGAAGTCGAAACCCTCACTCCGCGGGAACATCAGGTGCTGCGGTGCCTCGCGAAGGGCTACACGAATCCCGAGATCGCCGTCGCCCTGGGCATCGGCGAGCAGACCGTGAAAACCCATGTCTCCCATGTGCTCACCAAACTCGGTGTCCGTGATCGCGTCCATGCCGCGGTGTACGCGCACAACCGCCGGATCGGGCACCTCGAGGTGTAGTGCTCAGTACCGGGTGAGGCGGACTTCTTCGGTGTCGAAGGCGGTTTGCAGCTCGAGCAGCACGGCGTCATCGATGCGGTGCTCGTCGCGGAGTCCGACCACGACCGCCCGTTTGCGCGCCAGCAAGGCCAAACGTAGTGCGGTGTACTGCTGTTCGTGCTGCGCGGCGCGCTCGCTCGACTCCTCGCACTCGGTGGCGAGTGCTTGGAGGTGCTCGTCGTAGTCGTTGCGCAGCCGCTCGGCGACATCGGGGTCGGTGCCGAGTTCTGCTGCCAGCGCGGGGAGTTCGTCGAGTGCGACCTCGGTGGCGTGGGTTTCGGCGAAGCGCCGTTCCTGCTCCGGGGCGTTGTCGACCGGCAGCCGGGCCCACCGGACGACCACCGGCAGCAGCGCTCCCTGGACGACCAGGGTGAAGGCGATGACACCGGCGGCGACGAAGATGATCGCGTCGCGATCGGGAAAACCCTGCCCCGAGGACAGCTTTTCCGGGATGGCGAGGGCCGCGGCGAGCGATACCGCGCCGCGGAAACCGGCGAATCCGCTGACCACCCGGGCCCGGTTCGGCACCCGTCGCAGGCGCTGCTCGGGGCGGCGGTCGAGCAGCCGGATCGTGTACGCGGACACGAACAGGAATCCCACACGGACCGCCACGAGCACGAGCGCCACGACCACGACCAGCAGCACCGCGGTCAGCACGGTCACGCTGGTCAGATTGCGGGCCGCGGCCTGCGCCTCCAGGCCGATGAGGACGAACAGGCTGCCGTTGAGCACGAAGGCGGCCAAGGTCCAGGAGGTTTCGGTCATTCGCCGCGCGTCGGCCCGCCCCATCCGCGGCGCGATCTGGCTGATGATCAGTCCGGCCACCACGACCGCGAGCACTCCCGACGCGCCGACTTCCTCGGCGAGCCAGAACGCGGCGAACGGCGTCACGAGGATGGCCACGTTGATCAGCACGGGATCGTCGAGCCGGCGGCGGATGCGGACCGCGAGCCACGCCACCGCCGCTCCGGCAATGGCCCCGCCGGCGTAGGCGAGCAGGAACAGCCAGCCGATATGCGGGGCACTGAAGTCCTCGGCGCCGACGGTGATCGCCACGGCAACGCCGTAGACGACCAGAGCGGTGCCGTCGTTGACCAGGCTTTCCGCGCGCAGCACGGTGATGTCGCGCCGGGGCAGGATGCGCCCCATGACGCCGACCGCGGTCGCGTCGGTGGGTGCCAGGGCCGCCCCGAGCACCCACGCCGGACCCCACGGCAGCCCGAACGCGTGCGCGACCGCGGCCACCGCCGCGGCGCTCACGATCACCAATACCGTGCTGGAGAGGATGATGCCGCGCAGGTCGCGCCGGATCCCGCGCAGGGAGGTCGTGATCGCCTCCCAATACAGCAGGGCGGGAAGGAACAGCAGCAGCATGGTCTCCGGCGGCAGGTGCACCGACCGCATCGGCGGCACGAACCACAGCAGCACCCCGGCCGCGAGCAGCAGGATCGGGGGCGCGATCCCGATCCGCGCCCCGAGCCGCGCGCACAGGATTATCGAAAGGCCGAGCAGCACAATCAGTTCCAATGCCAGCACAGCTGGACCCTCCTGGCTGGTGACGACTGCGGGTCCAGCCGCACGGTGACTACGGAACTATCGGACGAGTTCGGCGCAGCGCTCACCGACGAGCATGACGGTGATGTTCGGGTTCACGGTCGTGTGCGCGGGGAACACCGAGGCGTCGGCGACGCGCAGGCCCTCGACACCCTTGACCCGCAGTTCTGGATCCAGCGGGCTCATCGGGTCGTCGGCGGCGCCCATCCGGACCGTCCCCACCGGGTGGTAGACGGTGTTGTGGGTCCGGCGGACGTAGTCGGCCAGCTCGGTGTCGGATCGGGTGTCCGGTCCCGGATACAGTTCGCGGGCCACCCAGTCGGAAAGCGGTGCCGCCGAGGCGATCTCGCGGGCCTTGCGCAAGCCGGCGATCATTACGCGCAGGTCGTGGCCTTCGGGGTCGGTGAAGTAGCGCGGGTCCACGCGCGGCTTGTCGCGGAAGTCGCGGGAGCGCAGCCGGACGGTGCCGCGGGAGCGGGCCTGGGTGACGTTCGGGGTGAGGCAGAAGGTGTTCTCGGCGGTCGGGTATCCCTGGCGCAGGGTGTGCATATCGAAGGGCACGCTGCCGTAGTGCATCATCAGGTCGGGCCGGTCCAGGCCGTCGGCGGTCGGGGTGAAGATGCCGATCTCCCACCACTGGGTCGAGCTGCGCACCATCGGCTGCTTGGTCTCGAAGCCGATCACGCCCTCCGGGTGATCCTGCAGGTGGGCGCCGACGCCGGGGGAGTCGACGAGCACGTCGATCCCGATCTCGCGCAGGTGATCCGCCGGTCCGATGCCGGAGAGCATGAGCAGCTTCGGCGAGTCGATGGCACCGGCGGAAAGGATGACCTCGCGCCCGGCCGTGACCCGGCTGGTGCGCCCGAACGCGTTGTCGGTGAACTCGACGGCGACGGCCCGCCCGTTCTCGATCACGATCTTCTTCGCCCACGAACCGGTGCGGACCGTGAGGTTGGGCCGTTCCAGGTTCGGATGCAGGTAGCTCACCGACGAGGACGCGCGCACGCCGTCGGCGCGGGAGTTGATCTGGAAGAAGTTGGCGCCGTTGACGACGGTGTGCCCCGAATTGAATTCGGTGCGCGGAATGCCGACGGTCTCGCAGGCGTCCAGCAGGGCGACACCGCACGGGTCGTTGGGCGGCACCGTCATGATGTGGACCGGGCCGCTGCGGCCGTGGTGGTCACCCGGTGCGTCGTTGGTTTCGATCTGGGGGTACAGCCGGTACACCGACTCCGAACCCCAACCGGCGCAACCGTGGTCGCGTTCCCAGGAATCGAGGTCCTCGCGCGGGGCCCAGAACGCGATACAGCTGTTGTGCGACGAGCACCCGCCGAGCACCTTCGCCCGCGCGTGCCGCATGAACGAGTTGCCGTTCTCCTGCGGCTCGATGGGGTAGTCCCAGTCGTAGCCCGACTCGAGCAGCTCCATCCAGCGGTCCAGACGCAGGATCGCGTCGTCGCCGACGTCGCTCGGCCCGGCCTCGAGCAGGCAGACCGTCACCGACGGGTCCTCCGACAATCGGGACGCGACCGCCGCGCCGGCGGATCCGCCGCCGATGATCACGAAGTCGTAGTCAGACACTGTGGCTCCCATCGGATTCGGCGAACCAGCCGGTGACGCCCGGCCGGAGATTCTCGTAGACGTGCTTGGGCTCGCGATATTCGGCCAGACCGGAGGGCCCCAGCTCGCGGCCGACGCCGGAGCGGCCGAACCCGCCCCACTCGGCCTGCGGCAGGTAGGGCCCGAAGTCGTTGATCCACAACGTGCCGCAGCGGATCCGGGCGCCGACACGGCGGGCGCGCGCGGCATCGGAGGACCACACCGCGCCGGCCAGACCGTATTCGGTGTCGTTGGCGATGGCGACGGCTTCGTCCTCGGTGCGGAACGTCTCGACCGTGACGGTCGGCCCGAACGCCTCGTCGTGCACGCACGCCATCTCGCGGGTCGCGCCGTCGATCACCGTCGGCAGGTAGAACCAGCCGTCGTCGAGACTGCCGGAGCCCTGATCGCCGGTGGCGAACTCGCCGCCGGTGCGGATGACGGCGCCCTCGGCGCGGGCCTTCTCGACATAGGCGTGCACCTTGTCGCGGTGCGCGGCGGAGATCAGCGGGGCGGACTCGGTGCCCTCGGCGAAGGGCAGCCCGAGCCGGATCTGCTCGGCCCGCCGGACCAGTTCGTCGACGAAGCGGTCGTGCGCCGACGCCTCGATGACGAGCCGCGCGCCGGCCGAGCACACCTGGCCGGAATGCAGGAATGCCGCGTTCAGGGCATTGTCGACGGCGGCGGCCAGTCGTTCGTCGGTATCGCAGGCGTCGGCGAAGATGACATTCGGGTTCTTGCCGCCGAGCTCGAGCGCGATCTTCTTCACGGTCGCGGCCGCCTCGCGCGCGATGACCTTGCCGGTGACGAGGCCGCCGGTGAAGGACACGAGGTCGACATCGGGGTGTACCGACAGCGGCGCACCGGCGGTGGCGCCCGCGCCCAGCACGAGGTTGGCCACGCCCGGGGGCAGCTCGAGGTCGTGCAGCACCGACAGCAGCAGAATCGCGGTGTGCGGCGTGAGCTCGGCCGGTTTGAGGACGAAGGTGTTGCCCGCAGCCAGCGCCGGTGCGACCTTCCACGCCGCCTGCAACAGCGGGTAGTTCCACGGGGTGATGAGTCCGCAGACGCCGACCGGCTCGTAGACGATCCGGGAGTCGACATCACGGGAGCCGGCGTCGACGACCCGCCCGGCGTCCTCGGCGGCCAGCTTGCCGAAATACCGGAAGCAGTTGGCGATGTCGGTCATATCGATGTCCGACTCGTACGGCCGTTTGCCGGTGTCGAGCGTCTCGGCGCGGACGAACTCGTCGCGCCGGGTGTCGATCGCGTCGGCGACCCGCAGCAGCAGGTCGCCGCGTTCCCCGGCGGAAGTCTCTCGCCAGGGGCCGCTGTCGAAGGCCCGGCGGGCCGCGGCGATGGCGGCCTCGGTGTCGGACGCCGCCGCCTCGGCGACGACGCCGACCAGGGAATTGTCCGCGGGACAACGTATTTCCCGAGTCTCACCGGACTCGGCGGCGCGCCAGGCGCCATCGATGTAGAGCGTCTTACTCATGCGCGGGGGTCCCTTCGGGATGGCTGTCCGGGTCGGGCTCGTACTCGTATTCGTCGTGCTCGGTGCGTCGCAGGTGCAGGTAGCCGAGGTGCCGTTCGTACTGGTCGAGAATGTCGCCGATGATCTGCTCCCGGCTGTATCCGGTCAGCGAGTAGCCCTGCGAGCCCTCGGCGAGATAGACCTCGCACCGGAAGTAGCGGTCGCCGGAACGCTGCGCGAGCACCGCGTACGTCGGTGTCGGCGCCGACACCGGCCAGACGCCGTACTCGAACCGGGGATCGCTGGCCTGATCGACGATCAGGCGCGGATACGGCAGGCCCTCGTTGTCGCCGGAATCGTCGATGGTCGCCGTGACGCCCATCCGGCCGAACTCGTCGGTGACGTCCCGCATCGCCGGCAGGACGGTGCTCGTGATGAACTTCCGGGTCGCCGCGGCCCCGGGGTAGGACATGGTGCCCAGCATTCGGCGACGCCAATTGTCTCCGGACTTCCCGCGTCCGGTCGCGATCGCCTTCGGCAACGCGGTGCGATAGCTGTCCAGCTTGTAGGACTCCTCGTGCAGCGAACGCAGCAGCCCGAGGGCGATCAGGCCGAGCACGAACGAGAACGGCAACCCCATGATGATGGTGGCGTTCTGCAACGTCATGATCGACCCGCCCGCGCCGGCGAACAGCATCGACAGCGTGAGCAGCCCGATGGCGAAGGACCAGGAGATGCGGGTGCTGCTCGCGCAGTCCGACATCGGATCGGGCAGGCGCGAGGTGAAATTGCCCATGACGAGCGAACCCGAGTCGGCGCTCGTCACATAGAACAGCAGGCCGGTGATGGTCGCGACGCCGAGCAGCAGCGTCGCGCCGGGATACTGCTGGAGCATGGAATAGAAGCCGACCTCGGGGTGCGCGGCCGTCGCCTCGGCGAATTCCTTGTCGGTCCGGGCGATTTCGAGGGCGCTGTTGCCGAAGATCGAGATCCACAGCAGGATGAAGCTGAACGGCACCGCGAGCACGCCGAAGATGAATTGGCGCAGCGTGCGCCCGCGCGAGATGCGCGCCAGGAACAGGCCGACGAACGGGCACCAGGCCACCCACCAGGCCCAGAAGAACAGCGTCCAGGCGTCGAGCCAGGTGGTCGGCTCGTTGGCGGTTTCCGGGTTGCGTTCCCAGGCGAAGGTGTCCAGCGTCCGGTCGAGGAACGTCGCGATGTAGTCGCCGGCGTTCTGCGCGAGCCCGTTGAGCAGGAAGTCCGAGCGCCCCGCCAGCAGGATGTAGACCAGCAGCGCGATCGCGAGAATGATGTTGGCCTCCGACAACCGCCGGATACCCTTGTCGACGCCCGACAGCGCGGAGATCACCGTGACCAGGACCGACAGCGCGATCAGCCCGATCTGCGCGGCCTTGCCCTGTGGGATACCGAACATCTCGTGCAGGCCGTAGTTGAGCTGCACGATGCCGATGCCGAGCGAGGTCGCGACACCGAAGATGGTGCCGAGCACCGCGGCGACGTCGATGGCGTCACCCCACCGGCCGTGCACCCGCTTGCCGAAGATCGGGGACAGCGCCGCCCGGATCGTGAGCGGCAGGTTGTGCCGGAAGGCGTAGTAGCCGAGCGCGCTACCCATCAGCGCGTACATCGCCCAGCCGGAGATGCCGTAGTGGAACAGCGTCCAGGTCACCGCTTGGCGCGCGGCCTCGTTGGTCTCGGCCGCACCGGTGGGCGGGCGCAGGTAGTTGTAGACCGGCTCGGCGACCGAGAAGAACATCAGGTCGATGCCGATCCCGGCGCCGAACAGCATCGCCGTCCAGGTGAACAGGCTGTACTCCGGGCGGGACTCCTCCGGCCCCAGCCGGTAGTTGCCGTACCGGCTGGCGCCGATGAAAACGACCAGGCCGACGATCGCCGTCGCGAGGACGAAATACCACCAGCCGAACCAGGTGGAGATGAAGGTCTTCACGTCACCCACGACGGTTTCCGCGCTGGCGGGTGCGACGAGTGCCCAGATCGCGAACGCGAGAACCAGCCCGGCGGCCGTGAAGTACACCGGTTTGTTGACCGATACCCGGTCAGCGGGCTCTATTGTTTCGCCGTGATCCGCGCTCGGCGTGCTTTTGGTGTGGTCGTTCTGCAGTGGATCGCCGGCGCCACTCATCCGATGAATGGTAGTGGCGAGAGGTGGCGCGGTGAGTCAGGTCGGCTTCGTGTCCGCGCCCTTTTTCTCGGCTCGGCTATCGATCGGCATTTCGCTATTTGGGAATTGGCGGGCCGGGGTCCAGGCCCATTGTGGTGCGCGCTTTGCGGATGAAATAGATTCCGCCGCGGGCGGTTTCGCGGGCGACCCGGACCTGGCCGAGAGTGGTCGCGGCGGACAGCTGAGCGCGGGCCGTGTTCATGCGGTCCACCGCTTCGGCGAGGGCGGCCAGGGCGGCGCCTTCCTCGGAGTCGAGCGTGAACAGTTCCCGGCTCATGCGGTCGAGATGGCCGTTGACCTCGGCTTTCGCGGCGGCGACGCGCTCGGGGTTGCCGGACCACTCCCGGGATATCCACCAGGCGGCGACAGCAAGCACAACCGCGATGACCAGGAAGAACAGCAGACGACCCACACCCGCAGTCTACGGGCCCGTTCAGTGCGTGATGTAGTGCAGGATCACGTTGTGGACGTGCTGGGTTTTCTCGTCACCGCGGAATTCGACTTCGTAGGTGTGGTGGCCGGTGCTGATGGCGATATGGCCCGAAGAGAAGAACTGGCCGGCGAAAGACTTGTTGGTCAGGATGCTCACACTGCTGATCCGGGAAAACGGAATGCTGGTAATCGCGATCTTCTTGCCGGCGAAAGAGTTGTCCTGGATGACCACGCGGCGGTCGGTGAGCCCCAGAAATCCGGTGCCGACACCGATCGCGTCGTACACGGCGAGGATCGTCTCCCCGGGTAGCAGGCCCTCCTGGATCTTGTCGAACTGGTCGCGCTTGTCGTACGGAATAGCCATGTGTATCAGCGTATTCGGGATCGCCTCCGAGGGCAGGGTGCTAGCGCGAACTATCCGATTCGGACACCGCTGTCATCCCTCCCCGGGGGCATCCCGACCCCTACCGAGGCGGGATGGCCTCCTGCTGGGCGCGGTCCTAGCGTCGTCTGCATGATGATCCGGCGCCTGGGCCACGACTTCGCTTACACCTTCTTGGGACTGCCGCTCGCAGTGGTCAGCTTCGCCCTTCTTGTGCCACTCTTCGCGGCGAGCATCGGCACGGCGGTGGTCTTCGCCGGGATTCCGCTGCTCGCCCTGACCCTGCTGATCGCACGCGGCTTCGCCGACATCGAACGCGTACGCCTTCGGCAAGTGGCGGGCCCGGCCACAGCACGTCCGCTCTACGCCGCAGCGCCGGAGGGGGCGGGCTGGTTCCGCCGGCTCACCGCGCCGATCCGGCAGGGGCAGAGCTGGCTGGATCTGCTGTACGCCGTGGTCAACCTGCCGATCGCGATCATCACGTTCGTGCTGCCGATCGTCTGGTGGGCGCTGGCGCTGGGTGGCTTGACCTACTGGTTCTGGGGCCGGTTCATTCCGTACGGCGACAGCAACGACGTCTTCATCGAGACGATCATGGGCGCGGACACCGACCACAATCGGACGGTCCTGTACACGATCATCGGTGTCGTAGCGCTGGTCACCGTGTATTTCGTGCAGCGCGGCAGTGCCGCGCTGCACGCCGCCCTCGCCCGGACCCTGCTCACCCGGCGGTAGGCGCCGGCCTCACGCCGATTCGGGCAGGCCGAGGAGTTCGGTGTTGCCGTGCTTGGACGCCTCCATCGCGAGGGTGGTGCCGCGCCGGAACGGGTCGCCCGTGCCGGTGGTGATCAGGTCGAACAGGCTGGACCTGACGTACGAGCCCCAGGCGTTCGAGCACACCTCGTAGCACTCGCCCGAGGGACGCAAACCGACATGGGTGAAACGGATTTCGGTGCGGTCGTCGTGTTCGGTGAGGTCGAACACGACGTCGGTGCCCTCCCATTCGGCGGTGTCCGCGACGAAGGACAGGTAGGCGTCGGTGACGTGCCAGACCAGGCGCTTACCGGGGATCGACTCGGTGGTGGTCATGGTGCAGCGGTGGGCGTCGGGCACCTCGAAGAAATAGCTGTCGCCCACGGTGCCGGTGCTACCCACGATGGTCTCCGACCACCAGCCGCGCACATCGGTGATCGCGGCGAAGGCCGCCTCGGGGGTGGCCGCGACGGTGATGGTCGCGGTGAAATCGCTTGTGCTCATTGCTTTTCCCTTTCTAGCTGTCCAAATGTCTGCGCAGTGCGTCGAGCGGGCCGTCCCAGTCCCGGGCCAGCGCGGCCAGGAACTGTTGCGCCACTTGCATCGGGGCGGAATCCAGGCGGTAGCGGATGCGCCGCCGTTCCCCGGGTTCGGCGATCACCAGGCCCGCGTCCGACAGCAGGCCGAGGTGTTTGGTGATCGCCTGCCGGGTGATGGGCAGTCGATCAGCGAGGTCGGTCGCGGTGGCCGGGCCGTCCGCGGCGAGGGTGGCCAGGACCGCGCGCCGGCTCGGGTCGGCGAGTGCGACGAAGACCCGTTCGGCGGTGGCTTCCAGCTCAGGCCGCATCGAGGTACTCGACCAGCTCACCGAGCTCGCTGCGCCAGCCGTCGGTGTTGCCGCCGAACGCGGTCTGGTGCGCGTCGTCGGGAAGCTGCGCGAAACCGGCCTCGACGACGGTGAGCCGGGTACCCGCGCCGACGGGTTCGAGGGTGAACTCGACGTAGGTGCGGCGCGGGTCCTCGTCGGGCAGGCCGTGGATATGCCAGGTGAACCCGAAGATGCTGGGCTCCTCGACCCGTTCCACCCGCATGTTCGCGGTGTGCCCGCCGTCGAAGGTCATCTGTGCCGCACCGCCGGGGCGCAGGTCGATGGTCGCGGTGTTGCCGAACCAGGACCCGAGCCCTTCGGCAGTGGTGATCGCGGCCCAGACCTGGGCGGGCGGGTGTGCGAGGTCGAGCGTGCGAACGATCTGATCGGGGAATCCCATTACCTGCTCCTTTATTGCAATCACTGGGTTGCGATAAATGTATTGCAACCCATCGGTTGCGTCAAGGCTCGGGTCGGCGAGCGGCCCAAGCAGTGTTTCAATCAGTGATTGAATTCCTGACGGGAACGTGTTTCACTCGTCGGCATGGGCGACAAGGTCATGGTGGGCACGCCGGAACGCCTGCTGGCCGCCGCGGAGCGGTTGCTGTTGACCAGCGCCTACGACGAGGTCTCGGTGCGGCAGATCTGTGCCGAGGCGGGGGCCAATCCCGCCGCGGTGCACTATCACTTCGGTTCCAAAGAGGAGCTGATCGGTGCGCTGATCGAAGACCGGCTGGCGCCGTTGTGGGCCGAGGGGCTGGCGAAGGCGTCCGCGGGCTGGGATTCGGTGCCGAATCTGGTCGAGGCGATTCTCGCGCCGTTTCGCGACCTGTCGGCGAATCCGCTGGGGCGCTTGCACCTTCAGCTGCTGTCCCGCTTCGTCATCGGTCGGCACCGGCGGGTCTGGCGGGGGCAGTGGTTTCGGATGGCTGCCTGGGCGGCATTGCTGCCGGAATTGCCCGCGGCCGAGGCCGAGCGCCGGTGGATGCTGTCCTTCGACCTGATCATCATGCGTTTCGGCAGTCCTGAGATCGACGAACATGGAATGTCGGCCAGGTCGCTGGTCACGCTGCGAGATTTCGTGGTGGCCGGATTGACCGCGCCGACGGGAGAGCGGCAATGACAGAGATATTCGCACCGGCGCGGCTGGGCCCGCTCACCCTGCGCAACCGGGTGATCAAGGCCGCGACCTTCGAGGGGCGTACCCCCGACGCGCTCGTGACCGACGAACTGATCGCATTCCACCGAGAGGTGGCCGCGGGCGGGGTCGGGATGACCACGGTCGCCTACTGCGCGGTCGCGCCGGGTGGGCGCACCGATCGCAAACAGATCTGGATGCGCCCGGAAGCCGTTGCGGGACTGCGGAAATTGACCGAGGCGGTGCACGCGGAGGGCGCGGCGATCTGCGCGCAGATCGGGCACGCCGGCCCGGTGGCCAACGCGGCCTCCAACCGTGCTCCGGCGCTGGCGCCCAGCCCGATGTTCAGCCCGTTGAGCATGCGCGCGATGCGGGTTCCCGCCGAGTCGGAGATTCCGGAGCTGGTCGCGGCGCACGTCAGGGCGGCACTCCTGGCCGAACAGGCCGGGTTCGACGCGGTGGAGATTCATTTCGGGCACAACTACCTGGTCAGCTCGTTCCTGAGTCCGCTGCTGAACCGGCGCGGCGACGGGTACGGCGGCTCGCCGGCCAATCGGGCCCGGCTGGCGCGGGAAATCGCCTGTGCGGTCCGCGATGCCGTGGGCGACCGGCTCGCGGTCACGGCGAAACTCAATATGGAGGACGGCCGCCGTGGCGGGCTCACCGTGCCGGAATCACTGCAGGTGGCCGCCTGGCTCGAGGCAGACGGTGCGCTGGACGCGCTCGAATTGACCGCGGGCAGTTCACTGTTGAATCCCATGCTGCTGTTCCACGGCACCGCCCCGCGCCGCTCCTTCGCGAAAGTGCTTCCAGGACCGGCGCGTTGGGGCTTCCGCCTGGTCGGACGGGCCTTTCTGAAGGAGTATCCGTACCAGGAGGCCTACCTGCTGGAGCGCGCCCGCCAGTTCCGCCGCGAACTGACCATGCCGCTGATCCTGCTGGGCGGCATCACCAACATGGACACCATGACGCGGGCCATGGCCGAGGGCTTCGAATTCGTCGCCATGGGCCGGGCCCTGCTCCGGGAGCCGGACCTGTTGCACCGCATCCGATCCGACGCCGCCACCCGCTCCGCGTGCGTGCACTGCAACGAGTGCATGCCGACCATCTACACCGGCACCCGGTGCGTGTTCCGCCCGGACCGAACTCCCGAACCGCTCCCACTCCGGCCGCCGCCACGCTGACGATCGCGGGTGCCGGAATACGTCAGAGGTGGCGGTTGCCGTCCGGTCGCCGCGGTTCGACCCGCACCAGCCCGGACTGGAAGGCGATGACGACGAGTTGCGCGCGGTTCTGGACGCCCAGTTTCGACATGGCCCGTTGCACGTGCGTGCGCACGGTCAGTGGGCTGACGTAGGCCTGCTCGGCGATCTCCTCGTTGGAGAGCCCCTCCGCGACCATGGCGAGGACCTCGCGCTCGCGCGCGGTGAGGACTTCGAGGGATTCGGCCGCGCCGACCCGGCTTTCGGGGCGGGCGAGATAGCGGGCGATCAGCGAGCGGGTGGCGGTGGGGGAGAGCAGGGCGTCACCCGCGGCGACGGCACGGATGGAGCGCAGGAGTTCTTCCGGGCCCACGTCCTTGCCGAGGAACCCACTGGCCCCGGCGCGCAGCGCCTGCGCCACGTACTCGTCGAGTTCGAAGGTGGTCAGGATCAGGACGCGGGTCTCGCGCAGCGCCGGGTCGGCACAGATCTCCTCGGTCGCGGTCAGGCCGTCGACGCCGGGCATGCGGATGTCCATGACCACCACATCCGGTGTGGTGGCCCGGGCTTGTTCGACCGCTTCGCGGCCGTTGCCCGCGATGCCGACCACGGCCATGTCCTCGGCCGAATCGATCAGCAGCCGGAAGGTGCCGGCGAGGAGGGCTTGATCGTCGGCCAGCAGTACCCGGATCGTCATGATGGGTCGTCCTCGCGGTCAGGGGTGTGCGGTGGTTCGAGGGGCAGCTCGGTGGTGACCTCGAACCCGCCGTCGGGCCGGTGCCCGGCGTGCAGATGACCGCCGACCGAGACGGCCCGTTCGTTCATGCCGATCAGGCCGTAGCCTTGACTGTCCGAATCCTGTTCGCCGCCACCATGTTCCGCGGCCTCGGTGCCGTCGTCGAGCACGCTGATCGTCAGCAACTGCCGGGAGTAGACCAGGCGTACCGTCGCCGTCGCAGTGACCGCGTGCTTGGTGACGTTGGTCAGTGCCTCCTGAATGATTCGGTACGCCGTCAGATCCACGCCGGAGGACAGCGGGCGCGGCACCCCGGTGATCGACAGCGACAGGGTGAGTCCGGTCCGCTCGAACGAGGTGAGCAGTTCGGGCAGCTGCGCCAAGCCCGGGGTCGGTTCCAGCGGCGCGTCGGAATCGTCCTCGCGCAGCAGCCCCACGGTGGCTTTGAGCTCCCGCAGCGCCGCCGAGGTGGTGCCCGCGAGCTGATCCAGCATCTCCTGTGCCCGGTCCGGCTGACTGCGCAAAAGGTATGCGGCCGTGGAGGCTTGGGCATGGGCCAGGGCCATATGGTGCGCGACGATGTCGTGGAGCTCCCGCGCGATCCGGAGCCGCTCCTCGCCGACCCGCTGCCGTGCCTCCTCCTCCCGGGTGCGTTCGGCGAGCTCCGCGCGCGCGTGCAGGGCCGCGAGATAGTTGCGCCGGTTGCGCCCGGCCTCGGCGAACGCGCCCGCCACCAGGATCGCGGCGATCAGGCTGACGCGGCCGCCGGTCAGGATCGGGGTGAAATGGTGGAAGAGGGAGGTGATCAGCAGTGCGCCGCCCGAGATCGCCGGCGCGATCTTGGCCGTGCGCAGATCCGCCGACCACAATCCGAGCGAGTACGCGGCGACGAAGGCGGCGCCGGTGGTGGCCACCGACACCTCGAAACCCAAAGCGCCGATGACGATTCCGCACACGGTGGTGATCGTCAGCACCGCGCACGGAAAGCGGCGACGAGCGAGCAGGGCGAGTGAGGCTGTCGCCGAGAGACCGAACACGGCCAGCGAGGCCGGGCGCGCCACGATCGGGCCCTGCCCGTTGCCGAGGTCGGTCACCCGGCTCGCGTAGGTGGCCAGCGCGCACAGCAGAACGGCGATGATCACATCGACGGCGCGGCTGTGCCGGCGCGGCCACTGCGACCATTCGGTGGTCATCGGCGTTCCTCCTTGTCCTCGAGAACCCTAATCGGCAGGCTCCGCACGGGCGGGTAGGCCGCCCCGATCCGAGGCGGCCTACCCGTGCGGTGCTGCTTAGGACCAGGTGGAAGCCAATTCCCGGACCGGTTCGACGGTCTCGTGGCGATTCAGGCTTTCCCCTTCCACGTCCACGTTCGGCAGGATCCTCGCCAGCCAGCGGGGCAGCCACCAGGCTCGGTCGCCGAGCAGGGCGAGCACGGCCGGGACCAGGGTCATCCGGACGACGAAGGCGTCGAAGAAGACCGCCGCCGCGAGTCCGAGCCCCATCATCTTGATCATCGGTTCGCCGCCGCCGATGAATCCGGCGAACACCGCGATCATGATGGCGGCCGCGGCCACCACGACCCGCCCGCTGTGCCGGAATCCGGTGATGATGGCGTCGCGGGCGCTCTCACCGTGCGCGAAGGCCTCCCGCATCCGGGTAACGAGGAAGACCTCGTAATCCATCGCGAGTCCGAACACCACGCCGATCAGGAAGATCGGCATCATGCTCATCACGGGTCCGGTCTGGTGCACACCGAGCAGCTCCGCCAGCCAGCCCCACTGGAACACCGCGACGATCACGCCGAAGGCCGCGCCGACCGACAAAAGGAAGCCCAGCGCCGCCTTGATCGGGACCGCGATCGAGCGGAACACGATCATCAGCAACAGGATCGCCAGCCCGACCACCACGGCGATATAGGGCAGCAGGGCGTCGGCCATCTTCTGCGAGACGTCGATATTCATCGCGGTCGCGCCGGTGACCAGCACGGTCGCCCCGGTCGCCGATTTCAGCTCGCCCGCCTCGCCGCGCAGCGTGTGCACGAGATCCTTGGTCTCGGTCGTCGACGGACCGGTGGCCGGGACGACGGTGAGCATGGCGGCGTCGCCGGCCTCGTTGGGTATCGCGGGCGAGACCGACACCACGCCCTCGGTCGCGGCCAGCGTGCCGGACACCTGCGCCAGCGCGGCCTTCGGATCGGCGGCGTCGCGCAGGTCGACGGCGACGGTGAGCGGCCCGTTGAATCCGGGGCCGAAGCCGGCCGCGAGCGCGTCGTAGGCGCGGCGCTGCGTCGTCGAGGTCGGCTGCGATTCGTCGCCGGGCATGCCGAGTTCCAGACTCTGCACCGGCAAGGCCAGCACGCCCATGCCGATCAAGCCCAGGACGAGCACCGCCACCGGGCGACGCACGACGAAACCGGCCCATCGGGTGCCCATGGTGGGTTTCGCGGCCGCCGGTGCGGGGTTCTCGATCGACGCCTTGCGGAATGCCCGCGGCATTACCGCCCGCTGGAAGAACCCGAGCAGCGCGGGCAGCAGGGTCAAGGCGATCACGACGGCGACGGCGACCGTGCCCGCCGCGGCCAATCCCATCTGGGTGAGCACCGGAATGCCGACCACGGCCAGCCCCGCCAGGGCGATGACCACGGTCAGACCGGCGAAAACCACGGCGGAACCGGCGGTTCCGACGGCCCGGCCCGCCGCCTCCTCGGCACTGTGCCCGGCGGCGCGTTCGGTCCGATACCGGGAGACGATGAACAGCGCGTAGTCGATGCCGACCGCGAGCCCGAGCATCATGGCGAGCGTCGTGGTCGTGGTGGACATGCCGATCGCCACGATCGCGGCGATACCGACGCCGATGCCGATCAGCGCGGTGAGCAGCGGCAGGCCCGCGGCCGCGAAGGCGCCGAAGGTGATCATCAGGACGATGGCCGCGATGACGATGCCGATGATCTCGGTGGCGGCGCCCATTTCCGGTTCCGCCTGCAACGCCGACCCGCCGATTTCCACGGTCACGCCGCCGGGCGCACTGTTCTCGGCCGCCGCCGTCAGCGTCGCCTTGGTGGCATCGGTGAGATTCTCGCTGGTCTCGCCGTAGTTGACGGTGGCGTAGGCGGTCGTGCCGTTCGCGCTGATCGCGCCGGTCTGGAACGGGTCGAGCACGCCCGTCACCTGCCCGCCGCCCGCCACCTTCGCGACGATCTGCTCCACCGCCGCCCTGTTCGGCTCGGCGCCGATCTGCTGTCCATCAGGGGCGACGAACACGATACGTGCCTGTGCCCCATCGGATTTGGTGCCCGGGAACCGTTCACCCAGCAGGTCGAACGCCTGCTGGGATTCGGTGCCCGGGATGGAGAACTTGTCCGGCGGCGCCGTCGGCGCGTTGGCCGCCCCGGCCACCAGCGCGGCCATCACCCCCAGCCAGAGCAGGACCACGAGCCGCCGCTTCTCGAACGCGAACCGACCGAGCCGGTACAGATATTTCGCCATGGCGCCATGGTCGTCGGGGGGGTCCGTAGTCGGCATCGTGCAGGTGACGGCCGTTGGGTGTACTGCGGATGCAGTACGGCGGACGGGGCGGTACTGCGGCAGGTGTTATGAAATCTGGCCGAACGCAATGCTGGACTGGGGGCGGGTAGTACTCCAGTCTCGCTGTACCCGCACTGCACTACCGAGTACAGCCTGGACGCGGCGAAAGAGGAGATGACCTGTATGACACAGGAAGTGCTGGCAGACGCGCTGCGGCAACGGTATCGAGAGGTGGATTCGGCGACGCCGGCGCACTGGAATCCCGTGCTGCAGGTATTGCACGAGCATCGTTCGGTTCGCACCTATCTCGACACCCCGGTCTCGGATGAGACGCTGCACCTGCTGATTTCGGCGGCGCAGTCCGCGGCCACCTCTTCGAATCTGCAGGTGTGGAGTGTCATCGCGGTGCGTGACCCGGCGCGCAAGGCGCGGCTGGCGGAACTGGCCGGCGGGCAGAAGCACATCCTGCAGGCCCCGGTGCTGCTGGTCTGGACCGCCGACTTCGCCCGGCTCCGGCAGTTGGCGGCCGACCACGACACCCCGCTGGAGGGCGCCGACTACCTCGAATCCAGTTATGTGGGCTTCATCGACGCCGCGCTGGCCGCGCAGAACGCGGTCGTGGCCGCGGAGTCCGTCGGGCTGGGCACCGTGTACATCGGCGCCTTGCGCAATCACCCCGAACTCGTTGCCGCGGAACTGAATCTGCCGCAGCAGGTCTTCGCGGTGTTCGGACTGGTCGTCGGCCATCCCGACCCCGCCGAGTCGGCCCGGATCAAACCGCGCCTCCCACAGGCCGCGGTCCTGCACCACGAAACCTACAAACTGACCGAGCAGCGCAAACACGTCGCGGTCTACGAGCAGCGCATCGCCCAGTTCTACGCCGAGGAGCGCCTCGCGCACTCCTGGACCGAGCGGGTCCTGAATCGCCTCACCTCCGCGGCCAGCCTCAACGGGCGTCACCGGTTGCGTGAAGCCCTGGCGAACCACGGGTTCCGCTTGGTTTGAGGCTGGGTGACCGGACCGGGCGAGCAGGTTCTGCTCGCCCGGTCCGGTCGTATTATCAGCGCGCGGAACCGCTTTCGAGGAATTCCCGAACGAAGCAGAGCGGGCAGATGGGGTCGAACGGCGCGGTGATCTGGGTCGACGGCGCCGCCGGGAGTTCGTTCGGCGCGGCCGCGGCGAACGCTGGCTGCAGGGCGAGTGCGGCGGCAAACGCGCCGCCGACAATGACATTCAGCATGGGACGGTACAAGAGTTCCTCCACGTTGATGCGATGAGCCGTGAGAGTAACAAGGCTTGTTGCCGCGGTCATGCCCCCAATTCCAGGTGGAATGAGTCAGGCGCGGTAGCTCGGGATGGGGTCGCCGGTTCCGGTGGTGATCAATTGCGGCAGGCTCTTGGTGATGTAGAACGTCCACCCGCGCGAGCATTCCTCGAAGCATTCGGACTCGCCCGCGGTCAAGCCCACGTGCGTGAAACGCAGGACGGTGCCGTCTGCGGTCGCGCTGATGTCGAAGACGACGGTGGTGCCGGTCCATTCGGAGTGGTCGTCGATGAAGGTCAGCTCCGAATCGATGACCTGCCAGACCATTCGGGCGCCGGGCACGACCTCGGTGAGCTGGAAGCGGGCAAAGCGGATGCCTTGCTTCTCCTTGGCCGTCTCGCCGGCGTATTTGCTGTCGTCGGTGAAGACGAACTCGTCACCGACGGCGGCTGTCTCGCCGATGATGTTCGCGTTCCACCAGCCACGCACATCGATGACTGCCGCCATCACCTCGTCCGGGGTTCGGGGCACGGACATCGTGGCGGTCAGATGCTCGGAGTTGCTCATCGTCATTCCTTTCCTCGGTGGTTTACCCCACCGACGAACCGGGGTCGGCCGGATCGACAGTGCCGCCGAAATTCTTTTGAAAAGACGTGACGCGGAGGTCAGAGCCCGCGCAGCCGCCCGGCCAGATACCGCCGCTCGGCGTCGGTGGGCGCCAGCTCCACCGCGGTGGCGTACTCCGCGGCCGCCTCCTCGGCGCGCCCGGCTCGGCGCAGCAGATCGGCTCGGGTGGCGGCCAGCAGGTGATAGCCGTGCAGGTGCCCGGAGTCGGCGAGTGCGTCGACGAGTTCGAGCCCGGCCGGAATACCTTCGGCCATCGCGACCGCTACCGCCCGATTGAGCTCGACCACGGGTGAGGGCGTCATCCGCGAGAGCTCGCGATAGAGGGCCGCGATCTGGGGCCAGTCGGTCTCCGCGGCGTCGGACGCGGTCGCGTGGCAGGCCGCGATCGCGGCCTGGACCTGGTACGGGCCGGGGCGCTGGGACGCCAATGCTCGATCGAGTATTCCGATCCCCTCGGCGATCACCGCGTGATCCCACAGCGACCGGTCCTGATCCTCGAGCGGTATCAAGACGCCGTCGGTGACGCGCTGCGGGCGGCGCGCTTCCAGGAGCAACATCAGCGCCAGCAGACCTTCGGTTTCCGGCTCGGTGGGTAGCAGCGTCGCCACCAGCCGGGCGAGGAAGATCGCTTCCGGCGCCAGCCCGCGCTGGTCGTCGGTCACGCTGTAGCCCTGGTTGAAGATCAGATACAACACCGCCGAGACCGCGGGCAATCGTTCCGGGAGTTGTTCCGGCGTCGGCACGCGATAGGGGATACCGGCGTCGACGATCTTGCGCTTGGCGCGCACCAGCCGCTGTGCCATGGTGGATTCCGCGGTCAGAAACGCCGCTGCGATTTCCGCTGTGCTCAGGCCCGTCAGCGTGCGCAAGGTCAAAGCGACCTGGTTCGGCAACGCCAGCGCCGGATGACAGCAGGTGAAGATCAGCCGCAACCGGTCATCGGGGATCGCCTCGGACGCCGGCCCGGCCTGGTCGCGGCCGAGCACGGCGAGCTGGCGCAGTTTCGCACCGGCGACCGTCTCGCGGCGCAGCCGGTCGATGGCGCGATTGCGCGCGGTCGTGGTGAGCCATGCGCCCGGCCGGTCGGGGACGCCGTCGCGGTCCCAGGCCGACAAGGCGGTGGCGAAGGCGTCCTGCGCGCAGTCCTCGGCCAGGTCCCAGTCCCCGGTCGCGCCGATCAGCGTGGCGACTATCTGACCCCATTCCGTGCGATAGGCCGCGTCCACCGCGTCCCGGACGACGTGGGGCGCATTCACTCCCACACCGGCCGGATCTCGATCGACCCGTGCAGCGCGTAGGGATGGCGCGAAGCGATCTCGATGGCTTCGTTCAGGTCGGCGCATTCGAGGATGTCGATGCCGCCGATGAAATCTTTGGTTTCGGCGAACGGGCCGTCGGTGATCAGGGTTTCGCCCGCGCGCACCCGGATGGTTGTCGCCTCGGCAACGGGTCGGAGGCGCGCGCCGCCCCGGCCGGCTTGCCGCCGGTCGACCTCCCGCGCGTAGTCGATATGAGCGGGATCCGCCGCGATCTCGGCGGGGCTCGGGATGGAAGCCTCGTCATCGCAGATCAGCAAGACATACTTCATCCCTCCAATATGCCCGACGGCCGCCGCGACACGCTGGACTTGGTGCTGACAGTTAGCTCTTGCCAGGATTCTCGGCCTGTGCGGCCGGCGGGATCGTCATACTCGCGCCATGACCGATTCGAATGACCATCTGTCGTATGGCTTTTCTGGATCGTTTTCGCCGCCGCGAGTGCTCGTTGTCGGAGCCGGGATCGCCGGATTGTCGGCCGCCCGCGCGCTACAGGACCGTGGCTACACCGTCGTCGTGCTGGAAGCTCGTGATCGCCTCGGCGGCCGGATCTGGACGGACGACGACGGGGTCGACCTCGGTGCCCACTGGATCCACGGGACCGAGGGGAACCCGCTGACCGAAGTCGTGGAGAACCTCGAACTCCCGTTCAGCTACGTCGGCGGGGACAGCGCCTACACGGGTGGGTTCGACAGTCTGAACCTGTTCGGCTCGGACCGCTGCGCGGCCAGCGCGGCCGTGAAGGGGCGCACGCTCGAACTCGCCGACGGAATCCTGCACGAGTTGGAGAAGCGGGCGGAACTCGCTCGTCGACGGGACGAACCCGATACCTCGCTGCAGGAGGCGCTCGACGGAATCCTCACCGACACTTGCCTTTCGGGCGAAGAGGAACAGGCCGTCCGCTATCACCTGAACATCATTCTGCGCGAGGATGTCGCCGAGGATCCGGGCCGGCTGTCGTTCAAGTACTGGGAAGACGGCTACCGCGTCTACGGCTACGGCGACAGTGTGTTGCGGGGTGGCTACCGGGCACTGGTCGACGCGCTGGCCGCGGGGCTGCGGATCGAAACCGGGCAGATCGTGACCAGGATCGAGTACGGCGCGGCGGTGCGGGTGGTCACCGAGCAGGCCACGTTCGAGGCCGAGAAGGTGCTGGTCACGCTGCCGGTCGGCGTTCTCAAGGCCGGTTCGGTCGTGTTCGATCCCGCGCTGCCGGCTGCCAAGCGCACCGCCTTGGATCATCTGGGGTTCGGCACCCTCAACAAGATCGCGCTGCACTACGACACCTGCTTCTGGCCGGCGGAACAGTACGTCTTCGGTTATCTGTGCCGGGACACCGAGAAGTACCCCACCGTGGTCATCAATCTGTGGAAGTCGCACGGCAAGCCGATCCTGGTGATGCTGTTGGGCGCCTCGCTGGGGCGCGCGATGGAGAGCTGGTCGGACCAGGCGGTCGCGGAGTACGCGGGGACGGTCGTCCGCGACATCTTCGGCCCCGATGCCCCTGCGGCCGAACATATCTCGCGCACCGCCTGGTCCGCGGACCCGTTCGCCCGCGGCTCCTACACCTGTATCGGCGTGCACGGCTCCTCGAAGGACCTCGACATCCTGGCCGAACCCATCGACGACCGCGTGTATTTCGCCGGGGAAGGAACGAACAGCTACCACTGGGGCTGCGTGCACAGCGCCTACGAGTCCGGGTTGCGTGAAGCGGCGCGGATCAGTGGCGACGGCTCGATCTACGCGCCACCCGCCACCGAGACCTCACGCCGGCAGCGCCGCGACATCGATCGTATGAAGCGGTTCGCTCGAATGCGGATGAACCACATCGATCCCCGGGAACTGCAGCGGCGGATGGCGGTGCTGTCCGCGAGCGCGGACACCTTCGGGGTTCAGCTGTTCCGCTCTCTCGTGGCTGCGGACCTGGAGACGCTGGCGTCGATGTTCGACGAGATCCGTTATTCCCCAGGTGATCTCGTTTGCAAGGAAGACGACTGCGCGAACGGCATCTTCGTGGTCGCGGAAGGCGCCGTGGAGGTCGATTTCGGCGGAATCTATGAGCGCACGACCATGTCGGCGGGCACGGTGCTGGGTAGTCACGACCTCTTCTTCGACGCCCGGACCACCACGGCGTCGGCGGTCACCGCTGTCCGGGCCTACTACCTGGACCACTACCGCTACAAGACCTTTCTCTATGCGTTCCCCGACGTCATGATGCTGATGATCGCCGATCTGGTGACCCGCTGGGAGAATCTGGAGGAGGCCATCGGGCAGAGCACCTCGCTCCCGGTGCGGCGGATTTTGCCGAACGACAGCGGTTTCTAGCGGCTCGCTCGGAGGATGTGGCTCGGGCGCAGGGCCTGGGGCGCTTCGCCCTGGAATTCGGGATCGTTCTCGAGATATCCGGCGATGACCTCGGTACCGGAGCGGTCTTCGATGTCGGTGAAACCGAGCGCCCGCAACTGGGCGTCGATATCGGCGGGAGTGAAGGTGCTGAGCCAGGGTTCCCCCGCGGCGGCCAATCGGCGGGCGCGCTCCTGCGCCCGCGCCCGCTCCTCGTCGGTGCCCGGCGGCTGCAAGTAGTCGAAGATCACCTCGACCGGCGGGGCCTGACCAGCAACATATTCCAGGGTGCGGAAGGCGGCTTCCCGCGTCAGATAGAAAATGACACCCAGCCACACGAACACGGCCGGCTCACTGCGCTGGAAACCGGCCGACTCCAATTCTGTTGCCAGTTCCTGGGTTTCGAAGTCGACCGGCACGAAGGTCAGTGTGCCGGGCCGCTCGATACCCGCCGCGGCGAGGCGCTGATGCTTCCACGCCTGGGTCGCCGGATGGTCGACCTCGAAAACCCGCAGCTCCGGGTGCGGGTTGCGGTAGGCGAAGGTATCCAGCCCCGCGCCCAGGATCACCACCTGCCGCACCCCCGCCGCGGCGGCCGCGGCCACCCGATCCTCCGCGAAACGCGCACGAGCAGCGAAGAACAAGCGCCGCGGGCGATCCATGACGACAGTGCCGGACCTCGTCGGGTCGCTCGACTCCGACAGTTCCCCCGCCGCGACCCCGAGCAGACGCGCCGCGAGCGGATCGGTCAGGATGCGCGGCCGGTCGGCGACCTGATGATAGGCCCGGGCGTAGGCGGTCGCGAATGCTGTCCGGCTGGGTTCCCCGTTGTCCATGGCCCCGAACCTACTCGCGCGGGCGGTGCCCACATCGCTCCGGTGACCAGTCCTCCTCGATCCGCGGGCGCTATTGCACCGTGGCCAGGAGGTTATTGGTCAGCCACCCCAGGACGGGTTCGGCGGGATATCCCGACGAGGTCACGAAGATGTCGTTGGAGTCGTTGACGCGTTGCATCTGATCGCGTGCTTCTCCCATGGTCGCGGTGATCGATACGAAGCCGATAGCCCTTGCGAGTCTGGAGTTCTCGGGGCTGGACAGTAGATCGTCGAGCGAGGCCCGCGCGTACCGCTCGGGTGTCACGGTGCGTGCGTAGGAGTCCAGCAGCGATTCGTGGATGACGAATTCGACGCTGCCGCTGTCATCGAGGATGGGGACACGCTTCTTGCCGGTCACGGCGATGATCGTCGCGATGGAATCCAAGGTGATGGCGCCGATTCTTTCGCCACCTGCGGGAGTCCGGACGATCATCTGGTCTCGGCGGATCATGACGGTGGTGACCGAGTCGTCCTTCTTGTATCCGCCCGACAGCCGCAACGTCGACTGTGTTGCCGCTTCGAGGTTTTCGCGGGCGAAGTAGAACGCGAGCACGGTGCCCACCCACGTGCCGAGCAGCGGAAGCACCGAGGAGAATACGAGCTGGGCGACGCCGGCGCGGTCGGCGGGCGCCGCCGTGGCGACGACAAGCGCCGAAATCACTGTGATTGCCAGCAGGCTCAGGCCAACCACCGACGCGGCCAGCTTGGCTCTGAACGATGTTTCCCTCACGGTGCGGCGGCTCAAAGCTGAAATCCCCTCTCGAACGGCCCTGCTACTCGACTGCGCTGCGTGCCCTCAGCGAATTGACCTGGGGCACAACGTATCACGGGCAATCCCTGGGGCATTCGTGGTGCTCCGAGAGTCGGGAGTACTGCTGCGCCGCGTAGTGGACGTCGCCCGGCAGGTGACGAGACGCGGCTCGATGCCCAGAATTTGGGAATCGACCAGATGAAATCCTCGGTGAATTAGTAACCGCCACAGCATTACCCGATCGGCTGGCGCGGCCGCGCTCGATTGTCTTGACTTCGAATCGGAGACATCGCACCCGGGCAGGAGGCCGACATGCCGGGACATTCGTGGCGAATGGGCACAGCGCTGCTGGTGGTGTCGCTTTTTCTCGCCGGCGGATGGACGGTCGCGCGTGCTGATCCGGAATTCGCGGCTACCTCGAGGATTGTCGAATTGCGCCAGGAGCCGGGGCGGCAGACCCGGCTCACGGTGTATTCGGCGGCGATGAATCGGGCGGTGCGGATGACATTGCTGCGCGCCGCCGACCCGGACACACCGGCGCCGACACTGTATTTACTGAATGGCTCCAGCGGCGGCACGGACGGGAACTGGCTGGACCGCACCGATGTCGCCGAATTCTTCGCCGGCAAGCAGGTGAACGTCGTCGTGCTGCTGGACGGCGCGGGCAGCTATTTCACCGACTGGCGGGCCGACGATCCGATCCTCGGTAAACAGCGCTGGGCCACCTTCCTGACCGCGGAGTTGCCGCCGCTGGTGGATCGGGAGTTCCACGGGACCGGCGCGAACGCCATCGCGGGCGTGTCGATGGCGGGCACCTCGGTGTTCCAATTGGCGCTTGCCGCACCGGGTTTCTATCGCGCGATCGGCTCGTACAGCGGGTGTGTGCAGACCAGTGATCCCAAGGGGCAGGCCATTGTCCAGGCCGTGGTCACCACCCAGCGCGGCACCGCGGTCAATATGTGGGGACCGCCGAGCGACCCGGCCTGGCGCGCACACGACCCCTATCTGCACGCGGACAAACTGCGCGGCACCGCCGTCTACGTCGCGACCGGAACCGGGATGCCGGGGCCGCGGGAGAACTTCGAGGGCGCGGGCGGTGACGTGGTGATGCTGCTCTACCAGCTGATGTTCGGAGCGCCGATGGAGGTGGTCGCCTACCTGTGCACCCGCCAGCTGCAAGAGCGGCTGCGGGCGGCGAACGTGCCCGCGACGTTCGATCTGCGGCCCACCGGCACGCACTCGTGGGGCTACTGGCAAGACGACCTGCACAACTCGTGGCCGATGTTCGAGGAGGCGCTGAAATGACTCGCGGCGAAGCGGCGGTGGCCCTCGGCTCGTTCGGTGCCTGCCTGATCTCGGTGTTCATGCAGATGATCGACGTCACCATCGTCACCACCGCGCTGCCGGTGATCACCGGCGACCTGGGCGCGTCGCAGTCGCAGCAATTGTGGATGGTGGCGGGTTACTCGCTGGCCTTCGCCTGCGTGCTGCTCACCGCGGCCCGCCTCGGGGCGATCCTCGGCCGGCGCCGGATGTTCCTGTGGTCGGCGGCGGCCTTCACCCTCGCTTCGCTGTGGTGCGGAATGTCCGCCAGCGCCCTGGAACTGGTGGCGGCCCGGATCGTCCAGGGCGTGGCGGGGGCGGGCATGGCGGCGCAGACCATCGCGGTCATCACCGCCTCCTTCCGGCGCGACCATCAGCCCTACGCCTTCGCCGCCTACGGCGCGACGGCCGGGTTCGCGGGGATGCTCGGCCCGATCGTGGGTGGCGCGCTGGTGACCCTGAATCCCTTCGGCCTGGGGTGGCACGTCATCTTCTTGATGAACCTGCCGCTCGGTGTGCTCGCCATCGGCTTGGCGCTGAAGTACTTGAAGATCGGTCCCGCGCCGGAGCGACCCCCACTGGATCTGCGCGGCTCGGTGATCGCGGCAGCAGCGCTGTTCCTGCTGCTGTTCGCGCTCGCGGACAGTCAGCACGGCGGCTGGCGGCCGGCGCACGGTGCCTACCTGACAGCGGCATTGGCGCTCGGCGGACTGTTCGTCGCCTACGAACGAGCCACCAGGCGGCGCGGCGGAATCGCGCTCGTCCGATTGGATCTGTTCGCCGACAAGGGTTTCGCGGTCGGTTCGGTGCTGGTGACCATCTTCTTCGGTTTGTTCACCGCGTTCGTGTTCACCGTGTCGATCCTGCTGCAGGAGGTGCTGCGCTTCTCGGTGCTGCGGACCGGAATCGCCATGACGCCCTTCGCCATCGGCGCCGGCGCCGGTGCGCTGGTATCGCCGATCCTGGTGCACCGCTTCGGTATTCGCGTGCTCGCCGCGGGCGTCGCGTTCTTCGGGTTCTGGGTCGCGGTGGGTGTCGGGTATCTGTACGTGGGCGGCGGCGCGGTGAATCTGGCGCTGGTCACCGCACCGGTGTTCCTGTCCGGTTTCGGGGTCGGGGTGTTCGGTGTCCCGTTGCAGCCGATCATGCTCGCCGGGCTGGACGACCGCGACATGGGCGAGGCGTCCGGTCTGCTGCCCACCGTCGAGCAGATCGGGAACTCGGTCGGGCTGGCCGTGCTCAGCGCGCTCTTCTTCCGTTCGCACACCTTGACCGGCAGCATGGCCATGCTTTCCGCGATCGCCGTCACGGCTCTCGGCCTCGGCGTACTCACGCTGGCGCTGCCCGATCGCCGTGCCACCCTGGGGTCGACACCGTGGAGCCGGGTCGCGACCCCGTGATCCACGCGCTCACCGGCGCGCTGCCACCGGTTCGGCGGGCAGTTCCTCGGGTCGGACGACGGTCTCGGCGGCGACAGCCGCGGCCGATTCCCTGCGCCGCAGCGGCTTAGGCGCCCACCAGTAGAACTCGCCGAGCAGCTTCATGGTCGCCGGCACCAGCAGCAGCCGCAGCACGGTCGCGTCGACGACCAGCGCGGTGACCATGCCGATCGCGATGTACTGCATCATCACCAGATCCGAGAGCGCGAAGGCGCCGCACACCACGACCAGGATGAGCGCGGCGGCGCTGATGATCCAGCCGGTGCGGGCGATGCCGACGCGCACCGCCTCGGAGTTCGCCGCCCCGTCGGTGCGCGCCTCGTGGATCCGGGCCAGGAGGAACACCTGATAGTCGGTGGACAAGCCGTAGATCACCGAGATGATCAGCACCAGCACCAGCGCCATGATCGGCTGGGGCGTGAAGTTCAGCACGCCGGAGCCGTTGCCGTCGACGAAGATCCAGGTGAGAACGCCGAGCGTGGTGCCGAGCCCGAGCAGGTTCAGCAACCCGGCCTGCAACGGCAGCACCAGCGAGCGGAAGGCCAGCACCATCAGCGCTGTGGTGAGCAGGAAGACGAGCACGATGACCCACGGCATCCGGTGCAGCAGCGCGTCCACGCTGTCACGTTCGATCGCGGATTGCCCGCCCACCAGCATGATGGTGCCCTGCGGCAGCGGCATGGCCCGCAGGTAGTCGATGGTTTCGTCGGCGGCGCGCGCGTCCCGCACGACGGTCGAGGTGGTGAAGACGCCGAGCTGGGAGGACGCGTGCAGGGGTGAGGGGAACGGGGCCTTCAGCCCCGGCGCCTGGTTCGCCGTGTCCAGCACAGTGTCCATATCGGCGTCGCCGCGCGTGATCACCACGAGTTCGACGGGATTGATCTGACGCAGGGGGAAGAGTTCGTCGAAATGCTGCTGCGCCGTGCGCACGGGATGCTCGGGCGGCAGGAAGCGCTCGGAGATGCCGCCGAACGCGACATCGCGTACCGGGACGATGAGCAGGACGAGGATCGCCACCACCGGCACCGCCACCGCGAGCGGCCGGCGCATGACCCAGCCGGCGACCCGGCCCCACGGATTGTTCCGCTGGTCGGCATCGGCTCGGCGGGAGTGGAAGCGGTTGAACCCCAGCCAGTCCACCCGCCGGCCGAGCACGGCCAGCACGGCGGGCAGCAGGGTGACCGAGACGGCCGCCGCCAGCGCCACCGTCACCATCGCGCCCAGGGCGAACGAACGCAGGAAGCCGTGTGGCAGCAACAGGATCGCGCCCGCCGCGGCCACCACGATGGTCGCCGAGAGCACCACGGTGCGACCGGCGGTGGCCACCGCGCCCCGCACCGCCGCCGGCACCTCGCGACCCGCGGCCAGTTCCTCCCGGAATCGGCTGACGATGAACAGGCCGTAGTCGATGGCCAGACCGAGACCGATCATCGAAACAACGGGGGAAACAAAGGAATTCACTTCCATGAAGGTGGTCAGGAAGCGGACGACGCCCCAGGCGCCGAGCACTGTCAGCCCGCCGACAGCCAGCGGCAGCGCCGCGGCGACCACCCCGCCGAACAGGAAGAACAGCAGCACCGCGACCGCCGGGATGGCGATCAGTTCCATGCGGAGCTGGTCGTGGGCCATGGTGTCGTTGAGGGCGAGCGCGACCGGCTGCCCGCCGGCCACCTCCATGTCGATGCCCGGTAGCGCCAGCTCGCCGGCGATCTCGCGGTAGTTGTTCAGCACCGTGGTGTCGTCGTCGCCGCGGATGGCGATCGAGGCGAAGGCGTGCTCACGCTGCTCGGTACCGAAGATCTCCGGCACGGCCACACCGGTCTCGGTCGGCCAGTAGGCACCGTTGATCTTGATTATCTCGCCCGGAAATCGTTGCGGCAGACTGTCGAGGTGGGCGGTCACGGTGGCGGCGAAGTCCGGCTCGTCGACGGTGGCGCCCGGCGGGGCATGGAACAGCAGCAGCACGTCGGCGACGTGATCGTTGCCGAACGCGTGATCGCGCAGCCGCGCGGCCTGCGCCGACTCCGAGCCGGGGTCGTCCCAGCCGCTGACGCTGAGGTGATCGTGCAGTCCGAGGCCGTAGACGCCGAGTGCCAGCAGGCCGCCGGCCACGAGGGCGATGACGCTGAACCGCCGCCGAACGAGCAGGTCTGTCCACCGGGTGAGCTCGCTCAACTTCGCAGCCTTTCCGACCAGGCCATCCTGGTCCGGCACAGTAGTCGGGTACTGGAAATATATGTAGCCGCAATGCGTTTCAGCGCTCCCGGCCGGGCACATTCGAAATTCCACAGTTTCGTCGTGATCGAATTGTGAACTGTCCCTGAAGGCGCGAATGCCGCTGTGCGGGCAGTTAATGTGAGGCCATCGCCAGCGGGCTCGATCACAGGTCGCCGGAATCGTTGGCGCTCACCACGATCCGCCCCTGGAGGATGTGCATGTCGGATATCGCAATTGTCGGCATAGGGTGCCGTTTCGCGGGAGGAATCGACTCGCCGGACACATTCTGGGATTTCGTCCTGGATAAGCGTGACGGTGTCGTGGAGATGCCCGCCGATCGCTGGGACTACCGCCGCTATTACGACCCCGAACCCCGGACCCCGGGCCGCAGTTACACCAAGCGCGGTGCGTTCATGACCGCCGATCCCTGGGCGTTCGATCCGGACTTCTTCGGCATCTCGCCGCGTGAAGCCACCGTGCTCGACCCGCAGCAACGCCTGATGCTGGAGGTCACCTGGGAGGCGCTCGACGACGCGGGCATCGCCCGGCACGCCTCCGGTGGTTCGGTCGGCGTCTACGTCGGTGGTTTCGTGGTCGACCAGTCGGTGATCGGCGTCGTCGGCCCGGCCCTGTTCCACACCGATATGCACACCCCGGCCAGCGCGTCCTACACCATGCTGTCGAACCGGATCGCGTACGCGCTCAACCTGGTCGGACCCGCGATCACCGTCGACACCGCGTGCTCGTCCTCGCTGGTGGCTTTCCATCTGGCCTGCCAGGCGCTGCAGAACGGGGACTGCTCGGTGGCGCTGGCGGGCGGCGTCAACGTGATGCTGCAGCCGGAGACCTTCGTGCTGATGTGCAAGGGCGGTTTCCTCGCCGCGGACGGCCGCTGCAAGTCCTTCGACGCCGCCGCGGACGGTTACGGCCGCGGCGAAGGCGCGGGCATGGTGGCGCTGAAGAAACTCGACGACGCGGTGCGCGACGGCGACCGGATCTACGCGGTGGTCAAGGCGACCGGCGCCAACCAGGACGGGCGCACCACCGCGATCACCGTGCCGAACGCCGACTCCCAGGAGTCGCTGGCCCGCGCGGTCTGCACCCGGGCCGGGCTGGCGCCGGAGTCGATCACCTATGTCGAGGCGCACGGCACCGGCACCCTGGTCGGCGATCCGGTCGAATTGCGGGCGCTGGGACGGGTTTTCGGCATGCCGGACAAGCGGACCCGGACGCTGGGCGTCGGCTCGGTGAAGTCCACGCTCGGGCACACCGAGGCCGCCGCCGGGGTTGCCAGTGTGATCAAGGCGGCGCTGGCGATCCGGCACCGCACCATTCCGCCGCAGGGCTGGATCGACAAGCCCAACCCCGATATTCCCTTCGACGAACTGGGCCTGCACGTCCAGACGGAGGCCGAACCGCTGCCCGCGGACGCCCCGCCGATGTCGGTCGCGGTCAACGGCTTCGGCTACGGCGGCACCAACGCGCACGCCATCCTGCGCGAATACCGGCCTGCCGCTGTCGTCGATCCGGCGCCGGAGCCGAAACACTATGGTGTGCTGCCGATCTCGGCGCGCAGCACCGGGGCCGCCCGGGCCCTGGCCGGGCGGTTCGCCGAACTGATCACCGCCGGCGCGGAGCCGCAGCGGCTGGCCAAGGCCGCGTGGACGCGCCTGGCGCACCACCAGTTCCGCACCGGCATGCTGCTCGGCGGCACCGATGAGCTGGTGCACGAGCTGCGCGCCTTCGCCGGCGGCGAAGGTCGCGACGCGGTCCGCACCATCGTGGCGCGGACCACCGAACCGGTATTCGTGTTCTCCGGTATGGGTCCGCAGTGGTGGGGCATGGCACGCGAGCTGCTTTCCACCGCAGGGACTTTCGCCGAGATCGCCGAGCAGGTCGACGCCGAGTTCCGCGCGATCGCGGGCTGGTCGATCATCGAGGAACTGCGGCGGCCCGAGGCGGAGTCCCGGGTCACCAGCACCGAGGTCGCGCAGCCGGCCAACTTCCTGGTGCAGGTGGCGCTGGTGGGCGAACTCGCGCGGTACGGCATCGAACCGGCGGCCATCGTCGGCCACAGTGTCGGCGAGGTGTCCGCGGCCTACGTCAGCGGCATGCTCACCCTGCGCGAGGCGGTGCTGGTGGCCTACCATCGCGCCCGGCTCCAGGCGAGCACCGCCGGTTCCGGCGGCATGCTCGCCGTGGGCATGTCCTACGACCAGGCCCGCGAACTCGTCGCCGACGACCCCCGGGTCGATATCGCCGCGATCAACAGCGCCACCTCGCTGACCCTGTCCGGCGACGTCGACCGGCTCGACGAGATCGGCGAAAAGCTCACCGAGGACGGGGTTTTCGCGCGTCCCCTGCGGGTCGAGGTGCCGTACCACAGTCGCCTGATGGACCCCATCCTGGACGAGTTGCGCGCGGTGCTGGCGGGATTGCGGCCGCAGGCGCCGAGCATTCCGCTGATCTCCTCGGTCACCGGCGCGGAGGTCACCGGACCCGACTGGGACGCCGACTACTGGGCCGCCAACGTGCGCGAGCCGGTCCGCTTCGCCGACGCGATCACCGCGCTGCTCGGCCAGCGCCGGGTCTTCCTCGAGGTCGGACCGCACCCGGTCCTGTCCGGCAACATCCGCGAGACGCTGCTGGGCGCGGACGTCAACGGCACCACGGTGCCGACGCTGGACCGCAAGCAACCGGACTCGGAAAGCCTGCGGCGCACCCTGATCGGTCTCTACGGCGCGGGTGTGCTAGATCTCGACCGGTTGTTCCCCGCCGATGGCCCGCGCGCACCGCACGTGCCGCTGCCGCGGTATCCGTGGCAGCGGACCCGGCTGCACTCGGCGTTGCCGCTGTTCGAACAGGCCCGCCTGGGCAGCCCCGGCAGCTACGCCATGCTCGGCGACCCGGATGTCGAGGGGCGGCCGGATTGGCTGCTCCAGGTCGGCACCGAACTGCTGCCGTGGCTGGCCGATCACGTGGTCAACGGCGTCAAGATCATGCCCGGGGCCGCCTATCTGGACGCGGCCCTCAGCGCCACCGCGAAGCGCCTCGGCGTCGAACGCGTTGCGCTGGAACAGGTCCGGTTCGTGGCACCGCTGATCATGGGCGCCCCGGATGTCCCGCTGGTCGCGCTGACCGTGGAGGAGGCCAGCGGCCGCTTTCTGATCCGCTCGCGCTCGGCCACCGGCACGGCCTGGACCCTGCACGCGACCGGTCGCATGCTGACCGGCAGCCACCGGCAGACCCGAGTCGAGGTCCCGGAGATCGAGGTGGGCGTCGACGTCGACCCGAAGCTGTTCTACAGCGGCCTGGCGGCGGCGGGCTTGCAGTACGGTCCCGCCTTCCAGCGGGTACGGACCGCGCGGGTCGGGACCGACACCGTGACCGCGATCGTGGACGGCGGCATCGCCACGGACTCGGGCCATTTCGCGCACCCCGCAGTCGTCGACGCCGCGATGCAGACCGCCGCCCTGTTGTTCGCCGAGTCCCGGGTCGACGAGGGCACCCTGGTGCCGGTCGGCGTCGCGGCCGTACGAGTGGTCGCGCCGCTGCCGGAGCGGATTACCGTGGTCGCGCGCCGCGATCCGCACGCGCGGCTGCGGGCCGACGTGGACCTGCTCGATGACGAGCACAACCTGGTGATGCGATTGAGCGGCCTGCAGATCGGCGCGCTCACCCCGGGCCAGGATCCGATGCGCCGGATGGCCGACTTCTTCTACACCGAGACGATGCAGCAGCGCGATCCGCTGGATCCCACTGTGCTGCCGCAGGATTCGGTCAGCACGGTGGTCGTCGCGCTGGGCGACGCGGACCGGCGCGCGCGAGCGCTGACCGAGGCGATCCCCGGTGCGCGACTGCACCGGGGCGCACCGGGGGACGAGCCGGAGGCCGGCCTGACCGACCTGCTGGCGTCCGCGCGGGCCGACAGCACGGAGCGCCTGCATGTCGTGGTCGTCGCGGACACCACCGCGAACGACATCGACGAACTGTGGCAATTGAAGCGAATCGCCGTCGCGGTCAATGCGTTCGCCTACCCGGAGAATGCCGAGCAGGCGGCCGAGCGTTTCGCCGACGGTCAGTGCCACGCCACCCTGGTGACCGAGCGCGCGTTCGCGGTGCCGGAGGATCCCGCGTTCGCCGATTCGAGTCAGGCCGCGCTCGCCGGCGCGCACCGCGTGCTGCTCAACGAGCAGACCGCGCTGCGCTGGCGGTTGATCGATGTGGAACCCGAGACCGAGACGGCCGACCTGCTCACCGAACTCGCGGTGCCCGGGGCGTTCTGGAGCGACAACACCGACGAGGTCGCGTTGCGCTCCGGCACCCGCTGGACGCCGCTGGTGACCAAGCCGCTGCCGGACCGCCTGGAAGCGCTGGACACCGCGGAACCGCTGACCGACCCGCAGGCCAACTTCGCGCTGGAACTGCCGCGGACCCGGATGCTGTCCGCGCTGGCGTGGCGGCAGTGCCCGCGCCCGGAGCCGGGACCGGGGCAGCTCGAGGTCCGGATGAAGGTCATCGGCCTGAACTACAAGGACCCGCTGAAAGTCATCGGGCTGCTCGGCGAGCGCGAGCTCGCGCCCACCTACTTCGGCACCGTGCCCGGTATGGAAGGCGTCGGGGAGGTGGTGCGGGTCGGACCCGGCATCACCGATCTCGCGCCGGGTGACCAGGTCGCGGTCGCGGCCAAGGGCATGATGCAGCGGTACGTGCTGGTCGAGCGGGCCCGGGCCATTCCGCTTCCGGCCGATGTGGACCCCGCCTACTGCACCAGCACCATCGCGTTCGGCACCGCCGAATACGCCCTGCACGATCTGGCCCGGCTGGAACCGGGGGAGACCGTGCTCATCCACGGTGCCGCGGGCGGTGTCGGCACGGCCGCCATCCAGGTCGCCAAGGACCGGGGCGCGCGGATCATCGGCACCGCCAGTACCGACGAACGCCGGGCACACGTGCTGTCGCTCGGCGCCGATCACGCGCTCGACTCGCGCTCGCTGAACTTCGTCGACGATGTGCTCGCGCTGACCGACGGCAAGGGCGTGCAGGTGGTGCTGAGCAGCGCGCCCGGTGAGATCCTGCGCCAGAACTTCAACGCCCTCGCCGAATTCGGCCGCATCGTCGAGGTCGGCAAGGCCGACATCTACACCGGCGGCCTGCTCGAGCTGGCCAACTTCGACAAGAACGTGGCCTACTACTCGATGGATCTGGACCGCCTGGTCGCGGCCGACGCGGAACGGTTGATCAAGCTGTTGCGGCGGGTCTACGAGAAGGTGCTCGCCGGCACCTACACACCGCTGGCCTACCGGCTCTTCGAAACCGACGACGTGGCAAGTGCTTTCGAGGAGACCATCCGCTCGACCGGCCTGACCCGCATCGCCCTGCGGATGGATTCGGCGTTGCCCGCCGTGCGGCCGTACCTGCCGCAGGTCGACATCGATCCGGCCGGAACCTATTTGATCACCGGCGGTTTCGGCGGTTTCGGTATCGCCATCGGACGCTGGCTGTCCCTGCGCGGGGCGCGGCGCCTGGTACTGATCGGCCGCGGCGGCGCGCGCACCGAGGAGGCGCAACGTCAGCTCGAGGCGTGGCAGGCGGCGGGCCTCGAGGTGCTCCAGGAGCAGGCCGACGTCACCGATCCCGAGGCGATCGCCGCGATCCTGGGCCGGGCCGACGTCGCCGACCGACCGCTGCGCGGTGTGTTCCACGCGGCCGGCTCGGTCGCCGACAACCGCCTGGACGCCATGACATCACAGGAACTGGACATCGTGTACCGGCCCAAGGTGCACGGCGCCCGGGTGCTGCACCAGGCGGTGGCCGACGCCGGGATCGACCTGGACATGTTCGTCCTGTGCTCCTCCGGCGGTTCGATGTACGGCATCTACGGCCAGTACAATTACTGCGCGGCCAATCTCGCGGTGGAGACCATGGCCCAGGAATGGGCGAAGGCGGGGGAGCGGGCGCTGTGCGTCGGCTGGGGCCACCTCTCCGGCGCGACCGGCGGCATGGCCGCCGACGAGACGGCGGTCAAGTATCTGGACCTGGTCGGCTTCGACCCGATCGACATGGCCGACGCCACGGCCTACCTGGAACAGACACTGCGCCTGGGTATTTCGCGGGCGGGCATCATCCCGACCGACTGGGGCAAGCTGACCGGCACCTTCCCGCAGCTCACCCGCACCGGACGCACGATCGCGCTCGCCCAGGTCTCGGCCAAGGACACCTCGGAGCTGGCCCAGCTGCGCGCCGAGGTGGCCGCCATCGAGGAGGGCAAACGCGGCGCCTTCGTCGCCCGCAAGATGGCCGACGAACTCGCCGTGGTGATGGGCGTGCCGGTCGAATCCATCGACATGACGGTGCCGGTGCCCGAACTGGGCCTGGATTCGCTGATGGCGGTGGAACTCGGCGCGCGGGTCACCAAAACCCTTGGTATCGACCTGATGTCACTGCAGATGGGCAGGTCGTTCAGCCTGGAGCAGGCCGGCCCGAAGGTGGCCGAGCTGATCCTGGCCGCGGAGTCCGCGAAGGCGCACTCGGCGCCGAGCCCGGTCGCGGCGCCCGCCGAGGCGGTTCCGGTGCCGGTTGGGGCTCCGGCGTGATCGGCAATCGTCGAAAAGAAGGTGTGCCATGGTCGATTTCGGCCTGATCGACGAATGGGAACCGGCGCCGGGCCGGTTGATCAGCTGGGTGGCGTCGCCGGAATCGGCGGCGCGTGCCCGGCTGGCTCCGGTCCACCCGGCCCCGCCCTCGCACCAGCAGGAGCAGTACCTGCGGCTGGCCGACCAGCACGCCGCGGCGGAGTTCCGCTACTCCGGTCTGTGCCTCGTCACGGCCGAGATACCGACCGGCGAGCTGAACCGGGACGCGATGACCCGCGCGGTCAACAAATTCCTGTTGCGGCACGACACCTTCCGGACCTGGTTCCGGATCGGCGCCGGCGGCGCGCTCGAGCGGCACCTGGTGCCCGAGGCGGACGTCGACTTCGTGCCGATCGACAGCGGGTGGGTCGACGATCCGCACACCGTGCGCGACCACGTGCAGAAGACCACGCCCGGGCCCTTCGACTGGGACTGCTTCACCTTCGGGGTGATCGAGCGCGAGGAGTCGACCACGCTCTACCTCGCGGTCGACCACCTGCACACCGATGGATTCGGGCAATATCTGTCCGGGTTCGACCTCGCGCTGCTCTACACCCGCGAAGTGTGGGACGAGACACCGGATCTGCTGACCCCCGCGGCCAGTTATCTGGACTACTGCACGGCCGAGCGGTCGTACACGGCGAGCATGTCGCTCACCTCGCCCGGCGTGCGGAAATGGCTGGAACTGATCCGTGGCAACGGCGGCGGGCTGCCCGCCTTCCCGCTGGATCTGGGCAAGCGCACCGACATCTACAACCGCAGCGCGCACCGCACGGTGACCCTGTTCGACGAGGACAGCGCCGCGCGCTTCGAGCGGCGATGCCGGGCGAACGGCGCGGAGTTCATCGGCGGCATCTTCGCCGCGGCGGCGCTGGCCGAACGCGAACTCGCCGACAACGACTACTACTTCGGCATGACACCGGTGACCACCCGCAGCAGCACCGCGGAGCGGGCCTCGGTCGGCTGGTATGTGACGCTGCTGCCGGTGGCCTTCCCGCTGGGCCGGTCCGGCTCCTTCGACCGGGTCGTCAAGCTGGCTCAACACGCCTACGAGAACGGGCTCCGGCTCACGACCACGTCCTTCCAGCGGGTGGTCGAACTGCTGCCCGCCGATTCCGATCTCGACCTGAGCCCGGGCTGGGCCTGCCCGATGATCTCCTACGTCGACGCCCGGGAGCTCCTCGGCAACGAGTTCTTCGACAGCGCCTCGTGCGGGGTGTACGCCAATCGCGCCGCCTCCGAGCATGTGCTGATCTGGATCAACCGGCTCGCGACACGAACCACCCTCAGCGTCATCTACCCGGATACCTCGGTGGCACACGACTCCGTGGAACGCTATGTCACCCGGCTCGGGGCGATCTTCGCCGCCGCCGCACAGTAGGAGAACCGTTGAGCGTCTTCGTCTTTCGCGATCCGGGCATTCCCGATGGCGAGAAGTCCGTCTACACCGTCGGCATCGCGGATCAGCCGCCCGCCTTCGATGTGGTCAGCATGATCGGCCACGATACCGCCGGCTACCGCTCGATCGTGCAGGCCGGCACGGGTGACGGCACCTTCGCGATCACCGTCGAACAGCGGTTCCAGCGAGTCGGTGATCGCCTGCGGGCCGCCGACTATCGCGCCGAAACCCGTTCCGGCGCAACCATAGTGAGTCGCGAAGAGGCCAGCTTTCTGGATACGGCGCACCTCCAGATCGGCGGCGGTATAGCCCGGTTTCCCGCCGAGATCATGCCGCTGGTCGGCGGTCTGACCCTGTTGCGCGGCCTCGATTTCACCGAGGGCGCCGAAACGGCCATCGCGCTGTGGCTGGCCTTCTCGGTGCATATTCCGGTGACCGCGACGGTCGAACAGCGGATGGACACCGAGGTCCCGGCCGGCCGGTTCGACTGCTGGCAGGTCCGGTTGCGTCCACGGCTGGCCGGCTTGAATCCCCTTGTCGGCAAGATGCTCAGCGGATTCCTGCCCTCGGCGGTCGCGTACGTGGCGGCCGAACCGCCGCACCGGCTGGTTCGCTTCGGCTTTCCGACCGGCCCGATGCCCGGGGACCCGCGCGGCCTGATGGAATTGGCGATCTAGCCCGTCGTCGGCTGTTTGGACTTGCCCCGTGGCGGGCAATTATTCATTACTCCTGTTCGAAGCCGAGAAGGTGAACTATGCCAGGCGATCTCGCAGTACCACGACCCGCTCGCTCGAGTCGCCGGCGCGCCGCCACCGGCGGCGACATCGCCGCCTTCATCGCCGAGCTGGTCCACTCGGGCTTACGGCCGGCCGAGCATTCGCGGTCCCTGGCCCCCGGCCGGTCGCAATCCATCGCTCTCGTCGGATGGAGCCTGGAAGGCTGCCGCGGGTACCGGCGGGGCTGCGGCCCCGAATGCGTGACGGTGGTGACCACCAGCGGCCGGATCGCCGCGATGGCCGACCAGCCCGCGCGCGCCCGCTTCCGTCACGCCCGGCCCGCCTACCTCGAATCGGCCGATCGTCAGAGCTTGCGCCTGTTGCTGGCGGCCGGGCGCTCGATACTGCTGCCCCGGCCGCTCTCGGCGTAGATTTCCCCGGCCGAGGGGCTTGCGAGGTTAGCGAATCCTCCGGCGCGAGACCTTTCACAATGTGGCACGAGCCTCGGAGTGGATGCGGTATAAAGTGAGCTAGTGTTCTGAAAACCGCTCTGTGGCAATGGTTATGGTCTGCTAGGCCGACGGCAACATCGGTGCAGGAGTCAGGGTCCCGCGTTTCGAAGCCGGCAGCACCTTGGGGATCACGGCTTTCTCTTCTTCTGAATGTGTCGAGCGGCAGGACGCGTCCGTGCCCGGCGCGGACCTGTCCTTCCGCCGCTAGACGCACCGATCTGGGAGATCCGTGACCGCCTCGCATCCACCCGACATGCCCCACCTGGCGCCGGCCTACCCGGCCGGCCCCGGGATCGGCGACGACGAACCCCGCTTCGCGCTGTACAGCCCGGAGTTCGCTGACGACC
The DNA here is from genome assembly GCF_040654295.1 of Nocardia sp. NPDC050712. Taxonomy (NCBI): domain Bacteria; kingdom Bacillati; phylum Actinomycetota; class Actinomycetes; order Mycobacteriales; family Nocardiaceae; genus Nocardia; species Nocardia sp. NPDC050712. The sequence continues at coordinate 563,300 of NZ_JBFAHT010000002.1, forward strand.
CGCACTCGGCGTACACGGCGTTACGTCAGCAGTACGGGGCGCTCGCACCGGTCGAATTGGCGCCGGGCGTGCCCGCCACCCTGGTGCTCGGATATCAGACCGCGGTGCAGATCCTCAACGACCCGGATCGCTTCCCGGCCGATCCGCGCCAGTGGCAGACCGGCGTGCCCAAGGGCTGTCCGATCCTGCCGATGATGGAGTGGCGGCCCAACGCGGAGCGCAGTACCGGGCCGGAACACGCCCGCTATCGCGCGGCCAATGTCACGGCGATCGCCACCGTCAACCTCAGCGGCATGCACACCGTCGTCGAGGAGTTCGCGGCTCCGCTGATCAACGGCTTCTGCAGCGGAGACGGTGACGACAGCACCGGGCCCCAGACGACGGCCGCTGCGGATCTGCTGTCGCAGTACATCTATCCGCTGGTGTATTCGGTGCTGGACTACGTGCTGGGTTTCGACGCCGACACCAGCGCGAAGGTCGGCGCCGGCATGGCCGCGATCTTCGACGCCTCCGGCGACGCCAACATCGGCAACGAACTGCTGCACGCCGCGCTGGATGAACACCTCGCGCGCAAACGGGCGCGGCCCGGCCGCGATGTCACCTCCCACCTGATCAACGCGACCGATCTGAGCACCGAGGAACTCATCCATCAACTGGTAACCCTGCACGGCAGCGGCAGCGAACCGCAGGTGCACCTGATCGCGAACACGCTGTTGCTGATGATGACCGACGCCCGATTCGCCGGCGACCTGCTCGGCGGCAGCCTGTCCACCCGCGACGCCCTGGACGAGGTGCTGTTCACCAACCCCCCGCTGGCGAACTACGCCGTGACCTACCCGCGTCAGCCGACCCTGGTCGAGGGCGTGTGGTTGCCCGCGCACCAGCCGGTGGTGATCAGCATGGCCGGATCCAACGCGGATCCGGCCATCCAGGGTGACCGCTTCACGCCGACGGGCAACCGGTCGCATCTGGCCTGGAGCCTGGGCCCCCACCAATGCCCGGCCCGGCTCCTCGGCTACCAGATCGCGCAAGACGCCATCGACTACCTGCTCGACGCCCTGCCCGAGCTGTCCCTCGCCGTGCCGCTCGACGAACTCCTCTGGCGGCCAGGGCCGTTCCACCGCGCCCTGGAGTCGCTACCGGTCACCTTCCCCGGAACCGCGCCCCTGCCGGTCAGACCCGGCGGGTGACGCGGGCTCAACCGCCGGTCGGGGCGCAGCGCGCGTCCCAGGCCGCGGGCAGATCCTCGGCAAGCGCCGGCGCGCCGAGGATTTCGTCGTCGAGCTCGAAGGCGTCCAGGATCGCGGGCAGGTGCTCCACGAGCGTGTCGATGGCGCGCCGGAGCTCGCGCTTGATCGTGCTGGCGCCGGCGATGTCGAGCAGACCGCGCGTCAGGTACCAGGCGGCGTTCTGATCGAGCAGGTGCAGCGCGAAAACATCACGGACAGCGACGATTTCGGGATGGTCGGCGTACTGGTGCAGCAGTTGCAACGCCTCTTCGGCGCAGTACGCCTCGGCGAGTTCGAGCGCGTCCGGGATGACGGCCAGCCGGTCGGCCAGATCCGAGGTGGCCATGTAGCGCTGTGCCTCGCTCACGATCGTCAGCGTGCGCGCCTGGAACAGGCCCAAGCGGTCGCCGGGATCGGCGGGATCGTGCACCACGTGCTCGGGTGTGGGCTTGCCGGCCAGATGTTTGGCCAGCACACGTCCGGCGACGGAGCCGAGGACGTAGCAGTCGCCCTCGCCGGTGATCGCCGCGTGACAGACGCCGAGGTAGTCGGCGACCCGGTTGGCCGAGAACATGCCCTGCGCGGCCAGTTTCAGGCGCGCGTCGGTCACCGTGGCCAGGGCGTGCAACTGGATGAAATGCTTGGCCAGCATCACCGACACCACGGTGTCACGGTCGGTGAGATCGCTGGTGGCGAGGGTGGTTTTGACCGCGTTGCCATAGATCGTGCGGGCCAGGGTGCCGGCGAGATCGGTCAGCAGCGTGTCGCGGACATGCGGGAGGTCGAGCATGAGCGGGGTCTGGTTCGGTGACAGCGGCACCGCGCGCCGGCTCGCGTAGCGCAGCGCGATATAGAGCGAGCTGCGCGCCGCGGCGTTCAGGCAGGAGGACAGTGCGAGGCGTCCAACGGTGAGCTGGCTGATCGCCGAGGCGAACCCCCGCTTCCGGCTGCTCTCGTCCCGCCAGGTCAGCACGCCGTTGTCGTCGATGGTGGCCAGGTTGTTGCTCAGCCACGCATTGCGCTTGACCCGCAGGCCGTCGAAGCTGATGACCGAGTTGTCCATGATGACCAGCGGTTGATGATCGAGCTGGGTGATCCGCACGCCGGGTGCCGCTGTGCCGTCGGCGCCGCGTAGTCGCGCCGCGAATAGGTGCACACCCTGGTCGACGCCGTTGGCGTCGAGGTAGCGGGCGCCGACGACGCAGACCCGGGAGACCGGAATGCCCACGCTGGGCATGAATTTCCGGGCCCGCGGGTGCGGGGTGTCGAGCACGAATTCCTGGGTCGCCGGATCGAAGGTCGCGGTGGTCTGCATGAATTGAATGTTGCTGCCGCAGCCGAATTCGGTCAGCAGCATGACCCCGATGGCCGAGGCGTCGTCGAGATCCTCCAGATACGGGCCCGCGGAGTGGGCATCCGTGAGCGTGGCCAGGCTGCCGGAGGCCAGGTTGTAGTGCCCGGAGATCAGCGGGATCAGATCCGTCGCCAGCACCGCCGACCAGTCGAAGACCGCGAACAGCGCCGGCAGATCAGTTGCGACAGCGTGCGTGCTGCCGATTTCCTTGACCAGGTATCTGAGATGGTTATAGGCGTTTTCCCGGCGCTGCTGCTGGCTCATCTTCTCGGTCACGGCATAATCCGGACTGCTCAGCACGTGCTGGAGTTGCCGGTGGAATTCCAGGCTGCCGTGCCGGAGAATATCTGCCAGCGCTGTTCCTGTCTTGTATCCGCGGGTGTTCATAACGCCTGCCTCCTACTCACTCAGTCCCAGCGGAGCTATGGCTGCGCCGCTGGGCATATGAGGAGATCGCTGCGACATTTGCCGCACCGAGCCCGCTGAGTGGCCCCGCGTACGCGGACACCGCAGGAACCGGAGAACAACGCCGGGCGATCACCTGTCAAAAATTCGACGCACCACACACCTTCACGTCGAGGCCCTGGCGCTGGGCACCGGGAATGGTGCGCACGCGTCATGGCCGATCGATCCGGTCTGGGTGGACAGGTGGTTCAGCAGATCATCGAGACTGCTGGGTCGACGCTGCAGCCATGCGATCGGGCGGCAACTGGGTTGCCACACGATCACCATTGGCTGAGTCACGAATTATATTGTTGCACAAATCATCCCATGGGACAGGTCGAAACGATCCCGCCCTCGGGTAGCCACACCGGGGCGTGATCGTGATGGCCGGGCTCCGGGCCCGGTGACTGAGCGGGAAGGCTACACGGTGGCAAATGGTCCGGCCGGGCCGAACACCACGGGCAACTCCGTCAATGCGCGGTGGAACGGACCGGGACGCCATACGAGGTCTTGCTGGGCAACCGCCAGCTCGATGTCGGGCAGGAGGTCGAGAAGCTGATCGATGACGTCCTGCGCGAGCAGAATTCCGTAGGGCCGGGCGGGATCGGGACAGGCGTGATCGCCGGAACTGAACGCCAGATTCCAGCCATTGTCGACGAATACGCCCGTGTTCAATTGAGGATCGGTATTACACGCGGCCATGCTGATCACCACCGGCTGATGCGCCGGCAGCCACACACCGTCGACCAGCGTCGGCTGGCGTGGATAAGTGATGCAGTAATTCGCCATCGGCGGGTCGGTGGCCAGCCTTTCGTCGATGGCTGTCCGCGTGGACAACGGGGTGTCGTGCACGCTGCTGGTGAAGCGAGCGTCGGTCATCATCAACACCAGGGTGTTGGCGACCAGGTTCAGTGGCGGCTCGACTCCCGCGGCGAACAGCAGCACCAGCTGATGCACCATCTCCTCATCCGAGAGCGCCGCGGGGTGCTGGACCAGCCTGGTGGCGATGTCGTTGCCCGGGTGGGCGCGCTTGAGCGCGGTGAGGTCGAGCAAGGCTTCCCCCATCTGCGCGTTGACCGTGTCCGTGTCGACGCCGTCGAACATCGCCGCGGAGGCCGCCGCGACCCGCGCGCCGATGTCCGGCGGGCAACCGAGCATCTGGCAGAAGACCGAGAAGACCAGGGGCAGCGCGTATTGGCTCAGCAGATCGGCTTTTCCGTCCGCGCAGAACGCGTTGACCAGCGGGATAGCCGATCGATCCACCATCGACCGCACCGCGTGTAGGTCGATCCCGGCCAGCGCGTCGTTGATCGATGCCCGGTAGCGGGTGTGGGCTACGCCGCTGGTTCGAATCGCATTGGGTCTGGCCTCGACCATCGGCATGATCGGGCACCCCGAGGGCACGGTCTTCTGCCAGGTGCTGGGATCGGCCGGAAAATGATCGGGGTCGCCGAGGATGCGTACCGCGGTCCCGTAGTTGACGACCAGGGTCGCGGGGACCCCGGGCCAGATCTCGACCGGCACCAGCGATCCGTGCTGGCCGCGCATCCACCGATAGAACCCGTGGGGATCGGCCGCGAACTCGGGACTGTGAATCGCGATCCGAGGGCCTCTGCCCTCGTCCGGCAGCGGGGGAATGGGACTAGCACCCTGGTACGCCTGGTGCGGATACACGTGGTCTCCTTGAAATCGGTTGGGGCACAATGGTACCCAAGGTTGAGCTGAGAACAGATGCTGCGAGCGGTCGAGCGACGTTCGTGGGTAACGCGCCGCACCTGGTGTGGGGCCGCAGGAGATCGGTCACCCGAGGCGTTCGACGTGGCCGGTGGCTACGCCGTCCGGGCCTGTCGAGTCCGACGACCTGGGGCCGCGGTGCATCGCCAGTTGCGCTGCAAGAACGGTACTGCGGCAGCGGGCGGGACACGCCGGTGTTTCGGAGTGCATTCGGTCGCAGCGGAATCCGTACGCTCTCGCGGCGCCTTACGCCGGGTCCGCCCCGGGCGTACGCCTGCGGCCGAACGCGCGCAGCGCGGGGAGCGAGGCCAGCATGAGCGCCGCGGGCGCGACGGTGAATCCGAGCAGGATGCCCAGTTTCGCGCCGGCGGCCTGGTCCAGCGGGACGTCCCAGGTGGTCGGGGTGTATCCGGAGACGGCGAGCGCCACGGAGAAGAGGCCGGGTCCGAGCGCCATGCCCGCGGTCTCACCCGCGGTCCACAGCCCGGTGAATGTTCCCGCCTGCGCCTGCCCGGTGCGTTCGGCGTCCGCCAGGACAGTGTCGGGCAGCAGGGCCAGCGGCAGCAATTGCAGTGCGGCATAGCAGATTCCGAGGAAGGCGATCAGCGCCAGCGCCGGACCGGGCCCGCCCAGGGCGATGCCCGGCAACAGCAGCAGCGCGCCTGCGGCGTAGCCGGCCGTCGCGACGGCCAGGCAGCGCAGCCGGCCGAAGCGTCGTGCGAGCTTTTCCCAGACCGGGACGGCCAGCGCGCTCGGCGCGACCAGGCAGACGAACAGCACCGAAGTCAGTCCGTGACCGCCGAGCCAATAGGTGGCGATATAGGGCGCGGCGGCCAGCATCGCGGCCACCGCGACAGCCTGGATGACGTACACGGTCAGCAGCGCGAAAAAGGCCCGGTTACCCCGGGCGGAACGCACGGCGGCAACCAGCCCGAGCGCCCGGCCCGGACTCGACGGCACCCACCGGGTACCGAGCGCGGCGCCGACCAGCACACCCAGCATGAGCGCGCCGACGACCACGCCCATCAGTAGATAACCACCACGCCCCGCGCCGCCCGCCGCCACCAGCGCCGGTGCGAGCCCACCGCCGAGCAGAATGCCGACGGTCAGGTAGATGACGCGCCGCGCGGTCACCGCGGTCCGGGCGGCCGGATCCGCGGCCATCTCCGCGGGCAGCCCGACATAGGGCACCTGGAACAGCGCGTAGGCGGTGGCGGCCAGCACGAAGACGGCCGCGACCCACACCGTGCCGCCGCCACCGGTGAACGGCGACATGAACATCACCGCGAAGAGAACGGGCAGCGCTATCGCGCCGCGCAGCATCAACCCGGTCCGGCGGCCGGTGCGGACCGCTTCGCGATCGCTCGCCGCCCCGACGAGGGGATTGAACACCACGTCCCACAGCTTCGGAAGCACCACGACCAGCCCGGCCAGGCCCGCGGCCACACCCAGAATGTCGGTCAGGTAATACAGCAGCAGTAGACCGGGCACCGTCGCGAACACCGCGGTCCCGACCGAGCCGACACCGTAGACGGCGATCCTGCGGCGGGTAAGGCTATCGAGTGTCATGCCGACGTCCGATCATCGTGCGGCTCCCACTCCAAGACGTCGAACACCCGCGTTGACGCCGAACTGTATGCCGGTCTCGACGTCACCCGGCCGGATTCGCTCAGCTTGATTGTTTCGGTTGCCCGCACCGTCCGAAACAGCCTATGGCTCAACCGGATAAGAACCGCGCTGACCATAACCGGCGCTTCGAGGCCGGTCGGCTTCTAGCGTTTACCCGGTGCCCCCACGCTTGATCACCGCATTGCTGGCGTTCGTCCTCGTCGCACTGGGCACCACCCCGGCACAGGCGGCACCCGAGGTAGGCACCGGCTACGGCTCGGTGACCGCGGCGTATGTGCGAGGCGCCACACCCGGGGCCGAGGTGGCGTTGCTCGACGCGTCCGAGCGGGTTGTCGGCCGGGGCAGCATCGATCAGCTCGGATCGTTCCTGGTGCGCGACCTCCGGCCGGGCGACGGCTACCGGTTCCTCGTCGACGGCCTGCGCGGCAACAGTTTTCGCGTGCTGGACGGGACCGCGCCGGCGCAGTCGCTCTACGACGGCCAGCAGTTGCGGCCCGGCATGAACTACGTGCGCATGCGTGACGGCATCACGCTCGCGGCGTTCGTCCGGCTGCCCGTCGGAAAGACCTTCGCGGACGGGCCTTTTCCCACCGTCATCGAGTATTCCGGCTACCAGACCGCCGCACCGAATCCCCTGGTCGTGGGTGCGGCCACCGGGCTGCTCAAAGCCCGGGATCCACTGGCCCCGGCGAACGGTCTGGTCCTCGGTGCCGAACTCGCCCCGGATATCGGCTTCGCCTCGGTGAGCGTGCAGATGCGCGGCAGCGGATGCTCCGGGGGAGCGTACGACCTATTCGACTATCCGACCGTCTACGACGGGTACGACACGGTGGAAACCGTTGCCGCCCAGCGCTGGGTCGCCGGGCACAAGGTCGGACTGGTGGGCATCTCGTACTCGGGAATCTCGCAGATCGCCGTCGCCGGCACCACGCCACCGAGCCTGGCGGCCATCGCCCCCATGAGTCTCACCGACGATCTGCACTCCACCGGTTTTCCCGGCGGGATCTTCAACACCGGTTTCGCCGACACCTGGCTCACCGAGCGGCAATCCGATGCCGCGCCCGGCCCGTCCGGCGGCCAACCCTATGTGCGGCAGTTGATTCAGCGCGGCGATCGGGACTGCGCGGCGAATCAGGCACTGCGACTGCAGACTCCGAGTCTCCGGCAGCTGGTCGCCGACAATCCCGAACGGACGCCCGCGGTGTTCGACCACCGCGCCCCGGTGTCGTGGGCGCCGAAGGTGCGGGTGCCGGTCTTCCTGACGGGCGCGCTGCAAGACGAGCAGGTCGGCCCGCAGTGGACCCGCGTCATCGACGAGTTCGACGCGAATCCCGATGTCTGGGTGCGGATGATCAACGGCGCGCACTTCGATTCGCTCGGCCCGCAGATCTTGAGTCAGTGGTGGGAGTTTCTGAACATCTTTGTGGCGGACCGTGTTCCGCCACCGTCACCGGCGCTGGAAGCGCTCAGTACCGTCATGTACGCCGCTATCACCCGGTCGCCGGCGGTCCGAGTCGAGAGCGCCCGCTTGGCGGGGGCGCCGTCGGTGCAGGCGGCCAAGGCCGCGTTCGCGAGCAGGCCGCGTGTCGAGGTCTTCTACGACAACGGCGCCGGAGCCGCCGGGGCGGGCGGACTCGCGGCCCCCTGGTCCTTGGGGCTGGATGGCTGGCCATCGGCGCGGATCGCGCCCACCACCTGGCATCTGGGTGCCGGCGGCAGCCTGTCGGCCGCGCCCGGGTCGTCGGAAAGCCTTGCCTTTCGGCCCGACCCGGCCGCCCGCCCGGCGGGAACACTCGATGTAGTCGGCCCCTCCGACCTGCCCTGGCAGCCGATTCCGCCGTATCACTGGGCACCGCTGCCGGGCCAGACCGGTGTCGGGTTCACCTCACCGGTGCTGGACCAGGACGTGGTGACGGCCGGACCCGCCAGCCTGGACCTGCAATTGGCCAGCACCGCCCCGGTGACCGATCTGCAGGCGACGGTCAGTGAGGTGCGTCCGGACGGCCAGGAGACCTACGTCGCCACCGGCTACCTCCGGTCGTCCTATCGGGCGGTCGACGCGAATGCGACAGCGCTGCAACCGATTCGGTCGTACCGCGATCCCGCCGACCTGCCACCCGGATTCAGTGCGGTACGTATCTCGATCGACCCGCTGGTGTATGCGTTCCGCGCGGGCTCACGCATTCGCGTCACCCTGACCGCGCCGGGCGGGGACCGCACGTCGTGGCGATTCGACACCCCCGCGACGGACGGGCTCGTGGTCGACACGATCCTGTTGGGCGCCGGTGGTTCATCGCTGGTATTGCCGGTGATCGCCGCGGCCACCGCGGGTGCACCGCTGCCGCCCTCGTGCGCCGGGCTGCGCGGCGCGCCGTGCCGGGCCTACGAGCCTGCCTTCAACGGCGGCTGACCAGTGGAAGGACACCTTCGCCGAACCAGTACGCCTCCTCGATATGCGGCTGACCGGAGAGGATGAAATGGTCGACGCCGACGGCCCGGTACTGCTCGATGAGGTCGGCGACCTCGGCGTGGCTGCCCACCAGCGCGGTCCCCGCACCGGGTCGCACCAGGCCGTAACCGGCCCACAGCCCGGGGTACACCTCGAGGTTGTCCCGGTCGGCATTCAGCTCGAGCTGCCGGCGCTGTCCCTCCGATTCCCCCTGCGCCAGGCGCGCCCGCGCCAGGTCGATGATCGCCGGATCCATGCGGGACAGCAGGTTTCGCGCCTCGGCCCAGGCCTGTTCGTGGGTATCCCGGGTGATCACGTGTGCCCGGATACCGAAAGTCAGCTTCCGGCCGTACTTGTCGGCACGGGCTCGCAGATCATCGATCAATTCGCCTACCGCGGCGGGTGGTTCGGTCCAGGTGAGATAGGTGTCGACGTTCTTGGCGGCGACCTCCCGCGCCGCCTCGCTCGCCCCACCGAAGAAGACCTCCGGAACCGGCGACGGGGCAGGCAGCACCATCGCGCCGGTCACGTCGTAGTACTTGCCCGCGAAATCACTCGGCTGCCCGGTCCACGCCTTCCGGATCACCTGGAGGAACTCGTCGGTCCGGGCGTACCGCTCGGTCTTGGAGAGCCGGTCACCGAACCGGGCCTGCTCCTCCGCGTCACCGCCGGTCACCACATTCAGAGCGACCCGGCCACCGGACAATTGAGCGAAGGTGGCCGCCTGCTGCGCGGCGAGCGTCGGAGTGATCAGGCCGGGCCGGAACGCGACGAGAAACTTCAGCCGCGAAGTCTGCGGAATCAGCGCCGCCGTCGTGATCCACGCATCCGCGCACCACGTCCCCGTCGGCGTCAGCACCGCCTCGAACCCCAGCTGCTCCGCCGTCTTCGCCACCAGCGTCAGATACTCCAGACTCGGCGCCCGATGCGCCGACGCGGTGCCGATGACGCCCGCCGACTGCAGCGCCCCGATCACTTCCCGCCCATCACCCGACGTCGGTAGGTACCAGTGGAAGTGCGGCTCACCCATACGACAACTCTCCTTCATGACCGGCCGGCGAGACTCGTTGCGGCCGCGGCACCTACACAGTTCCATGCCGGGGTGCCGGCCCAGAGGTTTATGGCTGGGGTGATCCGAATGGGAGCGGGGTTCGAGACCACGGCGATTCAAAGCTCGTAGTAGTACCAGTGGTCGCCGAGATACTGGTAGCGGTGGCCGTACGCACCGTCTCGGCGCTCGTCGTGAGGCAGGAAAAGGAAACCGGTGCGAGACGTCGGATATCCCATGAGGACGAATTCGCAGCCGCCATGGGATTCTCGTTCGATGTGGTGGAAGTCGTACATGCCGATCTTTTCGCGCTTATAGGTAAAGTCGCGGCCCGCGCTGTATTCGGGCGCGTCGCACGTGGCCGCCGCCCGGTTCATCGCGCCGCGCGACATCGCCCACCCGATCTGGCCCGGCACTTGAAGCAGGCTCAGTGCGGTCGTGATCGCGACGATCGCGGGCATGAGCAGACCCAGTCGCCACCAGGTGCGATAGTTCAGGCCACCCAGCACGGCCAGCGTCAACCATGCCGCGCTCGGTATCAAGACCATGATGCCGCCGGCGATCAAGGCTTCGGGATCGTCGAATCGGGTCAGGTGCGTCCACAGCACCCAGAGAGAGAAGGCTCCCGCGAGCGTAGTCGTCGCCACCACTCCCAGCTTCCACGCCGTCGGAATCGGTTGGGCCAGAAGTGGATGTGCGTTCATGAGCGTCAATTGTGGCCGCGATAGCGTGCGCTGCCGTCCGGGCACATGAGGACGGCTCGATATCTCCACGACACCTCCGCACGACGGCACTGCAACGACGCGCAGGGGTGATTCAGAACAGCGGATCGATCGAAGGTGCGGTCCAGGGCCGCGGACGCGCGGGCTCGTCGTTGCCGGTGGCATCTTGGATCGCGTCGATCTGGTCTTGGACGACCTCGGCGCGGGATACCAGCTCGACTCGGTCGGGCTCGGTGAGACTCTCGGCGGTGAGCTTTTCGTGCACGCACGAGAGTGTGGACCGTAAGTTTTCGAGCTCCATGCCTGATTCCACGAGAACTCACTCTACGGACCCGCTCGTCAGTTCTGTGGAGGGTGTGATCCGCTCCGTGTCACCATCGCGTATGGCCGAATACCTCGAAACCGATCGATTACTGCTGCGGCACTTCACCGAGAACGACGCCGAGTTGCTCGTCGAGCTCGACAGCGACTCCGAGGTCATGCGCTACCTTTCCGGTGGCGTCCCGACGCCGCCGGAGCGGATTCACCGTGAGGTGTTGCCTCGACTGCTGGGCCAGTACGAGAAGTGGGACGGCCGCTTCGGCCTCGTCGCGGCGCACGAGCGGGCCGGTGGTGAGTTCATCGGCTGGTTCATCCTGCGCCCGAAGGCAGATGGGCCTACGGACGAGGTCGAACTCGGCTACCGGTTGCGTAAGGCGGCTTGGGGTAAGGGTTATGCGACCGAGGGCTCGGCGGCGTTGCTGCACAAAGCATTTACCGAGCTCGGGGTCCGGATGGTCTGGGCCGAGACGATGTTCGTCAATCGCGGTTCGCGCAACGTCATGGAGAAGCTCGGGATGACCCACGTGCAGACGTACTGGCCCGATCTACCTCCGATCGAAGGCTCCGAGCACGGCGAGGTCCGCTATGAGATCGTCGCGCCCACTACTGATTTGGGCGTATAGGCCCGGCAGCGCGCTCGATGTCCGAGGGTGGGAGGTGACTGCGCGCCGGGGTTGGGAGTAGCAATGGACTCAGTGCGGCAATTCGTGAGCGAGGCCGTGGATCGCTCGCTCGCCCTTACCGACGGGACAGCGGTGATCGACGCGGGCTCCGGCCGGTATGTGCAATGGCTCGCGTCCGCGGAGCGGATCTACAGCGTCGAGGCGGGGGTGCCCACTCCGCGGACCAGTCGGTCGCTGCGGCAGCGGCTGCGTGGTCAGCAACCAGATCCGCTACTGGTCGATACCCAGATCGCCGCCCTCGTCGGTGCCGGTTTCACCGCGGGAAGGTCGAACTACGAATTGCGGGACGCGGTGTATGTCCGCGACCAGGCCGTCGAGGTCGTCGTCTCCGTGCTGCGGGACGCCTTCGCGATCGGTGACGCCGCCACGCTGTCGGTCGAGATCTTCTGAGCATTCGGCGGCCGCGCGAGGACCGAACACCCTGACGAACCCGGACGTCTCGCGCACGGTGGGCGTAACGTCCGGGCCGGTCAGCGGGCTAGAAGCCCGGTCCGTATCCGGTGCAGGCGGGCTTGAAATCGGAAGTGTTGGGGCCCAGGAGATTCAGGATGTGCTGGTGGGTGGGGCTGTCGAGGGCGAGGCCGACGTGGCCGACCGGATCGCTGGGGCAGTGGTCCTGGATCAGGATGTTGGTGACGTCGTCGCCTTGCAGGAAGGCATTGGTGTAGGGGGTCACGACGCGGTCGTTGCGGGTCTGGATGACGACGTATCGGACGCCGGGCACGGTGTCCCCGTCGGCGAACAGGGCCTTCTGGAAGTCCGACCCGGCTGCCTGCTGAGTGAAGGCGGGGTAGCCCAGCAAGGTGTAGAAGCCGTTGATCCAACCGCTGAGCCGGGCGGCGTCGGTGAGTTCGACCAAGCCGCCGGCGGTGGTGCCGTGGTTGCTGGGCGCCAGGCCGATGAGCGTGCCGACCTTGGCGGCGCCGCCGAGGCGTTTGAGGTAGTAGTTGGGCATCATGCCGCCCTGGGAGTGCCCGACGACGTCGACCTCGGCCGCGCCGGTGGCGGCCAGGACCTTGTCGACGAAGACGCGCATGGTCTCGGCGGATCGGGGGATGTCGCCGAGTCCGCCGATCAAGCCCCACGACAACAGGGTCATGCCGTAGTCGAAAGTGAACACGCAGTATCCGGCGCCGGCGAGCTCGGGGGAGAGCGTCCACCAGTTGAGGGCGGAGTTGGCGGTGGTGCCGTGGACGAGCACGACCGGATTGGGGTGGGCGGCACTGGGTTTGCAGTTCCAGTCGTTGGCGGCCGGCGGGGCGGTGTCGGCGTGTGCGGGGGCGGCGCTCATCGCGGTTCCCGTCAGGCAGGCGGCGGTGAGCGTGGTGAGGAGCCAGCGAGGGGGTCTCATGGGCGTCTCCGATGGATCGGGCCAGGGAATTGGCCGCTGGGGGACCGCGCCGTGGGCCCTACGGCATGTGGTCTGTGACACTCATATGAAACACCCAGGCGAAGTGTTACACAAGGGTTGACCGGGCGATATCGCCACTCGGTCCCCGCAGGACACCTTCCACGAGTTTGCGGACCAGCAGGACCGCCGTGGGGAAATTCGCGGTGTGACCAGTTAATACGTCGGAGTACAGGATCGCCTCCTGCAGGCGCACGGCCGCGTATCCCAGGGTTGGCAGATCGACCAGCGGCACGAATCCGCCGTCGGCGGCATCACGCTCGAACAGCGCCACGTGCGCGGCCACCACGCGCGGTTGCACCTGCCCGTGCGGGTCGGTCAGCACCCGCATCGCCACCACCGGCTCGTTCTCCAGCAACCCCACGAAGCCCGCGTCGTTGACCGCGACTTCGCCGTAGAATTCCAGAATGCGCAAGCAGCGCAGCACGTCTCGTTCATCGTGCAGTGCCTGCCCGTACTGCTCGTCCCAGCGGGCGACAGCACGTTCGAGGGCCCGATCCGCCAGCCACCACAGCGCCTTGCCCATCAGCTCCTCGCGGTTGCCCACTCGCCGGAACAGCGTGGTGCGCGACATCTCGAACCGGAGTGCGAGCTCCCGGGTGTCCAGCCGCACCCCGTCGACGATCAACCCGGCGGCGAACTGAACGATCTCCTCGGTCGAAGCACGCATGAACCGCACAATAGTCTCGCTATGCCCGGTTCCTGGCAGCCCGGCGTGTAGCAGTAAATTTGCTGGGTACTGCGGGGTCATGGAAATAATCCTGATCATCGCCCTGGTCGTAGTCGTCGCCGTGGTCCTGCTGAATCGGAAGCGATCCGGCAAGCGGGACATCTCGACCGGCAATCCGTCGGCCAACAAGGGCGACGACAAGATCTGACCCCACCCTTTCGGGTGCGATCAAAGAGTGCAAGCACGGAATGGCATCGAGCCAACGCTCAAAGCCAGTCCGCGTAGAACCGCGGGCAGGTGGTGGATAGGCGCGGGTCCTTGGGGGCATTCGATCATGACGCCGTCGGGTGTGCGGAGCTCGCATCGGAACAGGCTCCGCAAGCGGCGATCTCGGCGGATGGGGTAGTGCAGATCGCGCGCGAGGCGGGCGGCCAGTTCGTTCATCGCCGCGGCGACCTGGGCCGGGGACCCGGAGTTGCTGACCTGCCACCAGCAGCTCTCGTAGGCGCCCGGAACGGAGATCTGCACCGAATAGGTCAGCTGGATGTCCGTGCCGAAGTCGCCCACACCCTGACAGTGCCAGACAAAGACGGTTCTTTCGAGGAAGCGCGGCCCGGCGGTGACGAAAGTCAGTAGGCGGGCAGCAGATCCGCGGTGCACGCCAATGCCAGGGCCCGGTGCGGATAGACCGCCATCGTGGATTCCAGGCCGGCCAGCTGCAGCGGTCGTGCGGCGGCGCCACAGGCGATCACGACGAAGACCATATCCGGCCAGGCCGCGGTGTTGGCCTGCAGCAGAACCGTGGTGCCGGCGGCGTCCATGAATGTCACCTCGCTCAGATCCACTACGACCCGCGAGGGTTGCTCGGCCAGGACTCGTCGCAGCGCCTCGGCCAGCTGAGGTGCCGTCGTCGCGTCCACTTCACCGGCCGCGGCGATGATCTGCCCGTACTCGTGCCGGTCCACGACCTGGACTGTCAGCAGGCAGCCCGGCCCGTGCTGCACTCGGAGAACTCCCTCGGCCGGATCAGGACGCAACGTCGGTAGTTTCCTCATCGTTCGAGTGTTGCTGCCACAGCGTGCGATGGCTGTTCCCCCGTTGGTGTCGGCCCGCCGCGGGGCAAGGCTCCGGCGGCACCCCGGGGGCGGCGCGTCGGGTAGCGCTTCGCGGTCTACGAGGCGGTCAAGAGCCGTCCGGCGCCGCCGGGTAGAAGACGCGGTTTGCTTCCAGTAGCACTGCGGCGGCGGCGATTTCGCGGTCGTGCCCGTCCAGCAGTGGCAGGACGTCCTCGGCGTGGAATATCGGCAGGTGCAGGGCGCCACGCTGGTGTGCTTCGACCAGTTGGACGATCAGAGCGCCGGGCAGTCGGGGAGGGCGCACGCGACGGTCGGGCTGACTCATGCCGGTGAGTCTCCCCGGGCGTACTGACAATTAGCGGTTCGGCGGAGCAACCGAACCTTAGTAGCGAGTCAACCCATATCCATAATGAGATATGCGCATCTATGCAGTCGATGCGATTCTTAGACAAGATCTCCGCTGGGTTCGACGTGAGCTTCACGTTCTGTCGTGCATCTCCTGAGTTCGATCAGCCAAGAACGCCAGCACATCAGCGTTGGCGCGCGCGCCGACGTCGACCGGATAGTTGTGACCGGCTCCTTCGTAGGTGATGAGCCGCGCCTCGGGCAACGTCTCGGTCAGCCGCACCGCCGCGGCGTACGGCACCGCCTCGTCCGCGGTGCCGTGCAGCACGAGCGCGGGCGCCGCCAGACCGGCGACCTTGTCGGGGGTCAGGTCGTAGCCGGCGATGGCGAGGTCCTGGGCGTAGACGCCGCGCGCGGAGAAACGCATCCGGCTGAGCACGGCGAGGTCGCGCTCGATCGCCTCCGGTGTGGCCAGCGGACCGTAGAAACGCTTGCGCAGCAGGGGTTTCAGCAGACGTACCGGGACGCGATACTTCAGCTGCCGGGCCAGGAAACCCGGAGGCCGGGGCAACGGATGCTCGGGGCTGCGCATCGCCGTGCAGCCCAGCACCATGGAGCGCACCCGCTCGGGGGAGTCGTGGGCGAGTTGCAGGACGACCCCGCCGCCCATGCTCACGCCGTAGAGGTGCGCGCTGCCGACACCGGCGGCGTCCATCACCGCGCGGACATCGGCGGCGAGGTCGGCGACGGTCGCGGTGCTGGTCGCGCCGCTGCTGCCGGTGCCGCGGTTGTCGAAGTAGATCACGCGGTAGTGCTCGGCCAGCGCCGGAAGCACCGGGTACCACATGTCACTGGAGAAGAGGTGGCCCATGACGAGCACTACCGGCTCGCCCGAACCCCGTTCTTCCCAGTGCAGGCGCACTCGCCCGGTGGGGGTGTCACTGATCGTGTACGGCATTGTTCGCTCCCTCGAGTCTTTGCGCACGCAGCGCCGAGCGGCGCACCTTCCCGGCATCGTCGCGAAGCGGATGGTCGACGACCTCGAGGCTCCGCGGCAGTTTGTAGGGCGAGAGCCGCTCGCGCAGGAACGCGACAACGGAGTCGAGTTCGAGTCGCGCGGCCGAGTGCACGATGGCGTGCGGCACCGCCCCGAGATCCTCGTGGGGCAGCCCGACGACGCACGCGTCGTCGATGTCGGGGTGTTCGGCGAGCGCGGCCTCGACCTCGGCGGGATAGACGTTGGATCCGCCCACGAGAATGACATCGGTATTGCGGTCGGTGAGGTAGAGGTAGCCCTCCTCATCGAGACTGCCGAGGTCACCGAGCGATTCCCAGCCGCCCTCGCGGGTGCGGGCCTCGCCGCCGAGATAGGTGTAGGCGGCCGGAGCGCTCGCGCTGCGGCGTACCCACACCTCGCCCACCTCGCCGGGCCGGAGCGGGGCGCCATCGGGACCGAGCACCGTGATCTCCCCGAGCACCGCGGGGCCGACCGATCCGGGGTGCTCGAGCCAGTCGTCACCGGTGATCGCGGTGGCCGCCTGCGCCTCGGTGCCGGCGTAGACCTCGAGGATCCGTTCGCCGCCGAGCCAGTCGATCCAGGCGCGCTTGAGCCAGGCCGGGCAGGGTGCGGCCATGTGCACCACCAGGTCCAGCGCCGAGAGGTCGTGCGCGGCACGCACTTCGGGGTCGAGACGCCAGATGCGCTGCATCATCGTGGGCACGGCGTAGAGCCACTGAACTTTGTGAGCGGCGATGTCGGCCAACAGCGTTGGGGCGTCGAAGCGACCTTGCAGCACCACGTGCGAGCCGCGCAGCAGCGCCAGTGCCGCAAACATGAAGGGCGCGTTGTGATGTAGCGGCCCGGGTACGGCCACGGTGCCTTCGGTGGGTATGCCGAGCACGTCGGCGAACCCGATCACCTCGTCGAGCAGCGCGGCATTGCCGGCCACGACCACCTTGGGACGGCCGGTGCTGCCGCCCGAGGCGGGGGCCTTCCACGCGGGCGAGACGTGCCGCGGCAGCGGGTCCGCGGACTCGGCCGGTTCGGCCGCCGAAGGCAATCGCACCCGGTCCGCGGTGCCGTCGGGCAGCCCCACCACGCCGGCCGGATCTACCACCTCGAGGATCGCATGCAGTTCTGTCGACGTGATCCGCGAAGACAGGGGCTGCGGCACGGCGCCGAGCTTCCATGCCGCGAACGCCGCCGTCATGAATGCCGGGGAGTTGTCGAGCATGATGGAGACGTAGGAGCCGGGGGCGACACCCAGCCGAGTCCAGGTGCGGGCCAGTCGATTGCTGTCGCGATCCAGTTCGGCCCAGGTGCGGGTTTCCGCGCCGCAGGTGACGGCGGGGGAGTCCGGGCGCACCGCCGCGTGGGCGGCGAGCACTTCGCCGAATGTTAGTGCGGTAGAGGTCATTTCCCGCTTCTTTCCGCGCCGAGCCGGGTGGCCAGGCCGCCGGTGATGAAATCGCGATAGAGCGCGACGACGTGGGCCTTGGAAATGTCGGGGTTGGCCAGCCACCAGCGCCCGAGCTGTTCGCCGACGCCGCTGATGGCGTAGGCGAAGGGGGTATCGATCGCGTCGCCGCCCGAGAAGTGCGCGACCATCTCGGCGATGCGCTCGATGGTGTGCTTACGCAGCTCGCCCAGCTGCTCGGTGAACTCGGGTGCGAGTGCGGTACTGGGGTTGAACAGCACCATCCAGCGGCGCGGGTCGCGCTCGAGCAGGTCGAAGAAGATCTCGCCCGCGCGCTGCATCACGACCTCGATGCTGGCTCCGGCCTCGATGAGTACCTCGGGCTCGCGGACTCGGTACTCGAGTTCCGCGCGGGCCCGGCGTGCGCACTCGAGAAAGATCGCGTCTTTGCTCTGGTAGTGCGAGTAGACGATCGGGCGGGTCACCCCCGCCTCGCGGGCGATGTCTTCGATCGAGGTGTTCTCGAAGCCGCGGGTGGCGAACAGATGCTCGGCGATGTCGAGCAGCTGGGCCGCGCGGGCTTCGCGAGACATGCGGGTGCGTCGCTGGGGTGCCGGAGTGTCCACGCCGGTCAGTCTGCCCGACAGTGGCAGGCACTCGAGGCCGGTGATCACGCCATGCTCCGGGTTTTCGCCCAGTCCCACCACAGGGTGGCGAGATCGGGGCCCTGGTTGTCGACGAGCGGTCCGGAGCCGGTGCCGGGCCAGCGGTGTGCCATTCCGGCCACCAGTACGTAGTCGATCAGGGAGGTGTCGCCGCCGCGCGCGTAGTACTTCGAGTACGTGTACGAGTGCTGGTTCGGGTCGTTCACCGTCACCACCGATTCCGGGACATCATCGACCGGCCCGTCGAGGTTGCCGCTCATCGCGAGGTCGTCGATGGCCGCCCAGTGGGTGACGAGACGCGTGGCGAAAAGGGGCGGCACGGTGGTGTCGCGGTCACCCTGGACCACCATGACCGGTACCGGGCGGGCCCGCGGGCCCATTTCGTCGATGGCTCGCTTCGCGGTGTCCACGGGTCCGAGATCGACCGGGTCGAGCTGACCGGCCGCGTTCGTGCCGGCCTCGTTGATCTTGTACTCCGCTCCGGCCATCGACATCACGGTGGCGTAGACATCGGGGTAGGTGACGCCCATGATCACCGCGACGCCCGCACCCGACGAGGCGCCGAGCACGTGCACGCGGGCGCGGTCGGCCCCGTACTCGGTGATCACCCGCTCGGTGAGGCCCGCGATCAGCGCGGGCTCGCCCTCCCCACGCCGTTGATGGGCAGCGTTGTCGCCGTTCCAGCAGTTCAGGCGCATGCCGCGGGACAGATCCTGGGAGGGGTAGACCACCAGGAAACCTTCGCGGTCGGCCACCGCGT
Organism: Nocardia sp. NPDC050712; assembly: GCF_040654295.1. Classification (NCBI taxonomy): domain Bacteria; kingdom Bacillati; phylum Actinomycetota; class Actinomycetes; order Mycobacteriales; family Nocardiaceae; genus Nocardia; species Nocardia sp. NPDC050712. The sequence continues at coordinate 582,254 of NZ_JBFAHT010000002.1, forward strand.
TGAGAGCGGTCATGTCCTTCATCGAGTTCAGGCTGTAGCCCGTCATCCCGCACCCGTGCACCGCGACCACCAAGGGCAGGGCGCGATCGGGGGAGTGTGCGGGCGGAACATGGACTTGATAGCTCACCGCGCCCGCGTCCCCGAGAAAGACCGCGGTGCGGTCGTATCCCGGTGCGCTGGGTGCCGCGTGCGCGGTACTCACGCCGGTGAGCATGACGGCGAGTGCGGCCGTGAGGCCGGTCCGAGCCAGGACGGCTCGGATGGTGTGCCGGTTCTTCATCGGGTTACCTCCGGTTGCGCGGCCTTGCGGCGGTCGCGCTCGATAGTGGTCATCGCGCCGGCGACGCCGAGCGCACAGGTCAAGCAGGACAGGGGAATCAGCCATCCCATGCTGGTGTGCAGGCCGATCGCCGAGGCGGTGATCTCGGCGGTGGCGCTGGCTCCGTCGGCGAAGTGCTCCGACAGTGCGCCGGTCAGTACCGGGCCGAAAGCGCCGCCGAGTAAATAGAAGGCGCCGAAGTAGATCGCGACGGCGGAGGCGCGCCGACGCGCCTCGACGATCTCCGAGACCGCGGGCAGCGCGACCGGCTGCACCATGTTGATCAAGACCGAGGCGAGCGACAGCAGGACGATGAAGGCGACAGCGCTGCCCGGCGACAGGCCGAATGCCGCCCAGGCGAGCGGGGCCGCGGCGGCCATGCCGATGGCGGCCACGGCGAGGCGGGCGACCGAGGAGCGGCGGCGGGCCCGGTCGGCGATCGGTCCCGCGATCAGCAGGCCGACCAGGCCCGCGACACCCATGACGAGGCCGGCGCCCATCCCGGCCGCGGACAGGCTCAATCCGAAGTAGCGCTGCAACAGGGGAACCAGGAAGGTCGCCACCGAATAGCTACTGATCTGCAGGCCGATGCCGGCCAGGATCAGCCACCACATCGTCGGGATGCGCAGCAGCGACCAGACCGCTCGACCGCCACGTTCCTGCTCGAGCTGCTGGGCGGTCGCCTGCGGTCGCTCGGGCATCGGCACGACGAGCAGCAGTCCGGCGACCACGAGGCCGGGGATCGCGGCCAGATAGAACGGCGTCCGCCAGGAGTCGAACGCCTCGACCAGCGGGCCGGTGGTGAAGAAGGCCAGCAGCAGACCCAGCGGCAGGCCGAGTTGCAGCACCGCCGTTGCCCGCGAACGCTTCTCGACCGGGAACATGTCGAAGACGGTGGCGTTGGCGGCCGGGGCATACGACGCCTCGCCGACGCCGACGCCCAGCCGGAAGATCAGCAGCGACGCGAAACTCCACGCCCCACCGCTGGCTGCCGTGAGGATGCTCCACAGTACGAGGCCGCCGGCCATGATCACCCGCCGCGACCGGCGATCCGCCATCCGTCCGAGCACGATGCCCGCGAGGGCGTACACGACGGTGAAGCCGCTCATCAGCACCCCGAGCCGGGTATCGCTGAGCGCGAACTCGGCCTTGATGTCCTCGGCCACGATCGTCGGGAGGGCGCGGTCGTAGAAGTTCAGCACATTGGCCACCGCCAGCAGGCCCACGAGGCGCCAGGCGTAGGGCGGAATAGCGGGCGGCACGGTGTCGCCGGCGGTCGGGTCGGGCGGGGGAACGGTCCTGCTGATCGGCATGGCGTCCTTCGAGCTGCGTGACTGCCGTCACTGTAACTTTACAGCGCGTAACTATAAGTATACGAGCTGTAACCGTCAAGGGACGGCATGCCGCGCCCAGGCAGATGCTGGAGAAATGTTTCGAGATCGGACGTCGCGCGATCAGGCGACGGCCGGCAGCCGGAACAGGCTGACGCTTACCGAAGTGTGGGTTCCTTTGGGGCGGAGTGAATTACCGGCGAACGTGCGCCACGGTCGAATTCAGCGTGTCGCGCGCATGCGTTCGATCCGGTCCAGCAGCGCCTCCAGGGCGTCCTCGAACTCGGCCGCGCCGTGGTCTCGGGACAGCTTGGTCTGCAGCCGATACAGGTTCGGGTACTGCGACAGCGCGCCGGTAGGAGTCGGCTCGGCGCCCGGAGCCGAGGCGCGGCCCGCGACTTCGAGCAGCAACTGCCCCAGCAGAAATGTGGTGTACGAGCGGTATACCGCGACCGCCTCGTCGTCGTCGAAGCCGTAGGACAGCAGCGCGTCGAGGAAGTTTTCCGTCCATCGCAGATTGCCCAGCGGCGGCCGCGCCCACGGCGCCTCCGGGGCCGGCGCTACCGCCAGCGAAAACAGGCTCGGTTCGGCCAGGGCGACCCGGCGACGAATTCCGTGCGCCAATCGAACCAGGAAGTCCTGCCAGCCGGCGGACGATGACGCTTCCAGCAGGCATTTGCCGATCGCATCGTCGGCCTCGGTGTCACGTTCGCCGACGGAACCCTCACCGTACATTCGACACAATCTAGCGGCCTGCGTTTACCTTGTAAACTTCACAGCTCACCGGTTGTTCTCGACAAGGAACGCAGGCGGCGAGGTGGGCCTGGGCGACCGTGTCGGCGCGCCGTGCGCAGGTGTGGTGTCCGCCGCGCGCCGCTCGGGTAGTACAGGGAGACAAGATCGCGAGGTCGTCGGTTTAGGGACTGCGCTGGCAGTGAAATAGTCTGACCGTTGGTCTTGCTTCAACGCGTGTAGTGAGGGGATGTTTCGGTGGACGAACATCACGACGAGTCGCGCGCCCCGTTGAGCCGCCGCTTCATCCTGGAGGTGGCCATCGACCTCGTCGACCAGGAAGGCCTGCGCAAGCTGACCATGCGCCGACTCGGGTCGGCCTGCGGTGTCGAAGCCATGGCGCTCTACCGTTACGTGCACAGTCGCGAAGACCTGCTCAGCGGCATGGTTGCCCTCCTGGTCGACGACCTGCACGCCGATCAACTCGCCGCGCGGCGCCAGGAAGACGGGTGGCAGGACTTCCTGGTTCGGCTCGCGCACGGTGTCCGTCAGATCGCACTGGACCATCCCGAGCTGTTTCCGCTGGTGGCGACCCGCGCACCGGAGGCGCCTTGGGTTCGCCCGCCGCTGCGAAGCCTGCGCTGGATGGAGACCTTTCTGGACACGTTGCTGTCCTACGGGTTCGGCGACGACGCCGCGGTCTCCGCTTACCGGACGTACACGACCTTCCTGCTGGGGCAGTTGCTGCTCGAGGTCGCCGCCCGTGGCACTGTCGTGGCGGCGGAGCCGGAACGATCGGGGGGCGATCAATTGTCCGAGTTCCCGAATCTGTCCCGTCTGGAATCGAAGCTGGCCGAGGATCACAGCGCCCTCGAGTTCGAAGAGTCGCTCGAAGCCCTGCTCGACCGGCTCGAGCACTCGCTCCCCACCGATTGACGGTGTACCGAACCTCACGCGAGGACGACCGTCACGGTCGCGGATACAATGTAAACTCCCCGTGGTGACCGATAAAAGCGCTGAACAGAAGGATGAGCGAGACCTTCGTACAGCCGGGACATTGCTCTCGATCGAATCGACCGCACTGGATGACGTGACTGTCTTGCGCGTCAGTGGCGAGGTCGACGTGCTCACCGCCCCGCAGCTTCGTGCGGCCATCGATGACGCGCTGGCCGGCAACGACGACAGGTCTGCCCGCGGCATCGCCGTCGATTTACAGGCAGTGACGTTTCTGGCTTCCTCCGGGCTTTCGGTGCTGGGGGCAGAGGCCCGGCCCAACCCTCAGGACCGCCGGATCGTGATCGTCGCGAACCACTCGGCGGTGCTGCGTCCGATGCAACTGACCGGGCTGGTCGATCTGCTGACCGTGTGCCCGACCGTCGCCGAAGCGTGTGCCGAACTGCGGACGGCCCGCAGCGAAACCGCTTAGGAATCAGCTCTTTCCGGCTGTCGAAGCCGCCGGATCAGCCAGATCGCCGCACCGGCGCCCACACCTATGCCCAGCGCGGCGTAGGCAGGCACCGCGTCGTGGGTGTCCGGAGCGAAGCGATACCACTCGGTGGAGTAGGCGACCTGCCCGAAGGAGCGGCCGCGCAGGGCTACCGCGGCCGAGGGCACGAACAGCGCGGCGATGGCCACCACGGCACTGGCCGCGCGGGGCGGCACGGCGGCGGCGGCGCTGTAGCCGCCGACCAGGCCGATAGCGCACACGCCGAGCACGGAAGCGAACTGGTTCGGTGTCGTATGCAGCGCGAGCAGCGCCGCGACGGCGGCCAAAGCCAGCGAGAACCCGATCGCCACGCCCGGCAACGGCCATCGCCGCCCCGCGACGACACCGAACCCGACCGCCGCCACCGCGAGCAGGTCGGCCCACCACGGTCGCGGAACTGTGATCACCGCGCTGGACGACGCGGCGAACGCCACCAGCAACAGCACCGCGACGCCGTCGCGCCCGGGCAGGAGCAGGGCGGCGACGGTGCAACCCAGGACTGTCAGGGTTATCGCGGCGGCGACGATCAGGAAGGTGCCGGTGCTGTGTGCGAGCCAGCGCGATATCGACGCGACGGTCATGATGAGCACGACACCGGACAGCACTTTGCGCAGCGGGAACTGGTGGTCGATCTCGGCGACCGGGACGTCGACCGACCGCGCGACCACACAGAGGCCGACCAAGACCAAAGCCGTCAGGATCAGCCAGATCGGCGGTGCGCCACCGAGCAGTCGTTCCAGCGGGTTGGCCGCTCGGCCGCCGGTCGGCCGCTGGACGATGTCGCCCAGAATCGCGGCGCTGAGGCAGGCGAACAGAAAGACGCTCGTGGTGACCGCACTCGTCCAGGCGACGGGGGCGAGACTGCCGATGACGACCCCGGCCCACAGCGAGTCGATGTAGTTGATCGTCGTCAGTGAGTCGACTTCGATCCACGGCAGGCCGGTGTGATTGGCCAGCATGCCCAGCAACGCCAGCGCCGCCAGGTACCAGGCCGCGCGGCCACTGCCCGCGGTGATCACCATCGCCGCGGTCAGCACCGCGACCATGGCGCCCGCCTCCATCGCGCGCGGCACTTCGCGAACCATGAGGTCGATCTTGTAGGGCGCCAACCCGAACCAGCCGTAGCTGATCGGCATCATGAGTGCCAGACCCGCGGTGGTGACCGCCGCGTACTGCGCGGCAATCCGCGCCGGCCCGCGCCAGTCCGTGCCGCCGCTTTTCGCGACGATTCGGCGATCCACCCGCATCCGTGGCCTCCAGGTCATCGGCTGGCCTCGATCCCAGAAACTGCCTGCGCCGACCCTACGACACGTGGCTAATTTCCGGCAATCGAACTCGCGGCGGGCGGGGATCTCACACCGCTTGGCCGCTCACCTCCTGATGGAGCTGGACGTTTCGCCGATTCTGATCGCCGACGGACGACAAGACGCGCGCACATCAGCCGTGCCCTTCCGCTCAGGTGCGAATCCGCCTGAGCAGGAGCAGATTCGAGGCGCATGCGGCGCACACGGCGAGGGCGACCAGTCCCGGGGTGCTCGAGTCGAGCCGGAAGCGGTCATCGAGGCCCAGGACCGGCCCTTCCATGAGTTTGCCGGAGGGGCAGTATGCCGCGATCGCCAGCGAGGGGACGAAGAACATGGCCGACGCCACCAGGGCGCCTGGGGTGACCGTCGTGATGGCCGAGCCGAAACACAGGCCGGTGAGAGTGGCGACGAGGATGATGCCGGCGATCGGCCACCACGACTCGGTGGAATCGGCGGTCAGCGCCGCGTAGAGGGCCGCTGTCGTGGCGGCGGCGGCAGCGGTCCAGATCGATCGGCCGCGGCCCGCGAACAGTCCGAGCGCCACGGCCGCGATGATTACGGGCGTCGCCCACAGCGATTGCCGTGCGACGTTGACGGCGGTCCCCGCGGTCGAGACCATGATCGCGATCAAGAGGGCGCTGCCGTCGCGGTTCGGCAACATCAATGCGGCGACCAGCAGCGTCGGGATCAGCACCGCCACCGCTAGAACGATGTGAGTGATTCCGTTGGCGTTGTTCGAGAGGTGCTCGGTCGCGAAGAGCAAAGTCACCGTGGCGATCAGGGCTGCGGCGACGGGCGGGACCGGGACTTCGCAGGGTGTGATGTCGGCCAGTTTCTGGTTGCGGGGAGCTCTGTGAAAGCACACTGCGAGGAGCGCGACACAGCCCATGACCAGCAGTGTCGGGGGCATGGACATCGATGACCAATTGACCGCCGGTGCGCCGTCGACGATCCTGACCGGCAGTCGGGTGAAGTCGGCGAGAAGCACGCCGGATGTGAGGCCCAAGAGGAAGCCGAAGGGCGCGTCCCGCCGGGAGATCGTCACGGCGCCCAGCGCCCCGATCACCGCACCGGCCGCCACGGAATCGATGTAGTTCAAGTCCGTCAACGAGAAGGTGGGCAGCACTCGGGACACGGTGTGCGCTACCGCGGTCGTGGACATGCCCACCACTGCGATCAGCCAGCCGCCACGTTGACCGAACACGCTGACCAGCACCGCACAGACCGCGGCCGCCAGTGCGCCGGAGGTGACCGCCCAGGAAGCGTTGTTCACCAGTAGCTGCAATTCCAAAGCGGATCCTGAGGTGACCCGGCGGGCGTCGGCGGGCACCATCAGTGCGATGGCCGCGACCGCGGTCGACAGGAAGATCGTGATGGTCGAGATGCGGCGCGCGAGCAAGGTCTGGATTGTCGTGACTGCCATCGGTCAGGCCGTGGGGTCGCTGATAAGAAGACGGCACTTATTCATTGGGACTCCGGCGATCGAGTAGTCTTTTGTCGAATTTGTGCCGTGGGCTCAGCAACCTTTCTCGGTCTTCCGACAATTCGCTGTATGTCTGCCGAATGTGATCGTTGACCGGCGGCGGATAGCGATGAGAGTGGTTGAGCCAGTTGCGATTCCGTGTTCCGCTCTCGGATGAGATGGCGAATCTCTGCTGGTGTCGACGCGCCCGCATCGCTGCGCGAAAAAGGTCGTTACTCATGGTGATTACCTCATGATCGGTAGATTGTGCGGCGGTGAGTGCAGCCGCATCGGCAAGGTTCGGCGCCGTATCGCGAACCCAAGAACTGCATCCAATACAGAGTATCGAGGGTTGTCCGCGGGGATTTCATGACATTTCGATCTATTTTGTGAGCGGGCTGCCAGCGTTGTAATGGCTGCCCACTGCATGACGCCGGCCTCGGTGAACTCTGAATGTAGAGAGTCCATACAGCGGCTTCGTTTGCATCCATGATGAGCAAATTTCTGGGAGTGATGATTGCTGTCTATTGCGCGCGCCCATGGCCCGACTCGAACGGGCGGCATTCTTTGGCATAGGCAGGGGAACTCGCTGCGGCACGCTCGGATCGACGAGTGGCGGTGCCGCGGAAGCCGGTGGTGTGGCTGCCCTTACCGGAGTCGAACCGGTTCACAATCCTCGGGGCAATTGTGGCGCATCACTTTATGACAAGGATGGCGTTCAGATCCGGGCTGCCGTGCAGCTTGGCGACCTGTGTGATCATGTAGGCGCACGGTGGCTGCTGCCCTTTGCGTACGCGACTCAGCTTGTTGCGATCGACGCCTATGTATGCGCTGAAGGCGGAATCCGAGCAGTAGCCGTAATGGCTCTTCAGTAGGTCGAGCAGGCCCGGTCTGAAGCTGAGCCTGAGGCGCTTGTTCATGTCTCGCTTCCTTTGCTTGTGTGGATGCCCCGTGTGCTTCGCTCCCTACAAGTAGACCACTGGATGCTGCACAAAGCAAGCAAAACTGCTCGAATTGTGAGCAGAACATGACTGGTATGCGAAGGGTTTTGTCCAACTGAGCTGCGTATATACCTGTTTGACACCCGCTCAGATATAACGCACACTCGATCGCATGGATGACCGCTTGAGGCAATGGAAAGATGTCACGACCAGCGGAGATGCTGATGTGGCCATTGCTGCGAAAATGGGCATGGACCGGAACACCCTCGCCCGCCATCTGTCCGCGAACAACCCCGCGACGATCATCGCAATAGCCCGAGCCTACGGTGCGAATCCGATAACAGGCCTGGTAGCGGCGGGTTGGATCACCAAGGAAGAGCAGCGGCGCAGCTATGATAGCGACGCGCTGACCGGAGCCACCACGATGCAGCTTCTCGCTGAGCTCGGCAACAGAGTTGCAGCAGATGTCGACGTTATCTACCCCACCGGACAACAGGAGACGCTGGACAGCCCGAGCGGCCGTCAACACCGCCGCATAGCGAAGGGAATGCGAGCCTGAACGCCTACGTCTATCCGCCGATCGCCCTTGCCTTCGCGGGGACAGCCGTCATCCTGAGGGCCAGGCGGTGGCGCGAGGCCTCGTCTCGCCCTATGACTTTGGCGCTCGCATCGATCGCGTTCGCGTATGGGATCCTGCGCTGCAAGCCGGTGGCGGACGCGTTGCAGGGTCGCATGCCGATTGCCAACCTCGGTCTTCTGGTCGCGGATGCGTTCTTGCTTTTCTCGGCCTGCTGTCTGTGCCTGCATGTAGCCACCGCGTACGGCGTTCGGAGGCGATACCTGCCGTGGATCGTCGGCGGCGGAGCCGCGGCCGCGATCGTGATGTACAGCGCCTACGCCGTATCACCGGCCCGGGGTGTGCCTGTTCACTTCGTCGCGCACATGGGGGGCACCACCGCCATCTATGTGATGGTGGCGGCCGCGGCCATGATCGTCGCCAACGTGGTCGTATTCGTCGCTACCGCAAGCACACTCAGGTTCGACGACATCAGCCGTTCGGACCACATCGCGCTGTCCGTGCTGCTGTTCGCCGCAGCGGTGGGTACCGGCTGCGGACTGCAGCGGATCGCCTATCCATTCCTCGACAGCCGCCATATCGCCGATTGGTACGCGAATCTGGCCTGGCCGTTGGCGGCCAGCGCGACAGTGGCCTACTCCCTCTACGCGATCATCAACCATTTCGCGCACGATGACACCCCCGAGGGCGCTCATCCCCAGCTCCACGCCGGCGGCTGAAGCCCCGAGCCGCGGCCCGGACCCATTTCATCCTTTTCGGGTGAGGAAAGCGACTCGCCGGCCCCGCAAGCTGTGGATATGGCTGCGACACCGAAACCGGCATCCGAGTCCATCGTCCGCCAGAACAAGGCGCTGCTGCGGCAGCTGCCGTTCGCCGACACCCAGGACTTCGACGATGCCACCCGAGGGTTGATCGCCCGGCGTTCCCCCAACGCGGTCACCGATGGGGACGGCACCGTCCTCTGGGACAACGACACCTACTCGTTCCTCGAAGGCGAGGCGCCCGACACGGTCAACCCGAGTCTGTGGCGGCAGTCCACCCTCGCCGCGATCGAGGGGCTCTTCGAGGTCGTGCCCGGCATCTATCAGGTGCGCGGCCTGGATCTGTCGAACACCTCGTTCATCGAAGGCGATGAGGGTGTTGTCGTGGTCGATACCCTGCTTTCGGTCGAGACCGGCCGGGCGGCGCTGGAACTGTATCGGCAGCACCGGGGCGATCGCCCGGTGAAGGCGATCATCTACACCCATTCCCACGCCGACCACTTCGGCGGCGTGAAAGGTTTTGTCTCCCAGCAGGAAGTGGACGACGGCACGGTAAAGATCTTCGCACCCGAAGGGTTCGTCGAGCATTCGGTGGCCGAGAACGTCTACGCCGGAACGGCGATGAACCGGCGCGCCGCGTACATGTACGGCGCCGCGCTCGCTCGCGGCCCGCAGGGACAGGTCGGCGGGGGACTGGGCCAGACGATCTCCACGGGCACGGTCTCGCTCATCGCGCCGACCGATTTCATCACCACCACCGGGCACGAGGAAACCGTCGACGGTGTCCGGATGATCTTCCAGATGGCCCCCGACACCGAGGCGCCGTCGGAAATGCTGGTCTACTTCCCGGATTTCAAAGCGCTGTGCGCGGCCGAGGACGCTACCCACACGTTCCACAACCTGCTGACCCTGCGCGGCGCGGTCGTACGTGACCCGCACGGCTGGGCCGGCTACATCACCGAGACCATCGACCTGTTCGGGGACGCCGAAGTCGTCTTCGCCTCGCACCACTGGCCGGTCTGGGACAACGACCGGGTACGCGCCTTCCTCGCCACCCAGCGCGACCTGTACGCCTACGTGCACGACCAGACGCTGCGGCTGATGAACAAAGGCCTGACCGGCCCCGAAATCGCCGAGGAGATCAAGCTGCCGCCCGCGCTCGAAAACGCTTGGTGCGCACACGGTTACTACGGATCGCTGAGCCACAACGTCAAGGCGATCTACCAGCGCTACCTCGGCTGGTTCGACGGCAACCCGGCCAGCCTGTGGGAGCACACCCCGGTCGAACAGTCCAAGCGCTACGTCGATTTCATGGGTGGCGCCGACGCGGTGGTCACCAAGGCTCGCGAATCCTTCGACGCCGGCGACTACCGGTGGGTCGCCCAAGTGATCAACCATGTCATTTTCGCCGACCCGGACCACGCCCAGGCCCGGGAGCTCTTGGCCGACACCTACGAACAGCTCGGCTACGGTGCCGAGAACGGGCCCTGGCGCAACTTCTATCTCTCCGGTGCGACCGAATTGCGGGACGGCCAGTTCGGCACGCCCACCGAGACCAACGCACCCGACGTGCTCGCCCAGCTCACCCCGGCCATGCTGTTCGACGCCTTCGCCATCCAGATCGACGGGCCCAAGGCGTGGGACGAGAAGCTCGCGATCGACATCGTGCTCACCGATACCGACGAGCGCTACCGGGTAACGCTGGCCAACGGCGTGCTCACCTACAGCGCCCGCCCGCAGCCGGGCGAAGCCGAGGCGACGTTGACCACGACCAGCACGAACCTGTCCGCGCTGCTGCTGGGTGGACTCTCCGAGAGCAGGCTCGCCGACACCGGAAGCACTCTCACGGGCGATAACTCCACCTTCCAGCGCCTGGTGGCGCTCTTGGATCCCGGCGACAAGGACTTCTCGATCGTCACCCCCTGACGCGTCGGAAGAATCGGAGGCGGCATGGACCCCGAGTCCCCGAGCGACCTCGCTGCGTCTCGGGCGACGGGCGGCGCACGGCTGCGCTGGACCGCCACCGCGGTTCTGCTGGTCCTGGTGGCGATCCTGGGAACGGCCGCTGTCCTCGCACGGTTCGCCCGCGGCGAGCTGCTCGATACCGATCGTTATGTCCAGACCGTCGCGCCGCTGGCGACCGATCCCGCTGTGCAAGCCGGGCTGGCCGACCGGATCACCGACGCGATCATGGAACGTCTCGACGTCGAAACCCTGGCCGCTCAGGCCTTGGCCGAGCTGGCCGCGGACCGCCCGCGCATCCCACCCGCCGTCATCGGCCTGGCCCCGGTGATCGGGACGCAGGCACGCGACTTCGTGCACGACACCGCGGAATCGGTGGTGACCTCGGAGCAATTCGGTGACCTGTGGGTGCAGGTCAACCGGCAGGCACACCGCCGCTTGGCCGCGGTCCTGGCCGGCGACGCTCCCGCGGCCCTCAGCGCCGATGACAGCGGAGCGGTGAGCGTGTCCCTCGCTCCGATGATCGAACGCGTGCGGACGGCTTTGCTCGCGCGGGGTTTCACCCTCGCCGAGCAGGTACCGGCCATCGACAAATCGTTCGTCGTGTTCCGATCACCTGAACTCGTCGAAGCGCGGCGCTGGGTGGCACTCGGCGATCGGGTCGCCGGCGTGCTGCCCTGGGTCACCCTGCTCGCCGCGGTGGGTGCTGTGCTGGTCGCGCCGAAAGGTCGCCGCCTGCGCGCTCTTTCGTGGGTGGGCGTCGTAATGGTGGCTGCGATGGCACTGCTGGCCGTGGCGATCGCCGTCGCGCGCTCGGCATATTTGCAGGCGCTGCCTGCCGGTGTGCTGTCCCGGGAATCGGCGACGGTGGTGATCGACGCGCTGCTCGTGCCGCTGCGGAACACGCTGCGGGCGGTGTTCGTGCTCGCCGTGGTCACCGCGCTCGTCGGCTTCCTGCTCGGTCCCGCCAGGCTTGCGGTCGCCATCCGCGGATCCATCAGTGGGATGTTCGGTCGGGCGCGGTCCCGGAGCGCCGGCCACATCGCGCAGTCGGTAGGAGCCGCCGTCTGGCGGGTTCGTGGCCCGCTGCGGGTCGGCATCGTCCTCGCCGCGGCGGTCGTCGTCGTGTTCTGGCGATATCCGACGGGGCTGGTGATCGTCCTTACCGTCCTGGCCGCGGTCGTCGCCTTGATTGCCGTGGAACGGGTGGCCAGACCGCCGGAAGTTCACCCCTGAGCCGGAGTTCCGTCGATCCGATCCGGGCCACGCAGGAAACGACCGATCGCCGACTCGTCCGCCGCCAGCGCCCCGACGACCGACGCCGCGCCCACGATCACCACCGACATCACGAAAAGCCAACTCACCGAGGTGAAAGCCAGGCCCAGGGGACCGAAGTGCTGCTGGGCGCTGGCCGTGGTCCGCGGCAGCACGATGCGGCCCGCGACATGCACCACGGTCAAACCGGCGGCGCTGAGAAGTCCGGTCGCCCAGAGCACGCGTCCGGACAGCGCGCCCTTGGTCAGCAGGAAGGGGACGAGCGTCCAGACCAGCGTCCAAATCGCGGTCTCGCCGAGCAGCGCGAGCGGACGCCCCGCGTAGTCGAGGCCCGCGAGATCGCGGGTCTGCCCGACCAGCCCGACCGCCAGCGCGACCGCCAAGAGCGTCGCGAGCCACCGCCATGCGTCCCGCGGCCCCATCGAGGGCACCTGCCAGGCCGCGCCGTAGACCCGGCCGAGCGCCCGCGCGAACGAGGTCCCGCTGAGCACGACCATCACGAATCCGGCCACGCCGAAAGCGGCCAGCGACGGATCCGAGGAGGTAGCCGCGTCACCCAGTTCCAAAGTCCGGGTATCGAAGCCGAATTGATCGCTGATGACATCGGCGGCGGTGTGCCAGCCGCTGAACACCGACGCGGCGATGATCACCGGCAAGACCGAGGTGAAGATCTGCGCGGCCAACGCGAGTGCGCGATCGACGACCTGGATCTCGACGAGGCCGTCGACAACGCGCCACAGCGTCCGGCCGGCGGGCGTGCCGCGGAGCCGGGCGATCGTCGGCGCCACGCGGACCGCTTTCATCCGCGCGACAGAAACTCGACGAGCAGCGTCGCGACATCGAATGGTGCGTCTGTCATGGCGCAGCCTTTCTGGTGAAGCGGGTATTCGATCGACTCTTCCCTGCTGACCGTTCCGCGCGCCTCACCCGCAACGGGTGAACCGCCGACGAGCGAACCTGCTGGCGGGGGGAATGGCGTAGTCCGTGCCGAGCGGAGCACACCTGTCGTTTACGGTGTTCCGATCTCGCCGCGGCGGTATCCGCGCGGTGTTCTCGAGGTTCGATCGATCATTCGAGAGGTGGGTAATGGCGGGTGCGGTAATCACGGCACGCAAGGGCATGGTGGCGATTCCTGGTGGTGAGCTGGCGATGGGCTCGCGGGATTTCTTTCCCGAGGAGCAACCGGTCCGCCGAGTCGTGGTAGAGCCGTTCTGGATGGACAGTTCCCCGGTCACCAACGCCGCGTTCGGCCGCTTCGTTCGCGACACGGGGTATATAACCGTCGCGGAACGCGAACTCGACCCCGACGACTTTCCCGATGCTGATCCGGCCGATCTCGAGCCGGGCGCGTTGGTGTTCCGTGGCACGAATGGCCCTGTTCCGCTCGATGATTGGCGGCAGTGGTGGTCCTATGTTCCGGGCGCCTCCTGGCGCCGTCCCGGCGGGCCGGGAACGAATCTGGACGGGCGCGACCGCCATCCGGTGACCCACGTGGCCTACTCCGACGCGGCGGCCTATGCCGAGTGGGCGGGCAAGGCCTTGCCGAGTGAGGCGCAATGGGAATTCGCCGCCCGGGGCGGGCTGGTAGCGGCGACCTACAGCTGGGGTGCGGAGTTCGCGCCACGGGGCCGCCGGATGGCCAATACTTGGATGGGCCGGTTCCCGTGGGAGTTTCTGCCCGGCAAAAATCAATCCGCGCGCCCGGGCACGACGAAAGCCGGCGCATACCCGCCCAACGGGTACGGGCTCTTCGATATGACCGGCAACGTCTGGGAATGGACGACGGACTACTACCGGACCGGACAGCACGGCCCCGCCGGCTCGTGCTGCGCCCCGGTCGCACCGGAGCCGGGTGAGCGTTTTCCACGCCGGGTGATCAAGGGCGGCTCGTACCTGTGCGCACCGAACTACTGCCTGCGCTACCGGCCCGCCGCCCGGCAAAGCCAGTCCGAGGACACCGCGACGTGCCACCTCGGCTTCCGTTGCATCCGCGACTGATAGGCGCTGAGCAGCATCTATGTCCCGGTTCGCGGTCGAAGAGGGTGCCGGAGTGGCGCCGCCCGACGCCGCCCTCGGAGTCATAGTCTGCGGCTATGACTTCGTCTGATGAGCGGGATTCGCAGAAGGAGCGATGGTCACGTCGCTCGCTCTTGGGTGGCTTCGCCGCAGCAGGTGTCGGCGCCGCCGCACTGCCTTTACTCGGTGCGTGCGGCAGCGACGACAAGAACGGTCCGCCCGGCTACGGCACGGGCATCAACGACGGTTTCGACGGCGATATCGAACTCGATATCCGTGATTCGAAGCCGGACTGGAAGCCTTTCGAGGTCAAGAAGGCTCCGGACGGGGCACCGAATGTGCTGGTGGTGCTCTTCGACGACACCGGCTTGGCATCCTGGTCGCCCTACGGTGGGCGGATCAACATGCCGACGTTGCAGCGCCTGGCCGACAACGGGCTGACCTACACCCAGTGGCACACCACCGCGCTCTGCTCACCGACCCGCTCCACCATGCTGACCGGGCGCAATCATCACGTGAATCGCTTCGCCGCGATTACCGAGGGCACCAACGGTTTTCCCGGCGCGGCGGGTCGCCTGCCGACCCAGTGCGCAACGGTGGGTCAGATCCTTCAGGACAACGGCTACAGCACGTTCTGGGTCGGCAAGAACCACAACGTCCCCGAAGAAGACGTTTCCAGCGGTGGCGCGAAATCGGAATGGCCGCTGGCGAAGGGTTTCGACCGCTTCTACGGCTTCCTCGGCGGGGAAACCAACAACTGGTACCCCGACCTGGTCGAGGACAACCGCTTCATCGAACAGCCCGCCAGTCCCGAGGACGGCTACCACCTGTCGAAGGACCTGGCCGACAACGCCATCAAGATGATCCGCGATCAGCGCTCGTCGAACCCGTCCAAGCCCTGGTACATGTGGTTCTGTCCCGGCGCCAATCATGCTCCGCACCACAGCCCCAAGGAGTACGCCGACAAGTACAAGGGCCAGTTCGACGACGGCTACGACGCCTATCGTGACTGGGCGCTGAAACGGATGATCGACAAGGGCATCATGCCCAAGGGCACCGAGCTGACTCCGCTGAATCCGCTGCCGAAAGATGTTGCGGTGGAGGCCGATACGGTGCGTCCCTGGGATTCGCTCAACGCCGACGAGAAGCGGCTGTTCGCGCGAATGGCCGAGGTATTCGCCGGGTTCTCCGAATACACCGACGCCCAGGTAGGCCGGATCATCGACTTCCTGGATGAAACCGGGCAACTCGACAACACCGTGGTGATGTTCGCCGCCGACAACGGAGCGTCCGGTGAAGGGTCACCGAACGGGTCGGTGAACGAGAACAAATTCTTCAACGGCTACCCGGACGATCTGGCCGAGAACATGAAATACATCGACACCCTCGGTACTCCAGATACCTACAACCACTACCCGACCGGCTGGGCGGCGGCGTTCTCCACCCCGTTCCAGATGTTCAAGCGTTACGCCCAGTTCTCCGGCGGCACCTGCGACTCGCTGGTGATCTCGTGGCCCAAGGGCATCAAGGCCAAAGGCGAACTGCGCCACCAATACCACCACTGCACCGACATCGTGCCGACCATCTACGACGTCACCGGCGTGCAGATGCCCGAGACCTATCGCGGGGTGAAACAGTATCCGCTCAACGGGGTTTCGATGCGCTACAGCTTCGACGACTCCGAAGCGGCGACCAAGAAGGAACGCCAGTATTACGCGATGCTGGGCACCCGCGGCATCTGGGTCGACGGCTGGAAAGCGTCCTCGGTGCACGCCGCGCTGTCGGACAAGGGACACTTCGACGACGACAAGTGGGAGCTGTACCACGTCGACGAGGATCGCTCGGAATCCAAGAACCTCGCCGAGGACAACCCCGACAAGCTCAAAGAGCTGATCGACGCGTGGAACACCGAAGCAAAGAACAATTACGTGCTCCCACTGGATGATCGCACCGCGGTCGAGCAGTTGGGCAACGAACGCCCGCAGGCCGAACCGCCGCGGGACCGCTACGTCTACTACCCCGGCACCTCGCCGGTCCCGGAAGGGGTCGCGGTCAACATTCGCGGCAAGTCCTACAAGGTCCTGGCCGATATCGACGTCGCCGACAACGCCCAAGGCGTGGTCTTCGCACACGGGTCCCGCTTCGGCGGACACAGCCTGTTCGTCAAGGACGGGCAGATGCACTACGTCTACAACTTCCTGGGTATCGCCCCCGAGCAGGACTTCACGGCGTCGGCTCCATTGACGCCCGGCAAGCACACCCTCGGGATGGAGTTCACCCGCGAGAAGGCCGGGGAGAACGGCGAATCCGTCGGTACCACCAAGCTCTATCTCGACGGAAAGCCGGTGGGCGAGGGGCCGATGCACGCGCAGACCGGCAAGTTCACGCTGGCCGGTGACGGGCTGTGCGTCGGCTACGACAGCGGAGATGCGGTGTCTTCGCAGTACAAGACGCCGGGCACGTTCTCCGGCGGCACCATCAACAGCGTCACCATCGACACCGGTAAGGACTCCTACGCCGACCTCCAGAAGGAGGCCGGCGCGGCTATGTCGCGGAACTAGGGTTCGTTGCCGCGACCGGTGCGGGGGCGGGGGCGGCCTCGCACCGGTCGCGAGCCGCTAGGGCCTGGAGTTCTGGAACCGGTACGTCGCCTGATGCTCCGGACCGGGATCGGGTGAGTCGCCGAGGGTGTACCGATAGTCGCCGGAGACGTGGTCGCGGCATCGCAGTGCCAGCGAATAGGTGATCGGTTCGGGAGTGTCGGTCTGGGTGCTGTCGATGACGGCTTGCCCCGGTTCGGGCACGGTGTAGGTGTAGTTGCCGTCGTGCCAGACGCCGGTGCCGACCACCATGTACTGCAGGGATTCCGCGGTGGGGAACCGGACCACCACCATCGAGTCACCCGGTGGGGCCAGCGGAGTGGGCGGGGTGGTGCCGCGCAGAATCAGGAACTTGCCCACCACCTGGTCGGGCACCGTGCACTGCGGGAGCGGCTGATCCGGATCGGCGCTGCCCACACCGCTGGACAGCAGCGTGCCGCCCACAAGTGCCGCACCGGCAACCACGCGTGCGAAATGCTTCATGTATTGCTCCTTCCGCGTCGAGGTTCGGCCCGGCGGTGCCCGGCCGAAATGCATCGGAGGTTCGAATCGCGCTCAGGGCCAGCACCAGTCCAGCGTCGCCGATCCGGGTGTCGGGATGTGGACACAGATGTTCACCCAGATGTAGGGCGCGTCCACGTTCTTTCGCAACGGCTGGTCGGCCTTGGATACCGCATGCCGGCCGGGAGTTGCTGCCGGCTCGTCCGCGAAGGCGGCCGGTGCGGCGAAGACGACGAGCGGCACAGCAATCGCAGTGACTGCTGCCGAGCGGGCCAATCCTGCGAACATGAGATCCACTCCTTCGAATCGAGAACCACGGCAAGACGCTCGGAAAAGATTCGACTGACCAAGCCAGCATCGTCCCAGCGACCAACAATGGGACTGTTTCGAACTGCTCTGTCGAGAGCGGCCACCGCCGGGTGGCCGTGGCGACAAGGAAGCCGCACCGGCTGTGCACGGCGGGAGTGCCGTGATGAAGTGGCGGCGTGAGCAGATCTCGAGCCGACCTCGATAAGTACTTCGCCGAGCGCGCGAAGGCAGGCACTCCCGTCGCGGCTGATCCGGCCGACCTCACCGAGCGCGAGTACCTGCGCCTGTTCGCCGCCCGGCCCGGCTTGTACCTCGGCTACACCGACCTCCGCGGTGTCACGAGTTTCCTGAACGGCTACGACCTCGCGGCACAGCGGCATGGCGGGCCAGGTCTCCAGGGCTTTCCGGAGTGGTTGATAGACAACTATGTTGGTCAGAGCAGCTTCGCCTGGTCGGCCATGATTACTCAGATCGCGTTGCCGGACAGGGACTTCGAGGCCGTCCTCACATCGGAGCAGGAGCTTCACGTCCTCGAGGTCCTGTTCGACCTGCTCGACAGGTTCCTTGCCGACCGGGAGAAGACCACTTGAACGGGAGGCCTCCCGAGGTCATGCGCCGTTCGGGTCAGGCCGGCGTGGCCGGGTCCGCCGGGGCCGCGGTGGCGACGATTTCTTGCAGGGCGGCGACATGGCCGGTGAAGGCGTCCCGTCCGTGCTCGGTCAACCGGGCACGGACCTTGCGGCGGCTGCCCTCGAGGCGACGTTCGGTGGTGACGTAGCCGGCGTCCTCGAGCGTGGCGAGCTGTTTGGACAGCGCTGAATCCGACAGCCCCAGACGGTCTTTGAGGAAGGCGAACTCTGCCCAGTCCGCGGCGGCCAGCGTCGCGACCAGGGCGAGCCGGGTGCTCGGATGAATGAGCTCATCGAAGCGGGCCCGGCTCATGCCCGTGACCAACGCCGCAGCACGCGCAGGATTTCCGGGCCGCCGAAGCCGATGACGGCCGCGACCAGCACGGCCGCCCAGATGCCGGGGTTGCGGTCGCCGTCGGCGTGCAGCGCCATCGCCACGCCGATGGTGAGCACGACCAGCGCGACCAGCATGCCCACCACCACGATCGGCGTGCGCCGCCCTGCCACGTCCGCGCTCACTCGTACCTGATCGGTGCGCCGGCGCCCGTTGAGCAGCCGTGACGCGACGAACGCGTGCCCGGCGCCGAAGAGCAGCGTCGCGGCGATGACCAGCCATTGCGGCCCGAGATCCCCGATCACGCCGAGCGCGACCCAGCCGGCGGCCATCGCCCACCAGTATCCGCGCGGCAGGCCGACTTCCTCGGCTACTCGCTGACGGGCCCGTTCGACCGCGTCCAGGGCGGCGCGGGCCTGATCCGGAGCTACGTTGTCCATGATGTCCTCACTTTCCTACTTGGAAAGTAAGACTCCACTTTCCTACCGGGAAAGTCAAGGGGCCGGTTGCGGACCCTGGCCGAGCTGTCCGCCGGTGACATACAGTTATTGGGTTGTCCGGGAGGGCACCCGAGGAGGCGTCATGTTCATCGCCACTGTTGTCGTTTCGATTCTGCTGGCCGCTTTCGTCTGCATGTCCGGCATTTTCAAGATCACCCGCAAGCCGCAGATCGTGGAGTCGATGACCGCGGCCGGGGTGCCGGAGAGTTGGCTCAATCCACTCGCGGCGGTGCTGCTGGCGGGCGGGGCCGGGCTGGTCGTGGGGCTGTGGTGGGCGCCGCTCGGGGTGGCCGCCGCGGTGGGGCTCGTCCTGTACTTCATCGCCGCCTGCGGATTCCACATCAAGGACAAGGACTGGAAGAATCTTCCGGTGCCGTTGGTGGTGCTGCTGCTGGCGGCGGCCGCGCTGACGTTGCGCCTGCTGTCCATGTGACGCATGGTGTTCGACGGGATCGGTGCGATGCCGCGCGGCGGCCCGGCGGCCTCGCGGTTGAATCGGCTGTTCGCCACCGACCGGCTCGAGTACACCGATCGCCGTGACGTGCCCGACGACCTGCGTCAGCAGGTGATCGCGGCCCTGGACCGCGGCGGCGCGCGGCTCGGAATCCATTCCAGAAGTGCGGGATTGGCGCTGAGCCTGGTCGCGGGGCTCGAGCGCCCGCGAATCATGGAGATCGGAGCCGGCCACGGCCGGGTGTCCGAGCAGATCCTGCGAAGCCATCCGGGCGCACTGCTCACCGTGACCGACCTCGACCCCGTCTCGGTGGACCGGATCGCGGCGGGTGCGCTCGGCGGCGATCCGCGCGTCCGCACCGATGTCGTCGACGCGACGGCGATCGACGCCCCGGACCAGAGCTATGACCTGGTCGTCTTCGTCGACGGCTTCCATCATCTGCCCCCGCAGGCGGCCTGCCGGGCCATCGCGGAGGCCACCCGCGTCGGCCGCAGGTTCCTCGTCGTCGACGCGCAACGGCCGCCGACCGCCGTGCTGCTGCTGTGTTTTCCGCTGATCGTGCTGATGATGACCACGCTGGCCCTGTGTTTCGCACCCCGGTCGGCCGTGCCCGCGATCGTGCACGACGCCGTCATCAGCCTGCTGCGTTCCTACAGCCGATCGGCCTTCCGCGCCCTCGGCCGCGCCGCTCACCCAGGCTTGAGCGTCGAATTCCCGCGTAGTGCAGCGCTGTTCGGATTCCTGCTGACCGTGGTCTACACACGCACCTCCTAAACCACTGACACCGCTCATCTTTCGCTCGAGTGCGCCTGCGCCCGGCTGAGTTCCACTCGAGCAGAGGTTGATTCCGGCTGGAGCCGCCGTCGTCAGGATTGGCTGATCGACCGTGAGGAAGGCCAAGCATGACGCGCAGATCCGCAGTGCAATCCGATATTTCTCGTCTCAAAGAGGTGGCCTGGGGCCTGGTTTCGACGGCGGCGCTGGTCGCGGCCGTCGACCTGGGCATCGCCGGCGCACTGGAATCGGGACCCCGTTCGGCGGCGGTTCTGGCCAAGGAGCTCGACGCCGATCCCGTCGCGCTGGCGCAGCTGCTGAACGCGCTGGCCACCCACGGGGTCTTCGAGCAGGACCCGGATGGCGCCTATCGCAACAACTCCCTGTCGAGACTGCTGCGCGAGGACGATCCCAACAGTCTCACCTACCTGGTGCGCTGGATCGGGCATCCGATCTTCTGGCGGCTCTGGCCGCACCTGCTCGGGGCCGTGCGGGAGGGCAAAGCCCAGTCCGCCGCGGTGCTCGGCGGCGAATTCTTCGACTACATCCACACCCGGGAACCCGAGGCGGTGTCGGTGTTCACCGCGGCGATGACCCAGGCGAGCGCGCACACCGCGAGTGCGGTCGTGGAGGCGCTGGGGTTGACCGGAACGGAGACGGTGGCCGACATCGGCGGCGGCCAGGGGCGGCTGCTCCGCACCGTCCTGGAAACCCACCCGAGGGTGCGCGGTTACCTGCTGGACCTGGAAGGGGTTGTGTCTCAGGCGCTTCCCGAGCTTCGGGCAGGGGGTGCGCTGGCGGAACGGGCCACGGTCCTTGCCGGGGACTGCCGCGAGGACATTCCCATCCGCGCGGATGTCTACGTGCTGAAGAACATCCTCGAATGGGACGACGCGAGCACCCTGCGCACGCTCGAGAACGTGCGGCGCAACGCCGGGCCCGGGGCGCGCGTGCTGGTCGTGGAGACACTCACCGACCACACCCCCGAACCGGCCGTGACCTCCGCGCTCGATCTCCTGCTGCTGCTCAATGTCGGTGGCCGTAAACATGATTCGCGCCATGTGGCCGACCTGTTCGAGCGCGCGGGCATCACCTTCGACGGCGTCCGCCAGACCGGGACATTCCTCGCCTTGGCCGCGGGCACCGTCTCGGAAACGGAGCGGTGACATGGGAATTCGACTCGATGATCGGGTGGCGCTGGTCACCGGCGCGGCCTCCGGGATCGGCGCGGCCGCGGCCGTCGCGCTCGCCACGGCGGGCGCGCGGGTGGTCCTCGCCGACGTGGCGGACTGCGCCGAGGTCGAACGGGCGGTGAAAGACGCTGGCGGCGAAGCGATCACGGTGCACGCCGACGTGTCGCGCACCGCCGACGCACAGGCCATGGTGGATCGCGCGGTGACCCACTTCGGGCGCCTCGACTGCGCGTTCAACAACGCGGGCATCGAGGGCATGGCCGAACGCGAGATCCACCAGGCCGACGAGCAGGCCTGGGACGATGCGCTCGCGGTCAACCTCAAGGGCGTCTGGCTCAGCATGAAATACGAGATTCCGGCCATGCTGGCGGCGGGCGGCGGGACGATCGTGAACGGCGCCTCGGTCGCCGCACTGGTCGCCTTCGACAAGAACGGCTCCTATGTGGCGAGCAAACACGCGGTTCTGGGGCTGACGAAGACCGCGGCCCTGGAGTACGCCGAACACGGGATCCGGGTCAACGCCGTCTGCCCCGGCGTCGTACGGACCCCCTTCCTCGAGCGCTTCACCGGCGGCGTCCCCGAGGTGGAGGCCCGCTACACCGCGATCGTGCCGATGGCCCGGATGGCCGCGCCGGAGGAGGTCGCGCAGGCGGTGCTGTGGCTGCTCGCGCCGGAGTCCTCCTATGTGACCGGTCATCCGTTGGTGGTCGACGGCGGCCTGGTGGCTCGGTAAGGCGGCCGGCATGCGACGGCGTGTGGTGATCACCGGTATGGGAGTAATGGCGCCCGGCGGCGTCGGGGTCGGGGAGTTCTGGAAGCTGCTCGGCGACGGGCGCACCGCGACCCGGCGGATCTCGCTGTTCGACCCGGCCCCCTTCCGCTCCCAGGTCGCCGCCGAAATCGACTTCAGCCCAGCCGAACACGGTATCGGCCCGGAGGAGGCGAACCGGCTCGATCGGGCGACCCAGTTGGCGCTGGCCGCGGTCGGTGAAGCGCTGGGGCCGGGCTTCCCGTTCGATCCGCACCGCACCGGCGTGACGATCGGCACGGCGGTGGGCGCGACGATGGGCCTGGAACGGGAATACCGGATCGTCAGCACGCAGGGCCGGGACTGGCTGGTCGATCACCGGCTGGCGGCCGAGCACCTCTACGACTACTTCGTGCCCAGCTCGATCGCGGCGGAGGTGGCCCGCCGGGTGGGCGCGCAGGGGCCGGTCGCGGTGGTGTCGACCGGCTGCACCTCCGGTATCGACGCGGTCGCGCACGCGGCCGAACTGATCCGGGAGGGCACCGCCGAGGTGATGATCGCCGGCGCGACCGACGCGCCGATCTCCCCGATCACCTCGGCCTGC
The DNA here is from genome assembly GCF_040654295.1 of Nocardia sp. NPDC050712. Taxonomy (NCBI): domain Bacteria; kingdom Bacillati; phylum Actinomycetota; class Actinomycetes; order Mycobacteriales; family Nocardiaceae; genus Nocardia; species Nocardia sp. NPDC050712. The sequence continues at coordinate 605,066 of NZ_JBFAHT010000002.1, forward strand.
TTCGACGCGATCAAGGCCACCACCCGGCGCAACGACGATCCCGAGCACGCCTCGCGGCCGTTCGACCGGACCCGTGACGGATTCGTGCTCGGTGAAGGGGCCGCCGTCTTCGTTCTCGAGGAGTACACCGCCGCCGCGGCGCGCGGCGCCGAGATCCTCGCCGAGATCGCCGGGCACGGGACGCGCTGCAATGCCTTCCATATGACCGGTCTGCGCCCGGATGGGCGGGAAATGGCGGCGGCGATCCGGGCCGCGCTCGACCAGGCGCGGGTCGCCACGCAGGACATCGACTACATCAGCGCGCACGGTTCCGGCACGAAGCAGAACGACCTGCACGAAACCAACGCGGTGAAGCGGGTTTTCGGCGTCCGCGCGCCGGCGGTGCCGATGAGCTCGATCAAGTCGATGATCGGTCACTCCCTCGGCGCGATCGGCTCGCTGGAGATCGCGGCGTGCGTGCTGGCGATCGGCGACAACGTGATCCCGCCGACGGCGAATCTGCACGAGCTCGACCCGGCCTGCGATCTGGACTACGTGCCGCACACCGCGCGTGAGTGGCGGACCGATCGCGTGCTGACCGTCGGCAGCGGCTTCGGCGGGTTCCAATCGGCGATGGTGCTGTGCGCGCCGGGTGTAGCGCCGTGAGCGTGGTCGTGACGGGACTCGGTGTGGTGGCGCCCAACGGCCTCGGCGTCGAACGGTACTGGTCGGCGATCTTGTCCGGAGCCAGCGGAATTCGGCCGGTGCGCCGGTTCGACCCGGCCCGATATCCGGCGCGGCTGGCCGGTGAGGTCCTCGATTACGTTGCCGAGGAGCAGCTTTCGGGCCGCCTGCTGCCGCAGACCGACCATATGACGCGGCTCGCCCTGAGCGCGGCCGACTGGGCGTTCGCCGATGCCGGGATCGAGATCACCGGTGACGGGTTCGACGTCGGTGTGGTCACCGCGAGTTCGGCGGGCGGCTTCGAGTTCGGGCAGCGCGAATTGCAGAACCTCTGGAGCAAGGGCAGCTCGTATGTCAGTGCCTACCAGTCATTTGCGTGGTTCTACGCCGTCAACACCGGGCAGATCTCGATCCGGCGCGGCCTGCGCGGACCCGGCGGCGTGCTGGTCGCCGAGGACGCGGGCGGACTGGAGGCGGTCGCCCAGGGCCGCCGCCTGGTCGGCCGGGGCACACCGGTGGTCGTGTGCGGCGGCGTGGACGGCATCGTCTGCCCGTGGGGCTGGGCCGGTCACCTCGCGCGCGGTCAGCTCAGCGATGCCGTCGATCCCGGTGCCGCCTATCTGCCCTTCGACGCCCGAGCCGGCGGCTACGTGCCGGGGGAGGGCGGCGCACTGCTGATCCTCGAGGACGCCGACCATGCGGCCCGGCGCGGTGCGGCGCGCTGCTACGGCGAGATCGCCGGGTACGGCGCGACATTCGACCCGGAGGCGGCGGACGCCGGCGGCCTGCGCCGTGCGATCGAAACCGCGATCGCGACCGCCGATGCGGACCCGGGGGAGATCGACGTGGTCTTCGCCGACGCCGCGGCGTCGACGCCGCTGGACGCCGCGGAAGCGCGGGCGATCGGCGAAATCTTCGGCCCCCGTGGGGTTCCGGTGACCGCACCCAAGACCCTGACCGGCCGGCTCGGGGCGGGCGGGGCGGCGCTCGACCTGGCCACCGCGCTGTTGTCGTTGCGGGACAACGTCGTTCCGCCCACCCCGCACGTCACGCCCGCGCCGGAACACGGCATCGACCTGGTCGTCGGCGCGGCCCGGCCCTCGGCGCTGCGCGCGGCGCTGATTCTGGCGCGCGGCCACGGCGGATTCAACTCCGCGATGGTCGTGCGCCGCCCGACCCACCGTTAGAAACAGGAGAAACCCATGGGACTCAACGAACTCATCGCGGTTCTGCGCCGCTGCGCCGGCGTCGACGACGAGGTGGTGCTCGACGACACCATCATCGACACCGAATTCGACGCCCTCGGCTACGACTCGGTCGCACTGCTCGAAGTGACCTCGGATCTCGAGCGCACCTACGGCATCAAGCTCGGTGACGACGCCATCGACGCCACCAGCACCCCGCGCGAGGTGCTGAGCCTGGTAGCCGACCGCGGCGGCGCGAAGTGAAGCCCGGCGACTGGGCCCGGCTGCTCGGGGACGCGGAATTGGTCGACATCTCCAGCGATATCGGCAACCACGCCGAGGGCCCCTTCACCACCCGCATCGATGCCCTCGAGCCCGAGCCCGGCGCCGCGTTCTTCTGCGAGAACGTGCTGCCCAAGATCGCCGCGCACGCGGTGGGCCGGATGCGGGCGGCGGACTTTCCGGACGGGGCGTTCCTCCGGCACGAGATGGTGCACGCTTCGGTGCACGCCGGCTCGCACATCGACGCGCCGGGACACTACGGCCCCGCCGCCGACGGCGTGCAGCGCGAAATCAACAGCGCGCCACTGCGTTCCTTCCTCGGACCCGGGCTGTTCTTCGACGTCGCGGCGCTGGACGGCGGGGTGGTCACGCGGGCCGACATCGTCCTGCCCGAGGGGACCGAGCCAGGCACCATCGTCCTGATCCGCACCGGCGGTGACAAGGCGATCGCGGCGGAGGTCATCGAATACCTGCTGGACGCGGGCATCGACGTGATCGGCACCGACGGAGCCAGTTTCGACGGCCCCTTCGAGCCGATGATCGAACGCTTCCTGGCAGCGGGCGACCGGGACGCGCTGTGGCCGGCGCACGTCCTCGGGCGCCGACGGCCGTACTACCAAATCGAGCGCCTGGCGAATCTGGACCGGCTCCCGGCCACCGGGTTCTTCGTCATCGCGCTCCCCGTCCTGATCGCGGGCGCCACGGCAGCGTGGACCCGCGCGATCGCCCTCGTCTAGTCCCTGATCTGAGGTATCACCATGCAAGTCATCACGCGCTCGGTCATCATCGACGCTCCGGTCGACCTGGTCTACGAGATCTCCAACCGCATCGATCAGTGGCCCGAGATGATCCCCGAATATCTGAAGGCGGAGATCCTGCGCCGCGAAGGCCGCAAGATCTGGTTCCGATTGACCAACGCGGACAACGCCTCCTGGGTGTCGTGGCGGATGCTGTACCCGCCGCTGATCTCCTACGCGGAGCGCTTCGACCCGCTGGCGCCGTTCACGTTCAATCACCTCACCTGGGTGTATCAGCCGCTGCCCGGATATCGCAGCCAGATGACCTGGGACATGTGTTTCGAGCTGGCCGAGGACAAGCGCGACGAGGAGCCGCAGTGGCGTGAGCGCATGGCCGAGCACACCGCCGCCAACCAGGAAGCGATGCGCGAATACATCGAATCCCTTGTCGCGCAGCCGTATGCGCCGGGTGTGCGGTGAACGCCGTGGAGCGGGTGCCGGTGCTGATCGTCGGCGGCGCGGTGAGCGGATTGACCATGGCCGCCTTCCTGGCCCAGCACGGCATCGAGTGCCGCCTCGTCGAGCGGCGCGCGCACCACTCGGCGCATCCGCGGATGAACGATATCGGGCCGCGCGCGATGGAACTGCTGCGCGGCTTGGGAATTCAGGACCGGGTGCGACGGTGTGACGAAGACCGCGACAGCATGATCCTGCGCGTCGACAGCCTCGCCGGGCGGGAACACGACCGGCTCCCGATGGGCGGTCCGGAGGAATTCGGCGGCATCACGCCGGAGCGGCAGGTGTGGTGCGATCAGGATCAGCTCGAACCGATCCTGCGGGATCGCGCCGCCGAGTTGGGCGCGGACCTGCGATTCGGGGTGGAGCTGACGGGGTTCGAGCAGTCGGACCGGCTGGTGCGGGCCGACTTACGCGACACGGCGACCGGGCAGCCCGGCACCGTACTCGCGGATTACCTGATCGCCTGCGACGGGTCGGGTAGCCCCGTGCGCGAGCGGCTCGGAATCGGCTTTGCCGGACCGGGATTGCTGGCCTTGCAGGCCGGCATCCTGTTCCGCGCCGACCTGACCGCGGCGTTGCGCGGCCGCAGTTTCGTGCTGTGCATGGTCGACGAACTTCAGGACGCCGCCCCGGGCATGCGCCTGAATGTGCTGCTGCGCCGCAATCTGGGCCGCTGGACGCTCAGCATCCCGCACGATCCCGAACTCGACGTGGAACTTTCGGTGACCCGCTGCACCGAGCTGATCCGCCGCGCGGTGGGTGTGCCCGACCTCGACGTCGAAATGCTCGGCGTGGACATCTGGCAGATGCGGGCGCTGCTGGCCGACTCGTTCCGGCGCGGTCCGGTGTTCCTGGTCGGCGACGCGGCCAAAACCCTGCCGCCCACCGGCGGTTACGGCGGCAACTCCGGCATCGAGGACGCCCACAATCTGGCGTGGAAGATCGCGGCCGTGCTGGGAGGCACCGCCGGGCCGGGCCTGCTCGACAGCTATGAGCAGGAACGAAAACCGGTCGCGCAGTTGCTCATCGAAGACTCGGTGGTGCGCGCGGGTCTGCTGCTGGCCGGCGCCGCGGAGGGCGGCTCCCACCAGCCCGCCGACCGGCCGAGCAAGGCCGCCATCTGCCTGGGCTACCGATATCGCGCGGGTGCGCTGATCGCCGAGGAGCCCGAGACCGGCGGGCCTACCGAGGATCCACGGACTCCGACCGGCCGTCCGGGGACGCGGGCGGCGCACGTCCTCGTCGACGGCGGCTCCACCATCGACCTCTTCGGCAAGGGCTTCGTGCTGCTCACGGGCGAGGACGGCTGGGAGCGGGCGGGCGCGGACGCGGGCGTGGTGGTGCACCGGATCGGCGCGAGCGCCGCGGCGCGCTGGGCCGCGGCGTACGGGGTCACCGAGGCGGGGGCGGTACTGGTCCGCCCCGACGGCTTCATCGCCTGGCGCAGCCGTTCGGCGGACAACCAGGACACCCTGACCGCCGTGCTGCGAGCACTCCTTCAACCGGTCTCCAGCTCGGTCAGATAGCGCGAGACCATGGGGTGCACCACGATTGGATTGGACAGCACGGTGCACGGGCCGAGCACGGTCAGCATGCCCGTATCGATCAGGCTCAACAGCGCGACCTCGGTTTGCGCGGGCGTGGTCGGCGCGAGCGCGACCACGTCGCCGACGCCGAAGGGGCGATCGCGGAGCGCGGCCATGCTCCGGAAGACGATGCGCTCGACGGTATCCAGATCCCGATAGACCGCGTCGATGCGATAGAACAGGTCGAATCCCAGATTCGCGAGGTCGGAAAGGGCAACGGCGTCAACGGGATTGGCTATCCGGCGGGAGAGCAGGTCGAGCGGGTACCAGGGTGAGCAGGTGAGGCGATCGCCGATGAAGCGGATGGCCAGGGGCAGCGCGCCGACGGTTTCGACGAGCTGCTCGGCCGCGCGCTCCTCCCGCTCGATGCGGGTGCTGCCCACGATGGCGGCGAGCAGCCGCAGGGCTTCGGGAGTGCTCAGCGGGTCCAGCAGATACTTCTCGACACCGAACAGGCCGGTCGGCGGGCGGCGGGCGGTGATGATCGTCGCCGAGCCCAGCGGCAGGTGGCCCACGATGTCGGCGGTGCGGGGCATGTTGTCCAGGACGACGAGGATGCGGCGGCCCCGGGTGATCGAGCGGAACAGCGCCACCGCGCCCGCCAGGGTGGTCGGCAGTTCGCGCGCGCCGATGCCCAGGGCGCGCAGCAGGTCGGTGAACGCGGCGAGGCCGGAGCGGTCCGCGCCGTCGAGGTCGATATGCAGCTGGCCGTCGGGAAACGACTCGGCCACCGCGTGCGCGATGGTCAGCGCCGCCGCGCTCTTGCCCACCCCGGGCATGCCGTGCACGCAGATCGTCGCGGGCTTGGCCTTCCTGGTCAGGAAGTCGACCGCCGTGTCGATGGTCTGCCCGCGCCCGACGAAATCCGGTACCAGCGGCGGCAATTGAGCCAGCTTGACCGACTCGCCGGCGCCGGCGGGCGCGGTGCGGGTCGAGCCCATGCCGTGCAGAATGTCGAGATGGAGTCGCTGTACCGACTTGCCCGGCTCGATCCCCATCTCGTCGGCGAGCCGGGCGCGTAAGTCCCGGTAGACATTCAGCGCGTCCGCGCGCCGGCCCGACTGCGCCAGCGCGGCCATGAGCGTCTCGTGGAAACCCTCGTGGAACGGATTCTGTTCGATGTGCGAGGTCAGTTCGCCGATCACCTGATCGAAGCGGCCGAGCCGCATCTCGGCGCGCAGCCGCATGTCGACCACCTGCCGGTGGCGTTCCTCCAGCCACGCCACCCGGGTGTGTAGCCGCTTGCCCAGAATCACGTTGCGCAGCGGCTCGCCCCGCCAGCACGACATGGCCCGGCCGAGATTGTCACTGGCCTCGGACAGTTTCTCCGGGCAGTCCTCGCTGATACCCACGCGCAACAGGTTTGCGCCGCTGTCGGCGAGCGTCTCGAACTCGTCGGAGTCCACATAGGCGTCGGTCAGGACCAGCGAATAGCCGCCGTGCTGGGTCACGATCGGGTTCGCGCCGTAGCGTTCCAGGGCCTTTCGCAGCGCGTAGATGTAGGTGTGCACCGTCTTGATCGGCTTGGCCGAGGTAGGACGATGCCAGAGCTCGTCGACGATCCACTCCATCGGCACCGTGCGTCCGTGCTCGATGGTCAGCAGCGCCAGCATGCTCCGGATTTTCGACTGCCGTGGCGTGAGGTCGATATCGTCGAGCGCTATCGAGAACTCACCGAGAACCGTGACTTGCATGTGGTGCCTCTGTTCACAGGGAATCCGCCCACTCAGCTCGTTGTCATCAGCGTCGATAGCGCCGGGTGGTTCGACTATCGGAGGGTGCCGGGGCCTCCCTGCGCGGGAGCCGCCGGGCGCGGATGTCGCGCCGAGAACAGGCAGATGACCCCCGCGCGCGCGATCCGGACCTCCGTGAAACGGGCCTCCAGTTCACGGGCGAGGTCTTCGACACGGTCCGCGGCGTTGTCGAAGGAATCGCTGCCGTTGAGCCGGCGCACCAGCGCGCTGGATATCACGGTGTGCCGCTTGTCGATACCGAGAATTGTACTGCCGAAGACCCGGCCGTTCGCACCGAGATACGGTGTCACATGGTCGAATACGACGGCCTTCTGCTGGAACGAACCGGGCAGGCAGTGCAGCAGCAGATTCAGCCCCACCGAGTCGAACTGCGTCGCACCGAGATTCAGCGGCTTGAAGACATCAGCGCCGCGAGTGGCCGGTCGATAGCGTGCGATGCGCTTCGCCGCGGTCGCCAGGGCGACATCGCTGAGGTCGACGAGCGTGATCGACGGGGCCGGGGTGGGGAAGCGGCAGTTGTCCAGAAACCAGCCGGTACCGGGGCCGAGGTCGAGGTGATGCGCCCCCACCTGGGCGTTGTAGTGCGCCAGCATCGTCGACCGCGGGCACCGCCAGATCCACCGGCACACCAGCCCCAGCACCAGCCAGTCGTAGACCGCCAGCATGCGGCGATGATAAGGCTCGATACCGGCGTGTATCCGAGCCTCCGCCGGGTCGCGGCCGTCACGCTCCACTGTGGCCCCCGCTTCCCGAAAACGCAGACCGCCCCAGGCGATTCGGCTGACAGGCGATGGTGCGCAGATCCCCGGGGTTCATACCGGAGATATCGCGAGCACCGAATCCATCGTAAACGAGGTATTCGAATTCCTGTCCCGGACAACAGTTTCAACAGGATCTTGGCCGCGTTCGTCAATGGACGACACGTCATCGGCGCGGCGGCGAGAAAAGTTGCCCGCCCCGTGTGCTGGGGCGGGCAACATCATCAGTATTCGGTTCTTACATCACACGCGACCGCCGGGCGCTCAGCCCAGCGTGAACGTCGTGCGACCCGCGATGTGCTCCAGATCCACATTCTGCGGGTACACCTCGGAGTACGTGTCGATCCACGCCTCCACCTTCCCGACCCCGGGCCCCATGCCCATGCCGACGATCACGGTGTCGGTGGCGCCTTCGACGCGCTGTGACTGTCCGCTGGTCAGGCCGGTGTCGAGGTTGCGCCAATGCACGGTGAGGTAGTAGGCCCCGCAGAACTCCCCGGTCTGCGTGGTCTTCACCCGGACACCGAACACACCGGCCTGCGGCTGCGCCACGGTCTCGGCATTGATGATCGCGGCACAGTTGGGGCCGGGAACCTTGGTGAGGGTGGGGCTGAACTGGGCAACCGGATCGGCAGGACTGGCGGCGGCAGGCCCGGCGAACCCGCCGCACACGGCCACCGTCGCCGCCACGACCACACCGGTTCGGAACGTGAACTGTTGTAGCGAAACGTTTTTCAGACTCATGCCCCTCTGTCGTCCTACGTATGGACGCCGTTATCGCATCCCGAGCCCTCACTTTCATGGGCTGGCCAACCCCGCCTCGAAGTGCAGCCCTGGCGGCGGCGCGACCCGCGAGCGGCTCATTCTGTTGTGTGCGGGACCTGGGCCAGGGCACCTGTGCTGTCGACGGCGAACGATGCGGCTCGGCGGACGCCGGTGCCGGGGTCGGCCACGTCGGCGACGTAGAACCAGTCCATCTGGGCGCGATCGGGGTCGAGGTGCAGCACGCCGTAGCCGTGGGAATCCAATTCGACGTAGCGCAGGTGGGGGTTGGCCGATCTGATCGCGTCCTCCAGCGGCACCGACGCTGTGCGGGGTGCGCTCGGGAGCGCTTCGCCGAAACCCTTGGCGGTTATCGAAGGGACGACGAATTCGACGCCGGCCCGCGGGCCCTCGGGGTAGCGGGTGAGGTCCAGTGGCAGGTCCGCGGCCCAGGAGCTGTGGATGTCGCCGGTGAGGAAGACGACGTCGCTCGGATGGTTGTCGATCGCCTCGAACAGGCGGCGGCGGTCGGCGGCATAGCCGTCCCACTGATCGACCAGTGCGGGGATACCGGCCGTCGGCAGGCCGATGACGCTGTGCAGCGCGGCGGCGATGTCGGGGTTCATCGGTGGCAGCACGATCGGCGCGATCATGACCGGATTGCCGACGAGCTGCCACCGGGCCGGGCTGGACACTACGCCCGCGATCAGCCATTCCATCTGGGCCTTGCCGGTGATCGACCGGGTGGGATCCTCGACCGTGCGCCATCCGACCGCCGGGATAGCCTGCCGGCTGCGATAGCTGCGCAGGTCGAGCATCGACAGTTCGGCGAGGTCGCCGAAGCGCAGTCGCCGATAGAGCCGAGGATCGGCGCTGGTTCCGTTGGCGCGCACCGGCATCCACTCGAGGTAGGCGCGCAGCGCCGCGGTGCGGCGCTGCTGCCAGTCGGGCGTGAGGTAGGGGATCTGGACGCCCGCCCCGCCGGACCAGGCGTTGTCGGCGATCTCGTGGTCGTCCCAGGTGCAGATGAACGGAACACGCGCGTGCAGAGCCGCGAGATCGGGATCGGTCTTGTATTGGCCGTGCCGGATCCGATAGTCGGCCAGGGTGACCGTCTCGTGGGCCGGTTCGTGGTAGCGCACGGATCCGCTACGGCCGCCGTACAGTCCGCGCGGGTATTCGTAGAGGTAGTCACCGAGGTGCACGACCGCGTCGAGGTCGTCGCGCGCGGCGAGGTGCCGGTAGGCGCTGAAGAAACCGGCCTCCCAGTTCGCGCACGAGACGACACCCAGGCGCAGCCGGTCGAGGTGCTGTTCGGTCGCGGCGGCGGTACGGGTTCGCCCGATCGCCGAGGTGTGCCCGTCGGCGGTGAAGCGATAGAAGTAGTCCTGATACGGTTCCAGTCCATCGACGTCGACCTTCACGGTGTGATCGGTAGCGCTGGTCGCGAGTTCGGTTCCGGCGGCACGGATCTCGACGAAGTCCTCGTCGAGGCTGATTTCCCAGCCGACCGCGAGGGGATCACCGACGCCGGAGCCGGGTAGTGCTGCGGCGGTGGGGGATACGCGGGTCCAGAGGATCACTCCCGTGGGTAGGGGGTCACCGGAGGCCACGCCGTGGCGGAATGGTCCTCGGTCCGCTCGCGCCGGGGCGGCCGCGAGCACGGAGGCACCCGCTGCGGCGAGCCCGCCCCGGAGCACGGCTCGGCGTGAATATGTCATTTCTTCCTTCCTGAGATTCCTGAACAGCTATCCGGCCTCGGCTCCGTAATCGCTTACCTGCCAGCGGTTCTCGTGCTTGGACACGGTGACGGTCAGCAGGTTGGGCACGGTCCCCGGTTCCGGGGATTGCGCGTTGCGGGTTTGCTGGGTGGCGAAGACGGTGACCTTGTAGCGGAGCGGGCCGTCGGGCGTGGCGGTGGACGCGACGACGGTGCCGGTGGCGACCACCTGGGCCTGGGTCATGATCTGGGAGAGCGTGTCACGCACCTGGGCGTAGCGGTTCCGCAGCGCGGGATCGACACCGTCGGTGACGCCGTGGAAGAAGGCTTCGAGGTCGCGGTAGTCGTAGCTGAGGGAGCGGGTGGCGTAGTCCCGGGCGATCCCCACCGCGGCGTCCCGGTCGGCGTCAAGGGTCTCGCGGGCGGTCAATTCGGCTGCGGCGCTGTGCCATTGCCATCCGCCGAAGGCCGCGATCGCGAATAGAACGACGACGCCCGCTGCTCGGGCTCGGTGCAGTCGCCCGTGCGGCAGACCGGTTACGACCGGGTCGGGATTTTCGGTAGAAAGCATGCTGTGACCTCACTTGGGGGGCAGTTCGAGGGTGACGCGGGCGGCGCCACCGGGAAAAACGGTTTCGAGCAGCTCCATCAGCGAGCCGGCGTCGACGCGGAGCGACCGCAATGGTGCGGTGGTCGGTGCGAGCGCCGTCGCGAGCCGAGCCAGGTCGGGGGCGAGCGCCTTCAGGTAGTGGTCGATCTTCTCGTTCATGACGCCGTAGGGGTCTGCCCAACTGCCGTCGCCGAGGTAGGAATATTCCTCGAATCCGGTGTTGACCAGCACCAGGTCGGAGATCGCCGCCTGGATATCCGGTGCGATGTCGCCGAGCGTGCCGCCGTAGCCTTCGAAGTTCGCGGTCAGCGTTTGGGCGTTGACGTAGAGCAGCCGGATCGCGTCCTTTTTGTCGGCGAGGGTATGGCCGAGGAGCTCCAGGGCGCGGCTGATGGTGGCGACATCGGCGGCACTGCCGTGATAGCCGACGGCGAACGTGTCCAGCAGACGGGCAAGGGAATCCGGGTCCAGTTGGCCGAGCAAGGCGTCGACGCGGGTGAGGGCCTGCCCCACGGTCGCCGGGACATGGACCTGAGCAACCGGAATGACCGCGCCGTCGCGCAGATACGGTCCGGCGGTGCTTACGGGACGGAAGTCGAGGTATTGCTCGCCGACCGCGGACAGGTTGGCGATTTCGACGGCGCTGTCGACGGGGACCGGGTAGCCGGTGTCGAGCCGCAGTGTGGCGATCAGCCCATCGGGTGTGGCCGCGATGTCGGTCACCTCGCCGATCTCGACGCCCCGCAGTGTCACCGGGGAGGTGTTCATCAAACCGCCGGAGGATGCCAAAACCACGGTGACGGTGGCGTATTCGGTGCGCGGGTCGATGTCCAGCACCGTGACCGTGAGATACCCGGCGCCGGCCAGCGTCATTGTTGTCAGCATGGACAGGGAGGCCCAGGCGGGGATTCTCATGGAAGCATTCCGATCGATCGGAGAGTGCGGATCAGTTGATCGGGCCCGTCCGGAGTTGTGACGCGCACGTTGGGGGTGGTGGCGAAGAAGGGGATCAGCCGATCGCGCAACAGGGTGTTCAGGCGATCGACGGTGTACGGGAGCGTGCTGTCGGAGGCGGCGATGGTCAGCACCGCCGGGGTGAAAGTGGCGACGATCTGGCGGAGTTCGGGGGCGACCGGCAGGAGCAGGCCACCGATCGGGACCGTCAGGTTGCGCACCGCGATCAGCAGGTTCACGACGCCGAACAGCACCTCGCTCTGCCCGACGGCCCGCTGCGGCCCGTACTGCAGGGTTTCGTCGACCAGGCCGCGATGGGCGTTGAGCGTGCTGGTTATCGCCGCCGCGGCGTCGAGGATGCGGTCGATGTCGTCGGTGTGTGCCGCCAGATCGGTGGCGGTGGCCCGTCCGGCGGCGGCGATCCGCGCGAAATCCGCGGTGCTGCCGGGGAATGCGGCGTTGACGCTGCGTACGAATTCGGCCAGGCGCCCGACGCGGCCGCTGCTGACCACCTCGGCCATGCCGCGCAGCATGTCCTCGATGTTGGTGGCGGCGGCGGTCTGCGCCAGGGGGATCGTGTCGCCGTCGCGCAAGTATTCTCGCGTGGCCGCGGTGGGCGGCAGCAGCGCGATGTAGGTCTCGCCCAGCAACGACGCCTGGCGGATTTCGGCACGCGTCCCGGTGGACAGCTGGACGCCGGCCCGGATGTCGACCGTGGCCAGGGCGCCACGGTCGCTCAGGTCGACGCGTTGCAGGCGGCCGACGTCCACCCCGTGCGCGAAGACTTTCGCCTTGCCGGGCAGGTTCAGCACGCTCGACAGCTCGATCCCGACGCTGTACTTCGCCCCCGAGATGGTGGTTCCGGGCAGGGGGAAGTCCGCGGCATCGAAGCTGCACCCGGTCGCCGTGCCGAGCGCTGTCACCAGCAGTGCCAACAGGATTCGCCGCATCGCGCTCACCGCTCCGGGAGGCCGAGCAGCCACGCCAGCAGGTCGACGCGCTGTGGTGTGCCGTCGACGGTGACTTCGAACTGTGGCGGCCGGTATCGGACGTGCAGGCCCTCGCCGGTCAGGGGGAGCAGGGTGCGCATCGCCTGCGCGGTCTGCGGAAGCAGGGCCAGGACCTCGCGGATGTCACCGGTGCGCGCGAGCAGGTGTTGAGTCAGGGGCACGGCTTGGTCCAGCAGGGCATAGGCTCGGTCGTCGAATCGGCTGACGGTACGGGTCAGCACCGGCAACAGATCGTTGGCTTGATCCAGGGCGTGACCGAGGCCCTGGGATACGCCGGCGATCATCTCGATGGTGTCGCGCAGGTGGTCGAGGACGGCCTGCAGATCGGGCCAGTTGGTGACGAAGGATCCGGTGAGGCGGTTCAGATTGTCGACCAGGCGGCGCGTTCGGCCATCGATGGCGGCCGGATCGGCCATGAGCAGAGCGGTCCGGTGCAACAGCTGGTTGTACTCCGCACCGGTGCCCGCGGTGACCGCGTCGGCGGCGCGCAGCGTGTCACCGAGCAGCTGCGCTCCGGGGATGGTGCCGTCCGGCTCGGTGGGACCGACCAGTGCGGTGCTGAGCCGGTCGACGGACTCCAGCGCCCGGCTCACTCCGAGCGGAGTCTTGGTGCGCGCGAGCGGAATGCAGTCCTCGCCCAGGTGCGGCCCGCCGGTGTACGGCGTGGTGAGTTCGACGCGACGGTCGGTGACGATGGAGGTCGAGAGAGTGACCGCGCCGGTGTCGGCGGGCAGCGTGCTGCCGCGGTCGAGGGTCATGCGTACCAGCACGCGATCGCCGCGGGGCTCGATGGCGGTGACCCGGCCGATCCGAACGCCCAGCAGGCTGACGTCGTTGCCCGGATACAGGCCGACCGCGTCGGTGAATTCCGCGCAGGCCGCGCGACCGGACGCGGGCAGTATCGCGGCGGCCGCGGTGGTGACGCCACCGAGTACGACCACGGCGGCGGTGGCCGCGATCCGGTAGCCGGCTCTTCGTCCGAGGGGCATCTCAGCAGGTCCTTCCAGGGGCGGGAACGCAGATCGCGGTGCCGGTGACGACGCTGCGGGACTGGTCGAGAACGAGGCCGTCGGCGCCGAGCAGGGTCGCGAGTTCGCCGAGGAAGTCCTTGATGGTGACGATGACCTCGTCGATGTGGTTCTGACTGGCCAGCACCTTGGTGATGATGTCGTCGAGGTCGGTGATCGCCGGTTCCAGCGCCTGCTCGAAACCGGTGATCGGGCGGTGCACGACGGCCGCGAGTCGTCGCAGCAGCTGAAAGGTGGCGGACACGCTGTGCTTCTGCGTGCCGAGTTGCACGGCGATCACGCCCAGTTTGCGGACGAAGTTCAGCAGCACGGCTTCATCGGCGGCGATGGCGCCGACGTATTCGTCGGTGACGTCGAGTGCGCGGTCGAGCTGGTCGGTGCGGTCGGCCAGCAGACCGGTCAGGTCGTTGACACTGCCGAGCAGATTGCGAACGGCGTCGGGTTGTCCGAGCAGGGCGCGGTTGATCTCGGTGATGGTCGCGCGCAGCGCAGTCCCGTCGATACCCTCGAGGGCGGGCACGGATTGCTCCAGCACGTCGGTCAGTTCGAACGGCGTCATGGTCCGCTCCCTGGGAATGTGTTCGCGGCCCAGGGGTTTCGCGCCCGCGGGGCGCAGGGCGAGATAGTGGCCGCCGATCGGGGTGAGGAGTTTGACCTCCACCTCGGAGGTGTCGCCCACCGGGATGTCGTCGGCTACCCGGAAGTGGAGTTCGACATGGTCACCGGAAAGCCGGACCGCGGTGACCGTGCCGACCTTGATTCCGGCGATCCGTACCTCGTCTCCGCTGCGGACGCCCCCGGAGTTGCGCAGGTCCGCGACGTAGACGGTGCTGCCGAACGGTGCGGCGTACAGCACCGCGGACACGAGCAGCCCGAGGACCGCGGCCAGAATTCCCAGTGCGCCCCACCGTAATTGGCCGGCCTCCTCGGTGTGCTGGGTGCGTGGCCGGATCATTTGCACACCACCAGTCGCTGGTTGCCGAGCACGATCTGCCCGATACCGGGAATGTCCTGGCTTCCGGCCGAGCAGGCGTAGGTCTGCTCGCCGGCCGGAATGCGCTGGTCGAGATTGTGCAGCAGCGCCGGAACCAGGCCGAGCAACTCGACCAGCTGCCCGGTCTGCGGAACGAGCCGCCGCAGCAGCGCGTCCATGGGCAGATAGCCGGTGTCGTAGGTCGATCGGAGGCTCTCGAGCAAGTCGACGGCGGGACCGAGGACTGTGTTGGCGGTGGCGGTGGCCTCGGCGATGTCGCCGGACCGGGACGCGAACCGATCCAGCACCCCGCCGAGCTGCGCTATCAGATCGCCGACCTGTGCCGACTTGCCGCCGATCTGCGCCGAGAGCTCGCCGAGATTGCGGATCAGCAGGATGACGACCGCCTCGCGGCTGCGCGCGAACCTGGTCAAGACGTCGAGATCGGCCATGACCGCGCCCATCCCGGCGCCATCGCCCTGGAGCACCTGGACGACGTGCTCGGCGAAGCGATCGAGTTGCTCGGGTTCCAGCGAGTCGAACAGTGGCTTGAAACCGTTGAACAGTTTCGACACATCGAAACTCGGGATGGTCCGCTCGAGCGGGATCGTCGCGCCGGCGGGCAGTGCCCGCCCGGGCCGGTCGGGCCGGATCAGCTCGACATAGCGCTGGCCGATCAGCGTCTGGTACCGCACTGCGGCCCCGGTGTTGTCGAACAGGTCGTGGCCGCGCCGGACGGTCAGCCGAACCCGGGCGCGGGTGCCGTCCAGCGCCACCGATTCGACGATGCCGACCAGCACCCCGGCCATGCGGACGTCGTCACCGGCGAACAGCCCGGAGACATCGGCGAAGATCGCGTCGTAGCTGTCCTGCCGGCCGGTTACCGGTGGGCGCAGCGCGGTGACCACCACGGCGGTGCACAGCGCCACGATCACGGCGAAGAGCGCCAAGCGCAGCGCGGCGGCACGGGGCCCGATCATCGCGAACCTCCTTGCGATAGAGCGGAATCGAGTAGGTAGGGAAAGCGGTCGGCGACCAGCTGGAGCTGTAGTTGCAGTTGGACCCGGTCACCCACGATCGGGAAAGCCTGCTCGATGTGGTCGAACAGGCGCGGCAGCCGCTGATAGGCCGGGGCGATACTGCCGAGGGAGATCACGATCGGCACGGCGAGGTCCATGGTGGTGGCGATCACGGTGGCCAGCTGCCCGTTGTGCTCGGTGAGGATCCCGGCGAGCGGCGCGAGCATGTCCTCGACCAGTCCGTTGGTGGCTCGGTTGGTGCGCTCGCGATTGCCCGGTTCGCCGAAATAGGCACTGCTGTCCAGCATCTGGCCGATGAGATCGATGACCGGCGGCGTCAGCGCGGCGGCGCCCTCGCCGAGTTCGGCCGTGGTGCCCAGGTAGTGGCCGAGGGATCCGCGCTGGTCCTCGGTGAGGATGGCCGCGATGTCGAAGACCGACCGCAATGTGCCGCCCACGGCGCCGCCGAAGCTGGTCAGCAGGTCGAACAGGGCCCGGCTGGACTCGGTGTCGAGCACCGTGGTGAGGTGCCCGGCGCGGCGCAGGATCGCCGAGACCGTGGCGCTGGGACTGTCGGCGGCGATGGGCAGGATCATGTTGTCGCGCAGGGGCTTTCCGCCTCCGAGGTGAACCAGCTCGATGGCGGTCGAGCCGAACAGGTTCGAGGAGCTGTAGCGGGCGGTGATTCGATCGGTCAGCTGGTCGGCCGCCCGGCGCTCGAGTTCCAGCCGCAACAGCTGATGGTTCGTCCCGAGTGTGTCGACGCGCCGCACCGCGCCGACGGTGTACCCGTGCAGCTTGACTTCGGCTCCGGGCGCCAGCCCCTCACCGACCGCGGCGGTGTCGACGCGCAGGGTGAAGGTGTCGGAGAAGCGGCCCTGGCCGTACCCGGTGAGGACGACCGCTGTCGCCGCCACCGCGACCGTGACCAGCACGCCGAGTAAGCGCAGGGCCGGGGGTCCGGCGCTGCGGCCGGAGTGATCGATGAAGACTGGCATCGCGTGCTTCCTATCCCGAGATCCGGACGCCGACATCGAGACCCCAGAAGAGCAGGGTCAGCACCATGTCCGCGACGACGACACCGATGAGGCTGGCCCGGATCGCGCGCCCCGACGCCCGGCCCACTCCCTCCGGGCCGCCGGTGGCGTAGAAGCCCTGGTAGCCGTGCACGACGATGACGAGCACCACGAACACCACGGCTTTGATCAGCGAGCACAGCACATCCGAGACCTGGACGAAGCTGTCGAAGTAGTGGTCGTAGGTGCCCGCCGACTGACCGTGCGCGAGGTCGAGCACGATCGTGCACGACAGATAGCTCAGGATCAGGGTGAGCAGATACAGCGGGACGATGGTGGCCACGCCGGCCAGCACGCGCGTGGTCACCACGAACGGAATCGGCCGCACCGCGGCGGCTTCCAGGGCGTCGATCTCCTCGGAGATGCGCATGGCGCCGATCTCGGCGGTCATCCGGCACCCGGCCTGGGCGGCGAAACCGATCGCCGCGACCATCGGCGCCATCTCCCGGGTGTTGGCGTAGGCGGAGATGAACCCGGTCAGGGGCGCCATACCAACCATGTTCAGCGCGGTGTACCCCTCCACGCCGATGGAAGCCCCGACCGCGATGCCCAGAAAGGCCAGCACCGCCACCGTGCCGCCGCCCACGATGAGTGAACCACTGCCCCAGGTGATGTCGGTGAGCACCAGCATCGTCTGGCGCCGATAGTGCCGCAGCGTGTGCGGTACCGCGAGCAGCACCTGCCAGCAGAAGGCCAGCTGGTGCCCGAGGGCTTCCACTGTCGACAGCGGCGTTCGCACGGTCGCGGCGGCCGTGCGCCGCATCACGCCGGACATCAGCCGATCCTCGTCGGCAGGAACACCGAAATCAGTTCGGTCAGCACGAGATTGACCCCGAACACCGCCATCACGCCCAGGACGACCGCGGCGTTGACGGCGTTGGCGACCCCGCGGGGTCCGTGCGCGGCTTCGAGTCCGCGCTGGCAGGCCACGATCACCACGATCACGCCGAACACCACGGCCTTGGCCACGGCGATGCCCAGATCGGTCAGCGACGCGAAGGCCGCGAAAGAGCTCAGGTAGCTACCGGGCGTGCCGCCCTGGAACTCGACATTGATCACGAATCCGGTGGCCAGGCCCATGAAGACGACCAGCGCGCACAGCAGGGGCGCGACGGCCACCATGGCCGCCAGCCGCGGCGCCACCAGACGGCGCACCGGGTCGATACCCATGGCCCGCAGCGCGTCGATCTCGTCGCGAATGGTGCGGGCGCCGAGGTCGGCGGCGATGGCCGAGCCCGCGGCACCGCCCAGCAGCAGGGCCGACACCATCGGCGCGCCCTGCCGGATCACGCCCATGCCGCCGGCCGCGCCCGCCATCGACGTGGCCCCGATCTGCTGGGTCAGGCTGCCGACCTGTACCGTCACGATCACCCCGAACGGCACCGACACCAAGACCGCGGGAATCGCGGTCACGCTCACGATGAACCAGGCCTGGGTGAGGGTTTCGCGCATCGGATGCCGTAGGCCGAGGAGGTCGGCGGCGAGGTAGCGCAGGGCGCCGAGACCGATCTGCAGGGCCCGGCCCAGGGTGCGAATCGCGTCGAAAGTGCGTGTGCGGAGGGCGGTCAGCGGGTCGGGCGACCAGTCCGGGTCCGGCCCGGCGAACGACGGCGGCGCGCCGGCCCCGCTCACGAGGTGATCCGCTCATCGGTGCGGTACCGATAGTGATCGAGATCGAAATGCCTTGCTCGCCACCAGGCTTCGAGCATGGTCGACGGGCGGAGCAGCGGGGCGTCGCCGTGCCGATCGAAGTAGTAGCTGTGCGAGCCCGCGCAGTCGTTGGCGAAGAACACCGTGTTGCGCATCCGGCGCAGCGTGCGCCGGAAGTACTCGTCGTGGTGCTCCTGCCGGATCTCGGCGCTGACCGCACCGCGCTGCCGGGTCTCAGTGATCACCCGGATCGCATGGGTGACTTGATATTCGATCATGAACAGCCACGACGTGCCGATCACCGAGTACGGGGCGAAGGTCTGGAAGAGGTTGGGAAATCCCGGCACCGTATTGCCCTCGTAGGCCTGCAACCGCTGCTCTTCCCAGAATTTACCGAGGTCCTGCCCGCCGCGGCCGATGGTCGGCACCTTGGGCATGTTCTCCGCCTCGGTCACCAGGAAACCGGTCGCGCAGACGATCGCGTCGACCTCCCGGTGCACCCCGTCGGCCGTGCGAATGCCGGTGGCCGTCACGCCCTCGATCGGCGCGGTGACCAGCTCGGCGCCACCGCGACCGAAAGCCCGGAAGTAGTTGTTGGACATCGTCGGTCGCTTGCAACCGAAGCCGTAGTGCGGGGTGAGCCGCGCCCGCAGCCGTGGATCGGGCACCTGCGTCCGAAGGTAGAGCCGGCCCAGCGCCTGGACCGCGTTGGTCAGCGGTTTCAACTGCCGGTTGTACACCGCGCCCAACGTCATCAGCGCCTCCGTAGCCGCCGACATGAGCAGGTACAAGCCGGTATGCAGGCCGGGAACCCGGTCGAGAGCGGTGCGCGCGAGTCGCGGGATCGGCAGGTCCGCCTTCGGCATGACCCAGATGGGTGTCCGCTGGTAGACGTAGGTGGCCGCGGCATGCTCGGCCAGCCACGGCACGATCTGCACGGCGCTGGCGCCGGTACCGATCACCGCGATGCGCCGACCGGGAACTTCCAGATCCGCCGGCCAGCGCGCGGAATGCACCACCGGACCCTGGAAGGAGTCGAGACCGGGGATGTCGGGCAGTTTCGGCTCGGTGAGCCCGCCCAGCGCCGAGATCACGTATCGCGCGGTGATGACACCGCCCGAGGTTCGCACCCGCCACCACCGGTTGTCCTCGTCGTATTCGATGCGCTCGACCGTCGTGTCGAACCGGCAGCGTTCCCGCAGTGCGTACTTGTCGGCGAAATACTCTATGTACCTGCGGATTTCCTCGCCGGGGGCGTAGACGCGCGTCCACTGCGAATACTTGTCGAAGGAGAACTGGTAGGCGAGGGACGGCACGTCGACCGCGACCTGGGGATAGACATTGTCGCGCCAGGTGCCGCCCAGGGCGCCGGTGCCTTCGACGATCAGGAAGTCGTCGATTCCCGCTCGGGTGAGCATCGCGCCGGCACCGAGCCCGCCGAGTCCTGCGCCGAGAACGGCGACTTCGTACTCGGGTGCAGCTGTTGGGATCATGAACGCTCCTACTTACGGCGGTGTCATATTGGACAGTAAAGGCCGCCGTCGAGGAGGTCAACAGGTGAATGTGGTTGGGAGTGCCGCGCTCTCAGCGCGGCCACGCCCGGGCGACGTGCCCGGCGAGCGCCGAGATCACCGCGGCGACCCGCTCGGGCGGGAAGCGCTCGGGGTCCTCGAGCACCAGCCGGGCCGCGGACTCGGCGCCGGCGATGATCGACAGCGCCGCCATCTCGGCGTCGAGGTCGGCTCCGCCGTAGGGTTCGGGCAGCGATCGCACCGCGAAGCGCACCTGCTCGAGGACCAGGCGGCGCAACGCGTCGATATCGTCGCGGACCTGCAGCGGCGCACCCAGTGGCGAGGTCAGCATGAACTGCCAGGTGCGTGGCGCCCCGGCCACACTGTCGAGATATTCGCGCAGGAACGCCACGAACAAACCCTCGGGATCGTCGTGGTCCGCCGCGGCGGCGGTGGTGCAGCGCATGACCAGCTCGACCGTCTTCTGGTGCTCGCGGGCGACCAGGTCGGCGAGGAGTTGCTCGTGATCGCGGTAGTACTCGTACAGGGCGGGGCGCGTGACGCCGAGACTACGCGCGATGGACTGCATCGTGCAGCCTGGAAATCCCTGTGCCACAACGAGATCGAGCGCGGCATCGAGAATCTGCTCGCGTCGCTGGCGCGCCGTGTAACGGGGGCGCTCGGTCCGGCCCGCGGGTGGCATCGCTGATTCGCCCCTTTCAGTCCGGATCGGCGGCGAGCAACTTCCCCGCCGCGGTGATGGTCGTCGAGTAGAAGTCCACGACCCGCTCCGGGGGATAGCGGTCGGGGTCTTCGAGTACCAGCCGGCTCGCCATCTCCGCGAAGCCGATCACCAGGTGGGAGGCGACCTCGACATCGAGGTCGGCGGGCACCCGGCCGGTGGCGGCGAGTTCGGTCTGTACCGCCGCGAGCCGGGTGCGCAGGCGCTCGCGGTGCGCGGAGATCCACTGCCGCACGGTGTCCGGCAGGCCGGCCGCTCCGGAGAACACCAGGCGCCAGGTATCGGGGTGGCGCACGACCAGTGCCAGGAAGTTGCCGATGATGCTGTCGAGATCGAAATCGGCTACCCGGGTGGCGATTTCGACGGGGAAGACCGAGTCGATCTGTGCGGTGACGCGCAGCCCCTCGCGTTCCAGCAAAGCTCGCAGCAAGTCGTCGGTGCCCTGGAAGGCGTCGTAGAAAACCGGGCGGGTTACTTCGGCGCGGCGAGTTACGGCCATGACGTTCACCGATTGGAAGCCGGACTCGGCGATCTGGCGCATGGTGGCGTCCATCAGTTGCTCGCGGCGCTCGGGGAGGGTCAACCGCGGTGCGTATCGCCGTTTGGCGCGAGTGTTTCGCCCCGCCGTCACGGCCACCTCTTCCGGTCGACTCCGAGTGTGCCTCCTGGCCACCGCCTGCAAACAGGCGAACCCGACCTTATCACCCGGCCATCGGCGCTTCTTCGCCCTCTGAACGGCGGACTCTTGTGTTGCTTACGGCAGTGTCATATTGTCACGTTTCGTGACGGTAGACAGCACTTCGTTGGACAGCCTGGTGATCGAGCGGTTCGGCCCCGCAAGCCGGCGAACCCGGGTGGCGACCACGGTCCTGCGGCCGGTCGTGCGCACGATCGTCGAGATCTCCTCGGTGCTCGCGCGCCCGTGGAATGTCGGACTGGCCGCCATGACCGACTACGCGGGAGTCCTGCAACGAGCACCCGCGGGACTGTCGCAGCGGCCGGTGCACCTGGCGGATGTCGATCTCGAATGGGTATGGCACTCGACCGCGGCGACGCCGGAATCGGCGGCCGGGGCGGTGCTGTACTTTCACGGCGGCGCGTTCGCCGCCGGGGGATTGCGCACCTTCCGCGGCATGGCGGCGCGACTGTCGGCCGCGACCGGGCTGCCGGTGTGCATGGTGGGCTATCGAAAGCTGCCCGCGCGGTTTCCGGCGATCGTCGCCGACGGCGTGCGGGCCTATCGGTACCTGCTGGCGCGCGGGTTCGCGGCGGATCGCCTCGTCTGCGCCGGGGACTCCAGCGGCGGATGTCTGGCTTTCGCGGTGCCGCTGGCCGCCGGGGCCGCCGGTCTCCCGTTGCCGGGCAGCATCGTCGCGGCGTCGCCGTGGACCGACTTCGACGGCGCGGCCCGAAGGGAATCGCCGAACCGCCGGACCGAAGTCTTCTTCTCGGCCGCCGCCGTGCAGCGGCTGGTCCGCCGTTTCCTCGTCGACGACCAGCGCGGCCGATCGGCCGACGCCCCGGTGGACGCGGATCTGCGCGGGCTGCCGCCGGTGCTGATCCAGGTCGGCACCACCGAACTCCTCCGCTGCGACGCCGAACTCATGGCTCGGCGCCTGGCCACCGCGGGCGTGCCGTGCCGCCTGCAGCTGTGGGACCGGCAGCCGCACGGATTTCCCGTCTTCGGCGTCCTGCCCGAGTCGAGACCGGCCATCACCGAGATGGCGCGCTTCATTCAGGAGAATTCATGAGATCCGATGTCCTCAAATGGCTGCTTCCCGGTGGCGCGGTGGTAGCCGCGGCCGCGTTGTACATACCGAAAGGGCTTGCGCCGCAGGCGGCGTCACGGTTCCAGCTGGAGCCGATACCCGCCGGGCGCAGCGACGACTATCTCGCTACCGCGCCCGTCACGGCGTCCGTGCACGCCGAACTGCCGATGCCGCCGGAAGCCGTCTTCGACGCCCTGATCGACGAATCGTGCTTCTCCTGGCTTTCGGGAGTATCCGGCTTTCGCTACGACTCGCCCCATCGTGGCCTCGGCGCGACGCGGGTGCTGCTCAATCCCTTGCTGGCTGTCCGGGGGGAGTTCACGGCCTACCGCGTGGGTGAACGCCTGGATTACACCTTCGTCGGGATGTCGGTTCCAGCCCTGCTCTCCGCGGTGGAATCCTACGAATTACAGCCGATCGCACAGGGTTCCACGCTACTGACCGTGCGGGTCGCGATGACGCCGCGGATTCCGGTACCCCGGCTGATCGCCCGGCCGCTGCACCGGTCGTTCACCGCGCAGGCCGTCCGCGGATTGGGCCGTGCCGAGCCGGCCGGGGAGCTCCCGTGAGCCTGGTGATCGAACACCTGCCGGAACTCGCGGTTTCCCGCGTCTCGCGGTGGTTTTTCAATTGCTATCTCCTGCAAGGGGATGCGGGCACGCTGGTGGTGGTGGATCCCGGAATGCCACGGGTTGCCGAGGATCTGGCTCCGATCGCGGCCGGGCTACCCGGTCGCGTGCGAGTCGTCACCGCCACCCACGGGCACGGTGATCACGTCGGCGGTGCGGCGGAGCTGGCGCACCGCACCGGCGCGGCGATCTATCTGCCCGCGGTCACCCTGACCTATCTCGACGGGGCGCGGCCGAAGACACCGTCGCCGGCGCAGATGGCGCGGGCCTGGCCGCTGCTGGTCGGGCAGCCTTTCGATCGCCGGGGCGCGCTGGGGTCGCTCCAGGCCACCGGCACGGCCGGATTCGGTGGCCCGCGCGGCATGATGTGGACCGGGCCCCGGCCGGCCGGTGGCCTGGCGGACGGGATGTCGTTGCCGGGGGCGTCCGAGTGGACCGTTGTCGAAAGCCCCGGGCACACCGACGACAGCATCGTGTTCTGGCACGAGCGCACGCGCACCCTGCTCTCCGGCGACGCCGTCGTCTCGATCCGCGGCCGGCCGTGTTTCGCCCCGGACATCGTCGACGCCGCGGCCGCGCACCGCACCAGGCGCCGACTGCGCGGCCTGCCGGTCGCGCATCTGCTCCCCGGGCACGGTCGGCCGATTCACGCGGACGCGGTCTGGGCACTGGAGTCGAGCAGCTGACAATCTATTACATATTCCTGGCGCCTGACATGATTGTGTAATACTGTGAGTGAGAGTCACGGATACCTGGCTCGTTCAATAGTCAGCAGGGGAGCCGGCAATGGCGCTACATGCTTCAGATATCGACGAAACCGCGCAGATGCTGGTGGACAGTGCCGCGCAGCTGTCGTTCGATGTGAACACCGATATCGACTGGGAGGCCGGGTTCGTCCCCGGCATGGCCTACGGGCCCGAACACCGCAGTGCCCTGTACGGCACACCGATCTGGGACGCGTTGACGTGGGAACAGAAGGTGGAGTTCTCGATTCATCAACTGGCGTCGATGCACGCGATCGAGTGGTGGGTGGAGACGCTGCTGATGCAGATGCTGATCCGGCAGGTCAACAATGCCGACGGCGCGACACCCTACGCGTGGCACATCTACACCGAGATCGCCGACGAATGCCGCCATTCGACCATGTTCGGCCGGATGGTGGCCGCGACCGGAGCGCCGACCTACGGCCCGCCCCGGTGGGTGCGGCAGGCGGGAAAGGCGTTCGGCGCCTTCGCGCCACCGGTGATCGCGATGGCGCTGGCGATGTTCTTCGAGGAGTACGGCGACGCGATGCAACGCGAGGCCGCCGCCGACGAGTCGGTGCAGCCGCTGGTGCGACGGGTCAGCCACATCCACGTCATCGAGGAGTCGCGGCACCTGAAGTTCGCCCGGGCCGAGCTGGCCGAGCGAGTGCCGAACTCGCCCTGGGAGAAGGCTTTGCTCTCCGTGCTCTACGGACCCATCGCCTACGTCGTGACCCGATTCATGGTCTCGGCCGATGTCTTCGAGAACTGCGGTCTGGACCGCGCGGCCGCTACCCGTGCGGCGCGGCGCAATCGGCACTGGCGGGAATCGCAGCGGTGGGCTTCGGAGCAAGCCATGCGCACCTTCGCCGAACTGGGTATCCGCAACCGCCTCGGCGATGCCGTGTGCCGCGCCGCCGGCGTGCTCTGAGGGCGCGGTATGGCACACATCATCACCGGATCCTGTTGCAGCGACGCCCGATGCGTTGCCGCCTGCCCACTGGACTGCATTCACCCGCGCCCCGACGAACCCGGCTTCGCCACGGCCGAAATGCTGCACATCGATCCCGCGACCTGTATCGACTGCGGGGCCTGCGCGGACGCCTGCCCGGTCGACGCGATCGTTCCGCTGTCGAAACTGCCGCTCGCGGAACAGCATTACGCCACCATCAACTCTGACCACTTCGCCGGTCGTCCGGCCGCCGTGCAGTCGATCGCGCCGATTCGTGCGATCCCGGTCCTGCCGGGCCGGGGCCGGCTCCGGGTTGCTGTCGTCGGTTCGGGCCCGGCGGGGATGTACGCGGCCGAGGAACTGCTGCGGCATCGCCGCGCCGAGGTCGACGTGTACGAGCGCCTGCTCACTCCGTGGGGCCTGATCCGATCCGGCGTCGCACCGGATCACCCCGAGACCAAAGCGGTAGCCGCGACGTTCGAATCGCTTGCCCGCGAAGACAATCTGCGGCTGCGGCTCGGCGTCGACATCGGCCGTGATCTGACCATCGAGGAAATGCGCGAGCACTACCACGCCGTCATCGTCGCGACCGGAGCCGCCGACGGGCGCAAACTCGCGATCCCCGGCACCGACCTGGCGGGTAGCGTCTCCGCGGCCGATCTGGCCCGGTGGTACAACGGACATCCGGACAACGCCGGTCGCGTCGCTGACCTGTCCGGCGGCAACGCCGTCGTCATCGGGAACGGCAATGTCGCGCTCGACGTGGCACGCCTGCTGGTCACCGCACCCGAGCGGCTGAACCGGACCGATATCGCCGATCACGCACTGGAAGCGCTGACGCGCAACAGGTTCCACGATGTACTGATACTGGGCAGACGCAGCCCGCGGTTCGCGGCGTTCACCGAACCGGAACTCGCCACCATGGCGCGGACGCTCGACATCGAGGTCGACTCCCTGGCCGTCGGCGACCTGGAGTGGACCGAGTTCGACCCGCCGCACGTGCGGCGCAAGCTCGCCTTGCTGCGCAGGTCCCGCGAGACCGGGACGGTCTCGGGCGAGCGCATCCGGTTCGGCTTCCATACTTCGGTTGTCGCGATTCTCGGCGATGAGCGCGTGCGAGCCGTCGACATCGCGGTCCGGACCGACAACGGCACAGAGCGCCGAACGCTCGCCGCCGATCTGGTCGTGCACGCCATCGGACACGACAGCCGGGCACTGCCCGGTGTTCCGTTCGACCCGAACACCGGGCGGACTCCGCACCTGAGCGGGCGCATACTCCAATACTCCGGTGGCCCAGCGATTCCCGGGCTCTACACCGTCGGCTGGCACAAACGAGGCGCCAGCGGCGTCATCGGCACGAACCGCTTCTGCTCGCAGGAGACCGTGGCGGCACTGCTCGACGACTTCGCGGCCGGTGTGCTCGCGCCGCCGAACGGCACCGTCGACGCGTTGCTCGCCGAACGCGGTGTGCGGGCATTGGATCGCCGCGATTGGCACCGGCTGGACCGCGAGGAACGACGCCGTGGCCGGGCCGCCGATCGCCCCCGGATAAAGATCATCGACCCCGTCGAACAGGCCGCCATCGCGCGCCGATGATAGGAAATTCGTGACCGCACCACCACCGGTCCACGTCCAGCGCGACGGACCGATCACCACGATCAGTATCAACCGGCCACACGTCCGCAACGCGGTCGACCGCGGCACCGCCGATCTGCTCGCCGCGGCGTTCCGGGAGTTCGACGCCGACCCCGGCGCCATGGTGGCCGTGCTCTACGGCGCGGGCGGAACCTTCTGCGCCGGAGCCGATTTGCGGGCCATGTCGGCGGGCGCCGGCAATCGGGTGTCCGCCCACGGGGACGGCCCGATGGGCCCGACCCGGATGCGGCTGTCCAAACCGGTGATCGCCGCGATCGAAGGCTATGCGGTAGCCGGTGGCCTCGAACTCGCGATCTGGGCGGACCTGCGGGTCGCGGCCGCCGACGCGATCTTCGGCGTCTTCTGCCGGCGCTGGGGTGTACCGCTGATCGACGGCGGGACCGTCCGGCTACCCCGGCTCATCGGGACCGGCAACGCCTTGGATCTCGTGCTCACCGGCCGCCCCGTCGCCGCGGGTGAGGCGCTTCGCATGGGTCTGGTCAACCGCGTGGTCCCCGCCGGCGCCGCACTGTTCTCAGCACAGGAACTGGCGCGTTCCCTGACGTTGTTCCCCCAGACCTGCCTGCGCCACGACCGTGTCTCGCTGCTCGAGCAGGACTCGCTCAGCGAGACCGACGCCCTCGCGAACGAGTACCGCCACGGATTGATCTCCATGGCGGCCGACACCCTGTCCGGAGCGCTGCGATTCGCCGACGGCGCGGGGCGGCACGGTGCTTTCGACACCCATGCCCACTCGGGAGGATTGGGAGACATGACCGAGGTGGCAAACATCCACCCCTTGGAGGGTGATTGATTACTCCTGGGGTTGGTGGCTCGATAGTTCCCCTGCACGTTGACTTGGTACCAGGGGGCAGGGTCCATCAACCTTAGGAGTTCCCATGTCCAAGTCGATCACAGCCAGGAAGTTCGCGGCGACAACTCTGATCACGGCCGGATTCGCCGCCTTTACCGCGACCTTCGCGCCCGCGGCGAACGCGACCAATGGGGTCGAGGGCAGCATCAGCAGTCCTGCTGTCGGATCGGTAATTCTCGGTTGGCGGGTCTATGTTCCCGCGGGCAACACGGCGGCCTGCGACATGACCGTCGAGAACAGCGTCAACACCACCGGCACGTACCGGGAATTCGACTACTCCGCCGTCGGAGGCTCCGCCAATCACCAAGGGCGATGGATCAGTGACTCGCTCCAGGCATCGGCACCCGCGGGTAGCACCGCATACGGCAATGTCTACTGCACATTCCTGAACCCCAGCGGGCAAGCAGCCACCGGGGGATGGCAGGGCAGCGCAGTGGTCAAATTCGCGACCCGGGCCGGCAATCCGATGATTCCGCTCGGCTGAGCCGAACTAGTGAACGCGGCGCTCTGCCGCGGCGCTCACCTGCTCGGGACGCCAGTGCCAAGTGTCCGTGTACTGATGTAGATAGGCGAGCTTGCCTTCGACGATCCGCCACACATGCGCGAACTCCGCCTCCACCGGACGTTCGGTGGACCGCTCGGCTCCGCGATAATGGCCGGTCACGATGACCACATCACCGGACGCCTCGAACCACTCCTCGGCATAGGGCGCGATCTCGAATGCCCGCGCCACCGGCCCCCAGATGCCGGCCAGCGCGGCCTGTGGCCCGTGGAACACCGTGCCGGTCACCGCGGGCAGACCGGGCGCCACATGCCCCTCGAACTCCGGATGCAGCGTTTCCAGGAGGGCTGCGCCGTCACCGGATTGCGTTGCCCGGTAGAAGTTCTCGACTACTTCACGATTGCTCATGCACTCATACTAGAGCGATCGTTTTATATTGACCAGAGCGCTGTGATGATCGCGACGTCTCATCGATCCGTGTGGAGAACCGGCCGGGCGCCGATCTTCGCGCGGCCGGTCTGCCATCTGCATCTAGCTCTACACAGTGCGTTGCGAGCGCGCTTCCGTCGACGGCCCCGGCTGAAGCGATTTCCTGGGGTCGTGCCACACCGTGCTCGGTGTCAGTGGGTGTGTCAGCCGGGTGTCAGGGCGGTGTCAGCCGACCCGGCCACAGTGTGTACATCGAAGAAAACGGCACCGACACCCGGAGCCACAACCGAGGAGTACACGACATGAACACCACCACCATCACCCTGAACGACCAGGACAAGAGCACCCTGCGGACCGCCGCCTACGGCGCGGTCGCCCTGCTGGCCGCCGCCGGCGCCCCACACAAGGCCATCACCCAGGGTTCGATCGCGCTGACCTCGGCGACCGGACTGACCGGGCATGTGCTCTCGGCGAAGTCCAAAGACATTGCCCTGCCCGGTAAGAACGTCGCCGAGCTCGCCGAGCAGGTACTACCCGCCCTGACCGCCGCGGTGGACCTGCTCGGAAAGCAGGTCCCGGCCGAGGTCGACAACTTCCGCAGCACTGTGCTGGTCGCTGTGGAAGCTGCCCAGTTCGTCAAGGGTGCGCCGAGCCCGGCGGTGGTGGCGATGGCTGCCAAGATCACCGCGGCTCTCGGCTGATCTCGAGGGGTATCGGGGAGCTGCGACGGCGGCCTAGAAGCTTTCACAGGGGTCGGATGGCACCGGTGTGGATCAGCTCCTCGTAATACCCTCCGCCGGGATAGAACTCGGGGGAGGGGGTTGCGGTGAGTTCGTCGCGGGTCCACGCGGTGGTGAAACTGCGAGTGATGGCGGCGTTGGGTTCGGTGATCTGCCCGCACAGCAGACCGGCGGCCATGGCGACTCCGGCGTCGTCGGTGCCCAGGGCGTCGACGTGGCTGCCGGTGCTGAGTTCGATGCCCAGGGATCGGCCCGGCAGCGCTCGGCGCAGGGCGAGAACCCCGTCCGGCCCGTTGTTGCACAGCGACGGTGGTGTGGCGATGGTGCGCAGGGGAAGGCCGGTCGGGGCGAGGGCGGCCAGGGCGCGGCCGGTTGCCGTGCGGTCCAGGCCGGGGACGGGATCGAGCAGGATGAGCCCGCTCAGTCGCCCGAACGTGTCGGGGTGGTTGCCGACGAGCTGTGCGGCTGCGCCGAGTGCCACGTCGGCGCCGGCGGAATGGCCGATGAGCACCAAGTGTTCGGGCAGCTGTAATTCGGTGCGGCCGGCGCGGGTGGCCGCTTCGGTAAAGGCGCGGCGCAGAGCGTCGCTATCGGTGAAGACTTCGGCGAGGCTGCCCAGGTACGCGGTGTTGGGGATCAGGCTCGAGACCGCGCAGCCACGCGGGTCGACGGCTTGCAGCGTCGGGATCACTACCAGTTCACCGTCGGCGGCCAGGGCTGTGGCCAGTTCGCGGTACTGCCCCTTGCCGGCGCCGAAACCGTGCAGCAGGACGACCAGTCCGCGAGGCTGCTCGACGGGGAAGTACCAGTCGGCTTCGTGTCGCAATGTCGTTGTGGCGCAGGGGATATCGATCTCCGCGCTGACACGGATCGGCGCGACCGGCGCGGCCGCACTCGGGAACGGGTAGGCCGACGCACTGAAGGCCAACGCGGACAACATGATCGGGGTCCACCAGCGGTGGCGGCGAGAGGGGGCCATGGTCTGCGTCCTTCGAGAGTGCGGTCTCAGGGAAACATCGTTTCGATTATGGAAACCTGCTCATTCGAGATTGATACACGGCGCGGCTGGTGCCGTCAAGGTTGTGTGCACTCGTCCATCGCCCTGCCGTCGCAGTGGATACGACGTATCCTAATGCGAAACAAGTGGCGAGCTGGTTCTCGCCGTTGCGGACGCGTGCCGTGCTACCGGCGCACCTAGGATTCGGAAACGTATTGTTCAACAAAGGTATTCGACAATCTTTCAGAACAGACCGGTCCTCGGATCGGCGGCGCGGTCGATCTTTCCGGGCAGTAGATGATTCCGCGGACGAGCCTGTGGACACCCCCGGCTCGACCGGCCTGGTCGATGTCGCCGTGTCCGAAGGTCGCCCGAACCGCATTGTCGACCTGACGAAATCAGCGCCACTGGGTTGGTGGCCGGCCATCGCCGTCGGCCTCGTCGCGTTCATCGATCGGCTCGAAATCAACTTGATCGCGGGCGCGCTACCCGCGATCCAGGACCACTTCGGGTTCGGCGACACCGCCGCGGGTGCGATACCGACCGCCGCGAGCATCGCCGGCGCCGCGCTGCTGTTGCCCGCCGGCCGCCTCGCCGACCGTGCGCCTCGCGTGACCACGATCTCGATCGTCGTCCTGGTGTGGTCACTGTGTTCGGTCTTGAGCGGGCTGGCAACCACATTCGTGCTGTTCTTCCTCGTGCGCGTGCTGATCGGCGCCGCCGGACAGCTCTACAACCCGCCCGCCTCCAGCCTGCTCGCCGACTACTACCCGGCCCGCAGTCGCGGCAAAGCGTACGGATTCGAGCGCGCCGGCTACTACCTCGGCCTACCGGCCGGGGTCATCCTCGGCGGCGCCTTGGCCGAGGCGCTCGGTTGGCGCATGGTGTTCTTCGTCGCGGCGGTTCCTGGTCTGCTGATCGCCGCACTGGTGCTCACGGTCCGAGAACCGTTGCGCGGCTTGGGCGACCGCCTCGACCGTCTCCGCACCGGCGAAGCGCCGACAACCGCCGTGCCTGCGCGTCCGGTCTCTTTGCTGCGCGAAGCGCGGGGACTGCTGGGAATCAGAACGCTGGCCGGAGTCATCCTCGGCCAAGCGCTGCTCTCGCTCGGGATCGGCGGCGTGTTCTATTGGCTCCCGACTCTGCTCGAGCGCACCGAGAACCTCGGCTACGACACCGCTTCCGGACTCGCGGGCGCGGTCGGCGGTACCGGCATCGTCGTCGGCATCGTCGCGGGCAGCAGATTCGGCGACCGGGCCCACGGTATCCGTGCCGGTCGGCGGATCACCGTCGCGATCGTCTTCCTGCTGATCGGTGCCCTGGCCCTCGCGGGCGCTCTGCTCGCGTCAGGTGTCCCCGCGCGCGTCACCCTGATTGCTGTGGCCTGCGCCGGATTCGCCGGTGCGATACCGAATCTCACCGCGGTCTCGGCCGATGTGGTGCCCGCCGGTCGCCGGGGCATGGGATTCGCGCTGCTCACCTTCCTGGTCACCGTCGGTGGCGCGCTCGGCCCGTTCTTCGTCGGCCTCACCTCCGACCTGGTCGGGGCCACCGGCTACGGCGGCGAACCACTCGTGCTCGCCATGCTGGCCCTGGTGCCGGCGATCTTCGTGTCCGTGGTCTCTCTGCTGCGGGTGCGCGATCGCTACGAGATCGACGCGCGTGCCGCAGCTCGAGAAACCTGATCCGAGGCTTTATCGCTTCCGGGCGACGCCGCAGTAGCCCGCGGCTTCCCGGATCCTGCGCGGTCCGACCAGTTCGGCAGGCCGCCACCCGGGAACCGGGGCGAAGCCGGGTTCGACCAGCGTCCAGCCCTCGAACACCGCTTCCAACTCGCGGCGGGACCGCGGCTCGTAGGGTGCCGCACCGGTCCCGGCGTAATAGCCCCACATGTCGACGAAGCCCGGATCGACGGCAGCCCCATCCCAGGCGGCGAGGTAGCTGCCCGCCGGGACCGCATCGCGCAGAGTCGCGATGATGCGCTGTGCTTCGCCGGAAGTCCTCGCATATCCCAACGTGCACATGCCCAGTACCGCGAGAGGCTCGTCGAAATCCAGCACCAGTTTCGCCTCGGCGATCACCCGCTCCGGGTCATGGATGTCCGCGTCGACGTAACCCACCACACCCTCGGGGGTGGTGGGTTTCATCAACGCGCGGGCGTGGGTCAGTACCAGCGGGTCGTTGTCGACGTAGACGATCCGCGCGGCGGGATCCACCTTCTGGGCGATCTCGTGGACGTTGACAGGCCCGGGTAAACCACAGCCGAGATCGAGGAACTGCCGGATTCCGGCCGCGGCCAAGAACTCGACCGCGCGAGCGCCGAACCGTTGCCCGTCGCGCGCCATCGCGCTGATGCCGGGATACCGCGCCAGGCACTCTGCGCCGATGACCGAATCGATCTCGTAGTAGTCCTTACCACCGGCCCAGAAGTTCCAGATCCGCGCGCAGTGCGGCAGATCGGTGCGGATGCGTGAGGCGGCTACGAGACCACCCATCGGGTAACTCCTTTCGCACCGCGACCAGCCGGCGCCGACGCATGACTCAAGGGTAGGAACCGGTTGCACCGGCTTCAACGGGAATGCGCGAATTGGCCGATAACACTGTGGCCCGGCAGCGTTTACCGGACAGGATGCGGGATTGTCGGCTGAATCCGGTCTCGAACCCGTACGCCCTTGGGTATCTGGTGTACGGGTCGGATTGTCGATGGTTTCGGAGCCTGCTGTCGGTCCTCGAACAGACGGCAAAGCCCGATACGCCGAAATGTGCACTGTCGGACGACAATTCGAGCACCGCTTGCGCTGTGCTGGCAACAGCCCAAGGAGGCGGTGCGCCCTCCGCGCCGGTGCATGCAGTAGCCTCGACGGGCCCAAGGTCTCGAGAACTGAAGCGCAATACCTTTCGTTTGTGCGGAGACCGCCCTGTGGTCCCGCGTCCCCCGGATCCATCCCCATCACTTTTCAGGGAGTCCGCTTGACGATCGTGGAAGAACGCCAGACGCACAAGACCCGCACCGGGTATCGCTCGATCGTGGTGGGTATCGACAACACGCCGCGGTCGAATTCGGCGGTGGTGGCGGCTGCGCGACTGGCTCAGGACCCTAGCGCCAGTCTTACGATCGCCGGAACCTATCGCAGACTGCCATCGAGCGAATGGTCGCACACCAGCGATCTTTTGGGCGAGGACGCGTACCACGTCACGCCGGTCTCGGCGATGGATGAGCTGCTCGCCGCGGCGGCGAGCCGAGCGCACGCGGCAGGGGCGGCACGCGTCGTTCGGTGCAGCATGCCGGGCAAACCTGTCGATGCGCTTCTTGCCGTAGCGAAGAGCGCCCGTGCCGACCTCATCGTTGTCGGCGAGCGTGTCTTCGATACCGGGTGGGGGCGCATCTTCGGGTCGTTTGCGGCGGAGATGGCGCGGCGCTGCCCCGTCGATGTGCTGATCGTGCGGTTGCCGCACACCGAGACTCCGGATGATGGCGGCAACGACCGGAATTGGGGCTGACCGCCTTTGGTCAGGGCTGAGGCCTGCATATCCTTGTCGTTAGCGGGAAAGGCCTGTGTTATGCCTCAGCCCCATTGCCTCGTATCACTGCGTACGGCCATCTCCGCCGTCTGGGCTCACCGCCGAACCGCCGCGGTGTTGCTGACGGTGGTGGCGGCCTTCACCGTCGGGGCGGTACTGCCCAGCGCGGTCGCTGAGCCGTCACACCGCCACGGCGAGTTCGAGGAATTGCTGGTGCCCTCGCGCATGGGCCCGGTCAAGGTGCAGGTGCAGTGGGCGGACGGGGATGGTGCGGCCGCGCTGTATTTGCTCGACGGCTTGCGCGCATTGCCGTCGGGCAACGGATGGGCGGTGCACACCGACGCCACCGAGCTCTTCGGCCACGACAACGTGACGCTGGTGATGCCGGTCGGCGGTGAATCCTCCTGGTACGCGGACTGGTCCTCCAGGTCGTCCCTCAACGGCCAGGCCGTCCCGTATCGGTGGGAAACGTTCCTCACCACCGAATTGCCCGACTTTCTGGCCCGCTACGGCATCGACCGCACCCGCACCGCCGTCGCCGGACTGTCGATGGGTGCCAGCGCCGCACTGGCTTTGGCGGCCAATCATCGCGATCAATTCGTGCACGCGACCGCCCTGAGCGGCTTGCTGGATTGGAGTCTGCCCTGGGTACGCGAGGCGATGCGTCTGGCCGCGCTACAGGGCGGCGGCTACGACCTCACCGCGCTCGCGCCGCCGGACTCCCCGCGCTGGCAGCGTCTGGACCCCGCGGCGCTGGCACCGGCACTGGCGGGACTGCCCATGTATATCTCGGCTGCCAGCGGAATCCCCGGGCCGGCCGACTCGCTGGACAACCCCGAGGCAGCCGCGGCCACGATCGCCGGAATCGGGCTGGAGGCCGGAGCCTTGATATCCACACGGTCGTTCGAGCAACGGTTGCGGGCGCTGAACATCGCTGTGGTGGTCGACTATCCGGCCACGGGAACCCATTCGTGGCCCTACTGGGGCAGCCAGCTGGCCGCCGCGCGGCCGCAGATCTTGGCTGCGCTGGGCGTCGAATAGTCCCGCGCAGGTTCGCAAACGCGTCGCGCGTCTCGTCCACTGGGTCGCACGCCGCCGTGACCCTGACCGCATAATTCGGTGGCGGACAGCGGTCGGCCGTTGCTACCGTGCTCGGGCGCGGACGACGCGCATCCGAGTCGACTGGTGGAAGGACTGATTTATGCCCCAGCCCGCGCCGAGAGCGCCTCAGAGTGCGTACTCGGCTTGCCTTTCCGCCAGCCGCACGCACTGACCGGCTTTTCCGCGTCGTAGAGGCGCGCTCGGCCTACTCCTGCCGTTTGCACATCAGCTTTCTGCCAAGGAGTGATCCGGGTTGCCCCACCATATTTCCGCCCAGAACGAGCCCAGTCCGGCCGTGAAGACCGGCACCTTCACCTGCATCCGTTGCGGGCTCACCGTTTCCGTCCTCGCGCCCGGAAACAGCCGGCGCAATCACTGCCCGAGCTGCCTGCACTCGTGCCACACCCTCGACCACGTCGAGGGTGGCGTATCCGAATGCCACGGGCGCATGGCTCCATTGTCGATCGCGGTGCGCCGCGGCGGCGAATGGGCCGTCGTGCATCGGTGCACGCGCTGCTACGAGTTGGCACTGCATGAGATCAGCGAAGACGACAACCAGTTGATTCTCATGCGACTCGCGGTACGCCCGCTGGCGGAGCCGCCGTTCCCGCTCGAAGTCTTCGGCGACCTCTAGGCGGCCGCGATGCCTCGAAGGAACACGACCGTCGCCGCACGACCGCAACGCGGCAAAACCGTCTTGCGCGGTCCCGGTGGGGAATCCGGTGCGAGTTTCCGGTGTATCGGATGTCGGCTGGACGTGCCGATCGCCGCACCGGGTACTGCACACCGCAATCATTGCCCACACTGTCTGGCCAGCCGTCATGTCGACGGACGAACCCCCGGCGACCGCGCGAACACCTGCCGCGGCCGCATGCTCGCGGTCAGTTCGACCGTGCGCGACAACGGTGAATGGGCGCTGGTCCACCAGTGCCTGGAGTGCGGGACATTGAAACTGAATCGTATTGCCGGAGATGACAATGCGCTCGCGCTGTTGCGAATCGCACTGCGTCCCTTGGCTGATTCACGTATCGGCTGGCGGGCGCTGTTCGCACTGTGAGAGCCGGTCCCCACCACCGCGTGTGGTGGGGACCGGAATTCGGGTCAAGACGGTGTAGCCGCGTCCCCGAGGTGGCCCAGGTTGCGACGGATCTTGGTCGAGATGTCGATGAGAGTGTCCAGCTCCTCGGTGGTGAGGACCTCGACCAGGGCTTCGCGGATGTGCCTGGCGCGGTGGATCTGCGCCTGCCGGAAGTGGGCCAGGCCCTCGGGAGTGAGGCCGAGGACCGTCCCGCGGCCGTCCTCGGCGGCCGGATTCTGGTGCAGGAGACCGCGAGCGATCATGCGACCGGCGTGTTGATGCAGACGGCTCTTGCTGAAACTGATGCGCGCGGCGAGTTCGAACGCGCGCAGGGCATGGTCGGGTGTGTTGCCGAGAGCGTCGAGCACCTGCCAGTCGGCCTCGGAGAGGTCCGCGTCGTCGCGGAGCCGACGGCTGAGCCATTGCCACAGTTCGGCTTCCATGGGAAAGAACGACGTCCACAGCGCCCACTCCCGCGGGGACGCGATCGGCTCCCGGGCCTCGGTCATGCGGTGACCGGCAGCTCGACATCGGGCTCGGGATTCCATAGAGCGGTGGGTATCTCGGCTCGCAGTACCGGCGCGACCTCTCCGAAGAACCGTTCGAGGTAGCCCTTGGTGGTGGCGAGATCGGTTGTGTAGGTGGAGAAGAACCCTTCGACTCCGACTCCGAAGACCTGATTCCCGAACGCCGCCTGCATGCGCAACAGCTTGTCGGTGATCTGATCGGGGGTGCCGACGAGCGCCGAACCGTTCTCGACGAAATCCTCCAGCGAGTCGAACGGGAAGCTGTCGCGGTGGGAGAAGTGTTCACGCACAGAGGCTTCGAAGATGGGCCGGGCGATCTCCAGGGCATCCTGGGAGCGATCGGTGATGATCGGGGAGTGCACGCCGACCGCGACGAGCGCGTCGTCGGCGTTGTGGCCATGGTGTGTCAGGCGTTCGCGATAGTGCCGGACCAGATCGAGGTAACTGTCGGTGCGTCCCAATCCATTCGCGGAGTAGAGCGGATCGCCCCAGCGGGCGGCCAGTTCGGTGGAGCGGCGGCTGGTCGCCGAGCCGTGCCAGACCCGCGGCGCGGGCTGCTGGAGCGGACGGGGCTCGATGGTCGCCGCGGTCAGTGGCGGCCGGAACCGCCCCTGCCAGGTGACGTCGTCCTCGCGCCACAGTCTGCGCAGCAGCTCATAGGCCTCTTCGAGGCGATCCCACAGCTCCGACTCGTCGATGTCGAAGACCGTGGGTGCGACCCGGTCGCCGCCTTTGCCGATGATCAGGTCGAGCCGCCCGCCGCTGAGGTGATCGAGTGTCGCGTAGTCCTCGGCGGCGCGCACGGGATCGGTCAGCGACAGCACGGCCACGGTGGTCACCAGCCGGATTCGGCTGGTGCGCGCGGCGATGTGGGACAGGATGACCGCCGGTGCGGACGACAGCAGCGTCGGATTGTGCCGCTCGCCCACCCCGAAGGCGTCGTAGCCGATGTCCTCGGCCCAGCGTGCCAGGTCGACGAGTTCGCGGAAGCGATCGCGTCGGCTCAGGGCTTGCTGATCCAGTCCGGTGCTGTGCTTGGGAACCAGGGTGCTCGCCAGGAATTTCATCCCGTCACCTCACAGGGAGAGTGGTAAACATGTTTACCAAAAATAGACGGCCGGGTTCCAATGGTCAACGGCAGCAGGTGAAAGTTGCCGCATGCCGCGGTGACCGAACGAAACGCGCACAGGTTTTCGGATTGCTGTCTGTCACGCGCTCGGCGCGGGGTCTCTTCGGTCGTAATCCATTTGGCGCGCTTGGATTTCGTCGGCATTGTCGACTGTCCAGTCGTACAACCGGCCGAACGGCTCTTGCAGGGATTCGCCGAGCGGCGTGCGCGAGTACTCGACCCCGACCGGGGAGGTCGCCAGCACGCGGCGAACGATCATCCCGTTGCGCTCCAGGCGGCGCAGGGTCTGGGTCAGCACCCGCTGGGTCACGCCTTCGAGGCGGCGCTTGATCTCGTTGAACCGGCGGGGTTCGTCGAGGATCGTCATCACCATCATCGACCACTTGTCGGCGATCTGATCGAGGATCGGGCGGCTCGGGCAGTCGGATCGGAACACGGTGCCGGGCTCAGAGCTGGTCATATCGGTATCCTTCGCAATCCTTACGATGCTGAAAGTGCGTTATTGACGCCGGTCTCCCGTCGCCGCAGGGTAAGTATGCATCGGGAACCTAGATGCCTATCGGGTACGGATCGGAGATCTTCGTGAACCATGACGCCTACACCACCCTGCGAGTGCGCCGCGCGGCAGGCATCGCCTACGTCACGCTCGACAACCCGCCGGTCAACGTGCTGAACGTCGCCCTGATGAGCGACCTGCGGAAGCTGCTGGCCGCACTGCGGGACGACGATTCGATTCGGGTGATCGTGTTCGACAGCGCCGACCCGGAGTTCTTCATCGCGCACGTCGACATGTCACTGATCGACGCCCCGGACGCCTTCGCCGACCTCGCGGCCGACCTGCCCGACGGCGTCAACGTCTTCCAAGCCCTCGGTGAAATGCTCCGGCACCAACCGCAGGTGACCATCGTCAAACTCGCCGGGATGGCGCGCGGCGGCGGAGCGGAATTCGTTGCGGCCGCGGACATGTCGTTCGCGGCGATCGGCCGCGCGGGGATCGGGCAGGTCGAAGCGCTCATGGGTATCGTCCCCGGTGGTGGTGGCACGCAGTACCTGGCTGCCCGAGTCGGGCGGCACCGCGCGCTGGAGGCGGTGCTCGGTGCCGAGCTGTTCGACGCCGAGACCGCGCAGCGCTACGGCTGGATCAACCGGGCTGTTCCCGCCGACGAGCTCGACGACCTGGTCGACCGCCTCGCCCGCAACATCGCGGCCCTGCCCGAGGGGGTGATCGCGGCGGCCAAGCGCGCCGTCGCCCCCGAGGACCTCGGCGAGGGCCTGCGGCGCGAGCACCTCGCCTGGGCGGGCACGTTCGCTCGTCCCGCCGCCGAGCGGTTGATCCGCGGCGGGATGGCGCACGGTGCCCAGACCCGCGCGGGTGAGCGCGATCTGGAGGGGTTGCTTCGGGGTCTGGCCGGAGAAGGATAGTTTCGACGGGGCTCGGAAGGGTCTAGCGGCTACTTGTAGTCGTCGGGGGTTTGTGGTGTAACGAGTTTCGGCCGCATAAGTGGGTATCAGACGACTGGAGAGGTCCTCTCGACGAGAGAGGTTCCCGCGTAGCCGTTCGAAAGGTCTGATTTCGTTGTCACCCACAGGAACCGCCGAGATCGGAGGCCTGGCCGGTTGGGCCGTGAGCCTGATGGAGCGCATCGGCGGTCCAGGTGCCGGCCTGGCCATCTTCCTGGAAAACCTGTTCCCGCCGGTGCCCAGCGAGGTAGTGCTGCCCCTGGCCGGATTCGCCGCTCGCCTCAACCACTTCTCCCTGGTCGAGGCGGTGGTGTGGACGACGATCGGCTCGGTGCTGGGTGCGTGGTGCCTCTATGGACTGGGTGCATGGCTGGGGCACGATCGGATGCGTGAGCTCGCGGCGCGTGTCCCGCTGATCGAAGTCGACGACATCGACCGGACCGCCGAGTGGTTCGCTCGCCACGGCGCCAAGGCCGTCTTCTTCGGCCGAATGGTGCCGTTGTTCCGCAGTTTCATCTCCATCCCCGCGGGCACAGCGCGGATGAATTTCGCCATGTTCACCCTATTCACGCTGCTCGGCAGCCTGATCTGGAACTGTGTGTTCATCGGTGCGGGGTATCTGCTGGGCGCCAACTGGGATGCCGTCGAACCGTATTCGGCGGGACTGCAGTACGTGGTGATCGCCGTCGTCGTCGTCATCGTGGTGCGGTTCGTACTGCGCCGGTTGCGCCGCCGCCGTGGCAACGACCGGCCCGGGCGGGGTGCCGCAGTACATCCACCTGCCACTGTGTCGGCAAGTACCAGCGAAAATGGCTCGGACTGAGCAGGCGAGACCGCGCAGCCGAGCCATCGCGTGACCGAGGATTCGGCGGCGTAGCTCGACGTGGCGGCCGATGCCGTACCCCCGCGGCGGCATCGAGGAGTTGCTCGTGCTTTCGCGGGGGCCCGATCGGTGTCAGGCTTCGCGCAGCCGGTGTCGTCCCCCGGGCACGGAAACCTCGGAGTTGATGAAGATCTCCGGATAGGTGTCGGTAGGCGCGTCGAGCAGTAGGTGCAGCCGCTCGCAGAATGCCTCGATCGACCCATAGCGGGTCAGGATCTCCTCGACGAAGCGCGCGACGCTATCCGCTACCCGCATCTCGGGTACCGCGCTGAACCTACCGAACATCTCGTCCACGTCCACCCTCTCCTCGAACCATGTCGATGACTCCGTGCAGACAACCGCGGGGGTCCGTCGCGCAATCACGCGGTAGAACCGCCCGCCAGCCGAGTCATGCCCACTACTGATGCATGGCAAACAACCGGATTCGAGCAGTGCCGTGCTCGCTGCGCCGCGACTACCTGGGAAGACCGCGGGCAGTCCTCAGGTCCTCGCCGGGCTGGAGCACAGGGGAGCGATGCTTTGCAGGCCGCCGGTGGTCGGCGAGGTCAGATACAGGCAGGAGTCCTCGCCGGCGGCGATGATGGCCGTGCGCACCTGATCCCATTGGCCCGGGTCCAGCTCGGGCGTCCGCGACAGCACGAAGCCGGACAAGCGGTAGGGGTCGGTGACCAGAGCCCACGAGTAGTCCGCGCCGAGGGCGGTGACGATGTAGTTTGTCGGGCCGTACCGCGTGTCCTGGGTGGGTACGCCGGGGAAACTGACGTGCAGTTGCGCACGTGTGTCGGGATCGTTGACCGTTGCTGTGCCGCGGATTTCGTTCAGCGTCCCACCCCAGGTCGTGCAGGTGTTACGTACCGAGACATCGCCGGCGGCATCCAGGTCGTATTCGGCGCGGGTATCGCGCGCGCAGATCAGATTGAAGTACTGCGGTATCGCGGCGAGCTGATGCCAGGTGCCGAGGTAGCGGTCGAGTTCCAGCTGTGGGACGGGTGCGGGCGGCGCGGCCGCGGCCGGCGCGGACAGCCCGACGGTGATCGCTGTGGCCAGCATGGTCAGTGTGGCGGTCGAGCGTGCGAGATCCACGATGTTCCTCCTTGGTCGATGAGGTCATCCTAGCCACAAGCGATGCACAAACGATGCAACGGTTGTGCCGCCCAGCCCTATGTCGAATTCGCCTGGGGACAAGGCGATTGGTCCGGAAGGTGTCCGGTCGTGGTTCGAGGTGATCCGCGTAACTGTGTCGATTGACCCGGCCAGGTGGGGGTACGTCGCGAAAGTCGAATCGTCTTGATCGCTGGAAGGTGGATTGTTGTGTCCGAGCACAAGTCTGGGCCCCGCGAGGGAATCGAAGGTGTCGTCGAAGATGTGAAGGGCAAGGCCAAGGAGGCGCTCGGCGCCGTCCTCGGCAACGAGAACCTCAAGGGGGAGGGGCAGGCCCAGCAGGACAAGGCCGAATCGCAGCGCGAGGCCGCAGCCAAGGAAGCGGCGGCGGAAAAGGCGCGCGCGGAGGCGGATCTGCACGAGGCGCGTCAAGCCGGTCACCAGCACGGCTGATCAGTGCAGCGGATGCGGGCCGGTCGATCGATGTCCGGCCCGCACCTGCCATCGTCATCCGGGGCTATGAAAGAACGAAACCCTTTCCGACCGAGGTCGGAGAGGGTTTACTGTCGGGCTGACAGGATTTGAACCTGCGACCACTGACACCCGTTCCAGTTGCCTGGATAAGCCTCATCAGAACCTAACGCTACTGGTCGCAGCGGGTTTCGGAGAAACGAGACTGCTGAACAGGACTCATCGACCGGTTGATACCCACCAAAAGTGTGGGATTTCTGTGGGGGGATCGAGTCCGCGCGGGCACCGCTCCGTCCTCGGGCGCTCGTCTGGTAGGTAGCGAAAAGCGGGGGGAGTGCACGTGCTCGGACGGCGGGCACGGGCTGCGGTGTGTCCGCGTGTCGGAGTACGACACGCGGATGAGTTTCCGCACCTGACAACTAAGCAGCCGATTTGCGTGTCAACGACGGCGTCCGACCAGAATGGTGACCATCACTGTGGGGCAGGTCCTGACAACGTCGATGCTTCACATGAACGAGCAGTGCCATTGAGATGAGAGCGGTGAAAAGCGTGGCTGGCAGCGAAGAGTTCTCACAATCGGTGCAGGACATCGAGGGTGATGTTTGGCCGGCAGCCGCCCCGGAGGACACGTATCTGGTTCGGACAGTCCACCGGATGCGGCAGGTTCCAATCGGAGAACTGGATATCGAGGGACTGCGAATCATGTTGTCGCAGAATGTTGGAACCACGGCAATACTGTCTCGAGCGCTTGATCAGCTGGAGGCGAATCTGCTTGCCGCCGGTCACTTCTATCCGGGTGACCTGTTGTGGGCGGTGCTGCGGCTGCCTGAGGAACGATGGTCAGATTCGGCCGAGGTCTTGGCTAGAGTGCGAGGCATTGCCCAGCGAGCGGATGTGATGATCGCCGAGAAGGGCGGCGCGCAAGTTCCAGAGCTGCGCGGCTTGGTCTTGAAATTCCTGTCAGACCAGTCTGAGGTCGATCCAGGTCGAACGCACTGAAATGCGGCAAGGCGTGCGTTGATTGTGGCTGAGTTACGGATGATGTCTCCTTGCGGTTGAAGATTCCGAAGACGTTGACGGCCTGAGCGGCCAGGAGTCGTGGCCCGGGCTTCGCGCGGATGGGTAGGCAGCTGACATGGCGACCACGCCATGGGTGCGGCGGTATTGGGATGTGCCCCGACTGTGTCGCTATGTTCATAGGGTTGCTGTTCGTATGCCGGGTAGATGTGGAGTGAAGTGCGATGCACTGGGATCAGATGGCTGCCACACCCGAGGACTTGCGCACTCGGACGACGCGGTTGCGCGGTGGTGCAGGCCAGACCGTGGTCTTGGAGTCGGTCCTCGAGGTAGCGGACGGACCATGGCTGGGCGACCTGGATGTCGACGGCCGCGGCACCGCCGAACTGCGTATGCACCTAGCGGGCAGCTGCCGGTTCGCCGCAGTGGTGACCAGTGCCGGCAAACTCAGCGAAGTCCGAATGACGGACGCGGGCGGCGACCGCACCCTGTCCACCAAGCTCGCGAACCGCCGCGGCTGGGACACCGAAAAGATGCCCAAGCCCCCGAACTGGCTCGACTACGCCCTGAGCTGGGTCAGCACTGCCAGCCTCTCGGTGGACCGCCGGGCTGTCATCGAATGGCGCCTCACCGGCGCGGACCGCAAGCTCGCTGGCATGGACGACATCATCGAGAGCATGCGCGCGAGCCTGCATGAACGAGAACATCTCCGCGCGCAGCTGGCCGCCGAGATCGCTGCTCTGCGCGCGGAATTGGACTCCCTGCACCAAGCCGCGCTGTAGCTCCACCATCGTGGTCACCCCGCGCACCTTCCGCAAAGGTGTCGCGACCGAAGTCGATCAGGCCATAGACGATCCCGAGCGGGCAGCCCGGCAGCTGGGCAACACGACGCGGTGGCCACGCGCCACTACATCGACATCCCCGACAACCGTTCCGGGCTGTCCTCTGAAAGACTAAAACCCTCTCCGGCCGAGGTCGGAGAGGGTTTTACTGTCGGGCTGACAGTATTTGAACCTGCGACCACCTGACCCCCAGGACTGGTTGATATCTGTTTCCGCACGTCACGCACGACTTCCGTAGATGAAGCAGGTGTCGTTGACCTGGCCACGTGCGCGGTCGCGCGCGCCGTGTGGTCCCAAGTTGGTCCCGCGCGGTAACAGGTTGTGCGCTGCGAGCTATCCCCTGGTATGGACACGAGCGACGTTCCACTGAAGGTCCTGCAGCCTCCCGGTGCGTATTCGTGCCGATGGCATCTAGTGAACAACCGTGGCGACTTGGTGGTCCCTCAACCTCACGGGACGGCGAACCTGCTGTCGGAGCAGAGTCCGTCCGGGTCGATCTCGGGGGAGGTTCCCAGTCCTAACAGCGGGGCAGCCTGGCCCGACGTAGTTGAATGCAAAAGACTTGCCGGAGAATTATCGAACGGCGCCGGCGTTCTCTTTATAAACGCGATTCTTAGAATTTTCGGCCAGCCCGGAGAAGCTGGTATTTCATACCCTGACGGCAACGCTGAGGTCAGGGCCGCGATGGCTCTCGTTGGTCCGGGCGCCGACCTGCTTGAAAATTCACGGATTCGGTGTATTCGCGTTCAAGTGACAGGCTTAGATCGAGTTTCAGGATGGACTCCGATCGTGGCGATGACCATGCCGTCCCGTACATTTGAGATGCCTGAAAGTACTTGGAGCGTAACCACGCGTCGAGATGGTGAGCAAGACTGGGAAAATGTGGAGATGCGGTTGCGGGTCCTGCATGCGGGGAGTGTGACTGTACATGCAGATTATCAGTATGGTGTAAAATTTACACCATACCTTGAGATCGACCTGCGAGAGCCCGTCGAAGCCTTAGATGCATATAACACTGTCGTGCAGCCGATAGTTCGAGTTCTGTCGATAATCACCGGCCGCAAAGAGGAAGTTACATATCTAGAAATGAGGCCCGATGGGGCTGATATGCCTTTTCTGCAGGTTTTTGCGCGTCCTGTTCGGCAGGCACCTTACCAGCCGGAGTCGAATAAACTTCCGAATATCGAGCGGGCTCTCTTGCGATGCCATCAAGACGAAGTATCGCTGCTGGAAATGGTCGATAGTTGGCAGCAAATGACTGTCGAGCAAAACCCGATAGTTTATACTTATGACCCATTCGCTCTTGGGGAAGAGCAGCATCCGCGCGCCAGGTTTCTGCTATTACTGCAGGCGTTGGAGGGTTTATCAAACCATGAAAACCGGCTATCTGATCGCCAATCGGCACACGAGAAGAAGCGCGGAGTTGCCGTTAGTGCCTGCATGAAAGTTCTTACTGGCGCAAATAGAAAATTTATCAGGAATAAGCTGATGGCATCGGGAGTAACCCTGGAAGATAGATTGCGAGATATGTTCGAAACGCTTCCCGTGAGTCCGATGCCATATTTCGACAACTTGGATATTATTGTTCAAGTTATTCGCGATAATTCCGGCGTCACTACAACTATCTCTGCTATTCAGAAGGTTCGAAATGACCTTGCACACGGCAGTCGTACCTATTCGGATCGCGAGCTCTTGACGTTGGCTCAATTGCTGCAGGTCATCGTCCGCGTGCATGCTCTGCGGGTGTTGGGCGTGAATGATGAAGTGCAAGCCCGGGCGCTGAATGGACTGTTGCCCTACATTGGATGACCAGGTTATGGGAAAATCGACGCTTACTGGGAGCGGTTCGAAATGCGCCTTCCTACTCACTCGCCTTGGGAGG
The DNA here is from genome assembly GCF_040654295.1 of Nocardia sp. NPDC050712. Lineage (NCBI taxonomy): Bacteria > Bacillati > Actinomycetota > Actinomycetes > Mycobacteriales > Nocardiaceae > Nocardia > Nocardia sp. NPDC050712. The sequence continues at coordinate 649,888 of NZ_JBFAHT010000002.1, forward strand.
CGCGACGACCTGGTCAGGGCTTGCTGTACATCTGTGCCCAATCCTGAATCGTCGGCTCAAGATATGCCGGCACGCGCGAGTCTTCGTGCGGGGTGTCAGCCGCCGCGGGATCCCTGGACAGCGCCTCGAACAGGGCAATCGCGCATTCGGTCATAATTAGTGCGCTGAAGAGGCCGTCACCGATCATGCCGTACAGACGATTTTCCTTGGCGTAGTCGATCGCCCACTGAAGCCCGTGCACGAAGCTTGAGCCGTACGAGTAGAACGTGTCCGCAGCTGGCGTAAGAGGTCCGGAAGCCAGCTCACCTGTGTCATGTGCTGGCTGGTGTCCATCGATCCAAGTTGCTGCCCGTGTGACTGTCTTGGTGAATCCCTTGAAATTCGTAGGGCTGTATGTTGTTGTGAGATGAGCTAAGAACGCGTCGACCTTCTGACGATGGTCCGTCAGCTCCGTGAACCTCTCGGGCGGCGGCGGAGTCGCGACCGCATGCAGTACGGCGTCTTGATGGCCGAGAAACTTCTTCTGTTCGCTCAGTTCTTGTGCCAGTAGGGTAAGACACCGGCTCCCGCGCTCCTGGTTGGAGCTGTCACTCAGGAGCCAAATCGTACGCGCGGATCCTTCCATCGCTGATCGGCACAACTGCATAGCCGCGCTAGCGAACAGCTGACGATTCTTTCGCTCCCTCGCCAGAACACCGACTGCGGCGAGGCCTTCGGTTGCGGCGGCTACTGGATACATCGCAGCATCGGTAACCGGAGTCTGGCTGAGAATCGCATCCGGATACGTGGTCAGGAAGGTTTGGTCAGCTGCGGCGAGCGGGCTGCCGGCCACTGGCCCATGAAGATGTACTCCCCAAGGACGCAAGGAGTTACCGCGTTCAACCCGCCGGTCGATCCGCTCCAACGCGCCGTTGGTAACCGCGTTGAGCATCATCTCTTGCAGAGCAAGTAAGGCTTGGTCTGCGCTGGCCTCATTGGCATTCCTGTGCATTCGCTCATAGATAACAGACATCGTCGTCCTGCGCACATGAGTTTCGGCAGCCGGTTGTCCCGAATCGCCTGCACTGTCGCTCGATGACTACTCACTGGTGGCATCCGCCGAGTTCGGTGCCGGAAAGACCGGGTTCAGCCCGGAACGATGAGTTCGACGAGGGGCGTCTGACCGTCGGTGGATTCTAAAAGTACGCACTCCTGCCTACTCACTCCAGTGCGTACGTAGGAGCGCGTACCCGTTTCACCCTCTCATCTGGGGTTTTGGCGGTGCTGTCTGCTTGCCTGCCGCATGGACACTAAACACACCCTGCGGGCACGTTTAGTGTCCATGCGGCAGGCAAGAGACGGTTGGGTGGGTTGGCAGATGAGAGGACGAAACAGGTACTGAAGGAGGGGACTTGAGGGGGAGTGACTAGATGGAAGATGGACTGGATGGAAGGGAGGACCGGCACGCGGGCGGGGAAGCCGGGGGCTGAGGTGGGCGACCGGACTGCGGATTCGAACTGGGTGCACCGGCACGCGGGCAGTGGCATCTCGTGCTTGAGCAGAGGTATCCGTCCGGCGGAGGGGTGGAGCTCCAGCCGCGACGCGTACAGGCCCGCTTGGCGCCTGCGGGTTGTCCCGGCGATCGGTCACTTTCCGGTGACCATGATTTCGGCCGGCGTCGCCGACCGGGTCGTCAACAACTGGATCACCGAAGGATTCAGCCGATCCGCGGTCAAGAACAGCCTGGCCGTGCTCTCGCGAATCCTCGACCAAGCCGTCCGCGACGAAGTCCTCGACCGCAACCGAGTCGAGGTGACCGGGTGGCAGCGCCAATACGACCGGTACGAGGACGAACTCGATGATCCTCGATCGCTCGCGCTGCCCAACTGGGAAGCTCTGACCAATCTCGCGGATACTCTGGTCAAGGCCTCAGCAGACCAGTATTCGGTCTGGGGCGATGTCGTGATCTTCGCAGCCTGCACGGCTTCTCGGATCGGTGAGGTGTCGGGCTGCCGGGTTCAGGACATTGATACCGATCAGTGGATCTGGGTGCTGCGGCGCCAGACCTCACCAGGTCCGGGCGGGCTCCAGGGCAAGGGCACCAAAGGTAAGCGGTCGCGAAAAGTGCCCATTATTACGGAGATTCGTCCGCTCGTCTCTAACCGGATCGCCGCCGCCAACGGTCGCCCCGAGGCTCGGTTGTTTGTCGGCCCCCGCGGGGGCCGGATCCAGACGGGCGTACTTCGGCGTGCCACTCATTGGCCGGATGTGGTCGCCAAACTCGGATACGAGCACCTGCGTCGACACGACCTCCGGCACACCGGACTCACCTGGTTCGCCGACGCCGGCGTCCCGCTGCACCGTCTCCAGCAGATCGCCGGCCACACCGACCCGCGGGTCACCCAGCGATACCTGCATCCCGAGATAGCCGCCCTGCAAAACGATGGAGACAGGTTGTCGATCCATCTCAATGCGCCGCCTGGTCCCAACTTGGTCCCACGGCTCCGGATCGTGAAATGAGAAAACCCTCTCCGACCGCAGGTCGGAGAGGGTTTTTCATGGTCGGGCTGACAGGATTTGAACCTGCGACCACCTGACCCCCAGTCAGGTGCGCTACCAAGCTGCGCCACAGCCCGTTGCCCCCGCTCAGCGGGTGCTTGAAGAGATTAGCGCACTACCCCCCGTCAGAACCAAATCGCCTGGTTCCGACGGGGGTGTCGGGGCTAAAGGGGGAGGGGAGCTTCCTGTTTGTCCGGTTTGTGGGCGGGGGTGGGTTTGGTGCGGAGCAGGACCGTGCCGAGGAGGGCGGCGGCGAGGCTGAAGGCGGCGCTGATCCAGGCGCCGTAGGACATGGCGGTGGTGAAGGCTTCCTTGGCGGGGTCGAGGTAGCCGAGTTGGAATGCGCTGCCGATGGATTCGCGGGCGGCCTCGGGGATGTCGGTGGGCATGTTGTTGGTGAAGACGCTGGCCAGGACGCTGCCGAGGAGGGCGATGGAGATGGCCATGCCGACTTGCTGGAGGGTGTCGTTCATGGCGGAGCCGACGCCGGCGTGTTCGAGGGGGATGGCGTTCATGATGGAGGCGTAGGCGGCGGGGCCGGCCAGGCCGCCGCCGATGCCCATGACGAGCATGCTGAGCAGGATCATCACGTAGCTTTCGCCGAGGGCGAGGATGACGAAGGCGCCGGCCATGATGACCAGGCCGGAGACGATGAGGGCCTTGTTGCTGATCTTTTTGCCGAGGGTGGCGCCGAGGCCGTTGCAGACGGCGGCGGCTACGGCGTAGGGCAGCAGGGCGAGGCCGGCTTTCATGGGGCTGTAGCCGAGGACGAACTGCAGGTACTGGGTGAGCATCAGCATGATGGCGCCCATGCCGAACACCATGAGCAGCAGGGTGGCGGCGGTGCCGCTGAAGTCGCGGCTGCGGAAGACGCCGAGCGGCAGCATCGGGTGGGTGCTGCGCTTTTCCCAGTAGAGGAAGCCGGCCGCGGCGAGGATGGCGAGCGCGATCACCGGCAGGTTCCATTCGCGTTCGATGATCACCCAGATGGCCGAGGTGAGGGCGACGATCGACAGGACGACGCCGACCGGGTCGACGGGGCGCTGGTCGCCGTAGGTTTCGGGCATCAGGACGTAGGCGGCGGCGATGGCGAGGACGGCGACGGGGATGTTGAGCAGGAACACCGATCCCCACCAATAGTGGTGCAGCAGAAAGCCGCCCAGGGTGGGGCCGAGGACGATGCCGACCATGGAGACGGTCGACCAGGCGGCCATGGCGGTGCGGCGTTCGTCTTCTTCGAAGGTGGTCATGAGGATGGACAGGGTCGAGGGCATGAGCAGCGCGCCGCCCACGCCCATCGCCGCGCGGGCGGCGACGACCTGCCAGGGGTCGGTGGCCAGGACGGCGCCGAGGGAGGCGAGGCCGAACAGGCTCAGGCCGATGATCAGCATGCGGCGGCGGCCGAAACGGTCGGAGAGGCTGCCGGCGGTGAGCAGCAGACCGGCGAATACCAGGACGTAGGCGTCGAGGATCCACTGGATGTCGGACGGGCCGGCGCCGAGTTCCCGGATCATCGAGGGGATGGCCAGGTTGAGGACGGTGCCGTCGATCATCAGGACGAGTAGGGACAGACAGAGAACTCCGAGAACCCACCAGCGACGGGGATCTCGTACAGTGTTCGATTCCACTGGAACACTGTACGACAGACCTCGAACACTGTGCGAGTCAAATAGGATCATGGGCGTGACCAAACAGTTCTCGTCGGTCTTCCTCCGCGAACCCCGGCCCGCGAAGACGGCCGGGCTCGGGCGTGACCAGATCGTCCGGGCTGCCATCGAGCTGCTCGACGCGGAGGGCACGCCGGCGCTGAGCATGCGCAAGCTCGGCGCGAAGCTCGGCTCGGGGGCGACCAGCCTGTACTGGTATGTCGCCAACAAGGAGCAACTGCACGAGCTGGTACTGGACGAGTTCTGGGGCATGGTGGAGCTGCCCGAGTCGGACGAGGCGCCCTGGCGTGAGGTGCTCACCACCTTCGGCTACAACCTGCGCGCGACGATGTACGCGCACCCGTGGTCGACGGAGCTGATCGGCGCGATCCCGAGCCTGGGGCCCAACGCGTTCGGGACCACCGATCGGCTGCGGCGCGCCTTCGTGCAGGCCGGATTCAGCGGCATCGACATCTACATGGCCAGCGGCACGGTGATGTGCTTCGTGCTCGGTCAGGTGATTCCGGAGCTGGCGTTCCGCAAGGCGTACGGCTCGGATCAGATCGATCCCGAGTCCGGGATCTCCGAGCATATGGCCGAGTTCGCCAAGGGGTATCCCGAGATGCTGGTCGAATACCGCGAGCAGGTGGAAATCGAGCCCGCCACGGCCCGTGCGATGGCGTTCGACTTCGGGCTGCTGTGCGTGCTGGATGGGCTGGAGGCCCGGCTGCGCAAGGCGCACGAACTCTGAGCACACTTCACGCATCCGCTTGTGCCGCGAACCTGTTGCGGTTCTGAAATCGGACATACCGCCTAATTAACGACTGCGACGCCCCGGGTGGGGAGAATGTTGGAGTCCCAGGGAACTTGCACCTACCCTGACTCCGGCAACACCGGGGTTATCGTGATGTTCGCGCTCGGAAGTCTGGTCGAAACCCTGCCCGGAATGCGGGTCGGGGACGGTTGGCATGAGGGGTTGGACGGTGTTCACGCGAAGAGCTGCTCTCTCCGGCCCGGATTGCGGGCCCGCATGGTGATGCCGCGTATTCCGCGCCGTGGCAGCGCGGAACCCGCGCGGCGGGTCGCGAATTCGAGTGTGGCATCGGAATATCGGCACGATCTGGACGGATTGCGCGGGCTGGCAATCGCGTTGGTCGTGGTCTTCCACGTCTGGATGGGCCGGGTCTCCGGCGGTGTGGACGTGTTCCTGGTGCTGTCCGGGTTCTTCTTCACCGGAATGCTGCTGCGCCGCAGCGAGATCAAGCAGACGCTGCGACGGACCGGGCGCCGGCTGCTGCCCGCGCTCACCGTCGTGCTGGTGGCGGTGCTCGGGGTGTCGGTGGTGGTGCGGCCCTACACCCAGTGGGGTGACCTCTCGGCGCAGACGCTGGCTTCGGCGCTGTACTACCAGAATTGGTTCCTGGCGGGTGCGGAGCTGGACTACCTGGCGCCGGATCCGTCGGTCAGTCCGCTGCAGCACCTGTGGTCGATGGCGGTGCAGGCGCAGTTCTATCTGGTGATCCTCGTCGTCGTCGCGATCTGGGCCCGGCGCTCGGGGCGTCGAATGTGGTTGCTGGCGCTGCTGATCGGGGCGGGCGGGTTGTCGTTCTGGTACGCCGCCGACGGCACCGCTCAGCATCAGGCCTGGACCTACTACGACACCGGCGCCCGCGCCTGGGAGCTGCTGGCCGGCGCCGCGCTCGCGGTCGCCGCGCCGTGGATCAGGGTTCCACAGTCGGTGCGGGCGGTGCTGGCGACCGCCGGTCTGGCCATGGTGATTTCGTGCGGAATGCTGATCGACGGCGCATCCCGGTTCCCGGGGCCCGCCGCGCTGTTCCCGGTCGTTGCCGCTGTCGCGCTGATCGTTTCGGGGATGGGGCCGGCGCCGTGGGTGAACCGGATGCTGGCCACGCCGGTGCCGGTGCGGCTCGGCGGGCTGGCTTACGCGCTGTACCTGTGGCATTGGCCGGTGCTGATCTTCTACCTGTCCGAGTACGGGAAGGTGACGCCCGGGGTGCAGGGCGGGTTGCTGGTGCTCGCGGTGTCGGTCGCGCTGGCGGTGCTGACCCAGCGGTTCGTCGAAACTCCGCTGCGGCGGCGCGGTTACACCGGCGGGGCGCGATATCGGCGCGGGGTCGGGCTGGTGACCGCGATGGCCGGGGTCGGCGTGCTGGTCGCGGCGCTCGGCTGGCAGGCGGTGCTCCGGGCCAATCCCTCGGATCCGCCGACGGCGCTGGACGCTGTCCACTATCCGGGTGCCGCGGTGCTGTTCGCGGGTGCGGTGGCCGAGCCGGAACGGATGCGGCCCACCGTCTTCGAAGCCCAGAAGGACGCGCCGCGGCCGACATCGGACGGCTGCATCACCCCGAATCGGGATGTGCGGGTCTGCACGTACGGTGACGAAGCCGCCGCGCGCACCATCGCGCTGGTCGGCGGGTCGCACTCCGAGCATTGGCTGCCGACGCTGGAAGTCGTTGCCGCGGAACACGGATTCCGTATCGTCACCTATCTCAAGGAGGGCTGCCCGCTCACCCTCGTCGATGAACCGTCCTATGCCGAGGCGCCGTTCCCGGAATGCCGCGAATGGTCGGGGGAGGTGCTGGATCGGCTTGCCGAGCAGCGCCCGGACTGGGTGTTCCTGACCGCGACCCGTCCGCGCACCGACGACGGCGATGTCGTCCCACCCGAGTACCTCGACATCTGGTCGGCGCTGTCGGATCGCAGCCTGAACGTGCTCGCCGTGCGCGACACGCCGTGGCCGCGCCGCGACGGGGTCAGTTATCGGGCCCTGGACTGCCTGGCCCATCGTGGGAACGCCTACAGCTGCGGTATGGACCGCAATACCGCGTTGTCGCCCGAGAACCCGGCGCTGCAACCGGCTTCCGCGCAAGCCAACATCTTCCCCCTCGATCTCACCGACGCCCTCTGCCGTCCGGACCGCTGCCTGGCGGCCGAAGGCAACATCCTGGTCTACCGCGACGAGCACCATCTCTCCGCCAGCTTCGCCCGGACCCTCGCCCCGGAGCTGGGTCGGCAGATCGGCGCCATCACGCAGTGGTGGTGATCCTGGCAGAGTGGAGCGGGTGCGGAAACTGGTGATCGAGGCCGCGGCCGGCAGCGAGATCGGGAATCGGTACCGGGCGAACTTCGACGTGGTGCATCTCGGGCGGGAGCCGCTGCTGGCGGTGGTCGCCGACGGGATGGGGGACGGGGAAGGGAGCGCGCGGGCCGGGCGGACGGCGGTGGACACCTTCGTCGAATCGGTGCGTGCAGCCGGGGTGATCGACGCCGACGTGCTGCGGGGTGCGGTCGCCCTCGCGCAGCAGCGGGTCGGTGCGATCGGGCGGCAGGTGCGGGGGCTGGCCGGGTGCACGTTGACGGCACTGGTGGAGTCGACGACAGGGTTCTGGATTGCGCAGATCGGTGATTCGCGGGTGTATCGGCTGCGGGACGGGCTGCTGGAGCTGATGACCGTTGATCACACGATGGCGTGGCTCGGGGCGGTGCACGGGTGGTATCCGTTCCACTCGCCAGAAGCCGGGGCCGCACGGTATCAGCTGACGCGGTATGTCGGGCACGGGGCGCAGCCGGAGCCGGACGTGCTCAGTGTGACGGTGCGGGCGGGGGATCGGTACCTGGTGTGCAGTGATGGTGTAGCCGAACAGGTTGTCTATCAGGAGATCCTGGAGATCTTGGGACGCAAGGAATCCGCTGAGCGGATGGTGCGGCGTCTACTGGACGCGGCCGAGGCGGCCGGTGGCAACGACAATGCCACCGCGGTGGTTGTTCGCGCCGATTAGCAGGGATTCTTCGCTCGAAGCTCGAGCCCGGGGGATCGCGCTGCGGATAGGCACGCCCTGCCGGTCGCGGTGATCAAACCGCTAGCAAGATTCTTCAGCTGTGGCCGCACTGCGCCCTGCCACCAGCGATGTTAATCAAGTTTCACTTAGAGTCTTGAAATCCAGCTTGGCATCGCTACACTTGCCCATGTGTGGCCCAGGTCGCATTTGGGAAGATTCACATTTGAAGGGAGTGGGTGTTGCGTCCAGCACTTGCCGCTGCCGAGCCGCCGATCCGCGCAATGCAATGCGGAGCCCGATGAGTCCCGGCCTCGCACCGCCCACGTATCGCCGAACGGGGCGGCGGGCCGGCATCGTGCATCTGGGGTTCGGCGGGTTTCATCGCGCACATCAGGCCGCCTACCTGGATGACCTGGCGCACCTCGAGGACCTGTCGGACTGGGCGATCGTCGGCGCGGAACTGCGCGATGACCAGCGCCGGATGCATGAGGTGATGGGGGCGCAGGAGCACCTGTACACCCTCGTCCTCAAGCATCCGGACGGGACGTGGCAGCCGCGGACGATCGGGTCGGTGGCCGGGCATCTGCATGCGCCGGACGATCCCGAGGCGTTGCTGAGGCTGCTGGCGGCGCCGACGACGCGGATCGTGACGCTGACGATCACCGAGGGCGGTTACGGAATCGACCCTGCCACTAACGATTTCGATCCGTCGGATCCTGACATGCGCGCCGATCTGGCGGGTGGTGGGCCGCCGCGCTCGGCGCTGGGATTCCTGGCCGTCGCGTTGGCGCGGCGGCGGGTGGCTCGGATCGCGCCGTTCACCGTGTTGTCCTGCGACAACATTCAAGGCAACGGGGATACCGCGCGGTCGGCGCTGACCGCGTTCGCGGCCGTCCGCGACCCCGAGTCGGCGGCCTGGATCGAGGCGAACGTGGCCTTCCCCAACGCGATGGTCGATCGCATCACCCCGACCACCTCCGAGGCCGACCGGCTCGAATTGATCACCCGCTTCGGTATTCGCGACCGGTGGCCGGTCTTCGCGGAACCGTTCCGGCAGTGGATCATCGAGGACCACTTCCCGACGGGGCGGCCGGGTCTGGAGCGGGTCGGCGTGCAGTTCGTGCCCGATGTGCGGCCGTACGAGCAGATGAAGTTGCGCCTGCTGAATGCCGGTCATCAGGTGATCGCCTACAGCGGTGTGCTGGCGGGCTACCGCTTCGTCCACGAGGCCGCGGCTGATCCGGAACTGGCCGGGCAGTTGTCCCGGTATCTGGACGAAGCGATCCCGACGATCGAGCCGTTGCCCGGCATCGACCTCGACGATTACGCGCGAACCATCCTCGAGCGCTTCGCCAATCCGGAGCTGGCCGACACCCTCGAACGGATCTGCGCCTTCGGTTCCGATCGGATCCAAACCTTCGTGCTGCCGGTCATCCGCGCGCGACTGGACGACGGTGTCGCCGCGACCGAGGCGATCGCCGCGGTGGCGGCGTGGGCTCGGTATATCCGAACCCGGCCGGACCTCGTCGACCGGAGGCGCGATGACTTGCTCCGAGCCGCCGCCGGCCTGGACGACGATCCGTCCCGATTCCTGTCTACCGCAGGCATTTTCGATGAGCTCGCCGTCGATCCCCGCTTTCTCGCGGCCTTCGCCGACGCGCTGAATCGGAGTCGGCCGTGACCGCGCACCCGAAGGAGCGGCAATGACCGCTGTCCTCGCCATCGATATCGGTGGCACCAAGATGGCGGCGGCCATGGTCGACGCCGAGGGCACCGTATCGAGCTACTTCCGCGAGCCGACTCCGCGTTCCGGCAATGCCGAAAGTCTCTGGCAGCGGCTGGAATCGGTGCTGGCGAAGGTTCTCGCCGATGCCGGTGTGACTCCGGACGGTGTGGGTGTGGGCTGTAGTGGCCCGATGACCTGGCCCGAAGGCGTGGTCGCACCGCTGAACATCGTGGCCTGGCGCGACTTCCCGCTGCGGCAGCGCCTGCGGGAAATGTTCCCGAATGTGCCTGTGCGCCTGCACAATGACGCCGTCTGCGTCGCGATCGGCGAACACTGGACAGGTGCGGGCCGGGGCGCGCACAACGTGCTGGGCATGGTCGTCTCGACCGGGGTCGGCGGCGGGCTGCTCCTCGGCGGCCGGCTGATCGACGGGGCCTCGGGGAACGCCGGCCACATCGGCCACGTGGTGGTGGACCCGGCCGGTCCCGACTGTGCGTGCGGCGGCCGCGGATGTATCGAAGCGATCGCCAGCGGACCCGCACTGGTCGCCTGGGCGCAGCGGCAAGGCTGGCGCGCCGATGCCGAGGCGACCGGTGTCGAACTGGCCGCCGACGCCCGTGGCGGCGAGGCGATCGCGCTCGCCGCGATGCACCGGGCCGGGACCGCGCTCGGTATCGCGATCGCCTCCGCCGCGCATCTCTGCGACCTGGACACAGTCGTGGTCGGTGGTGGCCTGTCCCAAACGGGCGCACTACTTTTCGACCCGCTGGAGCGGGCTTTGCGGCGGCACGCACGCATGACTTTCACCCGGAACGTCCGGGTGGTTCCCGCGCAGCTCGGCCAGCGGGCCGGGCTCGTCGGCGCGGCCGCGCTGATCCTGCGCGCCGGGCAGTACTGGTCGCAGACCGAGGAATATCTGGAGGTAGTGCAATGAAATTGGCGATCGAGGAGATGGGATCCGGTTCCCGGACGGTGGCCCTGGTGCACGGGGCCTCGGCCGCCGGGGACATCTGGCGGGAGTTCGCCCGGGTGCTCATCGACAACTACGACGTCCGGGTACTGCTGGTCGATCAGCGCGGTCACGGCGCCAGTGCGCGGGCCGAAACTTATGCGTTCGAAGACTTTTCCGGCGATCTGATCGACACCTTGCCGGAGGAGCTGGATCTGCTGATCGGTCAGTCGCTCGGCGCGTTGAGTTCGATGCTCGCCGCTGTGACACTGCGGCCGCGGCGCTTGATCCTGCTGGACCCGCCGCTGGAAGCATCGCTGGTGATGCGGCTGCTGCTGGGATATGTCGCGCCCGTGCAGAAAAGGTTGCCGGAGTGGGTGATTCGCAAACTGCTCCCGGCGGGTGCGGCGCCCGACCTACCCCGTCGATTACACGGGATCTGGCGATCCTGGGACAGCCGGATGATGCCGCAACTGGCCCGCCAGCGCGGTCGCACACCGCATCGGGTCGAGCCGCCGCCGGTGCCGGCGACCATCGTGCTGGCCGACCCGAGCTCGTTCGTCTCGGCCCCGCTGGCAGGCCGGCTGCGGGCCGCCGGCTGGGACGTGCGCGTCAAGCCCGGCGGGGTGCACGACCTGCACGTGCAAGACCCCGCGGGTGTCGTCGACCTGCTCGCCGACGTCCTGTCCTGACATTTTCTCGTTCGGAGGTTCCCTTGGTATCCATCGGTGCAACGCTGCGCTGGACCGCACGCCGCGTCCCCGACCGGGAGGCGCTGGTATTCGGCGCCACCCGCTACACCTACGCCGCACTGGACGCGGCCGTCGATCGCCTCGCCGGCGTGCTGGCCGGGCACGGGGTCGGCAAGGGGGACCGGTTCGCGCTCATGGCGACCAACTCCGACCGCTTCGTGATCGCCTTCTATGCCGCGCACCGGCTCGGGGCGGTGTTCGTTCCGATCAATCCCGCATCCACGGGCGCGGAACTCGGCTACCTGCTGCGCGACTCGGGCGCCTCGGTGCTGGTCTTCGATCCCGCGGTGGCGCCCGCGGTCCGCAAGGCACTCGAGCAGGGTTCGACCCCGCGGGTGTTCGCGCTGGATGCCGTCGAGGGCTTCCCCGACGTGTTCGCACAGGCCGCGGCCTACACCGGCGATCCGGTCGAGGCCGACGTGCTCGAGTCCGACGACTCGCAGATCCTCTACACCTCGGGCACGACGGGGCTGCCGAAAGGGGCGCTGTTCGACCAGCACCGCACGCTGTGGACGGCGAACACCTGTGTTTCCAGCTGCGGAATGGCCGACGGTGACCGCTTCCTGCACGTCGCGCCGCTGTATCACGCCGCCGAGCTGTGCATCATGCTCATCTCCGGCACGATGATCGGCGCGACCCACATCGTGGAGCGTGGATTCGATCCGGTGCGGGTGCTCGACACCCTCGAACGTGAGCGGATCACCATGTTCTTCGGTGTGCCCACGATGTACCAATTCCTGCTGCGGCAACCGGATTTCACCACCCGTGACCTGTCGGCGCTGCGCACCGCGCTGTTCGGTGCGGCCCCGATGCCGGGCACCGCCGTCGAGCAGTTGCTCACCGCGCTGCCGACGGTGAACCTCATGCAGCTGTGCGGGCAGACCGAGGCGGGGCCGGGCGGCATCTTCTCCAACCGCGATCAAGTCCGGGCGCGCCCCGACGCCAGTGGCCGGCAGGCCTTGGGGATGACCCAGGTCCGCATCGTCGACGTCGACGGCACCGATGTCGCGCCGGGCGAGGTCGGGGAGATGCTGTTGCGCGGTGTGACACTGATGAAGGGCTACTGGAACAAACCCGAGGCCACCGCCGAGACGCTTCGGGACGGCTGGCTGCACACCGGGGATCTGGTGCGGCTCGACCCCGACGGGTACATGACCCTGGTCGATCGGCTCAAGGACATGATCATCACCGGCGGGCGCAATGTGTACTCGGTCGAAGTGGAGAACGCGGTCATCGCGCACCCGTCGGTGCTGGACTGTGCCGTGATCGCGCAACCGCATCCCGAATACGGCGAGAGTATCGCGGTATTCGCCGTTCTCGAGGCGGGATCGGATCTCGCGCTCGAGGAACTGCGCGAGTTCTGCCGCGAGCACATCTCCGCATACAAACTGCCCCACACGCTCGTGGTCACCGACCTGATCCCGCGCAATCCGTCCGGCAAGACCCTCAAACATGTACTGCGCGAACAGTTGTCCGCCTAGCGCCCGCGCGTTTCATCGCAACGTCGCGACGATCCTCGTGCCCGACAGTCCCCGGCCGGGAGCGCGGCCACCGATGTCCTATCAAGTCGCGACCGACTGCTGAGCCGCCGACCGGAGTAGTGCCCGCGTGGCGATAGATTGATCCTTTGTCCCAGCTGCGGATCGGAGGCGGAACGGCATGGCGGGTGTGAACCGGGTGACGAGCGATCCGGTCCGGGGGACGCGGCCCGCGAACCGGCGGCTGTTGATCAAGCTGGCCGCGGCGGAGCTGTTCGCCAAGCGGGGCTATGCGAATGTCGGGATGGGGGAGGTCGCGGACGCGGTCGGGATCGGGCCGTCGGCGCTCTACCGGCATTTCCGGGGTAAGCAGGATTTGCTCGCCGCCGTCGTGAGTGAAGCGCTGGACACTATCGACAGCCTGCTCGCCGTGGCCACGCCGGAGAACGTCGACACGAACCTGGCGGCCGTCGCGGTCGAGAACCGGGGGATCGGCGTGCTGGTGCGGCGGGAGTCCCGGCACCTGCCCGCGGAGACGCGGCGCACGGTGCAGATCGCCTTGCAACGCATCGTCGGGCGCTTCGCCGAGTTGCTCGGAGTGCGGCGTCCCGAACTCGGGGCGGCTGAGGCCGATCTGCTCGCCCGGTGCGCGGTGTCGGTCGCGAGCAGCGTTTCCTACCACAATCTTTCGCTGCCCGAGCCGGGGATCACCAGGCTGCTGGGCGATCTGATCACCCTCGTCGTCAACGCGCCGGTCGTCCTGCCCGAGCCGGGACCGGTCGAGACCGGCCGCCGGGGCACCCTCACGCCTCGCTCCCGGCGCGAGGCGATCCTCACCGAGGCGACGCGCCGTTTCGCCCGCGACGGGTTCGCCGGGGCGAGCATGGAGGACATCGGCGCGGGCGTCGGTGTCGCCGGCCCCGCGCTCTATCGTCACTTTCCCGCCAAGTCCGACATCCTCATCGAGGCCGTGCACCGGGGCGTCGCCTGGTTGCAGATGGATCTGAACCGGGTATTCGCGCGCGCCACCGACGCCGGTGACGGGCTGCGTCGTCTCCTGATCAGCTACCGCGACTTCGTCTTCGACAATCCCGGGATCATTCACCTGACCGTCTCGGAGACGATCTACCTGCCGGAGGACGAGCGACATCGTGCGCGCGCCGCTCAGCACTCCTACATCGCGGAATGGGTGTATCTGGTCGGGGAGGTGCACTCGGAGTGGGATCCGGTCGCCATCCGGATCCGCGTGCAGGCGCTGCTGACGGTGCTGAACGAGATCGCGCTCGCGCCGGAATTGCGCGGCCGCAACGGTATCGGCGCCGCGCTACTCGCCATCGGCGCGGAGTTGCTGGTCGTCTCGGAACCCCGGGAGCCGTAGGTCAGGCGAGCCGGCTCAGTGGTGGCGATGCGGAAACCGTCGGTGAACCGCCTGTGGCTACGTCACCCCGGTCATGTTGTTCCACAATTTTCATGCACAAGTTACTGCATCAATTGGACGTCATGAGCATTGGTAATTATTTTTATTAAACCAACTGAGCGGATTGTGTTGGAGATCATATTGGCGCTTCGGAATGCTAGCATGCTAGTATTTCACCTTTAGCGCAGGGCTTCTGCCTGCGATTTTGCCACTTCGGGTCGAAGGTCAATTCTGCTTTTCATCAAATTCCAGGTTGTTGCCCCATCTTCCGTAGTGTTCGCCGCTATTCTCGGCGGCTACTGTTCATGGCAAGCACCTTGGGAGTCGCTCGATCGTCAGCTGTGGAAGTCCGGCCGGCGAGTGTGTAGTCAGTGGCTATCGCGGTGAGTCGGATAACTGCGAATTGGGAGAAGCTGATGTCGATGAGTTCGATTACTGCGATCGAAGGTGGAATTCCATCCAGCCTCGCGACTGCACGGAACGTGGAGTTGACGGTCGATACCTCTGATGCGATTGCTACCGTCGCTGTACCGGTGGATACACATGCTCGCCTCACCGATAACCACCCGGCTTTCGTGCTTGCGCTCTGCCTCGCCGTCGCGGTGGCCGTCATTGTCGGTCTAGTAATCGGGATTCTTTATCGCATTGATGGTGCAAGTATCGCGGCGGCATTCATACGCGGCTGTATTGCGGCAGGTTCCTCGGTAGTCGGTGGCGCAACTGTCATCACCTTGATCACTTTGATGTCATGAAGAATATTCTTTGTGCGAGGTGGCGCGGCAAGGCTCTGTCTGCCGAAAGGGCTGGCGAAAACCGATGACGCTCGCACCATCGGTACCGATTTCTAATGGAAGCCGTGTTGCCACCTTCCGATGCGCTAGCTCGGCAGCATTATCTGACAAGGCGTCGCTGGAAGCTAATGATCAGGCGAGCCGGCTCAGTGCGTCGAGTGCCGCGCTGGTCGCGGATTCGCCGGCGGGCAGCAGCGGGAGCCGGACCGCGGGGGTCGGGATTCGTTTCTCGGCGGCGAGGACGGCTTTGATGACGGTGGGGTTGGGTTCGGCGAACAGTGCGGACGAGAGCGCGGTGAGCCGGTGGGTTTGGGCGCGGGCTTCGGCCGAGGTGCCGGTGCGCCAAGCGGAGATGAGGGCGGCGTAGGCGGCGGGGGCGACGTTGGCCGAGGCGAGGATGCCGCCGGTGGCGCCGAGGGCGAGCATGGGGGCCAGGTGCAGGTCGTCGCCGGCGAGGACGTCGACGTCCGGCGGGAGGGTGCTCATGAAGGTGACGGTGGTGTCGTCGATGCCGCCGATGGCGTGTTTGAAGCCCGCGATGTTCGGAATTCGGGCGAGTTCGTAGAGCGTGTCGGCGCCGAGGGTGCGGCTGGTGCGGTGCGGGACGTTGTAGACGATCAGCGGCACGGGGCTGGTGGCCGCGAGTTCCCGGAAGTGCGCCAGGACACCGGCTTCCGAGGGGCGGGTGTAGTAGGGCACGACGGTGAGGGCCGCCGCCACCGAGGGGCCGAGGGCGGCATGGGATTCGATCGACGCGGCGGTGGAATTCGAACCGGCGCCGACGATCAGGGGAGCGCCGCGTTCGGTGCAGACGCGGGCGCAGATCTCCAGAACGGTGCGGCGCTCGTCGGCCGTCAGAGTCGCGGCCTCGGCGGTGGTGCCCAGCGCGACGAGGCCGGTCGCGCCGGCGTCGAGGGCCGAATGTGCCAGCCCGGCCAAGGCCTCGGTGGCGATCTCGTCGGTGGCGGTGAACGGTGTGACGAGCGGGACGAACAGGCCGGAGAAAGTCATGCCCCCAGCTTGACGGCATGAATACATCAGGTCCAGTTCACATATCTACAGCTGAGATTAAGCTGAACTGATGCTGGATGTGAGAAGGCTGCGTCTCCTGCGCGAACTCGCCCACCGCAAAACCATCGCCGCGGTGGCCGAAGCGCTGTCCTACACCCCGTCGGCGGTTTCCCAGCAGTTGACCGCGCTGGAACGGGAAACCGGCGTGGCCCTGCTGGAACGCACCGGCCGCCGCGTCGAGTTGACCCCTGCCGCGCTGACCCTGGTCGAGCACGCCGAGACGATCTTCGCCGCGCTGGCCCAAGCCGAAGCCGACCTGGCCGCCGGGCACGCCGAACTCGCGGGGCAGTTGCGGATCGGCGCGTTTCCCTCCGCGGTGCCGACGATCGTCTCGCCGGCACTGGTCGCGCTCAGCCGCGACCATCCGCGGCTGGAACTGATGGTCACCGAGGTCGACCCGGCCACCGTTCCGCAGGCCCTGCGCACCGAAACCCTCGATGTCGCACTGGTTCAGGAGTACGACTATGTCCCGGCCGCCCCGGACCCGGCGATCGATGCCGAACCACTGCTCGAGGAAACGATCTACCTCGCCGCCACCACCCCCGACCCGCTCTCGGCCCGCCGCCACGCCGCCTGGATCGCGGGCACCCCGGGCACCCTCTGCCACACGATGATGATCCGCGCCTGCGAAGCCGCGGGTTTCACGCCGCGGATCCGGCACCACGCCGACGATTTCGGGACCGTCCTGGCTTTGGTCGCCGCCGGTCAGGGCGTCGCGCTCGTCCCGGAACTCGGGGTCGCCGCGCCACCCGCCGGTGTCGTCCTGACCGCGCTTCCGGCTCAGCGGCGCACCTCGGTCGCTTACCGGCGCGGCACCGGTGGGTCCCCGGCGGTGGTCGCGGTGTGCGCGGCGTTGCGTGGCGCGCTGGCCTAACCCGACAGTTGCACCGTCGCCGTCGCACGGCCGAAGATCTTGCGGCTGTTGTGGATTGCCGACAGCGCGATGGTCGCGAGCCCGGTGTCGGGATCGAGGTTCTTGACCTTGCCCTGGTATTCGATCGTGCTCGGCCCCGCCGCGCTCACGTGGACCGGGCTCGTCATGCGCACGGCGAACTGGCGGAGCGCGCCCGGGTCGTCGAGCCAGGAGGTGACGTAGCCCGCGCCCAGGCCCATGGTCAGCATGCCGTGCGCGACGGTGCCGTCGAGGCCGACGAGCTGGGCGGCGGGGGCGTGCCAGTGGATGGGATTCGAGTCGCCCGAGACGCCCGCGTAGTGCACCAGATCGCCCAGGGTGAGTTCGAAGACCCGGGTCGGCAGCACGTCGCCCACCGTCACCGAGTCGACCGGGCGCGCCCGGAGCGACTGCGGCACAGCGGATTCCGAATCCTCGTTCAGGGTGACCGGCTCGACCGGACCGGCCGCGCCGTGCTGCTGCCGCAGGACCAGCGTCAGCGCTTGCGCGATGTCGGCGTGGGCCTCGGCCGGGCCCGAGCGGGCGATCAGACTCGTTCGAGCAATGACGACGACGTCGCCGTGCTGGTTCGTGACGGCGTTCTCGACCACGAAGAGGTCACCGCCGAACGCCTGCCGGAACGAGTGCAGCGAGATATTGCTGACGAGATGATCGCCGGCGACGATCGGCCGCAGGAAGTCGAAAACCTGATCGGTCTGCATCGTGGCGGTGAGGTCGTAGCCCACCAGGAGCTCGGCCAGCGCCTCCTGCACCGCGTCCGCGAGCAGGGACACGAAGGTCGGCGGCGCCGCCAAGCCCGCGTGCCCGTACTGCCGGGCCGCCTGCTCGTCGCGGTGCACCGGATGCGAGTCCTGCACCGCGCGTGCGTATTCCCGGATCTTCTCGCGACCGACCTCGTAGGAGTCGCCTACGCGGAACCGATGACCCACGATCGACTGCGCGTGGGCGACCGGATCGAACGGGGCGGCGGGACCGCCCGGTTGCTCGGCGCCGGCGGTAGTGAGGGTGGGCATGGCAGTCGGCTCCTTCGCTCGGCTGTTTGTCGTGGGCAGTAGTTAGTCGTAGCCAACGGTCGTTCGGATTGCTGCGCGTGGTCAGGCGACGGGGCTGAACTCGTCTTCCAGCACGATCGGCGGGAGCAGGCCCTCGGAGTCGGTGTCCTCGACGGCGTCGATCGCCGCGGCGATCCGGTCGTACACGCTGCCGGCCACCGCGTGCAGTTCCGGGTGGCGGGCGTCGGTCATCAGGCGGTGGCGGCGGGTGATCCGCAGCAGCGCCGCGACATTGAGACCCGACAGCGGCACCTCGACCATGTCGTGGCTGATACGCCGGACGTATTCGGGTGCGACCCACTCGGCCGGGCGATGGCCGCTGCTGATCTGCCACAGATCCAGCTGGTCCCACAGGTCCTGATGACACACCAGTTTGACCGTGGCGACGCCGGCGGCTCGGTGCATGCGCTGCTGATGCTCGCGCTGGTTCGTCTGCTGATCACGGATCCATGAGGGCCACTTCATGGCGTCGCATTCTGCCCGAACCGGGCGAGAATCGTTGCGCCAACACACCCCTCGATGCTGTGCGTCAGGTGTGTGTTGTCCGGTCGGCCAGGGACTGGTCCTGGCGGCGCGCGACGGTGCGCACGAATGAGCTCAGCGCGACGACGGCGACTACGTACAACGCCACGCCGGCCAGCATGCCCTGGGACACGATTCGCGCGGAGTCCGGCCACTCGGTGCGCCCGGCGGCGACGATGGCGCCCCAGAAGACGATCGTGGCGGCGAGCCAGCCGAACCACCAGGTCCAGACCGTTCGGGGGACGCTGCCGGTGGCGCGCGCGATGTCGGCGATGACCACGAGGGGCAGGATCAGATTGGCGATCGGGATGAACCAGCCCGCGATCGCCCATCCACGCGACAAGCGGTGGGTTGCCGGGTAGAGCGCCTCGGCATTGGATCTGGCGCGGACGGTCCAGAGGATCACCGGAATCAGCAGCAGCGGCCAGCTGAGGACGATCACGACAGCGCCGGCGGCGAGCATGGTCACGACGCGATCGGCTTCCGGGCTGTCGCGGCCGGCGTCGGAGTTGATCGCGATCATGATCGCGGTGACCATGATGATCGGGCCGATCAGGGCGAGATAGCCTGCCGTCGCCGCCAGGATGGCCCGGGTGCGCAGGGGTCGGGCCGTTGTCGGAAAATCCGTGTTCATGAATCGCCTAGCGTCGCAGGGCGGAGGTTCGCCCCTGTGCAAGCAGATCTTCGACGCTATCGGCCTCGCGGGCAACCGATTTGACGAAACTCAGGTTCCGGTCGGCCAGTGCGGCTCGGGCAGCCGGCGAATCGGATCGGTGATGCCGCCCCAGCAGGTGAGATCCTCGGCGGGCCAGCCGGCCAGGCTCGCACCGGCGGTATAGGCGGATTGGAAGAATTCCAGGGTGGCGGCGATGGGGTCGGCGGCGCCGCGGGCGGCGTCGTAGGGGTAGTAGGCGTTGTGGCCGCTGCCGGCCGGAACCCATTGCGCACCGGCCGGCCGCAAGGGTTGCTGGTCGATGCCCGGGGGTTCGGGGGCGGTGTAGGAGTAGAAGGTGGGGGCCGGGACGTTGTCGTCGCCGAACCAGAAGCCCGCGGAGATGTCCTCGCGGGAATAGGCCTCCCGGGTGACCGGGTCGACGCTGTCGGTCATCGCGATGTGGCGCGGCGAGAACCGTTGCACCGCAAGGTCGAAGGTGTGCCAGAACAGCTGGACCGGGCTGATCGTGCCGGAGAAGGTGGAGCTGAACTCCTCCAGGATCCGGCCGACCTGGCTGTGCACGCGGAACGCGTGCTGCGCGAGATCCGGTACGTAGTCGGCGTGTTCGGTGTCCTCGGCGAACGGACGGTGCGCGTCGGGCAGGTCGTAGGGGTAGGGCCGGGCCAGGGTGACCTCGATGCCGAGATCGCGCAGCGCGCGCATCGCGGCGGCGTAGAAGGTGGCGACCGACTGTCCGGTGAGTGGCACCACCGCGCGGGCACCCCGGTCGGTGCTGATCTGCAGCTCGTGGTCGAAGAAGTCGAAGGCGCAGGTGAAGACGGGGCCGGTGCGGGCCGAGCCGAGCGGGACCGTGGTCCAGCCGCGCGCGGTCAGTCGGTAGGTCATGTGCCACCAGTGGTTGCGCCGAATGCCCTTGGCCAGCGCCACCTTTCCGATGATCTGCGAGAATCGGTGCAGTGTCTCCTTGGTGGGCCGCCAAGGTTCGAACGGGATAGCGGGCAGCGGGTCACCGGGTGTTGTCGTCATTGCCGTTCCCTCCGTCGGAGATGCGCCGCCATTCAGTGTGCCAGAAGTTTGCTATACCCTGGGTCGCGCGGCTACCGCCTCACATCCCAGGAGGGACGATGCAGTTCGGAGTCTTCACGATCGGCGACGTCACTCCCGATCCGACCACAGGTGTGGCCCCCACCGAAGCGGAACGCATCCAGTCGATGCTCGCCATCGCGCTCAAGGCCGAAGAGGTCGGCCTGGATGTCTTCGCCACCGGTGAGCATCACAATCCGCCGTTCGTGCCGTCCTCGCCCACCACCATGCTGGCCTATATCGCCGCCAAGACCGAGCACCTGGTGCTGTCCACCGCGACGACGCTGATCACCACCAACGATCCGGTGAAGATCGCCGAGGACTTCGCCATGCTCCAGCACCTGGCCGAGGGCCGCGTCGACCTGATGATGGGGCGCGGCAACACCGGGCCGGTCTACCCCTGGTTCGGCAAGGACATTCGCGACGGCATCCCGCTGGCCATCGAGAACTATCACCTGCTGCGCAAACTGTGGCGCGAGCCGGTGGTGAACTGGCAGGGCAAGTTCCGCACGCCGTTGCAGAACTACACCTCCACACCCGCCCCGTTGGACGACACCCCGCCCTTCGTCTGGCACGGCTCGATCCGTTCACCCGAAATCGCCGAGCAGGCCGCCTATTACGGGGACGGGTTCTTCCACAACAACATCTTCTGGAACAAGGAGCACACCCAGCAGATGGTGCGCCTGTACCGGGAACGCTTCGAGTACTACGGGCACGGCGCGGCGAACCAGGCCATCGTCGGACTGGGCGGGCAGGTGTTCATGGCGGATTCCGAGGCCACGGCCAAGGAATTCTTCCGCCCCTATTTCGACAACGCCCCGGTCTACGGGCACGGCCCGTCGCTGGAGGAGTTCGCCGAGCTCACCCCGCTCACCGTCGGCACGCCGGAGCAGGTGATCGAGCGGACGCTGGGTTTCGCGGACTATGTCGGCGACTACCAGCGTCAGCTGTTCCTGATGGATCACGCCGGGCTGCCGTTGAGCGTGGTGCTCGAGCAGATCGAGATTCTGGGTCGCGAGGTGGTGCCGGTGCTGCGCGCGGAATTCGAGTCCCGCCGTCCCGCCGGGGTGCCGAGCGACCCGCCCACCCATCCCACGCTGTCGGAACTCGGGCCGGACGACCCGTTCCATCAGGTGGAGCCGGGGCGCGAAGTGGCGATGAGCAAGCTCCCGGCCGACGAGGCGGACGGGAACCGTTCGTGACCCGCCGAGTGGTGGTGCTGACCGCGGGCTTGTCGCAACCCTCCACCACGCGCCTGCTGGCGGACCGGTTGGGCCAGGCGGTGCGTGCCGCGGTCGGCAATCGCGGTGAATCGGTGGAGCTGGACGTCGTGGAGTTGCGTGAGCTGGCGATCGAGCTGGCGACCAGCGTCACCACCGGCGGCCTGCCCACCGCGACCGTCGCGGCGGTCCGCGAACGGGTGTCGGCGGCCGATGGTGTCATCGCGGTGACGCCGATCATCGCCGCCGGGTACAGCGGCCTGTTCAAGATGTTCTTCGACGCGCTCGATCCGGACGCGCTCAACGGCATGCCGGTGCTGATCGGCGCCACCGCGGGCACCGCCCGGCACTCCCTGGTGCTGGAATACGCGATCCGCCCGCTGTTCATCTACCTGCGCGCCAACGTCGCGACGACCGGTGTCTTCTGCGCGACCGAGGATCTGCAGACCGCCGGCACCGAGGATCGGGTCGGCCGCGCGGCGGCGGAGTTCGCCCGCCTGCTGGTCACCGAGGACGCGGCGGTCCGCGGCTTCATGGCCGAGGACGGCCAGCGCCCGCGCCGCTCCGGCAACGCCGTCGGCCGCTCGGCCCCGTTCACCCAGCTGCTGGCCGGGCACGACGGGACAGCCGAGCAACGCTGACCGGCCACGTCACCGCGTGCTGTCGGTGCGCGCTCGTATGGTTGGTCGCATGACCGATATCTCTCCGCTGGCCGCGTCCGCGCGGGCGACCTTCGGTGACGCCGGCGTCCATGCCGTGGTGCGCGCCGGGCGGACCGTCCATGCCGTCAGCCTCGGTCACTGGGTGGGCGGGGAAGAAGTGCCGGAGCTGGTCTGCCACACCGGCGTTGCCGGGTGGTCGCCCGCGGCGCTCCAGCCCACCCGCGCCTCGGTCACCTGTGTCCGATGCCTGCGACGACTCGGCGAAACCGTTGCCTCGCAGCAGCTTTCCCTGTTCGGCGACGTCTGAGCGGAGCGGATCAGCAGGCGGCGTCCGGGGCCGCCAGGGTGCGTTTGAACTCCGGGCAATCGACCAGCCGGGCGTGCGTGCAGACGGCCGCGTGCGTGAGGCCGTCGCGCATCCGGGTGAGGCGGGCGATGTCCTCCTCGACTGCACGGGCCTTGGCGGCCAGCTGGGTGCGGAGTTCGGTGTCGCCGGGAGTGGCGCGCAGGAAGTGCTGGATTTCGGCGATGGTGAACCCGGCGCGGCGGGCGCAGTTGATCAGGGTGAGGCGGGGGAGCACCTCGGGGTCGTAGGTGCGGCGCAGACCGTTGCGGCCGACGGAAGTGATGAGGCCCTGCTGCTCGTAGTAGCGCAGGGCGGAGGCGGCCAGGCCGGCGTGGGTGGCGACCTCGGCGATATCGAGCTGGGCGGTGGGCACATTCACTCCTTGACTTGAAGCGCGCTTCAAGTCACAGACTAGCGGGCATGAAGATTCATCACCTCAATTGCGGGTCCATGGCGAAGATCGAAGCGACCACCGCGGGAGCGGACCCGGCGCATACCGTGAACCACTGCCTCCTGGTCGAGACCGCGGACGACCTGGTGCTCATCGAGACCGGGCTCGGCCTGGTGAACGTGCGGGACCCGGAGGGGACGCTGGAAGCCGACTGGGTGCGGTTCGCGCAACCGGCGCTCGACGAGGAGGAGACCGCGGTGCGCCAGATCGAGCGGCTCGGGTACGCGCCGGGCGATGTCGGGCACATCCTGCTCACCCACCTCGACGTGGACCATTCCGGCGGCCTGCCCGATTTCCCCGCGGCCAAGGTGCACGTGCACACGGCCGAACTCGACACGGCGCTGGCCGAAGCGGCGGCGACCCGGTACCGGCCGGCGCATTGGGCGCACGGGCCGAACTGGGTGACCTACACCCCGGAACCCGGCGACGAGTGGTTCGGGTTCACCGCCGCCGTTCCCGAGGGGCTCGGGCCGGACTTCCGGCTCGTGCCGCTGCGCGGGCACACCCCGGGGCACATGGGAGTCGCGGTGCGACAGGATGATCGGTGGCTGCTGCACTGCGGCGACGCCTACTACTACCACCGCGAACTGGAGCTGCCGCCGACTCCGCATCCGGTACTGGACTACCTGCAGCAGAGCGCCGAGTTCGACCGGGATCTGCGCCTGGGCACCCAGGCCCGGCTGCGGGAGCTGACGCGCACCAACCCCGAGATCGCGCTGTTCAACGCGCACGATCCCTGGCAGCTGCGAAACCACCGGAACGGGTGACGATGTCCGGCCACCAGCATTCGGGGATTGACGGAAGTCGTACTCGGCGGCGATGCTCGCCGGAGGTCGTCGATGGATGGAGCTGCTTGTGAGCCGGATCTTCGGAAAACCCGCCCAGTTGGGCTATGTGGTGCGTGATATCCGGGTCGAGATGCGGCGGTGGCTCGAGCAGGGCATCGGGCCGTGGTTCTACGTCCACGACGTGCCGACCGACTATTTCACCCATCGGGGCGCGCCATCCGCGGTGAAATGAGTATCGCCCTGGCCAATTCGGGTGATCTGCAGATCGAGCTGATCCAGCAGCGCAACGACGCGCCGTCGCTGTACCGGGAGTTCCTGGACTCCGGGCGCGAAGGTTTGCAGCACATCGCCTACTGGACCGACGATTTCCAGGGCCTGTACGACAAGGCCCTCGGGCTCGGGTACGAGGTGGGCCACGAAGGGTGCATCGGCGGCCCGCAGGGGCGTTTCGCCTACTTCGATACCGAGAAATCGTTCGGCCACATCATCGAGATCTCCGACACCAGCGGCCCGAAAGGCCAGTTCTTCCAGTACATCCGGGAGGTGGCCGCCACCTGGGACGGCAGCGACCCGATCCGCGGCGAAGTCGACAAGCCGGCCTGAGGAGGCACGAGATGGATTACCCCGAGAGCGAGACCCTGTCCGACGCGGTGCGCGCGGCGCTGACCACGCGCAACGCGAACGTCTACCGGATGATCGCGCACTCGCCGGGCATGGCGCTGAGCTTCTACGCGGTGGCCGACGCGATGCTGCAGCGCAATTCGATGCCGATGGACCTGCGCGAGCTGGCCATCCTGCGCGTCGGCCATGCCTATAGCGCACCCTACGAACTGCATCACCACGAAAGGTTCGCGCGCGCGGTCGGTCTCGGCGAACCCGCGATCAAGGCCGCCGAGACCGGCCTGCTCGACGGCCTGTCCGCCGCGGAGGCCGCGGTGCTGCGCTGGACCGATCGCCTGCTGGCCGAGCACACCCTCGGCGGGCCCGATCGCGCGGCGGCCCTGCGGCAGTTCAGCGTCGGCCAGCTGGCGGATTTCGTGCTCACCGTGGGCTTCTACCAGCTGGTGTGCAACTTCCTCAACACCTTCGAGGTCAGCACCGAGGGCGAGGCGTTCTAGGCGTGCGCGGTGGCCCGGGCCCGGTCGAGCAGGACCGGGTCGTGGGAGCAGACCAGCAGTAGATCCGGATCCGCGCGCGCGTAGAGCTCGGCCAGGCGGGCGTGGTTCGCGCGCACCTGCTTCCGGTCCACGGCGGTGAAGGCCTCCATCGCGGTGAGGACGGCGGGTACCTTCGAGCGGCCGTCGAGGGTGCCCTGCTGATAGAAGGCGTCACCGCAGTGCAGCACCCAGCGATGCCCGGCATCCACCGCGACGGCGGCGTGGCCGCGGGTGTGGCCGGGCATCGCGATGAGCACGATGCCCGGCGCGATATCGGTGAGTTCCTGGGCGGCGGCGAAACCGCGCCACGGTTCACCGGCCGGAGTGTGCTCCACGAACTTCGGATGGTGCGACCACTGGGGTGAACGGAACCGCACGCGCTCCTGCCAGGTCGGCTCGGTGACGGCGCCCCGCAATTCCGCGGCGGTCAGGTGCACCTGCGCGTCCGGGAAATCGGCGAGGCCGCCGGCGTGGTCGGAGTCGAAGTGCGTCAGGATGATGTGGCGCACGTCCGTGCGCTGAAAACCCAAGGCCTGCACCTGTTTCGCGGCGGTCTCGGCGGGGTCGCAGGCGGGCCGGTTGAACCGGCGGATCGGGCCGAGCCGCCCGGCGGGGTCGGCGGACTCTCGCAGCCCGTGCCCGGAGTCGACCAGGACCAGGCCGTTGTCGGTCTCGATGAGCAGCACATGGCAGATCAGGTCGACGGTCGGCAGGCGCATGCTGCCGCAGTTCAGGTGATGCACCTTCATAGGTGAGCCATTCGGGGATTCCTCCAGTTCGATTGCGCATCAACCTAATCCACCGTCTCGCCGAGCGCCTTCCGAGCTGCTTGCAGTAAGTGTGCGGTCGACCGTATGCTTAGTTTATGACATCGACGATGCTTTCGGAAGAGACGGACCCGCTGTGCCTGCGCCCGGAGGCGGCCGCGGCGCTGCTCTACGACGCGCCGTGGCGGCGCTTCGGCGTGATCGGTGACAGCCTCTCGGCGGGCACCAGCGATCCCACGCCCGGCTACGCGCCGATCGGGTGGGGTGAGCGGATGGCGGGAATACTGCGCAGTGTGCGGCCGGATCTGGCCTATCTGAACCTGGCGCAGGTGGGCGCGAAGACGCCCGAGGTGCTGGTCGAGCAGTTCGAACGGATCCGGGCCTTCGAACCCGACCTGCTGCACCTGAATTCCGGCGCGAACGACATCGTGCGCCGCGACCCCGACTTCGACGCGATCGAGCACGATCTGCGGACGATGTACGAGCTCGCGGCCGCCACCGGCGCGCAGCTCTCGGTGTTCACGCTGGGCCGCGCCTACGTCGTTCCCGTGTTCGCCGATTGGCACGATCGCCTGCGCCGGCTCAACGACCTCACCCGCCGGCTGGCGGGGGAGTACGACGCAGTGCTGACCGACTTCTGGGACCACGAGTTCAACGACCGGCCGAACCTGCTCAGCGCGGACGGCATCCACTTCTCCACCTCGGGCCAAGCGGTGATCGCGGCGGAACTGGTGAAGCAGCTGGCACATCGGCTGGCCCGCTGAGAACCGAGAGTACGATCGACCGCATGCACAGTGCGGCGGCGGAGCAGATCACCGACAAGCGCCTGCTACGCGGCGCGCGCACCCGGCAGCTGGTGCTGCGCCAAGCGGTGGACCTCGCCTCGCTGGAAGGGCTCGGCGGCCTGAGCTTCGGCCGCCTCGCCACCGACACCGGGCTGAGCAAAGCCGGTATCCAAACGCTGTTCCGCACCAAGGAAGCCCTGCAACTGGCCACGATCGAACACGCACGGCGCCTGTTTGTGGATTCGGTCGTGCGGCCCGCGCAGGAGCAACCCGAAGGCGCGCAACGCCTCCGAGCGCTCGTCGAACGCTGGATCGACTACGCCGTCGCGCCGCTGTTCGCGGGCGGCTGCTTCTGGAACGCCACGCTGGCCGAGTTCGACAGCGTGCCCGGCCCGGTCCGCGACGCCCTGCTCGCCACCAAGGGCGCATGGCTCGCCGCGCTCGCGGACCAGCTACAGCGGGCGGTGACCGCGGGCGAGGTCGGCGCGCGTGACGCCGACCTCGTCGCCTTCCAGATCGATGCCGTGCTGAGCGCGGCGAATACCGCCCTGCGGTGCGGTGATCCGGCCGCGGTCGACAAGATCCGGCGCAGCGTGGCGCACTTCCTGGCCTGAAATCAGGTCTGGCGCAGCGGTTCGTAGCTCGCCGCGTCCAATTCGAAGGTCCAGGCCACGCCCTGCTTGGCGGTCCGGGTGCTGGGCGGCACCCGCAGCCAATAGGTCTTGAACGAGCCGTCCGGCTCGGCCGTGGAGTTGACCACCTCCACCATCACCACGTCCTCGTCGTCGGGCAGCGGTATCCGCCACAGGATGCCGGTCTCATCGCGGTGCACCGGCTCGGCCGCGGATTCGGCGAGATAGCGGTCGTAGCCGAAGTATTCGAGCATGACGCGGCGGAGCTCGGCGTTCTCCTCCTCGCGGATGCGCTGCGGGGTCAGCGTGCTCAGTTCGCTGAGAAAGCCCGCGGGAACCGGCATTCCGCTCCAGGAGTACAGCGCGAAACCGTCCGGGAAGGCCAGCGCGGGCCCTTCGCCGCTGTGCAGCCGCCCGGCTTCGTCCCGCTCGAGATGCAGCGGCCGCTCACAGAGGACGACGGCGTGCTCGAACGGCCACCACCAGCCCGCGCTCCGGGCGACCTGGGCCAGGCCCGCCAGACTCTCGGCGCCGTCGAACGCGGCCAGCCACGGTGCGTCGTGCTGGCCGAGGACGGCATCGAGCAGCACGCCGCGAATCTCGCGTTCGGCGGCGGTGCGGGCCCGGCGCGCGTCGCCGGTGTCGTCGTCCGCGCCGGCTTCGAAGGGGCCGAGGATGTCCTCGATCACGCCGACCCGGATGCGTTCGGCCAGGGCCCGGGTGCTGTCCCAGAGCTGCCCGCCGGTCGCGTTCCAGAGCTCGTTCCAGCCCTCGGCGCCGAGTTCGGTGTAGCGCCGCTCGCGCTCGGCGGCCCAGGGCCGGGTGCGGACGGTCTCGCGCACGCTGCGGCCCGGCCGCTCCAGCGCGCGGACCGCGGCGACGCCCGCGACCGGGGAGTCGGCCCAGAGGATGTGGGCGGGCTCGGCCAGCCCGGCGGCGGTGTACGCGCGCCGCACTCCGGCCTCGGCGGCCGGCCGATCGGCCCGCCCGCTGGTGGCCGCGACGCCGCGCCAAGAATCGATGGTGTGCATGAGAATCCGCTCTGTGCTGGAGTTTACGAAGATCAGTCGGCGATGACGCGGACCGAACCGGGCACGTATTCGCGCTGCCGGATCACCCGGTACCAGCCCTTGGGCAGGGCGATCGGCGCGTGCTCCTCGTGCACCAGCCGCCCGCCCTCGGGCAGATGCAGCAGCTTCGGCGCGGTGGCCGTGCCGGTGCGGATCAGCCGGCCGGGCGCGCTGAGCGCGTGCGCGTGGCCGGTGACCTCGCCCAGCGCCAGCACCAGGCGCCCGCGACCGTCGCGCGGCTCACCGGACTCGGCCTGGAAGCGCTCGGGCACGGACTCCTTCGTGATCGGCATGATCAATACGTCGCCCTGTCGGAACATCGCCTACTCCCTCCGAGCCGCCGCCCCGTGCGCCGGCTCCCGCATTCGAAAGTAGCGCGGGGGTACGACAATTCGCGGCGGCCCGCGCGGCTGTCGGCCGCCCCTGGTAGAACTTGCTGGCACATCGGATCGTTGAGATATGGGGAGCCCGCGACATGGCCATTTCCGACCACATGGAGGGATTCCACGGGCTACCCGTGGTCGATTTTCCCGACGCCGCCTCGACCGCCGACCTGCCGGCGGCCGACGACGTGGCCTGGCGCGTCGCCATCGAACCGTGGGACAGCAAGGAAAGCTGGGTGAACGCGTTCGCCCGCTTCCTGGACACCGTGGAGAGCACGGCGGTGCGCGCGCTGGTCGTCGGAGTCTGGGGCGAGGGCGACGAGGATTCCGAGCCGGTGGTGGCCGCGCTGGTCGAGGCCGCGGATCGGCTGCCCGCGCTGCGCGCGGTGTTCCTCGGCGACATCACCTATGACGAGAACGAGTGCTCCTGGATCCATCAATCCGATGTGACGCCACTGCTCGAAGCGTTCCCCAAGCTGCGCGAGTTCGGCTTCCGCGGCGGCGAGAACATGCGCCTGCGGCCGATCGAGCACGCGAAGCTGCGCACGCTGTCGGTGCAGACCGGCGGCCTGGACGTGGAGGTGCTGCGCGCGATCGCCGCCAGCGAGCTGCCCGCGGTGGAGCGCCTGGACCTCTGGCTCGGCACCTCCGAATACGGCGCCACGGCCGAGATCAGCGATCTCGAGCCGTTCCTGTCCGGGACCAGGTTCCCCGCGCTGCGCCATCTCGGCCTGCGGAACAGCGAGATTCAGGACCAGGTCGCGGTCGCGGTGGCCGCGGCGCCGGTGGTGGCGCGCCTGACGACGCTGGATCTGTCCCTGGGCACACTCGGCGACGAGGGCGCCGCCGCGCTGCTGGAGGGCCAGCCGCTCACCCACTTGAAAACCCTCGACCTGCACCACCACTTCATCAGCTCGGCGCTGAGCAAGCGGCTGGCCGCGGCCCTGGAACCGTTCGGCGTGGAGGTGATCCTCTCCGAAGAGGAGGAGGCCGAAATAGACGACGACCGGGAGTGGCGCTACGTCTCGGTAGGGGAGTGAACGCCCTACCCGCGCTCGCCGTCGTCGGCATCCCCGGCAACCGCCGCGTCACCGGATTCCAAGATGCCCTGCGGCGCGCCGGTTTACCGCAGGCCAGGGTCGTGTCGTGGCTCGACGTGCTCGAAGGGCGCGCCGAGTTCGACCCCGATGAGATGGTGCGGCTGGATTCGCCCGGCGAGGACGCGGCGGTCGACCGCATCCTGCGCGCGACCGGCGATCCGACCCGGGTGGAGGGTTCGGCACTCTGGTACCGGCGGTTCCTCGCCGCGGCGCGCGGGTTGCCGGCGCGTCTGCTGGACGACCCCGAGGATCTGGCCGTGCTCTTCGACAAGCGCCTGTGCCACGGCGTGCTGTCGAAAGCCGATGTCCCCGTGCCGTTCTCGCCGACCTCGGGGCCCGCGCACCCGGCGCTCGGCGGCTGGGACGACGTGCGGGCGCTGATGGCCGACGCCGGACTCACGCGCGTCTTCGTCAAACTCGCGCACGGTTCCTCGGCCTCCGGCGTGCTGGCCATCGCGACGGCGAGCGGTGGGCGCGTCCGCGCGACCACCTCGGTCCGCCGCGATCCCGAGGGCGGCCTGTTCAATTCGCTGCGCGTCGCCACCTACACCACCGAGGCCGAGGTCGCCGCGATCGTCGACGCGCTCGCTCCGGACGGCCTGCACCTGGAACGCTGGCTGCCCAAGGCCGCCCTGCACGGCCGCACGGCCGATCTGCGGGTCGTCGTGGTCGACGGCCGCGCCACCCACGCGGTGGTCCGGACCAGCCGCTGGCCGAT
This sequence comes from Nocardia sp. NPDC050712, assembly GCF_040654295.1. Taxonomy (NCBI): domain Bacteria; kingdom Bacillati; phylum Actinomycetota; class Actinomycetes; order Mycobacteriales; family Nocardiaceae; genus Nocardia; species Nocardia sp. NPDC050712. The sequence goes on from NZ_JBFAHT010000002.1 coordinate 680,381, forward strand.
GACGAACCTGCATCTCGGCGGTGCGCGGGGCGATCTGGCCGCGGCCCGGGCGGTCATCGGCGAGCACTGGGCGCAGGCGCTGGCGACGTGTGAACACGCCGCGGCCTGTTTCCCCGGCTTCTCCCGCGTGGGTGTGGATCTGCTGCCCGCGCCGGGCTGGCGGCGGTTCGCCGTCGGCGAGGTCAACGCGTTCGGTGATCTGCTGCCGGGCCTGCGCGGTTTCGCGGGCGGCGGCGCCGAATCCGGGGACACCTACGACGCGCAGGTCGCCGCCATCCGGCGCCGGGCCGGGAGCGTCGCACATGCCTGATCCGGATATGAACGAGGTGATCGGGCGCGACGACCTGCTGCTGGTCACCCTGGACACGCTGCGGTTCGATGTCGCGGCCGAGCTGATCGCGGCGGGCCGGCTGCCGAATCTGGCCCGGCACCTGCCGGGCGGGGTGTGGGAGCAGCGCCATGCGCCGGGCAGTTTCACCTACGCCTCGCACCAGGCGATGTTCGCGGGATTCCTGCCGACGCCCGCCGCGCCGGGCCCGCATCCGCGGCTGTTCGCGGCCCGGTTCGAGGGCAGCGAGACCACCGCGGGCCGCACGTTCGTGTTCGATACCCCGGATCTGGTGTCCGCGCTCGCGGGCGAGGGGTATCGCACGGTGTGTATCGGCGGCGTGGGGTTCTTCAACAAGCGCGGCCCGATGGGGTCGACCCTGCCCGGGCTGTTCCAGGAGAGCCATTGGGACCCGGAGTTCTCGGTGGCCGCGCCGGAATCCTTCGAGGCGCAGGTGCGCCGGGCCGAGCAGGTTGTCGCCGCCTTGCCGCGCGAGCGCAGGCTGTTCCTGTTCGTCAACGTCTCCGCCCTGCATCAGCCGAACTGGTTCCATCTGCCCGGCGCGACCAAGGCCGACGGCGACTCCCGCGAAACTCACGCCGCCGCACTGGAATACGTCGACCGGCACATCGGCCGGCTGTTCGCCGCGCTGCGTAGTCGCCGCCGCTGCTTCGCCATCGTCTGCTCCGATCACGGCACCGCCTACGGCGAGGACGGTTTCACCGGGCACCGCCTCGGCCACGAATCGGTATGGACCGTTCCCTATGCCCAGTTCTTCCTAGAGGCCAACCCATGACCACGCTGATTCGTCCCCGCCCCTACCAGAGCTACGTCTACGGCTATCCGCACAAGACGGCCTACCGTCCCCTGCCCGACCGGCCGCCGCTGCGCGCACTCTGGGAGCGCGAACCGGTCGACGCGCTGTCGCTGTACGCGCACATCCCGTTCTGCGAATACCGGTGCGGCTTCTGCAATCTGTTCACCCGGATCGGCGCGCCCGACGACCTGACCGGCCGCTACCTGGACGCCCTCGAGCGCCAGGCCGACGCCGTGCGCGCGGCGCTCGGGGACCGGCCGGTGCGCTTCGCGGCGGCGGCCTTCGGCGGCGGCACGCCGACCTACCTGTCCGCCGACGAGCTGACCCGGCTCTGCGATATCGCCGAGCAGCGGATGGGCGCGGATCTGCGCGCGGTCCCGCTCTCGGTGGAGACCTCGCCCACCACCGCCACGGCCGACCGCCTCGCGGTGCTGGCCGAGCGCGGCGCGACCCGGGTGAGCATCGGCGTGCAGAGTTTCGTGGACAGCGAGGCCAAGGCGGCGGTGCGACCGCAGCGCCGCGCGGAGGTGGAGGCCGCGCTGGCTCGGATTCGGGCCGCGCGCATCCCGGTGCTCAATATCGACCTGATCTACGGCATCGAGGGCCAGACCGAACGCAGCTGGCGCACCTCGCTCGCGGCCGCGCTGGCCTGGCGGCCCGAGGAGCTCTACCTGTACCCGCTGTACGTGCGCCCGCTGACCGGCCTCGGCAAACTCGGCGGGGACACCGAGGCGGACTGGGACGAGCAGCGCCTGCGCCTGTACCGCGCCGGTCGCGATCTGCTGCTCGAACACGGCTACGAGCAGGCCTCGATGCGCATGTTCCGCCGCCCCGGCGCGCCGGAGGCCGGTCCGGTCGATTACGCCTGCCAAACCGACGGAATGATCGGTCTGGGGTGCGGCGCGCGCTCCTACACCGCGGGACTGCACTACTCCTTCGACTACGCGGTCGCACCGCGCGAGGTCCGCGGCATCATCGACAACTACACGCGGACAACGGATTTCACCCGCGCCGAGGTCGGCCGCGCGATCGACGAGGACGAGGCCCGGCGGCGGCATCTGCTGCAATCGCTGTTGCAGGCCGAGGGAATGGACGTCGCCGAGTACCGCGCCCGCTTCGGCGCGGATCCGGGCGCGCACTTCGCCGCCGAACTCGACGAGTTCGCCGCACTGGGCTGGCTCGACCCGGCGGCGGGCCCGGCGCTACTGCGCCTCACACCCGAGGGGCTGGCCTACTCGGACGCCCTCGGCCCACGCCTGTTCTCACCCGCCGTACACGCAGCGATGGCCGCTTATGAACCCCGTTGAGCTAGCACTGGGTACGCGGCACACGGATCTGACGATCCTGTATCGCGGCCCGCTGGCCTCCTGCGACTACGACTGCCCGTACTGCCCCTTCGCCAAGCGCCGGGACAGCCGCGAGCAACTGCGGGCCGACCGCGCCGCGCTGGAACGCTTCGCCGGCTGGGTGGCCGATCAGCCTGCCGACGATCGCCTCTCGATCCTGTTCACCCCGTGGGGCGAAGGGCTGGTGCGTTCCTGGTACCGGCGGACACTGGTCGAGCTGTCGCGGCTGCCGCAGGTCCGGCGGGTGGCGATCCAGACCAATCTGAGCTGCCGCACCGACTGGCTCACCGAGGCCGACCCCGGCACGCTCGCGCTGTGGTGCACCTACCACCCCGGCCAGACCCCGTACGAACGCTTCACCGCCAAGTGCGCGGATCTGGCGGACAAGGGAATTCGCTTCAGTGTCGGCGTGGTCGGCTTCCCAGAGCATCTGGGCGCCGCCCGCCGGTTGCGCGCGGACCTGCCCGAGCATGTCTACCTCTGGGTGAACGCGCCGGAGGGACATGAGCTCTCGGCCGCGGACGCCGCCGCGTGGTCGGAACTGGACCCGCTGTTCGAGTACAGCCTGCATCCCCACCGATCCGGCGGATTGCCCTGTCGCACCGGGGAATCCGTGATCTCGGTGGACGGCGACGGCACGGTGCGCCGCTGTCATTTCGTCCGTACGGAGCTCGGCAACCTCTACGACGGCTCCTATCGGGCGGCCCTGCGGCCGCGCGCCTGCCCACTGGCCGTGTGCGACTGCCACATCGGCTACGTGCACCTGGAAACGCTGCCGCTCTACGACGTGTTCGCAGGCGGTGTGCTGGAACGGATCCCCGCTACGGCGCGGCGCTGAGCCGGGCGCCCCAGCGGGTCGTCACAGACGCGCCGGGCGCCAGCCGGATCAGGCGGTCCCCGCTCTGGAAGGCGTTGGGCGGGCAGGTCATCGGCTCGGCGGCGAGGCCGGCGCGCCGATGGGCCGCGCCGAGGGTGTCGGCGGTGAACAGCTGGATGATCGGGTAGGTCTCGTCCACCCAGAGCTCGGCGATCCGATGATCGGTGCCGCGCAGCCGCACCCAGGCGCGGCCGTCCTCGTCGCGCGCCAGATCGGTGAACGCGTGATCGATGGTGGCCGATCCGATCTGGCGCGGGCTGGTGAAGTCGAATTGCGGTGTGTCCGCGACCGGTTCGGTGCCCGTCGGGAGCTGGCGGTACGGGTCGGTCCGGATCCGGGTGGCGGCGTCCAGATGCAGTATCGCCGCGTCGATGCGGCCCGTGCCCGGGGACAGATAGGGGTGATGGCCGCAGCCGTACGGCGCCGGGACCGCCCCGGGGTTGCGCGCGGTCGTGGTCACGGTCAGGCCGTCCTCGGCGAGCGCGTAGTGCACGGCCAGATCGAGATGGAACGGGTAGTCCGGCCGGGGATGAATCGAGGTGCGCATGATGACCTCGTTCTCGTTGTACCCGCAGGCATCCCACGGCCGCCAGCGCAGGAACCCGTGAATCGCGTTGTTCTTGGCCGGTTCGGTCAGCGGCACCCGGTAGTCGGCGCCGCCGAACTGATACTTGCCGTCGCGCAACCGGTTCGGCCACGGGATCAGCACCGCGCCGTGCGCGCCGTCGGCCATCGAGTCCTCGGCGTAGGGCTGCAGGACATCGCGGCCGTCGACCCGGTATTCGCGAATGCCACCCCCGACCTCGACGATGACCGCCTCCTGCGCGCCGGAGGTGATCCGGTACTGCTGTCCCGAGGGCGGTGGGGTCATGGGTGATCCACCCGCCGCGCCCCGGCGGACGGCACCGCCGTGAACGTCCGGGGTTCGGCGAAACGCGCCGCGCGGAAACGCTTCTCGACCTCGGTGACGACGCGATCGGTGAAGCGGGCGTCGATCAGCGCGATGATGCTGCCGCCGAAGCCGCCGCCGACCATCCGGGCGCCGTGCGCGCCGGCGTCGAGCGCGGCTTCGACCGCGGTGTCGAGCTGCGCGGTGGAGACCATGAAGTCGTCGCGCAGCGAGGAGTGCGCGGCGGTGAGGATCGGGCCGATGGCGCGCGGGTCGGAGCCGTCGCGCAGGGCCTCGACCACGGCGAGCACCCGGGCGTTCTCGCTCACCACGTGGCGGGCGCGGCGGCGCAGGACCGGGTCGGTGAGCACCGCGAGGGCCTGGAGATCGGTGACGTCGCGCAGCCGCTCGACGCCCAGTTCGGCCGCGGCGGCCTCGCATTCGCGTCGGCGGCGCGCGTACTCGCCGTTGACCAGCGCGTGCGGGGTGTTCGTGTCGACGATCAGCAGGGCCAGCCCCTTGGCGGCCAGATCGAAGGGCACCTGGGCGGTTTCGCCGGTTCCGGCGTCGAGGAACAGCGCGTGCCCGGCGATGCAGCGGATCGAGGCGGTCTGGTCGAGGGTGCCGGTCGGCGCGCCGACGTAGTCGTTCTCGGCCTTGTTCGCGATGTCGATGAGTTCGGCGTCGGAGACCGATAGCTCGAACAGGTCACGCAGGGCGATCGCCACCGAGCATTCGATCGCGGCCGAGGAGGACAGCCCCGCGCCGATCGGCACCGACCCGTCCAGTTCCAGGTCGACACCGGGTATGCGGTGCCCGCGGCGGTGGTACTCGTAGACCACGCCGAGCGGGTAGCGGGCCCAGCCCGTGACCTGGGATTCGGCCAGCCCGGCCAGCGGGACGTCGATCCGGTCGGCGGGATGCTGCTGGGAGCCCACCCGCACCCGGCCGTCGGTTCTCGGCATCGCGGTACACCGCACCACCTGCGGCAGGGCCATGGGCAGGCAGTAGCCGCCGTTGTAGTCGGTGTGCTCGCCGATGATGTTGACCCGGCCGGGCGCCGCCCAGATGCCGCCGGGGCGCATCGCCGCGACGTCCACCGCTGGTTCCTCGGACACGTTCACCGCACCTCCCGCAGTTCGGCCGCGACCTGTTCGGGCGTGGTGTCACTGATGAACACATTCATGCCCGACTCCGATCCCGCCAGATATTTCAGTTTGTCCGCTGCCCGGCGGATCGAGAACAGTTGCAGGTGCAGCCACCAGTCCTGGCGGGGCACACCGGATTTCGGGGTGGGAGCCTGGTTCCAGGCTGCCACATATGGCATCGGGGCGGGGAAGCGGCGGGCGAACCGGCGCAGCACGTCCGGATAGAGCTGGGCGAAGGCGTCGCGCTGGGCGTCGTCGAGCTCGGGCAGGTCGGCGACCCGCCGGTGCGGGTACAGCTGCACCTCGTAGGGCCAGCGCGCGAACGGCGGCACGAAGGCCGTCCACTCCTCGTTGGCCGCGATCACCCGCAGCCGGGCCGAACGTTCGGCGGCGAGGATATCGCCGAACAGGTTGGTGTCGTGGGCTTTCCGGTACGCGGTGACCTTACTGGTGATCTTGGCGACCCGGGGCGTGACGAAGGGGTAGGCGTAGATCTGGCCGTGTGGATGCGCGAGCGTCACCCCGATGTCCGCGCCGGCGTTCTCGAAGCAGAACACCTGCCCGATCCCGTCGACCTCGCCCAGCTCCGCGCTGCGCTCGGCCCACACGTCCACGACCAGCCGCACCCGGGTCGGCTCCAGCTGGGCGAAGGAGGAGTCGTGGGCGCTGGTGAAGCACACCACCTCGCACTTGCCGAACCCGTCGCGCAGCTGGGCCAGGGGTGCGCCCTCGACCGATTCGGGCAGGTCCTGGTGGGTCAGCGTCAGCGACGGGAACCGGTTGTCGAAAACCGCGATCTGATAATCGGTTTCCGGGATCTCGGTGGCGCGGTCCGGCGTCGACGGGCACAGCGGGCACAGGTCCGCGGGCGGCAGGAAGGTGCGGGTCTGCCGGTGCGAGGCGACCACCACCCACTCACCCAGCAGCGGATCGAAGCGGGCCTGTGAGCTGGTATGGGCGACGGGCAGGTCACGGCTGTCGGCGGCGACCCGGACCACCGGCGTGGCGTCGTAATACCGGATCGTCCGGCCGTCGGCGAGCTCGCGTTCGGTCTTGATCACCGAACCAGTATTCCCGACAGTCAGCAAATATTCAGCAACCTCGCCCGGGATGGCGAAGTCGGCCCGAGATGCGCCCGGGCGGGGTGCCGCTACTTGCTCGGCACCCCGCCCGGACGGGTAGTTCAGCTGCTCAGCAGCTGGTGGGCACCGGCTCGTTGCGGAAGCGCGACTCCACGTAGTTCCAGGCCTCGGCGAACCCGGCCGCCGCGGCGGTCATGTGCTCGGCGATGTCATAGGTGACGAGCTTGACCGGCGCGCCCGCCCGGCAGTACCGGTCGGCGGTCTCGGCGACGCTGTTGTAGGGCGTCAACGTGTCGTAGCGGCCCTGCCAGATGTAGGTGGGCGCGGTGGGCACGCCGTCGAAGAAGCGCAAGCTGTTCTCGTGCAGCACCTCTCGGGCGACGGGGCTGTCCATCAGGCTCTTGGAAGCGGCCAGCTGGTCGGCGCTGCGGAAGGCGCCGTGGAACAGCAGGAAGCGCCGGCAGGCGTCGTGCGTGAATTCCCGGAACCACAGGCCGTTCTCGTTGAGCTGATCCGAGATCGGCAGGCGCTGCGGGTATTCCCGCTCCAGGCCCATGGCCGCGGCGAAGGCCAGGCCGAAGCCGGGGTGCGGCTCGAAGCCGAGGCCGAGGGCCATCTGCTCCAGGTCGGCGGGGATGCCGCCCGCGACGATCGCGGCAATCTTCAGATCGGGCGCGTAGGTGGGCTGCAACGCGGCGGCCCAGCCGGTGGCCATGCCGCCGCCGGAGTAACCCGCGATGGCGACCGGGGACGTGCCCAGCCCCAGTTCGGAGGCGCGTTGCACGGCCTTGACGCTGTCCAGGGTGACCATGCCGCTGAGCTTCCCGGCGCCGTAGGCGACGTTGGGCCCGAGGTAGTCCGGCAGCGAGACAGCCCAGCCGCGTCCGATCGGCAGCATCGCGCCGGCCGCGTCCTGCAGTTCACCGTTGAACAGCGACCGCGACGGGTTGCACTGCGAACCGAGCGAATTGATCAGGGCCTGGTAGGAGACCAGCGGCGGGTTGCGCACGCCGATCGGCATCAGCACGGTGGTGATGCCCATGATCGCGTTGCCCGAGGAATTGGTGGACCGGAAGGCGACCTGCCAGCCCTCGGTGCCGACGTAGGGGCCGGTGTCGATCTTGCGGGTGCGCACCACGTCGCCGGGCGCGAGCCTGGGCAGATCGGTGGGTGCGGTGTAGAAGGGATCGGGGTCCGGCTCGGGATATAGCGGACTCGCATTGCTCGGCGCGGCGAACAGTCCCACGGCGACGATGCTCAGCGCCAGGGTGAGAAAACGGGTGAGGATAGCGAACACAGTCTTCTTTCGGGCATAGCAACATAGCCGGCGGTGCGCCGCAGCAGGTTTGGTGCCGGGCGGCCGTCGGCCGACAGGGGTGGTTGGGGCGGTGTGGTTGGAAGCACCGGCCGCGGCGAGAACGTATCACAGCGGTGATCTTGAAATCGGCACTCCGAAGCGACTTTGAATCTGATCACATGAACTATCGAAAAACGTTGTGACCTGCATTCTCTCGGGTCAACCGACCCAGACAGGCGGGAATCCGTCAGAGCAGCGGAGCCAGCGCCGGCGGTTGCCAGCGCCCGTCCAGCGCCTCCGGTTTCGGCGCGTAAACCCGCATGGTCAGGCTGAACCCGCCCGACGCGGGGGTGGGCAGCCAATTACCCTGGGGCACAGCCGGACCGGGATCCTCGGCCTGTACCGCGAGATCGACCGAACCGTCTGGGTTCGGCACCACGCCGCCCCCGCCGAGGGCGTAGATGCCCGCCGGGTTCGGTACCAGGTAGCTGTCCTCGGTATAGGCGGTGAGCGACCAGAACGCGTCGTTGGGCGGCAACTGGCCTGGTGCGAAGTGCAATCGGTAGCGTTGCAGCGGTCCGGCGGCGAGCGCCTGGGTGTTGAGATAGATGGCGTCGCGGCGCAGATTCGCGCCCAGTCCGACCTGGGCGATGACGGCCCGCGCGAGATAATCGGTGCCGTAGACGCCCACCACCTCGGGGGTGAACCAGCGATTCTGGGCACCGACTAGAACCTGTCCCAGGAGGCCGGCCCTGATCTGCGCCTTTGCCAGTTGCAGCGCCCGATCCAGGACGGCGTCCGGCACGGTGGCGGTGTAGCGACCGGGGGTGATGCCGATTGCCGCGAAGCGCGCGAGCGCGGGCGTGTCGGCGGCCGCGGGCGGGTTGTCTGCCATCACCGCGCACAGCCGCTGGAAGAAGGTGCCGGCGTCCATGGCCGCCACGAGGTCCGGCGGTCGCGGCCCGCCACCCAGCACGGGAATGGTGGTGCCGGGCCCGGCCGAGCCCCAGCCGCTCAGCGGACTCAGCCGCAACTGCTGTTGCAGGTCGTGCACGGCCGCGAGGCCACCCGGTCCCTCGATCTGAATCCGGCCGAGCAGCCAGGCGGTGGCCGTGCGCATCGGGAGTTCGACGACACCGGCGGGCAGGCTGCCGGTCCAGTCCGGCCCAGTGATCGCGTAGGTGTGCGGCGCGGCGCCGAGCGGGGCGCTGCTGCTCGGGTCGTGCTCGCTGTTGGTCCACATGTCGAGCACCTGCATCAGCCAGTACCGGCCGTCGCGCACCGCCGGCACCTGCAACAGCACCGGCTCGGCGCGCAGGTCCAGCCAGGCCTGCGAATACAGGGTGTCCAGGTTGGGCCGCACCACATAGGTGCTGTCCGAGGTCGGCGGGGTCGCGACATTGGCGAGCCGGTTGACCGGCAGTTGCGCGGTGGCCGCCGCCCGGGTGAGGTCCATCAGCACCAGCGGGTAGCCGAAGACGAACGCCTGCACCGCGGCCGCCAGCGGGTCACCGGGGTCGGCGGCCGCGCGCCCGGCGAAGCCGGCACCCGCGGCGGCCGCCGCGCTCAGCGCCAGCAGGGAACGTCGGGACAGGGGCCGCCAGTCGGTCATGCCGCATGATGGCACAGGCGTGATCAACGCAGGGGTTGTGCCCCGCGCTGGGACAGCAGCAGCCCGATCCGGCCCGCCTCCTTGCCCTGATCGGTGAGCATCGACCGGGCCGCCTCTTTCACGGGCCCGGCGGCGATCAGGTTGTCCGCGGCCCGGGCCATGCTGATGCCGCCCTCGTGATGGCGCAGCATCAATTGCAGGAACCGGGTTTCCGCGTCCGGACCGCGCGCCCCGGCCAGGGCGGCCAGCTCGGCGGTCGAGGCCATGCCGGGCATGGCCGAGTCGTGCCCGGCGTGCTCGCCCATCCACCGCATCGGCACCCGGGCCGCCGCCGGCGCGTTGACCAGGCGCAGCCAGCCGAGCATGATGCCGATCTCCACCCGCTGGTTGTCCGCGATCTGGGTGGCCAGCTGCCGGACGGTGGCCTCGGCCCCCGGGTCCAGGCGCCGCACCAGCGACAGGGCTTGCTGATGATGGGCGGTCATGTCCTGTGCGAAGCCGATTTCGGTGTCGCTGAGGGTGATTCCGGCCGGGCCGGCCTGGGCGGCGGTCAGGCGACCGGCGATCACGCCCGCCCCGAGCAGCGCCAGCGCCGTCAGCACGGCCAGAAATGCCCGTGGCGCAGGGCGTTTCACGACTGTCCGATGGTGCCGGCCTGGTCGGCGGGTGGGGTGTAGACGCCGTTGTCCAGTTGCAGGACCAGGAAACCGTTGTCGGCGCAGGTGGTCCACAGCTGGGTGCCGTGCCATTCCGGTGGGGAGAAGCACCAGTCGGTGGACAGATCGCCGAAGGCGGTCAGATCCGCGCGTGGGCCTTGCGCTTCGGCCTCGGTCCAGTCGCCGTCGCGCTTGGCCCGGTCGATGGCGGGCTGGCTCAGCGCGGGTGTGCCGATCACCGAGATCAGGGCGTGCGGGGAGTTGAAAAGATCGGTGTTGCGGGCGGTTTGGGCGGGCGGGTTGAAGTAGGCGATCTCCCGGATATGGAAGGGATCGCGCACGTCGAAGACCCGGACTCCGGAGGAGATCCATCCGCAGGCCAGCGCCGTCGGGTTGGTCGCGCGGTCGGCGGCGCAATAGTGCGCCTCGTAGGCGAAGACCGATCCGCCCATCGAGGAGGCATATCCGCTGTCCAGGTGCTGAGGCAGGTTGATCTCCAGCTTGATGGTGTTGACGACCTGCGGCGCCGTCTCCTCGGTGAGATCGATGAGTTTCACACCGCCGGAGCTGCTTTCGTCGACGGTGAACAGGTACGGCGTGCCGTTGTAGTCGACCGGGACGCTGTGCTGGGTGTTGGTGCCGTCCTGCCAGCTGATCCGGCTGACCTGGTGCACCACGGGATTCGGGTCGTGGCGCTGGACCGCGCTGATGTCGTAGACGGTGACCCCGCCGCCGGTGGACAGGTACAGGCGGTTGCCGTCGCGGCTGATGCCGAACCCGTGCGCGCCCCGGCCGCCGTTGTTGCCCTCCCACACCACGCGCGGTTGCGTCGGGTCGGAGACATCCACGGCATTGAAATTGCCGTTGATCGGGCTGGCGCTCCAGTAGGTGCGCCCGTCGGGGGAGAAGCCGCCCTCGTGCGTGGTGATGCCCAGCGGCATGGCCAGATCCGTGCCGGGGCCGGGGTTGAGCAGCCGCGGGTGCGCGCAGTCGGAGATGTCGTAGATCGACAGGTAGCCGGTGCCGTGCGCGACGGGCACCGCGGTGCCCGCGAGGAGCTTGCGCGCCGTATTGACCTTCAAGCTCTCCCAGGTGCCCGCTCGCATCGCGGGTTCGGCCAGCGTGGCGGTGCGGCGTGGCCGGGCCGGATCGGCGGCATCGATCACCTGCACGCCCGGATCGTCGCTCACCAGCGCGCCGGGGAACAGCGAACCGGTGTAGGAGCAGTGCTCGAAGGTGGTGGAGGTGATGCCGCCGCCCCGGGTGGCATAGCTGCCGACCAGCGACAGGTTGCACCGGTAGCCCTGCTTGCTGCGGCCGTTCTCGCGGTCGGCGGCCGGGACGTCGCCTTGCAGGCCGGTCTCCGGAAGCGAGCCGGGCCCACAGTCGGCCCGGCTCGCCGCGGTGCGGTGGACGGTGCTGAACTCGTGCACGTCGGTCGCCGAATGCGGTGCGGCCCAGAGGCTTCCGCCGGAGGGAAGGCCGAGCAGCGGCAGCGCCACCACGCCGGTGAGGATGATCGACCGCTGCGCCCACCCCGGTCGGGAGCGGCGGGCGTGGGGTGCGGGGTTCGAGAGGAGCATTCAATTGTCCTGTGCTGCTGAGAGTCCTATTCCGCCGAAACGATATGGCATTCGGCGCGAGGGGGATCGGCAAGCGGGAAGAAATCCCGGCGGCAGCGCAGTCGAAGGATCAGTCGGCGGCGGCGAAGAAGGCCGTCAGTAGCGAGGCCTGGAGGGCGGCGGCGTTGTCCTGCGGGCTGCGCCAGGATCGGGTCGTCGCGACCATCGCCGCGGGCGCCGGGTTGCCGATGCAGTGCGGCGCCAGCGCAGTGAAGAAGGCGTCGGGGTCGAGCAGGGTTTCGGGCGTGTGCACGCCCGGTGCGGCTTCCGTGGTCGCCAGCTGCAGCGCCGCGACGGCCAGCGGGACGCCGGTGTTCACGCCCATGGTGCGGCCCGGCACCTGCGCGAGTGCGCTGGCGACCGTGGCTGTTTCGCCCCCGCGAGTGCCGGTGGCCAGCGCGAACAGCGGCGGCAGCGTGCCGGACCCGATCGCGCCCTCGGGCAGCAGTCCCATGCTGCGGTAGGCCAGATGGGCCGCGCGTTCGGGGCCGATCAGCCGGCGGTCCACCGCCAGGCGCAGGGCCCGGCACATCGTGATCAGCAGCCGCCCGCCGGTGATGAGGTTGGTGTTGTTCCGCAGTTCGGGGAACGCGCGGTGCAGCGTGACCGCCTCGGGATGGCCGAAGCTCCAGCCACTTCCGGTGCCGATGCCCGGATACTCGACGGTGACCTCCTCCAGCGCGGGCCGGTCGGTGAGCGCGCCGTCACGGGTGACCTTGATGGCGCCGGTGATCTGGTGAATCGCGTGCAGGTAGGCCGCGTTCGGGCGCTTGGCGCTGGAGCTGCCGGATTCCCGGGCGTCCTCGCCGTTCCAGGCGGTGACCACCGAGTCGACGGTGTCGAGTTCGCGGGCCGCGGTGACCGCGAGCAGATTCGAGACCCCGGGGCTGGCGCCCATCCCCACCAGCGCCACCACCTCGGCGGCCCGGGCGCGCTCGTGCATGTCGAGCATGGCCAGGGTGGGTTCCCAGTCGTCGCAGATGTCGGCGTAGTTGCGCCCGGCCTCGATGGCCGCGGCCAGGATCGGCACGCCGAAGCGGAAGTAGGGCCCGACGGTGTTGAGAACCAGATCGCAGTCCTCGAGCGCGGCGCGCAGCGACCGGCGGTCGGTGATAGCGAGGCCGAGCCCGGACACCTTGTCGCCCAGGCTCTTGGCGACGGTCTCGGCGTTGCCCGCGCGCAGGTCGGTCACCACCAGGTGGTCCACCGCGGGGGAATCGGCGAGCAGCCGCGCGGCGGCCCGTCCCATCTGTCCGGCGCCACCCAGCATCAAGATCTTCGTCATCGCGGAACCTCCCCAGAGTCGAAGTCAAACCTGACAGTGACTATCAGGTTGATTCGACTATACGTCTCCCCGGGAAAATTGCGAGGAACTTTCAGTTTTTGTGATTCGGCCGTTGACCGCGCGGCACCGGGAAGCCGAGCACGGCCTCGGCGCTGCGGGTCAGCGCCTCGATGGCGTAGCCGAGCGCGTCGGCCAGCGGCAGGTCGAAGTCGGTCTGCACCCAATAATCGAGCGCGGCGTCGAAACCCCAGGCCAGCATCGCGGCGAGCAGACGGATCTGCAGGTCGTCGGAGTCGCGGCCGATGCGCGCGCCGACCACCTGGCGCAGCACGTCCTCGAGTTGGCGGGTCTCGCGGGCGAGTCCGTCGCGCACGTCGGGTTCGCTGGCCACGTAGCGCATGCGCCGCCGGATGCGGTCCTCGTCGGTGCTCAGTTCGCGGACCAGCGCCGGCATCGAGGCCCGGATCTCGCCGACGAATTCCTCCGGCGTGACCACGGTGTCGCTGTTCTGGCTGAGCAGCTCGATGAGCTGGGGGTCGTACTCGTCCCAGAGGATCAGGGCCTCTTTGGTGCCGAAGTAGCGGTAGATGGAACTGGGGGAGACGTGCGAGGCGGTGGCCACCTGTTCGACGGTGACCGCGCGGAAGCCGTGCTCGTCGAAAAGGTCGAGCGCGGCGCGCTGGATTTCGCGCATGGCCTGCAGTTTCTTGCGCTCCCACACCGAGGTGCCGCGCGCGGGCGTGGAAGCGTTCGACGCTGAACGAGACATCCGTCGAGCGTACAACCGGTGGAACAAATCGGAAAGTGACTTGCAGGATGGCGCGAAAGGCTCATAGACTCTCGGATATCTGAGAGTCACTTCCAGGTTGGAGGCGGGGCCATGACACAAGTGGAAACCAGACCCGAACGGGTCGAGCCGCGGCCGGAGCGCCCCGGCGCGGGCCACCGGTGGGGCATGTTCATCGCCTCGCACTGGCGGCTGACGCTGGCGGTGTGGGCGCTGTTGCTCGCGGCCTGCGCGGTTTCCGTCCCGGCCCTCGAGCACCGCTTGAGCGCTCCGGAATTCGGTGTCGACGCGGCCGAATCGGCCGAGGCGCGCAAGATCCTGGCGCGGCACTTTCCCGCGATCGGCGCCGAGCAGGACGTCGTCGTCTTCGACTCTCGTGACCGTACGGTCGACACGGCCGAGTTTCAAGACAAGGTAAAGACCGTGCTGACCGAAATCCGTGGCATCAACGGGGTTTCGGAGATCATCGGGCCCTTCGACGGCCTGCCCGCGAAGCTGGTCTCCGAGGACAACCGCACCGCGATCGCGATCGTCGGCGTCAAGGGCTCGGCGGACAAACGTTCCGAACTCGCGAAAGAGCTGTCGCGCAAGGCCGTCCAGCACGGCTCCGGACCGATCTGGGTGGGCGTGTCCGGGCACACGCCCATGCAGAACGACCAGGTGCGGGTCGGCGTGGACGACACCACCAAGGCCGAACTGATCGGGATGCCCGTGGCGCTGGTGCTGCTCATCCTGTCGATGGGCGCGCTGGTGGCCGCGTCGGTCCCGGTCGGGGTGGCGCTGGCGGGTATCGCGGGCGCTTACGGCCTGATCTATCTATTGTCCAACGTCATGCACTTCGACACGCTGGTGCTGGCGGTGGCGACCATGATCGGCACCGGCGTGGGTATCGACTACTCGATGTTCCTGGTCAGCCGGTTCCGGGAAGAGCTGGCGCACAACACGATCGGTGACATCGGTCAGCGCACCAGACAGGCTGTCGCGGTGACCATGGAGACGACCGGCCGCAATATTCTGGCCTCCGGCCTGATCGTCATGATCTCGCTGGGCGCGCTGTTCGTGGTGCGGGTGCCGATCTTCCGCGCTATCGCCGGCGGCGTGGCCGCGGCGGTGACGGCGGCGCTGCTGGTCTCGCTCACGCTGCTGCCCGCGGTCCTGGCCGGGCTCGGTCCGCGCATCAACTCTGGCGCGCTGCCCGCGAAATTCCTGCCGCCGGATGCGAGCTCGAAGCACTCGGCCGGGATGTGGGAGCGCTGGGCGAAGCTGGTGATGCGCCGTCCGTGGGTGTTCGCGACGGCGGCGATCGCGTTGCTGCTGCTCTCCGCCGCCCCGCTGGCCGGGGTCAAGTTCGGACTCGACGCCGGGGTGGCGGCGCTCTCGGATCAGCCCTCGGGCCGGGCCGCGAAGGTGATCGAGCAGAAGTTCGCCTCCGGCCTGCTGGCGCCGGTGCAGATCGTGGCCACCGGTCCGGTCGAGGGCGCGCTGACCGTGCGGCAAGCCGAGCGCTTCGATGCTTTCGCCGCCGGACTGGAAGGGGACAAACGGATTTCGTCGGTGCTGCCGGAAGCCTCGGATAGTGGGCGGCGGGTGGCGACGGTGATCCTGAAGGTGCCCTTCGATTCGCCGGAGGCGACGGCGCTGGTCAAAACCCTGCGCGCGGACGCCAAGGGGGTGAGCGCGAACGGCGGGCCGAACCTGCGCGTCGGCGGGGAAACCGCGGAGTACGTGGACTTCTCCCGGGAGATCGGCGTCAAGTCGCCCTGGGTGTTCGGGTTGGTCCTGGCCAGTTCGTTCGTCTTCCTGGTCGTCGTGTTCCGGAGCATCCTGCTGCCGGTCGAGGCGATCGTGATGAACCTGATCGCCATCGCGGCGGCGATGGGCATCACGGTCGCGGTATTCCAATGGGGGCTCGGCGAAGCGCTGTTCGACTTCCAGAGCCGGGGGTTCGTCCAGGTATTCCTGCCGACGGTGGTGTTCGCCGTGCTGTTCGGGCTCTCGATGGACTACGAGGTGTTTCTGATCGGCCGCATCAAGGAAATCTTCGATATCGACGGCGACAACAAACGCGCGGTGGCCGCCGGTCTGGCGCATACCGCGCGGCCGATTACCACGGCGGCCGCCATCATGGTCGTGGTGTTCGGCAGCTTTGTCACCGCGCACATGCTCGAGGACAAGCAGATCGGTTTCGCGCTCGCGGTGGCGGTCGCCATCGACGCGGTCATCGTCCGCCTGATGCTGGTGCCGGCGCTGATGCAGATATTCGGGCGGTGGAACTGGTGGTTCCCGAAAATTAAGCCGAAGACCATCTCGGTGAACGTCCGGGAAAGTACAACTGTCTGAGACCCCGGCACGTACCATTCGGTCCTATAAACAATTCGGCCGTCCCGGAATTAGGGGCGGCCGAATTGTTGTCTGAAAGTTACAGGCATGCAATACTTTTCGCGTCGGCTGGTCCCGAACAGGCGGTTCGGCACACCGGGGTGTCGTCCAGGAATATCGGCGATAGATGGCCCGAGTGTGTGACGGACTATTGGTTCTACAGTGTTTCGGGGTTTCGTATGAACGGACAGGCTACGGCTCGCGTTACGCACGGCAACGATGCCTCCGACCGGCTCGCCCGGGTCGGAGTTTCGCGGAATGTAGTAGACATTCCCATCGCCGCGCTCGCCCGCGGTGAATTCCTGCGGGTGCGCGAGGTGAATATCGCGCACGCGCAGGTGCTCGCACAAGTCGAATCGCCGCTACCGCCGATTCTGGTGCACCGCAGCACCATGCAGGTGATCGATGGCCTGCACCGGCTGCACGCCGCGAAATCGAACGGGCGGCAGACCATTCGGGTCAGATTTTTCGAGGGCAGCGCGGAGGAGGCATTCGTTTTGGCGGTCGAGGCCAATTCCGAACACGGTCTGCCGCTCACCCTGAAGGATCGCAAGGCGGCCGCACTGCGTCTGATGGTGATGTACCCGCTGTGGTCGGACCGCCGGGTCGCGGCGGTCGCCGGGCTGGACCACAAGACCGTCGGCGCCATCCGCCGGCGAGCAGGTGGGGAAATTCCCCAGACCTCGCGCCGGCTCGGCCGGGACGGGCGGGTGCGCCGGCTGCGGGCACCCCTTGCGCCGCCCGCGCCGGCGCGGACCAGTGAAAACCCGGTCGCCACCATGCGTTCGGTGCCCTCGATGATGGACAGCCTGCGCCGGGACCCGTCCCTGCGCCTGTCCGAAACCGGGCGTCAGCTCTTGCGCTGGCTCGACGCCGCGCCGCGCACGCCATCCGAGTCGGCGGAGCTGGCCGAGCAGCTGCCCGAGCACTGCCTCAACCTCATTCTCGAACTGGCACAGCAGAACGCGGAGACCTGGCGCCGGTTCGCGGCGCGCGTCGGTGATCGGCTCGACGAGCAGTCGCTGACCATCGCTAGCAATTCCTGAACAAAATATCCAGCACTTCGATCGGCCATTCTTGTGAATGGCCGATCGACTGCTTTATTGACCCGGGACCGGCCGATATCGAAAAATGAACCACAGAGGCAACGATTGGCCTCGCGGGAAATCTGAGCCACCTCCAGTACTCGAAACGGAGCTGATCCGATGCGTTCGGAAAGTGAAACTCACAGCAGGATCGAGTCGATCGGGACCTATCTACCGGAAAAGTCGGTCAGCACGGACGATCTGCTCGCGCGAATCGATACCGGGCGATTGAGCGCCGGTAAATTGCCGCCGCTCGAAGAGTTGACCGGTGTCGGCGCGCGCCGGGTGCACGACGACTCCGAAGAAAATTACGAAGACTCTCTCACCCTCGCTACCAAAGCGATTCAGGACTGCCTGGCCCGCTCGCAATACTCGGTGGGCGAGGTCGATGTCATTATTTCGGTGTCGATCACACGCACGGTCGGCCCGGAGCGCTACGCCTTCGAACCCTCGTTCGCCGCGCTGCTGGCCGAAAAGATCGGCGCCGAGCAGGCGATCGCTTTCGATATCTGCAATGCCTGCGCGGGCATGGTCACCGGCATCATGGTGCTGGATCGGATGATCCGGGCCGGCGTCGCCCGCACCGGGATCGTGGTCAGCGGTGAGCAGATCACGCCGATCGCCGAGACCGCGGTCCGGGAAATCACGGAAAAATACGATCCGCAATTCGCGTCGCTGTCGGTCGGCGATTCCGGCGCCTGTGTACTGCTGGATCGCGCCACCGACGAAGCCGACATCATCGAATACGTCGATCTCATGACCTCGGCGTCCTACGCGGAATTCTGCATCGGCGGCCCGAGCCGCTACAGCCAGGGTCTGGCGATGTATACCGACAACAAATCGATGCACACCGAAGAACGCTATTTGCAGGGCATCACCTGGTATCTGGATTACCTGCGCGAGCGGGGCACCGATATCGACGGTGAGAAACTCGATTTCATCATTCACCATCAGTTCAGCGCCCGGGCCCTGGACTACATCAACGCACTGCTGGAACGCGAGTCCGGCCGCCCGGCGCCGGAAAGCCTGACGGTGCTCGAGCGGTACGGCAACACCGCCTCCACGTCGCATTTCGTCGCCCTGCACGACCATTTGAAGCGCGGCACCATCGCGCCCGGGTCGAAGGTCCTCATCGTGCCGTCCGCCTCCGGAATGGTGTACGGCCACATGTCCGTTCGTGTCTCCGCACTGAAGGCTTGATCATGCGTGTATCCATTATTTCCTCGGTCACTGTCGGCGCCTCGGCGGGCGCGGGTTCAGTGGAACGTTCCGCGCTGGCCGTCCGGGAGGTGCTGGATCGGTCCGGCACCGACAACGGTGCGGTGGGGCTGCTGCTGAACACCGGCATCCACCGCGACGACAACATCGTCGAGCCGGCCATCGCCGCGCTCATCCAGAAGAAGGCCGGCATCAATCTCCAGTACCACGGGCAGCGGTCCCCGGCGCTGTCCTTCGACATCATGAACGGTCCGTGCGGATTCCTGGACGCGGTGCAGGTTGCCGCCGTGATGGGGCCGCGCAAGGCCGTCATCGTCTCGGGCGAGGGCCATCCGTCCCGGCTCGAGCACCCGGACTTCCCCTACCTGACCAGCGCCGCGGCGGTCCTGCTCGGCCCCAGCCCGGACGAGACCGGCTTCGGCCCGGTCTACCGGGCCCGCACCACCGCGCCGGCCGAGCCGGTGGCCTACCTGCCGCTGACCACGATGGGATCGGAGGGCTGCCGCTTCATCGGACTGGACCAGCCCGACGAGGCGGCGCGCGAGCGCGGACTCGATATCGCGACCGAGGTCGTGCTGCGCTGCCTGGAACAGGAGGGCCTGGACCCCGCCGATTGCGTCCTGCTGGCCGGGGAACCCCGTGCCGGATTCGCGAAAACCGTTGCCGCCGCAGCCGGTATCGACGAGGTGCACACCCCGGACACCCCCGCCGACCCGCACAGCGCGGCACTGCCGTTCGCCTACCGCGCCTGGCTGGACGCCGAGCCGCGCGGCCGCGCCCGCCACGCCCTCTTTCTCGCCGCCGACGGCCACTTCGTCGCGGCCTGCGCGCCCTACGGGCTCTGAAATCTCTGGAGGAACAGACATGAACGCGAAATCCACCTCCCCGCTCACCACCCCGGGCCTGGCCGCCGTAGAAGCCGGCCGGCTGCTGTGGTGGACCGGTTTGTACGGCGCCCGTTACGTATTGAGCGGTGCCGGCCGCCGGGACGACAACCAGCAGGCCGCGGCCCGGCTGCTGCGCGGCTACCTGCTGCGCATGGGCCCGCTCTATGTGAAGGCCGGCCAGGTGCTGGGCACCCAGACCGGCCTGCTGTCCAAGGACGCCACCGACGAGTTCCGGGACTTCTTCTCCGGTCTGGCGCCGATGAGCCGCGCGGATCTCGCCGACACCCTGCGCGAGGAGTTGCGCGCACCGGTCGGGGAGCTCTTCGCCGAATTCGATTGGCAGCCGGTCGCGGTCGGCTCGGTCGCCCAGGTGCACAAGGCGCGCCTGGTGACGGGGGAGGAGGTCGCCCTCAAGGTCGTCAAACGCGGTGTGCCCGAACGTCTGAAGGCCAGCGCCGCGGTGCTGAGCGGGCTGCTCGGTGCGGCGCACGCGCTGGTGCCCGCGGTCCGGAAGCTGGACGGCCCGGCGCTTTTCGCCGAGTTGCGGCCCTTCGTCACCGGCCAGTGCGATATGCGCGCCGAGGCCAAGCGGCAGCTGGCGGTGCGGGAGAACTTCACCTCGCACCCGTTCCTGCGGGTGCCGCGCGTCTACGAGGAGTACTCCACCGACCGGGTGCTGGTGATGGAGTTCATGGCGGGGGTCTCGGGCGAGCACGTCGAGCAGCTCGGCGACGAACGCCGCCCCGAACTGGCCCGGCGCTTGCAGGACGCGTTCGACACCATGGCCTACTTCCACGGGCTGTTCCACGTCGACCCGCATCCGGGCAACATCATGTTCCGGGCCAACGGCGAGATCATCATGATCGACTTCGGCCTGGTCGGTGAGCTGAACGAGGAGGACAAGTGGGGGCTGGCGTCGTTCTACTTCGCTTGCACCCGCCAGGAATGGAGCTTCGCGGTCACCCGGTTCACCAACACCTTCGTCTCCGATCGGGGAACGCTGGACGCGCACTGGGCCGTCTACGCCCGCGACCTCGAGGGCATCCTGGAGCACCATTTCTCCGCGCAGACCGACCGCTGGTCGACCATGTCGTTCTTCGACGACGCCTCGAACCTGCTCAGCCGCTACGGCGCCCGGCCCACCACCCGGTTCACGCTGCTGTCGCTGGCCTTCCTCACCGGCGAGGGCTTCATCACCGTGGTCGACCCGGAGATCGACATCTGGGCCAACGCGCGCCGCTTCAACGACAAGTACTCCCCGTACATGAACGACGAACTACAGGCCGAGTTCGACGAGAAGATCGGGTCGATGAGCCCGAAATCCATGGCGGCCAAGAACAATCCGGAACGCGCGCTCATCGCGCCGACGCACCTGGACCGCTATGTGATGCCGAGCCAGTTCCCGATGATCATCGAGGAGGCCAAGGGCTCCAAGATCCGCGATATCGACGGCAACGAATACATCGACCTCTCGTGCGGTTACGGCCCGCACATCCTCGGATACGCGCCGGAGGTGGCGGTCGAGGCGATCCAGCAGGCCGCCGCCAAGGGTGGCGTGAACGCGATGGGCAATCAGTCCGAGCTGCAACTCGCGGAGGTCATCGCCGACGCCTTCGATCCGCTGAGCAATGTGGTGCTGTGCAATTCGGGCACCGAGGCGGTCCAGGTGGCGCTGCGCATCGCGCGGGCGCACACCCGCCGGGACCGGGTCGCCAAGTTCGAGGGCCACTACCACGGGTTCTCCGATCAGGGCACGGTCAGTTCCTGGTTCGTCTTCAGCGGCGGCAAATACGATCCGGCGCCGATCAATTCGGCCGGCGGGCAGAAGGCGGTCACCGAGGGGACGGTGCTGTTGCAGTACGGGCACCCGTCGGCCTTCGAGACGATCGCCCGGCACGCACACGAATTGGCGGCGGTCATCGTCGAGCCGATGCCCGGCGCGACGCTGAGCTACGACACCGCCTTCCTCACCCAGCTCCGCGAAACCTGCACTCGGCACGGCATCGTGCTGATCTTCGACGAGGTGGTCACCGGGTTCCGCGTGCACTTCGGCGGCGCGCAGCATCTGGCCGGCGTGCAGCCGGATCTCACCGCCCTCGGCAAGATCATCGGCGGCGGCCTGCCCTGCGGCGCGGTCGCGGGCCGGCCCGAGTTCATGGAAACCGGTCGCACCACCGGTGATCCGTTCCGCGACGTGGACGAGCGCGCCTTCGTCGGCGGCACCATGTCCGGCAACTCGATCACCACCGCGGCCGGGCACGCGGTGCTGGAATACCTGGGCGCGCACCAGGAGATCTACACCGACCTGGACAACAACACCCGCCGCCTGATCGGCGACATGAAGTCCGCCGCCGACGAACTCGGCATCGCGTGCAAGGTCAAGGGCTCGCACTCGATGTTCAACATCGCCTTCGACTACGCGTCGCCGAAACTGGTGCGCGACAAGATCGCCGGCACGAACATCAAGGCCAGTCTGGCGCTGTGCTACTACATGCGCCAGTACGGCATCTACTTCCCCGAGCTGCACGGCATGTTCCTCAACGCCGCGCACAGCACCGCCGATCTCGACCACATCGCCGACGCCTTCGCCAAGTGCATCGGCGAGATGGAAGAGCACGGACTGTTTCTCGCGTGAAGGAGCCCAGCATGTTGATGGAACGAATCGAAACCGGGCACGGGACGCTGTTGCCCACGCCCCCGGGGCCCTGGCTGCCCGGCGTCGTGCAGTCGGTGCTGTTCACCTGGTGGCGGCACCGCTGGGCGCTGAGCCTGCGCGCCAAGTACGGGGATGTCATCTCGATGACCATCTACCCGTGGCGCAAGGTGGTCCTGCTCTACGAACCCCGCCACATCGCCGCCATGTTCTCCGCCCCGACCACCAAATTCCATGCCGGCGAAGGCAATCGGGTGCTCGCGCCGGTGATGGGACAGCAGTCGGTGTTCATGGCCGACGGCGCGGACCACAAGCGGTTGCGGCGGCTCATGGCGCCGCTGTTCTCCCGCAACGCGGTTCGCGGGTATATGGACATGGTGCGTGAGCTCACGCTGACCGAGGTGGACAGCTGGCCGGTGGCCGCGCCGTTCGAAAGCCACGACCGGATGCGGGAATTGACGCTCGACATCATGTCGCGGGTGACCTTCGGGCTGGCCGACGGACCGGTCTTCGACCGGATGCGCGAGCTGCTCGGCCGGTTGCTCAGCATGGACCTGGTCATCCTGATGGGCCTCAATGTGCCCGGCGCGCACCGCGTCGGGCCGTGGCGCAGCGCGATGAACCTGGTCGGGGAGATCGACGCGCTGGTCTACGAGGTGATCGCGGAGCGGCGGGACAGCTCCGATCTGACCGAGCGCACCGACGTCCTGTCCCGGCTGCTGCTGGCCGGGGAGGGTGGGGATGGCTTGTCCGACTTGGAGATTCGCGATCAGTTGATCACCCTGCTGATCGCCGGGCACGAGACCACCGCGACCGGGCTGGCCTGGGCGCTGCACGAGCTGGCCCGGGACCGGGAGGTCGCCCGCAAGGCGGCCACCGCCGCGGTGCTGGACGACACCGCCTATCTCGAAGCGGTGGTGAAGGAATCGCTGCGGCGGCACCCGGTCATCTTCGAGGTGACCTGGACGCTGACCGAGGACGTGTCGCTCGACGGCTACCGGTTGCCCAAGGGCAGCACCGTGATGCCGATGATCGGCATCGTGCAGAACGATCCCGCGAATTTTCCGGAGCCGGAACGCTTCCGGCCGGAACGCTTCCTAGAGGGTGAGGTTTCGCCGGCCACCTGGCTGCCCTTCGGCGGTGGCGCACGACGCTGTGTCGGTGCGAATTTCGCGCTGATGGAGGCCACCGAGGTGCTGCGGGTGCTGCTGGCGCGGCGGATGATCACCACCGATCTGCGCGCACCGGAGGCGGCCAGCTCCAAGCACGTCGCCTTCGCGCCGGCCAAGGGCGCGCGGATCAGCGCGCCCCCGCTGGTCGAGGTCGGCGGTGACGGCCGATGAGCGAGTTCGTCGGGAAGACCGCGGTGGTCACCGGCGCGGGCTCGGGCATCGGGCAGGCGCTGGCGCGGCAACTGGCCGCCGCCGGCGCCCGCCTGGCGCTCTCCGATGTCGACGAGGTCGGGTTGGCGGCGACCGTGCAGCAGGTGCGTGAGCTGGGTGGCGAGGTGCGCGCCGAGATCCTGGACGTGCGTGACCGCGCGGCGGTGCTCGGTTACGCCGACCGGGTGCGCGAGCAGTTCGGTGCGGTGCACCTGGTGATCAACAACGCGGGCGTGTCGTTCACCGGTGAGATCGCCGAGACCGATTTCGCCGACCTGGAACGCGTCATGGACGTCAACTTCTGGGGCGTAGTACACGGCACCAAGGCGTTCCTGCCGCACCTCATCGCCTCGGGCGACGGTCGGCTGGTCAACATCTCCAGCATCTTCGGCCTCGTCGCGTTTCCCGGTCAAAGCGCTTACAGCGCGGCCAAGTTCGCGGTGCGCGGGTTCACCGAGGCGCTGCGGATGGAGGTGCGCGCCGCCGGTCACCCGGTGCGCGTCACCTGCGTGTGCCCGGGCGGCGTCAAGACCGCCATCGTGCGGAACTCGCGCGCGGCCGCGGGCATCGACGTCGATGTCCTGGCGGCCGCGTTCGACCGCGACCCCGGGGTTTCGCCGGTCGCGGCCGCGCGCACCATCCTCGCCGGTGTCCGGGCGGGCCGGGCGCGGGTGCTGGTCGGCCGCGACGCCTGGCTGCTGGACCTGGCCCAGCGCCTGCTCGGCCCCGCCTACCAGCGCGTGGTCGGACCGGAGGGCGGGCGGCTGCTCGACCAGGTCCGGCGCCGCCCCCTCGACAGACAGCGAGAATCGATATGAATATCGACACGACCGAGGCCGAATTCCAGCAGCTCGTCACCGGGTCCACCGACGCCGAGCTGACCGCGATCATGGACGATCCCGCCGAGCGGCCCCGCATACTGCGGCGGATCTTCGAACTATGGTGCGGTGGAATCGATTCCGCGAAGACCCGCAAGGTCGACGCGCTGATCCGCTGGCAGATCGGCACTGCCCCCGACACCTGGGACATGCGAATCCACCACGGCGCCTGCACCGCCACCCCCGGCCCCACCCCCGCCACGCCGGTCGTCACCGTCACCCTCGGCGACGTCCCCTTCCTGCGGCTGATCGCCCGCCAAGCCAACGGCGTGCATCTGCTCGCGACCCGCAAGATGCGCATCACGGGCAGCATCCCGACCGCGATGCGCCTGGACACCTGGTTCCCCTGACCCGGGTGGCGCTCGCCTCGTTCGGGACGACAACGACCTTGTCTTCCCGAACGAGGCGGGACGCGCTGTGCTCAGGCGAGTTCGGCGGCGGCGCTGTCGATGAGGTCGGCGATCGCCTGCGGTTGTGCGGCCAGGGAGGCGTGCCCGGCGGGCAGTTCGACGATGACGCGCGGCCGCATGCGCGCGGCCATGCGTCGCTCGTTGTCCGGGTTGATCATGCGGTCTTCGGTGGACACCTGATACCAGCACGGCTTGCGCTTCCAGGCGGGATCGGTGACCGCATCACCGAAAGTGGAGGCGAGCGGGGCCTTTTGAGTGACAGCCATGACGAGTTGCTCCGCGGCGGGTAGATCCTGACAGAAGCTTTCGCCGAACTTGTCCTGTTCGATCCACAGGTAGCCGTCGGAATCGGGCGCGATGTTGTCGAAGGCCGCGGGCGGCAATTCCTGGCTGATCTGTCCGGGACTTTCCCCGGCGTCGGGCGCGAACGCGGCGACGTAGACCAGCCCCGCCACGTTGGGCAGGTCACCGGCCTCGGTGATGACCGCGCCACCGTAGGAATGCCCCACCAGCAGCACCGGCCGGTCGATCTGTTCGATCATCTGCCGGGTGCGCGCCGCGTCCGCGGCCAAGGAGGTCAGCGGGTTCTCCACCGCGTGCAGATCTCGATATCCGCGTTGGTCGAGCTCGACGATGACCTTCGCCCAGTGGGCGGCGCCGCCCCAGAATCCGTGGACCAGAACGATTGCCGGTTTGTCAGACATCGTGGTGGGTGTCCTTTCTCGTGCGTATCTCCGGATCGCCTCACCCGGTTCGGGTGAGATTCGCAGTGCACCCCTACGGGTGGGGATCGACCGGTACCGCGTCGTCGAGTTGCCATTGCCTGTTCATGACTTCCGGGCCCACACCGTAGAACCGGAACATCAGCTCGAAGGTCTGGCTGTCGCCGGTCTCGATGGTGTTGGTTTCGAAACCGGCGATGGCGCGGGGTGCGAAGTACACATCGACCGAACCGTCGTCGTTGACCAGCAGGCCGGGCTGCTGGGACGACACCGAGTATTTGGTGTTGCCGCGAATGAGGGTGTGGTCCGCGCCGTCGTACATCGTGACCGACCAGTACTGCGACACCGGCACCCCCGCGGGCACGCGCATGCGGTAGGTGCGCCCGGATTCCAGGATCGCCCCGTCGCGGTCGCGCAGGGTCACCAGATAGAACTGGCCGATTCCGAGGCGTTTGATCCCGATGAACGCCATGTGATAGATCACCGCCCGGTCGGTGTAGGGGTAGACCTGGCCATTGGTGAAATTGTGGCTCTGGCCGTCGGTGAAATCGCGGCCGGCGGGAAAGAACCACTGGCGGCCTTCGTAGAACGGTGGCTCGGTGCGGTAGATCTCGCGCAGCCACGCGTGCGCCTCGCGCACCGCGCTTTCCAGCACTTCCACCCGCTGTGCGTCCGGGGCGAACGGTGTCCCGCGTTCGATACCCACGGTGGCCAGCATTTCGGCGAAGCCGCGGTCGCGGGCCAGCCACGGCTCGGCCTGCACGACACGATCCAATGCCCGCCAGAATTCCATCGTGTAGGGAATGCGGGTATCGATCACCTCGCCGTGCAGATCCCGCCTCGGTGTCTCGGGCCGATCGCCGGCCTCGGCCAGCGGATAGACGCGGATGCCGCGGCAGAAGGCCAGACCGTTGTCGAGGGCCTGCTGCGTCGCTTCGGGCAGCACCGACCGCAGCAGCGCGTACGCCCGGTTGGTATCGCAGCGCAACACGAGGTATCCCTCGGGGACCTCGCCGTCGAAACCGGGCGGGAGAACCAGGTAGCGGCCGCCTTGGCCCGCGTCGGCGCCGAACTTGCCGACATCTTCGAGCGGAACCTGCCAGATGTTGCACACGCTGCCGTTGAGCACGTGCTGCTCGGTGCCCGGCGGAATCTCCAGGACGATCGGCCCGTCGCGGCCGGGGTCGATGAACGCCATGTAGTAGATCAGATCCGGATTCGGTGTGAGCGTCTGATTACGCCAGTCCACCAGCTTCGACCAGTACAGGAACTCGACCTTGCCGTGCGGTGCCAGCACCGACCGCATCACCTCGTAGTTCACCGCGGCCATGCCCCACACCGCCGCTTCCACGGCGCGGCGGTGGACAGCCCGGTCGGCGAGGTTCTCCGGAGTGGAACCGGTCATCATCTGCCTCCTGGAACACCGGGGATCGCGGGCGCTGTCACACACCGTGCCCGCCCGAAGCCGTTTTGAGTTCACCCGCAACGGGTGAACTCATCCCGTTCGGGTGAGGCGCCGATAGCCGGGGGTGGTCGAAGGTTGTAGCCGTGCCCGGACGAAACGAGGGGAAGCCGATGACCCAGGTAGTGCCGGAGGTCGCCGCGCGCGCCTACCTCTACGGATTTCCGCTCGTGTTCAATCTGGACCAGGTCGACCGCTACGTGCGGGCGGGGGTCGGGGCGAATCCGGCGGCGCCGTTCAACACCTTCTCCCATGCCAGGACCCTGGCCGGGCCTGCGGATACGTTCGTCACGATCAACAACGACACCCTGTATTCGATGGGGCAGATCGACCTGTCGGTCGGGCCGGTGGCCCTGCACGTTCCCGACACCGCGGGCCGGTATTACG
Organism: Nocardia sp. NPDC050712; assembly: GCF_040654295.1. Classification (NCBI taxonomy): domain Bacteria; kingdom Bacillati; phylum Actinomycetota; class Actinomycetes; order Mycobacteriales; family Nocardiaceae; genus Nocardia; species Nocardia sp. NPDC050712. The sequence goes on from NZ_JBFAHT010000002.1 coordinate 707,590, forward strand.
TGCTGCAATTCGTCGATGCCTGGACCGACAACTTCGCCTACGTCGGGCATCGCGCCACCGGCACCGCCGCCGGTGACTTCCTGCTCGTGCCACCCGGTTGGACCGGGCAGGCTCCGGACGGGACCACCGTCATCGCCTTCCCCACGACCATCGCCTCGATCGTCGGCCGGTGGGCCTGCTCCGGTACCGCGGATCTGCCCGTCGTGCATGCCTTGCAGGACGCGACCACGTTGACGCCGGTGGACCCGGGCGCCCGTCCGGCCGGGCTGCCCAGTCCGGATCCCGCCGTCGACGCGAGCCTGCTGTTCTGGGAGAAGCTGCGGCTGTGGTCGCAGGCGTTCCCGCCCGCGCCGCGCGACCGCGAACTCCAGGATTCGTTCGCTCCGATCGGGATCGGTGAGAAGGAATCGCCGTACACCGCGCCGGACGAGCCGACGGCCGCCGCGCTGCGCGCGGGTTTGCGGGCGGGGGAGAAGAACCTCGATACCGCGCTGACCCACGGGTCCAGCCCGGAAGTCAACGGCTGGAAACTCACGCTGCACGCCTTCGACTACAACCTCGACTACTTCGAGGTCGGGGCGCTCGACGACCCCCGATTCCAGATCGCCGATCCGACGCTGCGGATCATCGAACGCGCCGCCGCGGCCAAGGGCGGCCTGTGGGGCAACCACGCCTACGAGGCCGCCTACATCATGACCTACCTCGACGAGCGGGGTGAACAACTCACCGGCGCCCACACCTACACCCTGCGCCTGGACCCCACCCCGCCCGTGGGCGCGTTCTGGTCGGTCACCATGTACTCGGTCCCGGACTTCTACCTGGTCGACAACCCGATCGACCGCTACTCGATCGGGGACCGCACACCCGGCATCGTCTACGACACCGACGGCTCCCTCACGATCACGATCAGCCACACCGCCCCCACCGATCCCACCACCCGCGCCAACTGGCTCCCCGCACCCGCCGGCGAATTCCGTCCGGTGCTGCGCATGTACGAACCCGCCGAAGCGGTCCTGAACCAGACCTACGTCGTCGCCCCGATCACCAGAACCTGACCACCGCGAAAGCCGTTGACGCCCAACGCGATCAGCCGCATGATCGGCCCATGGAAATCGTGGCACACAGCCCGAACGCCGACATCTACCCAGCCACCCCCGCCTGCGCGACCGTGAACGCCGAAGCCCGAGTCGCCGCCCTCGGTGGCCGCCCCGTCCCCACCACCGCGATCGTTGCCCAGCTCTTGGAAACCGAGTGGCTGGTCGAAATAGAGGTCATCGCAGCGGACTAGGCTGGGGCGCCTCTTCGGATGCCCAAGGGAGCGTTGTCATGGTGCGGTTCGGTGTCACCGGCCACATGAATATCACGGAGGCCACGGCGCCTTTGGTGTACGAGTCGATCAGAAGGTTGTTCGCCGGCGAGGATTCGGCTGAACTCGTCGGGGTGAGTTGCATTGCGCGCGGGGCTGATTCCGTGTTCGCGCAGGCGGTTCTCGATGCCGCCGGGCGCTTGGAAGTCGTGCTGCCGTCGAGGAACTACCGGCAAGAGAAGGTGAAGCCGGAGCACGTCGAACTGTTCGACAATTTGGTCGGCCTGGCCGCTGAGGTCCGGACAATGCCGTTCGAGAATGCTGGCCGCGAGGCGTATGAAGCGGCAAACGAGGCCGTGCTGTCGTCCTGTGACCGTTTAGTTGCGGTGTGGGATGGTGCCACCGGCAAGCGCGGAGGGACGGCCTCCGTGGTCGATTCCGCCCGACGGCGAGGTGTGCGTGTAGACGTGGTCTGGCCAGAGGGTGCACAGCGCGGCTGATTTGCTGCTCCGACCGTGAGCGGAGGATCGACGCCCTCCCACCGGAAATGCATCTCACCCTGCGGATGCTGATGGAGGAGATCACGAGGGGATCCGGCCGGCCCGCCCGATGAGTTTCGGCGATCCGGTCGGTCTGTATGGGCAATAACCATCGACCGGGAGATTCGAGATCATGGACCGTGAACGGATTCAGGAGCAGGTGCGGGTGGAGCGGGTGGGGCTCGCGGACTTTCTGGAGGGGTTGACGGTGGAGGAGTGGGGGCGGGGGTCGCTGTGCGGGGAGTGGAACGTGCACGAGGTGGTCGCGCATGTCACGTTGTCGAATCGGGATACTTTGCGGTCGACGCTGGTGGGGGTGGTCAAGGCCAAGGGGAATTGGGATCGGGCCAATGCGAATGCGGCGGTGGAGAGGGCGCGGGAGTACGGCCCGGCGGAGTTGATCGGGCAGTTGCGGGACGGGGCGGATTGTCATCGGCGGTCACCGGGGGCGGGGGTGCTGGATCCGCTGGCGGATCTGATCGTGCACGGGCAGGACATCGCGCGACCGCTCGGTCGGGAGTTGCCGACATCGAGCGAGTGGGTGGTGGCGTCGCTCGACCATGTGCTGGGCAGCATGTTCTACGGCGCGAAGAAGCGGCTGCGCGGCAAGCGGCTGATCGCTACCGATGTGCCGTGGAGCTACGGGGACGGGCCGGAGGAGGTGCGCGCCCCGGTGGTCGATCTGCTGCTGATCGCCACCGGGCGCGACGTCAAGGCTTAGTGCCGCTGTCCTCGGGCTTCTTGCGGTCGTAGGGTGCACGCCCGGCGGGCAGCGGCGGCGCGGGCTTCTCCGGCAGCTCCGGAATCGTCAGCGTCACAGGCGATTCGGTGAGTTCGAAGCTGTCGCCGTGATGCCGCAGGGTGAGCGGCGCACCCGAGAGCAGCCGGTAGGTGGCCGCGCCGGGCGTGATCTCGACCTCGACGCGACTGTCCCGCCAGATGATCCGGAACGCGAGGCGGTCGAGTTCATCGGGCAGCCGCGGCGCGAAGCAGAGCCGCCCGCCGTTGGTGCGCATGCCGCCGAAACCGCCGACGCAGCAGAGCCAGGTGCCGGCCAGGGACGCGATGTGCAACCCGTTGGCGACGTTGCGGTGCAGATCGTGCAGATCGGTCAGCGCGGCCTCCCCGAAGTAGGCGTACGCCAAGCCCATATGGCCGACCTCGGCGGCGAGCACGGACTGCGGGCACGCCGACAGCGACGAGTCGCGCACCGTCAGCGCCTCGTAGTACTCGAAATTGCGGGCCTTCTGCTCCGGGGTGAACATCTCCGGCCGCAGATACATCGCCAGCGTGAGATCGGCCTGCTTCACCACCTGCTTCCGATACAGATCGAAGTAGTGGTAGTTCAGCAGCAGCGGATATTTCTCCGGCGGGGTCGCGGCGAAGTCCCAGCGCGCGTGGCGGGTGCACCCTTCGGACTGCTCATGCACGCCCAACTCCGAGTTGTACGGCAGCGCCATGCGTTTCGCGGCGTCGCGCCACTTCGCGAGCTCGGTGTCCTGCACCTCGAGGCGGCGCGCGATCTCGGGCCGGCGCACACACGCCTCGGCCGCCTCGTGCAGATTCTGCTGCGCCATCAGGTTGGTATAGGTGTTGTTGTCGGCCAGGGCGGAGTACTCGTCAGGGCCGGTCACGCGATCGATCCGGAAGGCGCCCGTCCCGTCGAAGTGGCCCAGGCCCGCCCACAGCCGGGCGGTCTCCACCAAAAGCTCTACACCGCACTCGGTTTCGAACTGCTCATCCCCGGTGGCGGCGAGATAGCGCACCACGGCGTCGGCGATGTCGGCGTTGACGTGCACGGCCGCCGTGCCGGCCGGCCAATACCCCGAGGCATCCTCGCCGTTGATCGACCGCCACGGGAACATCGCCCCGGGCTGGCCCAGCTCGCGGGCGCGCTGGCGGGCCTGATCCAGGGTCGCGTGCCGCCAGCGCAGGGCGTCACCGGCCGCGATCGGGTTGGTGTAGATGAGCGCCGGGAGCACGAAAGTCTCGGTGTCCCAGAACGCGTGGCCGTCGTAACCAGGGCCGGTGAGCCCCTTGGCCGGGATCGCGCGGGTCTCGCCGCGGGCTCCGGCCTGCAGGACATGGAACATCGCGAACCGCACGGCCTGCTGCAGTTCCGGGTCGCCGTCGATCTCGATGTCGGCCTCGGCCCAGAACCGGTCCAGGTATTGCCGCTGCCGGTGCAGCAGTTCGTCCCAGCCGGTCTCCAGACCCGCGGCCAGGGCCGCGTCCACCTGGGCCCGCAGCGCCGGGACGGAGCGGCGGCTGGACCAGCCGTAGGCGAGATACTTTGTCAGACTGAGCTTGTCGCCCTTGGCCACGTCGACCGCGATGGTCAGCCGGGCCAGGTCGTCCTCGGCGTGGATATCGCAGCGCGGCGTCTGCGCCACGTCCAGCTCGTGATGCATGCCCGCCGCCATCCGCAGCCCGGATTGCCGCGTGTGATGGGCGAGTACGGCGCTGAAATCGCGGGCCGAGGCGAAGTCCGAGACCAGCGGGCGGTCCAGCTTCGCCGCCACCCGCGGATCGTCGGCCTTCGTCGGAATCGGTTCGTTGGCCAGGAGATCGGACTGGATTACCAGATCCAGATCCTCGTCGAGCGGTTCCACCTCGTAGCGGATCGCGGCCAGGGCCCGGTCGGTGAACGACACGAGCCGTTCGGTACTGATCCGCACCGACTGGCCGGTCGGAGAGGTCCATACAGTGGAGCGGCGCAGGGTGCCGGACCGGAAGTCCAGCACCCGTTCGTGTTCCACCGCTTTGCCGTAGCGCAGGTCCAGGGGCTCGTCCCCGACGAGTAGCCGGATGATCTTTCCGTCGGTGACGTTGACCATCGTCTGGCCGTGGCCGGGGTAGCCGTAACCGCTTTCGGCGTAGGGGAATTCGCGCTTCTCGTAGAACCCGTTGAGGTAGGTGCCCGGGGTGCCGACCGGCTCGCCCTCCTCGAAGCTGCCGCGTAATCCGATGTGGCCGTTGGACAGCGCGAAGATCGATTCGGTGCGCGGCAGTGCTTCCAAATCCAATCCGCACCAGCGCAATTCCCAGGGCGCGATCTCGAAGCCGCCGCACTGCTGTTTCATCGCTGTTCCTCCAGCTCGGTGAGATCGGTGACCACCACGTCGGCCCCGCTCTCGCGCAGCGCATCGGCGTGCCTGCCGTCGCGCACCCGATCGACACCCACCACGTAGCCGAAGGCACCGGCCCGCGCCGCAGCCACCCCGGCGACGGCGTCCTCGAAAACGACTGCCTGCCCGGGTTTCACGCCGAGGGCCTCGGCGCCGGCGAGGAACGAATCCGGGGCCGGCTTGCCGCGCAGGCCCCGGCGGGCGATCTCGACACCGTCGATCCGCACGTCCACCAGATCCGTCAGCCCCGCGGCCGCCAGCACCGCTTCGGCATTCGCCGAGGAGGTCACCACCCCGATGCCGAGTCCGGCGGCGCGCAGCCGGGACACATAGCCGACGGACTCGGGATAGACCTGGATCCCGTCCCGCTCGATCAGCGACAGCAGCAACTGGTTCTTCTGATTGCCGACCCCGTGCACCGTCGAATCCCCGGGCAGGTCCTCGGGATCGCCCTCCGGCAAGCTGATGTCACGCGAGCCCAGGAATTCGCGGACACCGTCCGCGCGCGGACGCCCGTCGACGTGGGCCAGGTAGTCGTCCTCGCTGAACGGCTCGTAGCCCTCACCCAGCCGGCGCGCCAGCAACGCGTCGAACGTGTCCTTCCACGCCTGCCGGTGCACCTGCGCGGTATCGGTCAGGACGCCGTCGAGATCGAACAGGGCCACCGTGATCGAAGCTGAAAACGCCATACGTCGGAGCTATCCCGGAAACAGCCGGGCAAACCGGGCGTCGCGGGAATTTGTGGACGAGAAATTCGGCAACTAGGCCGCCGGTAGGTGGATGTGCAGCTTGCGCGCGAGATCGGCGACCTGCGCGCAAGAATCGTCCACGGTCAGTGGCGAACGGCTGGTTACTTGCAGGAATACGGTGCCTTCGACGGTGTCGAATCCGACGCCGCAGGTGTTGTGCGCCCGGTCGCGGGTTTCGGCGGCGGCGCGGTCATCGATGACGACCGGCTCGGGGTCGCTCAGGAAATCGGTTGTCCCGGTCAGCTGATCGAGCGACAGGCTGTGGGTGAACGCGTCGAAGTCCCCGCGCAGCCCGCTCCACCGGCACCCCTTGTCGCCTTTGCCGCGCGCGCTCTCGGCCTGGTTATCCTTGGTATCGGGGTCGAAACCGGCGTCGTTCAGGATGTTCTCCGGAATGCCGACGCACGGATCCCACAGCTCGGCGACCGCGAGGACTTTGTGCTGGGCGAAATGCGCCCGGCCGATGTGCGTCTCGGAGATCGAGCATCCCGCGCCCAGTCCGGCCGCGGCCAGTACCAGCAGCACGAGCCCTCTCCCACGTACGCGAACATCCATGCCGCCGCCTTCCGTGCCGCCGCCCGCGGAGCGATCCCCGGCCCGCACCGGCCCGCTCCCTGCCTGGGGCAATCGTATAGCTAATCGTTATCCGAATGCGGGACCAGCGACGGCGGGGCTAGTGTTCGGCTGTGCGACCCCTGCTCTTTCTCGACGTCGATGGTCCGCTCATTCCGTTCGGGGGCTCCGCGAACGAATACGCGCGAGGGCAGGTGGCACCCGGTGCGAATCCACTTCTCGGGCGGGTCGATCCCGCGCACGGCCCACGCCTGGCGGCGCTGCCCTGCGAGCTGGTGTGGGCCACCACCTGGACCACCGACGCCAACGATCTGATCTGCCCGCGCCTCGGCCTGCCTGAACTGCCAGTGGTGCACTGGCCGGATTTCGACGACCCCGACGCGGACCACCGGCTGCACTGGAAGACCGAGGACCTGGTCGCCTGGGCGGACGGGCGGCCCTTCGCGTGGGTGGACGACGAGATCACCGCCGCCGATCGGGCGTGGGTTTCGGTGCACGCCACCGCGCCCGCGCTGCTGCATCGGGTGGATCCGCGCGTGGGCCTGACCGCGGCGGACTTCGATGTCCTCGCCGAGTGGTTGCGCGCGCCGGGCTGATCACCCGAAAGCGCCGCGGCCGTACACGTTACGGAATCTGATGCCGCCCGCGGCGGCTGCCGGTGTAGGCGAGTTCGCGGATCGTGCTGACCACGTCCGGGACCATGCGCACGCCCGGCGGGCAGTGCAGGATCGGATCGAAGTAGTCGACGGGGTGCTCGACGGCCTCGTCTTGGCGCAGGGTCAGCTCGGCGAACTTGCGGTGTGGTTTGGCGTAGCTGCCCGCGGTGAGCAGGAAGGTCAGCACATTCTCGCGCACATGCTCGGAGATCGCCGTCAGCGACGCCGAATCCGGTTGCGCGTGATCGGGTTCGGCGAACATCCAGGTCGCGTCGGAGTCGTCGAAACGGTAGGGCAGCAGGCTGCCGTAGCGGGCGTTGCGCCAGCCGCGGGTGGGCGTTACCAGGAACCGGGTGAGCGCGCCGGTGCCGGTGGTGGCCAAGGCGAAGTCCCAGGGCCGGTTTTCGCGGGTCGGCACTCGGAAGGCGAGGCCGAGCACGTCGGGCAGGCCCGCGGGCATGGAGGTCGCCTTGGATAGTCGCGCGGTCACCGGCTGCTCGCCCACGCCGAACAGGTGCTCGAACTCACTGTCCGCCCGTAATCGTCCGGTCAGGTAGAGGCCGTCGGGATGAAAGACGCGGGCGCGGCGGATACGCGCCGCCACGCCGAACACGTTCTCCACCACTGCTGCTGGGTACTGGGACATGGGAGTTCCCTCCACGGGTCGATTGCGTCCTCCCTGTCGACTGCCCGGCGGGACGCGCGGTAAACCGCCATCGGGACGCCGGACCTGTCGATCGGCCCGCGGAATTCGGCTTCCGCCCGGGCCTGTCGAGCCCGCGTGTGGTAGGCGTACAGGGTGGATGGCACACCGTTCGGCCGGTACCGGCTCGTCGAGTTACTCGGCGAGGGCGGGATGGGTCAGGTCTACCGGGCCTTCGATACCAGTACCGATCGGGTCGTCGCGCTCAAGGTGCTGCCACCGCATTTCGCGCACGACAAGATCTATCGGGAACGTTTTCGCCGCGAAGCGCAGGCGGCGGCGCGGCTGAGCGAACCGCACGTCATCCCGATTCACCAGTACGGCGAGATCGACGGCCGCCTCTACCTGGACATGCGCCTGGTCGAGGGCGCCGACCTGGGCTCCCTGCTGACACTCGGCGGCCCGCTGCCCGCGGCGAAGGCGGTGTCCTATCTCGAGCAGGTCGCCGCGGCCCTGGACGCCGCGCACGCGGCGGGCCTGGTGCATCGCGACGTCAAGCCGTCCAATGTGCTGGTCACCTCGGCCGATTTCGCCTATCTGATCGATTTCGGAATCGCGGCCGGCACCGGGGAGACCAGCCTCACCACGACCGGCGCGACCATCGGCACCTTCGCCTACATGGCGCCGGAGCGCCTCACCCAGGGCAGCTACGACGGGCGGGCCGACGTCTACGCCCTGGCCTGCGTGCTCTACGAATGCCTCACCGGTGCAAAGCCTTTCCCGGGCGAGAGCGCCGAGCGCCAGATCGCGGCGCACCTGACCGAACCGCCGCCGCGACCCTCGAACGGGCCGGTGTCCGCCGCGTTCGACGAGGTCATCGCGCGCGGCATGGCCAAGGACCCGGCACAGCGGTACCAGACCGCGGGGGAGTTGGCGGCGGCCGCGCGGGCGGCCGCCACCGCGCCGCCGACCCGGGTTCCGGCCACGGTCTTCAACCCCGCGCGCTTCGACCCGACCGAACTCAACCGCACTCCGTCGCCGGAAGGCTCGCAGCGTCCCGGACGGACCGGCATCTTCTTGGCGGCAGCGGCTGTGATCGCCGTGCTGGTGGTCGGCGCGGTTCTGGTGACCCAGCTTCGGGAGAGCGGGGGACAGGCGACCTCCCCCGGCCCGCCGCCGCCGGGTACCGCTTCCAGTTCCGCGACCACAGCCAGCACCGCACCCGCGCTGGCACCGACCACCGCACCCGCGACCACCCCGACAACGGCGGTAGCGCCACCGCAGCCCCCGGCCGCCGGCCGCCTCGCCGAGTTCGTCCAGCAGCACTACGCGTTGCTGCCCGGCGATCCGGCCGCCGCGTGGGCCCGCCTCACCCCGCGCTACCAGAACTACATCGGCGGCTACCCCAACTACCAGGATTTCTGGAACACCATCGCCGCCATCGACGTTCAGGTGCTCGGCACGGATGATGCCCGGCTGACGGTCGCCTACCGGCTCCGGCTCACCGACGGCAACGGCAATGTCGCCGCCGAATCCCGCGTCGCCGTCCTGGTCCCCGCCGGTTCTACCTACCGCATCGATAGCGCCGAACTCACCTCGTGACTACCTGCCGAGCTGCTATCGGGAACTGGCAGCCGAGGTGCGCCAGTGCTGATCAGTAGGGGTTGGCCTGTGTGGTCCAGGAAGCGGACAACTCCGCGGTATCGGCGTTCGGAAAGCTGATCGCGGCGCGATTGCCGTCGGAGGTGTAGCGCAGGGTGGGATTGGCGGCGAGCCAGTCGAGCCAGTACGCGGAATCGAACGGGACTTCGCCTTTGCCGGAACGGATTCGGGGGATGCCGGTGGGGTCGACGCGGCCGAACGGCGACGGGGCGGGGTTCGCGCCGACGAGCATGACCGCCTCGAAGCGGTAGGACGTGCCCGCCCAGCTGCCCGCAGCGGCCAGCGACCGGTCCGCGGGGGAGATGCCGAGCGGTAATGCCATGGTGCGCACCGGTTTACCGGGCACCGCCGCTTGAATCGCGTGCACGTTCTCGGCGAACTCGCGCTGCACACCGGCGCTGTCCAGGCGGGCGAGATCGGGATGGTTCGCGGTGTGCGAACCGATTTCGTAGCCGTGTTCGGCGAGCCAGGCCAGAGCGCGCGGGTTGTCACCGAAGGGCTGATTGTTGACGTAGAAGGTGGCCGTCACGCCGAAATCGGGGTAGCGAGACCGGAATTCCTCGAGGATGCCCACCGCGCAGTCCGGCGCGGGGTTGCCGTCCGGCCCGAACGTGACCTGGCTCAGCGTCGAATCGTCGAAGGTCAGGACGACCGGATGGGTGCCCGCCGGGATATCGAGGACGCCGGAGATGTAGTCGGCGGCCGTCACCGGGCGATACCCCTCGCGGTACAGGCGCTCCAGTTCCGCGCGGAATTCGGCGGGGGTCTGATCGTATTCGCCGGCCGGTGCGGGCAGCACCTGGTGATACATCAGCACCGGGACCGAGCCGAGTTCATTGGCCCGCACTTGGGCGGGGTCCACCGTCGGCGCGGGCGGGACGGTGGTGGGCGCCGGGGGCGGCGGCGCGGCGGCCTCGGGTTCCGGATCCGAACACCCCGCGACCGCGAAGACCAAGGCCACCAGAACACTTCGCACCAACCCACGCGCCACCGGTTCAAGGTACGGGCCGAGCGCGTGCTCCGGCACCGGCTCGGTCAACCCGCGATCAATTCGCAATCCGGGCATAACGATGTGCTGCACAAGATCGCGGAAAACCGGCGGCGCAACGGCGGTGCCGGGGATAGTAGAGTCCCCCGAAACGAAAGATGGTGTGCGCGTTGCTGAAACGGGTTCCGCGGTCCGGCCGTCAGCGGACGGTACTGGTAGCGGTGGTGGCGGTGGTAGCGGTCGGGGTCGTCTCGGTCGCGGTGGGCGCGATGCGCGGCTCACCCGGCGAGCTTCCGGTGGCCGGGCTGCCCGAGGGCCCCGTCAACGCGCAAGCGCTGGCGGACATGGTGATTCGGGTCGACGCGAGTGGCCACGATCCGCACGCGGTGCGGCTCGCGGTCGACGGGGAGCCGGTCGCCGGCACGGTCGAGGGCGAGACGGTGCTGGTCCGCCCGGGCCAGCTGCACGAGGGCGCACACCAGTTCACCGCCACGGTCCCCGGTGGATTCCTGCGCGACGGCCCGGCGACCACCCGGGCCTTCACCGTCGACGTCACGGCACCGGTGGTGCTGGTGGCCGCGGCGCCGCCGCCGACCTCCTACCGCCAGCCCTTCGTCGTGCGCGGCACGGTGCAGGGTGCGCAGCAGGTGAGCCTGGGTAGCCAGCCGATCACCCCCGCCGCGGACGGCGCGTTCGAGGTCTCGTTGCCGCGCCCGCCGGTCGGCGCGGAGATCCGGGCCGTGGACGCGGCGGGCAACGTGACCACGGTGCCGGTGACCGCGGGTGTCGACATCCCCCGCACCCGCGCCGTGCATGTCACCGCGCACGCCTGGTCACACGACGGGCTGCGGGAAAGCGTGCTCGAGCTGGCGCGATCGGGCCGGATCGACACCGTCCAGCTCGATATCAAGGACGAGGACGGCGTCGTCGGATACGACTCGCAGGTGCCGCTGGCCCGCGAATCCGGCGCCGCGACACCGATTTACGACGCGCCCGCCGCGCTCCGCCAGTTGCACGACATGGGCCTGCGGGTGGTGGGCCGGATCGTGGCCTTCCGGGATCCGCAGGTCGCCGAGTGGGCCTGGCACAGCGGGCGCACCGACTGGGTGGTGCAGAATGCGGGCGGGCAGCCCTACTCCAGCCACTACGGGCCGATCGCGTTCACCAATTTCGCGAACCCCGAAATCCGCGGATACAACATCGCTCTCGCGGCCGAAGCGGCGAAGCTGGGCTTCGACGACATCATGTACGACTACGTGCGCCGGCCCGACGGCCCGCTGGGGCAGATGCGGTTCCCCGGCGCGACAACCGATCCGACCACCTCGATCGCGGAGTTCCTGCGCGAGAGCCGGGACCCGGTGAACGAGGCGGGCGCGGTTCTCGGCGCGGCCGTCTTCGGCATCGCCTCCACCCGCCCGGAGCAGATCGCGCAGGACATTCCGATGATCGCGAAGCACGTCGACTATGTCGCGCCGATGCTGTATCCGTCGCACTGGAATCCCGGCGAATACGGTGTCGGCAACCCGAATTCCCAGCCGTACGACATCATCTACGCCTCGCTCGCCGATTTCATCCGGCTCACCGACAACACCGGCGCGGAAGTGATTCCGTGGTTGCAGGACTTCAGTCTCGGCGTGGCCTACGGCCCCGCCCAGGTGCAAGCCCAGATCGACGCCACGGCCGCCGCGGGCATCGACAGCTACATCCTCTGGAGCCCCAACGTGCGCTATCACCTGTGAGGTCAGGCCGATTCGACGATGAAGGCCGCGGTGGTGGTCGTGCTGCCGCCGAAGTTGAGCGTGGCGGCCCGCCGCGCGCCGGTGACCTGGTTGGCGGCCTGACCGGTGACCTGCCGGTGGCCGTCCAGCAGCATCCGGACGCCGGTCGCCCCCACCGGGTGACCGCCGCCGAGCAGCCCGCCACCGGGATTCACCGGTAGCCGCCCGCCGATCTCGAGGTCGCCGTTGTCGATGGCCTGCCAGCTCTGACCGGGCGCGGTGAGGCCGAAGTGGTCGATGGCCAGGTACTCGCTGATGGTGAAGCAGTCGTGGGTCTCGATGAGGTCGAGATCGTCGACGGCGGTGAGTCCGGCCCGGTCGAACGCGTCGAGAATGGTGCCGCGCACGTGCGGGAGTAGATAGTCCGCGCCGCGGGCCAGCTTGGCGGACAACGGAAGTCCGACGGTGCGATGCCCCCAGCCGGTGATCCTGGACAGCGGCCCCGGCACCGGATTCCGGTCCAGGAACCGCTGGTTGACCAGCACCACCGCGGCCGCGCCGTCGGTCATCGGCCCGCAGTCGACCTTGTGCATCCGGCCCTCGACGACCGGATTCGCGATCGGGTCCGCGGTGAAGCTCTCGGGACCGTAGGCCCAGCCGCGGGTTTGGGCGTTCGGGTTGGTGCGGGCGTTGCGGGCGTTGAGTTCGGCGATGGCCCAGAGCTTTTCGGGGTCCAGCCCGTAGCGGCGGTCGTACTCGTCGGCGATCGCGCTGAACATGTACGGCCACATGAACTTCGCCGCCTGCCCCTCGTGCCCGGCCCAGGCCGCCGCACCCATGTGCTGGGCCCCGATATCGCCGGGCACGGTCTTCTCCAGCTCGATGCCGAGCACCAGCGCGCAGTCGTAGCGGCCGGATTCGAGATCGGCCATCGCCGCCAGCAGCGCCAAGGAGCCGGACGCGCAGGCGCCTTCGTGCCGGGTGGCCGGTACGCCCCACAGGTCCGCGCACACCGTGGCCGGGAGACCGCCGAGTTGGCCTTGGCCGGTGAACAACTGGCCGAAGGCATTGCCGACGTGGATCACCTGTACCTGGGCCGGTGCGATACCGGTGCCGGCGAAGGTGTGTTCGAGGGCCTCGGCCATGAGGGTCGCGGTGTCGCCGCCCTCCTTGCTGATGTTGCGGGCGAAGTCGGACTGGTATCCGCCCGCGATCCATACCGAACTCATGCGACCTACCGCCTTCCGCGGAATACTTTTACTACAGTTAATGAAGTACAGTGTCGAGGCGAGGAACGCAAGGGTGGCCAGCGCCGCGGGCTGTGATTGACTGCCTGGGAAATGCCGGCGCGCGGGTCCGGCGGAGGAGGGTGTGCGTGTCGCTGTCGGAGGTTCGGGCCGCCGCGCCGGACGCGCAGGTCGGCGCCGGGATGGATCCGGTCGCCGCCACCTTCGATCTGCTCGGCGATCGCCTCACCCTGGCCATCCTGCGGGACGCGTTCCTGCACGAGGCGCGCCGCTTCAACCAGTGGATCGAGCGCACCGGTGCGCCGCCCGCCATGCTGACGTCCCGGCTCAACGCCCTGGTCGAGGCCGGTGTACTGCACCGCGTGCCGCAGCCGACCGCCGCGGACCGGCACGAATACCTGCTCACCGAGTTGGGTTTCGCGACCTGGGAGATCCTGATCTGCCTGTGGGGCTGGCACCGCGAGTGGTCGCCCTCGGGCGCGCTGCAACCGGAGCTGGTGCACACCGAGTGCGGGCACCGCGGCCCGGCCGTGGTGCTGTGCCGGGGCTGCGACCGCACCGTCACGCCGCACGAGACCGCGGTCGAACTGCGGCCCGACGCGGTGTGGGCGCTTGGCTCGAGCGGGCGCCGGCGGTCCACCCGCGCGCCCGAGGCGGCGCTGTCGGGGCGGGACATGTTCACCGAGGTGATGGTCGCGATCGGCGATCGCTGGAGCGCGGCGGTCACCGGGCTGGCGCTGGCGGGTATTCGCCGGTTCAGCGACTTCCGGGCGAACCTGGATATCTCGCCGACCACGCTCACCGACCGCCTGAACCGCCTGTGCTCGGCGCAGATCCTGCGCAAAGCCGATGGCGGACGGGAGTATCGGCTCACCCCGCGCGGACGGGCGCTGTTCGGGGTGTACGCCTTCCTGCTGTCCTGGTCGGCCCTGGCCTACCCCGGGGCCCGGCCGGGGGTCATGATCCGGCACAGTTCCTGCGGTCAGGCGCTGGTTCCGGCGCTGCGGTGCCGCGGCTGCGACGCGCGAGTCGACCGTGCGGCAGTCGTTTTCGAGCCGCTGCCCGACCTGGCGCAGCCCCGCCTCGGCTGACTGCCGCCCCACGCTCCACCGCCCGGTGTTCACCCTTGACACCTGACCCATGAGACCTGTATCACTTCATTAACTGTACTAACTAGGAGCAGTTGATGTCGCTGAACGAAGAACTTGTCGCCCCCGCCGCGGCGGCTTTCGCCAACCCGTATCTGGCGGGGCCCTACGCGCCGACGCAGGACGAGGTCACCGTGGCCGACCTGCCGGTTCTGCACGGTGAGGTGCCCGCCGACCTGGACGGGGTCTACGTGCGCAACGGCCCGAACCCGCAGTTCGCGCCGATGGGCCGCTATCACTGGTTCGACGGTGACGGCATGCTGCACGCCGTGCACTTCGAGAACGGCAAGGCGAGCTACCGCAATCGGTATGTGCGCACCGCCGAATTCGAGGCCGAGCGGGCCGCCGGCACCGCGCTGTGGCGCGGCGTGATCGAGCCCTGGGACGACAACCCGCCGGGCGATCGCCGCGAACGCAACTCCGCCAATACCGATCTGGTCTTCCATCACGGCAATCTGCTCGCCACCTGGTATCGCGCGGGCAAACCCTATGCGCTGGACCCGATCACGCTCGAGACCCGCGGCGTCGACACCTTCGGCTCGACACTCAGCTGCGAGATGTCGGCGCACGCGAAGGTCGACGAGCGCACCGAGGAACTGATCTTCTTCGACTATGGCATCCACTCGCCGTACCTGCGCTACGGCGTCGCCGACCCCGGCGGCACCGTCACCCATTTCACCGGCATCGAATTGCCCGGCCCGCGCCTGCCGCACGATATGGCCGTCACCGAGAACTATTCGATCCTGATGGACCTGCCGCTCTACAACGACCCGCGCGCCGCCGCCGCGGGCCGGTTCAAACTGTTCTTCGACCGGGAGTTGCCCAGCCGATTCGCGATCCTGCCCCGCTACGGCGACGCGAGCGAGGTGCGCTGGTTCGAGGCCGCGCCCGGCTACATCTACCACTCGGTCAACGCCTGGGAAGACGGCGACGAGATCGTCCTGGTCGCCTGCCGGGTGTCCAAGCCGAGCCCCGTCACCGACCGCACCAACCCCCTGGCTCAGCTGCTGGCCTACCTGCGGCCCGAGGCGACGTTGCACCGCTACCGGTTCAACCTGCGCACCGGTGCGACCACCGAGGAACCCATGGACGACGTGAACACCGAGTTCCCGGCGATCGACCAGGGCATGACCGGCCACCGCGGCCGCTGGTCGTATCAGATGCGGCTCTCGGTCGACCACACCATGCTCTTCGACGCGATCGTGAAATACGACGTGCTCACCGGCGCCAAGCAGACGCAGGAATTCGGGCCCGGGATCGCGGGCAGCGAGGTGACCGTGGTGCCGCGACCGGGCGGCGGCGGTGAGGACGACGCGTGGCTGACCATGTTCGCCACCAACATCGAAACCGGCGCGTCCGAGGTGTGGATCTACGACGCCGCCGATCTCGCGGCCGGGCCCAGCTGCCGACTCGGTGTGCCGGTGCGGGTGCCGCTCGGCTTCCACGCCACCTGGGTCAGCGGCGAGCGGATGCGCGCCGCCGCGGCGCCGTCCGAGATCAACGGCTGAGCCTCGGCCGTGGCTCCGACGCTGAGTGTGAGCCTGCCGTATTGGCAGGACCAGGATCCGATGCAAGCCCTCGAGGTCGCCGACGCCGCGGCGAAACTCGGCTACCACCAGCTGTGGGTGGGCGAGATGGCGACCTTCGACGCGTTCGCGCTGGCGAGCGCGGTCGGTTCGCGACCGGGCGGAATACCGTTGTGCCTGGGCCCTTTCGCGGTCGATGTGCGCAGCCCGGCGACGATCGCGATCGGGGCGGCCAGCGTCGCCGCGCTCACCGGTCGATCGGTCGACGTCGCCATCGGTACCTCCAGCACGGTTCTGGTGGAACAGTGGCATGGGAGGCAACGGCGCAGTCCCGCAAAGCATCTCGAAGAATCCGCGCAGATCCTGCGCGGATTGCTGGCGGGCGAGAAGGTCGATTTCACCGGCCGCGTGGAGTCGACGCGGGGATACCGGCTGCGACTGCCCGCGCCGCGCTCCGGCCTCACCATCGCGGCCTTCGGTGCGCGCGCACTGGCCTGCGCCGCCCTAGCCGCCGACCGGGTGGTGCTGAACCTGGTCACCCCGGCACAGGTCCGGCGATGCGTGGAAACGGTTCGGGCAGAAGCGGACCGGGCCGATCGCCCGATGCCACGGGTGGCGGTGTGGGTGACCGCCGCGCTCGATCCGGCACCGGAGATGACGGCGACGGTCCGGCGCGGCATCGTCGGATATCTGGCCGCCCCGGGCTATCGCGAGATGTTCGCCGAAGCGGGATTCGGCGCGATCACCGAGCTGGCCCGCTCCGGCGCGCACCCGCGCGAGATCCTGGCCGCCGTCCCCGACGAGCTGCCCTACGCGGTCGGAATGTTCGGTGACCGCGCCACTTTGGCGGCTCGCCTGGGGGAGTACCGAGCCGCGGGCGCGGACGAAGTGGTGGTGGTTCCGGCGACCTCGGCCGCCGACCCCGCCGGGCTCGCCACGCTGGAGACCGTCATTCGAATCCACGACGACGGAGACCGGAGGTATCGATGACCGCTTATATCTACGACGCCGTCCGGCTGCCCCGGGCTCGGGTCCGCAGGAACGGCGGCACCCTTGCCGAACTACCGCCGTACGAGCTACTCGGTCAACTGCTCACCGCACTCGAAAAGCGCTCGCTCCCGGCCGAATTCGTCGACGACGTGCTCGTCGGCGTCAGCACCGTCACGGGCGAGCAGGGCGGCGACCTGGCCCGGGCGGCCGTGCAGTGGGCGGGCTGGCCGGATGCCGTTCCGGGCGCGGTGGTCTCGCGGCTGTGCTGTTCCGGCTTGGACGCCCTGGAAAGCGCGGCGGCCCGCGTGGGTTCCGGCATCGCGGAGATCGTGGTCGCGGGTGGCGTCGAGTCCATGTCCCGGGTGCCGATGCTGGCCGACCGGCCCGCCATCGCCACCGACCCGGATCTGGGGGAGCGCACCGGATTCGTCACCATCGGCGTATCGGCCGACCTGACCGCCGCGGTCGCGGGCATCACCCGCGCGGAGCTCGATGCCTACGCCGTGCGTTCCCATCAGCGCGCCGTGGCCGCCCCCGCTGGCGATTCGCTGGTTCCCGTGCGTAAGGGCGAGGTGGTGCTGCTCGACGCCGACGAGGGCGCGCGGCCCGGCGCGAGCCTCGCGGAATTCGGGCAATTGCCAACACTTTTCGGCGACGACGCCGTGGCCTGGGAACGGGTCGCTCGCCGCCTGCCCGAGGCGCCCCGACCGGCCGCCGGTCTGCACACGCTCGCCACCGCGCCGCAACTGGCCGACGGCGCCTCGGCCGCGGTCCTCGGCAGTGCGGGCGCGGCTTCGCGGCTGGGCCGAAAGCCACTGGCGGTCATCGCCGGAACCGCGCAGGCCGCGGTTCGCTCGCCGCTGCTCACCGCTCCGGCCCTGGCGGCGGCGCGGGCGCTGCGCCGCGCGGGCATCACCGCCGCCGAGCTCGATGTCGTCGAAGTCAACGAATCCTTCGCGGTCACACCGCTGCTGCTGGCCCGCGAGCTCGACCTCGACCCACAGCGGGTCAACCCGAACGGCGGCGCGCTCGCGGTCGGCCACCCGCTCGGCGCCACCGGCGGCAACCTGCTCGCCCTGGCCCTGGACGAACTGGACCGGATCGACGGCGAACACGCGCTGCTGACCATTCCCGCCGCGCTGGGCCTGGCTTCGGCCGTCGTCGTCCGCCGGCTCCGCTGAGCCACCCCGATATCGCACTCCAGGAAGCACACTCATGGCCGATCTGCCCTTCGTACCGTTTTCCCCAGTCGCGGACGACCGCGGCGTCACACCCTGCCATCCCGAGGACGTGGTGCGCGCGTACCTCGACAAGGGGTGGTGGCAGGCCGAGACGATCCTCGACGTCTTCGACGGCTGGGTGCGCGCCCGGCCGGACGCACCCGCCCTCACCGATCCGGCGAACCTGGCCGCGCTGACCGGCGCCGAGCCCGAGGCACTGACCTGGCGCCAGTTGCACGACCGCGTGGAGCACACCGCGGCGGCCCTGTACGCCAACGGGATTCGCCAGGGTGACGTGGTAGCGGTGCTGGTCCCGAACTCGGTCGCGCTGGTAGCGGGGTATCTGGCGCTGTGGCGGCTGGGCGCGGTCGCCACGCCGATGCCGGTGTCCTATCGGGGGCACGAGATCTCCGGCATCGTCGCCGCGTCCGCCGCCGTCGCGATCATCACCGTCGAGACCCTGCCGGACCGCGAGCTCGCCCGCGAGGTGTCCGGGCTGGGGTTGCGCACCGTGTTCACCTTCGACCCGGCCGCCGTCGCGAGCCTGCATCCGGACGCCGTCGCCGACCGGGAGCCGATGCGGAAATATGTTGCGGGCCTGGCGGTCACGATCAACGACCGGGTGACGATCTGCTGGACCAGCGGCACCGAGGCCGCGCCCAAGGGCGTTCCGCGCTGCCACGGCGACTGGCTGGCCATCGGCTGGGGTCCGCAGGACGGCCTGGAAACCGGCGTCGATTCGGTGATCCTCAACCCGTTCCCGCTGGTGAACATGGCGGGGTTCGCGGGCTCGCTGTTGCCGTGGCTGCTCGGCGGCGGGCACCTGGTGCAGCACCATCCGCTGGACCTGCCGGTCTTCCTCGGCCAGATCCAGCGGCACGGTGTCACGCACACGTCCATGCCGCCGGCGTTGCTGACCATGCTGTTGCAGCGCGAGGACCTGCGCGGCCTGGCCGACCTGTCCTCGCTGCAACGGGTCGGCTCCGGTGGGGCGCCGCTGCCGCCGGGGGTGGTGCGGGACTGGCAGGAACGGTTCGGGATCGAGGTGCTGAACTTCTTCGGCTCCAACGAGGGTGTGAGCCTGATGGGCGCGCCCGCCGATATCCCCGATCCGGTGCTGCGCGCTCAGCATCTGCCCAACTACAGCAGCGGCCGCACCTGGGCCAGCCGCCTGGCGGCCAATACCGCCGTGCGCCTGGTGGATCCGGTGACCGGCGCGCAGGTGCGCGAAGCCGGTGCGCACGGGGAACTGCGCTTGAAGGGTCCGGCCGTCTTCGGCGGCTATCTGCCCGGCACCGCCACCAGCGCGCCCTTCGACGCCGACGGGTACCTGTGCAGCGGCGACGTGTTCGAGCTGTGCGGCCCGGACGGGCAGTATCTGCGGTTCGTCGACCGGCTGAAGGAGATCATCATCCGCGGCGGCATGAACATCGCACCCGCCGAGATCGAGGGTTTGCTGCTGGATCATCCCGTCATCGCCGAGGTGGCCGTCGTCGGATATCCGGATCCCGTCCTGGGCGAGAAATGTTGTGCGATAGTCGTGCCCAAGCCGGGGGCGAGCATCACTCTCGGCGAGCTCACCGATCATTTGCGGGCCCGCGACATCGCCTCGTTCAAGCTCCCGGAACGGCTCGAACTCGCCGCGGTGCTGCCGCGTAACCCGGTCGGGAAAATCCTGCGCCGGCAGCTTCGGGACGAGTTGCTCGGGCACGCGTGATCGGTGCGTCAGCGCAGGCATGACCGGGCCCGGTTCCGGTCCTACCGCGAGGAGTATCGATGTCCACCGACGCGATCGTTGTGCTGCGCGAGGACCACAGGGCGGTGCGGGCACTGTTCCGGGAATTCGAGCGGGCGGGTGAGCGGGCCTACGCGGTCAAGGGGCGACTGATCACGCAGATCATCGAATTACTCACCGTGCACAGCTATATCGAGAACGAGGGCATGTATCCGGACATCCGGGAGCTGGTGCCGGGATTGGAGCGCCACATCCTGGAGTCGCTGGAGGAGCACCACGTGGCGGAGGTTCTGCTGGCCGAACTGGCCGCGATGCGGCCCGAGGACGAGCGCTTCACCGCGAAGGCGACCGTGCTCATCGACTACGTCGATCGGCATATCGACGAGGAGGAGAACGAGTGGTTTCCGAAGGTGCGAGAACATGTGGGGCGTAACCAACTTCGCACGATCGGCGCGCGCATGCTGGAGCTGCGGAAGAAGGCGCCGGCGCTACCGGCGCGCTAGCACTTGTCGTCCTGAGCGAAGCGAGGACTGGGTCCGAACTTTCGCTTCGCTCAGGAGGACAGGGGCCGGCGGTGTGATGTCAGGCCACGCTGCGGCGGGCCGGGTGGGCGTTGCGCCCCATCACCTGTTCCCACCAGGAGTCCAGCGGACTCGGGTGGGGCCAGACGATCGGGGATTCGGAATCCGCTTCGGCGGCGGACGTTTTTCGGACGGATACGGTGCTGGTGCGACTGTCGAGACTGGCCACGATCTGGATTCCTCCGAGTGTCTGAACTTGTCTCAGGTGCTGACTGCTTCGCGCCCCGCACACCCGGCGCGATGCGCGAGATGTGAACGGCGGCAGTAATTCCCGTGCCGCTCGGGCCTAAACGTCGATACGCGAGGGGTTCTCGTAGGGATAGGGGTGACCCGTGATCGGTCGATCGGTGTTATTTTCGGCGGCGCCCCACGCTCGAGCGCTCCGCTCGGCAAGCGGTACGACTTCTTTGTCGGATTCGATGCCGATAACCGGCGTCTGCTGGCCAGCGTAGTCGGCTTCGCCTGCGGTGGGGAAGATATCCGGCACGGGTGTGTCTCGCCTTCCTAACGATCGAGCCCGGCCGGGTGGGCCGAGTTCGCGTAGTTCGCATGGTGACGTGACTGCGCAGAGAGCTGCTGGGTGGTATATCGCCGGCACCGTGCGATTCGTTACAACCCCGGGTCCTAGCTGTCCATGAGGTGGGGCAGTCCGTTACGGAAGCGGTCGGCGTCGATCCGCTTGAGTGGTTCGAAGACCGGCAGCGACACCAGCGGGTGGATGGGCACCCGGGGGCCGGAATCCCCGGCCGCGTCGAGAATCGCGTTGGCGATCGCGCGCCCGGATTCGTTGGCGCTCTCCATGGTGGCCAGGTCGATGTGCGAGCGGACGTGGTCGCCGCCGAAGAACAGGTTGGGTATCGCGCAATGCGCGTGCGGGCGATAGTCGTAGGAACCGACGGTGTTCACCAGCAGCGGCGTCTCGTTGTGGATGGCGCCGCCGGACCAGGAGACGCCCGGATCGAGGTGCCAGGAGTGGATGTCCTCCGCGCGCAGCCAGTCGGTCGAGGTGTTGAGCCAGCGCTGCAACTGCGCCCAGACCTCGCGGGCGATCTCGTCCGCCGTGCAGTCCTTGGCGCTGCGGCCGTAGAGGATGCCGGGGGTGTCCCAGTCCGACACGTCCACCGACAGGCACTCCCGCACGCTGCCGTCCCCGTAGCGGGCCGCGAAGTCCCCGCGCCACATGGGGGCTTGGCGCAAGGCCGTGATGGCCCAGGGCGTTCCGAGCGCGGCGACGTGGCCCTGCGGCAGCCGGGTCGGTTGCCGCAGGTAGTACTGGATGCCGACCATCCAGTCGGTGACCAGCTCGAGCATGCCCGCCAGGTGCGGATCGGCGTCGAGGATGTCGCCGCTCAGCAGCGCCACGGTCTTGTCGACCGGCATCGCGCAGACGTACCAGTCGGCCTGCGCCGTGGCCGTGCCGCCGGACCCGGCGACGGTCACGCCGGTGATCATCCCGTCGCGCAGATGCAGCCGGGTCGCGCGCTGCCCCGGGACGAAGCGCACACCCCGCGCGCGCAGGTAGCCGACCCACGGGTCGATCCAGACCTCGTTCGTCGGACCGTTCAGGATCCGGTCGACGCCGCCGCTGAACTGCGGGATCAGCCCGGTGCCCGCGAGCACCAGGGCCTCGCCGATGGTGCCGATGGTGCGCGCCGAACTCAGGTGCGGTTTCGCGGCGACGGTGATCCGGGTGAGCGCGTTCACCAGGTATTCGCGATAGGCCGCGGACTTGCCCTCGGCGCGCAGCATCGCCTCCCAGGTCACGTATTCCCATTGGCCGTAGCGGCGTTCGTCGGAGGAGGTGAACCATAGCGCGATCTGGCGGGCGAAGAACGCCAGCTCCAGCGGGGGTAGCTGCGGGACGAACGCGAACGCGGTGATGATGCTGGTCTGGAGGAGTTCGGGGGTGAGATGGCGCAGCCCGGACAGTTCGACGGGGGTGAAGATCGGTGGCAGATCCCGGAATCCGGCGATCGCGCCGTCCACCCGGACCAGGTTCCCGGCGACGCCATCGGGGTTGCCGGGGAACGGGATCCGGCTCATCGTCTCCGGAATGTTCTGGTAGCAGCCGGGGAAGAAGCGGAAGCCGTGCTCGCCGGGCAGATCCGCCCGGCCGCCGGACCCGGTGCCCGGCACGCCCATGCTGCGCGCCTTGCCGCCGAGCTGCGAGGGCTCGTAAACCGTTACCTCGTAGCCTTTTTCGATCAGTTCATGGGCCGCCGACAATCCGGCCACGCCGCCGCCGAAGACGGCGACCGAGCGGCCGGTGCCGTGCAGGGCGGGTGTGCGGCGCGGCCCGGCGGCGGCCGGTCCCGCGAACAGGCCGGTGGTCGCGCCCATGACGAGGGCACCGCGAACCACCTCGCGTCCTGGTGAGGTCGAAACCGGACGCGGGTCGGGAGTCGTGCATGTCTAGCTCCTGGGGACGGGACCGCGGGCCTGCGCGGATGGTCGGGGTGCAGGCGCGGGAGCGGGGGAGAGTGGAATCGCCTGGGCGGCGGTGCGCGCCTGCAGCCATTCGGCGGCGGCGTCGCGGAGTTCCTGACCCAGGTTCACCAGGACCGCCGTGCGATCGCCGCGCAGCAGGGCGCGTGCGGTCAGCCCGGTGACCAGGGACGGGGTCAGCAGTTGCTTGGGTGTCGTTGTGCGCGAGAAGATCTCGGTGGCTGCCAGCGCCAGGGCGGCCTCGTGCTGGGCAGCCCGGTAGAGCTCGATCTCCAAGGGCCGCATCGGTTCGGCGCGGGCCAGGCGGTTGGTCCACTGGTACATGTCCAGGCATTCACCCGCCCGGGTGCGCTCCCAGCCGAGCAGGGTGTGGTCCAGCGCCGCCGGGTCGTCGAGCACCGGGGCGACCGCGTCCCCCAGTAACCGGCCGTAGCGCAGCGCGTCCCGAATCCCTTGCGCGGTAACGGGATCCTTGAAGTGCCCGGCGTCGCCGGGCAGCGCCCAGCCCGGCCCGCAGGAGCGGCGGAAGTAGGACTCGATGCCGGTGGCCGACCGCACCCGGCCCACCCTGGTGCTGCCGTCCAGGCGCGCGGCCAATTCGGGCAGGCGGTCGATCGCCGCGAGATATCGGGTTTCGGCGTGGCCGCTTCCGGGCTCGGCGGGTTCGGCGGGCGGCTGGACCAGGCTCAGCAGGAGCCCGTCGTCGCACGGGAACGCGGTGCCCAGGTCGGCCCCGGCGCGCCACTGGGCCGCGACATGGCGCTGGGTGGGGTCGGCGTCGCGCCAGTAGGCGAAGTAGCAGTCCCGTCCGCTCGGCGCGCGCAGATAGGGTTCGGCCGCGCCGACCAGCCGGGCGACGGTACTGCGGCGGCCGTCGGCGCCGATCACCAGCGGGGCGCGGACTTCCACGGTGGTTCCGGTGCGGTCGACGTAACGGACACCGGCGACGCGGCCACTGTCCCAGACTATTTCGGTGACACGCGCGCGTTCGCGGATCTCGGCCCCGGCCGCCCGCGCGGTGCCGACCAGCGCGGCATCCAGGCCGGGCCGGCGCACGCACAGCGCGTAGTCGATGCCGTCGACCGGGCTGAAGGGCGAGGTGACGCAGAATCCGGACCCGCCCGCGCGGGCCAGGGTCAACCGCGGTGCGCCGAGTGCGGCCACCGCCGCGCCGGCGCCCACCGCCGCGAGTTCGGCGACGCCGGCGGGCCAGAGCAGATGCGTCGAGACGGTGTCGGTGGGGAATCGCGCGCTGTCCAGGCCGAGTACCCGGCGCCCGGCCCGGGCCAGGGCGATGGCGGCGGCCGAACCGGCGCAGCGCGTGCCGACCACGATCGCGTCGACCTGTTCGACCGCGGTCATGATCGCCGGCCATCGTCGAATCCCCTTGCGGGGGATGCGCATTCGATCATGATTGCCCTCGGTCACTATGTCTCGGACACTGTGTCCGATAGTGAGCGCCGCGGCACCGAATGTCAACACCTGTCTGGGTCAGAAGCTCGGCCGTCGGCGCGGAAGCCGAAGGAGCACAATGGCAGCCATGGTGGACTCGACACCGGACCCGCGATGCCCTCGCTGACGCGCCCCGTCCGCGCCGCCCGGCCGCCCGACGACGACCGCCGGGCGGATCTGGAGCGCCGCGTCCTGGGCGCGCTCGAACAGCTACTGGCCGAGGGGCTTCCATTCACCGAGATCGCCGTGCAGCGCATCGCCGCCACCGCGCGGATCGCGCGCTCGACCTTCTACCGCTACTTCCCCGACAAGAGCCGCCTGCTCATTCGCATGGCCGAGCTGGCCACTACCGAGCTGTTCGGGGCCGCCGAATTGTGGTGGCGCGCCGACCATGCCGACGAGCAGGCCGGTGTCGTCGCGGCGATGCACGCGATGATCGCGGGCTTCCGTGAGCATCGATATCTGCTGCTGGCGCTCAGTGAGGTTTCCGCCTACGACCGCGATGTCGGCGCGTACTGGCGCGCGCGGGTCGCGATGTTCATCGACCTGGTGCGCGAGCGGCTCGAAGCCGATCAGCGGCGCGGCAAGGTCGGCGCCGGCTTGGATCCCGCCGCGACGGCGCTGGTACTGACCTCGATGGTGGAGCGCACGATCGCGGTGCACTTCTCGACCGGCGCCGCGGTGGCCGATGCGGTACTGGCCGAGGCGCTCGGTCGTTCGATCTGGTTGACGATCTACGGTGACGCACCCGGCTGAGAAGCGGTGTTATCCCTTGCGCGGCAAGATATTCAGGACAAGGGCGAGCCCGATCGCCAGGCTGGCGCAGGCTGCGAGAGTTATGCCGGTTGACCGCGTAATGGCGGCGATTCCAGCCGAAAAGGCCAGGCACGTCGAAGATGCCAGTGCTGCGGTCACCGGTTCCATACCGGCAATCCGGGTGGTTCGGTGATCCGTCATGCCCAGTGGGTACCCCATGGCCGTCGTTATGAAACCGTGATGGCGTGTCGCGAGCATCGGTGCAGGTACTAGGCTCAGCTGCCAAACAGGTGATCCGGCCGTGATGTCCGGACCGGAGAAGCGGGTCGACAATGCGCGAAATCGTGTCCGCCGGAGTGCGGGAACAGCGAGGCATGCTGGACCGGGGCGAGATCTCGGCCGGTGAGCTGATCGAGGCGACGCTGCGGGGAATCGACGAGTCCGATCTCAACGCCTTCAGCACCGTGCTGCACGAACGCGCGCGCGCCGAGGCCGCCGACCGGGATCGCGAGCGGGCCGCCGGCGCGGCGCCGGGCCCGCTGCACGGCATCCCGATCGCGGTGAAAGAGGAACTCGACCTGGCCGGGGAGGTCACCACCTTCGGCACCCGCGCCAATCACCGGCCCGCGCCCGCGGATTCGGAGGTGGTGCGGCGGCTGCGGGCCGCCGGCGCGGTGATCGTCGGCAAGACCGCGATGCCGGAATTCGGGCAGTGGCCGTTCACCGAATCGACCACGTACGGCCTGACCCGCAATCCCTGGGACCGCACCCGGTCCACCGGCGGCTCCAGCGGCGGCTCCGCCGCGGCCGTGGCCGCCGGGCTGGTGCCGGTCGCGATCGGCGGCGACGGCGGCGGGTCGATCCGGATTCCGGCGGCCTGCTGCGGCCTGTTCGGCTTGAAGACCCAGCGCGGCCGGGTGCCCACGGCGCCGCACCCGCACCTGTGGTGGGCGCTGGGCGTGGTCGGCCCGCTGACCCGCACCGTGTACGACAGTGCCCTGGTCTACGACGTGATCCGGGGCAGCACGCCCAGCGACCGCTTCCACGCGCCGGACCCCATCATGTCCTTCGTCGCGGCGGCGGAGCGGCCGAGTACCGGGCTGCGCATCGGCTACAGCACGCACTCGCCGGTGCCCCTGACGAAACCGGATCCGCAACACGTCCAAGCGGTCCTCGACACCGCCGAACTGCTACGCGGTCTGGGCCACACCGTGTTCGAGATCGACCCGCACTACCCCGATCCGACCCCGGCGTTCCTCCCGCAGTTCTTCGGCGGCGTGCGCGCCGAAGCCGAACTCGTCGACGACCCGTCCCGGCTGGAACGCCGGACCCGCGAGACCGTCGCGCTCGGTACCTGGGCGCGTCCGCGGGTGATCGAATGGGCGATCCGCCGGGGCGAAACGCTCGCGCGCCGGGTCGACCAGCTCTTCACCGACTGTGATCTGCTGCTGACCCCGACCATCGCCATTCGCCCGCCGCACGTCGGCGTGCTCGACGGCGCGGGCAGCGTGCGCGCCCTGCTGCGCTCGATGCCGATGGCCGCCTACACGGGTATGTGGAACGTGACCGGTCATCCGGCCGCCTCGATTCCCAGCGGTGTCGGCACCGACGGCCTGCCGCTCGCGGTGCAGTTGGTCGGGCCCACCAACGGCGAGACCGCGATCCTGCCGGTCGCCGCCCAGTTGGAAGCGGCGCGCCCGCAACCCCGCCCGTTCTGAGCTCGGCCGCGGTCGGGGATCAGCGCGGCGCGCTTCCGGCCGCGAATCGCCGTCGCGGTATCCGGATCGTGCGCGGGCGGAATCCTACGATGCCTACATGACCGAGCACCGGATCAGCGGCTGGACCTGGCGGCATCGGATGACGCCGCGCAGCCCCGAGGAGCAGCACCGGGCGGCGACGCCGCTGGAGCTGCTGTTCGACCTGTGCTTCGTGGTGGCGATCGCGCAGGTCGCGCTGCGGCTCGAACACGCGCTGGCGGAGGGGCATTTCGCGGCGGGGGTGCCGAGTTTCTTCATGGTGTTCTTCGCGATCTGGTGGGCGTGGATGAACTTCAGCTGGTTCGCCTCGGCCTTCGATACCGACGACGTGCCCTACCGGCTGTCGACGCTGCTGGTGATGACCGGTGTGCTGGTGCTCGCCGCCGGCGTGCCGCGCGCCTTCGACGACGGCGACTACGCGATCGTGTTCCTCGGTTACCTGGTGATGCGCGTCGGACTGGTCGCCCAGCAGTTGCGCGCGGCGGCCGCGCATCCGCGGGGGCGGGCCACCATGCTGCGATACGTGGCCGGGGAGTCGCTGTGCATGGTGGGCTGGGGCGTCGTCATCTTCGCGCTGCCGGACACCCTGCGGACGTGGGGCTTCCTGGTGCTGGTGCTCGCCGAACTGCTGGTGCCGCCGTTCGCGGACCGGGCCTGGCGGATGCCGTGGCACCCGCATCACATCGCCGAACGCTATGGGCTGCTGACCATCATCGTGCTCGGCGAGACGATCCTGTCCGCCACCAACGCTTTTCGCGACGCCTTGAGCACGGGGATCAACACCGAGTTGCTGTTCATCGCGGCAGGCGGGCTGCTCATCGTGTTCGCCATGTGGTGGGTGTATTTCTCGATGGACGCCGGGGCGCTGCTGGAGGCGACGCCCGCGCCCTTCCTGTGGGGTTACGGCCACTACGTGATCTTCGCGGCCGGCGCCGCGGTCGGTGCGGGGCTGTCGGTGAACATCGCCCAGGTCGAGCACTACACCGTATTGTCCACCGCCCAAGCGGGTTCGGCGGTCACCATCCCGGTGTTCTGCTACCTGCTCGTGGTGTGGTGGCTGATGGTGCGCCCGCACGGCGCGAACGCGCCCTACGGCTGGACCATGCCGCTGATCGGGGTGCTGGTGCTGGCGGCGAGTTTCACCCCGCACCCGGTGCCGGTGGCGGGTGTGCTGATGGCGTTGCTCATCGGGGTGAGCATCGTCGCGCACTCGCATCGGCCGGTCGCGGTCTGAGCGTCAGGCGGCCCGCCGCGGTCGTGAACAACCGTGAACGATATCCGTTGCGGCACTGACCAGTTCGGTCACGGTCCTCGCTACCAGATGAGAGTGTGCTCGCCTGCGCGGACGCGGCCGAAGAACCGGGGCGGGAGGTCCGGGCCGGTGTGGTTGTAGGCGTTGAGCAGGTCGGCGAGCTCGGCCGCGAGGGATTGCAGTGCGGGAGAAGGGGATTCGCCGGACCAGCCCCAGTCTCGTGGAATGTCGGCGATGGTGATGTCGATGGCGCCGGGATTCGTCTCGACCGCGATGGTGAGTAGCGCGGGGGCCTCGGCCAGTGGGTCGGCGGCGGACAGGGTTCCGGCGGGATGCGGGTGCACGATCCGGGCCACCAGGATGTCGTCGCGCAGCATCTCGGCGATGGCGTCGAGGTTCGCGTGCTTGCCGAGGCGGTGGTGCCGCTCGCCGTAGACCCGGTCCGCGGGGCCGGCGGCCGTGCTGGTCTTGGCCAGGATGCGGTCGAGCATGCGCTGGGCGGCGGCGCGCTCGTTGGGGCCGGTGCGCGGGTGCTCGATGAGCGTGCGCAAGCGGGAGATGCGCTGGGTGGCGGTGCTGGTCATCGGGGCGTGCTCCCGTCGGCGGTTCGGTTGCGGCGTCCACCACTGTGGCACGGTGCGGTGCCGCGGGCCAGCGGCGTCGGCCGCCGCGAACGCCGAGTGCGCCGGGGCTGGGGTCAATCCTGTTGTGGGGTAGGGAATGTGAGCCGGACCGTCAATCCGGAAGGGGTGGTGCGAGTGGTGGTGACGGTGATTCCGTGTGTCTGGGCGACCCGGGCGACGATCGCCAGTCCGAGGCCGGAACCCGGCACCGCGGAGACATCGGGGGAGCGGTAGAAGCGGTCGAAGACCCGGGCGACATCGTCCTCGGCGATGCCCGGACCGTGATCGGCGATGGTGAGCGTGCGGTTGTGGAGGGTGACGACCACCGGTGGCGCACCGTATTTCAGGGCGTTGTCGAGCAGGTTGCTGAGCAGGCTCAGCAGGTGCGTGCGGTTGCCGTAGACGTCGAGCGGGGTGAGGTCGCGCTCGATCACGGCATGCGGGTACCGGGCCACCGCTTGGTCGACGAGGTCGTCGAGGGGGAGGAGTTCGCGATCGGGTCGCAGACCGGCCTCGTCGATGCGGGCGAGATCGAGGAGATTGGTGACGAGTTCGGTCATGTTGTCGATGCCGGACCGCATCCGCCGCAGGGCGCGATCGGTGCTGTCGGCGGGTAGCCCCGGGGCACTGAGCAGTTCGACATCCGAGCGCAGGGCGGTCAGCGGTGTACGCAGTTCATGGGAAGCGTCGGCGACCAATTGCCGTTGCGCGGCCTGGGCTTTCCCGAGGGCGGCGAGCATGTCGTTGAAACTGGTGGAGAGATCGGCGAGTTCGTCCTCGCCACGGACCGGGAGGTGCTCGTCGGGATCGGCGGTGCGCGCCACCCGGCGGGCCACGGTCGCGACATCGCCCAGTGGGCGCAGGCCGATCCGCGTCACCAGATACCCGGCCGTACAGGCGACGGCGACCGCCGCGAGCACACCCAGCGCAAGCACCTGCGCGTAGGTACGGATACTGGCCGACATGCTGTCGGTGCGCGTCCAAACCTGCACCGCCCGGCCGTCATCCACGGCCAGCGTCAGCACCCGAACCGGGTAGCCGAGGTACTCGCGGTCCTCGAACGTCCGCCCGTCGCCGTCGCGCGCGACCCGCCGCTCCGCCTCGGTCACCGGCAGGGCAGCGTCGCCGGGATCGCCGCGAACCACCGAATCGCCGGCGGCGGAAACGAATCGGCTGCACGGCGGCGAGGTCAACCACCGGCACGTCCCGGCCTGCTCCGGAACCCACGTATCGTGCTGCTCGGCCCGAATCGTCGACGTCGCCGCCTGAACGAGAGTCTGATCGACCTGCCGATGCACCTCGCGCTGAAACAGCAGGAACGCCCCGACCGCCATCGCGGTCGCCAGCAACGCCGCGGCGGCGGCCGCGAGGACGGCTACGCGTCGGCGTAAAGACAAGCGGCGCAACATCAGCACTGCCCCCGCGCCGGGATCGTCGGGTTGATACGCGTCAACCGCCGGGAACGAGCGCGCGCGGGAATCGGGGGGCCGGTGTCGGCGGTAGGCCCGATGTGCGCGGCAGTGGCTACGCCGGCGTGCGTGACGATGGCGGCGTGGTCTGTGTTGGACGCACTGGTGCGGCGAGAGCGCCTGGGGGAGGTCTGAGGAGTGCCCGCCGGATCGAAGGAGCTGGCGACAGCGCAGAGACTGAAGCTGTTGTGCGCCAAAAGGATCGGGTTGACAGCCGGTGGGGAAATTTGAGCGCGCATCACGGGACTCGGATCTGGTAACCCACGCCGCGGACGGTGTGGATGAGGGGTGGGCAGGCGGCGGCGTCGAGCTTCTGGCGCAGGTAGCGGATGTAGACGTCGATGGCGTTGCTGGTTTGGGGGAGGGTGCCGCCCCAGACGCGGTCGGCGATGGTGTCGCGGGACAGGACCAGGCCGGTGTTGCGGGCGAGGAGTTCGAGGACCGCGAATTCGGTCATGGTGAATTGGGCGACGACCGCGCCGTCGCGGGTGGCCTGGCGGGCGTGCGGGTCCAGGTGCAGGTCGCCGAGGTCGATGCCGGAGGGGTCCTCGGGGGTCCGGGTGGGCGCGCGGCGCAGGAGTGCTCGGACTCGGGCGCGGAGTTCGCCCAGGTCGTAGGGCTTGCCGAGGTAGTCGTCGGCGCCCGCGTCGAGGCCTTGGATGCGATCGGCGGTGGTGTCGCGGGCGGTGAGGATGAGAATGGGGGTGGCGTCGCCGGCGGCGCGCAGGCGGCGGCAGAGGGCGGAACCGTCGAGGCGGGGCATGGTCAGGTCGAGCACGATGGCGTCGGCGCGCCGCCGGTCGAGGAGCTGCAGGGCGGCGAGTCCGTCGGCGGCCCGCTCCACCCGGTAGCCGTCCAGGGCGGCCAAGGCGTCGCCCAGGGCCTCGCGCACGTTCGGATCGTCGTCCACGACCAGTACGCGCGGTGACTCTAATGAATCGCTCATCGTCGCTCTCTACCTTCGCCCGGGTGCTTATCCCAACAGTTCGAACCCGACCCACACGGTATGCGGTGATGTTGCTGACCG
This sequence comes from Nocardia sp. NPDC050712, assembly GCF_040654295.1. Classification (NCBI taxonomy): domain Bacteria; kingdom Bacillati; phylum Actinomycetota; class Actinomycetes; order Mycobacteriales; family Nocardiaceae; genus Nocardia; species Nocardia sp. NPDC050712. The sequence continues at coordinate 738,780 of NZ_JBFAHT010000002.1, forward strand.
GTGTCGCGGCCATCGCGGCATCCGGCTGCTCGCTGCTGAACCCCACCCCGGACGGCCCGGAGAAGCTCCAGCTCCTGGACGGAAAACCACGATTGGTTACCGCCGGGCACACCATCGATGTGGACCCCGCAACGCTGCGAGTCGACTCCGACACCGGGCCGCTCTCCGACGGCGCCGCCGAAAACCTGGGCGCGCCCAGCGCGGTCACTCGCGACGGGGAAACCCTGCGCTGGTCCCTGCCCGCGGCCGGGCTGACCGTCGCCGCGCGCCCCGACGGTGACCGTCTCGCCCTCAGCATCACCGCCGGTAAGACGACCGCGCTGTCCTGGCCGGTGCTGCCCGCCGGCGTGCGCTCCATCCAACTGCCCAACGGCGAGGGCCTGAACATCCCCACCGGCGACGCGCACTGGACCGACCCCGAGACCGGCATCGTCAACGAGGACGGCCGCCGGCTCCAAGACCTCACCTTCCCCGGCCTAGGATTCACCGGCGCGACACCGGGCACCGGCGCGAGCTACATCATCCCGACCGACATCGGCAGCACCCTCACCTTCACCGACCGCGACCAGCGCCTCGGCGCGCGAGTACGGCACGACTTCGACCCGGCCGCCGAAACCGGCACCTACACCGTGGTTCTCGATGCCACCCGCGGCGGGCCGATCGACAGCGCCCTGGACTACCGGCAGTGGCTCGACAGCCACGGACAACTCAGTTCGCTCACCGGCAAGACCCGCGAAAACCCGGACGTGGCGAAACTGCTCGGCGCGTTCCATGTCTACCTGTGGGGTGACGGCCGCAGCGCGCGCGGCGTCGAAGCGCTGAAAGCGGCCGGCCTGGAGAAGCTTTGGCTCGGTTACGACTCCGGTGACCCGCAGATCGGCAAGGACGCCGTCGACGCCGCCGAGCGGGCCGGGTACCTGATCGGGCCCTACGACACCTTCTCCAACGTGCAGGATCCCGCAGGCGAGATCGACGCACCCACCTCGAAATGGCCCGACCCGATCTGGCCCGATGGCTGCGTGCGCGACGCCGAAGGCAAGCCGGAGACCGGATTCGGCGGTCGCGGCTGCTATCTGAGTTCCGAGGCGCTGGCCCAGCAGCCCGAGCTGCTGCGGCAGCGCGAGGAGCAGATGAGCGCCAACGGAGTGAACAGCTACTTCGTCGACGTGGATGGTACCGGCGAGACCTTCCGCGACTACTCGCCGCGGCATCCGATGACCGAGCAGCGCGACCGCGACAACCGCCTGGAACGCATGCGCGCGCTGCTGCCCCGATTCGTCGTCGGCTCGGAAACCGTGGGCGCGTGGGCGAATTCGGCCGTCGCCTTCAGTCACGGCTCGTCCACGCCGATCGCCGACGGACTCTGGAAACTCCAGCGGGACAAGGAGTTCTGGGGTGCCTGGTACGGCAAGAACGGTCCCGCGACCTTCCTGAAGCCGGTCGAGCTGCCCGCGGACCTCACCCGGCAGATGTTCGACTTCACCTATCGGATTCCGATGTACCAGGCGGTGTTCCACGACGCGCTGGTCAGCACCGACCGGTGGGAGCTGGGCCTGAACAAGTTCCCGGCGCTGGCCAAGCAGCGCACCCTGGCCGCGATGCTCTACAACGCGCCACTGAACTACAACCTCAACCTCGACACCATCGAGGAGTGGGGCCCGTCGATGGCGCAGGCGGCGCGCTTCTTCCGGTTCACCCAGGACGCGGCGGGCACCGACGCGCTCACCGATTTCCGCTGGCTGACCACCGACAAGCTGGTGCAGCGCACCGAATTCGGTGACCGGCTGACGGTGATCGCCAACTTCGGGTCCGCGCCGTACACCGATCCCGAACTGGGCACCGTGGACGCCGGGTGCGTCGTCGCGCGCAACTCCGGCGGCGAGGTCCGGTCGCTATGTCCGTGACCCACCAACCCTGGACCCACCCGGCCGACGGGACCACGCTGGTCGCATCGGCACAGCGCCGAGCACCCGTCCCGTGGCGCGTCGCGACCGCGCTGAGTTTCGGGATCGCCGCTGTCGCAACCTATCTCGTGACAGCGGGCACGGCGGCCGGGCAGCAGTGGGATCAACAGGTCCTGCGCTACGCACGCGCCGACCTCTCAGTGCTCACGGTGCCCCCATGGGCACGCATCCCTTGGATCTCGAATCCGGCCCTGTGGCTGGCCGTAGCCGCCGTCGTCACGACCTTCGGCCTATTGCGCGGATTACGCTGGCGCACACTGGCTTACCTCGCGTTCGCACCCGCCGCGATCCTCCTCGCCCGCCTCCTGCGCCTGACCGTGCTGACCCGCCCCTCGATCCCGGGCGGCTGGGACGCCGCCAACGCCGCCCCCAGTGGCCACGCCACCGCCGCCGCGGCCACCGCGGTCGTCCTCACGATGACTGCCCCACGACTGCTCCGGCCAATTATCGCGGTCATCTCGGCCGCCTGGGTAACGCTGATCGGCAGCCAACTCGTGGTCGCGGGCTGGCACCGCCCCGGCGACGTCCTACTGGCGATCCTGCTGGTCGGCGCACTCACGGCAGCCTTACTCGCGGCGCAGGGGTCGGGTGATCCGAGACGCGCACGCCGGCACGTGGCAGGGCGAGTACTCGTGCTGGCTGCCGTTGGCGCCGCCGCCGGTGTGGCCGCGATCTGGGCAACGGTCGGCGGCGCCGGGCTCGGCACGAAGACGACTCAGGCCTTCGTCATGATCGCGGTATGCGCCGCGGTCACGAACGCCGTGTGCGTTTCCACGTCCGGCCGGGACAGCGCGCAGCTCAGCGCAGGGCGAGTGCCAGGAAGAAGTCGACTCGGTCTTCGAGCCGGGACAGGTCGCGCTCGGTGAGCTCTTCGATCCGCTGGATCCGGTAGCGCAGCGTATTCACGTGCACGTGCAGCAACTCCGCGGACTTGGTCCAGGATCCCGAGGATTGCAGGAACGTCTCCAGCGTGTGCACGAGATCCGCGCGGTTGTCTTGGTCGTAGCTGCTGAGCGGGTCGAGTAGCCGGGTCCGGAACATGCGCCGGACTTCGTCGGGGACGCTGGCCAGGAGCAGCATGTGGGTGGCGAGCTGGTCGTGGCCGATGACGCTGGCGGCCTGCTCGCTGCGGGCGGCCATGCGCCGGGCGTAGCGGGCTTCTTCGACCGCGCCGCGCAGGCCCTCGCCGTCGACCACGCCGCTGACGCCGACCGAGAGCCGGCCCTGTCCCAGCCCGGGCGCCAATTCGGCGATCGCCAGCTGGATTTCGTCGAGCACCGAGCTGCGGGCCGGGATCAGCGCGATGGCCTCGCCGTCGACCACGCCGGCGGCGGGTCGCCTGCCGTAAAGGATTTCGCGCAACAGAACACGTAATTCGCCGGGCCGCAGGGTCTCGCCCGCGGAGGCCGCGGCGACCGCGATGTAGGTCTCGCCGGGGCCGAGCCCGGTCAGTTCGAGGCGGGAGATGATCTCCGCCGGTTTGGCGTCGGAGACGATGAGTTCGATGAGTTCCTGGGCCAGCCGCCCCTCGGCGCTCTGCCGGTCGTCCAGGCGGGCGCGTTCCAGCGACACCACAGCGGCGAGTTCACCCGGTAGCGCGCGCCGTTCCTCCGACCATTCGCTGTAGTCGCCCTGGAACACCAGGAACCAGTCCGCGACCCGCGAGGTGCTGTCCTGGTCGACGGCGAAAACCGAATAGGGAGCATCGTTTTCGCGCACCACCAGGGGTAGTCGGCGGGCTTTGAGGAAGGCCGTCGTGACATCGGCGGGCGGCGTCGCCGACCCGGCGACCACTCGTCCGGTCGAGGACATCACCCAGCAGCTCATCCCGAGATCGCGCTCGATCAGATCCAGCACCGACCCGAGGCCGCTGCCCGCCACCAGCTGCCGATGCCGGTCCAGCACCGCGCTGAGGTCGGCGGCCCGGCCGGTGGACAGGTTGCGGGTGATCTGCTCGGTCACCGTCGCGAACGCGACGTTCTCCCGCACCCGGAACAGCGGGATCCGGTGCCGGCGACAGGCCTCGACGATGTCCTCGGGGACGCCGCCGTAGCGGGCGTCACCGGCCGCGAGCCCGGCCACGCCGGCCCGGGCCAGCGCGCTGACGAAGGTTTCGCTGTCGGACGGGTCGTCGCGCCACTGCAGCCCGGAGAGCACCAGCTCACCGCCCGAGAGGTAGCGGCTGGGATCGAGCAGGTCGGTGGTTACCACCCAGCGCACGAAGCGGTCCAGGTCTTCCTCCCCGGTGAGGAGGTCCAGACCCAAGGCCGTCATGGTGAGCAGGGAACGTAATCGCACAGTTTTCTACGCTAACAGCGCTCCCCGGTGCCACCGCATTTGGAGATACGTACAAACCTTGCGGTGTGAACTGGGCCACAGTTCAGATTTCTCGTTCCTACCTGTTCACTTCCCGGCCAGCTGTACTTACCGACATGGATTTACCGCGACCCGGATGCCGGGCCGAGGCGCTGGCGCCGCAAGCTGCCCGAACCGGGGCAAACCCGGTTCCGGGCGGCGTCGACGGCGCGGTGCGGCCCGAGGGCGGCACCGGCTGTCCGGCCCGCGGGCAGCGCTCCCACGCAACCTGTCAGCAACGCGGTGGTCGCCTGATGTCGGCGCGGCTGCCGGCCTTCGTCCGGGCGCATGATCGGATGGAACGCGAATCCGTCCGGGCGTGGCGAAAGGCGTCGGCTGCATGAAGATCGTGATCGAGAACGCGTACCTGGCTCCGGTCAGCGGGCCGGAGATCCCGTCGGGATACCTGGTCGTGGAAAACGGCCGGATCGCCGCGCTGGGGCCCGGCCCGGCACCCCGCATCGAGGGCGCCGAGCGCATCAACGGCACCGGCTGCCTGGTGACCCCCGGCCTGGTCAACACCCATCACCACCTGTACCAGTGGGCCAGCCAGGGCCTGTTCCAGGATTCGACGCTGTTCGAATGGCTGACCGGGCTCTACCAGCTGTGGGCGCGGATGGACGCGGAGGTCGTCTACGGCGCGGCCTCGGCCGGGCTGGGCTGGCTCGCGCTGAACGGCTGCACCACCAGCACCGACCACCACTACATCTTCCCCAAGGATCGCGGCGACCTGTTCGCCGCCGAGATCCGCGCCGCCGGGGAACTCGGCCTGCGCTTCCACCCGTGCCGCGGGTCGATGGACCGCGGGCAGTCCGACGGCGGCCTGCCGCCGGACGAGGTGGTGGAGACCCGCGACGACATCCTCGCGCACACCGCCGAGATGATCGACAAGTACCACGATCCGTCCTTCGACTCGATGCTGCGCGTCGCGGTCGCGCCGTGCTCCCCGTTCTCGGTGAGCGCCGAGCTGATGACCGAGTCCGCCGCGCTGGCCCGCGCCCGGGGCGTCCGCCTGCACACCCACCTCGCCGAGACCCTGGACGAGGAAGCGCACTGCAAAGAGCAAATGGGCTGCACCCCGGTCGAATACATGGAGCAGCTGGGCTGGCTCGGTGACGACGTGTGGTTCGCGCACGCGGTCCACCTGCACGACACCGACATTCGCCGCTTCGCCGAAACCGGCACCGGCGTCGCGCACTGCCCCACCTCCAACGCCCGCCTGGGCGCCGGCATCGCCCGCGTCACCGATCTGCTCGCCGCGGGCGCGCCGGTCGGGCTCGGCGTCGACGGCGCCGCGTCGGCCGAATTGACCTCCCTCGCCGGGGAAATGCGCCAGGCGCTGCTCTTCCAGCGCGCCGTGCACGGTCCGAAGGCGCTCACCGCGCGCCAGGCGCTGGCGGTCGGCACGCTCGGCGGCGCCCGGAACCTGGGCCGCCAGCACGAGATCGGCTCGCTCGAGGTCGGCAAGCTCGCCGACATCGCGCTCTGGCGGGTCGACGGCTTCCGCGCGGCGATCGAAGATCCGGTCTGCGCCTTGGTTTTCGGCCCCACGCCCCCGCTGGCCCGGCTGCTGGTCGGCGGGCACACCGTCGTCGAGAACGACGAGCTGCGCACCGTGGCACACGACGCGACCGGCCGCGCCGGCGCAGCGGCCCGGAAACGCTTGCTGCAGGAGGGGACTCGATGACCACCGTTTCACCCAGGGTGCTCGCGGCCCGCGTCGATGACCTTATTGAGGGGGTCATCGAAGCAGCCCGCGACCACCACCGCCCCGCCCGGAATCTCGCTCTGCCGCTACAGCGGCCGGCGATTCCGGCCAACCCCGATCCGCGTGCCCCATACGGGTTGCGTGGCCACGGAGGGCCACCCACGCTCTCCGCCACCGAGCACATCATCCGTGTGCCGGTACCACCGGAAGACATCATCCGGAGCTGTTGATCAACGGGGGCGCCGCGTCTTTCGCAACGAAGCGGCGGCGTCCCACAACCGCATAACCGAATCCTGCGCACCGGAACACCGCTCCGGATTGCAGGTCGGCCCGCCCTGAGGAGGGCAAGCTGATGACCCAGATCGAGACCAAACCCGTCGCCGAAGAGCCGGTGGTTCCCCGAAAGGGCTGGCACGACCGGTTCTTCCGGCTAACCGAGCGCAAGACCTCCGTATCCCGGGAGGTCCGAGGTGGTATCACCACCTTCGTGGCGATGGCCTACGTCATCCTGCTGGTCCCGCTGATTCTCGGCGGCGTCACCGACGTGAACGGTGACAAGCTGTCCATCGCGCAGCTGACCACCGCCATCGCGTTCTCCGCGGGCCTGAGCACCGTGCTGATGGGCGTGGTCGGCAATGTGCCGCTGGCGCTGGCGGCGGGTCTGGGCCTGGTCCCGGTGGTCGCCTTCCAGGCCGCCCCGCACATGACCTGGGCCCAGGCCATGGGCCTGGTCGTGCTGATGGGCGTGGTCATCGTGATCCTGGCCGCCACCGGCCTGCGAACGATGATCATCAACGCCATTCCGGTGGCTCTGAAGAACGCCATCGGCGTCGGCATCGGCATGTTCATCGCGCTGATCGGGCTGGTCTCGGCCGGCGTGGTCGGGCACGGTGAGGGCAGCGGCCCGCCGGTCACCCTGGGCGTCGGCGGACATCTGAGCGGCTGGCCCGTGGTGGTCTTCGCGGTCGGCCTGCTGGTGATGCTCGCGCTGTTCATCCGCAAGGTGCCCGGCGCCATCCTGATCAGCATCGCGATCGCCACCGTGCTCGCGGTGATCATCAACGCCAACGCCACCATCGACCCCAAGACCTGGGGCGCGGTCGTGCCGGAGACGCCCGAAAAGCTCTTCGCCGCACCCGATTTCAGCCTGATGTTCGATGTCGACCTGATCGGCGGCTTCGCCTCGGCCGGTGCGCTGACCGCATCGATCGTGCTGTTCACCCTGGTGCTGACCGGGTTCTTCGACGCCATGGGCACCATCTTCGGTGTCTGCGACGAGGCCGAACTGCTCGACGAGAACGGCACCATGCCCGGCCTGGGCAAGGTGCTGACCGTCGACGGTGTCGGCCAGATCATCGGCGGCGCGGCCGGCGGTGCGGGTGCGACGGTCTACGTCGAGTCGGCGACGGGTGTCGGTGAGGGCGCCCGTACCGGCCTGGCCAGTGTGGTGACCGGCACCCTGTTCGTCGCCGCGATCTTCTTCACGCCGATCGCGGCCGTGGTGCCGATCCAGGCGGCGGCGCCGGCCCTGGTGCTCGTCGGCGCGCTGATGATGACCCAGGCTCGCAAGATCGACTGGAACGATCTGGAAGTCGCGATCCCGGCCTTCCTGATCATCGCGCTCATGCCGTTCACCTACTCCATCACCAACGGCGTCGGCGCCGGCCTGATCGCCTACGTGGTGATCAAGGCGGCCCGCGGCAAGTTCAGCGAGGTGCACTGGCTGCTGTACGCGGTCAGCGCGGTCTTCCTGGCCTACTTCGGTATCAACGCGATCGAGCTGCTGTTCGGCGCGTAGCACTACCCGCGCACCCTCGCGGCACGGCTTCGGCCGTGCCGCGAGGTTTTGCGCGTGCCATCCCGTCCGTCGACCCCAGGAAGCGCAGGTAGCCTATGCCCATGTGGCTGCGTGCTGAATTCACCACCGAGCCGTTCCATGGCGAAGGCGATCCGCCGCCGCATGCCGCCGAGACACTGGCCGTGCTCGAGGCGGCCGGACTCGATTGCGACTTCGGCCCTTTGGGCACCTCGGTGTCCGGCCCGAGCGAGAAGTTGCTGGATCTGCTGCGCGACGTACTCGCCACCGGTTTCGCCCACGGGGCGACCCGGGTGACCCTGCAGGTGGAGCGGGACGACGATGACTGAGACACACCTCGACGCCACCCATCCGGTGCTGGTGACGATCACGCCGCTGCTGCAGCGGGTCGGTGGCCGCCTCGTGCCGCCCGGAGACTGTGGCCCCGAAGACATCCCGCTGATGTGGGAGGGGACGACGCTGGCCGGTGTGCGCATCGGCGGCAGCCCCGAACCCGAGCCGGTGAGCGAGGGCGGTCTGGCGCGCCTGCTGGAGGACGTGGCGGCCGAACTCGGCAGTTCGCTCACCGATCTCAAGCGTGCCGACAAACAGCGTGCGGTGCGGTTGCTGGAAGAGCGCGGCGCGTTCAGCTACCGCAAATCGGCGGAGACCGTCGCCGAAGCGCTCGGTGTAACCCGGTTCACTGTGTACAACTATCTGAATCGAACGCGGTCCTAGGCCGTCCACTTGGACCTTCACCCCAAAATTCAACAAACTGTTGATTTCTGACTGAGACCTGTGCCACTCTTCTCGGAGTAAGCGGATGTGACCTCCGCTACACGAGAGAGGCAGGCAATGGGAACTTCCGCAGCGTTCAATTCGACTGCGAGTGAACAACTTCGGCCGATTCTGCTGGCTTGCTGCGACGTTCCGGCTTGGGCCGACGCCGTCTTGGCGGGCCGGCCGTACGCCGATCTGGAACTCCTGCTGGAGGTGGCCGACGCCGCCGCCCGCACCTTCACCGCCGACGACGTCGACCGTGCCCTCGCCGCGCACCCCCGCATCGGGGAGCGGGCGAACGGCAGCACCGTCGACGCCAAGTGGTCGCGCGGCGAGCAGTCCGGCGTCAGCCAGGACCTCGCGACCGCGGCGTCCCTGATGTCCGGCAATCAGGCCTACGAGCAGCGCTTCGGCCGGGTCTTCCTGATCTGCGCCACCGGGCTGTCCGGTGAGCAGATCCTGGCCGCCCTGCAGGCCCGGCTCGGCAACGACGACGTGACCGAAGCGGCCGTGGTCGCCGAGGAGCTGCGCAAGATCGCGATCCTGCGGCTGCGCAAGGCAATCGATGAGATGGAGGTGGCCACCGCATGAGCGCGATTACAACGCATGTGCTCGACACGGCCCTCGGTAAGCCCGGCGCCGGCGTGCCGGTGCGGCTGGAATTCGTCAAGGACGGCCAGCCGGTGCTGCTGGCCCAGGCGGTCACCAACGCCGACGGCCGCGTCGGCGACTTCGGCCCCGACGAGCTCGAAACCGGCCAGTACCGCCTGGTTTTCGACATCGCGAGCTACGCCGCCGCCACCGGGCAGGACTGCTTCTTCCCCGAGGCCGTCATCACCTTCTCGCCCAGCGGCCCCGTCGGCAGCCACTTCCACATTCCGCTTCTGCTGAGCCCGTTCGCCTACTCCACCTACCGAGGGAGCTGATCCTCACCCATGGCCATCCAGCTTGGAACCAACCAGTACGGCAAGGCCGAGAGCCGTGTCGTTCGCGTCTACCGCGACACCGCCCGCCACCAGATCCGCGATCTGAATGTCTCCTCGGCGCTGCGCGGCCGGTTCGAGGACGCGCACATCAGCGGTGATCAGAAGGACGTGCTCCCCACCGACACCCAGAAGAACACCGCCTTCGCCTTCGCCAAGGAGAAGGAGATCGGCGCGATCGAGAACTACGGCCTGACCCTGGCCGATCACTTCATCGCCCGCTGCCCCGGCGCCGACGGCGCCCGCGTGGAGATCGAGGAGTACGCCTGGGACCGCATCTCGGTCGACGGCCTCGGCCACGATCACTCGTTCGTCAAGAGCGGCGCCGGCGTGCGCACCACCGTCGTGAACGTCGACGGCGTCGGCCCGGACCGCCGCGCCCACGTGGTCTCCGGCATCAAGGACCTGGTGCTGCTCAAGACCACCGGCTCGGAGTTCCACGGGTATTTCAAGGACAAGTACACGACGCTGCAGCCGACCAACGACCGGATCATGGCCACCTCGCTGGTCGCCAAGTGGCGCTACGACACCACCGACATCTCGGACTTCGACAAGTCCTTCGATTCGATCCGCTCGATCCTGCTGCGCCAGTTCGCCGCCGTGCACTCCTACGCGCTGCAGCAGACCCTCTACAGCATGGGCCGCGCCGTGCTCGAGCAGCACCGCGAGGTCGCCGAGATCAAGTTCTCCGCGCCCAACAAGCACCACTTCCTGGTCGACCTGAGCCCGTTCGCCCTGGAGAACAACAACGAGGTGTTCATCGCCGCCGACCGGCCCTACGGCCTGATCGAGGCCTCGGTGGTGCGCGACGACGCCACCGACGCCGGTTCCGCCTGGCACAGCGTGCCCGGATTTTGCTGATCGCGGAGAGGCGACACCCATGTTCAACCGCCGTAGCACCCCGTCCGACGACGGGGCTGCTTCAACCGCCACGGTCCGGCCGGAAGACACGAAATATCCACCGCTGCAACTGATCGCCTACGGGTTGCAGCACATCCTGACGATGTACGGCGGTGTCATCGCGCCACCGCTGATCATCGGCGGGGCGGCCGGGCTCTCGGCCACCGACATGGCGCTGCTGGTCACCGCGGGACTGTTCGTCTCCGGCTTGGCGACCATGCTGCAGACCCTGGGCCTGGGGCCGTTCGGTTCCAGATTGCCGATCGTGCAAGGCATCTCGTTCGTCAGCGTCTCGACGATGGTCTCCATCGCCAACGAGGGCGGGCTGCGGCCGGTGTTCGGCGCGATCATCGTCGCCGGTCTCATCGGCTTGGTCGCCTCGTCGTTCTTCGCGCACCTGGTGCGGCTGTTCCCGGCGGTGGTGACGGGCACGATCATCACGGTGATCGGCTTGTCGCTGATGCCGGTGGCGTTCCGGTGGGCGATGGGCGGCGACGCCAAGGCCACCGACTACGGCTCGATGACCAACATCGGATACGCCGGCCTGACGCTGCTCATCATCCTGGTGATCAGCCGGGTGTTCCAGGGCGCGATCTCGCGGCTGTCGATCCTGATCGGCCTGGTGATCGGCACCCTGGTGGCGGTCGCCACCGGCAAGGCCGACTTCTCCGGAGTCGGCGAGGCCAAACTGGTCGCGCTGCCGGAGATCCTGCACTTCGGCACGCCCACCTTCGAGGTGGGCGCGATCGTCGCCATGACGATCGTGATGTTCGTGATCATGACCGAGGCCACCGCCGACATTCTCGCCATCGGCGAGATCCTGCCGACCAAGGTCGACAAGAAGCGGCTGGCCAGCGGCCTGCGTGCCGACATGGCCTCGAGCGCGGTGGCGCCGCTGGTGGGCTCGTTCCCGTGCAGCGCGTTCGCGCAGAACGTCGGCCTGGTCGCGCTGACCGGGATCAAGAGCCGGTATGTGGTCGCCGTCGGCGGTGTCATCCTCGCGCTGCTCGGGCTGCTGCCCGTGGTCGGCGCGGTGGTCGCCGGGATTCCGTATCCGGTGCTCGGCGGCGCGGCGATCGTGCTCTTCGGCACGGTGGCGGCCAGTGGTATCCGCACGCTGTCGCGGGTGGACTACGAGGACAACCTGAACATGGTCATCGTCGCGGTCGGCGTGGCCGTGGGCCTGATTCCCATCGCGGCGCCGGACTTCTGGCACGCGTTCCCGAATTCGATCGCCGTGGTCCTGGAGTCCGGGATCAGTGCGACCGCCGCGGTGGCGATCGTGTTGAACGTGGCGTTCAACGAGATCCGCGCCGGTAAACGTAAGGGCGCGTCGGTATTCGGCGCGGCCGAGGATCGGCTCGACGAATATGCCGAGCGGTCCGACGACGATATCCGTCACTAGAAAGACAATCGCTATGCCTTTGATTTTCCTGAATGGCTCCGCCATGCGCGGAGGACCCCTGAATTATCTGCTCGGCGGCGCCCCGTTCGCCGGCGAAGCGGAAACCGCCGCGCGCTACCGCTTCTATTCGGTGGGCGACCGTTTCCCCGGCCTCGCGCCGGTGGCCGACGGCGGCGCGCCGATCTCGGGCGAACTGTTCGATATCTCGCTGGACGTGCTGCGCGAGAAGCTGCTGCCGGCCGAACCGCCGGAGCTGGAGCTCGGCGTGATCGAGCTGCAGGACAACCGCTCGGTGCTGTCCATGGTGATGCGCAAGCCGCCCACCTCCTACCCGGAGCTCAAGGACATCACCGAGATCGGCAGCTGGAAGAAATACAAGAAAGGAGCGTGAAAATGCCGAAGTTCGACGTCAATTGCTCGATTCTTTTCACTGATCTGCCCCTGCTGGAGCGCCCGGCCGCGGCCAAGGCCGCCGGTTTCGACGCCGTGGAATTCTGGTGGCCCTTCGGCACCGATCCGACGCCGGGCGACAAGGAGATCGACGGGTTCGTTTCCGCGATCGCCGACGCCGGTGTGCAGCTGGTCGGGCTGAACTTCATCGACCTGATCCCGGCCGGTCGCGGCCTGGTCTCGGTGCCCAGTGCCGTCACCACTTTCCGCGACAACATCGACGTCGCGGTCGGCATCGCCGAGCGCACCGGCTGCAAGGCGCTCAACGCGCTCTACGGCAACCGGGTGGAGGGCGAAGACCCGGCGAAGCAGGACGAGCTGGCGCTGGAGAACCTGCGCCTGGCCGCTCGGGCCGCCGCCCGGATCGACGCGGTCGTGCTGCTGGAAGCGCTGAATTCGCCGGAGTCCCCGGACTATCCGGTGGTCTCGGCCGAGCACGCGGTGCGCATCATCGACGCCGCCGGCGAGCCGAACATCAAGTTCCTGTGCGATCTCTACCACCTGTCCCGGATGGGGGAGGACCTGCATCAGGTCATCAAGACCTACGCCTCCTACATCGGCCACGTGCAGATCGCCGACAACCCCGGCCGCGGCCGCCCCGGTAGTGGCGACCTCGACTTCGACGCGCTCTTCGCGAGCCTAGAAGCCGTGGGTTACGACGGCCGCATCGGCCTGGAATACAAAGACGCAGACCTGGATTGGAGCTGGATGCTGTGAGCACTAAAAACGTGAGCAAAATCGGATTCGTCGGACTGGGCATCATGGGCGGCCCGATGGCGGGCCACCTGGTCGCCGCGGGCCACGAGGTCACCGGCTACGACCACAGCACCGCCGCCCTCGACAAGCTGAAGGCCGCCGGCGGCAACATCGCCTCCGGCGCCGCGGAAGCCGTGCGGGACAAGGACATCGTGATCACGATGCTCCCGCAGGACGAGCACGTGGAGGCGGTGTTCGCCGACGTGCTCGAGCACGCCGCGTCGGGCACCCTCTACATCGACTTCTCCACCATCACCCCGAAGACCTCCAAGTGGACCGCCACCGAGGGCGCGAAGAAGGGCCTGCGGGTTCTGGACGCGCCGGTCTCCGGCGGCGAGCCGGGCGCGAAGAACGCGGCCCTGTCGATCATGGTCGGCGGCACCCAGGAGGACTTCGACACGGCCAAGCCGATCTTCGAGGCCGTGGGCAAGACCTTCGAGCTGGTCGGCCCGAACGGCGCCGGTCAGGTCGTCAAGGCCGCCAACCAGCTGGTCGTTGGCGGCACCTACGCGCTGATCGCCGAGGCGATCGTGCTGATGGAGAACCTGGGCGCGGACGCCGCCAAGGGCCTGGACGTGCTGGCCGGTGGCCTGGCGGGCTCGAAGATCCTCGAGCTCAAGCGCAAGACCATGCTGGAGCGCTCCTTCGTCCCCGGCTTCCGGATCGACCTGCACCACAAGGACATGGGCATCATCCTGGCCGCCGCCCGCGAGGCCGAGGTCGCCATCCCGATGGGCGCGCTCACCGCGCAGCTCATCGCCGCGGCGCGCGCCATGGGCTACGGCAACCTGGATCACTCCGGCCTGCTGCTGGTCACCGAGGCGTTGTCCAAGCGAGACAACGCGTGAATAACCAAGCAACACAAGCTCGTCCGGCGGTCCAGCACGCGCCGTGCGCCGTGCGGATCCCGGCGGGCTGGGTGCGCATCGACGGGCCGTACGCGCCCGACCGCCGGTACGCGGCGACGAACTCTAGGGAGAACTGATATGGCGCGGATGCGTGCCGTCGACGCGGCGGTCCTGATCCTGGAAAAGGAAGGCGCGACACAGGCTTTCGGCCTGCCCGGTGCCGCGATCAACCCGTTCTACAGCGCCATGCGCGCGCACGGCGGGCTGAAGCACGTGCTGGCCCGCCACGTCGAGGCGGCCTCGCACATGGCAGAGGGCTACACCCGCGCCAAGGCGGGCAACATCGGTATCTGCATCGGCACCTCCGGCCCGGCCGGCACCGACATGATCACCGGATTGTATTCCGCCAGTGCGGATTCCATTCCGATCCTGTGCATCACCGGTCAGGCGCCGGTGGCCAAGCTGCACAAGGAGGACTTCCAGGCCGTCGACATCGCCTCGATCGCCAAGCCGGTCAGCAAGTGGGCCGTCACGGTGCTCGAGCCCGCGCAGGTGCCCGGCACCTTCCAGAAGGCCTTCCACCTGATGCGTGAGGGCCGGCCGGGCCCGGTGCTGGTCGACCTGCCGATCGACGTGCAGCTCGCCGAGATCGAGTTCGACATCGACACCTACGAGCCGCTCGCGGTGCACAAGCCCGCGGCCAGCCGCGCCCAGGCCGAGAAGGTCCTGGACATGCTGGCTCAGGCCGAGCGCCCGCTGATCGTGGCCGGCGGCGGCATCGTGAACGCCGACGCGGCCGAGCTGCTGGTGGAGTTCGCCGAGCTGACCGGGATTCCGGTGGTGCCTACCCTGATGGGCTGGGGCACCATCGCCGACGATCACCCGCTGCACGCGGGCATGGTCGGCCTGCAGACCTCGCACCGCTACGGCAACGCGACCATGCTGGAGTCCGACTTCGTGCTGGGCATCGGCAACCGCTGGGCCAACCGGCACACCGGCGGCGTCGAGACCTACACCAAGGACCGCACGTTCGTGCACGTCGACATCGAGCCGACCCAGATCGGCCGGGTCTTCGCGCCCGACTTCGGCATCACCTCCGATGCCGGCGCCGCGCTGCGGATCTTCCTCGAGGTCGCCCGGGAGCGCAAGGCCGCCGAAACGCTGCCGAGCCGCGCCGACTGGGCCAAGCAGTGCAAGCACCGCAAGAACGAGGGCCTGCGCAAGACGCACTTCGACTCGGTGCCGATCAAGCCGCAGCGCGTGTACGAGGAGATGAACAAGGCGTTCGGACCCGATGTCCGCTACGTCAGCACCATCGGTCTCTCGCAGATCCAGGCGGCGCAGCTGCTGCACGTCTACCATCCGCGGCACTGGATCAACGCCGGCCAGGCCGGGCCGCTGGGCTGGACCCTGCCCGCCGCGCTCGGTGTCGCCACCGCCGACAAGGACGCGACCGTGGTCGCGCTCTCCGGCGATTACGACTTCCAGTTCCTGATCGAGGAATTGGCCGTCGGCGCGCAGTTCGGCATCCCGTACATCCACGTGGTGGTGAACAACTCCTACCTGGGTCTGATCCGGCAGGCGCAGCGCAACTTCTCCATGGACTACTACGTCCAGCTCGACTTCGACAACATCAACAGCCCCGAGGTCGCCGGCTACGGCGTGGATCACGTCAAGGTCGTGGAAGGCCTGGGCTGCAAGGCGATCCGGGTCACCGAGCCGGACAAGCTGGGCTCGGCGATGGAGCAGGCCAAGAGCCTGATGGCCGAGCACAAGGTGCCGGTGGTCGTGGAGGTCATCCTGGAGCGCGTCACCAACGTGTCGATGGGCCTCGAGATCGACAACATCATGGAGTTCGAGGAGCTCGCCCAGTCGCTGGAGGACGCGCCCACCGCGACCGCCCACCAGCCCGAGCCCGAGGCTGTCGGGGGCGCCAGGTGATCACGCCTCGGCGAGCGCCACGGCCCCGGTGGCGGGAAGGTTATGTGGTCATCGCGCCGGACAAGTTCAAGGGCTCGCTGACCGCACCCCAGGTGGCCGAACACATCGCCGCCGGCCTGCGCCGGGTCCGTCCCGACGTCCCCATGGTGACCGTTCCGGTCGCCGACGGGGGCGACGGCACCGTCGACGCGGTGGTGGCCTCGGGTTTCGCCCGGTTCCGCACCAGCGTCACCGGTCCGATCGGGGATCAGGTCGTCGCGTCGTTCGCCATGCGCGATCAGACGGCCGTGATCGAGCTCGCCGAGGCCTCCGGCATCCGCAAGATGCCGCACCCGCCGACGTCCTCGACGTCGCGGACCGTGTCCAGCACCGGCACCGGTGAGCTGATCAAGGCCGCCGCGCAACGCGGTGCCCGGCGCATCCTGCTCGGGCTCGGCGGCAGCGCGTGCACCGACGGCGGCGCGGGCATGATGTCCGCGCTCGGTGTGAAGTTCCTCGACGAGCGCGGCGAGGTGCTGCCGCCGGGTGGCGCGGCACTGCGCCGCCTGGCCCGCATCGACGCCAGTGAGATGGTGCGGGTGCCGCTGGTGACGGTGGCCTCCGATGTCGACAACCCGCTGCTCGGCGCGCGCGGGGCGGCCAATGTGTACGCCCGGCAGAAGGGCGCCAAGCAGTTCGACGTCGAAGACCTCGAACGGGGCCTGACCCGGCTGGCGATGATCATCAAGCGCGATCTCGGCATCGACGTCGCCGAGCGGCCCGGTGCGGGCGCCGCGGGCGGGGTCGGGTACGCCGCGATGGCGTTCCTCAACGCCCAGGCGCGTCCGGGCATCGACATGATCCTCGATCAGCTCGGGTTCTCCGCGCAGGTCGACGGTGCGCGGCTGGTCATCACCGGGGAAGGCTCCCTCGATCAGCAGACGCTGCACGGGAAGGCGCCGGTCGGCGTCGCGCGGATCGCCAAGGCGGCCGGCGTGCCGGTCATCGCGGTCTCCGGCCGCCGGGACATCGCCGCCGAACAGCTGCGGCGCGTCGACATCGAGCAGGCCTACGCGCTGACCGATATCGACGCCGACCCGGCGGTGTGCATGGCGCACGCCGGACCGCTGCTGGAACGGCTGGCCGCGGATGTGGCCGGAAAGTGGCTGGTGGACAACACCCTTCGCAAAGTGGCCGGTGGACATGGCTAAGACCTGGATCCCGGCGCTCGCCGGGAATTCGGTGGGCCTGGCCACCGGCGTGCTGGGAGTCGCCGCGGGCCTGACCGGCATCGCGGCGGGCCTGGGCGCGGTTCCGGCCTTGGCGGGCGCGATCGCGGGTTCGGTGGGCGTTGTCGCGGGTTCGATCGGTCTCGCCATGGCCTCGGCGGGGCGCACTGCCGCACCGGCGACCGTCGCGAGCCGCAGTGGGCAAGGAGTGAACAGCCATGTATGACTTGGTGATCCGGTCCCGGCGCGTGGTGCTACCGGAGGGGATCGGGCCGGCGACGATCGCGGTGCGCGACGGCCGCATCGCGGCGGTCGAGGCCTACGACGCCGATCTGCCGGCGACGGCGGCCACCGATCTGGCCGACCTGGTGCTGCTGCCCGGCCTGGTCGACTCGCACGTGCACGTCAACGAGCCCGGCCGCACCGACTGGGAGGGTTTCGCCTCCGCGACGAAAGCCGCCGCGGCGGGCGGGGTGACGACGATCGTCGACATGCCGCTCAACTCGCTGCCGCCCACCGTGGACGTGCCCGCCCTCGAAGCCAAGCGCGCGGCGGCGAGCGGGCAGTGCCAGGTGGACGTGGGCTTCTGGGGCGGTGCGATTCCGGGGAACCTGAAATCGCTTCGGCCGCTGCATGAATCGGGCGTGTTCGGGTTCAAGTGCTTCCTGTCGCCGTCCGGCGTGGACGAGTTCCCGCCGCTGACGCTGCCCGAGATCGAAGAGGTGATGGTCGAGCTCGTCGCCTTCGACGGGCTGTTGATCGTGCACGCGGAGGACCCGGGCCACCTGGGCGAACCGGCCGACGGCTCCTACGACGCCTTCCTGGAATCACGGCCGGGAGCGGCGGAAAGCGCGGCGGTACAGGCGATCATCGCGCTCGCGGAGCGGACCGGCGCCCGCACCCACATCCTGCACGTCTCGGCGGCCGACTGCCTGGCCCCGCTGGCGGCGGCACAGGCGCGCGGTGTGCGGATCACCGCGGAGACCTGCCCGCACTACCTGACCCTGGCGGCCGCCGAGGCGCACACCACCGCGTTCAAATGCTGTCCGCCGATTCGGGATTCGGCGAATCAGGACGCGCTGTGGCAGGGCCTGGCCGACGGCGTGCTGACCTGCGTGGTCTCGGACCATTCGCCGTGCCCGCCCGCCATGAAGGCGGGCGACTTCGCCAGCGCCTGGGGCGGGGTGTCCTCGCTGCAGATCGGCCTGCCCGCGGTCTGGACGGCCGCGCGCACCAGAGGTTTCGGCCTCGCGGATGTCATCCGCTGGATGGCCGAGGCGCCCGCCGACCTGGTCGGCCTGGCGCACAAGGGCCGCATCGCGGTCGGCTGCGACGCCGACCTGGTGGCCTTCGATCCGGACGCGCCGTTCATCGTCGAATCGGCGGCCCTGCAGCACAAGAACAAGATCACCGCCTATCAGGGGCGCGAGCTGTCGGGCGTCGTCCAGTCCACGTGGTTGCGCGGCACGGTCGTCGGGGGACGTCCCGCCGCGGGCCACTTCATCGAGAAAAGCTGAGGGAGAACATATGTCAGACTTCACCGCTCTACCCGACCTGGCCCTGCGCACCAATCTCGGCAGCGTGATCGCGGCCAGCGACGAATCCTTCGAGGAGCGCGAGAACCTCATCAACCCGTGGGCGCCGAAGTTCTCCCCGGAGACCTTCGGGCCCAAGGGCCAGGAGTACGACGGCTGGGAGACCCGCCGGCACCGCGGCCCCGGCGACGACTGGGCCATCGTGCGCCTGGGCATGCCGGGTGTGCTGCACGGCGTCGTCATCGACACCGCCTGGTTCAAGGGCAACTACCCGCCCTTCGCCTCCATCGAGGCCTGCCGGGTGTCCGGCTACCCGTCGGTGGCCGAGCTGGAGTACGCCGACTGGGTGGAGATCCTGCCGCGCAGCCCGCTGACCGGCGACGCCGTGCACGAGTTCCCGATCTCCGACGATCGGGTGTTCACCCACGTGCGCCTGACCATCTACCCCGACGGTGGTGTCGCGCGGCTGCGCGTGCACGGTGAAGTGGTGCCCGATCCGGCGCTGCTCACCGGTCTCACCGTGGACCTGATCGCGCTGGCCAACGGCGCGCGCTCGCTCGGCTGCTCGGACATGTTCTACTCCGCGCCCGACAACATGATCAGCCCCGGGCTGGCCCGCAACCAGGCCGAAGGCTGGGAGACCAAGCGTCGCCGCGACAGCGGAAACGACTGGGCCACTTTCAGTCTCGCCGCGCAGGGCGTGCCGCAGCTGCTCGAGCTCGACACCACCAACCTGCTGTTCAACGCGCCCGGTGAGGCCCGGCTGCTCGGCATCGACCACCACGGCGACGAGCCGCTGCCGCCCGCGGCGGATCCGGCCTGGTTCGAGTTGCTGCCGCGCACCGCGCTGCAGCCCGACACCGCGCACCGGTTCCGCCTGAACAACGAGCGCGCCGCGACCCATGTGCGCGTCGACATCTACCCGGACGGCGGCCTGGCCCGGGTGCGCCTGTTCGGTGCGCTCACCGCCGCGGCCGAGGAGCAGCTCACCGCGCGCTGGGGCGCCTGACGCGCTGACCTCCGTCGCCCCGGCGCACGCCGGTGCCCAGTACTACGTCTTTGGGTGCCGGCGTGCCCCGGGGCGACGGAGGTCGAGTGACGCAGACCACCTCTTGTTCGGTTGTGCACAACTTAATTGCGGACTACCGTTCAGGAGGTGACCGATCGCCTTCGTCTCGACGAGCAACTCTGCTTCCCGCTGTACGCGGCGTCGCGGGCGATGACCTCGGTCTACCGGTCCAAGCTGGACAAGCTCGGGCTGACCTACCCGCAGTACCTGGTGATGCTGGCACTGTGGGAACGCGACGGTCGTTCCGTCGGTGAACTCTGCACGGCACTTTCGCTCGATTCCGGCACCCTGTCCCCGCTGCTCAAGCGGTTGCAGGCGACCGGGCTGATCGAACGCGAGCGCAGCACGGCCGATGAACGGCGGGTCGAGATCCGGCTCACCGGCAGCGGCCGCGCCCTACGGGCCCAGGCCCGCGACATTCCGAACGAAATGGCCGAAGCCGTCGGCCTGTCCATGGACGAAATCGTGGCCCTGCGCGATGCCCTACGGCGTATGACCGAGACCCTCACCTCAGAACGGGAGAAATCATGACCCCCCTGTACACCGCTGAAGCCCTCGCCACCGGCGACGGCCGCAACGGCCACGCCCGCACCTCCGACGGCAAGGTCGATGTCAACCTCGCCGCGCCCAAGGAGATGGGTGGCAGCGGTGAGGGCACCAACCCCGAGCAGCTCTTCGCCGCCGGCTACGCCGCCTGCTTCCACGGCGCGCTGCGCCTGGTCGGCAAGAACGACAGCCTCAACGTCGACGACTCCGCGGTCGGCGCCAAGGTCAGCCTCGGCAAGAACGACGCGGGCGGCTTCCAGCTGGCCGTGGTCATCGAGGTGACGCTGCCGAACCTGTCCCGCGACGAGGCCCAGGCGCTGGCCGACAAGGCCCACCAGGTCTGCCCGTACTCCAACGCCACCCGCGGCAATATCGACGTCACCGTGACCGTCGCGGAGGACTGAGCCGTGCGCGCGGTAGTCATCGAGGCCTTCGGCGAACCGAAGGAAGTGCTGACCGCGGGGGAGCGGCCGACCCCGGAACCGGGGGAGGGGCAGGTGCGGATCGCCCTGATCCTCGCGCCGATCCACAATCATGACCTGGCCACCATTCGTGGTGTGTACGGGTACAAGCCGGTGCTGCCGGCCATCCCGGGCACCGAGGCCGTCGGCCGGATCGACGCCCTCGGCCCCGGGGTGACCGGCCTGGAACTCGGTCAGCGCGTGAGCGTTTCGGGCATTCACGAGGCCTGGGCCGAGTACTTCCTGGCCAAGGCCGGGCAGGTGGTCCCGCTGCCGGATTCGGTGCCGGACCTGACCGCCGCCCAGCTGCTCGCCATGCCGCTGAGCGCGCTCATGCTGCTCGAGGACCTGAATGTCGCGGCGGGCGACTGGATTACGATCAACGCCGCCAACGGCGCGGTCGGCCGGTTGCTGAATACCCTGGCGAGCCAACGGGGTGTGCACGTGCTGAGCCTGGTGCGCCGGGCCGACGCGGTGGAAACGCTGCGGGAGCTGGGCGCCGAGGCGGTCGTCGACACCGGGACCGAGGGCTGGCAGCAGCGGGCGGCCGAACTGACCGGCGGCGCGCCGATCGTGCGCGCGATCGATCAGGTCGGCGGCAGCGCGGCCAACGATCTCCTCGCCCTGCTGGGCCCGGGCGGTGAGCTGATCTCCTTCGGTGCGCTCGCCGGCAAGCCGCTCATCGTCGATCCCGGCCCGATGATCTTCAAACAGGCTGTGATCAAAGGCTTCTGGGGCTCCAAGCGGGCCGAGCAGACCAGCCGCGAGGAGATGCGCCGCCTCATCACCGAACTGGTGACCATGGCCGCCACCGGCGCCCTGCGCCTGGAGGTCGAGGCCACCTACCCGCTGGAATCCGCGGCCGAAGCCGCCGTGGCCAGCGAGACCCCGGGCCGCAGCGCGAAAATCGCCCTGCAACCCTAGCGGGCCGGCACAACTGCATATTCGAAAACAGCGCAGGTCATCGGCAACGATGACCTGCGTTTTTCATTTCGAACAGTGCAGATTCCGATGAGCGGGACGGGGTGGCGGAAAACCGCTCGCGGATCAAGATCGGTCGCTACAGTTTCTGCACCCGGCCGCTCGTTCGCCATCGCCGTGATTCAGCGCGAGATGCCGGGCTAGAAAGGCATTTCGACTATGAGTTCGACGTCGATCCCCGCTCCGCCGACCCTGCTCACCGGGCTCTGGCAGCGAAAACTTCCCCATTATCCCGAAACGCCGGCGCGGTCCTGGTATCTGGCCGTCGTGGTCATCACCTCGATCGCGTTGTACTACCAATTGTTTGTCACCGGAGCGGTCGGCAACGAGCTGATCGCCTATTTCGATCTGTCCTTCGCCTATTTCGTCTGGATCTTCATCATCGGCGCCGCGTTCGGCGCGGTCGCCTCCCTCGTGGCCGGTGTGCTGGACCGCTGGGGGCGAGCCAATATCGTCGCCTACGGCGTGGTGATCGTGTCGGCGCTGACGCTGTTCGCGGTGCCGGCGACCACGAGCAAAGAGGCCTACCTCATCGTCTACATCCTGGTGAGCGTGGTCGAGGGCGCCGTACTGGTGGCCACACCCGCGCTGATCCGGGACTTCTCCCCGCAGCTGGGCCGGGCCTCGGCGATGGGTTTCTGGACCCTCGGGCCGGTGATCGGCGCGCTGGTCACCACCGCGATCTCCACCCGCACGCTGGACGCGCACCCGGACTGGCAGTACCACTACCGGCTCTGCGGTGTGATCTGCCTGGTGATCTCGGTGGTCGCGGTCGTCGGACTGCGTGAGCTGAGCCCCGCGCTGCGCGACCAGGTCATGGTGTCGCTGCGCGACAAGGCGCTGATCGAGGCGCGGGCCCGCGGCCTGAATGTCGAAGAGCTGGAACGCGATCAGTGGAAGCAGATGCTGAAACTGAATATCGTCGGATCCGCGCTGGGTATCAGCCTTTTCCTGGCGTTCTTCTATACGATCGTCTCTTTCCTCGCGGTCTATATGGCCACCAACTTCGGCTTCACCTCGGCCCAGGCCAATGCGCTGGGTAACTGGTATTGGGGCGCCAATGCCATCGCGCTGGTGACCGCCGGGCTGCTGTCGGACTGGTTGAAAGTGCGCAAGCCGTTCATGATTGTCGGCGCGCTCATCTCGATCACCGGCATGTTCATCCTGATCCAGTTCAACGACGAGCCCGATACCGGGTATTACACCTGGGCCGCGATTTTCGCGGTGATCGCGATCGGCACCGGCATCGCCTACTCCACCTGGATGGCGAGCTTCACCGAAACCGTGGAGGAGCGGAACCCCGCCGCCACCGCGGTCGGCCTCGCGGTCTGGGGCGGCACCTTGCGCGGCGTGGTCACGCTGGTGCTGTTCGGTCTGCTGCTCGTGGTGAATGCCGCTGGGCCGCTGGTGAATTACGGTCCGCGCCTGGGTGAGATCCAGGCCAAACACGCCTCCGAACTCGCCACCATCCAGACCGTCGGCACGGATACCCTGGCGAAACTCAAGGCCAATCCGAACGATCAGATGGCGCAGCTGGCCGCGATCCAGAAGCTGACCGGCGCCAGTGTCGCCGACATCGTGACCACCAAGACGCTCAGCGACAAGTACCCGCAGGAACTGCAGACGCTGACCGCCATCAACGCCGACACCCAGGCCGCGCTGGCGGCCAACCCGAACGACGGCAACGCGGGCCTGGCCGCGGTCGGCCAGGTCGCGCAGAAGTTCAACATTCCGGTGAACGACGCGATCGCCCGCCTCACCGCCACCCAGGCCGTCCCGCGCGCCGAGCTCACCGTCGCCGCCACTGTCGGCCCGAAGCTGCAGGACGCGGGCGCCAAACTGGCCGCGATCAGCAGCATCTCGGCCGACGACCAGGCCTACCTGGCCGAGCGTGGCCCGGAAGTCCAGCAGGCCAAGGCCGATTCGGCCGGCCAGTGGGGCCGCTGGTGGTGGATCTGCCTGATCGCCCAGATCCTGTTCATCCCGTTCGTCTTCGTCATGTCCGGTCACTGGAGCCCGAAGAAGGCCGCCGCCGAGGCGGCCGCGCACGACGCGGTGGTCCAAAAGGAGCTGGCCGCGATCTCGAAGTAGCCGACTGCGGGAGGGTGGCGCCGGTCACCCTCCCGACCGTCGGGATATGTCTGGTTATTTGACCGGACACCTGGCACCCTTAACCGGTGACATCACCTCCGGATATCAAGGCCGACAAAGACCCGGCCGACGACAAGCTCGACGCGGGCGTTTTCAAAATTGCCGGCGTTGTCGTGCTCGGCGCGATCATGTCGATCCTCGACATCACCGTCGTTACCATCGCAATCCCAGAGTTCCAGAAGGATTTCGGCTCCAGCTACGCCCTGACGGCGTGGTCGATGACCGGGTACACGCTGGCTCTGGCCACTGTCATTCCGCTGACCGGTTGGGCGGCCGACCGTTTCGGCACCAAGCGCCTCTACATGTCGGCGCTGGCGTTCTTCGTGCTCGGCTCGGTGCTGTGCAGCTTCGCCTGGAGCATCGAAACATTGATCGCGGCCCGCGTCGTGCAGGGTATCGGCGGCGGCATGCTGATGCCGCTGGGCATGACCATCATGACCCACGCCGCCGGCCCGCAGCGGATCGGCCGCGTGATGGCCGTGCTCGGTATTCCGATGCTGCTCGGCCCGATCGGCGGCCCGATCCTCGGCGGCTGGCTGATCGACGATTTCTCCTGGGAGTGGATCTTCCTGATCAACCTCCCGCTGGGCATCATCGCGCTGACCTACGCGTTCTTCATCCTGCCCTCGGACAAGCCGCAGCCCGCGGAGTCCTTCGACTTCATCGGCATGCTGCTCGCCTCACCGGGTTTGGCGCTGTTCCTGTTCGGTGTGTCCTCGATCCCGGATGAGGGCAAGGTGACCGCGCCCAAGGTGTGGGTGACCATGCTGATCGGTGCGGCATTGCTGGTGGCGTTCGTCTTCCACGCCCTGCGCGCCAAGCACCCGCTGATCGATCTATACCTGTTCCGCAACAAGTCGCTGCTGTTCTCGGTCCTGACGATGACGCTGTTCGCGGCCGCGTTCTTCGGCGCGGGTCTGCTGCTGCCGTCCTACCTGATCTCGGTGCAGGGTGAGAACTCGTTGTCGGCCGGTCTGATGCTGGCGCCACAGGGGTTGGGCGCCATGCTGACCATGCCGATCGCGGGCCGCCTGGTCGACAAGATCGGGCCCGGCAAGATCGTGCTCACCGGCATCACGGTGATCAGCATCGGCATGGTGTTCTTCACCCAGCTCGAGGCGGACACCTCGTACCTGTGGCTGGGCAGCGGCCTGTTCATCATGGGCCTCGGCATGGGTTGCACCATGATGCCGGTGATGACGGCGGCCATCCAGACGCTGACCCACCAGCAGGTGGCGCGCGGTTCGACGCTGATGAACATCATCAACCAGACCGCCGGTTCGATCGGCACCGCGACCATCGCGGTGATCCTGACCAACCAGATGAAGGACAAGGGCCTGCCGACCGCGGGCACGTCCGCGGAACCGGCGGTCGCCGCGCCGGATCCGGCCACGCTGCCCCCGGAAGCGGCGGCGGAGTTCGCGGCGCAGAAGGCGCACGCGCTGAGCCTGGCCGCGGATTCGTTCAGCAACACCTTCGTGGTGGCGCTGGTGCTCATGGTGCTCGCGCTGATTCCGGCGTACTTCCTGCCGCGCACCAAGCCGGCGGTGCCGGTCGACGGCGACGCGAAATTGCTGGTGCACTAGCACCGGTACTCCTCGGGCCCACGATGTTTCGGCATCGTGGGCCCGAGTCGTTTCCGGCCTGGTTACTTCGTGCCGTACAGCTCGACGAACTTGTCCAGCGACTTCTCGATATCGCCCTTGATCGCCCGCGCCACCGTCGAGCCGATCGGGCCGAACAGCGGCCGCCCGCCGAGTTCGATGTCGACGGTGACCTCCGAGCCCGAACCCTTGGGCGCCACCAGCAGTTGCAGACCCAGTTTGGTGCCGCCCTTGCCCGCGCCGCGCAGTTTCAGCAGGCGCGGGGCATCGGCCTGCTCCACTGTCCAGGTCACCCGATTGCGGAAGCCCTTGACCGAGGCGACGCCGACCAGCGTGCTGCCCACGGTGAGTTCGGCCGGCACCTCGCTGCGCCAGGCTTCGTGCATGGTGAGCCACTGATCGAGCTCGGACAGATTCGAGGTGTGCGCCCACGCTTGCTCGGGAGGTAGCGGGACATCAACGGAAACCTTCAGCTTCGCCATGCGCGCATGGTAACCGGTACCGGCGGTCCTTCGAATCTGTAAGAGTTGCTGAACGTTACGCCGACGGCGGGATCCTGCTAGGGTGGGCGGGTCCGCGGGAGCGTGGTGTGATCGCCTGTCCCGCAGGCAATGTGAGGCTAGAGCCTTGTTTGTCGGCGGGTGTGAAGGAAAGGCGTGACGTAGCCGGATGAACCTAGACATGGCCGAGGTACTTCCGTGGATCATCGCTCCGGTGCTGGTCATAGCCGTGGTGGCGTATTACGTCAACGCGGGTAGACGCCAGCAACAGCGGATCGACGAGCTATCCCGTCAACAGCGAGCCTACGAGGACACCCTCGAATCGTTCGCTGTCCATACTGTTCCGGCGATCTCGGATGCCATCCGGCGTTTCGAGAACCCGAACAACAAGATCGAAGCCCCGGAGGGGCTGGAGAACTCGCGCTTCGTGCAGTGCCTGCAGTGGCTCGGCGACCGCTATGCCGACGAGTTGCGGAAGGTGCAAACCGACGCCGAGGATCGCAAGCGCGGCGCGATCGAGCAGGCCGACGCGGCCGCCCGGACCGAGGTCACCTCCTCCGCGCGCGATGCCACCAGCGGCGCGGTCCGCGCCTTCGGCACCTCGGTGGTCAGCCTGGGCGCCGACGCGGGTCAGGTGGTCAGCGCCGCCTTGCGCGCGCACCGCGATGACGAGGTCTACGCGACGCTCACGCGCATCGACCACACCGTCCAGCAGATGATCCGCCAGGCCCAGTCCTACGTCATCGTCTGTGGCGGCCTGCCCGGCCGGCGCTGGCCCGCCCAGTCGCTCACCGACGTCGTCGGTGGCGCCACCGGCCGCGTGCGCGATTACCTACGGGTCCGAGCCAACCAGTCCGAGCGCGTCGTCATCAGCCGCGCGGTCGAGCCGATCGTGCACACGCTGGCAACCCTGCTGGACAACGCGCTGCGCTACTCGCCGCCGACCTCCTTCGTGGACATCAGCTTCCAAGAGGGGCACCACGGCGTCACCGTCATCATCGACGACGCGGGCGTGCGGATGAATGCCGAGCAGATGGAGGAGGCGCGCCAGATCCTGGCGGGGGAGCGCACCGTGGACATCCATCAACTGGGTCCGGCCCCGAAGGTCGGTTTCCCGGGCGTGGCCGCCCTGGCCCGCCGCTACGGATTCACCGTCTACATCGACGGACCGAACGCCTACGGGGGTATGCGCGCGATGGTCTATATTCCCGAATCCCTGCTCGCCGCAGCGGTGGTCGCGCCGGTCGCCGACGTCGTGCCGCGGCCCGAGCCGGCGCCGGCCCCGGCACCGGCGCCTGTCGAACGTGAGAGTGAAGGCGTGGATCAGCCGTTCGCGGTGCACGAGATCACCAGCGGCGGCTTACCCAAGCGCCGCCGTCGCCCGGTCGCCGCTCCGGGCGGGTCCGCCGCACCGACTCGGCCGTCGGTGCAGCGCACCGAGCCGGGCCTGCCCCGGCCGGATATCGCCGCCGCCTGGCAGACCGGATCCAAGAGCGGTCGCGCCGCCGCGGCCGACGACGAGCCCGCGCCCAGCGCCGCGGGTCCGGAGGCGGCACCGCCGCAGCATGATCATGAAGGGCCCAGCGAGCACCGCCAATTCAGCACGGAAGGGACGACGCCTTGACGAGCACCGCCACCGATTCCAGTAACAAGCTCGGCTGGTTACTCGAAGAGCTCACCATTCCCGGCGTCAGATTCGCGGTACTGCTATCCGAGGACGGTCTGCGCATCGCGCACTCGGAGGGCATCACCCGCGACAATGCCGAACGCTTCTCCGCCGCGGCCTCCGGATTGCGTTCGCTCGGCAAGGCGCTGGGGGAATTCTGCGGCGGCTCCGCGAGCAACCTGCGCCAGAACATGACCGAGTACGACGAGGGCATGATCTTCATCACCGCCGCCGGAGACGGTGCGCTGCTTGGTGTTTCGACCACCAGTGATGCCGATGTCAGCCTGGTCGCGCACCGGATGAACGAACTCGCCGGCCGGGTCGGCCACGAGCTCGGCAATTACTCGCATCGGAGAGCGGACAGCGATCGGCGATGACCAGGCCACGACGCGATCCCGACCTCGTCCGCTCGTATGTGCGCACCGGAGGGCGTTCGCGTCCCAGCCGGGAGCTGGACCTGGTAACTCTCGTCGTCGGAGCGGGTAGCAACCTGCCCCAGGGCGCACGGCCGGAAGCCCGGCGCGTGCGGGAGGTGTGCGATCGTGGCGCGCTTTCGATCGCCGAGATCGCCGCGTATCTGGACCTGCCGCCATCGGTGGTCAAGATCGTGGTCTCCGACCTGCTCGACAACGAATGCCTGGCCATACCCAGGCCGGCCAATGTGCCGCAGCTGGCCATTCTCAAGGAGGTTCTGGATGGGCTCCGCGCTCTCCCGGCTTGATGTCAATTATGTGCCGGAGACCGTGACCCGATCGGTAAAGCTGTTGGTGGCCGGGAACTTCGGCGTCGGCAAGACGACGTTCGTGAGCAGTGTCTCGGAGATCACGCCGCTGCGCACCGAGGAGACCATCACCGAGGCCAGTATCGGCATCGATGACATGGCCGGGCTCGGTTCGAAGACCGAGACCACGGTCGCCATGGATTTCGGCCGCATCACGCTGAATCCGCAACTGGCGCTGTACCTTTTCGGCACTCCCGGCCAGCAGCGCTTCGTGCCGCTGTGGGAGGAGCTGGCCCGAGGCGCGCTGGGCGCGCTGGTGCTGGTCGACACCCGGCGGATCGAGCGTTCCGACGAGGTGCTCTCGGTGCTCGAGGAACGCGGCGTGCCGTACTCGGTCGCGGTCAACGCCTTCGAGGGTGCGAAACGCTTTCCGCCGGAAGAGATTCGGGACGCCCTGGATCTCACGCCGGAGACCCCGCTCACCGTGCTCGACGCGCGCGACCGCGGCACCTGCCTGCAATCGTTGGTCACGCTCGTCGAATTCCTGTTCCATCGTCAGGAGTCCCTGCTGTGACCTTGCCGCCCCAGGCGCCGAGCTGCCCCGTCCCGCACGGTTCGCCGGTCGACACCGACGGCCCGCGGGTCGCGCTTTTCTCCGAGGAGTACGCCAACCATCCGCACCGCACCTACGCCGACATGCGCAGTAGGTACGGTTCGCTGGTTCCGGTCGAACTGTCGCCCGGTGTGCCGGCGACCCTGGTGATCGGCTATCACACCGCGTTGCGGATCCTCAACGATCCCGACCACTTCCCGGCCGATCCGCGCACCTGGCAGCAGCACGTCCCCGGCGAGTGCCCCATCCTGCCGATGCTGGAGTGGCGCCCGAACGCGTTGCGCAGCGCGGGCATCGAGCATCTGCGTTATCGGCAGGCCAACCTGGTCGCGGTCGGCGCGGTCGACCTGCACGCCCTGCACAGCACCGTGGAACGCCTGGCGATCCCGCTGATCAACACCTTCTGCGGGGACGGCTTCGCCGATCTGATCAGCCAGTACGCCTTCCCGCTGACCTTCGCGGTGCTCAACGACATCCTCGGCTGCCCGCCCGATATCGGCCAGCAGGTGGCCACCGGCATGGCCGCCATCTTCGAGGGCGTCAACGCCGACAAGGGCAACGCCATGCTGGCGGACGCGCTGATGGATGTCACCCTGCGTAAGCGCAAGGAGCCCGGCGACGACATCATCTCGCGGCTGCTGGCCCACCCGGCGAACCTGACCGACGTGGAGATGATCCACCAGCTGGTCACCCTCTACGGCGCGGGCATCGAGCCCGAGCAGAACCTCATCGTGAACACGCTGCTGCTCATGCTCACCGACGACCGTTTCGCCGGAAACCTGCTGGGCGGCAGCCTTTCCACGCGCGACGCCCTGGACGAGGTGCTGTTCACCGACCCGCCCATGGCCAACTACTGCGTCTCCTACCCGCGCCAGCCCATGCTCATCGACGGCGTGTGGCTCCCCGCACATCAGCCGGTCGTGATCAGCATGGCCGGCTGCAACAACGATCCCGCGATCAGTGCGGGCGAATACACCGACAACCGTTCACATCTGGCGTGGAGCCTGGGCCCGCACGCCTGCCCCGCTCGGTCGGTGGCCTACCTGATCGCCCAGGACGCCATCGACCAAATCCTTGACGCACTACCGGAAATGCGCCTGGGAGTTCCGACCGTCGCCCAGCTCAACTGGCGGCCCGGTCCTTTCCATCGCGCGCTGGTGTCCCTCCCGGTCACCTTTCCCAAATCCCCACCGCTGCATGTGTTTTAAGGAGTGAAGTCATGGACAGTCAGCCCATTGTCCTGGATCCCGCCGGCACCGACATTCAAGGTGAGGCCGCGCGCATCGCCGAGCGCGGTCCGGTCACCCTGGTCGAGTTGCCGGGCGGTGTGCGTGCGTGGTCGGTGACCGACGCCGAGGTGCTGAAGAAGCTGCTGATCGATTCCCGGGTGTCGAAGGATCCGCGTCAGCACTGGCCGGCCTTCATCAACGGTGAGGTGCCCCAGGACTGGCCGCTGTTCCTCTGGGTCGCGGTGAACAACATGTTCACCGCTTACGGCGCCGATCACCGCCGACTACGCAAGCTGGTGGCGCCAGCGTTCACGCATCGACGCACGGAGGCCATGCGGCCGCAGATCGAACGCATTACCAGCAAGTTGCTCGACGAACTGGCCGCCATCGACGGGCCGGTCGACCTACGCGAGGGATTCGCGTATCCCCTTCCGATCCAGGTGATCTCCGAACTCATGGGCGTGCCCGAGTTCCTCAACGACGGCCTGCGCGGGTGCGTCGACGGCATCTTCGACACCTCCCTGAGCCCGGAGGAATCGCAGGCCAACTACATGGAGATGTACCGGATCCTCGGTGAGCTCGTCGCCTACCGCCGCGAGCACCCCGGTGACGACATGACCAGCCTGCTGATCACGCACCGCGACGAGGAAGACGACACCCAGCTCCAGGAGCAGGAGCTGATCGATACCCTGCTGCTGGTCATCAGCGCGGGTCATGAGACCACCGTCAACCTGCTCGATCAGGCCATCTACGCCCTGCTCACCCGGCCCGGCCAGCGCGCCGCCGTCGTCGACGGCAATGTCGCCTGGTCCGATCTCGTCGAGGAGTCGCTGCGTTTCGAAGCGCCGGTCGCGCATCTGCCGCTGCGCTTCGCCGCCGACGACATCGAGCTCGACGGCGGCATCAAGATCGCCGCGGGAGACCCGATCCTGGCCTCCTACGCCGCGGCCAACCGCGACCCGAAGCTGCACGGCGAGACCGCCGGCGAATTCGACGTGACGCGACCGTCCAAGGAGCACTTGGCCTTCGGCCACGGCGTGCACCACTGCCTGGGCGCACCCCTGGCCCGCCTGGAAGCCCTGATCTCCCTGCCGGCGCTGTTCGAGCGTTTCCCGGACATGACCCTCGCCGCCGACCCGGCCGAACTCGGCCATGTCGCCAGCTTCATCTCCAATGGGCACCGGGTGCTGCCGGTGCGACTGAACGCCGCGGAGTAGACCGCGCGGGTTTCCGGATCCTTCGCTTCGCGCATCCCGCGAAGCGAAGGATCTTTTGCTGTCCGGGAGGGGAAATTTATCTTGCGAGAGCGTCGGCTCGGGACCTGGTTCCTGCGTGGTATGGGTGTGGTGGTGACGATCGCGTGCGTGGTTTCGATCGCGCGGTTCCTCTGGCCGTCAACGGATTTGGACGAGCAGCCCGGGGGTACCTATCGGCAGTTGTCGTTCGTGCGGGCGGCGATCGAGGACGGGGCCGATAAGGAGGCGCAGGGACTGTTTCCCGAAGGGTATTTCTTCCTGAACGCGCTCTACGGCCTCGCGTGGGCGCAGGCGGGGCAGCACGATCCGCAGCGCCGGGCGCAGGCGCTGCGGGAATCCCGTTGGGCGCTGGACAGAGTGGAGTCAGCCGACGGGAGGGCTGCTTTCGATCGACGGTTGCGGCCTGCCTACGGCGTGTTCTGGGCGGGCTGGTCCAACTGGCTGCGCGGTGCTGTTCTGGCGCTGGACGGCGGCGCGGATACCGCGCTGGTGCGGCGATTCGAGCAGAGCAGTGCCGAAATCGCGGCGGCCTTCACCG
Source organism: Nocardia sp. NPDC050712 (assembly GCF_040654295.1). Lineage (NCBI taxonomy): Bacteria > Bacillati > Actinomycetota > Actinomycetes > Mycobacteriales > Nocardiaceae > Nocardia > Nocardia sp. NPDC050712. The sequence goes on from NZ_JBFAHT010000002.1 coordinate 770,743, forward strand.
ATTCGGCGACGCCGTTCTTGCAGGCCTACCCGGGTCAGGCGTGGCCGGTCGATGCGACGGTCGCGATCGCCTCGCTGCGGTTGCACGACCGGTTGCGCGGGGCGCGTTTCGAGGCGACGATCACGCGCTGGCTCGGCGACGCCCGGGCTCGGCTCGATCCGGCGACCGGGCTACTGCCGCACGAGGTTTCGCCGGACGGTTCGATTGCCGACGGGGCCCGCGCCACCTCGCAGACGATGATCCACCGCTTCCTCCCGGAGATCGACGCGGAGTTCGCCCGTGCCCAATACGCCGCGTTCCGGCGGCAATTCCTCGCCTACCCGGGCGGTTTCGGCCCGGGCCTGCGCGAGTACCCGCATGGTCGCGACGGCGCGGGTGATGTCGATTCCGGCCCGCTGGTGGCGGGGGTCAGCCTGTCCGCCACCGTCGTCGCGCTCGGGGCGGCCCGGGTGAACGGCGATCCCGAACTCGCGGCGGCGCTGGGTTCGGAAGGTGAACTGCTGGGCTTGCCGCTCACCCTGCCCGGCAGCAAACGCTACGCGTTCGGGCTGGTCCCGATCGGCGATGCCTTCGTGGTGTGGTCCGCCACCGCGCGACCGCTCACCACACCGTTCGTGCCCGCGCGGGACTACGGTCTCCGATGGTGGTGGCGGATCCCGTGGCTCCTGCTCCTAGGGGTACTCGCCCTCGCGCCCTGGGTGCGGCCCGTGGTCCGTCGAATCGGGGCGGGGTAAGGGCGGCTACTCCTCTTCGATCAGCTGCTCGTAGGCGTGCAGCCCGGCCAGGATGGTTGGGTGGTGCCGGTAGTCCCGCCGGGCCTCGTCGAGGAATTCCACGACCTCCTCGTAGTGCTGGGCGCCGTAGTCGGTGGGGTACCGCTGCGCGGGCTCGGAGGGCGGTGCCCAGCGCAGGCCGTTTGCGGCGACGAAGTCGGCGACCGCGGCCGTCTCGGTCAGAGCGGCGGCCAGCTCCGGCAGCCGGTCTCGATAGATATCGGCGCCGGCCGAGGCTGGGCCGAAGAGGCGTTCGAGCCGTTCGGCCACGGGTCGCTCGGACCCCGCGGTGGCGATGGCGGCCCAGACCGGCTCGGCGATCAACGCGAAAACGATCAGGTCGCCGTCCAGCGTGGTCGAGTCGGCAGAGAGAATTTCGTCAGCGATATCGCAATGGGTCCGCTCGATGCGCTGGAGTAGCTCCTCGATCTCATCGCCGGAAATAAGCCCGGTGAATCGGCCCTCGCGGCTCCGCTCGTGGAAGTAGCGCAGCACCAGTTCGGTGTTCCGATCCTCGTCGATCCCATCGATGCCGCCTTGGCGATCGTAGGTGCCGTGCATACCCAGGGCGAGGGGGCGGTACTCGGTGCCGGATCGCCGCAGCACGACCGCGGTGGCGTCGGTGATCTTCAGGCTGATCCCGGTGATCATGCAGCGGCAGTCGTAGAAACCCATCGAAAACTCCTGTGTCACGGTTGATTCCGGCGAGGCGCAACGCTACCGGGTCGGTCGGACAGGTGGACGTCTGAGACCGCTGTCTTCGGGTAACCGGGAAGTGTCTGAATTCGAACTTCGAGGGAGGATCAATGGCGAACGGGATCGGAAGACTGCGGAGCGTGGTGCTGGATTGCCCGGAGCCGCGCAAGCTGGCCGAGTTCTACGCGGGGCTGCTCGGCGCCGAGGTGATCGAGGACGCGGACGACGACTGGGTCGTGACCGCGGATCCCGAGGGGCGGCGGATAGCGTTTCAGACCGCACCCGAGTATCGGCCGCCGCGGTTCCCGGATCCCGAAGCGTCGCAGCAGATGCATTTCGACGTGCTGGTCGACGATGTCGAGAGCGCGCACCAGCGGGTGCTCGAGCTCGGAGCCACGCTGGTGCAGGAGGACACCGGCGATGACTTCCGGGTTTTCGCCGACCCGGTCGGGCACATCTTCTGCCTGATGTGGCTGACCTGATCAGAGCTGTGTCAGCGCGGCGAGCAGCGTCAAGGCGGGGATGGTGCCTTGGGAGGCGGCGGCTTTGAGCATGCGACGGTCGGTGCCGACCAGGACCAGCGCCGCCGCGAGCATCGAGCCGCAGCCCATGAGGATCAGCGCCCAGCCGGCGGCGGGGCAGGGGCGGACGAGGAAGACGCCCACCACGGTGCCGATCGCCAGGAAGAGGTTGTAGAAGCCCTGGTTGTACGCCCACGGCTTGACGGCCTCGAGTTCGGTGTCGTCGACCAGGAACAGGCCCGCGTGCACCTTGCGGTCGCTGAAGCGCAGGCTTTCCAGGCTGAAGATGTAGACGTGGATCAGTGCGGCCAGGACCGCCAGAATCTGCACCACTGCGAGCACGGGGCCTCCTCGGATCGGTCTCTGCGGGATGGCGTGGGCTGCGGGAACAGTCCGGTGAGCACCGTAGCTGCGAGGTTGCCGCCGGACCGGATGCCGCGCCGCACCAGGCATCGATGATGGCATCATCGGCCGGGCGCGTTCTACGGTTCGCCCGGCTCGGTCCAGTTATAGGTCAGATCGGCGGCCTGCGACCAGCGCCGATACTCGGTGTCGCGGCGGGCGGTGGGCAGGGCAGGCAGCCAGCGGCCGGCGGTGTGGCGGTTGCGGCGCAGGCCGGTCATGTCCGGCCAGAGCCCGACCGCGAGACCCGCGGCGTAGGCGGCGCCCAGGGAGACGGTTTCGGAATACAGCGGGCGCTCCACCGGCACGCCGAGGGCATCCGAGATCTGTTGCATCAGTAGGTTGTTGGAGGTCATGCCGCCGTCCACCCGGAGCTCGGTCAGGGGGCGGCCGGTGTCGGCGTTCATGGCGTCGACCACCTCGCGGGTCTGCCAGGCGGTGGCTTCCAGCACCGCGCGGGCCAGGTGCCCCTTGGTGATGTAGGAGGTCAGTCCGGCGATGACGCCGCGGGCTTCGGAGCGCCAGCGCGGCGCGAACAGCCCGGAGAACGCCGGTACCACATAGCAGCCGCCGTTGTCCTCGACAGTGCTTGCCAGGGTTTCGATTTCGGGTGCGGCCCCGATCAGGTCGAGCCGGTCGCGCAGCCACTGCACCAGGGTGCCGGTGGCGGCCATCGAGCCTTCGAGCGCGTAATGCGCGGGCTCCCGGCCGATTTGGAAGGCGACGGTGGTGAGCAGGCCGTGCTTGGACGGCACCGGTTCGGTACCGGTGTTGGTGAGCAGGAAGCTGCCGGTGCCGTAGGTGCATTTCGCCTCACCGGCGTCGAAACAGGTCTGGCCGAACAGCGCGGCCTGCTGGTCGCCGAGCGCGGCCGCGATGGGGATGCCGTGCTCGGTGTGCCCGTAGATCTCGGCGTTGGAACGGATGCCGGGCAGGATCGCGCGGGGGATGCCGAAGAAGTCGAGCAGCTGGTCGTCCCAATCCAGGGTGTGCAGGTTCATCAGCAGGGTGCGGCCCGCGTTGGTGACGTCGGTGATGTGCACGCCGCCGTCCGGGCCGCCGGTGAGATTCCAGATCAGCCAGCTGTCCATGGTGCCGAACAGGATCTCGCCGCGTTCGGCGCGCCGGCGCAGACCTTGCTGGTGTTCCAGCATCCACCGGATGCGTGGGGCGGCGAAGTAATTCAGCAGGGGCAGGCCGCTGCGCTCGGCCACCTCGGCCGCCAGCGGCTGCCGGGCCAGTCGCGCGACCAAGTCTTCGGTGCGGGTGTCCTGCCAGACGATGGCGTTGCCGACCGGCCTGCCGGTGCGCCGATCCCACAGCACCGTGGTCTCGCGCTGGTTCGCGATACCGATCGCCACCACCTGATCGGTGGTGATCGCGGCCTTCGCGATCACCCGGCCGACGAGATTGCCGACGTTCTTGCGGATCTCCACCGCGTCGTGCTCGACCTGCCCGGCCGCCGGATAGAACTGCCGGTGTTCGCGCTGGGCGACCGAGACCAGGTGTCCTGCGGCGTCGTAGAGGATCGCCCGGCTGGAGGTGGTGCCCTGATCGATCGCCATCACGTAGCGCGCCTTCGGTGCGCGCTCGGTGCTCATGACTGCACCCGGGGCCGCTCGCCGCTCAGATCGCGCGAGATCGACATCGCGGCGGTGTGCACCAGATCCACGAGTTTCGCGCGGGCCGCCCGCTCGGTGACCCGGTCGATCGCGACGACCACGCCGATCGCGCCGACGACCCGGCCGCCCGCGTCCCGGATCGGAGCGGCCAGCGCCGCCCGGTCGCTGTTGAATTCGCCGATGTCCTCGGCATAGCCCTGCGCGCGGACCCGCGCGATCTCGCTGTGCAGGGTGCGGGGCGCCGTGATCGAGCGCGAGGTGAAGGCCGGCAGGGACGCGGCCGTGGCCCGTTCGGTCAACCCCGGCGTATACGCGAGCAGAACCTTGCCCAAAGCCGTCGCGTGCAGCGGGAGTTCGATTCCGAGGCGGAGCTGCTGGGCGCTCCCGTCGGGCCGGAACACGTGGTGCACGATCTGCACGCGGACACCCCGCAGCACCCCGATGCGGACCGATTCCCCCGACCGTGCGGCCAAGGTGTCGCCCCAGTTCATCGCGACCGAGCGCAGCACGTTGGCGTCGAACGGCCGCGGCGCCATGCCGAGCGCGGCCGCCCCGATCCGGTATTTGCCGGAATGCGGGTCCTGGTCGATGTAGCCGACGCCTTGCAGCGTCCGCAGTAGTCCGTGCGCGGTGGGCTTGGGTAAGCCGAGCACCGCCGCGAGTTCGCCGACGCCGATGCCGAAGGGCGCGTCGGCGACCACGCTCATGATCGCGGCGGCGCGCTCGATCGACTGGATCGGTCCGGGCACGGTCCCACCGTAGCGCGAAATCGTTCGACATTGTCGAACGGGGACCGTTGAAGCTCGCACGTCCGGTCCTTACGTTCGGTAATGGCTCCCCAGGATCGAGGCCGGAGCCGGATCACGACAACGGAGATGTGATGCCAGACCTCATCGGAGCGGTCGACCAGGGCACCACCAGCACGCGCTTCATGGTCTTCGACCGCGCGGGCACGGTGGTGGCACACCATCAGCTCGAGCACGAGCAGATCCTGCCGCGCCCGGGCTGGGTGGAACACAATCCCGTCGAGATCTGGGAGCGCACCTCCGCCGTCATCCAGACCGCGCTGAACTCGCACGGCCTGGCCGCGAGCGATCTGGCCGCGCTCGGCGTCACGAACCAGCGGGAAACCACCGTCGTCTGGGACCGCCACACCGGCCGCCCCTACTACAACGCGATCGTCTGGCAGGACACCCGCACCGATCGGATCGCCGCTGACCTGGACGCCACCGACGCCGGCCGGCTCATCCGCCACCGCGCGGGCCTGCCGCCGGCCACCTACTTCTCCGGCGGCAAGATCCGCTGGATTCTCGACAATGTCGAGGGTGTGCGCGCCGCCGCCGAGCGTGGTGACGCGCTGTTCGGCACCATCGACACCTGGCTGCTGTGGAATCTGACCGGCGGGGTGCGCGGTGGCGTGCACGTCACCGACGTCACCAACGCCAGCCGCACCATGCTGATGGATCTGGAAACCCTGGACTGGGACGACGAGTTGCTCGCGCTGTTCGGTGTCCCGCGCGCTATGTTGCCGTCCATCAGGCCCTCTTCCGATCCCACCCTGTACGGCACCACGTGCCCGCGCGGCCCGCTCGGCGGTGCGGTGCCGGTCGCCGCCGCCGTCGGCGATCAGCAGGCCGCCATGATCGGCCAGGTCTGCCTGGACGCGGGCGAGGCCAAGAACACCTACGGCACCGGCAACTTCCTGCTGCTCAATACCGGTGCGGCACTTGTACGTTCGAACAACGGGCTGCTCACCACCGTCTGCTACCAGTTCGGCGGGCAGCAGCCGGTGTACGCGCTGGAAGGATCCATCGCCGTCACCGGTTCGGCCGTGCAGTGGCTGCGCGATCAGCTCGGCATCATCCAGGGCGCGTCCCAAAGTGAAACGCTGGCAAGCGAAGTCGAGGATAACGGTGGCGTGTACTTCGTGCCCGCCTTCTCCGGCCTCTTCGCCCCGCACTGGCGTTCGGACGCGCGCGGCGCGATCGTCGGGCTGACCCGCTACGCCACCAACGCCCACATCGCCCGCGCCACCCTCGAAGCCATCTGCTACCAGACCCGCGATGTCGCCGACGCCATGTTCAAGGACTCCGGTGTGCCACTGGAGGTCCTGAAGGTCGACGGCGGCGTCACCGCCAACAGCCTCTGCATGCAGATCCAGGCCGATGTGCTCGGCGTGCCGGTCAGCCGGCCGATGGTGTCGGAGACGACCGCCCTCGGCGCGGCCTACGCGGCGGGCCTGGCGGTCGGATTCTGGGAAAGCCCAGCGGAATTGCGCCAGAACTGGCAGGAGCGCACCCGCTGGCATCCGCAATGGACCGACGAGCAACGTGCCGCCGGTTACCACGGCTGGGGCAAAGCCGTCGGACGCACCCTCGACTGGGTGCCCACTCACTAAGGAGCGTGTCCATCGTGAAGAAGGAAACCGCAATGCGTTCTCTCACCGCACCCGTCGCGATGAGCCCGGAGGCTCGGCAGCGCGCGCTCGACACCATGGCCGCCACCGAACTCGACGTGCTGGTCATCGGCGCGGGCGTAGTCGGCGCCGGCGCCGCCCTCGACGCTGTCACCCGCGGGCTCACCGTCGGCCTGGTCGAGGCCCGTGACTACGCCTCCGGAACCTCCAGTCGCTCGTCGAAACTCGTGCACGGCGGGTTGCGCTACCTCAAGCAGCTCAACTTCCGGCTGGTGTTCGAGGCGCTGCGCGAACGACGGCTGATCCTGGAAACCCTGGCGCCGCACCTGTCCAAGCCCGTCGAGTTCGTCTACCCGCTGGAGAAGCCGGTCCTCGACCGCGCCTGGGTCGGCACCGGCGTCGGCGTCTACGACGTGCTCGGCGCGGGCCGCGGTGTGCCTTCGCACTTCCGGCACCAGAGCAAGGCCAAGACCCTGCGGCGGTTCCCGGGCGCCAAGCGCGGCGCCATCCACGGCGGCGTCAGCTTCTACGAGGGCCAGCTCGACGACGCCCGGCACACCATGATGCTTTCGCGCACCGCCGCCTCGCACGGCGCGCTCGTCGCCTCCAGCGCCCGCGTCGTGGACTTCCTGCGCGAAGGCGGCCGCGTCGTCGGCGCGCTGGTGCAGGACCTGGAATCGGGCCGCAACATCGAGGTGCGCGCCAAGCGGGTCGTCAACGCCGCCGGCGCCTGGACCGACGAGCTCCAGGAAATGCTCGGCGGGGCCAGCCAATTCAAGATCAAGGCGTCCAAGGGCGTGCACATCGTGGTGCCCCGCGACCGGATCGCGTCCGAGACCGGGCTCATCACCGAAACCGAGAAGAGCCTGCTGTTCGTCATCCCGTGCCCGTGGAGCGACGAGCACTGGGTCATCGGCACCACCGACACCGGCTGGGAGCACGACCTGGCGCACCCCGCCGCCACCCGCGCCGACATCGATTACATTCTGGCGCATGTGAATCGGCTGCTGGAAACGCCGATCGACCACGACGACATCGTCGGCGTCTACGCCGGGTTGCGTCCGCTGCTGGCCGCCGGTGACTCCGAGCAGACCGCCAAGCTCTCCCGCGAGCACGCCGTCGTGCGCCCGGTCCCCGGGCTGATCATCGTGGCGGGCGGCAAGTACACCACCTATCGTGTGATGGCCGAGGACGCGATCGACCTGGCCGTGGCGGATCTGCCCGGTCGCGTCGCCAAGTCCTGCACCGCGCGTGTCCCGCTGGTCGGCGCCGACCAGTACCGCGAACTCGCGCAGTCCCGCGCGCGGCTGGCCGAGGTCTTCGATGTCGACATGGGCACCGTCGACCACCTGCTGGGCCGCTACGGCAGCGCCGTCACCGAACTCCGCGAACTCATCGACGCCGAACCGGAACTCGGTGCCCGCCTGGGCAACTCGCGCTACCTGAAGGCCGAGATCGTCTACGCCGTCACCCACGAGGGCGCCCTGCACCTGGACGACATCCTGGCCCGCCGCACCCGCCTCTCGGTCGAAACCGGCGCCCGCGGCGTCGACATCGCCCCCGAGGTAGCCGCCCTCGTCGCCCCCTACCTCGGCTGGGACGACCTCCGCATCGTCCGCGAGATCAAGATCTACCGGCGGCGTGTGGAAGCCGAAATCGCCTCCAACATGCAGGCCACCGACGAAGAAGCCGACGCCATCCGGGTCTCCGCACCGGACTCCCGCGAGTCCTTCGGGTTCCCGCTGGAGGAGTCGATCTCGGTCTGAGCCGCCCCACTGAACCCCGACCGGTAAGCCGGTCGGGGTTTTTGGTGTCTGGTCGAGCGGGCAGGATGTCCTTCGTGGAGGAGCTCGGTGACGCCGCGGACAAGTTCGGGCGTGGGGAAGTGCGGCGGGAAGACCTGCCGATGATCGCGGCGCACGCCTTGGCGCGGGGCGTGGATTCTCCGGCCCTGGGTGAGCTCGCGGGACTGCATCGCAACGACAGCGACGGAGCGGCGGAGTTGTTCCGGGTCGCGCTGGTCGAAGTGGGGTTGCTCGATCCCGATGCGGCGGACTGGCCCGGTGGGTCGGTCGAGGTGCTGCTGCGGCGAGTTCGGCATCGTGCCGAGCGGCTGGTGGCCGGTGCGGGGTGCCCCGCGTGCCACGGCGGAGCCATTGCCGCGGGGTTGGTCGAACTTCACGACTTCGGTGAACCGTGGGAGTCGGTGCTCGGTCGGCGGGTATGGGATTTCGAGTTGCCGACTATCCACTGGGACGAGCGGCCGGACGATCGTGCATCGCTGACCCGGGAGATGCGTGCGGCCGCCGCTGAACTGCTCGATGCGCTGCCCTGCGCTGCCGGGTTCAGCGACTGAGGTCCATCCCTTGCTCCGAAGATGTTTCGTGTCTCGCTCACGAGAAGGCTCGAATTCCGCCGATAGCGACGTATCCTGCGTGTATTCAAGAATAATATTCAGAAATATAGATGTGATCTCGCAGAAAGTTCACACTCAATAGTGAAGCGTCCGGGGCCCCGGGCCGTCCAGTCGACTGAGTGTCAGGAGTGAAAGATGAAGATCGGGGTGCCGCGGGAGGTCAAGAATCACGAGTATCGGGTGGCGTGTACGCCCGCCGGAGTGCGGGAGCTCGTCGCGCGGGGGCATGAGGTGGTCGTGGAGGCCGGGGCCGGGGTGGGCTCCGGGTTCGAGGATGCGGCGTATCAGGTCGCGGGGGCGCGGGTGCTGGCGACGGCGGATGCGGTGTGGGGGAGTGCGGATCTGGTTCTGAAGGTGAAAGAGCCGGTGGCGCAGGAGTATTCGCGGATGCGCGACGGGCAGGTGCTGTTCACCTATCTGCATCTCGCGGCGTCGAAGGAGTGCACCGACGCGCTGCTGGAGTCCGGGATCACTTCTATTGCGTACGAGACGGTTACGGGCCGCGACGGTTCGTTGCCGTTGCTGGCGCCGATGAGTGAGGTCGCGGGCCGGTTGGCGCCGCAGGCGGGGGCGTATCACCTGATGCGCAGCGAAGGTGGGCGCGGGGTGCTCATGGGTGGCGTGCCGGGGGTCCGGCCGGCGAAGGTCGTGGTGCTCGGTGCCGGGGTGGCGGGCCGCAACGCGATCGCCGTCGCACTCGGCATGCACGCGGAGGTGATCGCGCTGGATGTGAATATCGCGCGGTTGCGGGAGATCGATGAGCAGTACCGGGGGCACGTGCGCACGATCGCGTCCAACAGTCAGGAACTGGAAACCACAGTGCGCGAAGCGGATCTGGTGATCGGCGCGGTGCTGGTGCCGGGCGCCAAGGCTCCCACGCTGGTGCCGAACGAACTGGTCGCGCAGATGAAGCCGGGCTCGGTCCTGGTCGACATCGCCATCGACCAGGGCGGCTGCTTCGCCGACTCGCACCCCACCACCCACGCCGACCCGACTTATCGGGTACACGACTCGGTCTTCTACTGCGTGGCGAATATGCCCGGCGCGGTACCGAATACCTCCACCGTCGCCCTCACCAACGCCACACTGCCCTACGTACTCGAACTGGCCGACCGGGGCTGGCGCGACGCCATCGCCGCGGACGCGGGCCTGGCCGCCGGACTGAGCACCCACGCGGGCAAGCTGCTGTCCGAATCGGTCGCCGCGGCCCACGGATATCCGGTCGGCCGCCTGGTCGCCGCCTGAACTCGACCGCTCAGGCTTGGGCGAGTGTGGTGCGCGGCCGCAGGTGCTCGAAGATGAGGATCGTTTCGGTCGAGGACACCGCCGGATGCGCGCTGAGGTGCTCGAGCACGAACCCGCGCAGTTCTTCGGTGTCGGCGGTGGCGACGTGGATCAGGTAGTCGTCGCCGCCGGCGATGAAGTACACGTTCAGTACTTCTTGCAGCGCCGAGAGCTGCTGACCGAACTCGGCCAGGTGCTTGCGCGAATTACTTTGCAGCCGAACGGAAATCATCGCCTGTAGGCCGCGCCCGAGGGCGGCCGGATCGATTTCGGCGTGGAACCCGCGGATGACGCCGCGCTCCACGAGTGAGCGCACCCGCCCGAGACAGGTGGACGGCGCGATCCCGGCCGCCGCGGCCAGCGCGTTGTTGGTCATGCGCCCGTCGCGCGCGAGATGGTCGAGCAGCACCCGATCGATGTCGTCGATCGGCACCGGGGTGCGCGGCCGGGCCGGCGCGGGCGGTAACCCCGCTGCCGACACTGCGCCGCGCCGCCGCTCGGTCCTGCCATGTTCGCTCACAGGGGTCACCGTACCGAAAATGATTCGCCAGGATGCGCGGACTTCGAATCATCGTTCGCGGATCTGGGCTGTGACGATAGATATGCGCTATAAGGCTCGCGAATTCGCATGTGCTTCTCCGCGCGCCCCCGCTAGTATCGACGCCGTGGACACCACTTATTGGCACGCGGTCACGCCGCCCCCGGTCGCCTGACCGGGCGCACTTCCGCGGTAGATCCGGCACCGCCCCGCTGATCAGCGGGGCGTCGTTCGTGCGCCCGTTTCGAAACCCATCGGTCTTCGACAACGGAAGTTCACGACTGTGTCCAACGACGTCTGCTCCACCCCTGCCGCCACCTCCGGCGGCGCCGCCCCGATCCTCACGGCCTCCGTGCTGTGGGGGACCACCGGAACGGCCAGTTCGCTGGCACCGGCCGGTGCGCCCGCCGCGGCCATCGGCTCGGCCGGCCTGTTCCTCGGCGGCCTGCTCCTATTCCTCACCGGTCACTGGAATCCATTGCGGAACACCGTGATACATCGCGGTTACACCGCGCGAGAGCGGCGCCTGCTGCTGCTCGGCGCGCTCGCCGTCGCGGGCTATCCGGTGACCTTCTATCCCGCCGTGGCGCGCACCGGAGTCGCGGTCGCCACGGTGGTCGCACTGTGCGGCGCACCGATTTTCGCCGGTGCGCTGGCCTGGGCCACCGGACGCTCGCGGCCCGCCGCGCGGTGGCTCGTCGCCACCGCGGCGGCGGTATCCGGTTGCGTCGCACTGGTACTCGGCCACCAGCTGACGGGCGGCAGCACCGAGATCGATCTCCTCGGCATCGGCCTGGCCGCCGTGGCCGGATTCGTCTACGTCGTGTACGCGCTGGTCGGCGGCGAACTCATCACCAGCGGCCACGACTCCGCCCGGGTGATGGGCGTGATGTTCGGCGCCGCCGGACTGTTCGTGCTCCCCGTGGTGCTGAGCACCGAGGCCGCGTGGCTCCTGAGCGCCCGTGGCCTGGTCGTGGCACTGCACCTGGCGGTGTTCACCACCTTTCTCGCCTACCGCCTCTTCGGTTACGGCCTGCGTCACACCACCGTCGCGGCGGCGACCACGCTGACCCTCGCCGAGCCCGCCGTCGCGGCGATGCTCGGCGTCACCGTTCTCGGGGAACGTCTGCCATTCCTATCCTGGTGCGGCCTAGGGATTCTCGCGTCCGGCCTGGTGCTGCTCAGTCTTTCGCCAAGGACTCGCTGACCGGTTCGGGGCCGGTCTGTTCGAGCTTGGAGTGGGTGCGGGAGTACCCGATGTAGATCACCAGCCCGACCACCAGCCAGGCCCCGAACCGCAGCCAGGTGTGCCACGGCAGCGACAGCATCAACCACACCGAGGCGATCACGCCGACGATCGGAATCACCGGCATGAGGGGAAGTTTGAACGAGCGCGGCGCGTCGGGCCGGCGGTAGCGCAGCACGATCACGGCGATGCACACCACCACGAACGCCATCAGGATGCCGATATTGGTGAGCTCGGCGACGGTGTTGATCGGCAGCAGCCCGGCCAGGATCGCCGAGCCGATGCCGACGATCCAGGTGACCCGGGTCGGCACCTTGCGTACGGGATGGGTCTTGGCGAACCACGCCGGCAGCAGCCCGTCGCGGCTCATCGCGAACCACACCCGGGTGACGCCGAGCATGAAGGTCAGCACGACGGTGATGATGCCCACGATCGCGCCGATCGCGATGATGTTGGCGACGCCGGGCATGCCGACGGCCTTGAAGGCCGAGGAGAACCCGCTCTCCGGGTCGATCTCGGTGTACTTCTGCATGCCGGTGAGCACCAGCGTCGCCAGCACGTAGAGCACCATCGCGATGGCCAGCGAGTAGATGATCGCCTTCGGCAGATGCTTGCGGCCGTCGACCGACTCCTCGGCCGCCGTGCTCATCGCGTCGTAACCGAAGACCGCGAAGAAAACCGTTGCGGCGCCGGTGAATACGGCGGCCGTACCGAACGGGAAGTACGGGGTGTAATTGGCGCTGTCGATGTGGAAGACGCCGAGCACGATGATCAGCAGCACCAGCGCGACCTTGAGGCCGACCGCCACCGTCTCGAACCGGCCGACGCTGCGGATGCCGCGCGAGAGCAGCCACGCGGTGCCCAGGCAGAACACCACCGCGAACACGTCGACGACGCGCCCGTCGCCGGTGCCGTGCGCGCCCAGCATCCAGGTCGGCAGGTCGATGTCGACCTGTTCGAGCAGGAACTTGAAGTACCCGGAGACGCCGATCGCGACGACCGCAGCCACGGCCACGTATTCGAGCAGCAGGTCCCAGCCGATGAACCAGCCGCCGATCTCACCGAGCGCCACATACCCGTAGGTGTAGGCCGACCCGGCCTTGGGGATCATGCCCGCGAACTCGGCGTAACACAGCGCGGCCGCGGCACTGGCGAGGCCGGCGATCAGGAACGAGATCAGCACCGCGGGCCCGGTCACCGAATGCGCGACCGACCCGGCCAGCGCGAAGATGCCCGCGCCGATGATGCCGCCGACGCCGATCGCGGTGAGCTGCCAGAGACCGAGGTGCTTGGCGAGGCGCTCGTCGGTGGGCACCTCGTCGTCGATCTCCTGGATGGGTTTGCGGCGCGACATCTGACGGCGCATCTCCGCGTTGAACATGCGAGTTCCTTTCCTCGCTGCCGCCCGCCCGGACCAGGTGTACGGGCCGGGCGGGCGGCAGGACAGCACTGTGAGCTGTGCTCAGCTAAACCGACCGGCGGGTGTGGCGGGCGGGGAATCGGTGAAATTGCCGGGGGTGAGGGCGCGCAGGAAGAACACCAGATTGGCGGGGCGCTCGGCGAGCCTGCGCATGAAGTAGCCGAACCATTGATCGCCGTAGGGCAGGTAGACCCGCAGCCGGTGACCGGCCTCGGCCAGCCGCCGCTGTTCCGGGTCGCGGATGCCGTAGAGCATCTGGAACTCGAAGTCGCCGGCGGCGCGTCCGGCCGCGCGGGCATAGCTCTGCGCGGCATCGATCATCCGTGGATCGTGGGTGGCGACCATGGGGTAACCGTGCCCGTCCATGAGGATCCGTAAACACCGGAGGTAGGACTCGTCGACCTCCGCCGGGCGCTGATAGGCGACGCTCGGCGGCTCCCGGTAGGCGCCCTTGCACAGGCGGATCCGGGAACCGGCGAGGTCGCGGCAGTCCGCCGCGCTGCGTTTCAAGTACGCCTGCAAGACGGTGCCCAGCTCCGGGAAGTCGCCGCGCAATTCCGCGACGATCGCCAGGGTCGAATCGGTGGTGGTGTGGTCCTCGGCGTCGATGGTGACCGCGACGCCCACCGCCTGCGCCGCCGCGCAGATCTCGCGGGCGTGGTCGAGGGCGATCCGGCCACCGTCGCGCGGCAGTGCCTGCCCGAGGGCGGAGAGTTTCAGCGACACCTCCAGCGGGCTCCCGCCACCGGTCCCCGGCACACGCGCCAGGGCCGACAACAGCGCCGAGTAGTGCTCGACGGTGGCGCGGGCCTGACCGATGTCGGTGGTGTCCTCGCCGAGGTAGTCGATGCTGATCCGGCGGCCCGACTCGAGCAGAGCCGCGGCGGCGGTGATCGCCTGGTCCTCGGTGTCACCGGCGACGAAGCGGTCGACCAGCCGCCGCGTGACCGAGCGGCGGCGCACGGTGCGTTCCAGGCGCGGGGACCGGGCCGCGGCCAGCATGGCGGGACGGAGCAATCCGGTGACCATCACGGCTCCTGATGCGGGTAGCGGTGGTCGGTGGGCGGGACGAAGGTCTCCTTGATGGTGCGCGCCGAGGTCCAGCGCAGCAGGTTCAACGGAGACCCGGCCTTGTCGTTGGTGCCCGAGGCCCGGGAACCGCCGAACGGCTGCTGACCGACGACCGCGCCGGTCGGCTTGTCGTTGATGTAGAAATTGCCCGCGGCGAACCGCAACGCCCCGGCGGCACGGGCGACGGCCGCGCGGTCGGTGGCGATGATCGACCCGGTCAGCCCGTAACCGGCGCCCTTGTCGACGAGATCCAGTGCGGCGTCGAAGGATCCGGGCACCGAGTCGTCGTAGACGTGCACAGCCAGGATCGGCCCGAAGTACTCGGTGTGGAACGCCTCGTCGGCCGGATCGTCGCCGAGCAGCACCGTCGGGTCGACGAAGTAGCCGACACTGTCGTCGGCCTGCCCACCGGCCGCGATCGTCAGGCCCGCGGTCGCCTTGGCCCGCTCCAGCGCGTCGACGTTGCGTTCGTAGGCGCGCCGATCGATCAGCGCCCCACCGAAATTCGCGAAATCGGTGACATCGCCGTAGGACAGTTCGGTGACCTGCTCGACCAGATCCGAGCCCATCCGCGCCCACACCGACTTCGGGACGAAAGCGCGCGAGGCCGCCGAGCACTTCTGGCCCTGGTAGTCGAACGCGCCCCGGAGCAGCGCGGTGGTCAGCACCTGCGGATCCGCCGAGCTGTGCGCGATCACGAAGTCCTTGCCGCCGGTCTCACCGACCAGTCGCGGATAGGACTGGTACTCGGTGAGATTCGCCGCCACCGACCGCCACAGATGCTGAAACGTCTTGGTGGAACCGGTGAAATGCACCCCGGCCAGTCGCCGATCGGCGAGCACGACATCGGAAACCTTCGGGCCCGCACCATGCACCAGGTTGATCACCCCGGGCGGCAGCCCCGCGGCCTCCAGTAGCCGCATCGTCCAGTAGGCCGCGACCGACTGCGTCAGTGCCGGTTTCCAGATCACCGTGTTACCCATCAGCGCCGGAGCGGTGGGCAGGTTGGCCGCGATCGCGGTGAAGTTGAACGGCGTGACCGCGTAGACGAACCCCTCCAACGGCCGGTAGTCGAGGCGATTCCACACCCCGGGCACCGAAATCGGCTGCTGCGCCAGGATTTCCCGCGCGAAGCTCACATTGAACCGCCAGAAGTCCACCAGCTCGCACGGTGCGTCGATCTCGGCCTGATACGCCGTCTTGGACTGGCCGAGCATGGTGGCCGCGGCGATGGTCTCGCGCCACGGTCCCGCCAGCAGGTCCGCGGCCCGCAGGAAGATCGCGGCGCGATCCTCGAAAGACAGTGCGCGCCACTCGGGTGCGGCCGCGCTCGCCGCATCCACCGCGGCGCGCACGTCCCGCGCCTTCGCGGCGGTGACGGTGCCGAGCACCGCCGCGTGCCGGTGTGGCTGCACCACCTCGATCACCGGCCCGTCCGTGCGCCGGTGCACACCGCCGATGACATTGTTCACCTCGGTCCGCTCGGATCCGAGTTCGTCGAGTTTCGCTCGCAGCGTGGCCCGTTCGGGGCTGCCCGGCGCGAAGGTGCGCACCGGTTCGTTGACGGGCGAGGGTGTGGTCGCGATGGCGTCCATGAATACCTCCTGGGTAGCGCGGTAGCACTGGAGGCCGAGTCAACTCCGCGAAGTCCTGCGAAAGATCGGCCGATCGGACAAAGATGGGCTGTCGCTGTTGTCCGATCAGCCGAAGGTTGTCCTGCCATGCGTGTCCTGCTCGACGGTGAGACCGACCTGTTCGGGCTGGCGCAACTGGTGGCGCAGAACGCGGGCGGGATGGTCTCGATCGAGGATCCGCAGTCCCATGTGCTGGCCTATTCGGCCTCCGGCGAGGCCGCCGACCCGCTGCGGATCCGATCGATCCTGGGCCGGGAAGGGCCGCACGAGTATCTGCGCGTGCTGCGCGAATGGGGCGTCTTCGACCGGCTGCACCGCACCGACGAGGTCATCGACGTGCCCGCGCATCCGGAGCTGGATATCAAGCGGCGCTTGGCGATCAGTATCCGGCAGCCGTCCGTGGACGCCGCGGTCGCGCCCCGCCTGCTCGGCACGATCTGGTTGCAGCAGGGCGATCGGGCCTTCGAGCCGGGCGCGCCGGAGGTGTTGCGCGGGGCCGCCGCCATCGCCGCGCGGATCATTTCGCGCATTCTCGACGCGCCGTCGACCGAGGCGCTGATGGTGCAGCGGTTGTTCGGAGTGCGCGGCGAAGGGGTCGACATTCCGTCCGTGGCGGGGGCGTTGAATATTCCGGCGCAGGGCCCGGTGGCGGTGCTCGGATTCGCCTCGACTGCCGGTGCGGATGCCGCCGGGTTGATCCGGTTGCACGCCAGCGCCTTTCGGCGGGACGCCGTCACCATGGCCCACGACGCGCGGATCTATGTGCTGCTGCCGGGATTTCGCTCCGAGGGTTCGGTCACCGCCTGGGTGCGGCAGCTGGTCGAGCGTTTCGAGGGCGAGCAGTCGATCCCGTTGCGCGCGGCGATCGCGATTCCGGTCGGTGAGCTCGCCGCGGTGGCCGGTGCGCGCCGGGAGGTGGACCGGGTGCTCGACAGTACGGCGCAGACCTACCCGAAAGGCCGGGTCACGACTCTGGCCGAGTCTCGGACGGCGGTGCTACTGGGCGAGATCCTCGGCCTGCTGCGCGCGGAGCCGGACTTGCGTGACCCACGCTTGGACGCGCTGTACGACTACGACAGCGCGCATTCGGCGAATCTGGGCGCCAGCGTCGAGGTGTATCTGCGGGCACACGGCGACGTCCGTGCCGCGGCACAGACACTGCGGGTGCACCCGAATACCCTGCGATACCGGATTCGTCGTGCCGAGCACGTGACCGGGATGAGCCTGGCCGACCCGGCGGACCGGCTGCTGCTCGAACTGCAACTGGCGCTGCGCAAGCCCGGCTGAGGCGGAATTGGCATGGGATGCGTCGGTGTCCCCTCCACGACGGGCACACGCACCGACGTCTCCCGCTGGTTCATCGGATCGAGTCCAGGCGATATAACGGAACCACCGTGCACGGCACCGTGACCGGGTGCTCCGGGTCGAGCGCGTTACCGATCATCGCGACCGTGGTCGGCGAATACGGCTGGGCGACATGCTGCGAGAAAGGTGGAGCCGACCAGGACCACCGGCTTGGGATGCAGCGAGTTACGGTCACGCGGCGGCGCTGATCAGGCCAATCCCGCGGTCGATTTCGCTTGGGTGAGAACGGATTCCAGCATGGCGGGGGTGAGGAGGCCGGTGGAGGTGTTTCGTTGGCTGACGTGGTAGCAGCCGAGGAGCTGTAAGGGTGCGCGGTTGGAAGTCTTGGGGGACAACGTGATCTGGACGCCGTGGCCGAACTTCGGACGTGGGCGGGGGATTGCCCAGCCCGCCTGATCGAGTACCGGTAGCAGGGCCTGCCAGCCGAAACCGCCCAGGACGACGATTGCCCGGACGGTCGGGGCGAGGAGGTCGAGTTCGGTCGCGAGCCAGTGGCGGCAGCGGTCGCGCTCCTCGGGCAGCGGTTTGTTGTCCGGCGGCGCGCAGTGCACGGGGGCGGTGACCCGGACGCCCAGGAGTTCGAGGCCGTCGTCGCGACGCGTCGCAGTCGGCTGGCTGGCCAGCCCCACCGCGTACATCGCCGCATACAGCACATCACCGCTGCGATCACCGGTGAACATCCGCCCGGTCCGATTCCCACCGTGCGCCGCCGGCGCCAACCCGACAATGAGCAGCCGGGCGTCATCCGGCCCGAACCCGGGAACCGGCCGCCCCCAATAGGTCTCGTCCCGAAACGCGGCCCGCTTCTCCCGCGCGACCTGCTCCCGCCACGCCACCAGCCGCGGGCAGGCCCGGCAGTCGGAGACAGCGGCATCCAGTTCGCTGATGGTCCGGCACATACCTCGACTCAACCACGGCCCCGCCCGCGCCCGCGCCACCGCCGGGGTGTTTGCCCGCCCACTCGCCTGAGTGTCGGCCCCCGCCGGTGGGGGACAACTGCGGGTAGGCCGGCCCAGTTATCCCGGCGGTCACGTTTCCGCCGGTGGGATTAACCGAATGATTGCCAACTGGGGAAGTGGTCGCCTGGGTGGCGCTGTCTAGGGCATAGTTGGCAGCGGCAGTCCCTACTCGAAGCGCTGGAAACGGAGCTGTGATGTCGGAGCCGATCTATGCCGAACTGGACAAGCGGGCCGCTGCGGTTGCTGAGCAGGTGGTGGGTTGGCGGCGGCATTTGCATCAGAATCCGGAGCTTTCGAATCGGGAGGAGGCGACCGGGGCGCTGATTGCTGATCATCTGCGTTCGCTCGGTGTGGATGAGGTGCGCACCGGTATTGCCGGGCACGGTGTTGTCGGGGTGCTGCGGGGTAGCCGGTCGGGGGACAAGGTCATTGCGTTGCGCGCTGATATTGATGCGCTGCCGGTGCCTGATCTGTGTGGGGTCGACTTCGCGTCCGAGGTGGTCGACCAGGACTATCCCGGTGGGCCGTTCCCGGTCTCGCACGCGTGTGGGCACGACTGTCATACGGCGATGCTGCTGGGTGCGGCGACGGTGCTGGCCGGGGTGCGTGAAAACCTGCCGGGGACCGTGCTTTTCGTGTTCCAACCGGCGGAGGAGGGGCCGCCGGTCGACGAGAAGGGCGGGGCGGCGCAGATGCTCGCCGAGGGCGCGCTCGACGATCCGGTGCCCAGTATGGCGTTCGGCTTTCATGTCACCCCGTATCCGAAGGGCTACATCGGCTATCGCGTCGGGAATCAGTTCGGCGCGTCCTGCCTGGTGAAGATCGTGGTCACCGGCCGGCAGGTGCACGGTTCGACGCCGTGGATGGGGGTCGACCCTATGCCGCCGGCCGGTGCCATCCTCACCGGCATCGGCCAGCTGTACCGCCAGCTCAACGCCTTCGATCCGGTGACGGTCAGCATCGGGCACATCGAGGATGTCGGGCGCTTCAACATCATCGGCCAGACCGTCACCCTGTGGGGCACCATTCGCTGCGCCGTCGAGTCGGACATGCCGGAGGTGCAGCGGCGGCTCGACACCCTCGCCACGAACACCGCCGCGGCCTACAACTGTTCGGCCACAGTCGATTTCCTGCAGGACGTGCCGGCCGTGCACAACCTGCCGCAGTGGGTCGAGGCGGGACTGCCGACCTTCCGCCGGGTGGCGGGCGCGGACCAGGTGCTGGAGACGGCCGCGACGCTCGGCTACGACGACGTCTCGGAGTTCGTCAACAAGTACGGCGGCCTCTACGTGACGCTGGGCGTGCAGGACGCGCGGATCGGCGCACAGGGCATGCCGGAGCCCGTGCCGGGCGGCCGCGGCATGGTCATGAACCACAATCCGCACTTCTACGCCGACGACGACACCCTGGTCACCGGCGTGCGCCTGCACAGCCATGTGGCATACGACCACCTCAGCGGCACCCTGTCGCCCGCAACCTGAAACACGTTCTAGACAAAATCAATTAACTGTCTTACCGTGGCGACATGTCGTCAGGGTTGTCCAGCAGCGTCCGGTTCGAACTCCGATCGGGGGTGACGTGGCAGGACCCGTGGTCGATGTATGCGGCACTGCGCGACCACGATCCGGTGCACCACGTGATTCCGGAGCAGGATCCGGGCTCGGATTACTTTGTGCTGTCCCGGTATTCGGATGTCTACGAGGCGGCCCGCGACTGCGCGACCTACTCCTCGGCCTCGGGCTTGACCGTGGATTACCAGGATCTGGAAAAGGTGGGCCTCGGCGAGAACAAGCCGTTCGTCTTCACGGATCCGCCGGAGCACACCGAATTTCGCAAACACGTCGCCAAGGGGTTCACGCCGCGTCAGGTCGTGGCGGTCGAACCGGCGGTGCGCGAATTCGTGGTCGAACGCATCGAGCGGCTCAAAGCCGCGGGCGGCGGTGACATCGTCACCGAGTTGTTCAAGCCGTTGCCGAGCATGGTGGTGGCGCACTATCTCGGTGTGCCGGAAGAGGATCGATCCAATTTCGACATCTGGACCGAAGCGATCGTCGCGGCCTCCGCGCAGGGCAATGTCGCCGACGCGCAGGCGGCGGTCGGGGAGTTGCTCCAGTACTTCACCGGACTGATCGAACACCGCCGCGCCGAACCCGCCGACGACACCGTCTCCCACCTCGTGGCCGCGGGTATGGGCGCCGACGGCGACTTCGCGGGCATCCTGGCCATCATCGGCTTCGCCTTCACGATGATCACCGGCGGCAACGACACCACCACCGGAAACCTCGGCGGGGCGGTGCAATTGCTGCATCAGCGGCCCGATCAGCGACAGCTGCTGATCGAGGATCCGGGCCTGATCCCGGACGCCGTCGAGGAATTCCTGCGGCTCACCTCGCCCGCGCAGGGCCTGGCCCGCACGGTGCGCCGTGATGTGGAACTGCACGACACCCTCATCCCCGAGGGCCGGCGGGTGCTGCTGCTGTACGGCTCGGCCAACCGCGACGAACGCGAATTCGGCGCCACCGCAGGGGAACTCGATGTCCTGCGCAGGCCGCGCCAGATCATGACATTCAGCCACGGTAACCATCACTGCCTCGGCGCGGCCGCCGCGCGTTTGCAGGCCCGCGTCGCGCTGGAAGAACTGCTGGCCCGCTGCCCCGAGTTCACCGTCGACCTCGACGGCGTCCGCTGGTCGGAGGGCAACTACGTGCGCTGGCCCACGAACGTCCCGTTCCAGGTCGCCGGATGAACGGCTGGCTGCGCGACGAGCGGACCGACGCGGCGGTGGAGCGAATCCTCGACGCCGCCGGTCGGCTGTTCGCCGAACACGGCGTCGCCGACACCGGAATGGCGGAGGTCGCCCGGGCCGCGGGCTGTTCCCGCGCCACGGTGTACCGCTACTTCGACAACCGCCAGGCCCTGCGCCTGGCGTTCGTCCACCGCGAGGCCCGGCGCTTGAGCGCGGAGGTGACCGAGCAGGTGGCCGCCGTCGCGGACCCGGCGGAACGCATCGTGGCCGCCATGCTCGCGGCGGTGCACGCGGTGCGCGCCGACCCGCTGCTCATCGCCTGGTTCACCCCGGCCAACGCCGGGTTCGCCGGCGACATCGGGCACTCGTCGGAGGTCATCGAGTCGATGGCCGCGCACTTCCTGGGCAACGGCAGCGCCGAGCCGCCCCTGCTCGCCCGCTGGATCACGCGGGTGATCGTCTCGCTGCTGACCGTGCCGGGCCGCGACGCCGCCGAAGAACGCGCGCTGCTCGAGCAGTTCGTAGCGCCACTGCTCGAGCAGGTAGCGGCTCCCTAGATCGGCACCGCGAGTGGTGCCTCAGCTGACGCCGGGGTTGGCGCCGACGAGGACGGCGACCACCTGGCGTAGCCGGTCGACGTCGCCGCGGATGCCGGCGGCGCGATCGTTGTAGAGGAAGGCTTCGGCCAGGCGGACCAGGGAGTAGGCGAGGAGGGGGCGGTCGAGCGGCGGTTCGTAGCCGTCTTCGTGTTCGACGCGGGCGATCAGTTCTTCGACGGCGGCAACGGCTCTCGTCTGGACCGGGCCGTCGCCCGCGGTGATGATGCGCAGGCCGGAGAGGGGCTCGTTCTCGAAGTAGCGGCGGAAGGGTTCGTTGTCGGACTCCCAGCGGGCGACACGGTCGAAGACCTCCAGCACGCGCTGGGCGCCCCGGGTCTGGCAGCGGGCGTCGGCGCGGGTGATCAGGCCCTCGTACTCTTGGATCAGCATGGCCCCGAGTAGGCCGTCGCGGGACCCGTACCA
This sequence comes from Nocardia sp. NPDC050712, assembly GCF_040654295.1. NCBI lineage: Bacteria > Bacillati > Actinomycetota > Actinomycetes > Mycobacteriales > Nocardiaceae > Nocardia > Nocardia sp. NPDC050712. Next base: position 792,874 of record NZ_JBFAHT010000002.1, read on the forward strand.
GCGGTAGATGGAGGCGCGGCTCAGGCCTAGCTCCGCGGCGATCGCCTGCACGTCGACGCGCTCGCCGGCCAGGAAGGCACGGCGAGTGAGTTCGAGGACCTGTGCTCGGGTCGCCGAGGCCGGGCGGCCGGGCGAACGAGTGGGCGGGGGGTTGCGCACCGGGTGAATAATACAGCTCGTAACGTATGTCTCGAACGCCGACCATTCACGTTAGGAGTCTCCATGACCCGAACAGCCATTGTCACCGGATCCGCCCGCGGCATCGGGGCGGCCACCGCGCGTCGCCTCGCCGCCGACGGTTTCGCGGTCGCCATCCTGGATCTCGACGAATCCGCCTGTAAGACCGTGGTTTCCGAGATCGAGTCCGCGGGCGGCAAAGCCCTGGCCGTCGGGGTGGACGTCTCCGACGAGCAGTCGGTGCAGGCCGCCGTGCAGCGGGTCGCCGACGAGTTGGGCGCGCCCACCGTGCTGGTGAACAACGCCGGCATCCTGCGCGACAACCTGCTGTTCAAGATGTCGCTGTCGGACTGGGATTCGGTCATGAACGTGCACCTGCGCGGCTCGTTCCTGATGAGCAAGGCCACCCAGAAGTACATGACCGAGGCCAAGTGGGGCCGCATCGTCAACCTGTCGAGCACCTCGGCGCTGGGCAACCGCGGCCAGGCCAACTACTCCGCGGCCAAGGCCGGTCTGCAGGGCTTCACCAAGACCCTCGCGATCGAGCTCGGCAAGTTCGGCGTCACCGTGAACGCGATCGCGCCCGGCTTCATCCAGACCGACATGACCGCGTCCACCGCCGAGCGGGTCGGGGTGCCGTTCGACCAGTTCATCGCGGCCGCCGCCACCCAGATCCCGGTGCAGCGCGTCGGCCAGCCCGACGACATCGCCAACACCGTGTCCTTCTTCGTGGGTGAGGCTGCCGGATTCGTCTCCGGCCAGGTCATCTACGTCGCGGGCGGACCGACCTGCTGACGCCATGAAGATTTTCGACGGCACCGCCGAACTGGAACAGGCCGTGGGCACGCACCTCGGCTACAGCGACTGGCACACCATCACCCAGGAGCAGGTGAATCTGTTCGCCGAGGCCACCGGCGATCACCAGTGGATCCACGTCGACCCGGTCCGGGCCGCCGACGGACCCTACGGCACCACCATCGCGCACGGCTACCTCACTTTGTCGCTGCTGCCGATGCTGGTCTCTGAGGTCTACCGCGTCGACGGCCTGAAGATGGCGATCAACTACGGCTCGGACAAGGTCCGCTTCCCGGCCGCGGTGCCGGTGGGCAGCCGCGTTCGCGCCGGAATCGAACTGGTCGCGCTGGACCGGAAGTCCTCGGGCGTCCAGGTCAGCACCCGCGTCACCATCGAAATCGAGGGCGCCGCGAAGCCCGCGTGCGTCGCGGAACCGCTCGCGGTCCTGGTGGACTGAAACACCCAGCGTCCCGGTAGCCCGTGGCTACCGGGACGACAGGCGCGTGACGCGCTGGCGCGAACCGGCCTGCCGGTGGGGGTGCAGCGGATACGATCAGGCGCACTGGACCGGCCGACGCAGTTCCATCGACGTGCGGCGGCGCCGCGCGACGAGGGGCCTCAGGATGGGCGAGCGGGTTAGCGGGATATCGGCCGACCGAGTGCGGGCTCGGGTCGGTGTGGTGGCTGTCGTGTGTGCGGCGGTGGCGCTGCTGGGTGCGCCCGGGGCCGAGGCCACCGCGACCCATATTCGGGTCATGCCGGACATCAACTTCGGCTCGTCCACCAACTACGGCGTCGGTTGCAGCTACACGATCCAGGCGTTGGTCACCGATGCTGTCGCACCGGTGTACTTCTACGACAACGGGATTCCGCTCAGCGCGCAGCGGCCGACCGGCGGTACCGCCCTCCTGAAATGGGTCCCCGCCACACCGGGCCCGCACACGATCAGCGTCGTGCAGGCGCCCGACGACGTCATCACCGCCGCCGTCGAGGTCCGGGTCGGAACAGGTACCCATCTCGGTTACGGCTGCCTCGTCACGGGCGGCTGACCGCCGGCGCGTGCCCGAAACGTGGAACAGCCCACGGCCGGTGTGCCGCAGGCTGTTCCGTTGTTCTGGTCAGGCGCTCGGGAGCAGCTCCGCGAGCGCGGTGGCGGTGGTGGGGTGCTTGTCCAGCAGAGCGGTCAGGGCCTTGCTGGTAGTGGGCCCGGCTTCCTGCCACCCGCCCGCGTAACCCAGCAGATCGGCGAGCGCGTCGCAGCCGGCGGGGTGGGCGCGGAGCAGGTCGGCGGCGGGGCCGCCGTCGGCGACCGATAGCACGGCGAGCGGCTTCGGGGCCGCGAGCCACGGCGGGACCCAGGCCTCGATCGCGGGCAGGGTCGCCGGGAAGGTGCGGCCGGCTTCGCGGGTGAGCGACGGGATGAGTTCGCCCGCTTGGCCTTTCAGGGTGGTGATGAGTTTCGGCAGCCAGGGGAGCAGGACCGAGTCCGGCAGGCGGCCGAAGGCCTTGGAGAGCACCTCCACGATGAACGGCTTCAAGGTGGGGACCGGGTCCATCGCCTGGATGAAACCGCTCAGGTACTGCGGGAATGCCGGGACCACCAGGGGATTGGCCAGCATGTCGTCGCAGCGGGTGCGCAACTCCGGGAGCGTGAGCAGCCCGAGCTGATAGCGGGTGGCCCACAGCAGCGCGACCTTCGCGGGTGCTTCCGGATGCGACTGCAGAACGGCCAGTTCCAGCTGCGTGTGGTCGCAGCCCAGCGAGAGGGCCAGATTCTCCATGCCGAACAGGAAGCCGAGCATGGCCGCCACCGGGCGCACACCGGTGTCCTCGTCGGTGAACGCGGTCGGCAGCAGCGTGCAGTAGTGCGCGTAGCCCGCCGTGACGAACCTGCCGCACCACTCCGGCAGACCGGCTTCGGTCGAGCGGAAATAGTTGAGCAGCAACCGGATTCGGCGCAGCACCTCGGGCGCGTCGTCGACCGAGCGTTCGGCGGCCAGGAGTTCGACCGCGCGATTGCCGAGTTCGTCGGCCAGCCGGGACGAGCCCAGATACAGCAGCGCGTCCTCGACCGCGGCGAGCGCCACCGCCGCCGTCGCGTCCGGCTCGTTCACGGCACGCCGCAGCCGCTGCTCCAGCACCTGCTCGAGGGTGACACCCTCGTAACCGATCTGGACCAGGGACCGCTGGTGCTTGCCGATCGCCAGATCCCAGGACTCCTGGATCGAGCGTTCGCCCAGCGCCCGCGCGCCCATGATCGGGCGCACCGCGTCCGAGGGCATCAGCCGGCGCAGGATCCACAGCAGGTCCGAGCACGGTTGCAGGTGCTTGTCGGTGTGCAGATCGAGCAGGCAGCGCTGCACGGTGCGTTTGCTCAGGTCCAGGCCGAGTGGGGCCAGCCGATCCAGGACGTCCTGAGCCAGCGGCGGCAGCGCCGCGTAGCCGACCTGGCCGATGCGGTCACCGCCGAGCAGGATCTCGCACAGCCGGCGCACATCGCGGCGGCCGGGCGTGTGATCCTTCTCGATGCAGGTGATCGCCGCGTCCTGGAAGTCGTACGGCGTCGGCCGGGTCCGATTCCGCATGCCCGCCAGCAGGATCGAGGTCTCGAAGATGGCGATGGCGTCGGCGGTGGAGGCCAGGTAGCCGTTGCGCCGGGCCAGGCGCACGATGTCGACCGACCACTCCAGGAGCTCGGCCTCGTCGAGCGAGTCGAGTTGCGGAGGGCTGGAAAGGAATCCGGTGAGTTTGTCGGCCGCCGCCGGTGCCGCGGGCAGCGGTTTCACCTTGCCGCGCTTGGCCTTCGCCGCCTGCCCGCTGAGCTGGAACGGCTTGATTCCGGTGCGCCGCAACCCCTTCGACCAGGTGGCCGCCGCGATCGACACCGACCCCGAGGCGAGACCGAACTGCGCCTCGATCGCGGAATGGCTGGACGGGATCAACCCGTACTGCCACTGGGTGGCCGACCGCGGGGTGATCTCGAACGGCGCCTGCGCGGCCAGGCCGAACTGCTCGACGCGGCTGGCGGCGTGGAACGCGCCGCAGATGTAGAGGCAGTCGGCCGGATCGGCTCCGGTCGCGGCGAGGTGCTCGCGCATCCGGGTCCACATGTAGCGTTCCCGATCCTCGTCGCGGTCCAGGTCGGTGCGCCGCAACCGGCGGAACAGGCTGCCGATCAACACCATCACCTGGCGGTAGGTGTCGTAGTCGGCGTCGGCCAGCGGCTGTTCGACGTACTGGTCCCACCACTCCGACCAGTGCCGGACCTTGCCGTGGTGCAGCAGATGCTGTTCCAGCTCGGCGAAATGCGGTCGCATATCGCCGATTTCGATGCCGACGGCGTCGCCGTGCAGGGCGGCTTCCGCGCTGTCGGGCTGCTCGGCGGGCTCGGCCGGTTCGGCGGGTGTCCACTGGAAGACGTGATCGGTGGACCGGTCGACCAGCACCAGCTCCACCCCGGGCGTATCGAGTGCGTAGGCGATGGCCTGGTACTCGGCGGACGCCTCGGTGATCGGCGCGACCACCGACAGCGGCGCCCACTCCTTGGGGAACCCGTCCAGCTCGCCGGCCCAGGCCTGCACCGCGACCGGCAGCTTGCAGTTGCGCAGCTCGTCGAGCATCGGGCGCAGATCCTCGCACAGCTCCAGATAGATGACGCTGGGCCGCTTCTCGTGCAGACGGCGGGCCATCGCCAGCGCGGAGGCGGGCGAGTGGTGGCACACCGGGAAGATCTCGAGCTGCTCGCGCAGCGCCCGGTCGACATCGTCGACGATACCGGTCAGGATGCCGGCCACCGCGTCGGTATCGCCCGCGAAGTGCGTTGCGGCGGTGGTGAGCTGGTCGCGTAGCGCCGTGAACGACGCGGTGGTCGAGGTGGTCACGAGAGCCTCGCGATGGCGTCGCGGCCGCCCTCCAGGAACTGCGACCAGTCGCCGCCGCCGTTCTTGGACTTCGGTTCGACGACGCCGTGCCAGAACTTGTTGAGGATGGCCAGGTCCTCCGGTGCGCGCCGGGCCAGCGAGCCGACCAGCGAACTCGCCAGGGTGTTCGCCCGCAGCGTGCTGTCGCCGAAGAACTGACTGTGCAGGATCGCGTCCTCGAGGACGCCGATCTGCTCCGCGGTCGACAACGCCGACTCCAGCTTCTCGTCGTCGCTGGACGCGGCGGCGGCCGCCGCGCGCAGATCGGCGAACGAATCCAGCAGGATGTCGAGCAGGGTGGGCGGCACCTCCAGCTCGATCTGATGCCGGCGCAGCAGTTCGGCGGTGCGGAAGCGGACGATCTCGGCCTCGCTGCGCTTGTTGGTCACCACCGGGACCCGCACGAAGTTGAAACGCCGCTTGAGCGCCGAGGACAGATCGTTCACGCCCCGGTCGCGGCTGTTGGCGGTGGCGATGATGGAGAAGCCGGGCTTGGCGAAGACGATGTTGTCGTCCTCCAGCTCGGGAATGGACACGTACTTCTCCGACAGGATCGAGATCAGCGCGTCCTGCACGTCGCTGGTGGAGCGGGTGAGCTCCTCGAAGCGCCCGATCACGCCCTGCTCCATCGCGGTCATGATGGGCGAGGGGATCATCGAATCCCGGGACTGGCCCTTGGCGATGACCATGGAGATGTTCCAGGAGTACTTGATGTGGTCCTCGGTGGTGCCGGCGGTGCCCTGCACGACCAGGGTGGAGTTGCGGCTGATCGCGGCGGCGAGCAGCTCGGCCAGCCAGCTCTTGCCGGTGCCCGGGTCGCCGATCAGCAGCAGGCCGCGATCGGAGGCCAGGGTGACGATGCTGCGTTCGACGAAACTGCGGTCACCGAACCACTTCTGGTCGATCTGGCGGTCCAGGCCGGCGGCCCGCTCGGAGCCGAGGATGAACAGCCGCACCATCTTCGGGCTCAGCCGCCAGGAGAACGGCTTGGGGCTGTCGTCGATGGATTCGAGCCAGGCCAGCTCGTCGGCGTACTTGACTTCGGCAGGGGCGCGCAAGGTGTCGGACATGTCGGAGTCTCCTAGTCGAGAAAGTTCTTGAGTTCGTGGACGAGTTTCTGGATGCGGCCCGAGATGACCGGGGTGCCCATGGTTTTGAAGCGGTCCCGGAACCACGGGTTCACGCTCTGATGGCCGGAGCTGTTCACCGAACCGACGGGAATGAACTTCACGCCGTTGCGGTGCACGGACTGCATGGCCTCGAACAGCGGCTGCGAGCGGTCGAACTCGTAGAAGTCCGAGATCCACACCAGCACGGTGTTTTTCGGGTCGGCGATCTTGGGCTGGGCCATGGCCATCGCGACCGGGCCGTCGTTGCCGCCACCCAGGTTGGTGCGCAGCAGCACCTCGAACGGATCGTGGACCCAGGGCGTGAGATCGATGGCGCGGGTGTCGTAGGCGATCAGGTGCACGTCCACCTTGGGCAGCCCCGCGAAGATGGACGCCAGGATGGTGCAGTTCACCATGGAATCGGTCATCGAGCCGGATTGGTCGACGACCACGATCATGCGCGCGGGCGTGGTGCGCTTGGCGGTCTGCTGGTAGTACAGCCGATCGACGTAGAGGCGCTCGTCCCGCGGGTTCCAGTTGGGCAGGTTCTTCCAGATGGTGCGGTCGATATCGAGGTTGCGCAGGATGCGCTTGGGCGGCACCGAACGGTCCACCGTGCCCGCGGTGCTCTGCTGCACCTGGGTGCGCAGCACCTCGGCGACCTGCTCGACATAGCGCCGGATCAGCGACTTGGCGTTGGCCAGCGCGACACCGGACAGGTTCGACTTGTCGCGCAGCAGCTGTTCGATCAGCGACATGCTGGGCGTCAGCTGGGCGGCCAGGCTCGGATCGGCCAGCACCTCGCGCAGCCGCATCCGGGAGACCAGATCGCCCTCCAGGCCGGCCAGCACGGCGCGCATCTCGCCGCCGCACTCCGCGCCCAGTGTGCGCCGCAGCCACTCCGCGTCACGCTGCCAGCCGGCCAGCTGGGTGGCGCTGACGCTGCCGGAACCGGTGGCGAAGACGTTGAGCAGCAGCTTGGAGACGAGCGCGGCGCTGCGAACCTGGTGCGTGTCAACGCTGCTCGTCAGGTCGGCCGCCTCGAGGCTGCTCTCCTCGTCCGGTTGCACCGCGGTGCCCAGCGCCTCGAAGTCGGCTTCGAGCTCCGGAAAGCGCTGCACCACATTGTCGATCGAGACGCCCGGATCCAGCACCGCGGCCGGGAGTCCGTGCTCGTCGACGATGGCCACACTGGAGGATTCCAGGGCCGCCTGTGGTTCGTTGTCGAAGATGCCCGCGAGCAGCCGCCAGTAGAGGATCTGCCGCTGGGTCTCGTATGTCTCGGTCATTTGCGCAGCAGCCGTCCCGCTCGTTCGCGCAGCACAGCCACGGAATCACCCGATTTGGCCTGTGCCTTCACGACTTTCGGATCGGTCGGCCCACAGGCCCAGTCGCCGCCGTGCGTCTCGGTGACCACGCCCTTGACCTTCTTCTGCACGGCCAGCGGCCGCAGACTCCAGCGACCGGCGTCCCAGCGGACCAGGCCGATGCAGGCCGCGGAACCGGTCAGCGTGCTCGGGGTCAGCGGACCGCAGCTGGGCAGCCGGTCCAGTTCGATCGCGAGCCGGTGGCCGTCGAGCTCGAGGGCGCCGTCCTTGACCCGGTAGCCCTCGAGCAGGACCGGCTCGGCCAGGTGCACCGGATCGCGATCCAGCGGGGGCACGGGCGGGGCGGTCGCGGCGGCGAGCTGGATCCGGGCGGTGGCGAACGGATCGGCCGGGCCGCCGAGCGCGGCGCGGTCGTCGTGCCAGAGCAGGTCGTCACTCGCGGTGAGCGGCATGTCGGTGAGCTCGAGGCAGCGGTGCTCGGCGAGCGCCTTCAGTAGCTGCGGATGAGCGCCGAACAGCTGCCAGACGGCGGGGCCGACGATGGTGTCGACCTTGGCCGCTGAGACGGCGGCCCGGACCCGCCGGGTGCTGCCGTCGGAGGCTTCCAGTACGCCGTAGACCTGGGCCTGGACCGCGGTGCCGTGCTCGTGCACGTCCACGCCCAGAACGAGCAGCCGGCCGGAAACCGTGGTGGGCGCGGCGGATACCTCCGCCCGCCAGGTCAGCAGCAGCGCCCGGGCCCACAGATCGGCCCAGCGCTTGGCAGGCACCCGATCCATGGTGGCGACCGGACTGGACGCGCTCAGCTCCGCGGTGAGACCGTCCAGCAGCACCGCGAGCCGCCGCAGCTCCGGCTCGGCCCACAGGGCCTCGACCGTTTGATCGGCCGCGGCGACGAGGTCGTGGTCGACGCCGCGCCAGCCCGCGATCGCCAGCTCCTGGAGCCAGGACTGGCTGCCCACGACCAGGTTCCCCGGCGTCGTAGGGGCCGAAGCGTACTGCACCCATTCGTATCTCAACCGCCCGAGAGCGGTATCGAAATGCCCGGCGAGTGCGTCGTGCACGGCGCCGAGCAGCGCGGCGCGGCCGGCGGCGAGCGCCGATAGCTCTTCGGGGCCGATCGAACCCGAGCCGAGGCCGGTGACGGCGGCGGCGACCGGCGCGCCCAGCGGCGAGGTGGCGACCGCGGCGGCCAGCGCGGCCAAGGCCGCGGCCTGCTCGTCGCCGATGCGGGCGAAACCGTGCACGAGCGCGTCGTCGAACCCGGCGATGACCTCGAGGGCTTCGGGAACCCCTGCGGGCTCTTCCAACAGGTGAGCCAACTGTGTTGCCAGCATCAGCGCGCCACCCCCGTGGCCGGGAACCACTGCATCTCCGGAATCGGCGCGGCGCCGCCGGGCAGTTCCAGATAGGACAGGTGCCGCAGGAACCGGCTGAAAACCGCTGCCGCCGGGGCGGGCTCGCGGGAGCCGTCGAGGGCCGCGCTCAGCGTCCGGGCGTCGGTGGCCTCGACCCGCAGGAAACTCGCCACCCGCTCCACCCCGTATTGCAGGACCGCCTCGGTGATCAGCGCGTCCAGATGCTTGCACTGCCAGCCGCCGTTCAGGCCGCCGCAGGGGCGATTGTTGTTCGTGCTGCAGCTGAGGCCGTGCGTCTTGGCGGAGATCGACGACACGTAGACGCGTGCGATATCGGACCCGCTCGACACCACGCCCTGCAGCCGGCCCTCGGCCATTTCGACGAACGGCACCTTCGCCAGCTTCCGGGGCGCGACGGTGGGCAACACCCGCACCACCGACGCTCGCTCCCATTCAGAGTGCTCCATCGCCTTCCCTCCCGTTGCTTGTCATGGTGATCAATTTACGCGAGGGCACCGACAAGTTCCGGGCCGCCGAAACGTCTACCTATCTGGTCGTTTGGCTTGTCCGGCAAGTTGATTCGAGTTGTCGGAGGGTGCTGATACGGTCCGCGCGGGCAGCTCCGGGCGAGCGGTCGCGGGCGCCGGGCCGGGGCGACAGGAGGAGCGCTGGACGCGATATCGGACAACTTCGGGCAAATAGTGCGCGTCGGCGGTGCCCGGGCCGCCGGGCGTGCTATCGAGGACAGATGACCCCGACGCGCTCCACCTACGATGTCGTGATCGTCGGCGGCGGCCACAACGGCCTAGTCGCCGCCGCCTATCTGGCGCGGGCCGGCCGCTCGGTGCTGCTGCTGGAAAAGCGGCCGGAGACCGGTGGCGCGGCTGTCTCGGCGCGGATGTTCCCCGGTATCGACGCGCGTGTGTCGCGCTACTCCTATCTGGTGAGTCTGCTTCCGTCCCAAATCATTCGGGATCTGGAGCTGCGCTTCGAGGTGCGCCGGCGGCGGATCTCCTCCTACACGCCGGTGGGTTCCGGTGGACTGCTGGTCGACACCGGGTCGGCCGAGCGTACCCGCGACAGCTTCGTCCGCCTCACCGGCAGCGACCGGGATTACCAAGCGTGGCAAGGCTTTTACGCCGCCACCGGCCGGCTGGCCGAGCGGGTTTTCCCGACCCTGACCCAGCCGCTGCCCACGCGCGCGGAGCTCGCGCGCCGGATCGACGATCCGGCGATGTGGGAGGCGGTCTTCGAACGACCCCTCGGCGAAACCATCGAAGCGACCTTCGCCGATGACACGGTGCGCGGAATCGTGCTCACCGACGCCCTGATCGGCACCTTCACCCACGCCCACGATCCGGCGCTGCTGCAGAACCGCTGTTTTCTCTACCACGTGATCGGCGGCGGAACCGGTGACTGGGATGTGCCGGTCGGCGGGATGGGCGCGCTCACCGATGCTTTGGCCGCGGCGGCCCGCGCCGCCGGGGCCGAGATCGTCACCGGTTGCGCGGTCACCGCGATCGAAACCGACGGCGGCACAACCGAAGTCCAGCACGAGCAGGGAACCACCGGGGCCGGTCATGTCCTGGTGAACGCGTCACCCTACGAGCTGAATCGCCTGCTCGGTGTTGCCGAACCCGTCAAACCCGAAGGCGCGCAACTGAAAGTGAATATGGTGCTGCGCCGCCTGCCGCGACTGCGGGACAGCGCGGTGGACCCGCGCGACGCCTTCGCCGGAACGTTCCACATCGCCGAGTCCTACAGCGAACTCGAACAGGCCTACCGCGACGCGGCGGCGGGCCGGATCCCGTCGACGCCGCCGTCGGAGATCTATTGCCACACCCTGACCGACCCGTCGATCCTCTCGCCGGAAGCCGCCGCGGCGGGGCTGCACACCCTCACCTTGTTCGGATTACACACCCCGGCAAGGCTGTTCAGCGCCGACCCCGAGAAAATCAAGGCGGAGGCCGTGAAAGCAACTCTCGCGCAACTGGATTCGGTGCTGGCGGAGCCCATCGCGGATTGCTTGGCCGCCGACGCCACCGGCAAACCCTGCCTGGAGGCCAAAACCCCATTCGATCTGGAGACCGACATCGGCCTGCCGGGCGGCCACATCTTCCATCGCGACCTGGCCTTCCCCTACTCCGACGAGGATCCGGCCGACCCTGCCACCCGCTGGGGCGTCGGGACCGGCCGAAAGACCGTATTCCTGTGCGGGGCAGGCGCGGTGCGCGGCGGTGGGGTCAGCGGTATCGGCGGCCACAACGCCGCAATGGCCGTGCTGGAGTCCTAGGCGGCCGAGGGCAGTCCGCGGAACCCGCTCCGGTGGGTGGTCCATCGGCAGTACAGTCACCGCGACGCAATCGTTCCTTTCCCGCAGGAGCCGCTATGGCGAACAAGCGCAAAGACCTAATTCGCACCGATATTCCACATTCGGCTCGCATCTGGAACTACTGGCTGGGGGGTCGCGACAACTACGAGGTCGACCGCGCGGTGGGGGAGTCCTCGGTGCAGGGGTACCCCGACATCAAGACGATGGCGGTCCAGTCCCGGCAGTTCCTGATCCGCTCGGTGCGGTACCTGGCGACCGAGGCCGGAATCCGGCAGTTCATCGATATCGGCACCGGCCTGCCCACCATGGAGAACACCCACGAGGTCGCCCAGCAGGCCGCCGCGGACTCCAAGATCGTCTATGTCGACAACGATCCGCTGGTGCTCGCGCACGCTCGGGCACTGCTGGTGAACACGACCGACGAGGGCGTGACCACCTACCTGGAGGCCGATTTCAACGAGCCGGAGGCGATCATCACCGACGCCCGCAACGTACTGAACTTCAAGGAACCGATCGCGGTGCTGTTCATGGGTGTGCTCGGTCACGCGCCCACCACCGCGGACGCGCGCCGCATCATCCAGACCATGATGGACGCCGTCGTTCCCGGCAGCTATCTCGCGCACAACGACGGCACCGACGTCGACGAGGGCTACGTCCGGCTGTGCCACAACTACGCGAAATCCGGCGGCGTTCCCTACAACCCGCGCCCGCACAAGGACATCGCGACCTACTACGAGGGCCTGGAGCTGGTCGACCCCGGGGTCGTGCCCCTCAACTACTGGCGCACCGACGAGGAAGCGCAGGGCATCCGGCCCGGTTCGGTCTGGGGCGGGGTCGGGCGTAAGCCCTAGCCCGCACACAATCTCCACGTTCGCGCCCGCCGATCCGCACAACCGCTTCCTATGGTTTGCCTATGGATGAGGTGCAGGTCGGCGCGGGCGGCGCCACCGATTTCGCGCGGTGGACAGGCGAGTTCGAAGCGAAAGTGGTCGCGCGAGCGGCCGCGGGCGACCCGGATTGGGCCCGCGGCGCGCGCCTGGATCCGGCGGTGGCGCGCAGCGTGCAGCGCTTCCAGGTCGGGGAGAGCGGCGACGGCGCGAATCTGATCGGCAAGGCGGATCGGGCCGGGGATCCGGTGTATTCGGCGGCGGTGCGGCTGTTCATCGCCGAGGAGCGCAACCACGCACGGCTGCTCGGGCTGCTGCTGCGGGCCGGCGGGCAGCCCACCCTCTCCGGGCACTGGACCGACGCGGTGTTCGTGCGGTTGCGGCGGGCGCTGGGCCTGCGCGTCGAATTGATGGTGCTGATGCTCGCGGAAGTCGTTGCGCTGCGCTATTACCGCGCCCTGCGCGACGGCACCACCGATGCCCTGACCACCCAGGTGGCCGGGCTCATTCTCGCCGACGAACAACGGCACGTTCCCTTCCACTGTCAGCGCCTGCGCGTCGCTTTCGCCGCGAGTTCCCGTCCGGCACGGCTTTTCGCCGTCGCCGTGTGGTGGGTGCTGATGGTCGGTGTGACGGCGGTCGTAGCCGTGGACCACGGGCCCGCGCTGCGGCAATTCGGCGTGCGGCGGGCCGATTTCGGCCGCGGCGTCTTCGGGCTCTTCGCCGTGATCGTGCCCTCGGCCATCCCGCTGCGCGACCCGGTCCGGATTGCCTGATTAGGAAAACTTTCGGTCGCTCGATATTCTCTGGGGTCGCTACCATTGGTAGTACACAGTCGATGAAGTGAGCGGGAAAGAGCGAGATGAGTTTTCGGCAGATCGTAGCCGGCGGCGGAACACAGCGGATTCAGATCAAATTCTGCTACCGCCTTCAGGTCGCCGCGTCTGAAAAGGCGGCCATGGAAAGGGTTCTGGGCTCGCATCAGAGCAGTTCGCTCTCGTAGGCGTAACGCCCATCGCAGTCGAGCCGAATCTTCGGGTAGAGCTCAACCGCGACGGCGACGGATTCGCCTGCGAGACAGACAGAGCCATATGAGCGACCGGCCGCAGCCGAATACCGTCCAGCAAGTAGCGAGTAAGAGAACCTGAAAATAGGCGCCGGGATCGGCGGCGGGCTACTGGTATTCCTATTGTTGGCCGGTGTGGCCGGGTGCGGTGCTGGTCATAAACCAGGCGCCGAGACGGTGCCGACGACCGCGCGGGTCGCGCCGATTGCTACGCAATTGCCTACCACCACTGTGGTGCCGACGGCGCTCAGTTCGGTCGTCCGCCGATGCGGCGGGTGAGTTCATCCGCGGCCCAGCGGACTTCGCCCGCGAGCGTGGACCAGTCCGCCTCGCACGGCACGGTGTCGCAGTGGTGTCGCAGCGTGACACTGATCGCGGCGATCGGATGATGCGCGTGATCGAAGATCGGACGGGCCACCGACGCGAAACCCGATGTGACGTGACCATCCTCGCAGGACCAGCCGCGCCGCCGTTCGGTCGACAGCAAGGCACGTAAAGCGGCGAGCGTCCTGGGCCCGCGATCGGTGCGATGCACGAAAGCGCCCGCGGCGGGAAACAGCGCGCGGACATGCGCCGCCGGCAAATGCGCGAGAATCGCCCGCCCCGAGGCGGTCAGATGCGCGGGCAAGCGGACGCCGACATCGCTGACCAACGTCTCCGGCCGCGCCGGATGCTCTTTGATCAGATAGAGCAACTCATTGCCGTGCAACACCCCCAAATGAGCGTTGTGCCCCACCTGTTCGACCAGATCCCGCAGCAGCGGCGCGGCCAACCGCTCCAGCGGATCATGCCGCAGATACGCCGATCCCAACTCGAACGCGGCAATCCCGAGCCCATAGCGCCGCTCAGCCGGTAGATGCGTGACAAACCGAGCCTGCTCGAGTTCCGCCAGCAGGTGGTAAGTCGTAGACCGAGGCAGCGCCAACTCGCGCGCGATACTGGCCGCCGAAATCGGCCCGGCCCGAGTCGCGAGCAACCGCAACACGGCAAGTCCGCGGCGCAGGGCAGGGATATCACTCATCGCCGCACCGTGCCTCCGCTCGTGCCGGTCGCGGCACGGCGAGATCGCCGCGCATGGCCGGGGCTCGCTGGCGCTCGCGCACGCTGTCACCTCCGATTGTCTGAAATACCAGACTGTATCCGGCGTGGCCTCGTTCTGCCGGGGGCTTCGCGGTTGTGGAATGAGACCCATGCCGGATACCACACAGGTCGAATTGGATGGGCCGCTGTCGAGGGAGTTGGTTGTCGCTGTCGCGCGGGGGGATGCGCGGGTGCGGTTGAGTGCCGCCGCGGAGAAGCGGGTGCGCGGTGCGCGGGAGCATGTGGATGCGCTGGCGGCGGGCGCCGTGCCGACCTATGGGGTGTCGACCGGGTTCGGGGCGTTGGCGACGCGGCATATTCCGCCGGAGAGCCGGGCGGCGTTGCAGCGGTCGTTGATTCGCTCGCATGCGGCGGGGGCGGGGCCCGCGGTCGAGCGGGAGGTGGTGCGGGCGCTGATGGTGTTGCGGCTGCGGACGTTGGCCACCGGCAACACCGGGGTGCGGCCGGAGACGGCGCAGACGCTGGCGGCGCTGTTGAATGCGGGGATTGTGCCGGTGGTGCCGGAATACGGATCGCTCGGCTGCTCCGGAGACCTGGCGCCGTTGGCCGCGATCGGACTGGCATTGCTGGGGGAGGGTGAGGTCGTCGACGCGGGCGGGGTGCTGCGGCCCGCCTCGGACGCGCTGCGCGCCGCGGGAATCGAGCCGGTCGTGCTCGCGGAGAAGGAAGGGCTCGCGCTGACCAACGGCACCGACGGCATGCTCGGCATGCTGGTGCTGGCGCTCGACGATCTGCACCGGCTGCTCGATGTCGCCGACCTCACCGCGGCGATGAGCGTGGAGGCCCTGCTCGGCACCGACCGCGTGTTCGCGGCCGACCTGCAAGCGCTGCGACCGCACCCGGGGCAGGCGCGGTCCGCGGAACGGATACGCGCGGCACTGGCCGGCTCGGACATCGTGGCCAGTCATCGTGGGCCCGACTGCAACCGGGTCCAGGACGCCTACTCGCTGCGCTGCGCACCCCAGGTGCACGGCGCCGCCCGCGACACGATGGCGCACGCCGAAACCGTCGCCGACCGCGAATTGGCCGCCGCCATCGACAACCCCGTAGTCCTGGCCGACGGCCGCCTGGAATCCAACGGGAACTTCCACGGCGCCCCCGTTGCCTACGTCCTGGACTTCCTCGCCATCCCCATCGCCGACGTCGCCAGCATGGCCGAACGCCGCACCGACCGCATGCTGGACACCGCCCGCTCCCATGGCCTCCCGGCGTTCCTGGCCGCCGACCCGGGCGTCGACTCGGGCCACATGATCGCCCAGTACACCCAGGCCGGCGTGGTCAGCGACCTGAAACGACTCGCGGTACCCGCCTCGGTCGACTCCATTCCGAGCAGCGCGATGCAAGAGGACCACGTATCCATGGGCTGGTCGGCAGCCCGCAAACTCCGCAAGGCGGTGGACGGCCTGACCACCGTTCTGGCGATCGAATACCTGACCGCGGCAAGGGCATTGGACCTGCGCGCACCGCTGCGCCCAGGCCCGGTCACGGCAGCGGCCGTCGCCCTGCTGCGCACCGAGGTCCCCGGCCCCGGCCCCGACCGCCACCTGGCCCCCGAAATCGCAGCCGCCGAAGAACTCGTCCGCTCCGGAGCGCTGAACGAGGCAGTCGCACACCTGCTCAACGCGCCCACGGAATAGGACAACCCTTCGTCGCACCTATCGGTTCGACCATGCCTACCGTGCTGGGAAGCGCAGGATTCGGTCGTCGCCGTCGCGGACGTCGCCGCGGCCGTCGGTGTTGGAGGTGGTCAGCCAGAGGGCGCCGTCGGGTGCTACCGCGACAGTGCGGAGGCGGCCGTATTGGTTGGTGAGGAGGGGTTTGGGTGCGGTGAGGGTGGTGGTGGCGGTGATCGTCGTGGTCCAGAGGCGTTCGCCGCGGAGGGCGGCGACGTACAGGGTGTCGCCCGCGATGGCTATGCCGGAGGGGGAGGCGGCGGAGGTGGGCCAGGTCAGGAGGGGGTCGGTGAAGCCGCGGTCGGCTCCGCCGGTGCCTTCGATCGTGGGCCAGCCGTAGTTGCGGCCGGGTTCGATCAGGTTGACCTCGTCGAGGCGGTTCTGGCCGAATTCGGCGGCGAAGAGGCGGCCGGTGCGGTCCCAGGCCAGGCCCTGGACGTTGCGGTGGCCGAGGCTGTAGACCGGTGAGCCGGGTGTCGGATTGCCCGGCGCGGGTTGGCCTTTCGGTGTGAGGCGGAGGATCTTCCCGTTGGGGCCGCCGGCATCCTGTGACCGGTCGGTTTGCCCGGCATCCCCGGTGCCCACGTAGAGCATCCCGTCGGGACCGAACTGGATTCGGCCTCCGTTGTGGTTTCCCGCCTTCGCGATCCCGGAGAACACGACCTCCTGCGGGCCGTCCAGCCGGAATCGCACAATTCGGTTGTCCGATTCCGCCGTGAAATAGGCGTACACCCAACGATTTTCGGCATAGTCGCGGGGAATCGCCAAGCCCAGCAGTCCGCCCTCGCCGCGCGCAACCACACCAGAGACCTGGTAGACCTGCTCCGGTGCGCGCCCCGCCATCACCCGCACGATCCGCCCGGTATCCCGCTCGGCGACCAGCGCCGCGCCGTCCGGCAGGAACGCCAACCCCCACGGCACGTCGATCCCGCGCGCGATCTCCTCCGCCGCACCGAGATCCGGCACCCCCGACGGCGTACTCGGCGCGGTACTACTGACCAAGGTGCCGCTGGAACGGCTATCCGGTTCGGAATCCCCGCCGCACGCGGTCAGCGCCGCACCGGCGACCAGTGCGACAACCATCGATGCGATACGCCCTCGGCTACTCATACCTTGGTCCTTACCCGATCGCCCGGCCTGATCACTCAGCATGACCCTTCGATCATGCGCTGCCGATGCGCGGTGCGGCGACTACAGCCCGCCGTTGGCGCTCAACACCGCGAACGCCGCGTCGGCGGTGGGCCACAGCGCGTCGACCTCGGCGCGGACGGACGGAGCCAGCGCCGGGTCTTGCAGGGCGAGACCATTGCCGAAGATGAAGACATTGGCGCCCGCGTCGGCAAGACGCAGCAGCGGCCCGCTGCCCACACCCGCACCGAGCACCGCGTCGAGCCCTTCGCCGACGAAGTAGAAGCGCCAGAGCGGACCGAGATCCCCGCCGTAGACCTGCTTCGTGGAGGACACGATCAAGGGGCCCTGCTGGGCGATACCGTCGACGATCCGGAAGTAGTCGGCGGCGTTGTCCTGAGTGCTGCCCACGGCCGCGATCGAATACGTGAGATCGACGGTGAGGTGCGCGTTGTATCCGGCCATCGCGACCCGGGCGGCGGAGAGCTCGCACTGGCGGGCCAGCGCGAAATAGTGCGCCCAGTGGGCCTCGGCGGGCGCGCCGGTGAACTCGGCGTGCAGGTTGTCCAGGAAGCGCGAGAGCAGGTCGAGGCTGATCCGGTGCGCCCATTCGGGATTCGCGAAGGCGGCGGGATCGCGCTGCAAGGGCATCACGGCGGCGTACTCGACACCGTTGAGCCCGAGCGCGAGCACACCGCGCCGATCCTGGTGCCGCACCAGGATTTCGGTGATCTGCCGGTGATTGTCGACGGCCTGTTCCAGGCGCTGCATCGACGAGCCGGTCAGTGCGCCGGTGTCGGAAAGCTGTGCGATCGAGGTGATCTCATCCCCGCTGAGCGCGGTACCGCAGACGGTGTCGGCGACGGCCGCGTGCGCGGTGGGCGCGGACAGGCCGGCCCCGGCCAGGAGTACAGCGAAAACCGGGATCAGCGCCGCGATCCGGTTCCGGGTGCGCGCACCAGCGATCATCATCAATACTCCGTGTGGGTCAGCTCCCGGCAGCTGCCGAGTCATCGGAAGGACGCCGTCGTCCGGCTGGAAATGCGTCGGCCACCCGGCACGAACTGCGGTAACGAGAGGCGAGGCAGCGCAAGCGTATCCGAGATGATCACAAACCACGCAAACCGGGACGCGCGCCGGACCGCTATACCGCGCGCAGTGTCCCGGTCATCGCCCCGGTCAGGCCCTGCGTGCTGTACAGCAGCGAACCATCCGGATTGGCCGTCAACGTGGTGGTGTGGCCGTCGTCCAGGCAGCCGCCACCGCCGGTGAGGCGGGCGGTCAGTGTGATCTGGGTGGTGCCCACGGTGGTCAAACGCTCGGCCCGCGAGCAGCGTTGGCCGGAGAGCTTGCCGGTGTTGGAGGACGTGCCCACCTCGTCGCCGACGGAGCCCTCGTTGATGGTCAGCTCGATATCGAAGCCGAAGATCGAGTCGTTCGCGGTGCCCTTCCAGGTGCCGACGAAAGCCTTCGGCACACTCGCGCCGGACGGGGCCGCGCTGGTCGACGTCGCGGAGGACGTGGTGGCCGAGGCCGACGTGCTCGGCTCCGTGGTCTGCGAGCTCGAACTCGCGGTGGTCCCGGAATCGTCGTCGCGCAGCTGGTTTCCCACGACGAACGCGGCGGCCGCGACCAGGATGGCCACCACCAGGAGCCCGGCGATCAGTCCGCCGCGGCGTTTCGGCTTCGGCGGTTCACCCTGCCAGTGCACGGGCTGGGACATTTGCGTCGGGTCGGTCCGGCCCGTGTAGCCCTGCTGCGCATACTGATCCGGGCCCGGCGCGGTTACGGGCCACTGCTGCCCGTGCGGCGGCGTGTAGCTGGGCTGCCACTGGGTCGGCTGCGTGTATTCCCGCGGATCCGCGGGCCCGGAATCCAGGTCCAGCAGTTGCACCGCGCGCGTGCTGACCTCGTGCAGCACCGGCCCGGGCAGCCAGCCGCCGCCCTCGGGCACGCCGAGCCGGAACAGTTCGTCGAGAATCTGGTGCGGGGTCGGCCGGGCCGCGGGATCCTTGGCCAGGCAGGCGGCGACCAGCGGGCGCAGCCGTTCGGGCACCCCGTCCAACTGCGGCTCCTCGTAGACCACGCGCCACAGCATGTGCACGGTCTCGCCGGTGCCGAACGGCCCGTGACCGGTCGCCGCGTAGACCAGCACGCCACCGAGCGCGAACACGTCGCTGGCGGGCACCACGGCTTCCCCGGTGACCTGCTCCGGGCACATGAATCCCGGTGAGCCGATGACCTTTCCGGTGGTAGTGAGCGCGGTGTCCTCCACGGCGCGCGCGATACCGAAGTCGATCACCTTCGGACCGTCCACGGCCAGCAGCACATTCGACGGTTTCAGGTCGCGGTGCACCACGCCCGCGCCGTGCACCGCGATCAGCGCCTCGGCCAGGCCGCGGGCCAGCACCAGCAGGGTGACCTCGGTGAAGGTGCCGAACCGCTGGATCGCGTCGTCGAGCGGCAGTCCGGCGACGTAACCGGTGGCCAGCCAGGGCGGGTGCGCGTCCACGTCGGCGTCGAGCACCGGCGCGGTGAACCGGCCGCCGACGCGCTGCGCCGCGGTCACCTCGCGTTCGAACCGCGCGCGGAACTCGCCACTGTCGGCCAGGTCCGGCCGGATGACTTTGACCGCGACCGTGCGCCCGCCCGCGTTGCGGCCGAGATAGACCTTGCCCATCCCGCCGGCGCCGAGCACGCCGAGAATGCGGTAGTCGCCGATCCGTCGCGGATCGTTCACGCCAAGCGGTTGCACAGGCGACAGGCTACCTATGCTCACGGCTCCCAGGTGATGCGCCCGCCCTGGAAGTCCTGGGCTTTGCCGTCTTCGTAGTCGTATTCGTCGCTGGTCGGGTAGCCGTAGCGGCCGCTGTCGGCGCCGGCCCGAACCCAGTTGTCCCGGATCGAGCCCCACACCGCGTGCGCGCCGGTGCTGGACGACCAATAGATGGCCCCACCTGGGAAGAGGTTGTAGCGGCCGCCCTTGGCGCCGGCGGCCTCGTCGGTGAGCGGGAAGCCGAGCAGGCCGTTCTCCCAGCCGAGCTGGCCCCACTTGTCGCGGATGAATCCGCCGATCTGGTGGGCGTCGGTGCCGACCGAGTAATAGATGGAACCGTTCTGGAATTGGACGAAGCGACCGGATCCGGTCGGCGTCTGGGCCTCGCTGGTCACCGGGTAGCGCAGCGCGCCGCTCTCCCAGCCCAGGGCGCTCCACTTGTTGCGGATCGGGCCGGCGACGGTGTGCGCGCCGGTCGCGTCGGTCCAGTAGATGGAGGCGTTGTTGGCGAAGGTCTGGAACTTGCCGCCGGCGGCCGCGTCGGCCTCGGGTGCGGTGGGCTCGCCGAGCACGCCCGGCCCACCGGCCAGGTCGAATTCCGCCTCGATCGCGCCGCCGACGTCGAACGGCCCGACGGGGCGGGCGTTGGCGGTTGCCACACCCACGGTCAGGGCGACCCCCGAGGCGAGGATCGCGGTGGCCACGGTGCCGGGCTTGGCCGATCGAACAGGGCGGTTGCTGCGACGGAACGGTCTCAAGAGAACTCCTGGGGCGGCTTGCATTCGAATAGCCATTGGATTGCTGTCTGCCGGACATCCTCCGGGGCAGGTGGGTCCGCGCGGCCCGGTGGGGGCCGTCGTTGTGAGCTGGCGCACAGCGTCGTCGATGTGCACCGACCCACGGTCTGCATCGGCACCCGCCTGCTGATCGTTAGCAAAGCGCCATCGTTGGCCCGCTCACGCGCGCGAATCACCGAGCGCGCGAGCGGGTTCGCCACTCAGAGCTGCGACTGCACCTGCGCCGCGATCAGTTCCAGGTGATCCAGGTCGTGCAGATCCAGTACCTGCAGGTAGATGCGGGAGCTGCCGACCTCGGCGTAGCGCCCGATCTTGTCGACCACCTCCGCGGGCGAACCGGCCAGGCCGTTGGCCTTCAACTCGTCGACCTCGCGGCCGATCGCGGCGGCCCGGCGCGCCACCTCGGCATCGCTGTCACCGACGCACACCACCAGCGCGTTGGAGTACACCAGCTCGTCCGCGGGGCGCCCATAGGCCTCGGCGGCGGCCCGCACCCGCCCGAAGCCGGCGGCCGTGTCCTCGACGGAGTGGAACGGCACGTTGAACTCGCTTGCGTACCGCGCAGCCAGCCGCGGCGTGCGCTTGGGGCCGGTGCCGCCGATGATCACGGGCAGCGGATCCTGGACCGGCTTGGGCAGCGCGGGGGAGCCGGTCAGCTGGTAGTGCTTGCCGTCGAAGTCGAAGGTGTCGCCGGGCTTGGTCGCCCACAGTCCGGTGACGATCGCCAGCTGCTCCTCGAACCGGGCGAACTTGTCGTCCGGGAACGGGATGCCGTAGGCGGCGTGCTCGGCGGCGAACCAGCCACTGCCCAAACCCAATTCGACGCGGCCACCCGACATCTGGTCGACCTGGGCGACCTGGATCGCCAGCGGCCCGGGCAGCCGGAAGGTGGCGGCGGTGACCAGCGTGCCCAGGCGGATCCGCTTGGTCTCGCGGGCGAGGCCGGCCAGTGTGATCCAGGCGTCGGTCGGGCCGGGCAACCCTTCGGCGCCGCCCATGGCCAGGTAGTGATCGGACCGGAAGAAAGCGTCGAACCCCAAGTCCTCGGTGGCTTTCGCGACGGCCAGCAGGGTGTCGTAGTCCGCGCCCTGCTGCGGCTCGGTGAAGATACGCAGTTTCATGGCATCCATCGTGCCCGAGGGAAACGTTACGGGTTGAGCCAGGACGGGGCCGGGCAGTCGCCGGAGACCACCGGGATGCAGACGCCGGTCGCGTCCGAGAGCAGGAAGCCGGTGCCGACGAGCAGGCAGGCGACCGCGATGACGCCGAAGAACAGCACCCACAGCAGACCGGGGAGATGGGTGAGGCGGGCGAGCTGGTCGGCGTCGGAATCGACGCCGCCGGGGTTGCGCCAGCGCTGACGGCGGCCGCGCTGGAGTTCCAGGACGGGACGGGCGCCGGCCAGCAGCAGGAACCAGGCGCCGAGGTAGGCGAAGGCGGCCTGGAGTACGTCGGTGCCGAACCAGGAGACCGCGAAAGTCAGTGCGCCCAAACCGAAGACGGTGATCAGGCCGTAGACGTTGCGGACCTTGATCAGCACCGCGGCCAGCAGCAGGAGGGCGACCCACAGCATCAGGGTGATGCGATTGGCGTAGAGCAGCGCGGCGAAACCCAGGCCGAGCAGGGCCGGCGCCGGATAACCCGCCATCGTGGTGAGGATCATGCCGAGGCCGTACGGCTTGCCGCTGGAGACGGTGAGCCCCGAGGTGTCCGAATGCAGGGTGATGCAGTTGAGCCGGCGGCCGGTGAGCAGCGCGAGCAGGGCGTGGCCGCCCTCGTGCGCGATGGTCACCACATTGCGTGTCCGGCGCCAGACCGGGGAGTAGCCGACGAGCACCAGCGCGATCAAGCCGGTGATCACCACCAGCTGCCACGACGGCGGTGACTGCGTGGTCTGGAGCCGATCGGCGATTGACGCACCCCGGTCGATCAAATCCGCACTGTCCACCGCCGCACCCTATCGGCGCGTTCGGGCACCGTCCACTAGAGCGCTCGCGCCGCACCCGAAGTCGCGGAGTCCCGGGCGGATTCGAGGATGCGCAGGACGGTGACGGCATCGCGCGGATCGACCGGAACCGGTGCGCCGTCGATCAGCGCGTCGGCCATGGCGGTGTAGAAGGCGAGGTAGTCGCCCGCGAGGGTGGGATAGGGCGCGAGATCCGGGTCCGCGCCGAGGGTGCCCCAGTCGGCGGAATCGACTGTGCCCCAAGGTCCGTCGCCGGGCCGCTTGCCCTCGCGCAGCGCTGCTTCCTGCGGGTCCAGGCCGTAGGTGACGTAGCCGGACTCCGAACCCAGCACCCGGAACCGTGGACCCAGTTGCGGTGTCACCGCGCTCATCCAAAGGTGCGAGCGGACCCCGGACTCATGGGTGAGGGCCAAGAAGGCGTCGTCGTCGGTTTGGATGCCCGGACGGCGGCGGTCCAGTTCGCAGTACACCGAGCGCACCGGTCCGAACGCCGTCAGCGCCTGGTCGACGAGGTGCGGTCCCAGATCGAGCAGGATGCCCGCGCCGTCCGCGGCGTCGCCCACCTCGCGCCAGCCGCCCTTGGGCACCGGGCGCCAGCGTTCGAAGCGGGACTCGAACCGCCGCACCGCACCGAGCTTTCCGTTCTCGACCAGCTGACGGACGGTCAGGAAATCGCCGTCCCAGCGCCGGTTCTGGAACACCGACAGCAGCACCCCGCTCTGCTCCGCCTGCGCGACAACGGCTTCGGCGTCGTCCGCGGTGACCGCGAACGGTTTGTCGACCACCACCGGCACGCCCGCGGCCAGCGCGCGCTGGGCCAATTGCGCGTGCGTGCGGTTCGGCGTCGCGACGACTACCAGATCGAGGCCGGACAGGTCGGCGAACAGCGCGTCGGCGTCGGGCACCACCCGCACGCCGGGGTGCTCCCGCTCGGCCTGCGCCGCGCGTTCGGCCGACCCGGTGACCACGGCGGCCACCCGCATCCGCGGCTCGCTGGCGATCAGCGGCGCGTGGAACACCGATCCCGCCAGTCCGTACCCGATCACGGCGACCTCGAGGCTGCTCATGGCCCCGACGTTACCGGCGCGCGCCCCGCTACCTGTGACACCAGGCGGTGCTACCCGAGAACGACCCGCGATCGGTCCTCCGGATGACGACGGCGGCCCTTACCCGGCCCTAGCGTTGAGCCATGCCGCCCACACCTCGATCCTGGCCCCGCCGGATCGGCCGGATCGTCCTCCGCGCCGGCCTGGTCGTGCTGGCGCTCGGGGTCGCGATCGCCGCGGCCCTGGGCATCGGGTCGTGGCAGTGGGCCCGCACCGACGACGCGAAGGCGGCCATGACGACCACCGGCCCGTACGACGCCACGCTGGACTCGTTGCGCGCGCACCCGCTGCCCGCCTGGTTCCAGGACGCCAAGTTCGGGGTCATGCTGCACTGGGGCCCCTATTCGGTGCCGGGTTTCGCGCCGACCGGGCGCACCTTCACCGAGACCCTGACCCAGGACTACGACCACGCCCTCACCCGCAGCCCCTACGCGGAGGACTACGCCAACCAGATCAAAGACCCGGATTCACCCACCGCCGCCTACCACCGTGCCACCTACGGCACGGCGACCTACGCCGATATCGCGCGCAAGTTCGAAGCGGAACTGGCCGACTGGGATCCGGTGGCCTGGGCCGAGACGTTCCGCTCCAGCGGGGCCTCGTATGTGGTGCTGACCGCGAAGTACGCCGACGGCTACGCCCTGTGGCCGTCGGCCGTGCGCAACCCGCACGCGCCGGACTTCCATTCGAAGCGGGACCTGATCGGGGAACTGGCCGCCGCGGTGCGCGCCCGCGGCATGAAGTTCGGCCTCTACTACTCCGGCGGCGTCGACTGGACCTTCCAGCCGCGCGTGGTGAACACGCTCGGGGACTACATCTATCTGCCCTACGGCGCGGACTACGCCGACTACGCCGAGGCGCAGGTGCGTGAACTCGTGCAGCGGTACCGGCCCGACATTCTCTGGAACGACATCGGCTGGCCGACCGGTCAGCAGCGGCTGAACGCGCTGTTCGCCGACTACTACAACACCGTGCCCGAGGGTGTGGTCAACGACCGCTGGCAGACCGCGTCGTTCGCCAAGCAGGTGCTGGGGCGGCAGCCGCTGCGCTGGGGTTTCGACCGCCTGATGAAATGGGTGCTCGCCCAGCCCGGCGCGGCCGACCGGGTCAACAATCCGCCCACCGTGCCGCACAGCGACTTCCGGACCCCCGAGTACGCCGGCTACGACACCGTGCAGGAGCGGTTCTGGCAGCAGGACCGCGGGATCGGCGGGTCCTTCGGTTACAACCGTCAGGAAACCGAGGCCGAGTACGCGCAGCCGGAGGAGCTCCTGACCAGCCTGGCCGAGGCGGCGGCGAACAACGGTGCGCTGCTGCTGAATTCGGGTCCGAGCGGGGGAGCGGGCGTGATCGTGCCCGGGCAGCGGTCCCGGCTGGACGCGATCGGCGCGTGGCTGGCGGTCAACCGGGAGGCCGTGGACGGCACGCGCCCGTGGCACACGTCCACGGCGACGACCACCGACGGCACCCGGGTCGTGTTCACCCGCAAGGGTTCCGACACCTACGTCATCGTGCTGGGCCGCCCCACCGGGCCGATCACCGTGCAAGGTGTCGGCCTGCGGGGGGAAGCGCGACTGCTCGGCGCGGAGGGCGCGGCCACGGTGTCGATGCGGGGCGGCGACACCGTGCTGACGGCACCGTTCACCGGCGCGTTCGCACCGGTACTGAAGATCGGGTGATCAGGCCAGCAATTGATCACTGGCTCTGTTTTTGCGGACCAGTTGTCCGCATTCTGGTCTCATGCTGGTTCGTCGGTTGGTCGCGCTCTACAGCGGGCTGTGGTTGTACGGGTTCTCGATGGCGGTCATGATTCGCGCGAACCTGGGGCTCGATCCGTGGGATGTGTTCCATCAAGGGGTGGCCGAGCACGTCCCGATCAGCTTCGGCGCCGTGACGGCGGTGACCGGCGTGGTGGTCCTGCTGCTGTGGATCCCGCTGCGGCAGAAGCCCGGCCTGGGCACCATCAGCAACGTCATCGTGATCGGCCTCTCGGTCGACGCGGGACTGTGGCTGCTGCCGGCCTGGGAGTGGCTGCCCGCGCGGATCGGCGCGATGCTGCTGGCCGTGGTGCTGAACGCCGCCGCCACCGTCCTGTATATCGGTGCGGGCATGGGCCCGGGGCCGCGCGATGGCCTCATGACTGGCCTGGTGCGGCGCACCGGCTGGTCGGTCCGGCTGATCCGCACCACGATCGAGGTGACGGTGCTGGCGATCGGGTTCGCGCTCGGCGGCAGCCTCGGCATCGGCACGCTGGTCTACGCCTTCGGCATCGGCCCGCTCATCCAGCTGCTGATCCCGCTGGTGAATCGGCACCTGCCCGGCTTCGCCGAGCAGCCGCGGGCCGAGGTCAGGAGCGCGGCGCCGCCGGATCGAGGACCGGTCCGCCCGGCAGCATGAGCGCGCCGAGCGCGAGGCCGACGGCGGCGGCCACCACCGGTGCGCCCGTCCACAATTCGACGATGGCGGGCAGGCGGCCGACCGCCGCCGACGCGACGCCGAGATAGAGCGACCAGGTGAACAGCGGCGCGAGCGTGGCGAAGAGCCAGTAGGCCCGCGGCCGGTCGGCGCTCGGGCGCAGCGCCAGCGCGAGCAGGTCGACGCCGACGGCGGCGATCAGCATCGAGAACAGGGTGCTCCAATTCGTGCCGCCGGTCTCCGCGCCGCTGAGGATGAGCAGCGGCACGGTGCAGAGCGTGGCCGCGCCCGGCGGCAGACCCCAGCGCCGGGCCAGGAACAGCAGCGGCAGCAGCAGGACCGCGTTGGTCACCAGCATGCGGACCGCGATCTGGGTGGCCGAGTTGTTCGTGGTCTCGGAGAATCCGGTGACGATCCAGGTGGCCCGCAGCAGCAGCGCGTTGCCGTACTCCAGGAACACCATGACCTCGGCGATCGCCAGCCCGGTGCCCAGCAGCGCGGGCCACAACCGCGCCAGCGTGCCCGGTGCCGGATCCCGCCAGACCGACCGGACCGGCGTGGTGACGATGACGGCCATCGAGATCGCCAGCCCGAGGTGGCTCGGACTGAACAGGATGTCGATCGACTCCTCGATGCCGAAGACGGTGTGCCACACCATGTCCGCGACACCGCTCAGCGCGAAGACCACCAGGGCGAGCAGCGTCGGCCCGTAGCCCAGCGGGACCGCCGCGAGCCCGCGCCGCCCGGCCCGCCACTGCCGCCACACCAACAGGGCGACCCAGCCCGCGGTGGCGGCGAAGCCGCTGTAGAAGACCGCGTGCCAGGGCGTGAAGAAGGTTTCCAGGCCGGGCCGGTTGGAATGCGCCCACGCGTCGAGCAGCAACCCGGCGATCAGCCAGAGGGACACCAGCGCGGTCACGGCATCGTCGGTCCGGGTGGCGCGTGGCCGCTCCGAGGTGGTCCCCATGCCCTCGAAAGTACCGAAACGCCGGGGCGGCGAATTCAGTTATCTACCAGCGAGAACGGCGACGACCGCAGTGGCATGACCACCGGCTGTTTGCCTGGCGGTAGCGTGACGCCTCGAGAGAAGAGGGAAGGATCCATCCATGACAGCCTCTGACCGTCAGCTACACGCGGGCGCGGAGCTATCCGACTCGGCCGGACCGGCCGAGGAGGGCTACGCGCGGGGGTTGAACCCGCGCACGATCCAGATGATCGCGATCGGCGGCGCCATCGGCACCGGCCTGTTCTACGGCGCGGGCGGCGCCATCGAGCAGGCGGGCCCGGCGCTGATCCTGGCCTACCTGGTCGCGGGCCTGGCCATTTTCGTGATCATGCGGGCGCTGGGCGAACTGCTCACCTACCGCCCGGTGTCCGGCAGTTTCGCCGAGTACGCGCACGAGTTCCTCGGCCGCTTCGCCGGGTTCGCGACCGGCTGGTCCTACTGGGCGGTGTGGGTGGCGACCTGCATGGCCGAGATCACCGTGGCCGGCAAATACGTGCAGTACTGGTTCGACATCGAGGCGTGGATCACCGCGCTGGTGGTGCTGGCCGTCATGTTCGGGGCGAACCTGATCTCGGTGCGGCTCTTCGGCGAGGGCGAGTTCTGGTTCTCCACCATCAAGGTGACCGCGATCATCGGCATGATCCTGCTCGGCATCGGCGTGCTCACCATCGGTTTCGGCCACGCGGCCGACCCGACGGTGACCAACCTGTGGGCCGACGGCGGCGTCTTCCCGAACGGGTTCGGCCAGTCGCTGCTGGTGCTGCAGATCGTGCTGTTCGCCTACGTCGGTGTCGAACTCGTCGGCGTCACGGCGGGGGAGGCGCGCGAGCCGCGCAAGACCCTGCGCAAGGCGATCAACACACTGCCCTTCCGGATCGGGCTGTTCTATGTGGGCGCGCTCGTGGTGATCCTGTCGGTGTCGAGCTGGCGCAACTTCGAGGAGGGCAAGAGCCCGTTCGTGGAGGTCTTCCAGCAGATCGGCATCCCGGGCGCGGCGGGCCTGATCAACTTCGTGCTGCTCACCGCGGCGCTGTCCTCCTGCAACTCCGGCATCTACTCGACCGGGCGGATGCTGCGCACGCTGTCGCTGCACGGTGAGGCGCCCGGCGCGCTGAACAAGCTCAGCTCGCGCGCGGTGCCCTACGTCGGAATCAGCGCGTCGGCCGCGGTCATGGTGATCGGCGTCGTGGTGAACGTGATCTCCCCGGACAAGGCGTTCGCCTACATCACCTCGGTGAGCACCATCGGCATCATCTTCGTGTGGGGCATGATCCTGGTCTGCCACCTCGTCTACCGCGGCCGGGTCAAGCGCGGCCTGCTGCCCGCCAGCGACTACCGGCTGCCGGGTGCGCCGGTCACCACCTGGCTCGCGCTCGCGTTCCTCGCGCTGGTGGTCGTGCTGCTGTTCCTGACCGAGAGCGGCCGGACCGCGCTGGTGGTCGGCGCCGGCTGGGCCGTCCTGGTCGGGCTCGGCTATCTCGCGCTGACGCGGCTCGGCAAGCGCACCGCCTGAGCATCGGCGTTTCCGGACGGAAATTCACTGGACGGCGGTGAGAGGATCGCTGATATGTCGCGAGCGTTCGAAGATCTGGTGGCCGAGGCGGAATCGGTGTCGGTGGACGGCTGGGATTTCTCCTGGCTCGACGGCCGGGCAACCGAACAGCGACCCTCGTGGGGCTATCAGCGTCTGATGAGCGCGCGGCTGGCCGAGGTCGATGCGGCGCTGGATATCCAGACCGGCGGCGGCGAGGTGCTGGCCGGCGCCGCGCGGCTGCCGCGCACCATGGTCGCCACCGAATCGTGGCCGCCCAATGTCGCCAAGGCGACCGGGCTGCTGCATCCGCTGGGCGCGGTCGTCGTCGCGGATCCCGACGAACCGCCGCTTCCGTTCGCGGACAACGCCTTCGACCTGGTCACCAGCCGGCACCCGGTGCGGGCCTGGTGGGGTGAGATCGCCCGGGTGCTGCGGCCGGGCGGCAGCTACCTGTCCCAGCATGTCGGACCGGCCAGCGTGTTCGAGCTCGTCGAATACTTCCTGGGCCCGCAGCCGGAGGCGCGCAAGGGCCGCCGCCCCGAGGACGCGCGCGTCGAGGCCGAAGCCGCCGGCCTCGAGGTGGTCGACCTGCGCCTGGAAGAACTGCGCACCGAGTTCGACGACATCGGCGCCGTCATCTACTTCCTGCGCAAGGTGATCTGGATGGTCCCCGGCTTCACCGTCGAGCAGTACCGCGACCAGCTGCGCGCCCTGCACGACCGGATCGCGGCCGAGGGCCCGTTCGTCGCGACCACCACGCGCTTCCTGATCGAGGCCCGCAAGCCGGTCTGAGCGCGGGTTACTCCGCGTCCAGCCAGGGCTTGCCGGGCATCATCAGCGCCGCGAGGAACATGACCACCGCCGAGGCGGCGACCGCGACGAAGACCAGATGCACCGCCGAGGACAGCACGGCGGGCGCGGGGTTGTCGGCGCCGTGCACCCGCGAGTTCACGATCGCGCCGAACGCCGCGACCCCGACCGCGCTGCCGATAGAGCGGGCGAACATGTTCGTCGAGGTGACCACGCCGCGCTCGTGCCATTCCGCGCTGGACTGCGCCGCGATGATCGACGGCGTCGACACCAGGCCCATGCCCAGCCCGATCACGAAGCACGACGCGGCCAGCTGCCACACCGTGGACTGCTCGCCGGCCAGCAGCAACGAGGCTGCCCCGGCGATCGCGACACCGCTGCCGATCAGCGCGCTGTTGCGAAACCCGATGCGCATGTACACCCTTCCGGCCATCGAGCCGGTGATCGGCCAGCCCAGCGTCAGCGCGCCCACGCCCAGACCGGCGACCAGCGCGGTACTGCCGAGCACACCCTGCGCGAAAGTCGGCACGTAGGAGGTCAATCCGAGCAGCACCGAACCGACCAGCAGCGAGATCACGCTGCTCGCCACCAGCACCCGCCGGGTGAGAACCCACAACGGCAGAATCGGACTCGCGGCCCGCCGCTCCACCAGGGCGAACGCGACGAGCACCAGACCGCCGCCCGCGAAGATCGCGATGCTGGTCGGCGAGGCCCAGGCCCAGGCGTGCCCGCCTTCGAGCAGCGCCAGGATGACCGCGCCCGCGCCGACGGTGAGCAGCGCCGCGCCCAGATAGTCGATGCCGGCTCGTTGCCGCTTGGGTGCGGTCTCCTTGAAGTGCCGCAGCAGCATCCACGCGGCCAGCGCCGAGAGGGGCAGATTCACCAGGAAGATCCAGCGCCAGCTCAGGTACTCGGAGAACAGTCCGCCGAGCAGCGGGCCCAGCACCGAGGACGTCGCCCAGACCGCCGCGATATAGCCCTGCACCTTCGCGCGTTCGGTGAGCGTGTACAGATCACCGGCGATGGTCAGCGTCATGGGCTGCACCGCGCCCGCGCCCAGGCCCTGGATCGCGCGGAAGATGATCAGCCCGACCATGCTGGTCGCCAGCCCGCACAGCAGCGAGCCCAGGGCGAACACCGCGATGCCGAACAGCAGGACCGGTTTGCGCCCGAAAGTGTCGGCGAGCTTGCCGTAGATCGGCACCGTCACGGCCTGCGCGAGCAGATAGATGGAGAACAGCCACGGGAACTGGGCGAACCCGCCGAGATTCTGGGTGATGGTCAGGATCGCGGTGGCGATGATGGTGGAATCCAGTGCGACCAAACCGGTCGAGAGCATCAGTGCCCCCAGCACCGCCCCGCGCTCGGATCGGAGCCCGATGGCCTGCACGGTCTCGGTCGCCACCGGGCGGCCCCTTTCGTTCGTTGGACTAACTTCTTCCAACGAACGTATCGCTCCCGTGGCTATTCCCGGACAGCGCTACGGCTTGCGGCCGACGCCCGCCCAGTACCAGGCCGATTCCGGATCGGCGACCAGGGTGGCGGCGCGCTCGGCGAGGTCGGGGCGCCAGGTCACCACCGGCACCACGCCGGGTTCGACGAGTTCGGTTCCGGCGAACAGTGATTCGGTCTCAGCGCGAGTGCGGGGATGGAAGGTGATCCCGGCGTCCTCGGCGGAGTGCACCACGCGCGCCATCGCGCGTTCGTCGAAATCGGCGGTCGGGTGCGTGATCACCAGATAGCTGCCCGACGGCACGGCCGCCAGCAGTTTCGCGACGATGCCGTGCGGGTCGTCGTCGTTCTCGAAGTACATCAGGACGGCGACGAGCATGATCGCGATCGGCCGGTCGAAATCCAGGGTGTCGGCCAGCGTCGTATCACTCAGGATGCTGTCCGGGTCGTGCAGATCGGCGTGGATGAACGCGGTCTTACCCTGCGGCGAGCTCGACATCAGCGCGCGGGCGTGGGCCAGCACGATCGGATCGTTGTCCACGTAGACCACGCGGGCGCCGGGTTCGGCCCGCTGGGCCACCTCGTGGGTGTTGCCCGCGGTCGGGATCCCGGTGCCGATATCGAGGAACTGGGTGATGCCGCACTCGCGGACCAGATAGCGCACCGAGCGGCCGAGGAAGGCCCGGTTGGCCTTGGCCATGGTCTGAATGGCGGGAATATGGCCGGCGATCGCGTCGCCGAGTGCGCGATCCGCCGGGTAATTGTCTTTTCCGCCGAGCCAATAGTCGTAGACCCGCGCCTCGTGCGCGATGCTGGTGTCGATTTTGGCCGACAAGCCGGTGTTGGTATGGACCTGGGGTTGCGCCATCGAGAGTCCTTCCTTGGGCGTCCGCTCAGAATATGTTCAGCGAACCTCCAGCGGGCCGGTATCGCCCAAGCAAGAGCGCTGGTTTTACCGCAAACTGGGTGAGGTGCGCAAACTCCGTGACAAGGGGGCGCGACAGGACCGGTGTGTCGGCCCGGTCCCCCCTTTTCCGTGTTGTTGAATGGGCCTGAACAAGACCGCACGGTCGGCGAATTCTTCACCTCGGCATCCATAAAGGAGCATGACAGTGAGCCTGATCCTCTGCGCGCTACAAGACACCGTCCTAGCCCAGGTCGTCGGCAATCCCGCCCCCGAGGCGCCGCCGCTGGCCGACAAGCTGATGCAGATGGGCCGCTACTTCACCTGGCTGGTCCAGCTCTCCGGCATCACGGCTATCACCTACGGCGGCGGCCGCTTTGCCTGGGAGAAGTGGAATGGCGGCGGCCTGCAGTCCCCGAAGATGATCGCCAGCGCCATGGCGGGCGGTGCCGTTGCCACCAGCGCGGGCACCATCATGAACGCAGTGATCTGACGTAAGCACAGCAATACCTGGTCGGAGGCGGGACCGCTGCGGTCCATCGCCTCCGTCCCGTTTGTCTGGCCTCAGCTCGCCGCGGCCGGCGTCATCGGTGTGGTGAGCGAGATATCCCGGAAGCTGGCCGGGGTCTCGATGTGGCGCCAGCCGCTGGCGGCGACGTCGGCGGGCAGCGGCGTCGTGGGCGCCGGTGGCGCGAAATGGATCTCACTGACCCGGGTCGCCGTGCTGACCAGGGCGGATTGTTCACACCCGGTCCACTCGGTGAACCACAGCTTGCCCAGCACCTGGATGGTCGGATGGTAGTGACCGCCGACCTGGACATCGACCGGCTCGCCGACATCCTCGCCCCACACCGCCCACCACATCTGCTCGGGCGGCTGCGGCGGGCCGGAGGTCGCGACCACCATGTCGTTGCGCCCCAGCCACGGTCGCCAGAGCAATTCGTCGTCGTCGCCGTCGGGGGTGGGCATGTCGTCGGGGTGCTGGACGATGAAATGTCCGTCGCTGGCCCGCCATTGAACGTGCAGCCGCGACAGCGGGAGCGTCATCTCGGTTATCCCGGATTCGCCCGGCACCTGCGTGGGGACAATGGTCGGCCGACCTGTGGTTTGCATGAGCTGTCTGTCCTCCGTGGTGCACCTGCTGGTGAATGTTTTCGGCGGTGGCTCGTAGCACTGGACTACCCCCGGCTCCCGTTACTAAACCGTGATGGAATTGTGAAGGGCCGCAGTCTGATCGCCGAATGAGGCAATAGGTCCCGAATCGTGGTGACCTTCGGCCCGGTGTCACGGGACTGTTCGACGGGCACGGTGGAGTGCGAACGAGCCGACTCGAAAGGGTGAATGTCAGCGATGAACTGCGCCTATCCGAGCGTCGACACGATCAGGGCAGCGATCGGGCTGGCCCAGCGGGCGCCCTCGGTCCACAACTCCCAGCCCTGGCGATGGCATCTGATCAATGAGCGACTGCACCTGTACGCCGACACGTCCCGGCATCTGCCCGCGACCGATCCGCACCAGCGGGCCCTGATCGTCAGCTGCGGTGCGGTGCTGCATCACGCGCGGGTGGCGCTGGGCGCGCTCGGGTGGCACAGCGAAGTCGAGACGCTGCCGAACCCGGCGGTGCCCGAGTATCTCGCGGTCCTCGATTTGGCGCCCCGGCGACCGACCGCGACCGACATCCAGCTGGCGGCCGCGATGACACATCGCCGCAGTGATCGCCGCCGGTTCGACTGGGGCAAGATGCCCGAACTCTCCTTGAAAACGGCCGTCGAGTACGGCACCCGTTTCGGTGCGGGTGTGCAAACCGTGGCGAGTGCCGACCGGCCCGAGTTGAGCGAGCTGATTCGCCGGGCCGCGCGCCACCACGCACACGATGTGCCCTACCGAACGGAGCTCGCCGCCTGGAGTGGCTGCCGCGGCACCCGCGAAGGCGTGCCCGCCCGCAACACCGCCGCCGTCCGCGCCGAGGACGAGCTGCCCGGCCGCGCGTTCGCGGATCCCGCTCTGGCCGACCCGAAACTCACCCGGGACGCGGCGACCTGGCTGGTGATCGCCACCGACAGCGATGAGCGGGCGGCCCAGCTGCGCGCCGGGGAATCCCTCAGCGCCCTCCTGCTCGCGGCCACCGACCTGGGCCTGGCCACCTGCGTGCAGACCGAACCACTCGGCCTGCCCGAGCTGCGCGAGGAGATCCGCTTCTCGATCTGCGCGGGGAAGCATCCCCAGGTGATGGTCCGCGCCGGGCTGGCCACGCGCGCCGCCCCGCTGGCGGAGACGCCCCGCCGCCGGGCCGAGGATGTGCTCCCGTTCTGAGGAGCCGGTGATCACCTACGAGACCGAATAGCAGCCGGTCTCGTAGGCGGTGCCTTGCCGCCGGGGTCGTCCGGATACAGTGTGGGCGGGTCGGCGAATTCGAGGAGGGCCGCTGTGCAGGTGAGCCCGTTAGCCGAGCGTCAAGCGTTCGAGCATCCTGCCCTCTTCTACCGCACCGCAGCGGAATACACCCGGCACACCGTGTCGTTTCTGCGCGAAGGCCTGGCCGCGGGGGAGCCGGCGGCCGTAGCGGTGCCCGCCCCCAACTTGGAACTGATCCAGAGCGGATTGGGCGCGGACGCCGACGGCATCCTGTTCCTGGATATGACCGAGGCGGGGCGCAATCCCGGGCGGATCATTCCGAAGGTGCTGCGCGGGTTCGCCGACGCCCACCCGGACAGACGCGTGCGCGTCATCGGCCAGCCGATCTGGGCGGAACGCAGCCCGGTCGAGTACCCCGCGTGCGCGCAGCACGAAGCATTGATCAACGCGGCGTTCGCGGGCCGTCCGATGACGATCCTGTGCCCCTATGACGAAACGCGACTAGCCGCCGATGTCCTGGCCGACGCGCGAATCACCCACCCCACCATGATCATTCAGGGACACGAGCAGGCGAGTGACCACTACGACTGGCCGGCGATCGTGGCCCGCTACAACGAGCCGCTGCCGCCGGTTCCGCACGCACCCACCTTTTCGTTCGGTGCGGCAGAGTTACGCGCGGTCCGTTCCTTCGCGGTCGAGCAGGCCGCCGCGCTGGGCCTGTCGGGGGTCCGGCTCCAGGACGCGGAACTCGCGGTGGGGGAGTTGACCACCAACAGCGTGGTACACGGCGGCGGCCGTGGGACCTGCGCGATCTGGGCCGAGCGCGGCCAGGTGGTGTGTGACGTTCGCGACGGCGGGCAGATGCCCGATCCGCTGGCCGGCCGAAGGCCGCCCGCGCCAGGGCAACTGGGTGGTCGAGGCCTGATCCTGGTGCACTACATGGCCGATTTGGTGCGCGTGCACACCAGTGCGGCGGGCACCACGATTCGTTTCTACCTCGACCTCTGACCGCGCGCCCAAAGGTGCTGTCCCGGCTGCGGGTCCGTCGACCCGGCGGCTGGAAAGTTCGGGATTCGCGGCGGTCGCGCAGGGCGTAAAGTTTCGGGGCGGGCGAGTGCCCGCAGCCGGTAATCCCTCGCTCGCCACCGATCTTCCTGTGGCTGCGCTGGGTTCGGGATCGGTCGACCAGCGAGGATTGGGAATGACGGAAACGGCGGCGCCAGCCCGCGTTGTGCCCGAGGCGACCGACCAGGTCGAGCTGCGTCAGCTCCTGGCCGGGTTGACGGCGGTACGCGACGGTGATTTCGGCACCCGGTTGCCCACCGACGCCGACGGGTTGCTCGGTGAGATAGCCACGGTGTTCAACGGCATGGTCGATCAGCTCTCGCTGTTCACCTCCGAGGTCACCCGCGTCTCGCGCGAAGTGGGCACCGAGGGCATCCTCGGCGGGCAGGCCGACGTCAAGGGCGTCTCCGGCACCTGGCGCGACCTCACCGACTCGGTGAACGCGATGGCGGGCAACCTGACCAGCCAGGTGCGTGACATCGCCCAGGTCGCCACCGCGGTGGCGCAGGGCGATCTGTCGCAGAAGATCGATGTCGACGCGCGCGGTGAGATCCTCGAGCTCAAGAACACGGTCAACACCATGGTCGACCAGCTGTCCTCGTTCGCGGACGAGGTCACCCGGGTCGCGCGCGAGGTCGGTTCGGAGGGTCAGCTCGGCGGCCAGGCCGAGGTCCCCGGCGTCGGCGGCGTGTGGCGCGACCTGACCGACTCGGTGAACTTCATGGCCGGCAACCTCACCGACCAGGTCCGCAATATCGCCCAGGTCACCACCGCGGTCGCGGGCGGTGACCTGAGTCAGAAGATCACCGTCTCCGCCCGCGGCGAAATTCTGGAGCTGAAGAACACGATCAACACGATGGTCGACCAGCTCTCGTCGTTCGCCGACGAGGTCACGCGTGTGTCGCGCGAGGTCGGCACCGAGGGCATCCTCGGCGGGCAGGCCGACGTGAAGGGCGTCTCCGGCACCTGGCGCGACCTCACCGACTCGGTGAACTTCATGGCGGGAAACCTGACGGCACAGGTGCGTTCGATCGCGCAGGTGGCCACCGCCGTCGCCGGCGGCGACCTGACCCAGAAGATCCGGGTGGACGCCCGCGGCGAAATTCTCGAGCTGAAGAACACGATCAACACGATGGTCGACCAGCTCTCGTCCTTCGCCGACGAGGTGACGCGTGTGTCGCGCGAGGTCGGTACCGAAGGCCGCCTGGGTGGGCAGGCCGACGTGAAGGGCGTCTCGGGCACCTGGAAGGACCTCACCGAGTCGGTCAATGTGATGGCCGACAACCTGACCGCGCAGGTGCGTTCGATCGCGCAGGTCACCACGGCCGTCGCCGGCGGCGACCTGACCCAGAAGATCCGGGTGGACGCCCGCGGCGAGATCCTGGCGCTCAAGGAAACCATCAACACGATGGTCGACCAGCTGTCCTCGTTCGCCGACGAGGTCACGCGTGTGTCG
This sequence comes from Nocardia sp. NPDC050712, assembly GCF_040654295.1. Classification (NCBI taxonomy): domain Bacteria; kingdom Bacillati; phylum Actinomycetota; class Actinomycetes; order Mycobacteriales; family Nocardiaceae; genus Nocardia; species Nocardia sp. NPDC050712. The sequence continues at coordinate 829,390 of NZ_JBFAHT010000002.1, forward strand.
CGCGAGGTCGGCACCGAAGGCAACCTCGGTGGTCAGGCGACCGTGCGCGGAGCGTCCGGCACCTGGAAGGACCTGACCGACAACGTCAATGTCATGGCCTCGAACCTGACCAACCAGGTGCGCTCGATCGCGCAGGTCGCCACCGCGGTGGCGCGCGGCGATCTGAGCCAGAAGATCACCGTGGAAGCCAAGGGCGAGGTCGCGGCGCTGGCCGGGGTGATCAACACGATGGTCGACACCCTGTCCGCGTTCGCCGACGAGGTCACCCGTGTCGCCCGCGAGGTCGGCACCGAGGGCATGCTCGGCGGTCAGGCCCGGGTGCCGAACGTGGCGGGCACCTGGAAAGACCTGACCGACAACGTGAACTCGATGGCGAACAACCTGACCAACCAGGTGCGCAATATCGCCCAGGTCACCACCGCGGTCGCGCAGGGCGATCTGACCCGCAAGATCGACGTGGACGCGCGCGGCGAGATCCTGGAGCTCAAGACCACGATCAACACGATGGTCGACCAGCTGTCCGCCTTCGCCGCCGAGGTCACCCGCGTCGCGCGCGAGGTCGGGTCGCAGGGTCAGCTGGGCGGCCAGGCCGAGGTGGAGGGCGTCTCGGGCACCTGGAAGCGGTTGACCGAGAACGTGAACGAGCTGGCGGGCAACCTGACCCGTCAGGTCCGCGCGATCGCCGAGGTGACCAGCGCTGTCGCCGAGGGCGACCTGACGCGCTCCATCACCGTCGAGGCGTCCGGTGAGGTCGCCGAGCTCAAGGACAACATCAACTCGATGGTGGAATCGCTGCGCGAGACCACCAAGGCCAACCAGGACCAGGACTGGCTCAAGACCAACCTGGCCCGCATCTCGAGCCTGATGCAGGGCCAGCGCGACCTGAACGTCGTGGCCGAGCTGATCATGGATGAACTGGCGCCGCTGGTCTCGGCGCAGTTCGGCGCGTTCTACCTGGCCGACGACACCGCGCAGCGCCCGGAACTGCTGCTGATCAGCTCCTACGGCAGCCCCGAGGCCCTGGGCGCGGCAACACGATTCGCGTTCGGGCAGTCCCTGGTCGGGCAGGCGGCGCGCAGCCGCCGCACCATCGCGGTGGACAACGTGCCCGGCGACTACGTCACCATTTCCTCCGGGCTGGGCCAGACCGCGCCGGTCAACCTGCTGGTGCTGCCGATCGTGGTGGAGGACCAGGTGCTCGGCGTGATCGAGCTGGCCTCCCTGCACCACTTCACCCGCATCCACCGCGACTTCCTCGACCAGTTGATGGAGACCGTCGGCGTCAACGTCAACACCATCGTCGCCAACGCGCGCACCGACGAACTGCTGTCCGAATCCCAGCGCCTGACCATCGAATTGCAGGCGCGCTCGGAGGAATTGCAGATCCGCCAGGAGGAATTGCAGCAGTCCAACGCCGAGATGGAGGACAAGGCGGCGCTGCTGGTCATGCAGAACCGCGACATCGAGGCGAAGAACCTCGAGATCGAGCAGGCGCGCCAGGAGCTGGAGACCCGCGCCCAGGAGCTCGCGCTCGCCTCGAAGTACAAGTCGGAGTTCCTGGCGAACATGAGCCACGAGCTGCGCACCCCGCTGAACAGCCTGTTGATCCTGGCTCAGCTGCTGGCCCAGAACCCGGCGCGGAATCTGACGCCCAAGCAGGTCGAGTACGCCGGCATCATCCATTCGGCGGGCTCGGATCTGCTGCAGCTGATCAACGACATCCTCGATCTGTCCAAGGTCGAGGCGGGCAAGATGGACATCACGCCCGAACGGGTGCCGCTGCGCAAGCTGCTGGACTACGTCGAGGCCACGTTCCGGCCGGTGACCACGCAGAAGAACCTGGGCTTCCGGATCAGCAGCGCCCCCGGCCTGCCGGCGGACCTGCTCACCGACGATTCACGACTGCGGCAGGTGCTGGGCAATCTGCTGTCCAACGCGGTGAAGTTCACCGAGACCGGCTCGGTGGAGCTGCGGATGGAGCCGGCCGACGCGCGCGAACTCCCCGCCGCGGTGCGCCGGCACGGCCCGGCCATCGCGTTCCGCGTGATCGATACCGGCATCGGCATCGCCGAGCACCAGCTCGAGTCGATATTCGGCGCGTTCCAGCAGGCCGACGGCACCACCAGCCGCAAATACGGCGGCACCGGTCTCGGCCTGTCGATCAGCCGCGAGATCGCCTACCTGCTCGGCGGCGCCATCACCGCGGAAAGCGCGCTCGCCCAGGGCAGTACGTTCACCCTCTACCTGCCGGTCGCGCGCCCGGATTTCGAGGAGGCGCCCTACCCGGAGGATGCCGAAGCCCGGCCCAGCACCAGCCGGCCGGCGCGGGCCGCCCTGGCCGCGCCGCAGCAGCAGCGCAAGCTGCTGGTCGTGGAGGAGCGGCCGCGCGGGCTGCTCTCGCTGGTCGCGCAGAGCGCGGTGGCCGATCTCGCCGCCGGCAACGACCCGCGCGGTCCCGTCCAGGTGGTCAGCGTGATCGGCGTGGAGGAAGCGGCGACGGCGATGGCCGCCGAGGCGTTCCACTGCGTGGTGCTGGAGCTGGACATGCCCGACAGCGCCGCGCTGATGTTCCTGGAGCGGATGGACGCCGACGCCGCGCTGAGCGGTGTCCCGGTGCTGGTGCACAACCGCAGGCTGGATGCCGAACAGGAGCGGCTGCTGCAAGAACGCAGTACGCGCCATTCGCTCGAGTTGCTGTCCAGCCTGGACGAATTGCGCGAGCGTATCGCCTTGCACGTCACCGCCGAGGCGCCGGGCGACGTGCTACCGCTGGTTCGCCGGGAGGAGACCGCCACGGCCGCCCCGCAGCGGCAGTTCGGCCGGCTCGCGGGCCGGACCGTGCTGATCGTGGACGACGACGCCCGTAATCTGTTCGCGCTCAGCAGCATCCTCGAACTGCACGGCATCAGCGCCCTGCACGCCGAGAACGGGCGCGAGGGTATCGACAAGCTGCTCGCGCATCCGGAGACCGATCTGGTCCTGATGGACGTGATGATGCCCGAGATGGACGGTTACACCGCGACCGCGACGATCCGCGAGATGCCGCAGTACGAGGGTCTGCCGATCATCGCGGTGACGGCCAAGGCGATGCTGGGTGATCGCGACAAGAGTCTGGCCTCCGGCGCCAACGACTACGTGACCAAGCCGGTCGACGCGGACGCGCTGCTCGCCTGCATCGAACACTGGCTCGGTACCGGATGACCGATTCCGATACCCACGATCTCGCTTTCGAGCGGCCCTCGGGCCCGGCGCCGTCCATCACGCGCCTCGCGGCGACGGTGGAGCGGTTGCGCAAGCAGATCCGGGAAGCCCAGGCCAATGCCGACGGGCGGGCGCTCATCGAGATGGCCAAGGGCGTGCTGATCGAACGGCTGCGGTGCGGGCCCGCGCAGGCCGCCACCCAGCTGGAAACGCTGTCGCGGCAAGCGGGTTTCACGGTGCTGGAGCTGGCCGCCGACCTGGTCAATCAGGCGGCGCAGGACCGGATCAGCGCGGCGGTGGGGGAGTTCCTGCTGAACACCGCCGCCGGGAGCGAGGCCACCGCGGCGGTGCGGCTGCGGACTGCCGAGAGCGGGTTGCTCGCCGCGGGCGATACCCAGCGGGTCGCGGAATCGGTGCTCGAGCATGCCGTCGCGCCGCTGGGCGCCACGGCCGTGGCGATCTGGTCGGCGGGCACCGACGCGTCGCTGTCGCTGGTGGGCTTCGCCGGGATCGGCGCGCACGAGGCCGAACGGTGGCGCTACGTGCCGCCCGGGGTGGCGACGCTGGCGCGGCAGGCGCTGGCACAGCGCGACGCGCAGTGGATCGAGGATCTGGGCGTGTCCGGGCTGCCGTCGATCGGGGACCGCGGCGGTGGCCGGGCGGCCATTCCGGTGGGCGCGGGCGGGAAGTTGCTCGGCGTGCTCGAGATCTGCTGGCCGCGCCCGGTCGCGCCGCAGCCGCCGCCGGTACTGCGGCAGATGGAGGCGCTCGCCGAATTGTGCGCGCACACCTTGGAATCGGATCTGGCCGCGCTACGGGCCGCCGAACGGTCCGACCTCGCCGAACTCACCCGGCTGGCGGACGGGCTGTTCGACCCGGCGCTGGTGCTGCTGCCCCTGCTCGACGCGGACGGTGAGCTCGCCGACTTCCGAATCCACCACGTCAACACCTGTTTCGTCGATCTGGCCGGTAGACCGCGGGATCTGGTTCACGGGTCCTCGCTGCTGGAGATGTACCCGATGGCCGCCATCGAGGGGCAGTTGTTCGAACGGATCGAGCACGTCTTCGCCACCGGCGACACCTTCCGCGCCGACCATCTCATGCTGACCGAACTGGTCGACCAGGTTCCGCTGACCGTCGCGGCCGCGCTGAGCATCACCCGCCACGGCGACACCGTGCTGGTGGTGTGGCGGATGGAGGACGAGGCGGCGCGACTGGCCGCGCTGCTGCAACACGCGCAGCGGCTGGGCCGGGTCGGTGGCTTCGAGGAGAACGCGGTGACCAGCGAGATCACCTGGAGTGATCAGGTTTTCGCGCTCTACGGGCTGGCGCCGACCGCCGATCCGATTCCGCTGGCGCACCTACCCGGCCACGTCCACGACGCCGACGCCGACGGGGTGCGGCGCTTCCTGCGCACCCTGCTGCGCTACCGCCGCCCGGCCTCCACCGGGTGCCGCCTGGTCCGGTCCGACGGCGTGACCCGCCACATCCGGATCATCGCGGAGCCGGTGCACGACTCGGCCGGGCACCTGCTGGCGGTGCGCGGCGCCTATCAGGACGTCTCGGCCCAGCACTGGACCGAGATCGCGTTGTCGGCCACCCGGGACCGGCTCACCGACAGCGAGGTGCACGCCGCCCAGCAGAGCAGTCTGGCCCGGCAGTTGCAGCAGGCGATCATGCCCGACGCGCAGCCCGCCGCCGACGCGTTCGGATTGCGGATCGCGGTGCGGTACCGGCCCACCGAGCAGGCCCACCTCGTCGGTGGCGACTGGTACGACACCCTGGTGCTGCCGTCCAAGGAGATCCTGGTGTCGGTCGGCGACATCACCGGCCACGGCATCACCGCGGCCACCGGAATGGTGGTGCTGCGCAACGCGCTGCGCGGCCTGGCGACCACCGGCGCGGGGCCCGGGCAGATGATGACCTGGCTGAACCTGGTGGCCCATCACCTCACCGACAGCATCTTCGCCACCGCGATCTGCGGTCTCTACAATCCGCGGACCCGGGTGCTGCGCTGGGCGCGGGCGGGGCATCTGCCGCCGGTGCTGGTGCGGGCCGGGCGCGCGGCCCCGCTCGCCGAGCTGCGGGGCGTGATCCTGGGCGCGGTGCCCGAGGCGGCCTACGAGGAGGGTGAACTCCGGCTCGAGCCCGGCGACACCCTGCTGCTCTACACCGACGGTCTCATCGAGCGGCGCGACCGCCTGCTGGACCAGTGCGTGGAACGATTGCTGACGATCTCGGCCGAGTTCACCGGAACTCTCGACGACCGGCTGGAGCACCTGCTCGACGGCAGCGATGCCGACACCGACGACGACACCTGCGTGGTCGGCATCCAGGTCGGCGCCGCCCCCGATATGTGATCGGCCTCACAGTGGTGGCGTGACCGGAAAGCGTTGCAAGACAGTGGGTGTGGGTATTGCGCTGCCATCCAGGTCTGCGGCACGGCGAGGTGGGCAAGCCGGGGAGGGCTGCTGACCGGCGAAGAGAGACGCTCATGTGGGTAACAACGCTGCTGATCGTGATCGGTGTGCCGCTGGTGGCGGTCGCCGCCGCGTATTCCACTGTCCTGCTGGTCTTCTGGTCGGAGCTGCGCAATTCGCGTCGGCCGGCTGTGCCCCGGGTCCCGAGGGCGATATCGCGCCTTTTCGCGCGACGGGTCAGGGTGCCTTCGAAGAAATGTGGCTGGGCCTAGCGGTTCAGGCGGCGGCGAGCGCGGCGGCGGTGCACGTCAACGCCAGCGCGCGGTAAGGGTAGATCGCGATGGTGGCATCGGTGTGGGTCGCCTGCAAGGGCCGCAACGCGGTGCCGGTGGCGATCACAGCGAACAGGGTGTTCCGGCCGGTAGCGGCATGAGCGGCGGTCAGCGCTTCGACGCCCGCCGAGCTCATGGACGAGACCGCACTGAGGTCGACCACCAGCCGAGCCGGTCGCTCATCCAGGGCCCGGGCCAGTGCCTCGGCCAATCTGGGCACCGTATACGTGTCTACTTCGCCTGCGACGACCAGGACCGGCCCGTAGTCGTGGGCATCCTCGATTCTGATCGTCAGCCTGTCTGCCATAAGGATCATCGTCAGTTCTCCTGGTCGCAGTGACCCCCGCTCCCGGCACCGTTGCCGCCTGTCCACTGGCGTTCCCGATCCGGCCCGATCTCACACCTGCGGTCACGAAACCGCACGTCACGGTGCCGCGCCACGCCATCGGTGGGCGAAGAACCTGATCTCGTGGCGGCGGGCGCGATAATCGCGGGCGTGACAGGAACAAGTGATCCCGGCCAGGACCCGACGCGCACCGAGCACCTGTCCGGTGCCGGCGGGCCGGGTTTCGGGACCTTCCGGTTCTGGTTCGATTCCCAGCGCTGGGAGTGGTCACCCGAGGTGTACATCATGCACGGCTACCGCCCCGGTGTAGTCGAGCCGACGACCGAGCTGCTGCTGGCGCACAAACATCCCGAGGACCGGGACCAGGTCGCCGAATCCATCGCCCGCTCGATTCGCGAAGGCCAGCCGTTTTCCAGTCAGCACCGTTTCCTCGACACCGCGGGCGACGAGCACCAGGTGATGATCGTTTCCGAGCGGATCCTGGACGCCGGCGGGAACGCGGTCGGGACGCGCGGCTATTACATCGATTTGAGCGAAGCCATCGACAACGCCGAACGCCAGACCCTGGACGCGGTGGTGCCCGAGGTCGTCGAGGCGCGCGCGGTGATCGAGCAGGCCAAGGGTGTGCTGATCCTGATGTACTCGATCACCGCCGATCAGGCGTTCCGGCTGCTGACCTGGCGGTCCCAGGAGACCGGCACCGAACTGCGCGACATCGCCGAGGCGCTGATCGCCGCTGTGCAGAAGAATCCGCCGACCCCGCCGAGTTCGGTGGCGGCGTTCGACCGGCTCCTGCTGGGGATTCACCGCCAGGTACCCGAGGAGAGCTAGCGCCCCGGCGCGGGCGAAAACCTGTGCGGCCCTGGCGGAGCCGGGCACTGTAACCGACGGAGCGGTAGCGGCGTGGGGCTATTACGCAAACGGCACGGCGACAGAACGCCCTCGTTACCCTGAGGTGATGCGGTTCCAGTTTCGTAGACAGGCCCTGGCTGTACTCGCCGCCGCAGCATCGACTCTGCTGCTATGCACGAACTCTCAGGCGGTACCGCCGATTCGGGCCGCGGCGGCCATAGCGCCGGTCGATCCCGGCTTCCTCTGGGGCGTCGCCGCCTCGGGGTTCCAGTCCGAAGGACATGCGCCCGACAGCAATTGGACGCGCTACATTCCCTCGCATCCCGACTACGACGCGCTCGGCGACTCGGCCGACTTCTACAGCCGGCACGCCTCGGACGTGGACTTGGCGGCCGCGCTCGGTGTCCGGGTGTTCCGGATCGGAATCGAGTGGGCCCGAGTGCAGCCGGCGCCCGGGGTCTGGGACGAGCAGGCCCTGCGCTTCTACGACGCGGTCATCGCGGATATCGTGCGGGCGGGGATGCGGCCGATGATCACCCTGGACCACTGGGTGTATCCGGGCTGGGCGGTGGATCGCGGCGGCTGGCGCAATCCGGGCATGGTCGAGGATTGGCTGACCAATATGCGCACGGTGGTCGACCGCTACGCCGCCCGCAATCCGCTGTGGGTCGCGGTGAACGAGCCCGCGGCCTACATCTCGCACGAGGTCCGGCGTGGCGCCGCCGACGCGGGCGAGATGCAGGATCGAATCGCCCAGGCGCACAACGGCATCTACGACTACATCCATCAGGTTCAGCCGGGCGCGCAGGTGACCAGCAACGTTGGTTACGTGGCGGGTGCGGAGGGGGAGGTCAACGGCGGCTTCCTCGACCGGGTCGCGAACCGGCTCGACTATGTCGGCGTGGACTACTACTTCGGTTTCGACCCGGCGCAGTCACTGCTCGGATCCATCACCCGGGCCCTCGGCTCCTCGATTCCGAACCTGCCCGGCCAGAACATCTGGGATCTGCCCTTGCGCACCGAGGGTATCTACTATGCGCTGCAATACTATTCGCGCCGCTTCCCGGACAAACCGCTCTACATCGTCGAGAACGGCATGCCCACCGACAACGGCCGCCCCCGCGCCGACGGCTACTCCCGCAGCGATCACCTGCGCGACACCGTCTATTGGATCCAGCGGGCCCGGGCCGACGGTATGAACGTCATGGGCTACAACTACTGGAGCATCACCGACAACTACGAGTGGGGTAGCTACACACCCCGTTTCGGTCTCTACACCGTCGACGTGCGCACCGATCCGGGCCTGGTTCGCCGCCCCACCGACGCGGTCGGCACCTACACCCAGCTCGTCGGCGAAGGCGGCGTCCCCGCGGATTACCGCCCGACCCGCGGCCCGGTCCTCTGCATCCTGGTCGACCCACCGGCCAGCTGCTTGACCCCGGTGGCGGCGCCCTGACCTGGGCGTTACGGCCAGTTCCCGCCCGACAACCGATCACGGGTGTCCCGAAACGGCGACCGCTGTCAGGCAATCGGCTCCGAACAGGGCCTTGAGTTCACCGAAGAGGGCAGGGCTCTTGTGTACTCGGAACCGCGGGTCGATCGCCAACAGCGTCGTCGTCTGCTTTCCCCGGAAATCGATGCGCACGTCGATGTCTCCCGGGTGACGCCGTAGGACGTCGCGAAGGGCTTCGACGTTCGGGGGCGTGCACGCCTGGACCGGCAGGGTGAGGGTGATCGGGGCCGACGGCGCGCCACCATTGCCCAAGTCGGGCATGGCGATATCGATCGCGACGACCGACCTGCGGCCCTCGCGCAGGGAGACGTTTGCGGTGACCAGCAGGATGGCGTCCTCAATGAGGGCGTGCTGGAAACCGGCGTAGGCCGCGGCGAAGACGAGTATCTCGGTGGCGGCGTCGAGGTCGGCGATCTCGACGATGGCCCACGGTTCACCCTTCTTGTTCACCCGCCGGTCCACCGCGGCGACGATGCCGCCGATCACGATCTGCCGGCCGTGCGGGACCTTCCCGGCGTTGACGGCGGCGATCGAGGTGTTCGTCCGGGCGGTGAGCGCCGCGGCGATCCCGTCGAGGGGATGCCCGGACACGTAGAGGCCGAGCATTTCCCGCTCGAGGGCCAGCTGCTGCTTGGCGTCCCACTGCTCGTCGGGCACTTTCACCTCGAACACCGCGGCAACGGCGTCGTCGCCGCCGCCGAAGAGGTCGAACTGGCCGCGGGCCGCCGCCTTCTTGGTGCCCATCACCGCGTCGATCGCGGCGGCGTGCACCAGGAACAGGCCCTTGCGCGGATGCCGCAGCGAGTCGAAGGCTCCGGCCTTGATCAGTGACTCGGTGACCTTCTTGCTGCAGACGTGCGCGTCGACCTTGTTCAGGTAGTCGGAGAAGCCGGTGTATTTCCCCTGCTCGGAGCGAGCCGCGATGATCGACTCCACCACGGCGGCACCGACGTTGCGCACCGCGCCCAGGCCGAATCGGATGTCCGCGCCGACGGAGGTGAAGTCGGCGACCGACTCGTTGACGTCCGGCGGCAGCACCGTGATGCCCCGGGCGCGGCAGTCGGCCAGATATATCGCCGACTTGTCCTTGTCGTCGCAGACCGAGGTGAGCAGACCGGCCAGGTACTCGGCGGGATAGTTCGCCTTGAGGTAGGCGGTCCAGTACATGACCAGGCTGTATCCGGCGGCATGCGACTTGTTGTAGGCGTAGCCGGCGAACGGCAGCACGGCCTCCCACAGCGCGGTGACCGCCTCGTCGCTGTACCCGTTGGCGCGCATACCGTTGCGGAAGTTCTCGAACTCGGCAGCGAGTACCTCGGGTTTCTTCTTGCCCATCGCTCGCCGGAGCAGGTCGGCCTGCCCGAGCGTGTAGCCGGCCACCTTCTGGGCGATCTGCATGATCTGTTCCTGGTAGACGATCAGCGCGTAGGTCTCACCCAGGATGTCGCGCAGCGGTTCGTCGAGTTCGGCATGGATCGGCGTCACGGCCTCGCGGCCGTTCTTGCGGTCCGCGTAGGCCCAGTGCGCGCCGACACCCATCGGGCCGGGCCGGTACAGGGCGTTCGAGGCGATGAGATCGTTGAACTCGGTCGGGGCCATGCGCAGCAGCAGTTCCCGCATGCCCGCCGAATCGAGTTGGAAGACACCGAGATTGTCGCCCCGGGCCAGCATCGCGTAGGTCGCCGCGTCGTCCAGGGCGAGGGTGTCGAGGTCGAGGTCGATACCGCGGTTGGCGCGCAGGTTGTCGACCGCGTCACCGAGCACCGTCAGGTTCCGCAGGCCCAGGAAATCCATCTTCAGCAGGCCGATGGCCTCGCACGACGGGTAGTCCCAGCCGGTGATGATCGCGCCGTCCTGCGCGCGTTTCCACACCGGGATCACCTCGGTCAGCGGTTCGCACGACATGATCACCGCGCAGGCGTGCACTCCCGCGTTGCGGATCAGGCCTTCCAGGCCCTTCGCCGTCCGGTAGATCTGCGCGACCTCCGGGTCGGCCTCGATCAGCGCCCGGACCTCGGCGGCCTCCCGATAGCGTTCGTGGCCGGGGTCGGTGATGCCGGCGACCGAGATGTCCTTGGCCATGATCGGCGGCGGCAGCGCTTTGGTGATCCGGTCGGCGATGGCGAAACCCGGCTGGCCGAACAGGACTCGCGCCGAGTCCTTGATCGCAGCCTTGGTCTTGATGGTGCCGAACGTGATGACCTGGGCGACCTTGTCGCTGCCCCACTTGTCGGTGGCGTAGCGGACCATCTCGCCGCGCCGGCGGTCGTCGAAGTCGATGTCGATGTCGGGCATCGACACCCGCTCGGGGTTCAGGAATCGCTCGAACAGCAGTCCGTGCGGGATCGGGTCGATGTTGGTGATGCCCATCGCGTACGCGACCAGCGATCCGGCCGCCGAACCGCGGCCGGGGCCGACCCGGATGCCGACGGTGCGGGCGTGCTCGATCAGGTCGCCGACCACGAGAAAATAGGCGGGGAAGCCCATGTCGTTGATGACGCCGATCTCGTATTCGGCGCGCGCGAGATACTCCGCCGGCACCGGACCGTGCGGGAATCGGCGGTTCCGCAGGCCCGCCATCACCTCGTGATGCAGGAACGACTCCTGGGTGTGGCCGTCGGGGACGGGAAAGATCGGCATCCGGTCCCGGTGGGTCCACACGTCGTCGTAGGACTGGACCCGCTCGGCGATGAGCAGGCTACTGTCGCAGGCGCCGGGGACCTCGTCGTCCCACAGCGCCCGCATCTCCGCCGCGGACTTGAGGTAGTAGCCGTCGCCGTCGAACTTGAAGCGGGTCGGGTCCGAGAGCGTCTTGCCGGTCTGGATGCACAGCAGCGCCTCGTGATTCGCGGCGGCGTCCTTGGTCACGTAGTGACAGTCGTTGGTCGCCAGGGGCGCGATGCCGAGTCGCTTGCCGATGTCGAGCAGGCCGGCGCGGACGCGGCGTTCGATCGATAGACCGTGATCCATCAGCTCGAGGAAGAAGTTGTCCCGGCCCCAGATTTCCTGCCATTTCGCGGCGGCCGCGAGCGCCTCGCGATCCTGGCCGAGCCGCAGCCGGGTCTGGATCTCCCCGGACGGGCAGCCGGTGGTGGCGATGATTCCCGCGTGGTGCTCGGCGATGATCTCCTCGTCCATCCGGGCCCACTTGCCGAGTTGGCCTTCGAGCGATGCCCGGGAGGACAGGGTGAACAGATTCCGCAGGCCCGTCGCGTTCTCGGCCAGCATCGTCATGTGCGTGTAGGCGCCCGAGCCGGAGACGTCGTCGGACTTCTGGCCCGGGTCGCCCCATGTGACGCGGGTGGTGTCGAACCGGGATCCCGGGGCGATGTAGGCCTCGATCCCGATGATCGGCTTGATGCCCTGCTTCTTCGCCACGTTGTAGAACTCGCTCGCGCCGTACATGTTGCCGTGGTCGGTCATGCCGAGGGCGGTCATCTCGAGCCGTGCGGCCTCCTGGAACAGCGGTCCGACCTTCGCCGCGCCGTCGAGCATCGAGTACTCGGTGTGATTGTGCAAGTGAACGAACGAAGCCACGATTGCCACCCATGGGACGCGTATTGGTTGTCGAATCCCTTTGGGAACTCGGCTGATTGGCAGGTATATGACCAGCTAGAGTGGCATTGTGTCGAACAAGCGACACGCGGTGACCGACAACCAATAGATGTGAGAGAAGGTGGCGGGCTTGGACCTGGATCTGGCCGCGGTGCGCGCGATGGTCGTCATCAGCGACGAAGGCCAATTCGGTCTGGCCGCGTCGGTGCTGGGGGTGAGTCAGCAGGCGGTGTCCAAGCGGATCGCCAAGCTGGAAGGCCAACTCGGTTCCCGGCTCTTCGAACGGCGGATCGGCAGCGTCGCACTGACCGCGCAGGGCGCCCGCTTCCTGCCGCACGCCCGCTCGGTCCTCGCCTCGGCCGATGCCGCGGTGTCGGCGGTGCTCGAGTCACAGGTCCTGCGGGTGGCGGTGCACGGGGCGCAGATCGCCGACGCGAATCTGATGCGCTTCTACCTCGAGAAGCACCCGGAGGCCGAGGTCGAACTCCTCATGATGGGCCCGTCGACGACATCGCGGAACGCGGTGATCGACGGCCGCGTGGACGTCGCTTTCGCCCGGGCGGACTGGCCCGGCCATCCGCTGCCGGCCCATGTCACCGCGCTGCCCGCCTACCTCGATGCCCTGCATCTGCTCGTCGGCACCGGGCATCCGCTGGCCGGCCGCGACCATGTCGGGCTCGCGGAACTCGACGGGCTCACCGCCTGGGTGCCCGGAGCCGGATTCGACTCGGAGGTGGGCGATTTCTATCGCAGGCTCAGTGAAAACTGCGGCGTCACCATCGATACCGATCGGCATCCGGACGGCATCGGGTTCGCGAAAATCATCGACCGCATCGCGGGTTCGGCCACGCTGGTCACCTTCGGCGGCGAGGGAACCACCACCCCGTGGCATCCGAATATCCGCCGCATCCCCGTCGTCGATCCCACGCCCGCCTACCCCATGGCGCTGCTGTGCCGGGCGACGAGCGCGAACCATCCGCAGCTCAGCTCGCTGATCGACTTCCTCGCCGACAGCTACGCCGGCACCGTGCCCGGCCAGATGTGGATACCGGCGCCGGATCGCGCGTTGTTCGTGCGAGGGTGAAGGACATGACGGTAGAACGGTTCGAGGTCCAGCGACAGGTCGCCGCGGCGCCCGCGGCCATCTTCACGCTGCTGTGCTCGCCCGAAGGGCATGTGGCGATCGACAGTTCGGGCATGCTGCAATCGGCGGAGGGCAAGCCGGTGTCCGGGGTCGGCGACGAGTTCGTCGTGCACATGGATCGCGAGGCGCTCAACGACCTCCCGATGGGCAAATACGATGTGACAGTGGTCATTACGGCGTTCGAGCAGGATGTGCAGCTGGAATGGACGATCGTGGGCACGATCAAGCCGCCGATCGAGCACCGGTACGGCTATCGGCTGGCGCCCAGCGGCGCCGGCACGCTGGTCACCTCGTACTACGACTGGAGCAAGATCGCGCCGCGCTACCGGGAGGCGGCCATCTTCCCGATCATTCCCGAGTCGGCCCTGCGGGCCACCCTCGGCATCCTCGCCCGCACCGTGCAGAGATAGTTCGTCGGCGTCAAGAAAACTTGTCGTCAAGTAAACTTGCCGGATGGGATACCAGCATTTCGAGATAGTCGATGCCTTGCTCCCAATCGGTACCGATGTCGACGCGGTCCTCGAATCGGGCGATGAACACGCGCTGTTCGCGCTGTGGAACACCTATCACCGTGTCCAGTTCCTGCACGGTGTGCTGGACAAGATCGGCGACGCGGAAAGCGCCACCGAGGAGAAACGCGCGGGGCTCTGCGCGGAGCTGGCGGGCCTGTCCGTCATCACCGCCACCCAGGCGCTGCAATCCAACCGCCGCCTGATCGACCTGCTGATCGGCCGCCGCTGGGCCGTCATGCGCGACATTCGCGAGACCGGCGGCAGCTGGACCGCCATCGGGGGCGCGCTCGGCATGAGCAAGCAGGGCGCCCTGGACTGGTACCAGCGCAAGATCGAGCAGCAGGAGAAGTACGTCGGCGAGTGGCACGACGCCGACCGGGCCCGCGCCGTCGTCGGCGAGGACCTGGCCGACGAGCACTGACCGGCGCCGGCCGGTCAGCGTCCGCTGATCTGGCGCACCTCGCGCAGGTGCAGTTCCATCGCCGCGCCGGCCGCCTCGGGGTCGTGGGCGCGCACGGCGTGCAGGATGCGCTGATGGCCGTGTGCGGAGACCCGGCGTCCCAGTTCCGTCCGGTGTGAGAGCACGCGGGTGTGCCGGGTCCACTCGGCGGTCATGGTGCTCAAGGTGACCAGCAGCGGATTCTGCGCGGTATGGGCTAGCAGGGTGTGGAATTCGACGTCGAGCGCCATCGATTCCTCGGCGCCGACCTGCTCGCCGGCGTGGGCCAGCACCTCGTCGAGGGAGAGCAGGGTCGATTCGGCCGCGCGCGCCGCGGCGAGCCGGGCGATGCGCGGTTCGACCAGGTCGCGCAGCTCGAGGGCGTGACCGAGCTCGGCGTCGAGGTCGCCGAGGCCACCGGCCAGCTCCACCGCCCCGCGCGGCGGTTCGGCGACCGTGCTGCCGCGACCCTGCCGGCGCTCGATCAGCTTCTTGGTCTCCAGTTCGAACATGGCTTCCCGCAACGACGAGCGGGAGACCCGCAGCGAGGCGGCGAGCTCCCGTTCGGGCGGTAGCCGATCACCGGCGCGCAGGTGCCCCTGTGCGATCAATCGCGCCAGATGGGCGGCGATCTCGGCGCCGACACTGCCGGTGCGGCGGCGCAGCGGAGGTATCGCGGTATCGGTCACGCTCGGGTTCCTCTCGGTACGCAGGCGGCTGATTGGTCCGACCACTTCGATCGCCGGTCGGCGGCACGGCGTGCCCGAGCCTCGGCTCAATTGTGCACGCGGGCCGCGAATGTTGCTCTGGTGCACTGCGAACCGGGAGTTCACCGGCGCTTTATTGCCGCGTCGTAAAGCGTCCGTTACGCCTTGTTCCCGGGCGCGCAAATAGTGGAATACCACTATACGGTCGGTGCATCGGTGGTCCGACCAATCTGCCGGACCGGAGGAGAGGGCAGTGATCCGTTGACGAGATCGCAAGTGGCACCGGCATTTCCGGCACTCCAGTCCGGCAACGGCATCACCGCTGGAACGAATTACCTACCGGCCGAACCGGACCGGGTGCTGTGGGGCCGGTTGCCGCGGCGCGGCGACCGGCCGGTGGCCACCGTCGAGGCGGGCGCGACGCTGGTGCTGGACACGATCAGCCACGAAGGCATCCTCGCCGACCAGGGCTCGGATCCGGTGGCCTACTTCGGCTCGCACGGCGTCGACCCGGCCGAAATACTCACCGACACCGTCGAGGTGGTGGCGCGCCGCACCCGCGAGCCCGGCGCGGGATCGCACATCGTCACCGGGCCGATCGCTGTGGCCGGCGCCCGGCCGGGGGATCTGCTGGCCGTGCGCGTCGAGGACCTGGCGATGCGGGCGCCCTACGGCGTGATCTCGACCCGGCACGGCCGCGGTGTGCTCGCCGGGAGTCACGCGCTAGATGCCGACTACGGACAGTTCTGCCGGGTCGAGCGCATCGATGAGACCTGGTGCGGCACAATGCCGATCGGTCCCGGCCGCGCCGCCTTCCCGCTGGCTCCGTTCCTCGGCATCATGGGCGTGGCCACCGATACCGAGGACCGGGTGAACTCGGTCCCGCCCGGCCCGCACGGCGGCAATATCGACATCAAGCTGCTCACCGTGGGCGCCACGCTGTTCCTGCCGGTGCAGGTGCCCGAGGCGCTGTTCTACATCGGGGACCCGCATTTCGCCCAGGGTGACGGCGAAGTCGCCCTCACCGCCCTGGAAGCGCCGCTGCGGGCCACGCTGACCTTCGACCTCGTCCCGGCCGAGCGGGTCCGCGCGGCACTGCCCGGTGGTGTCGGCCCGTTCGCGGCCGGACACGGGCTCGTCGTTCCCACCGGGATGGACGCCGATCTCGACGTCGCCCTCGCGCACTGTGTCGGCCACGCCGTCGATCTGCTCGGGGCCCTGTTCGACGCCGACCCGCGTGCGGCGTACCTGTACCTCAGCGCGGCAACCGATTTCACCATCTCCCAGGCGGTGGACCTGGTGCGCGGCGTGCACGGGCGGATCCGGGTGCGCGACTTCGCGCACACCGCGCAGTCCGACCTGGGCCGCTTGATCCTGGAGCGCGCACGATGACCGCCCCGGCCGTGCGGCGCGACCGAGCCGTCTGGCGGGTCACCGGCTCGCCCCTGGTGCCCGCGACCGGATCCGGGCCCCTGGCCGGGCAGACCGTCGCCGTGAAAGATCTCTACGCCGTCGCGGGCTTCGCGATCGGCGCCGGGGTACGCGACTTCCTGGCCGAGCGCGCCCCCGAGGCCCGGCACGCGACCGTGGTTGCGGCGCTGCTGGCGGCGGGCGCGGAGATCACCGGTCTCGCGCACACCGACGAATTCGCCTACAGCATCACCGGCGGTAACGGTGGCTACGGCATGCCGGTGAATCCGGCTGCGCCGCAGCGTATTCCGGGCGGCTCCAGCAGCGGGTCCGCGGTCGCCGTCGCACGCGGCGAGGTCACCGTGGGGCTCGGCACCGATACCGCCGGGTCGATCCGGGTCCCCGGCGCCTACCAGGGCCTGTGGGGCATTCGAACCACCACCGGACGCGTGGACCGCACCGGAGTGCTGCCGCTGGCCCCGTCCTTCGACGCCGTGGGCTGGCTCACCCGCGACGCCGCGACGCTGGCCGCAGTCGGCGACTGCCTCCTGGACGACCGCGAAGTAGACACGGCCGCACCGGAACTCGTCGTCGACCCGGAACTGTGCGCGCAGGCCGACGCACCCATCGCCGCCGCCGTCCGGTCCGCCGCCGAACAGCTCGGCGCACGGCCGATCGCGCTGCGCGCCGACCTCGACGCGGGGCTCGCGGCGTTTCGCACGGTCCAGGCGGCCGAGGCGTGGGCGGCGCACGGCCCCTGGATCCGCGGACATCCACGGTCCCTGGAACCCGAGGTCGCCGCGCGCTTCGCCTACGCGGCGACGGTGGATCCGGGACAGGCCGAGCAGGCACGGACCACGCTCGCGCGCCTGCGGCACCGGCTGCGCGACGCGCTCGGCGATCGAGTCTTGGTGCTGCCGAGCACGGCGGCGCTGCCACCGCACCGGGCCGCCGAACCCGCTGTCCACGAAGTGATTCGGGTCCGGACGCTACGGCTGACCTGCCTGGCCGCGCTGGCGGGACTGCCCGCCGTCACCGTGCCGTGGTCCCGCATCGGCGGCATTCCGGTGGGGCTGTGCCTGCTCGGGCCCGCCGATCGGGATCGGATGGTGCTGCGCCTGGCCGCGCGGCGCCTCGGGCATCTGCTCGACCCCGCACCACCCAGCAGTGAGGAAATATCATGAAACGTCTGCTCACGGCGCTGCTCGTCGCCCTGTTGACGGCGGCGGGCCTGACCGCCTGCCTCGCGACGCCCGACAGTGCCGGTGGCGACCCGGCCACCGTGCGCATCGGGACCCTGCGCGGCCAACCGCATTTGTACGCACCGTATTTCATGCAGCGCTTCGCGCCCGAAGGCACGACCTACGACATCGTGCTGTTCGAGAACTCGCCCGACATCAAGAACGCCCTCGCCTCCGGCGCCATCGACTTCGGCGTCCTCGGGGCGCCGTCGATGCTGGCCGGCAGCGCCGCGGGCCAGGACGTGCGGATCGTGGCCTCCGCGGCCGACGGCGGCTCGGCTTTCGTCGGCAAGCCCGAGATCGGCGGCCCGGAGGGGCTGCGCGGCAGGAAGATCGGCTTCCCGGCCGGTTCCTCGCAGGAGATCCTGCTGAAGCTGACGCTGCGCGCGCACGGCCTGGACCCGGCCACCGACGTCGAGCTGGTCAATCTCGGCTACGCCGATATGGCCAACGCCTACAAGTCCGGTCGCATCGATGCCTTCCTCAGCGCCGAGACCGCGCCCTCGATCGTGCAACTGGCCGGGGCCCGCCCGATCGTCTCGCCCTACGACACCCCGATCGGCGGGGTGAACATCGTGCTCGGCACCCGGGGCGCGCTGACCTCCGGGGATCGGGACCGGGTGCAGCAGACGGTGCGCAGCTTCGCGCAGGCGATCGAGTTCATGAAGAGCGATCACAGCGCCTGGGTCGAGGGACTGGTCACCACCTTCGGGCTGGACCGCGCGGTCACCGAGACCGCGACCAAGAATGTCTGGCTGCGCTGGGATCTGGACGACGCGTATCTGGCCAAGGTCGGCGCGCTGGCCGAGCAGATGCGGGCCTTCGACCAGATCGCCAAGGCCCCCGATCTGACCACCCTGATCGACGCCGATTTCCTCGCCGGGGCGGGGATCG
Source organism: Nocardia sp. NPDC050712 (assembly GCF_040654295.1). NCBI lineage: Bacteria > Bacillati > Actinomycetota > Actinomycetes > Mycobacteriales > Nocardiaceae > Nocardia > Nocardia sp. NPDC050712. The sequence goes on from NZ_JBFAHT010000002.1 coordinate 847,956, forward strand.
CCCGATGACGGCTTCGACACTGCGCCCGGCGGAGCCGACCGCGGTGGCGGAGCCGGCGTCGGCACCCGGTGCGGTCCGCCGACTGGCCGTACGGGTCCGCGCGGTCCTGTGGGCGCTGCCGGTGCCGATTCTGCTCGCCGTGCTCTGGGATCGCGGTGTCGCGGGCGGCTGGACCCTGCCCCTGGGCATTCAGATGCAGTTCTTGCCGACACCGCTCGAGGTCGGCCGGCGGCTGGCCGACCTCGCCGTCGGCGGCCTGATCGGGGACACCTACAGCGGCACCCTGTGGGTGCATCTGTACGCGAGCTCGATCCGCGTGGTCCAGGGCTTCGCGCTCGCGGTGGCGATCGCGGTCCCGCTGGGCATCGTGATGGGCCGCTCGACGCCGGTGTACCGGCTGCTGGAGCCGACGATCAACCTGGTGCGCCCGATCCCGGTCACCGCGTGGGCGCCGTTGTCGCTGTTGATCATCGGCTTCGGCGATCGGTCCACGATCTTCCTGGTGTTCCTGGCGGCGGTGTTCTCGATCCTGCTCAACACCCTGGCCGGTGTGCGGTCGGTGCCGCCGCGCCTGCTCGAAGCCGCCGCGATGCTGGGCACCCGCCCCGCGCACACGCTCTACAAAGTGGTGCTGCCGGCGGCGATCCCGCAGATCGTGGCGGGCCTGCGGATCGCCCTGGGGCTTTCCTGGGTGATCCTCGTCGTGGGGGAGACCGTCGGAATCCGGGTGGGGCTCGGAGCCCTGATCACCCAGGCCCGCGAACAGTCCCGCACCGACCTGATCATCGCGGTGATGATCGTCATCGGCCTGGCCGGATTCCTCGCCGACCGGCTGCTCGTGCTCCTCGTCCGGCTCTGCGCCGGCCGGCGGCCACTGCTGCCGTGACCTACAGACAGGATCGTCAGTGAAGATCTACTCCACTCGCCGCCGCCCGCGCCATCCCGCGCGGCTCGTGATCGACGGACTCGCCAAGACCTACCCCGGCGCGTCCGGTCCCGCCCTGTCCGGCCTGGACCTCGACATCGCCGCGGGCGAATTCGTCTGTGTGGTCGGGGCCAGCGGCTGCGGCAAATCGACGCTGCTGCGGATCGTCGCCGGCTTCGAGACCGCCACCGCGGGCAGCGCCACCGTCGGCGACGAGCCGATCACCGGGCCGGGCCCGGACCGGGGCGTCGTGTTCCAGGACTACGGCCTGTTCCCGTGGCTCACGGTGGCCGAGAACATCGCCTACGGTCCCAAGCAGGCCCGGGTCGCGCGCGACGAGATCGCGACCGGCACCGCGCGCTGGCTCGAGGTGGTGGGCCTGGCCGGGGTCTCGGCCTCGTTCCCGCACCAGCTCTCCGGCGGTATGCAGCAGCGCGTGGCGATCGCGCGGGTGCTGGCGAACAATCCCGCGGTGCTGCTGATGGACGAGCCGTTCGGCGCGCTGGACGCGCTCACCCGCACCGCGATGCAGACCGAACTGGCGCGCATCCACCGCGAGACCGGGGTGACGATCGTGTTCGTCACGCACAGCATCGAAGAGGCGGTCTACCTGGCCGACCGGGTGGTGGTGATGGCCGGGGGCAACGCGCACGGCACACCCGGCCGGATCCGGGAGATCGTCACCGTCGATCTCGCGCGCGGCGAACGCGACTCCACCACCACGGAATTCAACGGCTACCGGCGCCGGATCGACGCCCTGGTGCACGGCACCGTCGCGGTCTGAGCGGCGTTCACGCCGGCACCCGGGCCACGATCTCGCTGACCCGGGTCGTCGTCGCCACGACCCGCCCGCCCTTGATCACCCAGCGGCGGTCCGGCCGATCCAGCAGCACGTCGGCCACCCGTTCGGTCGACAGCACGACCAGGTCGGCGTCCGCGCCCGGCCGGATCCCGTGCCGCTCGGCGATGCCGAGCACGGCGGCGGCCTGTCCCGTGGCCATGTCCAGCACCCGGGCCAGGTCGGCCGCGCCCGAGAGATGACCGGTCTGCGCCAGGAACAGTCCGAGCTCGAGCAGATCGGCGTTGCCGTAGGGCGTGAAGGCGTTGCGAATGTTGTTGGAGGAGTAGGCCGTCGTGACCCCGGCGGTCCAGAGTTCGCGCACCGGCGCGATTCCGCGCCGCACGTTGATGGTGTCGCCGCGCCCGCCCAGGTGCATATCGGTGGCGGGCAGGGTCACCACGGCGACCCCCGCGTGCGCCAGGCGGGCCATGGTGGCGCGGCGCCGGTCGGGGGAGCGGCCGGCCAGCGCGGTCATATGGCCCAGCGCCACTTTGCCGCTCAGGCCCGCGCGCACCGTCGCGTCGGCGATGTAGTCGGCCAGGGCGAATCGCGGGTCGCGGTCGTCGTCGGCGAAATCGGCGTGGATGTCGACGTCGACGCCGAACTCGGCCGCGAGGTCGAAGACGAGATCGACGTGGGCGCGGCAGTCGGCGACGGTGGCTTCGTTGTAGGAACAGCCGCCCACCACGTCCGCGCCCCGGCGCAGCGCCTCGCGCAACAGGTCCAGCGTGCCGGGCGCGCGCAGGATTCCCTCCTGGGGGAAGGCCACGATTTGCAGGTCGATCAGCCCGCGGTACTCCTCGCGCAGCCCGAGCAGGACGTCGACGCCCAGCAGTCCGACGATCGGGTCCACGTCCGGATGTACCCGCATCGCGGTGGTGCCGTTGACGATTGCCTGATCGAGCACCCGCCGGGCCCGGTCGCGGACATCGCTCGCGGTGAAGCCGCGTTTGAGCGCTCCGGTGACGGCGATCGCCGCCGCCAGGCCGGGCTCGGACGGTGCGTGCTCCAGATCCAGCAGCGCTTTGTCCAGGTGCACATGGGTTTCGATCAGCCCGGGCACGACGACCATTGCCGCGCAATCGATCTCGGTCGTGGCCCGGGTGTCGGGGACGCGGCCCACCGCGGTGATCACGCCCGCGGTGACGGCGATGTCCACGAGGTCGGAGTCGTCGGCGATACGGGCGCGGCGGAGCAGAAGGTCGGTCACGTCACTTTGTATACGAGACAAAGATTTCCGCGAAATGACGCGCGCCGCCGCCTGCGCGTTACGGATCGATCGGTTGTGCGCGCAGGCGATAGGCGGTGGTGGCGTGGGCGATGTGCTCGGCCACGACGGCCGCCGCGCGGTCGGGATCGCCGACTTCCAGTGCGTGGCAGATCTGTTCGTGCTCGTGCCAGGAATCCTCGGCCCGGCGCGGCAGCTCCACGGCGTAGACCCAGGCGATCTTCCAGCTGAGCTGGGTGATGAGCTGACCGAGCAGGGTGCTGCCCGAGGCCTCGGCCAGCACCTCGTGGAACCGGCTGTTGAGCCGGGTGAGGTCGGCCAGGCGTCCCTCGCGCACGGCGTCCTGGCCCAGCGAGGTGAGCTCCTTGAGCCGGCCCAGCTGCTCGGGGGTGCGCCGCACCGCGGCCCGGGCCGCGCACAGGGGTTCGAGCCGGGCGCGGATCTCCAGCAGATCGGCGGCCTCGGCCTCGGTGAGCTCGGCCACGAACGTCCCGGCATAGGGGCGCGACCAGGCGAATCCCTCGGCTTCGAGCAGGCGCAGCGCTTCCCGGACGGGGACCCGGGAGACGCCGTAGCGCTCGGCGAGGGTGTCCTCGGTCAGCCGCTGCCCGGGCGCGAATTCGCCGCGGATGATGTCCTCGCGGACCGCTCGGCACACTTGCTGCGGCGTCATCCGCCCGACGGTGCTGCTCACGAGACCTCGATCGCCGATGCGGCCGGGCGGGTTGCATACGATACGCGGCCCGGCGGGGTGGATTATGCCCTCGAATCTACGCCATGGCCCTCGATTCCCTGGTGTGGCCGAGGTCGCGATCGGCTCGCCGGGCCGGTCCACGCAAGTTCGTATACGATCCAGCCACTCATCTCGGAAGGATCCCATGGACCTCGCGCAGTTGACGCTGCTGCTCCTCGCCGGTGTCGGCGCCGGCCTCTGCAATGCCGTCGCGGGCGGCGGCAGTCTGCTGTCGTTTCCCGTCCTGCTCGCCCTCGGCCTCGGCCCGGTCCCCGCCACGGTGACCAATGCGGTGGCCGTGTGGCCCGGCTACCTGGGCGGCGCGGCGGCATTGCGCAAGCGCGCGGCGGAATTCCGGACGCTGCTGCCCCGGCTCGCCGGCACCGCCGTCGCGGGTGCGCTGGCCGGGCTCGTCGTGCTGCTGGCCGCACCCGCCGCGGTCTTCTCCGCCGTGGTGCCGTTCCTGGTCCTCGGCGCCACCGCGCTGTTCGCCGCGCAACCCTGGCTCTCGCGCAGACTGACCGCGCGGCAGACGGATTCGCCGCGCACGCTCTACGCCGGGGTGTTCCTCGCCGGGCTCTACGGCGCCTACTTCAACGGCGGGATGGGGATCGTCGTGCTGACGGCGCTGGCCTTCGGCCTGGACGCCTCGGCCGCGAGCCTCAATGGACTCAAAAGCGCGCTGACGCTGGTGATCGCGACGACATCGATGATCGCGGTCGCGCTGTTCGGGCCCGTGCACTGGCTGTCGGTGGCGGTGCTCGCCCCGGCCTGCCTGCTCGGTGGGGTGCTCGGGGCGAAACTCTCGGACCGGCTGCACCCCAGTGTCTTCCGCGCCGTCGTCGTGCTCTTCGGTACCGGCGCTGGCATCGCCATGCTGCTGACCTGATTTCTCGACAACCGAAAGGACCATTATGTCGGATCTGCTGTTACGGGGCGGACGCCCGTGGATTCCGGGTGCGGAACCCGCCGTCGCCGACATCGCGGTGACGGGCGGTCGAATCACCGCTGTCGGCGCCGATCTCGCGGCTCCGGCGGGCGGCGAGGTGATCGACCTGGACGGTGCGCTGGTGCTGCCCGGCTTCGTCGACGCGCACTGTCATCTGGACAAGACGCTGTGGGGCGGGCCCTGGGTTCCGCACTCCAGCGGCGGGCCCACCCTGGCCGATCGCATCGCCAACGGCGAGCGCCGGCGTGCCGAACTCGGCCTGCCCAGCGCGGATTACGCCGCGAACCTGTTGCGCATTATGGCCGCGCACGGCACCTCGTTCGTGCGCAGCCATGTCGACATCGATCCGGATGTCGGCCTGGGCGGGGTGGCGGCCGTCCGCGCGGCGGCGGAACGCAACGCCGACCTGGTGGACGTGGAACTGGTCGCTTTCCCGCAGGGCGGTTTGATCGCGCGCCCGGGCACCGCCGAGTTGCTCGCCGCCGCGCTCGCCGACGGCGTCGAGGTGGTCGGCGGGCTCGATCCGGCGGGCTACGACGGTGATCCGGTCGCGCAGCTGGATCTGCTCTTCGATCTGGCCGACCGCTACGGCGCCAAGATCGACATCCACCTGCACGACCGGGGCGCGCTCGGAGTGTGGCAATACCGCCTGATCGCCGAGCGCACCCGGGCCACCGGCCTGTCCGGCCGCGTCGTGATCAGTCACGCCTATGCGATGGGAGAGCAGGCGCCGGACGAACAGCGGCGCGTCGCCGAGGAACTCGCCGAGGCCGGCGTCGCGATGATCACCTGCGCGGTGGGTACCGCCCCGGTGGTTCCGGTGCGGGTGATGCGCGCGGCCGGTGCGCTGCTGGCGCTGGGCAACGACGGTATCCGGGATCTGTGGACGCCGTTCGGCGACGGCGACATGTTGCGGCGGGCGAGCACGGTCGCCAATCGCGATCGGCTGGTCATCGACGCCGACCTCGAACTCGCGCTGTACGCGGCGACTTACGGCGGCGCGCAGGTGCTCGGGCTCGGCGAGTACGGCCTCACGGCCGGCGCTCCGGCGGACCTCGTGGTGGTCGCGGCGCAGACCCCGGCGGCCGCGGTAGCCGGGATAGCCGAACGCCGGATGGTCGTGAAGCGCGGGCGGGTCGTCGCCCGCACGGGGCAACTCCTCGCACATTGATCGTATACGAAACAGGCTCGTAATCGTCCGGACCGCGATCGGCAACGCCGCCCTCGTACAAATAACCCATGAGTGCAACGGCTTTCACCGCCTCGCAATCCGCTGGGCAGGACTCGTATACGAACAACGACCCCGCGCTGGCCTTCGAGGGCGTGTCGCTGGTGTTCGGCAACGGCACCGCCGCGCTCGCGGACATCGACATCGCGGTCCGGCCAGGGGAATTCGTCGCCCTGGTCGGACCGTCGGGCTGCGGCAAGTCCACCCTGCTGCGGCTGGCGGCCGGGTTCGAGGAGCCGACCAGCGGCCGGGTGCGCGCCGACGCGAGCCGGCTGGGCTACGTCTTCCAGGATTCGACGCTGCTCGCCTGGCGCAGCGTGCTGCGCAATGTGGAACTACCCGCCGAACTGGCCGGGATCGATAAAGCCACCCGGCGCGCGGCGGCACTGGACGCCCTCGCGCGGGTGGGACTGACCGGATTCGAAGACCACAAGCCCGCCCAGCTTTCCGGCGGCATGCGGATGCGCGCCTCGATCGCCCGCGCCCTGACGCTGAGTCCGCGGCTGTTCCTGTTCGACGAGCCGTTCGGCGCGCTGGACGAGATCACCCGCCAGCACCTCAACGAGGAGGTCGGCGCGCTGTTCCGGCGCGATCGGTTCGCCGGGGTGTTCGTGACGCACTCGGTGGGGGAGGCGGTGTTCCTGTCGACCCGGGTGGTGGTGCTCACCGGCCGGCCCGGCCGCGTCGCCGCGGACATCGAGGTGCCCTTCGACTTTCCGCGCACCGCGGAGCTGCGCTACACACCCGAGTTCGCCGCGCTCTCGGCCGAGGTCTCGCACGCGCTGCGCGACGGTGCGCGGGTGGCGGCATGACCGCCCAGCCGGTGCCCGCCCAGCACCTCGCGACCGCGCAAGCGCGGCAGCGCAAATGGTTTCGCGGATCGCCGATCCGGATCGTGGCGCCCGTGCTGGTCTTGGTGGCGGTCCTGGCGCTGTGGACGCTGACCAGTCACCGATTGCTCGCACCACAGTCGCGGTTCCTGCTGCCCGCGCCGGAGCAGGTGATCAGCAAGGGCCTGCTGGACCCGCTGGCGCGCACGACGATCCTGACCGCGCTCTGGTCGACGATGCAGGTGGCGCTCGCGGGGTTGATCATCGCCATGCTGCTCGGCGTCGCCTGCGCGGTGGTGATGAGCCAGGCCCGCTGGGCCGAATACTCGCTGTACCCGTATGCGGTAGTGCTGCAGACGATTCCGATCCTGGCGGTGGTGCCGCTGTTCGGCTTCTGGTTCGGCTACGAGTTCTCCAGCCGGGTCGTGGTCTGCGTGATGGTCGCGCTGTTCCCGGTGATCACCAACACGCTGTTCGGGTTGAAACTGGTCGCGCCCGCCGAGCACGACCTGTTCACCCTGCACGGCGCGAGCCGCCTGCAGCGCCTGCTGAAACTCCAGCTGCCCACCGCGCTGCCGGCGATGATCTCCGGCTTCAAGATCTCCGGCGGCATGGCGATCATCGGCTCGATCGTCGCCGACTTCTTCTTCCGGCAGGGCGATCCCGGGATCGGCCGGATGATCGACGTCTACCGGCAGCAACTGGCCACCGAGGAACTGCTCACCGCGCTGCTGATGTCCTCGCTGGTCGGCCTGATCCTGTTCTGGTTCTTCGACTTTCTCGCCGGCCGGGTCGCGCGCGCCAACGGCGCCCGCTCCCGGCACTGATTTCCGCCTCGCTCGATCCAAGGAACCCCCGTGAAGAAACACCTGCTCGCCACCGCCGCCCTGTTCGGGGCCGCCGCCCTCACCGCCTGCACGGCCACCAGCACCACACCGGCGCCGACCGGTCAGGGTGCGCTGGCCGGCATCTGCCCGTCGACGATCGTCATCCAGACCGACTGGTTCGCGACCCCGGAACGGGCCGCGGCCTATCAGCTGGTCGGACCCGACGGCACCGTCGATGTGAAGAAGGGCGCCTACACCGGACCGCTCGGCGACACCGGCGTGAATGTCGAAGTCCGCCTGGGCGGCCCGTTCCTCGGCGGCCAGCCGGTGCCCGCGCAGATGTATCAGGACCAGTCGATCACCCTGGGCTTCGTGCCCACCGACGACGCCGTGCGCGCCGCCGCGAAGTTCCCGGTCACCGGCGTCTTCGCCTCGCTCGATGTCAATCCGCAGATCGTGATGTGGGATCCCGAGACCTATCAGGTGAATTCGTGGCAGGACGTGGCCGGAACCGGCGCGCCCGTGGTCTACAGCGAGGGCAAGATCTTCATGGACTACCTCGTCGCCGCCGGCTACGTGAAACGCGAGCAGGCCGACGCGTCGTTCGACGGCACCCCGAGCCGCTTCGTCGCCGAACACGGCCGGGTGATGCAGCAGGGCTACATCTCCAACGAGCCCTACCGCTGGGAACACGACGTCAAAGGCTGGCTCGCCCCGGTGCGGTCGCTGCTCGTGCACAAGTCCGGGTACGAGACCTACCCGCACGCCTGGTCGGTGCGGGCCGGGCAACTCGACAGCCTGGCGCCCTGCCTGACCAAGCTGGTGCCGATGCTGCAGCAGGCGCAGATCGACTACGTGCGCGATCCCGAACCGGTGAACCAGGCGCTGCTGCGGATCGCCCGGACCATTCCGGACGGCCCGCCGATGACCGCGGCCGGCAACACCGACTCGGTCCGGGTCCAGCTCGCCGAGCAGATCGTCGGCAACGGCCCCGACGCCACCCTGGGCAACTTCGATACCGCCCGGGTGGACCGCGTCATCGCCGCCGTCACCCCGCTGCTGCGCGGGCGCGGGGCCGAGGTGCGCGACGGGCTGACCGCCGAGTCACTGGTCACCAACAGGTTCGTCGACCCGGCGATCGGCCTGAAAACCACGCCCTGACCGGCTTTTCCGGCCGGACTACAGGTAGCCCCCGTCGGTGCTGAACTCGATCGGCCGCGCCTCGATGCGGGTGCGCTCCTCGCGGGCCTCGATCAGCTCCGCGAGGGTCATCCCCTCCGGCGGCACCGGCGGTGCGGGCCGATCGCCGAGTTCGCGCGCCAGCCAGGCGGTGGCCTCGGCCGCCGAGAGCCGGCCGACCTCCAGTTGCGCCAGGCAGCGCCCGGGGCGCACGACCGCCGGGTGCAGCCGGGACAGATTCTCGTTGGTGGTGATCGCCACCAGGACGTCGCGGCCCTGGCCCAGCATGCCGTCGGTGAGGTTCAGCAGGCGTGAGAGGCCCTGGCCGGTGGACTCTTTCGCCGAGCCGCGGATCAGCTCGTCGCAGTCCTCGAGCAGCAACAGCCGCCAGCGGCGCTTGCTCTCGTCGTAGGTGTCGACGCCGATCGCGACCTCCATCAGGTAGCCGGGATGGGCGAAGAGCAGTTCCGGATCCAGCACGCAGTCGACCTGGCACCACTCGGCCCATTCCCGGGCGAGGGCGCGCAGCGCGGAGGTCTTGCCGGTGCCCGGCGGGCCGTGCAACAGCAGTAGGCGCCCGTGCACGTCCTCGGCGCGCAGGGCCATCATCCGGCGCATCGCGGCGCCGACCTCGGTGGCGTAGTTGCCGTCGATCTCGGCCCAGGCGGGTGCGGCGATGACGCGCTCGCGGCGCTGCGGGCCGTGTGCTCCGTTGTGCCAGAAGCCCATCGAGACCTGGGCCGCGTCGGTCTCGGGTTCGACCGTGGCGTCGGCGCCGCACACGTCGAGCACGGTACGGGCCAGCTCCGGGGTCACCGCGCAGACGTCGAGCGTGGCTGTGCCGCTGGACCGGCGGATGACGCGCAGCGTCCAGCCCTCGCCGGCCGCGAGCGTGGCCCGGGTGTGCCCGTCGTCGCTGGTCCGCAGGACGCGGGCGTCCTCGGGCTGGAGCGGCGCGTCCGGCTTGACGCCCTCGAGTTCGGTCGAGAGCGCGTGCGGCTGTTCGCCGTTCAGGTACGGCGTGAGGGCGAGCGCGTCGATGATGTCGCGCGGGTTGTCCGAGTCGTCGAGGTTCATCACCCACGAGAGCGCGGGCGCGGCCGGCTCCTCGCGGCCGACGAGCCGAAGGCGTTCCGGTGGTGTGGAGGTCATTTCGACGATCATCCGGTGGACCCGGGCGGCGGTCCACCCAATTTTCGCCCGGCCCGCGTCAATCCTGGTTTGCCGGGTATCTGCTGGACATGACCAATACTTCCGATGATCGGCTCGATGACAGTGGTCCGGCCGCCGCGGCCTACGACCCTCGGACAGTTGCCGCGGTGGGGAAGCTGACCGAGGCTCTGGAGATCGCCGAGGTCGCGCGCGGCCATCTCTACAACTTCCACCGGCTGACCGGCACCGCCGACTTCGCCGTCGAGGAGGCCGCGGAGCTGATGGCCCGAGCCGGCCACTGCGAGCTGGCCGAACAGCTGAACCGCGAGTTGGTCGGGCGCAACGTGCTACCCGGGCGCTGGACCTTCCAGGTGGTCGAGGACTACGAGGACACCTACTACCGGACCTTCCGGGCGTTCGAGGAGCGCGCCCGCGAGCTCACCGACGGCCGGCGGCACCTGCACGAGGCCGAGCTCAAACGCAGCCGGCGCTCGCGTGCGGAACCGGCGCACGAGGCTGCCCCGAAAGACTGAACGACGCTGCCGCGCACGACGTTGACGATGCTGTAGCATTGTCAACGTCGGCGGTGCGTGTTACGCTCGCGATGCCGAAACAGAAGTGCCTTCCGGGAATTCATGATGCGAATATCGGAGGCTGCGCAGAATGGAATCGAAAACTGTAACGTGCCATTGATTCCATTTCGCGGGCCGCTATATTTCGTATCGACGTGCGACGCCGCGACGACATCGGCGATTACCCCGACTGCACTGAACAATGGATTCTCGGCGGGCATTTCGATACGGCACCGGGTGGCCGCGCACGCCCCGGGGCAGGCGTTCTCGAACAACGCCTGCCCCACTCCCGGTCACCCCACCCGCGCGCCCGCCCCTTTCAGGCTGGAGAACGCGCCCGGCTTGCGGCCCTCCCGCTGGATCCCGGAAACCGTTGCCTTGCAAACCTCCTCCTTGAGGAACGCGCCCACCCGCCCACCCAGGTAGAGGTTGCGGGCGGTGTCGTCCCGGTGGCTGAAGGCCACGGTGCCCGCGTGCCGTCCCAGGCTGATGGCGCCGAAGTCCACGCTGGCCGCGCTGGTCCCGGCGACCAGCTGGTGCAGGCGAATTCGCTCGACGAACTGCGGTCGCGGGTTGACGAGGGTGACCTCCACGTCCGCCCGGGCCTGCAGCCGATTGGCCGCCAGGGTCCCGGCGTAGCCGCCGCCGAGGACGACAACTCTGACACTGGTTTCTCTACTGTGCTCGGTCATGCGCATGGGACACCGCGGATGCGCCGCTTGTGACACGGAGTGAGCGGCATCACTCCGCCGTCGAGTAACCCGCGCTATTAGAACGCGTTCCATTAATATTCATTTATGGAAAGACTGTCCGGTTACGACGCCACCTTCCTTTTCTTCGAAACCCCGACGCAGCATCAGCACATCGTCGGTCTGACGATTCTCGATCCCGCCACCGAAGGTGCGGACTACACCTTCGAATCCTTCCGATCGGAGCTGCGCCGCCGCCTGCCACTTGTGCCACAGTTTCGTCAGCGGGTCTATCGGGTGCCGTTCAACCTCGGCCGCCCGGTCTGGGCCGACGACCCGGAGTTCGATCTCGGCAACCACATTCATCGCCTCCAGGCGCCGGCGCCGGGCGGCAAACGCGAACTGGCCGACCTCGTCGCCGCGGCCGCCGGTACGCCGATGCGCCGGGATCGCCCGCTGTGGGAGTGGCAGATCGTGGAGGGCCTGGACGACGGGCATATCGCCCTGATCCAGAAGTACCACCACTCGATGATGGACGGGGCCACCGGCACCGAGATCCGAGTGCACCTGTGCGACTTGGAGCCGGGCGCGCGGCCGGAGGTCCCGCCGGACACCTGGGTGCCCGCACCGGCCCCGACCGCGTGGCAGCTGCTGCTGGCAACGCTGCGCGGCCTGCCGCCGAAGCTGCGACTGTTCGCCCTGCTCGCCGCCTCCGTGCGGATCCTCACCGGCGGCCTGGTGCGGCGGCTGCGTACGCCGCGCGCGGACCGGATCTCCTTGAAAGCGCCCCGCGCGCCCTGGAATCGCGCCATCTCCGCCGTGCGCACCGTCTCCTTCGTCAAAACCGATCTCGGCGAGGTGAAGGAGATCAAGAACGCCTTCGGCGTCAAGGTCAACGACGTCGTGCTCGCCGTCGTGGGCGGCGCGCTGCGCCGCTACCTGGACAAGCACGACGCGCTCCCCGAAGCGTCCCTGGTCGCCATCGTGCCGGTCAACGGACACGAGATGAGTGAACGGAAGGAGGTGATCAACCGGCTCGGGGTCCTGCGCGCGGGCCTGGGCACCGATATCGCCGATCCGGTCCAGCGGTTGCGCCACATCGCCGGGAACACCCAGCGCGCCAAGTCGGCCTACGTCGGCGTCGACTTCCTGCTGAACTGGGCGGAGTATTTTCCCGCGAACATCCTGCGGGTGCTGACCCGGATCGTCTCCAAGCTGCGGGTGGCCGACCGCATCCGGATGTCGGGGCCGGCGAACCTGGCCGTCTCCAATGTCCCCGGCTGGTTCGCGCCGCTGTACACCTTCGGCCTGCGCATCACGGCGAGCTATCCGTTCGGGCAGGTCATGGAGGGTAACGGGCTGCTCGCGGCGGCGCTGTCCAATAACGGCGACATGGATTGGGGTTTCATCGGCTGTCAGGATTTGCTGCCCGATATCGATGATCTCGCCGAGGCTGTGCCCCTCGAGATCGCCGAACTGCTGGCCGCCGCCCGCGGGCTCGGCTGAAAAACGTGCCCGTCCCAGGGAGAACCCCCGAAACCAGGGGCAACCTATTGACTTTCGGCCCCACTCTCGCGGTCGTACAGTGCTGATATGCCCGATCAAGCGAACGACGACCCGTTGCTCTCGCTCGCCGCCCAGCTGTGTTTCGCCCTGTACTCCACCTCGCGGTCGATGACGGCGGCCTATCGGCCGCACCTGGACGCGATGACGATCACCTACCCGCAGTACCTGGCGCTGCTGGCGCTGTGGGAGCGCCCGGGCATGACGATGAAGGAGCTGGGTGCGCAGCTGCGGCTGGACTACGGCACCGTCTCGCCGCTGATCCAGCGCCTGACCGACCGCGGTCTGGTGGAGAGCGTGCGCAATCCGAAGGATCGGCGCGCGGTCCAATTGCGCGCCACGCCAGCGGGTCTGGCGTTGCAGGAGCGGGCGAAGGAAATGATCGACGTCGTGCTGGCCGATATCGCGTGGCCCGTGGAGGACCTGGTTCGGCTTCGAGACCAGGTCATCGCGCTGGGCGAGCAGCTGGACACCGTCGTCGCGCGGCGCTCGGAGCCTTAACGTGAGGTTAAGGTGGGGAGATTCACCGATTTCTGTGAGTTAGCCGACGCGTTCGGTGGTACTCCCCGGGTGTGGATACCCGGCGCCGACGTGAAGGGAGCGGTCCGCGGATGACAGCGAGGCATGTCCCTGTGCCAGAGCCGTTGCCATCCAAGGACCAATTGCTGGCTGCCCTGCGCGGCCACTATCTACTCGGCCCGCTGTGCACCCAGGCCTTCGAGCTGGCCGAACTGCACCGGCAGCGCCGCGACGATCCCGGGCGCGCCGCGGAGATCGAGGCGCGCCGCCTCGATCTGCTCTCCCAGATCGACGATTGGGCCTACTTCGAGTTGCCCACGCCACATCCCGGGGCCCGGCTCACGCCGGACCGGCTGGGTGAGGTGATCGACCGGATGGCCGATGCCTCGGAGTACGCCTTTCGCCTGCTGATGAGTATCGATCCGGGCAGCCACGAAATGCATCAGGCCTGGACCAGGCTCGCCGAACTCGAGATCGCCTATGGCGAACTGTCGGCGGGCCTGCTGTCCGGCCATCGGCGACTACCCCATGGCCGGACGCACGCGTCGAGCTCGTACAACTGAGGCCTCAGCAGGCCGTCGGTTGCGGCTCGAGGAGCGAGCGCCGGGCGTAGGCGCGCACATCGGCGTCGGTGTCCTCGGTCGCCCGGCGCAGCGCGTCCTGCACGGCGCCGCTGTCCGGCCAGGTGGCCAGCGCCAGGACCACCGCCTTGCGGACATCCAGGTGGGGATCCGCCAGTGCGGCTGCGAGCACGGGAACGGCCGCCTCCGGGTCCGCGCCCGCCAGCCCGCGGGCCGCGCCGACGCGCACCTGCCACGCCGAATCTCGCAGCGCGGCGGCCAATTCGGTGAGATCGGCGGCTTCCGAGCCGATGGCGCCGAACGCGGCCAGCGCCGCGGCGCGCACCAGCGGGTCCCGGTCGGCGCCGAGCCGGCGGACGACCTCGTGCCCGCCGCTGCCGATCGAGGAGAGGCCGTGCGCGACGACGATGCGCACCTCGCGGTTGGCGTCCTCGGCCGCGGCCGCCACGCCACGCCGGTCGTCCAGCGAGACCAGGGCGCGCACCGCCTCGATGCGCACCCGGTGATCCGGGTCCGCGAGCGCCGCGCTGAATTGCTCGGCGCTGCCCGCTTTCAGCGCGCGCAGCAGGTCGACGACGGTAGCGCGCACCAGTGGGTCGGGGGAGTCGAGATGTCCGGTCAAGCCGTCCGCCGCGGGCAGCACCTCGACGAGTTCGCGCAGGCCCTCGGTCGCGGTGCGGCGCACCGCCGGCGCGGGATCGCCCAGCGCGCGCACCAGGATCGGCGCGAATCCGTCGGGGGTGTTCTCGGTGAGCACCGAGATCGCGGCGACCCGCACCTGCGCGTCGGTATCGGCGAGGTACTCCGAAAGGTCTTGCACGGTGGGGGAATCCAGGGCGAGCAGGCTGACCAGCCGGGGTGACGGCGGAGTCGCCGGGACACGCGGGCTCTGCGGGACGTCCGCGGCCTGCGGTGCGCGCTGCCCGACCAGTTCGGGCTGCTCGACCGGGATCACCGTGCTGTCGGCGCTGGGCAGATCGTCCAGGCCGGGCACCGGCACCAGGTACGGCGCGACCGGGCGCTTGTGGAATTCCATGCCGCCGTCGGCGTTCTTGCGCAGGTTCAGGTGGTAGCGCCAGGCCTTGTCGTCACGCTCGGGCAGGTCCGCGCGGTCGTGGTAAAGGCCCCAGCGCGATTCGGTGCGGGTGAGCGAGCTGCGGGCCGCCATCTCGGCGCAGTCGCGGATGAACGAGACCTCGGCGGCGCGCATCAGCTCGTGCGGTGTGCGCGCGCCGATTCCGGCGACGTCCTCGCGCATCCGCTCGAAGGTCTCCACCGCGATCGACAGCTTGGCGGCCGTCTTCGGCGGCGCCACATAGTCGTTGACGAAGCGGCGCAGCTTGTACTCGACCTGGGGCTGCGGCGGGCCGTCCGGCTGGCGCAGCGGCCGGTAGATCAGTTCGTGCGCGGCGGCGAGCTGATCCTGCGGCAGGTCGACCGGCGCGGCGACCTCGGAAAGGGTGCCGGCCGCGTGCGCGCCGGCCAGGTCGCCGAAGACGAACGCGCCGATCATGTAGTTGTGCGGCACGCACGCCAGATCGCCGGCGGCGTACAGGCCGGGCACGGTAGTGCGGGCGTGCTCGTCGACCCAGACGCCGGAGGCGGAATGCCCACCGCACAAGCCGATTTCGGAGATGTGCATCTCGATGTCGTGGGTGCGGTAGTCGTGGCCGCGGTTGGCGTGGAAGGTGCCGCGGGTGGGTCGCTCGGTGGTGTGCAGGATGCCCTCGAGCGTGTCCAGGGTCTCCTCGGGCAGATGCGAGACCTTCAGATAGATGGGGCCGCGCGCGGATTCGATCTCGCGCTTCACCTCGGCCATCATCGCCCCGGACCAGTAGTCGGAGTCGACGAACCGCTCACCGTGCGCGTTCACCTGGTAGCCGCCGAACGGGTTGGCGACGTAGGCGCAGGCGGGCCCGTTGTAATCCTTGATGAGCGGGTTGATCTGGAAGCATTCGATGCCGGAGAGCTCCGCGCCCGCGTGATAGGCCATAGCGTAGCCGTCGCCCGCGTTGGTCGGATTCTCGTAGGTGCCATAGAGATAGCCCGAGGCCGGCAGGCCCAGACGCCCGCACGGACCGGTCGCGAGCACGACGGCCTTCGCGCCCACGGCGACGAATTCGCCGGTGCGCGTGTTCAATGCGGCCGCCCCGATGGCGCGGCCGTTCTCGGTGAGCACCCGCACCGGCATGAGGCGGTTCTCGATCTGGATCTTCTCGCGCATCTTGCGTTGCCGCAGTACGCGATAGAGCGCCTTCTTCACGTCCTTGCCCTCGGGCATGGGCAGCACGTACGAGCCGGAGCGGTGCACGCGGCGCACCGCGTACTCGCCGTACTCGTCCTTCTCGAACTTCACCCCGTAGCGCTCCAGGCGCTGCACCATCGCGAAACCGCGGGTCGCGGTCTGATAGATGGTGCGCTGGTCGACGATGCCGTCGTTGGCGCGGGTGATCTCGGCGACGTAGTCCTCGGGTTCGGCCTTGCCCGGGATGACGGCGTTGTTGACGCCGTCCATGCCCATGGCGAGCGCGCCGGAGTGCCGCACGTGCGCCTTCTCCAGCAGCAGCACGTTCGCACCGGCCTCGGCCGCGGTCAGCGCGGCCATGGTGCCCGCCGTGCCGCCGCCGATCACCAGGACGTCGCAGTCCAGGCGCGTCATCTCGGCCAGATCAGGAATTTCCATCGGTGACAACACCATTCGGTCAGAGGGCGGCGAGCTCGGCCTGGCCGAGCGCGGCGATGATCTCGGCGCGCGCGGCGGCGCGGTCGACGCCCGGGGTACGGGGACGGGGCACCTCGAGCAGGGCGCGCAGCGGTTGACCGGCGCGGCCGAGCACGGCCACCCGATCGCCGAGCAGCAGCGCCTCGTCCACGTCGTGGGTGACGAACAGGACGGTGCTCGGGTGCGTCTGCCAGGTCTGGACGAGCAGGCGCTGCATGGTGGCGCGGGTCTGGGTGTCCAGCGCGCCGAACGGCTCGTCCATCATGACCGCGCGCGGCGCGCCGGCCAGGCCGCGCGCCAGTTGCACGCGCTGGCGCATGCCGCCGGACAGGCTCTTGGGCAGGAAGTCGGCGAAGCCGGTGAGACCGACCTCCTCGATCCATTTCTCGGCCCGTTCGCGGCGGCCCGCCCGCGGTTCGCCGCGCAGCTTCAGCGCCAGTTCGATATTGGAGCGCACGGTGCGCCAGGGCAGCAGGGCGTTGTCCTGAAAGACCACCGCCCGGTCGCGGTCGGTGCCGGTGACGGCCACGTCGTCGGCGAGCACCCGCCCGGCGTCCGGGGGCAGCAGCCCGGCCAGGGCGCGCAGCACCGTTGACTTGCCGCAGCCCGAGGGCCCGGTCAGGATGAGGATCTCGCCCGGCCGCACGTCCAGGGTCAGGTCGGTGATGACCGGTGCGCCGCCGTAGGACAGGTGGATCCGGTCCAGGCGCAGATGTGTTCCGGCGCCGGTCATTTCGCGACCTCCTGCACTCGGGGCAGCCAGCGGGTGGCGCGGCGGCCGATCAGTTCCACGGCCGCGGAGGTGGTGTAGCCCAGCACGCCGATGGTGATGATGCCGACGAACACGCCGGGGTAGTCGACGATGGTGTAGGCCTGCCAGGTCCGGTAGCCGACGCCGAGCCGGCCCGAGATCATCTCGGCCGACACCACGCAGATCCAGGCCACGCCGATGCCGACGGACAAGCCGCCGAACACGCCGGGCAGGCTGCCGGGCAGGACGACCCGCCACAGCACGTCCCAGCGGCTGCCGCCGAGCGTGCGCACCGAGTCCTCCCACAGTGTCGGCAGGGCGCGCACCGCGTGCCGGGTGGACACCATGACCGGAAAGTAGGCGGCGATGAAGGTGATGAAGACGATGCCGGCCTCGTCGCTGGGGAACAGCAGGATCGCGACCGGCACGATGGCGATGGCCGGGATCGGGCGGGCCAGCTCGGTGAGCGGGCCGATGGTGTCGGCGAACCAGCGCGAACGGCCCAGTGCCACACCGGTGCTCACGCCCAGCACCGCGGCCAGGCCGAAGCCGGTCAGGATGCGGATCAGCGACTGGCCGAGGTCGAGGTAGAAGTTCTGGGTGCCGAGCTGGGTCTGGAAGGCGCGCACGATCTCGGTGACCGTCGGCAGGGTGTCGAAGCGCACCCAGAGCCGCAGATCGTTGGCGGTGACCACCTGCCACACCGCGATCGCGGCGAATACCGAAGCGAGGCGCACGATCCGGGACCGCCACACCGCCCCGCCCGAGCGCGGCCGGGATTCGGCCGCGACGGGCTCGGCGACCGGAGCCGCCTCGACATCCAGCAGAGCCGCGGTACTCATACCCGCACCTCGGTGACGGCCTGCTCGAAGCTCACCGTCACCCCGCCCGGGTGCGCGGCCAGGTAGCGCCCCGCCGCGGCGGCCGTGGTAAAGGGCAGGTAGGTCTCGCCGTCGCGCACCCAGATCGCCTTGTCCGCGAACCAGCGGGTGCCGAGTTCGGCGTCGGGCACATAGGCGACGCGCACCGACTTGCCTTGCGCCCGGCCCTGTTTGATCGCGCGAAGCAGGCCGGTCGGATCGGCGGCCGGTTGCGTGGAGTCCTGCCCGGCGAACCAGATCTCACCGGCGAGCGCCGGGTTGTCGGTGCCCTTGATCAGCGACGGGTTGACCGCGTTCGCCAGCGCGGCCTCGTAGTCCTGGGCGCGGTCGGCGAACGCTTTGCGCAGCGCGGCGTCGTCGACGAACTCGTCGATATCCAGTTCGGCGAAGTCGCCGATCGACTTCAGATAGGTGACATCACTCTTCAGCGTCTCCACCAGGCGCGATTTGATCGTGGTGTCGAAGGAGGTACCGCCGGGGCCGTTGTAGAGGTACACGACCTCGGTTGGGAGGCCAGAGTTTTCGGCCACGACCTGGGCTGCCTCGAGAGGCTTGTCGTTGAGGAACTGGGTGGCGTCCAGTTGCGCCTGCAAGAAGGCATCGAGAACCTCGGGGTGCTTGGCGGAGTAATCACGGCGCGCCACCACGGCATGAAAGGTAGGCACGTTGAGTTCGGCGCCATCGTAGAGCAGCTTGGCCTTGTTCTGGAAAACGAGCAGGCCAGGCCAGGCCACGAACTGCGAAAGACCTTGCACCTGACCCGATTCCAGAGCCGACGCGCCGATCTGCGGCTGCTGGTTGAGCACCTCGACGCCGGACTTCGGGTCGATGCCGGCGCGGGTCAGCGCCTGCACCAGCGTGCCGTGCCCGGCCGAGCCGACGCTGGCCGAGACCTTCTGCCCGGACAGGTCGGTCAACGTGCGCGCCGGCGAATTAGGCGCCACTACAACCATGTTCAGCGCACCCCTGGGGTTGTAGCCGGTGACCGACACGAGGGCGGTCTTGGAGCGCTCGTTGGCCTGGGTGCGCGAGCCGTTGATCAGCACCGGGTAGTCGCCCATGGACCCGATGTCGATCTTCTCCGCCACCATCTGCGCGGTGATCGGGGCGCCGGTGTCGTAGTCCTGCCACTCCACCTGGTACTTCGCACCGGAGATCCGGCTCAGCCGCTCCTCCAGGAAACCCTTGGCGCGCAACAGCGTTCCGGCGGTGACGGTGTTGATGGTCTTGGACTGGTAGCCGATGACGACCTTGATGGTGTCACCGGCCGCGGCCTGCTCCAGGGAGCAGCCGGTGAGCGCGAGCGCGGCGGCGAGCAGGACGGGGGCGAAACGTGTTCTCTTCATTGGTCTTTCCGGTTTTCAGCGCAGCAGATAGGGCATGTTGACGGTGACGGCGCCGGTGGGGCAGCGGGCCGCGCACGGGCCGCAGTACCAGCACTCGTCCACGTGCATGAAGGCCTTGCCGTTCTCGGGGTTGATGGCCAGGGAATCGAGCGGGCAGATCTCGACGCAGAGCGTGCAGCCCTGGATACACAGGGATTCGTCGATCGTGACCGGGATGTCGGTGCGCTGGTCGGCGAGTGCCATCAGATGACCTTCCATTCGGGGGTGGCGCGGGTCAGATTGCCGCGCATGGTGATTCGGTCGCCGCGCATCCGGATGAACTCCAGGTCCACCGGGGTGCCGTCGTCGAGGCGGGTCAGCCGCTCCAGCATCAGCAGTGGTGCGGCGGCGGGGACGTCCAGGGTGGCGGCGGTGTGCGGGTCGGCGGCGACGGCTTCCAGGGACAGATCGGCCGAGCCCAGGCGCTGTCCGGTGATCTGCTCGAGCAGGACGAAGATGTCGGTGGTCTCCAGGTCGTGCTCGAGCACCTGGGCGCCGATCTCGGGCGTCAGATAGGTCAGATCCAGGCTCAGCGGCAGGTCGGCCAGGTAGCGCAGGCGCTCCAGGTAGACCACGCGGGCGCCGGGATCCAGGCCGAGGCGGCGCGCGACCGCCGGCGGCGCGCCGATCCGCATCGCGGCCCGCACCTCGTTGCGTACGGTGCCGTGCCCCTGGAAGGTCTCCTGCAGGCCGAGCAGGGCGTCGAGCCCGTGATCGTATTTCCGGGCGGCGACCCGGGTGCCGACCTTGGGGAGCCGGTCGATCAGGCCCTCGTCCTTGAGCAGGGTCAGCGCCTCGCGCACGGTGTTGCGCGAGGCGTCGTGCTCGGCCGCCAGTGCCTGTTCGGTGGGTAGTACGTCGTCGAAGGCGCCCGCCTGGATCTGGTGGCGCACCAGATCCGCCACCCGGCGCGCTTGATCGGCCCGGAGCCGCCGTACCGGCGCGGGTGCCTTCTCATCGTCGTGTGCGTCCCTGACCTGCATGAACAGTGACGATAGTGGCGTCGGCCGGGCCCGCTCGCCGTCCTGAACGCCCAGCTCATCCCACCAATTTCATTGCGCCGGTCGGGTCTCGGCACGACCTGGGGAAACGCCGGTGCCCCGGTGCTTTACGCCACCGGGGCGGCGGCGGTGGAAGTTCGGATCACACGGATTCCAATGCGCTAGAACCAGGTGTCGCGCATCTCCAGGGTGGTGCGGTCGCCCGCGGCGAGCAGATCCAGCTGCGGGCCGGTCTTGGGCAGTTCGTAGGCGAAGAAGTACCGGGTGGCGGCGCGCTTGCCCGCGTAGAAGTCGCCGTCCTGCCCCGCGGCCGCCAGCAGCTGCTCCAGCCAGATCCAGGCGATGACGTGGTGGCCGAAGGCCTCCAGGTACCCGCTGGCCTGCGCGAGGGCGACGGCCGGATCGGCGAACGCGGCGGCGGTCACCGACAGCAGGCGCTGCCACGACGTGTCCAGTTGCGCGCCGAATTCCGCGGCTTCGCCGCCGGCGTCCGCGGCGCGGCGCACGGTCTCGGCGATGCGCTCGGTCAGCAGCCGCAGGCTCGCGCCTTCGTGCTGGATCACCTTGCGGCCCAGCAGATCCAGGCCCTGGATGCCGTGCGTGCCCTCGTGGATCGGGTTCAGGCGGTTGTCGCGGTAGTGCTGTTCGACGTCGTATTCGCGGGTGTAGCCGTAGCCGCCGTGCACCTGGATGGCCAGGTTGTTGGCCTCCAGGCACCACTGCGAGGGCCAGCTCTTCGCCACGCCGGTGAGGATCTCGAGCAGCAGGGTGTGCTCGCGCCGGCGCTCGGGGTCGGTGGCGGTGCGCGCCAGGTCGACCAGGCGGTTGCAGTACAGCAGCAGCGCCAGCGCGCCTTCGGCGTAGGCCTTCTGCGCCAGCAGCATGCGCTTGACGTCGGGATGCTCGATGATCGGGAGCTGCGGCGCCGTCGGGTCTTTCGCGGTGACGACCCGGCCCTGATGGCGCTGGCGGGCGTAGTCGAGCGACTTCAGGTAGCCGGTGTAGCCGAGCGCGGTTGCGCCCAAGCCGACGCCGAGGCGGGCCTCGTTCATCATGTGGAACATGTAGGACAGGCCGCGGTGCGGTTCGCCCACCAGGTAGCCGACCGCGCCGGGCGCGTCCGCCGGGGTGTGCTTGCCCTCGCCGAAATTCAGCACCGTGTTGGTGGTGCCGCGGTAGCCCATCTTGTGGTTCAGCCCGGCCAGCACCACGTCGTTGCGGGGGCCCAGCGACCCGTCCGCCTCGACCAGGTACTTCGGCACGACGAACAGCGAGATGCCCTTGGTGCCCGCCGGTCCGCCCGGGATCTTGGCCAGCACCAGGTGCACGATGTTCTCGGTGAGCTCGTGGTCGCCGCCGGAGATCCACATCTTCGACCCGAACAGGCGGTAGGTGCCGTCGGGCTGCGGCTCGGCCCGGGTGACGATGTCGGCCAGCGAGGACCCGGCCTGCGGCTCGGACAGGCACATGGTGCCGGTGCTGCGGCCCTCGACCATGGGCTGCACGAACCGCTCGATCTGCTCGGGCGTGCCGTGCGCGGCGAGCAGGTTCGCGTTGCCGACGGTCAGGAACAGATAGCCGGTGGTGCCCACGTTCGCGGCCTGGAAGTAGCCGAAGCCGGCGGCCTCTACGGTCGCGGGCAGTTGCAGGCCGCCGATCTCGGCGTCCATGGCCGCGCCGATCAGATTCGCCTTGGTGAACGCCTCGACCGCGGCCTTGACCTCGGGGATCAGGGTGACCCGCTCCCCGTCGAAGCTGGGCTCGTTGGCGTCGCCGAGCTTGTTGTGCGGGGCGAAATACTGGGTTGCCAGATCCTCGCAGAGGTCGAGGAAGCCGTCGAAGGTCTCTCGCGAATGCTCCTCGAACCGGGGGAGCTCGGTCAGCTCCTGGACGCGCAGCCATTCGTAGAGCAGGAACTCCAGGTCCCTGCGGGAGAGCAACATCGAGCGCACGGGCAATCCTCTCGCACAGTATCCAGCCCCGGTGGGCTAATTTGATACGTTACTACGCCCGTGTCGCCAATGGGGATGGGGTTCCCCAGATCCTCAGCGCGGGCCGTAGGTGTTGAGGAACACCGTCGGGCCCTCCAGGTCGCCGCGCGCCGACAGGTCGGTGATCGCGGCGAAAGCCTTGGCGGTGTAGACGGTTTCGAGGTGCAGGCCGACGGTGCCGGCGCGGTCCCGGGCGGCGATCGCGGAGAGCGTCTCGTGCCCGTAGCCGGGGCCGAGCCAGTCGCGCAGCATGGTCACGTCCTCGGGTTCGAGCCCGGTCGGCTCCAGTTCCGCGCCCCGCTCCCGCAGCACCTCCTCGGCGCGGGTGGCCAGGCCGATGATGTGCTTGGCCTCCAGGGGCAGGGTGTCGTTGACGACGATGCCGAGCACGCGGGTGCGCAGGCCCGCCAGCCGCAGGCCCAGCGCCAGGCCCGCGGCCGTGCCGCCGGAACCGACCGCGGTCACGATGTGGGCCGGTTCGGGCAGCTCACCGGCCTGAACCTGGGCGGCCAGCTCCAGCGCGGTCTCGACGTAGCCGAGCGTGCCGATCGGTGAGGAGCCGCCGACGGGCAGGTAGTAGGGGAGTTTGCGGCCGCTGGAATGCCGCAGCATCAGCCAGGGCGCGGTGAGGACGGTGCGCAGTTTGGAGCGGGTGTGGTGCAGGGTCGCGCCGGAGGCCTCGAGGCGATCCAGCTGGGCGCGGACGTGGTCGTCGACGGGCTGGTCGACCAGCGCCAGCGCGATGTCCAGCCCCTGTTCGCGGCCGTAGAGCGCCGCCGCGAGCCCCCAGTTGGTGCCGGTGCCGCCGACGGTGACGATGGTGCGGGTACCGCGCCGCTGCGCCTCGGGTAACAGCCATTCCAGCTTGCGGATCTTGTTGCCGCCCCAGCCGCCGGACCCGTAGCCGCTCTCGTCCTTGCACCACACCGGGGTACGGATGCCCAGCGGCAATTCCCGCACCGGCGTCGGCGTGTCACCGAGCCGGAGGAACGGTAGCTCCGCCGCTACCTCGGGAAAGCGCTGGTGCAGTAGGGAATCCGTCACTGTTCCTCCTCGTGGCTCGTCGCTGAGGAATCTATACGACGGCGGGTGCTCCCATCGTGCCACGCGGGCCCGCGCCGCCGGTCATGCCGATTCGATATGAACCGCAACGTAACTGTTTTCGGCGATTGCGCCCGGGTACCTCCCGCCATGTGACGTCCAATGGATCTTCGAGTACCAGACCGGCGGCAGGCCGGCCACGCGATGCGCAGATCGATCGGGCGGTCCTGGAAGCGACGCGCGACCTGCTCGCCGAAGTCGGTTACCAGGACACCTCGATCGCGGCCGTGGCGCGCCGTGCGCACGTCGGCACCGCCCCCATCTACCGCCGCTGGCCCGGCAAGGAAGCCCTCATCGAAGACGCG
Source organism: Nocardia sp. NPDC050712 (assembly GCF_040654295.1). Classification (NCBI taxonomy): domain Bacteria; kingdom Bacillati; phylum Actinomycetota; class Actinomycetes; order Mycobacteriales; family Nocardiaceae; genus Nocardia; species Nocardia sp. NPDC050712. The sequence continues at coordinate 871,909 of NZ_JBFAHT010000002.1, forward strand.
GTCTTCAGCGCCGACACGGCCTGGCTCCCCGCCGAAACCGCCGATCTGCACGCCGATATGGCCGAGTGGGTCCGCCACTTCGTCCGCCGGATCGCCGAGCCCTCCACCCGTGCCGCCCTTCCGGGCCTCATCTCGGCGTATCACGCGGACCCCGAGCGCTATCGCGACCTGTACGAGCGCGCGGATCTCCCGGCCCACGCGGCGCTGTGTGCCCGGGTCCGCGGCGCACTTCCGGCGGGCTCCGCCACCGCCGAGTTGGTCGTCGAGATCCTGATCGCCCGCACCCTCGTCCGCGGGCTCATGCACGGCTACGACGAGATCGATACCTTCTGCACCCGTACCGCCGACGCGTTGGTGGCGCTGATCGAAGCCGCTGCCTAGCGAGTTCGTATGGCTCGTACCGTGTGCGACGGCTCAGGCTCCGGAGGATTCGAGCAAGCCGTGTCGATGGGCGAGGGCGGCGGCCTCGGTGCGGGTGGCGGCGGACAGTTTGGTGAGAATGCGGGAGACGTGGACGCCCGCGGTGTTGGCGCTGATGAAGAGTTCGGCGGCGAGCTGTCGGTTGCTCAATCCCTGTGCGACGAGGCGTAATACCTCGAGTTCGCGGGTGGTGAGCCCGAAGGTGCGTGGCGCGGTGGCCCGGGCGGACGCCGTCTCCTGAAGCGTCAGGCGAGCCCGCAGGGCGGCCGTGCCGATAGCTTCGGCGAGGGGTTTCGCGCCCAGCCTGTCGGCGATGTCCGCGGCGGAGCGCAGCGCGGTGTGCGCCGCTGCGCGATCACCGGCGGCGAGTTCGGCTCGGGCGCAGTCGTAGAGGGCGTGCGCCTGCTCGAGCGGGTTGGGTACCGCCTGCCAGGACTGGACGGCGATTCGCCAGGCCGCGGGGGTCGGTTCGGTGGTCGCGGTGAAAACCGCGCGGTGGGCGGCGTCTACCGGCGTGGTGCAGGGCAATTCCTTCGCCAGCCGCTCGAAATCTATGGCGCGCTCAGGAATTCGGGTACCGAGCGCCAGCAGCGGCCAGGTGTCGCTCGGATAGCGCAGGGCGTCGTCCGAGCCGAGGGCATCGGCCAGAATGCGCGCCGCCCGCAGCGGATCCGCCCGCGATACCGCGGCTTGAACCCCGCCCAGTTCCAGCCGATACGGCCCGACCCAGCCGGACGCGCCGAGCCGCTCCGCGGCCGCCTCGGCCGCGCCCGCGGCGCTGTCGAACTCGCCGCGCGCCACCATGATTCGGGCCCGGCACAGGTGCAGCGCCGCGGTGGCCAGCGGTGGCAGCGGGTCGGACAGCGTCTCCGCGATCAGCTCCGCCGCCTGCGTCCAGCGGCCGAGCGCGGTGAGCGCCTGCGCCCACTTCACCACGAGGATCGGCCCCCGCTCGCTGAACTGGAACGTCTCGTGCGCGATGCGCAAACCGTGCCGGACCGTCTCGATAGCGGCCTCGTACTCACCGAGCCCGACCTGCACCGCGGACTCCCAGGTTGCCACCGACACCAGTATCGGCCCGTCCTGCGCCGCTTCCGCCGCCCGCCGCGCGCGATCGAAGTGCTGCTTCGCGGTGGTCGAATCATCCTCGGTGAGACCGAGATAGGCGTGCGCGCGGGCGGCCAGCCCGGAGATTTCCGGGTCGGGCGAGTGCGCGGCGTCGGGGAGTTGTTCGGCGATCGTCAGGGCGGCGCGGGCGGTGGATTGCGCGGCGGCGGCCTCGTTGGCGAAGGCATGGGTGACGGACAGTTCGGTGAGGATTTCGCCACGCAGCAGGGTGGGGGGATCGGGTGGCACCAGGTCGAGGGCGCGTTCCAGGTCGTCGCGGCCGCCGGTGCCGCCGTGGTTGTGCAGGTGGGCACGGTGCCGGTGCAGCCGGGCGGCGCGCAGCGGATCGGTGGCCGGATCGACCTGGGCGAGGGCCGCGTCGGCGGTGGCGATGCCGTGGGTGACGGCGCCGGTGTGACAGCACGCGTCGACGATGTGCTCCAGGACGACCAGTCGTTCGAGGTGTGCTCTGGAATCCGAGGTCGGCGAATACCATTCGGCGAGAACGCTGTCGACGTCGAGCACCGGTCCCGCGGCGGATTCCGCCCAGTTGTCGAGGGCCATCGTCAAGTGGTGCAGGCGCTCGGGGTGCGCGCCGGCACGGGCGGCGTCCATGGCCGCCGCGAGGGCGGAGGCGCGGGCGGTCGCGTGGTCCTGCGCGGCGTGGGCGTGGCGGGCCAGTTCCGCGTTGCGGCGCTCCGCGGGCAGGAGTGCCGGGTGGTCGCGCAGGAGTTGGGTAAGCCTGGCGTGCAGGCGTTTTCGCTCGACGGGGAGCAGGTCCTGGTAGACGGCCTCGCGGATGAGCGCGTGCCGGAATTCGTAGCCGGTGTCGGTGGGGAGCAGCAGGTAGTGGTCGGTCAGCTGACGCAGCGCCTTGCGCAGGTGGGCGGCCGGCAGCTCGGCGGCGGACGCGAGCAGATCGTGATCGACGGGGGAGCCCGCGACGGCCGCGAGCTGGAGCACCTCGCGGGGTGTGTCGTCCAGGTCGGCTTGGGCGGCCAGCAGGAGATCGCTCAGTTCGGCCGGGGTGTCGTCGGGGGACCGGCTCAGCGCTTCGACGAAAAGCGGGTTGCCCGCGCTGCGTTCGTAGACGCGCGCGATCAGGGACGGCTCCGGTTCCCGCCCGAACAGCGCGGCGAGCTGCCGGCCGACCTCGTGCTTGCTGAGCGGTTCCGGGGTGATCACCCGCACGGCCGGGTTGCGGCGGAGTTCGGCGATCAGCGTGCGCAGCGCCGCCGAACCGGAGGGACGATAGGTGCCGGCGATGAGCACTTGCGGCTCAGCGAGATTGGCGGTGAGGAACGCGAGGAGTTCGCGGCTGGAGTCGTCGGCCCAGTGCAGATCCTCGACCACCAGCAGCACCGAGCGCTCGAGTCGCTCGAGCACGGTGAGCAGCTCGCCGAACAACCGCATCCGGTCGGAATCACCCGCGCTCTCGGTGGCCAGCTCCGGAATCCACCGGGCCAGTGCCGGTCGCGGCGGGAGCAACTCGGCGAGCGCGGCGACCCCGTGCGCGCGCAGCAGCGCCCGCATGATCGCGAGGAACGGAGCGAACGGCACACCCGCACTGCCGAACTCGGGACAGCGCCCGACCAGGACCAAGGTTTCAGTGCCCTGCCGAGCGACGAACTCGGCAACCAGCCGCGACTTCCCTATCCCCGCCTCCCCGGCCACGAAAACCGTTCGCACCTGGGGGCTTTGCGCAGCCGCCAGCAGCGCCGCCAATTCCTGCCCGCGGCCCACGAACACCTTGCTGGCCGAAACGCTCACCACGTGCTGATCATCCTCGTCCGGCGCGACTCGGCCAACTCGGTCCCGGAAATAACGAATCCTCGTGATGTGGGGTCACCCTCTTTACTCGAAGTATTACTGGCATGAGCAACAACGCGAACGACATCCGCCCCTTCCGCATCGAGATCCCGCAGGCCGACCTCGACGACCTGCGCGACCGGCTGGCCCGCACCCGCTGGATCGACCAGGCGCCCGGCACCGGCTGGGAGCGGGGCGTGCCGAGCTCCTACCTGAGGGACCTGGCGGGCTACTGGGCCGAGAAGTTCGATTGGCGGGCGCTGGAAGCCGAGCTGAACGCGCACCCGCAGTTCACCACCACCATCGACGGCCAGAATATCCACTTCCTGCACGTGCGGTCGGTCGAGGAAGACGCGACGCCGCTGCTGCTGCTGCACGGCTGGCCGAGCTCGGTGGTCGATTTTCTGGATATGATCGGCCCGCTCACCGATCCGAAAACCCATGGCGCACCTGATGCCCCGGCCTTCCACCTGGTGATCCCCTCGCTGCCGGGCCACGCCTTCTCCGGCTCGCTCACCGAAACCGGCTGGAACGACGGCCGGATCGCCGCCGCGTTCGCCGAACTGATGGCCCGCCTCGGCTACGACCGCTACGGCGTGCAGGGTGGCGACCACGGCAGTTTCATCGCGCCGGTGCTCGGCCGCGTCGATGCCGAGCATGTGGCCGGCGTGCACGTCAACGCGCTGGTGACCTTCCCGATCGGTGAGCCGTCCGATTTCGCGGCGCTCACCGAGGCCGAGCAGGCCCGGCTGGCGGCGATGAAGGAGTTCCAGGACGACGGTGCGGCCTACATGAACCTGAAGGGTTCGCGCCCCGACACGATCGCGCAGCTGCTGGCGGATTCACCGGCGGGACAGCTGGGCTGGATCGTGGAGAAGTACCAGGCGTGGACCGATCGGGCGCACGAGCTGCCCGAGCAGGCGGTCGACCGGGACCGGATGCTGGCGAACGTGAGCATCTACTGGCTCACCGACACCGCCCGCAGCGTGGCGAACATGTACTACGAGCGCTTCCACGACTTCTCGATGTTCGCCCCGGCGGCCAAGGGAACCGTTCCGACGGGCGTCGCGGTCTTCCGGGACGGTGACTACGCCATCCGCCGCTTCGCGGAGAAGACGCACAACATCACGCACTGGTCGGAGTTCTTCTCCGGCGGCCATTTCCCGGCCCTGGAGGTGCCGGAGCTGCTGACCGGCGACATTCGCGAGTTCTTCGGCTCGCTGAGCTGAGAACGCACAACGGCGGACAGCGATGTGCTGTCCGCCGTTCGCGCGGGTAGGTCAGTCGAGGTCGGCGAGCAGGGCGATGATGGTTCGGGCCATGGCGGCGGGGTCACCGTCGGTGGGGCGCAGGGTGAGGTCGGGGGATTGCGGGGTTTCGTAGGGGGCGTCGATGCCGGTGAAGCCGCGGATTTCGCCGGCTCGGGCCTTGGCGTACATGCCCTTGGGATCGCGGGCTTCGCAGAGTTCCAGCGGAGTGTCGACGAAGACCTCGACGAAGGGGATGCCCGCGGCATCGTGGACGGCGCGGGCCTGTTCTCGATCGGCCTGGTAGGGGCTGATCAGGGAGACGACAGCGATGACACCGGCCTCGGCGAAGAGGCGGGCGACCTCGCCGACGCGGCGGATGTTCTCGACGCGGTCCTCGGCGGCGAAGCCGAGATCGGCGTTGAGGCCGTGGCGCAGGTTGTCGCCGTCGAGCAGGAAGGCCGGGCGGCCGGTCGCGACCAGGCGGCGTTCCAATTCGACTGCCACGGTGGACTTCCCGGAGCCGGACAGGCCGGTGAGCCAGACCGTGAGGCCGCGGGTGGCGCGCTCCTCGCGGTCGACGGCGGTGGAGTGCCAGACCACGCGCGCCGAGGGCAGGGTGGGGCCGGTGATCATGCCGGCGGCGACGGTGTTGTCGGTGGCCTCGTCGACCAGGATGAAGCTGCCGGTGGTGCGGTTGCGCCGATAGGGGTCGAACAGCAGCGGCTGGCGGGTGCGCAGCTGGATGCGGCCGATCTCGTTGAGCGACAAGGCCTGTGCGTGCTCGTCGCGGTGCAGGGTGTTCACGTCGAGGCGGTAGTCCAGCGAGCGCACCTCGGCGGTGACCGCGCGGGTGGTGTGCCGCACGGTGTAGGTGGCGCCCGGGGTGAGCTGGGAGTCCTCGGCGAACCAGCAGATCATCGCGTCGAGATCCCGGCCCACCTGCGGGCGGTTGGCCGGGCGGCAGATCAGATCGCCACGCGAGATGTCGATGTGGTCGGCCAGTTGCAGCGTAACCGCCTGCGGGGGAAAGGCTTCGGCGACCGGCGTGCCGCCGGGACCCCAGATCGCGGTCACCGTGGTGGTCAGCCCCGAGGGCAGGACCGCGACCTCGTCACCGGCCTTGAACACCCCGCCCGCCACCGTGCCCGCGTACCCCCGGAAATCCTTGGCGTGGCTGCGGGTGACGTACTGCACCGGGAAGCGCGCGTCGATCAGGTTGCGGTCCGAGGCGATGTGCACCTCTTCGAGATGGTGCAGCAGGGGCGTGCCCTCGTACCAGGGCATGCTGGCGCCGCGATGCACGATGTTGTCGCCGTGCAGCGCCGACATCGGGACGAAGGTCAGGTCCGAGACGTCGAGCTTCATGGCGAAACCGGCGAATTCTTCCCGGATCTCCTCGAACCGCTGCTGCGACCAATCGACCAGGTCCATCTTGTTCACGCACAGCACCAGGTGCGGAATGCCGAGCAGACTGGCCAGGAACGCGTGCCGGCGGGTCTGCTCGATCACGCCGGTGCGGGCGTCGACGAGGATCAGCGCCAAGTCCGCGTTGGAGGCGCCGGTCACCATGTTGCGGGTGTACTGGATGTGCCCGGGAGTGTCGGCGATGATGAATTTCCGCCTGGGCGTGGAGAAGTAGCGGTGCGCGACATCGATGGTGATGCCCTGCTCACGCTCGGCGCGCAGTCCGTCGGTGAGCAGCGCCAGGTTCGGGTAGGCGTCGCCGCGATCGCGGCTGGTGCGCTCCACCGCTTCGAGTTGATCGGTGAAGATGGTCTTGGAGTCGTAGAGCAGGCGGCCGATCAGGGTGGACTTGCCGTCGTCCACACTGCCCGCCGTGGCCAGTCTCAGCAGCGTGGTCATCAGAAGTAGCCCTCTCGCTTACGGTCTTCCATGCCGGCCTCGGAGATCCGGTCGTCGGCCCGGGTGGCGCCGCGTTCGGTGATCCGGGTGGCGGCGACCTCGGTGACCACCTCTTCCGGTGTGGCGGCCGCGGATTCGACGCAGCCGGTGCAGGTCGCGTCGCCCACCGTCCGGAAGCGCACGGTGGTCTCGACGGGCTGCTCGCCCTCGAGGAGTTCCAGAAAACGGGTGTGCGCCAACAGCATTCCGTCGCGCTGCACGACCGGCCGCCGGTGCGCGTAGTACAGCGACGGCAGGTCGATCCGCTCGGCGGCGATGTAGTGCCAGATGTCGAGCTCGGTCCAGTTCGACAGCGGGAACACCCGGATGTGCTCGCCCCGGCGGTGTTTGCCGTTGTAGAGGTTCCACAGCTCGGGCCGCTGGTTGCGCGGATCCCACTGGCCGTATTCGTCGCGGAAGCTGAACACCCGCTCCTTGGCGCGTGCCTTCTCCTCGTCGCGGCGGGCGCCGCCGAACACCGCATCGTACTCGCCCTCGCGGATAGTGCGCAGCAGGGTGGCGGTCTGTAGTCGATTGCGGGAGGCGCGGGGTCCGGTCTCCTCGACCGACCGGCCCGCGTCGATGTCCTCCTGGACGCTGCCGACCTCCAGGCGCAGGCCGTATTTCGCGACGGTGCGATCGCGGTACTCGATCACCTCGTCGAAATTGTGCCCGGTGTCGATGTGCAGCACCGGGAACGGCAGCGGCGCCGGCCAGAACGCCTTCGCCGCCAGGTGCAGCATCACCACCGAATCCTTGCCGCCGGAGAACAACAGCACCGGGCGTTGGAACGTCGCCGCGACTTCTCGGAATATGTATGCCGACTCGGCCTCGAGCGCGTCCAGATGCGGCAGCTCGTAGGTGCTCGCCGTCGACTTTGCGTACTGGCTCACGGATCAAAACTAGAACACGTTTCGACAAATGGTCAATGGGCGGTTCGCGGAAGGCGCCGGCCACCGGAGGCCTCGGTCACCGCGTCGGCCGCCGCGACCAGAGCCTTTCCTCGGCGGTCGATTTCGGCGCCGGTGATGGTCGCGCCGACGTGCATGGTCAGCACCATGTTCTGCCGCCCGTCCCCGCCGTAGGTGGGCGCGGCGAGCAGGCTGACCCCGTGTTCCTTGCGGGGGCGCAGGTCGGTGCCGAGGTAGACCCGCTCGCCCAGGCTCGTCACCAGTTCGGCGACCAATTCGCGCAGCTCGTCGGGCAATTCGCGGGCGGCGACGCCGGCCAGCAGCGAGTAGAGTTTCCCGCCCGCCGCGGTCAGGCTCTCGACCAGATAGCCGCGCTCGCGGCACTCCACGACGACCTGCCGCAACCGGGTCTCGTCCTGTCGCACCGGCACCGTCGGCGGCTTGGCCAGCCAGGCGTCGAAGGCGGCGTCGGTGTCCCAGAGCACGTACATCAACCCGACCGGCGGCGCGAAGTGGTACGCGGCCCCGACCTTGACCATGCCCGGGCCGGTGCTCTCCAGCACCATGATCTGCTCGCCGACCACGGCGGACGCGGTGCAGGTGGTGCGGTATTGCGCGGTGATCTTCGCCAGTTCGGTCCGCGCGATCGCCGAGATCGCGAAGCTGTCCTGTGCCACCCGGCCGGCCGCGATGAGCGCCGGCCCGAGCCCGTAGGTGAGCGCGCGCGGGTCGCGCACCAGGTATCCGGCGGCCGTCAGTTCGGTGAGAATCCCCAGGCAGGTGGGCTTGGCGAGGTCGAGTTCGCGGGCCAGTTCGGAGAGGCCGAAGCGCTTGCCGCGCTGCTCGACGAGGAAATCCAGCACCTGCACCACCCGGGTCGTGGGTGCGGATCGACGGGCAACCATGGACAACTCCTAGAACAGGTTCTAATCTTGCTCGTATCGAAATGTACCAGACCGGTACATATTTGGAACGTTGGAGATGCCGTTGACCGAGACCGCCCCGCTGACCCAGCCGTTCGCCGCCGCGATCGCCGCGGCCGAGCAGATCATCACCACCGCCCCGCACATCCGGACCGAGCAGGACCTGGTCGAGGGTTACGACTACCTCGCGGGCAGTATCCGCGCCTCGCTGCAGATGGCGTGGGCGTATGAGCGCGATTTCCCGTTCTTCGTGATGTCCACCGGGCCGTACACGAAGATGGGCCTGGACAACCCGGACACCCTCTACTTCCACTCCTACCTGCGCCCGGACGCCGAATACGTGGTCACCGGCAAGCGCGGCAGCACCCGCGACCTGAGCTTCCAGGTGCTCAACGGCGACTACTCGCCGGTGGACGTGCCCGACAGCCTGACCGCCTTCGACGACCGCGCGCTCGAGATCGCCGCCGACGGCAGCTTCGAGATCCGCTTCGGCCCCGGCGAACCGCGCCCGAGCTACGTCCAACTGGGCGCCGACGCCGCGATGCTGGTGGTGCGGGAGGTATCCAGTGACTGGGCCACCGAGAAGCCCGGCGTCATCCGGATCCAGCGGGTCGACACCATCGGCGACGCGCCCCCGCCACTGACCAAGGACGTGCTGACCAAGCGGTACGGCGTCGCGGGCAAGATGCTGATCTCCCGGCTCAACACCTTCCTGGCGTTCCCGAAGTGGTTCTACCTGAACCTGCCGGTCAACACGATGACCGAACCGCGCCTCACCCCCGGCGGCCTGAGCACCCAGTTCTCCTCGGCCGGGCACTACGAGCTCGAGGACGACCAGGCGCTGATCATCACGGTGCCGAAATCCGATGCCCCGTACCAGGGTTTCCAGCTCGGCAGCATGTGGTACCTGTCGCTGGACTACATCAACCACCAGACCAGCCTCACCGCCGACCAGGCGCGCGTCGATCCGGACGGCAAGATCCGGCTGATCGTCAGCGAGCGAAACCCCGGTCTGGTCAACTGGATCGAGCGCACCGGCCATGCCCGCGGGTACGTGCAGTTCCGCTGGCAGCGGGTCGCGCGGGACATGAAGCCGGAGGACGGCCCGACCGTGGAGGTGGTCTCTGTCGACGAACTGCCGCAGCGCCTGCCGTTCCACGACGAGGCCCGGATCACCCCCGAGGAGTGGCGAGCGCGGATCGCGGCGCGCCAGGTCGCCGTCGCGGAGAGGATGCTCGGCTGATGGTGTTGCAGGACAAGGTGGTTGTGGTCTCGGGCATCGGCCCGGGGCTCGGCCGCGCGATCGCGGTGCAGAGCGCGAAGGCGGGTGCGGACGTGGTCCTGGCCTCGCGCACCGAGTCCCGGCTCACCGAGGTCGCCGAGGAGATCAAGGCGCTGGGCCGGCGCGCGCTGGCGGTGCCGACCGATATCAACGACGAGGCCGCGGTGGCGCACCTGGTCGAGGCGGCGCGCTCGGAGTTCGGCCGGGTCGACGCCCTGGTGAACAACGCCTTCGCGATGCCGCCGATGGCGAACCTCGGCGAGGTCGACCTGGACGAGATCCGCGCCGCCTTCGAAACGAATGTGCTTGCCGCCCTGCGGATGACGCGCTCGTTCGTGCCCGCGCTGGCCGAGTCGAAGGGCGCGGTAGTGATGATCAACTCCGCGGTGCTGCGCCATTCGCGGCGCAGCTTCGGCCCGTACAAGATGGCCAAGGCGAGCCTGCTGGCGCTGGCGCAGAGCCTGGCCACCGAGCTCGGCCCGCAGGGCATCCGGGTGAATTCCATTGCGCCCGGCTATATCTGGGGCGAGAACCTGAAGTGGTACTTCGGCTACCTGGCCAAGAAGCGCGGCATCACCTCCGAGGACGTCTACGCCGAGACCGCGAAGACCCTGGACCTGCGCAAGCTGCCCGAACCCGACGAGATCGCCGACGCCACGGTGTTCCTCGTCTCGCCGATGGCGCGGGCGATCACCGGCCAGTGCCTGGACGTGAACTGCGGCGAGTACCACCACTAGACGGCTCTACTTCCGAGGAGAAAACAGATGATCGGTCGACCCGACGTCGGCACCATCGATGACTTACACGCGTCGGCGACCAAGGTCGTCGGCCTGGACGACTTCGGCGACGGCGGCTACCGCGAGGGGCTGGAGGTGCTGCTCGAGTCCTACGCCAGGGACGCGCAGCTGACTCCGTTCGGCAACAAGGTCAACCGGGCGTTCCTGCGCGGTGCGCTGATCGCACGATTATTGAGTGAGTCGGCGTGGCAACGGTTTCCGGAGCACGCCGGCGTCACGATCGAGCGGCCCATCTTCGTCACCGGCCTGCCGCGTTCCGGCACCACGGCCGTGCACCGGCTGCTGAACGCCGATCCCGGCCATCAGGGCCTGGAGATGTGGCTGACCGAGTTCCCGCAGCCCCGCCCGCCGCGCGAGACCTGGGCCGGGGACCCGGTGTATCAGCGGCTGGAGGCCGCCTACGAGCAGCATCACGTCGAGCATCCGGAATTCATGGGCGTGCACCATATTTCGGCCGACCAGGTCGAGGAATGCTGGCAGCTGCTGCGCCAATCGGCGCTGTCGGCGTCCTACGAGTGCCTGTCCTACCTGCCGACCTATTCGGAGTGGCTGCGCGAGCAGGACTGGACCGACGCCTACCGCCGGCACCGCCGCAATCTCCAGTTGATCGGCCTCAACGACGTGCGTCGCCGCTGGGTGCTGAAGAATCCGAGCCACCTGTTCGCCCTGGACGCGATCATGGAGGTGTATCCGGACGCGCTCGTCATCCAGATGCATCGCGACCCGCGCACCATCATCGCCTCGGTGTGCAGTCTGAACGAGCAGGCCACCGACGGCTGGTCGGAGAAGTTCCGCGGCCCGGTGGTCGGCGAGACGCAACTGGATCTGTGGGCGCGCGGCGCGGATCGATTCCTGGCGGATCGCAAGCGGCACAACCCGTCCCAGTTCTGCGACATCTACTACGAGGACTTCGTCCACGACCCGATCGGCATGGTCGCCGCGGTCTACCGGCATTTCGGGCTGGAACTCACCGACGAGGCCCGTGCCGCGATGGTCGCGATGCACTCCGAGAGCACCTCCGGTGCGGCCCGGCCGGTGCACAAGTACACCCTCGACGACTTCGGGCTCACCGTGGACCAGGTCGACACGCGCTTCGGCGACTACCGCGCGGCGCACTTCCCCGGCCGCTGATCGAGCACCGGGCGCCCGGCACCTGTGCCGCGCGCCCGGTTTCTGCGTGCTACTGCTGGCCGGGCTTGAGCACGATGAACAGGCCGTGCGCCTCGGCGCAGAGGCGGTCGCCGTCGTGCAGGGTGGCGCGCAGGTAGACCTTGCGGCCGTCCTGGCGCTCGGCCCAGGCGTGCAACCGGAGTTCGGTGTTCAGGGGGGTTACCGAGCGGTAGTCGACCGTCAGCGACGCCGTGCGCGTCACCGATCCGGTGTACATCGCGGCGGCCATACCCATCATGTCGTCGAAGCCGAGCGAGACGTGCCCGCCGTGTGCCGCATTGTTGCCACCGAGGTGGAAAGTACGGAAGGTGATGCGCGCGTGCACGCCGTCGCGGTCGGCGGTGTCGATGACGAACGGCGGCAGCGTGATGTTGCCCCGGCCGGGCAGATCGTGCCGGGTCCAGGCGGGGGCCGACCATTCGGTGACGACCGCGGCGTCGAGCTTGTCGTTGAGCTTCTCCAGGACGCCGATCGCCTCGAGCGCCAGCTCGTCGTCGGGGCTGAGCAGGCGGGCGCGGTCCATCAGGGTGCGCACCTGCTCGATCAGGTCGCCGTAGTGCGGCCCGCCGCGCGGGGCACCGTGGCCGCTGGCCAGTTCCGCGTCGATCGCCTCCACCATCGGCCGGAACCCGCCCTCGTGGTGCTCTTCGCTGGGCAGCGCGGCGCTGAGTTCGCTCATATAGAACATGTTATTGGTTGCCCGCCGGACGCTCGCGCACGGGACCCGGCTGTAACCCGCGAAGGCAGCGGCGGTTTTCCGACGCGTTCGCCGGTTGCCCGGATCCTGACGGTCACACCGCTACCCTCTGGGGGCGGATCGCGTGCGCGGTGCGCTGGAGGTGGCCCATCGATGGGTGTCGAATGCGATACACCTAGTCTGGGTACCCGATTATCCATCAGGTCTCGACGAGCAACCACACGCGAGCACCGTTCCCGTGTGCCCGCGGCCGGCGAAAGGCTTTGTCCCGATGCGTATTACGGCGGTCGTCTTCGATATGGACGGCATCCTGATCGACTCCGAACCGGTCTGGGAGCAGGTGCGGCGCGACTATGTCGCGGAAAAGGGCGGGCGGTGGCTGCCGGATACGCAGAAGCGGCTGATGGGCATGAGCACCAGCGAATGGTCGGAGTACCTCAGCGGTGAACTCGGCGTGGGCAGGACGCCCGATACCGTCGCCGACGACGTGATCGAGCGGATGGCCGCGCACTACGACAAGACGGTGCCGCTGCTGCCCGGCGCGGTGGAGGCGGTGCAGCGGATGAGCGAGAACTGGCCGCTGGGTGTGGCCAGCTCCTCGCCGCGGTCGCTGATCAACACGGTGCTCGGGCGTACCGGGCTGATCGAATTCTTCGACGTCACCTTCTCCACCGAGGAGGTGGACCGGGGTAAACCCGCGCCCGATGTGTACGTGGCCGTCGCGGCGTTCCTGCGCAAGAAGTCGACGGACTGTGCGGCCGTGGAGGATTCGAGCAACGGCATCCGGTCCGCGCACGCCGCGGGCATGCGGGTGATCGCCGCCCCGCGCCCGGAGTATCCGCTCGACGACGACGCCCGCGCGCTCGCGGCGCACGTGATCGACGGCCTGGACAAGCTCAGTCCCGCGCTGGTCGACGACGAGGCTCAGCCCCGGTAGGACTCCAGCAGGATGCGCGCGGCGGCCGCGATGTCGTCCTCCAGCCAGTCGGGCAGCCTGGTGGCGTGGGCATGGCGGCGCAGCGCGGCGTAGGGGAGATCGACCACGGCGCGGCTGACCGCGTCGACCTCGCGTTCGCCGTCGCGTCCGGTCAGCTCGCGGCCGATGCGGCGCAGATGCTCGATCAGCGGGGCGTTCATGCCCGCCAGTCGCGACTGGAAGCCGTCGTCCGGGCCGCCGTCGAGCAGGTCGCTGGGACGCAAGCTCAGCAGAAGCCTTGCGTCGTCGGGTAATTCGCGGCCGAAGCGGATGGCCGCGCGGACCATGGCGACGCCCGCCGCCACCGGATCGGGCTGGTCGCCGGCCCGCAGCACACCCGTCTGGAACCGGGCCAGCGCGCGCAGCCACGCCTCGGTGAGTACGCCGTCGCGGTTGCCGAAGCGGTGGTACAGCGTGCCGACCGGGGCGCCGCTGGCGGCGGCGATGGCGGCCACGCTCGCGGCACGCGGGCCCTCGGCGAGCACCAAAGTGCGTGCGGCGTCGAGGATCACATCCGAATCATGCTTGCGAGGTGGTGCCACTACTAGTACGTTCCTTCTATATGGAGCGGTTGCCCTATATCGATGAGCATTCCACAGTAATCGACGCGAATCGCGAGCGAGCCTGGAAGGCGGTACTGCGGGTGCTCTGCAAAGACCTGGACGATCCGGCCACGGTGCCCGGCGGCTTCGTGCTGGCCGCCGCCGAGGAACCTACCCGCCTCGCACTGCACGGCCGACACTGGTTCTCCGAATACGAGCTGATCTTCCTCCTGGACGACCAGGGATCCGGCCGCACCCTGGTGCGCGCCCAGAGCTCGGCGAAATTCCCTGGGCCACACGGGAAGATCTACCGCGCCCTGGTCGTCGGCACCGGCGGCCACCGCTTGGTGATGCGCCGCATGATGCGCCAGATCGCCGCCGCGGCCTGATTCCGCCGGGGGCGGGAGTTGGAGCGTGCGAGGCTGACTCGGTAGGCCTGATCGCTGTCGGCGGCGCGGCCACGAGCGGAGTCTCCGACGCGGGTCGGCGGCATTACTTCGCGGCATCCGCCTGAGGCGAGGTTCACACCGGGGTTGGCGACGCTTGGTGGGACGGCGCATGATCGGCGGATGTCGAATTATGTTCAGCTCGGGGATGTCCGGACCTGGTACGACGAGACCGGGGTGGGGGAGCCCGTGCTGTTGCTGCACGGCGGGTTCGTCGATTCGCGCTCGTTCGACCCGGCCGTGGCGGGGCTGGCCGAGCACTTTCAGGTGTTCCGGGCGGATCGGCGCGGGCACGGGCGGACGCCGGATGTCGAGGGGCCGTTCACCTATGACGCGATGGCCGCGGACACGATCGCGTTCCTGGACAAGGTGGTCGGCGGACCCACGCATCTGGTCGGATACAGCGACGGCGGAATCGTCGCCCTGCTGGTGGCGCTGCGGCGGCCGGACCTGGTCGGCAAGCTGGTCCTGATCAGCGCGAACTTCCATCACGACGGCCTGGTGCCCGGCGTGCTGGACGGCTTCGCCGACGAGGAACCCCTGCGCCGGCTGGCCGGGCGCTACGGAGAGGTCTCACCGGACGGCGAAGCGCATTTCCGCGTGATCGCCGACAAACTCCTGACCATGGCGAACGGCGCCCCGACCCTCACCGTCGAAGACCTGGCCACCATCACCGCCCGCACCCTGGTGCTCGCCGCCGACGACGACGCGATGACCTTGGAACACACCATCGCGCTCTACCGAGCGATCCCGAACTCGGAACTGTCGATCGTCCCCGGCACCTCCCACCTCCTGGTCGTCGAAAAGCCCGCCGAGGTCTACCGCCGCGTCGGCGACTTCCTCACCTCCGACCCGCCACAAACCATGCAGCCGATCCGGCGCGCCTGATCGGAACGGCGCCTCACTGAGAGGCCCGCACCGTGGGATGGGCATAGTCGTGCGGTTAACCGCCTCGAGACAAGCGGCTGTGCCCCTGGACCAGTAATTCCGCACGAAATTGCCGATTCGTCAGTGCGGCACGGTGATTCCGTCCGCGTGGGCGCGGGCCGACCAGCGGCCGCGGTCGTGGCGGACTTCGACGGCGTGATCGAACGCGGTGCTGACCGATTCGGTGGTGATGACGTCGTGGGCGGTGCCCGAGGCGACCGTGCGGCCGTCGGCGATGAGCAGGGCGTGGGTGGTGGTGGTCGGGAGTTCCTCCAGGTGGTGGGTGACCAGGATGGAGGCGACGTCGGGGTGGGTCTCGCCGAGGGTGTCGATGGTGCTCAGGAGTTGTTCGCGGGCGGCCAGGTCCAGGCCGGTGGCGGGCTCGTCGAACAGGAGCAGGCGGGGTTCGGCGACCAGGGCGCGGGCGATCAGGGTGCGGCCGCGTTCGCCCTGGGACAGGGTGGGCCAGGTGCTGTCGGCCTTGCCCTTCAGGCCGATCGTCTCGATCATGGCGTCGGCGCGGCGCAGTTCGTCGGGCGTCGGCGTCCACCGGATCGGAGTGTCGATGGTGGCGGTGATGCCGGTGAGCACCACCTCGCGGACGGTCAGCGAGTAGCGCAGGGGGTGGCGCGGGTTCACGTGCCCGATCGAGCGCCGCAACCGGGCCAGGTCGACCTTGCCCATCTGCTCGCCCAGTACGTGCACCGTGCCGGTGGTCGGGAAGGTGACCGCGCCGCAGAAGCCGAGCAGGGTGCTCTTGCCCGCCCCGTTGGGGCCGAGCAGGGCCCAGTGCTCACCGGCCCGC
Source organism: Nocardia sp. NPDC050712 (assembly GCF_040654295.1). Taxonomy (NCBI): domain Bacteria; kingdom Bacillati; phylum Actinomycetota; class Actinomycetes; order Mycobacteriales; family Nocardiaceae; genus Nocardia; species Nocardia sp. NPDC050712. The sequence goes on from NZ_JBFAHT010000002.1 coordinate 887,873, forward strand.
ACGGTCAGCGAGATGCCGTGCAGGATCTGATTGCCCTCGCGCCGGAAGGTGACGTCGTCGAGTTGCAGGACTGGTGAACCGGTCACCGTGTTACCTCCATCAGTGTGATGCCGTTCCGAGCGGGCCACCGCCCGGTGGTGCTCACGAGAACGCCTCTTTCAGCCGACTCAGATGCGCGCGGCTGTATTCCGCTGCCGCGGCGGGGTTTCGGTGCGCGATGGCGTCGGTGAGCCGGATGTGCGCGTCGTGATCGGCCGACTCCGAGGGCACCGGCCGGATCTTCAGCATGTCGATCATCGCGACCCGCAGCCGCGGCAGGAAGGTGTCGAACAGCTGAGTGAGGACGTCGTTGTGGGCGGCCACGATCACGGTGCGATGGAACGCCATGTCCGCGTCCACATGGTCATCGATGGTGTCGCGCGGCGTTTCCCGGGCGGCCAGGGCACGGCGGATGGCACGCAGGTCGGCGGGGGTGCGGCGCGCGGCGGCCAGGGCGGCGGCCTCGGCTTCGATGGCGATGCGCGCTTCGATCACCGCGGCGATGGTGGCGCGCCGCAGCACCACATCCCAGTCCTCGGTGACATCGAGCGCGATGACGAAGACGCCCGCGCCCTGGCGACTGTCGAGGACGCCTTTGCCCGCAAGTTCGCGGATCGCCTCGCGCAGGGTCGAGCGGCCGACGCCGAGCTGCGCGGCCAGCGTGGTTTCGCCTGGTAGACGATGCCCCAGCGGCCATTCACCGGCCCGGACGCGAGTGAGCAGCAGCTCGGCCGTCTGCGCCGCCAGGGGGTGGCGGCGAACCTGGGCAACCATCACGACCTCTCTACTTGTCTGAGGAGTTGTGTATAGTCTAGCAACATGCGCAGCACGCTTCTGCTTAGCCGCCACGGCGGGGCCTGACCGACCGGCCCCCCGCCGTGGGGCTTCGTCGTGGCCGGTCACCCTTCTTGTGACAGGAAGCAGATCCTTGAGCACGCGCGTTTTTCCCACCATCGATACGCCCCGGGGCGGGGTACCCGGACCGGCCTGGAACCCGCAGCGGCATTCGCAGATGCCCTCGCAGCGCTACCGCGCTGTCTTCGATCGCGTGGAAGTGCCGCTGACCCAGCGTGATTGGCCGGGCAACCGGATCACGGCCGCACCCCTGTGGGTCCCGGTCGACCTGCGCGACGGCAACCAGGCCCTGGCCGAACCCATGGACCCGGACCGCAAGCGCCGCTTCTTCGAACTGCTGGTGGCCATGGGCTACAAGGAGATCGAAGTCGGCTACCCGTCGGCCTCGCAGGCCGATTTCGATTTCGTCCGGCTGATCGCCGAGGCCGAACTGTCCCCTGACGATGTCACGATCGTCGTATTCACCCCGGCGCGTGCGGATTTGATCGAGCGCACCGTGGAATCGGTTCGTGGCATCGGCAACGTGGTCATCCACCTGTACACCGCCACCGCGCCGACCTGGCGCAGCATGGTGCTGGGCAAGGGCGATGCCGAAGTGCGGGATCTGATCCTGGCCGGCGGGCAGCGCATCCTCGACCTGGCCGGGCACCTGCCGAACGTGCGCTTCCAGTTCTCGCCCGAGGTGTTCAACCTGACCGAGCCGGATTACGTGCTCGACATCTGCGATCGCATGACCACGCTGTGGGATGCCACCCCCGAACGCCCGGTAACCCTGAATCTGCCCGCGACGGTGGAGGTCGCCACCCCCAACGTCTACGCCGACCAGATCGAGTACATGCACAAGCAGCTGGCCCGCCGCGACAGCGTCATCCTGTCGGTGCATCCGCACAACGATCGCGGCACCGGGATCGCCTGCGCGGAACTGGCGGTGCTGGCCGGCGCGCAGCGGGTGGAGGGCTGTGTCTTCGGCAACGGTGAGCGCACCGGCAACGTCGACATCGCCACCCTGGCGCTGAACCTGCACGCCCAGGGGGTGGACCCGATGATCGATTTCTCCGATATCGACGAGATCCGCCGCACCGTGGAGTACTGCACCCGCATGCCGGTGCCCGAAAGGCACCCGTACGCCGGGGATTTGGTGCACACGGCGTTTTCCGGCACGCACCAGGACGCGATCCGCAAGGGCTTGGCCGAGCATCGCGCCCGGTCCGCCGCCACCGGCATCGCCGAACGCGACCTGGACTGGCAGGTCCCGTATCTGCCGATCGACCCCGCCGATGTGGGCCGCAGCTACGAGGCGGTGATCCGGGTCAACTCGCAGTCGGGCAAGGGCGGTATCGCCTACCTGCTGGAGACCGAGTACGGCATCGATCTGCCCCGTGAGCGGCAGATCGACTTCGCCCGGCGGGTGCAGGCGCACGTGGACGGCACCGGCCGCGAGGTCACCGCGGCCGAACTGCGGGACCTGTTCGTCGCGGCGTATCCGGCGCCGGTGGAGTCTGCCGGTCGATAGCTCGCTTCCCGCCCGGCCGACATCTTCGGGCAAAATGCCCGAGATGTCGGCCGGGCGTGCGAAGGTAATCGGCGTGGTGCGGCACGTGCAAGGGAACCTCCCGGCGGAGGTGACGAGCTTCGTCGGTCGTGGTGGCGAGGTTGCCGCGGCCAAGGCGCTGCTGTCCAGCACCCGCCTGCTCACCCTGACCGGCCCCGGCGGCGTCGGCAAGACGCGCCTGTCCCGCCAGGTGGGTGCGGCGGTGCGGCGGGCCTTCCCCGACGGCGTGTGGCTGGTCGAGGTGGCCCACGTGCACGACGGGGAACTCGTCGCGTTGAGCGTCGCGAACACCCTGGGCCTGCGCGATGACACCAGTGCCCCGCTGGCCGGGCTCACCGAGTACCTGGCCGGCAAGAGCCTGCTGCTGATCTTGGACAACTGCGAGCACCTGATCGACGCCTGCGCCGAGCTGGCCGGCCGGCTGATCCCGGCGACCACCGAGGTGCGGATCCTGGCGACCAGCCGGGAACCGCTCGGTGTGGACGGCGAGCAGATCATGCCGCTGGCGCCGCTGACCGTGCCCACGGTCGACGAGGACGGCGGCCCGATCCCGGACGACAGCGATGCTCTGCGGTTGCTGATCGAGCGGGCCGCGGCCGCGAACCCCGAGTTCCGGGTCACCGCGGCCAATCGTGGTGCGCTGGCGGCGATCTGCCGCCGGCTCGACGGCATTCCGCTGGCGCTGGAACTGGCGGCGCTGCGGTTGCGGATGTTCACCCCGGATCAGGTGCTGGCCCGCCTCGACGACGCCATGAAGCTGCTGACCACCGGGTTGCGCACCGCGCCGCGCCGCCAGCAGACGCTGGAGGCGGCGATCCGGTGGAGCTATGACCTGTGCCGGCCGGACGAGCAGCGGCTCTGGGAGCAGCTCTCGGTCTTCGCCGGCGGGTTCGACCTGGAGGCCGCCGAAGCCGTGTGCTTCCTGGAACCGCCTGCGGTGCTACTGGATTCGCTGACCGGGCTGGTGGAGAAGTCGGTGCTGAGCTACCGGCACGACAGCGACGGCACCGGGCGCTACACCATGCTGGAACCGCTGCGGCAGTTCGCGCTGGCCGAGCTCGCGGCGCACGGCGACGAGCGGGCCGTGCGGATCCGCCATCGCGAGCACTACTATCTGCTGGCCCATCGGGGTCGCACCGACTACTGGGGCAGCCTGGACGCCGACTGGTTCCGGGACGTCACCCGCGAACATGCCAATTTGCGTGCGGCGCTGCAGTTTTCGCTGGCCGACCCGGAGGGCGCGCACCGGGCCCTGGAGATCGCGAACGAGCTGCGGCCGTTCTGGGAGCACTATCGCTTCCTGCTCGAAGGCTATCGCTGGCTGGGAGAGGCCCTGGCCAAGGATCCGGCGCGCAGCGTCGCCCGGGCCCGGGCGCTGGCCGCGGCCTCGGTGATCGCCGCGATGCTCTCCGATATCGCCGAGGCGAACCGCTTCGCGGACGAATGCCTGGAGCTGTCTACCGAATTGGACGCGACCGAGGTGCTCGTGGAGCACCGGCTGCTGTCCGCGCTGCTGACCTTCGCCGCCGGTGATCCGCACAGCGCGCTCGATATCGCCGTGCGCGCGGCGGCGGAGGGCGCGGCGTGCGCGCACCACGGCGTGGAGGTGGAGAGCCTGGCCTTCGGCTACGTGTGCGCCATGATGCTGCAGGACGCGCGGGCGACCGAGATCGCCGAGCAGTTCGCGATGAAGACGGCCGCGCACGGGTCGCATCTGCTGGGTGGCCTGGCCAGCTGGGCGGTCGGCACCGATCGGTGGCGCAACGGCGACCAGGACCAGGCCATCGCGGAGCTGCGCCGGGCCATCGAACAGTTCCGGCTCTTCGATCGATGTGTGTGGACCGCGTCCGGGTTCGACGGTCTGGCGTGGGCGGCCGCGGCCCAGGGCGATCAGGTGCGGGCGGCGCGGCTGATGGGGGCCGCGGTGGCGGTGCGGCGGGGCAGCACGCAGCGGCTGGCGCACGCGATGACCGAGGCGGTCGGCGACAAGGTGCGGGTGCAGGTCGCGCACGCGCTGGGGGACCGGGAGTTCCAGGCGGCCTTCGACAGCGGCGTCGCGTTGCCGCTGGACGAGGCGATGAGTTACGCGCTGGGCACCGAGCCGGAGCCCGCGCCGGTACCGAAAGCCGAAGTGGCGGACGTGCTCACGCGCCGGGAGAAGGATGTCGCGCGCTTGGTCGCGGCCGGCTACAGCAACAAGGCGATCGCGACCGAGCTGGTGATCTCCATCCGCACCGCCGAGAGCCACGTCGACCACATTCTGACCAAGCTCGGCTGCACCTCGCGCACCCAGATCGCCGGCTGGGCAACGCGGAATCTGACCTGAGGCCTACTCGCCGGTCTTCCCGTCGTGTGCCTCGCGGAGCAGGTCGGCGTGACCGTTGTGCCGGGCGTACTCCTCGATCATGTGCAAGTAGACCCAGCGCAGGCTGTACAGATCCGGCCGGTCCGGGCGCGGATGGTGGAAGGTGCTGTCCAGCGTCAGATCCTTGACCGCGGCGTCGCACTTGCGGGTCTCGTCCAGGTAGCGCGCGTAATCGTGTGCGGCATCGGTGGATTCGATCGCGTTGAAGTCGGCGTCGACGTCGTCGGTGTAATCGAAGACCGTGCTGATGTCCTGGGCGGCGGCCGTGCGCCGGAACCAGCCGCGCTCCACCTCGGTCATGTGCCGGAGCAGGCCGAGCAGCGTGAGGGTGGAGGTGGGCAGCACCTGTGACTTGAGCTGCTCCCCGGTGAGCCCGGAGCATTTCCACAGCAGGGTCTCGCGGTGGAAGTCCAGGAAGGCCTGCAATTGGCTGCGCTCGTCACCGATGAGTGGGGTGTCGCGTCGATCGATATCAGGTGCCGTCCACGTCATCCGCCGACCCTAACCCGGCCGTGCGCCACACGCGAAAGTTCAGTGCAGCCCGTGGGTGAGGAAGTCGGTGACCGCGCGTTCGAACGCGGCCTTGCGCTCGATCTGCACCCAGTGCCCGCACCGGCCGAACAGCCGCAGATCCGCGTTGGGCAGCTGCCGCGACGGCAGCAGCGCGCCCTCGACCGGGGTCACCCGATCGTCGCGGCCCCACAGCATCAGCACCTCGTGCCGTAGCCCGCGCAACTGCGCCCACAGCGGAACCTGTTCGGCCAGTGCGGGATCGGCGAAGGTGGCGTACGCGTCGCGCAGGGCCGCGATGGCGGCCGGGTCGGCGGCGGTGCGCAGCCGGGTCTCGACCAGCTCGTCGGTGAGGATCGACTGATCGAACACCATGGTGCGCAGCCAATCCAGCACCCGATCCCGGGTCGGGTCGGCGGTGAAGTCGAGCAGGCGCCGAATCCCTTCGGAGGGTTCGGGTCCCAGGACGTTGACGCCGACACCGCCCGGCGCCATCAGCACCAGCCGGTCGACGCGCCGGGGGTGCTCCAGCGCCACCAGGGTCGCGACCGCGCCGCCCATGGAATTGCCCAGCAGGTGCGCACTGGGCAGATCCAGTTGGTCGAGCAGGCCGATCACGGCGTCCGCGGCGATGCGAAGGTAGTTGCGCTCGTACACTTCTGGGCGTCCGCTGGCCCCGAAGCCGGGCTGGTCCAGGATGAGGCACCGGAAGTGCTCGGCGAGCGTGGCCAGGTTCCCGCCGAAGTTCGCCCAGCCCGAGACGCCCGGGCCGGAGCCGTGCAGCAGCACCAGCGGCGGGCCCGAACCCGCCTCGTGGTAGCGGAGTTTCAGCCCGTCGGCGGTCACCCACCGGGTCGTCGACTCGGCGGTGTGCATCAGATCATCCGGTCTTCGACGGTGATCCCGAACTCGCCGCGCCCGAACATCGCCAGCGCCCGCTCCACATCGTTGATGACGTGCACGCTGCCCGCGTGCGCGTCCCGCCAATGCCGTTCGATCGGATTGGGTTTGCGGATCGAATGCCCGCCGGAGTTGTCGAACAGCAGCTCGATCGCCTGGATCGAGCGTTCGGTGCCGCGCACCTGATCGCGCCGGGTACGCAGCCGGACCCGGGCCGGAATCTCCTCGCCCGCTTCGGCATACCGCAGCAGCTCGGTGATGTTGCGCTCCATCTGCAGGATCGCGGCATCGATCTCCGAGGCCGCGCGCGCCACCCGGACCTGCGCGAAACCGTCGTCGGCGACCTTCTGCCCGCCGTAGGACAACCGCACCCGGTCCCGCATCCGCTCGATATGCGCCTCGTAGGCGCCCTCGGCGGCGCCGATGATGGGGGCGACGATGGTGTTGGAGAACACGGCCGCGAACGGGATCTTGTACAGCGCCGCGGGATTGGCCTCCTGGCCGGGCCCGCGCAGCTGGGACTGCTCGCTCGCGCTGTAGGCGCGATGGTCCGGCACGAAGGCCTTGTCGATGATGATGTCGTTGCTGCCGGTGCCCGACAGGCCCACCACGTGCCAGACATCGTCGATCTCGTAGTCCGCGCGCGGCACCAGAATCGTCAGATAGACCGCGGGATTGCCGTTCTCGTCCGGCGCCATCGCGCCCAGGAACACCCATTCGGCGTGCGCGCAGCCGGAGGAGAAGCTCCAGCGGCCGCTCACCTCGTAGCCGCCCTCGACCGGCGTCAGCTTTCCGGTGGGCGCGTACGACGAGGAGACCAGCGTGTCCGGATCGGCGCCCCAGACGTCCTCTTGGGCTCGCAGCGGGAACAGCGCGAGCTGCCACGGATGCACGCCGAGCACCGAGGACACCCATCCGGTCGACGGGCAGGCCGCCGCGATCGCCCGGATGACCTCGTAGAAGGCCACCGGCGAGGCCTCGTCGCCGCCGAACCGCGACGGTTGCAGCATCCGGAAGACACCGGCCTCGGTCAGTTCCTGGATGCTCTGCGCCGGCACCTGCCGCTGCTGATCGGTCTCGGCGGCCCGCTCCCGGATCGCCGGCAGCAGGTCCCGTACCCGATCGAGCACCTTGTTGGTCATGACGGGCGTCCTCCTGCGTTCTCCGGGAATAGGATTCGACATTGCCAGGATCGCGCACCAGAGGCGCAGATCGTGCCGATTCCCCGACGCTATGCCGGATTATTCGCCGGGGCAGGTGCCAGTCCCGATGATCGGAACCGCCCGCTCAGTCGCCGCCCCCGCCGCAGCCGCCGCCCCCGCAGCTGCTCCCGCCGCCACAGCCGCTTCCGCTGTCGCTGTCGCTGTCACCACCGCCGGCGTCCCAGTCGCTGTCGCCGCCGTCCGAGCTGCCGCCGACGATCAGCGCGATGATTCCGATGACAACGAGCGCGACGCACGCGATGCCGATGAGCATTCCCATTTCTGGAACGGTAGCTGGCCTTCTGCGTGCGCGTACCCGGTTGAACCAGCGCTCAGCTGCGCCGTGCCGCGGCGGTGCCCGCCCGGCGGCCGAAGTAGGTGCCGTCGCCGAGGGAGGTGCCGCTGATATAGCCCGCGCCGTGCAGGCCCGAGGCGGCGCGGCCGGCCGCGTACAGGCCGGTGATCGGCGTGCCGGTGCGATCGAGGACCGCGCCGTCGACGGTGGTGTGCAGGCCGCCGAGGGTGAAGACCGAGGCGCCGGTGCCGCGGCGGGCGCTGCCGCGGCCCGGCGGACGGACACCGGCCTTGACGTCGATGGCCGCGAAAGGGGGAGCGAGTGGCCGCAGCCACCGGGGCGCCTTGTGGAAGTCGGGATCCGTTCCGTGCGCGGCGAATTCGTTGTATCGGGTGAGGGTGGCGGTCAGCGCGCCCGGCGGTAACCCGAGCAGGTCGCCGAGTTCGCCGGCGGTCTCGGCGACGTGGGCCGGTCGCACGCCCCAGCGTTCCGCTTCGGGAAGCTCCTCGAAGGCCTGCTCGTCGAGGATCACCCAGACGTCCATGTCCTGATCGAACAGCGCGGCCTGGCCGATGCGGCCGGGATAGGTGTCCTCGGTGACGAACCGCTCGCCCCGCCCGTTGACGACCAGACCGCGCGCCGCCAGGCCGGGGACCAAGGCGATCCCGGCCTGTCCGGTGGACATGTGGCGCACCGCCGCCCCGACCGCCTGCGCCATCCGGATGCCGCTGCCGTCGTCGGTGCCCGCGCTGACCTTGGTGTGGCCCAGCAGGCGCGGGGCGTGCGCGGCCAGCATCTGGTCGTTGTCGACGAAACCTCCGGTGGTGAGGACCAGGCCGCGGCGCGCCCGGACGGTGAACGTCTGCCCGTATCGGCGGGCGCGCGCGCCGAGGACCGAACCACTGTCGTCGACGATCAGATTCGTCGCCGCCGTGTCGTACTGTGCTGTCACACCGGCGGATTCGGCGGCCGCGACGAGCACGTCCATCAGCAGCTTCCCGCCGAAATCCGGTGCGGTGGGCCGATGCCCGCGCGGCGCGGGCGTCGCGAGTTCGGTGAACGGCCAGCTGTTCTCGCCCAGCCACATCAGGCCGTCGTCGGTGGGCGGCACCCAGGCCGGCGCGTCCCACAGGCTGGGTGTGAACGGCACGCCGCGGTCGGCGAGCCAGTGGAAGTGCGCGACGCTGTCGGCGCAGTAGAGCTCGATCTTCTCGGCGTCGGCGTCCGGCCCCAGCGCGGCCCGCAGGAACGCCGCCATCTGCTCGGGGCTGTCGTCGAATCCGCAGGCCCGCTGGATCGGGGTGCCGCCGCCGAGGTAGACCTCGCCGCCGGACAGGGCCGAGGCCCCGCCCGGGCCGCCCGCCTTGTCCAGCACCAGGACCTCGGCGCCGCCGGTCGCCGCCTCGAATGCCGCCGCGGCCCCGGCACATCCGTACCCCAGGACCAGGACATCGGTCTCGAGGTCGAAGGCCCGCACCTGCTCCGGTATCTCGCTCATGGGTGCCAGCGTCGCCGGTCCCGTCCGGCCGACCAGGAACCCATCTCGGTGGGCAGGGACGGCGGACCGGTGAGTGGGACTGGTTTCGGTCGCCGCCGGACGCACTCGGGACAGTGTGTGAACGGCGTCACTTTCACGTGAGGATGCCAGTGAGGAGACAGATACATGGGTGCGGCGGCTGGGCTGCGGGTCCTGATCACCGGAGTTACCGAACCCAGCGGTCGCGCTGTGGCACGGATGCTGCTGGCCGCCGGGCACGAGGTAGCGGGCCTGGACCGGCGATGGCATCGCTTCGTGGATCCGCGGGTGCGATTCACGGCCGGCGACCCGGCCGACGCGGCGGCGTGCACCGCGGCGCTGGCCGGCTGCGCGACGGTGCTGCATCTGGGTGGTCCCGATGTCTCGGCGATCGCCGCGGCGGCACGGGCCGCCGGTGCGCACCTGATCGTGCCGGTGGTCGCGGGAGCGCGCTCGGCGGGCGTGCCGGAATCCGACATCGTTGCGTTGCTGAAAGATTCGGGCGCGGACTACCTGCTGGTGCGGACCGCCTTGCCCGCGGGCCGCCGCATCGGGCACGAGACCCGGCGCGCCCTGGAACCCCTCCTGGGCTCGCGCTCGGCGGACGGTTTCCAGCTGCTGCACACCGATGACCTGGAACGGTTCCTGGTGCGGGCCGCCACCGCGCCGCGCGTCGGCGTCGTCGAACTCGCCGCGCCCGGGCTGGTTTCCAGCACGCAGATGCGAGACCTGATGCGCGACAAAGGTGTCCGGTATTCGGCCTGGGTGCCCGGCTGGGCCGGAAGCCGCGCGCAGCTCGATTCGACGGCGGCGCAGCAGGGCTGGGGCTTCCGCTGCGGCTGGTCCGCGCCGGAGGTCGCCGCCGACATCGTGCGCGGCCTGGTCGGGCGCGCACCGGCGGGCGGCGATTTCCGGACCCGGCGCGGCGCGATTCCGATACCGGGCCAGGTGATTCCGGCCCGTGCGCGCACCTCCGACAACCACGAGCTGGCCGATGTCGCCCCCGAGGGGCTGGAGGGCGAGTTCGACGACCGCGTCGACCCGCGCTATCCCGTGCACACCGCGACCAACACCTCCGAGGCGCTGCCGGGCCCGCTCACCCCGCTCACCATCGATCTGCACGCCGGCGCCATCCGCCTGGCCAACGAGGCCATGGGCACGATGATCGCGCTGGACGGAATCGCGTTGGAGCACTGGACGAGTCGGGTCACCACCGTGCTCGGTCATCACATCTACATCAACGCCTCGATCGGCGTGCTGGCCGCGGAGAACATGCCCGGCTGGGACGAGGAGAGCATCCGCCGCGACGCCTACGGCAACATCCCCGACGAGATCCCGCTGACCCCGCACGGCAAACCGCCCATGCCCACCGGCCTGGGCAGCGTCGCGGGCACCTGGCGCGCCACCTCCCGGGTGATCGCCACCGCCCGGCGCTTCGGCGCCACCGCGGAGCTGATCAACGCCGCCGCGCAGGCCGAAGTCCTCGACGCCGCCGCGATCCACGAGCTCAGCGACGAGCAGCTGCACGTGCGCGCCCTGCTCTGGCGCGACCGGCTGTATCAGGCCTGGCAGGCCGCCTCGATCGGCGTCATGATGACCGGCGCGGCGACCGCCGTGCACGCCCGCGGCAAGAACGCGGGCGAGGTGCCGATCGATCTGCAACGCCTCGAATCGGCCAAGCCGATGCTCGCGGTGGAGCGGCTCGCCGAGATCTGCCGGACCGACACGGGACTGCGGGAGCTGGCCCGGGCCGGTGATCTGGCCGCGGCCCGGGAGAAGTCCCCGGCCTTCGCGGCGGCCTTGAACGAGGAACTGGTGAAGATCGCGCACCGCGGCCCGGGTGAGTGCGAACTCATCAATCCCACCTTCGGCGACAAGCCCACCCTGCTGCTCACCGCGGCGGCGCGCGCCGCCGAAATGCCCGCGCCCAAGCGCGAACCCGTCGACGCGGCCCCGGGGCGCACGGCCCGCATGGCCGCCGGTGCGACGGTCGCGCGCGAACGCGCCCGCGACGCCGTGGTCCGCGTCAACCACTGTCTGCGCCTCGCGGTGCGGGAGCGCGGAACCCGTCTGGTCGCCGCCGGCGTGCTGCGCGAGGCGGAGGACGTCTGCTTCCTCACGCTGGACGAGATCTTCGGACCGCCCGCCGAGGCCGCCGCGGTGGTGACGCGCCGCCGGGCCGAGCGGGCGCGCCTGAAGGGCATCCGGATGCCCGATGTCATTGCCGGGCACTGGGAACCGGTCGCCGACGCGGGCGCGCTCGCCACCGGCGCGAGCCTCACCGGGATCGGCGTGTGCCCCGGCGTCGTCGAGGGCCGGGTGAAACTCGTGCTCTCCCTCGACGACGACATCGAGCCCGGCGACATCCTGGTCGCCGCGGTCACCGACACCGGCCACACCGCGATGTTCGCCTACGCCGCCGCGGTGGTCACCGACATCGGCGGCTCGGCCTCGCACGCCGCGATCGTCGCCCGGGAATTCGGCATCCCCTGCGTGGTCGACACCAAGACCGCGACCACCAGCCTCGCGGATGGCCAGCGGGTCCGGATCGACGGCGCCGCGGGCACGGTGACGCTGCTGGCGTGAGGCGCGGCCGCTCCCGGAGCTGTCAGGAGGTGAACCGGTCCGCGGCGGCGCCGCGCAGATGGCCCGCCGGCAGCTTGCGGCCGCATTGCACCAGCAGCAGGTCCTGGGCGTGACCGGTGAGCGGTGTGCCGGAACCGAAGGTCCAGTCCATGTCGTCGGCGCGCAGTTCGAGGCCGTCCAGATCGGCGCCGAAGAACTCGATGCTCTTGGTCGTCTGGTCGCTCAGCACATACCGCAGGCGATCCTCCGGCACGCGGCGATCGAGGCCGAGCGCCACGGTGATGTCGAGCCCGTGGATGATGTCGTGGCCCAGGGTGGCCTCGTATCCGCTGCCCGGCGGCTTCCACGGGTGCGTGATGTTGTCCTGGACGGAGCGCGCGAGGTCGGCGGTCGAGAGTCGCGCGGTGTCCTTGCGTGCGACGCGGTCCGCCATCCGGTTGAAATCACCGCGGGACCGGGCCATCTCCAGCGCGAACTTGGGCAGTGACATCCGGTAGGCCATGGTGATGTGCGCGACGACCTCCCGGACGCGCCACCCGGCGCACAGGGACGGCCGGTCCCAGGCGCTCTCGTCCAGCCCGGCCAGCACGTCGGCCAGGTCCCGGCGTTCCGCTTCGATGGCCTTGCGTATCTCGGTCTCGCTCATCCCGGCTCCTCGCTGTCGGTATACCTGTGCTCGACATAGGACGGCGCGGGGCGCGCGGATTCATCGGGCCCGCAGGAACGTGCCCGCCCGCACGGTGCTGCCGAACCCCTCGGCGAAGGCGCCGTACTCGTAGAGGATCTGCCCGTTGACCAGGGTCGCCGCGACGGTGCGGTCGTTGCGGTTGACCATCCGCCGCACCTCGATGCCGGGCATCGGGGCTTCGGCGTAGTCCGCGCTGCTGCCGTCGAAACCGGCCGGATCGATCACCGCGATATCGGCGCGCGCACCCTTGCGCAGGTGCCCGGCATCCAGGCCGTACCAGTCCGCGAGTTCACCGGTGAGCCGGTGCACGGCCTGCTCGATCGGCAGGAAACCGCGCTGATGCGCGCGTTCGAGCAGGCGCAGGCCGAAGTTGTAGAAGGCCATATTGCGCAGGTGCGCGCCGGAATCGGCGAAGCCGACCTGGACCTGGGCCGAGCGTTGCAGGCGGTCCAGCACGTCGTCGCGATCGTTGGCGATGACGGTGCGCCAGCGCAACGCGGAGCCGTGCTCGACCGCGAGGTCGAGCAGCGCGTCGGCCGGTTCGATGCCGCGTTCCTCGGCGACCCGGCCGAAGGACTTGCCGACCACCTCGGCCGCCGGGCAGGCCACGATCTCCGCGTCGTAGAGGTCGCGGTGCCACACCCGGGGCCCGAATCGCTTGGTGAGATCCTTGCGGAACCGGCGGCGGTAGGACTCGTCCGCGAGCAGCTCGCCCCGCCGCATGACGTCGCGGATGTTCAAAGCCGCTACGCCGGAACCGAATTCCTCGAACACCACCAGGTCGACGCCGTCCGCGTACACCTCGAACGGCACCGGCAGGTGCTGCCAGCGGAACTGGGCGCCGCCCAGCTTGTTGGTCAGCCAGGCGGCGGCCACGGCGGCGCGGGCGACGGTCCGGTCGGCCTTCACGTCGGCGGCGGCGATCAGCGTGGTCTTGAGCGGACGGCGCAGGCGGCCCGCGCTCTGCGTGAAGTAGCGCAGCAATTCGACCCGGGAAGTGAGATTCGGAGTGCTCTGATGCACCCGATTTCGTTGCCGCAGAACCTTGTTGAGTACCGCGTATTCACGCCAGCTCGCGTAGGTGGACGGTAGCCGGCGGGTCGGGTAGCGGGTGCCCTCCAGTTTGGAGAACGAGCTGCGGATGGTCGACAGGCCGACGAAGCCGGCGTCCAGCGCGTCGATCAGCATGCGGCGCATGCGATCCAGTTCGGGCCCGGTCGGTGCGGCGTGCGCGTCCACCGCCCGCTCCAGGCCCATGACCGCGACCCGGATATCCGAATGTCCCAGGAGTGCGGCCACATTCGCGCCCAGCGGCCGGGCGGCCAGCGACGCCGCGTACGATCCGGGCCCGTCCCAGTCCTTGTGCTCCTTGACCGCCGCGTGCACCGCGTCCCACGGCAGCGCCTCCACCCGCGCGAACATGTCCGCGCAATCCTCGGCCGCGGCGTACACCGTGGACAGCGAGCAGTTGCCGAAGATCACCGTGGTCACGCCGTGCCGGACCGATTCGCCCAGCCCGGGGCTGCCGAGCACCTCGGCGTCGTAATGCGTGTGCACGTCGAGCATGCCCGGCAGCACCCATTTCCCGGCCGCGTCGATCGTGCGCGCCCCCTCGGGCAGCCACCGTCCGACCGCGGCGATTTTGCCGTCGAGGACTCCGACGTCGGCGATCCGCGGTGCGCTGCCCGTGCCGTCGTACACCAGTCCACCGCGAATCACCACGTCGTAGCGAGTCATTGCAGCCCCTCACGCTTGCCGGGATATCCGGTACCCCTGGTATGCGCTACATGGTCCCACGCATGGTGTTCGCGGGTCCACGGTCTCGCCCCGCGCGGAGTCGGCTCGACCTGCTGTCGCGGCCCGTATGTTGGGCCGTTGCTGCCGAGACACCCATCAGCCGTGCAGAGTTTCGCGGACGGCCTGGTATCGGGCGCGGATCGACGCACCGACGGAACCATCGTGCGGTGCAGCGACTTCGGTGACGGTCGACGACCTCCACTCCGGCGGATCCGGGGTGCCCGCCAGTGCCCACGCCGCTTGGCGGGCCGCGCCGAGAGCGACGTATTCGGCGGGCTCGGGGACCGAGACCGCGGTGTCGAAGATTTGGGCGGCCGCGGTGCGCACGAGAGGTGAGCGGGCCGCGCCGCCGATGAGCAGGACGCGCTCGACGGGGACGCCGGTGCCGCGCAGGTGGTCCAGGGCGTCGGCCATGTTGCAGAGCATGCCCTCGTAGGCGGCGCGGGCGAGGTGGGCCGGGTGCATGTTGTCCGGGCGCAGGCCGTGCAGTGAGCCGGTGGCGTGCGGGAGATTGGGGGTGCGTTCACCGGTGAGGTAGGGGAGCAGGGTGACTCCGGCGGCGCCCGGTTCGCTCTGGGCAGCAAGGGTTTCGAGTGTTTCGAGGTCGACCCCGAGGAGGTCGGCGGTGTACGAGAGCACGCGCGCGGCGTTCAGGGTGCACACCAGCGGGAGGAAATCGCCGGTGGCGCTCGCGAATCCGGCGATGGCGCCGGTGGGGTCCGCGCTGGGCTCCGCGGTGCGGGCGAACACGGTGCCGCTGGTGCCGAGGGAGACGACCACGTCGCCCGGACCGATCCCGAGACCCAAGGCGGCCCCGGCATTGTCACCGGTGCCCGCCGCGACGAGCACTCCGGTGGGCGTGTGCCCGGCAACTTCGGACGGCTCCAAGACCCGGGGCAAGCGCGGTACTCGATCGCGGAAAGCCGAGGCCAGCAAGTCTTTGCGGTATTCGTTCGCCGCCGGAGACCAGTAGCCGGTCCCGGAGGCATCCCCGCGATCGGTGGTCGGCTCCGCGTCCGCCCCGCACAACCGCCACGTCAGATAGTCGTGCGGCAGCAGTACCGTCTGCGTCCGGTCCGCGTGCGCGGGCTCGTGATCGGCGAGCCAGCGCAGCTTGGCGACAGTGAACGCGGCCACCGGGACACTACCCATCGCCTCCGCCCACACCCGCGGCCCACCGAGCTCCTCGATCAGATCACCGGCCGCCTGAGCGGATCGAGTGTCGTTCCACAGCAGCGCATCCCGCACCGGCCGCCCACCCGCGTCCAGTGTCACCAGGCCATGCTGCTGACCCGCGACGGCGATCGCCTCGACCCGATCGAGCAGCCCCGCACTCGCCTCCTGCAACGCCTCCCACCACTTCTCGGCGGAGACCGCCGTACCGTCGGGATGCGCCGCCTGCCCCTGCGCGACGATCGTCCCCGATTCCGCCTCGCAAACAACAACTTTGCACGACTGCGTCGAACTATCCACGCCCGCAACCCAGGTCATCGCACACCTCGCCTCATCGTCTTCTGATCAGTACCCGTCGAAATCGATCGCTCCGGGCGCGAGTCCCGAAGGACCTGAGCCGATTCGGCGGAGTCATCTCCTTCATGAGCGCCCCGGGGAGAGCTGGATTTTCCGGCCGACGCCCTCGCGGAAGGCTTGGAGCGCATCCGGGAATTCGTCGAGCCCGAAGGTGTGCGTGATCATGGCGTCGGCGTCGATCACCCCTTTGCCCATGAGTTCTACTGCGCGACCGAAGCTTCCGAGTACCGCCATCGATCCGATGATGCTGATCTCGTCGTTGTAGATCCGGAACGGTGATACCGCCGCCGTCGCGGCCCCGGGGGCGACTCCGAACTGCTGGAACACACCACCGCGGCGGACCCGCGACAACCCGTCCTCGATCGCCGCGATCACGCCGGTGCAGTCGATCACGACCTCCCAGCCCTGCGGGCGCTCGAATTCCTCGGCGCTCGCGGCGATCGCCTCGGCCCCGAGCCGCGCCGCGACCTCGAGTCGCGTGGTATTCGTGTCCACCACCGACACTGAAGCGGCCCCCGCCCGCCGCGCCAGTTGCGCCATCAGCAGGCCCATCGTTCCCGCCCCGTAGAGCAGGTAGTGCGCGCCGAGCGTGCGCGGCAACCGGTCGAAGGCGTGCACCGCGCAGGACAGCGGCTCCACCAGCGCCCCGTGCGCCATCGACAGCCCGTCCGGCAAGCGATGACAATTGGCCGCGGGCACCGCGACATACTCCGCCATCGCCCCGTCCACGGTGTCCCCGATGGCGCCCCAGCGCTCACACAGATTCCCGCGCCCGATCCCGCAGTAGTGACACGCCCCGCAGAACAGCGACGGATCCACCGCCACCCGATCCCCGGCCCGCCACCCACCACCGCCGGTCACGATCTCCCCGGCGAATTCATGCCCCGGCACAATCGGATACGGCGTCGGCGGAAACTCACCCTCGACGATGTGCGCATCGGTCCCACAGATCCCCACCGCGCCCACCCGCACCACCACTTCCTTGGGCCCGGGCACGGGATCGGGCACCTCTGCCACGGAGAACCGCCCGGGCGTCTCGATCACCAGCGCACGCATATCCCTACCTTGCACCCGCGTCCACGGACCCGGGCGCATTTTCGACGGCGCCGCCGTGTTCGGCCCAGCCCGGGTCGCGACGCCGTGGGCATCGGCCGCGTCTACGGGCTCGGGTGGTCCACACCCCTGCGAAATCGGCGGCTCGCAGCGAGAGGTGCAAGCGCCTGGAACCGCGCTGCCTGCTGTGCGCCCTCCGGCGATCGGGCACACTGGGGCGCGATGAGCCAGGAATCTCGGGCCGACCGCCGCGTCCCCAGTCGTGCGAGCGCGGTGCGCTGGCGTGTCACGAGCACCGCGCGGAAGTGCGGTCGCTCGTGAGCGAGAACGCGGATATCGAATCCGAGATCCAGGTGCGGGCCACCGACGGCAGCACGCTGTCCGAACTGACCGATCCGGTGCTGGATCAGCTCATCGGCGGGTCGCCGCGCGCGCAGGATCCGTTCATCGAGATCGAGCGGGGGAGCGGGCAGTCGATTCGGGCGCGGCTGCTCCCGGATCTGGTCTATCAGCTGACGCACCGCAACGACGTGGACGAGGAATTCGAGCTCTACACCTCCGATCCCACCCTGGTCCGCGACATCCTGTGGGCCTGGGTGGACGAGGAACCGTGGTGGCTCGACCGGGTCGCCTGGTCGCCGGTCGATCCGGCGATCGCGGACATCGAGGCCCTGCGCCAGGAGATGGCCGGCATGCTCGACGGCATGTCCGTGCTCGACGATATCGGCGCGACCATGGACGACGCCCTGGCGCGCGCGGACGAGCTGCTCGCAATGGATTGGGACGCAGTCGATCCCGAGGACGACGGCCAGGCCTGAGCGTCCGTTCCGCGATTGCGATCCGGTCGCCGTTCCACCGAACCACCCCGAACCGTCCGCGACGGCTGGTATCTGTTGATCCGAGTCGACATCTCCGACCACCCAGCTGCGGGAGGCACGGCATGGCACGCATCGGCGTCCTCAGTTTTTCCGACGGCCGCGACTATGTGCACGCGGGCATCGCGGATTTCATCAAGACCACCGAGGACCGGTTGGTGGCGGCGTTGACCGCGGCGGGGCACGAGGTGGTGTGCGGGTCGGCGCCGATCAGCGACAACGCGCTGGCCGGGTCGGTGGCGCGCAGTGTGGCGGCCGCGCAGGTGGAGCTGACCGTATTCCACTACGCCGTCTGGGCTTTCCCGCACTTCACGATGCTCGCGGCGGGCGCGACGCCGGGACCGGTCCTGCTGTTGTCCACCATCGATCCGGTGCAGCCGGGAATGGTCGGCATGCTGGCCGCGGGTGGGGCGCTGGATCAGATCGGGCGGGCGCACACGCGGCTGTGGGGCGATCCCGGTGATGCCGAGCTGGTCGCGGCGATCGGCCACCGGGCGCGCGCGGCGGCCGCGGTAGCGGCGTTGCGGGGCAGCACGTTCGGGCGGTTCGGCGGGCGGCCGATGGGGATGAACACCGCGGTCGCCAATACCGATCAGTGGCAGCGGCTGTTCGGCATCGACGTCGAGGAGATCGACCAGTGGGAGATCGTGCGGCGCGCGGAGCTGGCCGACGGCGCGGAGGCGAAGCGGGCGCGCGAATGGCTGGAGCAGTACGCCACCGTGCATTACGACGGCGCGAAACTCACCCCGGAACTGCTGGAGCGGCAGCTCCGCTCGTATCTGGCGGTGCGCGAGCTGATCGCGGAGTGGCGGCTGGACTTCAGCGGGATCAAGGGGCAGCCCGAGCTGACGCAGTACTTCGCCACGATGGATGTCACCGAGGCCTTCCTCAACGATCCCTACGACTGGAACGGGCCGAAGGAACCACACGTGTGCGCCACCGAGGCCGATATGGACGGCGCGCTCACCATGCAGCTGCTCAAGCAGATCGCCGGTACCCCGGTGCTCTTCGCGGATGTGCGGCACTATCACGCCGATCGCGACATCTGGGATCTGTGCAACTCCGGGCAGCACGCCACCTGGTTCGCGGCCCGCAGCGCGGACCCGGCGGAGAACCTGGCCAAGGTGCACCTGTATCCGGAGGTGTTCTTCTTCCCGGCGGGCGGCGCCGCCGTGCACCATCTCGCGGCACCGGGGGAAATGACCCTGGCGCGGCTCACCCGTAAGGACGGCGAGTACCGAATGCACCTGATGCTGGGTGAGTTCGAGAACTACGACCCGGACACCAACGAGACATTGATGCGGCAGTCGACCCGGGAGTGGCCGCACGCCTTCGCCCGGCTGGACGCGCACGCGGCGGATTTCCTGTCCCGCTTCGGCGCCAATCACATCCACGCGGTCCCGGGCGACCATCGCGAAACCGTCCGCGCGGCTTGCGGATTGCTCGGCGTCACCATGGACGAGTTCAGCCGGGGTGCGCGGTGACGGACATACTCTTCGCCGGTATCGACATCGGCACCGCCAGTTCCAAGGGCGTCCTGGTCCGCCCGGACGGCAGCATCGCGGCCAGAGCCGAACGCGCCCACAGTGTTTCGACTCCGCGACCCGGCTGGGTCGAGCACGACGCGGAGAAGATCTGGTGGGCCGAGTTCGTCGAGATCGCCCGCGAACTGATGGCCGCCGCCGACGGGACCCGGCTCGGTGGTCTCGCCGTCTCCGGCATCGGCCCGTGCCTGCTGCCCGCCGACGCCGCGGGCGACCCGCTGCGCCCGGCCATCCTCTACGGCGTCGACACCCGCGCCACCGCCGAGATCACCGAACTGAACGTGGAATTCGGCGCGGAGGCCGTGCTCGAGCGCGCGGGTTCGCCCCTGACGACCCAGGCGGTCGGCCCGAAGCTGCGCTGGCTGGCCTGGAACGAGCCCGAGATCGCGGCCCGCACCGAGCTGCTGCTGATGGCGAGTTCCTTTCTGGTGCACCGGCTCACCGGCCGCTACGTGCTCGATCATCAGTCGGCCAGCCAGTGCGTGCCCATGTACGACCTGCGCAAGCGCGAGTGGGCGGCGGACTGGTGCGAGACCATCGCGCCGTGGCTGCGACTGCCCGAGCTCGCCTGGCCCACCGACATCGTCGGCCAGGTGACCGAATCCGCCGCCACGGCAACGGGTCTGCCGGCCGGGCTGCCGGTGACCGCGGGCACCATCGACGCCTGGGCCGAGGCCGCCAGCGTCGGAGTCGCCGCCCCCGGGGACGCGATGGTCATGTACGGCACGACCATGTTCCTGGTCCAGGTACTGACCGACCCGCAGCCGCATCCCGGCCTCTGGACCACCTGCGGCGCCCGGCCGGGCACCTACACGGTGGCGGCGGGCATGGCGACCTCGGGCGCGGTCACCGAGTGGCTGCGCCGGCTGGTCGGCGGTGACTTCTCCGATCTGGTCGAGGAAGCCGCGCGGGTCCCGCCGGGCAGCCGCGGCCTGCTGATGCTGCCGTATTTCGCGGGCGAGCGCACACCCCTGTTCGATCCGGACGCGCGCGGCTTGGTCGCCGGACTGACCCTCGAGCACGGTCGCGCCGAGTTGTACCGTGCCGCAATGGAATCCATCGCCTACGGCGTGCGGCACAACCTGGCCGCGATGAGCGAGGCGGGCGGGCGGGCCCAGCGGCTGGTCGCCGTCGGCGGCGGCACCCGGGGCGGTCTGTGGACCCAGATCGTCTCCGACGTCACCGGCCTGCCCCAGCAGCTCACCGCCGAGACGGTCGGCGCGTGCCTGGGCGACGCCCTGTTCGCCGCGGCCGCCGCCGGGGTCGACACCGCGCCCTGGAATCCCGTGGTGCACACCGTCGAACCGGACCGGCGGCGCTTCGAGCTGTACGAACCGTTCTACCGGCACTACCGCGAGCTCTACACCGCGACCGCCGACATCTCGCACTTCCTGGCCCGGGAACAACACCGGGCGCACCGGTCCGGCAGCGCGTGAAACCCCCATGCGAGGATGCAAGGTTGTTTTCACCGTGATTGGGTGTTGCCGTACCAGCACACACCCGGGAGGATCCGCATGCCCACCGTGACTTTGACCCAGCAGAACTTCCACACCGTCGTCGCCGGCAACAACATCGTGCTCGTCGACTGGTGGGCCGGTTGGTGCGGGCCCTGTACCCATTTCGCGCCCGTGTACGAGGATTCCTCGGATCGGCACTCCGACATCGTGTACGGCAAGGTCGACACCGAGGCCGAGGTACAGCTCACCGCGATGGCCCAGGTCGACCGGTTCCCGACGCTGATGGGGTTCCGGGAGGGGCTGCTGGTCTTCAACCAGGCCGGTTTCCTGCCCGCCGGCGACCTGGAAGAGGTGGTGCAGCAGATCATGTGGCTGGACATGGACGCCGTGCGGCAGGCGGCGGCCCAGGCGGAGGCACAGGTCCGCGAGGGGGAGGCGCACGTGGAATCGGCGGTGGAGGTGCGCGGCGGCCTGGCCGCCGGGCCCGCCAGATACGGCTGGCCGGGCTTGTGAACCCGGCGAGACCCGCCGCCGACCTCTGGCGCCTGGACGCCGCGCGCACCCGTTCGATCAGCCCGGAGAACCCGACCGGCGCGCCCGGCGCGGGTGCGCGGGCGAGCACGGGCACCGGCGCGCACGCGGCCCGGGAGCTGGGTCCGGGCTGGAAGGTCTCGCCCTCGATTCACCTCGCCCCGGGCGAAAACGCCGTGCTGGCAGCGGTTTCCGGCCCCGGGGTGTTCCGGCACTGCTGGCTGACCACCGATCGCGCGGTGCTGCGCCGGCTGACGCTGCGCATGCACTGGGACGACGACCCGCGCCCCGCCGTCGATCTGCCGCTGGGCCACTTCTTCTGCAACGGCTGGGAAGAACTGGCACTGCTCGGCTCGGAGATGATGGTCGTGGCCCCGGCCGGCGGGCTGAACAGTTACTGGCCCATGCCGTTCCGTTCCCGGGCGCGGATCACCCTGCACAACGGCAGCGATCGCACGGTCCCGGTGTACTACCAGTTCACCTATACCGAAGAAGACATTCCCGAGTCCGCCGCCTACCTGCACACCCAGTGGCGGCGCAGCTCCCCGCTGGGCACACCGGCGATTCACACGATCCTCGACGACGTCGCGGGCCCCGGCCGCTACGTCGGCACCTACCTCGCCATCCAGCCCGGCGCGCCCGGCTGGTGGGGCGAGGGCGAATTGAAGTTCTATCTCGACGGCGACACCACCCACCCCACGCTGTGCGGCACCGGCACCGAGGACTACTTCGGCGGCGCCTGGAACTTCGATCTCGCGGGGGAGTACCGCACCTACTCGACTCCGTATCTCGGCCTGCACCAGGTCCTTCCGCCGACCGAGATCTACCGGCCGCACCAGCGCTTCGGCATGTACCGCTGGCACGTCCGCGATCCGATCTGCTTCCAGGAGGAGCTGCGCGTCACCCTGCAAGCCCTCGGCTGGAGCGATCCGCAGACCTACCTGCCGCTCGAGCACGCCGACATCGCCACCACCGCATGGTGGTACGGCATCCAGCGTTAACGCGGGACGACGGCGCCCGGAGTCCGGGTCGGAAAACTCAACGGGGCCAAGTGCACTCCGCCCTGACCCCAGCCGGCGCTGGTGATCCACCAGCGCTGCGCGTCCTGCACCAGCTCGGCGGCATGGGCACGGATGTGGCCGACCTTGTCGCCGATGCGGAAGCGGTAGGGGTTGTCGCTGCGGAAGACATCGGTGCCGACGTAGCCGGGGCGCGGCCCGATGAACAGGTACCAGGAACCGTTGTGCGGGAGCACGAACGGGGATTCGGTGTTGCCGGCCTCGGTGCCGATGCTGGGGTCGGTGTAGGCGATGTGCCGCTCGCCCCAGTGCCTGAGGTCGGCGCTGAGCCGGTAGCAGACGACGTGGTGACCGCCCTGCGGCGCGCTGGTGGCGCAGTAGTACATCACCCATTTCTCGCCGAGGCGCAGGATCATCGGATCGCGGGCGTCGTAGCCGTCGTGGAACAGTGGGCCCTGCGGGGCTCGGGTCCAGCGGAACAGGTCGGTGGAGGTGGCGAGGTTGATGGCGGCGCGGGTGCGGTCCGCGCCGCCGCCCGCGTAGAACATGTAGTAGCGGCCGCGGAATTGGAGCACATGTGGGGCCCACAGGTGGGTTTCGCCGTATCCGGGGTCGACGGTGAGGGCGGGCGCGCGTTTGGTCCACGGCCCGGGTAGCTCGGGGGCGACGGCGTGGGCGAACTCGACCTCGTGGAACGGATCGGCGGGTTCGGGATGGGTGATCCCGAACAGGTGCCAGCGGCCGTCGTCGGCCCGGACGATGGTGTGGTCGTTGATGTACCAGGGGCGATGTTCGCCGACGGTGGGGTCGTAGATTTTCGCGAACGGGCCCGCTCGCACCTCTTCCCGCGTCGCCATACCGACCATGATCCCGCCGCCGGGCCGATTCCGGGCGGGAGTCAGCTGCTGGACGGCCCCTGGCCGGGATACTGCTGGGCGCCGGGGTGCTGCGGCGGGTGGCTCGGGAACCGTTCGGTGGCCCCGTGCGGATACTGCTGCTGTGCCTGCCGCGCCGGGTGCGGAATGAACGCGGTGGGCGCCTCGGGGCCGGTCGGGTAGGGGTGCCGCGGCGGGGGCGGCTGATGATCGGCCGGCGGCTGACTGTCTTGGCTGCGCCGGAAACGGCTGGTGGCCAGCCCGAATCGGCTCCCGGGGACGTGCGCGCCGTAGACCCCGGCGGCAACAGCGCCCGCGACGAGCACCGCGAGGCCCGCCAGCCAGTCGATCTGCCAGAACGCGGCGAGCACGCCGAGCGCCGAGGCGCCCAACGCGACGCTCCTGGTCGCGCCGGTGCGGCCGGACTGCTCGCCCGGCCGCGCGCCGAGCATGATCAGCATCGCGAGCAGCGGCAGCGCGACGGCGAAGGCGAGCACCGAGATCCGGGCGGCGGTCCCGAGCGGGTCCGCGGTCAGGAAGCCCTGCAGGATCACCACCCCGATGGCGATCAGCCCGCCGTACACGAGGTTGTTCTGCTGGGCCCGGCTCCGCTGTTCGGCAGGGGCGGCTAGCTCGGCGTAGTCGTCGTCCTCTCTCATGCGGCCGACCCTACCCGCTAGTACTGGACCAGCACCTGGCGCAATCGGGTCAGCTCGGCCGCGCTCAGGCCGTGCGCGCGCAGCCAGGCCGCGCCGCCGCCGTGCGCGGCGTGCAGGCCGGTGAGGAACTGCTCGATCACCTCCGGATCCACCGCGAGGATGCCGGTATTGACCGGTGGCAGACCGTGATACGACGGCAGCGCGTCCAGCCGGTCCCGGATGCGGGCCAGGCGTTGCCCGGTCAGCGCGTAGTCGGTGGCGATCGCCTCGGCCGGGACGCCGACCGCGTCCAGCAGGACCGCCGCGACCAGGCCGGTGCGGTCTTTGCCCGCGGCGCAATGAAATATCACCGAGTGCCGGGCCGGGTCGGCGATGATGCGGGCCGCGGTCACCACGGATTCGGCGCTGCCGCCGAGCAATTCGCGATAGAGCCCGACCAGGTCGTAGTGCCGGCCGTCGGGCACCAGGTCGGCCGGGGTCAGCGTGGTCTGGGTCGGCTTGCGGACCGGTAGATTGACCACCTCCACCGCGGCGGTCGCGAGCAGGCCGTAGCCCTCTCGCTCCGCCTCGTCCGGGTTGCGCAGGTCGATCAGGGTGCGCAGGCCGAGCGGGCCGAGCAGGATGTCCAGATCCGCGGCGGTGAGATGCTGCGGGGTGCTCGCGCGGTAGACGACGCCGAAACGGGTGGTGCCGCCGTCGGCTGCCGGTAGCCCGCCCAGGTCACGGACGTTGTCGATCTCGGCGAAGTCGATCCAGCGCCGAACGTTGGTCTCGCTGTGCATGATCTCAGTGCGCCCGTCCCGCCGCGGCTTCGTCGGCGCGGTTCAGGCCGCACAGACCGATCAGGTCTTCGTGCAGTTCGAACCACACCGTGTGGTAGCTGTCGATGATCGGGCGCGCCACCCAGAGGTGCTCGCCCGCGGTGATATTCGCGATGGCGGTGTCGAAGCGGGCCGGGTAGGGGCGCAGGCGCCGCGCGATCGTACCGATCCACCGGATCAGCGGCGTCACCCTGTCGTGCAGGGCACGCAGGCGCGCCAGCACCTGCTCGTCGTAGCCGGTGTCGCTGTGATCGTTCGGCGTGCCGGGGTCCTTCATCTGCCAGGCGGTGATGATCTCCTTGAGTTCGCCGTTGTAGCCGCAGAATTCGGTGTAGATGGTCGCGACCTCGTTCGCGTCGACCTCGTGGCGTTCCCGATCCAGCAGGGTGGCCACGTGTGCGCGGCCCTCCGGGGTCAGGCGCAAACCCGCCGGGGTGCTCGCGCACCAACCCTGGTCGACGAGATCGGCGCAGCGGCACACGGTTTCGTATTCGGGGGCACCGAGGCTGGTGGCCACGGCTTCCGGGCGCACCCGCCCCTTGATGCCGATCAGCCGCAGCAGCGCCAGATCGGAGTGGGCGATGGTCGGCTGCGTCTGGCTGTCGGGCGGGGTATTGCGCGGCAGAGCGAGAGCAGACGCAGGCAGGGTTCCTGCTGTCATCGTTCCATTGTCGGCCGAATCGACTGCCGATGAACCGCTTTCGCCAGGCTCGGTGCGCCCGGCCAGGACGGCGGGCAGCTCGCCGGGATCCACGGCGGCCCACGCGGCGAGCCGCGCCACGTCCTCGATGACGGCGCGCTCCACCGGTTTTCCGCTGACCTCGCCGAGCAGCACCACGCCCGCGCCGCCGTCCACGGTGACCGTGCGCCCGGCCAGCGCCGCGACCACCCCGGGCCCGCAGCCGACCACGCAGGGCCGCCCCAGTTCCCGGCTGACCAGCGCCGCGTGCGAGGTGGCGCCGCCCAGTTCGGTGACGATGGCGCGGGCGGCGATCATGCCGGGCAGGTCGTCGGGGCTGGTGGTGGCGCGGGCCAGGATCACGTCCTCGCCCGCGGCGGCCCGGGCCTCGGCCTCGTCGGGGTCGGTGACCACGAGCCCGGATGCCAGGCCGGGGCAGGCGGATTCGCCGCGCGCCAACGGCATCGCGCCGGTGTCGGCGCCGGATTCCGGGCGCAGCACGATGCGCAGTTGATCGGCGGTGACCCGGCGCAGGGCCTCCTCGGGCCGGATCAGGCCCTCCTCGGCCATCGCCACGGCCGCCCGGACCGCCGCGCGCGCAGAGCGTTTCGCCGGGCGCGACTGGAGCAGCCACAGTCGTCCGGACTCCACTGTGAACTCGATGTCCTGGATATCGCGGCCGTCGCGTTCCAGCAGCGCGGCCGCGTCGAGGAGTTGGGCGTGTGCCTGGGGCAGGGCCTGCGCGAGGTCGTCGAGCGGGCGCGGTGTCGTTCGTCCCGACACCACGTCCTCGCCCTGCCCGCCGGCCAGCCACTCACCGAAGACTTGCGGCGCACCGGTATTCGGGTTCCGGCTGAACAGCACCCCGGTCCCGGACTGGGCGTCGAGGTTGCCGAACACCATCGCCTGCACGGTCACGGCGGTGCCGAGCCGATCGGAGACGCCGCGATTGCGGCGGTAGGCCTGGGCCCGCGTGGAATCCCAGGAGCGGAACACGGCCGTGATCGCCGCCCGCAACTGCTCCCACGGATCCTCCGGCACGTCGGCCCGCGGATCCCCGAGCACGATCTCGCGATACTGCGCCAGGAAACGCCGATGCGTATCGCTCGCGTAGGCGGGACTGCCGGTCTCGGCCAGCAACGCCTGCTCGGCCCGCGTACTCATCCCGAGATTGAGCACGGTGTCCATCATCCCGGGCATGCTCACCGCCGCCCCGGATCGCACCGACACCAGCAGCGGCCGCGTCGCACCCCCGAACCTGCGCCCGGTACCCCGCTCCAACGCCACGATCCCGTCCCGCACCCCATCCCAGACCGCCGCACTCAACTCACCTCGCGCCGCGAATTCCGCCCACGCCTCGGTGGTCACCACGAACGCGGGCGGCACCGGCAACCCCAGCGCCCGCATATGATTCACGCTCCACGCCTTCCCCCCGATCCGCCGCGGCGCCAGCGCGCACCCCCCATCCAGCTCGGCCACGGCGGGCGCGCCGGCACCGGTCTCCGTCGACGCCACAGGGCCCACTCCGGTTGACATGTCACTCCTTCGATTTCGAGTACGGCCACCACAACGGGTGACAGGGGATCGCCGCGACGAGGTCGCTCAGGCGACTTCCTTCTTCATCTGGGCGGTGATGATCATCTGGTAGCCGGCGCCGAAGAGGCGGGGGAGCAGGGCGATTACGCGGGCGTCGGCGCCGATGAGGATTTGGGCCTTGTCCTTGCGGATGCCCTTGAGCATGGTTTTGGCGGCGGATTCGGGGGTGGTCTTGGCGAGGCTGTCGAAGTTGGCGGCCAAGGCGTCGCGGTCGCGGTCGCCGCCGGCGCGGGCCTTCCAGGCGATGCCGGTTTTGACCATGCCGGGGTGTACGGAGCTGACGCCGACGGGGTGGTCGGCGATTTTCATTTCCTGGCGCAGCGCGTCGGTGAAGCCGCGGATGCCGAATTTCGTGGCGTTGTAGGCACTCTGGCTCGGGCAGGCGGCCAGGCCGAACATCGAGGAGACGTTCGCGATGTGGCCGTCACCGGAGGCGATCAGCTGGGGCAGAAAGGCTTTGGTGCCGTACATGACGCCCCAGAAGTTGATGGCGACGATCCATTCGAAGTCCTCCCAGCTGAGCTCGTCCACGTTCGCGGTCAGCGAGACCCCGGCGTTGTTGATCAGCAGGTTGGCGGGACCGAAATCGGCCTGGACGTCGGCGGCGTGCGCGTAGACGGCGGCCCGGTCGCTGACGTCGAGCCGGTAGGCGCGGGCCCGCGCGCCCGCCTGCTCGCACAGCGCGGCCGTCTCGGCGACGTTGTCCAGGTTGCGCCCGGACAGCGCCAAACGCGCGCCGTCGCGGGCCAATTCGAGCGCCAGCGCCCGCCCGATGCCCGCGCCCGCCCCGGTGATGACGGCGACTTTGTCCTGAAAGTTCTTCACGGTGTTCCCTTACTTGGTGGTGTAGCCGCCGTCGGCGACGAATTCGGAGCCCGTGCAGTAGCCGGCTTCGTCGGAGATCAGGAACAGCACCAGACTGGCCAGCTCGGCCGGGTCCGCGGCGCGCGGCAGCGGCTGGTCGTGCACCATCGAGTGCGAGCGATCGGATTCGGAGGTCATCTCGGTGGCGACCACACCCGGATGCACCGAATTGACGCGGATGCCGTCGGCGCCGAACTCCTGCGCGGCCGCCTTGGTCATCCCGCGCACCGCCCACTTGGAGGCGACGTAGCCCAGGATGTTGCTGAAGGCGATGATGCCGCCGATCGAGGAGATGTTGACGATCGAGCCGCCGCCGGCCCGGCGCATCGAGCCGACCACGGCCTTCATGCCGAGGAAGACGCCGATCTGGTTCACGTCGAGCACCTTGCGGAAGTCCGCCTCGGCGAGCTTCTCGATCGGATCGACGTGCACGATGCCGGCGTTGTTGATCAGCCCGGAGACCGGGCCGAAGCGCCGCTCGGTCTCGGAAACCACGTCCTGCCAGGCGGATTCGTCGGTGACATCGAGTGGCAGGAACACCGCTCGCGCGCCGAGCTCGGCCGCCACCGCCGCGCCCTCCTCGACGAGGACGTCGGTGAGCACCACCGACGCGCCCTCGGCGACCAGGCGCCGCGCGAAGGCCGCACCCATACCGCGCGCACCGCCGGTGACGATGACCGTCTTACCGTTGACCCTGTCCATGTCCTGTTCCTTACTGCTCGAGGTCGGCCAGATGCTGGGCGGCGAGGAAACCGAACACCATGGCCGGTCCGATGGTCGCGCCCGCGCCGGCGTAGCTGTTGCCCATGACGGCGGCCGAATTGTTGCCCGCCGCATAGAGACCCGGGATCGTCGCGCCGTCGGCGCGCAGCACCCGGGAGTGCTCGTCGGTGACCAGCCCGCCCTTGGTGCCCAGGTCGCCGGGCACCATCTCGACCGCGTAGAACGGGCCCTGATCGATCGGCGCGAGACAGGGATTGGGCCGCACGGTCGGATCGCCGTAGTACCGGTCGTAGGCGGATTCGCCGCGCTGGAAGTCCGCGTCGCGGCCCGCGCGGGCGAACCCGTTGAACCGCTGGACGGTCGCGGTCAGGGTGTCGGCGGGCACCCCGATCTGGGCGGCGAGCTCGGCGAGGGTGTCGGCCTTCTTGATGATGCCCGCGTCGAAATACTTCTGCGGGACCGGCCGTTTCGGGAAGGTGCCCAGGAACAGATACCGGTCCCGGAAGCGCTGATCCATGATGAAGTGCGCGGGCACGTGCCCCACGCCGGTGGCGTGCTTCTCGTACATGGTGTGCACCACGTCGACATAGCTGGCCGATTCGTTGGTGAACCGCTCACCCGCGGCGTTGACCATGATCCCGCCGGGCTGGGACCGCTCGGCCAGGCAGAAGAACGGCGGCCCGTCCGGGTTGCGCACCGACGGGCCCCACCAGGCGTCGTCCATCAAATCCAGTGCCGCGCCCGCGGTTTCACCCGCCCGGATGCCCTCACCGACGTTCTCGACCGCGCCCACGGTCCAGTCCGTGCTGACGGGCCCGGTGAAGTACTGCCGGCGCATCTCGAGGTTGTGCTCGAAACCGCCCGCGGCCAGCACGACACCGCGGCGCGCCCGGATCTCGATCGGCGTGCCGTCGCGTTCGGCGCGCACCCCGACCACCGCGCCGTCGGCGACGATCAGCTCGGACAGCGGCGTGTTCAGCCAGACCGGCACCTGGGCGTCGCGCAGCGCCAGCCACAGCCGCGCCACCAGCGCCTTACCCAGGCTCAGCGGGATCCGTCCGCGCAGCCGGTTGCCGACCGCCTTGGCGCCCACCCGCAGCGCGGTGCGCTTGCCCTTCCAGGTGCGCCCGATCATGTTCAGATCGTGAAAATCGCTGACCGTGAACGCGATGCCCTTCGGCCCGGACATGGTCGGCTGATTGATCAGGGCCAGATCCGCGCCGAGCAGGCGGCCGTCGACGATCTCCGGTTCGATGCTGCGGCCCTGTGCCAGGCCGCCCGGCTTCTCCGGGTGGTAGTCGGAGTAGCCGCGGTCGTAGACGAAGCGCAGGTGCGGGGTGCGCGCCTGGAGGTAGGTCAGCATGCGTGGGCCGTTGTCCAGGAACGCGTCCTGCTTTTCCTGCGGAACCCGTTCGCCCACAACTTCTTTGAGATACACCCGGGCCAGGTCGGGACTGTCGGGTACGCCCTCGCGCACCAGCACCGGATTGTTCGGGATCCACACGCCACCGCCGGAGCGCGCGGTGGACCCGCCGAACTTGCCGCTCTTCTCGATCAGCACCACCGAGAGCCCGCGATAGGCCGCGGTGAGCGCGGCGGTCATTCCGGCCGCGCCCGAGCCGACCACTACAACGTCGTATTCCATCTGTGCTCCTTCGCTCAGTAACCGGCGCCGGTCAGCATGCCGCCGTCGACCACGACCTCGGTGCCGGTGCAATAGCTCGCGGCGTCCGAGGCCAGGAAGACCACCGCCTCGGTGACCTCGGCGGGCCGGCCCCACCGCGGAATGGGCAGGCCCGCGAAGAACGTGCCGCCGTCGACGCCGGAGCCCGCGGCCTCGGTCATCGGCGTGGCGATGCCGCCGGGGTGCACCGAGTTGACCCGGATTCCGTGCTTGCCCAGTTCGCGTGCCGCCGACTTGGTGACACCGCGCAGCGCGAACTTGCTCGCGCTGTAGGCGGACAGCCCCGCCGCGCCGACGAACCCCTCGACCGAGGAGACGTTGACGACGGACCCGCCGCCGGCCGCGGTCAGCGCCGGGGCGGCGGTCTTGATGCCCAGCCAGCTGCCGGTCACATTGACATTCAGAATCGTGCTGAAATCCCGCACGGACATCTCCGCGATGGACTGGAACCGCAAGATCCCCGCATTGTTGACCAGGACGTCCAGCCGCCCGAACCGCTCCCGCGCCTCGGCAACCGCTGCCGCCCAGTCGCTTTCGCTCGTCACGTCGTGATGCAGATAGTGGCAGTCCGCGCCGATCTCGGCCGCGAGCTGCCGCCCCGCGTCGTCCAGTACGTCACCGAAAACCACCCGTGCGCCCTCGGCGACGAACCGCCGCACATGCTCGGCGCCCATTCCGCGCGCGCCACCGGTGATCAACGCGACCTTGCCTGCGAGACGACCCACTCGATCCTGCCTTTCCGCTACCCCTGACGCCTCGAACGCTAGGTCCGGGCTCGGGACGGGGGTGGGTGCAGTCTCAGCCACCGAGACATACCCCTGACCTCCACGCAAGCATCGGAAATATTTCTACTAGGCATATACAGACTTGGAGGCAGTGCATGAAGTTCTCGATGATCTTCGAGGCGCAGATGACCAACCCGTCGGCCGATCACGAACGCCAGGTGTTGCGGGACTGTGTCGAGCAGGCGGTACTGGCCGAGGAAATGGGCTTCGACACCGTGTGGGCCGTCGAACACCACGGCCTGAAGTGGTACGCGCACATGAGCGCCCCGGAGATCTTCCTGACCTGGGTCGCGGCGCGGACCTCCCGGATCCGGATCGGGCACGGCGTGGTGTGCATGCCGTTCAACTTCAACCATCCGGTGCGCGCGGCCGAACGGGCCGCCATGCTCGACGTGCTCTCCGGCGGCCGGGTCAACCTCGGCGCGGGCCGCGGCGCCACCCCGCAGGAGACCTCCATGTGCGGTGTCGACCCCGACCGCACCTATCAGGAGGTCGAGGAGTCGCTGCGGATCATCGGCAAGGCGTGGCAGGACCCGGAGGGCGAATTCGAGTGGCACGGTGAGCTGCTCGACATCGATCCGCACCCGCTGCTGCCCCGCCCGGTGCAGCTGCCGCACCCGCCGCTGTTCATGGCGTGCACCAAGAAGGACACCCTGAAGCTGGCCGCCGAGTACGGCATCGGCGCGCTGGTGCTGGGCTTCGCGGGCATCGAGGAGATCGCCGAGTTGCGCCGCACCTACGACGCGGCCATCGCCGAGCGCACGGGGGAGCGGTTCGTCTCCACCGTGGTCAACGACCACTTCGCGGCGCTGTGCCCGACCATCGTGCTCGACGATCGGGAGCGGGCCCAGCAGATCGGCGCGCGCGGCCAGCGCTTCTTCGCCCAGTCCATCAAGCACTGGTACGGCGCGGGCCCGGTCCCGGACGAGGCCATCGACCCCACGGTGGACGAGGTGGCCGGTATCCAGAAGGCCGCCGAGGAGCACCTGGCCTACCTGCACGAGGCCAAGATCCCGGTGAAGCCCGGCGCCACCTCGGTGTTCAACGCCGAACACGCCTACGGCAGCCCCGAGGACGCCATCGCCTACGTCGAGCGGCTCCAGGCGGCCGGCGCCGACGAGATCCTGTGCCTGATCCAGATGGGCACGGTGCCGCAGGAGGCGTGCCTGGAGACCATCCGCCACTGGGGCGAGAAGGTCATCCCGCATTTCCGTGACAGTGCGAAGTAACAGGGAGTTATCGACATGACCGATCTGACCGGCAAAGTCGCCGTCATCACCGGGGCCGCCCGGGGTCAGGGCGAGGCCGAGGCCCGCCTGTTCGTCGCGCGCGGCGCCCGGGTGGTCCTGACCGACGTTCTCGACGCCGAGGGCGCGGCGGTCGCCGAATCCCTCGGTGCCGCCGCACGATTCGTGCACCACGACGTCGGCAGCGCCGAGGACTGGGCGCGGGTGGTAGCCACTGCGGCCGACGAGTTCGGCGGGCTGCACGTCTTGGTCAACAACGCCGCCATCTACACCGCGAAACCCCTGACCGAGACCGGGGCCGACGAGCTGGAACGGATCCTGCGGGTCAACCTGGTCGGCTCGTTCCTCGGCATCCAGGCCGTGGTCGCGCCGATGGCGGCCGCGGGCGGCGGGTCCATCGTCAACATCTCCTCGCAGGCCGGGCTGCAAGGACTGCCGGGGCATGCCGCCTACGGCGCCTCGAAATGGGGCCTGCGCGGCCTTACCAAAACCGCGGCCCTGGAACTGGGTCCGGCCGGTATCCGCGTCAATTCCGTGCACCCGGGCCCGATCGCCACCCCGATGATCGGCCACCTCGGCCTGAGCACCGGTCCGGGTAGCTTCCCGACGCTGCCGCTCGGCCGGGTCGGTCTGCCGTCCGAGGTCGGCAGCCTGGTCGCCTTCCTGGCCTCCGACGAGGCGGCTTTCATCACCGGCGCGGAACTCGCCATCGACGGCGGCCTCTCGGCGGGGCCGTTCCTCCCGCCGGGCGAGCGGTGACCCGATGCCGCTGAAACCCGAAGCCCAGGTCATCGTCGACGCGGCCGCGGCGTCGTTCCCGCGACTGGGCACCCAGGTCCTGGACGCCGCCGAGGCGCGCCGGATGCTCGCCGCCCGCCCGGCCGCCGCGGTGACGCCGATACCGGTCCGCAAGGTCGAGGAGCGACTGGTCCCCGGGCCCGAAGGCGCGCCACCGGTCCGGGTCCGGATCTATCACCCGGCCGGCGCCACCGGCGAGCTGCCCGCCGTAATCTTCTGCCACGGCGGCGGATTCACCATCTGCAGCCTGGATTCCCACGACCAGCTGTGCCGCGCCATGGCCAACGAGGTGGGCGCGATCGTCGTCTCGGTCGACTACCGCCAGGCTCCCGAGCAGCGCTTCCCGGCCGCCGCCGAGGATGCCTACGCGGTGCTGTGCTGGGTCGCCGAACTCAAGGCGTCGCTGGGCGGCGACCCGGGCCGGATCGCGGTCGCGGGCGACAGCTCCGGCGGCAACCTGGCCGCGGTCACCGCGCTCCTGGCACGCGACCGGGGTGGCCCGGCGCTCGCACACCAACTGCTGATCTACCCGATGCTCGACCCGGCGTGCGACAGCGGCTCCTACCGGGACAACGCCGACGGCTACTTCGTCACCGCCGACCATTTGCGGTGGTACTGGGCGCAATACCTCGGCCCGGACGGCAACGGCGACGACCCCTACGCGGCCCCCGCCCGCGCCATCGATCTCACCGGCCTGCCCCCGGCCCACATCGTCACCGCCGAATACGACCCGCTGCGGGACGAGGGCGAGGCCTACGGCGCGCGCCTGCGCGCGGCGGGCGTGGCGGCCGAGGTGATTCGCTACGACGGCGAGTTCCACGGCTTCTTCAGCATGGGCGATCACCTGCCGGACGCGAAAGTCGCTGCCGCCGCGGCCTATTCCGCACTCCGCCGGGCGCTCGGGGGCTCGTAGCCCGGCGCGGGCCCGACGAAGCCCCCTGCCGACCTGGGCAGGGGGCTTCGGTGGGTGTGGTGTCAGCTGGTCAGGGCTTTGGTGGCGCCGCGGTGCAGCGGGACCGGTTCGGTCTTCTTGGCATCGTCCTTGACGATGCCCTTGGCGGCCGAATTCGCTTGCTCCAGCTGGGTTTTGCGGTCGAACACGGTCTTGGCCAGGACGCAGGCCAGGTTGGCGTCGAGATCGTCGCGGACCAGCAGCACGTTGGGGACAACGATGGTTTTGGCG
Organism: Nocardia sp. NPDC050712; assembly: GCF_040654295.1. NCBI lineage: Bacteria > Bacillati > Actinomycetota > Actinomycetes > Mycobacteriales > Nocardiaceae > Nocardia > Nocardia sp. NPDC050712. The sequence goes on from NZ_JBFAHT010000002.1 coordinate 922,101, forward strand.
TCGGCCGTCAGCCCGTAGGTGGCGGCGGGGATGGCCCCTTCCTCGTAGACGGGGCTGATCTTCTGCATCGCCGGGTTCAGGCCGGCGATGTCGAGGAACTTGACCTGGTCGCGCGCAGAGGTGAACAGGTCGGTGATGCCCGGGGTGGGCAGGCCGCCGGAGAAGAACATGGCGTCGATGGAGCCGTCCTTCATACCATCCACGGTCTTGGTGAGATCGAGGCGCTGGGCGGAGATGTCGCTGTCGGGGTTCAGGCCCGCGGCTTGCAGCACCCGGTTCGCGATCACCTCGGTGCCGGATTTCGGCGACCCGGTGGAGACCCGCTTACCGCGCATGTCGGCGACCGAGTTGATGTTCGCGCCCTTGCGCACGACCACCTGGGTGTAGTTCGGGTAGAGCCGCGTAAGCGCCTGTACCGGTTGCTTTTTCCCGTCGAAGCTGCCCGCTCCGAGCACGGCGTCGGCGGCGGAGTCGGCCAGCGAGAACGCGACCTGATAGGTGCCGGCCACCAGTTGCTGGATGTTCTGCACCGAGGCGCCGGTCTCCGCGGCGGTCGCCTTCACGGTGCCGTTGGTGGCCTGCGAGATCTGCTCGGCGTAGGCGTTGCCGAGCGCGAAGTAGACGCCGGTCGCGTTGCCGGTGGCGATGCCGACCCGGGTCTCCTGGTGCACTTCGCAATTCACCTCCCCGCCCGCGTCGGTCTGTGGCGCGTCGCGGCGCCCACCGCAGCCGGTGAGCAGCCCGGCCGACAGGGTCGCCACGGCCAGCACGGCGATCACCCCTGCCGGTCTTGACCTGACGAAACCCTTTGCGACTGCGCTCATGTCGTCCTCCTTGTTGACAGGGCAGTGACCCCTACGGCCGCGACCACCGCGACCAGCCCGGCGATGATCGCGCCGGGCTCCAGGTACAGCAGCGTAAGCCCGCCCAGCGCCGCGAGCACGCGGGCCGGTGTGCCGGCCGGGCCGACGCCGAGAATCCAGCCGCCGGTGGCGGTGGCAAGCGCGGCTACGGCCAGGCACGCGACTACCGTAGTCCACAGCACGCCGAGCAAAGGCCCACGGCCCAAAAGGGATTCGCCGTTGTCGGTCATCACGAACACCACGGGCACCAGGAACGCGGGCAGCGCGTACTTCAGCGTCTGCCACATCGTCGGCATGGTGCGCCCGCCGGTGATCGCGGCGGCGCCGACCGCGGCCAGCGCCGTCGGCGGCGTCACCTCCGAGAGCACCGAGTAGTAGAAGACGAACATCGCCGCCGCGGGCGCGGGCACGTCGAGGGCCAGCAGCGCGGGCCCGATGATGGCCCAGCCGATGATGAACGAGGCGGTCACCGGAATCGCCAGCCCGAGCATGGCGAGCGCGATCGCCGCGAAAATCACTGTCAGCGCGAGGATCACGGTCTGGTTGTCCGAGATCGAGCCGGCCGCCTTGACCAGCAGCGCGGCCAGTTGCGCGCCGAGCCCGGTCTTGGTGGTCATCGCGGTGATCACACCGGCCGCGGTACACACCGCGACCACCGGCAGCGCCGAGCGCACCCCGGAGCTGAGCGCGGTGAAGATCAGCCGCGGCGAGCGCGCGCGGGCCCGGGTCTTGCTGTCCAGGAACGCCAGGACGAAGGCCAGCGCGGTCGCGTAGACCACCGACTTGGTGGCGCTGACACCGGCCAGCAGCAGCACGACGATGACGATCAGCGACAGGAAGTGGTAGCCGAACCGGCCCAGTAGCCGCCAGATCGAGGTGGTGGCGACCTCCACCGGCCGGGTGCCCAGCCGGCGCGCGTCGATCTCGACCGCGAGCAGAATTCCCAAGTAGTACAGCAGGGTCGGGATCAGCGCCCAGCCGAGCACCGTCACGTAGGAGACATCGAGATACTCGGCGACGATGAACGCCGCCACACCCAACGTGGGCGGGGACAGGATCGCGCCGACGCCCGCGGCGGCCAGCATGCCGCCGGCCTGCTCGGGCGGGTAGCCGGCCTTGCGCAGGATCGGCCAGGTGACCGCGCCGACACTGACCGCGGTCGCGGTGCCCGAGCCCGACACGGTGCCGAGCAGGAATCCGGAGGCGACGGTGGTGCGCCCGGCGGCGGTGCGCGAGCGCCGGAACGCCGAGACCGACAGATCCACGAAGAACTGTGCGGCCCCGGAGAATTCGAGCACCGCGCCGTAGAGGGTGAACAGGACGATGTAGGTCGCCGCCACGTCCAGCGGGGTGCCGAAGAAGCCGCTCGCCGAGTTGTACAGCGCGTCGATGACCTGCGAGAAGTCCAGCCCCGCATGGGCGATGGACCAGTTCTGCGGCATCAGCCCGCCGTAGTAGCCGTAGGCGACGAACACCAGGCACACCAGCGGCAGCACCCACCCGGTGGTGCGGCGGCAGGCTTCGAGCACCAGGACCAGCAGGATCGCGCCCATGGCGACGTCGACCGGGTCGAACAGCGCCTGGCGATCCAGGAACTCGTCGTAACCGCCGCCGCCGGAACCGATCTGGAACGGCAGGATCGGGTACAGGCACACCAGCAGGGTCACCACGGCCAGCGCCCAGTCCAGTGGCCCGGGGCCGGATTCGCGGTCCAGGCGCTTGATTCCGGAGCGGTAGGCCAGGAACGCCAGCGGCAGCGTGCCCGCCAGGAACACCACCAGGTAGTACTGACTGCCCTGCGGCAGCGGGCGGAACACCTGCCACAGCGCCAGCAGCGCCACCGCGAACGCCACGGTGGCCACCACGCGCTCGGCCCATCCGGTCAGTTCGCGGGCCGGTCGCTCCTCGTCGTCGACCTCGATCGTTTCCGGCAATTGCCGTGGCTCGTCCGGCAATTCGATCCGCGTGGTCTCGAACTTTCCGGGTTCGACCGGCTCGTCCGGGCCGGGCGGGGCGTTCTCCAGCTCGGGTTGCTCGGGTAACTGACGGCGCGCAGCCGACGCCTCGTCCCCCGATCGAGCGTCCTGCGAGTCCAACATGGCGCGACGATATCAACGCCCTAGGTCAAGATCACAGAGTTTCGAAACTAGTGGTCCTGAACCTTAACTTTTCCTTAGGTGTGCGGCTGGACACACATTTCGGGCAGCGCCCGCCACCGCGCGCCCATCGAACCCGGGGTCACCCCGCCCATCGCGACGGTGGTGCGCACCAGGTGCGACTGGTCGGAGAACCCGGTGCGCGCCGCCACCTCGGCGGCGGGACGGAACGGTAGCTGGACGACTGCTTCGCGCAGCCGATGCCAGCGCCGCAGGGTCGCCAGCGGGCAGCCGATCGCCGCCGCGCCCAGTTGCCGTAAGCGGCGGGGCGACAACCCCACTCGAGTGGCGATGGCCGCGGCGGGCAAGTCGTGATCGAGGAGTTCCAGGGCGTGGCGCAGGCGGGGATCCAGCGGTGCGGCCGGGCCGAGGGTGTGCTCGATCGCCGCGCGCAGCCGGTCCGGCTCGAGTTCGCCGCCGAAGCCCGCGCACAGCCGCCGGGCCTGGGTGTGGTCGAGCGCGTGGATGCCCGGCGGGCCCGAGAGTCGATGCGGATCGATCCACAGCGAGACGTAACCGGCGGGGTAGCGAAAGGTACGAAAGAGGCCGGGGGACACCAGGATCGCGGGCCCGGTCACCGGCGCACCGGCACCGCCGCGGGCCCGGATCGGTGCGCCCGTGGCCAGCACCAGCTGCCAGGCCGGGTGCCGGAACCCGCCCGGTTCGGCCGCGGAACTCTCGCCGATGCAGGCGAACTCGGCGCCGACCGCGGCGAAGGCCGCGTTGCCGTTTCGTTCAATACGCCAGGACCCGGCCAGCTCGACCATGGGTCCATGGTTGCATTCGATCGGAAGGCCGCACGATGAGACTCCCCAAGAGCGCGCACACCGACCTGCCGTGGCGGATCCACGCGGTCGCCGGCGATTTCGTGATCGAGGACGTCTGGGCGCTGCCCACCCCGGGCGGCCCGGACGAGCTGCGCGAACTCGTCGACTGGTTCGCCGCCGACGACCGCGGCGCCCAGCCGTCGCGGGTCTATCGGGCGCTGTTCGCGACGCGCTGGAAGCTGGGGGCACTGCTCGGCTGGGACTCCGAGCGTTCCGGTGTCGGCGCCCGCGTGCCGACGCTGCGCGACCGGCTGCCCGCGGATCTGCGCGACGGACCGCGCGGCCCGGATCTGGCCACGGTGCCGTTCACCTCGGTGTATCTGACCGACACCGAATGGGTGGCCGAGATGGGCAACCGGACCGTCCACGGCGTCATGCACATCGGCTGGGTGCCCGACGGCGCGGGCGGCTACCGCGGCCAGCTGGCGGTGCTGACCAAGCCGAACGGGCTGTTCGGCAAGGTGTACATGGCCTTGATCCTGCCGTTCCGGTATCTGCTGGTCTATCCCGCGCTGCTGGCCATGATCGAGCGCGGCTGGGCCACCCGCGGCGTGGGATAGCGACCGGTTACCGAGATCCCGAGTCGCCCATCACGATGCCGTCGCGCACAATCGGGGGCGCACGGTTGGCATCGACGTGGATGTGGTGAGCTGAAATGATTTTGGATCGGTTTCGGATCGACGGGCAGGTCGCCGTGGTCACGGGCGCGGGTCGCGGGCTGGGTGCGGCCATCGCGCTGGCATTCGCCGAGGCGGGCGCGGATGTGGTGATCGCCGCGCGCACCAAGGACCAGCTCGACGAGGTGGCCGAACGGGTCGAAGCGCTCGGCCGCCGGGCCCACGTGGTGCCGGTGGACCTGCGGGATCCCGAGGCCGCGGCCGGGCTGGCCGTGGCGGCCGTCGAGGAATTCGACCGGCTCGACATCGTGGTCAACAATGTCGGCGGTGCGATGCCGAGCCCGCTGCTGGACACGACGCCGGCGGCGCTCTCGGAGGCGTTCGCGTTCAACGTGGCCAACGCGCACGCCCTGGTCCGCGCCGCGGTGCCACTGATCTTGGAGACCGCCGGCGGCGGTTCGATCGTCAACATCACCTCGGCCATGGGGCGACTGCCCGGGCGCGCGTTCGCGGCGTACGGCACCGCCAAAGCGGCACTGGCGCACTACACCCGGCTCGCGGCGGCGGACCTGAGCCCGCGGATCCGGGTGAACGGCATCGCGCCGGGCGCGATCCTCACCTCGGCCCTGGAGGTGGTCGCCGGGAACGACGCCATGCGGACCGAACTCGAGACCAAGACGCCGCTGCACACCATCGGCGAACCGGAGGACATCGCCGCCGCGGCCCTCTACCTGGTCTCCCCGGCGGGCAAGTACCTCACCGGCAAGATCCTGGAACCCGACGGTGGCCTGATCGTCCCCAATCTGGCCATCCCGCTGCCCGATCTGTGAGTCGGCTACCGGCGCTCGCCCAGCGCGGCGAGCGCCCGGTCGACGTCGGCGTCGGAGTTGTAGAGGTGGAAGGAGAACCGTAGGCCGCCGGCCCGGGCCGAGGCGATGACCGCGGCCTGTTCGAGGCGGTCCGCTGCCGGGCCGGCATCGGGGACGGCGACGATCGCCGACGCCTGCTCGAGCGGCTGGTAGCCGAGGCCGCGGACGCCGGTGCGGAAGCGCTCGGCCAGGCCGAGGTTGTGTGCGTGGATCTTGTCGATGGTCAGTTCCTCGAACAATTCCAGCGCCGCCGAGGCGAAGACCACGCCCAGCCAGTCCGGGGTCTGATCGAAACGCCGGGTGGTGGCGGCCAGGGCGACCGGGTTGTACAGCTCGGCCCAGCGATCCTCGGCGGCATACCAACTGGGCCCGATCGGGCGCAGGGCCGCGGTGGCCTCGGGCGTGGCGGCCAGGAACGCGACGCTGCGCGCGCCGGCCAGCCATTTGAAGCTCGCGCACACCCAGTAGTCGGCCTCGGCGAAGCGCAGCGGCAACCAGCCCGCCGCCTGCGTGGCGTCGAGCAGCAGGCGCGCGCCGTTGGCCCGGGTGGCCTCGCGCAGCAGCGCGGTGTCCGCGATCCGCCCGTCGGCGGACTGCACCACGCTCACCGCGACCAGCGCCGTCTCCGGCCGCACCTCCGCGGCCAGCCGCTCCAGCGGCACCGTGCGCACCGCGAGGTCGCCGCGGAACAGGAACGGCATCGTCACCGACGCGAATTCTCCCGCGGCCACCAATACCTCCGCGCCCGCGGGCAGGGCCTCGGCGACCGGCGCGATGAGCGCGGACACCGTGGCGCCCAGCGCGATATCCGTGGCGGCGGCCCCGTCCAGCAGCCGCGCGAACCCGGCCCGGAGCTCGGGTACCAGGTGGTCGTGCACCATCGGCGCGCCGCGTCCGGCCGCGGAACGATCCTGGGCTTCGCGCAGGGCCGCCAGCGCCCGAGCGGGCGGCAGGCCGTGCGAGGCGGTATTGAGATAGGCGGTCTCCGGGGCGAATTCGGCAGGTGCTAGGGACATACCCCGAGCATGGCTCCGCGCCCCGGCACCGTCCAGCGCCACTACTGCCAAACTGGACCGATCTCCTGCCAATCGGGCCGCGAAATCAGTCGGTTCCGGCGGTGGCCCACATGTTCGTCAGCAGATGGAAACTCGGTGTGTCCGCGAGCGATTGCGACGCCTCGTAGATGCGCTGATAGCCGGTGCTGGTGATGCGCCACTGCCCGTCGCCGTCGCGGCGGTAGGTATCGGAGTAGTAGCCCGAGCCGCGAATCAGCACACCGTATTCGGTCGCGATCACGGTGTCCTCGAAAAGCCAGGAGCCGGTGGCGGTGTCGCCCTCGACATCGATCTCCGGCTGGGTCGCCACGTGGGTGGTGACCACCGACGGGCCGAGGTTCTGCCGCATGAAGTCGGTGATCGCCGCGCGCCCGTCCAGCACCAGCGCCTTGCCGAGCGCGTGCGTGCCGTAGCGGCCCTCGGCGTCGACGGCGAGGGTGTCGGCGAACTCGTCCCACAGCTTCAGATCGAGGGTGCGGAAGTAGCGGTACTTCAGCCGGCGGATGGCTTCCAGGGCAGCGAGATCCATCCGCTCAGGCTCGCACGCGCGCCCGGCCGGGACAACAGGTTCACCAGCGCCGTTCCGGTGATCAGGACGGCACCTCGACGAGGGCGTACCCGGTGTGCTGGGTGCCCGCGTCGGCGATCCGCGCGCCGTCCGGACCCCAGGCCCCGCTGCCGCCTTCGCACACGCCCGCCGCGTTGGTTCCGGTGGCATTGGCGAGCACGACATAGAGCCCGTTGTCGCGGGCCCGGATCGGGTAGACCTGCTCGAACGAATCGTTGTCCACATCCAGCACCGAACTCGCCAGATAGACCTGGCGCCCTGCGGCTTTCGCGCGCGCCGCGAGCTCGGGGAAGCGGTTGTCGTAGCAGGTCGCCAGCGCGAAGCGGAGGCCGTCGAGCTCGAAGCCGCCGTCCCGGTCCCCGGTCGCGAAGATCTCGTCCTCCGGACGGTAGAGGTGCTGCTTGTCGTAGCGGGTCAGCAGCGCGCCGTCGGGGCCGATGACCAGCGAGGTGATGGCGGGCCGGCCACCCGCGGTGCGCACGGCCGCGTTCACGACCGCGGCGGCGGCACCGGCCCGGCAGGCCGCGCGGATCGGATCCAGGCGCGGATCATCCTGCGCCAGCCAGCTGTCCGGCTCGTCGCGAATCAGCGCCGGCGCGTAGCCGTGCACCGCCAGCTCGGGGAAGACGACGACCCGCGCGCCCGCCGCCGCGGCGGCCGCGATCAGGGCCGCGATGGTCTCGATGTTGGGCACGACGGCGCCCGGAACCGGGGCGAACTGCGCTGCTGCGATGATCATCTGCCCATCCTCGCTCAGTGCGCGTGGCCGTGCTGGTGCGGAACGGGCTGGGGGGCACCCGGTTTCACCAGCCGGTAGCGCAGCATCATGTCGTGGTCCTCGTGATCGCCGAGATGGCAGTGCCAGACGTAGCCGCGCAGCGGTCGGCCGTGCCGGTCGGCGCCGAATTCGCGATCCGGGTCGAAACCCAGCTCGGCCTGGGTCGGGAAGCGCATCAGCACCTTGGTGACCTGGAACGGCGGGCAGTGCACCGTGTCCTTCCAGCCGGCCTCGTGACCGCCGGGGCCCGACATCTCGCCCAGCAGAAAGGGTTCCGCGTCCGGGGTCCACCGGGTGTGCGGCGGCGGGCTCGGGTGCGCGAGCTTGTAACCGGCGACGTCGTAGAGCTGACGGCCCACGATCTGGAACTGCACCAGGTGGATGTGCACGGTGTGCGCGGTCTCGGTGACATTCACCAGGTTCCACTGCTCGACCGCGCCCTCCTCGGGCAGCTCGATGTCCTCGGAGTCGAACATCAGGTTGTTGATGTTGAAGTAGAGGAACGGCGGCTTGACCTCGACCGGTTCGTTGAGGGTGGCCGTGCGGATCCGGGTGATCGCGGCGCGGTCGATCGGCACGATCGCCGGCGGCAAGCCCGGCTCGCCGCGCAGGGTGCGGGGCACCGGCCCGGTGAACGCCGGGCGCTCGTCCACGACGAACTGCATGATGTTCGGAATCAGCCGGGAACCCGACAGCTGCGAGAAGGCGTTGATCTGCGCGTCGTTGCGCAACTCCACCCGCTCGCCCGGCCGCAGGCCGGAGAAGTCGGCCAGCAGGTCGTAGCGTTCGCCCGCCCCGATCCGCAGGCTCGTCACCCGGTGCGGGGCGGCCAGCAGCCCGCCGTCGCCGCCGATGATCCAGAACGGCATGCCGTTGCCGAAGAACAGGTGGTAGTCGTCCATGGCCGAGGCATTGACCATCCGGAACCGGTACAGCCCGCGGCCGACGGTGAGCTTCGGCCAGGCCTTGCCGTTGACGCACATGACGTCACCGCTGAACCCGCCGCCCCAGAAGTTGCGCGGCAGGACCGCCGACAGATGGAAGCGCTGCTCGCCGTTCGGATAGAACAGCCGATCCTGCAGAATCAGCGGGATCTCGAACTCCCCGGCCGGCAGGCCGAGTGGATTGCCGACGGCCCCGGTGTCGAATTCGTCGCGGACCCAGTACATTCCGGCCAGGCCCGCGTACATGTTGAGCCGGGTCACGCCCATGGCGTGATCGTGGTACCACAGCGTGGTGGCGGGCAGGTCGTTGTTGAAGTCGTAGCCGCCGGACTCGCCGGGGGTGAAGGTGTTGTAGGGGTGCCCGTCGCTGCCGGGTTCGTTCGGCGCACCGTGCAGGTGGACCACGATCTTCGGCCGGGTCAGGTCGCTGTGCTCGGAGCCGTGCAGATCGAGGTCGATATCGCCGGCCAGAATGTGCTCGCCCAGCTCGTTCGCGAAGACGGTGTGCGGTGCGGGCTCGCCGGAGCGGACCTCGATGGTGGGACCGAGATGCGCCAGCCCGTCGTACCCCCAGGAGCGCGCCGGGGGCAGATCCCGATGGAAGGAATGCCGGCCCTCGCGCACCGGGATGATCCCGCCCAGCCCGCGGGTGGGCGGGATCGGCAACTCGTCGACATACGGGGTCAGCACCGGCGACCGGTGGATCAGCGGCACGCCGGGGATCGTCGGCGGCCAGGGAATCTCGTCGGCCTGCGCACGGGGCGCGGCGACGGCCAGGGGGGCGGCCAGCGCCGCGCGGAGCAGCGTGCGGCGGGTGAGTGCCGGGTGGGCGGGCATAGCGGGGCACTTCCGGGACGCACGTACAAGACCATGAGAGCCTATCCGCCGCACCGTCTCACCGGCGCACCGCCACCGGCGCGAGCGACTGCGCGTGGCAACTAAACGGTGAACAATCGGTGAACTATCGATATAGACCCGCGATCGAGTGTTGGGACGACGGTTAGGCGGGGGTACTCGCCTAGAGGGCGCGAGACCCGCGCCCGGAATCCCGTCCACGCCGAGGAGACCGCCGTGACCGAGAGTCCCGTCACCCGTCCCACCGATGCCGCGCTCGATCAGGAGGTCGCGCTGGGCGTGGCCGCCGACCGGCTGGAAGAGGAGTTCCACGGCCTGGCCGACGAGGCCGCCGTCGCGGGCATGCTGCATGCCGCCTACAACTATCTCGCCGCCGGCGCCACCCTCGACAACTTCCTGCCGCTGCTGGCCGAGCGGTACACCCGGGAATTCCTGCGTGCGATCGCGGAGGAGCGCGTGCAGTCCGTCCCGGGGTGACGGCGGCCGGGGCCGCGACCGGTCAGCGTGACCAGTCGTGGCCCCAGTAGCTGTCGGCGGTGATCTCCTCCGCCGTGTACGTGGCCTCGTCCACCTGCATGCCCTCGGTGCCGAATTCGAGGTCCCAGCCGCCGGGCGTGCGGACGTAGAAGGAGATCATCTTGTCGTTGGTGTGCCGGCCCAGCGTCGAGGACAGGTGATATCCGGCCTTGCCGACCCGGTCCAGCGCCCGCCCCACATCGTCGAGTGCGTCCACCTCGACCATGATGTGCACCAGACCCGAACCTTCTTCTCCGCCCGAGGGAATCAACGCCAGACTGTGGTGCCGGCTATTCACGCCGAGGAAGCGCACCCGCATCGGCCCGTACTCCGGCGGCGTCGGCAGGCGGAACGCGCCGCGCGGCAGGAAGCCCAGCACCTCGGTGTAGAAGCGGAACGCGACATCCAGATCGGGCACCGGCAAGACCGCGTGGCCAAGACCCAATCCCGCTGTGACGAAACAATTGCCGTGCGGACTGACGACGGGGGAGTGGTCCAGCACCGGCCCGTGGAACACCTCGACCGTGGTGCCGGAGGGATCGAGGAAGCTGATCACCTCTTCCACCCGGCGCGCATCGGCCTCCGCCAGCGGCAACTCGGTGACCTCGATCCCGAACGCCCGCACCGCCGCTCGCACCTCGGCCAGTGCCCGGTAGTCGCGCACCTCCCAGCCGATGGCGAGCACCTTGTCGGTCTCGCCGGGCACCAGGACCAGCCGGGCGGCGCGCTCGTCCATGCGCAGATAGACGGCGTCCGGGTCCGGCCCGGCGCCTTCCGCGAAACCGATGACATCGAAGGCGAAGGTGCGCCACGCGTGCGGATCGCTCACCGCGACCTTCACATAACCGAGCGAGCTGATGACAGCCATGATGATCCTTAATAGAAGAGAGGGGCGCTCACAGGAGATCCTGCTCGCGGGTGTGCAGGCCCAGCGCGCCCGCGGTGACGGCGGCGTCGATGCTGTGGCGCAGCGCCGGGCAACCCTGGAACGGCCCAGGGCCCGCCTCGGGGCAGGTGCGCGCGGCGGCGCCGGTCCACTGCACGCTGGTGTGGGCGGGGCTGAACTTGACCACGCCGACCTGGTTCCCGCACTGCCCGCAGGCGACGGTGGCCACGGTCAGACGCCCTGCCGCGCGGCGAGATTCTCGGCGACCTCGGCCTCCCAGGCGCTGACCGCGCGGGTGGTGTCGACCTCGAATTCGAAACGGGCGGTCATGTTCTCGTCGATGTCCTCGACATCGCGATAGAACTGTTCGTACCAGCGCCGCAGCTGGTAGACCGGCCCGTCCTCCTCGCACAGCAGCGGATTGTCGATGCGGGTCTTGCGCTCCCAGATCGCGACATCCTGCTCGAAGCCGCGGCCCAGCCCACTGGCGAATCGCACCGCCATGGCATCGGCCTCCTCGGGTGCGAGGCCAGGCCGCTTCCTCACGATCGCGCCGTATTGCAGCACGAACTTCGTCGGCGTCACCGGGTAGTGGCAATTGATCAGCACCGCCTCGACGGTGTCGCCGCCGGCCTCGCTGACCAGGTGGTCGATCATGTAGGAGGGGCCGTAGTAGTGCGCCTCCGAGCGCAGTACGTTCGGCCCGCCCACCTCCTTGGCCGTTTCGCCCTGGACATCCGCGCGCCCGAGCGAGGTCATGTACTGACTGGCGACATGGCCTTCGAAGACGTTCTTGAAGTAGGTCGGGAAGGCGAAGTGCACGTAGAAGAAGTGCGCCATGTCGACGACGTTGTCGATCACCTCGCGGCAGTTGGCGCCCTCGATGACGATCTGGTTCCAGGTCCAGTCGCTCCACTCGTCGCTGAACGCGCCTTCCAGGCGGGGAATGGTGACCTCGTCGGTGGGCGGTTTGCCCTGCGGGTCGTTCCAGACGAACAGCTGCCTGTTCTGCTCGAGCGTGGGCCAGGACTTGGTGCGCGCGAGCGGCGGCACCCGGCGGCCGTACGGGATTCCGGCGCAGCGGCCGTTGCCCTTCCAGCGCCAGTCGTGGAATGGGCACGCGAGCGTGTCGCCCTTGATGGTGCCGTCGCCGAGGTTGCCGCCCATGTGGCGGCAGTAGGCGTCGAGCACGTTGAGCGTGCCGTCGCTCGCGGCGAAGACGACGAGCTCGGTGCCGAAAGCCGCGATGGTATGCGGCTTTCCGTCGCGGAAGGCCTCCGCGAGGCCGAGGCAGTGCCAGCCGCGGGCGTACCGCGCGGGCGGCGCGCCGGTGTCGATCACGCGGACCTGGTCGTCGGTCATGAGTGTTTCCTCCGAAGCTATTTCGGTCAGGTCTATTTCGGGCCGGGCTATTTCGATGCTGTGACGGCCGGTCGGAGACCGGTAGCGGGGGTCTCACTCAACGGGCGCGGTGCCAGGCGCTCGAAGGCCGAGCGGTAGAACAGCAGCGGCGGAGCCTCGCGGAGTTCGCCGAGCGCCGTGACGTGCCCGACCACGATGGTGTGGTCGCCGCCGTCGACCTCCTGCGCGAGGGTGCAGTCGATCCAGGCGAGCGCGCCGCTCAGCAGCGGTGCGCCGTTGGGGGACGGGGTCCAGGTGAGATCCGCGAATTTGTCCGTACCGCTGCGGCTCAGCTGCCGGCACACCTGTTGCTGATCGTCGGCCAGGATGTTGACGCAGAACCGGCCGACCTCGCGGATGCGCGGCCAGGTGGTCGAGGTGCGGGCCGGAAAGATCGCCACCGCAAGGGGATCGAGGGAGAGCGCGGAGAACGATTGGCAGGCGAAGCCCAGCGGGCGGTCGCCGTCCAGGGCGGTGACGGCGGTGACGCCGGTGCAGAACCGGCCGAGGACGGCCTTGAAGTCGAGGTCGACGGCCATACGGGCTGCCATCCTTTCACGACGAAGTTTCGACTAGACATATTCCTTTTCGCCATGAAAGTAAGCTGGGGTGCCGCAGGGGTGTCAACAACGAATTCCGGCTACCGAGAAGATCCGTAGCGATCTACGTAGTTTCCGGGATTCGGCGGCCCGCCCGGGTCGGCACTGTGATGGGGGACACAACAAGGAGTGTCGAAACTGCATATGCCTAGTCGAAATACTCCTAAGCTTGGACGCGCTACACCACTGGAGGTAACCATGACGGTCGAGATGCTGACCCATCCCGAGTCCGGCGAAGCATGGACGGGCACGGGTCGAGCGGCCGCCAAGCCGGCGCAACCACCGGTGTCCATGATCGAGCGAATGACGTTGATACTGGACGCGTTCGACGGTTCCACGCCGACGCTCACCCTGCTCGGACTGGCCGAGCGCACCGGCCTGCCGCGCTCCACCGTGCACCGCATCCTGGACCAGATGATTCGCCTGCGCTGGCTCGCGCACGCGCCCGGCGGCTACCGGCTCGGGATGCGCACCCTCGAACTCGGCGGACTCGCCGCCGACCACAACGAGATTCGCGACGTGGTCAGCCCGCTGCTGCACGATCTGGCGCAGCGTACCGGCATGGTCGGGCACCTCGGGGTGCTCGACGGGCGCGAGGTGCTCTACCTGGACAAGGCCGGCGGTCGCGGCACCGCCAACGTGCCGACCCGGCTGGGCGGCCGGATGCCCGCGCACAGCACGGCTTTGGGCAAGGCCCTGCTGGCCTCGCTGGAACCGAGCATCGTCGAAGCCTCCTTCCGGGATCCGCTACCCCAGCTGACGCCCCGCACCATCTGCGACCGCGCCGAACTGCATCGCGAACTGGCGCGCATCCGGCATCGCCAGGGCGTGGCCGTCGACAACGAGGAAGCGGTGGCCGGCATCGCCTGCGTCGCGGTCCCCGTGCGCGGCCGAGGCGCCGCCGTCGCCGCGCTCTCGCTGACCGCGCAGATCACCGGGGAGCGAACAGGTCTGGACACCGCCCGGCTGGCCCGGGTGCTGGTGGAGGTGGCGCACGAAGCGGGCCGCAGCCTGTTCCCGCGGCATGCCCGGTGGCGCTGACCAGATTCTTCTGGTCAGGAATATGCCTGGGCGATATAGTCCGATTCGTGAGTGAGCGATGAGTGAAGCCAAGGTGCCGGAGCTGCCGACCACGAGCTGGGCCGTGCTCGGAATGCTCTCGCACGCCGAGGAATTGTCGGGCTACGACCTGAAGAAGTGGGCCGACTGGAGCCTGCAGTTCTTCTACTGGAGCCCCTCCTTCAGCCAGATCTACGCCGAGCTGAAACGCCTGGAGAAGCACGGCTACGCCACCTCGCGCACCGTGCTCCAGGACGACGGCGTCCGCGGCAAACGCATGTACGCCATCACCGAAGCCGGCCGGGCCGCCGCCGCCCAGTGGGTCAACCACGCACCCGTGGAAGCCCCCGTCCTCAAGCACAGCGTCATGCTGCGCGTCTGGCTCGGCCACCTCGCCGAACCGGACCGCCTGCGCGGAATCCTCACCGAGCACATCGATTACGCCGAACGCATGCGCAAGCTGGCCGAGATGGACGCCGAAGGCGCCGACGAGAACCCCGACTGGGCCTACCCCGGCGCCGTCCTGCGCTGGTGCGTCCGCCACTACGAAGCCGAACGCGACTTCGCCAAGGAACTCCTCACCGACATCGCCAAACTCGCCGACGCCCCGAAGCGGCCTCCGCGGTCGAGGAGTCGCAAGGTGTCCTGAGGGGTTGTGGGCTGGGTGGGCAAAATCGTGCATTTTCAAAGCCTTGCGCGGACCGGCGGCGTCCGATCAGCGCATCCGTGCACGGTTTTGCCAGTCCCGTCTTCGTTGTCCACAAGCGGCTAGCTATCCACAACCGATCACTTTTTCCAGGTGAGCGCCCAAGGATGCGGATGCCGCTGGGGCAGGCTCGCCGCATGGTTGTCACGCGCGCGGAACTACTGGCCCAGGGGTTGTCGCAGAGCGCGATCACCGACCGTTGCCGACGTGGTATGTACACCCGCCTACTGCCCGGAACGTATTGTTCCGGCCCGCCGACCGGGTGGGACCGGTGCCGGGCGATTGTGGCTTGGCAGCCGCTGGCGGTCCTGAGTCACCGGACCGCGGCTTGGCTGCGCGACATGCAGCCCGAGCCGGAGGTCTTCGAGGCGACGGTTCCGCCCGGCTCCTATCGCAAGACGCCCCACTGGCTGCGGTTGTATCGGCGCGAGTTGCCGGCGGGCTCGGTCGATGAATCGCGCGAGGTGCCGATGGCGTCCGCGGCGCTCACGCTGTTCGACTGCGTATCGGTCCTGCCGCGCGAAGCCGCGGATCGGCTGGTCGACAAACACCTCGGCCGGACTGTCTCCCCGCCCGAAATCGTGGAACTGTGCCGATCAGGGAAACACGGCACGGTGGCGATGCGGCGGCAGTTGCGCGAGGCCGCGTTGCATGCGGCTTCGGAGCCGGAACGGTTGTTCGCGAGGGCGATGCGGCGGCGTGGGCTACCGATGCTGGCCAACCATCCGGTGGGTCCGTTCGTCTGCGACCTGGTGCACGAGGAGACTCGCACCGTGGTCGAGATCGATGGCCGGGAGTTCCACAGTCAGCCGGAGGTATTCCGCCAGGACCGCCGGCGGCAGAACTGGTTGGTGCTGAGCCATCGACTGGTGCTGCGGTACGCGGCGGCGGATGTGTTTCGTGAGCTCGAGGGCTGTGCGGACGAAGTCGCGGCGGTCATTCGGCAGCGGCGGCGCGGGCTGCGGGCTTGGCGGGCACAGGCGCTGTCCGTGCAGGGGTAGACGCGACAGCGGGTACGCGCCCCCGGCGACGGCTGTGCTGGGGCACACGCGACAGTGGGGTCGGCAATCGCCGACCCCACTGCCCGATCGGGGCTATACCCGCGCGGCCGCGTAGTTGGCCGCGGGCCACAGTGCCCAGCCGTAGTTGGCGTGCGCGCCCCAGTCCAGGCCCGCGCCGCAGATCGGATCGCCTGTGGTGCAGTAACTTCCGGTGCGCCAGCCGTATTCGCCGGGTACACCCCAGCCGGCCAGCCGGTTGGGGTCACCGAAGAGCAGTACCGCGGCGACCCGCGGCTCGATCCAGCCCGGCATCTGGTGGATGCCGCCCATCGAGCTGACGTTGCCGGTGCCGAGCACGCCGTGCACGACGAGCGCGCCCTGCGAGTATCCGACGAGGACGAAACGCTGGCCGGGGCAGATCGCGGCCTGATGCGCGAGGTGCGCGGCCATGTCGCGGGTGCCGTCGCTGATCGAGGTCGGAACCGTCAGGTCCGCCGGGTAGTTCACCCGGTACGCCGTGGCGTCCACCGGAAGCGCCTGCAGCAGTGTGCCGTACAGCGGATCGCCGACGGCGCTGCCGAGCCAGCCCGGTTCGCTGGTGCCCCTGGCGACTATCACCTCCACCGCGGTACAGGGGTTCGCCCAGGCCGTGCTGCCCAGACTCGCCGTCGCGATTCCGGTAATGAACATCAGCACTGCGAATGCCCTTACCAGTCGCCGCCTTTCGAAGCCAATTATCTTCCGGTTTACCATTGTGATCACCCAACTCACGCCGTTGTGAGATGCCGGGCAGTGATAGTCGATGACTATCACCCGGCTGTATATCCGCGAAGGTAAGAATCGGCGAAGCGACCGTCAAGCAATCCGAGCCAAGCGAGACCCGCCCGGCACGCAATCGTTGTATGCGGGCATTTTGCTTGCGCATCCAGAGGTGTTGCGGCCGTTAAACATCCGCGCGCCAAGTCGATACCGAGCCGATATGTCACCGTCCGGCCGCGCCGTCGCGCACGATCAGCTATCTCCCAATCGGCCTACGGAAGCACTGAAATCCAGCGCTCGGCACGGTGGTTCGGCAGCCGTGGAGTGAATATCACACCGCGAGAATCGATGTCGACGCGGCAAGGTGGCCACAAAGTTGCTGATCCGATGTCGCGGCGCGCTGCTCGCTGAGCGATCACCTCGAGCCGGTGGCTCGAGGCTCGGGCACCGCCGCCGAGCAACGGCTCCGCGATCCACGGGCGACGGTGACTTGCCGCGTTTTGACTCGACCTCAGTTCACTTATGATACGTTCCTGTATCGAATACACTTCTGTATCGAACGGCGGAGGAGGTTCGTATGGCGTCGCCGACGGGAGCGCCGCGGGTCACCCGCAGGCGGGTGGAGACCAGGAACCGGCTGCTCACGGCCGCCTACGAGGTCTTCGCCGAGGAGGGTTTCGGCCGGGCCTCGGTAGAGCGGGTGTGCGAGCGCGCCGGATTCACCCGGGGCGCGTTCTACTCGAACTTCACCTCGCTGGACGAACTGTTCCTGGCCATGTGGGAGCAGCGCTCCGCCGACCTGCTCGCCGACGTCCGCGCCACCCTGGACGACATCTCCGTCGACGGCACCGAGGACATCGCCGCGGCGGTGACGCGCCTGGTGCGCGCCGTACCGCTGGATGAGGCCTGGTTCCGCATCACCGCGGAGTTCACCGCGCACGCGCTACGCAACCCGGCCCTGCGCCGGGTGATGGCCGCGCGCGAGGAGGCCATCGTCGCCGCGCTGATCCCGACCATCGTGTCCGCGCTCGCGCGGGCCGGCCGCACCGTCCCCGACCCCACCGGGCTCGGGCAGGCGCTGGTCGCCGTGCACGACGGCACCGCCGTGCAAGTCCTGATGGAACCGCGCAGCCGCCGCGTCCAGCGCCGGCGCACCGACCTTTTCTGTCACGTGGTGCTGGCGTACAGCATCCCCTCCACCGAAGGATCGAAATGAAGAACTGCACTCCCGAATTCGCCGACGCGGCCGAGGTCATCGTCGTCGGCGCGGGCTTGGCCGGGCTGGTCGCCGCCTACGAACTGAGCAAGGCCGGCCACAAGGTGCACCTGCTGGATCAGGAGAACAGCAACAACCTCGGCGGTCAGGCGTTCTGGTCGCTGGGCGGGCTGTTCTTCGTCGACAGCCCGGAGCAGCGCCGCCTCGGCATCCACGACTCCTACGAGCTGGCCCTGCAGGATTGGCTCGGCTCGGCCGGCTTCGACCGCGAGGACGAGGACCACTGGGCCCGGCAGTGGGCGCAGGCCTACGTCCGCTTCGCCGCCACCGAGAAGCGGGATTACCTGCACGAGCTGGGTTTGCGGGTGACCCCGCTGGTCGGCTGGGCCGAGCGCGGCGGCGGTTTCGCGGACGGGCACGGCAATTCGGTGCCGCGCTTCCACCTGACCTGGGGCACCGGGCCCGAGGTGGTGCGGGTTTTCGCCGAGCCGGTTCTGGAAGCGGAGCGAAAGGGACTGGTGGGCTTCAGCTTCCGGCATCGCGTCGATGAGCTGATCGTGGAGGACGGCGCGGTGGTCGGCGTCGCCGGCAGCATCCTGGCCGACTCCGATCTGGAGCGCGGTCAGGCCTCCTCGCGAGAGGTGTTGGAGCACTTCGAATTCCGTGCGAAGGCGGTCGTCGTCACCTCCGGCGGCATCGGGCACAACCACGAACTGATCCGCCGCAACTGGCCGGTCGACCGCCTCGGGCCGTGCCCGCAGACCATGATCTCGGGTGTGCCCGCGCACGTGGACGGCCGGATGCTGGGCATCACGGAGGCCGCGGGCGGCGCGATCGTCAACCGCGACCGGATGTGGCATTACACCGAGGGCATCATGAACTGGGATCCGATCTGGCCCGATCACGCCATCCGCATCATCCCGGGCCCGTCCTCGATGTGGTTCGACGCGCACGGAAAGCGCCTGCCCGCACCGTGTTTCCCCGGATTCGACACCAACACCACGATGAAGGCGATCCTGTCCACGGGCGAGGACTACTCGTGGTTCGTGCTCACCCAGTCGATCATCGAGAAGGAATTCGCGCTCTCGGGCTCCGAGCAGAATCCCGACATCACCGGCAAGGATCTCAAGCTCACGCTCAAGAGCCGGGTCGCCAAGGGCGCGCCCGGACCGGTCGAGGCCTTCAAGCAGCACGGCGCCGACTTCGTGGTCGCCGACAACCTGCGCGACCTGGTGGACGGCATGAACAAGATCGCCCGCGGCCCCCGGCTGGACTACGACGCGCTGGAACGCCAGATCGTCGCGCGGGACCGCGAGATCGGCAACAAGTACAGCAAGGACAGTCAGCTGATGGCGATCACCAACGCCCGCCAGTACTTCGGCGACAAGGCGGGCCGCGTCGCCAAGCCGCACCGCATCCTGGATCCGGCGGCCGGGCCGCTCATCGCGGTCCGCCTCAATATCCTGACCCGCAAGACGCTCGGCGGGTTGCAGACCACCCTGGAATCCCAGGTCGTCCGCCCCGACGGCGAGCCCTTCCCCGGCCTGTACGCCGCCGGTGAGGTCGCCGGTTTCGGCGGCGGTGGCGTGCACGGGTACAACGCCCTGGAGGGCACCTTCCTCGGCGGCTGCATCTTCTCGGGCCGCGCGGCGGGCCGGGCGCTGGCCGCGCGGCTCAGCGCCGGCTGATCGGCAGAATGTCAGGCCCGCAAGGCTTTTCGCGCCGCGCGCTTCACCTTGGCGCAGCGCAGCAGGTAGATCGGCGTCGGCGGCACCCAGCCCAGCTGCACGGCCATACCCAGGTCGTCGCGGTTGGCCCAGTGCTCGCCGATCTTGCCGTCGCGCATCCGGAACCAGTGCGACTGGGTGATGGCGAAAGGCTTGCCGGTCGTGGCGAAGGCCTGCTCGACCTCGCCTTGTTCGGAGTAGAAGACGATCGGGCCGGTGTGGCGGCCGCGCATCGTGGAGTTGACCGCGACGAGATCGCCCTCGGCGGCGGTGTGGTGGATGTCGTAAGCGAGATCGCTGATCGCGGCGCCGAACCAGGCCGCGCGATTTAAAGCGTTAGCGCGCACGGCATTCGGCGAGCGCCTGACCGGTGTTCGCCTGGGCCGGGGTGGGCGGCGGCAGCGTCGGGGCGGCCGGCGTGACGATGGGCTGCGCGGGCTCCACGGGCGGGGGTTCGTTCGTGTAGAGGCGGGCTCCAGTCTGGTGCGGCCCAGGATCGAGGGTGAGGCCGTAGATCTCGGTGGTCTGGTCGTAGAGGTCGGTGACGCGGACCGCGAAGGGGCCTTCGCCCGCGCCGGAGATGGTCCAGTGATTGTCCGGGCCGCGCGTCAGGGGCCGCCAGTCGTCGGCGTCGGACGCGCGGATCGCGACCTGGTGCAACGGATTACCGGTATTGCTGAACAGGATCGCGAGCCAGCTCGCCGAGGAGTCGGGCTTCACCTCGTAGATCATCTCGGGTGCCGGATCTGGATCGCGGACCACGCTGTAGCGGATGTCGGCGACGCCGTGGGTCGGGTCGGCGATCCGCTCGAAGGCGGCGGTGCTCAGATCCAGCTGCCCCGGCGAGCAGCCCGGGCAGCGGTCGGCGATGAGGACGCGGACGTCACCGTTGGGGCCGTGCACGTCGAGGAAGGCGCCGCACAGATCGGCGGTGCCGTACTCGTGGGTGGAGATGCCGGCGTAGAAGCCGTCCAGCGGCAGATCCGGATAGGAGCAGGCGACGCTCGGTGTGAAGGAGTAGTAGCGCGCCTCACCGGGCACCGCGGCGGACGGCGCGGCCGTCGGCGGGGGTGTGGTGGTCCGCTTGGTCGCGACGCCGGAACTGCTCGGCGGGAACGCGACCTGGGTGGTGGCCATGGTGTCGGTGGCGGTGCGGGCAGCCCCGCAGGCAACCGGTTCGGGCCGCGCGACCCAGACCACCACGCCGACGACGGCGAGCAGCGCGCCGAGCACGGTCCAAGCCCAGCCCGAGCGAAAGTGATGTTGCCTCAGAGGTATTCGGTGCACCGTTGTCCCCGGCTTCCGGCTCACCCAACTCGCGGACTCTCCATCCTGACGTGCTCAGGAAACCAGGGGGGCCGTGCGCGCACGATGCGAACGTAAATACTCCAGTGTGAAACAGAGCCGATTCGGCAATCCCGGGGCAAATCGCCCCGAGGCCTACCCGCCGGTGCCACCGAAAATCGGAAAAGCTCCACCCAGCCAAACCCACGTCGGCGTCGTACCGGCATCTTCCGGAGGATCTCGACCGAGGCCGGGAAACCCGCGAGCAAACCCTACGAGGTCCGTTGGGCAACGCCGCAGCACCTGCCGGCCGAAGATCTGTGAGCGTGGCGGCAAGACCCGCGAGCAACTTTAGGAGGTCGGTTGGGCGACGGCACGGCACCTGCTGAAGATCTGCGAGCTTGGCCGGGAGTTCGAGCATCTCTCGGGGCCGTTGGACGCCGACACGGCACGTGCCGAAGATCTGCGAGCGTGGCCGGGAGACCGGCGAGTAATTCTACGAGGTGGCGCGCTCGTGGACGACGTCCATGCCGCCCAGTTGATGGTCCATGCGGTCCCGCTTGGTGCGGAGATAGCGGATGTTGTGTTCGGTGGGGGTTGCCTGGAGCGGTAGCCGTTGCAGCACCTCGATGCCGTATTCTTCGAGCCCGGCCTGTTTGGCCGGATTATTGCTCAGCAAACGCACCGAGTGGATGCCCAGGTCGGCGAGCACCTGTGCGCCGGCGGTGTACTCGCGCGCGTCGACGGGGAGTCCCAGGGCCAGGTTCGCGGACACGGTGTCGGCTCCGTGATCCTGGAGTTGGTAGGCGCGCAGCTTGTTCAGCAAACCGATGCCGCGGCCCTCCTGTCCGCGCAGGTAGACCACGACGCCGCTGCCGGCCTCGGCTACCAGCCGCAGCGCGGCGTCCAGTTGATCGCCGCAGTCGCAGCGCAGCGAGCCCAGCGCGTCGCCGGTCAGGCACTCCGAATGCAACCGGGCCAGTGCGCCTTCCGGGCCCGGCTCGCCGAAAACCAGTGCGAGGGTTTCGGTTCCGGTGACGTCGTCGCAGTAGCCGAGGAGCCGGAACTCTCCGAATCTGGTGGGCAGGCGGGTCTCGACGACGCGGCGCAGGGTGCGCTCCAGCCGGCGGCGATAGTCGATGAGATCGGCGATGGAGATGATCGGCAACCCATGGGTCCGGGCGAATTCTCGCAGTTCCGGCAGCCGTGCCATGGCGCCGTCGTCACGCACGATCTCGGCGATGACCCCGGCGGCCGGTAGCCCCGCCAGCCGGGTCAGGTCGACAGCGGCTTCGGTGTGTCCCGGCCGGCCGAGCACGCCGTCCGGGTCGGCCCGCAGCGGGAACACATGGCCAGGCCGGGTCAGTTCGCTCGGCATCGTGCGCGAATCCGCCAGCACCCGCACGGTCCGGGCCCGATCGGCGGCCGAGATCCCGGTGCTGATCCCCGTGGCCGCGTCCACCGACACCGTGAACGCGGTGCCTTTCGGATCCTCGTTGACCACCGTCATCGGCGGCAGCCGCAGCCGATCCAGCTCGGCGCCCGTCATCGGGACGCACAGCACCCCACTGGTGTGCCGGACCATGAACCCGATCGCCTCGGGCGTGGCCAGCGACGCCGCGAGCACGAGATCGCCCTCGTTCTCCCGATCCTCGTCATCGACGACCACCACCAGCCCGCCCGCGGCGATCGCGGCAATCCCCACCTCGACCGTGTCCAGCTGTCCGCGACCCATGATTTCCATATGCCTAGTAGAAATATTCCTAGCTAGGACGGATAGCGGGTGTCCCGGTGAGCGGATCGGCAGAATCGTGCAGATCTCCGGGAAAACGCGCGCGGGCGCGGGCGGATGGCCCGGAAATTGCACGATTCTGCCACCGCAGGGGTTACCAGTGCAGGCCCGGAATCACCCTCGTGACGCGCGCCGCGGGAGTGGGCAGCGCCATCAGCGGGAGCAGCACCGGCGCGAGCATGGCCAGCGGGCTGCGGGACCCGCTGGGCTGATCCGCCTCGGGCTTCGCGCCCTGTGCCGCACGGGATTCCCCGAACATCCGGTACCCCTGGTGCAGGATGGAGCGCTTCACCGAGGGCATCAGCAGATCGACCGCCTGGGCGAAAGTGCCCACGGGGGTGTCGATCCGGTGCGGGCGCTGCTCGAGCGCGCGCAGCACGATCGCGGACGCCTGGTCCAGGTCGTGTACCGGCAGCGAGCGGTAGAGGTCGGTGGGCGCGATCATCGGGGTGCGCACCAGCGGCATCCGGACCGAGGTGAAAGTGATGCCCGCGTCCCGGTTTTCGACCGCGGCGATCTCGGAGAAGTTGTCCAGGGCGGACTTGCTCGCGACGTAGGCGGCGAAGCGGGGCACCTTGGTCTGCACCGCGATCGAGGAGATGTTGACGATGTGACCGAAGCGCCGCGCCCGCATCGAGGGGAGCAGGGCCAGGATCAGACGGACCGCGCCGAAGTAGTTGACCGCCATGGTGCGCTCGAAGTCGTGCATGCGGTCGGTGGAGTTGAGCACCGAGCGGCGGATCGAGCGGCCCGCGTTGTTGACCAGGTAGTCGATGTGGTCGTGGTCGTGCAGCACGGTTTTGACCAGCAGTTCGACCGCTTCGGGGTCGGTGATGTCGCACGGGTAGCCGTAGGCGGAACCGCCCTCGGCGCGCACCGAGGCGACCGCGGCGTCGAGGTCGTCTCGGCCGCGGGCCACCATCAGCACGGTGGCGCCGCGGCGCGCGACCGACTGCGCGCTGGCCAGGCCGATGCCGGAGGAGGCGCCGGTGATCAGCACGATGCGCCCGGCGAACGGGTCACCCGCGACGGGACGGCCGCGGTCCGGGTTCAGGTTCTCCCGCCAGTACTGCCACAGGCGCTCGGCGTAGCTCTCGAAAGCCGGCACGGTCAGGCCGGACTCGCGCAGCTGGGCCTGGGTGGAGTCGGCGACGAACTCGGCGGTGAAGCCGACGTGCGGGGCGACGGCCGCGGGAATCCCGGCCTGCTCGAACAGGAAGTCGCGGACGGCGGGCACGCCGGGCAGGTGCCCGAGACCGCTCAGCGCGCGTCCGCTGCCGGGCACGACGCCGATGCCGGCCGGGCCGCCCGCCGCGGTGGCCAGCGCGCGGTAGACCTCGCTGAACGGCTGCGGATCCGGGTTGACCAGGTGGAAGGTGCGGCCGTCCAGGCCGGGCCGGCGCACCAGTTCGACCATCGCCGCGGCGACGTAGTCGACCGGCACGATATTGGTGGCGCCCAGATCCGGCAGCGGCATCGGCAGGTCGGCGGGCAGCCCCGCCAGCTTCGCGATGGCGGGGAAAAAGTAGTACGGGCCGTCGATCTTGTCCATCTCGCCGGTGCGGGAATCGCCGACCACGATCGCGGGCCGGTAGACCCGCCACCGCACACCCGCCGCCTGCCGGACCAGCTTCTCGGCCGCGAACTTGGTGCGGTGATACGGCGAGGTCAGCTGTTGTCCGAGGTCGAAGTCCTCCTCGAAGAACTTGCCCTTGTGGTCACCGGCGACCGCCACCGACGACACGTGATGCAGTACGGCGCCGAGCTCGCGCGCCAGCGCGATGACCGATTCGGTGCCCGCGACATTGGCCGCGTGCGCGGTCGCCTCGTCGGCGCTCATGTCGTATACGGCGCCCAGGTGCACCACGTGGTCGGCCGCGGGCGCGTTGTCGAGCAGCCCGAGATTCGGCGCCGTCAGGTCGCCGAGCAGCGCGAACACCCGCTCGCCGCCGTGCCAGCCGGCCGCGAGCTCGTCGAACTTGGCCCGCGACGCCGCGCGGATGAGCACGTGCACGATCGCCTCGGGTTCGGCGTCGAGCAAGCCCTGCACGAATCGCCGCCCGAGAAATCCGGTACCGCCCGTAACGATGTAGGAAACCATCGCTCCTCCTGCTTGTCATGAATCGCCTTGTGGCACAACGCCGATCCGACATGCAGCAGTGGATGCGGATGAAAGAAGCCGGGGAACACCTTCGGCCCGACTGATAAGAAACTGTAATAGGTCGGAGGAGTCTGCGGCAAAACGACACGGTGTGGAACTGGTCACCCTGTCGGCCCAGGTCAGAGGGTATGTGTGACAAGACTTTCCAGTTACCCGCGGTCTGCTGAACTGTCGGCCGTGCGCCCGTAGACTGGGCGATCGGCGGGCGGGTGGTCCGTTCGCGTCCGGGTGGTTCGGCGGTGGCGGTGAGGTACGGGGCGTCCACGACGTATCGGCAATCGCACACGATGCTGCTCGACTACTGGTTCTGCCTGCTCGTCGGGATTGTCTTCGCTGGCGGCGGCACCCTGGTCGTGCTCTCGGCGCTCGGCGCCGTCGCGGACCGCAACGATCCCGCCTTCGACCATTTCGGCGCGGCCTTCGGCCTGGTGCTCGGGCTGCTGTGGGCCACCCTCGGCCTTGGCGCGCTCTGGCTGGCACGCGAAATCCGGCGCACGACAACCTGTTTGATCATCACGCCGGAGGGGCTGACGCACATCACCGACGGCGCGGTCACCGCCTTCGCCTGGCCCGAGATCGCCCTCATCCACGCCGGCGGCGCCCGCCTCACCATCCTGCCGGGCGTCCGCGACCTGCACACCATCCGCACCGGCGAACTCCGCGCCAGCTCCGATGTCATCCTGCACACGATCCGGCACTACTGCCCCTCGGTGACGATCACCCGGTAACCCGTCAGCCGGCCAGCACCTCGTCGACGGTCGCGGCGATCCGATTGCGGAAGGTGTTGGGGGAGAAGGTGATCGCGTGGTCGCGGATGGTGGACGGGTCGTAGTCGGCGATCCCGAAGGCGGCCATGGCCTTGGCGAAGCCCTCGATCACCGCCGCGTCGGAGCCGAACGGGACGTGCTCGCCGCTGACCCCGGGGATGACGGTGTCCAGCGCCCCGCCCGCGCCGACCGCGATCACCGGGGTGCCGCAGGCCATCGCCTCCACGGGCACGATGCCGAAATCCTCGACGCCGGGCATGAGCAGGGCGCGGGCCCGGCGGTAGGTATCGAGCAGGACCTCGAAGGAGGTGGCGCCGAGGAAGGTGGTCTCGGGGCCCGCGATCGATTCCAGGTGCTGGCGATAGCGGCCGTCGCCCAGGACGACCAGGCGCACACCGGCCTGCTGAGCGGCCCGGATGGCCAGGTCGGCGCGCTTGTAGGGGACGAGGCGGCCGGCGTAGAGAAAGAAGTCCTCACGGGGGATCGCGGGGGCGGGGGTGAAGCGATCGACGTGCACCGGCGGGTTGATGACCGAGGCGGGCAGGCCCCACCAGTCGTGCACGCGTTCGGCGACGGCGCGGGAGTTGGCGATGACGTGGCTCAGGTGCAGCGCGGCCCGGAGTTCGTTGCGCCGGGCGAACTCGCCGAGTACCGAGAGCGCGGCCTGGCCGGTGCGCCCGCCCGCCTCCTGCGCGCGGAAGGCCGGGTCCCAGGCCCAGCGGGCGGGGCTGTGCACATAGGCGATGGTCGGGGCGTCGGTGGCGAACACCGCCTGGGTGGCGAAGGCGAAATGGCTGATGAGCACCGCGTCGAACCGGTTGCGCAGCGGCAGTTTTCGCAGCGCGCGGGGCACGAAGGGCATCAGCGGCGCGTGCGAGCGGGTGACCGAGTGCGCCTTGCTCAGCCAGGTGTCGTGCACCGTGTGCAGCGGCGGCCGCACGCTGTCGGGTTCGACGATCGGTGCGAAAACCTCGGCGCGCGGCCAGTTCTCGAAGAATTGCGCGACGCAGGTCTCGGAGCCGCCGAGCTCGGTGAACCGTTCGTGCACGATCGCCATGCGCGGAAAACCCATCAGAATTCCAATCTTCGCGGCGCCGCGTAGCGGCGGATGGCCGGCGCCACCGGCCGGCCGTTCAGCAGACCGTCCACGCTGCCCTGGTCGAGTGCTTTGCGGTAGACCAGGGCCGCTTCCCGGCAGGCGGCGACGGTCTGGGCGATGTCGGCCTCGGTATGCGCCGCCGAGGTCACGAAGGATTGCCCGAGCACCCCGCGCTCGAGCAGCTCCTGGAGGAACAGCGTCCGGAACGGCTGGGAGGGTTGGCCTTCGGGGTCGCGGGTGGCGAAGATCAGGCAGGACGGGCGGCCGAGGACCTGGAGGTATTCGCCGATGCCGTAATCGGCCGCGACAGCGTTGACACCGTCGGCGAGCAGCCGCCCGGCGTGCTCCATGCGCGCGATCGGATCGTTGTCGGTGTACTCCCGCACCACCGCCCGGAAGGCCGCCAGCGCGGCCGTCTCGGGTCCGTGCGTGGTGGACAGCAGGAACACCCGCTCCCGGTCGGTGTTCAGCCCGCCCAGTTCCATGTACTCGCGCTTGCCCGCCAGCGCCGAGAGCGGAAACCCGTTGCCCATGGCCTTGCCCCAGCACGACAGGTCGGGCCGCACGCCGTACAGCGTCTGCGCGCCGCGCGCCGACCAGCGGAACCCGGTGATCATCTCGTCGAAGACGAGCAGCGCGCCGTGTTCATCGCACAGCTCCCGAACCCCTTGCAGGAAACCGGGTTCCGGTTCGGCGAGCGCGGTGGCCGCCTCGAGGATCACCGCGGCCACCGGCTGCGCCGCCAGCACCGCCGCCAGGGACGGCAGGTCGTTGTATCGGAATGTCACCGTGCTGCCGGTCGCGGGGATTCCGCTGTCCATGGCGGTGGTCCCGATGAACCAGTCGTCGACGGAGAAGAACGGCTGCTCGCAGATCGCGACCGCGGTCCGCCCGGTGGCCGCGCGCGCCAGGCGCACCGCGGCGGTGGTGGCATCGGACCCGTTCTTGGCGAACTTCACCATGTCGGCGCCGGGCACCAGGTCCAGGAAGTCTTGAGCGGCGAGTAGTTCCAGCTCGGTGGGGCGGCTGAAGCTGACCCCGTCGGCGATGGCGTGGCCGACCGCCGTCAGCACCGGCTCGAAGCCGTGCCCCAGGGTGACCGAGCGCAGCCCCATCCCGTACTCGACGTAGCTGTTGCCGTCGGCGTCCCAGACCCGGGCGCCCTTGCCGCGCACCAGGATCGGCGCCATGTGCTCCGGATATTGATCGGATCCGCGCGCGTAGGTGTGCGCGCCGCCGGGCACCAGCGCGTGTAACTGCGCCTGAAGCTGATTGCTGCGGGTGTAGCCGCGCGGGCGGGCGGGGGGTTCTTCGCTGGACACAGACGACATGAGGGGCTCCTCCGACGGTGGGTGACACACGCGCACTCGAAAGCCCGCAACACCAATCGCATTGTGCGCGAAGGATCTACGGACCACTGTAAACCCGTCGGGTGGCGCTGTCCTTTCGTTACCGGGACACCGCGCGCCACGCGACACACTCGGCTGAACGTGCGGGCGGGGTAACCGGTTCATTCGCGCAGCGTGACGGCCCACAGATCGTGGTCCGCCCGGCGACCGGTCGGTCCGACGAATTCGCGCATCCGGCCCTCCCGGATCATTCCGACCCGCCCGGCGATCTCGGCGGAGGCGGCGTCGGCCGCCTCGATCTCGGTGGCGATCCGGCGCAGGCCCAGTGTCTGGAAGCCGTGCGCGATCAGCAGCCGCATGACGGTTTCCCGCACCCGGTTCAGCAGCGGCTCGGTCCAGACGAACATCCGGGCGTTGCGGTCGAACATGTCCAGCTCGAACAGGCGGGCCTCGCCGGTGTACACCCCGTCCACCTCGATCGCCAGCACCAGCCCGGCGGGCGAGCGCAATCCCGCTCGGGCGCCCAGGTATTCGCGGAGCCACCGCGGATATCGAGGCGGCGCGTGGCTCTCGGCCGAGGTCGATCGGGCCCGGGCCCGGCTCTCGCGCCACCGCGTCCAGTCCGTGAACCGGCGGGTCCGGACCACCACCTCCGGGTGCGCCGGATCGGTCAACCGCACCTCCGGGGACGTGCGCAGCGGGTCGGCGGCGTGCCGGGTCCGGCCAGCGTAGTAGCGGGCGGTGGCGACGGCGATCGTGGAACGGCTCGGGGCCGCGGTGTCGTCGGCGGGCACGGGCGGCAGCGGCTCGCTGCCGGAATGGCGGGCGATCCAGTTCGCGGTCGCGCCCTCGGCCGGTAGGTCGGAGGCGAGCACCGCCCACAGATCGTGATCGCGCCGTTCGCCGTCGACGTCGAAGTATCGCGTCATCCGGGCTTCCCGGCGCATCCCGAGCGCGGCGGCCCCGGCGGCGGTCCCCTTGTTGGCGGGGGAGATGGGCGCGGTGATCCGGTGCAGCCCGGCCCGCCGGAACCCGAAGTCCAGCATCATCGCGACCGCGAGCCCGCCGATGCCGTGCCGGGCCAGCTGCGCGTCCACCCAGATGCCCAGTTCGCCGGTGCCGGCCGCGAGCGAGCCGAGCTCGATCTGCCCGGCGAACCGTCCGTCCACCTCGATCACGGTGCCGAGCCGACGCCCGGCGCGGGCATCGGCGCGGCTGTCGAAAACCTCACGCACCCAAAGCTTTCCGGTGTGCCGCTCGGCCCAGGGCAGGGGCGAGGTGGTCCAGAACGGCTCGATGTAGCGCTGATCGCGCAACCGGATCCGCCGCCACTGGGCGTAGTCGTCGAATCGGGGTGGGCGTAGTACGACCGCCGCGCTCGGTAACCGCGCGGGGCCCAGGTGAATCCGGGACAGCGAGACCTCACCGTCGGGCACGCCTCACCCCCTGGGGCGCTGCCGGCCCAGCGGAGCGGCGCCCAGCGCCCCGTCGGTGGACACGGTCAGCCGCCAGTAGGCCCCGGCCGTGTCCTTCAGGACGACGCCGGCCTCCGGTCGTTCGGAAAGCCAAGCGCCGCTGGACAAGATCGCCGAGCGCACCGCGTTGTCCGGGCCCTGCGCCTGGAAGATATCGGCGTCGCTGGCGCCGGCCCGCCCGACCATCGTCCCGGCGAAGTGCGGTGTGTGCATGCTGTTGCGGCTGATCACGGTCCAGCCGTCCGGGAAGATGCCCGGTGGTAGATCGTCGGTATTGGTGGAGATGAGATTGATCGCGGTGCCCTCGGGACAGCCGGTGGGATCCACCCGGACGTCGGTCGGCGCGCGGTCCAGATCCTTGTCGAAGATGACGTTCGCCAGGTACGGCTGGCGGCAATAGATCAGGTCCACGCCGACGGTGCGGGCCGCGACCTTGCAATTGGTCATGCCGAACTGGGACGGGCCGCCGCGCTTCAAATCGCCGATGGACAAGGCGATCTCGGCGCCCTCGAACCAGACATTGGTCAGCCACCAGTCGTTGGCCGCGCCGTCGACCCGGATGTGGTTGACCGTGGTGCGCGGGTCCCGGTCGGAGACGAATTCCACGTTGGTCAGCGCCAATCCGGCGTTGTGGTCGTTGCCGGTGCCGAGCACGCCGACGTAGTTGCTGGTCAGCTTGGACGAGGTCACATAGTTCTGGATGCAGGAGGTGACGATGCCGGTGCCGAAGTTGTTGATGTCGCAGTTGATGAACGCGGTGCCGCCGGTGTCGCCCTCCAGCACCACCCCGCGCTGCTGCACGAACTTCGGATGATTGTCGCTGAGGTGATTACCGCGCAGCACCACCGCGTCGAAGGAGCACCGGAAGCAGTTCGACAGCAGCACCGCCGTGGACGCCGGCCCCGACATGAAGATGCCGAGGCGGGAGAAACGCACCCGGTTCTGCTTGCGCAGTTCGATCAGGGTGGTGTCGGTGTCGCAGGTGATCAGCGAGACATCGCCGCCGTCGCCGAGCACGGTGGCGTAATCGGGCAGCTTGGGGAATGCCGTCACCCGGTACTTGCCCGCGGGCAGGTACAGCACCAGCGAGGCATCGCCCACCTCGGCGGCGCGCGCGAGCGCCTCGGTGTCGTCGGCGACGCCGTCACCGACGGCGCCGAAGTCCTTGACGTTGCGGGCCGAGGGGGCATCGGTCACGTGTGGCGACCGGAATTCGAGCCCCGGGGATTCCGGGGCGGCGCAGGCCGCCAGCGGGAGCGCGGCGGCAGCGCCGAGCGCGGTGACGAGCATTCTGCGGCGGCCGAGACCATCGTCTGTCATCTCCGTGTTGTCTTCCCGATCAACCGTTTCAGGCTGTTGCCCGGCTTGCTGTACGCTACCGCGCCGGTCAGCCGATCGGCACCGAATGTCGCGACCGCGCCGCGCAATTGGGGGATATTGGTGGCGCCGAGTTCGACAATGCCCAGGGTCTGCTCGCAGAGCGGGGCGAGCGCGAGAGCGTCGGCGGCCTGAGCCACCGGCGCGACCTCTACCAGCACATGGTCGAACTCGGTGCGCAGTTTCGCCAGGGTGCTCGCGAACCGATCGGAGGCCAGCAGGTCGGCGGTCTGGCCGTCCGCCGCGCCCAGCGGCAGCACGGTAAGCCCCGTTTCCGGCCACGCGGTGAGCGCCTCGGGCACCGGCGTCGACCCGCGCAGCACCGCCGATAGCCCCGGACTCGTGTCTTCCCGCGAACTTCCAGCACCCGAAGTGTCGGCGTCCACGAGCACCACCGAGCGCCCGGTGTCGGCGAAGGCCTGGGCCAGGGTCTGCGCCACTTCCGGCCGGGAATGCGGCGACAGACTGGTCACCAGGACGGTGCGCGCCTCCCCGTCGCGCAGCAGCCGGGTGCGCAGGCGACGGGTTTCGCCGATCGCGCCGGGCCGGCCCTCGTCGATGATGCCGAGGATCGGAACCCGGCCGCCCAGTACGCCTTCGAGATCATTGGAGGTGCGCAGCGTCCGGTCGGTGCGATCGCGCAGGAACGCCGCCAGCCCGCCGATGGCGAGTCCCGCCAACAGCCCGACGAGATAGATCCGGGTGCCCTGCGGCCCGGCCGGATCGGTCGGCAGCTCGGCTTTGTCGATGACCTCCACCCGCGCGGCGGGCGCGGCGGTCTGCTCGATCGTCTCCAGCTCGGCGACCAGGCGGCGGAAGTGCGCCACCACGGTATTGGCCAGATCGCGGGCCAGCTGCGGATTCTCGTCGGTGACCGAGATGATGATGGTGGCGGTGGCCGGCGGCGAGGACGCGGTGATCTTGCCGCGCACCTCCTCCACCGACATCTTGATGCTCAGGTCGTCGATGACCCGCTGCGCCACCGTGGCGCTGGTGGCCAGCCCGAGATAGGACCGCACCCGCCCCTGCGCCGCGAGCCCGCCCTGGTAGGAGTCGTTGACCGAGGTTCCGGTCGCCATCGAGACGTAGGTGCTGCTGGAGGCGACGTAGGTGGTGGGTTGACTCCGTAGATACGCTCCCGCCGCCAGCAGGCCTACCGCGAGCGCGACGGCGATGATGAGCCAGCGCCGCCGCGCGATCTTCAGATAGTCGGTCAATCCCATTGCGCGGAACCTCTTTTCCCTACTGGAACAGGTCGAACGTCGGTGCGCGGCGGCAGCGGCTTGGCGCGCCGCCGGAATTCCTTGACCACCAGGTAGATCAGCCAGGCCAGGACCGCGGCCTGCAGGAACTTGCCCAGGTTCTCCATGCTGCCGAGGAAGCCGCGTTCGAACAGCGCCGAGGATCCGGTCATGGCCAGGGCCAGGACGACCAGCGGAAAATGGCGCGAGTACAGCGATTTCGCCCAGGCGAGCAGCAGCAGGAAGGTGAAGCCGACGCCGAGCAGTACCCCGGTGTAGCCGCCGATGACATAGCCCTCGTTGACATTGCCCTCGGCCAGCGACACCGACACCTGACTCATGTCGACCGAGGCGCCGCGGATGTCGTTGGCCCAGGCCACGCCGGACTGGAACTTCTGGGTGCCCAGCAGCTGCCCGGGGATCAGGCTGAGCAGGCCGTGGCGCAGCACCTCGGTGGCGGTCAGCCAGTAGTCGGGCCCGTGATAGTAGGCGTCGGTGGCGGCTTCGAGCAGATCGAAGCGCCGCAGGATGGACAGGAACGGCCGCACCATCGCCGGATACTGCGAATCGGTGAGAGCGGCTTCGGATTTGGCGAACTCGGTGGTCTTGAACGACTGCAACCAGCCGAAGCCGACGATGCCGACCACGCCGATCGCGCCGACGCCGTACGCCTTGGCGCGATTCCAGCCGACGATCGCGAAGCGCACGGCCACGGCCATGGCGGCGCCCAGGACCGGGGTCTTGGACTCGACGATCACGGTCCACATCAGTTCGACGGCCAGCAGCCCGCCGAGTATCAGCACGGTGGTCTGGGTGCGGTCGGGCCGCAGGAAGATGATCAGCCCCATGGCGGCGATGGTCGCCAGGATGGTGACGAAACTCAGGATCGGGTTGGCGCTGCCCACATCACCGGCCTGGCCGACCGCGCCGGTGGCCATGGTGGCGCCCCGGCCGAGCAGCCCGACGGCGTACATGGTGGCCAGCGCCGGGACGAAGTCCGCGTTGGCGGTGATGGCCGGTTCGGCCGGCGCCGGGCGGTTGCGCGCCCAGAGCGCGTAGGCCAGCACCAGGCCCGCGTAGACCCACAACCCGAAGACGACGTGATCCAGGACCAGCGCCATGATCCGGTCGTAGCCGAGGTCGGCCAGGCGCGGATCGGGGACATTGTCGCCGTAATGGGTCTGGGGCTGCACCGCCAGCAGTACCACCGGGCGCGCCACGTAGGACAGCGACCAGAACGCGGCCTGCCCGATCAGGAACACTCGCGCCACACCCGGAATCCGCAGTGCGGCAACCACAATGGTGAGCAGTGCGATCGCGATCAGGGCGACATCGACGGCGGCTCTCATGACGCGCCCCGCGGCAGCGCGCCGAGGATCTCCCGGGCCCGGTCGACATAGCGGTGCCCGTCCCCGGTGATGCGCTGATAGCCCGCCTCGGCGACGGCGGCGGCCTTGTCGGGGTGGGTCGCGCACCAGTCGAGGATGCCGTGTAGCTCCGCCGGTTCGTCGAACAGGAAGCACTCGACCGTGTCACGCAGCAGTTCCGCGTGCTCGTCGGTGCGCTCGCCGACGAACAGTCCGCCCGCGGCGGGCACCTCGAAGGTGCGGCAGGTGTGGGTGTCGCGGTTACCGGAGTTGAGCAGGACCAGATTCGCGGTGATGCTCGCGACCACGGTGGAGTACTGCTGCCCGTAGACCGGCCCGGCGATGGTCGCGCCGGTGGTGCGCAGTTCGGGGATGCGGCGCCAGCCGGGGCCGCGCACGATCATCCGGTCGCCGTAGTGCCGGGCCAGGTCGACCAGCTGGTCGCGCCGGTCCGGGCGGCACACGCCGATGAATCCGGCGAGGTACTCGCGGGTGCCGCGGCGTGCGGTGCGCTGGTGCCAGGCCGGGTCGTAGGCGCTGCGCACGAACAGGACCTGCTGGGCGCCGCGGGCGCGCAGCTCGGGCACGTTGTGCCGCTTGGTGGTCACCACCAGGTCCCAGCCGGTCTCGTGCGCCAGGTACGCCGGGCTGATGTTCTCCGGGTTGGCGACATCGTCGGGGCTGTAGTGGACGTGCCAGCGCGCCGGCACGTCCAGCAGCCGCCGCTGATCCAGGTGTACGCCTTTGAAGACGAAGAGCAGGTCCGGCCGGAATTCCGCCGCGGCCCGGTCGATCTCGGCGTGCAGCGCCTCGACCCGCCACGGCGCTCGGCGGTGCGCGAGTTTCGAGTAGACCCAGGGGGCCGACCCCCGCGCGGGCAACGTCACGGGGGTGGAATCGAGCGCCACCACCTCGTGCCCGGCCTGGCGGAACCCGTCGGCCAGCGAGCGCGCGTTGCTGCCGACCCAGTCGTCGCCGAGGTAGAGGATCTTCACGTCGAACCCTCCTTCAGTGCCGCGCCGGCCAAGGCGGTGCGCTCGCGCACGATGAGCCAGCGCACGCGCGCGAGATACCAGGCGGCGACGGTGAATTCGATGACCACGGTCCCGTAGACCAGCGTCCACACCGAGTGTGTGCGGAAGGCGATCGCCAGCGCGACCGCCGCGACGCAGGTACCCAGGATCGCCCCGACCAGCACGCCGGTGGTGTCCTGGCGGACCGGTAGCAGCGCGGTGGTGACGAACGAGGTCACCGTGGTGGCGGGCAGGATGAACACTTCCACCCGCAAAAGCGCGATGGCGGAGTCGAATTCGTGGCCGAACACGAGATGGATCAGCATCGGCGCGGCCAGCCACACCGCGCCCGCCGCGAGGATCGCCGCGCCCACGCACAGCGCGAGGGCTTGCAGGGCGTGCCGCCAGAACCGGTGATCGGCGCTGCGCCGGGCCATACGGGGCAGCAGCGCGAACCCGATCGGGTCCAGCGTGGACTGGATGGCGCGGACCAGCCGGTCGCTGGCCGAGTAGAGGCCGAGCGCCACGGTGTTCAGCACCGCCGAATACACCGCCGCCGCGCCCTGGCCGTACAGGGTGACCAGCAGTCGCGAGGTGAGAACCGGTGCGCCCGTGCGCAATACGCCCAGGAACAGGTGCGGCCGGGACGGCCTGCCATAGGTGCGGATCGAATCCCACCAGGTCAGGGCCACGGTGGGCACCGAGGACACCAGCAGGCACAGCAGCGCCAGCTGCGCGCTCGGCAGCCGCGGCAGCAGCGCGACCAACAGGATGAGATAGCCGATCCGGCCGACCGCCTGATACGCGGTGGAGGTGCCGAACCGGCCCTGCCCGATGAGCAGCCAATCCTCCGAGATCGACCAGAAGCCGCCCGCGAACAGGCCCAGCAGCACCATGCCGAGCGTTTCGGGCATCCGGATCACCAGGCTCAGCAGCAGGGCCGCACCGAGGACGGCCAGAATGCTGAGCCGGATCGCGAGGTAGTCGCCGCGCAACTGGTTGATCTGCGCGTGCCGCTCGGCGCCGGTCTGCCCGTCCATCGAATCGTGCACGCGGGCGGCCAGGAACTGCGTGATCCCGAGGTCGACCAGCAGCGACCCGAGGAAGTACGCCGACATGCCGATCGCGATCAGGCCCATGCCGTGCGTGCCGAGCAGGCGGGCGATCAGCGGCACCGTCACGATGGTGATCAGGTATTGGCCGTACTTGCCGAACATGACGAAGCCGATGTCGCGGAGCAGGCCGAACGCCCCCTGGGAGCGATGCGTACCACCTCCCGCGCTGCCACGGACTTCGTCGGTTCGGCGGTGCTTGGGTTCAGTCATGGCGCAGGTGCTCCAAAAAAGAGGCGACCGTGCGCGCCGTCGCGCCGATTGCGAAGTCGTCGGCTGTGGTCCGGCCCGCCGCGGCGAGCCGGGAGCGCAGGGCGGGATCCAGTAGCAGGGTGTCCAGGGCGGCGGTGAGCTGCGCTTGCGCGCCGCCGGTGACGAGGAGGCCGTCGACGCCGTCCTCGACGATCTCGGTGGGGCCGCCGGGGCCGGAGGCGATGACGGCGCACCCCGCGTGCATGCCCTCCACGACCACCTGGCCGAACGGTTCGGGCAGCACCGAGCAGTGCACCAGCACGTCGGCGTCACGCAGGTAGGGGCCGGGATCCTCGACGTGCCCGGTGAAGGTCACGGGCAGGGCGAGTTCGGCGGCGAGGCGTTCCAGGTCGGCCCGGTAGGGCTGCTCGTCGAAGAAGGTCCCGCCGACCAGCAGTACCCGGTGCGGGCGGACCTTCGTCTCGGCCAGTGCGCGCAGCAGCAGATCCTGGCCCTTCCACGGGCTCAGCCGCCCGACGACGGCGACCACCGTGTCCTGCGGGGCGCGCTGCGCCGCCCGGGTGCGCTCGGTGCCGAGTTCCACACCGGGATAGGCGACTACGGCCGGCTTGCGCCCCGTGGACAGCGTCGCCAGCGTGGCTCTGCTGTTGGCGAGGTAGCCCTGCGCGACCAGCCGCCCGAGCGTCCGGATGACCAGGGTGGGCAGCCGCCCGAAGTAGTCGGCCGCGATGCGATCGTGCACCTGCCAGACCAGGGGAATCCGCGCGCGGCGCGCGGCGATGCTGCCCATCACCAGGGCCTTGGTGCTCTCGGCGACGAGCACGTCCGCGGACCGCGCCGCGTCACCCACCGACCAGCCCAGCCGCAGCAGCGCGACGAACCCGGCCAGCAGGCGCAGCGGCCCCGCCCCGATCGTCATCGCGCGGCTGTCGAAAGCGCCACGCAGCACCCGGGTTTCGACCCCGCGTGCTCGCATGCGCTCGACCATCGGCCCGTCCTCGGTGTAGATCACGCTCGGTGTGAACCCCGGGAGGTCCCGCAAGGCCGACGCCAGCCGCATCGTGGCCAGCTCGGCACCGGAGGGGGCGGCGGTATGCGCCAGGAAGAGAACCCGAGTCATCGTCTGATATCCCGGTACATCGTCAGATGACGCTCCGCTGTGACATCCCACGAAAAAGTCTCCGCGTGCGCCCGGCATTTCGCGGTTCCGGGCAGGTCACCGTCGAGCGCGTCGACGATGCGCGCACCGAGCGCGGCGGCGTCGCCCGCGGGCACGATCAGCGAAGGATCCAGTCCGCGAACCGAATCCGGGAGCCCGCCGCAGTCGGTGACGATCGGGGCCCGGCCCGCGGCCAGGGATTCCAGCGCGATCAGGCCGAAGCCCTCCAGTGCGACGGTGGGCACGACGGTCAGGGCTGCGCTTTCGTACAGGGCGGTCAGCTCCGTGTCGTCGATGTGCCCGGCGAACCGCACGGAAGCGCCGAGCGGCGTTGCCTGCGCACGCAATTCGGGCTCGGCGGTGCCGGTGCCGACGATCACCAGCCGCGCGGTGGGATGCGCGGCCAGCACCTCGGGCCAGCAGCGCAGCAGATTGTCGATGCCCATGCGCCGTTCCAGCCGGCGCACGCACAGCACGGTGCGGGAGCCGGTGTCGCTCGGCGGCGGGGCCGCGGTGAACCGGGTCAGGTCTACGCCGGGAGGTATCACCTCGATGCGATCGGCGCGGACGCCGTAGTCATTACTGAGCACATCGCGGAAGTAGTGCGAAAGCACCACGAACCGATCCGCGCGCAGGTAGCGCAGCCGCTCCACGAGATACTTTGCCCGCGTGGCGATTTCACGCTGGCCGGTGAGCCTGCTCTCGGCCGCCCACGGCCCGTGGAAATGCACCACCAGCGGCAGGCCGCCGCGCCGGTCGACCGCGGGCGGACCGTAGAGGCAGAAATGCCGGTCCAGCACCGTGTCCGGATGCAGGGCGCGCCGATCCAGAAAGGCGGTGCGCGCCCGCCGTGCGGTCGAACCGCCGAGCGGCCCCCAGGATTTCGCGCCCGGCAGTTCCGGAGCGGTGCCGAAAGCCGCCGCGGACACCGATGCCTCGGGATTGCGGGCCAGCGCGTGAAACAGGTCGGTGAAATACCGGTTCAGTCCGCCGGGAGCCGAGGCGAACCATTCCGAACCTGTCATATGGACAGAAACAAACTCGGGCCCTGTCGACACCCCAGCCCCCTAATTCCCTCGCATCGATCGTTCCTGCGTGCGGACGTTTTCGCAGCACAATGCCGAACTAGCTTCCCGCGCAACAGTCTAGGTGAATGCGGCGCGCTCGGGTCGACAACAAGGAGGTCCGAGTACTCTGGCCTGCAAGAGCTTTGCGGGTGTAAATTGCACAGCGAGTTCGAGCTCGCCGACGAGCCGACCCGCGGGGGGCCAGCGGGAGGATCAATAACTGTGGGGATTGGATCGTCTGTGGCGCAACGAACCGACGTCGACGAGCGCGAAATTCGCGTACTCGTCGAGAACGGGGAGTACTGGCTGCGCAATCGTGGCGACATCGCGATGATGTCGGTCACCATCGAGCGAATACGCGCTCGCTGGCCGCATGCCCGCATCGGGCTGCTCACCCATCAACCCGCCATCCTGCGCGGCCTGCTGCCCGATGTCGAGCCGATCAGCGGTCCCGACTGGGACTGGGGCTCCGACGGCTGGCTGACCCGCACGGCCGCAACAAAACTGGTCGGTCCCGCCGCGCTCTGGTGGCGCGCGACCACCGACGGCCCCAAGGACCGGCTCCGGGCCCTGCGGGCCGCCGGCGGTAATGCCGGGCCGGTTTCCGCCGATGACACCGAGGAGATTCCAGAGGAGTTCCCGGTGCAGATTCCCGACGCGGTCCGAGCGGCCTCGCTGGTGCTCGCCCTGGGCGGCGGCTATCTCACCGATGTCGATCGCTATCAGGCGCACCGCACCATGGATCTGCTCGAACACGCGCGCGGGCTGGGCATTCCGACCGCCCTGGTCGGCCAGGGGCTCGGCCCGATGCACGACAAGCAGCTGTGGCGCCGGGCCGGGGAGGTATTGCCCGGCGTGGATTTCATCGGGTTGCGCGAGGCGCGGCGGGGCCCGGAACTGCTTGCGCAACTAGGTGTTCCCCGGGACCAGGTGCTGGTCACCGGTGACGACGCCGTCGAATTCGCCTACCGGTTGCGCGATCCCCGGATCGGCGCCGACATCGGGCTGTGCCTGCGGGTGGCCGACTACTCGAAGGTCAGCGCCGCCGCGCAGGACACTCTCGGCAAGGTCGTGCGCGCGCGGGCCGCCGAGCTCGATGCCGGGCTGATCCCGCTGATCATCTCCGAATACGCCTCCGAGGACCGGCTTTCCACGCTGCCGCTGCTGGACGGGGCCGAACGCGCCGCGGCGCCGGTGGGTCGCGGCGCCGACGCCCACGACGTGGCCCGCCAGGTGGCGCGCTGCCGGGTGCTGGTCACCAGCGCGTACCACCTCGCGGTGTTCGCGCTGTCCCAGGGTATTCCGGCCGTCGGGATCACCGCCTCGGAGTACTACGACGACAAGTTCCACGGCCTGGCGGGCATGTTCGGCGCCGGGCTGCGCGTCGTGCATCTGGACGACGCGGACCTGTCCGAACAATTGACCGGCGCGATCACCGAACTCTGGGATACCGCGCCCGCACTGCGTGACCCGCTGCAACAGCGGGCCATGGACCAGATCGACGCCAGCAGAGCCGGATTGGAGCGCGTCTTCGGATTGGTGGAGGACGGGCCGCTGCGACCGGTGCAACGTTTAGGGGGCTGATATGTCCACGCTGTCCGTGGTTGTCCCGGCATACAACGCCGGTCGTACCTTGGCGACAACGCTGTGCACCGTGCTCGAACAAGACGTCGACTTCGAATTGCTGGTGCTCGACAACGCCAGCACCGACGAGACCGGCGAGGTAGCGCACTCATTCGACGATCCGCGCGTGCGGGTGCTGCGCAACGAGACGGTGCTGCCGATCGGGGACAACTGGAACACCGCGATCCGCGCGTCCACCGGCGAGCTGGTGAAGGTGGTCTGCGCCGACGACGTGCTGCGTCCCGGCGCCCTGGCCGCGCAGCTCGAGGTGATGTCGGATGCCTCGATCGCCATCTCCTCCAGTCGATTCGAGGTGATCGGCGAGGCCGGCGAGCTGCTCGAAACCGACCTGGGGCTGCCCGGCCTGCTCGGCCGGCAATCTCCGCGGGCCCTGGCCCGGGCCATCGTCCGCCGCGGCCCCGCCGACTTCGGGCCGACCGCCGCGGGCATGTTCTACCGCGCACACTTCGACAAGGTCGGCGGCCTGCGCGGTGATCTGGTCTTCCCGATGGATGTCGACCTGTTCGCCCGCGTCGCCTCCTTCGGCGTCTTCTTCGGGATGACCGAAATCCTGGCGGCCTGGCGCAATTCGTCGTTCAACCTGTGCAGCCAGACTTCGACGGTGAGCAAGCTGACCGACATGCTCAAGTTCCACCACCGCCTGGCCGGGGACTACCCGGAGTTCGTCAGCCGCGGTGACGTGCTGGCCGGTGATTCCCGGCTGGCCCGCCAGGCGCTGCATCGCCTGCGGGTGCGCACCGTGGCGACGGTACGAAATCGCCCGGACCTCCTGTGAGATCCGGGCGATGCCCATCGTTCGGGTAGCCGGGCCTAGATGGTCCAGAGCTGCCCGTAGGTGATCACGGTGTCGCCGCTGGAGCTGGACACCGCGACGAACGGCCGGATATTGGTCGGCCCGAGCACCCCGGTCACAGTGCCGTGGAAGGAGCCGAGCCGCAGGAACCCCTCGGCCCCGGACACGTCGGCGCCGGCCACCTCGACCGTCTTGATGCCCGGCCCGAAGCCGACCTCCAGCACGATCCCCGCACGCGGGATCAGGCTGTCGATCTTCAGGACCGAGTCGTTGCCGAGATCGACGCCCAGGCCGGGGGTCGAGTACTCGAACTTGAGCCGGCCGTTGAGCGTGGCCGGGAAACCGACCTGATAGCCGATGGTGATGTGGCCGCTCCACTTGTCGGCGTCCGGACCGGAGATGCGGTACGCCGCCGTGCCGTTGTGGAACCATTCCCGGGTGAGCGGGTTGCCGTCCAGCGGCGGCACGAAATCTATGCGAGTATCGGATTGAATCGCCTCGACCGAACGCGAACTCTGATCGACGATGCTGTTGGAGCTGTCGACCGCCGCGACGGCCGACCCGTTCCCGAGCGTCAATCCTGTTGCCAGGATCGAGGCCAACGCGAACATGCGCGCGCTCCGCACCCGGAGCTTGGTTTCCCTCATCTGAATCCCCTTAATATCCCCGCGCCCCGATGAGCGCCTGACCGGCGCCCTGCCGCGCCCGTTGTCTCCCCGCCCTCGAGCACACGAGGCAACATTCCATCGTCCAGCTTCATCAGGGTGACAGTAAATAGTGTGTGTCGTATCAACAGATATGAGCCGAGCGAGCTACAAATCCGCTGCGGTGCAGCGAATTCAGGGCGATCATACTCCTTTCACCGGTCCGGTCGGGTCGTCCAGAAACCATCGGCCCGCGAGTTCTGGAAAGCGCTCGCGGACCTCGGGTAGCAGGTCGGGCAGGGTGAGCAGTACCGAATCCGGTTGCGCCGCCAGCAGTTCGGCCGGGGCGACGATGGGCACATCGGTGCCCGGCATGCGGCGGCCGTGCTTGGCCGGCGAGGCGTCGGCGACCGCCGTGAGCAGGCCGGCGTGCACGCCGGCCAGGCTGAACAGGGCGACCGCGCGCGAGGCCGCGCCGTAGGCGTACACCCGAAGACCCTGTGCAGACTGTGATTCCAGCCACGCGCGCAGAGCGCGAGCATGCTCGTCGGTGACCTGTTGCAAGCGCCGCAGCGCGGCGAGGTCGAGCTGCGCGGCCTCGGCGGCCAGGACGGCGGCCACCGTTTCCCCGGGCTCGACGGCCCCGTGCTCGGCGGCGAGCAGCACGGTGCCACCGTAGAGGTCGAACTCCCACGCGCCGCTGACGCTCATGCCCGCGGTGGCCAGCAATCGCTGCACGGCCGCGAGTGAATAGTAGGCAAAGTGGCCGTGTCGCAGCGCGTTCCACTGTCCGGCCGCCACAATCGTGGCCAGCGAGTGGTATTGCAGCAGGAGCAGGCCCCCGGGCGCGGTCGCCGCGGCCCGTTCGGCGAACGCCGCCCGCTGATCCGGCTCGTGCATGATGCCGAAGCAGTCGAGCACCACGTCCGCGGTGCCGGTGACCTCGCTGAACCCGCGTGCCGCCAGCAGCGGAACCCAGGTCCCGCCATGCGGACTGCCGAATTCACGCACCGTGCGCCCGCGCAGCGACCCGGCGACCCGCTCGACCGCGGCCGCGGCCTGATCCCGCAACGCCTGCGGCTCCACCCCGCGCGGCTCCTCGGCGCGGGTGTCGTCCTCGGCCAGCTGCGCCAAATCGCACTCCAGGCACAGGTCCATGCGCAGCGGATGCGCGGTCTCGCTCGCGTCGACAGGTGATCCGGCCGCCGGAAAGTGATCGGCCGCAGGAACTTTCCCCAGATCCAGCACCGGCGTCAGACCGCCGCTCCCGCATCCGCGGCAGACAATCACCACAACTGACCCTTCCTCATGCGACGATGACCCGGTGCGTATCGAGCGATGCGATCTGGCGGACGTCCTGCTGCTGATCCCACAGCCCCATCGGGACGACCGCGGTCTGTTCACCCGGACCTTCGACGCCGAGATCTTCGACGACTACTTGCAAACCTCCGGCGCCGCCGCGAGTTTCGTGCAGGACTCGCAATCCCGGTCCGCCCGCGGCGTGGTCCGCGGCATGCACGGCCGGTCCGGGCGCGGCGAGGCGAAGCTGGTGCGCTGCGCCAACGGAGCCGTGCACGACGTGCTGGTCGACATCCGCCCGAACTCCCCGACGTTCGGGCAGCAGCAGGCATTCCGCCTGGACGACAACGACTTCCACACCCTGTTCGTGCCGCCGGGCTTCCTGCACGGCTTCCAGGCGATCTCGGCCACGGCCGATGTCTGCTACCGCATCGACCGCCCGCACGACCCGGCCGAGGACCTGGGCGTGGCCTACCACGATCCCGAACTCGGCATCGAGTGGCCGATGCCCGCGAGCATCGTCTCGCCCCGCGACGCCGCCGCCGGTAGCTGGGAGCATCTGCTCAGGACCGTGTGGAGGGGGTGAGCCGGCGCATCGAGGCGTCCAGGACGCCGGTGTCGCGGAGCCGCTCCAGGTGGGCCAGCCGGGTGAACTTCTGGAAGAAGTCGGCGCTGGTGAGCCCGCGAGTCGTGTACTCCTGGAACAGCTGTGCCGCCCCGGCGGGCACACTCCACCACGCCTTGAAGCCGAGCCCGCGGCGCGCGGC
Organism: Nocardia sp. NPDC050712; assembly: GCF_040654295.1. Lineage (NCBI taxonomy): Bacteria > Bacillati > Actinomycetota > Actinomycetes > Mycobacteriales > Nocardiaceae > Nocardia > Nocardia sp. NPDC050712. The sequence continues at coordinate 965,126 of NZ_JBFAHT010000002.1, forward strand.
CGAGAAGTCGACCCGGTAGGAGCGCGGGTCGGCCCCGCTCTCCCCGGTGATCAGCAACCGGGACCCGGGTACCGCCTCGACCACCGCCTCCGCGATCTGCGCGACCGTCAGATTGTTCTCCTCGGTGCCGACGTTGTAGGCCCGGCAGTGGATCGCCTCGATCGGCGCGGTCAGGCAGGCGGCGAAGGCCCAGGCGATATCGCCGGCGTGCACCAGCGGCCGCCACGGCGTCCCGTCCGAGAGCACCTTCACCTCGCCGGTGAGCACGGCGTAGCCGACCAGATTGTTCAGCACGATATCCGCGCGCAAGCGCGGCGAGAAACCGAAAGCCGTTGCGTTGCGCAGGAATACGGGGGAGAAGCTGTCGTCGGCCAGGGCCGCGACGTCGTCCTCGACGCGCACCTTGCTCTCCGCGTACGGCGTCAGCGGGCGCAGCGGCGCGTCCTCGGTGACCAGGTCGGCGCCGCCCGCGCCGTACACCGAGCAGGTCGAGGCGTACAGGAACCGCCGCACCCCGGCCTGTTTGGCCAGCCGGGCCAGCCGTACCGAGGCGTGATGGTTGATGTCGTAGGTGATCTGCGGCGCCAGCGCGCCCAGCGGATCGTTGGACAGCGCGGCCAGATGGATCACCGCGTCGAAGCCCTGTAGCTGCTCGGCGCTGACGTCGCGTAGATCCACCGCTAGACCGGGCGGATCGCCCGGCAGCTCACCCAGTACGCAATCCTCGAAGTATCCGGTGTCCAGCCCGACCACCTCGTGGCCCGCGGCGCGCAGCACCGGCACCATGACGGTGCCGAGGTAACCCTGATGTCCAGTGACCAAGATCCGCATTCACTTGCCTCCCAACGCGATAACGGCTTTTTCCACGACGAACGCTTCGGCGTGCTGTGCGTGGCACTGCACCCCGCGCAACCGGGACAGCCCGGTGAACGCCTGCTCGTCGAACCAGTCCCGGCCGGCCTGGGACGGGTAGTGTTTGTGCAGCAGCCGCGCCTTCTCCTCGGCGACTTCGGTGCTCACCGGGTGGAAGAAGGCCGGCCGCGGTGTATCGGTCTCCCACTTGAGTATCTCGTAGCCGAGGATGAGCTGGTCCCGGAATTCGGTGGGAATCAGCTCCGCCAGCAGCCGATGATCTTGGTGCGCGTCCTCGCGATGCGGTGCGAACACCAGATCGGGCGCGGTGCGGCCGCGAAAGGTGTGCAGCGCGTCCTTGACCCGGTCCCAGTGCGCGGGCGCCCGGCCGTCGGGCAGGTCGAGCACGGTCAGCGTGAGGTCGGCGTCGGGGCAGAACGCCCGCAGCGCCGACAGTTCCTCGTCGGCGCGCGGTGTTCCGGCCCCGGAGAGCACCAGGGCGCGGACCCGCAGGCCCGGCCGCGCCCGGGCCAGGGTGAGCAGGGTCGCGCCCATGCCGATCGCGATGTCGTCGCAATGCGCGCCGAGCACCGCGATTTCCGCCACGGGCGCGGCGGAGAGGGCTCTCACCTGTGCTGCTCCCACACCATCCACGGGCGCTTGCCGGTGCGGTAGGCGTCGTCGAGCTCGGCGCGTTCCTTGAAGGTGTCGGCCGGCTTCCAGAACCCCAGGTGCTGGTAGCCGAAGAGCCGGCCCTGCCCGGCGAGCGCGCCGCAGGCGTCGGCGACCAGGTCGCCGCCCGGCGGCAGCAGATCGAAGACCTCCTGGGTGAGCACGAAGTAGCCGCCGTTCTCCCACAGCGGCATCCGCGAGACCGGCATGATGTCCTTGACCTCGCCGGTCGGGGTGACGTCCACGCAGTGGAACGACTGCTGCGGTGGCACCACCATCATCGAGGCGGCCGCGCCGGAGGCCTCGAATTTGTCGATCATCAGGTCCAGCGGGGCGTCGGTGAGGACGTCGGCGTAGTTGGCCAGGAAGGTCTCGTCGCCGTCGAGGTGCTCGCGCACGCGGCGCAGGCGTTCACCGATCGCCGATTCCACGCCGGTGTCGACGAAGGTGATCGACCAGTCGCTGATGTCCTCGCGCAGCAGCTCGACCTGCCCCTCGCGGATGACGAAGTCATTGGAGACCGACTCGTCGTAGGTGCGGAAGAAGTTCTTGATGTGGGTGGCGCCGTAGCCCAGGCACAGCACGAACTCCTTGTGCCCGTAGTGCGCGTAGTAGCGCATCACGTGCCACAGCAGCGGGCGCGGACCCACCAGTTGCATCGGTTTCGGGAGCATGTCGGAGCCGTCGCGCATCCGCATGCCGTAGCCGCCACAAAAGAGCACTACCTTCATGTGTATTCCCTCCCCGGGAATTAGGTGGTTCCGGTGGACCCAGCACCGGGGTATCGGTCAGCACTGACCGTCAGGTCCGCGTGATGCAAAGTGGGCAGCGGATAGACGAGCTCGCCGCCCCAATCGGTGATATGCCGCAACTGTGCGGTGATCTCGGCTTCCAGATTCCACGGCAGGACCAGCACCACATCGGGCCGGTCGGCATCGATTCGCTCGGGCGCGTGGATCGGGATCCGGGTGCCGGGGGTGAATCGGCCGTGCTTGTAAGGGTTTCGGTCGACTGTGTACTCCAGCAGGTCGGGCCGGATCCCGCAATAGTTGAGCAGCGTGTTGCCCTTGCCGGGCGCGCCGTAACCGATCACGCGTTTGCCCGCGGCGCGCATGTCGAGCAGGAAGCGCAACACGTCCTGGCGGACCTGCTGCGCGCGCGGGGCGAAGTCGGCGTAACCGGCGGGGGAGTGCAGGCCGGCGGCGCGCTCGAGCTCGAGCACCTGCTCGACCGAGGCCTGCGGCTCGGCGACCGTCTCGGGGCGGGCCCAGAGCCGGATCGAGCCGCCGTGGGTGCCGAGCAGTTCGACCTCGACCACGGTGAGCCCGGCGGTGGCCAGGGCACGTTGCGCCGCCAGCACCGTGTAGTACTGGAAATGCTCGTGGTAGATGGTGTCGAACTGGCCGAGCCGGATCAGGTTGTAGGCGTGGTGCACCTCGATCGAGAGCCAGCCGTCGTCGGCCATCAGGGCGCGCAGCGAGCGCGTGAAACCGCGCAGGTCGGGCACGTGGGCGTAGACGTTGTTGGCGACCACCAGGTTCGCCGGGCCGTGCGCGTAGCGCACCTTCGCGGCCGAATCCTCGTCCAGGAAGGCGGTTTCCGTGGGCACCCCCGCGGCGCGGGCGGCGGCGCCGACGTTCACCGAGGGCTCGATGCCCAGGCACGGCACCCCGGCTCGGACCAGGTGCTGGAGCAGGTAGCCGTCGTTGCTGGCGGCCTCCACCACGAAGGACTCGGCGCCCAGGCCGAGCTTCGTGATGGCTTGCGCGACGAAGGATTCGGCGTGACGCACCCAGCTTTCCGAATACGACGCGAAATAGGCGTACTCGGTAAATGTCTCCTCGGGCGTGATCAGCGCGGGAATCTGCAATAGCAGGCAGTCCTCGCACAGGCGTAGGTGCAAAGGGTAGGTCGGCTCGGCAAGATCGAGTTCGGCTGCCGTGAGGAACTTTTCGCACGGCGGTGTGGCACCCAGGTCGAGCACGCTCGAGACCCGCTCGGAATCACACAGTCGACAACGCATGCAGCACCCACCATCGCCGGAGAAGTTGTACGCCCGGCGCATCGCCGGCACGCCGGTTAGTTCGACTCGATCCAGTGAGACGTTACAACGAACGCCCTGCGTGTCGGGGGTGAAATCAACTGGGCGATAGCGGGTTCCGGACGAGTTGGGGGTGGTTCCGGCCAGTAGCATACCGGCCGCTACCCGGATTCCCGCCGCGGTTTCCCCTATTGCCAGCGGCTGCCCGCAACACCGAAGATCTGTCACCAGGCGACTTTTCGTCGCGAAGATCATTTCAGAGCCGGGTTAGAAACCGACCGTCCGCATTTTGGCTACCTTGCGGGATACTTTGCGCCCCAGTTCATTCCATAGATGAACCCGTTTGTGTTCTGTAACAATTTCCTGTTGGCCGCCGAATGACCGAACACCCAGGCGGTCGATGCTTGCCGCACGGGCCGGTCGATGGTGATCGGGGGTGACAATTCTCTCTCCCAGGGGGAGGTGCGTGTTCCATGAGCTTCGAGCTCACCGACAACGACGATCTCGAGGTATCGAGACGCTCGCGGGTACTGCCGCGTTCGGAACGTGAACGCTGGCAGTCCGAGTATATAAAACGTTTGGGCGCAACCGATTTCGCTGTCATCATCGCCGCCGTGGGTCTGGCGCAGGTGATTCGCTTCGGCGGTCCGGCCGCCGAGACGCTGGCCATGCCGATGCCCTACGAGGTCGGCTACACCGTGGTCTCGCTGCTGCTGGCGCTGGCCTGGATGGTCTTTCTGGCCAGCAGCAATACCCGGTCACCGCAGGTGGTCGGCAGCGGCACCGAGGAATATCGGCGCCTGGTGTCGGCGACGCTGCGGCTATTCGGGTTGATCGCGATCCTGTCGCTGATCATGCATGTCGAATTCGCCCGCGGCTATCTGGCGATCGCGTTCCCGCTCGGCCTGTTCGGGCTGATGCTCAGCCGGCTGGGCTGGCGGGTGCACGCCCGCCGGCGCCGGCGCGACCGCGGGGAGTACCTGGCCTCGGTGCTGGTGGTCGGCTCCCCGGCGGCGGCCAAGGCGATGGCGGCCGCCTTCTCCGAGGATCCGGCCTCCGGCTATCGCGTTGTCGGCGTGTGCATTCCGGACGGTCCGGCCTCGACCACCGAATACGAGCTGGCCGCCTCCGGGCGGAGCTTCTCGGTGGTCGGTGACGACCGGTCGGTCCTGCAGGCCGTCCGGCACAGCCGGGCCGACACCGTGGCGGTCACCGCGACCGACTATCTCGGCCCGGCCGAATTGCGGCGCATGGCCTGGGAACTCGATCCGCTCGGGATCGAGCTCATCGTGACGCCGGGCGTGGTGGACATCGCCGGCACCCGGCTGACCAACCGCCTGGTCGCGGGCATGCCGATGCTGCACATCGCCAAACCGCAGTACGACCGCGCCAAGTCGACCAAGAAGGCCACCTTCGACGTCTGCTTCGCGGGCGGCGTGCTGCTGGCGATCCTGCCGGCGCTGCTGGTCATCGCCCTGCTGGTGAAGCTGACCAGCTCGGGACCGGTGTTCTACCTGTCCGAGCGGATCGGGCGCGGCGGCAAGCCGTTCCAGATGATCAAGTTCCGCAGCATGTTCGTCGGGGCGGACCTGGAGGCGGCGGCGCTGATCGAGCAGCAGGGCGCCAACCCGCTCACCTGGAAGATGAAGGATGACCCGCGAATCACCCCGTTCGGCAAGGTGATTCGCAAGTTCAGCCTGGACGAGCTGCCGCAGTTCCTGAACGTGCTGCGCGGCGACATGAGCGTGGTGGGGCCGCGGCCCCAGGTGCAGCGCGAGGTCGACACCTACGACGGCGAGATGCGCCGGCGGCTGCTGGTGAAGCCCGGCATCACCGGGCTGTGGCAGGTCAGCGGGCGCTCGGACCTGAGCCCCGAGGATTCGGTCCGGCTGGACCTGTCCTACGTCGAGAACTGGTCGATGGTGCTGGATCTGCTGCTCATCGCCCGCACGATCAGCGCCGTCGCCAAGGGCGAGGGCGCGTACTGACGATCCCGGCGCGCACCCGGGTCAGGTCACCTGGGTGAGCGCCGGAATCTGCCAGGTGCCGTCGATCGCCTCGGGCCGGGGCTCGTAGAGCCGCAGGCTGAGGGAGAACTGGCCCGAGGCCGGGATCGGCAGCCAATTGCCCCGGGGGACAGCCGATCCTGGGTCCGCGCACTGCACGGCGAGGTCGACCGAGCCGTCGGCGCCGGGCACCACCGGAATCTCGTGGCCGATGGCGTAGATGCCCGCGGTGTTCGGGACCAGGTAGTTGTCGGTGTCGTAGGCGGTCAGTGACCAGAAGGCATCCACCGGGGGCAGCCGGCCGGCGGGGAAGCGCATCCGGTAGCGCAGCGGCTTGCCGTTGCTGTCGGCCTTGGCGTAGATCGTCGGATAGATCGCGTCCTCGGCGAGGTTCGCGCCGAGGCCCTGCATGGCAGTGCGGGCCCGCAGCGCGTAGTTCGTGCCGTAGGCGCCCAGATCGGTGGCGACCACCCAGCCGTTCTCGTCCTTGGTGCCCGGGTCGTCGTACTCCGGGATCCGCGTTTTCGCTTGGGCCACACCGGCATCGAGCACATCGGTGATCGCGAGATCCACGGTCGCGCCCGGCGCGATACCGAGGGTCGCGAAGCGCCGCAGTGCCGGGGCGTCCTCGGCGGCGGGCGGATTGGCGGCCATGAGGGCGCACATGCGGTCGAAGAAGTCCGGGCCGTCCAGCGCCGCGACCTGCTTGGGCGGCGGGATCGCACCCGGAGTCGGCGCGTAGGGGCGGCCGGTCGACGCGGTTTCCCCGCGCAGCCAGGCCGAGAGCGGGACCAGCTTGAGCTCGTTCTGCAAGCCCAGGACCTTCGCGACGTCGTGCGAGTCCTTCACCTCGATCCGGCCGAGGATCCAGGCCGTCTCGGTGGGCATCGCCAACTGCGTCATGCCCTCGGGGACCTCGCCCTGCCACTGGGGGCCGGTCACCAGATAGGTGTAGGGCGGCGTGGTGACCCCGGGGCGGACCTGCGCGTGGACGCTGCTGGGATTGTGCCGGGTATTGCTCCAGGCATCGAGCAGCTGCATCAGCCAGTAGCGGTCCGGTTCGACGGCGGGCACCTGCAGCACGAGCGGTTCGGCCGCCAGCGCCAGCCAGGCCTGGGAGTAGAGCGTGTCCAGGTTCAGTCGCACGACCAGCCGCTCGTCCGGATCGGGCAGGGCGACCGCGTTGGCGAACTGGTTGGGCGCCCCGGCCGCGATCCGGGTCGCATCCATCAGCACCAGCGGATACCCGAACGTATAGGCGTCGGCCGCAATATCTTTCGGATCTTCGGAGTCATCGGAGGCCGGCGCCGGACGCGACGACGAGGATTGGTCGTTCGACCCGCACGCGGCCAGCCCGAACCCGCCGAGGGCCGCCGTGCCGAGCACCCAGCGCCGCGATAGTCGATGGCCGAACGGATTGTCAGAAGCCTCCACTGTGCCCAACCTCCCGCGCCGCCGAATGTTTGCCCGAGATTAGCAGGCAATTCCGCGGGAGCGGTCGCAGCGCAAGGGTGTCACGCGGGGCCGGTCAAAACTCTACGGTGGAACCGAGGGTGACGTTGTGGACGCGCCCTACGAGATGAATGGAGACCGGGCTCATGTCGGACATGAACAAGCGGAATCTGATCTACTTCGAAAACGCTTCCATGCGTGGGCTGTACGACAACATGGAGGAGTGGCAGCAGGAGCACAACAAGCGGCTGCTGCAGATCAGCGTGCAGCAGGATCGGGAGAACTACTGCGCCATCGCGCTGACCAATCCGACCGAGGTGGTCATCACCAGCGCGGACGGGGGCAATCACGCGAATGTCAGCCGGTTCGGGATGCTGGCGGTGGACTCCGCGTAGGGCGTAGACGCTGGGACATGGGTGCGAGGGTCTCGCTCATGGAGTGCCACCGCGGGCCCGGGTTCTACTTGTTCTGTCGGACAAGGAGGACACCATGTCCCAGAACAATGTACGCGCGACGTCCCGCGCGACCGCTCTCCCGGACAACCGGCTCTCGTATCTGAGTTTCGGCCTGGCCTGGCTGCTGGGGTACGGCGCGTTCGCGCTGACCCACGGTGCTGATCCGCCGTTCCCGGCCGCCGTGGCCGGGGTGCTCCTGTTCGGCGGTCTGCTGGCCGGACTGGTGGTCACCGGTGTGGTCGCCGTGCGCGCGCACCGCGAGGCCGACGGCCACGCGGCGGTTGTCGGAAAATTGCTGGCAGCCGCCTGGGTGCTGGGTTTCGGCGCGCTGACGGTGCTGATCAGCGCGCTGAGCGCGGCACTGGACGAGCCGCAGGTGCAGACGCTGCTGTGGCCGACCGGGGCCGGGCTGGTGGTCGGCATGATCTACCTCGCGGGTGGGCTCGCCTACCGCGATGTGCCGCAGTATGTGCTCGGCGCGTGGCTCGCCGTGACGTCGTCGATCGCCCTGTATTTCGGCGGGGCCGGGCTGTACTGGGTGCTGGCCGTGGCCGGCGGTGGCGGGTACCTGGTCGCCACCGCGCTGCGGCCGCGGCGCTAGTTCGGCCCGCCGAGTTTCGCGGCGAACCAGGACGTGAGGATGTCGTCCACCGTCTTGGCGATCGGCAGCTGCGGGGCCGGCTCGAGGCCGGGTTCCTCGGCCAGCGGGTGGGCCAGGTCCGCGACGGTCTCGAGCTCGGCTGCCGCGCCGCGGGTGCGCAGCGCGGCCACCAGGTCGGCGGCGTCGGCGCGGAACGACGGGGCGTCCAGCTCGCCGCTGACCACCAGAAGTGGTGCGCGGGCGCCGATCTCATCGGCCCTGGCGACGAAGTCCAGCCGGTCGGCGACGGTCTCGGCCTCCGCGTCCCAGGGGTAGGGACTACCGAGGAACCCTTCGATCAGACCGACCACCGAGCGTGCGCGGATCGCGGGATTGACCAGCGCCGCCGCGCGCACCGGGATCTCGCCGCGCGCGAGCGTCAGCAGGGCGACGCCGCCGCCGAGCGAACCGCCGAGAATGCCGATCGGCCCGTCCGCGATGGGCAATTGTGTGCGCAGGGCGGCCAGGGCCGCCGGGAACTCGGCGGCGGCGTCGCTGATCATCATGTCGGCGTAGGACCGCAGCGCATCCCGGCGGACGAGTTCGAGGCCGGCGTCCATGGTGCCGTCGACCATGCGCGCACCGCACATCGGCATGCCGAGATACACCCGCCAGACCGGCAATCCCGTCAACGGCAGCGCGGCGGCGAACGCGGCGTCCGAGCGTGGTGCGTCGAGCATGTGCCAGGCCACCAGCAGGGGAGCGGGGCCGGCGGCGCCTTCGGGCGGCAACGCGGTGAAGGGGACGCCTGCGGCGGTGCCGGTGATCGTTTCCATGCTCGGATGGTAGGAGCCCGGAGGCCGTGCCGGCCCGGATTTCTGCTGAGGGTGAACGGACGAGGGCGCGCGTGATCGCCGCTGTGTATCTGAAATGACCTGCGACACATGCCATCTCGGTTGTTTGCGGTGGTCCTGGATGGCGGTAGCGTTCCTCTTATACGGTACCGTATAAGAGGAGGATCGTCATGACACTGCCCCCGGGTCAACGCGCTGTCGAGGGCTTCCCGCGCTTCGGGACGCACCTGCATCACCCGCCGCCGGCCATCCCCGCGGACCCGGCCATCGCGATCAGCGGTCACCTGACCGAGCCGCTCACGCTGTCGCTGCCGGACCTGGCGCGACTGCCGCGGCGCGAGATCCGCGCCGACTTCCACTGCGTCGCCGGCTGGTCGGCGACGAACCTGCGGTGGGAAGGCGTCCCGTTCGCGACCTTCTATCGCACACGGATCGAACCCGCACTCGAACCCGGCGCCGCGATCAGCCATGTGAGCTTCGAAGGTCTCGACGGCTTCGGCTCGATCGTGACACTGGAAGACGCGCTGGCCGACGACGTGCTACTCGCCGACCGGCTCGACGGCCGACCGCTGGACAGTGACCACGGCGCACCCGTGCGCCTGGTCAGCCCCGGTCAATACGGCTTCATCAACACCAAGCACCTGTGCCGCATCGAGTTTCATACGGTCGCGCCGCCCAGCCCGGACCGCTTCTCGCTCATCGCCTCGCACGCCCGGGCGCGGGTCTGGGCCGAAGAGCGGCACCGCTACCTGCCCGGACGCGCGGTACGACCGCTCTACCGGTCGCTGATCGGGCCGATCCGCGCGCTCAGCGCGCGCGGCAGTCGCGTCCGGGGTCGGTGACCGACCGCCCCGTCCGATTACTGCCAGCGCCCGGCCACCGCGGTCACCAGGATGGTGCGCATGACAGCCGACGTGATGACCACCCTGCGCGCCTTCTACGCGGCCGAGGCCGCCTACCTGACCGAGGGCGCCGGATTCGAGCACATGGCTCGGCACCTGGATCCGGACATCGTCATGTACCAGGCGTCGAGCCTGCCCTACGGCGGCGAATGGCGAGGGCACGACGGCTTCCGCGACTTCATCGCCGCGATGGGCGAGAACTGGGACGGCCTCTGGTTCGACGAGCAGCATTTCGTCAGCGACGCCGAACGCGTCGTGGTCTACAGCCGGGGCCGCCTGCGCGCCCGGCGCACCGGGCGAACACTGGAAACCTCACTGCTGCAGTGGATTACCTTCCGGGACGGACTGATCACCGCGTTCCGTCCCTACTACCACGATACGACGGCGGTCCTGGCCGCACTGGCCGGGGAGTAACCGCGGGCAGGCCCTACTTCATGCAGGTCTTCTCGTTGTAGGCCACGATGCGCTCGAGCGCGCTGGTATCGAGCTGGGCGTTGGGGATATCGCCGGCGTCGGCGGACTTCATCGCCTGTTCCTGCCATTCCGCGAGCTTGAGCCAGTCGGCCTTGATGTCGGCCGGCGAGACCTCGGCGACCTTGCGCATTTTGCCGGCGCTCTCGGAGTTGGCGATATTGCGTACGTAGCTGCCGCTGCCCATGTCCTTGAGGGCGGTGCAGTACTTGCCGCTACCGTCGTCGTCGCCACCGCCACAGGCGGTGAGGACGGCGGCGCCCACGGCGAGGACGACCGCCGCGAAGCTGGTTCGACGCATGACTATCCCTTCAACTGCTCGAGGACGCGCCGCACCTGTTGCTGCGCGACCGTCGCGGCCTCGGATTCGGTGACCGGCGCCGCGACACTGAGCACGAGGTGCACCTCGAGCGCGCCATCGAGCACCGAAACCTGGTACGCGGACGCCATATTCAGCATGCCGTCGGCATCGAAGTCCCGTCTGGTCCAGACGAAGAAGGCCTCGGAGCCCATGCCGGGCAGCGCACCGCTGGAGGTGACATCGGAGGCGTTCTTGGCGAACCGCACGCCCATTTCGTAGCCGGAGCGCGCCTCGCCGATGTTCTTGTGCGTGGTGGTCTGGAGGAAGAACGCCGCCAACCGGCCCGTCGTGGTGGATTCGTTCTCCGCCTCGCAGTTCAGCTCGGTGCCGAGGATGTTCTCCTGCTTCTTCGGCTCGCGCTTGCCGGGCGTGCTCTCCCACTTGTTCAGCGCGGAAAGGTCGAGCAGATCGCAGGCGTTGCTCACCGCGGGCGGTTTATAGGTGGAGTCGGCGGACCCGCCGCCGCCCGAATTCTCGCTGCCACAGGCGGTGGCGCCGACCAGAGTCAACGCACAGGCGCCCGCGATCATCCAACGCCGCATCGTGAAATCCTTCGCCGATCAGCGACCCCCCGTCGCGGTCGCCTGCGAACGGTAGCACGGTGCGGCGCAGCGTATCTCCTGGTTTTCGGGGCGTGCCAGCGGTGCCCGGGGCGTGGCCCCGGGCACCGATTCGCCTATCGGGCCGAAACCGGCTGACTACCCTTGCGGTGCATGGTTTCGAGCGCCTCGACCAGCACCTTCGGATCGTGATTGCCCTTGTAGACCGGCTGCGGCTGGGTATCCAGGCTCAGCAGGGTCGCCACGGCGGTCTGCGCGGTGCGCACCGAGTACTCGACGGTGAACACGACATCGTCGGGCACCTCGGCGTACTGGCCGATGAAGGCCAGGTTGGTCGAGCCGGTCGGCACCACCTCGGGCCGGTCACCGTGCTTGCGCACCAGGAACTGGCTGGTGATGTAGGGCATCAGCGCCGGGATGACGATCGAGTTCGCCAGGATCTGCTCGCGGTTCTCGATCTTCAAGTGCGAGAGCGCTTCCTGGAGAATCTCGCGGCCGGTGCACTCGGCCATGGTCTTGGTGACGGTGTTGCCGGGCTTGTCCGGGAACAGGGCGTAGCCCCACCACACGAAGGTGTCGGCGGGCTGCTCGCGGAAGTGCGGCTGGTGATTGAGCACGATCGTCATCAGCCAGTTGGAGTCCTTGAAGGTGATCAGCCCACCCTTGCCCGCCTCGCTGCCGCTGAACTTCTCCATCTCGGCGAAGAAGGTCGGATCCTTGGTGGTGACGGTGAACGACTCCCAGGTCGAATCCTTGATCGAGGAGTCGAAGTTCTCCGGATGGCCCAGGCCCGGGCGCTTGGCGGCCAGGGTCCGCCACAGCTTCCAGGCGCCCGAGGAGCGCGAAGTGTCCAGGGCCGCAGCCGAATCGGTGGAGCCCAGTGTCGAGTCCGCGGTCATCGAGCCGTTGGTGATGAACACCAGGTCGTCGAAACCGACGGTGATCTGCTCGGTCTTGCCGCCACTGTCGACGGTGAGCGCGGTCGCGGTCAGGTCGTCGCCCTCGGCCAGTGTCACGTCGGTGACACTCGCGCCGAGGCGGATGGTGACGCCCTGGTCGGTGAGCCACTTCAGCATCGGGCGCACGATCGAGTCGAACTGGTTGAACTTCGTGCGGTAGATCCCCGACATGGAGTCGAAGGTCTTGAACAGGTGGATGAACCGGTTCAGGTAGCGCCGGAACTCGATCGCCGAGTGCCACGGCTCGAACGCGAAGGTGGTGCACCACATCCACCAGAAGTTGGTGGTGAAGAACTCCGGGCTGAAACAGTCGGTGATGCGCTTGCCGTCGAGCAGCCGCTCGGGCGTGCCGACGCACTTGATCAGTTCCAGGCGGTCACGCTCGGTGAAGCCCATGGTGTGGGCGTCGATCGGGACACCGCTGTCATCGACCAGGCGGGCGTGGTCGTTCCACGCGAAATCCTTGTGGAAGGCGAAGGTGTCGTCGGTGACCGAGACCGACGGATCGTCCAGCGACGGGATAGAGCGCAGCAGGTTGTAGGTGCAGTCGAAGTGGATCTCGAACATCCGGCCGCCGCGCATCGTGTAGCCGGTCTCCGGGGAACCCGCGGCGTCCAGGCTGCCGCCTTCGCGGCTCTGCTCCTCGAGAATCACGATGTCGGAGCCGGCGAAACCGCCGTCCCGGATCAGGAATGCCGCCGCGGAGAGGGCGGCAACACCGCTGCCCACCAGATACGCCTTCGCCATGTTCTACCTCTTTCGGGATCGCTGTCGAAGTGATAGCTGAACATTTGCCACACTACGGGGAGTGGGCCCGTCCGCGGGTTACGACAGGGCCTCGGTCATCGCGACGGCAATCGGGCCCAGCAGCGGCAGCGCGACATTGGAGAGCGCGTAGACGATCGTGTACGACATCAGCGGCGTGGCGTTGCCGGCCACCTGCTGCACCGCGGTGATACCGGGCGTCGAACACTGCTGTCCGGTAATGGCGCCCAGCGCCAAGGGAGCGGGCAGCTTCATCAGCTTCCAGGCGACCACCAGCGAAATGCAGGCGGGAATGGCCGTCATGAGCACACCGGCGATCGGCAGGCCCCAGCCGAACTTCTTGACCAGCTCCACCGCCTGCGGACCGGAGGTCAGGCCGACGACGGCGATGAAGACCGACAGGCCGAGCGTTTTGATGACGTCGGCCGCGGCGGGCGCGTACTGGCCGATCTTGGGGTTGCGGGAACGGAACCAGCCGAACAGTAGGCCGGTGAGCAAGCAGCCGCCGCCGGTGCCCAGCGTCATCGGGATGCTGCCGACCGGCACCACGATCTTGCCGATCATGAAGCCGAGCATGACGCCCAGCGCGATGTAGATGATGTCGGCCTTGACCGTGGGATCGAGGCGATAGCCCAGGGCGGGAACGGTTTTGGCGAGATCGCTCTTCGCGCCGGTCAGCTTGAGGGTGTCCCCGCGCTGCACCGGCATGCTCGGCCGCAGCGGCAGCTCCTTGTCCTCGCGGACCACGCCGGTCACATACAGGCGGTCGCCCAGCTTGCGCTCGAGATCGCCGAGGGTGGTGGAGGGGTCCTGCCGGTGATCGAGGACCACCTGGTCGACCTCGAGGGTGGTCTCGAGATCCTTGCCCGGCACGATCTCGGGGCCGATCGAGTCCTCGGCGGGCACCATGGCCGAGCGCGGCCCGACCACCAGCACCTGATCACCGCTGCGCAGGGTGAGCTCGTCGGCGACGGCAATGACCTTGCCGCCGCGCAGGATTCGCTCGATGGTCAGATGACCGCCGAGCGCCGCGGTCACCGCGGCGACGGTCTGCCCGCTCACCCGCTCGACCTGGAAGGCGCGGCCGATGAGATCCGGTGCGGCGGGCACCTGCCCCTCGGCGTCGTCGCTGCCGCCACCGAGTTGCTTCCAGAGCTTGTCGGCCTCGTCGCGCAGGTTGATCCGCATGATCAGCGGGAAGATCTGGCTCGTCAGCAGCACCACGACGATCAGACCGCAGATGTAGGAGATCGAGTAGGCGGTGCCGACATTGGCTTGCAGGTCCGCGATCTCGTTCGCCGGCCGATCCAGCCGGGCGATGGCGTCGGTGGCGGTACCGACCGCCGCGGATTCGGTGGCGCCGCCGGCCAGCAGACCGGCGGCGGTGCCCGGGTCGAGCTTCATGATCAGGGTCGCGGCCGCGGTGACCGCCAGCACGCTGGCGACCTCGATGGCCGTGAACGTGCCGTATTTCAGGCTCTTCCGGTTCAGGCTGGCGAAGAAGGTCGGGCCGGAGATGTAGCCGAGGGTGAAGATGAACAACGCGAACGCGATGTTCTTCACCTGCTCGTTGACCGTGATGTGGCCCGCCATGCCGACGAAGATCGCCACGATCAGCGTGCCCGCCACCCCGCCGAGGGACAGCTTCCAGATCCGGATCTTGCCGATCGCGTAGCCCAGGGCCAGGCACAGGAACAGCGCGGCCTCGGGAGTGTCCTGCAGGAAGTCCTTGATCGCATGCATGGGGCGTCGTCCTCCGTGAGAGCGGGCCGAATCAGTGCGTGGTAGTGCGGCTCTGGAACTCGCGGTGGTACTCACCCATGATCTCGCGCAGCCAGTGCCCGATCTCGGCGTAGGCCTCCTGGCGCAGGTTGGCCAGCGAGACGCGCACCGACCATTGCGGCCCGTCGAAGCCGCCGCCGTTGAGCAACACGATCGAGCCCTGCTCGGCCAGACGGAACACCGGGTCGACGGGTTCGTGCTCGGACTCGAGCCACTTCGCGAACTCGGGGGTCCAGTGCTGTTTCACCCACACCATCAGGTCGAGTTCGACGTAGTAGTTGGCGGCGTTCGCGTCCTGGGGCACCGGGATCTGCAGGCTGTCGCACAGTGTCCGCAAGCGGCGGGCGATGATCGCCTCGCAGTTCTTCCGATGCTCGAGATTCTTGTCGAGCAGGTCCCCGATCGCGAACAGCGCCATCTGCACCTGCTGAGGCGTGGACAGCCCCGCGGTGTGATTGAGCGCGACGTCACGCGAATCGGCCACCATCCGATCGATGAATTTGAGATTCGCCGGATCGAGGGAGATGGTCGAATAGCGATTGGTGAGCTTGTCCCGTTCCGCGGCAGGCAAATTCGCGATGCGGCTGTCGAAGACATTGTCCTTGGCCACCGCGATGACGCCCAGGCGCCAGCCGGTGCAGCCGAAATACTTACTGAACGAATAGACGCCGATGGTGTTCGACGCCGCCGCCGACATCAGCGACTGAAAACCCTCGACGAATGTCCCGTACACGTCGTCGGTGATGATGGTGATATTCGGATTGTACTTCGACGCGATCTCGGCGATGCGCGCGAGCGTGGCCGAATCCAGCATGACCGAGGGGGGATTCGAGGGATTGACCAGAAACAGCGCCTTTACGCTGGGGTCGGTCAGCTTCTCGATTTCCTCGGCCGGATACTGCCAGGTGTGCACGCCCTCGGGTGTCGTCTTCTCCGCTTTCACCTCGACCACGTCGAAATGGAAGCGGTCCAGGTGCGGGATCTCCAGATACGGCGTGAAGATCGGGGTCATGATCGCGATCCGGTCGCCGGGGGCGAGGATGCCGTTGACCACGCAGCTGTCGAACAGGTAGCACATGGCCGCGGTGCCGCCCTCGGTGGCGAACAGATCCCAGCCGCCCGCCGGCGCACCGCCCATGGCGAGGTCGAGGTAGGCGTGCACCACCTGCTCGATGTGGGTCAGCATGCGGTCCGGGACCGGGTAGTGGTCGCCGTGGATGGCGTCGGCCAGCTCGCCGACCCAGGCGTCGGCCTCGAAGTTCAGGGTCGCGGTGCCGTACTCGACCGCGCCGCGCAGCAGTTTCACCGCGTCGCTTTCGGTTTCGGCGGTGAGGAATTCGTCGAATCGCGCCGCGATGCCGCTGGGCTGCGGCATGCCGGCCAGGCCGGGGAATTCGTCCCAGTCGCGCTTGGCCTCGGCGACGGCGAATCGGCCGAGCAGGTAGAAGGCTTCGCGGGCGACCACGGAGGTCCAATTCGGATTGCCGCGGCCGGCGTTGATCATCGCGTGCGCGGTCTTCTTCATGTTCTCATCGGCCAGTTCGATGAGTTCGTCCTTCAGCTCGAACGGGCTGAGTTGTTCGTACTTCTTCTCGGTAGCGCGATCGACCCCATGGTCAATACTCATCGTCCAACCCTCCGCATGTCGAAGTCCGGTCGATCCGTATCCGAAGCAGATACCGTGACACGACAAGATCATGTCCGATGGGCTTTGCGGCTGTTTCCCGAAGATCGAGACCGGGTCGTCATATCGAGGACGGTGTTTTCCACTAGCATTTCCACCGCTGCTGAATGATTCCCAGGCTCGCGGTATCCACCGAAGGGGTTCACCATGGCGCGACATTCAATTCTCCGTATCGCGGGCCTGGCGGCCTGCGCGGCCGTGCTGGTCGCGGGCTGCGCGAACGACGACGCCGGCACCCCGGCCCCGGCGGCGCAATCATCGGCCGCCGCGGCCCCGGCGTCGTCGTCACCGGCCGCGCCGGCGCCCGCGAATCTGCCGCGCGTCTCGATCCTGGCCACGGGCGGCACCATCGCCGGCAAGGCCAACGCGAACTCCGCGGTCGGCTACACGGCGGGTCAGGCCAGCGCCCAGGACCTCATCGACGCCGTCCCCGGGCTCGACAAGATCGCGAAGCTGGACGCCGTGCAGGTCGCCAATATCGGCAGCCAGGACATGAACGACCAGGTCTGGCTGGACCTGGCCAACAAGATCAACCAGATCTTCGCCGACGATCAGGCCGACGGGATCGTGGTCACGCACGGCACCGACACCATCGAGGAGACCGCGTTCTTCCTCGACCACGTGGTCGCGAGCGAGAAGCCGGTGGTGCTGGTCGGTTCGATGCGCCCGTCCACCGCGCTCAGCGCCGACGGCCCGGCCAACCTGCGCTCGGCGGTTCAGGTGGCGGCGGTCCCGGAGGCGCGGGGGCGCGGCACCATGGTCGTCCTGAACGACACCATCCACGGGGCGAAGGACGTGACCAAGACCAACACCACCAGCGTGCAGACCTTCGCCTCGCCGAACAGCGGGCCGATCGGTCACGTCGATGCCGCCGCCGTGCAGTTCGCCGAGCCCGCCACCCAGCAGGATCGCCTGACGTTCCCGGTGCCGGGCAAGGCGCCGCTGCCCCGCGTCGACATCGTCTACTCGCACGCGGGCGTGGACGCCACCCAGGTCAACGACTCGGTGGGCCACGGCGCGCAGGGCATCGTGCTTGCGGGCGTCGGCGACGGCAACACCGCCAAGCCGGTGGTCGACGCCCTGAGCGCGGCCGCGAAGAAGGGCGTGCTCATAGTGCGGTCCAGCCGAGTCGGTTCCGGCAGCGTGGTGCGCAATGCCGAGCTGAACGACGATCAGCTCGGCACGGTCTCCGCGCTCGGACTGAACCCGGCCAAGTCCCGAATTCTGTTGCAGCTGTTGCTGTCCGACGGCACCACCGACCCCGCCGAGGTGCAGCGGAGCTTCGCCGAGGTCTAGACCTCGCGGTCGCGGACGTAGGCGGGAATCTCGATGCCGGGCAACAGATCCGGTGCGGGTTGCGGGGTGCCGGGAATCTGGCGCAGCGGAACCACGCCCGCCCAGACGCCGCCCGCGGCGATATCGGCGGGTTCGTCGCCGGCGAAGCCGGTGCGCACCTTGACCGAGGCTTCGGTGAGATCGACGGACAGCACCAGCGTCGCGTCGAGCTCCTTCGCGGTGGCGGCGCGCATGGCGTCCCACGAGCCGGGCACGACGTGGTCGGCGATCGTGCGCAGTCCGTGCAGCCGCTCCTCGGAATCGGTCACTTCCGTTGGGCGAGCGAAGATCACGGCCGATCGATAGTTCAGGGAGCAGTGCACGGCGGCCCGGGCGTAGACGATGCCGTCGACCAGGGTGACCGCGATCGACACGGCACCGCTGAGCGCGGCCCGCAGATGCGCCGCGCGCGAGAAGCCGTGCAGGTACAGGGTGTCGCCGTCGCGGCCGTAGGTGCTGGGCAGCACCATCGGGCCGCCGTCGAGCAGCACGCCGAGGTGGCAGACCAGGCTGCCGTCGAGCACGGCGTAGAGGTCCGCGCGGTCGGTGCGGGCGCGGTCGGTGAGGCTGCTCAGGGTAGTGCGGGCAGTGGCGCCCAGTGGGGTTGTCTCGGTCATCAGAACACCGCCAATTCGCTGACTTGGGCAAAGGTTTCGAGCGCGACTCCGCCGGCGACGGAATTGCCCTTGGGATCGAGGCCGGGGCCCCAGGCCGCGACCGCGCAGTGGCCGGGCACGATGGCGAGCATGCCGCCGCCGACGCCGCTCTTGATGGGCAAGCCGACCCGGTAGGCGAAATTGCCCGCCTCGTCGTAGGTCCCGCAGGTGGCCATGAGGGCGATGATGTGGCGGGTGTCGCCGTATTCCAGCAGTCGCGATCCGTCGGCGCGCACGCCGTGCCGGGCGATGAACAGGCCGGCTTTGGCCAGCTCGGCGCAGGTGATGCTGAACGAGCACTGCCGGAAGTAGTGGTCGAGCGCGAGGTCGACCGGGCTGAGCATATTGCCGAAGCTGGACATCAGGTAGGCGATGGAGCGGTTGCGATCGCCGGTGCGCAGCTCGGATTCGGCGGTGACACTGTCGACTTCGAGATGGGCGTTGCCGGTCTCGGCGCGCAGCAGGGCGCGCAGGGCGGCCACGGCGTCGCCGGTATCGGCCAGCAGTTGATCGGTGACCACGATGGCGCCCGGGTTGATGAAGGGATTGCGCGGGATGCCCTCCTCGATCTCCAGCTCGATGAGATCGTTGAACGCCAGGCCGGACGGTTCGCGCCGGACCCGATCCCAGATCTTGGTGTCGCGCTGGGACAGCACCAGCGCCAGCGCGAAGACCTTGGAGATGCTCTCGATGGCGAACGGGACGTCCACGTCGCCGCCGCTGAAGACCTTCCCGTCGACCGTGGCGACGGCGAAGCCGAATTGCTTCGGATCCACCCGCGCCAGGTCGGGAATGTAGTCGGCGACCTGGCCCGCGCCGATGTGCGGCTGGACCGCGGACAGCACCTGCTCGACGACATGTGGATAGTCCATGGCGTCGAATAGTAATCGTTTAGCAACTTCTAAATGCGAAGGAAACACCGACGTCAATCATTAGCTTTAGGTGCGATGCCCGCCATTACTCGGCGTTAGCAAATTTGCCGCGACTATTTGGAGGCGA
The DNA here is from genome assembly GCF_040654295.1 of Nocardia sp. NPDC050712. Taxonomy (NCBI): domain Bacteria; kingdom Bacillati; phylum Actinomycetota; class Actinomycetes; order Mycobacteriales; family Nocardiaceae; genus Nocardia; species Nocardia sp. NPDC050712. Next base: position 984,512 of record NZ_JBFAHT010000002.1, read on the forward strand.
GATGTCCGAACCGCTCGAGCCCGATGATCTGTTCTCGATGCCCGGCATCCGCCGCAGCGCCCCCAAAGGGAAATTCCCCGAACCGGAGATGTTCCCGCAGGTCGCCTACGAACTCGTGCACGACGAACTCATGCTCGACGGTGTCTCGCGGATGAATCTCGCGACGTTCTGCACCACCTGGGTCGACGACCAGGCCCGGCGGCTGATGAACGAGTCGCTGGACAAGAACATCGTCGACAAGGACGAGTACCCGCAGACCGCGGAAATCGAAGAGCGCTGCGTGCACATGATCGCGGACCTGTGGAATTCACCCGAGCCACTGGGCACACTCGGGACCTCGACCACCGGCTCCAGCGAGGCCGCGATGCTCGGCGGGCTGGCGGCGAAGTTCCGCTGGCGCAAGCGGGGCGGCAAGGGCATTCCGAATTTCGTGTGCGGCCCGGTGCAGGTGTGCTGGGAGAAATTAGATAACCCCGCCTGTTAGAATCGGCTGCGTGACAGCACGTTCCGGGGGCATAAAGGCAATCTCCATCCTGCGGGCGATCATCTACGCGCGGGTCAGCAAAGACGAGGCGGGTGGGCGCTCCTGCCGCGAGCAAGTCAAGAGCTGCAGGAGGGACTGCGAGTACGAAGCCTGGACCGTCGGTGTTGTCCTGCAGGACAACGACCGCGGTGCCTCGAGGTTCAGCAAACGCGAACGCGAGAACTTCGCCAAGCTCCCGGAGATCCTGCGCGCGGGTGACGTACTGGTGGTGTGGGAGCCATCGCGCATCACGCGAACCATGAGCGAGTTCAGCACCTTCTGCGACCTGCTCGCTGCCCGCGGCGTCCTGCTCTACTACGGCGGCCACGTCTACGACATGGACGACGACGATGATCGAAACCGCGTGTGGCAGGACATCCTTGATGGAGCGAAGCAGGTCGGCAAGACACGCAAGCGAGTGCTGAGGGCGTTGTCGGACAACCGTACCGAACTCAAACCGCACGGAAAGGCCGGCGCCGGATATCGGATCGACCGCGATCCACGCACCGGCAAATCGCTTGGCCGCAAACCGGTCCCGGCTCAGGTGCGGGTACTCGCGAGAGCCGCCGACATGGCACTCGATCCCGACATCACGGTCGCCAGCCTCAGCAACATCAGCCGCACGCTGAAACCCGCATGGATCAAGGCTGGTGGTGTCGGCGCGTTCCGTCCGGAGGATGTCGCCCGGATACTGCGAAACCCCAGCACGTTCGGGATGTACGTCCACGACGAAAAGGTCCTTGGCAAAGGCACGTGGGAGCCTGCACTGGATCCAGCCCTGATGCCACGGCTGGCGAGCGCCCTCGAGCGGGAGAAGACAACCACTCGGGGGACGCAACCATCGCATCTCCTGAGCTATATCGCGGTCTGTGGTGTGTGCGTGAAGGCTGAGAAGCGGGGGGCGATCTGTTTCCGGCGGGTCAAGTCAGGTGATCGCTACTTGGAGATCTATCGGTGCGAAGAAGCCAGCCATGTTTCGCGGGCTGTCGCGAAGGTAGACGTGCACGTGCAGGAAGTGTTGATGCGGTGGCTTGAGAAGCCCGACGCATTGGCGCTGCTTTCGGCAGCCGAGGAGGGCGACGGAGGGCAAGTGTCGGTCGATGTCGAGATGGCGACGATCGAACAATTGCGTGCGGAGGTGACGACATTCATGCGGGATGCCGCGCGCAGGCGGATGTCAGCGGATTCGGTGGCGACCTACGTCGAGGAGTTGGAGACGCAGATCGCTGAAGCGCAGGATCGGATCTCGTCGGCGACCGCGAAGGTGGACACCTTGGTCCGCGACAGCTTCGGACCTGATGCGCGAGCACGCTGGGCGACTCGCAACTTGATGGAGAAGCGCGCGGTCATTCGTGCGACCGCCGTGGTGACCATTCGCCCATGCGAGACGCGGGGGCGGAGCGCCGACGTGGGTGTAACGGTTCAGCCACGTAATGGAACGGTGACCTGAATTGCTCGAAACCGGCACAGTCGCACCACTATTTGCTAAAGATGTCCTGCCCTTTGCCGGATATCCTCTATTCGATCTTGCGGTGCGCCGGGGTCAGCCTGGTGCGCACGGCATGTCGCAATTGAGACGTCCGGGCGAACGCCCAATTGCGATGTCTTGCTGGATGTTTGCCGTTGATCAACCGATGTGCCAGTTGGAAATTTTCAGCGGTTTAAGCGCGGAACCTCTAGGCGCTGTGCCAAGGGCGTTCTATGATCCAGAGTCAAACGATTGACGCATAATGCATCTCAATCTTCCGAGTAACTGGGAGGGTGTCCGTGAACGCGGAACCTTAGCTTAACGAAGATAACCTGACGCGAATGTCGTTGTGTCAGGGTTGAATCGAATTTGAATCGAAACGGCAATGTCGCGTCGGGGCGGCATCGCCGGTTGATAGCGGAGTGTCCCAGTCCCTGGCACTCCGCCCCCGACTCCGCCCGATTCCGCCTGTCGCATCGCCGTCCATTCGCCAGTCGTCCGAGGAGATTTCGGCGCGCACCCGCGCCGCCTGGGCGCATCGCACTAGTGTTCGAGTAGTCTCCAGATGGGCGGCTACAGTTTGGGTTTCAGTACAGCGAAGAGGGACTTCGATGCCGACGCAAGGCAGCGCTCGTTTACAGGTCAGGACATGACCGCAGATTCCGGATCCAGCGACAGGGAGCTGGTGACCTCCCTGCCTCCATCACTGAACGACGTCAGCGTGGGCTTCGTCGCGGCCATGGCAGAGGCGGGCATCGAAGTAGCGGCCCCGCTCGGCCGGGTGACGGCCGAGCGCGAGTGTCGTTACTTCCGTGTGGGATTCGTCATGGTCCTCGACGCCGGCGGGGTGGTCGCGGTGCCATGCGAAGACGCGACCGCCCTGCAGATCAGCGAGATACTGCGGCAGGCGGAAGTCGCTCGGCTCGACGGACCTAAGGGTCCTCGGTGGATGAGGGTTCCCGGGGAGGGCTGGGCGTGCTCGATCCTCGAGCCTGCTCCGCTCTGGAGCGAGCCCACTCCGTGATTTCCGCGTGTTGTTCGTCGGTGGATCGGGCCATGACGCTGCCTGTAGAGGTGAGCAGCGGCCCCACATCCGAATCGTCCGCGCCGGGGTTGCTGCCGATGATGCGGTGGTACCGCTCAAGGGCTGAACGCATTAGTTCAGAGGGGTCGACACCGAGGGCGGTGGCGATGGCCGCGATCTGTTCTACGTCGATTGCGGTCCGAGCGTTGAGCATGGATGACACGGTCGCTTTGTGAATTCCCGTGGCCCTGCTTAATGCGGCTTGGTTCATGTTACGTGCGCCGAGTAGCGCTCGCATCTCCTCCGCGACCGCCTCTGTAAGCGCGCCCGTGCCTCGTGCGTTGGTAGCCATTGGTCCAGCCTAGTTTCCATTTGGAGACGCGGGCAAGCGGACATCATTGACGCCTAGTCGCCTGAAGACCGCGCTGGACGGTTGCTAACGTCTCCAAATGGAGATACAGTCTCTATATGGAGACACGGCAGACCTGGACGCAACAGGTCACAGCGCGAGTCCGCTCAGCCATCAAGGCCGCTGGAAAGACTGAAGAGTTCGTCGGCGATCAAATCGGCGTTCCCAATGCGACCTTCAGCCGGCGGATGAACTGTCACTACCCCCTCACCATCGCCGACCTGGAAGGCATCGCCGAGGTCATCGACGTCGACCCGGCGGACTTCCTCCCGCCGCGTCGCCGGGCGAGGGCGTCATGAGCACCGCGAAGCGCCCGCCCATCATCCGCGACGGCATCGCGATCGACCCGGACTGGCTGGACGCGCAGGTCGCGAACTACCGGCCCGGCTGCATGGACGCTGCCGTGCGCATGATGCGCGCCTTCGAACGGTCCGACCGCCGCCGCGCGCAGGAGTCGGCGCAGCGAGGTGCCGCATGAACTCCGGCCTGATGCCGTTTGACGCCTCCTCGTTCGATGAGATCCGCCGTGTCCGGCCCAACGGTTCTGAGTACTGGCTGGCCCGCGAGCTGTGCAAGGTCGTGGAGTACGAGTCGTGGCGCAACTTCGTCGGCGCGATCGACCGCGCCAAGATCGCCATCCAGAACCAGAATCTGGACCTGACCAGCCACGTTGTCGACGCCAGCAAGCTGGTCGAGCGGCCACAGGGCGGCAGCATCCACAGCGAAGACTACGAATTGTCCCGCTTCGGCGCGTACATGGTGCTGATGAACGGCGACCCCCGCAAGCCGAAAATTGCTGCGGCACAACAGTATTTCGCAATCCGCACCCGCGAGGCCGAGGTTGCGCCGCAGGCTCGTGCCGAGTTGCTGACGCGCGCCGACCTCGCCCGCATGGTGTTGGAGTCCGAGGAAGAGAAGGCGGTCATGGCCGCCGCTCTGGAGTCGGCCGCGCCGGCGATCGCCTACCACGATCGGTACATCGCCAACGGTGACGCCGCGACGGTGAAGGTGTGGGGTGCCCCGCACGGACTGACTCAGCCGGAGGCGTACGCGCTGCTGGTCGAGTACCGCCTGATCTATCGGGTGTCGTTGGGGGTGCGCTACTCGAAAACTCTGGGCCGCAAGGTCGAAGAGTTCGAGTACCGCGCCTACGCGAAGTATCTGGACTGGTTCGATCTGCGTCCGCAGCATGACGCACCCCGCCATCACAACGGACAGGTCCGGCAGACGCTGTATGTCCGTCAGCAGTTCGCGTTGCAGATCGCCGGCAAATGCGGGCTGCCGATGCAGCTCCAACTCGACGGCGGCGATGCCGCATGAAGCAGTACCTGTACCGCGTCCGCATCACGGCCTACCCCAAGGGCGCGTTCCGTCCCGACGCGAAGTGCGTGAAGACCTGCACGGTCTGCCCGGTCGAGGACATCTGCCACCTGATCAACCGCGACTGGAAGCCCGAAGGTTGGGCGCCGGCCCCGGAGTGGGTCGAGCGGTACGGCAAGGACACCGGCGACGCCTTCTTTTGGCCGTCGACCGAGCGTGAGTATCGGGCGCGATCCTCGGCGCGGCGGTTGAAGCGGCTGATCGAGAGCTACGGCGCGACCGCGATCATCCAGCGCTCGGCTCCCATCGTGTGGCCCGCCGACGGCGAGGAGAAGGTCTCATGAGCAACCATTGGGATCTCCGCTGCCTGACGTGCGAGACGGACTGCGACCTCGGCTGGAACCACGGCGGGGACACCATCCAACAGCTGATCCCGCACCTGGCTGCGCTTGCTGCGGCAGAGCCTGCGCTCGACCTTTTGAGTGATTACGCCTACGACCTGCAGTACCCGCAGGGGCTACTCCTGTTCGCTCAGCAGCATCACAGCCATGACCTGATCGCGGTCGATGAATACGGCTCGCTCCATGGCGATTGCGCGCGTGGCTACCCGTGCAGCTGTTGCGGTCACCGGCAGAGCTGCCGGAAGCCGCGCGGCCACGAGGGCGATTGCGGCCCCAAGGACGGTGCGGCATGAGTCTGCGTCAGCTTCTGCGTGACATCTGGGCTGCTACAGGTCTTTCCAGCTCCTCGTACGCGTCGCGTGCGGGTATCGACTCCTCGCCGGCGGCACCCCACCCCGCCCGCGGCGAGGACGGGGCACATCCCGAGGCAGGCGGCCCCCCTTCGCCCGCCCGGGATGTGTCCCACCCCCGACCCTCGATGGAGGAGCTGATCGAGGCGTCCTCGCTCGGCACCCCGGAAGCGTGTCGCCTTCGTGCGTCGGTGTCGGACGAGGAAGTTGCGAAGGTTGTGCGTCGCGCCGATGCGAGGCGAGTTACTGCTCACCTGCGGGACCTGGCCGAGCGATCCGAGGCCGCGACCCGTGAACCGGGATGGCCGTTCGGCGGCTCGGGGGATTGGGCAGGCAACGTCTACGGGATGCTCGGCGGCGAGGTCGGCGAGTACTGCGCCGCGCTGCGCCCGTATGCGCTTCTCATCGTGCTGGATTCGCTGGAGCGTCTCACCGGCCCGTGTGAGGTCTATGCGCCCGGCCGCTGCACTGACGGGCTGAGCATCAACTCCTGCTGCAAGCCCTGCATCGCTCAAGGCGCTATCGAAGCGCTGACCTCTCCGACCCCCTCACCGCGAGCTGACGTAGCTCCGCGCGGTGAGGTCGCACGCCCTGGCCTGTCACCTGGTGATGGCGTCTGCGGGCCAGGGCGTGCCCCCAACCTCCCCTGAACGGGGATTGGCCGCCGGGGTCCCGCCCGACGGCCGCCTAACACAACACGAGGAACGAGTTTACCGGATGAGCACTCATTCGCCCGCGTGCCAGCGCCTACTGGCCGAATTGCTTTCCACTCCAAAGGGTTCCGTGGACCACGACATCGCCGCCTACGTGCGTGCTCACTCGCCTGCCGAGGGCTGGACGCTCGTGCTGACGGCGATCTTGGAGGACGCGCCGCAGGACACGGTCGGTGCCCGCCGCTTGTGGCCGCTGCTGAACGCCGAGGTGGCGCGATGACCACCACCATCTATTACGAGGTCGACGGCCAGCCGGTCCCGGCATCCCTGTGCATGTGGGTGCTCATCGCACCCTGCGGCTGCGAGTGTGCCTGGGCGCTGACGGAATACACCGCGACCGAGGACCAGGCGTGGGAGGACTTTTCGCGGCCTACGGCCGTTCGTCGGCGGGACGAGCAGCTCGGCTACCGGATGACGGTCAAGCGGCGCAGTGACGTCCAAATGGCCGACTGCACCACCCACACGCCGAAGTGGGGTGTGGAGCCGCGCCCGAAACTCGACGGCCACACGTGGGCGGCCAAGCGCGGGGGACGCGGCTTGCACCTGGTCCCGCTCGTCATCGAGAAGAACGGTTACGTGATCAACGATGACCGCGTAGCGGCGGTGTGTGGCAGAGCGGACGCCTACTCCTGGTCCGTTCAGCCGGCCGCCGTCGAAGGGCAGGTCGACTGCAAGTCGTGCATCGGACGCGCGAAGCGCCTTGCGGACGGGGCGGTGACGGCATGAGCGCACCCGAAACCGTCCCCATCCCAACCGCTTCCGACCCGGTCCCGGAGGACGCGCTGGCGTTCGTCGCGGACTTGCTGCGCAGGCCCGCCGGTTCGGTCCCGCTTTTCGTTGGTGAGCTGGTCCGCCCGGCCATCTTCAACGGCACCCGCGAGGACGCCCTGTGGGCGGCGCAGGGGTTGATGGATGTGTACGGGGAGCCCGGCCCCCGGCAGTCGCGGGAGGCGGAGCTGGGTTACGAGCTGTGGTTGCTGCTCGGCGGTTACGCGGCGACGCCGGGCCGGACAGCGCGGAATGCGGATGGCGGCGCTGGCTTTCTGGCGCTCCTGCGCAGGCGGGGGTTGCTGGCATGAGCAGGCATCTGCATCTCCCTCATCCGCACCTGCCCGACATCGCCGAGGTCGCTGCACGCGTCCTGGTGGAGACGCGCCTGCATCTGGCCCGGCCGAAAGTCGCACATATCGACCCGGCCGCGGTCGCTCGGTGGGGCGAGTGGCTGACCCCGGAGCAGTGGGAGGACGAGCACACCGGAAGGAGCCACCAGTGATCCGCGACTACACCGACTTCATCGACAACTCCGTCGGCATCGACCCAGCCGGCTGCGGCTGTACGGACTGCATCACCGGCAACTCGGTACCGCTGAACTCGGGGGATATGCCGGAGTTGGCGCGCCAAGCCGCCCGCGGACGCCCGCTGACCAACCGCTGCGGACAGCCGTTGGTCCTCAACCCGATGGATCCGTCGATCCGCGAGGTTCCCGAGGACTTCCCGGATCGCTGGCGGTTCAGCAATGACAAGGTCACCAATCTCCTCGATTTCGTAGAGGAGGAGCGGTGAATCCGGCGGAGCTGGCCGGCGTCGTCGCGGTGGGGATGGAGCGGCTGCTCAGCGACGCTGCCACGCTGCCCGCCAGCGAGCCGGATCCTGATGAGCCGCAGCCGATGACGGACGCCGAGCAGGCCCGCCTCCGCCGGCCCTCGACGCGGCCGGACCGTGATGGTGCGCCCTGGTTCAGCGCGTGCGAGGCCGCCGCCAAGCTCGGCGCTGTCATGCACACCGCCGGCACATCGTTCATCCCCGTCGATCAGTCCCAGATCATTCAACCCGCGAACCAGGAGCCCGGTGATGGTTGAGCTGACCGAGCGTGTGTCGATCACGGCCGAGGCTGTCGAACTCGGTTGGGTGATGAACCAGATCTCCAGCGACGCCACCGTGTTCGCCTACAGCGGGCGTTGGCTGGCTGTGCAGTGGACGGCGGACGGTGAAGCCCGGCGCGCACAGCTGTCCTGTGAGGGCGGCACGGTGATCATCGCCGACCGTGAATACACAGGCGACGGAGCATCGATCGGGCCCTGGGTGCGAGACACGCTGCGCACCTGGCTGATCCAATTCCAATCGGAGGTCGGCGCATGACCGATCCGTCGAAACTGGTGATCGACCCCATCGCCTACGAGCGCGCCCATGTGGCCGAGGATGCCGCGATCCGGCAGTGCCTCGAGCATGTTCGCCGGTATGTGGACGCGCTGCTGGTCAGCGAAATTCCGACACATCGCCTGATCGGTGGCGAGCTGTCGCTCCTGCTGTTGAAGGAGACGTTGTGATGATCCTGTTCTGCTACGGCGTGATCCTCGTGGTCGTTGTCGCGACGGCCTGCCTGATCGGTGCTGTGGCCTGGCATGAGTGGGTCAAGATCCACGTGTTCGCGATTGCCTGCTCCGACTGCGAAGGCAGCGGATCCGCTGCTGGTGCTGGCGGTTTCGAGGACGAGGAGTGCCCTACCTGCTGGGGTAGCGGTGCGGAGATCGATCCGGATGATGATGCCGGCGACCGTGCCCGCGCCGAACGTCTCGACTACGAGGCGGGTGTGTGGTGAGCAAGCAACTGCAACGCCGGTTCACCGACGACGAGGTTCGCGAGATCATCGACCAGCACCAGCGGATGAATATCTCCGAGATCGCGCGCCTGTTCAAAGCTCACCCGTCGACGATCCACAACATCGTCACCGGCAAGACCTACCGCAACGTCACCCATGACACCGCCGCAGGCAAGACGTGTCAGTGCCCGGCGTGCCGGACCTCGAAGCAGGCCGACGCGAACGTCGCTCTGATCCTCGACACCAACGTCGCGATCCTGTGCTTCTACTGCCAGCGGCCGACTCAGGTGACGGTGCGCCGCGGCCTGGACATGCACGGCGAAATCTCTTGCGGCACATGCGCAGGCGGGAGCCACGAATGACAACCATCGGATCAGCGGATCTCGACGCCGTGACGGGGCCGATGAAGCACATCACTGCCGAGGAGCGAGAACGCGCCGCCCTGACGGTCTGCCACTACGCCACCGACACCGCCGACGCTGCCGAGCTGCTGGCGATGCTCGGGCTGGCCGAGCCGAAGCCCGCGCCCATCCCGCCGGCGCCGACTACTCCTCGCTTCGCCAGGAACGGCCCGGCCCGGCGGCACATCATCTCCTTGCGGGATGCGCACGATATTTCGCTGGCACGGATCGCGCTCGCCGCCGGCCTGCGAAACCACACAGTCGGCGAAATCCTGCGTAGCGAGACCTCGCTGCAGAGCACGGTGGACGCGATCCTCGCTGTCACTGTTGAGGACTGCGCACCGCCGATTGTGGAGTGCGAGTGCGGAGCAACGTTCGCCCGCCGCGCGAACGGCAACCAGCGCTGCACGCACTGCCTGCTCGGACAGGTGCCAGTCGGTCCCGCCCGCGAGCACGTGAAATTGCTGCGAGCGCGCCTGACGCTGAAACAGATCAGGGCGATGTCCGGCTTCAGTGAGGACACGATCCGCCGCATCGGCAGCCCTGATGTCCACCTGGCGCGCACGCATATCGCGCCGGAAACCGAGGCACGGATCCTCGCCCTCGAGATTCCCGGGGCGACAACATGAGCGAACTTTTTCTCTCCGATGGCTTCTCGCGTCTGCGTTTGGCGCGTGATCCTGACGGCTCGGTTCGCCTGACCATCGGCGACGAGGGTGAGACCGGCTGCACCTTCACCGCCGGCCGCCACAACACCGCCGAGATCATCGCGTTCCTCCGACCCGCGCGCCTGTTCCCCACGCGGCCGGACCACTACCGGCGCGACCAATTCGATCCGCGAGACGAGGTGCTGTGATGGACCAGGCTCCCACTGAACCTGGCCTCTACGATGCCGTGCCCGAGGAGGTCTATCACGCGGACCGCGGTTCGCTGTCTTCCTCGGGTGCCCGGAAGCTGCTGCCCCCGTACTCGCCGGCGTCGTTCCGGTGGATGCAGGACAGCCCGCCCGAGCGCCGGGACTACTTCGACGTCGGCCATGCCGCGCACTCGCTGGTGCTCGGTGTCGGCGCGCCGATACACGAGGTGCGGCACGAGGACTGGCGCAGCAAAGCGGCGAGGGAAGAACGCGAGGAGTGCTACGCCGAGGGTTCGACGCCGCTGCTGAGCCACGACTACAGCGCCGTGCGCGCTATGGCCGCCGCGGTCCGCGCGCATCCGTTGGCCGGTGCGCTGCTCAGCCGCGGCCTCGCCGAACAGTCCGGCTATCACATCGACCCGGCCACCGGTGTCATGTTGCGGTTCCGACCGGACTACATCACCGAAACCCGCGACGGCCGCAAGCTGATCGTCGACTACAAATCCAGCCGATCCGCCGACCCGCGCGCGTTCGCCGCTTCGGCAGCGAGATACGGCTACCACCAGCAACAACCCTGGTACAGCGAAGGGCTGCAAGCGGTCCTCGATCTGGACTACGAACCGGACCTGCTGTTCGTGGTGCAGGACAAGAACCCGCCCTACCTCGTGTCGGTCATCGGCCTGGAAGAACACGACATACAGCGCGGTCGCGAGCTGAACCGGCGCGCCATCGACATCTTCGCCGAGTGCCACACCACCGGTGAATGGCCCGGCTACCCGAACGAGATCCATTACCTGAGCCTGCCCAAGTGGTCGGCCTATCAAGATGAGGAGTCGCTCGCGTGAGCACCGACATCGCTGTGCCCGAACGCAACTCGCCTGTCGCACTGACCAGCGCGATGGTGGTCAGCCTGCAGGACCAGGTCGCTGCGCTCGACGCCGCATACCGGCTGGCGCAGTCGCTGTGCAAGACGACCTTCGCGCCGAAGGATTACCGCGGCAAACCCCAGGACGGTGCCGTCGCGATCCTGTTCGGGCAGAAGCTCGGCTTGGACGCGGTGCAGTCGCTGCAGAACGTGATCGTCATCCACGGCAAACCCTCCCTCGAGGCACGCACCATGCGCGCCGTGCTCCTCGCCCACGGCCACAAGGTCTGGACCGTCGAGACCACCGCCGAACGAGCCGTCGTGCGCGGGCGCCGCGCCGACGCCGACAGCGACGAGCAGGACGAGGAATCGGTGTGGGACATGGAACGTGTCCGCAAGGCCGGCTACGAGAAGCGCAACGAGAAGTACCGCACCGAGCCGACGAACATGCTCTACGCCCGCGCGCTCGCTGAGACCTGCCGCCGAACCGCGCCGGAGCTGCTGATCGGCATCGAGTACGACCCGAACGAGCTGCGCGACATCGGCCCCACCCAGGCCACCTCGGAGCGGGTGACGGCCGCCGACATCATCGCCGCCCCGCAGGAACCCGAACAGGCGCTCGAGCCGGAGCCTGCCGAGGAGTGGGTGGACGTGGAGGTCGAAGAGACGCCGTCGGCAGACGAAGAGGCTGACCAGGTCGAGGCGGACCCCGAGGGCGGTGATCCGGAGTGAGCGTCCAACCCTCCCTGCAGAACATGGCCAAGGACGCTGTCATGGGCTTCGCCAACAGGCCGGCCCCGAAACCCGTCTCCCCGCCGAAGCCGAAGCGCCGCTACACCGGTGCGCACCCGACCACGATCATCCTCGTCAAGGATCGGGCCCGCGGCTGCTGCGAACGCTGCGGCCGTTCGGTGCCGATCGACGCCGAGGTGCATCACCGGATCCCGCGCGGTATGGGTGGAACGCGTGACCCTCGCGTCAACCTCGTGTCCGCGCTGGTCTTGCTCTGCGGTGACTGCCATCGATGGATCGAGTCCTACCGCAACGCTGCCCGTGAGGACGGCTGGCTGGTGCTGCGCAACGCCGAACCATCGGCGGTAGCGATCCACTCGGCGTTGCACGGTGTCGTGCTGCTCTCCGATGACGGCGGCCTGGAGCCGGTCGGAGGTGCCGCATGACCCCGATCGAACAACGTGTGTGGCAGAGCCTGGTCACACTGACATCCCGCCTGCCAGCGGAGATCGACTCACACCTGCACCGCAGCGACGGTCTCACCCATTTCGAGTACCGCGTGTTGTCGACGCTGTCGCAAACACCAGGTCATCGCGTGCGGCTTGTCGTGCTGGCGGAGCAAACCCACGGGTCGCTGTCGCGGCTCTCGCATGTGCTGAACAAGTTGGAGCGAGCCGGCTGGGTGCGGCGTGAACGTCCAGCGTTCGGGCGCGGTGTCCGCGCGGTCCTCACCGAGGCTGGGCACGCTGTTGTCGCCGAGGCCACACCTGGCTACCAGAAGCTCGTACAAACCCTGGTGTTCGACGGACTCGACGACCACCAACTGCCTCCGTTGGCGAGGCTGCTCGAGGTGCTGGTGGCGCACACCGAGGCATCTGGGGGTGCGGCATGACCACCCCCGTCATGACCGCCTATCAGGGCCGACCCGGCTGTGACGACGTGCGCTGCACACGCCACGCCAACCGAACATCCGAAACCCCGTGTCTGGGATGGCATTGCGGGACCTGCCATCAACCGTTGGATCGGACTGGCAGCTGCTGCCCTGTCGAAGGAGCCGCATCATGACCATCAACGTTCTCTGGCTGGGCGGCACCGGTTGGGGCCGCGGCGGCGACGGGATCTCCGAGACGTTCGCCAAGCACCTGGACCCGAAGCGGTTCGCGTTCGGTTTCATCGAGTACCCGGCTACCTATGGCGCCGGCCAGTCCTACGGGGATAGCCGTGCGGCTGGACGCCGAGCGTTGCGGGCGGCGATCAAGTCGAGTCCGGGCCCGATCGTCATCGGGGGCTACAGCCAAGGTGCCGGTATTGCTGGAGACATTGCCGCGGATATCGGTCACAGCATGTCGCGGGTGCGGGCGTGTGCGTTGATCGCGGACCCGATGCGCATGCCCGGCGCCGGGATGCCCGGTGTGATGCCAGCGTCGGGGTTCGGTATCTCCGGGCCTCGCGCGATCGGTGGCGTCCCGACCTTTTGGGCCGCGGCTGAAGGCGATCCGATCACCGCACTGCCGGCGGGGAATCCGTTGCGCAGCATCGCGGACTTCACCAAATTCATGGCGATCGACGACCCTGTCGCCGCCCACCGGTGGGGTGCGGAGCTTGTGAAAGACGCCATCCATGGGCGGTGGCAGCGCTGGTGGTCGTGGGAGAACGTGCGCTCCTGGAACGGCGCTATCGCCTACGCCCGCGGCTATGTGGTCGACGGGCGCCACACCAACGACTACGTCCTGCACGGGCATTGCCAGCGCCTCGCCGAGTGCATCAACCGGGAGGTGTCGTGATGGCGCGGGTTTTCGAATTTCCGAAACTGGTTCCGCAGGACACTCTGTTTCCGGCGGACGCGGAAACATGGTGGCCTGCAATAGGAAACGCTGAGCCCGGCCTCTGTGCGGGTTGCTGGATGGTGGATATCGGATTGTCCGTTAACCGGTCAGCGGACAGTCCGTTGACCGCAAAACCCCTGCGAGATACGAAGATTCACAAACTCGCGGAAACAATGCTGTGCGGTAACTCCGCTAGAATAAGGAACGGCCCCGACGGTGCTGGACACACCAATGCCGGGGCCTACCACGCTCCATTCCTGCCAGAAATAGAAGGCGAGGTACCAGCTATCTTAGCCGCCCCTCATCAGGGGCTCACTGATGCTGAGATTCGCGATCGTCAGGTCGGCCTGCTCGACGAGCGCCGCCGGCGTTGCGAGGTGTCGTGATGCCCCGCGATGACGTTCTCCGCGCAGCGTTGCGGGACGACAAGTTCCGCGCCCTGCCGGCCTCGGCGCGCGCCCTGTTCGCCGAGATGCTCATCCTTGGTCCGACCAGCAGCGCGGGAGTCCTTCCGCTGATGCCCGCGAAGTGGGCCGCGGGTTCGCTGGACACCACCGAGCGGTCGGCGATGGAAGACCTCGCCCTGTTGTCCGCGGTGGACCGCGTGGTTGTGGATCTGAAGACGTTCGAGGTGTTGATCCGCAACTTCATTCGCGACTGCGGAGTGTGGCGTAATCCCAACCATTTTCGGGGCGCTCTGAATTCGGCACAGGATGTGGCCAGTCCGTTTCTTCGGCAGTGCTTGGCGTTGGAGCTTCGACGCATCGGCGGCCCACTCGTGCTGGAGGCCGTCGAGGTCCTCACGGCGGATATGGATTCGGACAACCGCGAGGACGCTCCAGAGATGGAGCGCCAAGGCATCGACGATGTGTCTGCGCCGGGGAGTGAACCGAATTCCGTGCGGCCATCTGGTGATTCATCGGAGGTGCCGTGATGGCGGTTGCTAGCGGGTGCGAGCGTGTGCAGATCTGTACCTCAAAAATGTTGTCCGACACGCGCATTCGTGACATCGCAAGTCGAGTGCTGTCACGTAACTGGGGTAGAATTGAGAATGACCCCGGAGGCGCTGGCACGCCAATTCCGGGGTCTTACCTCAGCACATCCCTTGAACCAGGAGATGAGGCGTCCATGAGTGTACCCACTCTGGCTGACCTTGAGCCTGAAGAAGCGCAACGGCAAGTCATCGGCATGCTCGATGACCTCCGTCGCCAGGCCGAGCACATTCAATTCCATCGCCCTCGCCTCATGCTGCTCGCTCGCAAATACGGGCTATCGCATGCCGAGATCGCGGCGGTCCTCGCAATGAGCGAACCCGCCGTGCGGCAAGCGGTCCGGCGTGCGAAGGATTCGCCGGGGCTGGAGTCCATCGAGTGAGTGAGACCGACGAGTTCGATGTCACCGTCGACGGCTACTTCGCGATCCTGCCGGAGTGGATCATCGACGCGGACATCTCCGATCGGGCGGTGCGTCTGTATGCGGTGTTGCGGCGCTTCGCCGGCGGTGATTTGAAGGCGCGTCCGTCCCGGAAGAAGCTGGCCGCGCGCCTCCGTACGTCCCTCAGTTCGGTGGATCGGGCGCTGTCGGAGCTGCAGGCCATCGGTGCGGTCACTGTTCGTCACCGGTGGACGAATACGAGCCTGTCCAGCTTCACCTATGCCAAAGATTCCGATCATCCGATGCGGGCTGCGAGCCGATACATCCTGCATAGCGCCCCTGCCCGACGCGTCGCTGCGTCGGGGGGTGTCGTCACCCATGACGACACCCCTGTCGTCACCCATGACGAGAGGGTGTCGTCACCAGTGACAGAAGGGGTCTCGTCACCCATGACGAGAGGGGTGTCGTCACCGGTGACGCATGAACTAAAGCCAGATGAACCAAAGAAAGATCAAAAGATTTCTTCGTCGGTGAAACCGCCGAGGAAGACTGAACCCAGACGCGATGACGTCGAAGCCCTCTGCGCCCGGCTTCGCGACGGGGTCCGAGGTAACGGCTCGAAGGCGACTGTCACCGACGCCTGGCGTCGAGAGGCGCGGCTACTGCTCGACAAGGACGGGCATGAGCTGGGCAAGTGCCTGAACCTCATCGACTGGAGTCAGTCGAACCACTTCTGGCGCAGGAACATCCTGTCGATGGCGAAGTTTCGCGAGCAGTACGACCGCCTTCGGCTCAACGCGCTCGACGAGTACGAGCGCAAGACCGCCACACCGGCCAACGGCTCGACCGCTGACCAGCGAGTCGCCCAAGCCCAAGCCGCCGGGGCCGCCCTCGCCGCCCGCATGGAGAACGAGCAGAAAGCGCTGATGTCATGACCCCACTGGAGACCGCCGACGTCCTCGCCGCCATCGCCTCGCTCGACCTGCGCACCATCGGCGAGGCCGACATCATCGCCTGGCACGCCGTGATCGGCGACCTAGACAAGACGCTGGCGCTGGAAGCCGTTGTCGTGCACCACAAGACCAACACCGACCGGATCAAACCCGCCCACCTGATCGGTATCGCCAAGCAGATCCGCCGCGACCGCGCCGAGCGGGAGAACGCCGACGCCGAAGCCCGCGCCGCGTTCGAGGACCACCGCGATCAACGCCTCGGGATAGGCGGCAACAAGGCGCTCGGCGGCCTGCCGATCCCGACCATCGGGCAGCCGGTGTGGCCGGCCTACGAGGTGAACGACGCGATCAACCGACCGTGCCCGCACTGCCGCGCGCAGGCCAACGACGCGTGCGTGGACCCGTCCAACAGCCGACCCACCCGGATGCCCTGCCTTGCCCGCCTGACCGGCAAGACCGACCTGACCGACACCCCCGAATCCCGGAGATGACCAATGCTTGAAATCAACGTCTACGGCAAGCCCGGCTGCCAGCAATGCACCGCCACGACCCGCCACCTCGCGCGCCTCGGGCTGCCCTACGCCTACCGCGACGTCACCCAGGACCCGCTGTGGGCGGACACCGTCACGGCCCTCGGCTATCAGTCGCTGCCCGTGGTCACGGTCGGGGACCTGCATTGGTCCGGGTACCGGCACGACCGGCTGCAGCGGCTCGCCCAGATCCATGCTGACGCACCGGATGTGGCTGTGCTCGAGCCGGCCGCGACCGCGTACCTGCTCGCCGAGGAAGGCGAAGCCAATGCCTGACCGCCTGTCTGATGAGCAGCTGGCCGCGCTCACCGCCTACGTCCACACCGACGAGGCCGGCGATTACGTCCAACCGTGGCTGAGGTCGATGGCCGTCGAGCTGATCGCATCCCGTGCCCGCATCGCCGCGCTGGAGGGCGCGCAGAAACCCGGCGCGGCGATGCCGCTCAGCGTGTTTCGTGACTGGCTGGAGTCCGGCAGCCGCGGACTCAGCTCGAACGCGATTGTCCGCGCCCTGACCGGGCACAGTGCACTACCCGGCAAGCGGGTCTTCGCGGGCACCGACGCACCAGGCGACGCCGGTGACTTTTGGCGATGCGAGGAGTTGCTGCGCGCCGTGCCCGAAGCTCGTGAGCACCTCGCGGTGATGGCCCATGTATCACCGGAATGGGCTGCGCTGGTGCCGGCGTGGGACGAGCTGGTCGCACTGGAGCACCGCCCGCTGACTCGGCGGATCTGGGATCTGATCGAGCCGCGGCAGCAGGCCGCCCGCGACGGCGAGGGCCACATCCGACTGCACGGAGGCCGCGGAGTGCTCGTCGCCCGCAACACCGACACCCGCGCGGATGTCCAGGGGTGGCGAGATCGGGCCACCGAGCCTCGGTTCGCTGCCCAGTACGACGCCGCCCTAGCGCTCTTCGATCAGGAGGCCGGCCATGCCTGACCCATGCATCCCCACCGATGACCAGCTGGCCGAAGTGATCGCGACCGAGGACTGGACCCTGGTGGACCCTCGCGCCACGGTCACGGAGTTGGTGGCCGCCCGTGCCCGTATCGCCGAGCTGGAGCGCGAGCGAGACACCGGTTACCGGGGCCGCGCCGAAGTCCTTGCTGTCCTCGCGCAGATCTTTCCCTCGCAGATGCCATGGCCGGAAGCCCCCGGCGACTGGCCAGTCCTGTTCCTGACCACTCCTGAAGGTCAGGTGTCCTGGCATATCAACCCGGGGGATCTGGACCTGTTCGACACCGACAGATACGCCATGGTGAACGACGAAGATCCCGGTAGTCGGACGGTTTGGGATGGGCATACGACCAAGCAGAAGTCGGACCGCCTGCACCGGCTGGCCACCTGCTATCAGCCTGCGGACCTCCTGGTCGAACAGCACGAAATCGATGTGGCCCGCGCCCGTATCGCCGAGCTGGAGGGCGCGCTCGATGGCTGCGAAGTTGAGGGCGTCGAGTACGCCTACCGGGTGTCCACCGCTGACGGTCTCGGCTACCGCCGCTACGAGGCTGACACGCGCGAGCATGCCGAGCAGATGGCGCAGCGAATGTCGGCCATGTCAGGCACGGCAGGGGTGGCTGAGGAGCGTCCGATGCTGTCGTGGCGTCCACTGTCCAAGGCGGCGGAGGTGCCGAATGCCTGAGCACCTGCACACCGTCACCGACGACCAGCCGCCCGAGGTCGACGGCGACGACATGACCTCGCTCCCGGACCTCGCGGCCGCCGCCGCCCGCATCAACGAGTACATCTCCTGGTTCGGTGACGGCCGGATCGAGATCGAGACCGACCACCCTGGACAGCCCGGACTGTTCGCCCGGGACCTGTTCGTTGTCGCCCGCGCCGCCGAGGAGGTTCGTTCCGATGGCTGAGATTCAGGTCGGCACCCTCCTGAAGGGCTTCTGCCATGGCGCGTTCGGCCGCGACTCGTACGCCGACAAGCGCGTCGAGGCGATCGGCGCGGACTGGGTAGTCGTCCGCGATGACGGCGGGGCCGCGCTGATGTACAGCGGGAGCACCGAGGAGCTGGCCGCGTACACGGTCAACTGCGGTTGCGGGTGTTCCGATGGCGAGTGACCGCGACACACTGGCGTTCGACAATCCCGACCGGCTCGCATTGGAAGCGCTCGCGGAGCAGGTGTTGCAGTCGGACCACTTCCGCGCTCCTGTGACGTTCGCGCTGCGATTCATTACCGCGATCTTGGAGGCGGGTTGGCGTCCTCCCGTCCGCGAGATCTTCTTGGCCGAGGACTTCGCCGATGGCGACGCCGCAGAAAGCGAGCACCGATGAGCGACACCAAGACCTGCGTCCGCTGCGGCCGTGAGGGCACCCAGCAGTTCCGGAGAGCCGCCAACCCGGCAACCGGTAGGGCGGAGTGGCAGTGCGCTTACTGGGCGCCGTGCCGGGAGCGTGAGCGTGAGCGTGAGGTCGCCCGCCTGGAGAGCGAGGCCGGCGAATGAGTCAGCTCCCCACGGGATCCCGGGACCCGGGCCATCCGTTGCGTTGGGTCGCCGAGCTCGAGGCCGAGCGCGACAACGCCCTGGCCGCGATCGAGGTCATGCAGACCGCGCACGAGCAGCAGCTCACCCGGCAAGCCAAGGCGCTCGCCAAGGCACACCGGAAGATCGAGCGGATGACCGCGGCGTTGGAGGCGGCGCAGCGTCCCCCGCTCGGGTACGCCGTCGGGCCGCGCACCAGCGCGCCGTTCCCACCCAACATCGAGGACGTGCACCCGACGCGCGAAGGCGCCGAGGCTGAAGCGAAGACGCTACAAGAGGCGCAGGAGTGGACCGAGTATCGCGTGTACGAGGTTCGGGAGGTTCGGCCGTGACCGTGCCGAGCCCGAATTCTTGCCGCTACTGCGACGTCGACCGCGATGCACATTTGCAGCGTTGGGTGCCCGAGGTCGACTGGCACGGGTGGATCGAGCCGACGGACGAGCAGCGGAAGGCCCGCATGCTGGCCGCTCGGGAGGTGCGGCCGTGACCGCCCGCTATCACCTGCGCACCCCCGAAGGGGCCGAAGCCCTGGCCAGCCTACGCACCCTCGCGGCAGCAGCGGACAAAGAACTGGCCGCCGGTATGCCGCTACCGATCGGTGACGCGATGCTGGCGCACATGACAGGCGGGCTGGGATTCCCGGGCGCGGCGTTGATCCTGCTGGACATGGTGGACGAACTACTGGCGGAGGATTAGCCGTGAGCTTCCAGCGTGACGAGGAAGCCCGCGAGGCCCGGCTCGAGGTGACCTTCGGCCGACTGATTCTGGCTCGGGTGGCTGAGGCGTACGCCGTCGACGAGGAGGCGCGGCGTGCGGACACCCGGCTACTGGACAGCGTGGCACTGACGGATAGCCGCCTCGGCAGCAGTCCGCGCCAGTTCCTGGCTGTCGACGTGACCCTGGGCGATCTGCACTGACTCGATATCGAACTCGGCGGCGATGTCGACCCAGTGCACTGTCCACGTCCACGCATCGCGGCCCGTGTTCCAGTGCACGGAAGCGAAGTAGGTGCCGATGTCCAGGACTGCGGCTTCGGGGCGGTCCGACTTCCAGTCGCCGGTGTAGGTGAGTTGCATGACGGGGATCCTCCTCGGATCGTTGTTGGCGGGTGAGGGTTTGGGCGTGGGGGAGCGCCGTTGCTCCCCATGGCGACAGTCGTTGTCGCCTGCCCCGTGGTGGCCTAGTGGTCAGCGCCGCGCCCGGAGCGTGCCGGGCGCCACGCAGACGACTCGGTCAGAGGATGGTGAGGTACAGCTCGGTGGTTTGCTCGAAGACCCCGCGCAGCTGGTCGACGTGCAGCCCCTCGAAGGACTTGCGCACCTTGAACTCAAAGCCGCGGATGTTGCCGAATTCCATGCTGTAGGTGTCGTCGTCGGCGAGCAGGATCCGGACCGTGCGGACCTTGCCTGCGTTGGCCATGATCGTGAACGCCACGCCGTTCTCCAGGACCAGGAAGTCCTTCGCGGCAACGACCGCGACCAGACGGCGCTGGCTCCCGGCGAGCTGCTCGATGATCGTGCGGGCGATTACCTGGCGCTCATCGGTGGTGTATGTGGTGGTCATCGACTTCTCCTTGCGGCGGGGGTGCCAACTCAGTATGCCAAATAGATTGGCATATATGCAACCCTGTTTGGCCAACCAGTTATGCTAAACCTGTGGACGAACTAGACCGCGCCGTCGCCAAACACGAACGCGCCAAGAGAGCCGAGAACGACACGCGCGCAGAGCTACACGCCGTCATCCGGAAGGTGCTCACCGAACGCGCAGACGAACGAGGCGCACAGGCCGACGTGTCCCGCCGGACCGGCTACACCCGCGAAACACTCCGCCTGCTCATGAAGGAGGGGACACCGTGAGGACATTCCCGCCGCCGCCTGGAACCACCCCGCCGGCGCGGCGCGTCCAGTCCCGGCATGGACATCGATTGGTTGACGCCGGCGCAACGAGCCCATCTCGCCCGCTGTACCCCGGAAGCCCGACCGCTGGTGCTCGCCCGGTGGTGGCAGTGGAGGGCCGGGGTGTACTTCGACAACTGCCTGCCGCCCGAGCTGGCGACGAGAGAGGATGAGACATGACCGGCTACCGTGCGCGGATGTTGTTCGGCTGGGCAATGTTCGCTGTCTGGACTGTGGTGATCGAACAGCGGCCTGCCTGGGAGATTGCTGTGCTCGCCGCGACGCTGGCGGCACTGATCGTCTTAACGCGCCTTCTGGGGAGGGTTCATGTCGGCTGAGGATGTTCTGGCCCGGCTGCGGGCTGGCCTGGACGCAGACGAGCGCATCGCTCGGGCGGCGGCCGGGCGCGCGGCAGAGTGGCGTTCAGACGGCAAGGGCGTGGAAGGTGGACCGTTCACGCCCGCCGACCCGGAGTGGGGGATCCTCGAGGCCGGCGAGCACACCATCGTCTACGACGAGGGCTGGCCGCTTGCGGCCGAGGCGCTCCACATCGCGGCGTTCGACCCGGCCCGCGTCCTGGGGCAGGTAGAGGCGATACGGAAGCTGATCGCGGAGCGCGATGACATGGTCGTTGTCGATGACTACGAGCGGGGGTACGTCGAAGGTCTCAGCCGCGCGCTGGAGATCCTGGCCTCCATCTACCCCGACCCCACCGAGGAGAGCTGAGATGAGCTACCCGATTGCGCCGCGCTGGTGGCGTCTGGACCCGCGATCGCCAGTCGAACTGGATTGGTCCGATCACAACCGCGACGTCGAGGAATTCTCACTGACCGCTCCATCTCGGACGCTGGCATCGAGGCGGTGCATCAGCCTGCGTCCCTACAAGGACGACTGGTTCGAAGGCGCTTGGAAGCGTGTGTACGGGGCGTGGCGAACATTCGACTTACGCGCCTGTCCCGATACTCAGTACGGGGAGATCCACGGCCGCACCACGATTGTGGATGGCATGCCGATGGTTGACGTGTTCGCTACAGATCCGCCAACGGTAGGCGAATGGCGTCTGGCCGACCCCACCGAGGAGAAGCCATGACCCTCAAGGCCCCATTCACTGCCGAGCAGATCGCCGGAATCAACGCCGGAATCGACGCCGCCAGCGCTGATTTCAACGCGAAGATGTCGGTGTTGGGTGATGCTGCTCAATCGGCGTTCGGCGCTGCCATAGAGAAGATGCGCGCCGTCGTGCAGGCCATGCGGGAGAAGCCATGAGCGACGAGACCGCCAGCCAGCCTGCGGCCGAAGCCGGTTGGACTCATTGGGAGTGCCCTGCTTGCGGTGAGGTGGTGTACGACGGCCGCCAGATCTCCGCGACGGATCTGGGGGAGCTGGTGGGGATACATCGGGTCGCGTGCGAGGCGACGGCAGACGAATCCCCGAGCTGACCTGAGCTGCAACGACGCTTGCCCACAGCCTGCGAGCATCGGCGCATGAACTACATCTTCATCGACCAGGCCACCCAGGAGCGCTACCCGTTCACCTCACTGCCCTGGACCCCGAGTGTCGGCGACCAGGTGCAGATGACAGAGGAGGTGGCGATCGAGACCGTCACCGAGATCATCTGGAGGCCCTGGAAGGACGAGGTCATCTTCAACCTCGGAAAGGTTCCCGGCGAGCCCTTCCAGCGGACCGGGAGGAGGGGCTACGTGCTTCCCTCGTGATTCGCACCGGCGGCCTTCACCATCTCGAACGCCTGTGCGTGTGGCGGCTCGAGATCCGCGCCCGAAATCGCTACGCTCGCTACTGGTCGGCTAATCGAGTAGCGAGGGTGTGCGATGGAAACGGTGGAGCATGAATGCCGGCAAGGCCGCCGCTGCAAAGCCCGCACCCGCACCGCCGACGACCACTGGCACGGCGCAGGCGTCGAGAAACCCGAATCCCTCTGCCGGGCATGCGAACAGTCCGCGTTCGCTGACATCCGCGAACTCGGCGATGACTACAGCCTGCTCGCCGCCGCATCCGGCAAGCCGCAATCGCAACGCGGCGGCCCGAAAGTGTCCGGGTCCAGCGAACCCTCGATTCCGATCAACCTCGCCGCTGACACCCTGGTGACCGCGATCGAGGAGGAGTCCGCCCGCTGGGCGCGTCGACTACCCGGCGAAGGCTGGGAACTGACCGTGATCTCCTCAAACCTCGGCGTCCTGGTAGGTCTCCCGCCGCAACGGGTGACTGTGTGGGCACCTCACCCCGACGGCGGAGACGACATCCGTGAGACGGTGATGGACGGTGTCGACGCTGTCCTAGCCCTCGCCGCGCTGCATCAGCGGGCGACCAAGGTCCTCGGTTTGGAACCCGAACGCGATCAGAAACTGGACGAACCCTGCCACGTGTGCGGGTGGGCCGCGGTCACGGTGTCGGTGAAGACCCAGCTGGTGACCTGCCACCGCTGCCACAACGTATGGCATCAGGACGAATTCAGCAGACTCAACAATCCCTTGGCTGCGGCATGAAAATCGTCACCCGCGCCGAGCTGAAGGCCATGCCTATCGGGACGCTCTACACCGAGTTCCACGAGGACGGCAAGAAGGGTTGGCCCTTCGGGCCCGACTCGCTGTTCATCGGCGACTGCGGCTACATCGACGACTTCTACATGATCGGCATCGGCACCCCCGACGCGGAAAGCACGGAGGTCCTGTTCGACCGCCAGGGCGAGATGGAGCAGCAGGGCGCCGCCTACCCTGTCGACCTCGCCACCGACCGCGAGGGGATGTACCAGGACCATTGCCGGTACCTCGTGTGGGAGCCCGAAGACATCCGCGACATCGTGGCCCGCACGGCATGGTTCGCGGCACAGCAGGGGGAGTGGAACGCCACCCGCCGCTACCGCATCCGTAAACCAGACGGCACGACGCGGGCTGACCTCGACGCAAGCGAGCAGGACGCCCGCGAGTCGGCCCAACCCGGCGAGGTCGTTGAGCGGATGTATGAACGCCACGAAACCGAATGGCGGCCTGTATGACCGAGATCCGCCGCAACAACCTCGAGTGGGCCCGTGACATCGCCCGCGCCTACCGAGCAGCCCTCCGTGCAGTCGACCCCGCCAAATGCGCCGAGCTAGACACCTTGGCTCGCGCCCGCGGGCAACGCTGGATCGGAACCACTTTGGTCGCTGTCGGCTCGGTGGAGGAGTCGATGGACAAGGAACTCACCGCAGGCCAGATCGAGCAGCTCCTCGGCATCCCTGCGTCCACAGTGCGCAGCTGGGCGCGTGCAAGCCGCCGCGATCCTGACGACCCCTCGAAGCCGTTGCTGCCCCAACACAGAGGCTCACATGGTCCCCGCTACCTGCCGCGAGAAGTCCTCGCTGTCCAAGCGCGACACCGCAGTGGCACACCTGTTCGCGCGGCGGCTGGACAATAGCGGGCGTGCCAGGCACGATGATCAGCGGGCACAGCTGTGCCATTCTCCGGACGTTGTTCCGGCTCCCCTGATCTCGCAGCGCTCAGCCTTCCCTTGCCGTTCGGTCGAACGCTGCGACCCTCGTTGGCCGGGTATCCCGAGGTGCTGCCACCTCTCCCTCGTAAGCGGTCGGACCCGGCAACGCCCATCCGTCCGGGATTCCCGGACCCCTTCCCGAGGAGGCGTGATGGCAACCGCGTCACTCGAAATCGACATCGACACGCTCGCTGCAGCTGTCGCGGACAAGATCCTGCCGAAATCGCATGAGGTGATGTTGAGCCGCCGCGACATCGAGCACGTCGCATTGTCGATGGCCGACTGCTTCAGCGACGCAGAGGCCGACGTGCTCAACCGCCTCCGCGCTGCGCTCGGTCTCGGCCCCGTCGAGAAGGTCGGGCAGGGCGCGACACGACATTGGAGGACCAAGTGATCGACCTCGCCGCCCTGATCCGCTCCTGGTGTCATCCCGCCCCACGGACACTGCAGGACCCGATGGTGTACACCGCCCCGATGGGCTGGTGGACATGGTGAGCGATTGGGGCGGCGTGGACGAGCCCACCCTGAGCGACCGCCGCCTTGCATGGCTGGCGAGGCGCGCACGCCGCCAGGTAGGCCGAGGGCTCAGGGTAATCCGTCTGCAGCGCCTCGCGGACGTTATCGACCCGCCCCTGCCCCCATGGTGGCTACGGCGGCCCACGCCATATGTCGAGGCGTTCGCCCCCGCAGGGCCTGCGCCGGCGGCCGCAATGCCCGTCTACGAGGACGTCATGCTGGCGCAGGCACGCTGGATGGACGAGGGGAAGCGCCGCAAGCTGATCGAGGTGGCTATGTCCGAACCGGACCCCGTCAAGGCGGGCCAGGCAGCGGACGAGTTGCGATGGATGCACACCCATGGCTACGCGTAAAGCGTTGGCTGGCGCGTTGATCCGCCTCGCCCACCGCATCTACAGGCCGCAGGTGACCTACCTGCCCGCCGTGGACGTCACCGCGGGGCTGGGTGGCCATGGAGGCCCGGCCGTCTCCTCCATCCACTTCGCTGACCCTGCTGAGGTCATGCGGATCGCTGACAAGCAGGCGAAGCGCTGGGCGACGCTGCTCGACCGCTTGGACGACTGACGATGACCGAGCGCCTCGAAGCCGTCTGGCTGCGGATCGTGCAGGCGCTGCTCCACCGCCTCGGCGTGAAGCTCGGATAGGAGGCGCGAATGATCTTCGGATTCTTCACTAACGCTGACGTCATCGACGCCGTCAACGAATCACGTTACGCAACAGAGAGATTGGATAAGAAAATGGGTGCTGTAGCTAACCAGCTCGCCGGCGTGAAGGACCAGCTGGACAAGATCCAGGCCGAGGTGAGCCGCAAGGGCGAGCTGGACGCCGACGATCTGGCCGCTCTGCAGGCGGTGAAGGACGGCATCAACGCCGTGGACGCGCTCACCCCGGACGCGCCGCCGGCGGAGCCGACCGAACCGACCGAGTGACCCTGTCGCCCCGCCCTCGCCGGCGGGGCGCTACAGCTGTTTGTGCCGAGAGTTCACTGGTCGCAATCGAATCGGCGGTATGTTTTGTGACAGGAGATAACTGATGGGTAGCGTCGATCTGGACACCATCCTCACCGCTGGCACGATCGCGACCATCCTGATCCGCGCCGCTATCGAGATCGTCAGCACGCTTCGGTGACCGAACCCCTTGAGCCCTCGCCGATCCCGTACCGCACTCTCCTCGCCGCGGCCAAGGAAGTCTTGGACTACCGCGAGATCGCCAACCCCGCCCTCGCCGACTACCTCCTCCGCACAGGCCACGATCACCCCCTCGCCGGCGCGCTGACGGACCTACGGCAGGCAGTCGACCTATGTGAAAGACGCGCGCTGTGACAACCACAGAGCCCCAGCTCGCCATCGCCAACGCCCGAGTGTGCATGTGGGACGGCGCCTGGCAGCTCCGCTACGACATGGGTGGCCTCACCGCTTACCTGGCCGAGGGCGGTCTCAGCTTCACGATCCCGGCGGACAGCGACGCCGCCCGCTTCCTCGTCAATGAAGACCACCCGATCGTGCATGTCACGGTCGACGACAACGGCCAGCGCCGATGGGGTGTGGTGAATGACTGGACGCTGCACAAGACCGGGCCATGCGCCAAGTGCGAACACTGCACGCAGCCGGCGCTCACAGTCACGGTGCGGGAGTGGCGGCCAGTCTAATGACAACCACGCAGCCACTCACGCCCGAGCAGATCGAGGAATGGGCACAGGCGTGCCAGTCGTACCCGCAGCGCTACGTCTGCGGCACAGAGCAGCCGCCCATCATCGTCCCCGGATGGCTTTGGGATGCGATGGAGCAGCACGACACCGAGTGGTTCGACCAGCTCCGCACCAACGGACTAGTCGTCCGGCACCAACCACGGCGCTGATGGCTCGAGCAAGGCTCCGTGTCTGCTCCGAGCCTCGCTGTCCCGCTACCCAATACGAGCCCCGCTGTCCCACTCACAGGGCTGAGCGAGACCGCTACTACCAGGCGACCACACCCACCAAGGCGACGAGGGACAGGGCCGAGCGGGCACGCCGAGCAGCCGCGGTCACAGCCCATCGAGCACAGCATGGCGACTGGTGCCCCGGATGGAAGCGACCCGCCCACCCGAGTACGGACCTGACAGCGGACCACCGCGACGCCATCGCCGGCGGAGGCAGACCAGACGGCCCGCTACAGGTGCTGTGCCGGGCATGCAACGCCAGCAAGGGCGCGAGATAGCAAGGCCACACGCACCCTGTTGCAACACGCTGACCTGCACATATGACACGCGCGCTGCATAGCCGCAGGTCAGAGCCGTGCGATCAGGTGAGTGTCGACCGAACCGCAGATCCTCTCGTGACCGCAGCCCTCTGACCTGCACGAACGCCACACTATCTACATAAGTGCAGGTCAAAGCGTCGCAACTCGATGCACAACACCTTCGATCACGATGACCTCGAGACACATCGGTCGAACGCTAATCGGGTCATCATCATCGAGGCCCAATCAGCCGGCCGAGTTATCCACAGGCACAGGGTTATCCACAGGTTGACACCGGCCGCACGCTGTGAGCCAGACGCGTGGGGTAGCCGATCGGTAACCACTAATGCAGTGAAGTCAGACCAGGCCCGATTAGCGAAACCGAACCAAGCGGTCCTAATCGGGTCTCGTCAGCCGAGACCCCCACAAGACCCAGGGGGGCACCCCTTGACAGGGCCCCGCCGCCCACCTTCGGGGAGGGCGCTCACCCGCGCGACGGGTTCAGAGGGCCTCGATCAACATCACTGCATTAAGACCGGCCGGTCCTAATGGGGTGTTGGTGCTGGAGACCGCATTAGGACCGAGCAGTCCTATTCGGGTGTTGGTCGCGCAGACCTGATTAGGACTCGACGGTCTGGTCGCGGCTCATGTTCTCCCCATCCACTGGGTGGGTCACTGTCTCCGGCCGGCGCGATGCCGTTCGGGGGTTCGTCCAGGGCGGCGCGATGCTGCCAGGAGGTAACTGAAATGCGTGGTGGCGCAAGGAATCGTTCCGGGCCGCAAGCTGATCCGAAGTCGGGTCGCTCGGACCGGCGCCAGCTGAGCTTCACGGCGCTGCCGGCGGAGGGCTACACCGGCGTCGTGCCGGAGTATCCGTTGATGCCGCGGCGGGTGATGCGCTGGGAGTACGGCGAGAAGGGCGCCCGCTGGCAAACCGTCGACGAGGAAGCGACGGCATTCGTCGCCGAGCGTGAAGCGCAGCTGTGGGCGTGGGCTTGGACCACACCCCAAGCGGTGGCCTGGGCCAACGAATCCTGGCGGTGGCAGGCAATCGCCCACTGGGTACGGACCTCGGTCATCTGCGAATCCGATGAGGCCATGGCGTCGGACCGCGGTTCGCTGCACCGGTTCGCCGATCAGATCGGACTCACCCCGGCCGGGCTGAAAGAGAACTGCTGGCAAATCGCCGCGGACGAAGTGGCGGCGGCCCGAGCGGAGAAGAAGCCGAAGGCGCCGAGTTCGACACCGACACCGCGTCGGCTCAGGCCGGTGGCCGGTGGAGCCGACTGACGGCTTCGTCGTCGACTTCCCGACCCTCGGCGATATCGCGGAGGCGTGGACGCGGCGGCACTGCTGCATCCCGGACGGCTACCGGCGCGGCGCGGAGTTCGTGTGGTCGGATTGGCAGTTCTGGAACGGCGCCAACTTCTACCGAATTCGGCCCGGCGCGCAATGGCGGACCGACGATGAGCCGCTGCTGAACCAGGCATTCACCTACCGCCGCGGCCAGGTCGTCGCCCCGCAGAAGACCGGCAAAGGCCCATGGTCGGCGTCGGTCACCTGCCTGGAAGCTGTTGGCCCGTCGCAGTTCCTTGGCTGGGCGGACAAGGGCGATGGGTGGGCGTGCTCCGAGTGGGGTTGCGGGTGCGGCTGGGAGTACGAGTACCTGACCGGTGAGCCGATGGCGATGCGTCACCCGTCACCGGTCATCCAGCTGACTGCCACCAACGAAGACCAGGTCGCCAACATCTACCGGCCTCTCACCGCGATGATCAAGCTCGGGCCGCTCTCGGACCTGATGGCGGTGCGGGAAGGCTTCATCCGGATTATGGGTGAGGTCGGTGGCGATGATTTCGACCGCATCGACGCCGTCACGTCCTCGGCTACCGGCCGTGTCGGTAACCCGATTAGTTTCGCGTTCCAGGACGAGTCGGGGCTGTACACGAAGCAGAACAAGATGGTCGGGGTGGCTGAGACCCAGCGTCGCGGCGCGGCCGGCATGGGCGGGCGGACGATGGAAACCACGAACGCGTGGGATCCGGCCCAGCATTCGACCGCGCAACGCACCTACGAGGCGCAGGCCCCGGATATCTGGAAGTTCTTCCGGCAGCCTCCCAAGGGTCTGAGCTGGGGAAACAAGCGGGACCGCCGCAAGATCCTGCGCTACGTCTACGACGGAAGCCCGTGGGTCAACCTCGATTCGATCGAAGCAGAGGCGCTCGAGCTGAACGAATTGGACCCGGCGCAGGCGGAACGGTTCTTCGGTAACCGGCTGGTGGCCCGGTCCGGGTCGTGGCTGCCGCAAGGCCTCTGGGAGGGCCGTCATGTCGACGCTGTGGCTTCCTAACCCGCCGCCGGGAACGCCGGTGTGTGTGGGGTTCGACGGGTCGGAGAACAACGACTGGACGGCTCTGCGCTGCGAGACCCGCGACGGACTGCAGTTCACTCCACGGTTCGGGCCCGATGAGCAGCCGACGATCTGGAACCCGGCGACCTCGGGCGGCCAGATTCGCCGCGGCGAGGTTCATGCGGCGATCGACAAGGTGTTCACGACCTACGAGGTAGCCCGGCTGTACGCGGACCCGCACGATTGGCGCACCGAGATCAGCGAGTGGGCACTGACTTACGGCGAGGAAAAGGTCTTCGAATGGGCGACCAACCGACCCCGCCAGATGTATGAGTCGATCCGCCGGTTCGAGGCCGACCTGAAGACTCGGATCACCCAGGACGGGTGCCCGATCACGCAAACCCATATGGACAACTGCCGCAAGGTGCCCAAGCCCGGCGACACCTACGTGCTCGGAAAACCCAACGACCACCAGAAGATCGACGCCGCGATCACTTCGATCCTCGCCCATGAAGCCGCCTGTGATGCGCGCGCCGCGGGCTGGGAAGACGTCGACGGCCGGATGTTCTGCTTCAGCTGAGGAGGTGAGCATGGCGGTAGTACTGCGTACGAAGCTCGCTGACGACGAACGCGACATGGTGAACAAGCTGACTGGCCGATTGGCCAACCGGTCGCGTGAGGACAAGCTGTACGACGCGTATTACGAAGGTGCGCAACGCCTCAAGCACATCGGCCTCGCCGTGCCGGAAGATCTCCGGATCTTCGAGCTGGTGGTGAACTGGCCGTGCTCCTACCTCGACGAGGTGGCACGCCGGCAGAAGGTCAAGCGCGTCTACCGCCCCGGCGCGGAGCAGGTGGATTCGACGCTGCAGGAGGCGTTCGACGTCAATAACCTCGCCGCGGAGATCCCGATTCTGGCCACCGAGAACATGATTTTCGGGCGGGTTTTCATGACCGTCGGCAGCAATGAGGACGACCCGGAACACCCTCTCATCACTGTGGAGTCGCCGCGGCAGATGTCGTGTCTGGTGAACCAGCGGCGACGCCGAATGGATGCTGCGCTGCGGAAGTATCAGGAGGAGGACGGCACTCACGTCGCGACGCTGATGCTGCCCGACAAGACGATTCAGCTGAGGGCGACCAGCAATGGCTGGGATATCGACGAGGTCGGCGACGACAACGGTGTCGACCAGCACAATCTAGGCAAGGTGCCGGCGGTGATGTTCCTGAATCGCCGTCGGCTCGGGAAGTGGACCGGCACCACGGAGATGCGCGACATCATCCCCATCACCGACGCCTGCGCCCGCACGCTGACGGATCTGCAGTACGGCGTGGAAACGGTGGCCGTGCCGAAGCGGTACGCCATCGGCATCAGCAAGGGCGACTTCGTCGACAAGGATGGGAACCCGTTGCCGGCGTGGCAGTCGTACTACCAGGCGATGTGGGCGACCCAGAAGTCCTCCAAGGATGTGTCTATCGGCCAGCTGCCCGGCGCGGACCTGTCGAACTTTCACGACACGGTCAGGATGTACGCCGAGCTGGCTTCCAGCGTGACCGGCCTGCCGTTCCGCTACTTCGGTGCCAACACAGCGAATCCGGCGGCCGAAGGCGCGATCCGGGCGGATGAGTCCCGGGTGATCTCCAACGCGGAGTCGAAGAACGCCGTGCTCGGCGTCGGGTTGTCATGGGTGTTCGCCCTCTATGAACGGTTCCGCACCACCGCGTGGCCGGAGGCGGGGGAGCAGATCGCGATCGAGTGGCGCGACCCGGCCACGCCGACGAAGGCCGAGATGGCGGACGCGATCCAGAAGTTGAACGGCGGCACCCCTGTCCTGTCCCGGGAGGGTTCTTGGGATGAGATGGGCTGGGACGAAGCCCGCAAGACGCGCGAACGCGGCTACTTCGACGACCAGGAGACCGACCCCGAGGTCCGCAATCTGCGCGCCGAGCTGGCCGCGGACCGCTCGCAGCCGGAGGACAACGGGCTGCCGGTCGGCGTACTCGAGTAGCCGATGGCTGTGCTGCAGTCCGCGGCGGAGTTCGACGAGGCCCAGCGCAAAGCCTCGGTCGCCGCGATCGAGGAAATCGCCAAGCAGTGGGCGAGCACGCCACCCAAGGACTTCGACGCCTGGTTCGCCCGCAACGTCGACCGACTGACACGAACTGTGGAGGCCGGGCAGGCGGCCGCGGTGCGCAACACCGACCGATACGTCTCGGATGCCCTGGAGGAGCAGAACATCCGGGCACCGCGAGTCGCGGAACCTAATCCCTCACGGCTCGTAGGTGTGACCGCGGACGGGCGCACGATCGAAGGACTGCTGGCGCAGTCGGTGATCGGCGCCAGAGCGCGGATCGCGGAGGGCATGCCCGCCTACCAGGCGTGGCAGGCAGCGGGCCTCGAGGTGCGGCGGGTGATCAGCAACGAATTCGCCGACGCCGGCCGGACCGCCACCGGGGTGGGGATCGTGTCCCGGCTCGGCGTCGGGTACGTGCGGATGCTGGTCCCGCCCTCCTGCGCACGCTGCGTCGTTCTCGCTGGACGGTATTACCACTGGTCCAGCGGGTTTCGGCGGCATCCGAACTGCAACTGCAAACACATCCCATCGCGCGAGGACCGCGCCGGGGACAAGACCACCGACCCGAAGAAGTACTTCGAGAGCTTGACCGAGGCCGAGCAGCGCCGGGCATTCACTGTTGCTGGCGCGCAGGCGATCCGGGACGGCGCCGACCTGAACCAGGTAGTCAACGCTCGCCGCGGCCTGACGGTCATCGGCGGCCGCGCACAACGGACCGAGGTCTACGGCCAGCAACTGCTCACCACCCGCGAAGGCGCCACCCGCCGCAGTGTCGCCTCCGCGGCCGCCCGGCGCCGCGGCCGAAACACCCGCGCTACACCACGGCTCATGCCCGAGGCGATCTACGAGATCGCCAAGGGCAACCGGGCGGAAGCACTCAAGTTGCTCCGCGA
Source organism: Nocardia sp. NPDC050712 (assembly GCF_040654295.1). Taxonomy (NCBI): domain Bacteria; kingdom Bacillati; phylum Actinomycetota; class Actinomycetes; order Mycobacteriales; family Nocardiaceae; genus Nocardia; species Nocardia sp. NPDC050712. The sequence continues at coordinate 1,016,784 of NZ_JBFAHT010000002.1, forward strand.
CTACGGCTACATCCTGTAGCCCCTCACACTCCCGCTCGGCGCGAGGCCGGACGGATTTCCCCCGCGATGGAGGATCACCAATGACGGCACCTGCCACCGGAACATCCGTTCCCGGATCGACAGAGCCCACGCCACCTGCGACGCCGACCGTAGAGCCCGCGACGGGTTCGACCGACGGTGATCTCGGCGAGTCCGGCCTGGCCGCTTTGAAGGCCGAGCGCAAAGCCCGCGCAGCGGCCGAGAAGGAACAGACGGCCCTGCAAGCCAAGGTCAAGGCGTTCGAGGACGCCCAGAAGACCGAGGCCGAACGGACCGCCGAACGGATCGCAGCACTGGAGAAGGACGCCGTCAAAGCCCGCAGCTACGAGGCCGCCGAAAAGTCCGGTATCCCATTGGCATTGGCCGGTCGGCTGAAGGGCTCCACCCTCGAGGAAATGGTGGCCGACGCCGAGGAGCTAAAGACGCTCATCGGTGCTACCGCCCCGGCAACCCAAGAACCGGCCACCCCGCCCGCACCGCGGCCCGACCGTCGCCAAGGCGGCGGCGCGGCCGACTCGGCGGGATCCATGGCCGCCGGCCGCGCGGCGTACGAAGCGCGCAAATCCCGCAAGTAATTCTCACGACCCCAGAAAAGGAGGGGCGCAATGGATCTCAAGCTGACCACCGAGACTTTCGGTCAGGACGATCAGTCCTGGCTGGCCTCGGCCGAGGGCACCGATCGTGCACGCACGATCACCCTCGACTTGACCACCTTCACCGCGAACACCCACTACCCCAACGGCTACCTCAAGAGCGGCTTCGCTCTGAAGAAGCTCGTGTCCGGCAAGTACGGGCTGTTCACCGCGGGCGACCACGACGACGAGATCATCGCCGGTCACCTGCTGACCGCGGTGAAGATCTCCACTGGCGCCACCAAGGTCGCCGGCGCTCTGCTCTGGCACGGCGCTGTCATCGCGGCCAAGTGCCCTCACACCGTCAACGCGGCTGGCCAGGCTACGGCCCAGCAGATCAGCTACTTCTGAGAGGAGGCGTAAGCAATGGCTCTCGTCATCAACAGTGACTACGTCAGTCCTGCCGAGCTGACCGGCTACGTCCGGGAAGCTCTGGCTGACAACCCGATCAACGACCTGACCCTGATCGACAACCTGCTGCCCGACACCCTGATCGACGACGTCGAGTTCCGGGCCAACATCACCCAGCACGGTCTTCGTCGCGCCGGCCAGTTCCGTTCGTGGGACACCGAGGCGCCGATCACCGGCCGCAAGGGTGTGACCCGGATTTCCGGCGAGCTGCCCCCGATGTCGGAGAAGCGGCGACTCGGCGAGTACGACCGGCTGCGTCTGCGCAAGGCGGACCAGGCGATCCAGGATCTGATCTACAACGACGCCGTCGATCTGGCCCAGGCGTTGCGGACCCGCATCATCATGGCCAAGGCGTCGGCGGTGGTGAACGGCAAGATCACCCTGGCGGAGAACGGCTTGGATTTGGAGGCCGACTTCGGCCGCCTGGGAGGCCACTCGGTCACCGCGGGCACTCTGTGGAGTGTCACCGGCGGTTCCGCCGCGGACCCGATCGCCAACCAGGAAACCTGGTTCTCGACGTTCCGGGCGACCCAGTCCGGCAACCCGATTCGGGCGATCACCTCCCAGCGGGTCATGTCCACGCTGATGAAGCAGGACAAGATCCGCGCCTACGCCCTGCCGCCGGGCTCGACCGCGGGCATCGTCACCCGCGACCAGGTCAACGCTCTGTTCACGTCGTTCGGTCATCCGGCGTTCGAGATCTTCGACGCCCAGGTCGAGGACGCTGCGGGCAACACCACTCGCCTGATCCCCGACGACGTGATCATCTACGTCGGCGCGAACAAGATCGGCGAAACCCTGTGGGGCACCACCGCGGAGGCGATCGAGCCGGAGTACGGCATCGACGCCAACGACGCCCCCGGCATCGTGGTCGGCTCCTACATCGACAACGACCCGGTCGCCCGGTGGACCAAGGCGTCGGGCATCGGCCTGCCGATGCTGCTCAACGCCAACGCCACGTTTGTCGCCAAGGTGCTGTGATGTCCCGCAAGCTGGCCACCTACGTGCACGTCCCCGACGCCGATGGCGAATACCACGTCTTCGGCCCGGACGACGATGTCCCCGCGTGGGCGGTCAAGGCGATCACCAACCCGGGCGTATGGGCGGTCAAGGCGATCACCAACCCGGGCGTATGGGCGGTCAAGGCGATCACCAACCCGGGCGTATGGGCCGGTGGCGATCCCGAGCCGTCGGAGGAACGGCCGTCGGATTCGTGGACCGTCGCGGATTTGAAGGCCTACGCCGATCTGCGCGATTTCGATCTGGGCGAGGCGACGAAGAAGGCCGACATTCTGGCCGCGATCCGGGCTTCCGAGGGCGATGGCAGCCCCGCTGTTTGACCTGGAGGACGTCCAGGAGATTTCGGGCGAGACGTTCGTGGATCCGGAACTCACGCAGGTGGCCAGGTTCATCACGATCGCCTCGGCGAAGATCCGGGCGAAGGTCTCCAAGATCGATGACCGGATCACCGCCGGCACCCTCGATGCCGATCTGGTGAAAGGCGCCGGCGCCGAGATCGTGATGCGCGCCCTCGCTACCGTCCGCAGGGGCCTCGGTGTGCGACGCACCGAGTACCCGGAGATCTCCACCGAGTACGAGCCCGTGAGCGATTCCGGGCGTTCTCTGGTGTACGTCTCCGATGCCGACGTTGCCGATCTCGTCGACACCGAGTCCGAGGGCAACAGCTTCACGATCATGCCGGGCCCCGCAGCATGAGTTTCCCTGAGCGCTGGACCCTGCTCCGGGCAGGAACGCCTACCGAAGACCTCCTGACGGGCAACAAGATTCCGGGCGATCCGGTCGTTGTCCCGTGGTGGGGTCTGCTGCAGATCCGGATCCTCACCGACTACACGGTGCTCGAGGAGTTCGAGGACGGCCATGTCACTCAACGGCTGACGCTGCTGCTCAACCCCGGACTCCCGGGCGGAGTCGACCGCCGGGACGTGTTCCGTTTCGACGGCCCCGCCGAGGTGTCGGATCTGGTGAAGGTCGGCGACACCGTCACCGTGCAGGGCATTCCGCGAGTTCGCCGCCCCGCCCGCGGTTCTCGCCGTCCCGCCTACATCGCCGCCGTGGTGCGGCATTCGAGCGATCTGAAAGAAGTGCATCCATGATCAAGACCTGGACCGACGAGGCCGGCGTCACCCACTACGCCGACGAGCACAGCAAGGCCTACCGCAAGCGCACCGAACCCGGCGAAGGGAAGGCGCAGACGACGGTGGTCGTCGATACGCCCGCCGAACCCACCGACACCCGGCGGGCGCGCACCAAGACCGACGAGACCGCCGCGGGCTGATGGCCTCAGCCAATGAGGTTTCCGGCGGCCGTGCGCGGCTGGAGATCTTCGCGGCCCAAACCTACCGGGGAGCCCGTCAGGGTTCGACGGCTGAACGCAAGGTGATGGCGGAACGGGCGGCCGCGAAGGCCCGCCAGATCGCCCCTGTCCACTCCGGCGCATACCGCGATGGTGTCGCTGTGGAGGTCGACGGCGACAAGGTGTTCCTCGTCGACAACGACCCGTTGGCGTTCATTAAAGAGTTCGGCACCGTCGATACTCCGGCGCACGCGATCCTCACAGACGCGGCCCGCACCCTCGCCCAGTACAACCAGGCCGGCGCGTTCCGGGCTAACACCGGGCTCGGCGGATGACCACACATCCGGTGCCGTTCGCGCCCGGTGCGGCACGAATGTTCCTGATCGGGCATCCGGAGTTCACGGCCCTGGTTCCTGCGGCCTCGGTGACGACGCGCGAAGCGCCGGACCCGATCGTCGGACCGTTCGTCACCATCCGCGGCCCCGGGAACGTCGGCGTGGATCCGATGCTGCGCAAGCCGCTGATCCAGATCGACGCCTGGGTACCCAAACTCCAAATCTCGGGCGACACAAAGGATCCCGAAGAAGCCGCCTGGGATATCGCCGCGATGGCGGGAACCCTGCTCGGCCGCGCCAAGGCTCAGGAATTCCGGGGCTCGGCGTGGACGGCGCGCTGGACCGACGGACCGATCAACGACATCGACACCACTCGCGGCAAAGACCAGCCCCTGTACCGGGCGCTGGTCCGCGTCGAGATGAAGCTGCGCGCCCCGCGCGCCTGAACCCCTTCCGCCCCGAACGCGTGGGCGCTGCACAGAATTTGGAGGCATCGTGAGCACTCACGCTGATCCCGAAAAGGCATATATCTGGTTGGACGGCGACGGATTCCGCGCCCCCGCCGGCACCGCGATCCCCACCGATCCGTTCGCCCTGTCGCCCGTCACGAGCGGTGTGTCGTGGCTGGCCTACGGCGGCATCGAAGCGGGCTTCGAGGTGACCGCGACCCGGGACGTCAACCCGAAGCGGGTCTGGAACCGCAGGTTGGCACCGTACAAGGTGATCAAGTCCCCGTCGGAGGAGCGCGTGAAGTTGCGTCCCGTGGACTACTCGGTCGCGACCGTGCTCACCACGCTGCAGGGCGGTTCGATCTCCGAGCTGACCGCCGGTGTCTACCAGTGGAATCCGGGCGACGACGAGGAATTCGCGCTGCTGCTGGTGCTGCGCGACGAGGACGCCTCGCAGGCGTTCTACTCCAAGCGGGTCACCCTGACCACGCCGCCGCCGCGCACCTTCGGCGGTGAGGACCTGGATGGGTTCGAGCTCGAACTGCTCGCGCTGGAGCCTTTCGTGCCGCTCACCAGCTTCAACCCGCTGGCGACCGAGGGCACCGTCACCATCGGTGGCAGCCCCTCGGGCGGTACGTTCACGCTCACCTTCGGTGGCCAGACCACCTCGGCCATCGCCTACAACGCCGCGGCGTCGGCGGTGCAGTCCGCGCTCATCGCCCTGTCGAGCGTCGGCTCCGGCAACGCGACCGTCACCGGCTCCAACGGTGGCCCCTACTCGGTCACCATCGACCTGCCCGGCACCCTCACCGGCTCCGGTGCCAGCCTGACCCCGTCCGGAACGGTCACCATCTCCTGATGGCCGCATCCACTCCACGGAAGGCAGCCGCGCGACCTAACCGGTCCGCGGCTGCCCGCCGGCCCAAGCTCGCCGCCGTCCCTACCCCGGAACCGCTGGACCTGCTCGCCGAGTTCCGCACCGAGGAGAAGACGCCGGTACCGATCAAGCTCGGCACGATCGAAGCCGACGTTCTGCGTGGATTCTCCGGTGAACAGGCCATCGAGTTCTACCGCCTCGTCGCGGCGATGGACTTCGCGGGCATGCTCGCGCTGATCACCACCGACGGCGAGGGGCTGTGGGAGTTCGTCGGAAAGCTCCCGCCCGAGCATTGCTCGGCGATCCTCAACAAGGTCATCAACCTCAGCGAGTTGCATGAGGGAAACTTGCTCGCGCCCTTGCCGGGATACGGGATGGATCTCGCTGGGGCGCAGCCTTCGCCGCTGTCTACCGACACCACGGAGTAAACCTCCGCGAAGCACTGGTGACGATGCCCCACCTGGACATCGCCGCTCTCATCGAAGACGCGGAGAAGCGAGACGCGCAGCAGGCCAGGGATTCCGAGAACCTGGCCATGCTCGTCGACCGGTCGGACTTCGATACGACCTTCGACTACATCTCCGGCGTCACCGATCCCGAGGACCCCGAAGTCAAACGGGAACGTGCCTTGCGCGCCAAGCACGGCATCAAGGCGCCGCCGCTGCCGATCTTCGCACCCGTCGCTCAACGGCCGCCGGAGATCACCGCCGAGCTGGTGCAGCGCTACCGCGACGCGCACAAGCCCTACGAGATCCCCGACCCCAACAATTCCGGACCGAAATCCAAACTCGCGCAACTGACTCAAGCGCGCGCACAAGCGGGGAGGTGAGCTAATGCCCGGTGGACGGATCGACATCCTCGTCGCCCCCGACCTGAGAAACTTCGTCTCCCAGATGCGTTCGGGTCTTGCTCCCGCGGTGGCGGCCGCCGGCGCGGTCGGCGCATCCCTGGGTTTGGCCATGGGCGCGGGCATGGCGTTCGAGAAGATCGTGAAGATCGGCAACGAGTTCACGACCTCGCTGAACACCATGAAAGCCGTCGCCTCCGCGACCGCCGACGAGATGGCGAAGGTCTCCGAACGCGCCAAGCAGCTCGGCAACGACGCCTCCCTGCCCGGCACCAGTGCATCGGATGCCGCGGCGGCGATGACCGAGTTGGCCAAGGGTGGCTTCTCGGTGAAGCAGTCGATGGACGCCGCGAAGGGCAGCCTGCAGTTGGCGGCCGCGGCGCAGATCGACGCAGCCCAGGCCGCGACCATCCAAAGCCAAGCCTTGCAGGCGTTCGGCCTGAAGGCCGCGGATGCAGGCCGGGTCGCGGATGTTCTCGCCAACACGGCGAATGCTTCGAGCGCTGAAATCACCGACGTCGCATGGGCGTTGCAGAGTGGTGGCGCGGTCGCCAAACAGTTCGGTCTGACGATCGAGGACACCGCCGCGGCGATCGGCCTCATGGCCAACAGCGGCATCAAGGGCTCCGACGCCGGCACCCTGCTCAAGTCCGCGCTGCTCGCGCTGACAGATCAGGGCAAGCCCGCTCGTGAAGCCATCCACGAACTCGGCCTGACGGTCTACGACTCGTCGGGCAAGTTCGTTGGCCTGCGCAAGCTGTTCGACCAGCTACAGGGCGCGTCGAAGAAGATGACGCCCGAGATGTACCAGGCCGCGACCGCGACCCTGTTCGGTTCGGACGCGATGCGGTTGGCGTCGATCGCCGCGGAGAAGGGGGTCATCGGATACGACTCCCTGCACCAGGCCATGTCGCGCCAAGGCTCGGCCGCCGCAGTCGCCGCAGCGAAGATGGAGGGCCTGCCCGGCGCCATGCAGAAGGCGACCAACGCCGCGCAGGTGCTGGCCCTCGGCGTGTACGACCTGATCAAAGGCCCGCTCGAAGACTTCGCGACCGGGGCGGCCGAACGGATCGGCGACGCGACACCGAAGATCACCTCCGTCATGCACAGCGCCGCCGACGCGGCGATCAGCGTCGGACGCGCAGTCGGCCCGGTAGTCAGCCAACTGGGCGACCTGCCGCCGGTCCTATACGTAGCAACCGCCGCGTTCGTCGCGCTGCGCGCCACCGTGCTGGGGACATGGTTGGCAACAGGTGCCGCCGCAATCGGAACCGCTGCCACCGCGCTCTACGGGTTCGGAACCGCCGCCGTGGGTGTAGCGACCGCGACCGGCCGGATGATCCAAGTCGCCACGATCGGGCAGGTCGCACTGGGCCGATTCGGTTCGGTGATCGCCCAGCTCGGCACACACGTGCCAGTGATCGGCCGGATGCAGTCCGCGTTCATGGACACCTCCGTCGCAGCGAGCAACCTGGCGCGCACTCAAGGCGCGCTCGCCGCGGCCACGGTCGGTGTGCGCTCAGCAACCAACGGCCTGATCAGCCTGCTCGGCGGCCCGCTGGTCGTCGGTGTTCTCGCTGCGGCTGTCGCCGTCTACACCCTGTATTCCGAGATGAAGAAGGGTTCCGACTACGCGAAGAACCTGCGGACCTCGCTCAGCGAGATCGGCAAGGAACGCGCCGCGCTGGCCGAGATCTTCTCTCTCAACGGCGGCGCGTTCGACGACCGCGCCATCTCCAATGTCACCGCCCAGATCGGCACCATGGAAAAGGCCATGGAGGACGCCGGCAAGAACACGAGCGGATTCTGGGGCAAGACCAAGGGATTCTTCACCGGCGAACTCCAGGAGGAGTTCGACAAGAATTGGCGCGCCGACCAGTGGAAGGGCGCCAAGCAGGTCATGGACGACCTGAAGATGTCGTCCGAGCAGCTCGCCGCGACCCTGTCCGATCAGGCCGCGTTCGACACCCTGGCCACGAAGTTGCAGGGGATGGGCACGCACGGGCGGTTCGCGCTGTCCGAGCTCGCCGCGCTGCGTGATGAGATCGTCAAATCCCAAGCGGTAGCGAAGAATACAACGCCCGGCTTTGCATCGCTGTCGCAAGCGGTGAAGGTCCTCTCCGACGAGTCGGCCTCGGCTACCGACCGGATCGACGCGATGAAGTCCGCCTTGGACATCCTGTCCGGGAAGCCGATCTCCGAGCAGCAAGCGCTATCGAAATACAACGCCCAAGTCCGCGAGACCGCGAAGGTCACCGCCGAAGCCTGGGACGCCGCCGAGGGATTCGGCGCCGCACTCATCGGCCAGAATGGTCAGGTCAGCACGGTCACCGAGAACGGCCAGCTACTCTCCGACCGCCTCAACGGGATCCGCGACGCCACGATCGGCGCGGCGGAATCCGGCGCGAACATGGCACCGATCCTCGCCCAGAACGAACGCGACTTCGCTGCCCTCGCCCAAGCCGCCGGCCTCACCGCCGACCAGGTGACTGTGATGGCGGCGCAGCTCGGCTACCTGCCCAAGGACATCGAGATCCTCGCGTCGCTGCGTGGCGCGGATTCGGTGGAGCAGCAGCTCATTGTGATGCAAGGGCTTCTCCGGGTGAACGGCGAAGGCGTCGATATCCCGGTCGAGGCGCTCACCGATAAGGCGAGGGACAAGCTGCTCGAAGCGGGTGTCCTCATCGACACCATCAACGCCAAGCCGGGCACCGTCCATATCAGTGCGCCCGATCTCCCCGCGGTGAACGCGAAGCTCAATGAGCTGATCGCGAAGAACTTGCCGGACAAGGTGCAGAAGGTCAAGCTCGAATACGACACGAGCAACTACTCGCTGCCGGTCGAGACCCGCCAGAAGTTGCATGAGGACATCTCGGGTATCCCGATCGCGCCACGCGCCGAAGGCGGCATCGACAACCTGCCAGGTGAGGCTACGGTCTGGACGCCACAAACCCGGCTCTACCAGGTCAGCGAACCCGAAACCGGCGGTGAGGCTTTCATCCCCCTGGCGCCGGCGAAACGGTCACGCTCCACGAAGATCTTGAGCGAGGTCGCGGGGCACTTCGGGTTCGGGCTGACCAAGATGGCCGACGGCGGTATCGCCCTCTCCCGGGCTATGGGATTCCTGCGCGGCCAGTCCGGCAAGGACTACCAATACGGTGGCGTCGGCAACCCGTCCTGGGACTGCTCCGGCTTCATCTCCGCTGCCTACGCGCTGCTCAAGGGTTTGAGCCCCTACACCCGATGGTTCACCACCGAATCCGATTTCGCCGGGCTGGGATTCAAGACCGGCCAAGACCCGACCAGGCGTGGCCTGTCGGTGGGCATCTACCGCGGCGGCGGCGGCCAGTACTCGCACATGGCCGGCACCCTCGCCGGGACCCCGCTGGAGTCCGGATCCAACGGCGTCCGCGTCGGCTCGGGCGCGCAGTCCGCAGCCTCAGGTGATCTGCCGCTCAAGTTCTATTTGCCCACCTCGTCGTGGAACCCGCCCGAGTCCTCGAGTAACAGCCGTACCTCGCGGTCCTCGCGGTCTTCCTCGCGCGATGAGTGGGACGCCGAGAAAGACCTCGAGTTGGAGTCCGCGCGAATCAGCCTGAACAAGGCGAAGTCTCAGCGCGACGAAGAACTCAAGGACCCGAAACGCTCTGCCGACGACAAGCGCCAAGCCGAGATCGATGTGCAGAAGGCCGAGCTGCGGGTGCAGCAGCTCGAGCAGCAGCGCGACCAAGCCAACACCACCCTCGGGCCCGTACCCGAGGCGCCGGAGCTGACCGGTGATCTCACCGACGACCAGATTCGCCTCGAAGAACTGCAGCTGGCGATCCGCAACGCCCGCGAGGAACGCAACGAGATCTACGACGACCCCGCCGCCAGCGAAGACGAACGCCGCGCTGCGGACCTGTCCCTGCAGAAGGCCATCAACTCACTGGCCGCCGAGCAGAAGGAGCAGCGCGAAGACGACTCGGACACCTCCGGCGGTAGCTCCGGATATTCCAGTCCGGTCACCCTCCTCGGCAATGTCGCCAAGGCGTTCGTGGAGGGCCAGGTCTCCGACGTTCTCAACGTCGTCGGCCTCGGTGGGGACATCGGCGGTGTCACCGGCGCGGCGATCGGTATCGCGGCCAGCGAAGCCGAGAAAGCGAAGAAGGCCAAACCGGCGACCCCCTCATCCGAAGAACTGGCCAAGCAGGGCCCGGTCGTGCCGGGTTCGGCGAACTGGCTCGAGGAGTTGATGAAGACGTTGCGTATCCCTGCGGTCGTGCGCGACCAGGGCGGACCGGTCCCGGACGGCACGGTCGCCATCAACACCTCCGGCGAGACGGAGTGGATGCTCACCGGCCCGCAGTGGCGCTCGGCGGCGGCACAGAAGGCTGGCCGCACACAGAACGTCGACAACCGCTTGATCATCGAGAACCTGAACACCGGCATGTCGGCGGGGGAGTTCCAGCGGGAAATGAAGATGGTGGAGATCGGGCGCCGGACTCGTAGCCGGGCGTTGGTGCCGCGGTGATCGAACCCCGCGGTGGCGTCCTGATCGAGTTGGAGGGCTGCGACGGCAGTTGGTGGACGCTGTCCGGTGAGGGGCAGTGGGACGACGGCGTCGCCCTGGCCGACGAGGACGACGGCACCGACTTCGATGCCATGTACGACCCGCCGATCACCGCCATCTACAACAGCACGGCGTTCGAGGTGGGCGCCACCTACGGCGGGATCCGGGAAGAGAAGTACGACTTCATCCTCGCGATCCACATCATGGGTACTCGCGAGAACCCGTGGCGGTACGTGGACTCGAACTTCCGCAATGCGCTCTCGGCCAAGCGTGACGCGAAACTGTGGGTGACCACGGAGGATTCGCGCCGGTATCTGCCGATCCGGCTGGGTGCGAAGCCGAAGATCAAGGCGGTCAACGACCCCGACAGCGAACAGTACGGCCTGGTGTTGCTGCCACTGGTGGGCGCGTATCCGCGGTGGATCGAAGAGTCCGCGGTCAGCTCGTTCGTCACGGTCACCAACACCACGGTCTCCGGCACCGAAACCGGGTACGTGACCGTGTCCAACCCGCTGCCGGTGGACTACGAGATCTGGCTGCAGTGGGTCGTGCAAGCTGGGACCGCCGGCATCATCTGGACGATCCCCGACTTCTCTTGGGGCAACGACGAATTCGAGCGGGCCGCCACCGACGTGGCTCGCAAGGTCGTGATGCCGCCGCTGATCAACGGCGAGCACCTGCTGATCGACACGGACAAGATGGCCCGCAACGGCCAAGTCAACAGTTCGCTGGACACCGAGGTGTATCAGCGCATGGGCGGCAAGCGGTTCATGTACCACCTGCCCGGCCGTACTCCGGCCACACAGATCCCGGTCACCGTCAGCAAAGCACCGATAGGCGCCGGCATTCAGGTGAAGTGCCCGCGGCCGTGGCCGCGCCCATGGGGATTGGAGTAGACGATGGTCGCGACAATCGACTTCGATCAGGTCTTCACCGAGATCACCGACCGGCTCAAGGCCGACAACGAGCGCCGCATCAAACCGCCGCTGGTTCGGATCTGGGACGGCGACTGGGTACTGCGCGGCGAAGTCCACAACGAAATCAGCGCGAAATTCACACTCCCGGAGAACGAAACCGGGCTCGGCGAAATCCAGATGCCCGCCCACTACTACCTGTCCCGCTGGCTCACCGACCACGATGCCCGCGACACCGCCAATGTCTTCATCACGGTCGACAAAGACGGATCCCGATGGGCGGGGATGCTCGACGACCTCGAGCAATACAAGGACGACACCGGCCAGCGCATCGTCAAAGCGGTATTCAAATCCGACTACGAGCACCTGAAACACATTCTGGCGTACAGCAATCCGTTCCTGCCGCCGGAGATTCAGTTCCCTCGGATCTGGATTCTGTTCGGGCCCGCGAAGTGGGCTTTGAAGTTGACGCTGTTCCTCAACATTCTTCGCCTCGAAGGCAACCTCTGGACGGTCCCCGACGATCCGATCAACGGCGCCGGATGGTTCGACCTGGACCAGTCGACGTGGTCGCAGGTCGTCGCCCCGCTGTCCATCGAGGACGACAACTCCCAGTTCTGCCTCGGGCACTCCCGGTTCAAATACATCCACGACGTCAGCAAACGGATCGCCGCCGATGCTCAACTGACGTGGGAGCCACGCAGATACCTCGACGGCGACGACCCGCCATGGGTTGGCGCGGACTTACGCCACGGGTGTCTGGTGTGGGATCTCGTCGACAACAGCGGGTGGGACACCGAAACCTCGTTCGGTGGCAACCTCTTCACCGGGTTGATCCGGGCGTTCACCACGATCGGTGGCGATGGTATCTCGTCGGGCACCACCGTGATCAGCGATCCCACCTTCCCGCCGGAATACTCCCAGCCCGGCTGGAAAGGCACCCTGCCGAAAGCGCCCGGCATCATCCTGCGCGACGGCGAACGCACCGGCATCCAATCGAATTCATTCCATTGGAAACCGGCGACGGACACGGAATTCGTCACAGGCGGGCACTCGATGCCGGGGGTTGTGGGTGCCCTTCCGGGCTAACCGGAGGGGCACCCACAACCTGAAACCAAGTCAACGAAGCCATCTCCGCGGCGGTCAACATGCTCGGCGACCTGATCGCCGCGGCGTTGTTCGTGCCACCCATCGGCGGCATGGTCGACGCCCTGCTGAAACCGCTGTACACGGATGTGTTCCTGGCGTTCATGAAATGGCAGGACATCCCGAGAGCGAACCGGCTCGGCTGGTCGCACTACCACGAAACCTGGTGCGACGGAGCAGACCGCGCCTACACCCTGTCCGCGTTGATCGCGCTACGCACCGGGATGTGGCGGACCAGGGAGCAAACCACCCACTCCGTCACCGTCGCTGACGGCGTCGAGAACCTGCGGGTCGGCCAACGCGGAAAAGGCAACGCCTACCTCGGAACTCGCATCGGCACCACCGTCCAGGACTGGGGCGCACCCGGCCGGGTGTACGTGGACCGCATCACCGAACTGACCCTGTGGTGGGACCGCAAAACCACACCGCACTGGGACATCGTCGTCGGCCACCGCGAACCCGAGGACCCGATGATGCAGATCCTCGAAATGATCCAGGAAATCTCATCCATCGCCCGTGACCTGGGCGTCGCGTAGGAGGCTGAGTGGGAAAGATCTGGCGGCTCGAGGACATCGACCCGGACAACCCGGAGGAGCGATTCCTCCCTGCGCTGCAAAGCATTCCGATCGGGTTCGGGTCCGATGCCGCCGGTAAGAACCGGATCATCTGGCCGGAGCCGATCGCCCGCGCCATCTCCAAACACCTGACCGAAGCCGGTGTGCCCCCGATAGATCCGGAGACGGCGACGATCGAGTACCGGCCGCCGTACCGCGGTGAGCAGTCACGCTTCAACGGGATGGGCGGCTGGGTGCCCAAGGGATCGGACCCTGCCCCGGATCCGGTGGTGATTCAGGATCCTGCCTCGATGACCGTGCGCGAACGCGACGCGGTCGTGGAACGGCTGCGGTATCAGGGCTACCGCATCAACGAGCCCGAGCCGAAGGCGCCGACAGCGCAGGTCGTCGACACCCTCGACGAGCCACCGCGGTTCGACCCCGCTGGCCACACCGTCTCCGAGGTCAACGCCTACCTGCGGGGCATCGACGACCGGATCGAGTATGGCCGTGTCCTGCACGCCGAACGGAACGGTCAGGCGCGCAACGGAATCCTCAAACGCAACAAGGGAGTGTGACCATGGCTGACCCAACCTGGCTGGCCGACGTCCTGCGAGCTGAAGGCCTGAAGGTCATCGAACACGACGGCTGGCGCGACCGCGGCCACGGCGACTTCGCCGACATCCGCGGCGTCCTGTGTCACCACACCGCTGGCGGCGGGGTGAATGACTGGAAGATCGTCCAGAACGGGCGCCCCGATCTCGACGGCCCGCTCGCGCAACTGGTCCTCGAAAAGGACGGCACCTACCGCGTGATCGCCGCCGGGGTGTGCTGGCATGCCGGCCGCGGCTGGCATCCCGGCTGGCCGTCCAACAATGCCAACTTCCACGTCATCGGCATCGAGGCCGTGTCACGCGGCGATGGATCCGACTGGACCCCAGTGCAACTCGACGCCTACAAGCGCGGATGCGCCGCCATCTTGCGACGCCTCGGCCGCGACGCTGACGACTGTGTGGCCCATCGCGAGTACAGCAGCGAAGGAAAAATCGACCCCGCCGGCATCGACATGGACGACTTCCGCAGCGACGTCCAAGCATTCATCGACGGCAAATCCAAAGGAGGCAAGAACATGGCCATGCTCGAGGAGACCCTCACCAACTACCTGGGCGACACCGTCACTGTCGGCACTGTCCTGCATTACGTGGACAAGCACCTCAACGAGGTTCGCGAGCAGCTCGGCGGCCCTGAGCCGTTCGACGGCTGGCCGCAGCTCGGCGACGGCGATGTCCCGGAACGCACCCTCGTCGACGCCGTCGCGAAGATCCTCGCCGACATCGAGGTGGGCGCTCAGCGGATGACCGTCATCGAGAACAAGCTCGATCGACTGCTGGGAGATGCGAAGTGAACAGCAAGAATCCGTTCCAGTACCGGCCCTCTCAGATCGCAAAGGCCCTCATCGCGCTGCTCACCTCGATCGTGGCGCTTCTCGGCTTGGCCGCCACTACCTTCGCTGACGGCACGTTCGCAACAGTCGGCGGTTGGGCGGCCGCCGCCGCGATCTTCCTGACGCCGATCCTGGTATTTCTCCAGAAGGCCACGCCGTGGATGGACCTGCTCGACCGCATGATCCCGCAGGCGGGTGAGGGCTCCGGCGGTGCTGGCGTGGCTGCTGATCACTGACGCCCAGAACGAGAACGGATCGGCGTTGCCCGTCGAACCACTCTGGCAATACGGGGCTGTCGGTGCGATCGCGGCCGTCTGCATCTACGCCGTGTACCGGCTGTTCAGCAGTCTTGAGGCATCTCGAAGTGCGGAGCTCGAGCGGCTCCAGGCGGCGCACGCATCTGAACTGGAGCGAGTGCAGGCCGCCCATGTGGCCGCGCTCGCCCGCGCCGACGCCGCCTACGACAAGGAAGTCGCGCGCGGGGACCGCATGGAAACCGGCCTGCGGGATCTCAACTCACTGGTCAATAACAAGCTGGCCGGCGCGATGGCCAACGCGACAGACGCCATCCGGGAGGCGCTGGAAATGACGCGGGACCGCAGGCGGCCATGATGCCGGAAAAGTACGCGCGAGATCACGACAACATCGAAGCGATCTTGGCGGATACACGCGAAGCCCACGGCAGGTTGGGCGCGCTCATCGACGTCCTATCGCGGGTGGTCACAGACCTGCGGGCAGAGACAGCCAATCAGCCCCAGAGGGAGGTGCCGCGTGATGGAACCCAGTGAGCTCGTCGGTGCCGTCGAAGCATTGACGGCGGCAGTGGGCGAGCTATCCGAACGCCTGGACGTACAGCAAGAGAATCTCGATCAGCAGCAGAAGATGCTCGACGAGATCGAGAGGCAACGCAAGGGCCTGGACCAGCAACGCAAAGGCTTGAACACCACCCGAATCATCCTGGGCGTGGTCGCTGTCGTCGTCGTGGCGGTCGCGGTTTTATACGGCCGGGTCGACGCGAACTCCGACGGTGTTCGCGAGGTGCAGGAGCGCACCTCCACAGAAATCCTGTGCCCGCTCTACGCCGTGCTGGCCACCAGCATGAAGGTGAACCCGCCGAGCCCCAATCTGACGGCAGAGCAGGCGAAAGCCCGGCAGGCCGCCGCCGACGCGATCATCGCGGGCCTCGAAAAATTGGGGTGTACGTGAAGCTCGGCAGTTGCCGGGGAGGTGAGGCGTAGTGACTACACCGAATCTCCCCACTCCGCCCGAGAACGCGTTCGTGGTTGGATATTTCGGCGATGACCTGAACGAATCCACCATCAAGGCCATCGCCACCGGCGGAGCCAAGGTCTCCTTCAGCGGCGTGCAGACCGGCATCAACGGGCAGATCAAAACCCCGATCGTGCAAACCCAAGCAGTCGCTGTCACGACCGGTGTGATCGGCGGCCAAACCGTCACCCGCTACCTGTACACCTCCGGCGGGACATGGACGAAACCCACACCGGCGTCAGGGAAACGCATCTCCCGCATCGGGATCGCGGTCATCTGCGGCGGCAACGGAGGCAACGGCCCCACCGGCAGCAACGGCGACGGCTCCGAAGGCGGCGAGGGCGGCGGCTACCTCTACAAGGAATTCGTCGACTCCGCGGTCGGATCCTCGCTGACGGTCACGATCGGCGCGGGCGGGTCCGGTGGTGGGCAAGGTGCGTCCGGGACAACCGGTGGCGTCACCAGCGTCGGCAGCCTCGTTGTCGGCGTGCCCGCCACCTCCAATGTGCAGACCTCCCAAGGGGCGTTGGGCGCGACTACCGCACCGGGTAGAGGCGGCACCGGCGGCGGAGGCGGCAACTCGTCGGAGTACAACTACCGCTCACCCGGATACCGCGGCCAGTCCACCGCCCTCGGCGTGGGAGGCGCCGGCGGCAGCGTCGCAGGGGATGGCTCCGCTGCAGGCACGACCGGCACTGATGCGCACATCTTCTCCGGAGGCGGTGGAGGTGGTGGCGGCGGCGGCTCGAGCGCGTCCGGTGGCGTCGGTCTTCCTAGCGGACAGCGACCTGGTGGCGGCGGAGCAGGTGCCGCGCCTGGCGGTGGTGGCGGTGGCGGCGGTGGCGGCATCAAGAACAGCAACGCCAGCTGGCCCTCCGGTGGGGCGGGCGCCAACGGCGGGGCGGCGATCTGGGTCTACTACGAGGAGATCACCACATGATCGCGGAACTGGTTTTCCCTGAGCATGATTCGTGGATCGGCGACGCGAAAATCTATCGGCTCGACCCACCGTATGAGGGACACGAGCACGTGGCCATCACCGTGCATCCGGTCGCGGGCGGGGAGTGGCAGAACGCCGGGGTCGACGTCGTCGGCTGCACCGCCGAAGGGCTCGTGCCGGGCGCTTACGTCGTCGCCGTCTATCAAACCTATGTCGTCATGACCCACGCGGAAGTACTTGGCGTGCTGGGCTATTCGCTGCAGGAGGCACCGTGACAGTGGTACTGGGCATGACCAGCGCCAAGGGTGAACTACCGCTGGTCACCGGCTCGGACTACCAGTACGTCTTCCACTGGACCGACCCCGACACCGGTGAAGCGGCGGACTTCCCCGACGGTGCCGAGCTGTACTACCTGATCGGCGCCATGTCGAACCCCAGTCCGGCGCAGTGGGACTTCGTCATCGACGGCGACACCGCCACCATCAAGAAGGAATCCACGGTCGCTGACGTGGTCGCGCACCGGACACCGTTCCGCCTTCTATTCAAAGAGGACACCACCCCAACCACCGAGACGGTTCTGGTGTACGGGCTGGTGAGGAGAGTCGAGCCGCGATGACCTTAATCGGATCCACTCCCGACGCCATCATCCTCGGCGCGACCGAAACCCCAACCGGTGCGATCCTCGTTCCTGCCCGCGGCCGTGACGGGCGCAGCGTCGAAATCGTCGGCGCTGTCGCCACCTACGCCGCCCTGCCCGCAGGCCTCGGCGTCGACGACGAGGGCAAGGGCTACGTCGTCAACGCGGACGGCAAAGCGTATTTCTGGACCGGCAGTGCTTGGCCCGCGAACGGTACCGGCGCGCAGTTCGTCGGCCCGACAGGTGCCACCGGTTCGACAGGTGCGACAGGCGCGCAAGGTGCTCAGGGCGTGGCTGGTCCCACCGGATCCACAGGCGCGACAGGAGCAGCCGGCGCCACCGGGCCCCAGGGCGAGACGGGACCAGAAGGACCCGAAGGTCCCGAAGGCCCGCAAGGTGACACCGGCGCGACAGGTCCCACCGGGGCAACCGGTGCGACAGGCGCTCAAGGGCCGCAAGGAATCCAAGGCATTCAAGGCGCGACCGGCGCGACAGGGCCCGAAGGTCCGCAGGGCGAAGGGCTCCACGTCGACGGACAAGTCGACACCTACGCGGAGCTGCCGGGGACTGCCGACGAGGGTGAAGCCTGGGCGGTTGGGGCGGATGCCCTGCTCTACATCTACAGCGGCGGCTGGCCGGCCGAAGGTTCCGGTGTCGTCATCCGCGGCCCAGCCGGGCCGACCGGCGCGACAGGCGCTACCGGTGCCGCGGGTGCGATCGGCGCGACCGGGGCCACAGGTCCAACCGGACCCACAGGGCCGCAAGGCGATCCGGGCGAAGACGCCGACATCGACACGATCTTCACCGCGCCGACCTATACCGGCGATCTCGATTCGGTGTCCCTCGGCTGGCGCTCGTGGGCGCAGGGCTCGGTATCACATCACCCCAGCCTCGGCGACGGTCTATCGAGCACCTTCAGAAACGAAGACGACACCGCGCGCGGCCAACTGGCCTACTCGGTCACCGGCCCCTACGGTCTGCGGTTCCGGCTCGGTGGCAGCTGGGGCACCTGGTCGATCTTCTATCCGGGTCACGACTCGTGGACCGACATCGTCGACAAGCCTGCGGTCATTGCCGCTGGCGCCAACGCGGCGGCCGCCCGCGCGGTGATCAGCGCCGTCGCAACCAGCCTTACCCTCACCGCCGGGACCGGCCTCACCGGCGGTGGCGACCTCACCGCGGACCGCAGTTTCGCGGTCGCCTATGGCACCAGCTCGACGACGGCTTGTCGCGGCGATGATGCCCGGCTCTCCGACGCCCGCACGCCCACCACGCACACCCACACCGCGACCGGCATTTCCGACTCCACGTCGATCGGCCGCACGATCCTCACCGCTGCCGACGCCGCTGCAGTCCGCACCGCGATCAGCACCATCTCTAGCGGCGACTCTCGCCTGACCGACACCCGCACGCCGACGACGGGCACCGTCCCTTACGACGTCAGCTTCATTGCATTCGGCAAGGACACCACCAGAGCGACTGGCACCGGTGACAATCCGTTCGGGCTGAAGCTGCAACGCGCCGTGACGTTCACGTCCGTCACCTACCGCGTGGCGACCGCGGACGCCTCCGGCAACCTCGTGGTTGAGCTGCGCAAGAATGGCTCGGCCGTCTCGGGTTCGAGCGCCACGATCGCCGCCGCCAATCAGGTCGCCGGCGGAACCGCTACCGGCACCTACGCTTTCGCAGCGGGCGACATCCTGACCGTCCAGATCACCGGCGTCGGAACCACTCCCGGCAAGGGTTTGATCGCCGACATCCTCGGGTTGGCGTAATGCCGTGCATCATGGTCACTCCCGCCCTGGCGACCGCGGCTCCAGCGGCGGTGGTGGCCGCAGCGTCGATCAGCGGCGGCACTACATCGCTGACCTGCGCGAAGCCCACGGGCACCCTCGAGGGTCACGTGATGATCGCGTATCAGTGCTCGGACTGGGGGACCTACGCCGCGCTCACCGCGCCCGCCGGGTGGACCTTGCTGACCGGGCTGGATCGCGGCAGTGACAACCTCCACCTCAAAATATGGTCGAAGGTTGCAGGCTCCTCGGAGGCGTCGACGTACGCGTGGCCGCAGGGCTCCGGAGTCGACGGGTGCGTCTCGATCGTCACGCTACGTAATGTCAACACCAACACCGGCACCTGGCTGTTCGCGACTCCCGTGTTCGCCGCGGCCGCAGCCTCCCGGGTAGCGGCGAGCGTGACCGGTGCCGGGACGGGCGCGATCATGCTGGCCCACTCGATGATCGAGCCGCAGAACACCGCGTGCAGCTACGCCCCGCCGGCGGGGATGACCGAACGCGCTGACGTGCAGTCAACGACCTGGGTCACCCAGTCCGTGGCCTCATTGGATGGACCGACCAATCCGACTGGCACCAAGACGTTCACCGTGTCGGGGACGCTGAGCAGCGTCGGCGGGATCGAGTCCTCGATCGTTATCCCCGCCGCATAAGGGTCGAGCTGCAACGCGGTCACTTCACCAGATCAGCCCGAGTGAGCGCGACCTTGGCACCTCCGAAAGGCACAACGGAGTCGCCGGCCTTCGCGAAAGCGACCTGAAACCACATGCGTGTCCGATAGCTGTCTGAAACGCGCACTACCTCCGCCCACATCAAGACGAGCAACTCGTTGACGAATTCAGGCCGGCCGTAGTCGGCGACTACCAAGCCCGACTCGGTCGCTTGCCCGCTGATGACGCCACGCGCCATCGCCTCGAGCGCATCTTCGCTGACTGTGATCGACGTTGTCGTAGAAGGCGCGGGCTCAGAGGCGCTGTTGTCGGCGCCGCAGCCAGCTAGCGCGACCACGGCAATCAATGCCACAGCGAGGCGGATTCTCATCGTGTCTCTCCTGAGCTTCGATGCGACATCGCCTTCTGGGCGGCTCCCCCCGACAGGAGTCGTCGCCCGGCCATAGTCCAGCATCGATGCTCGACGCGCTAGAGGCACTCCTGCTTTCGGCGGTGTGTTCGCATCAACCCGCCCTAGTCCTCAGGCTGGTACGCGACGAGGTCCGCAACCTTGTAGCTGTACGGGTAGGCGCCGGGAGCGTCCAGGACTGGTTCGACCAGCACCCGAGTGGGTTCACGGTTCTCGTCGGTCTCGAGGATCTCCAACACCTTGAACACCGTTACCGGCGACGCTTTCACCTGCACCTTGTCACCCACCTGAAATGCCACCCGGCCACACTATCCGGCTGGTACGACAACGCCCCGACCCTCACGTGAGGGTCGGGGCGTTTCGTCATGCCCGGGGTCTAGCGGCGGCTGGTCACGCGATGACGCGGACGTCCGTGGCCTGCGGGCCCTTGGTGCCCTCACCGATCTCGAACTCCACCTGCTGACCCTCCTCGAGGGAGCGGAAGCCCCCGCCGGTGATCGAGGAGTAGTGGACGAAGACGTCGGGGCCAGCGTCGGCGGCCTGGGCGATGAACCCGAAGCCCTTCTCCGCGTTGAACCACTTGACGGTGCCTTGAGCCATTGTTCTTTTCCTTTTTCTCGTTCCCCAGCTCTGTGCTGGAAGTTTGAGCGCCCCGGCCACCCAGTGCCGGGGCGCTTACTCGCTGCGCGGTTCCGCATCACGCAACGAAATCTCTTGTCGTGCTAGGCCCCTGACGTGCTGGGGCACACCAGCACGTCAGGGGTTCAGGGGTGCTGCGAGTCGCGCTGTGCTCGGATGCCAGGCCAGGTTGTGAACGGCGAGGCAGTCGGCGGTGCGGGGGTCGCCGTCGCGGGCGTGTTCTCTGCGGATCATGTTCCAGAGGGCGTCGGGCATGAGTTCGCGGCACTGCCCCAGCGCGACGTCGGACAGGGTGGTGGTTGTGCCGTTGTGTTTGATGGCGCGGACGCGAATCACGCCTGCGTCGTCGTACCAATCGGCTACGGCGCCGCCAGCCTCGGTGGTCCAGATCTCGCTCACTGCTCCGGCTCCCAGCCGGGGCGGTCGTCGAGCCAGATCGCGGGCATCGGCAGCCGGCGGTCGAGCATGATCATGGTCCACAAGGTGTCGAGCGAGACGTGGTAGCGGCGCAGCATTTCCGCAGCGGGCCAGTAGAGGACCGGCGTCGGAGGTGCGTCCGGGACGCAGCCGGGCGTCCAGGGGTCGGCGCGCTCGGGATCCCAGCCGGGGTCGGTGCCGAGGCGAATGTCTTCGCCCAGTACCGGAGTCGAGCCGGTGTGACGCCACCGCGTCAGGACGGGCACCTCGACCTTCTTGCGCTGGGCCAGGCTGGTGAGGCTGATGTAGCGGGGTGCCTCGGAGGTGACGATGGCTTGGAGGCGGAGGGTGGTGGCGGCGCCGGTGACGGCTCGGGTCATCGGCTGGTCCGTTCGACGGGGATGAGCTTGCCGGCGTCGACGAGGGTGTGAAAGGCAACGAACTTGGCTTCGCACGTTTGGTGATCGCAGTCCCGGTAGGCCTGCATCGCGTGGTGGGCTTCGTCGACCGTGTACGACCGGTCGGGTGCCGGGTGGTTGCATTCTTGGACCGGGCGTCCGACAGCGGCGACTATCAGCAGGCCGAGGACGATGGCGATACAGGTGATGATGAGTGCGGGCATGGGCGGTACCCCAGGGGTGTGTGTTTGTTAGGAGGCACCCAGCGCGGACGGAGAGTATGGCTACTAACGCTTCGCAGGTCACAAGCTGTGCGAAGTCCGTCCGGCACTGGATGCAACAATCACGTTAAGCGCCCGAACGACCCTGAAAGTTCAATAAAAGTTCAAAATGTCCCTGGTACGGTAGAACCTGTGACCAAAGACAAGACCTTCGCCGATCGCCTAAAGACGGCGTGCAAGGATCGCGGCCTAACCTACGCTGACCTGGCCGCGCGCTCCGAGGTAAGCGAAAGTTCCATCAAGAAGATCGCGATCGGCAAGATGAACCCGTCGCAGTTCATGATCGGGAAGCTGGCTGATGGCCTCGGCGTCGACGCCGAACGCCTACGGAAAGGGCTCCAACCAGAGGCGGCCCTCGAGATCGTGCCGGCACTCCAACGGGCCCTCGCCAGCGTGGATCTCATGGATGACGACCTCGAACTGGAATCCCTGGACGCTTTGCGTTCCCGCGTGGTGCAAGTGGGCAAGTGGCGTCGGGGAACTCAGTACCGCAAGATCGTTCCCATCCTTCCAGAACTGGTAGATCACCTGCTGGTGCGCGGCCGTGAGGACGGCGAGCAGGCTTATGCCTTGCTGACGGACGTGTACCGTGCGGCGAACACGCTGGCGCACAAGACCGGTAACCACAATCTCGGATTGACGGCTACCGAGCGTATGGAGTGGGCGGCCAAGCTATCCGGCGATCCACTACGAGTTGCAACAGTGGGGTACCTGAAGGCGGCCACGCTCGCTCGTATTGGCTTGACCCGCAAGGCGCTCAAGCTCCTCGAGCGGGAGATGGCCGCGATCGAAGACTTGGTAGGCAAAGATGTCACCGCGGCCGCCGTCTACAGCACGCTGCATATGCGGGCTGGGACGATCGCCGCGACGGTCGGCAACACGGACCTCACTCGCAGTCACCTCACCGAGGCGGCCGACCTGGCAAGGCGATTCACAGATGGTCGGGTGGTCTACGACACCGTGGCCGGCGAGACGGCCGTCAAGCTGTACAGGCTCGCTGCGGAGGTGGACCTCGGCGAGGCTGGGACCGCGACCGACATCTCTGCGAGCATCAATATGCCCAAGGACTATCCGCGCGAACGCCAGACCTACGGCCAGCTCGACCGGGCCCGCTTGGCCTTGCTGAAGGGCATGCCGGACCAGGCAATCGATGAGTTGTGGGAATGTCGAGCTGTTGCGCCTGAGCACTTCCGGAACAGCAGCGCGGTGAAAGTAGTTGTGGAGTCGACCGGCGAGAAGCTGTGGCGGCCAACGGATCGGTACCGCTCGCTTGCGCATTCGGCCGGGCTGGTCGACTGATGTCCTTGCCTACCGAGCCCGGACCCTACCGGGACACGCAAGGCGATCTCTGGCTGCTCGACGACGACAGCCTGTGGGAGCACGGTGCCCGGCGGCTGAACGACGGCAGCTGGCTGCCTGTCAATGGCCGGTTCACGGGCCGGATGACACCGGAAGAGTTCGAGCACTTGGCCACCGGCCCTGGCATCGAGGTGCTGCCGCTGACTCGCGTGCTGGTCGAAGATATTCCGCCGGTGAATTGATCGATCAGCGCCGTGACCTGCGGGGACATTATGGGCGGGGTTACTTAACTTCTCCTGGGAGAAGTTCGCCCGCTATTTCGATGTCGAGATCCGCCAGATTCCGCTGCGCGGCGACCGGCTCACCATGCACCCCGACGATATCGCCGCACACGTCGACGAGAACACCATCATGGTGGTGGCCACCTTCGGCCAGACCTTCACCGGCCTGTTCGAGGACGTCGCGGCAATCAGCAAGGCGCTCGACGACATTCAGGCCGGGACCGGCCTGGACATCCCGCTGCACGTCGACGCCGCCAGCGGTGGCTTCCTGGCGCCGTTCTGCGCGCCGGAGGTGGTGTGGGACTTCCGGCTGCCCCGGGTGAAATCCATCAACGCCTCCGGCCACAAGACCGGGCTCGCGCCCTTGGGCGCGGGCTGGGCGATCTGGCGCGAGGCCGCCGACCTGCCCGAGGAACTCATCTTCAACGTGAACTACCTCGGCGGCAGCATGGCCACCTTCAACCTGAACTTCTCCCGGCCGGGCAGCCAGACCATCACCCAGTACTACGACTTCATCCGCCTGGGCCGGACCGGATATCGGCGCGTGCAGGAGCAGATCTACGCCGTGTCACAGCATTTGGCGGCGGGCCTGGTGCGGCTCGGCTACTTCGAGATGATCCATGACGGCGATCCGCGGCACGGGATCACCGCGGTGTCGTGGAAGCTGACCGGCAAGGACCCCGGGTTCAATCTCTACGACCTGTCCGATCGCCTGCGCACCCGCGGCTGGCTCATCGCGGCCTACCCGCTGCCCGCGGACCGCGAGGACCAGGTGATCATGCGCGCGGTGCTGCGGCACGGTTTCACCGTCGACATCATCGACATGCTGCTGGCCGACTTCGAGCGCAGTATCGCAGCGCTGCAGAAGAATCCGATGGCCAAGCCGCTCACCAAGGAGGACGCGGGCGGGTTCACCCACAGCGCGAAGGCGGCCGTGCCGGAGCCGGGATCGACCGTGGGCGCGAAGGTTTCCGGCGGAGGGAAGAAATGACCGGCGCGCACCGAGCACCGGCACCGACCAAGTACCTGGCCGTCTCCGCGCTCGGATTCACCACGGCCGCCTCCATTGTCACGAGCTTGCGCGGCCTGCCGATGATGGCCAAGGAAGAGATGACGATGTTCTTCTACATCGGCTTCTCGACGGTGCTGTTCCTGATTCCGGCCGGTTTGGTGGCGGCCGAGCTCGGCAGTATGTTCGCCGACAAGGCGGGCGGGCTCTACGCCTGGATCAGCGGGGCGTTCGGCAAGCGGACCGGTTTCGCCATCATCTTCCTGTCCTGGATCCAGGTGATCGTCTTCTATCCGACCGGCATGAGCTTCGCCGCCGCCGGCGTGGCGTTCGCCATCGACCGGCCCGAACTCGCCCAAAATCATATCTACGTAGGCATTTTCGCGATCGTCGCGTTCTGGGTGTGCACGGCGGTGGCCTTCGTCAGCAATCAGTTCGCGCTGAAGGTGACCCGGGCCGGGTTCCTGGCCGGTACCGCACTGCCGGGCCTGGTGCTGGTCGGTATCTTCCTCTGGTGGATCGCGACCGGGCATTCCATCGGCTGGGAGCACACCACCGACCAGGCCGTCACCGTGGCCGAGAACGGCCACGATTCGCCCCGGTTCTTCCCCTATCTCGCGGGGCTGTCCGGGCTGGCGTTCCTGGCCGGCATTCTGCTGAATTTCGCCGGCGTCGAATCCCAGGGCGTGCACTCGACCGAGCTGAAGAACCCGGCCCGGGGGTACCCCGCGGCCATCATGATCGCCGCGGCGACGGCATTCGGCATCTTCACCCTCGGCGCGCTCGCGGTCGCCGGGATCGTGCCCTACGACAAGATCGACCTCAATACCGGTGTCTTCGACGCTTTCACGCTCGGCTTCACCGAGCTGATCCACACTGCCTGGCCGGTGCGGATCCTGGCGGCGCTGATCGCCTACGGCGCGCTCGCGGGCGTGCTCGCCTGGATCATGGGCCCCAGCCGCGGCGTGCTGGCGACCGCGCACGACGGGATGTTGCCGCCCGTGCTGCAGAAGGTGAACAACCGTGGCGTGCAGACCAATATCCTGCTCATCCAGGCCGTGATCGTCACCCTGCTGTCCTCGATCTACCTGTTCATGGACGACGTCAGCTCGGCGTTCTTCCTGATCTCCGCGATGGCGGTGAGCCTGTACCTGATCATCTACATGGTCATGTACGCGGCGGCCATCCGCCTGCGCTACACCCGGCCGGATCTGCCGCGCGCCTTCAAGATCCCGGGCGGCACCGCCGGCATGTGGATCTTCGCCGGAATCGGTTTCGCGGCGGTGGCTTTCGCGTTCGTGCTGGCTTTCGTCCCGCCGTCGCAGCTGCCGATCGGCAACAAGGCCACCTATATCGGACTGGTGGCGGGCGGCGCGGTCGTCTTCAGCGCGATTCCGCTGATCATCGAGCGGATGAAGAAGCCGTCCTGGGTGCCGCCGGACGAGGTGAAGGCCAAGGCGCTCGGGCCGAGCGCCGACACCTCCCACCTCACGACGGTGTCCTGACGGCGCCGGGCCCCAGCGCTTTCGTCTTGACCTCCTCCGGCGCGGGCGCCCAGGAGGGTTTCCGGAAGCAACGCACGATCAGCGGTGCGGCACAGCACAGTGCCGCACCGCCCGCGACCACCAGCACGTACAGCCCGGGGCTGCCGACCGGCAGCTGACTCGGCGGCACGAAGGCGGTGGTCAGGGCGAAAGCCATGGCGGCGAAACCGATTCCGGCGATCACCCACATGCCCGCGCGGCCGCCCGGTACCCGGAACGGGCGCGGCAGATCCGGCCGGGTGTGCCGCAGCCGGATACCGGCGGCGTAGAGGAACAGATAGATGATCATGTCCAGACCGGCGGCCATCGCCATGATCAGGAAGAACGCGGTGCCGACGTCGGCCACGAGGAAGTAGGGCGCGCACAGCGCCGTCACGATGATCGCCTGGGTGAGCAGGATATTCACCTGCACACCACGCGGATTCACCTTTTGCAGCAGTGGCGGGAGCATGCCGTCGTGCGCGGTCGCCAGCACGCCGCGACTGGGGCCGCCGACCCAGGCCAGCGCGCCCGCGAAGGTGCCGTAGGCGCACAGCGCGCCCAGAATCAGGACCGGCCAGCCGATGCCGAGCAGCGTGCTGAAACCCGTGCGCAGAGCATCGAAGACGCCCGAGGTCAGGGTGATCTGCTGGTAGGGCAGGATGCCCGCGACCGCCAGCGCGCCGAGCGCGAACAGCACCGCCGAGGTCACCGCGGCGATCAGGATCGCGATCGGATACTCGCGGCCCGGGTTGCGCAGCTCGCTCGCGTGCACGGCCTGGGATTCCACGCCGGTGAAGTTCTCCAGGATGTTCCCGAGATAGGCGAGCCCCGCCAGGCCGACGATCGCGGGCAGCCAGCGGGGTGCGTCGTGGCCGTCGTGCTGGACGGTGACGGCCGGGTCGGTGGTGTGTTCCCAGCCGATGGAATGACCGCCGAGCAGCCACGCCGCGAACAGGGCCACCAGCACCAGGCCGGGCAGCGCCGTTCCGAGGAGGAAGCCTGCCTGGGCGACCTTGGCGGAGAACTGATTTCCGCGCAGCGCCACCAGGGTGCAGGCCCAGGTCATGGCGACCGCGAACACTCCCACGAACACATGGTTGTGCGCCAGCTGCGGCCGATCGATCGCGTAGGCCACCCCCGCGGCGGCGAAGCTCATGCCCGCGGGCAGGAACACCATCGCCTGGATCCAGGACAGGAACATCACGCCGAACCCGACCGGCTTCCCGAACGCGCCGCCGATCCAGGCGTAGAGCCCGCCGGCCTGGCGGCCGAACGCGCTGCCGAGTTCGGCCGAGACCAGACCCGCCGGAATGAGATAGAGCAGCACCGAGAACCCGATGTAGAAGAACATGGTCAGTTCTTCCTGGGCCATCGCGGGCAGTCCGCTCAGACTCGTCACGATGGCCGCGGCGGTGGTGAAGCCGAGCGCCCGCGCGCTGAGATAGCGGGGTCCGGGAGGCGGTGTCATGGGCTGGGATTATCAGCTACCGCCCGGCCTCGGTCTCGTGCGCCACGCCGCCGCTCAGCCGCCCGGTGGCAGCTGGAAGCCGACTTCGGCGCCGCCGCCGGGGCGGTTCCCGGCGAAGACGGTCCCGTGGTGGGCGGTGACGATGTCGTGCACGATGGCCAGGCCCAGGCCGGAACCGGGGGTGGCGCGGGTGCGGCCGGCGCGATAGAAGCGGTCGAAGATCGAACGCTGATCGGTCGGGTCGATGCCGGGACCGTGATCGCGGACCGACAGGCGGGTGCCATCGAGATGGATCGCGATCGCGGTATCGGGCGGGCTGTACTTGACGACGTTGTCGAGCAGATTGTCGAGGCAGCGGGCCAGGGCTTGCGGGCGGGCGGTGACGAGCACGGACTCGGCGCCGGTGCGGGTGATGTCGCGGCCGGTGCGGCGGCGGCAGCGTTCGGCGCGCTCGTCGGCCAGTTCGGTCAGGTCGACGACGGCCGGTTCCTCGGTGGTGCGCTGGTTCGTGGACAGGTCGACCAGTTCGCCGACCAGGGCGTCCAGGGCCTTGGCCTCTTGGACGAGCGTGGCGATGACGCGGGTTTCGTCGGCGGGGTCCAGGCGGCCGTCGGCGCGTTGCAGCAACTCCGCGCTGCCGCGCACCGAGGTGAGTGGGGTGCGGAGTTCGTGGCTCGCGTCCTCGACCAGGCGCCGCTGTTGCGCGCGGGACAGGCGCAGGGCGGCGAGCATGGTGTTGAAGCTCTCGGTCAGGTCGCCGACCTCGCCGCGGGTGGTCCGGGGG
Organism: Nocardia sp. NPDC050712; assembly: GCF_040654295.1. Taxonomy (NCBI): domain Bacteria; kingdom Bacillati; phylum Actinomycetota; class Actinomycetes; order Mycobacteriales; family Nocardiaceae; genus Nocardia; species Nocardia sp. NPDC050712. The sequence goes on from NZ_JBFAHT010000002.1 coordinate 1,045,119, forward strand.
AGCAGGGTCGAGAGATCCTGGGTGGTGGCGACCTGCCGGGTCGCGGTGGCCAGCCGGCGGATCGGGCGCAGGATGCGGCCGATGGCGAGCCAGCCGATCAGCGCCGCGGCCAGGACCGCCACTCCCGTGATACCGAGTGTGCGCCAGAAGAATTCGCGGTCTACCCGGATGACGTCCGCGTAGTTCTGGCTGACCATGACGGCGCCACCGCCGGGATGGGGCTTGGTGACCACGCCGTGTTCGACGCCGTCGACCATGATGTTGGTGTCCGCGGTGCCGACGCCGGTGCGCGCGATCGTGCGGTCGATCTCGGTGACGGGCAAGGCATTACGGCCGGGCGTGAGCACGCGCACGGTGCCGTCGGCCAGCAGCAGCTGCTCGGTCATGTCCGGTCGCACCGGTATCGGCGCATCGGTGCCGAGCAGCGCCAGCACCGTATCGGCGCGATCGGCCAGGCCGCGGTCCACCTGCTCGGCGACCAGGGGCGACACGCTCCGATACGACGCGATGAGGGTGACCAGGATGGCGGCGACCGCGGTGAGCACGGCCACCAGGGTGAGCCGGGCGCGCAGCATCACGGCACCCGGACGATGTAGCCGACATTGCGCACCGTGTGAATGAGTCGCGGCGCGCCGCCCTCCTCGGTCTTGCGGCGCAGATACCCGATGTAGACATCCAGCGAGCGCGACTCGGTGTCGAAGTCGAAACCCCAGATGTCCTCGTAGATCCGGCTTCTGGTGAGCACGATGCGCTGATTGCGCAGCAGCAGCTCCAGCACGTCGAACTCGGTGCGGGTCAGATCCAGCAGGCGCGCGCCGCGCCGGACCTCGCGGGCGGCCGGATCCAAGCTCAGGTCGGCGATGGTCAGCAGTTCGCTGTCGAGCTCGGAATCCGGTGCGCTGCGGCGCAACAGCGCGCGTAGTCGCGCCAGGAGTTCTTCGGTGTCGAACGGTTTGGACAGGTAGTCGTCGGCGCCCGCGTCCAGCCCGGCGACCCGGTCGCCGACCTGATGCCGGGCGGTCAGCACCAGGATCGGCAGCCGGTCGCCGCGCCGGCGCAGCATGCGGCACAGGGACAGGCCGTCCAGCCGCGGCATCACCACATCCACCACCGCCAGATCCGGGCGGTCCCGGTCCAGCATTTCGAGCGCCTCCTGGCCGTCGGCGGCCAGCCGCACGGTGTAGCCCTCGAAGCGCAGCAACTGGTCCAGGGTGCTGCGCACATGGGGGTCGTCCTCGACCACGAGCACGGTCGTCACTGGGTTCACGGGCTCATTCTGGCCGGTGGCGGCTGCGGTGTTGCTCATGGCCGGTCAGTTGGTGACCGGGGCCACGGCGACGGGCGGAACGGCGGCCACGCAGGCGGTCGGGCCGGGAGCGCCGGTCCGGACGAACGTGGTGATCAGGCCGGTGACGCAGCCGGTCGGTTCCAGATCCGGCACGTGCCCGGTGTTGGGTACCGAGAGGAAGGTCGAGCGCGGGAACCTCGCCGCCGCGAGTTTGCCGTTGGCGTCCGGGGTAATCGCGTCGAGGTCGCCGGACAGGACGAGCACGGGCACATCGGGCATGGGCGCGCGCAGCTGGTCCGGACGCTCGTGGCCGGGCAGGCCGGGCCAGCGCAGGCAGGCGTCACCGCCGTCGCGCTGTGCGCCGCCGAAGCCCTCGGCGCTGAAGGCCCCGAGGCCGTCGGGCGCCTGCTGGGCCAGCGCCGCGCGATACTGCTGTTCGCGTTGCGCGACAGGCGTTTCGGGCGACCACAGCGTCCGGTAGTCGTTGCAGGCGACCGTCAGGTACAGGTCGATGTTCTCGTAGCCGTCCGCGTCGGTGGTGGCGCGGGTGAACTCGCGCAGTGGCTCGTCGTCGCCGCGCACGGCCGCGCGCAGGGCCGCCGGGAGCGTGCCGAGCGGTGTCATCGCGCCCGGGTCGGCGCCGACATTGCTGGTGGCGGCCTCGAAGATCAGATTGCCCAGCTTCGCCTCGTCCAGCACGATGCTCGCCTTGCCCTCGACCGTGAGCGGCTGGGTGCGCAGGCGGGCCGCGACGGTCCGCAGATCGCGGACGGCGGTGTCGCCGTCGCAGACTCGGCTGCGCTCGCAGATCCGTTGCAGGGCGAGTGACACCGCCTCGGCATTGGGTCGTTGCAGGGGATCGAATCCGGCCGGGTAGGCGCCGGAGAGCACCATCGACTGCACGTGCTCGGGGTGCCGCTGGGCGTAGATGGGCAAAAGGTAAGTGCCGTAGGAGATTCCGTAGGGGACCACCTTGTCGATGCCGAGTTGCGCACGGACGGCGTCGAAGTCGTCGACCGTGGCCGCGGAGGTGTATCCCGCCGCCTTCGGGCCGAGTTGCTCGCCGCAGCGGCCGATCATCTCCTGCTGCTGTGCCCGCGTGCCCAGCTGATAGCTGTTCTCGTCCACGCCGCAGTCCAGCGCGGCCGACACTCCGGTGCCGCGCGGGTCGATGAGCAGGACGTCGTGGTCGTCCAGCAGACCGGCGGCCAGCATGGTGGCCTCGGCCGCGTGCGCGATCATCGGCACGCCCGGCCCGCCGGGATTCGGCAGCAGCGTGCCCGCCGCCGGCACCTCGCTCCGGCTGTGCCGGATGCGAGCGAATCCCACCTCGATCGTTCCCAGCTCCGGTGTCCCCGCGACCAGCGGCCGCTGCACCGTCCCGCAGTCCACGGCGTAGTCCGGCACCGTCGGGCACCACTCGGGCCGCACGGATTGCCCACCCGCCGTGCCGGTTTCGTTCTGCCCACAGCCCGCGACCACGCCGCCGAGGACCGCCGCCGCCAGGGTCAGGCTCAGTATCGAGCGCATACCGGTGCGCATAGTCGCTCCCATCCGATCTTCGTCGCCCGGTGCCTCCCGGGCGTTGTGACGATCGTGCGGTGCCCAGGTGAAAGCCGGGACAGGCCGATGACAAAGCGAGGTAAGAAGGTGGGCGAGGAGAAGGAGATGAGGCGATGACGTCGAACACGAGTCCGGCCGGGCGCACCTATGTGGTCACCGGTTCCGCATCCGGCATCGGGGCCGCGACCGTGGCGCTGCTTCGACACGCCCGCGGCCGCGTACATCCTCACCGACGCGGAGGTGCGCGCGGCCGTGGAAACCGCCGCGCCGCAACCCTTCGGCGGCTTCCCGGGGCGGCCGGAGTGGGTCGCGGAACTGCTCTGCTGGCTGGCCGGGCCGGAGAACCGGTTCGTCACCGGGCAGGTCGTTTTCGCCGACGGGGGTTCGGAGGCGGCGGCGCTGGGGGACCTGCGCTGGCGGTGAATCACGCATGGCCTAGCCTGAATTCATAGGACGACTTCGGCGGTGATCGTGATCCCACGGTGGTCGGCTCGTGTGATGGGAGAACGAGGGTGATCGCGGTGCGGGTCGAGACGCTGCCGAGGACGGAGCGGCCGGCGCCGCCACTGCTGGCCGCGGTGTTCGTGAGCAGTTTCGATCGGTTCGCGATCAGTCCGATGCTGGTGCTGATCGCCCTCGCGCTGCGGGTGCCGCTGGCCTCGGTGGTCGTGCTGGCGGGCGGATACTTCCTCGCCTACGGTCTGTCCCAGCCGTTGTGGGGGCTGCTCTCGGATCGGTTCGGCCGGCTGCGAGTGATGCGGGTCGCGTTGCTGGGCGCCGCGGTCGCGGGCCTCGCCTCCGCGGCGGCGCCGAATCTGGCGGTGCTGATCGGGGCACGCGTGGTGGCGGGCGCGTGTTTCGGTGCGGTGCTGCCGACGTCGATCACCTACGTCGGCGACACCGTGGATTCCGCGCATCGGCAGCGGGCGCTGTCGGACGTGATGGCCGTGGCCGCCGTCGGCACCGCGCTGGCGACCGGGCTGGCCGGGGTCGCCGCCGAACTGCTCGACTGGCGCGCGGTATTCGCGGGACCGGCGGTGCTCGCGGTGGCCGGTGTGTTCGCCCTGCGCGCCCTGCCCGAACCCGCTCGGGCGCCGATCGCGTCCATGGGCGCGCAGATGGGGTCGGTGCTGCGCAATCGCTGGGCCCTGCTGGTTTTCGCGCTCGCCTTCGTCGAGGGCGCGGTCCTGCTCGGCGTCATGACCTTCCTCGCCGCGGCGCTGCAAGCGCACGGCACCCGCGCCGCGCTCGCCGGACTGGCCACCGCCGCCTACGGTGTCGGCGTGCTGGTGTTCTCCCGGGTGGTCCGGGCCCTCACCCGGACACTGCCGGTAGCGGTTCTGATGGCGCTGGGCGGCGCCCAGATGTGCCTGGGCTACGTCATCGCCGCCGCCCGGATCGACCCCGCCGCCGTCATCGCCACCACGCTGCTGCTCGGCGGTGGCTGGGCCTTCCTGCACTCCTCCCTGCAAACGTGGTCGACCGAGGTCGCGCCCGGCGCACGCGGCACGGCTGTCTCTCTCTTCGCGGGCGCCCTGTTCCTCGGCAGCGCCGCCGCGACGGCAGCCGGGGCGCCCGCGGTGCAATACGGCCACTACACAGCGCTTTTCGCCGGTGCCGCGATCGCGACGATTCCGTTGACGCTGGTGGGCGTGTTCGGCTGGCGGCGTTGGCTGCGGACGCGGGGAGGGTGACGGCGGCTCGGCCCGCCACGCCGCGGCATCGAGCACGCGTGGAAGTTCGTCTCGCGAAACGCCGATGTCGTCCTGGAGATGCCGGATCGCCGCACTAGCATGGGCGCGACATGCGACGAGGGGACGTGCGGTTGCGGCGACGGGTGGTGTGGCGGGCGACGGTGGTCGCGGCTCTCGTGGTTGTCCTCGTGCCGGGCGCGAGCGTGTTCGCCGCGCCGGATGCGGGCCTGGAGTGGGGGGCCTGCCCCGCTGAGGCGCGTGCCGAAAGTGCTTTGTGTGCAACGGTTTCGGTGCCCAGGAGCTACGCGGATCCGAGTGGTGCCCGGATCGAGGTGATGGTCAGCCGGATACCGGCGCAGGGGCGTGCGCAGGGCACGCTGTTCGGTAATCCGGGCGGTCCGGGCGGTGACGCGGTGGGCTTCTGGTCGGCGGCGAGCAAGCGCGTGCCGCAGCTGCGGCAGTTCGACCTGATCGCCGTGCAACCGCGCGGGCTGCGCTGGTCGACGCCGTTGCAGTGCTCGTCTCCGGTCGACGGCGCGCCGGTCACGATCCGGTTGGCGTGTGAGGCGCGGCAGCCGGGCTATCCCGCGACCGTCACGACCGAGGCGGTCGCCCGCGACATGGATGAGGTGCGGCGGGCACTCGGTCTGGAGCGGATCAGCTTTCTCGGTGTGTCCTGGGGGACCTACCTGGGTGCCGTGTACGCCACCCTGTTCCCGGAACACACCGACAAGCTGGTGCTGGACTCCAACGTCGATCCGGGTATGAGCTGGGTCGAGCAGACCGCCCGGGTGCCGGTCGCCATCTCCGATCGCATGGTCGAGATCTTCGAGTGGATCGCCGCGCAAGACCCGATCTACGGCCTCGGCGCCACCCGCGAGACGGTGCTCGCCGAGTGGAACCGACAGGTCGACGCGCAGCCCGGCGGCTGGTTCGCGCCGACGCTACAGGCCACCACCTATGCCGCCTACACCCGCAACATGTGGCCCTACCTGGCCCAGGGGATGCGGGAGTACCGCGACGATCCGAAACAGCTGCGGTTCCTGACCTATTTGGCGCGACCGGCCGCCGTCGCCGATGCCACCTCGGGGTGGATGCGCGACGCGACCCGGTGCAACGAGGACAGCGGTTTGGATCTCGCCGCCTTGGCGGGCGCGGCGCTCACCCTGCTCAGCGAATCCGACCCGTTGCGGCAGCAGGCGGCGGTGATGCGGGCCGGAATCACCTGCGCGGGCTGGCCCCAGACCACCCGGCGCGTCACCGTCGACGGCAGCCGGCTGGCAACCCGGCCACTGCTGTTGCAGAGCCGTCACGACCCGGCCACCTCCGGTGCTCCGGCCTTGGCCGCCGCCGTCAACGGCACCATCACCTGGGTCGGCGGGGGAGACCACGGCCAGTTCAGCCGCGACAATCCGGTCTTGAACGACGCGGTCCTGCACTACCTGCGCACGGGAGAGTCGATCCTCGCCGAAGCCCCCGAGCCGCCGATCAGCACCCCGAATCCGCCAACGACGGTGCCCTGACCGCACGCGTCGACTCCACCGACTCGGATCAGCGCGCTCGCAGCGATCCCGATCGTTGGTACCGCCGATCCTTCCGCGCACTAGGCCGAAGGTCCTGCCGATCCGGGACCATCGGCCGATGCCCCGACTGCGCTCCGAGCGGCACCCTGGAGGGAACAATCCGAGGCGAAAGGATGAGTGTTCCCGATGACCAGCGGTTATCCCGGTTTCGAGACGATCAGAGCGGCCGTCGGACTGGCCCAGCGGGCGCCCTCGGTACACAATTCACAACCCTGGCGCTGGCAGCTGAGCAACGACGAGCTGCATCTCTACGCCGACATGTCCCGGCATCTCACCGCCACCGATCCGCAGCAGCGGGCGCTGCTCCTCAGTTGTGGTGCGGTGCTGCATCACGTCCAGGTGGCGCTGTGCGCGCTGGGGTGGAGCAGCGCGGTCGAGCGGCTCCCGAATCCCCAAGTGCCCGAACATCTCGCGGTGCTGCGGCTGGCCCCGCGCCGGTCCAGCGAGGCCGATATCGACATGGCGGCGGCCATGATGCGCCGCCGCAGCGATCGCCGCCGGTTCGCGTCGGTCGAGGTGCCCGAGGTCTACCTGAAGGCGGCCGCCCAGTACGGCACCCGGTTCGGCGCGGCCGTCCGCCCCGTCTCGCCCGCCGACCACTCCGCGCTACGCACGCTGATCCGCCGGGCCGCCCGCCACCACGAGGACGACGTGCTCTACCAGATCGAACTCGCGGAATGGAGTGGCCGCCGCGGCACCCGCGAGGGCGTGCCCGCGCGGAACTCGACCGCCATTCGAACCGCGGACGAGCTCCCGGGCCGTGCGTTCAACGACCCCGTCCTGATCGACCCTGATCCCGCACCGGACGCGGCGACCTGGCTGATGATCTCGACTCCGAACGACGACCGCCTGGCCCAGCTGCGCGCCGGCGAATCACTGAGCGCGCTACTGCTCGCGGCCACCGATCTCGGACTGGCCACCTGCATCCAGACCGAACCGCTCGGGCTCCCCGAACTGCGGGACGAGATCCGGTTCTCGATGTGCGAGGGCGCTTATCCACAGGTCATGGTTCGTGCCGGGCGCACCGCCCAGGTGGCACCGCTGCCGGAGACACCGCGACGCAAGCTGGACGACATTTTCGCGGAGCTGCCCGGATAAGCCGCGTCCGAATCAGCGCATTCCGGGCAAATCGCGCGCACGGGTCCGGGCACTGGCCCGCGATCGTCATCGTCGCAGTTCGGCAGGGGTTTTGCCGGAACGTTTCGATCTTTCCGATCGAGGTATTCCGCGACCGATGCGACTATTACGTGTGCCGGGCGTTTACCGTCCGCAATCGGACACCTGGCTGCTGGCCCGGACGGCGGCCGATGCCGCATTGCCCGCCGACGCCCGCGTGCTCGACCCTTGCACGGGAACCGGTGCACTCGCCCTGGCCGCGGCGCGCGGGGGCGCGGCGCAGGTCGCCGCCGTCGACGTTTCGCGGCGGGCGATCATGACGGCGTGGGCCAACAGCCGCAGGCAAGGTCTGCCGATCGAGTTGATCCACGGCGACTTCTCCCAGGTGCTGAACGGGCGAACCTTCGACGTGGTGCTGGCCAATCCGCCCTACGTGCCGTGCGCCGCGCCGGTGCCCGTGCGCGGCGCGGCCCGGGCCTGGGACGCGGGCGGCGACGGCCGGGTAATTCTGGATCGGCTCTGCGGTCTCCTGCCCACCCTGCTGGCACCCGGTGGCGTCGCGCTGATCGTGCACTCGGAGCTGTGCGGTTCCGAGACCACCCTGGATCTGCTGCGCGCGCACCAGTTGAAGGCGGCGATCGTCGCCCGGCAGACCATCGGCTTCGGCCCCGTATTACGCAGTCGCGCAACCTGGTTGGAGGACGTCGGCCTCATTCCGCCCGGCCGGCGGCACGAGGAATTGGTGGTGATCCGTGCCGACCGCATCGAACACTGAACCCGATCGCCGGCGGGTCACCCTGGTCGCGGGCGGACCCGCGCTGATCGAAGGCCCGGTCGAAGTGGTCACCGAGGACGGGACCGTCGTCACCTCCGACCGATTCCTCGTCGCCCTGTGTATGTGCCGACGCAGTAAGACCTTTCCGTTCTGCGACACCAGTCATCGCAAGCGCGCCCGGCGCGACGCCGAGGACTAGGCCGCGGGCAGCTCGCGCCGCAGCGACGTCCGGCCCTTGCGCCAATTCTGTTCCAGCACATGATCGGCGAAGCGATCGGCGATCCAGTTCGTCGCCTGGATGCCGAAGACCACCGATTCGGTCAGCTCCGGTTCCTCGTTCAGCAAGGTGCCGATGACATCGCGGCGCAGCACCTGCTCGTGCACGGCGTCGGCCTCGACGTGCTCCTGGTAGAACCGCAAGCAGGCGGGATCCGCGCCGAGCCGCTCCAGCGCCCCCACCATGCGCCGGGACCCCGTCGGCGAGGTGATCTCCACTTCCGCGAACTGCCCGATCAGCGCGCCGCGCAGCTCCCGGTGCAGGCCGAACAGCGACATCATGTTGACCTCGATCAGCATCGGCGCGGGCACCACGTCCAAGTAGCGCAGGTATCCGGACTCGAGGCCCGCGCCGGTCAGCAGCTCCGCGAACAGGCGGGCATGCACCCGTTCACCGCGTCCACCACCGAATTCGTCGAACTCGACGGCGACCACCGAGGCCTTGGCCTGCCCCCGCAGCCGCGGGATCACCCAGGCCTGCGGGTCGGCTTCCTTGTGGTGGTAGATGGACCGGTGCGCGAAATACTCGCGCACCTGCCACCATTCGCCCTCGTCGAGCAGGAACTGGCTCAGCCCCGTCGGCTCCACCGGCTCGACCAGCAGCGCGTCGAGTTCGGCGTCGATATCGGCGCCGCCGGCCACCTCCGCGTGGAGCGCGGCGCGGAACGGCTTTTCCAGGGTGGCGCGCAAGCGCAGCAGATCGGGATTCCACTCCCACCCCGGATCGACACCCTCGAATCCGCGATAGTGCAACTCGTAGCACGTGTGCAGGGCCAGTTGCAGGTCTTCGCCGAAGGGGTCGGCGTTCGCGCCGCTCGGGAGGGCGGCGGTGTCGTCGGGCGATCGGCGCAAAATCTCCACCACCGCTGCGGAGAGGTCACCGCGCGGTTCGGGGAGATAAGACAGTGCCGTATCGCTGACGCTGGTCATGCTCGGCGAGTACCCGTTCGCTCGCCGTTAACCCGATTCGTGGTCAGTACCACGTGGTGGCAAGCCAGGCGGTGAGCGCCGCGACGAGCAACAGGGCGATATTGAGCTCGATCCGGCGGTCGCCGCCGGTCAGGTGCACCGGGATCGCGGCGAGTTGCAGCAGCACGAAGCCCACGGCCGCAGCCACCGCGAGCCCGGGCGCGAGACCGGTCAGCGGCGGCAGGACGAGCCCGAGCGCACCGAGCACCTCGACCGCGCCGAGGGCGCGCAGTGCCGGGAGCGGCACGCGGTCCACCCAGGCCATCATGGGCCGCAGCTGATCGCGGCTCCGGACGAGCTTCACGCCTCCGGCGTAGAGATAGAAGAGGGCGAGCAGGGCGGCGGCGATCCAAAAGGCGATTCTCACCTGCCAATTGCAGCGTCAGCGCGGTAGTCCCGTCCAAGACCTGTTCTGGCACGCCGATACCGAATGGGTATTGTCGCTGCGTGGAGCTACGACTGCTGCGCTACTTCGTGGCTGTGGCCGAGGAACGCCATTTCGGCCGGGCCGCGGCCCGGCTGCGGATGAGTCAGCCGCCGCTCAGCCGGGCGATCCAGCGCCTGGAGGCCGAGATCGGCGCACCGCTGTTCGCCCGGTCGCCCTCCGGCGTCACGCTCACCGGCGTGGGCGCGGTCCTGCTCGATGAGGCGCGCGCCCTGCTCGAACATGCCGACCAGGTCCGGTCGCGGGTCGCCGCCGCGGCCGGAACCGCGCAGCTCACCGTCGGCATCCTGGGCGATGGCACCGACCCGGACGTCACCACCCTGGCCGCCGCCTATCGCCGCCGCCACCCCGAGGTCGACATTCGCATCCGGGACACCGATTTCACCGACCCCACCTGCGGGCTGCGGGCCGGGCTGGTAGACGTGGCGCTGACCCGCGCGCCGTTCGACGAGACCGCGCTGTCCGTCCAGACACTGCGCGCCGACCCGGTCGGTGCGTTGCTGCGGGCCGACGACCCCCTGGCGGGCCGCGCCCACCTCACGCTCGCAGATCTGGCCGACCGCCGCTGGTTCCGGTTCCCGGACGGCACCGACCCGCTGTGGCAACGCTATTGGCACGGCGGTGCGGCGCGTGGCGGGCCGATCGTGCGAGTGGTCCAGGAATGTGTGCAGGCCGTGCTCTGGAACGCGACCGTCGGTATCACGCCGCTGGGTCATCCGGTACCGGACGGACTGGTCGCCGTGCCGCTGGCCGACATGGCGCCGAGCCGGGTTGTCGTGGTCTGGAACCTGGGCGATACCAATCCTTTGACCCGGTCGTTCGTCCGAATCGCGCGCGACACCTACCGCTGACGTGGTGTCCGCCATCGAATTCGGACACTAATGGTTAGCTGGCACCTTGCTGGGTATCACACCTGGCGGGTGCCCTGATGAAACCTACCGAGTTGCGGAATGCGGCGAATCGCGCCGCATTCCGTTTTGGTCGCAGCTTCACACCGTTGAGGAGGCAGTCCATGATCAGTAGTCCGTCCGGCTCCAATTCGCTGATTTACAACATCCGGGAATCCGGTAAGTCACTCAATATCGTGATGGTGGCGCCACCGTATTTCGAAATTCCACCCGCGGGTTACGGCGGCGTGGAAGCGGTGGTTGCTCAGCTGGTGGACGCACTGGTCGCACGCGGGCACCGGGTCACCCTGCTCGGCGCGGGCCGAGCCGGCACGACCGCCACCCGGTTCATCCGGGTGTGGGACGAGATCCTGGCCCATCGCCTGGGCGATCCGTATCCCGAGGTCGTCAACGCGCTCAAGGTGCGGCACACCATCGCCGAACTGGCGCGCACCGAGCACATCGACGTGATCCACGATCACACGTTCGCCGGGCCGCTGAACGCGCCGGTGTACGAGGCGATGGGCATCCCGACGGTGGTGACCGTGCACGGTCCCGTCGACGGCGAGGAGCAGGAGTACTACAGCGCACTGGGCGAGTCGGCGCAGCTGATCGCGATCAGCGACCGGCAGCGCAGCCTGGCGACCCACTTGAATTGGCTCGGACGGGTTTACAACGCGGTACTGCCGAGCGACTGGCCGTTCCAGCGCGAGAAACAGGACTTCGCGCTGTTCCTGGGCCGCTACTCGCATACCAAGGGCCTGGATCTGGCGCTGGAAGCCGCCCATACCGCGGATATTCCGCTGGTCCTGGCGGCGAAGATGAACGAGCCTGCGGAAAAGGACTATTTCAAGCGGACCGTGCGGCCGATGCTGGGCGAGAAAGACTTCGTCTTCGGCGAGGCCAATGCGATTGCCAAGAGGTTGCTGCTATCTCAGGCGCGCTGCCTGCTGTTCCCCATTCGCTGGGAGGAGCCGTTCGGCATCGTGATGATCGAGGCGATGGCCTGCGGTACCCCCGTGGTGGCGATGCGGGGCGGCGCGGTCTCGGAGGTCGTCGAGCACGGCGTCACCGGCTTCATCTGCGACGATCCCGCCGAGCTGCCCGAGGCCATGGCCGCGGCGGCGCACCTGGATCCGATGGCGTGCCGGCGCCGGGTCGTCGAGCACTTCTCGGTCGACCGCCTCGGCGCCGGATATGAGGCGTCCTACTACGCGGCGCTGGATTGTGCGCGGCTGCCCCGCATTCCGGCCGGCGCCGATCTGCGTAAGAGCACGGCCGCGAGCCGCGGGCTCGACCGCGACCTGTCGATCGTCGCGAATCACTAACTGACAGCACCGCATCGGCCGATCCCCACCCGGGGTCGGCCGATGCGTGTGTCAGCGCCGGAACAGGCGACGCAGGCGCGCGCGGAAGCCGCCGGCCTCCGGAGCCGGGGGAGCGGCGGTGGCCGCGGCCGCCGTGGCCTGCGCGAATCGCTCATGGAGTTGCTCGCGGACCTCGTCCGGGGTGTAGGCGCGGCGCCGCCGTTCGGCGCGCACCACCACCACTCCGGTGGCGACTACACCGGCCGCACCCGCCAAACCCACTGCCTTCCACCACCGCATACCGCATAGGCTACGTCCATGACGGGGACGAGCATCAGTCTCGATCGAGCGCTCGAGCTCACCAGGACTGGCGATATCTGGTTGTTTCGTGGGCATTCGGCCGCTGACCGGGCGATTCGGATGACGACGAACAGTCCGGTGAATCATGTCGGCATGTCGGTCGTGCTCGATGATCTGCCGGCGCTGATCTGGCACGCGGAGCTGGGCCACTCACTGCCGGACATGTGGTCGGGTAGTACGCATCGCGGCGTGCAACTACACAATCTGCGCGACGCGGTCCTGGTGTGGGCGCACCGCTACGGCCAGCAGGCCTGGCTGCGCCAATTGAACCGCCCGGCCACGCCGGCCATGGAAGACGGGCTGCTGCGCACCGTCGCCCGCCTGGACGGCACGCCCTTCCCGTCCACCGCGAGCCTCGCGGGCCGCTGGCTCCGCGGCCGCGGCGCGCGCCTGCCGCTGCGCCGCGCGGCCCCTCGGGAACTGGAAAGCGCCTACTGCGCCGAAATCGTGGCCACCACCTACCAGTCGATGGGTCTGCTGCCACAGGACCGCAGCCCCAATTGGTATGACCCGGGCCGCTTCTGGAGCGGCGACGAACTCCGCCTCGGCGACGGCTACGAGCTCGGTGGCGAAATCGCCGTCCGCATCCCCCCGGCCCCGGACGCGCCGACCGGTTAGTCGGCGCGGAAGGCGCTCAGTTCCTCGGCGAACAACAGGGCGGGGTCGAAGCCCATGCCGGTGAAGTGGCCGGCGAGTTCGAGGGAGAGGACGCCGTGCAGGCGGGTCCAGAAGGTCAGGGCGCGGCGCAGGGTGGTGGGAGTCGCCGCGTCGGGGGCCCAGTGGCGGTGGGTTTCGAGGTGGCTGTCGAACGGGGTGGCGGTCTCGGGGGATAAGGCCGTGAAGGCCGCGATGAGGACGGTCATGACCTCGTTGGAGATCGCGGTGGTGTCCTCGGGGGCGTGATAGCCGGGCACGGGGGTGCCGTAGAGGAGAAAGTAGCGCTGGGGGTCGGCCAGGGCCCAGGCCCGGATGGCCTGGGCGACGGCGGCGATGTCGCCGCCGGTGTCGTAGGCGGCGCGGACGGCGTCGGCGAGGCTGCGGTAGGCGTCGCGGATGAGCTCGGTGATCAGCTCGTCGCGGTTCGCGAAGTAGCCGTAGAGGGCGGGGCCGCTCATGCCGACACGTTTGGCGATCGCGTTGAGCGACAACGCCGAGACGCCCGCCGTGCCGATCTGCTCCCACGCGTACTGCTTGATCTCCGCGCGCACCTGGGTGCGGTAGCGCTCCCGGGAACCCGTTCCACCTGCGGCCATCGTCTGAAGCCTCCTGTACTCGACAGGTTAGAGGCTATCACCGTCTCGACGGCATCTCGGATTTCCGATTGACAGTCACTCAGTCTGCTTATAGGGTCTAAGTAAATCGAGAGACGATAAATCGCCTGCTGAGGAGAGTCATCATGTTCCGTTCGCGCACCCGCCGGACCGCCCAGTTTTGATCCCGCTGGCCGCCGTCGCGCTCGCCGCGTGCTCGGCCAACGACAAAGCCGACGTGGCGGCGCCCGAAACCACGACGGCCGCCGCACCGGCGGGGTTGACCTGCGGCGGCCTCGGCATCGACGGCAACGCGAAGATCCGGTACCGGACCGAGGCGTTGATCGACGCGCCGCTGGACAAGATCTGGGAGCTGCAGACCGACGTGGAGCGCTGGTCCGCCTGGCAGCCGGCGGTCGCCACCATCGAGCGCCTGGATCAGGGCTGCGGCCCGGCTCGCAATTCCACTGGACAACTCCGGTGCCCGCCACCGCCACCACTCCCGCGACCACCCTGGCCATCACGTCCTCGGTGCAGCAGCTGGATCGCGGCAACTCCTGCCTCCGCTGGAGCGGGCCCGCGGTGGGCGAAGGGCTCGGCATCGACAACGGCGTGCACGTCTGGAATTTCACCGAGGTCGATGGCAAGGTGCTCGTCCGCACGGAGGAGAACTGGAGCGGGGCGCAGGTCGAGGCCGACGTGCCCACCTCGACCGCATTCCTCGGCATGGGTTTGGAGGCCTGGCTGCGGGATCTGAAGGCCGCCGCCGAAGCGCGACCCTGAGTACACAAACCACCCCCGCCCGAACTCGGACGGGGGTGGAAACGGCTGTGGCTCAGGCCCGTTCGTACACGCTGGCGTCGTCCAGCATGGCGGCCCGCAGCATGCCCTCCGGCACGCCCAGCGCCTCGATCATGGTCAGCGCGTGCGGCCGCAACCGGTCGACCAGCTCGTTGACCCCGCGCCGCACTGTCTTCGCGCGCTCGACCGACATGAAGCGATGCATGATGAACCAGGCCGTGTGCTCCTCGAGCAGCGAGTACACATAGAGGTCGCAGACATCCTCGGCCAGCGCCCGGGCCTCGGGATCCTCGATATCGGCGATGCCGTCGATGAACGCCTCGAGCACGAGGCGATCGATGTGCGCGGTGCCGGCGGTGAGGATGTGATCCTGCGCGTTGTTGAACGCCTCGAAGGGATCGGTTTCGTTGGCGCGGGCCCGAAGTCGATGCGCGGCGGTGCGCACGAGGTAGTCCTCGCGGTCGGCGAACAGCTTGAGCTGCACCGAGCGCCGGGACAGGTCGGCCTCGTCGACGCTTTCGCCGTTGCGGTCGCTCAGGGTCTGGATCATCTGGCGCACGCCCGAGCGCTTGCGCACCACGTCACCGGCCATGGTGGCGGCGAAGCGCACCCACCCGAGCGCGTCGAGGTCGCGGACCTCGTCGGAGTAGGAGGTGAGCAGTTCCTTGGCCACCAGCTGGGTCAGCACCACGTTGTCACCCTCGAAGGTGGTGAACACGTCGGTGTCGGCCTTGAGCGTGGTGAGCCGGTTCTCGGTGAGATACCCGGCGCCGCCGCAGGCTTCGCGGCACTCCTGGATGGCGTGGGTGGCGTGCCGGGTCTGGGCGACCTTCAGGCCGGCGGCCCGCTTCTCCAGGGCGCGCTGTGAGCTCGAGTCCAGATCCTGGCCGGTCTGCACCAGATGCATGCGCCGGACCAGGTCGTTCTGCGCGAACGAGAGCGCCCACGACTTGGCGACCAGCGGCAGCAGCCGGCGCTGATGGCTGCGGTAATCCAGCAGCAAGGTTTCCTTGCCGGTGTCGGGATCGGAGAACTGACGGCGCTTGAGGGCGTAGCGCACCGCGATGCTCAGCCCGACCCGCGCACCGGCCGCCGCGGCGCCGCCGACGCTGACGCGCCCGCGCACCAGCGTGCCCAGGGTGGTGAAGAAGCGCCGGCTCGGGTTCTCGATATCGGAGCTGTAGGTGCCGTCGGGTGCGACGTCGGCGTAGCGGTTGAGCAGGTTCTCGCGCGGAATCCGCACCTGGTCGAACACGATGCGGCCGTTGTCGACGCCGGGCAGCCCGCCCTTGAGGCCGTCGTCGTAGGTGGTGACGCCCGGCAGGTCCGCGCCGTGCTCGTCGCGGATCGGCACCAGCAGGCAGTGCACGCCGCGGTTCTCGCCCTGGGTGATCAACTGCGCGAAAACCGCGGCCATGCGGGCATGTTCGGCGGCGCCGCCGATGTAGTCCTTACGGGCCGACGGCGTCGGGGTGTGGATGACGAATTCCTGGGTGGCCGGATCGTAGGTGGCCGTGGTCTCCAGATTGGCCACATCGCTGCCGTGCCCGGATTCGGTCATCGCGAAGCAGCCGAGCAGGTCCAGCGACAGCAGCCGGGTGATGTGGTCGCGGTGGCGCTCGGTGCCGAGGTTCTCCACGGCGCCACCGAACAGGCCCCACTGCACGCCGGCCTTGACCCACAGCGACAGATCGGCGTAGGCGAGCATCTCCAGGCCGGTGACGGCCGCCCCGGGTTCGCTGGTGCCGCCGTTCTCGCGGCGGAAGCCGCGCTCGGCCAGGCCCATGCCGGCGATGGCCTTCATCTGATCCAGTACGCGAGCCCGGGCGGCTTTGTAGTCCAGGTAGGGATCGCCGGTGAAACGGTCGTCGGCGAGCTGGAGCCGGGCTTCCTCCCGGACCGCCGCCCAAGGCCCGTCCAGGGCCGTGCGTAGGTGATCTGCCGTTGTCGAGGCGCCGTCTGTCATGCCTCCGACATTAGCCCCGAGCGCGACGGTTATTCGGGATGCAACCCTTGTCACACATTGAACACGTGTTTAGTATATTGAACATGTGTTTAATCAACAGCCCGTTCCGCAAAGACCCCCCGCTGCCATGACCGTTTCGGATCTGTCGACAGCGGCCCGCATCCGGGACGCGGCGATCGAGGTGTTCGGCGAACACGGCTTCGGCGTCGGTGTCCGCGCGATCGCCGCCGCCGCCGGCGTCTCGCCCGGGTTGGTGAACCACCACTTCGGCTCGAAGGACGGCCTGCGCACCGTCTGCGACGACCGGGTGCTGCAACTGATCCGGGACAAGAAGGTCCAGACGATCACCTCCGACAACGTCGGCAAGGGCATGCTGGCCGCCCTGGCCGAAATCGAGGAATACGGCCCGCTGGTGGCGTACATGGTGCGCAGCCTGCAGGCCGGCGGCCCACTCGCGGAATCCCTGTTCGAGCACATGGTTTCCGACGCCGAGGCCTACCTGCAGGCCGGAGTCGAGGCGGGGACCATCAAGCCCAGCCGCGATCCGGCCGCCCGCGCCAGATACATCCTGCTGCTCAATGTCGGCGCCACCGTGCTGTGGATGCAGATGCGCGAGCAGCGCAGCGGAAAAACCGACTACGGCGCCGCGATTCGTGAACTCAGCGAAGAACTCACGCCACCGGCCCTCGAGTTCTATACCCAGGGCCTGCTCACCGATTCCAGCCTGCTGGAGACGGTGCTACCACCTGAATCTCGACAATAGGAGGACCGATGTCCGAGGTCATCGAAGTCCACGATCTGGTCAAGACCTTCGGTCACGTCACCGCCCTGGACGGGCTGAATCTCGCCGTCACCGAAGGGGAAATCCACGGCTTCCTCGGCCCCAACGGGGCCGGCAAGTCCACCACCATCCGGGTGCTGCTCGGCATTCTGCGCGCGACCTCCGGGCAGGCCACCCTCTTCGGCCGCGACCCCTGGTCCGACGCGGTCGGCTTGCATCGCCGAATCGCTTACGTGCCAGGCGATGTCACGCTGTGGCCGTCGCTGTCGGGCGGGGAGACCATCGACCTGATGGCGCGCATGCGCGGCGGCATCAACACCGAGCGCCGGGCCGAGCTGATCGAGCGCTTCGATCTGGACCCGCGCAAGAAGGCCCGCACCTACTCCAAGGGCAACCGGCAGAAGGTCGCACTGGTCTCCGCCTTCGCCTCCGACGTCTCGCTACTGCTGCTCGACGAACCGACCTCCGGCCTGGATCCGTTGATGGAGCAGGTCTTTCGCGAGTGCACCGCCGAGGCGCGCGAGCGCGGCACCACCGTGCTGCTGTCCAGCCACATCCTCTCCGAGGTGGAGGCGCTGTGTGACCGGGTGACCATCATCCGGGCCGGGCGCACCGTGGAGAGCGGGTCGCTCTCGGAGCTGCGGCATCTGTCGCGCACCGCCATCACCGCCGAATTGCTCGGCGACCCGGGCGATCTGAGCCGGATCGCGGGCGTCGAGGACATCGAGCGCGACGGATCGACGCTGCGCTGCCAGGTCGACGGCGAGCACCTCGGCGAGCTGATCCGGGTGCTCGGCGACACCGGTGTGCGCAGCCTGACCAGCGCGCCGCCGACGCTGGAGGAGCTGTTCCTGCGGCATTACCACGTCGACGGCGAGGTTCCCGCCGCCGGGGAGAAGGTACGGGCATGACCACGATCACCGCCGAACGTCCCGCGGCCACACCGAGTTTCGGTGCCGCAGCGGATTTCACCGGCACCGGGCAGCTGCTGCGGCTGTTCCTGCGCCGCGACCGCGTCGTGCTGCCGCTGTGGGTGCTCCTGCTCGGCGCCATGCCGGCCATCCAGGTGCTCAGCATCAAGGGCCTGTACAAAACCCAGGCGGACCTGGACCAGTACGCGGTGTCGCTGGAGAAGAGCCCGGCACTGGCCGCCATGTACGGGCCGGTGTTCGACAGCTCGCTCGGTTCGGTCGGCACCTGGAAAGCCGGGGCGATGTACACGATGATCGCCATCGCGACGATCCTGACCGTCATCCGGCACACCCGCGTCGAGGAGGAGACCGGGCGCGCGGAACTGGTGGGCGCCACCGCGATCGGCCGCTACGCGGGCCTGACCGCCGCGTTGATCATGACCTTCGGCGGTGCCGTCGTGGCCGGAATCATCTGCACCGCAACGCTCTACAGCGCCGACCTGCCCGCCGCGGGTTCGGTGGCGTGGGGCGCGGCGCTGGCCGCCTCGGGTCTGGCCTGGGCCGCGGTCGCGGCGATCGCCGCGCAGGTGAGCGCCGGGGCGCGGGTCGCTCGCGGCGTCGCCTTCGGCGCGCTGGGCGCGGCCTTCGCGCTGCGCGCGGTCGGTGACGCCGGAAACGGTGTGCTGAGCTGGTTCTCACCGCTGGGCTGGGCCTTGCAGATCCGCCCGTACGCCGGGGAACGCTGGTGGGTGCTGCTGCCGCTGCTGGCCGTGGTGGTGCTCGGCACCGTCGCCGCCTACACCCTGCTGCGCAACCGCGACACCGGCTCCGGGCTGATCGCCGAGCGGCCCGGCCCCGCCGCCGCGGCGCCCGCGCTGTCGGGTCCGGTCGGGCTGGCCTGGCGGCTGCAACGCGGTTCGCTGCTGGGCTGGGCCGTCGGCTTCGCGCTCTACGGCATGCTGATCGGCGGCGCGGTCAACAGCGTCGGCGACATGCTCAACGAGAACAGCACCGTGCGCGACCTGATCGAACGCATGGGTGGCTCCAGCGCGCTGGAGAACTCGTTCGTCAGCTACGCGCTCACCATGCTGGCCGCGGCGGCCGCCGCGTACTCCATCTCGGCGGCGCTGCGCCTGCACGACGAGGAATCCAGCAGCCGCGTCGAGGTCACGCTGGCCGGCGCGGTCGCGCGGTCACGATACGCGTTGAGCCACATCGGTTTCGCGCTGCTCGGCCCGGCGGTGCTGCTGCTGGTGGCGGGCGCGGCCGTCGGCATCGTGTGGGGCGCGTCGACGGGGGAGATGAGCAAACTGCCCGACGCCCTCGGCGGGGCGGCGGTGCAGGTGCCCGCCGTGTGGGTGATCACCGGCATCACGGTCGCGATCTACGGCCTGGCGCCGCGGTTCACCCCGGTCGCCTGGGGCGTACTGAGCGGGGTCATCGTGCTGTTCCTGGTCGGCTCGCTGGACGGCCTGCCGCAGTGGCTGGTGGACCTGGTCCCGTTCGTGCACCCGCCGAAGGTGCCGGGTGCGCCGTTCCAGGCCGCGCCGCTGCTGTGGCTGACCGGTATCGCGGCCGCGCTGGTCGCGGTCGGTGTGGCGGCCTTCCGGCGGCGCGACCTGCGCTGACGCCGGACACAGAGCACCGCTCGGACCCTGTGGTCCGAGCGGTGCTTCGCGTTCAGGAGTTCAAGCCGAGCTTGCCCGCGAGCTTGCCCAGGTAGCCGCGCACCACGTCGGCGTCGCGGTCGGGCATGCCGAACACCACCTCGGTGACGCCGAGATCGGCCCACTGCGCGAGCTGCTCGGCATTGTGCGGCCCGGCCAGCGCGATGATCTCCGGTGATCCGGTGCGGCCCTGCTCGCGCCAGATGCGCTGCAGCAGTTCGATCTTGCCGCTCAGCTCGCCCTCGGTCGGGGTGGTGATCCAGCCGTCGGCGTTCTTGGCCAGCCAGGTGAACGACTTCTCGCCGCCGGCCGCGCCCAGCAGCACCGGGATGGACTTCTGCACCGGCTTGGGCCAGGACCAGCTCGGCCCGAAGTTCACGAAATCGCCTGCGAAACTGGCCTCTTCGGTGGTCCAGATGGCGCGCATCGCGTCCAAGTGCTCGCGCAGCACGGTGCGGCGCTTGTTGGCGGGCACACCGTGGTGGGCCAGCTCGTCGGTGTTCCAGCCGAACCCGACGCCCAGGCTGACCCGCCCGCCGGACAGGAAATCCAGCGAGGCAAGCGTTTTCGCGAGCGTGATCGGATGGTGCTCGGCGGGCAGCGCCACCGCGGTGGACAGCGTGATCCGCTCGGTCACCGCGGCCGCGGTGGCCAGCGCGACCCAGGGGTCCAGCGTGCGCAGGTAGCGGTCGTCGGGGAGGGTGGCATCGCCGGTGGTCGGGTGCGCCGCGGCCCGCACGACCGGGATGTGGGTGTGTTCTGGGACATAGAACGAGTCGAAACCGGCCCGCTCCGCCGTGGCCGCCGCGTCCGCGGGCATGATGCCTCGATCGCTGGTGAACAACACAATTCCGTACCGCACAGCTTGCACTCCCATCACCGAAACTGGAACAAGTTCTACCACGGTTGGCGGTTGGGGTGCACGCCTTCGACTACCTTCGACGGTCATGGGTTTGGATACCGCCTCGGGAGGAGAGGAACTACAGGAGCCGGCCGACCGGAGAGGGTGGCGTAAACGGTTGCGACCGCGCCGCGCTCACATTCCGGGGCTCAGCCAGGCCGTCGGCGTCCTCGTCGGCGATCGCCAGGCCACCGTCGACACGCTCGTCTCGGCGCCGACGCCTCTGCAGCCGATCGATCTCACCGACGACGCCCGGGTGGCCGAGGTGCTCGATCTGGCAGTGCGGGTGGGCGAGGTGGTGCTGGCTTCGGGCACCGGCGTGATGGACACGACCAATCAGGTGCGGTTCATCGCCGCCACCTACGGCCTGGCGCGCTGCGACGTCGACGTCACCTACGACGCGATCCGCATCTGGGCCGACCGCGGCCTGCAACTGCCCCCGGCCAGCAGCATGCGCGTCGTCCGGCAGCGCTCGCTGGACTTCACCCGCCTGGCCGCCGTCGACCGCCTCACCCGTCGGATCCGCAACCAGGTGGTACCGCCCGACGAGGCCCGCGCGGCACTCGACGACATCACCAGGGCCGACCATCCGTACCACCGCTGGACCGCCACCGTGGGCTGGTCGCTGCTGGCCGCCTCGATCGCCGCGCTGCTCGGCGGCAACCTGCTCGTCGCCGCGGTCAGCTTCGCGACCACCGCGGCGATCGACCGGACCAACCGCGTGCTCAACCGCTTCGGCCTGCCGTTCTTCTTCCAGCACATGGTCGGTGGCGCGATCGCGGTGGCGCCGGCGATCGTGCTGGCGACCTTCGTCGAACCGCTCGGAATATCTACCAATCCCACGTTGATCGTCGCGGCCGGGATCACCGTGCTGCTCTCGGGTCTGCAACTGTTCGGCGCGGTACAGGACGCGATCACCGGCGCGCCGATCACCGCGACCGCGCGCATGCTCGAGGTGGTGATGATGACCGGCGGCATCGTCGCGGGCATCGCGCTCGCGCTGCGGCTGGGCGAGGCGTTCGGCGCGACGGTGCCCTCGATCGATCTGGCCGCGGGCCGCGACATCACCGATCTGCCCGTCAAGATCCTGGCCGGCGCCGTCGCGGCGCTGGCCTTCTCGCTCGCCTGCTACGCGGAGAAACGGGCGCTGGCCGCGGCCGCGCTCGGCGGCGCGGCGGGCATCATCGTCTTTCTGCTGGTGCAGTACATCGGTTTCGGCGCGGTCGTGTCCTCCGGTGTGGCCGCGACGGTGGTCGGCCTGGCCGGTGGTCTGATGGCGCGCCGCGCGCTGACGCCGCCGCTGGTCGTCGCGCTCGCGGGCATCACACCGCTGCTGCCCGGCCTGAGCGTCTATCGCGGGTTGTACGGGCTGCTCAACGATCAGCTGATCGTCGGACTGAACCAGCTGATCGGCGCGTTCGGCATCGGCTGCGCGCTGGCCGCCGGTGTGACACTGGGTGAATGGTTCGACCGCACGCAGTTGCGCCCGGTCATTCTCAGCCGCTTCGGGTCGCTGCGCCGGCCCATCGTGGTGCGGGTGGCCCGCCGTCCGCGCCGGATCATCCGGCGCGGCCCCTCCGCCCAATGATCGAACCGATTCCACCGAAAGATGGATACCGGCGAGTGCGCCCGGTCGGTATGGTCGAGTAGTTAGGGTAACCAAAGTCGGTTGCCGGGCGTCGGGTGATCGGTGAGGTGGTTCGTGGTGCAGCAGGAAGTTCCCGAGGTGGTGCCGTTCTCGGCGCAGATCCGGACCGCGACCGAGGCGCAACATGCCGAGGCGGAGAGCTCCACCTTCATCAGCGACATGCTCGGCGGCGGCCTGCCGATCGACTCCTACCATCGCTACACCGGCCAGCTGTGGTTCGTCTACCGGGCGCTGGAAGCGCACTGGGACACCCTGGCCCAGGACCCGATCGCGGGCCCGTTCATCCGCCCGGAGCTGGCCCGCACGGCCGAGCTGGAGCGCGATCTCACGGCGCTGATCGGCCCGCGGTGGCGTGACGAATTGCAGGCCCTGCCCTCGACCGCCGCCTACGCGGCCCGCATCGAGGAGTGCGCGCGGGACTGGCCGGCCGGCTACATCGCGCACCACTACACCCGCTACCTGGGCGATCTGTCGGGCGGGCAGGTCATCCGCGGCACCGCCGAGAAGCTGTGGGATCTGCCGCGCCGCGGCGACGGCGTGCGCTTCTACGTCTTCGACGGCATCAGCAATCCGGCCGCGTTCAAGCGCGAATACCGCACGCTGCTGGACGAACTCCCGCTCGACGACCTGGACCGCCGCCGCGCCCTGGACGAGGCACAGCGCGCCTTCGCCATGAACACGGCGATGTTCGTCGAGCTCGCCGAGGAGTTCCCGGCGCGCAAGCCGTCCTGAGTCAGCTCTGGGTGCGCCACTCCCGGCGGCGCGGTTCGCGCGCGGACGGGTAGGTGGCGGCGTCCAGGCCGCCCAGCAGCATCGCGCCCTGCCGGCGCGGGCCGCGCCGTTCCAGGCGCGCCCGTGCGGCCCGCCGTTCCGCGACCGCGCGCTCGTGCCGGATGACGTACACCAGCCGGGCGATCGCGACGATCAGCACGAGAATCACCGCGTAGGTGAA
The DNA here is from genome assembly GCF_040654295.1 of Nocardia sp. NPDC050712. Taxonomy (NCBI): domain Bacteria; kingdom Bacillati; phylum Actinomycetota; class Actinomycetes; order Mycobacteriales; family Nocardiaceae; genus Nocardia; species Nocardia sp. NPDC050712. Next base: position 1,068,259 of record NZ_JBFAHT010000002.1, read on the forward strand.
TAGGTCACGCACCGCCTGGAGCAGGCTCGACGCGAGCAGCATGAACATGAACGCGCCGGCCACCAGGGCCCACCACGGTGTCTTTCCGGACATATCGAGCTCCCTTCCCGCCTTCACCGTACGTGCGGGGGAGCCACCGGGACAATGAATTCCCAGGCGCTTCACAGTAAGTGAAGCGTGTCGTGCGAAGAATCACGGCATAGCGGGCGTCCGGGGGCGCCCGGTACGGTCGGGCGCCAGAGCCGCTGCCGCCCAGCACATTACGATCGGCAGCGCGATGGCCGCCGCGATTCCGCCGAGCACGTCGGTAGCGTAGTGATAGCCGAGGCCGATCATGCCGACGGTGACCGCCGCCATGGTGAGCGCGGTCACCGCGGCGACCACGGCGCGGGTGCGCGCCGAATCCGTCAGCAGGGCAAAGGTTGTCGCGACGGCGACCAGGTGCACGGTATGGCCGCTGGGATAGGCGAGATAGTCGTCCAGGGGGCGATTCCACAGCGGCTTGAGCACCCAAGTGTTCAGCGCCAGGGTGAGCTCGGGGACCGCCAACATCGTTGCGGCCCGCCGCCATTGGCGGCGAAAGCCGAACCAGGCCACCGCGGCCAGCAGCAGCGGCAGCACCACATAGCCGTTACTGGGAAATGCCAGCGCCTGGTAGAGGCCGCTGTCGCCGTCGAGCACGTCGTGCACCCCGGTGGCGACCGCGCGGTCCACGCCGGTCGGGCCGCCGCCCGGCGGGAAACTCAACGGCACGGTCATCGTGACCAGCGCACACAGCGCGACCACGAGCACCCGGCCGAGCACGGTGCTCAGGGCCCGTAGGTGAGCAGCGCTGTGATGACGAACCACAGCACCCAGGCGAACGCGACGAGCATGCCGAGAAACAGGGCGGTGCGCAGGCAGCCGCTGCCCATCTTCACCTGACCGGTCTCCACCGGATACAACTTCCACGGGCTGTACCAGGGCGCGGTGTACACCCGGCCGCCGCGCGCGGCCTCGCGCTCGGCGATGGCCAGCTCTTCGGCGTAGGCCTCGGCCTGGGCCTGAGCGGGCCCGCCGTGCCACAGCGTGATGTCGATCGGGCCCAGGAAGCCCTCGGCCAGCAGATCCTGCGGCGCGGGCAGGTAGGGCAGGATGCCCATCGCGCGGAAGGCGACCGCGACATCGTTGGCCGTCCACAGATGCTTCTCGGACTCGGCGAGCGCCTCGAAGTACTGCTCCAGCGCCACCGGGTCGTTGCCGAGGATGACATCGAAACTCGGGTCGCTCCAGGCCTGTTCGACGGTCAGGTCGGCGCCACGCAACGGGACGATGAGCGCGACACCGTGCACCGCGCGCTGCCCGAGCCCGCGCGCGGCCAGCCAGCTCTGCAACGCGAAGGTGTGCTCACGGGACTTCTCCAGCGGGGTGCGCCGATCCCGGCCCTCCATGACGACGGGTTCCTCGTTGATGGTCCACGGACCGTTCAGCGGGATCTCCAGCACGCCGTCCTGGCGGGCGACCAGCGCCTCGGCCTCGATCGCCACGCAACTGGTCGGTGTCCACACCACCGCGTCGAACTGCTGCAGCCGATCGTTGTGGAACAGGCTGCAGTTGATGGTGGCGACGCCCTTGGGGTTCTCCGGTTCCTTCCAGGTGCGCAGCCAGTCGATCAGCGCCCGTTCGGCATTCGTGCCCGCCGGATTCTGCACCCGTACCAGCATGGGGACCGCCCTTCAGTATCAATTTGCGGTGCTCACAACGCCCTCCATGGCCACGCTGCGCTACCGCCTCCGGGCGCTGAGCTCACACCGCGGCGTCAACCTAAGAATACGAGGACCATGCCCGGCTGCACTGCTGCACGCGGCCCGGCGTGTTCAATCCGCCGGCAGCTCGGCGGTCAACTGCCCGGCGTCGACGGCCGCGACGAGTTGCGCGTGGTCCTGCTCGGTGCGGTCGGCGTAGCGCACGGCGAAGGCGGCGATCGCGTCGTCGAAGCGCTCGTCGCCGTCCAGATAGCCCGCGGTCAGCCGCGGATCCAGGGAGCGCGAGTGCGCGCGGGCCAGCAGCGCGCCCGCGAGGCGGCCGTAGTCGTCGAGATCGTCGCCGGACAGCTCGGCCGGGTCGATGCTGCCCTTGAAGTTGCGGAACTGGCGCACCAGGAACGGCAGTTCCTCGAGCGCGCCGTCGTGCGGATCGGCCAATTCCACCGAGGTCCAGCCGAGCAGGATGTCGCTCTGCGCCTGCACCAGCCCCGCGGCCCGCACGATGCGCTCGCCCTCGTGCGGCACCGGCGGCACCGGCAGGTACGGCGTCAGCGCCGAGGGGATCGACTGCTTGAGTTGCAGCACCAGCACCTCGCCGTCGTTGCCGTGCAGCAGCGCCACATAGCTGTGCAGGCCGACGCTGCCGGTGCCGACGACGCGGAAAGCGATGTCGGACACCGCGAATCGGGCCAGCAGGTTGGCGCGCGAATCCCGCAGCGTGTCCGCGTAGCGCTGCAGGCCGTCGATGACCGCCTCGGCGACCCGGTCCTCGACTCCGGTCAGCACCGGTGGATCGCTGACGAAGCGGTGCTTACGGATGCCGGTCTCGTGGTCGTCGAGCTGGGTCCACTTGGCCGCCACCTTGGCGCTGGTGTTCTTGCGGGCCTTCTTGGCGGCCTTCTTGAAGTTGTCCAGCAGATCGTCGGCCTTGGCGGTGCCGAGCACCGACTCGTCCGGCAGCGCCGTCCAGGCCTGCAGGAAATGCATCCGGGCCAGCTGGTCGATCTCCAGGCGGTAGGTGCGGGCCGCGTCACGTGCGGCGGCGCGGCAGCCGTCGGCGTCCACGCCGGATTCCCGCCCGGCCAGCACCAGGCTGGCCGCCAGCCGCTCCAGATCCCATTCCCAGGGCCCGGGCACGCTCTCGTCGAAATCGTTGATATCCATGACTATCTCGCCCTGCGGCGTGCCGAACAGGCCGAAGTTCGCGGCGTGCGCGTCACCGCAGATCTGCGCGGTCAGACCGGAGACCGGGCCGCGGTGCAGGTCGGCCGCCATCAGCCCGGCGGCACCGCGGAAGAAGCTGAACGGGCCCGACAGCATCCGCCCGACCCGCAACGGCACCAGGTGTGGCAATCGATTCGCGTGCGCGTCCTTCAGGAACGCCAGCACCTCCGGGCGATCCGGACTCGCCGCCTCCCGGTCGCGCGCCGCCACCGGGGTCGCCTCCCGCAGCGCGCGGCCGCGGGCGCGCACCTCCTCCTCGGGGACGTAACTGCGTAGATCGATACCACTGTCGGACACAACGGATCACGCTAGCGTGCCCACGTCACCGCCGCGCTGTCGTTCCCGTCACGAAACTGGGGTGATAGGCAGCCGCAGCGCACCGAACGCGGCGACGGGGACGGTCGGCTGCTTCGGGGCGACCGCGCCGATCCGCCGGTAGTCCGTGCCGAGCGCGGGCCGCGGATCGGCCTCGCCCTTGTTGGGCCAGAACGCCATCGCCCGCTCGGCCTGCGCGGTGATGGTCAGCGACGGGTTCACCCCGAGGTTGGCGGTGACCGCCGAGCCGTCCGCGACGTGCAGCCCGGGATGGCCGAAGATCCGCTGGTAGGGATCCACCACTCCGGTTTCCGGACCCTCGCCGATCACGCAGCCGCCGATGTAGTGCGCGGTCGCCGGGATGTTGAAGACGTCCATGATCATGCCGTGGGTGTCGCCGCCGACCTTGTCGGCGAACCGCCGGCCGACATCGTGCGCCAGCGGGATCCAGGTCGGGTTCGGTTCCCCGCCGCCGGCCTTGGTCTTGAGCTGACCGCGCTGCCGGAACGAGGTCAGCGAGTTGTCCAGCGACTGCATGACCAGCAGGATCACCGACTTCTCCGAGGCCCGCCGGGCATTGAGGCTGCGCAGGAACGCCAGCGGATGCACCACCATCGCGAGCAGGAAGCGCAGGAACCGGAACGCCCCGCCGTCCACGATCGGCGCCGACAGCGGGAACAGCGCGTTCTGGCCCTTGCCGTAGTGGCAGACCTCGATGTGGGTGTCGGCTTCGGGATGGATCGAGGAGGTGATCGCGATGCCCTCGGCGAAATCCGTGCGGGTGCGGCTCACCACATTCAGGATCGCCTCGGAATTACTGCGGGCGAGTTCGCCCAGCCGCGGCGACAGCTCCGGCAGCACCCGCTCGTCGCGCATCTTGTGCAGCAGCTTCTGGGTGCCCAGCGCGGCGCCCGCGAAGACCACCTGCTGCGCGGTGAAGGTCCTGGACTCCTTGCGGATCCAGCGGTCCGGGCGCGCGGTGTCGATGGCGTAGCCGCCCTCGGGCAGCGGCCGCACCGCGGTGGCGCTGGTCAGCTGATGCACCTCGGCGCCGGCCTGCTCGGCCAGGTACAGGTAGTTGGTGGGGGTGGTGTTCTTGGCGTTGTGCGGGCAGCCGGTGAAACATTGCGCGCAGTGCACGCAACCGCGCCGGCGCGGGCCGACGCCGCCGAAGTACGGGTCGTCCACCTCGGTGCCCGGGTCGGCCTCGTTGAAGAACACGCCCACGTTGGTGGCGTGGAAGGTCTCGCCGACGCCCAGGTCCTCGGCGATCTCGCGGATCACCTCGTCGGCGGGGGACAGGCGCGGATTGGGCGCCACGCCCAGCATGCGCTTGGCCTGGTCGTAGTAGGGCGCGAGCTCGGCTTTCCAGTCGGTGATGTGCGCCCACTGCCGGTCGGTGTAGAAGTTCGGCAGCGGCTCGTAGAGGGTGTTGCCGTAGATCAGCGAGCCGCCGCCGACGCCCGCGCCGGAGAACACCGCGCACTTGCCGAGCAGGCTGATCCGCTGGGTGCCGGTCAGGCCCAGGCGCGGGGCCCAGATCGATTTGCGCACATTCCAGTTGGTCTTGGGCAGATCGGCCGCCGTCCAGCGGCGGCCGGCCTCCAGCACGCCGACCCGGTACCCCTTCTCGGTCAGCCGCAGCGCACTCACGCTGCCGCCGAAACCGGAACCGATCACTACCACGTCGTAGTCGAAGGCGGGCATGGCTTCCTCTCACTCAGCGAGCCGATCTCCTGAGATGGTTTCACGCTCGGTCTCTCACCGATAGAGATGTTCGGCCACTCGTGGCGTGCCTGGATGGCGCTGTGGGGGTGTGGTGCGGTATGCACGGGCAGTGACAACCGAACCCACCGGCATTCGGGCGGTCCTGGCCGACCGCATCGTGACCGTCCCGAACGTGCTGAGCGTGATCCGCCTGCTCGGCGTGCCGCTGTTCCTGTGGTTGCTGCTGGTCCAGCACGCCGATGGCTGGGCGTTCGCGCTGCTGGTCGCCAGCGGCTTCACCGACTTCCTGGACGGCAAGCTGGCCCGGCTGCTGGATCAGTCCTCGCGCCTGGGCGCGCTGCTGGACCCGTTCGTGGACCGGCTGTACATGGTGGCGACCCTGCTGGCCTTCGTCCTGCGCGACCTGATTCCCTGGTGGCTCGCAGTGATCTTGGTCGCCCGCGAACTGGTCCTCACCCTGACCCTGGTGGTTTACAAACGCCGCGACCTCGATCCGCCGGACGTGATCTACCTGGGCAAGGCCGCCACCTTCGCGCTGATGTCGGCGTTCCCGTGGGTGCTGGCCGGCCAGATGGACTGGGCCCTGGCAGGTTTCGGACGAGCCTTCGGCTGGGCCTTCCTCGTCTGGGGTACGGCGGTGTATGTCTGGACCGGCATCCTCTATACCGCCAAGGCCGTCGCCGTGGCGCGGGCGATACCCGCTGCGGCACACCGCACCCCATAGTTCGACGCTTAAATCCACCCCGCCGACTGCGTCGGTATGCCATCCCCCATTAGAGTTGCGTGCAACCTTCGATAGGAAAGGACGGCTAGTGACCGATCTGCCCGATGATCTGCGCTACACCGAGGAGCACGAGTGGGTGCGCCGCGTGGCCCCCACCCGGGTCCGGGTCGGCATCACCGACTACGCCCAGTCGCAGCTCGGCGATGTCGTTTTCGTGCAGCTGCCGGAGTCGGATTCCGACGTTGCCGCAGGTGACAGCATCGCGGAAGTGGAGTCCACCAAGAGCGTTTCCGATATCTACGCTCCCTTGGCGGCGAAAGTCGTTGCGGTGAACCAGGTTTTGGACGCCGAGCCGGAGACGCTGAACACCGACCCCTACGGTGAGGGTTGGATGTTCGAGCTCGAGGTCGAGGACGTCGAAGCACTCGACAAGACACTTGCCGAATTGCTGGATTCCGCAGGTTATCAAGGAGTTATCGGGGGCTGAAGGTCCCTTCCCAGTTCTACCTGCACGGGTACGCCCTGGCAGGGTACGGTCAATGCCAACAGTTTCGCCGGGGTCGCGACATCGGCGTACTAGCGACTCGAGCCCAGCGTTCGGGTCGAAGATGGCATCACCTGCTTGCATGGATAATCAGGTTCGAGGAGGAGAGAAACGGTGAGCGAGAACAAAGACCCGGGTTACCAGGAGACCGCGGCCGAGACGACGTCGGTCTTCCGCGCGGATTTCCTGAACGAGGTCGACGCGTCGCGCTCCGCAGAGGCGACCGGCGAGCAGCCGGTCCAAGGGGTCGAGGGTCTGCCGGTGGGTGCGGCCCTCTTGGTCGTCAAGCGCGGCCCGAACGCGGGCTCGCGGTTCCTGCTGGATCAGCCGACCACCTCGGCCGGCCGCCACCCCGACAGTGACATCTTTCTCGACGACGTCACGGTCAGCCGTCGGCACGCAGAGTTCCGGCAGGACGACGACACATTCCAGGTGGTCGACGTGGGCAGCCTGAACGGCACCTACGTCAACCGTGAACCGGTGGACTCCTCGGAGCTGCAGAACGGCGACGAAGTACAGATCGGCAAGTTCCGGCTCGTGTTCCTCACCGGGCCGCGCGCGCAGGTCAACGAGTCCTCGGCAGGTGCGGGCCAGTTATGAGAACGGCAGCGCCGACGATCTCGACGGGATCGGCGCTGTGACGGGAGCGGCGCAGTGGGCTCGCGGCGGGATGTCGATCGGCTCCGTGCTCGACCTGCTGCGACCGGATTTTCCGGACATCACCATCTCCAAGATCAGATTCCTCGAAGCCGAGGGTTTGATCCGGCCCGAACGCACGCAGTCGGGCTATCGCAGATTCTCGGTCGCGGATACCGAACGGCTCAGATTCGTGCTGACCGCTCAGCGTGATCAGTATCTGCCCCTGAAGGTGATCAAGGAACAGCTCGAAGCGATCGACAAAGGTGCGGCGACGCTCGGTGTGCGGGAAGCCCGCGCCCGGGCGTCGGCCGTCCCGGGCTCCGGTGTGCCCGAGGTCCGGATCGCCCCGCCGCGCACGCTGGGCGTGGTGCCGGGCGAGGTCTCACCGGAGGAGTTGCGCTTCGATCACGAAATCCGGCTCACCCGAGCGGATTTGCTGTCCCAGGCCGAGATCGACGAGCCGTTCCTGAACGATCTGATCCGGGCGAATCTGATCGTTCCCGGTGCGGCGGGTTACTTCGACGCCGACGCGGTCACGCTGGCGCGCACGGCGCGGGCGATGGCCGAATTCGGGTTGGAGGCACGGCATCTGCGGGCATTCAAGCTCGCCGCGGACCGCGAGGCCGCGCTGGTCGCGCAGATTGCCGCGCCGATCGCCAAGAGCCGCGATGCCGGGGCCCGCGCCCGGGCCGAGGAAACCGTCCGGGAGCTGGCGGCGCTGTCGCTGACCTTGCACACCTGCCTGGTCAAAGCCTCGGTCCGGAACTCGCTCGGCAACTGAACGGGTTTCGGTCCGGCGCCGGTCCTGTATTCCACCATGGCAACACGCCGATTTCGGCTGTGCACACCAATCGCAGAGGTGCTCCGGGTTCGCTTAGACTCGGTGTTACGGCGAGCCCCGCGGTGGTCATGCCGGGCGGCCGGCGAGTATGGGAGGCAGTTCGATGAGTGAAATGCGGGTCATCGGCATTCGTGTCGAGCAGCCACAGAATCAGCCCGTGCTGCTGCTCCGCGAAGTATCCGGTGATCGTTATCTACCGATCTGGATCGGTCAGGCGGAGGCGACGGCGATCGTGCTGGAGCAGGAGGGCGTCACCCCGATCCGGCCGTTGACCCACGATCTGATCAAGACGCTGATCGCCAAGCTGGGGCACACCCTCAAGGAGGTGCGGATCGTGGATCTGCAGGAGGGCACGTTCTACGCGGATCTGGTCTTCGAGAACGGCCTGCGGATCTCGGCGCGGCCCTCGGATTCGGTTGCCATCGCCTTGCGGGTGGGTTGCCCCATCTACGCCGAGGAACCGGTGCTGGAGGAGGCCGGGCTGGTCATGCCGGACGAGAAAGAAGACGAGGTCGAGAAGTTCAAAGAGTTCCTCGAATCGGTCTCTCCGGACGACTTCAAGGCGACCGACAGCTAGGGCATACTCCCGGTAGGGGCCAGAGTCTGAACCACTGGTCGAGACTTTAACCGCGCGTCGCGCTTGGTCCGATGCTGGTGCTACCTGGACAATCGGGGGAGTAACCTCGAAAGTTGGGCGGGCCGCCGAGTCGTCGGATGAGGGCTGGGCGTCGAAGTAAGGGAGTGGTCAGTGGCAGAGCAAACGCAGGATGATGTCGTACAGCCTGGCCTGTTCCCGGACGACTCGGTGCCCGATGATCTGCTCGGCTACCGCGTCCCGAGTGCGTGCCAGGTGGCCGGAATCACCTACCGGCAGCTCGACTACTGGGCACGCACCGGCCTGGTCGTACCGTCCATCCGGGGCGCGGCCGGTTCGGGCTCACAGCGGTTGTACTCCTTCAAGGACATCCTGGTCCTCAAGATCGTCAAGCGCCTGCTGGACGCCGGGATCTCGCTACAGAACATCCGGATCGCCGTCGACCACCTGCGTAGCCGCGGGGTCGCCGATCTGGCCGGAGTCACGCTGTTCTCCGACGGCACCACGGTGTACGAGTGCACCTCGGCCGAGGAGGTAGTCGATTTACTGCAGGGCGGACAGGGCGTGTTCGGTATCGCGCTCAGCGGGGCCATGAAGGAGCTCACCGGGGCCATCGCGAACTTCCCGGCCGAGCGCGCGTCCACCGTCACCGAGCGCCCCGAGGACGAGTTGTCGTTCCGGCGTAAAGCCAGGATGAACCGCAAGATCGGCTGATCGGCGGGCCGTGACGCACCAAACAGGGACCTGGTGACACGGAATTCGCGACGCACCACCTAAACTGGGCGGTGCGTCGCCGCCGTGCGGGAGAGTCCCGGTCTCGATTCGAAACCGGGCGCCGAAGGAGCAGCACCTCCCCGTCAATCTCTCAGGCAACAGGGACCGTACGGGCTTCGGCGCCTCTGGAAAGTGGTGATCTCGTATCGCCCGCCGATGGGGAAAGGGACCACCACTCCCGAATCTCTCAGGCTCCAACGACAGAGGGGGAGGGCAGGTAATTGTCGACCGCACCCGTCGACCCGCCCCGACCTTGGAGCCGCCGTGATCCCGACTCGTACCTTCGCCGACCGCCATATCGGCCCTGATCAGGGCGAACTCGCCACCATCCTGCCCGTCGTCGGCGTCGGGAACCTGGACGAACTGGCCGCTCGGGCCGTGCCCGCGAGCATTCTCGACGAGATCGCCACCAACGGGCTGGAGAGCCTGCCGCCGGCCCTCTCCGAGCACGAGGCCCTGGCCGAGCTGGCCGAACTGGCCCAGTCGAACACCGTGGCCACCACCATGATCGGGCTCGGCTACTACGACACCCTCACCCCGCCCGTGCTGGTGCGCAACCTGCTCGAGAACCCGGCCTGGTATACCGCCTACACCCCGTACCAGCCGGAGATCTCGCAGGGCCGCCTGGAAGCGCTGCTCAATTTCCAGACCATGGTCTCGGAGCTGACCGGCATGGAGGTCGCCAACGCCTCCATGCTGGACGAGGCGACGGCGGCGGCCGAGGCGATGACGCTGCTGCAGCGCGCCAACCGCAAGTCCAAGTCGGTGCGGCTGCTGGTCGACGCCGATGTCTTCCCGCAGACTCGCACCCTGTTGCAGACTCGCGCGGAGCCGCTGGGCATCGAGCTCGTCGCAGCCGATCTCGCGGAAGGCGTTGTGCCGGAAGGGGATTACTTCGGTGTGCTGTTGCAGCAGCCGGGCGCCTCGGGCCGGATCATCGACTGCAAGCCGATCATCGACGCCGCGCACGAGCGCGGTGCGCTGGTCGCGGTGGGCGCGGATCTGCTGGCGATGACGTTGATCACCTCGCCCGGCGAGCAGGGCGCGGACGTCTGCTTCGGCACGACGCAGCGTTTCGGTGTGCCGCTCGGCTTCGGCGGGCCGCACGCGGGCTATCTCGCGGTGCATTCCGCGCACGCCCGCCAGCTGCCGGGCCGCCTGGTCGGCGTCTCGGTCGACGCCGACGGCAACACCGCCTACCGGCTCGCGCTGCAGACCCGCGAGCAGCACATTCGCCGCGAGAAGGCGACCTCCAACATCTGCACCGCCCAGGTGCTGCTGGCCATCGTGGCGGCCATGTACGCCTCCTACCACGGTCCGGAGGGGCTGCGGAACATCGCGCGCCGGGTGCACGGGCACGCGCAGTGGCTGGCCGCCGGGCTCGGCGACGCCGTCGTGCACCAGAGCTTCTTCGACACCGTGCTGGTCCGGGTGCCGGGCGGCGCGGAGTCGATCGTGGCCAAGGCCAAGGGCGCGGGCATCAACCTGCGCCTGGTCGACGCCGACCACGTCGCCATCGCCTGCGACGAGGTGACCACCGACGGCCACGTGGTCGCCGTGCTGGACTGCTTCGGCGCCGAGGTGCCGGTCGGGCCGGAGGGCGCGCTGTTCCACGGCCACCTGCGCCCGCACATCGAGAACCGCACCTCGGAGTTCCTGACCGCGCCCGCGTTCACCCGGTATCACACCGAGACCGCGATGCTGCGCTACCTGCGCTCGCTCTCGGACAAGGACATCGCGCTGGACCGCAGCATGATCCCGCTGGGTTCCTGCACCATGAAGCTCAACGCCACCGCCGAGATGGAGCCCATCACCTGGCCGGGGTTCAGCCGGGTGCACCCCTACGCGCCCGTCGAGGACGCGCCGGGCCTGCGCAAGCTGATCGCCGATCTGGAGGGCTGGCTCTGCGATGTCACCGGCTACGACCGGGTTTCGTTGCAGCCCAACGCCGGTAGCCAGGGCGAGTACGCGGGCCTGCTCGCGATCCGCCGCTACCACCTGGACCGCGGTGACACCCACCGCGACACCTGCCTGATCCCGTCCAGCGCGCACGGCACCAACGCCGCCTCGGCCGCCATGGTCGGCATGCGGGTGGAGGTGGTGAAGTGCCGCGAGAACGGCGACATCGACCTCGACGACCTGCGCGCCAAGATCGCCGATCACGCCGAGCGGCTGGCCTGCATCATGATCACCTACCCGTCCACGCACGGCGTGTACGAGCACGAGGTCGCCGAGCTGTGCGCCCTGGTGCACGAGGCCGGTGGGCAGGTCTATGTCGACGGTGCGAACCTCAACGCCCTGGTCGGGCTGGCCCGGCCGGGCAAGTTCGGTGGCGATGTCAGCCACCTGAACCTGCACAAGACCTTCTGCATCCCGCACGGCGGCGGCGGGCCCGGCGTCGGCCCGGTCGCGGTGCGCGAGCATCTGGCGAAGTACCTGCCCGGCAACCCGCTGGAGGCCGGTTCCTACGCGGTGTCGGCGGCCGAATTCGGTTCCGCCTCCATCCTTCCCATCACCTGGGCCTACATCCGGATGATGGGCGCCGAGGGTCTGCGCCGGGCCACCCTGACCGCCATCGCCTCGGCCAACTACATCGCCAAGCGCCTCGACGAGCACTTCCCGGTGCTCTACACCGGCGACAACGGGATGGTCGCGCACGAGTGCATCCTGGATCTGCGCGAGATCACCAAGCGCACCGGCGTCACCGTCGACGATGTGGCGAAGCGGTTGGCGGACTACGGCTTCCACGCGCCGACCATGAGCTTCCCGGTGGCGGGCACGCTGATGGTGGAGCCGACCGAGTCGGAGAATCTCGAGGAGATCGACGCGTTCTGCGCGGCGATGATCGCGATCAAGGGCGAGATCGATCAGGTCGCGGCCGGCGTGTGGCCGGTCGAGGACAACCCGCTGCGGGGCGCGCCGCACACCGCGGAATGCCTGGTGGGCGAGTGGAACCACCCCTACAGCCGGGAGACCGCGGTCTACCCGCGCGGCGTCGGCCACCCGCGGGCCAAGGTCTGGCCGTCGGTGCGCCGGATCGACGGCGCCTACGGCGACCGCAATCTGGTGTGCTCCTGCCCGCCGCTGTCGGACTACGAGGACTGAGCGCGGTGCCCGCCCCGATCACCGGGGCGGGCCTCGCGGTCAGAGGATGCCGGCGCGGGCCGCGGTCAGCGCCGCGTCGGCGGCCTTGACCGCGTCGGCCGCGGTCACCGGCTCGTGGGTGACGAAGATCCGGTAGTAGATCGGGGCCAGCGCGAAACGGATCAGCTCCTCGGCGTCGATGCTCTCCGATACTTCCCCGCGGGCCACCGCGCGCTCCACCACCACGACCGATTGTTTGCGGCGGGCGGCCGTGAAATTCTGCAGCGCGGCCGCGGCGGCGGGATTCTGCATGCCCGCGAGAATGAACGCGCAGCCGATCGCGCCGCCGTGCGGGCTGGCGAAGCCGGCCCGGACCGCCTCGGTGATGGCCCGCAGATCGCCGTCCAGGCTGCCGGTGTCGGGGATCGGAATCGGTTCGGCGGCAGCCAATTCCAGCGCGTCGGCGACCAAGCCCTCGGGACTGCCCCAGCGCCGGTAGATCGAGGTCTTGTGCACGCCGGAGCGTTTGGCGACGTTCTCGACCGTCAGGCCCTGATAGCCGCGCTGGGTCACCTCGACCAGCGTCGCCTGCCGGACCGCATCCCGGACTCGTGCACTACGTCCACCGGGGCGGCGCTGGGTCTCCACAAACAACTCCCGCTCGAGATCCGAACTCCCATCGAAGGTTTAACCCTTCGTCGGTGGCAATTCTCGCTCCCCAGTCGAACGCTAGCTCAACCGGGGGTTAAGGAGCGGTGAGCGCCTGCACCATGGCGGTGCCGAAGGCGAGGTCGTTGGATGTGGCGAACCGGCTGTAGGTACCCCCGGTCTGCTGGGCCAGCGCCTGCAACGTCTGGGTGCCCGGGCCGCCGACGACGATGATGTCGATGCGCACCGGCTTGGATTTGTCGATGCCGGCGCTGATGTCGGCGAGCAGTTTCGCGCCGGTGATCGTGGAGTCGTCGTCCGGGCCGTCGGTGAGCAGCAGGATCGAATTGGTTTTGCCCGCAACATAATTGGCGACGGCACTGCGGTAGGCGGCCAGCAGCGTGGGGTAGGCCTGATCGGTGCGGGACGGGGAGGCCGCTACCTCATCGAGCGCCGTGCTCACCGCGGTGCGCTGAGCGTCGGACAGCGCCTTGGCGGGCGCCAGCACCTCGTAGGGGGCGGTGCCGTCGAGGTTTTTGGCGAAGGCCCACAGTCCGAGGCCGAAATCCGGGGGCATCACGTTCATGGTCGACTTCAGCGCGCCGATCACGGTGGCCAGGCGGGTCGCCGAGCCGTCGATGGACGACATGGACGAGGAGGTGTCGAGCAGGATCGTGGAGTGCACGCCCAGCACGGGGTTGTCCAGTGTCGCCTGCACCTTCTCCAGTGCGCCGCGGGTGGCCCCGGCGCCGGCGGCGGGCGGCGCGGCCGCGAAGCCGGCCATGGTGAAGGTCTGGGCCTGCTCGGGCGCCCGCAGGTATTCGGCGAAGACGCTGGCGAGCAGGTTCTGCGTCTGGTCCACCCACGATCCCGACATCAGGGCGGCCGGATGGTCGGCGACCGGTGCGGTGCCGACCGGGCGGAAGATCGCGACCCCGCCGTGCGCCTGCATCTGCTGTTCGGTCGCGGGCACGGCGTGCACGGTGGCCTTGACGGGTTCCGGCGTGCCGATCTTGGTGAGTGCGGTGGTGGTATCGGCCTCGGGCGCGCCGGCGGCCAGCCCCGATACCGCGGAGACGACCTGGCCGGTCTGCACGGCCTGATCGGTGAGCGGGTCGGTGCCCGAGGTCGCGGCGGCGACGGCGGTCGCCGCCGCCAGGGTGGCGTCACCGGCGGGCAGCGCCATCTGCAACCCGCCCCAGTTCGCCAGGCCGACGGCGCTGAGCGAACCCTGTTGCAGGCCGGGCAGATCGGCCCACGTGGTCCTGGCCTGCTCCAGTGCCACCCGGAGCTCCTCGGGGACGGCGAGCACGATCGGGCTGGCCGCGATCGGCGTCGGCTCGCCCTCGATCAGGCCGGGTACCCGGGCGGCCTCGATGGACCGCGACGAACTCGGAATCCAGAGCGCGGGCTGCGGCCCGAGCACGCCGTTCCAGGCGCCGCCCGCGGTCAGCCCGGCGACCATGTCGGCCGAGGGCCGCGCGGTCACCACGACCTTCGCGCAGTGATCACGCACCTGTGGTTTGCCGGCGTTGTACTTGTCGGCGACGGCGCGCACCGGCGCCTCGATGTCCGGATCGACGGTGACGAACAGTGTCGCCTCACCCTCGACGCAGCCCGAGGCCGCCGCGCTGTCGTCCTGCGCCGCTCTGTCACTGACCTGAAACCACGCGAAAATTGCCCCGGCCAGCAACAACACGGCCACCACTGCGATAACCGGACCTTTGCTGACGCCCCGGGATCTGGCTCCGCTGCGATGTGTGCCCACGGCGCACAGTGTATGGTCACGTCCGTTTTCTCGAGCGACCGGTCAGGCCTATTCACCGCCCGGCACGAACTGCCGTTCCGCACTCGGTGCAGCCCGGCAGTCCGTGCGGCCACGGGCGCCCCCTCACTCGCGGATCATCCGGCCACGATCGAACTCGTGGCCACCCCAGACGCCGGATTGACCGGTGTCGGTGGCGAATTCGGCGCAGGCCCGCCGGATGGGGCAGCCGGCGCAGATGCCGCGGGCGTACTCGAAGTCCTCCGACGGGTACGGGAACCACGCGTCGTGGTTCGCGTCGCCGCGGCAGGCGGCGCGCAGCCAGTCCCGGGCGTCCGAGAGTGGGAGCAGGTCCGCCAGGGTCGGTTCGGTGACGTCGTCGGCCGCACGTCTCAGCTCGGTTCGGACGGTCATGTCCTTGCTCCTTTCTCTCAGGCGGTGGCCAGGTTCTTCCAGACCTGTCGTTGGCGCTTGGCCAGGTGGTTCGGCGCCTTGGGCACCCACAGCAGCCGCATGCCCGCTTCCTCCGGGGTGCGGTCGGCCTTGACCGAGTTGCACGGGCCGCAGCAGGCGACGAGGTTGCTCCAGGTGTTCGGGCCGCCGCGGCTGCGGGGCCGGATGTGGTCCACGGTGCGGGCCCAGCCGGCGCAGTAGCCGCAGCGGTGGTTGTCGCGTCGCAGCACGCCGGCCAGGGTGGCGCGGCTTTCGTCGTGCACCAGCACGCGGTGCTCGATGTACACGTACCGCAGCAGCCGAATCGTTTCCGGCAGTGGGAGTTCCAGCTGCTTGGAGCGAATCGGGAAGTGCGGCGCGCGGTCGGCGACGGTTTCGGCGGCCCCGCTCATCAGCAGCACCACGGCACGGTCGGCGCTGATCTCGTCGAGCGCCTCGAAGGAGGCGTTCAGGACCAGTACCGGGGTGTGTATCCAGTTGTCTGCGGTCAACACCACCGTGTCGGTGGCACGTCGGAACGGCATGGGGCTCACCATGTTTCGTGAAGGAAATGGACGAATGCGGGAAAGCACTGCCGTGGACGACGGCGGAGCTGCGGACGGAGGGCCGGGGCTAGCGACCGGCTCGGAGGAGCGCAGGCCGCTGATCATCGGGCGAATTCGCCGAATTCTTCATCTCGTGTGGGTGCACAGGCCGTCTCCTCCTTCCGTGTTCGTCGTCTGATTCCATGGTGGCACACGGCACCCGCCGTTGTCGGCCCATTTTCGGCCGACCGGCCGGTACCGCAGCGAATTACGTTGTGGTCAGGCCTTTTCCAGCGCCGCCGCACCGAAGGAGACGTTGAACCGGTCGCACCAGATGGACACGCTGGTGTACTGCGACAGATCGGTTCCGGCGGGAATGGCGTAGTTCTGGCTGCCCTTGTTGCCTTTGAGCCGGCCCAGGTCCAGGTGGGCGCCGTCGTCGAAGACGCCCCAGCCGTCGCGGCCCGCGCGCACGGGCGCGTCGGTGAGCCAGACGTGCAGGTCGGGGCCGTCGGAGGTGTCGAGGTCGTCCAAGCGCAGCACCTGCCCGCCGTCGGGCAGCCGCAAGATCACCAGGCTGCCGGTGGTGTCGTGCTCGTGGGAGATGAAATGGCCGATGGACAGCGGTATCGGCACCCGCGGCGCGGCGCCCGCCGACGGGCCGGGGACCGGGGTGGGCGCGGCCTCGTCGACCGTCGAATCGGTGAACAGCTTCCACGGCTGGAAGACCGCCACACCGGCCCCGAGCGCCAGGACCAGCGCGGCGGCCACCGCGAGCGCGATCTTCTTCGTGCGGGGCGTGCTGCGCGGGAACGGCATGGCACCATTCAACCGCGCGGCCGCCCGACACGCCCGTGGCGCGCTCAGCCCAGGGGGCTCTGGCCCAGCGTCACCCGCCCGGTGAACTGGAGCTGCTTGGCGCGCGGCAGCGGATGGAACTGGCAGCCGTGGATGTCGCGGTAGTGCATCTCCAGTGCGCAGGTGCGCGAATAGCCCAGGCCGCCAACGGTTTCGATGGCC
The DNA here is from genome assembly GCF_040654295.1 of Nocardia sp. NPDC050712. NCBI lineage: Bacteria > Bacillati > Actinomycetota > Actinomycetes > Mycobacteriales > Nocardiaceae > Nocardia > Nocardia sp. NPDC050712. The sequence goes on from NZ_JBFAHT010000002.1 coordinate 1,084,882, forward strand.
AGGCGGACGGTTTCGATCAGTTTGTCCGAGGCGACGGTCTTGCGGCTCAGGGTGCGCGCCGCGTAGTCGTCGGTATTGGCGAAGCGCAGGTTCTCCGACCCGGCGAACATGGCCTCGATCAGGTCCGCTGCCGTGGTGTAGGCGTTCATCATCTCGCCGGCCAGCTGGAAGGCGTGCGGTTCGGTGCGCCCGTGCGCCAGCCCGGCGGCCAGTTCGACCGCGCTGTCGGCGACCCCGAGGTAGGCGGCCAGCACCAGCGGCAGCGCCGCGCCGATCACCACGTTGAGCAGCGGCGGCCAGACATCGGCCGGGCGGGCCAGCGAGATCGCGGCGTCGGGCACGAAGACGTCCTCGAGCACCACGGTGTGCGAACCGCTGGCCCGCAGGCCCAGGGTGTTCCAGGTCCGTTCGACGCGGACGCCGGGCGCGGACAGCGGGATGGCGCAGTGCAGGGCCTGTGCGCCGCCGGGCGCGTCGTCCCAGCGGAAGCTGGTCACCAGCACGGTGCCCGCCTCGCAGCCGCTGGCCGGCGCCTTGCGGGCGTGCACCCGGTAGCCGCCCTCGACCCGGACCGCGCGCCCGTTGGAGCCGACCCAGTCCGAGGCGCCGGTGCTCACCAGGATCGCCCCGGCCGCGACCTTGCCGAACACCGCGCTCGCGTCCTGGCCGCTGTGATGCCGCCACACCTGGGTGGCGACCAGATGCGAGTGCATCGCGAAGGCGACCGCGGTGGAGGCGTCGTGACGGCCCAATTCGCGCAGCACGGCACCCATTTCGGCATGCGTCGCGCCGCCGCCGCCGAACTCCACCGGCACCAGCGCCGCGGTCAGCCCGGCCTCGCGCAACTGATCGAAGGCGGCGAGATTGATCTCACCGGTGCGGTCGCGCTCGGCGACCTCGGGGGCCAGCGTGGCCCCAACGGTCCGGGCCAGGGCGACCCAGTCGGTGGTGGTCCGGGAATCGGCAGTAGTTGTCGTCATGCCCGAGAGCTACGGGCCCCTCCGCGCCCCGGTTCACCTGCGCGATCATCGCGGCCGAGATTCACCCCTGGGGTGGGGTCCGGCGCACCCTGTGCCCGGACCCCGCGGGCCTCAGAGGTTGCCGACGGCGTGTTCCAGGCGCTGCGCGACCAGCTCGCGCGCGGCCTCGCGCAGCGCCGGGCGGTAGCCGGAGGGGTAGACCGGGTCGCCCGCCGCGTAGTTCTTGAGGACCTCCTTGGCCAAGGTGATCTTGTGCACCTCGGTCGGCCCGTCGGCGATGGCCATGATCTGGGCGTAGTTCATCATGTCGACGAAGGGCAGGTCGGTGCTGACGCCGATGGCGCCGTGCAGGTGCATGGCCCGCTGCGCGATGTCGTGCATCACCTTGGGCATGGCCACCTTGATGGCGGCGATGTCGTGGCGGACCTTGCGGTAGTCCTGCTCCTTGTCGATGCGCCAAGCGGTGCGCAGCACGAGCAGCCGGAACTGCTCCATCTCGATCCAGGACTCGGCGATCTTGTCCTGGGTCATCTGGAAGCCGCCGAGCACGCCCTTGCGCATGGGCCGCGACACCGCGCGCTCGCACATCATGTCGAAAGCCTTGCGCACCATGGCGACCGTGCGCATGGCGTGGTGGACCCGACCACCGCCCAGGCGGGTCTGGGCGACGATGAAGCCGAGCCCTTCGGCGCCGAGCAGCGCGTCGGCGGGCACCCGGACATCGGTGAAGCGCAGGTGGCCCTCGTTCTCGGAGAAGCCGGGCACGGTGAAGTTCTTGACGATCTCCAGGCCGGGCGCGTCCGCCGGGACGATGAACATCGACAGGCGCTGGTGCGGGGCCGCCTCCGGATCGGTGACGACCATGACGATGTGGAAGGAGGCGAATTCGGCGGCGGAGTTGAACCACTTCTCGCCGTTGATGACCCAGTCGTCACCGTCGCGCACCGCCAGGGTCTTGAACGCGGTCGGATCCGAGCCGCCGGTGGGCTCGGTCATGACGTAGCAGGACCCGATCTCACCGTCGAGCAGCGGCTGCAGGTACTTCGCCTTCTGCTCGGGCGTGCCGAAGTGGGCCAGAATCTCGGCGTTGCCGGAATCCGGTGCCTGACAACCGAAGACCAGCGGCGCCCACTTGGACGTGCCGATCACCTCGTTGAGCAGCGCCAGCTTCACCTGCCCGTAGCCGGGACCGCCGAGCTCGGGGCCGAGGTGGCAGGCCCACAGGCCCTGCTCCTTGACCTTGTCCTGCAGCGGCTTCATCAGCGCTCGGACCTCGGTGTTCTTGCGGTCGTAGGGTTCGGGGTAGATCAGGTCGAGGGGTTCCACCTCGGCCTTGACGAACTCCGCCACCCAGTCCAGCTTCCGCTGGTACTCCGGGTCGGTCTCGAAATCCCAAGCCATGATCAGCCTTTCGTGTGAAGTTACAGCGTCTTGTCGGTGGTGATGCCGTCGAGGAAGGTTTCGGCGAGCAAATCGGCGATCTCGCCGGGGGAGTGGTTGCCGTCCGGGCGGTACCAGACGGTCACCATGTTCAACATGCCGAGCAGGCTGTTGGTGATGACGTGATCGGCGGTGCGCAGCAGGCCGGCCGCGTGGCCGTCGTCGAGCACCCGCTGCCAGCAGTCCTGCACGTCGTCGCGCAGGTCCTGCAGTTGCACGGCCCGTTCGCCGGTCAGCGCGGTGACATCGCGCAGCTGGATCGCGACCTCGCGCCGGTGCGCGATGATCAGGCCCACATAGCTGTGAATCAGCTTGTGTAGCTTGGTGATCGGGTCGTGTCCGGAGGCGGCGATGGTCTCGGCGTCGGTGCGCATGAGCTGGATGTAGTCGCGCAGGATCTGCCAGAGCAGTTCCTCCTTGGAGCCGATGTGGTAGTAGAGCGCGCCGCGCTGCACATTGGCGCGATCGCCGATCTCGGCGACGCCGGTGCCGTGGAAACCCTTGTCCGCGAACAACTCCACCGCCGCCTCGACGATCCGCTCGCGGGTGTCCCCGGCGGTGGACTCGGAGGCGGGTGGGCGGCCGCGCCGCCGGGCGGGCGCGCTCATGTCCACGGGTCCAGGATGATCTTGCTGACGCCGTCGGCCCGGTCCGCGAACAGCTTGTAGCCCGCCTCGCCCTCCGACATCGGCATCCGGTGGGTGACAACGGCTTCCGGCCGTAGCCGCCCGGCCGCGGTGAGCCGCAGCAGCGCGGGCAGCTCGTACTGGATCGAGCACAGCCCGATATGGAACTCGAGTTCCTTCACCTGCGCGAGCGGCATGTGCATCGGGTAGGCGGCGTTCTGGCTGACGCCGATCACACTGACCCGTCCACGCGGGCGCACCGCGCTCGTCGCCAGCTTGATGGTGGCGTCCGCCCCGACCGCCTCGATCGCGACGTCCGCGCCACCGTCGAGCAGGTCGCGGATCGCGACTTTGGGATCGTCGGACTCGACCGGCTCCGCGCCGAGTTCGGCGGCGCGCGCCCGGCGTTCGGCGACCAGGTCCACGCCCAGCACCCGCGCCGCGCCCATCGCGAACGCCGACTGCACGGCCATCAGCCCGACCGGCCCCAGGCCGATCACCACCACATGGTCACCGGGTGTGATTCGGGCCCGGCGCGCCCCGTACCAGGCGGTGGGCGCGTTGTCGGTGAGCACGATGGCCGCCTCGTCGGAGACCGAATCGGGCAGGCGCACCAGGTTTCCGGTCGCGTGCGGCACCGCGAGATACTGGGCCTGCGCACCGGCCAGCGCGCCGCCGAGCCCGTAGCAGACATCGATCGGCAGCGGATGCCGCTCGCACCCGCTCACCAGACCCTGGCGGCAGTTCGCGCAGCGGTCGCACCCGGCGGAGGCGGGCACCAGCACCCGGTCGCCGATCGCGAAACCGTGTGCGCCGGGCCCGAGTTCGACGATCTCGCCCGCCGCTTCGTGCCCGACGCCGTAGCCCGTGCCCGGCACGAAGCCGTGCCCGCCGTAGATGTGCAGATCGCTGCCGCAGATCCCGGCCGCGGTCACCCGCACGATCGCGCCGTCGGCGCCGGGCAGCACCGGATCGGGCACCTCGCTGTAGGAGATCTGCTGTGGCCCCGCGTAAGTGAGCGCTTTCATCGCCATCCTCCATCGAGTGCGAGCGTGGATCCGGTGGCGAACGCCGACGCCTCGGTCGCGAAATACAGTGCGGCCCCGACGACATCGGCCGGTTGCCCGATCCGCCGCAGGGCGTTGTGGCTACTCAGGTAGCCGACCATCTCCTCGGACCAGGCCTTGGCGATGTCGGTGGCGAACGGCCCGCACTGGATGGCGTTGACCCGCACCTTCGGCCCGTAGGTCTGGGCGAGCCCGGCGGTCAGGTTGTTCAGCGCCGCCTTGGCCGCCGCGTAGGGCAGGGCCAGTGGTTCGGGGTGGGTGGCCTCGATCGAGGAGATGTTGATGATGCGCCCGCCCGCGCCCGCCGCCATCCGCGACCCGATCAGCGCCGAAAGCCGGAACGGCCCTTTGAGATTGACGCCGATGACCTTGTCGAACACGGCCTCGGTCACCTCGTCCAGGCTCGGGTAGAGCAGCGACATGCCCGCGTTGTTGACCAGCACGTCGACCTGGCCGAACTCCGCGTAGGCCGTCTCGACCAGCGCGCCGCACTGGTCCCAGTCGCTGACATTGCAGGCCACCGGCAGCGCGCGCCGCCCGTAGGTGGCCTTGACCTCCTCGGCCAGCGCGACAGCGCCGTCGAGCTTGCGGCCCGCGATCACGACATCCGCGCCCGCCGCCGCGAATGCCAGCACCATTTCGCGGCCCAGCCCGCGGCTGCCGCCCGTCACCAGGGCGATCTGGTCGAGCAAGGGTTGATCGGGCATCCGGCCTCCTGCGCCACGTAATGTTCCGATCAGTACATTAAATCGGGCACGGGTTAGAATCAAGAGGCTGACCGGCCGACCGCCGGCATCGCCCAGGCCGCAGCCGGACATCACCGGAACAGATTGCGTGCAGTTTGTGTTGACCCGACGCACGGACCAGCGTCTACCGGCGGGTAACATTACGAGCGTCTTATTTAACCCGGTTCTTCTCGACAAGTGAGGCATGAGATGACAGAGCGGATTCAAGTCGGTGGCCTTCAGGTGGCCAGTGTTCTCCACGATTTCGTCGAGAACGAGGCCCTTCCCGGCACCGGCGTAGATTCCGCGGCGTTCTGGACGGGCGCCGAGCAGGTCATCAACGATCTCGCCCCGCGCAATCGCGCCCTGCTGGCCGAGCGCGACGAGATCCAGGCCAAGCTCGACGCGTGGCACGCCGCGAACCCCGGCACCGGCTACGACAAGGCTGCCTACAAGACCTTCCTGACCGAGATCGGCTACCTGCGCCCCGAGCCGGCCGATTTCCAGATCAGCACCCAGAACGTCGACGACGAGATCGCCGTGCAGGCCGGCCCGCAGTTGGTCGTGCCGGTGATGAACGCGCGCTTCGCGATCAACGCCGCCAACGCGCGCTGGGGCTCGCTCTACGACGCGCTGTACGGCACCGATGTGATCTCCGAGGACAACGGCGCGGAGAAGGGCACCGGCTACAACAAGGTGCGCGGCGACAAGGTCATCGAGTGGGGCCGCAACTTCCTCGACGACGTCGCCACCCTGATCACCAGCTCGCACCTGGGCTCGACCAGCTACAGCATCGTCGACGACGAGCTCGAGGTCGGCCTGGAAGACGGCACCACCATCGGCCTGGCCGATCCGTCGCTGCTCGTCGGCTACCTCGGTGATCCGGCCGCGCCCACCTCGATCCTGCTCAAGCACAACGGGCTGCACATCGAGATCCAGATCGACGCCGAGTCGCCCATCGGGTCCACCGACACCGCCGGCGTCAAGGACATCGTGCTGGAGTCCGCGATCACCACGATCATGGACTTCGAGGACTCGGTCGCCGCCGTCGACGCCGAGGACAAGACCGTCTGCTACCGCAACTGGCTCGGCCTGATGCGCGGCACCCTGGCCGAAGAGGTCAGCAAGGGCGGCAAGACCTTCACCCGCACCATGAACCCGGACCGCGTCTACACCGCGCTGGACGGCAGCGATCTCGTGCTGCACGGCCGGTCGCTGCTGTTCGTGCGCAACGTGGGTCACCTGATGACCTCCGACGCGATCATCGATGCCGAAGGCAACGAGGTGCCCGAGGGCATCCTCGACGGCCTGATCACCTCGCTGATCGCCAAGCACGCGCTCAACGGCGACACCGAGTTGAAGAACACCCGCAAGGGCTCGGTCTACATCGTGAAGCCGAAGATGCACGGCCCCGACGAGGTCGCCTTCACCAACGAGCTGTTCGGCCGCGTCGAAGAGGTCATCGGCGTGCCCGCCAACACCCTCAAGGTCGGCATCATGGACGAGGAGCGCCGCACCACGGTGAACCTCAAGGCGTGCATCAACGCCGCGTCCGAGCGTGTGGTGTTCATCAACACCGGCTTCCTGGACCGCACCGGCGACGAGATCCACACCTCCATGGAGGCCGGGCCGATGGTCCGCAAGGCCGACATGAAGTCCCAGCAGTGGATCAAGTCCTACGAGGACTGGAACGTCGACACCGGCCTGGCGACCGGTCTGCCCGGCAAGGCGCAGATCGGCAAGGGCATGTGGGCCATGCCCGACCTGATGGCCGACATGCTCGTCCAGAAGATCGGCCACCCCAAGGCCGGCGCCAACACCGCGTGGGTCCCCTCGCCGACCGCCGCCACCCTGCACGCCACCCACTACCACCAGGTGGACGTCTTCAAGCAGCAGGCTCAGCTCGCCAAGGGCGGCCCCCGCGCCACCGTCGACGAGATCCTCGAGATCCCGCTCGCCCAGGACACCAACTGGACCGCCGAGGAGAAGCAGCAGGAGCTGGACAACAACTCCCAGGGCATCCTCGGCTACGTGGTGCGCTGGATCGACCAGGGCGTCGGCTGCTCCAAGGTCCCCGACATCCGCGACGTCGGCCTGATGGAAGACCGTGCCACCCTGCGCATCTCGAGCCAGCAGGTCGCCAACTGGCTGCGCCACGGCGTCGTCACCGAGGACGAGGTGCTGGCCAGCCTGGAGCGCATGGCCCCGGTCGTCGACGGCCAGAACACCGGCGACTCGAACTACCGCCCGCTCTCGCCGGACTTCGCCGGCAGCATCGCCTTCCAGGCCGCCAAGGAGCTGGTGTTCGAGGGCACCAAGCAGCCCAACGGTTACACGGAGCCGATCCTGCACCGTCGTCGTCGTGAGGCGAAGGCCGCCTTCAAGTGAGTGCTGTTCAGTAGTTGAAAAGTAGCTTGTAGCAGCTCTTTTCGCGCGAGGCCCCGCACCGGAGAACCCGGCGCGGGGCCTCTTGCATAACTGGAGATCAGCTCGAATACTGGCGTGTCACGCTCAAAACAGCCATAAAAACGGCCACATGCGGGGGAGCGGTCATCGTCCGGCAGAGGTTGTCTACCAGCGGCTCAGGCCTCCGCGGAGAGCCGCTCGTGCAGAGGCGGGCGTGTCGATTGGATCTTCAAAGGATTCGGCCCTCAGGCGAGACTTCGCAGGTGTTGGACGATGACGTCTTCGGCCGTGTGCGCCGCGCTGGCATCGCCGAGCAGTGAGTGCAGAGCTATTCCGTCGATCAGTGCGTGCAGCCGGATCGCCTCGGCCTCGATGTCGAGAGCGGGCCTGATCAGCCCGTATTCGGCCAGCCGGGTCAGCACCGTCACGCAGCCAGCGCGCAGTTCCCGGTAGGCGTCCAGCGCAATTTCCTTCAGGAGCGGGTGCGCCGGACTTTCGGCGACCAGGGCGAGATTGACGTCCATCTCGCAGCGCCGATCGGCGTCGAGCGGCAGAAACTCGGCGATGACCGCGAGGGCTCGTTCCCAGGGGGCGGTGATCGTCACGTGCGCCTCGGCTCGTTCGCGAACTCGCTTCTGCACCAGTCGCATCGAATAAGCCAGCAGTTCTGTCTTACTGGCGAACACGTGGCGCAGGGACCCGGTCGAAATCCCGGCCTCCGCTGCTACATCCCGGACCGACACCGCGCTCACCCCGTCGCGCTGGATCACCCGCCAGACCGCCTCGGCAATCTCCTGCTGTCGCTGCGCATGGTCGATGAGTTTGGGCACCTAGCTATGGTAGTACAGTCGTACTAGCAAAGGCGGCTCGGCGGGCCGGTCGCCCGGATTCGAAGGAGAAGCATGCGCAACCACGTCATTTCGATCCTCATCGGCGTCGCATTGTTGGCTATCGGTTTGGCGCTGTGGTTGTTCGCCCGCGACATCGAGACGCCTGTGATTTCGTTGCACAAGATAGGCGTGGTGGTGGCGATCATCGGCGGCCTCGACGTCGCGAGTTCCGTGTTCGCCATGGTCAAGCGGCGGTACTGGAACCCCGACACATCGAGCCGGTCGGCATAGTCGATCTCACGAACCTCGAACAGGACCCTTGGGGAATGTTGTCCCAGGTGGTTCGGCAAGCGACAAGTACCGTTCGCACCGCGGTCGAAGTGCAAGCCAGCGAAGGGCCGGACATTAAACTCCTGCACGCGATTCAGGATCGAGGTGGAGGGGAACGATGCACAGGGCCAACGAGCGGGATTCATCGGACAACGCAGCGCCGCAGGGACTTCCAGTCACTGCACGGGGGGATCTCGAGCTCGCGCCGAACGCCGCAGCACGAGGGGCGGCGCAGCGTCGGCGAGCGGCAGTACTCGCGAGCGTGACCGTCATTGTCGCAGCCGCGATGGCGGTCGGGTGCGCGATAGGCGACGACAACTCCACGGGCGCAACCGAAAGCAGCGTGCGCACACCCGAGGAGAGACCGGTGACCGCGCAGGTTTCCCCGGTCGAAGAGCGGACCACGATCGCGATCAGCGATGGTGCGTGGGACGGGCGGATCATCCTGAGTCTAACGTGCTCGCCGCGGGGCGAAATGCCTTGTGCTGCTGCACTTCCAGGTCTTTGTCGCGGATTTCCGCACAATCCGTTGCGGCTACAAGGAGTGCCAATACTTGCGAGAGTGATTGTGTAATCCAATCCTTCGCCTTTGCCTTGGCATCCACGGTCGATGCTGTGGCATAGTGTAGCCGTCGCTGCTCCGGGCGTTTCGGGCAGCCTGAGACGTTGAAGAAGGAAGTTGCGATGAAACCATCACTCGCCGCCGCAGTCCTGGCCGGTGGGCTAATGCTGGCCCCCGTGGCCGCCGCCCACGCATCCACCGAACCGGCCACCCCGGTCGGCTGTTTCAACTCGAGTTCACTGCCCTGTGACCCTTTCGGTGACCTGCTGAAAGCCTTGATCAGCGGTTCGTCCAGCCTGAGCGGTGGCATCGCATAGTTCTGAGTTCGCAACACGACCAGTGGCACGGGCCCGGTCGGTCTTGGACTGGAAGTCGGCCAGCAGTCCCGGCCGGTAGGCGGGGCTACGCAGCCACAACTGCTCTGGCCCGAGGACTGAGTCCCGCCATGCCGCGGCCCGCGCGTGCTGGCAGCTTTTCGCTCTGCCGAACGGATATTCGCTCACGCCGAAGTGAGTGCAGTGGTCGACGTTCGTGGCCTGGCGAGGATCGCCCGCCAGGTGATGCTGATTCCGGCAGCCTGTGCGACCACAACGGCAGAGTGGTGGCACCTCCGTCTACTTATCCGCCGTGTACGGCACCGGGCGAGTGATGATCAGGGGCCGATATGGAGGTGGGCGGCCCAGGCAGAGAAGGTGCTGGGGAATTCGTCGCGGAAGCTAACGGTCGCGGTGTGTAGTGCGAACGCCGCATCGGTGACGTCGATGGCATTGTCGCGGGCGATACCGTAGTAGAAGTCGACGGCCATCCGCTGAGAGGCGAATTCGCCGATGGGCCATAGGGTTCCGATCACCTGCCGATAGCCGGCCAAGTGGAGTGCGCCGGAGAGGTGCACGGCTTCATCAACCAGTGCGTCGCTGCTGATCGAGGTTTCGCAGGCCGACAGGTAGGCGAGTTCGGTGTCGAGTCGTTGTTTGTTGAGCACGCCGACCTCGACCAGCGATACCGCATCGATGTGGACATCATCTGGCCCCGCTTGTGGACGGTGCTCCCTGAAGCGGTTCGCATCGATCCTGCACGGTGGAGTGCTCTCTATCGGATCCGGAATTCGATCGAGTATCCGAACCTCCGTCGTGAAGGCCGGCGGATCCTTGCCGCCGTAGGAAGCGACCGGGCTCGGTGGCCCGTGGTCGGGTAGTCTCGCCGGGAGCCGCACAGCATGACGACCGGAGCAGCGCCCTCGCTGACCGCCCTCTCGCAGGGCGATGGAAGTCGGCCGGCCGACCGGCTCGGGGGAGGATTCAGCCGATGATCAGGGGGGCCTCACGGCGCGTGCGGTTTTGCGGGTTCGCGTTGTGCGCACTCGTTTTCGGCGGCTGTACGAGTGTCGTGCCCGCGGGAACCGCCGCGACGATCACCCTTCCCGGAGCACCGACGGCGATCGCGGTCGACTCCGAAACCCGAACAGCGTGGATCGGTTTCGATCGCTCCGTTTCCGTTGTCGACACGGCCGACAGGTCGGTTCTGGCGTCGATCGCTCTGGACGGCGTCCCGATCGCCATTGCGATCGGACTCGGCCGAGTGTTCATCACGTACGCCGATTCGGACAACATCGCCGTTCTCGACCTTCACGATCGATCGGTTCGCGCCACCGTTGCCGTTGGGCGTGATCCCGGCGGTCTCGCGGTTGACCCGGTAACCAGCACGGTCTGGGTGGTGAACACCATGGCCGATACCGTTTCGGTCATCGATGTCGACAGCGCTTCCGTCGTCGCGACGATCCTGGTGGGCACCCGGCCGCGCGGTATCGGAATCGATACCCGGGCGCGCGTGGCGTATGTCGCGAACTACGGGGGGTCCCTGTCGGTCGTCAACGCCGACACCCGCGCGGTGACATCGACCATCCCGGTCGACGAGTCCCCGATGGACCTGGTGGTCAGCACCGAGGGGCATGCCGCGTGCTATTCGACGTATTCCGACTTGCCGCCCAACGACAACACCAAGGTGCACTGTGTCGACAGCACCTCGAATGCCCGGATCGCCGGCATCGACGTCGGCCACGTGGTCGGCGCTCTCGCCTTCGACGGCACCGGGCGGACGGTGTATGTGGCCGACCGAGGCGGTGGCAACCGCGTGTCTGTCGTCGACCTTTCCACGGGCACGGTGACCAAACGCCTCGATGTCGGCGCGAAACCGATCGCGATCGCGGTCGACTCCGCTTCCGGCGCAACGTATGTCGTCAAGAACGGCACCGACATGGTCTCGGTGCTCGACCCGCAATGAGTCGCTGTGCCGTAGCGGCACGCCATGGGCTGACTCCGGGACAAATCGAGGGGGAGAGTTGAACGACCTTTTCAAAGCCGATCCGGAGCGGATTCTGGAACTCGGCCAGAAATTCAGCGCCGCGAATACATCCATCGACAGCACGTCGGGTGACCGCGAAATCGACAACGTGATAGCAAGCCTCAGCACATCGGCCTGTGCGCAGGCGTGCGCCGATGGCGTAATCCGCGCCGGCGGCATGATGTCCACGATCGCCGATCACTGGCGGGTGCTCGGCGAGGGCGCGATCGCGAGCTCCAAGGCCTACACCGAACTCGACGCCGACTACGGACAGCGAATCTCCGAAATCACCAAGGAGTTGTGGTGACCATTCCTACCGTCGGCCAGGCCAAGGACTGGAGACCGGAGACGCTGCTGGCCCAGGCCGACGAATGGCGTAGCAAACGCGACGCGCTGACCGTAGGGGATGGCAGCGCTACGCACGCCGTCGATCAGGCACGCGACGCGTGGCAAGGACGTGCCGCCGAGGCAATGCTGGTCCGGCACCAGAGGGCGCAGGCGGATGCCGCGACGACATCGGTGTCCCTGGAGCGCGGATCCGGCGCCGCCCAACGCGCCTACGCCTCGGTGTCGGCTGCGCGCCAGACGGTGCTGCAGGCGGTCGACGACGCCGAGAAGGCCGGGTTCCGGGTCAGCGATGCCGGTGTCGCGGCCGCGTCGGGGGCACCGCGTGCCTCGGCAATCGCCGAAGGTACCGAGGCAACGGTGAGCGGCGCCGAACATACCGCCCGAATCCAATCGGCACTCGCGAATCTCGCAACCGCGGACGCTGTCGGGGCAGCGGAGATCCGTGCGGCGTTCAGCGATCTGCCGATGACGGTTTCCGACGGCGCGGGCGGAAACGAAAAGAAGTGCTGCGCGGCCTTTCCCATCGACTGTCTCAACGCCGTGACCCGCAACAATGCGGACAGCGTCGCGGAGGACGAATCGAAGAAATACTTTCCGGGTGGTGGCGGCGAAACCCGGCAGGATGCCTGCCGGCACTGCATCTTCCCGGCGATGTTGACCTCGTGGGGGACAGAGACCTTCGCGCGTTGCGTCGGCGAGGCGCACGAACGCGATCACCAGCATCCCGATGCCGAGTCCAACGACCCGGACAAGCGGCGGTACGCGGTCGCGGCCGAGAAGATGGACCGCTACAACAACGAGACGGGCATCCGAGTCGGGCTCCGGAACGAGGACAACACCGCAGCCATCATCGCGGAGTGTGTGACGTTGACCAACGCGGCCCAGCGGGCGCACATCGACCACATGCCCGAGACCAGCACCGCGGGACGGGACTTGATCTTCCTTCTCGAGTAGGCGGGTGCCCGGAACGGTCGGCAGCGCACAAGTTTCGCGGACGTCACCGACGAGTCATCGCCGTCATCGCCTGCGGCAGGAACGCCCGCAGTGCGTCGAAGTCGTAGTGGCGGCTGAGCTCGATGGGCCCGGGGTGGGTGCCGTGATGGAATTCGGTGGTGACCGGTACGCCGTTCCGGTCCAGGGCGGCGACGAAGTCGTCGGAGAGTTGCCGCATGAGCACCTCGACCCCGGCTAGCGGCGATATGGCGGTGGTGGCGTCGTCGTGCACCCCGGGCCTGCCGTCACCGGCGGTGACATAGAGCGAGGTGCCGTGGAGTTCGCCGGCCAAGGCGGTGGGGTTGCGGGCGTCCCAGTTCGCGGCCTGCTGGGTGCGATCGCCCCAGATGCAGGGTTCGGCGAGTTGGAGCAGCGATGACACCGCGGGGGAGAGGGCGTCGACGTTGACCGCCCCCGAGAACGCGGCGGCCGCGTCGAAGACGCCGGGATTGCGGGCAGCGTAGGACATGGCGCCGAAGCCGCCCATCGAGCTGCCCGCGACCGCGCGATGGCCGGTGGTGCTGAAGGTGGAATCCACCCAGGGGAGCAGTTCCCGGAGGTGGAAGGTCTCCCACGCCGGAGGCGGGAACGCGATGGGGCCGTTGAACGGATCCGATCCGCTGACCGGCGTGCCGTACCAGTCGGAGTAGAAACCGACCGGGCCGCCGTCGGGCTGCACGACGATGACGGGCGTGTCCCCGATGACCTGCTCGACCTCGGCGGCGGGCCAGGTGGTCGGCGAGTTCCGCGCCCCGTGCAAGTGGACCAGGACGGGGTAGCGGGTGGTTTCCTCCTCGTACCCGACGGGCAGCGTCACCCGAACTCGGACCAGCCCGTCCGGTGCGACCCGGCCCGCCGCGGCCGACCGGAAGGCGTAGAGCGTGGTCCGGGCGTCCACCGGTGTCGCCGAGACCTGCTCGAGGTGGGCCACCGGCGGTGTGGTGCGGGGCAGGCACTGCGGGGTGTCCTGCGCGGTCGCGGGTCCCGCGCTGAGCAGCCCGGTCAGCAGCATCGGGGCGATGACCGCGGCCAAGCGGGCACGCCGTGCCGGGGCAACCATTGCCGGTCGAGGCCCGAGTTCCTTGTCGATCATGATGTCTCCGCGCTGTTCATGGATACTAATTCGTATTAGTTCGCTCGGACTGTAGTGAGAGCGGCGTCGGCGCGCAATAGACTGCCCGCAAGTGGCAGGGAGTTGAGGTGTGGTGTGGCGCGGGTGACAGCACGCGATGTCGCTGTGGCGGCGGGCGTTTCGCAGACGACGGTGAGCTTCGTGCTCAACGATCGCCCGGACCAGTCGATTTCGGAAAGCACCCGGCGGGCGGTGCTGAATGCCGCCCGCAAACTGGACTACGTTCCCTCCGGCGCGGCCCGGAGCCTGCGCCGCGGACGCAGCAATGTGGTGCTGTGCGTGATCCCCGATATTCCGGTCACCGAGGTGATGGAGGTGTTCCGGAGGGGACTGAGCCGAGCGCTCGCCGCATCCGGGTTGACCTGCGCCTTCCTGCACACCGAGGAAGGCGCCCGGCTCACCGACCTGTGGTCACACGTCGATCCGGTCGTGGTGTTGTCCTTCGGCACCCTCGGCCGGAAGGACGCCGACCATATCCGGCGGACGGGTGTCGCCCTCATCGAGGATCTGCTCGGCACCTCCGGGATGGCGATGACCGGCCTCGACCAGACCCAGATCGGCGAACTCCAGGTGCGCCATCTCGCGGCCCGCGGGCACACCCGGATCGGATTCGGCGCCGTCGAAGATCCGCGCGAAGCCGTCTTCTGTGTGCCACGCCTGCGCGGTGCGGCCGCGGCGTGCCGCAGCCTCGGACTGCTTGCGCCGGTGGAGTTTCCGGTCGACTACACCCGCGGCGGCGGCCGCGCCGCCGCACGGCACTGGGCCGAGGAAGGGGTCACCGCGGTCGCGGCCTTCAACGATCTCGCCGGCTTGGCGGTGCTGGCGGGAGCCCGCGATGCCGGTCTCGAGGTGCCCGCGGACTTGGCCGTCGTGGGCGTGGACGACCTTCCGATCTCCTCGCTGGTTTCCCCGCAGCTGAGCACGGTAGCCATCGATCCGCTCGTCCTCGCCGCCGCGGTCGCCGGCCACGTCGTCGTTGCGGCCGGAATGCCCGGGCCCGGTGGCGAACCCGGGGGATCGGCGCTGCGGCTGATCGAACGCGACTCGACCTGATTCGCCCGCGGGTCCGTCAGTGGTGCACGAGCGGGACTCCGGAAAGTCCTCGCGCACACAGCATTACTGTCGCGGTGATCGCCTGATCCTTGGCGATCGGCCGGCCGGAATCGAGCCATTGCCGGGCGGTGAATCGGCAGATTCCCACCAGGCCGGCGGCGAGCAACCGGACTCGGAACGGGTCGGCCTCGACATCCCGGGCCAGCAGGCCGGCCAGGGTGCGGACGCAGTCCTCGATCGCGCGGTCGATGCGCAGGCGCACGGCCGGTTCGCTCGGCACCTCGGTTTCGAAGACGAGCCGGAACCCGTCGGGATCGCTGTCGATGAAGTCGAAGCAGACCTCGACCGCGGCCCGGGCCGGGTTGTCGCCGCCGGCGTTCAACGCCTGCCGGACCCCCGCGGTCAATCGGTCCAAGGGAGGCTGGAGCACCGCCAGGTACAGGGCGAGTTTGCTCGAAAAGTGTTTGTACATGGTCGGTTTGCTCATGCCCGCGCGTTCGGCGATCTCACGCATCTGGGCCGCGTGATAACCGGAATGCCCGAAGGCATCAGCGGCTGCCCTCAGCACCCGCTGACGTTGCGCCGCGCGCTCCGACCGTAGCTCCACACCGCGATCGGGCAGTTCCCAAAGGGCATCAGCACGCTCTTTCCACACTGCCTGTGTCATGCCGCCCTCACCTGATTCCGCAACGCGCCGACTACTCCTACCGGCGCTCCCCTCAGCGTGGCGACCCTATTGGCGACATGTCAACGAGATGTGAGAAATCTGTCGGGTTCGCGATGCGGCCGTGCTGTGCGTGGGTTCGCATAGTGTTCAGGTGTACGAGTCCTGGCGTCACATCCGGAACAAGGAGCTGACCATGACCGCCGTCTCGCTCACCCCGGCCGGGCCGTTCGCACTCGCCTCGTCGATGCGTTTCCTGGAGGGCTTCACCCCGGCCGGATATGACCACGCCGACGACGCGATCCTGCGCCTGGCCTTTCCCGCCGACAACGGTGTCTCCGTCATCGGAGCCGCGGTCCGGCAGGCGGCAGTCGGCCAGGCCGTGCACGCCGATTTCACCGTGCGCGGGCCGGCCGTGGAATCCGAGGTCGTCACCGCGCAGATCGCCCGGATCCTGTCCCTGGACGTGGACGGCACCGGGTTTCCCGCTCTCGCCTCGGGCGACCCGGTGGTGGCGAGCTTGCAGGCCGACTACCCGGGATTGCGTCCGGTCTGCTTCTATTCGCCCTATGAAGCGGCCGCCTGGACGATCATCGGCAACCGGATCCGGATGACCCAGGCCGCCGCCATCAAGGCAAGCCTGGCCCGGGAACACGGCGAGGCCGTCGACGTGGCCGGACAGACCGAGCATGCTTTTCCCGCACCGGGTGTGTTGCGCGACCTGCACCGGGTGCCCGGCCTGACCGATATCAAGGTCGAACGCCTCAACGCCCTCGCCGACGCCGCGCTCGACGGCAAGCTGGATGCCGCCACGCTGCGTTCGCTGCCCGTCGACCAGGCCCTCGCCGCGTTGCGGGAGCTGCCCGGTATCGGACCGTTCTCCGCCGAGCTGATCCTCATCCGCGGGGCCGGGTACCCAGATGTGTTCCCCCGCAACGAACCACGCGTCCACCAGGCCATCGCCACCGAATACGGGCTCGCCGGCACCGACGATATCGACCAGCTCGCCGCGATCGCCGAGCGCTGGCGGCCCTATCGCAGCTGGGTCGCACTCTTGCTGCGCGCTCGCGCCTCGGAGAGCCCGAGGGGTAAGCCAGCGAAAGCCCGCAGGTAGCGGCGCTAGCGACCGGTCCCGGCTATACCGCACGACTCCGATAGTCCCGGACAGTGAGGAGAGCGATGCGCACGACAGAGTCTCGACCAGCCGCCTCGGGTAGCGGCCGCTTGGTGCAAATCGGCGCGGTGCTGTGGGTCGCGGTGCTCCAGTACTTCGTACTGCTGCTGGTCGTCCAGAACCGCTGGACCACCCCCTACAGCTGGGTCCGCAACGCGATCAGCGACCTCGGCGCGGCAACCTGCCGATACTCCGATTCCGTTGAGACGTGGGTGTGTTCGCCGTGGCATCGGGCCGCGAATGTGTCGTGGTTCCTCGCCGGACTGTGTCTGACCGCCGGTGCGCTACTGCTGATGCGGGGATGGTCGGCGTCGGGCATCGCACGGACCGGCCTGGGTCTGTACGCGCTCGCGGGCGTGGGTTTGATGGTGGTCGCTCTCAACCCTGAAGACGTCCGGGCCGGTTGGCATGTCGCCGGCGCGGTGGCGGCCATCGTCGGTGGGGAAGTGGCGATGATCGTGCTCGGGTTCGCGCTGCTGCGGGCCGACCGCCTGCGCGGTCTAGGCCTGCTCGGCGTCGGGGCCGGAGTCGTGGCCGTCGTCGGGTTGATACTGATGCTCGCCCGGGTCGGGGGCGCGGCCCACTTCGGTCTCTGGGAGCGCATCGCCGCGTTCCCGGTCCTGCTCTACGCGATCGTGTGCGGCCTGCGAATTCTCATCGACCGTGCGGGTCGTTGGCGTTGAGGACCGCCACCACCTGGTCGTACTCGCCGCGCGCCTCGCCGTAGCGCAGGAATTTGACGTTCTCGACCTGGATTTCGGTGGCGTCGGGCTCGGTGGCGAACAGGTGCATCACCTCGTCGGCGAACTCGTCCAGCGGCATCGCCCACGGGCTGTCCTGCTGGCCCGGCAGCAGTGCGGTGCGCACGGCCGGCGGCTCGAGTTCGACGATCTTGACGGAGGTGTCGGCCAGTTGCAGGCGCAGTGATTCGCTGAGCATGTGGATGGCCGCCTTGGTCGCGTTATAGGTCGGTGTGACCTTCAGCGGGGCGAAGGCCAACCCGGAGGAGACGGTGACGATGGTCGAATCCGGCCGGGTGGCAAGGTGTTCCACGAAGGCGGCGATGAGCCGGATGGGGCCGAGCAGGTTCGTGGTGACGGTGGCCTCGGCGGTGTCGAGGAAGCCCGCGGCGGTGTGCCAATCCTCGATGCGCATGATCCCCGCCATGGCGACGAGGACGTTGAGATCGGGATACTCCGCCAAGACCTTGCCCGCGGCCTCGGTGATACTGACCGCGTCGGTGGTGTCGATCCGCACGGTGCCGATGCCCGGATGCTCGCTGGCGATCTTGTCTAGCAACTCTTGCCGTCGACCGCCGACGATCACAGTGTTGCCCGCGGCCTGCCAGCGCAGCGCCAGAGCCAGACCGATGCCACTGGTGGCGCCGGGAATGAAGAGGGTGTTTCCGTCGATGTCCATGCACCCAGCCTCACACCGGCACCGGCGGGCGAAAAGAGGACTCCGCACCCAGGGATCGCCGATCCCTGGTTACCGAGGTGCCGACGGGTCATGGTGGATACATGCATCATGAGCAGGTGGATCGCGCACAGCTGGCCGCGTTTCTGCGCCGCCGCCGAGAAGGCCTGCAACCCGCCGACGCCGGGCTGCCGGTGGGCCCGCGCCGCCGCACGCCGGGCCTGCGCCGCGAAGAGGTCGCCGGGCTGGCGGGCATGTCGCCGGACTACTACGCCCGGCTCGAACAACGCCGCGGCCCCCAACCCAGCACCCAGATGCTCGACGCGCTCGCCCGCGCGCTGCGCCTGACCGCCGACGAGCGCGACTATCTGCACCGCGTCGCCGGGCACAACCCGCCGCCGCGCACCGGGAGCGCCGCCTACGTCGCACCGGCGCTGCTGCGCGTCTTCGATCGCCTCGCCGACACACCGGCGATGATCCTCACCCAGGTCGGGGAGGTGCTGGTGCAGAACCATCCGGCCCGAGCCTTGTTGGGCGAGCGGATGCACTACAGCGGGCTCGATCGCAGCGACATCTACCGCTGGTTCGCCCATCCCGGCACCGAACGCCGCTGGTATCCCGAATCCGACCATGACCGGCAGAGCCGGGCGCACGTCGCCGGGTTGCGGGCCGCGCACGCCGCCCAGGGCCCGGGCGGGTCCGCCGACCGGATCGTGCACGAGTTGCATTCGCGCAGTGCGGAATTCCGCGCGCTGTGGGAACAATACGAGGTCGCCGTCCGGTTCACCGACCACAAGACGATCGTGCATCCGCAGATCGGGCCGATCGAGGTCGACTGCCAGGTGCTGTTCACCGAGGATCAATCCCAGGCCCTGCTGGTGCTGACCGCCGCACCCGACACCGAAGACGCCGACAAGCTCCAGCTCGCCGCCGTCCTCGGACATCAGCAATTCGCGGACCCACAGCCGGAGCGATAGTCCGAACGGGCCTACTGCTCCGCTCCGAGACTGGCTTTCGCCGTCTCGTAATCACCGGTCGGCGCGGCGTCGTCTTTGGTGTAGACGAGGTGCAGGACGCCGGTGGTGAAGGTCGCCGAGGACAGCAGCCGCAGCGGCAGCGTGGTGTCGCGATCCTCGAACAGCCGCAGGCCCTTGCCCACCACGATCGGGTGCACCAGCAGATGCAACTCGTCCAGCAGCCCGGCCTCCAGCAGCTGACGCACGACCGAGACCGAGCCGCTCATGGCGATGTCGCCGCCTGGCTCGTTCTTCAGCGCGGTCACCGCCTCGAGGAAATCACCCTGCAGCGTCTCGGAATTACGCCAGGTCAGGTCGAGGTCCTGATGCGTGACGACGATCTTGCGGGCATCGCCGAACGACTTGGCCATGGCCGCGTCCTCGCCGCCCGCGTGCTCGCGGTCCGGCCATGCCGCGGCGAAGCCCTCGTAGGTGACGCGACCGAGCAGCAGCGTGTCGGCGGTCCCCATCTGCGCGCCGACGGCCGCACCCATCTCGTCGTTGAAGTACGGGAAGTGCCAGTCCTGCGGGTCCGCGACGACGCCGTCGACCGCTGCGAACAATCCTGCGGTGATCTTCCTCATTGCCCATCTCCTGGATCAGTAGTGCCTGTGTTGCCTGATCTGACGACGTGGCAACCGGAAACTCATCGGTCCCTGGTGCTCGGCACCGGCGGCGAGGATGAAATACGTCGATACCGGTTGCCGCGCAAGGCATCCGGTATCGACGCGTTCCGCTACTGCGGCGGTGGGTTGGTGGTGAACGCGGCGACCACCGCGCCGATCGCGGCACCGGTCAGCGCACCGACCACGGCCGTGGTCCCGCCGATGATCGCGGCGGTCAGGACGCAGCCCGCCGCGGCTCCGGCGACGACGCCACCGACCACGCCCAGCACTTCACCGATGGTCGGATCGACCGGTACGGGGGCGTCGAGAATGAGCGGCGAGACCAAGGCCGCGGTGATGCCGCCGATGATGAAACCGAGCACTCCGCCGGCGATGGCGCCGGGGCCCGCGCCCAGGAAGCAGCCCGCAGCGGCACCGGGAATGCCGCCGACCACGGCACCGATCGCCGCGCCCTCGGCGATCGTGGTGGCGACCCGGTCCCGTTCGGCCTGTTCGGCATCGGGCGCGGCGCCCGGGGGCGCCTCGTAGGTGGCTTGCCCCACGTCCCCGCCGGGGGTCAGGGTGACGGAGTTGTCCTGGATGTCGGCGTCGATCGGGAACCTGAGGTTGTCGATCGTGTAGGACAGGGCCAGGGTCCGCACCACCGCGCCGGTGGGGTCCTTGATGACGAGATTGCCGTCCTGTACCGCGGCGCTGCCGTTGCCGAGGGCGACCTTGCCGGTGTTGTCGACGACATCGGCGGTGACCTTCACATCCTCGGGGGCGGCCATGGCCGGTGGTGTCGATATACCGAGCGCGGAGAGAGCGACCATCGCGACGACGGCCTGTCTGAGCTTCATGCCGTACTCCCTGCTTTCAGTGGTGATCTGACCCACCGATCTTTCAGGTTGTGTCACGTGCCCGCGCCGAGAAGACAACCGAGCGATGCCGGATCGAAATTGCCGGAGAATTGTCACCCCTGGCCGGGGCATGGACCGCTACCGCTGTGGCAGTGCTGCGTTCGTCCATCCCAAGAGCTGAGCTATTTGGATTCGACGCGTCCGAAGGCGTCGGGGCCTGTGGTCAGCGCGTCTTGCGCTGTCTGCCAGGCATTGTCGCCGGGATGGAAGGCGGTGCGGAGGTAGGCCGCGGTGAGCTCGGCGACGGCGGCGACCCGGTCGGGGCTCTCGTCGCTGGTCTCGATGCTGTCGTGACCCTGGATGCCGCCCAGGAGGTGTTCGCCACCGAAGACGGTGAGCAGGGTTTTGGGCCCGGGGGCGAGGTGGTAGGCGTCGGCGTGCCAGTCCGGTCCCATGGTGGTCCAGTGCTGGGAGTCGTCCTTGTCGCCGGCGACCACCAGGGTGGGGGTGGTCATCGTGGTGAGGTCGGTGGTGCGCAGGAGCGGCACCGTGGCGGACCGGAACCCGTTGAAGGTGTCGCCGCCCCGGCCGATGGCGCCGAGCAGCACGCCCTGGGTGATCCGGGGGTCGATAGCGTTGATCTCCTCGCCCGTGTCGGGGTCGGTGACCCGTGCGCCGAGCAGGAGTTCGCCGGTCAAGGAGCCCAGGGAATGTCCGGCCACGGCGACCTTGCCACGGTCCATGCGCCCGGCGAGCTGCGGCACGGCCTGCTCGATCTCGTCGAGCCGGTCGAGGATCACGCTCATGTCCTGGATCCGGGAACGCCAGAACAGCGGCGCCCCGGGCTCATCGGCGACCTGATGGCTCAGCCGGGGAGCGCTGAGATGGTTCGGCTGGATCACGACGAAGCCGTGGGCGGCCCAGACCTTGGCGAGCGGGAGGTACCCGTCGAGCGAGGAGAGCCCGTACGCCCCGCCGTGGCCGTGTGAGAAAAGGATGATCGGCAGATCGGTGCCGGTCACTGGCGCGGAAACGCGGACTTCGAGATCCAGTGGCCGCCCGGGAACGGACAGCCGCACCGGGCTGACCGACTGCACGGGTGGGGTGGCGGGGTGGAGGTAGGTATCGGCGATAGCGGTCCATTGGCTCATGCGGTATCTGTCCTTCGATGGTTTCGGCTAATCTGGAACAAAACGGAACCTTGCTCCATTTACGATACGGAGCGTTGTTCCGTTTCGCAACCGAAAGGTGGACGGGTGTCCGAAGCAGAGCAGTCCAAGAGCGCCGCCAAGCGCTCGGACGTGGTGCGCAACCAGAGCAAACTGCTCGCCGCCGCCGCGGAGGTGTTCATCAGCTCCGGCGTCGACGCGCCGGTCCGCGAGGTCGCGGCCAAGGCGGGCGTCGGCATGGGGACGCTCTACCGCCACTTCCCGACGCGCGCGGATCTCGTGGTGGCCGTCTTCCGCCACCAGGTCGAGGAGCTCGCCGACGCCGGGCCGCGACTGCTGGCCGAGGCCGACTCGCCGCTGACCGCACTGCGCCAGTGGATCGACCAGTTCGTCGACTTCCTCGTCACCAAGCACGGCCTGGCCGCCATCCCGCAGACCGACGGCGGCGCCACCCTGCACACCTACTTCCTCGACCGGCTACTGCCCGTCGCCGAGCAACTGCTCACCGCCGCGGCCCACGCGAACCAAGTCAGGTCCGACATCGAGCCGTACGAGCTCATGCGCGGCATCGGCAACCTCTGCATCGCCCCCGACCACGATCCCCGCTACGACCCCCGTCGCCTGATCGACCTGCTCCTGCGCGGACTGACGGACTCCGGATCCACCGGTGCCTGACTGCGACCCGCAAACCGTGTCACCGGGCATCCGTACGCTCTCGCCCCATGGGGCTAGCGATTTCAGTTCATTCCTACGCATACGCGCTGACGCATTCGGATCTCGAGTCCGTCGAGTACCTCCGGAAGGAGCTCGACACCATCAATCGTGTACTGGCCGAGAACGGTCTGCCGCTACACGAGGAGTCGGGCACCGAGGGCCCGGTGAGTATGCGCGCGCACGCGGGCAGTTTTCCCTACAGCTTCGTGCATTACCTGCGTCGCGCCTACGCGCATGCCTACATCAATCCCGGTCAGCCCCTCACGCCTGTGGCTGAAGGGAAGCAGCCCACCGGCGATCCGTTGATCGAAGAGGTGATGTACATGTTCGAATGCCACCTCATCTGCCATTCGGACGCCGAAGGCTTTTATGTCCCTATCGATTTCGGCGAGGTCCTGGTTCCGCAAGATCCGAGTATCAAGCTTGCGGGCGGCCTCCTCGGATCGTCGGTGGCTCTGCTGCGCGAACTGCGCTATGTCGCCCCGTATCTCGGCATCGAGCTCGAGAACGGTGACCTCGCCGATGCCGCGGCGACCGCCCTGAACAGCTATGACGAGGACCATCCTTTCCAGCGGGAACGTGAAGTGTGGCTGGCGCTGTTCGAGAGCGCGCGCATCTCGGTCGCGAACAAGACGCTCATCTCCTTCGGCTGAGATCGATCCGGATACTCGGTCAATCCCACAGTCGGGTGTCGTGCGCTTGGACCAGTGCCCGGACGCGGGCGATGACGTCCCCAGCGGGCAGGGCGGGCAGCCGACGTCCGTCGCGCAATCGCACCGCCACCGCGTCGTCGTCGGCTTCGGCCGGGCCGATGACGAATTGGTATGGCACCAGCCGGGTTTCGCGCACCCGTGCGCCCAGGCTGCCGTCCTGCGCGCTGAGGATCCGGACTCGCAGGTCCGCATCCAAGCATCGATCGCGCAGGCGCGCGGCGGTGGCTTCCTGAGCGTCGGAGATCGGCAGCACCGCGACCTGAACCGGAGCCAGCCAGGCCGGGAAGGCGCCGCCGTGCTGTTCGATCAGGTGCGCGACCGCGCGCTCGACGCTACCGATGATGCTGCGGTGCACCATAACCGGCCGGTGCCGGGCCCCGTCGGCCCCGATGTAGTGCAGGTCGAACTGCTCGGGCTGATGAAAATCGACCTGCACGGTGGACAGGGTCGATTCGCGCCCGGCATGATCGCCGACCTGGATGTCGATCTTCGGGCCGTAGAACGCCGCTTCCCCCTCGACCGCCTCGTACGGCACACCGGCTCGGTCGAGGACCTCGCCCAGGATCTTGCTCGCCCGCGCCCACATATCCGGTGCCGCAACGTATTTCCCACCGGCTCCCGGCAAGGAGAGCCGGTAGCGCGCATCGGTGATCCCCATGGCCCGGTAGGCCGACCCGATCAGCGCCAGCGCGGCGGCGGCTTCGTCGGCGACCTGATCGAGGGTGCAGAAGATGTGCGCGTCATTGAGGTGAATACAGCGCACCCGGGTCAAGCCGCCGAGCACACCGGACAGCTCCGAGCGATACATGGCCCCGAGTTCGGCCATCCGCAGCGGCAGTTCACGGTAGCTGTGCGACCGGGACCGGTACATCACCGCGTGATGCGGGCACAGGCTGGGACGCAGCACCACCTGCTCACCACCGACGTCCATCGGCGGATACATGTCCTCGTCGTAATGCGCCCAGTGCCCGGATATTTCGTAGAGTGCGCGTTTGCCGAGCGCAGGGGAGTACACGTGCTGATAGCCCGCCCGGCGTTCGACAGTTCGAATGTAGTCCTCGAGACTGTGGCGCACGACCGCGCCGTCGGGCAGCCAGTACGGGAGTCCGGCCCCGATCAGCGGGTCGGTGTCGAACAGGCCGAGTTCGCGGCCCAGCTTCCGATGGTCGTACACGGGGATCTTCCTTCTCGTCGAAGGCGGATGACCACGTGCGAAAGCCCCGGGCATCCGCCCGGGGCTTCGATCAGAACAGCATCAGCGCGCCGGGACGTCGTCCGGCGTCGTGGTGAGATGAGCGCGCTGCATGACGGGGACGCTACCTCGCCGGAATACCCGTGACAACCGGATTCCGGCGCGTCGGCCACGGTCGGGTCAGCGCTGCGTCGGGGTGGATTGGATGCGGTCCAGGAAGGCATCGATGGCGGCCCACATCCGCGAATCGAGCTGGCCGTGGCCGCCGACTCCGGGGACCGCTTGGAAGTCCACGCCATTCGCGGCGAATTGCGCCGCCAGGGCGGCGTGCAGCGGCGACGGGACCACGGTGTCGGCGGCGTTGAGCAGCAACAGGATCGGGGCGTCGTAACCGTTGGTGGGCAGCGCCATGTAGTCGGCGAGCGCGGCCCGGAAGCGGTCGTCGGACAGCGGGCGCGCGAGCAGGTCGCCCACTCCGATACCGTCCATCTCCTCGATGATCGTGTCGAGGCACTTGCCGTTCGCGCCGTCGACGACCTCGCGGCCCCGCGGGCTGAGGTAGCTGTCGATATCCAGGTCGGGGCGGGCCGCACGCATCCCGGCCAGGATGCTCACCACGAATCCGTCCACACCGTCCAGACCCGGCAGGTCCGGCACAGCCGGACCGGCGACCGGGAGCACCTTCTCGACGTCGGAGGCCGGATCGGCGGCGATGGTGCCCCGGAAATCGAGGTCGGGTGCGTAGCCGGCCTGCAGATGTCCGGTGCCCAGTGCGGCGTGCCCACCCTGGGATACGCCGACCACACCCCAGGTCCGCGACAGATCGGATCGCGCCTCGCGGGCCGCGCGCACCAGATCGATGGTGGCGGTGGCCTCGGTGCGGGTCTCCAGGTACGGGTGCGGTCCGGTGTCGAAGCGGCCCAGACCCAGCAGGTCGGGCGCGACTACCGCGAAGCCCTTCGACAGCAGCCGGCCGATGATCTTGTCTTCCTGCGCCTGCGCGCCCGGGAACGGATAGCCCTGCGGATTCGACTGCCCACCGCAGCCCGCGCCGAGCCCCGTCGAACCATGGTCGACGGCCATGATCGGCCAACCGGCCGCCGGCGCCACGCCCGCGGGGACGAACATCGCCCCACTCGCCCGGCGCGGAGCCCCGTCCGACCCGGCCATCCAGTACTCGACCACCGAACCGCCCGACATTCCACGCCAGCCGTCTGCCTGCGCTTCTACCGAGATCACAGCGCCGGCAGCGGCCGCCGACGCGGGCGCGCTGGTCACGACCAGCCCCGCACCCGCCGACACGGCAGCCGCCATCATGGTCCGGCTCGCAGACTCCAGCAATCGCATAGAACACCTCATCGAATCCAGCTCAACAATCAGAATGACCTGGTCGATCGTACAGAATGCGCAATAGATACCCGCTGCCGCTTGTCGAAATGGCTAATCTGCGGCGATCAACCTGGGCGAATTGCTCTGCCGTGGACGCCGCTCACCAGTCTCTGGTGGCTATCAGTTCCCCCGCGTCCGCGTCGGTGAACCCGTAGGCCGAGGCCACGAACCAGAAGTCCTCGCCGATCTCCTCCCGCGCCACCGTCTCGATCTCACTGCCGGCCGCCTCGAACTCCGCCTCCAAGAGATTGAACTCCTCCGTCGCCGCCCAGGTGAGCGCGTACAGAGCAGTCAGGTCCGACGGCTTCTCCGCCTCGATCCGCTCGCACAGGCGCAGCAGGATCGCCGCGCCTTTGTCGAGAACGTGATCGGGGAAATACGGGTCCGCGTACAGCGGCCGCAAGAACCTACGGGCGGTAACCCGCTTATTTGTGATCGCCATGGCGCTCCATCCGCGAGATGTGATGTCGTTGAGGACTTTGTACGAATCATGCAGGAGCCCACCGACATCGAGCCGCCATCTCCTGTGTCCGCTCATGTGCTCGACCGCGCCGCGATCTCGAACAGCAACTGCTGCACGCGTTGCCGTAGAAATGTTTGCCTCCGGAACGCCCCCGGACTAGCGTATTTCGAGTTAGCGGAGGCTAACCTATTTAAAACGTCTGCGTAAGGGTGAGGTCAGCAGTGGATTTGAACAGGCGCCATCTCTTCAAAGCGGGCCTCGGGCTGAGTGCGGTAGTGGCGCTCGCGGCGTGCGGTAACGGTGGCTCCGAAAGCTCCGGCGGCACACCGCAACGCGGGGGCACCCTGCGCATCGGCGCCATCGGTAAATCCGCCAAGACCGAACGCGACCCGCACGCCACGCTCAGCAACGACAGCGACTTCCTCATCACCTCGCTCGTCTACGACCCGCTGACGGTCCCGGGCAACGATCCCAACGTCGCGCCGCGCCTGGCCTCGAAGTGGGAATCCGATGCGGACCAGCGCAATTGGACCTTCACCATCGCCGAGAAGGCCACCTTCCACGACGGCGCCCCGGTGACCGCCGAGGATGTCGTGTGGTCGCTGCGGCGGCTGCGCGAGATCGCCGGGGAGACCAAGGTTCCCGTGGCCTCGGTCGAGGACATCAAGGTCGCGGGCCCGAACGCGGTCGTGCTGACCTGCCCGAGCCCCAACAGCCAGCTGCCGATGCTGCTGCGACTGATGACCTTCGTGGTGCCCGAGGGCACCACCGATTTCACCAAGGCCATCGGCTCCGGCCCGTTCAAGCTCGAGAGCTACGCCAACGGCAACGCCCGGCTGGTGCGCAACGACAACTGGCACGCCGGGCCGCCGCTGCTCGACGCCGTCGAGGTCACCCTGTTCGAAAGCCCGGAGGCGATGTCGAACGCGGTCATCGCCGGGCAGATCGATGTCGCCTCGAGCGTCGGCGCGATCGCCGGGCGGACCGCCGAAGGCCGTGGCCTGCAAGTCATCCGGCGGCCGAACGACGTCGCGGTCGCGATCGCGATGCGCACGGGCGACGGCCCCTTCGCCGACCCGCGCGTGCGCGAGGCGCTGCGCCTGGCGGTGGATCGCGAGGCGATGGTGGCGCAGGTCCTTTCGGGCTACGGCACCGTCGCCAACGACATCCTCGGCACCGCCGACCCGACCATCGACAAGACGATCACCCAGCGTAAGCGCGACATCACCCGCGCCAAGCAGTTGCTCGCGGACGCGAAGTTCGACACCGGCAAGACCTACCCGCTGGTGACCAAGCAGGAAGCCGCCGGCGAGGTGGAATCGGCCAAGGTATTCGCCGGCCAGGCCAAGGACATCGGCGTGAATCTCGAGGTCGTGGTGCAGGAGGCCAACGCCTTCTACGACGACACCTGGCTGAAAGCGCCGCTGTACACGGTGAATTGGGGCACCAACGACTCGGTGATGTTCTTCGCGAGCAAGGTGCTGACCTCGCGGACCAAGTGGAACGAAACCGGCTTCAAGGACGCGGCGTTCGACCAGGCCTACACCGACGCGCTCGCCGCGCCGGCGGGCGCGAAGTTCACCGAGGCCAGCCGGACACTGCAGAAGATCCAATACGAGCGTGGCGGCTACATCGTGTGGGGCACGGCCGACGGCATCGACGTCGCCTCGAAGTCGGTGCGGGATCTGCCGAAGCTCGGCGGCTACGGTCGCGTGCAACTCGAACGAGTGTGGTTGTCGAATTGATCGCCTTCGCCGGACTGGTAGCGCGGCGGCTCGGACTGCTGATCGCGCTACTGGCCTCGGTGTTCGTGGTGGTGGATCTGCTGCCCGGCAACGCGGCCCGCGCGGTCCTCGGCCGGGACGCGACGCCGGACAAGATCGCGGCGAAGGAACACGAACTGGGCTTGGACCGGCCGCTGCCGGTCCGGTTCTGGGACTGGTTCCGCGGGGTCGCCACCGGTGACTTCGGCACCACGGCCCGGGGACAGTCGGTGAACGACCTGCTCGCGGCCAAGTTTCCCCAAACCCTGCTGCTCGCCTCGATCGCGATGGCCCTGACCGTGGTGATCGCACTGCTGTGCGGGCTGTGGTGGGCCGCGCGGCCCACCGGTGTGGCGGCGCGCGTGCTGCAACCGGGCTCCGCCTTCGTCATCGCCGTCCCGGAATTCGTCGTGGCCACCCTGCTGGTGCTGGTCTTCTCGCTGTCGCTGGACTGGTTGCCCGCGGTGACGTTCATCGATCGCTCCGGATATCCGACCAGTGCGCAGATGCTGATCCTGCCGGTGGCCGCGCTGGCGATCCCGCAGGCCGCGTGGAATCTGCGGGTGGTGCGCGGCGCGATGCTCGACGCCGCCACCGCCCCGCACGTGGAAAGCGCCACCCTGAACGGGCTTCCGGAGCGCACGGTGCTGCTGCGCCATGTGCTGCCGTTCGCGTTGCCGACCATCGCGACCTCGTTCGCGACCTCGGTCGGCACCCTGTTCGGCGGCGCGCTCGTCGTGGAGACCGTCTTCAACTATCCGGGAATGGGGGCGCTGGTGGCCGGCTCGGTGTCCGACCGCGACACCGCGCTCGTCGCGGCGGTCGTGGCGATGACCGCGACGACGATCATGGCTGTGTTGCTGGTCGCGGACGCTATCCGCGTGTGGGCGAATCGAGGCCGGCGATGACGACCGCGACCAGCTCCCGGCGACTGTGGCCGGCTGTATTGCCCGCCTTGGTCATCGTCGTGATCGCGATCGCCGGGCCCGCGCTGGCGCCGCACTCGGTCGACCACGCGGTCGGCATCAGCTTTCAGGCACCGGGCGACGGCGCGTGGCTGGGCGGGGATCGACTCGGCCGGGACGTGTGGAGCCAGCTGCTGCACGGCGGCTGGGGTCTGCTGCTGCTCGCCGCGGTTATCGCCGGACTGGTCACCGGGCTCGCGGCCGTGCTCGGCTCGCTCGCGGCGCTGCGGCCGCGCACCGGCGCGTGGATCGAACGCGCCGCCGACCTGGGCATGCTGCTCCCGCCGGTGCTGGCGATCCTGCTGTTCATGCTGTCCTGGCCCGAATCCGGGGCCGCGGGGCTGGTCGCTATCTCGGTCATCGCCGGTACGCCGTATTCGGCGCGCGTGTTCGCCGCCGCGGCCAGCGGGGTAGCGCGATCCGGCTTCATCGAGGCGGCGCAGGCGCGCGGAGAACGGTTGAGCTACCTCGTGTTTCGTGAGCTGCTGCCCAACCTGCGCGAAACCCTGCTGACCCAGCTCGGTCTGCGCTTCGTGGAAGCCATGTACTTGGTGAGCACCGCGGCCTTCCTGCAACTACCCACCACACTCGGCGCGGCCAACTGGGCGGTCATGGTGCGCGAGAACGCCTCCGGGATCCTGCTCAACCCCGCTGCGGTGCTCGCGCCCAGCCTCGCGATCGGCGTGCTCGCCGTCGGCGTGAACACCGCCGTGGTGGCCTTCGGGAAAGGACGGCGCAACGCATGAACCGCGGTGTGGTAATCGAGGACCTCGCGATCGAATCCGCTTCCGGCGCACTGCTGCTCGCTCCGACCACGCTGCGGGTGCCCAGCGGCACCGTGACCGCGCTGGTAGGCCCCTCCGGATCCGGCAAGACCACCCTCATGCGCGCCGTGCTCGGCCATCTGCCCGCCGGCGTCACCCGGGTCGGCGGATCCGTGCACGTCGCCGCCACCGACATGTTCGCGTTGAACAGTGTTGACCTGCAACGGTTCCGGCGCGAGCACATCGCTTTCGTCAGCCAGGATCCCGGTGCCGCGCTGAACCCGAGAATGCGGGTCGATGCGCTGTTGCGGGAAGCCGCGCATCCCACCGTCGAGGCCGATCCGGCGGCGGTACTCGACCGGGTCGGGCTCGGCGCGCAGTGCCTGCGCCGCTACCCGGGTGAGCTCTCCGGCGGGGAACAGCGGCGGATCGCGCTGGCGCTCGCCCTGGTCCGCGAGGTCGGCGTGCTGGTGGTCGACGAGCCGCTGGCCGGGCTGCACGGACAGTTGCGCACCGAGATCGCGGACCTGCTGCGGTCGCTGGCCGGTCAGGAGAACGTCGCGGTGGTGGTGTCCGGCCATGACACCAAGACCCTGCATCGCCTCGCTGACGACGTGGTCACCTTGGGCCCGCCGCCGGAGTCACTGGCCGACTTGGCGGTGCGGCTCGCCGGCCCGGTCACCGCGGCGCCCGCCGTGCTGACGGCCCGCGCGATCAGCGCGCAAGCCGGCCGCAAGACGCTGCTGGAGTCGGTCGATCTGGATATCGCCGCGGGCGAATCGGTTGCGGTGGTGGGGCCCTCGGGGGCGGGGAAGACCACGCTGTCGCGCGTCTTGGCCGGAATCCACACCGAGGCCTCGGGCCGCCTCGAAGTGGACGGGCGCGCGTTGGGCCTGGGCCGCCGATCCCGCCGCGACCGGCGGCGCGTGCAGCTGATCCCGCAGAACCCGTTGTCCACGCTAAATCCGAAACACACAGTGCGGCAGGCTTTGTCGCGGCCTTTGAAGCTGAACGGGGTCACAGCGCGAGCCGAGATCGCCGAACGCGCCGCGGCTCTGCTGGCCGATGTCGATCTGGATCGCGAGCTGCTCGACCGGTTCCCGGACGAGCTGTCCGGTGGACAGCGCCAACGTGTCGCGATCGCTCGCGCACTGGCCGCCGAACCGGAGGTGCTGATCTGCGACGAGATCACCTCGGCCCTGGACGCCGCCACCGCGGTCGCGATCATGGATCTGGTGGAACGGACCCGGATCGCCCGCGGTATCGGGGTCTTGGTGATCAGTCACGACATGGACGTGGTCGCGCGATACTGCCGCCGGATTCTGGTCCTCGCCGACGGTGCGGTGGTGGAGAGCGGCGAGACCGCTCGCGTGCTGGCCGAACCGAGCGCGGCGCAGACGATGGCACTGCTCGTCTGAGTCAGCACGTTCGCGACGCTCGACAGTCCCTCTCGAGAGTGACCGTGAAAGATCGCTCTCGTGCGGGATGTATGGGCTGGCCAGGGAATTTACTGTTGTTTCCAGGATCGAAGAGAACGTCTGGAGCCCGCATGATTGCCTCGATTAGTGAACCGCCGGCCACCACCACAACAGAAATCGTGCGCACCGACGCGCTGACTAAGAAGTTCGGCGACAACCTCGCCGTCGACGCTGTCGGGCTCACCGTCCGCGCCGGGGAGATCTACGGATTCCTCGGCCCGAACGGTGCGGGCAAGACGACGACGCTGCGGATGCTGGTCGGGTTGATCAAGCCGACGAGCGGGAGTGCGCGCGTATTCGGCCGTGCCCCAGGCGATCCCGAAGCGCTGGCACGCCTGGGTGTCCTGATCGAGAGCCCGGGCTTCTTTCCCTACCTGTCCGGGCGCGACAATCTGCGTGCCATGGCCCGCTACCGGCGGTTGCCCGACTCGGCGGTGGAGGAGGCGCTGGAGCGGGTCGGTCTCAGGGCACGCGGTGCGGACAAGTTCCGCACCTACTCCCACGGCATGAAGCAGCGCCTCGGGGTCGGCTGCGCGTTGCTGGGCAGCCCGGATCTGCTGATCCTGGACGAACCGACGAACGGCTTCGACCCGGCGGGGATGGCCGAGATGCGGGAACTGATCACCGATCTCGCCGCCGCCGGGCACACCATCCTGCTGTCGAGTCACCTGCTGGGCGAGGTGCAGGAGATCTGCGATCGGGTCGGGGTGATCAGCGGCGGTAAGCTGCTCGCCGAGTCGACCGTGGCCGAGATGCGCGGGCACGCCACGTTGTTCGTGCGAGCGGAGCCGGCGACGGTCGTGTTGGAGGCTGTTCGTGCGGCGGGTGGGACCGCGACTCCGGCTCCGGGCGGGATCCGGATCGACGCGGGCGCGGAGGCCGCGCCGCTGATCGCTCGCGCGATTGTCGAAGCCGGGGCGCAATTGCACGAATTGCGTACCGATGAAAGGTCTTTGGAAGAAGTGTTCTTCGAGATGACGGCGCAGGTGGCGCGATGATCGCGAGTATTCGGGCCGAGCTGGTCCGGCTGCGGGGATGGCCCACACTGTGGGTGCTGATCGGAGTCTGGTTCGGCCTGAACCTGACGTTCATGTACGCCTTGAACTACATCGGCTACGCCGCAGGCGATTCCAGCAACGTCACCGAGGGCCAGCCCCGCGAAGAGCTGCTGGCTCAGATCATGCCCGCCGCGGTGCCGGAGGAGTTCGCCGGCGGCATGGTGGTGTTCGGCGGTGCGCTCATGCTGATCTTCGGCGCGCTGGCCACCGGCAGCGGCTACGGGTGGGGGACGTGGAAAACCGTCTTCGCACAAGGCCCTTCGCGAACCTCGGCGCTGACCGGAACGATCGTCGGCGTACTCGCGGTGGTGGTCGCCGTGGTCGTCGGCGCATTCGTCGTCGATCTGAGCGTGGCCACGGTGATTGCCTGGGTCGAGTCGCAGCCGATCGTGTTGCCGTCGATCGGACGGTCGCTGACCGGGATCGGTAGCGGCATAGCGATTCTCGGGATGTGGTCGATGCTGGGGGTGCTGATCGGGATCGCGGCACGCGGACCCGCCCTCGCCGTCGGCCTCGGCCTCGTGTGGGTGCTGGTCCTGGAGAACGTGCTCCGATTCTTCGGAAGCATGCTCGGCGGCGCGGGGGTGATGATGGATTACCTGCCCGGAACCGCGGCCGGATCCCTGGCCGGATCCTTACGCACCTTGGGCGGTGAGACGACGCCGGGTGTGCTGAACACTATTTCGGGATCGGCGGCGATTCTCGCCCTGGCCGCCTATCTAGCGGTGTTCGTGACCGCGTCCCTCTGGCTGATCCGCCGCCGAGACGTGGTCTGACCCACGGCTGTGACCAGCCCGAAAACTTCATTGGGCCACATACGGTTTCATCACAATCGAAAAGGGAAGATCCTGTCCAGGTCGGTACCTGATCGGCCCGGAGGAGGCACTATCTTGTCTGACGAGCAGCACGTATCCGCTCCGCTTTCCGTGTCCGAAGCACCGGGCGCGGACACCGCACCCGAGGCCGGCACGGACCGGCGCCCGGACCTCGCCACGCTGAGCCTGCGTGAGGCGAATGGTGTGCTCGCCCTCGTTGCCGGCGAGGGAACTCTGCTACCCGCGAGCATCACCGCCGTCGACGAGACCGGCGTGCCCGTGGCGGTTTATTCGGCACAGCTGGTTTCCGGATCGTTGTCGACCGGTGCGGACCCGGGCGCCGGCGGGGGCTTCGAACTGGTCGACCTGTACGGCGAGGCCATCGTCGGTGACTTGTCGAAGCAGCAGTAAAGCTTCGAAGGCGCGATGTGCAGAGGCCCCGCAACCGGAACATTCGGTGTGGGGCCGCTGTCATTAGCGGAGATCAAGTCGGCAGGTTGGCATCGCGCAGTTTCCGCAGGATCGCGGTCATGGCTTCGATTTCCTTGGGGACAGCGCGCTGTGGATGTGGCGCCGGGTCAAGCTGCGGTCGACCCGGTCGAGGGCGACCGCACCCTCACCTACCCGGTACTGATCGAATTCCCCGACCTGACCACCGCCCATCGCTGGTACGACGTACCTGAGTACCAATCCCGCCGCTTGAAGGCTCCGGCGCGGCCCGCTATACGATCGACCTCGTCACGCGTGTGAGCGAGGTTGAAGTGTCGAAAAAGATTGCGCTGCAAAAGTACTCGGCAATCGAGTCGAGAGATATCCGCGACACCATCGCGGACGTGCAAGCCCGCGGCTACGCCGATTCGATCGCCAACGGGAATTCGTTCGACTCCACGAACGCCTTCATGGAGCGGTTCGAGGAATACTGCCTGAATCCTGGCTTTTCGATGGTCCTGTGCACTATCGACGACGAAGCCGTGGGACAGGCTTTCGGCTGGCCGTTGGCCGCCGGCACGCCCTGGTGGACGAGCCTGGCACTTGCTCCCGGCCAGCCGCCGTTCGATGAGTTCACCGTGGAGGACGGAACTCGAACGTTTGCCCTGAGTGAGCTGATGGTCGACAGACAGTGTCATGGCCAGGGGCTCGGCGGCATCCTCTTTCGGGCACTGCTCGCGGGCCGCTCCGAACCGAGAGTGACGTGGCGGGTGGACCCCGCGAATACGAATGCTTATGCGATCTACCGGCATTGGGGCGCACAGCGTGTCGGCAACCTCCGTCCAGGGCAGAATGGGGCGCCGCAGTTCGACGTCCTGGTTCTCGAGAATCGTTGGCAGTAGCAAAATTCGCCGGCTGCGGGAACGGTGACCGAGCAGCGCAACCCGCTGCCGCATTTCCTCACCGCACGAGCGCTGAGCGTCCTCGGTGACCGGGTTACCGATGTTGTGCTGCCGCTGGCAGTGCTCGCGGCCTCCGGATCCGCGGTCACCGCGGGTGCGGTCGGGGCGGCGGCCCAGTTGCCGCTGGTGCTGCTCGCCCTGGTGACTGGGACCGGTGACGCGGTGTTTCATGCGGCGGCGGGCAGGTATCTCCCGAGTTTGGTCGGCGATCGAGACCTGATGCGCGCCAACGGGCTTGTCGAGGGCTCCGACGCCGCGGCGACGATGACGGGGCCGGCTGCCGGGGGCTGGCTGCTGGGGTCGATGGGGCCGTTGGTGGCGTTCGCGGTCAACGCGGTGAGTTTCGTGGCCTCGGCCGTGCTGCTGGCCCGGTTGCCCACAAACGTTCCAGCCCTGGAGGAGTCCGACGAGGACGAGTCTGTGCTGGCGGGGTTGCGGCTGGTTCGACGGGAGCGGGCGCAAGCCGTGCTGCTGGCGGGCGCGTGCTATCTGCATCTGCTCGCGGCGGCTACGTTGCTGCCGTTACTGGTACGCGCCGACGAGGAGCTGGGTCTGACACCGCTCACGACGGGGCTGATCGTGTCCGCGGCAGGTCTCGGCGGGCCGGTGAGCAGCTTTGTGCTTGCCCGCTTCGGCGACATCCTCCGATGGCCGCTGCTGCTGGCCGTGGTGCTCTCGGTCAACGGCGGCGCGGCCGGCATGCTCGCGTTGTTCGACGCTGCGCTGTGGCTGGCAGCGACCGTGCTGGTGCTCGATGGAGCGTCAGCGCTCGGGTTCATTGTCGTGGCGACGACGCGGCAGCGCGTCACGCCGGATGCGTTGCGCGGCAGGGTGTTCGCCGCGAGCACGGCGGCTACGGCCACCGTCCGCATGCTCGGCCTCGCCG
This sequence comes from Nocardia sp. NPDC050712, assembly GCF_040654295.1. Classification (NCBI taxonomy): domain Bacteria; kingdom Bacillati; phylum Actinomycetota; class Actinomycetes; order Mycobacteriales; family Nocardiaceae; genus Nocardia; species Nocardia sp. NPDC050712. The sequence continues at coordinate 1,120,209 of NZ_JBFAHT010000002.1, forward strand.
GTGCAGGTGGGTTGATCGGTGCGGTCGGCCCGCGTCCGGTGCTGCTCGCCTTGGCGGCTCTCGCGCTGCCGTTCGCACTTCTTCTGGTGCTGGCCGGTTCGGCGCGGGGTTGAGGCAGTCGGGCTCTCAGCTCCGAACGGACGATTCGTGTTCGTCGGTCGCGCGCCTGACTGGCACTATCCGGACGCACGCGAAAACGGTTGCTGCCCATGGCTGCGCCGATACTGGGCCCGCCCCCACGGGTTCTGATACGCCCACGCCAGCGTGGCCACCGCCCCACGCTGCTGTAGCCAGAATCGGTCCGGCAGTGGACGGGGCTGCTGGCGGCCCGGGGTGATGTTCGCGATGGCGAAGCCGGGTCCTTCCGGCCTGCGGCGCACGGCGAGTACGGTGCCGTCGGCCGCGGTCACCGATGCTCCGCCCGCGAAGTGGCCGCCGTAGACCATGCCCGCCAGTGGCAGTGGGCAGCTCACGGCTCCGGAGTGGGCGGCGTGGACCATCGGGGCGCCGCAGTAGGCCGCGAACACCGATGGCGCGTTGACCGCTCGAATGTTGTTGCGGCGCTCCAGCCATCGGGTCAGCGGGCGTGGCGGCAGGGTCGGGATGCTCCACCAGCCGGAGCCGCCGAGTACCAGGTCGACCTGTCCGGCCAGCCGGGCCGCGGTCTGGGTGCGCATCAGCTCCCAGCACATGGCGATGCCGATGGTCTTGTCCCCGAGCGAGATTCGGCCCGCGTCGGTGCCGCCGATGTAGAGGGCGCTTTCCCACGCGGTGGGCAGGTCCTTGTCGTGCCTGCCCTTGATCACACCGTCCGGGCCGACCAGGAAGTAAGCGTTGCGCACGTGTCCGTCGGCGTCGCGGACCAGGGTCGAACCCGCGGTGTGGATGCCGTGGGTGCGCGCGAGGTCTTGCAGGAGCACGGTCGGCGCGCCGTCCGGTGGCGGGGCGTTCTGGGCCAGGTCGGGGCGGTTCGCCACGCCGGTGGAGAAGAACTCGGGCAGCACCACCCATTCGGCTCCGTCGCGCACTGCCCGGGTCGTCAACTCCGCGCACATCTGCAGGTTGGCATCGATGTTGCCGACCTCGGCCGCCAATTGCAGGGCCGCCACCCGCGTCTGATTCCGCATCTCGCGCTCCACCTCGGTCATTCGGCGGGTTCGGGCGGTATCGCGGGCAGGCCCTCGACATCGCGGAGCTTCGCGGCCATCGCGGTGAGCAGATTCTGCGACTCCTCGGACAGGTCGAAGGCCCGGCTGGACAGGCGGCGCAATTTGTGGCCTTGCAACTGGGCGAGCAGTGCGAGGTCGTGGTCGATCCGGGCGGCGTAGATATCGTCGGTGAAGTACTCGGGTTTCACCTTGAAGAACTTCGCCAGCGCGGCGACGGTGTCGGCGGAGGGCTTGCTGCGCCGACCGCCGCGTAGCTGGGAGAGATAGGGTTTCGAGAGCGGGAACCCGGCGGCGGTGAGCGCGCGGGCGACCTCGGCGTTGGTGTGCTCGGGTCGCCCTGGCGGATGCACGGTCTCGAACAGCTTGTTCAAACGTTCCGCGAAGTCGACCACTGAAGTCGTCCAGTCCTTCCGCACGTCATACCGCCCGAACTTGTTGGTTCAACGATCTGCGCTTTGCCAGACTAAACAGCGGTGATCGGTTGCGTCGGGTTTTCTCGGATCGGAGTTCCCGCGATCTTGCCTCCGAGAACGTGTTCCGCTGCGCTCAGGGCTCGATGTTCTCCAGGTCTTCGAGCAGACTCGGGTGCGTGGGTTGCCAGCCCAGCACCGCGCGGGTGTGGGCGCTCGAGGCGGGCTGATCGGTGGCGAAGATCGGGCCGAGCGGGCCGAAGTTCTCCTCCGGCAAGGATTTTACCGGGAGACTCAGCCGGCGGCCGATGACCTCGGCGATGTCGCGTACGGCATCACCCTCGTCGGCCACGGCGTGCCAGGCGGTCCCCGGCGTGGCCTTTTCCAGAACCAGGCGAAAGAGTACGGCGGCGTCGAGGGCGTGCACGGCGGGCCAGCGCTGGGTGCCGTCGCCGGGGTAGCCGGAAGTCCCGCTTCGGCGTGCGGAATCGGTCAGGAGGCCGGCGAATCCGCCGCCGCCGTCGTTGTGCACGGTGCGCGGCAGCCGCACGGCCGCACTGCGCACACCGCGTGCGGCCAGGTCCAGGACCGCCGCGACGGAGTGACTGCGACCGCCGACCGGACCGTCGGTAGGCAGGGGATCGGCTTCGGTGGACGCGCGGCCGGGCGCGTTCGGGGTGCCCGAGACCGTGATGAACGGCCGGTCGCTGCCGAGAAGTTCGGTGCCCAGCGCCGCCATCGCGGCACTCTCCTCGGCGATCCCCGCGGCCAGCGCGGCGGGGGAGCTGAAGTCGTTGGCGAAGGCCAGGTGGATCACGCCGTCGGCGCGGGCGGCACCGGCGCGCAGCGCGTCCAGATCGGCGAGGTCACCACGCATCGGTTCGGCGCCGGCCGCGCGCAGCGCCGCCTCGGACGCCTCGGAACGGGCGAGCGCGAGGACGGTGTGACCGTTGCCGAGCAACTCGGCGACAACGGTCGAGCCGATCAGCCCGGTGCCGCCGGTGACGAATACCTGCATGTCTCTCCCTCGGAAGTGATGGGACTGTTGTCTCATCACCATAGTACTCGCGATGAGACAACAGTCCCATCACCTATGATGGCCGGATGGCTCGATGGGAACCCGGCGCACGGGAACGGCTCGTGCTGGCTGCCGTGGATCTGTTCACCGAGCTGGGCTACGACGCCACGACGGTGGCGCAGATCGCCGAACGCGCGGGTGTCACCAGGAGCACCTTCTTCCGGCACTTTCCCGACAAGCGAGAGGTGCTGGCGGCCGGGCAGCAGGCGCTGAGTCAGCTGCTGACCCAGGGGATCGCCGAGGCGCCCGAGGACGCGACTCCGCTCCAAGTGGTAGCGGCAGGCCTCGAACGGGCCTCTAGCGCAATGGGTCCGATGAATCGTGAGCTGGCACCACGCCTGCAAGCCGCGATCGCCGCGAACAGTGAACTCCAGGAACGCGACGCGCTCAAGAGCGTCGGCCTGGCCGCGGCGATGACCGACGCGCTCCGGGCCCGCGACGTGCCGGAGGCGACCGCGCACCTCGCGGGCGAGTTGGGTGTTCTCGCGTTCAAACAGGGCTACGCCCGATGGCTGCGAGCCGGGCCGGACGCGGCGCTGGCGCCGTACACGCTGGCCGCCCTCGAAGAACTACGGGCGGCGAGCCAGGCGCTCACCTGAGTGTTCAGTCGGGAAGTTTGCCGAGCAGCCAGCTCCCGACGCCGTCCGGATCCTCGTCGAAGTAGAAGTCGTGGATGGCTTGGAGTAGATCGTCGGTGTTGATGAAGCCGTCGCCGTCGGCGTCGAGCCTGCGGTGGATCTCGCGGGCGTCCTCGGCGGGCAGGTGCATGAGAGCGCCCGTCCACCGGATGTGCTCCTCGACGTTCAGTTTGCCGTCGCCGTCGCTGTCGGCGATCGTCATGATGGCCGACAGGAACGGCCGGTAACCCTGCTCGAAGGTCTCCTCGGTCACCAGCAGCCCCTCGGCGAACGCGTCCTTGTACTCCGCCAGATCGACCGACCTGTCGATGTTCACATCGCCGGCCGAGGCCAGCCGCCCCCACAGCTGCATGCTCAGGTGCAGCAATCGTTGCGCGGCAGGCGAATCCGGTTCACAGCCGAACTCCGCGGCCACCGCCCGCGCCGAACTCTCGAAATCGTCGCGCTCGATCCGCCCGTCCCCGTCGAAATCGAACGTCTCGAACCGCCGCGCCAGCTTGCGGGCCGCGAACTCACTGATCTCCATGGCTTGCCTCATCCACTCGAACCCGGTCGTCGGCGTCGCGGCCGATCGGTCACCGCCCGAATTCTGCCTCGATCCCGGCCACGACACGCTGCAAACGCTGTCAGCCCGAGACCACCTGCCTGGCTACCCGCGTTGCCCGTCGACCCGGCGCGGCAGCGCGAGCGGATTCGCCTCGCGAAGTTCCTGTGGCAGTAGCGATTCGGGCGTGTTCTGGTAGACGATCGGCCGCAACCAGCGCTCGATCGCGGTCGCGCCCACCGACGTGGACGTGGAGGTCGAGGCCGGGTACGGGCCGCCGTGGTGCTGTGCGGGTTTCACCGCGACGCCGGTCGGCCAGTCGTCGACGACGATGCGGCCCGCGATGCGGGTCAGTTCTTTCAGCAGGCCGGCCGGGTCGGTGGTTTCCTGTGCGCCGAGGTGGACCGTGGCGGTCAGGCTGCCGCCGACTCCGGTCAGGACAGCACTGATTTCGCTCGGCGCGCTGTAGCGGACGACGACGGTGGTCGGGCCGAAGCATTCCTCGAGCAGCAGTTCGTGGGTGGGATCGGTCAGGACGGTCTCCGCCGCGACCATCAGCGCGGTCGGAACAACCTGGTGCTCGTCGGGCGCGAAAGTCTCGGTCAGCGCGCGGACTCCGCTGAGCTCGCGCCGCCCGGAAACGCCGTGCAGGTAGGCGTCTCGCATTCGATGATCTAGCAGCACACCGGGTTTCGAGTGCGACAGCGCACCGCGCAGTCCCTCGACCACGCGATCACCGTCCAGCCCGGCGGGGATCAGGACCAGACCGGGTTTGACACAGAACTGGCCGTTGCCGAGCGTCATCGACGCCGCCAGCCCCGCGCCGATCGCCTCGGCGCGCTCGGCGGCCGCCGCCTCGGTGATCACCACCGGGTTGATCGACCCCAGCTCGCCGTGGAACGGGATGGGTGTGGGCCGGGCCGCGGCCTCGTTGTAGAGCGCACGTCCACCGCGCACGGAGCCGGTGAATCCCGCGGCGGCGACAACGGGGTGGCGGATCAGGTCGAGTCCCGCGTCGAATCCGTGCACGAGCCCGATCACCTCGACCGGAAGGCCGCACGCCTGCGCGGCCCGGCGCATGATCGCGACGGTGGCCTCCGAGGTCGCCGGATGCCCGGGATGCGCTTTGACCACGACCGGGCACCCCGCGGCCAGGGCGCTGGCGGTATCGCCGCCGGCCACCGAGAACGCGAACGGGAAATTCGAGGCCGCGTAGACGGCGACGACGCCCAGCGGAATCTTGTAGCGGCGCAGATCCGGTGTGGGCGGTGTCGCGTGCGGGTCGGCGTGATCGACGGCGATGTCGAGGAACGCCCCGGCCTCGACCACGTCGGCGAAGGCCAGCAGCTGTCCGGCGGTTCGGCCGATCTCGCCGACGAGTCGGATCCGGCCCAAAGCGGTTTCGGCATCGGCCAATTCGGCCAGTGCGGCGGAGTCGGCGGTGAGTTCGCGGGCGGCCGTGCGCAGGAAAAGCGCTCGGCGGCCGCGATCTTCGAGCGCGGGGGAGGTCGCCTGCGCGGCGCGCACGACGCGGTCGACGTCGGACGGCTGTGCCTCCGTGGCGATTTCGCCCCGGCGTTCGCCGGTGCGTGGATCGATGCTCCAGACCGTCACTGCCGTCATCGCGTCACTCCTGCTCGTATTCCTCGATCCATGGCACGTCCGGGCAAACGAACCGGGCGGCACGATCCTGCCTACCAGGGTCCGGCCTCAACGCGTAACCAGGGCGCGGCCGGAACCGTCAGTAACCGTGTTACTGTCAGGTGGCTCGGCTGTGACGGGGGCCGCTCCGGCTTGTGGCATGTGGTTCAGAACACCCAGGCGCCCGGATGGAATCGAAGAGAGTTGGCTATGCAGCGGTATTTTCGGCGTGCTACCCGGAGTTGGGCGACACCCGTGGGGCGGATGGCGATCGCGGCGGCGGTGGCCGGTGCGACGGTGGTCGCGGTGGGGTCCGGGCCTGCACCGGAAGCGGCGGCCGCGCCGGTGAGCGCGTTCTATACCCCGCCCGCGCAGTTCTCCGCGGAGCCGGGCGCGGTGATCAAGACCGCCCCGATGACCGTGTTCGCGGCACCGCCCGGCGCGACCGGCTGGCCGATTCAGGCTCAGCACGTCATGTACACCACGCAGTACCAGGACGGTTCGCCGGCCGCGGTGACCGGCACCTATATCGAGCCGCCCGGACCCTGGCAGGGACCGGGACCGCGGCCGACCATCGTCATCGGGCCCGGCACCGCCGGTCAGGGTGATCAATGCGCCATGTCGGTGGCGTTCTCGACCGGCCTCACCGTCACCGCGGATCCGTCGGTGTCGCTGTCGGCGAATCAGGAAGCCCCGGCCGCCGCGGTCTGGAGCGCCCTCGGTGCGCGGGTGCTGGTGACCGACTACATCGGTCTCGGAACGCCGGGTATCCACACCTTCGCCAACCGGATCGAAGGCGCCCACGCCGTCCTCGACGGTGCGCGCGCGGCGCATCGGCTGGGTAATGCCGGACCTGAAACCCCCGTGGTGTTCTGGGGGTATTCGCAGGGCGGCGGGGCGACGGCGGGTGCCGCCGAGATGCAGCCGGTGTACGCGCCGGAGCTGAACCTCAAGGGCACCTGGGCCGGTGGGCCGGTCGCCGATCTGGCCGCGATCCTGCAACGTATCGACGGCGCACTCATCGGCGGCGCGATCGGCTTCGCGATCAACGGACTGCTGGCGCGCTACCCGGAGCTGCACACGGCCATCGACCGAGTATCCAGTCCTGGCGGTCGCGCCATGCTCGAGACGCTGAGTAACGAATGCGTCGGCGATATCATCATCCGGCAGCCCTTCCTGAAAACGAACACGTTGACCAGCGACGGCCGCCCGCTCATCGAGCATCTCGACGCCATGCCGGAAGCGGCGCGGGCACTGGCCGATATGCACGTCGGCGGGCTGACCCCGACGAGCCCGGTCCTGATCACCAGCGGCCGCAACGACGACACCGTGCCCTACGGGCAGGCGCGTCGGCTGGCCGAGGAATGGTGCGCGAAAGGCGCGGCGGTCACTTTCCGCACCAACGACCTGCCGCCGATCTTCCCCGGCGCGACGATCCCCAACCATTTCGGCCCCGAGCTCATCGACGGATTCGGCCCCGACAACGCGATCACCTATCTGCTCGATCGGCTCGCCGATAAACCCGTAACCGGTTGCGCTATCAATTGATCGCAGTCTCAGCGCGCCGGTTTCGGCGCGCTGAGTTCGCGTAGCGAAGCCAGGAACAATTCGTCCATTCGAGGGCTCAGGTCGGACAGGGCCGGAGCGCCGGCATAGCCGGCGGAGCCGAAGACGCGTTCGAGGTCGTCGGTGCCGGTGGTCGCGCCGATGGACAGGCACAGGCAGGCAACGCCGTCGACGCGGAGCTCTTCGAGCGCTTTGCGGGCGTCGGCCTCGGCATAGCGGCCCTCGTAGCCGTCGTCATAGGGAACTCCGTCGGAAAGCACTATCAGCAAACGATTCTGGGTCCCGGCCTCGGACTTCAGGATCTCGCCCGCACCGCGGATACCGGCGCCGAGCCGGGTGTAATTCGACGGTTCCAGCTGGTTGAGCCGAGCGCGCCCGACCGCGCCGAAACGCTGGTCGAAGGTTTTGATCGCCGGCAGGTGGACCGCGTGCCGGCCTTGTGACCGGAACGCGTAGACGGCGACGCGGTCGCCGAGCTCTTCGAGCGTGAGCGCCAGCGTCGCGGCCGCCCGGCGCTGATGATCGTGGACGGTGCGGCCCTCCGGATCGGTATCGGTGGCCGATCCGGAGGCGTCGAGCAGGATGAGGACTCCGAGGTTGCGCGCGAGTTTCCGGTGCTCCAGGTACACGTTCTCCGGCGGTGAGAAACCGGACCGTAGATCGACGAACAGGCCGATGAGCGCCTCGATATCGAGGTCGTCGCCGTCGGGGCGGCCCCGTAAGACCTTGGGGCCGAGCCCGACCCGCGCCAGGCGCCGCCGGAGGACATCGTCGTGCGCGATACCGGCGGCGGTGATATCCGCGGCGACGGTGAGCGGGAAATCGAGCACCCGGCACCACTCCGGCCGATACCGGTTGTTGTGCACATCCCACTCCGGGTGCAGTGCACCGCCGACACCCACGGCGGCACCGGGTTTGCCGTCATCGGTGAACCGGATCTGGGTGGGCAGCGGCCGGGCCTCGGGACCGACCATCCGGGCCCGCCGGACCGAGCGCATCCGCGCCTCGGCCCCCGCCGAGCCGTCACCGGCCGCCCGCGAACTGCCGAACCGTTTCCGGAGTTGGTCCAACAGCCCCTGTGAACTGAACAGCGGGTTCTCGAACAGCGCGAGGATCTTGCTCTCCCCGGACTGCTCGCTGTCGCCGTCGGTTTCGTCGTCGGGCACGTCGAGGAGATCGAACTCCAACCGCAGCTCCTCGGCGCGGGCCCGCGTGCCGGGTCCGGCGACCGGTGCCAGCATCGCCGACGGCCGGATGACGCCGAACCATGCCGGAGGGTCGCCGACTGCCACTCGGCCCCTTGCTATTTCGAGTGATTCACCGCTGCCGGCCGAATGGGGTACGGACTCGGGAAACGCTGCGGCCGCGAGCGGAATACGGTGCGCGAGTTCGGCCAGCGCCCGGCATCCTTCGAGTGTCAGGTAGCGCCGCGCGATCGCGGGCCGGCCCCGTAAAGCCTTGACCCACCGCTGATCCAGACTTCCCGCCGCGAGCAGTGCGCTCTGGACCAGCATTTCGCGGCGCTGCTGCGCGACCGGCCGACCGGCCGTGACGAAGACGATCCGACCGTCGGTATGGGCGGCAGTGGCCGCCGCGACCTCCACCGGCCGGCCGGCAATGCAGGTGGCGAGCAACCGAAACCGTTCGGGGCTGTTCGGGTCGGCGGCGATCATGGCTGCGGCAGCACAGCGTCGACCAGTTCGCCCAGCGCGCGCACGACATCCCGGTCGTCGGACAGCGCCTGGACCACGGCCGACTGGACCGCGCTGCGCAGGCTCAGCCCACCGGCCACGAGCCCACCGGCCAGGATCAGCATCCGAGTGGAGGACACTTCCCGCAACGGCGAACCCTCCAGATTCCGGATGGCGTTCCCGAGCGTGACCAGCGCGCTCGCGGTGCCGGCGTCGATGCCCGCCTCGTGCGCCACCACCTCGGTTTCTATTGCGGCCGAAGGGAAGTCGAGTTCGATGGCGACGAAACGCTGCCGAGTGGATTCCTTGAGATTCTTCAGGACGCTCTGATAGCCGGGGTTGTAGGAGATGACCAGCTGGAACCCCGACGCCGCCCGCAGGGTGGTGCCGAGGCGATCGATGGGCAGTTCACGACGATGATCGGCGAGTGGATGGATCACCACGGTGGTGTCCTGGCGCGCCTCCACCACCTCGTCCAGATAGCAGATGGCGCCTTCGCGGACGGCGCGGGTCAGCGGCCCGTCCACCCAGACCGTTTCGCCGCCCTTGAGCAGGAACCGGCCGACGAGATCGGCGGAGGTCATGTCCTCGTGGCCCGCGACGGTGATCAGTTCCCGGCCGAGTTCGTCGGCCATCGCCTCCACGAATCGCGTTTTGCCACATCCGGTGGGGCCCTTGAGAAGTACCGGCAGACCGCGGCGGGCCGCCGCGCGAAAGACCTCCACTTCGTTGCCGACGGCCTTGTAGAACGGCGTCGCGTCCCAGTCGGCGGGGAGCGTGGTCTCGGTTCGACTGGTCAGCATCTCAATTTCCTCGATCGAAGGGAACGACTTTCGGGAGCTCCACACCGTCCGGCAGAACGAGTTGTCCCTCCGGGTTGATGTAGCCGGTGTCCTTGCCGGGTATCGGCAAATGGGGATCGGGGCAGAGCCGCCCGGTCCCTTCCCCGCAGATGCCCATATCGAAGTACGAGCGCTTCTGGATATCGGCCGGCCAGGGGTCGGCGTGCATGGCGAACCATTGCGCCGGAATGTTGTAGCAGACGAAGAAGAAAATGCTGCATGCCGCGAAGATCGCGAGGAAGCGGGTGCCCTGCTGGCGCACGAAGCCGCCTTGGATGCGTTCGAGTCCGCGTTCGACGAAGGTCCGGCCCCGATCGTCGGTGAAGTAGCGCAGCGAGCACAACCCGGCCTGGACACCGCCCCACATGAGCCCTTCATAGAGCGGCCACTGGTAGTAGGTGCCGGCGTTGATCGACAGGGATTGGATGGCACCGGGGTAGGTGAAAAGCCCGATCGGCATCAGGAACAGGCCCTCGATGACGAAGTCGAAGAAGAATGTCCACACCAGCAGGACACCGATCAAGCCCTTGTTACTGATATTCGGCCATTTCGCCTTGGCTTTGCGCATGATCCAGCAGCCCAGGATGGTGCACAGCAGAATGCCGTACGAATATCCCGGCGCGTTCATCAGGACGGGTTCGGCCATCATGGCGCCGGGTTCGCCGAAGGACCGCCAGCCCGGCACGTCCAATACCCAGGAGCCCCGGTTGAACATCCAGGTGTTGTAGGTACTCCAGGTGTTGAAGTAGTTCAGCAGCGGATCCTGGAAGAACAGCAGGCCGCAGGCCACCAGAAGCATGCCGTCGGTGGTGATCCGGCGTTCGCGCCGCCACGGCCGGACGATGAAGTAATAGATGCCGACCGGCAGACCGGCCATGATGACGACTGTCCAGATGACGAGCACGGTCTTCATCAGTGTCGGTGGATCGCTCGGGCCGGTGGGCACCCGCTCGAAATTGGGGCCGGTGAGCCACCGGATCCAGACGTAGAGCTGGAAGGCGAGAATTACGCCGCCGATAATGGCCCAGATCCGGACCGGCGTGCTCTTCGCCGGTGCCTGTGTGCCGAGCGCGGCGGTGTCGCCGAGTGGCTCGGTGACGTGGGGAGCGGTCTTCTTACTCGACAGTTCCGTCATGAAACTGCCTCCTTCTGAATCGATGTCCAGCGGCGCTCGCTCGACCGCTCGGATGCGGGATGCGGATCAGCGCCGCCTGTGCGACCAGGTCAATATACCAACGGGTATCTGAGATGCCAATGGGGTTCTCAGATCCTGCTGTTAGACTCGCCGACATGGTGGAACGGTGGACAGCGGAGCGTCGGTTGGCGCATACTCGATCGCTTCTGCTCGACGCCGCGGAGGCGGTGTTCGCCGAAAAAGGCTTCACCGCAGCAACTCTCGACGACATCGCGCACACCGCCGGCTACACCAAGGGCGCCATCTACAAGCACTTCAGCACCAAAGAGGATCTCTTCCTCGCGGTGAGTGATCGGTACTGGCGGCGCTACTTCGATACCTTCGCCGAGCTGCTGTCGGCCGTGCGCGAGGTGGGCCCGCGCGAACTCGACGAGATCGCCCAGCGGTGGCGCCTGCTCGGCAGCGATCGCGGGGCCGAGCAGGCCGCGCTCGGGCACGAGTTCACGCTGTATCTGCTGCGCAATCCCGAAGTGCGCGAACGGGTCGCGGCCAAGCGCCTGGAGGTGGTCGAGGCGCTGGCGGAGTTCATCGTCGAGGGCCTCGGCCGGATCGGCGGAACCCTGCTGATCGCGCCGCTGACGTTCGCGCACGTGCTCATCGCCACCTGTGATTCGGTGGTACTCGGGAGTCAGCTCAACGACACCGACCTGTACCGCCCGACGCTCGAGATGTACCTGTCGGTCATCAAGCTGCCCTAGCTATACCGGGTCGAACGACGAGATCAGCCAGGACGCTTCGACTTTGGTGAGGGCGACCCGCACACTGCTGGCCGTCATCGCCGGCTCGGGTTTCTCCGAACTCGTCGTGGTCTGGTTGATGAACACCAGGACGGTCGCGGCCTCCGGGCGCAGGTCCGAGACCGCCGCGCGGACCACGACCGCGCTGGTCTTGACGGACTTCGACCGGGCCGCGGGCGTGACGATCTGATCGGTGAACTGGCCGTAGTAGGTCAGGAAGTCGCCGGTGAGATGGGATTTCGCCGAGGCGAAGTCGCGGTCGAGTGTCTCGGGAGCGTAGGTCAGCAAGGCGACAGTGCCGTCTTTGGCGGCGGCCAGCGCGGCCGCGGAGTTCGTGTCGCCGGTGTGGCGGTCCGGGAGATACTGCGACCAGACGAGCGTCGCGGCGGCGAGAACGACCGCGATGGTCGATACCGCCAGCGCGACCGCTCCGGGTGCGGCGCGCAAGAAGGTCAGGGCGCGGCCGAGCCACGCGCGGGCTGTGGTGATCATGGAACGAACTCGACTTTCGATATCTTGAGCCCGCCGTCCACTCGCGACACCGTGACGCTGAGCCGCCAGACCCGTGGTTCCTGTTGCGCGCCCGCGGAGTTGGTGATCCGGGAGGTGGCGGCGACCAGCACCACCGCCGAGTCCTCGGTCATCGACTCCACCGCGCTGGCGTTGACCTTGCCCTCGGTCGTGACCTGGGATTGCTGCACGACCTTGGTGAAATCCTCGGCGCGGCCCCGGAAGTCGTCGTGGAACGCGCCGGCTGAATTATCGAGCACGCGCTGCACGTCGTCCTTCGCATGGTTGAAGTCCAGCGAGGTCAGCGCGAGCACCCCTTGCCGCGCCGCCGCGGTGAATTCCGCTGCGCGCATTTCGTTTTCGGTGAGCTGGTGGTGCTGCCACCCCGAGTAGCCGGCAAAGCCCGCCGCCGCGGCGATCATCAAGAAGGCGGCGGCGACCAGTGCTCGGCGCCGTGGCGGGCCGGATTCGGCTGTCCCCGAGCCGGTTTCGTCAGCCTCGGCGCTCGGCTCCGGCTGCGCCTGTGGCGTCGCCGCGGCCTCGGCCCGCTGCCGGAGCCGGGTGGCCCGAGCCCGGGCGCGCGCCGCCGTCGCCACGGCCTTGGCTTCCTGTGCGGCGGCCTCGGCCTCTTCCGCGACCGCTTGGGCTTCGTCGGCGGCCAACCGCAGCGCGCCCACGTCGGTGTCTGGATCCGCGAGATCCTTCATGGCACTTCCAAACCGTTGCTTCTTTGCTGGCGAGAACGACGTTATCACCAAAAGTGCCGCGTCCCGACCATTTTGAGCTCACACTCGGAGAGGTATGAGAACGATTCGGAAGATCTGACGAGTATTGCGTTATCGTTTTTGACATGTAACCTTCGTCATAGACGAGAATCACATTTCCTCACCTGAGTGGAAGACCGGTGGAGCATGGCGGCCAGAGTTCGGAGCTGGTCTCCGGGACTGTCCCGGCGCGGCTCAGGTGTCCTGCAGACGGTCGGCGGATTGTTCGCGATGTCCTCGGACGCCGTGCGATTCGCGTTCCGCCGGCCGTTCCAGACCCGGGAGTTCCTGGAGCAGTCCTGGTTCATCGTGCGGGTATCGATGGTGCCGACCCTGCTGGTGGCGATTCCGTTCACCGTGCTGGTCAGCTTCACCCTCAATATCCTGCTGCGCGAACTCGGCGCCGCCGATCTGAGCGGCGCGGGAGCGGCTTTCGGCGCGGTGACCCAGGTCGGGCCCATGGTGACGGTGCTGATCGTGGCCGGATCCGGAGCCACCGCCATGTGCGCGGACCTGGGCTCGCGCACTATCCGCGAGGAGATAGACGCGATGCAGGTGCTGGGCATCAATCCGGTGCAGCGCCTGGTCACCCCGCGCATGCTCGCCTCCGGATTGGTGGCGTTCCTGCTGAACAATCTGGTCTGCGTCATCGGAATCCTGGGCGGCTATGTCTTCTCGGTCTTCGTCCAGGACGTCAACCCGGGCGCCTTCGCCGCCGGGATCACCTTGCTCACCGGGGTGAACGAAGTGCTGATCTCGTCGGTCAAGGCGCTGCTGTTCGGCGTCGTCGCAGGCCTGGTCGCCTGCTATCGGGGGCTGATCGTGACGGGCGGCGCCAAGGCGGTCGGGAACGCGGTCAACGAAACCGTCGTCTACGCGTTCATGTCGCTGTTCGTCATCAACGTCGTCGTCACCGCCATCGGCATTCAGATGACGGCGAGATGAGGGACACGCCATGACCATCGCAGCCAGATACCCACGCGCGGTGCGCCGCGCGCGCCGGCCCCTCGAGATCCTGAGCGGCATCGGCGATCACCTGATCTTCTACGTCAAAGCGCTCACCCGCGCACCGTTCGCCGCCGTCCACTACCGCCGCGAGACGATCCGCCTGATCGCCGAGATCAGCATGGGCGCGGGCGCTTTGGCGGTCTTCGGCGGCACGGTCGTGATCGTGGGATTCCTGACCCTGGCGACCGGCGGCACCCTGGCGGTGCAGGGGTACAGCTCGCTGGGCAATATCGGCATCGAGGCGCTCACCGGATTCCTCTCGGCGTTCATCAACGTCCGGATCTCGGCCCCGGTGGTCGCGGGGATCGGCTTGGCCGCCACCTTCGGCGCCGGCGCGACGGCGCAATTGGGCGCCATGCGCATCAACGAGGAGATCGACGCCCTCGAAGCGCTGGCCATCGAACCGATCACCTACCTGGTCGGCACCCGGATCGTGGCCGGGATGATCGCGATAACACCGCTGTACGCGCTGGCGGTCATCGCCTCGTTCATCGCGAGCCGGTTCACCACGGTGTTCCTGCTCGGCCAGTCCGCCGGGCTGTACGACCACTACTTCTCGACCTTTCTCAATCCGATCGATCTGGTGTGGTCGTTCGCCCAGGCGGCACTGATGGGGCTGGCGATTCTGCTGATCCACACCTACTTCGGCTTCTTCGCCAGCGGCGGGCCGTCCGGGGTTGGTACCGCGGTGGGCAACGCGGTGCGCACGTCGCTCATCGCGGTCGTGTCGATCACGCTGCTCGTCTCGCTGGCGGTGTACGGCGCCAACGGTAATTTCAATCTGTCCGGCTAGGGGAGTCCGTGATATCGAAACTGTTGCGCCCCTTGGCGGGTGTGCTTTCTCTGGGAATACTCGTGACCCTCGTCGCGGGCGCGGTCGCTCTGTTTCGAGGCGGCCTCGCCGACACCGTGCCCGTGACCGTGGTGTCGGAGCGTGCGGGCCTGGTGATGTATCCCGACGCGAAGGTGCAGCTGCGCGGCGTCACGATCGGCAAGGTGGTCACGATCGAGGAACGTCCGGACGGGACCGCGGCGATCGAGCTGGCCATCGACGCCGATCAGCTCCGGCTGATTCCCGCCGACGCCACCGTAGACATCTCCGCCACCACCGTTTTCGGCGCGAAGTTCGTCCAATTCATCGCCCCGGACCATCCGGTCCGTACCTCGATCGCGGCTGGTCACGTCTTCGATGTCCGCCAGGTCACGGTCGAGGTCAACACGGTGTTCCAGCAGCTCACCCAGGTGCTCGGCCGCATCGAACCGGAGAAGTTGAATCAGACCCTCGGCGCCATCGCCGCGGCCACCAAGGGTCGCGGCGAGCAGACCGGCCGGATGCTCACCGATCTGGAAGCCTTTCTGGCGCAGGTGGAGCCGGCGCTGCCCGCGCTGGCGAACGATCTCACCCTGGCGCCGCCGGTGGTCGAGGCCTACGCCGACGCCGCGCCCGCGCTACTGGACCTCGCGGGCAACGCCACGCGCATCAGCCGGACCGTGGTCGAGGAGCAGCACAACCTCGACGCGCTGCTGACCGGACTGATCGGCCTGTCCGACACCGGAACCCAGGTACTCGGTGACAACCGGGATGCCCTGGCGACGACCCTGCGCCTGCTGGTGCCCACCACCGAACTCACCGCGAACTACGAGGCGGCGCTGCGCTGCTCGGTGGAGGGCTTGGCCACTTTGAACGAGCTACCGCCGGCCGAGCACGAAGGCGTGGCCATCTCGGCCAATTTCCTGTTCGGCACCTACCCCTACCGCTATCCGCAGGACCTGCCCAAGGTCGCCGCGAGCGGCGGGCCGCAATGCTCGGTGCTGCCCGTGCCCTACGAGGGGCGCCCGAAATTCGTGGTCGCCGATGTCGGCGCCAACCCGTTCGAGCGGGGCGACCAGGACGTGCGGCTCAATGTGGACTCGCTGCAACAGATTCTGTTCGGTGTCGCCCCGGGCGGTGCTGTGCGATGAACGCGCAACGCAACGGCCCGCTGCTGAAATTCGGGGTCTTCGCGGCGGTGATGCTGGTGTTGTCCGGGGTCCTGCTCGTCGTGTTCAGCAACTACCGCTCAGGTTCGGCGGAGGGCTATTCCGCGGACTTCACCGATTCCTCGGGGTTGCGGGCGGGCGACACCGTCCGGATCGCCGGTGTGCGGGTGGGCACGGTGCAGCGGGTCTCGCTGCGCGCCGACCATCAGGTGACGGTGGCCTTCGAGACCGACCGCGGCATCGCCCTCACCAGCGGGACCCGGGTCGCGATCCGCTACCTCAATCTGGTGGGGGACCGCTACCTGGAACTCACCGAGGGGCCGGGCTCCACCGATATTCTCCGCCCCGGAGCCCGCATCCCGGCCGAGAAGACCATGCCCGCACTGGATCTCGACCTGCTGCTCGGCGGGTTGAAGCCGGTGATCCAGGGCCTGAGCGCACATGAGGTGAACAGCTTCACCTGGTCGCTGCTGGAGATCATGCAGGGCCGCGAGGGCTCGCTGGATTCGCTGCTCGCCAGGACGGCGTCGTTCACCACGGCACTCGCCGACAACGGCACGGTGGTGCAGCAGGTGATCGACAACCTGAACACGGTGATGCGGACGCTGTCCCAGGACGGCGCGCAGTTCACCGTCACCATCGACAAGCTCGAGCAGCTGGTCACCCAGCTCGCGCAGGACCGCGACCCGATCGGCGCGGCGATCACCGCGCTCGAAGACGGCACCGCCTCTGTGGCGGACCTTCTCACCCAGGCCCGCCCGCCGCTGGCGGGCACCGTCGACCAGTTGGCCCGGCTCGCACCGGCACTGGACGAGGACCAGCTCACCCTCGAACAGGCGCTGCGCCGAGCACCGGAGAACTTTCGCAAGATGGCGCGCACCGGCACCTATGGAAACTTCATCCAGTACTACCTGTGCGCGCTCACCGTCCGGGTGAACGACCCGTCCGGCGCGGTCGTGGTGCTGCCCGCCGTCACACAGGACACGGGAAGGTGTGCGCCCTAGCCATGCTCGAATATCGCGGTACGCATCTCGCCCGGCACGGCCTGGTCGGCATCGTTCTCATCGTCTGCGTGATCCTGATCGGGTTGCAGTCCCAGCGCTTCCTGGAGTGGGGCACGACCGTCCGCTACCAGGCGGTGTTCACCGAGGCCGGCGGTCTGCGGGTGGGCGACGACGTCGTCGTCTCGGGTGTCGAGGTCGGCCGGATCGCGAAGGTGTCCCTGCGCGACGGCGACGCGTGGGTCGTGTTCACCCTGGATGCCGGCGTCCGGCTCGGGGACCTGAGTTCGGCGCACATCAAAACCGGCTCGCTGCTCGGCAAGCGGGTGCTGACGGTGATCTCCGAAGGCGAGGGGACCCTGCGGTCGTCGGACGTGATTCCGGTATCGCGCACCTCCTCGCCGTATTCGCTGACCGACGCCGTCGGTGACCTCACGACCAATGTCTCCGATATCGACACCGAGGCGCTCAACGACGCCCTGGCGATGTTGTCCTCGACGCTCGATCGCGTCGCGCCCCAGCTGGGTCCGGCGTTCGACGGATTGAGTGCGCTGTCGCGCTCGATCAACGAGCGCGACGCCTCGCTGCGCGATCTGCTCGGCGCCACCGCCGAGGTCAGCGGCATTCTGGCGGAGCGCGGCGATCAGCTCAACGCGCTGCTGTTGAACGGGAACTCGCTGCTCGGTGTGCTCACCGAGCGGCGGCAGGCGATCGTCGATCTGCTGGCCAACACCGCCGTGGTCGCGCAGCAGCTCTCCGGCCTGGTCGCCGACACCGAAGCCGAGCTCGGACCGACGCTGGACCGCCTGAATTCGGTGGTGGCCATGCTGGAGCGCAATCGCGACACCATCGCGGCAGCGCTGCCCGGTCTGGTGAAGGTCACCCTGACCCAGGGCGAGATCGTCTCCAGCGGTCCCTTCTACAACGCCTATGTCGCCAATCTCATTCCGGCGGAAGTGATTCAGCCGTTCATCGATCAGGCCTTCGGTGTGATTCCGATGCCGAACGCGGAGGCGCCCAGATGAGAAGCCCACGGATCCGGCGCCTCGCGGGGGTGCTGGCGGTGGTGGTCCTGCTCGCCGCGGGAGCCGTAGTAGTCCAGCGAGTCGTGTTCGCGCCCACCTCGATTCGGGCCGTCTTCAGTTCGGCCACCGCCATCTACCCGGGTGATGAGGTGCGGGTGGCGGGCGTCGAGGTCGGCCGGATCGCCGCCATCGAACCGCGCGGCACCACGACGGAGCTGGTGCTCGACATCGATCGGGACGTGGCGATCCCGGCCGGCGCGAAGGCGGTGATCGTGGCGCAGAGCCTGGTCGCCGCGCGTTATGTGCAGCTCACCCCGTCCTACCGGGGTAGCGGCGCGGTATTGGCGGACGGTGCGGTCATTCCGCTCGAGCGCACGGCCGCGCCGGTGGAATGGGATGAGATCAAGTCCCAATTGACCCGGCTGGCAACCGATCTGGGCCCGGATACGCTCTCGGGCAGCTCGACGGGGCGGTTCATCGACAGCGCGGCGAACGCGCTGGCCGGGAACGGGGAGAAACTGCGGCAGACGCTGACGCAGTTGTCCGGCGTCGGGCGGATCCTCGCGCAGGGTAGCGGAAACATCGTCGAGATCATCGAGAACCTGCAGCGGTTCGTCACCGTGCTGCGCGGCAGCAACGTCCAGATCGTGGAATTCCAGAACCGGCTGGCCACCTTGGCGAGTCTGCTCGACGACAGCCGCTCGGATCTGGACGCGGCGCTGTCGAATCTGTCGGTCGCGGTCGGCGACATCCAGCGGTTCGTGAACAGCAATCGGGACCGTGCGAGCGAACAGGTACAGCGGCTGGCGAATGTGACGCAGAACCTGGTCGACCACCGCGGCGATCTCGAAGAGCTGCTGCACCTGTTTCCGACCAGCCTGGCCAACTTCTACAACATCTACAACCCCGATACCGCTACCGAGGCAGGTGTTTTCGCGCTGAACAACTTCACCAACCCGATTCAGTTCATCTGCGGCGGCATCGCCAGCCTGGAGAATCTCACGGCCGCGGAATCGGCGACCCGCTGTCGTGACTATCTCGGGCCGTTCCTGAAGCTGCTCGAGTTCAATTACCTTCCGGTGGCGGTCAATCCGGTGCTCAGCCCGACCGCCGATCCGGCCAATCTGATCTACACCGAACCGCACCTGATTCCCCAGGTGGTCGACAGCCGGGCGCAGGCACCGCCGCCGCCGAGCCTGATCGACATCCTGTTCCCCGGAGGGCGCTGAGTATGCATCGCACATTGCTGGCTGTCGGGGCCTGCGCGCTCGTCGGCGCCACCGGCTGCGGCTGGCACGGGGTGAACTCGCTGCCGTTGCCCGGCGCGACCGGACACGAGGCGGGCGCCACGGTCATCCACGTGGAGATGGCGAATGTCGGTACCCTGGTGTCGAATTCGCCGGTCATGATCGACGACGTGGTGGTCGGCAGCGTCGGCGCCATCACCCTGCGCGGCTGGCATGCCGACGTCGAGGTGGCGCTGCGGCCGGCCACGGTCGTGCCGGCGAACGCGGTCGCGGCGATCGGGCAGACCAGTCTGCTGGGCTCGAGCCATCTGGCCCTGAACACCCCGCCCGGCGTCGCGCCCACGGGACAGCTGGCGCCCGGCGCGGTCATTCCGCTCAGCGCCTCGTCGACCTATCCCTCCACCGAGCAGACGCTGGCCTCGATCTCGGTGGTGGTCAACGGTGGCGGCCTCGGCCAGATCGGTGACATCATCCACAGCCTGAACGAGGCGTTCACCGGCCGCCAGGACAAGATCGGGGCGCTGCTGACCCGCCTCGACACCCTGATGGCCACCTTGGATGGCCAGCGCGGCAATATCGTCGCCACCATCGCGGGCCTGAATCGGCTGGCCGGAACCTTTGCCGCCCAGCGCGATGTCGTCACCGAGGTCCTGCGCGAACTGCCGCCCGCCCTGGACGCGCTGGACGCGGTCCGGCCGGACCTCATCACGGCCCTGGACCGGCTGAAGACCTTCGGCAACGTCGCCGCCGGGGTCGTCTCGGAAGTGCAGGGCGACCTCGTCACCAACCTCGAGCAGCTCGAGCCCACCCTGGCCGCGCTCGCCGATGTCGGCGACCGCGTCGCGGCCGCGGTCGCCTTCGCCACCACCTATCCCTACGGCCAATACGGCATCGACCATGCGCTCAAGGGCGACTACGTCAACCTGATGGCCACCGTCGACCTGACGATTCCCCGCCTGCGGCGTGAGCTCCTGCTCGGTACCCCCTGGGGTGATCCGACCGCCGTGATCCAGGCGGCCGTAGGCGATCCGGGTTACGCCGCCCAGACCAGGAATCCGCTGGCCGTCGGGATCCAGCCCCCCGCACCCCAGAGCCCCGGAGGCCGCTGATGTTGCTGACGCGATTCGTCCGGGCACAGCTGGTCGTGTTCGCGATCCTGTCGGTCATCGGCATAGTCGTGATGACGACCGTCTACATGCGACTGCCGACCCTGGCCGGGGTCGGCAGCTACGACGTCACCGTCGAGCTGCGCGCCGCGGGTGGCCTCTACCGCTTCGCCAACGTCACCTATCGCGGTGTCGAGATAGGCAAGGTCACCCGTGTCGACCTGACCGAGAGCGGCGTACGCGCCACGCTGGCGATCAGCGGATCCTGGCCTGTCCCCGCCGACGTGGCCGCCGAGGTGCGCAGTGTCTCGGCGGTGGGGGAGCAGTACGTGGAACTGCGCCCGCGCACCGATTCCCCGCCCTATCTGCACGAGGGTTCGGTGATCGCGCAGCGCGACACCGCGATTCCGCAACCGGTCGGGCCGATGCTGGACCGGCTCAGCGCGCTGGTCGACACGATCCCCGAGGACAAGCTGCACGACCTGCTCGGAGAACTGTTCCAGGGCGTCAACGGCGCGGCCTACGATCTGGATTCGCTGCTGTCCTCGGCGGGGACGCTGTCGGCCGCCCTGAACGGCGTCGGCGCGACGACTCGCACCCTGGTGGAAGACGCTGGGCCGCTGCTGGATTCGCAGGCGCGCACCGCGGATGCGATCCGGATCTGGACCCGCAGCCTGTCCGG
Organism: Nocardia sp. NPDC050712; assembly: GCF_040654295.1. Lineage (NCBI taxonomy): Bacteria > Bacillati > Actinomycetota > Actinomycetes > Mycobacteriales > Nocardiaceae > Nocardia > Nocardia sp. NPDC050712. The sequence continues at coordinate 1,141,043 of NZ_JBFAHT010000002.1, forward strand.
TGTCACCGCGCAGCTGGTGGCCGACGACCCGCACCTGCGCACCCTGCTGCGGACCGGCCCGGGCGCTGCCCGCGATGTCGCGCAGCTGCTGGACTCGGTACGGCTGACCCTGCCCGTGCTGCTCGCCAACCTCACCAGCGTGGGCCGGCTCGGCGTGACCTATCACGCTGCGCTGGAACAGGTCCTGGTGCTGCTGCCGCCGGCGATCTCGATGATCGAGGCGGTGCATCCGACCAACAACGCCTCCGGCTGGGGGCTGGGCGACTTCCGGCTCAGCGGCACCTCGGACCCACCGGCCTGCACCGTCGGCTTCCTCCCGCCGTCGTCGTGGCGCCTGCCCTCCGACATCACCACCATCGACACACCGGAGGGCATGTATTGCAAGCTGCCTCAGGATTCGGATATCGCGGTGCGCGGTGCGCGGAACTTCCCCTGCCTCGGCCACCCCGGTAAGCGGGCGCCGACGGCCGCGCTCTGCAACAGTGACGAGGAATTCGAGCCGGTGGCCGACAGTCAGCCCGTCGTCGGGCCGTACCCGCGCGACCCGGGCCTGGAAGCACAAGGCATTCCATCGGATTCGCGCCCCGACAAGCTGCTGTCGCCCTCGATCGGGATCGCGCGGTACGACCCGCGCACGGGAAAATACGTCGGACCGGACGGTGAACTCTACGCGCAGACCGATCTGGCGCAGCCCGGTGTCACGGCCTGGAAGGACTTGCTGCCACGCTGATGTCGACCGTGTCAGGATCCGGTCCGGCGCTCGCCCTCGAGGTCGCGCAGGTAGGTCTCGATCAGTTCGATGGTCTCCGCGTGGCAGGTGTCGATGCCGAAGGCCTCCTCCATGCGCAGGAAGCGGGAGATGCTGGACATCAGCAGGACCAGCGCGCCGGGCGTGTAGGGCCGAGTCGGTGCGCCGTAGCCCGCGAGGATGTCGGAGACCGCGGTCAGTTGCAACGCGCGAAATCGCCTGGAGGACTCGGTGATTTCGGCGCGGATGGCTTTGCGATGGTTGGCCAGCGCGACGAATTCCATGGTCAGCGCGGTATGCGACTGGTCGTGGATGGACTCCCACAGCGCCCACAGCGGCTGCGGCGATCGCAGCGCCTCGAGCTGGCGCTGGTAGCTGCGCTCGGCGCCGCGCCGGAACAGTTCGACGAACAGCTTGTCCATGTTGCCGAAGTAGTAGTACACCAGCGCGGAATTCGCGGCGGCCAGCGCGGCGATACGGCGGGTACTGACCGCGGCGTAGCCCTCCTCGCGCATGATCTGCTCGGCCGCGTCCAGCAGCGCGGCTCGGGTGGTCACGCTCTCGGCGGTGCCGCCGCGCTCGGTCTTCATCGGTGGGGCCTCCTGAGTGTCTTGACAGTAGCGAATCCTCTGCCGTATATCTTAATCACTCGATTAATTAATCACTCGATTAATGTGGTGTTGCCAGTGCTGACTCCCTCGAATCCTCCTTCTGATCAGCCTCTTTCGGGCATCGCGCGGGTCGTCGTCGTGACCGGCGGTGCGTCCGGGATGGGCCTGTCCATCTGCCGATCGTTCGCCGGCGCCGGTGCGCGCGTCGCGGTCCTCGACATCGACGGGGCCGCCGCGCAGCGGGCCGCCGAGCAGGTGCGCGCCGCGGGCGGCGCGGCGATGGCGTGCGAAGTCGACGTCACCGACCGGGCCGCCGTGCACGAGGCGCTGCGCAAGGTCCGCGCCGAGTTCGGTCCGGTCGAAATCCTGGTCACGAGTGCGGGTTTGGTGGGGTTCGCACCGTTCACCGAAATTTCCCCGGCGGCGTGGCAACGCGTCGTCGACGTGAATCTGACCGGCGTCTTCCACTGCGTCCAAGCCGCGATCCCGGACATGCTCGCGGCGGGGTGGGGACGGATCGTCACGATCTCGTCGTCGAGCGCGCAGCGTGGCTCGCCGGGCATGGTGCACTACACCGCGGCCAAGGGCGCGGTGGTCGCGATGACCAAGGGCCTGGCGCGTGAGTACGCGGCGCGGGGCATCACCGTCAACACCATTCCGCCCTCGGGGATCGATACGCCGATGTCGCGGCAGTCGCAGGCGGCCGGGAATCTGCCCGACAACGCCACCATGGCCCGGGCGATCCCCGTCGGGCACCTGGGCACGGGGGAAGACATCGCGGCGGCGTGCCTGTTCCTGTGCTCGGAGCAGGCCGGGTACATCACCGGTCAGGTGCTGGGCGTGAACGGCGGGTCGGTGATATGAGCACGCAGTGGCCCAAGCCCGCCGCGGGCAGCTGGACCGAACACTATCCCGAGCTGGGCACCTCGATGATGTCGTTCGAGGACTCGGTCTCGCCGGAATTCTTCGAGATCGAGCGCGAGGCGATCTTCAAGCGCGCGTGGCTCAATGTCGGTCGGGTCGAACAGGTTCCGCGCACCGGAAGCTATTTCACCAAGGAACTCGACGTGGCCCGCACGTCGATCATCGTGGTGCGTGATCGTGACGGCGGCGTCAACGCCTTTCACAATGTCTGCCGCCACCGGGGAAACAAGCTGGTGTGGAACGACTTTCCGCGCGCCGAGACCGCCGGCACCTGCCGGCAGTTCACCTGCAAATATCACGGCTGGCGCTACGGTCTGGACGGGTCGCTGGCCTTCGTGCAGCAGGAGGCGGAGTTCTTCGACCTCGACCACGCGAAACTGGGGCTGGTGCCGGTGCACTGCGAGGTGTGGTCCGGCTTCATCTTCGTCAACCTCGCGGCGGAACCGCAGCAGACCCTGCGCGAATTCCTCGGTCCGATGATCACCGATCTGGACGGCTACCCGTTCGGCAAGATGACCGAGTGGTACGAGTTCTCGGCCGACAACCAGAGCAATTGGAAACTGTTCGCGGACGCGTTCCAGGAGTACTACCACGTGCCGGGTCTGCATTCGCAGCAGATACCCAGCGCGGTGCGGACGCCCGGCAAGGGTTTCGAATGCGCGCATTTCCAGCTCGACGGGCCGCACCGCATGGTCTCCACTGGTGGCGCGCGGCGCTGGACCCTGCCGGCGGAGTTCATGTATCCGATCGAGCGGGTCACCCGCAGCGGTTTGGTCGGGCCGTGGGAATCGCCCGATGTGGGGGAGCCTCCGAGGGGTCTCAATCCCGGCCGGGTCGACCCCTGGGGCATCGACAACTTCCAGATCTTCCCGAATATCGAGATCCTCATCTACCGCGGCTGGTATCTGCTCTACCGCTACTGGCCGACCTCCTACAACACCCACCGCTTCGAGGGCATGCTGTGCTTCCAGCCCGCGCGCACGGTGCGCGAACGGGTGGAGCACGAGGTCGCCTCGGTGGTGTTCAAGGAGTTCGCGCTCCAGGACGCGGGCATGCTGACCGGCACCCAGACCGCGCTGGAATCGGCCTACCGCACCGCCGGCGTGACCAGCTTCCCGGTCAACGACCAGGAAATCCTGGTCAGGCATTTCCACCAGGCCGTCGCCGACTGGGTCGAGGACTATCTGAGCGCTGGGAAGGCGTGACATGACCACTCCCGTGCTGCCGCCCGCTTTCGCCGACCTCGAGGAATTCGCCGAAACCTGGTGCCTGGCCACCGAAACCGAGCGCTGGGCCCGCCGGATGGCCTGCGCCATGCCGGAGCTGATCACCTTCTACGACGCGTTCTTCCCGCGCCTGGAGGAAGCGATCGCCTACTGCGACAAATTCCCGCTGGACGATCTGCCCGAGGACGCGCTCGCGCTCCTGCGCCTGGTCTATTCGCTGGTCATGGTCGCCATGGCGGTCGAGATCTTCCAGCAACCCAAACCTACCGACAGCGCCGACGCCGAACTCGAACGGATCAAGGAGCCGCACCCGTGACCATCACCATCGACAAGCTCGGACACGAGGTAGGTGCGGAGATCACCGGCCTCGCCCCGGACCACCTGCTCTCCGACGACTCGATCCCCGCCACCGTGCTGGCCGCCCTGGAAGAGCACGGCGTGCTCGTCTTCCGCGATCTGCACCTGGATCCGGAAACCCAGGTCGCGTTCTGCCGCAAGCTCGGTCAGGTCGACACCGCGCCCGGGCACCATCCGGTCGAGGGCATCTACCGGGTCAGTCTCGACACCGCCAAGAACTCCTCGGCCGGCTACCTGCGCGCGACCTTCGACTGGCATATCGACGGCTGCACGCCCGAGGACGACGCCTACCCGCAGCTGGCCACGATGCTCACCGCCAAGGCGGTCGCCGCCAGCGGGGGTGAAACCGAATTCGCCAGCACCTACAAGGCTTACGAGAATCTCGGCGCCCAGGAGAAGCTCACGCTCGCGCCGTTGCGCGTGGTGCATTCGCTGGAAGCCTCACAGCGCCTGGTCACCCGGGAGCCGACGCCCGAGCAGCTCGCCGCCTGGCGCAAGCGCCCGACCAAGGAGCATCCGCTGATCTGGACCCACAAATCCGGGCGGCGCTCCCTGGTGCTCGGCGCATCGACCGACCACGTCCTGGGCCTGGCGCCGGACCGGAGCCGGGCGCTGCTGGACGGTCTGCTGGCCCGCTGCACCGCGCCGCCGCGGGTCTACACCCACGAATGGTCGGTGGGCGACACCGTCATCTGGGACAACCGCGGCGTCATCCATCGCGCGGCGCCCTATCCGGCGGATTCGCCCCGAGAGATGTTGCGCACCACCGTGCTCGGCGAAGAACCGATCCGGTGACCGCGGCCCGCCCATCCCCTTACCCAGGAGTACGCCATGCCTCGTTGGCCCAAGCCCGCCGAGGGCAGCTGGACCCAGCACTATCCCGAACTGAGCACCGAGCCGATGTCCTACGAGGATTCGATCGCGCCGGAATTCTTCGAACTCGAACGGGACGCGATCTTCAAACGCGCCTGGCTACAGGTCGGGCGCATCGAACAACTACCCCGTACCGGCAGCTATTTCACCAAGGAGATCCACGCCGCGCACACCTCGATCATCCTCTCCCGCGACCGGGACGGCGGCATCAACGCCTACCACAACATCTGCCGGCATCGCGGAAACAAGCTGGTGTGGAACGACTTTCCGCGCGAAGAGACCGCCGGCACCTGCAGGCAGTTCACCTGCAAATACCACGGCTGGCGCTACGGTCTGGACGGGTCGCTGGCCTTCGTGCAGCAGGAAGCGGAATTCTTCGACCTCGACAAGAGCAAGCTCGGGCTGGTGCGGGTGCACTGCGAGGTGTGGTCGGGATTCATCTTCGTGAATCTGGCGGCCGAGCCGCGCCAGTCGCTGCGGGAATTCCTCGGGCCCATGATCACCGGGCTGGCGGGCTATCCGTTCGACAAGCTCACCGAGCGCTATTCCTACAAATCGGAGGTCGGCGCCAACTGGAAGCTCTATATGGACGCTTTCCAGGAGTTCTATCACGCGCCGATCCTGCACGGAAAGCAAACTCCCGACAATTTCTCCGTCGCGGCACAGCAGGCCGGTTTCGAGGCGCCGCACTATCAGCTCGACGGCCCGCACCGCCTGGTCAGCACTTCCGGCGTCGTCACCTGGGAACTCGATCCCACGATGCGCAAGCCCATGGAGGACATCACCCGCAGCGGACTGTTCGGGCCCTGGGACGTCCCGGATCTCGGCGAGATGCCCGCCGGTCTGAACCCGGCCGGCTGTGACCCGTGGGGCCTGGATTCGTTCCAGCTGTGGCCGAACTTCGTCATCCTGATCTGGTCCGGCGGCTGGTATCTGACTTATCAGTACTGGCCGACCTCGCACAACACCCATCTCTTCGAGGGCAATCTGTATTTTCCGCCGGCCCGCAGCCCGCGCGACCGGATCGCGCACGAGATGTCCGCGCTCACCTTCAAGGAATACGGGCTGCAAGACGCCTCCACCCTGGAGGCGACCCAGCTGATGCTCGAGTCCCGCGCGGTCAGCCACTTCCAGCTCAACGACCAGGAAATTCTGCTGCGGCACCTGCACAAGGTGGCCGCCGACTGGGTCGGTGACTACCAGCGCGAGCGCGCGGCGGCGCGGCAATGAGTGAGGCGATCATGAGTGAATCCCTGTTGCCCGGCGAGTTCGCCGATCTGGAGGCGTACGCGCGGGAGTGGTGCCTGGCCGGCGAACCGGCCCGGTACGACAAACGCCTGGCCAGTTCCATGGCCGAGATGCAGCGCTTCTACGACGCGATCACCCCGCGGGCCGAGGACGCGATCGCCTACTGCGACAAATTCCCGCTCGACGAGCTGCCGGAGGACGCCAAAAATCTGATGTACCTGCTGTATTCGATGATCATGGTGTCCTTTCCGGTGGAGGTGTGGCGGCAGCCGCGGATTCCCGATTCGGGTTCCTCGGAGCTGACCTGCGTCCTCGAGCCGGAACTGCCGTGACCGAGGGTGGCACGGTGCTGCGCGCCGCGCGCTGGGTCGATATCGACGCCGGACAGGTGCGGGCCCCGGCGGTAATCGTGGTGCGCGGTAACCGGATCACCGACGTCGATCCCGCGCGGCTGCCCACCGGCGCTCGGATCGTCGACCTGGGCGAGGTGACGCTGCTGCCCGGATTGATGGACATGGAGATCAATCTGCTCATCGGCGGGCCCGACACCCCGACGGGACTGCCGAATCCGATGCACGGCGTGCAGGACGATCCGGTCTATCGGACGCTGCGGGCCACCATGAACGCGCGCACCACGCTGCACGCCGGATTCACCACCGTGCGCAATCTCGGGCTGATGGTGAAGACCGGCGGCTATCTGCTCGATGTCGATCTGGGCCGGGCGATCGAGCAGGGCTGGGTCGAAGGCCCGCGCATCGTCGGCGCGGGGCATGCCATCACGCCGACCGGGGGCCACCTCGACCCGACGATGTTCCAGCGGCTCGCGCCCCACATCATGCCGCTGAGTGTGGAGGAGGGCCGCGCCAACGGGGTCCCGCAGGTCCGCGAGTCGGTGCGCTATCAGATCAAGTACGGCGCGGAGGTCATCAAGATCTCGGCTTCGGGCGGGGTGATGTCGCACGGCACCGTGGCCGGCGCCCAGCAGTACTCCGACGAGGAACTCGCGGCGATCGTCGACGAAGCCCACCGCGCCGGGGTCCGGGTCGCCGCCCACGCCCACGGAGACGCCGGCATCCGCGCCTGCGTCGCCGCGGGCGTGGACTGCATCGAGCACGGCTCGCTGGCCAGTGACGACACCCTCGCGATGATGGTCGAGCACGGCACCTTCCTGGTGCCCACGAGCTATCTGTCCGAGGGGCTCGACGTCTCCAAAGCGGCTCCCGCGCTACAGAAGAAGGCCGCCGAGGTCTTCCCGCGCGCCCGGGAGACGCTGCGCAAGGCGATCCGTGCCGGGGTCAAGATCGCCTGCGGCACCGACGCGCCCGCGGTCCCGCACGGCGACAACGCCAAGGAGCTGTGGGCGCTCGTGGACCGCGGGATGACGCCGGTGCAAGCCCTGCGAGCCGCGACCGGCACCGCCGCCGAACTGCTCGGGGTCGAGGACCGCGGCCGGCTGGCGCCGGGCCTGCTCGCCGACATCATCGCGGTCCCCGGCGATCCCACCACCGATATCACCACCGTCCAGGACGTGCGCTTCGTGATGAAGGACGGCCGGATCCACAAGAACACCACAGCCCTGTGAGGTAGCGAATGCGCGGTACAGAGCAACTTTTCATCGGCAACGAGTGGGTCGCTCCCAGCAGTACCGCGACCATCGAGGTCCTTTCGCCGCACACCGAACAGCCGGTCGCGCGGGTACCCGCGCCGGCCCCGGCCGATGTCGATCGAGCCGTCGCGGCGGCCCGCACGGCGTTCGACACCGGGCCGTGGCCGCGGCTGGACCCGGCCGAACGTGTCGCCCTCGTGCGCCGGCTGGCCGAGCTCTATGCCGAGCGAGTGGAGGAGATCGCGCAGTTGATCACCACGGAAATGGGTGCGCCACTGACGTTCTCGCGGTCGGCCCAGGCCCGGCTGCCCGGGGCGATGATCCGGGCTTTCGCCGAACTCGCCGCCGGGTATCCGTGGACCGAGACCCGGCCGGGTTACCTCGGCTCGGATGTCCTGGTGTGCAAGCGGCCCACCGGGGTGATCGCCGCGATCATCCCGTGGAACATGCCGATGTTCCTGACGGTGGCGAAGCTGATCCCCGCCCTGCTCGCCGGGTGCACCGTCGTGCTCAAACCCGCGCCGGAGACGCCGCTGGACGCGAACCTCATGGCGGAGCTGCTCGAGCAGGTCGGCTTGCCGCCGGGGGTGGTCAGCGTGCTGCCCGGCGACCGGGCGATCGGCCGGTATCTGGTGTCGCATCCCGGCGTGGACAAGGTGTCGTTCACCGGATCCACCGCTGCCGGAAGGGAAGTCGCCGGAGCCTGCGGATCCGCGCTGCGCAAGGTCGGCCTGGAATTGGGCGGCAAGTCCGCCGCGGTGGTGCTGGAGGACGCCGACCCGGCGGATGTCGCGTCCGGCATGCGGGTGGCCGGTTTGATGAACAGCGGCCAGGCCTGTGTCGCGCAGACTCGGATCCTGTTGCCCCGCAGTCGCTATCGTGAGTACGTCGACGCCCTGGTGAGCATGGTCGAAAAGCTGACCGTGGGCGATCCCTTCGACGCGGGCACCGAAATCGGCCCGATGGTCTCGCAACGCCAGCAGCAGCGCGTGCGCGGCTACATCGAACAGGGGCAGCGCGAAGGCGCCCAGCTACTCGTCGGCGGCACGGAGTTGCCCGACAGCGTGGAGCGCGGCTGGTACGTCCGGCCGACGTTGTTCGCCGACGTGGACAACGCCATGCGCATCGCGCAGGAAGAGATTTTCGGGCCGGTGCTGAGCCTGGTGCCCTATGCCGACGAGGAGGACGCCGTAAAGCTCGCCGACGCCACCGAATACGGGCTGTCCGGCTCGGTCTGGACGCCCGATCTCGACCGGGGTCTGGCGGTGGCCCGGCGGATCCGCACGGGAACCCTGGGCATCAATCAGCCCTACAGCATGGACCCCTTCGCGCCGTTCGGCGGTGTCAAGAACAGCGGCATCGGTCGCGAGTTCGGCAGGGAAGGGCTCGACGGATTCTTGGACACCACCTCGATCTCGATCCGTCCCGCTCCGTGAGCCGGGACGGATCGAGCGGCGAGCTAGCCGCGCGAGCGGCGGCGACGGCGCAGAATCAGGGCCAGCGCCAGGACGATTCCGGCAGCCACCGCGAGGGCTCGTCCGCTTCTGCCCACGCCGGCGGCTGCCAGGAGATCGATCGGCTCGGCGGATGCGCGGGGAACCGCGCGCTTCTCGGGCCGGGCCCCCGCCGCCGCGACGGGCTTCGGATCCACCGCGGGAGCGGCGGACTGGGCGGTGCTGGTGATCTCGCTGGCCAGATTGGTGGCGAACTGCCCGATCAGCGTCCCCGCGACATCCGCGAGCGCGCCCCGCCCGAACTGGGCGGGCTTACCGGTGATCGCGAGCTCGGTCTCGACGAGAACCTCTGTACTGTAACCGGATTCGACCAGCCGACAGATAATGGTCGCCTGCGCCGTGCCGTTGCCGCGGGCTTCGCGGCCACCGCCCTCGAGGACCGCGATCCGGGCCTTCGGGTCCTGCGAGGCGACCTTGATGATGCCGTTGTAGGTGAGCCCGACCGGCCCCAGCTTGACCTTGATCTTGCCGTGGAAGTCGTCGCCGTCCCGGGAGGTCAGAGTCGCCCCGGGTACACACGGCGCGATCCGTTCGAGGTCGAGCAATACCGGCCAGGCCTCGGCGGCCGGAACCGGAATGCGAAAGGTGTTCTCGAGTTTCATGGCAGGTCCTTCGATTCGGCGCTCGTGGTGGCCGCGGCGCGCACAGCGCACACGATGCCCTGATATCCGGTACAGCGGCACAGGTTTCCGGACAGACCCTCGCGGATCTCACGATCGGTCGGGTCCGGGTGCTCGCGCAGGAACGCGGTGGCCGAGACGATGAAACCCGGTGTGCAGAAACCGCATTGGAGACCGTGATGGTCGCGGAAGGCCTGCTGTACCGGCGACAGTGTCCCGTCGGGTGCGGCGATGCCCTCGATGGTGGTCAGTTCCGCGCCGTCGGCCTGCACGGCGAAGACGAGGCAGGCGCGCACCGCCCGGCCGTCCATCAGGATCGTGCACGCCCCGCAGACGCCGTGCTCACAGCCCAGATGGGTGCCCGTCAGCCCGCATCGCTCGCGCAGGTAGTCGGCCAGGGTGAGCCGGGCAGGCACCCGATCCCGGCGGGTGGCGCCGTTGATCCGCAGCTGGATGTCGATCTCAGTCATCACTTGCCTCCTGGGCGGCCCGCCGCCACGCTCGTGCCACCATCGCCGTGCCGATCCGCCGCCGATAGTCGGCGGATCCGTGCAGATCCGCGGGAATCGAGGTCAGCTCGGCCACCGCGGTCCGCCCGATCGCCGCGGCGTTCACCTCGGCCACTTCCCGGCCGAGCAGTTCGGCCTCGGCCCGGGCGGCGCGCACCGGCGTCGGCCCCAGCCCGAAGACCACGACGGCGCACCGGTCGACCCGGCCGCCGGCGTCCAGCCGCACCGCGATCACCGCGCCCGCGAGAGCGAAATCTCCACTGCGCCGGGCGAACTCCTCGATCGCGAAGCCGCACCGGCCCGGCCAGACCGGAAAGGTCATGCCGGTGAGCAATTCATCGGCGGCCAGCGCGGTACTCCACATCCCGGTGAAGAAATCCGCCGCCGGGATGACGCGCCGCCCGCGCGGGGACAGGGCTTCGAGTCCGGCGTCCAGCGCGAGTGCCACGGCCGGGTACTCACCCGCCGCGTCGGCATGCGCGATCGCGCCGCCGATGGTGCCGCGATTGCGGATCTGGAAATGCCCGATGAGCGGAGTCGCCCGGGCCAGCAGCGGCACTCGGCGGCTGATCTCCGCGCAGCGCCCGACCTCGGCGTGCGTGGTACCGGCGCCGATCCACACCGAGTCCGCGCGTCCTTCGATGCCGCGCAGGCTCGCGACCGCGCGGAGGTCGATCAGATGCTCGAACGCCGCCAGCCGCAGGGCCAGCATCGGCACCAGGCTCTGGCCGCCGGCGAGGAACTTGGCTTCCTCGCCCAGTTCGGCGAGCAGCGTCACCGCCGCCTCGGCGGTGTCCGGGACGTGATAGGCGAAGGCGGCGGGTTTCATTCGGTCACCCCCGCGCGCGCCTGCTCCACCAGCTCGACGATGGTGGCGGGGGACAGCGGCAGCTGAGAGATCCGCACACCGAGCGGTGCGAGCGCATCGGCTACCGCGTTCAGCACCGCCGGTGTCGAGCCGATCGCCCCGCCCTCGCCGACACCCTTGTAGCCGCCCGGCCCCGGGCTCGGTGTCTCGATGTGCCCGATCTCGATGAGCGGCACCTCGGCGGCGGTCGGCATCAGATAGTCCAGGAAGGTCGTCGCGATGGGATTGCCGTCCTCGTCGTAGGCCAGGTGCTCGTACAGCGCGCCGCCGATACCCTGCACGGTGCCGCCATGAATCTGGCCCTCCACCACCGCGGGATTGATCATCGGCCCGCAGTCCTCGCTGACGATGTAGCGCAGCAGCGTCACCTGACCGGTCTCGATGTCGACCTCGCAGGTACACAGATGGGTCGCGTTCGCCCAGATCATCAACTGGCCGACCCGATGCCGCCCGCTGGCCTCGAGCCCCGCGGGGACGCCCGGTGGCAGGGCATCGGGCTGGAAGTAGGCGAGGGCGGCCAGCTCGGCCAGCGTCACCGTGGTGTCCGGGGCCGAGCGCGCGAAGCCCCGGCTGCCGGTGAACTCGACCTCCTCGACGGGCACGCCGAGTTTGTGCGCGGTGATGGCGAGTAGACGTTCCCGCAGTCCGGCGGCGGTTTCGGCGATGGCGCCCGCCGTCATGGAACCGGACCGGCTGCCGCCGGTGCCGCCGCCGAACGGCGTCACCGCGGTATCGCCCTGCACGGTGCGCACATCGGCGATGTCGACGCCGAGCGCGTCGGCGGTCAACTGCACCACGGTGGTCTCGAGACTGTTGCCCGCCGAACCACCGGCGACATAGACGTTCACCTTCCCGGACGGCTCGATCCGGATGGTCGCGCCCTCGGTGGCGTGGAAGGGCGTATTGCCGGTGGTGGGTTCGACATAGGTGCAGGTGCCGACCCCGAGGTAGCGCCCCTGCGCCCGGGCCCGGCGCTGTTCGGCGCGGAAGGCGTCGTAGTCCAGCATCGCCAGCGCCTGCTCGAAGGTCTCCAGCGGCGTGATGTCGCTGTAGGGCATGCCGTTCGCGTTGGCGTAGGGCAGATCCCCCTGCCGCAGCATGTTCCGGCGCCGCAGTTCGACCGGGTCGATGCCGATCTGCCGGGCCGCGGTATCGAGCAGCACTTCGCGGGCCACCGACTCGAACTGCCACGGGCCCCGGTAGGCCACCCGGCCGACGGTATTGGTGTAGACGAAGCCCGCGCTGAACCCCGCCTGGGGAATTCGGTACGGCCCGGGCAGCAGCAAGCCGACCACCATGCCGGCGGTGACCGGCGACGGTATCGGGTAGGCGCCCACGTTCTGGACGTGCTCGATGGTGGCGGCCAGGATCGTGCCCTCGGCGTCGAAAGCCATTCGGATATCACCGTATTCGTGCCGGGCCATCCCCGCCGACATCAGATTCTCCTGGCGGTCCTCGATCCACTTCACGGCGGTGCCGAGCCGGCGCGCGGCCAGCATGACGCAGATGTCCTCGCGCTGTGGCGCGACCTTCTGCCCGAACCCGCCGCCGGTGTCGCGGACGATCACCCGGACCTGATGCTCGTCGACGCCGAGCAGCCGCGCGCAGAAGCCGCGCACCTCGTGCGGCGACTGCGAAGAGGTCCAGATGGTCATTTCGGCGGTGGCGGCGGACCATTCGGCCACGATGCCCCGGGTTTCCATCGGCACCGGCGAATAGGCCTGCTGATGGATGCGCTGGCGCACCACGTGCGCCGCCGAGTCGAAGACCGGATCCAGATCGGCCGGTGGTCGCCCGCCCATCGCACCGGCCGAGTTCCCGGGGAACGCGGCGTGCACCAGTTCGGTCGATTCGGCCGCGGTGCGGAAGTCGAGCACCGGCGGCAGCGGGTCGTAGTCGACCAGCACCAGTTCCGCGGCGTCCTCGGCGATATAGCGGTCGACCGCGACGACCACCGCCACCGGATCGCCGACGAACCGGGCTTCGTCGTCGGCGAGCGGTGGGCGCGGCACCGGCGGCAGGCCGATCATGTCCAAGGCGTAGGAGATCTCGCGTACGTCGGGATTCAGGTCCGCGGCGGTGTAGACGGCCAGCACCCCGGCCAGGGCCAGGGCCGCGGTGCTGTCGACACCCGTGATCCGGGCGCGAGCCAGCGGGCTGCGCACGAAGCACACGTGGCCCATGGCGGGGCGGGTGACGTCGTCGACGAAGGCGCCGGCGCCGGTGAGCAGGCGCAGGTCCTCCAGCCGGGGTACCCGGGTGCCGACGACACCGGCGGTCTCGGTGCCGGTGCGGGTCATCGGGAGGCCCGGCGATGTAGATCGATTGTGGTGCGCGACTGGCAGATACGCGTCATGGGTGATCCTCCGTTCACATCGGAGACGATGCGGGCAGGCCGCTGCTGAGCACCTGTTTAGCAGTGCCGTTTGCGCAGTGTCAATATCTACTATGCCAGAAACGGAAATGTACTATCGCAAGATAGGAGAATGTAATTTACGCACGCTGAAGGGGGCGACCATGCGGGATCTCGCCGCACACCTGCGGCGCTGGCAGGCGGCGGGGACCACCTACGCGCTGGCCACCCTGACGGCGGTTCGCGGCAGCGCGCCGCGTCCGATCGGCGCGACCATGGCGGTCGACGCGGCGGGCTCGGTAGTGGGCAGCCTGTCCGGCGGCTGTGTGGAATCCGCGGTGTACGAGCACTGCCTCGAAGTTCTCGAGACCGGTGAGCCGCTCCGAAAGGCGTTCGGCTACAGCGACTCCGATGCCTTCGCGGTCGGCTTGACCTGCGGCGGTGAGGTGGAGGTCTTCATCCATCGGGTGACGGTGGCCGAATTCGCGGTGGTCGAAGCCGTGCTGGACGCGCGGACACCGGCGGCGTGGGTGTGCGACCTGGCTTCCGGGGCGGTCCTCGCCGTGCGTGCGGACGACGCGGTCGGCGCCGGCTTCGATCTCGACGGCGCCGACCTGGCCGTGCTGCGGCAGGCGCGGGACATGCTCGATGCCGGGTCGACCGCGGTGCGGGTGATCGGCTGCGCCGATCGCGAACGCATGGTCTTCGTGCAGTCCTTCGCTCCGCCGCCGCGCATGATCGTGTTCGGTGCAACGGATTTCGCCGGTGCGCTGTGCGCGGTCGGGCGGCTGCTCGGGTACCGCGTCACGCTCTGCGACGCGCGCCGGACCTTCCTCGACCACGCGCGCTTCCCCGGCGCGCACGAGGTGGTGGTGGATTGGCCGCACCGGTACCTGAGTACGGCCGAGGTCGACCGGCGGACGGTGCTCTGCGTGCTCTCGCACGATCCGAAGTTCGATATCCCGGTGCTGGCCCAGGCGCTGCGCCTACCGGTGGCCTACGTCGGAGCGATGGGTTCGCGTCGCGCCGACCGCGCGCGGCGCACCGAACTACGGGCGGCGGGAATCACCGAACATGAACTGCGGCGGCTGCATTCGCCCATCGGCCTGGAGCTGGGCGGCCGCACGCCGGAGGAAACCGCGCTGGCCATCGGTGCGGAGATCGTCGCGCTGCGCCGGGGCGGTAGTGCCCGGCCGCTCTCGCGCACCGGGCGGCCGATTCACGGGCGCGAAGGCCACTCCTGGAGTGGGTGGTGCCGGCGGGTTTTCCACGGTTGACCTTCCGTCGAACGCAGTGTTAAGTAAATCACGCTATAACCAGCGCGCGGTCCGATATCCCTCCCAGGAGATCCCCATTTCCGCAGGTATCGACCGAGCTCATCGGTGAGACGGAGACCCCACATGGCGACTCGATTGGTGAATTCCTTTGCACCGCAGGAGTGCATATTGGCATCGGTGGACGCGACCATCGAACATGTCGAGACCCGCGAGCTCCGCTACCGGCTGGCGATCCTCGGTCCGAATCCTCTTGCGGTAGTGCAGAATGCCGGTGGCTGGTTGTTCGACCGGGTGCTGGCCGGCTGGGAGGTATGGGTGGCGGTGGCCGAGTGCGACGACCCGCGCCCGGTCCGGATCCTCGGCGCCGACGTGCTGGATCTGGAGACCTGCCTGACGACGAGCGTCAAAGCGCGGCCGGATCTGCTCGCGGTGGATACGGCGCTGTTCGGTACCGATTCGCGCATCCGGGCGGGCCTGCTCGACAGCCTCGACACCGCGGAATTCGAGGTCGCCCTGTGGGGTGAGACCTGGCCCGCCGAGCTCGACTGCCGGGTCGGCGGTCCGGTGCAGTACCGAATGAGTTCCGCCGCGAAGGCGTTCAAGGAGCGGGCCCATGTCGCCGCCCGCGCTTCGGGTCCGGCCAGCGCGGTGGAGACCTTCCGGGTCGGTACGCCCGCCCTGGCGGCGGATCTGCTGCCCATGGGCTGATCGGCAGCGAACCTCCATTGACGCGCGCCCGGGCGTGTGTAACCCTCAATTCTGAACTGGAGAATGACATTCTCCAGAAACGGTAGCCGCCGGGGCGCGGAGGTCGTCGCGGCGGCACGAAGGAGGGTGGTCGATGAAGGTCGGTATCGATGTGGATCGTTGCCGCGGCTTCGGTGTCTGCGTGTCCCTGTGCCCGGAGGTGTTCACCCTCACCGACTATGGATATTCCGAGGTGAGGGTCGGTGCGGTGCCCGCCGGCCTGGAAGGGGCGGTAGCGGAGGCCGTCGAAGCCTGCCCCGAGCGGGCGATCGAAGTCGAGTGAGGCCCTGAGGGTTTCGAATACGTCCGGCATGCGGCCGGGGTGGTCTTCCACCCCGGCCGCCTCCGCGTTCGCGGTACGGTTATGAGAATGATGTTCTCAAACAAGAAGATCAGCGTTACCATCGACTGAATCTCCCTCACCGATGGCAGGAGCTGGCCAGGATGACTGATTTCGACACAGTCGACTACTTCACGGATCAGGCGTTGGTTCCCGATCCGCATCCGTATTACGACCACCTGCGCGCCCGATGCCCGGTGACCGCCCTGCCGCATCGCGGGGTGTTCGCGGTGACGGGATACGAGGAAACGGCCGAGGTGACCAAGAACGCGGACACCTTCTCCTCGATCATCGCCGTCGGCGGTCCGTTCCCGGCCTTGCCCTTCGAGGTCGAGGGCGAGGATCTGGGCGCGCTGATCGACCTGCACCGGGACAAGATGCCGATGTTCGAGCACATGGTGACCATGGATCCGCCGCAGCACACCTTCGCGCGGTCGGTGCTGAACCGGCTGCTCACCCCGGCGCGGCTGCGCGAGAACGAGGAGTTCATGTGGCGGCTGGCCGACCAGCAACTCGACGAATTCCTCGCCGACGGGCGCTGTGAATTCGGGGCCGCCTACGCCAAACCCTTCTCGCTGCTGGTGGTCGCCGACGTGCTCGGCGTGCCGGAGGAAGACCACCAGAAGTTCCGGGTCGTGCTCGGCGCCGATCGGCCGGGTTCCCGGGTCGGCGCGCTGGATGACGATGCGCTGTCCAGCAATCCGCTGGCCTGGCTGGACGAGAAGTTCGCCTCCTACATCGAGGACCGGCGCGCCGAACCGCGCGAGGACGTGCTCACCCAGCTGGCCCTGGCGAAGTATCCGGACGGCTCCACCCCCGAGGTCCTCGACGTGGTCCGCTCGGCCACCTTCCTCTTCGCGGCCGGCCAGGAGACCACGGCCAAACTGCTGACCTCCGGTATCCGGTTCCTGGCCGACAACCCGGAGATCCAGCGGCAGTTGCGCGCGGACCGCAGCCGGATTCCGCTCTTCGTCGAGGAGACGCTGCGGATGGAGGCGCCGGTGAAGAGCATGTTCCGCCTGGCCAAGCAGAACACCCAGGTGGGCGGGGTGGACGTGCCGATCGGGACGACGGTCATGCTCTGCCCCGGCGCCGCCAACCGCGACCCGCGCCGCTTCGAGGAACCGCACGAGTTCCGGCTCGATCGCCCGAATGCCCGGGAGCACATCGCCTTCGGGCGCGGCGCGCACACCTGCCCCGGCGGGCCGCTGGCTCGGGTGGAAGGCCGGGTCTCCTTCGCGCGGATCCTCGATCGCCTGCTCGACATCCGCATCGACGAGCAGCGGCACGGCCCCGCCGACGCGCGCCGCTACGACTACGAACCCACCTACATCCTGCGCGGGCTCCAAGCGCTGCACATCGAATTCACCACCGAATAGCGAATAGAGGCAAGCAATGACCGGACGGGTCGAAGGAAAGGTCGCATTCATCACGGGTGCGGCGCGCGGCCAAGGCCGCAGTCACGCGGTGCGGCTGGCGCAGGAGGGCGCCGACATCATCGCCGTCGATGTCTGCAAGCAGCTCGACAATGTGCCGTTCGCGATGTCTACCCCCGAGGACCTCGCGACCACCGCGGATCTGGTCAAGGCGCAGGGGCGGCGCGTGGTCACCGCGGAGGTCGACGTGCGCGATTACGCGGCGCTGCGGGCCGCGGTGGACAGCGGCGTCGAACAGCTCGGGCGCCTGGACGTCGTGGTCGCCAACGCCGGGATCGGGAACGAGGGCGGCCAATTGAGCGAACTCGACGAAACCCTCTGGCAGGACATGATCGACGTCAATCTCGGTGGCGTCTGGAAGAGCGTGAAGGCCGCCATCCCGCATCTGATCGCGGGTGAGCGCGGTGGCTCGATCGTGCTCACCAGTTCGGTCGGCGGCCTCAAGGCCTACCCGAATGTCGGCCACTACATCGCGGCCAAGCACGGCGTGGTGGGTCTGATGCGCACCTTCGCGGTGGAGCTGGGGCATCATTCGATTCGCGTCAACACGGTGCACCCGACGCACGTCAACACCCCGATGGTGATGAACGAGGGCACCTACAAGCTCTTCCGGCCGGACCTGGAGAACCCGGGTCCCGCCGATCTCGAGCCCATCTGCCGGATGTTCCACATCCTGCCCATCCCGTGGGTGGAGTCGGTCGACGTCAGCAACGCGGTGCTGTTCCTGGCCTCCGACGAGGCGCGCTACCTGACCGGTGTCACGCTGCCCGTCGATGCCGGCAGCATGCTCAAATAGGCTGCGCTATAGAAGCATCAGACAACACTGCCGCCGCCCCGCACCGGGGCGGCGGCAGTGCTGTGTGGTTCAGAGCGACAGGATCGACGCCGCGGCGGTGCCCGGCGCACCGTAGACCTGGGCGTAGCCGACTTTGGGCTTACCGGGTACCTGATGGTCGCCTGCCTGCCCGCGTAATTGCAGTACCAGCTCGTAGACCTGCCGGATGCCGGAGGCGCCGATCGGCTCGCCGTTGGCGATCAGGCCGCCGTCGGTGTTGACCGGCAGGCGCCCGCCGATCTCGGTGGCGCCCTCCGCGATCAGCTTCTCCTGGTCGCCGTCCGCACAGAAGCCGTTCTCGGCCAGGTGGATCACCTCGGCGCCGGCATCGGTGTCCTGGAGCTGGATGACGTCGACGTCCTCCGGCCCGATGCCGGCGGCGGCATAGGCGTCGGCCGAGGCGTAGACCGTCGGTGAGACGTCCTCGTCGACCGCGGCCCAGGTGCTGTGCACCTCGTAGGCGCCGTAGCGGCGGGTCCGGATCGCGGAGGAGCGCAGATACACCGGCGTGGAGGTGTAGCGCTTGGCCAGGTCGCCGCGGCACATGATGACCGCCGCGGCGCCCTCGTCGGGGGTGCAGAACATGTAGTGCGTCAGCGGGTAGTTCAGCATCGGTGAGTTCAGGATCTCGTCCTCGCCGATCGGCTTGCGCCGGAACGCATTCGGATTGAGCACGCCGTTGCGATAGTTCTTGGCCGCGACCTTGGCCAGCGTGCGCTGGGAGATGCCGTGATCGGTGAGGTACCGATTGGCCTTGATGCCGAAGAACTTCGTGGTGACGAACTGCCCGTTCTCCGCGTACCAGCCGGGCAGGCCGAGTTTGGCCGGATCGTCGGTGAACGCGCCGCGCGGATGCTTGTCCATGCCGACCGCGATGCCGACGTCGTAGCGGCCCGAGCGGATCGCCTCGGCGGTCTGCTCGATCGAGCTGGCCGCGGTGGCGCAGGCGTTGAACACGTTCGTGAACGGGATCCCGGTCAGGCCGACCAGGCGGGTGACGGCATCCGGGTTGCTCACCTCGTAACTGCCGCCGAACCCGAATTGGATGTCCTTCCACTGGATTCCGGCGTCGGACAGGGCGGCCTGGATGGCCTCCGCGCCCATTTCCATCGCCGTCTTGGCGAAGCGGCCGAACGGGTGGATGCCGATGCCGATGATGGCAACGTCGTTCATGGGGTTACTCCTCTACTCATCCGAAAGTCGTGCTCAGACCGGCGTGAAGGCCACGGTCACGACCTCGGTGCCGTCGGCCTCGGCGTACAGCGGCACGAACGCCAGCTCCACCGCCATCCCGGTGCGCAACCGATCGGGATCGGCTTCGGTGAGCCGGGTTTCGACGCGGACCTCGTCGCCGAGCTGCACCAGGCCGATGCCGAACGGCTCGAACGAATCGGCCGTCTCCTGCCCGGCGTAGGGCAGCTTGGGAACGAATCCCTGTGTGGTCCAAGCGATCAGGGTGCCGCGCCGGGGCAGTAGCCGATCGGTCATGTCCGGCCCGCTGCAGCGGGGGCAGCGTTGCTGGCGCGGCCAGGTCACCGCCCCGCAATCACCGCAACCGCTGCCGATGAGCTGCGGATCCGCCGCGGGCCACGTCGAGACCTCGGGCGCGAGTGCCTTGGCCATATGCCGTCCTCCGTACTTGTGAAATGAGCGAATATTGTTGAACTAGAGAAAGATTCGGCGACCGACTACTCGTATCGGACGGTGACCGTGGGGCTATCGGGCACGGCCTGGCAGGTGAGCACATAGCCGTCGGCGACCTCATCGTCGGTCAGCGCGTCATTCACCGTCATCGTCGCGCTGCCTTCAGTGATCCGAGCCATGCAGGTGGCGCAATTGCCTTGTTCGCAGGAGAACGGCGGGGTCAGCCCCGCCCGCCGCGCGGCTTGCAACAGCGTCTCGCCGGCCCGGGTGGGAACCGAGGCTGTTTTTCGATCGAGAAAGATCGTTACCGTCCCGCCCGCATCGGAGGCGGCAGGGGCGGCAGGGGCGGGCGGTGACGCCGCTGCGGGATCTGGCCGTGCCATCGAGTCCGCGAGCTCGGCTACCGCGGGGGCCGCGGCCGTTATCCCCGGGGCGGGCGCACCGAATCGTTCGCTGAAGACGAGTCCTGGTCCCGGTAGGGCGTTTTCGATCATCTCCATGAACGCTTCCGGCCCGCAGACGTAGGCGTCCGCATGGGCGTCCGCGCCCACGAAGGCGCGTACCTGATCCGGGGTGAGGAAGCCGCGGTCGGAGTCGAGGTGGCGGATGACCTCCAGCCGTCCCGGATAGCGCTCGGCCAGCTCGCGCAGCGCCGCCTCGAAGAGCACCGAGGGCTGATCGCGGTCCGCGCACAGCAGCCGGACCTGGCGATCGGTGCTCGCCAGCGCGCTCTTGGTCAGCGACAGCACCGGGGTGATACCGCTGCCCCCGCTGAAACCGAGCAGCGGCACCACCGCCGGGCGCAGGCAGAATCGCCCGGCCGCCCGGCTCATCTCGAGTGCGTCGCCCTCGGAAACATTGTCGTGCAACCAGTTCGACACCTGACCGCCCGGCACCCGCTTCACGGTGGTCATCAGCTCGCCGTCGGTCTCCGGTGCGCTGGACATCGAGTAGGACCGGTAGAGGTTCTTACCGTCCACCGGCACGCGGAAAGTGCAGAACTGTCCGGCCTGATAGACCAGCGGCTCGTCGTGTGGGGCAAGGATGAAGCTGCGAGAGTCCGCGCTCTCCTTGATGATCCGGGTCACGGTCGCCCGCTGGAACGAGGGGGGTCGGGCCATGGGAACCAATTCCTCCGCTATCGATGGTCGGATTTACAGCTGCGCCAGCCGCGGGGCCGCACCTTCGGTGCGAATCCATCGCCCGGCTTCGCGAACGAGTTCTCTTGTGCTGCCCAGCAATCCGTCCAGCACGAGGGTGCGGCGCAGATGCCGATGCAGGTCGTGCTCGGCGGTGAAGCCGATGCCGCCCAATACCTGCTGACAATGCCGGGCAGTGATCTGAGCGGCCTGCCCGGCCGCGGCCTTGGCCAGCAGCGCACCGAGCTCACCGTCCGCGACGGCAAGAGTCGCCTCCGCGCCCTCGATCGCGACAAGCGTCTCGGCCAGCCGATGCCGAACCGCTTGAAACGACGCAACCGGCCGCCCGAACTGCGTGCGCTCCAAGGCATGCCGCCGAGCCAGCGCCAGCATTGCGCGGCTGCTACCTACAAGCCACCAGGCCAGCGCGCGCCGGCCCGCCGCCGGCGCCTGTTGCCGCTCGAGCCCGGCAAGATGCACCGCATGCAGCGGCAGGTGCTCGTCGACGGTCGTGCCGGGCCGGTCGGTCCGTTCCCACACCAGCCAGGTGCCCCCCGTGAAAGGCAGCGGTGTGGTGCCGGTCAAGGCGAGACCCGCCGCGTGCTGGATGACGTCGTTCAGCACCGGTGCGTGCGCGCCCGTCTCGCCCAGCAGCCGGAAAACCAGCGGTATCGCGACACCCGGGATATCGGTGAGCATGTCGAGCCAACCCAGTTCGGCCAGCGCATGGTCGAGTTCGGCGCCGGTGGCGGCGAGCATGGTCTTGCGCACCGTCTGCTCGAGCAGTGCGAGTTCATCCGGCGCGGTAGCGAAATCAACCATGGCTCACTCTTTTCCGAGCTCGAGCAGGCGGCGGGCAATGATGTTGCGCTGGATCTCGGCGGTGCCGCCGTAGATGGTCGCGGCGCGCGAGTACAGGTACTCGGTCCGCCATTCGGGGTCGGTGAGTTCCAGGACGCCGGGCAGCAGGTCGCGGGCGGTGTCGAAGAGCCGCTGCTCGGCGGTGGCCAGCAGCACCTTGTCGATGGAGGTCTCCGGGCCCAGGCGCGCGCCGCCGGCCAGCCGGAGCTGTGTGGTGCGGGATCGGCAGCGCGCGGTGTGCAGGGCGAGGTAGGCCTCGCCGAGTTCCGCGTCGTCGGGGATCGCGGTGTGCGCCAGGATGCGATCGAGGCGGGTGAACAGGTAGGTGATGCGGTGCCAGAAGCAGGCGGATCGTTCGTGCGGGAGCAGATCCATCGCCACCCGCCACCCGTCGCCGGGCTTGCCGAGCATCCGGTCGGCGGGCACGACGACGTCGTCGAAGTACACCTCGGCGAATTCGTCGACGCCGTGCATGGTGCGCAGCGGCCGCACGGTGATGCCGGGGGAGTCCATGTCGACGAAGAAGGCGGTGATGCCGTCGTGGCCCGGCGCGGTGCGGGTGAGCAGGACGCACCGCGCGGAGTACTGTGCCAGGCTGGTCCATACCTTCTGACCGCTGATCACCCAGTCCGACTCGCGTGGAACGGCTTTCGTGGTGATCGAGGCGAGATCGCTGCCGGAGCCGGGCTCGGAGAAGCCCTGGCACCACTGTTCGCGGCCGGACAGCAGCCGGGGCACCATCGCCGCGGCCAGTTCCGGGCGGGCGTAGGAGATCATGGTCGGGGCGAGCACCTCGATCATCGAGTAGATGCCGGGCTCGGCGAGGTCGCGGGCGGCGACCTCCTCACCCAGCACCGCGCGCAGGACGGCGGGCCCGCCGAGCCCGTCGACCTCGGCGGGCCAGCCGTAGCGCATCCAGCCCGCGTCGTAGAGCGCGCGCCGCACCCGGGCCAGCTGCGCGACCTGCCCGTCGAGCGACTGATCGGGCCCGGGGGACAGGTCGTTCCGGTCGAGCCAGGCCCGCACCGAGGTCCGAAACTCTGTGATGGTCATCAGTGTTCGGCCGTTCATGTCCTCGAACGCTCGAAGGCGTGCGGAATGCCGGAGTCGTGGTCGCCGCTGCGGCGGATGAAGGTCATCCGGCGGGTCCGGATACGCCATCCGGCCGTGGTGCGCACGAGGGTGTCGGTGTAGTAGCCGATGCGCATGTCGTGGGTGCTCTGGTCGATGAAGCACAGCGGCTGGGTGCCCTCGGCGCTGTCGCCGTCGATCTGGAGCACGGGCAGACCGGTGAGGAACAGCCCCTTCGGCGCGGCGGCCACCAGTTCGGGGAACAGATCCAGGGTGTAGGTGTCGCCGAAGGCGCTGTAGCTGCCGTCGGGGGTGAATACCGCGAGCAGCCCCTCGATATCGGCCTTGGTGATGGTCACCGCGTAGCGCGCGAGCACCTGCTGGATCTCGAGCAGGTCTTCAACTCTGGACATGGACCTTGCCACCTTTCATGACGAAGCGCACCTGCTGGGTAACGGTGATGTCCTGCAACGGATCGCCCGGCACGCCGATGACATCGGCCAGCAGGCCCTCGGCCAGCCGCCCCCGATCGGTGACGCCGATCAGCTCGGCTCCGCGCACCGTGGCCGCCCGGAGCACATCCAGCGCCGGCAGCCCGCGTTCGACCAGCGCGACGAGCTCATCGGCGTTGCGCCCGTGCGGGATCGCCGGCGCGTCGGTGCCGACCGCGATCTTCACCCCGGCCCGGTAGGCGGCCAGTACCGAGGTGCGCGCCTTCGGGAACATTTCGGCGGCCTTGGCCTGCAAGGCCGGAGCCGCCTTGGAGACGTCCATGGCATCGGCGAGCCGCGTGGTGGGCACCAGCCAGGTGCCGGCCGCCACCATCGCCTCGATCGCTTTGTCGTCGATCAGGAAACCGTGTTCTATGCAGTCGATTCCGGCCTCGACGGCATGCTCGACCGCCTCGGCGCCGTGCGTGTGCGCGGCCACTTTCAGCCCGCGCCGGTGCGCCTCGTCGACGATGGCGCGCAACTCCTCATCCGAATAGTGCTGTGCGCCCGGCGCTCCGGTCAGCGACATGACACCGCCGGAGACGCAGATCTTGATCAGCTGCGCACCGTGCTTGATCTGATACCGCACCGCCTTGCGTACCTCGTCGACGCCGTTGGCGATGCCTTCCTCGAGCGTCAGCTTCAGCACGTCCGGAGCGAAGGCGGAGAACATGGTCGGATCCAGGTGGCCGCCGGTCGGGGTGATGGCGTGCCCGGCGGGCACGATCCGCGGGCCCTCGATCCAGCCGCCGTCGATGGCCCGTCCGAGCGCGACATCCAGCAGATAGCCGCCGGTCTTCACGAAGAGGCCGAGATTGCGCACCGTGGTGAAACCCGCACGCAGCGTCCGGCGCGCATTGCCCACCGCCCGCAGCATCCGCAGGGGCGGGTCGTCCTGCACGCTGGAGGCCAGGCCGGTTTCGCCGCGCCCGCCCATCAGGAGGTTGACCTCCATATCCATCAGTCCGGGCAGCAGGATCAGCTCGCCGAGGTCGAGGATTTCGCCCTCGGGCGCGCCCCCCACGCCGGCGATACGATCGCCGTCGATGCGCAGAATGCCGGGCCGGACGATTTCGCCGGTGTCGACATCGAGCAGTCCCGCTGCCCGCACCGTGATCATGGCTGGGACGCTTCGCGTTTCGGTGGCTCGAAGCCGGCGACGATGACGACATTGGTGTCGGCCGCCGCCTGCCGCAGCTTCGCCGCGTGCTGGTATTCGGGCGACTCGTACCAGGTGCGGGCCGCCTCGACCGAATCGAATTCGAGGATGACGGTCTGGTTGCCGTGCCATTCCCCCTCGAGCACGCTCGGTGCGGTGTCGACGGCCAGCGGCCGCAGCCCGCCCCCGCGCATCGCCGCCTGGGCGGCGCGGGCGTATTCGGCCATGCCCGCGGGGTCCTTGATGGCCTCGGTGAAAATCACATAACCCTTGGGCATGGTCAGACCACCGGCTCGTTGATCAGCTCGGCCCAGGCCGCGCCGCTGTCGGGCACGCGTGGCTGTTTCCACACCTCGACCGGGAACGAGACCATCACCAGCGACTGCATGAGATGGAAGAGCGCGCGGGCATCCTCGGGCAGGTCCGGCCAGTCCTGCTTGTCGCAGTAGTCCAGCGCGGCTTCGAGGCGGGCGAACGCGGCGTCGTAGAACTCCTGCATCTGCGGCATCGTCGAGGCCAGCCGCCGGGCATAGCGTTCGGCCTCGGTGGGCAGGCACCACTCGGCCGCGAACGGCTCCAGATCGGCGAATTCAGCGGGCAGTAGCGGCATCTCGGTACTCCTTGACTTTGTTCTGGGCGGTCACGTGCAGGTGCCGCAGCAGGATTTCCTGGTCGTTGAGCGGGAATTCCGAGACGGTGCGGGTCTCGAGCATCGTCTGGGTGGCTTCCAGCGTGTTGGCGTCCTGAAGCGCGTATTCCTTGAAGGTCACCGCGGCCAGTTCCTGGGCCATGCGATCGCGGGCGTTCTTCGGTGGCGCGAAATAGAGGTTCGCCTCGAAGATGTGCTTGTTCACCGCGGTCGGCCAGTAGTGGTAGGTGAGGTACCAGCCCGGCGCCCAGAACAGCAGCGAGAAGTTCGGGAAGATCTCGAATTCGTCCACGCCCCAGGCTCGGTGCTGGGCGGGGTTGAGGCCGGGTGGCAGCTCGTCGAGACCGTCGATGTCGGGGCGGTCCCACGGACCGAACAGTCCGCTGCGCAGGACCCGCTCGATCGGCTTGACCATGTTCAGGTCCTTGGGCGGAGCCATGCCGCCCCAGGAGGAGATCATCGAATGCGGGGAGGAGAGCTCGTAATGAAGCGCCTCGTAGCCGTAGCCGGCCAGTTTGTCGGCCTCGTCCTTGGTCGCCTGCTTCATATGCAGGATCGGCGCGTGATAGAACTCGGCGAAGGCGTCGATGAACAGCTTCCAGTTGCTGCCGATCTCGGACTTGTAGGTGTAGACCTCGGTCATCTCGTGGAACGGATAACCCTCGATGCCTTTGAGCATCGGCCCGAGATACTCGGCGAGCGGCTTGGCCTCCGGGTCGAGGTTGACGAAGATGAACCCTTCCCATACCTCGCAGCGCGCGGTCTTGAGCCCGTAGTCCTTCTTGTCGAGATCGAAGAACTCCTTCTCCTGCTGCACGAAGGTGAGATCGCCTTCCAGGCTGTAGCGCCAGGCGTGGTACTTGCAGGTGAACTGGCGGCAGGACCCCGCCGTCTCCTCGTTCGGGAAGTCGCTCCACACCAGCTTGTTGCCGCGATGGCGGCAGATGTTGTGGAAGGCGCGGATCTGCTGATCGGCGCCGCGCGAGATGATGAGCGAGGTGCCTACACAAGCCAATTCGCGGGTGAAGTAGCTGCCGACGCGCGGCAGCCGTTCGACGCGGCCGACATTGAGCCAGCTCTTCTTGAAGATGGCGTTGCGCTCGTCCTCGTAGAAGGCCGGATCGATGGAGTCGGTGTAGTCGACGGGGCCGGTGCCGAGCTGTGGATACTGCTCGGTCCAGCTACCCGCTTCGGGTTTGGTGAAATGGGCCACCGGGTTACCTTTCGTGTTCGGGCATGACGCCGAAGGTGTTGAATGCCATGGCCAGCAGGCTGTAGCCGCCGACGGTGAAGACCAGGTCCATGCGCTGCCGGTCGCTGAGCTGGTCGCTCAGGGCCGCCCAGGTCTGGTCGGAGAGCGTGGATTCGTCCAGTAACTCGTCCGCCGCGTCGAGTACGGCCTGATCGAATTCCGTGGCCGTGGCGCCGTTCTGGACGGCGGCGATGTCGGCTTCGGACAATCCCGCGGTTGCCGCGAACCCGGTGTGGTGCTGCCACTCGTAGGCGCAGTCGGTCCGGTGCGCGACGCGCAGGATCGCCAGTTCGCGAACCCGCGGCGGCAGGCTGGAGCGGAACAGCAGGTAGACGCTGAAGCCCAGAAACGCCTCGGTCAGCTCCGGGTGGTTGGCCAGCACCGACATCGCGGGGCCCGCGCCCTCGGGGTTGCGGCGCGCGGCGGGCAGCAGCGCCCGGAACGCGGCGCGGGTGTCGTCGTCCCAGCTCTCGGCCGGCAAGGGCGGCAGGCGCATCGGTATCCTCCTGTCGTGAGAATGGGATTCTCCTAAACTGGATAACAGGTTTCCACGCCGGTGAAAAATAGTCAACGCGCAGCGGGTCAGTCGAGGAACATGTCCGGGATCGGATGGTCGCCGCCGCCGTAGCCGGCCAGGTCCCGCACGCCGGATTCGAGCAGAACGTGGGCATCGATGTGGCAGCTGCCGGTGCTGTCCCGCGCGGGGCGGGACAGGATTTCGGCCGCCGCGTCGCCCATGATCCGGGGGTCGCGGGCGGAGTCGAGCAGCGTCGGGCCGTCGGGCAGGTTGGCCACGGCGGAGGTGGCGATGTAGGTCTGCGGCCACAGGCAGTTCACGGCGATGCCGTCGGCGGCGAACTCGGCGGCCCAGCCCAGTGCCAGCAGGGTCATGCCGTACTTGGACTGGGTGTAAGCCGGATGCGCGCCCAGCCAGCGCGGACTCGGGTTCAGCGGCGGAGACACGCTGAGCACGTGTGGATTCTCCGACCGGCGCAGATGCGGCAAGCAGGCCTGGGTCAGCAGGAACGGGCCGCGAATGTTGATCTCCTGCATGAGGTCGAACCGTTTCACCGGCAACTCCGCGGTGGGCGTGGTGGCGATGGCGCCGGCGTTGTGCACGCAGAAATCGATGCCGCCGAACCGATCGACGCCGACCTCGACCGCGCGCCGCACGTCGGCCTCGTTGCGCACGTCGCCGACGACCGCGACCGCCTTACCGCCCGCGGCTTCGAGCTCGGCGACCGCCGTGTGCACCGTGCCCGGGAGTCGCGGGTGCGGCTCGGCGGTCTTGGCCAGGACCACCACATTGGCGCCCTGCTGGGCCACCGCGCGTGCGATGGCCAGCCCGATACCCCGGCTGCCGCCGGAGATGACCATCGTGCGGTCGGTGAAACGTTGCTGCTGACTGGTCATTTCGCTCCTCTGGCCGGTCCGTTTGCGCTTGATGGTATTGGCATTCTCCATTTCTGCAAGTACCGTATTCATCAATGAACGACCATGTCACCACCGCCTCCGGCATCCCGCTGCGGCCGGTCTACGGACCGGACGACCGGCGTGCCGACCCGCCCGCGCCGGGCGTGTTTCCCTTCACGCGCGGCAACTTCTCCTCCGGCTATCGCGGCCGGCTGTGGACCTTCCGCCAGTACTCGGGGTTCGGGACGGCCGAGGAGTCCAACCGCCGCTACCGGTATCTGCTCGAGCAGGGCGGCACCGGTCTGTCGGTGGCGCTGGACCTGCCGACCCAATGTGGTTACGACTCCGACGATCCCGAGGTGGGGGAGGAGGTGGGCCGGGTCGGCGTCGCCGTGGACACCCTGGCCGACGCGGAGATCCTGTTCGACGGCATTCCGCTGGACAAGATCAGCACCAGCTTCACCATCAACGGCACGGCCGCGATCCTGCTGGCCATGTACGTCGCCGCGGCGGAGCAGCAGGGGGTGCCGCGGGCGAAGCTCACCGGCACCATCCAGAACGACATCCTCAAGGAATACGCCTCGCGGGGCACCTGGATCTGGCCCCCGGAGCCGTCGCTGCGCCTGATCGCCGACACCATCGAGTTCTGCGCCGCCGAGGTACCGCGCTTCAACGCGATCTCGGTGGCGGGCGCGCACTTTCGCGACGCGGGCGCGAGCGCGGTGCAGGAGATGGCCTTCACCCTCGCCGACGGCGTGACCTATTGCGACACCGTCGTCGAACGCGGGCGCATGAGCATCGACCAGTTCGCGCCGCAGATCTCGTTCTTCTTCTACACCCACGGCGACTTCTTCGAGGAGATCGCCAAATACCGGGCGGGCCGGCGGCGCTGGGCCACCCTCGTGCGCGAACGCTATGGCGCGCAGGCCGACAAGGCCTCGATGTTCCGCTTCGGCTGCGTGGCCGGCGGCGCGTCGCTGTATGCCCCGCAGGCGCAGAACAATCAGGTGCGGGTGGCCTACGAGGCGATGGCCGCGGTGCTGGGCGGGGTGCAGTCGATGTTCACCGCCGCGTGGGACGAGCCGTTCGCGCTGCCCAGCGAGGAGTCGGCCACCATGGCGCTGCGCACCCAGCAGATCCTCGCTTACGAAACCGGGGTCACCCGGGTGGCGGACCCGCTGGGCGGCTCCTACTTCGTTGAGGCGCTCACCGACGCGACCGAGGAACGCATCATCGAGATCATGACCGACCTGGAAAACCACGGCGGCATGGTCCGTTCGATCGAGGACGGTTATCTGCAGGGCATGATCGCCGACGCCGCCTACCAGCTGCACCAGGAGGTCGAGCGTGGTGAGCGTCCGGTCGTCGGGGTGAACCGCTTCGTGTCCGAGGAGCCCGCACCGGAGATCTCCACCTACGAATTGGACGCCGAGGGCCGGGATCTGCAACTGAAGCGGCTGGCCCGGGTGAAGGCCGAACGCGACCCCGCCGCCGTGCGCGCCACCCTGGCCACCCTGTCGCGTGCCGCGGAAGGAACCGAGAACCTGATGCCCAGGCTCATCGACTGCGTCAACGCCTACTGCACGGTCGGCGAGATGACCACCGCGCTCAAGGATGTCTGGGGCGAATTCCAGCAGCCGGTGGTGTTCTGATGACCGCGCGCGTACTGGTCGCCAAACCCGGTCTGGACGGCCACGATCGCGGCGCCAAGATCGTGGCCCGCACCCTGCGCGACGCCGGGTTCGAGGTGATCTACACCGGCATCCGCCAGCGCATCGAGGACATCGTGTCGATCGCGCTGCAAGAGGACGTCGCGGTCGTGGGGCTCAGCATCCTGTCCGGCGCGCACGTCGCCCTGACCAGCCGGGTGGTGGCCGCGCTGCGCGCGGCCGGCGCGGGTGACATCGCCGTGGTCGTCGGCGGCACCATCCCGGGCGGCGATGTGCCCAAACTGCTCGAAGCCGGTGCGGCAGCGGTGTTTCCGACCGGCACCCCCCTGGACGTTTTGGTCACCGACATACGAGCGCTGACCGGGGCCACCGCCCCCGGAGCCGGACAGACAGTGGAGGAATAGTGCGCATCGGGGTAATGATCGGTCCGGAGAAGGGCGATTCCGCGCGCAAGCTCGCCCGCATGCTGGCCGATATCGAATGGGCCGAGTCGGCGGGGTTGGACACCGCCTGGATCCCGCAGCTGCCCACCGACTTCGACGCCTTGATCACCGTGGCGCTGATGGGAACTCGGACCAGCCGCATCGAATTGGGCACGGCCGTGGTGCCGTTGCAGGCCCAGCACCCGATAGCGCTGGCCCGGCAGGCCTTGTCCGCGCACGCGGCGGCCGGTGGCCGGCTCGCGCTGGGCGTGGGGCCGTCACATCACTGGATCGTGCGGGACATGCTCGGGTTGCCCTACGATCGGCCCGCCGCCTACACCCGCGACTATCTCGAGGTGCTGAACGCTGGCTTGGCCGGCCCCGGTGCGGTCGAGGTCGACAACGCCTCGTTCACCGTCCGTAATCCGCTGGACCTGGGAGCGGTGGAACCGCTGCCGCTGCTTGTCGCGGCTCTCGGTCCGGTCATGCTGCGTCTTGCCGGGGCGCACGCCGACGGGACCATCCTGTGGATGGCCGACGAGCGTGCGATCGCCGATCATGTCGTCCCCAAGATCAGCGCGGCGGCCGCGGCGGCCGGGCGGCCCGCGCCGCGCATCGTCGCCGGACTGCCCGTATGCCTGTGCCGCCCAGCCGAGGTCGACGAGGCCCGCGCCCGCGCCAACCGCATCCTGGGTGAGGCCGAGGTATCGCCGAACTATCAGCGGCTGCTCGAACAGGGCGCCGCCCGCGATATCGGAGATCTCTGCATCGCGGGCGACGAGGAGGCCATCGCGGCCGGCCTGCGCCGCTACGCGGCCGCCGGCGCCACCGATCTCTCGATCCGGTTGCTCCCGCTGGGCGCCGATCGCGACGAACTCGTCGCCTCCAAGCGGCGCACCCGCGAGATGATCGCCACGCTGGCCCAGGACCTGCGGTGACCGCGCCCCTGGCCGGTATCCGCGTGCTCGAGGTCGGCACCATGCTGGCCGGGCCGTATGCCACGCTGCTGCTGGCCGACCTGGGTGCGGAGGTCATCAAGATCGAACCACCGGCGGGCGACATCTCCCGCCAGGTCGGGGATACTTATTTTGCCAGCCTGAACCGCGGCAAACGCAGCGTCTGCTTGGACCTGAACGACGCGTCGGGCCAGCAACGCCTGGGCGAGCTGGCAGCGGAATCCCATGCGCTGCTGGTGAATTTGAAACCGTCAGCGATCAACCGGCTCGGGCTTACCTATGCGGCGCTGCGGCGCTGGAACGAGCGCCTGGTCTGCGTCGCCGTCACCGGTTTCGGCCTGGACGCCGGCGATCATCCCGCCTTCGACTACATCATCCAAGCGGCGACCGGCGTCGCGGCATTGACCGGTGATCCGACCGGCCCGCCGACCCTGCCGGGATACTCGGCCGCCGACAACTCCACCGGCCTGACAGCCGCGCTCGGCCTGCTGGCCCAGATCGTGTCCGGCCGGGGCGGCCAGGTGGAGGTGTCGCTGCGCGATGTAATGCTCTCGCAGCTGAACTATCACGCTGCGGCGTACCTGAACACCGGCACCGAGCCGCAGCGCAGGCCGTTCGGCGCGCATTCGTATTACGTGCCGGCGCAATTATTTCCGACGGCCGACGGCTATCTGGCGCTGTTCATCACGCACGACGGTTTTTGGAAGTCCTTCGCGGGGGAGGCCGGGATCAAGGGTTTCACGACGATGGCTGAACGGGTCGCCCGGCGTGCCGACATCCTCGAGGCTGTCACCACGGCGTTGGCCGATGACACCGCGGACGGGTGGGAGCAGCGGCTGCGCCCGCTGGGTGTTCCGGCCGCGGCGGTGCGCACGCTGCCGGAAGCGCTGGAGGCTGCCGCCGACGTCGCCGTAACGGCGGGTCGGCACCGGTTGATCGGCAGTCCCATTCGGATCGGCGGCTATCGGCCGCGGTACGGACCACCGCCACAGCTGGGTGAGCACGGTGATCGGCCGTCGAGCAGGGCCGGGACATGAAGGCCCGGAGATGACCGACGCGGTAGCGCTCGCTTTCGAGGAGCGCGAATTCACGCTGCCCCACCTCGAGGGCCTCGCCGGTGGACTCGCCGCCGCCCTGCGCGAGCGTGGGGTGCGCGGCGGGGACCGCGTCGCGCTGATGTCCTCGAACCGGCCGGAATTCGTGATCGCAGTGCACGCGGTCTGGCGGCTCGGGGCGGCGGTCGTGCTGCTCAGTCCGGCCTGGAAGCAGGCCGAGGTCGAGCACGCGCTGGCGATCACGCGGCCCGCGCACGCCCTCGGAGATCACCCGGTCCTGGCCGGGCTGATGCCGATGCTGTCCCTGGACGACCCCATCGCACCCGCCGCCGGGGTCTATCCGGCCCCCGAACCCGGCGCCGACGCGGTTCTGGTGTTCAGCTCCGGCACAACCGGTTTGCCGAAAGCCGTGCGGCACACGCACGCGTCGCTGGCCGCGGCCGTCGAGCAGTGGCGTAGCGCGCTGCGCTTCACCGCACAGGACCGCATCCAGGTGCTCACTCCGCCCTCCCACATTCTGGGGTTGCTCAATATTCTGCTGGCGCTGCGGACCGGGGCCTGGCTGCGCCTGCATCGGCGGTTCGATCTGGAGCTGATGCTGCGTCACATCGAAAAAGACCGCATCACCGTGGAAATGGCGGTCGCGCCGATCGCGCTCGCGCTGGCCGCGCATCCGGATCTGGAGTCCTACGATCTGTCCTCGCTGCGCTACATCATGTGGGGTGCGACGCCGGTCTCGGCGAGCGTCGCCGAGGCCGTCACCCGCCGGACCGGTGTCGGCTGGCTGCCCGCCTACGGGACCAGTGAGCTGCCCGTCATCGCCTGCGCGCCGATCGGGCGCGCGTGCCTGGACAGCGTCGGCCGTCCGGTGCGCGGAGTGCGGCTGCGGGTGGTGTCGCCGGAGACCGGAGAAGTGCTGGGGCCGGGCGGGATCGGGGAGATCCAGGCGCGCTCGCCGGCGCTGATGGCCGGGTACCTGCCGGACTCCGCGACCGCCGCGGCGCGCAGCGAGAGCTGGTATCGCACCGGCGATATCGGTGCGATCGACACCGGCGGGTGGCTGCGGCTCACCGACCGGCTCAAGGAAATGATCAAGGTACGCGGCTTCCAGGTCGCCCCCGCCGAGGTGGAGGCCGTGCTGCACGCGCACCCGGCCGTGGCCGACTGCGCGGTGTTCGGGGTACCCGATACCGCCGACGGCGAGGCGATCGTCGCCGCTGTCCAGGCCTCGGAGCCGGTCGAGCCCGGCGAGCTCAGCGCCCACGTCGGCGCCTGGCTGGCCTCCTACAAGCGGCCGCGACGCGTGGTGTTCGTGCCGCGGATTCCCCGTCTGCCCTCCGGCAAGGTTCTGCGCCGGGTTCTGAAGGAGCAATATGGACGTACGTCTGACGAGTGAGCAGCGCCAGCTGCGCGACGCCGCCGCCAAACTGGCCGACGATCTCGGCCCCGGGTCGGTCGCGGATCTCGCCGACAGTGCACGGATCGCCCGGCTGGCGAAGGCCGTCGACACGGCGGGCTGGCGCTCGCTCCGCTCCGACGGCGCCTCCGGCGTCGAGATCGCCCTCGTGGCAGCGGAATTCGGCCGGGGTCTGGTCGATGTGCCGTTCCTGGGCCCGGTGCTCGCCGACGACCTGCGCGCGCACGGCCTCGACAGCGCACGGCACTGGACCATCGCGGTGGGCGAGCGGGCCGTGGACGCCCGCGACTGCGACGGCGTGCTGGTCTTCGACGGGCTCGGCTTACTGGCCGGCGAGGTCGGCCCCGCCCTGGATGGCGCCGATCCGACCCGCCTGGACGCCGAGATCCGGGCGCCGTTGCGCCCCCTCGGCGTCCTGTCGGCCGAACAGGCCGCGCGCTGGCACGCACTGGCCCTGGTCGCCACGACCGCCGACCTGGTCGGCACCGCGCGCGGCGCGCACCGGCTGGCCACGGAATACGCGAAAGTGCGTGAGCAGTACGGCCATACGATCGGCTCCTACCAGGCGGTGGCGCATCTGCTCGCCGAGGGGCTGGCGCTCATCGAGGGTTCGATCAGCGTGCTGCGCCATGCCGCCTGGGCCGTGGACGAACTCACCCCCGACGCGGCGGTGGGCGCCGCCCGAATCGCCAAGGTGTACTGCGCCCGCGCCGCGCGCACGGTCTGCGAGACCGCGATCCAGGTGCACGGCGGCATCGGCAACACCTGGGACTGCCTCGCGCACGTCTACCTGCGGCGGGCCCTGGTCTCGACCGAACTGTTCCCCGTCCGACTGGAGGAAATCGACTGTGGACTTTCGTGATTCGCCGCCGGAGGCCGCGTTCCGGACCCGGCTGCGGGAATGGCTCGCCGCGGTGGCGGGGCAGTTCCCCACCTCCGGTGACGAGTACTGGGCCAGGCAGGGGGAGTGGCATCGCGCCCTGTTCGAAGCCGGTTTCTTCGGGTTGTCCTGGCCGGAAGATATCGGCGGGCAGGCACTGCCGCCGGTGTACGACGTCATTCTCGACGAGGAACTGACCGCCGCGGGCGCGCCGCCGCGACCCAGCCTCGGCTATCTGGTGAGCGGGCTGGGCCGGCACGGCAGCACCGAGATCCAGCGGCGCTTCCTGCCGGGCATGATCAACGGCAGCGAACGCTGGTGCCAGGGCTTCAGCGAGCCCGGCGCCGGTTCGGACCTGGCCTCGCTGCGTACCACCGCCACCCGGCACGGCGACCACTACCTCATCCACGGGCACAAGATCTGGACCAGCTATTCCGATGTGGCGGACTGGTGCCTGCTGCTGGCGCGCACCGACCCCGCCGCGCCCCGGCACCAAGGCATTTCGGCATTCGTCATCGCCATGAAGCAGCCGGGCGTGCGGCAACGGCCGCTGCGCATGATCAGCGGTGTCACCACGGAATTCGGGCAGGTCGAGTTCGATGGGGCCGTGGTTCCGGCCGACCAGATGGTCGGCGCGCCCGGCGAAGGCTGGAAGCTGGCCATGACCGTGGTCGGCCACGAACGCGAGCCCGCCACCCTGGGCTACGCGGCCCGCTACGGAAAACTCGTGCGGCAGTTGGCTGCCCGTGTCGACGGCCCGCCGCCCGCCGAACTCGCCTGGGCGGCGGTCGAGACCGAGATGCTGCGCCTGCACGTGCGCCGGCGGCTGTCCGAACAGCTGGACGGCGTCTCGCACGGCCCGGAGGGCTCGCTCGACAAGCTGCTCATGACCTGGGTGGAGCAGTCGGTCGGGCACGCCGCGCTGGCTGTCACCGGCACCGGGGATCCGGAACTGCTCGCGGCCTACCTGTACAGCCGCGCGCAGTCCGTCATGGGCGGCACCTCGCAGATTCAGAAGAACATCATCGCCTCGCGAATTCTCGGATTGGAAGTCTGACCGTGTACGACCTGCCTGACGAA
The DNA here is from genome assembly GCF_040654295.1 of Nocardia sp. NPDC050712. Lineage (NCBI taxonomy): Bacteria > Bacillati > Actinomycetota > Actinomycetes > Mycobacteriales > Nocardiaceae > Nocardia > Nocardia sp. NPDC050712. Next base: position 1,176,294 of record NZ_JBFAHT010000002.1, read on the forward strand.
ATCACCGTCGAAGCCGACGGCGCGCTTCGCGTCATCACCCTCAACCGCCCCGATGCGCTCAATGCCGTCAACGACGCGCTGCACACCGGCCTCGCGAAGTTGTGGCCGCAACTCTCCGAGGACCGTGACGCCCGCGCGGCGGTGCTCACCGGCAGCGGCACCGCGTTCTCGGCCGGCGGCGACTTCGCCTATCTCGCCGAGCTGGCGCGGGACCCGCGATTGCGCACCAAGACCGTCGCGCACGGCCGTGACATCGTGCTCGGCATGGCGCGCTGCCGGGTGCCGATCGTGACGGCCGTCAACGGCCCGGCGGTCGGCCTGGGCTGCAGCCTGGTGGCGCTGAGCGACATCGTCTACATCGCCGAGACCGCGTACCTGAAAGATCCACACGTGCAGGTTGGTCTGGTCGCGGCCGACGGCGGCCCGCTGACCTGGCCGCTGCACACCAGCCTGCTGCTCGCCAAGGAGTACGCCCTCACCGGCGCCCGGATCCCAGCCGAGCGGGCCCGCGAGATGGGCCTGGTCAATCACGTGGTGGCCGACCCGCTCTCGGAGGCGCTGGCCTGCGCCAAACGCATTCTGGGGCTACCGCAGCAGGCGGTCGAGAGCACCAAGCGGCTGCTGAACCTGCATCTGGAACGCGCGGTCCTCGCGGCTCTCGACTACGCCACCACCGCCGAGGAGATCTCCTTCCAGCATCCGGACTTCCACGCGATCATCGAGCAGCTCGCCGCGAAGAAGAGCTGAAACCAGCGGTGGCCCCGGGCTTCCCGGGGCCACCGTGGCTCATTTCGGCGGAAACCGCAGGGCGCCGTCGAGGCGGATGACTTCGCCGTTGAGGTAATCGTTCTCGACGATCGACTGCACCAGCTGGCCGTATTCGGGCGAGCGGCCCATCCGGCGCGGGTGCGGAACCTGTTTGCTCCAGTGCTCTTCCAGCTGCGCGGCCGCTTTACCGTAGGCGGGGGTATTGAAGGTGCCCGGCGCGATGGTCACCACGCGGATGCCCAGCGGCGACAGATCCCGCGCCGCCACCAGTGTCATGCCGACCACCCCGCCCTTCGCGGCGGCGTACGGCAGCTGCCCGATCTGGCCCTCGTAGGCGGCGATGGACGCGGTATTGACGATGACGCCGCGCGAACCCTCCTCCAGCGCGTCGGTTCTCGCGATGGCCGCGGCGGACAGCCGCAGCACGTTGAAGACCGCGGTGAGATAGAACTCGACGGTCGTGCGAAAACCCTCCAGCGGCAGCGGTGCGCCGTCCTTGCCGACGAGCCGGCCACCGGCGGCCGGGCCGCCGTGGGTGTCGACCGAAATCCGCAGCGGGGCCAGTGATTCCGCCACCGCGATGGCGTCGTTCACCGATTCCTCGCTGGTGGCGTCGGTGTGGACGTAGTGGATGCCGAGTTCGGCCGCGAGCTCCTTGCCCTTGTCATCGGCGACGTCGGCCACCACCACCTCGGCCCCGGCGGCATGCAGCCGGCGCACGGTGGCCTCACCCAAGCCGCCGGTGCCGCCGACCACCAGGGCCGAGTTTCCCTTGATCTGCATCTCGCGTCCTCTCTTGCAATTAACGCTCTCGTTCGGAGAGAATAACATTCTCATGAACATCAACATGATTCTCGATATGGTGTCCGCGGACGGTGACCGGGTGGTCGCGACGGCCGCGGGCCGGTCGTTGACCGCCGCCGAGCTCTCCGCGTTGTCCCGGCGCGCGGCCGGCCGGTTCCGCGGTCACTCCGCGGTGCTGTACCTGGGGGTGAACCATCTCGCCTACCCCGTGGCCCTGTTCGGATCGGTGCTGGCCGGCGTGCCGTTCGTCCCACTCAACTACCGGCTGGGCGCGGAGCAGCTGGGCGCGCTGGTGGACCGCCATCCCGGTGCGCTGGTCTTGCGCGCCGAGGACCTGGACGACTTGCTGGAAGTCACTGCGGGGCAGATTGATCCGGAGCTACCCGAGCTCGACTGGAACGGCGAGAGCGTCGCGGTGATCATCTACACCAGCGGCACCACCTCCGCCCCCAAGGCGGCGCTGCTGCGGCACCGGCACCTGATGGCCTACGTGCTGAACACCCTCGAATTCGGTTCCGCCGCCGCCTCGGACGCGACGTTGGTGTCGGTGCCGCCCTATCACATCGCGGGCCTGACGAACCTGCTGTCGAATCTCTACACCGGCCGCCGCATCGTCTACCTCACGGCGTTCGACGCCCGGGAGTGGCTCGATACCGTTCGGGCCGAGCGGGTTACCCACGCCATGCTGGTGCCGACCATGCTGGCGCGGATCGTCGACGCCGTGGCCGGCGCCGACGCGGCGACGCCCGGTCTGCGCAGCCTGGCCTACGGGGGGTCCCGCACACCCCGGCCGGTGCTGGAGCGGGCGCTGCGCGTCTTCCCGGCCACCGGCTTCGTCAACGCCTACGGGCTGACCGAAACCGCCTCCTCCATCGCGCTCCTCGGGCCCGACGAGCACCGTGCCGCCTTCGCCTCCGAGGATCCGGCCGTGCGTGATCGGCTCGGGTCGGTGGGCCGCCCGCTGCCCGGGATCGAGATCCAAATCCGCACGGCGGCCGGCGAACTCGCCGATCCGGGCACGACCGGACTGGTCTTCGCCCGCGGCGCGCAGATCTCCGGCGAGTACGGCGGCCGCAGTGCGCTGGACGCCGAAGGCTGGTTTCCCACCCGCGATCTGGGGCGCCTGGACGACCAGGGCTATCTGTTCATCGAGGGCCGCGCCGACGACACCATCATCCGCGGCGGCGAGAACATCGCGCCCGCCGAGATCGAGGATGTGCTGCTCGCGCACCCGGGCATCACCGAGGCCGCGGTGATCGGCGTGCCGGATCCGGAATGGGGACAGCGGCTGGTCGCGGTCCTGGTCGGCGCGGGCGACCCGGAGGAGATCAAAGCCTGGGTGCGGGCGCGGCTGCGGTCGGCCAAGACACCCGACAGCATCGTGTTCCGCCCCGAACTACCCAAGACCGAAACCGGAAAGCTGTTGCGCCGCAACCTGGTCACCGAACTGGAGAATACCCATGCCTGAAGCCGTCATCGTCTCCGCGCTGCGCACCCCCATCGGCACCGCCCGCAAGGGAACACTGCGCGACACCGACGCGTTCGCCCTGGCCCACCACGTGGTCGCGGCAAGCGTCGCCCACACCGGTGGGCGGCCGATCGACGACGTGATCCTGGGCGAGGGCCGCTACGGCGGCGGCGTGCTGGCGCGGCACGCGGCGGTCACCGCCGGTCTCGACACCGTCCCCGGCCTGGCCCACAACCGGCATTGCGCCGCGGGCATGGCGGCGGTGCAGACGGCGGCGTCCTCGATCCGCGCGGGCATGGACGAGGTGATCATCGCGGGCGGCGTGAACTCCGATTCCACCGCGCCCAAGGCGCGATTCCGGACCGGTGCGGACGAATGGACCGATCCGTGGGTCTCGCCGTCGCACCCCGCCCGCCCCGACGCACCCAATCACGACATGTCGATCACGGTCGGCTGGAACACGGCGGTGAAATACGGTCTGACACGGAAAGAGCTGGACGACTGGGTGCTTCGTACCCACCGCAACGCGATCACCGCCATCGACACGGGCCGGTTCGACGCCGAGATCATCCCCATCGATACGCCGCACGGGCGCTTCGCGGTGGACGAGCATCCGCGCCGCACCACCAGCGCCGAGAAGCTGGCGTCGCTGAAGCCCCTGCATCCGGAGATCGAAGGCTTCAGTATCACCGCGGGCAACGCCTCCGGCGCCAACGACGGTGCGGCCGCGCTCGTCATCGCCAGCGACACAGCCGGCCTGCCCGCGCTGGGCACCATCCGGTCCTGGGCCTCCTCGGCCGTCGATCCGGCGCTGACCGGGCTGGCCCCGATCGCGGCCATTCGCAAAACGCTGGCCCGCGCCGGGGTGTCGATCGGCGATATCGATCTGTTCGAGTTCAACGAGGCGTTCACCTCGGTGCCGGTCGCGATGATCAAGGAGTTCGATCTCGATCCCGACCGGGTGAACGTGAACGGTAGCGGCTGCTCGCTGGGGCACCCGGTGGCGGCCACCGGCGCCCGCATGATCGTCACCATGGTGCACGAATTGCGCCGTCGCGGCGGGGGACTGGGCATCACGGCGCTGTGCGCGGGCGGCGGCATGGGTTCCGCGACGCTGATCGAGGTGCCGGCCCGGTGACCGCCGCGAACCGATGAGCGGCGTGAAACCGATGAGCGTCGCCGAACCCGCGAGCGTCGCCGAACTGGTGACCGCTGCGCGCGCCGGCTCGGTGCGCGCGGTGGGACGGCTGCTGAGCCTGGTCGAAAGCCCGCGCCGCGCGGAGGTTTTGGCGCTGGTCGGGCCCGCATCGGTGCGCGTCATCGGCTTCACCGGCCCACCCGGCGCGGGCAAGTCCACCACCGTGGCCGCCCTGGTCGGCGTCTACCGGCAACAGGGACTGCGAGTGGCAGTCCTGGCCGTAGACCCGTCGTCGCCCTACAGCGGCGGCGCCCTACTCGGCGACCGCATCCGGATGGCCGCCCACATCAACGACGCTGATGTATTGATTCGCTCCGTCGCCACCCGCGGCCACCTCGGCGGCCTCGCCGAGGCGGTACCCGCCGCCATCCAGCTGCTGGCGGCGCTGGCCTACGACCTGGTGCTGCTGGAAACGGTCGGCGTCGGCCAATCCGAAATCGAGATCGCCGCCCTCGCCGACCCCACGCTGGTGATCCTGAATCCCGGCGCGGGCGACGCTATTCAAGCCGCCAAGGCGGGCCTGCTCGAGGTAGCGGACCTGATCGTGGTGAACAAGGCCGACCGCGAGGGCGCCGATCAGACCGTCCGAGACTTACGCACTGAAACCGACGTGCTGATTCTTACTCTGAGTGCCGCCCGTGGCGACGGACTGCCCGAGCTCGCCCAGGCCATCGAAGCCCACCACCGCACCGACACCCCCGCCCGCCGCACCGCCCGTGCCCGAGCGCAAATCCTGTCTCTCGCACAAACCCGCCTACGCGTACACCCGAGCCTGGATCGCCTGGCCGCCGCCGTCGCCACCGGCGACGCAGACCCCTACACCGCTGCGGAACTGCTGATACCGCCGCTGGATAAGTGGGAAGCGATAGGTCACCGCGGAACCGCTGCCGCCGCCACTGAATAGTTCGGAAGCGTTTCGTCGCCGCGTCACCGCTGTTGCCGCCGCTGTGTGAGCCCGGAAGTGACACATCACCGCTCGCCAGTGCGACAACTCCGACCTCAAGGCCGAAACCGGAGCAGCGCCTCCTGCGCGAACGAGGCGACCAGCGTGCCCTCGGCGGTGAGCACATCACCGCGCCCGAAGCAGCGCCCATGGGCGAGCACCGGACTGTGATGCCGCATCAGCAGCCAGTCGTCGGTGCGGAAGGGGCGGTGGAACCAGACGGTGTGCGAGGTCGTGGCGGAGGTGAAGGCGGTGCCGTTGCCGCGCTGGCCGAAACCCTCCATCGGGCGCAGGGCGGTGCCGATGAGATTGAGGTCGGTGGCGTAGGCGATCAGCGCCTGGCCGTACTCCGGGCCGACCTCCGGGGTGCGCATCCACAGGTCGTAGTCGGGGGCGTGCGCCGCCGCGGCGTCGAGATCGCCGACCGCGCGGGTTTCCCACGGGATGAGGTCGAGCCGCACGCGGTGCTCGGGTTCCAGGACCGGGGGCACCTGGTCGACGGTCTGATGTGCGGGCCCGTCCTCGGCAGCGTGCATGGAGACCGCGGCGGTGGCGATCACGTCACCCTTCTGCCGCGCGGTGATCGCGAGGGTCGCGAACGAACGTCCCCGGTGCTGGATCTGCACGATGTAGCGGACCGGCGCGTCGCTCTTGCCTTCGCGCGCGAACAGCACGTGCACGGACTTGACCGCCTTGTCGGGGCAGGCGAGGTCGGCCGCGCGCAGCACCTGGGCCAGCAACTGCCCGCCGAACAGGCGGTGATATTCCAGCTGCTGGTTGGGCCCCTCGAAGGTGGCGAGGCTGCCCGGGCGATCCATCCCCCGGGGGTTCGGATCGCCGTCGCGCGTCGCGGCGGACCTCGGGTGCAACTCGAGGCAGGAGAGCAGATCGGTCCAGAGGTCGGGCATAGACCGATGTAATCACAATTCTCATTGAATGAGAATAGCGTTCTCGCTACTTGCTGCCGGCGAACCCGGTCGAGCAGAATTCCCACACCTCACCGGCGGTGATCGGGTGGATGGTCTCCTCGTCGGTGCTGCCGCTGGACTGCGCGGTGAACATGACCGTCTGCATGACGATCGCCGCCATCCGCTTCGGCTCGACGCTCTGGCGTAGCTTGCCGGCCTCGGCCGCGTCCGACATCAGCTCGGTGAACAGCGCGAGCAGCGGCGCGTGCGCGACCTTGACCTGTGCCGGGTGCGAAACCAGCAGGCGTGGCGCGAAATCGGTGAACAGTGGCCGCTGCGCGGTCGGGTCCGGCCGGCACAGCTCGAAGAGCAGCTCGACCGCTACCTGGAGCCGGTCCAGTGGATCCTTCTTGCCCGCCGCGGCGGCGCGGATCTGATCGGCGGTGCGGACCAGGGCGTCCTCGAACAGCGCCAGCAGCAGTTCGTGTTTGCCGTCGAACTGCAGATAGAAGCTGCGTAGTGACTGGCGGGAGCGCTCGACGATCTCCTGGACGGTGAAGTCGGTGGTGCCCTTCTCGGTGATGATCGCTTGCGCGGCATCGAGGAAGCGCTGGACCCGCTGCTCGGCGCGCAGTTTCGCGCTGCGCAGCGAGCGCTCCACGGCGCGCTGCTTCCAGGCCGGCTCGTCGTTCGGGAGGGTCACGGCGCGACCGGTCCTGCGTCATGTGTGGAGAACATGATTGCACCTTACCGGAAACGTGCCTTGTTCTGATCCGTAGGTCCGTGTGTCGTTCCTCGCTTGAGACTCTTACTTTCCTGAAATGAGAATGCTATTCTCGCCGCAGGATGCGCCGAGGCAGTGCGAGGGAGGCCGGGATGATCTTCGAGTTCGACTCGGATCAACGGTTGTGGCAGGAGACCGTGCGCGACATTGTCGCGAAAAGGTGCCCGCCGGCGGTGGTTCGCGCGGTCGTCGACGACGGCACGGATCCGGCGCCGGTGTGGCAGGCCTACGTGGAGCACGGGTGGACCGAGCTCGCCGAGCCGGCCTCCGCGGTCGAGCTGGCCATCGTCCTCGAGGAGCTGGGCCGGGCGAACGACCCCACGCCGTATCTGGCGACCATGAGTCAATTCGCGCCACTGGTAACCGAATTCGCGCGCCCGGGTGAAACCGGTGCGGCCGTCTACGAGGGTGTGCGCGCTCGCCGGGAGGGCACCGAGTGGCGCCTGGACGGCATCGCCCGCCGGGTGCTGGACGGGGATCGCGCCGAGCGGTTGGCCGTGGTCACCGCCGCCGGCGTCTTCGTGGTGCCTGCGGCGGCCGTCACGGTGGCGCGTACCGAGATCTTCGATCCGGTAGTGCACATGGCCGAGGTGCGCTTCGAGAACGTCCGGGTCGGCGACGCGGATCGCGGTCCCGTCCCGGCGCCCGCCGCGCGCCCGCCGGCGCTGACCGGAATGGCGCTGACCGTGGTCGGAGCCTGTCAGCGCATTCTCGACGCGGTGCTCGAGCATGTGCGTACCCGCGAGCAGTTCGGCGTGCCGATCGGCGCGTTCCAGGCGGTCAAGCACAAGGCGGCCGACATGCACGTGGCCATCGAACGAGCCCGCGCGCTGGCGTATTACGCGGCGCTGACCATCGCCGAAGCCCATTCCGGGCGTGAGATCGCCGCGGCCATGGCCAAGGCGGCGGCGGGGGAATGCCAGTCGCTGGTGTTCCGCAATGGCGTGCAGTTGTTCGGCGCCATGGGATTCACCTGGGAAAACGATGTGCAGTTCGCGCTCAAGCGGGCCAAGTTCGGCGAGCTGCTGCTCGGCGGCGCGGCGGTGCACCGGGCGCTGATCGCCGAGGAGTACCGTGCAACTCACCTTTGAGGCCGACGTCGAGGCCTTTCGCGCCGAATTCGTCGCCTTTCTCGCCGAGCACCTGCCGGACCCGGCCACTGTCGCGCAGCGTTCGCGTTCCAGCGCGGAGGTGCCGGGCTGGGCGCGCGAATGGCAGCGCCTGCTGTTCGACAACGGCTGGCTGCTACCGGGGAATCCACCCGAGTTCGGCGGCCGGAACGCCTCGCTACTTCAGCAGTACGCGCATCTCCAGGAGCTGTCCAAGCGCCGGATCTATCACAGTTTCAATCCACAGGGCCTCGGCATCATCGCCGCCTCGCTGTTGACCTTCGGCACCCCGGAGCAGAAGAAGCAGTGGGCCACACCGATTTTGCGCGCGGAGCTCACCGCGGCACTCGGGATGAGCGAGCCTTCGGCGGGCTCGGATCTGGCGTCGCTGCGGACCCGCGCCGTCCTGGACGGCGAGCATTTCGTGGTGAACGGGCAGAAGGTCTGGACCTCCGGCGCGCACCACGCGGATGTGCTGCTGACCTTCGTCCGCACCGATCCGGACGCGCCGAAACACAAGGGCATCAGTGTGCTGCTGATCCCGACCGGCACACCGGGTGTGACCCGGCGTCCGTTCGCCTCCGCCTGCGCCCCGGACGATCTCGACTTCAACGAGGTCTTCTTCGAGGACGTGCGGGTGCCCGCGGCGAACCTCGTCGGCACGCTGCACGGCGGGTGGCAGGTCGCCACCGGATCGCTCGGCCACGAGCGCACGCTGCTGTGGCTCAGTTTCGCCGATCGGCTCGAGGATCTGGTGGCCGATTCCCGGCCCCGGACCGAGCTGGACCGGGACCGCTTCGCGACGCTCGTGATGGATCTACAGGCGCTGCGGCTGCTCGGTTCGGCGGCGCTCGGCCGCGAAGCCCGTGGACAACAAGATGTTCCGGCGCTCTCGGTGCTGAAACTGCTGGGTTCGGAGGCGGTGCAGGCGGCCTCGGAGGCGGCGCTGAACGCCGCCGGGTCCGAAGGTCTGCACCATCCCGCCATGACCGGGCCCTACACCCCGATGAGCATCGAGCACTTCACGAGCAGCTGGTTCGAGCGCTACCTGCGCAGTTTCGCCGGAACGATCGCCGGCGGCACCTCCGAGATTCAACGCAACATCATCGCCGAGCGTGTGCTCGGTCTTCCTAGAAGCTGAAAAGGGTTCCACCATGCGCACTTCCCTTCGCCCGGTCCTCGCCGCGTGCTGTCTGGTCGCACTGACCGCCACGGCGCTCGTCGGCTGTGGCTCCGACGACGACTCGGCCACGCCGGCGACCTCCGCGACTACCGTCGCCGCGGCGACGACCAGCGCGGCCACCTCCGCCGCCGACACCAAGGCCGTCACCGACGCCTACGTGACGTTCTTCAACGGGCAGACCCCCGCCGCCACCCGCGCCGGGCTGGTCGAAAAGGGCTCGGCGTTCCAGCAGGCCCTCGAGGGCATGGCCCTCAACCCGCAGGCCACCGGCACCAGCGTCACGGTCGCGGAGGTGAAGTTCGGCGACAGCAGTCATGCCGACGTCAAGTACACCCTGCTGCTCAACGGGAATCCGGTGCTGCCCGATCAGTCCGGGCAGGCGATCAAGGAGGCAGGGCAGTGGAAGGTCGCGGCCGCGACCTTCTGCGCGCTGCTCGCGATCCAGAGCGGCGGCCAGACGACGGTCTGCTGAGCTGCCGGAATCGAGGGCGAGAACGAAGGATTCAGCGTGAAATCGCAGCAAGTACTCATCGGACTGGTGGCGGCGCTGGTGCTGGTCACCGGGTGTGGCGGCCGCAGCGGCCCGGGCACCGAGGAAGCCGCGGTGGCCCAGGGCCTGACCTCGGGTGACTTCGGCGACCTGAAGGGGGTGTGCGGTCCCGGCCGGCCCAGTGCCGCGTCGGCGCAGGGTGTCACCGCTACCGAGATCAAGGTCGGTGTCTTCACCGACATGGGGTTCACCAAAAACTCCGAATTCCCGGAAGCGGCGAAGGTATTCACCACATGGTGTAACGCGGCGGGCGGCATCAACGGCCGCAAGATCGTCACCGATACCCGCGACGCCAAGCTGATGGAAGTCCGCCAGCGCATGCTCGATGCCTGCCGGGAGGACTTCGCGCTCGTCGGCGGTGGCGCCGCGCTCGACGGACTGGGCGTCAAGGAGCGGCTGTCCTGCCTGCTGCCCGACTTCCCGGCGCAGATCTCGCAGCAGCAGAACGTGCAATCGGATCTGCAATACAACGCCTCGGCCAGCGCCTACGTGAACTATTTCCAGTACACCGGCTACTACCACTGGCTGCTGAAGGAAGCGCATCCCGGATCCGCGGGCGCGGTCGGCATGATCAACGGCGATTCGCCGGTCACCAAGGTGATGGGGACGAAGTTCGCCGAGGCGATGACCGCCGGCGGTGCGACCTTCGTCTACAACGATCTCTATCCCGCCAGCGGCGTCGCGGATTGGACGCCGTACGCGCAGGCCATCAAGAGCAAGGGCGTCAAAGGCCTGATGTTCCTGGGTGACTGGCGGCAGCTGGCCAAGCTGGAGGACGTCCTCACCGGCATGGACTACAAGCTGGACTGGATCGACGCGAACAACAACTCGTATCACAGCTCCTTCCTGGAGACCGTCGGCAAATCGCTCAGCTTCCAGAACAACTACGCCGACCTCGGCGGCACGGTCCCGGCCGAGAGCCCGAGCGCGGTACCAGCCACACAGCAACTGCTCGACCTGTACAAGAAGTACGCCCCGGAGGCCGACATCACGATGCCCACGCTGCGTGCCTTCTCGGCGTGGCTGCTGTTCGCGAAATCGGCGGCGAGTTGCGGCGATCAACTCACCCGGGCCTGCCTCATCGCCGCGGCGTCGAAGGAGACCGCGTGGACCGGCGGCGGGCTCAACGCGCCCACCGTGGTCGCCGACCGGGACACCCCGCCCAAGTGCTTCAACGTGGTTCAGGCCACCGCGCAGGGCTGGAAGTCCGCGGATTTCCAGCCGAATCAGGGCCCGTTCCGCTGTGATGTTCCGGCCTACCGCTACACCGGCGCCTACGACCGGCCGCTCACCCTCGCCGATGTCGGCAAGAACGTGAACGACGTCGAATAATGGAACAGTTTCTCACCTTCGGGCTCGTGGGGTTGAGCACCGCCGCCATCTACGCCGTCATCGGCAGTGGCCTGGTGCTCACCTACACCACGACCGGCGTCTTCAATTTCGCGCACGGCGCGGCCGGGATGATGGCGGCCTTCACCTACTGGCAGCTGACGATCGGCTGGGGCGTCCCCGTCGTGGTGGCGCTGCCGCTGGTATTACTGGTGCTCGCGCCGCTGTCCGGGCTCTTGGTGGAGCGGGCGATGCGCACCGTGCAGCGGCTGGGCGAGGCCGAGCGCCTGGTGATGACGGTCGCCCTGCTGAGCGGTCTGATCGCCGCGGCGCGGTGGATCTGGGATCCGAACAAGGCCCGCACCCTGCCGGCGTTCTTCGCGGAGATGACACCGCTGCGGCTCGGCTCGGCCACCATCACCTGGCATCAGGCCCTGACCATGGCGGTGGCCGTCGCCGTCGCGATCGGCTTGCGGCTGTTGCTGTTCCGCACCCGGACCGGCGCGGAAATGCGTGCCGGGGTGGACGATCGGGCGCTGGTCGGCCTGACCGGCGCGGATCCGGTGCGGGCCAATCGGGTGGCCTGGATCCTGGGCATCGAGCTGGCGGCGGTGGGCGGAATCCTCATCGCCCCGATGGTGAACCTGGACGCGGCCCAGCTGTCCCTGCTCATCGTGAGCGCCTACACCGCGGCGGTTTTCGGGCGTCTGCGCAGTCTGCCGATGACCTTCTTCGGCGCGGTGGTGGTGGGCTGTCTGGAAAGCTATCTCGCCGGATACCTGCCGCAGAACGCGTATCTACCCGGACTGCGGCTGGCCGCGCCCGCGCTGCTGCTGTTCCTGGCGCTGCTGGTGTTCCCGCACGGCCGGTTGCGCGGCCGGGACCGGCAGCTGAGCCAGGTGCCGACCCCGACGCTGCGCGGCACGCTGGTGTTCGGCGCGGTGGTGGTGCTGTTCGGCCTGATCCTCGCGACCGTGCTCGGCGAATCCGATCTGATCAGTTACGGGCGGATCTTCGCCTTCGGCGTGATCGCGCTGTCGTTCGTGCCACTGGCCGGATACGCCGGTCAGCTCTCGCTGTGCCAGTTGAGCATGGCGGGCATCGGCGCCATCGCCTACGCGCATCTGGGCCCGCACGGGCAGGCGTGGGCGCTCCCGGTGGCCGTGCTCATCGCCGCGGCCGCGGGGGCGGTGATCGCCCTTCCGGCCCTGCGTCTTTCGGGCGTCTACCTGGCTTTGGGCACCGCCGCGTTCGCGGTGGTGCTGGATCGCTGGATCTTCACGCTGCCCTCGTTCGAAGTCCTCGGCGTGCGGATCGCGCTGTTCGATCAGGGCTCGATCGAGCTGACCGGGCCGGGGTTGTTCGGCTTGCGGCTGGACAGCACCGCGGAGATCACGGTCTTCGCGGCGGTCTGCCTGGCCCTGGCCGGACTCGGCGTCGTGCTGCTGCGGCGCGGGCGGTTCGGCCGCCGCCTGATCGCCCTGCGCGACAGCGAGGCCGCCTACGCCACGCTGGGCGGAAATCTGCTGCTGGCCAAGGTCTCGGTGTTCGCGTTGTCGGCGGGTATCGCCGGACTGGGCGGCGCGCTGTACGGGATGCAGTTGCGTTCGGTCACCGCCGACCAGTTCAATTTCGTCGCGGGCCTGCCGATCTTCCTGGTCGCGGTCTTCGCCGGGCTCGGCGCGATCGGCGCCGGATTGTTCGTGGGTGTGGCGCTGTTCGGCCCGCTGACCGCTGTCCCCGCGCTGTGGCCCTCGACCCAGAACCTCGTCGAGGTGGTACCCGCGCTGGCCGGAATCGCTTTCGGCGGCGGCGTGGTCCGGGCCGGCGCGGTGGCGCGCCTGCGTGCGGGCTGGAATCCGGTGTTCTACGACCGGCTCGCGCTGGGGCTGCTGATCGGTGTCCCCGTGCTGCTGTGGCTGCTGCGCCTCGCCGAAGTGATCGACGGCTGGGTGTTGTTCTGCGGTTCCCTGATCGCCGCGCTGGTGGTCCGCGGCTGGGCTCGGTCCCGGCAGCGGCCGCACGCCGAACCCGAGGTGCCCGTGGAGTGGTGGGGTGTGCGCCGGCCGTGGCGCGCCCAGGATCGGGAGGTGCTCGACCATGCCGTCGTTACTGCAGGTTGAGGGGGTGCGGGTCACCTTCGGTGGCCGCCACGCCCTGGACGGCGCCGGGCTGCGCGCCGAACGCGGCCGCATCACCGGGCTCATCGGGCCCAATGGCGCCGGCAAGAGCACGCTGTTCGACGTCGTCTGCGGGTTGCGCCGGCCCGCGGCGGGCACCGTCCACCTCGACGGCCGCGACATCACCCGGATGGGCCCGGCCCGGCGCGCCCGCCACGGGCTGGCGCGCACTTTCCAGCGCCTGGAACTGTTCGGCCGCTTGACCGTTCGCGACAACCTGCTGGTCGCGGCGGAATTGGGGCCGCATCGGCGGCGGGCCGCGACCACCGTCACCGGCATCATCGACCGGCTCGGGCTCACCGGCGTAGCCGACACCTGCGCCGACGAACTGCCCACCGGGTCCGCGCGCCTGGTCGAGGTCGGGCGCGCGATGGCCGCCCAGCCCAGCCTGCTGCTGCTCGACGAACCGGCGGCGGGTCAGGACGGCGCGGAGACCGAGCGCTTCGCGACCCTGCTGCGGGCGCTGGCGGCCGACGGCACCGCGGTCGTGCTCGTGGAGCACGACATGGGGCTGGTCATGAGCGTCTGTGACGAGGTGTTCGTGCTGGACCTCGGCAAGATCATCTCCTCGGGTCCGCCCGAGGTGATCCGCCGGGACGAGACCGTGCTGGCCGCCTACCTGGGGGACCTATGAGCGCTCTGCTCGAATTGCGTGGCGTCCGAGCCGCTTACGACGCCATCACGGTGCTGCACGGCGTCGACCTCGCGGTCGCGCCGGGGCAGGTGGTGGCCCTGCTCGGGCCCAACGGCGCGGGCAAGACCACGACGTTGCAGGTCGCCGCGGGTGTGCATCCGGTCGCGGAGGGGCAGTTGCTGCTCGGCGGCCGCGACGTCTCCGGCGCGAGCCCGCGCGACCTGGCGCGGGCCGGAGTGTGCTCGATACCCGAGGGCCGGGGCGTGTTCCCGAACCTGTCGGTGCGCGACAACCTGCTGATGATGACCTTCACCGGTCAGCCGCTGGCGCGAATCGAGGAGGTCGCCTACGCCCGGTTCCCGATTCTGGCTCAGCGGGCGAACCAGATCGCCGGCACCATGTCCGGCGGCGAACAGCAGATGCTCGCCCTGGCCCGCGGGCTGGCGACCGAACCCGCGGTGCTGCTGCTGGACGAATTGTCCATGGGCTTGGCGCCTTTGGTCGTCGGGCAGCTCTACGACCAGGTCGCCGAGATCGCGCGGACGGGCCTGGCCGTCCTGATCGTCGAACAGTTCGCGGCCGCCGTACTCGATATCGCCGACTACGCCGCCGTGCTGGTGCGCGGGCGGATCGAACACCAGGGCAGTCCGGGCGACGGACTGCGCGAGGAATTGGCAGCACTCTATCTAGGAAGTTCCGTATGACCGAGACACGCGCGGACCGCTTCGTCCGCGAGATCGCTGAATTGAAGATCCCGGACCCGGCCGCGGGCCGCGGCGGCCTGTGGCTGCGCCTGGGCATCGGGCTGCTGGTGGCCGGGCCGGTGCTGGCGGTGCTGGCCTATCTGATGTCGCACAACACTTCCGATCCGCTGGCGCAGCGCGACGCCATCATCATCGCGCTGACGGGCGTCGCGGTGAGCGTGGTGGGAGCCGCGGTGTTCCTGCGTTATTCGCTGACCGGGGTCCTGCGTTTCTGGATGGCCCGGCAGTCCTTCGATCTGGCTCAGCTGGCAGATCGGTTGCCCGGAAAGGAGATTGAGCATGACAGCATCGCCACTACGACCCGGTGAGCAGCTCGCCAGTTCGGTCTGCGGCACGCGCGTCGTCGCCGTGCGGGTGCCCGCCGGCGCGCCGCCCACACTGACCTGCGGCGGCGCGCCGATGGTTTCGGCCAGCGGGGCGCCGAAGGGCGAGCCGGATTCCGGTGCGCCGGTGACGCTCATCGGCAAACGCTATGTCAATGCCGACGAGTCGGTCGAAGTGTTGTGCACCGCGTCCGGTTCGGGCGCGCTGAGCTGCGACGGAGAACCGATGACGATCAAGGCCGCCAAACCGCTGCCCGCGTCGGATTGATCGGAGTGCGACCGTGAAGGAGCCGATATGTCCGCGGGCATGAGTTTCGAACCGACCGAGGATCAGCAACTGATCCGGAAGTCCGTCGCCGAACTGCTGAAGAAATTCGACGACCACTACTGGTCGGAGAAGGATCGCGCACACGAGTTTCCGACGGAGTTCTACGACACCGTCGCGCGCGGCGGCTGGCTGGGCATCACTATCCCGGAGGAGTACGGCGGCCATGGCCTGGGCATCACCGAGGCCTCGCTGCTGGCCGAGGAGGTGGCACGCTCGGGCGGCGGCATGAACGCCGCCAGTTCGATCCATATGTCGATCTTCGGCATGCAGCCGGTCGTGGTGCACGGGTCCGCCGAACTCAAGCAGCGCACACTGCCCCGCATCGCACGCGGTGACCTGCACGTGTGCTTCGGCGTCACCGAACCCGGTGCGGGCCTGGACACCACCCGGATCACCACCTTCGCGCGCCGCGACGGCGACCACTATGTCGTCAACGGCCGCAAGGTGTGGATCTCCAAGGCGCAGGAATCGGAGAAGATCCTGCTGCTGACCCGCACCCGGCCTTACGACGACGTGGTCAAGAAGACCGACGGGATGACGCTGTTCCTGACCGATCTGGACCGCGCGCACATCGATATCCGGCCGATCGCGAAGATGGGCCGCAACGCGGTCAGCTCCAACGAGTTGTTCATCGATGAGCTGCGCATTCCGGTGGCGGACCGGGTCGGCGAAGAGGGCCAGGGCTTCAAATACATTCTCGACGGACTGAATCCGGAGCGGATGCTGATCGCGGCCGAGGCGCTGGGCCTGGGCCGGGTCGCGCTCGACCGCGCCGTGAAGTACGCCAACGAGCGCGAGGTCTTCGGCCGGCCGATCGGAAAGAATCAGGGCATCCAGTTCCCCCTGGCCGACTCCCTGGCTCATCTCGACGCGGCGGAACTGATGCTGCGCAAGGCGACCTGGCTCTACGACAACGGGAAGCCGTGCGGCCGCGAGGCGAACACCGCCAAATACCTGTGCGCCGAGGCCGGATTCACCGCGACCGATCGCGCGCTGCAAACCCATGGCGGCATGGGATACGCCGAGGAATATCACGTGGCCCGCTACTTCCGGGAGGCGCGCGTCATGAAGATCGCGCCGATCAGTCAGGAAATGATCCTGAACTACCTGGGATCACACACTTTGGGAATGCCGAGGAGCTACTGAATGGCCAGCAGGAACGGACTTTTCGATCTCACCGGGCGCGCGGCGCTGGTGACCGGCGCGGCGGGTGGCATCGGGTCCGCGGTGGCCGTGGCGCTGGCCGAGGCGGGGGCGGCGGTGCTGGTGACGGACATGAACGAGGCGGGTGCGGCGGTCGTCGCCGAGAAGATCGTCGCCAACGGCGGTGTGGCACAGAGCTTCGCCCTGGACGTGTCCGATCGCGCGGCGGCCGACGCGGCGGCCGCACGGGCCGCGGCGCTGGCGGGTGGGACCTTGCACATCGTGATCAACAACGCGGGCGTGACCGACCCGGCCATGTTCGCGGCCACCACCGCGGACTCGGTGCGGCGGCTGTTCGAGATCCACGCCGTCGGCACGTTCACCTGCTCGCAGGCCGCGCTGCCGCACATGCCCACCGACGGCACCGGGCGCATCATCAACGTCACCTCCTCGGCCGGCCTCGTCGGCACCCTGGGGCAGATCAACTATTCCGCCGCCAAAGCCGCCATCATCGGCATGACCAAATCCCTGGCCCGGGAACTGGCACGCAAGCAGATCCTGGTGAACGCGCTCGCGCCGCTGGCCGCCACGCCGATGACCACCACCATCCGGACCGACGAGAAGTTCGCCGCGCAGATGCTGAACCGAATCCCGTTGCGGCGCTGGGCGGAACCGGAAGAGGTCGCGGGGGCGTTCGTATTCCTGGCGTCGGACGCCGCCGCTTTCATCACCGGCCAGGTGCTGCCGGTGGACGGCGGCATGGTGATGTGATGGGCGACGCTGAGTCGTACGGCCCACTGTCCGGTGTCACCGTGATCGCCTTGGAGCAGGCGGTCTCCGCGCCGATGTGCACGCGCACCCTGGCTGATTTCGGGGCGCGGGTGATCAAGATCGAGAACCCGGCCGGTGGCGACTTCGCCCGGCACTACGACGACGTGGTGCACGGCCAGGCCGCCCACTTCGTCTGGGTCAACCGCGGCAAGGAATCGGTGACGCTCGACCTGAAATCGACTGCGGGAGTAGATATTCTGCATCGCCTCCTGGCTCGGGCCGACGTGCTGGTCTCGAATCTCGCGCCCGGCGCGACGGGCCGCCTGGGTCTGGCGCCCGCGGAGCTGGCGACCCGCCACCCGCATTTGATCGCCGTCGAGATCGACGGCTTCGGCACGGGCGGGCCGCTGTCCCGCAAGCGCGCCTACGACCTACTCGTGCAGGCCGAGGCGGGCGTCTGCGCGGTCACCGGTTTCCCGAATGCCCCCGCGAAACCGGGACCGCCGGTCGCGGACGTGACGACGGGACTCTATGCGGCGCTGACGATTCTGGCGCAGCTGTGCGAGCGCCTGCGCTCGGGTCCCGGCCCGGGTGCGCGCATCGCGGTCAGCCTGTTCGACACGATGGCCGACGTGATGGGCTACCACCTGACCTACGCCCGCCACGCCGGTGTGGACCAGCAGCCGCTGGGCATGAGCTCACCGGCGGTCGCGCCCTACGGCTCCTACGGCACCGCCGACGGACAGACAGTGGTCCTCGGCACCACCAACGACCGGGAATGGCAGCGCCTGGCCCGCGAGATCCTGCGCCGCCCGGACTTGGCGGACGACGACCGCTTTCACGGCAATCCGGGCCGCGTCCGTCACCGCGCGGAACTGGACGCGGCCATCGGCGAATGGTGCGCGCAACACGAACTGGCCGAAATACAAAAGACCGCCGACGCCGCCGGCATCGGCAACTCCCGCTACAACCTGCCCAGCGAGGTGCTCGACCATCCGCAACTGGTGGAACGTGACCGGTGGCGCACCATCGACACCCCGGCTGGGCCGATCCCGTCGCTGTTGCCGCCCGCGATCGTGGCGGGCTACACGCCACCCATGGGCGCGGTACCCGGGCTGGGTCAGCACACCGATGCTGTGCTGGCCGAATGTGGCTGCGGGAGTGCGGAAATCGCAGATCTTCGGGCGCAGGGCGCGATCGGTCCCGCCTACAGCTGACGGCAGTGCCGCGAGGACACCCACCTGTGAGAAGAGATCATGACCACTGAACCCGACCTGCTCGTCACCGACCACGACGGCGTCCGCACGCTGACCCTCAATCGCCCACGCCGCAAGAACGCCGTGACCTGGGAGATGTGGGCGCGCCTCCGAGATGCCCTGATCGCCGCGGGCGACGACCCCGACGTTCGCGTCCTGGTACTCACCGGCGCGGGCGGGGCGTTCTGCTCGGGCGCGGATGTCTCGGTGCTGACCGCCGGTCACCCGGCACGCAAGATGCGCCTGCTGAGCCAGGTCGCCCTGCAACTGCAAGAACTCCCCATGCCCGCCATCGCGAAGGTGGACGGCGTCGCCGTCGGCGCGGGCTGGAACCTGACCCTGGGCTGCGATTTCGTCGTGGCCACCCCGGAATCCACCTTCGCGCAGATCTTCGCCCGCCGCGGTCTGTCGGTGGATCTGGGCGGCTCCTGGCTGCTCCCGCACCTGGTCGGCCCGCAACAGGCCAAACGGCTGGCACTGCTGGCCGAGACGATCGACGCGGCCCAGGCCCGGGAGCTGAACCTGGTCACCTGGGTGGTGCCGGGCGCCGAGATCGACGGTTTCGTCGACGATCTCGCCGCGCGCCTGGCCGCGGGCCCGCCCGTGGCGCTGGCGCAAACCAAAGCACTGCTCAACGAGGGCGCGAGCAGCGATCTGCGCACGGCGCTGGCCGCCGAGGCGCGGGCCCAGGGAATCAACTTCGCGACCACGGACGCGCCGGAAGCATTCTCGGCCTTCACCGAGAAGCGCGAGCCGCGCTTCACCGGTGGCTGGGCCATGGACGAACAGGAGAGAACACATGCGTGAGGTAGTCATTGCCGAGGCGGTCCGCACTCCCGTCGGTAAACGTAACGGCGGCCTGTCCGGGATGCACGCGGCGGACCTGTCCGCGGTAGTGCTCAACGCCCTCGTCGAACGTGCCGGCATCGATCCGGCGGTGATCGACGACGTGGTGTGGGGCTGCGTCTCTCAGGTCGGTGACCAATCCAGCAATATCGGCCGCTACGCCGTGCTGGCCGCGGGCTGGCCGGAGAGCATTCCGGGCACGACGGTCAACCGCGCGTGCGGATCCAGCCAGCAGGCCCTGGATTTCGCGGCCCAGGCGGTCATGTCCGGCCAGCAGGAGGTGGTGGTAGCCGGTGGCGTCGAGGTAATGAGCCGGGTGCCGCTGGGCGCCGCGAAAGCGGGTGGCAGCCCGTACGGCCCGAAAGCGCTCGCCCGATACGACGATTTCTCGTTCAACCAGGGCATTTCGGCCGAGCTGATCGCGCGCAAGTGGGGTTTTACGCGGACCCGGCTCGACGAGTTCGCGGCGCTCTCGCACGAGCGGGCCGCCGTCGCGCAGGACCGCGGCGCGTTCGACGCCCAAATCGTCTCCGTCGCTACTGATTCGGGCTCCATCACCGCGGATGAGGGCATCCGCCGCGGCACCACGGTCGAGAAGCTGGCGGGATTGAAGCCCGCCTTCCGAGACGACGGAACCATTCACGCGGGCAACTCCTCCCAGATCTCGGACGGCGCGGCAGCCCTGCTGATCACCACGCCGCAACGGGCTCGTGAGCTGGGTCTGCGGCCTCTGGTGCGCTATCGCGCGGGCGCGGTGGCGGGCTCGGATCCGGTCCTCATGCTCACCGGCCCGATACCGGCAACCGAGAAGGTGCTGCACAAGGCCGGAATCGACCTGGCCGAGGTCGGCGTCTTCGAGGTGAACGAGGCGTTCGCGCCGGTCCCGCTGGCCTGGCTCGCCGAGACCGGCGCGGATCCGGCCAAGTGCAATCCGCTGGGCGGGGCGATCGCCCTCGGGCATCCACTCGGCGGGTCCGGGGCGGTGCTGCTGACCCGCATGGTCAATCACATGCGCGACAACGGAATTCGCTACGGCCTGCAAACCATGTGCGAGGGCGGCGGGACCGCCAACGCCACCATCGTCGAGCTCGTGGCCTGAAGGAACCGGAATGCGCAGGGATATCTACACCCCGGACCACGAGGCGTTCCGGCAGCTGGCCCGCGAGTTCATCGACAAGGAAGTGGTGCCGAACTATCCGGCCTGGGAGAAGGCCGGGCAGATGCCGCGCGCGGTCTTCGAACAGCTCGGCGCGCTGGGGCTGCTCGGGACCGCGATCCCGGAGGAATTCGGGGGAGCGGGGCTGCCGGACTACCGCTACAACGCGGTGCTGCAAGAGGAGGCGCAACGGGCGCTGGTCACCTTGAGTACGGTGCGCACACAGGTCGACGTCATCCTCCCGTATTTCCTGGAATACGCGAATGCCGAACAGCGGCAACGCTGGTTCCCCGGCCTGGCCGCCGGCCGGCTGCTCACGGCTGTGGCCATGACCGAGCCCGGCACCGGCTCCGACCTGGCGGGCATGCGCAGCACCGCCGTCCGCGACGGCGCGGACTACGTACTCAACGGGTCGAAGACGTTCATCACCGGCGGCCTGCTCGCCGACCTGGTGGTCGTGGTCGCGCGCAGTGCCACCGATCCGGGTAACCGCCGCGCCGGACTGACCCTGCTCGTGGTCGAGGACGGCATGCCCGGGTTCGAGAAGGGCCGGGTGCTGGAGAAGATGGGCTGCAAGGTGCAGGACACCGTCGAGCTGTCCTTCGACAATGTGCGCGTGCCGGTCGCCAACCGACTGGGCGAGGAAGGCGCGGCCTTCGGCTATCTGGGCCACAACCTGCCCCAGGAACGGATGACGGTCGCCGTCGGTTCGGTGGCACAGGCCCGCGCCGCGCTGACCGCCACCATCGAATACGTCAAGGAGCGCAAGGCTTTCGGTACGCCGGTGGCCTCGTTCCAGAACACCAAATTCGAGCTGGCCGCGATGTCCACCGATATCGAGGCCGCCCAGGCCCTGGTCGACAACGCGGTGCTGGAGCTGGTGGCCGGCCGGCTCTCGGGCGCCGACGCCGCCCGCGTGAAACTCTTCTCGACCGAGGTCCAGGCCCGCGTGGTCGACCGCTGCCTGCAGTTGTTCGGCGGCTACGGCTACATGATGGAGTATCCCATCGCGCGCCTGTACACCGATGCGCGCGTGGCCCGGATCTATGCCGGGACAAGCGAAGTCATGAAGGTCATCATCGCGAAATCGCTGGGCGTCTGAGGCCGGCGCCTCATCGTCTCGCCGGTGGCTCGAAGGCACAGGCGTCGATGAGCGGGTCCAGCGTGCCGAGATCGGCGAACGCCGAGCGCACCGCCGCGACATCCTTGGTGAGGAAATCGCCGACGGCCGCGATGAATTCGCCGATCGAGCCGCGGGCCGCCGCACCGGCGAGGGCGCGGCCGCCCGCGCTGCCATGCGGTAGCGCCCGCAGCACCGTGGCCTCGTCGAGCCCGAATTGTTCCGCGAGCCGGACGATCTCGGCGACGACACCGAGTTGCGCCGCGAACGCGGCGTTGTTGAGCAGCTTCACCCGCTGACCGGCGCCGAGCGGACCGACGTGCAGAATCGGATCGGCGTAGCAGGACAGCGCCGGCTGAATCCGGCGCACGGCCGCGTCGGTGCCGCCGGTGAAGACGGTCAGCGTGCCCGCCGCGATATCGTGCGGCCCGCCGCTCACGGCGGCGTCGAGTACCTCGACGCCGTACCGCGCGGCGTGCTCGGCCACCGCGGTCATGGTGTCCGGGCGCGCGGTCGTGTGCACGACGAGTACGGATCCGGGCGGCATGGCCGAGAGCAGATCGCCGTCCAGGCACACCGACCGCACCTGCTCGTCGGTGAAGACGCACACCAGCACCGCGGCCGCGTCCGCGGCGGCCTCGGACGGCCGTGAAGTCACGCTCGCCCCGGCCGGTCCGGCAAGGGTGGCGGGATCGCGTGCCAGCACCCGAACCTCATGCCCTGCGGCAACCAGGCGTTGCACCATGGGCGCGCCCATTCGCCCGGCCCCGACGAATCCAACCCGCATCGGTTCTCCTCTCCTCAGGCGAGCAGCCGATCCATGACCGACAGGGTGTCGCGCGCGGCCTCGAAGACGATGCCGTCCCCGTCTCCGGCCCGCGCGGCCAGATCGCCGGCCAGATCGACGTCCTTGCGCAGCAGCCCGGCCGCATGCTTGGCGATGCTGTCCAGCCCGCCGCCCGCGACGACGCGGCCCAGCGCGAAACTGTTCGCGGTGCCCTGTGAGATGAGCTCACCCAGGCTTTTCGGATCCAGGCCGAGGCTCTCCCCGAGTCGGAGCGTGCTCACGGCAGTAGCGAGGTTGGCGGTGAAGAGCAGATTGTTGATGATCTTGGCGACCTGCCCGGTGCCGACGCCGCCGAGATGGACCACCAGCCGCGCGTAACTGTCGAACACCGGCCGGCAGCGCCGCACGACCGCGTCGTCGCCGCCGACCATGACCAGCAGGGTGCCCGCGGCGGCGGCCGGGCCACCGCCGCTGACGGGTGCGTCGAGCAGTGAAACCCCTTGGGCAGCAGCCGTTTCGGCAAGCTCGGCGCAGGTGTCCGGGTGGACGGTGCTGTGCACGGCGAGCACGCCACCGGGCCGGAGCCCGGCCAGGATCCCGTCCGGCCGGGTGAGGATCTCGCGCACATCGGCGTCGGAGACTACACACACGCAGACGAGATCGCTGGCGGCGGCGAGGTCGGCGGGGGAGTCCGCGACGGCCGCCCGGGTGTCGCGGAACGGTTCCAGCGCCTCGGCCCGCCGGGCCCACAGGGTCGTGGGGTGACCCGCCTCGGCGATCCGGCGCGCCATCGGCCCGCCCTGGATGCCGAGCCCGATGAATCCGACCCGCATCAATACTCCTCCGTGATCGTCTCGATTTGTGGCGCAGCGGATTCCGTAGGTGTGCCCTGCGCGCACTCTGGCGCCTCGACCTCGGGCCGCCAGCACACGGCCAGCAGGACCGCCGTCGCGGCGCTACCGAGGCCGAGCGCGATCGCGCCGCCACCCCACCCGGTGATCTCGATACCGGCGAGATGGTCGAGCGACCAGCGCCCCGGCCCGAGCAGGCCGAGGGCGAGCGCGGCCGTCGCCAGCACCAGGACGTATTCGTAACCCTCACGGAAGACGAAGAAACCGTTGGCCCGATGCGCGAGCAGCCCGGCGACCAGCATCACCGAGACCACCGCCGCGCACGCCAGCGGCGTCAGCAGCCCGAGCGCGAGCAGCGCGCCCGCGCCGATCTCGGTGATCACGCTGAACCAGGCCTGCGCGGTCGGGTAGCGCAGCCCGAGTCCGCCGAACCAGCGAGCGGTACCGGCGATCCGGCCGCCGCCCACCCAGTGGTTGACGCCGTGCGCGACCATCGTGGCGCCCACTACCAGCCGCACCAGCAGCAGCGCGAGATCCGCCGCCATCTAGGTGTTCCGTCCGCCGTTGACCCCGAGGATCTGCCCGGTGATGTACCCGGCCTCCTCGGAGATCAAGAAGGCGCAGGCCGCGGCGATGTCCTCGGGCCGGCCGACCCGGCGCACGGGGGTGCGCTTGATGTGGTCCTGCACGCTCCCGCCGAGTAACCGCTTTTCTTCGGCCCCGCGCAACATCGGGGTGTCGATGAAGCCCGGCGGTACCGCGTTGACGGTGATGCCGGAGGGCCCGAGTTCCAGCGCGAGCGCTTTGGTCAGGCCGTTGACCGCCGATTTGGCCGCGACGTAGTGCGCCATGAACGGCTGCCCCGAATGCGCGCTGGAGGAGGAGATGTTGACGATCCGGCCCCAGCCGGTATCCAGCATGTCCGGCAGCACAGCCTGGACGCAGTGGAAGACGCCGTGCAGGTTCACCGCGATGATCCGCTGCCACTCCTCGAAGGACAGATCGGCGAAACGCTTGAACCCCTCCATGCCCGCCGCGTTGACCAGAACCGTTACCGGCCCCAGCTTTTCGCGGATGGCGGTGTGCGCGTCGAATACCTCGGCCGGATCGGTGACGTCGGCGGTGAACGCCAGATCGTCGTCGTGTGATCTGCGCAGATCCAGTGTGGCCACCGAATAGCCGTCGGCGCGTAGCCGTTTCGCGACGGCCAGGCCGATACCCGACGCGCCGCCGGTGACGACCGCGGTCTTGGACGGCGCCGTCACGCCCAGGCCTCTTCGCCGGCGATGGTGGTGCGGTGCATGGTGCGCCGCGAGGCCGGGTCGTAGGGCAGTGCGCGGTGCAACATGCCGGTGTTGTCCCAGACCACCACATCGTCGACGGCCCACTCGTGGGTGTAGCGGAACCGTTCCTGCGCGGTCCACTCCAGCAGTTCGTCCAGCAGGGCCCGGCTTTCGGCGGCATCCATGCCGACGATGTGGTCGGCGGTCGCGCCGATGACCAGGGAGCGGCGGCCGTCGCGGCGCTGCCAGACCAGGGAGGTCTCGTGGCTGCGCAGCCGTCGCCAGGCCGCGAGTTCCGCCTCGGCGGGGTTCGGGTGGGTAAGCCGTTGCGCCGCTTCGAAACTGTGCACGACGCGCAGTTGTTCGTAGCGCTTCTGTTCCTGTTCGGGCAGGGCCTCGTAGGCGGCGTAGGTACTGGCGAAGTCGGTGCCGCCGCCGCTCATGGCCACGTGCCGGGCGGTGAGCATGGTCGCCTTGGCGGGCACCTCGTTGGTGGTGTCGTCGATATGCCAGTGGAACGTGCTCTTCAGGTATTCGGCCGAGGGCTGCACGGCGGGGTCGAGGGAGATCTTGAAGATCTCCTTTCCGGCCGGGGCGAGGACCGCGCCCAGGCGCCGGCTGAAAGCCAACTGCGCCTCGTCGTCCAGGTGCAGGCCCCGGATCAGCAGGACGCCCCGCCAGGTCAAGGCCTCCAGACAGCGGCTGACCACGGTTTCGTCGAGCAGGTCCTCGACACCGGTGACCTCGACTCCCAGGGCTGGACTGAGCGCTCTCGTCTGAATCACAAGAATCTCCCTTCTTTATTTGGAGAACGCTACTCTCGCAAACTTCCTTCCGGCAAGTCCACGGTCTTTTGCCGGACATCGGCTGGTCGCGGTGCGTGGTCCTGATGATCGATCGACTGTGATGGGGGTTACGAAAGTTTGGCCTTCAGGCTAGATTCAGCCAAAGCGATCGCAAGGTTCTCCATCTATGAGAATCTAGTTTTCACAAATTGAGGAGGCGGGATGCACACTCAGGACCAGGCGCCGTCGGGTACGGGCGCCGGGCACGAGAACGGGGAGTCAGGCGAATTGGGCCGCCGGCTGCTCATCGACGGGCAGCTGGTGGCGCCGGAGCGCACCTTCGCCTCGCTCAACCCCGCCACCGGTGCGGTACTCGGCCAGGCGCCCGACGCCACGGTGGCCGATGCCGAAGCCGCCATCGCCGCCGCCCGGCGGGCCTTCGACAGCACCGACTGGGCCACCAACACCGAACTGCGCGTGCGCTGCCTGGAACAGCTGCATCAGGCGCTGCTCGACCACCGGGAAGAACTGCGGGAGTTGACGATCGCGGAGGTCGGCGCGACCCGCACGCTCACCCTCGGCAATCAGCTCGACATCCCGATCGGCCTGGTGCGTTACTACGCCGACCTGCTGAAGAGTCATCCGCTGACCGAGGAGCTGCCCGAGATCGAGGCCCGGGGGCAACGGCATCGGCGCTGGGTGGAGAAGGAAGCCGCCGGTGTCGTCGCGGCGATCGTGGCCTACAACTATCCGAATCAGCTGGCGCTGGCCAAGCTCGCGCCCGCGCTGGCCGCGGGTTGCACCGTCGTGCTCAAGGGCGCGCCGGACACGCCACTGATCACCCAGGCGCTGGGCGAGCTGATCGCGCGCTACACCGACGTTCCGGCCGGGGTCGTGAATGTTATTGCCTCCTCGGAGGTTTCGGTCGGCGAGGTGATGACCACCCATCCCGATGTGGACATGGTGACCTTCACCGGGTCCACCGCCGTGGGCCGGCGCATCATGGCTGCGGCCGGCGACAGCCTCAAGCGCGTGTTCCTGGAACTGGGCGGCAAATCCGCCATGATCGTGCTCGACGACGCCGACTTCGACCTGACCGCGCTGTTCGCGGCCTTCAGCGTGGTCACCCATGCCGGGCAGGGCTGTGCCCTGACCACGCGACTGCTGGTCCCGCGTGCGCGGCACGAGGAGGTGGTCGAAAAGGTGGCGGCGAACTTCGGACACGTTCGCTACGGCGATCCGGGTGATCCGAAAACCTATATGGGACCGCTGATCAGCGCCCGGCAGCGGGACAAGGTCGACGCCATGGTGCAGCGTGCGGTGGCCGCCGGTGCGACGTTGGTGACCGGCGGCACCAAGGTCGATCCGGGCTTCTTCTACACCCCCACGCTGCTGGCCGGAGTCGACCCCGACAGCGAGATCGCGCAGGAGGAGGTCTTCGGGCCGGTGCTGGTGGTGATCCCGTACGAGGACGACGACGATGCCGTGCGCATCGCCAACAACTCCATCTACGGGCTGTCCGGCGGGGTGTTCAGCGCGAGTGACGAACGCGCGCTGGCCGTCGCCCGCCGCATCCGCACCGGCACGATGAGCATCAACGGCGGCAACTACTTCGCCGCGGACGCGCCCTTCGGCGGGTACAAGCAGTCCGGCATCGGCCGTGAGTCCGGCGTCGCGGGGCTCGAGGAGTTCCTGGAGCGCAAGACCTACGCGGCGGTGATCCGATGAAGCCGCTGGAAGGCTTCCGGGTGCTCGAAGTCGCGATGTACGGATTCGTCCCCTCGGCGGGCGCGGTGCTCGCCGAATGGGGTGCGGAGGTGATCAAGATCGAGCACGCGGTGACGGGCGACCCGCAGCGCGGGCTGCGCCGCACCGGCGCGTTCGAGGTGCGGGGCGACCCGAATCCGAACTGGGAGCACGCCAACCGCGGCAAACGCAGCGTCGGGCTCGATATGTCCACTCCCGAGGGGCGGGAAGTCCTCTACGCGCTCGCTCAGCGCTCGGATGTGTTCCTGACCAGCTTCCTGCCTGATCACCGGCGCAAGTTCCGCATCGATGTGGACGAGATCCGCGCGGTGAACCCGCGAATCGTCTACGCGCGCGGCAGTGCGCTGGGGCCGCGGGGCGAGGAGTCCGGCAAGGGCGGCTACGACATGACCGCGTTCTGGGCGCGCGGCGGAATCGCCGCCAGCCTCACCCCGGCCGGTGTGGCCGGGATGGTGCCACCGCCCGGCCCGGCCTTCGGCGACACCATTTCCGGAACCAATCTCGCCGGCGGGATCGCGGCGGCCCTGCTCAAGCGGGAGCGCACCGGCGAACCGTCGGTCGTGGACGTCTCGCTGCTGGGCAGCGGTGTGTGGGCGATGGGGCACGGGGTCGCGCTCTCGGTGCATCTGGACAAGCCGATGGTGGCGCCGCCGCTGGGCGCGCACGGGTCACCGACCAATCCGCTCTCGGGGCTGTACGCCACCGCGGACGGCCGCTATCTCTCCTTCGTCATGATGCAACCGGCCAAATTCTGGCCGGACGTGTGCAAGCACATCGACCGCCCGGAACTCGCGCACGACCCGCGCTTCGAGACCGGCGCGCAGCTGGCCGCCAATACCGCTGCGGCCGTGGCGATCCTGCAAGAGGCGATCGCCACCCGCACCCTGGCCGAATGGTCCGAACGGTTCGCCACCCTGGCGGGACCGTGGGCGCCGGTGCAGGATTCGCGCCAGGTCGCCGACGACGCGCAAGTGCGCGCGAACGAATATCTGGTCCGCGCGGGCGAACTCGACCTGGTCGCCAACCCGGTGCAGTTCGACCTCACCGCCCCCGACACCGGCCCGGCCCCCGGCTTCGCGGCCCAGACCGAGGACGTGCTGCTCGAACTGGGCCTGGACTGGGATCGCATCATCGCGCTGAAGACCGCCGGCGCGGTCACCTAGGAGCGCCGGCGTTGGAGAAGAGTGGGAGAGTTCGATGCCGCACATCGCCGCGATAGGAACGTATCTGCCGTGCTGGGGCGCGGCCGGGCACCGGGTGCCCGGTGACGACGAGGACGCGGTGACGCTGGCCGTGGAGGCCGGGCGGGCCGTGCTCGAGGCCGGTGCCGGTGCGGCACACGTGGTGATCCTGGTGAGCCGGGACCTGCCGCTGCTGGAGGGCGGCAACGCCGCGGCACTGCTGGCGGGGCTGGGCCTGGATCCGGAGCTCGAGGTCGTCGAGCGGCTGGGCGGTGCGCCCGCCGCGCTGGACGCGGTCAGTTCGGCGCGGCCGCGCACGCTGGTCATCGGCGTCGACCTGGCGCCCGCCGGGGCCGTGGCGGTGCTGACCGCCGATCGCGGCCTGGAAGTGCGTACGGCGGCGCGGATCTCGCGCAGCCTGCCGGTGCGCACCCGCACCGCGGCCGGCGAGGTGCACGACTACGGTGATCCCCGGCTGCTGCACGCCCGCGGACTGCTGGCCGCGTTCGAGGCCACCTGGCTGGACGTGCCCGTGGCGGTAGCGGGTGTCGAGCACGAGCGTGCGGTCGCACTGTGCGCCGGAAATCCGGTGCCGCTGCCCACTTTCGGTGCCAGCTCAGGTCTGTTCGCGCTCGCGGCGCTGGCCGAGGCGGGCGAGACGGGCCCCCTGGTCGGGGTGGAGCAGGGGAGCCTGTTCGGGATCGCGGTCGCGAGTGGCAGTGCGCGGGTCCATCGGCGCGAACCGGTCGCCCGGCCCAAACCCGAGGGCGTGTTGCGTCCCGGCGCCGAGCTGCTCATCTCGCTGGCCGCCTACGAGCGGGCCTTCGAGGCCAAGGTGCGCTGGGTCGCCGGACAACATCCCGGCGGAACGGAATTGGATTTTCCGCCGCGCTACCGGGTGGGCGACGACGGCACCCTCAGCACCCATTACAGCCTGGTGCCCCTGCCGCGCACGGGCACCGTGTACACCGAGGTCACCGTGCACGTTCCGGTGCCCGGCCTCAAGACGCCCTACTCGCTGGTCATCGTGGAACTCGACGAGGTCGGGGTGCGGGCGCTGGCGAAGGTGACCGGCACCGAACCGGGCACCGTCGACATCGGCGATCGGGGCCGGATGACGCTGCGGCGGGTGGCGGTGCGCTCGGGCGTGCCCGACTACGGCTATGCCTTCGAGCCGGACAAGGAAGTCACAGTATGAAAAGGGTTGCCATCGTCGGCGCGGGGATGACGCCCTTCGCCGAGCATTTCGCACTGGGCATCAAGGATTTGCTGCCGATGGCGTTCGCCGAGTGCGCCGCCACCGTCGACAAGGGCTTGGCCAAGGCCGATATCGAGGCGGCCTGGTTCGGTGAGTGCGGCACCGCGGACGGGTTCCCGTCCGGCATCCTGGCCGACACCCTCGGGCTTGCCGACATCCCGGTGTCGCGCATCGAAAACGCCTGCGCCACCGGTCATGACGCGCTGCGCAACGCGCTGTTCGGCATCGCCTCCGGGGCCTGCGACGTGGCCTTGGTGCTGGGCGCGGACAAGCTGCGCGAGTCGGCCTCCAAGGACATGCTGTGGGGCTGGGAGGCGATGTCGCGCGACAACGCCTGGGACTACCCGCTCGGGTTGGTCTCACCGGCCGAGTTCGCGATGCACGTCACCCGATACCTGCACGAGTCGCCCGCCACCCGGGAGCATCTCGCGATGGTCGCGGTCAAGAACCATCGGTTCGGCTCCCGTAACCGCAAGGCGCGCTTGCAGTTCGAGATCACCATGGAGCAGGCGCTCGCCGCGCCGACCGTGGTGACGCCGTTCGGGGTCTACGACTGCGCTCCGCAGAGCGACGGCGCGGCGGCCCTGATACTGGCGGCGGAGGATGTGGTGGACCGCTATACCGATCATCCGGTGTGGGTGCGCGGGGTGGGGCTGGGCCTGGATTCGGTGATGCACCAGCACAAGCGGGACATGACCACCTTCCCGGCCAGCGTGCGGGCCGCCCGGCGGGCCTTCGCCATGGCCGGCCTGACCCCGTCCGACGTAGATGTCGCCGAGGTGCACGACTTCTTCACCGGCGTCGAATTGATCAGCTGCGAGGACCTCGGCTTCGCCGAACGGTTCGAGGCGTACAAGCTCGTCGAATCCGGTGCCACCGGTCCGGGCGGAACGCTGCCGGTCAACACCAGCGGTGGTCTCAAATCCAAGGGACACCCGCCCGGCGCGACCGGCGTCGCCCAGTGCGTCGAGTTGTTCGAACAGCTGCGGGGGAGCGCCGTCAACCAGGTGGACGGCGCGCGCATCGGACTGGCGCACACCGTCGGTGGGCCGACGGCCGTCGCCGCCGTGACCCTGCTCGAGGGGCCGGGGCGATGAGCGAGGTGGTCGCCCTGGTTTGTGGGAGCGCCGCACGCCGCAGAGCGGTGCTGGAACGGTCGGTCTGGCATGCGGGACCGGGCGGTGTGGTCCATGTCGTCTGCGACGGGTCGCTGGCGGTGAAGCTGTCGGGCGCGTTCGCGCTCTACGGCCTCGCCCTCGATGCCGACCTGCTGGAACGCTCGAATTTCGTCCGGACCGCGGACACCCTCGCGCCCTACGACTGCGGGTGGACCTGGTCGCACTCGGTGCTGGGCGCGCGCGCCGAGGCGTTCGCCCTGGCGACGCGGCTCGGCACGGTGCTCGTGCTGCCCGCCCGCCCCGCGCTGCGGATGCACCGGAGCGCCGTCGTCACGGTGTGAACTTCGCACCGGAACTGAGAAACAGGAGATGGTATGAGCAGCAACACTTTCGACGGCGAAGATACTTCGCTGGTCGAGGAGACCCTGGTGGAAGAGGTTTCGATCGACGGAATGTGCGGTGTCTACTGATCCGCGGCGGACCTTCGAACTGGACGTCGCCTGGGAACTCTCCGAGCAGGTCTCGGTCCGGCCGGAACGGTTCGGCGCACTGCTGTACCACTTCGGCACCCGGCGGCTGTCGTTTCTGAAGAGCCCCGTGCTGTTCCAGGTGGTCCGGACGCTGGGCGAGACGGCCTCAGCGCGGCAGGCGTGCGCGCTCGCCGGGGTGACCGCCGCCGATCTGCCCGCCTATCGCAACGCCCTGGCCGGACTGGCCGCCACCGAGATGATCCGGAAGCAGGATGTCGCATGACGGTCACACCGCTGCCACTGGTCGAGCAGTTCCAATCCGGCCTGGACGCACCCATCTGCCTGACCTGGGAACTGACCTACGCCTGCAATCTGGCCTGCGTGCACTGCCTGTCGAGCTCGGGGCGGCGGGATCCGCGGGAGCTGAGCACGGCCGAATGCCTGGCGCTGATCGACGAATTCGAACGGATGCGGGTGTTCTATGTGAACATCGGCGGCGGCGAGCCTACGGTGCGCCCGGACTTCTGGGAGATCCTCGACTACGCGACCGAACACCACGTCGGCGTCAAATTCTCCACCAACGGCGTGCGAATCAACCCCGCGGCGGCGGCCCGCATCGCTGCCAACAGCTATGTGGACGTGCAGATTTCCCTCGACGGCGCCTCCGAGGCCGTCAATGACGCTGTCCGCGGCAAAGGCTCGTACGCCACCGCGATCCGGGCCATGGAGCTACTGGCCTCCGCCGGCGCCGACGGCTTCAAGCTCTCGGTCGTGATGACCCGCCACAATGTGCACCAGCTCGACGGCCTCCTGGCCATCGCCGACCTGTTCGACGCCCAGTTGCGGCTCACCCGCTTGCGGCCCTCCGGTCGCGGCGCGGACAGCTGGGACGACCTGCACCTGCGGCCGGAACAGCAACGGACGCTGTACGACTGGCTGCTCGACCACGGCGACCAGGTGCTGACCGGCGACTCGTTCTTCCACCTCGCCGCCTACGGACAGGCCTTGCCGGGCCTGAACCTGTGCGGTGCCGGTCGCGTGGTCTGCCTGGTCGACCCGATCGGCGACGTCTACGCCTGCCCCTTCGCCATCCACGACCAGTTCAAGGCCGGAAACATCCGCTCCGCGGGCGGTTTCACCCGAATCTGGCGCGAATCCGAGCGCTTCACCGACCTCCGCCGCCCCCAGACCGGTGGCGCCTGCACCTCCTGCTCGGCCTTCGACAGCTGCCGCGGCGGGTGCATGGCAGCGAAATTCTTCACCGGGCTGCCGTTGGACGGACCGGACCCGGAATGCGTCCGCGGACACGGGGAGTCGGCCTTGCTCGCCGCCGATCGCATCAGCGCGCCACGCCCCTCACAGGATCACTCGAGGAGGGGGAGCGTGGCGATCGGGATGCCGGGAATCCCGGCGCGAGCCTGCGACGAAAGCCCACTGGCGGGGTTCGGGGGCCCCGGATCACCGCTCGGCTAGATACGTCGGGTGCCCGGCCACGATGGTGGCGGTGACGCACCCGCCGCCGGCGGCCGGATGGGCGGTGATGTCCTCCGGAGTGGCGGACAGCAAAGTGAGATCGGCAGCCGCGCCCGGTGCCACCGTCCGCGGGACCGCGGGTTGCTCGGCTCGGCCGAAGAAAAGTGGCAGCGCGTGAAGCAACGGAACTGCCTCCACAGCAGACGCATTCGGCTCGCGCGTGGTGGCGGCTGCTATAACTCGCCACGGGTCGGCCCCGCCGAACGGCGCGTCCGTCCCGGCCGCGACCGCGACTCCGGCGTCCAGCAGCGTCCCCAGTCGCCACAGGTCTGCCTGATCCTCGTCCGGCACCTCGCGTGCGTACTGGGCCGCGCGTTCGACGGGGAAGTGTGGCTGTGTCACCACGGTCAGCGCCAACGCTCGCAGGTGGTCCAGCACCGAATCCGGGACGATCGCGCCGTGCTCGATTCGGTCACCCCGGCGCGCGCCCGCGCTGTCGAGTGCCGCGAGGGTGAGGATCAGTTGCACGCGGGTCACGCAGTGCACGGCGACCGGGCGGCCCGCGGCATGCGCCGCGCGGAGGACGCCGGCGAGATCATCGAATCTCGGAAGGGTGGCGTCGTCCAGCAGGATCTTGGTGGGCCCGAGCGTGAAACGCTCGATCTGTGGATCGCTGATCGACGGGGGAGCCATGCAGTGCAGCCGCTGTGTGATCCGGCCATCGGCCACCGCCGCCGCCAGTCCCGACACCTCGTGCTGTGCCAGCCCCGGTGTGGCATCGGTGAATCCGGTGATCCCGCACTGTGCGGCCCGGCTGCTGAGCGCGGCGAGATCCAGAGGCACCGTCGGGATTCGCACGCCCAGCCAGGAATCCATGCGCCACAACCGGCCGGTTACCTGCCCGGCCGCATCACGTTCGACGCCGGGGGCCGCGCACCCAGGGAGATCGATCGCGGCAGCGGCGGCTGAATTCAGCATCCACAGCGCCCCGCTGCGATGCTGTATCCGGAGCGGGCGATCGGGCAGGGCGCGGTCGAGCACTGACCGATCCAGAGCCCCAGCGGCCGACTCGTGATACCCGATGCCCCGAATCCACTGCCCGGCAGGAAGTTCCGCGTCCAGACGGCGGAGCTCGCCGGTCAGACCGTCTAGACCGGAGATCCGCTCCGGGCCCAGGTCGGCCGAATCGGCGCATGCGGCGAGGGCCCGCAGATGGATGTGGTGGTCGTGCAATCCAGGCAGCAACCATCCGCCGCGCGCGTCGATATCGTCCTCGCCGGGCAACGGACGCAAGGCTGTTCCGCATTCGACTATCCGCCCCCCGGCCGAACGGACATCGGTATGTCGGCTGCCGAAGATCCGGGCCCGCCGGATCAGCATCGAATACCGCTCGGCGGCAAGGGATACCGGTCCGGGATCGGCGGCGGAAGGACACGCTGGGTGAGTCCGTGGGCAGCGCAGTCCACGACCCATTCCTTGCCGTCCGGCACGACCCGATGCGGCCCGTGAGCGACCTCCGGCGCCGCCGCGAACGCCGCCGCGGTAGCGCGCATAGACAGATCGATCAACACGCCCCCACCCGCGCGCACCGCGGTCGCGACTGCGAGCGCCGCACAGATCCCGGACAGCGGATCAGCGATCGCATCGCCGCAGAACACCGGCTCGTCACCGCACCAGCCGACCAGACCGCCCGCCGCCGCGGCGTCGTCACCGAAGGCGACCCGCATCGGTTCGCCCCGGCCGTACCCCGTCAGACTCAGCCACACCCGCCCGGGCCGATGCGCCACGTCCGCCGGCGCGAGCCCGAGCTGCGCCAGCGCTCGCGGCCGGGACGCCTCGATCACCACATCCGCCGCCGCAATCAACGCCGCCAATTCCGCACGCCCAGCGGCACTTCGGAAATCAACGCACCGGAACTCGTGCCCGTCGTGCAGCCACCGGTACAACTCCGGATTCCCGGCCCGGAACGCGTCCGGCCGATGCACACTCTCCACCTTCACCACCCGGGCACCCGCCGACCCGAGCAATCGCGCACACAACGGCCCCGCCCACAACGCCGAGAGATCGACCACGAGGCAACCCCGCAGGCTGGCAGCGGGATCCACCGCGGCAATGCGAGAAGTCCGCCACGGAACCTCGATGTGCGGCCCGAGCGGCATATCCGCTCGCAGTGCCGACGAACACTCGGCGCCGGGCGCCACAGCGGCCCGGAACCGTGGCCGCGACGGAACTGACGATCTCGGCGGCACGACCGCGGCTGGTACGCCGAGCAATTGAGCACGGTCGACCAAATCCTTCGCCGACCACAGGCGGGCCGCTGTGGCGAGCGCGGTCCAGGCATCCGACTTCGGCGCCGCACCGAGTATCGCCGGAATCGCCGCGTGATCGTCGGGCCGGGACAGGGTCACCGCGCACCAGCCGTCGGCCGTCCGGAGGATTCTGCTCGTGCCCCCGACGGACTGCCTGCCGTCGCGTCCGCGCCCGGACCAACCGGCGCGCCCGAAAACTGTTGCCGCCGGGTCGATCACCACTTCGTTGCCCGCCTGTCCGGTCACCTCGGACAGTGCGCGCGACGCCGCACCCAGTAACTCGAAGGCGGGTGCGGGTGACAAGGCCGGTGCCTTGTCGCGGTGGCCGGTAAGCGCCATGCCGCCCGATGCCGCCCAGCTCATGACGGGGCAGCCTCGAGAGTCACTCGACGCCGGCGCGGGATCAGATCGCGGTGCCGGATCCTCGGCGGCAGGGTCGGTCTGCGCTGGATGGCTGGCGTCAGTGTAGATGCGCCGCAACGTATTCCCCATAGGTCAGCCTGGTGTTCCGGTGACCTGGTCGACCAGGCCCCACCGCAGTGCCTCGGGGGCGGACAGTCGGGCTCCGCTCATCATGAGCCACGCCGCACGCCACCGTCCGATGCGGCGCGGCACGCTCACCGTGCCGCCGGCGCCGGGGATGAGCCCCATCGCGACCTCCGGAAAGCGGAACCAAGTATCCGGTGCCGCAACGACTTCCCCCGCGAACGCCGCCATTTCGGCGCCGGCGCCGATGCACGCGCCATGTACCCGGGCGGTCAGCCGGCCGGAGATCCGATCCAGCACCCGCCACGGCGCGCGGTCCAATCGCACCAGATAGGCGGCGACCGGATCCGTGGCCGCACCGAACTCGGCCAGGTCGCCGCCGCTACAGAAGGCCGGCCCGGCACCGGTGAACTCTACGGCGTCGATCCCGGAGTCCGACTCGGCGACTGCCAGAGCCGCGAGTAGTTCTTCCCGCAGCCTTACGCTGAGCGCATTACGCCGTGACGGATGGTTCAGCATGATCGTGAGCGTGCTGGCCTCCCGCCGCATCCGCACCAGGTCGTCTCCGGGGTCTGAGCGGCCTGGCCGCAGTGGGCCGCGCTCTGGTGTGCGGGCCCGCCGGGTCGCGTCGCGCTCGTTCGACCAGCGCGCGAATTCGCTCCCGCCCAGCAACATCGAATACACCGCCGCCTCTGCGGCCAGTGCGGAGGTGGTGTCCACGGTGCTGGTCCGTCTCAGCAGGTGTTCGCAAGCCAGCGCCGCCTGGGGTGCGTGTGCGACAGCGGCCCTCAGCTGTTGCAGTGCCGCATCGACATCGAGTACCGGCACCACTTCGCGCGAGAGACAGTCCTCCGGCGTGCCGGTGCGCACCCGAACATCGCCGAGTGTCATGGTCAGCGCGTCGAGCAGCGGCTCGACCGCAGCGGTGAGTGGTCGCCGGAGCAGACCCACCGTCAGCGGGAGACTCTCCCGAAGCAGGGCGGCGGCGCGCGCGATGGTCGCCCGCCCGGCCACCGCGAGATCATCGAGTTCGACAACGATCAGGGGCGTTCGGGGCACTCCGGTCGGGGACAGGTCCAATCCCCCGTGCAGCAGGCCAGTGTGGATCGCTGCGATCTGGGCAGCGCCGGTTGTCACCACGCACCTACGAGGTGCGGGAGGTCCATGGTGGTGCGGATGCCCGGCGGTGCGGCGCAGAGGGCGGGGACGGCGTTGACCGCGCGGTTGGCGGTGTAGCCGGGGGCGGTCTCGGCCATGCGGGTCAAGGGAATCGGGAAGCGGATGTCGATGTCCAAGGGGGCGTCGCCGGCGAGCTCGAGGTGCCATCCGGTCTCGCGGAGGGGCCAATCGGTGTCGAGGTCGGTGGTGCAGTACCAGGTGGCACGGAAGCGCAGGGCGGCCTGTCCGTACGAGTGCGCTGTGACTGTGATCTGTTGCGCGGCGACGGTTCCCGCTTCGATCGTGCCGGCGGCAATGGTGGTTCGGTGGCGGGCGGTGGCTGTCCGGCCGTGTGCGGTGACGGTGTCGACGGGGATGCCGAATGCGTCGGCGAGCAGGCGTAGCGACGGGCCGAAGCCGGCGCCGAGGTGGTCGGCACGGGCCTGGTCGAAGTCGGCGGGGGCTTGCCCGAAGCCCATGACTTCGAAAAGCATTGCGGGGGAGTCGCGCTGGGAGAGGTCGGCGTATTCGTCGATGGTCAGGCTGTCGACGCGGCGCTGGACCGACGCTAGCGTCAAAGGCAGTGCCTCGGTGATGAAGCCCGGGCTGGAGCCCGTGCTGTGGATCGAGGAGCCGCCGGTCGCGCACGCCGCCTCGATGCGCGTGCGCAGGGCGGGATCCATGCTCGGCGGGTGATGGAACAGTCCGCACGTGGTCACCACATTCGTGCCGGCGGACAGGAGGGCGAGCACTGTCTCCTGGTCGAACGCGCGCGGCATGTAGAGCACGCAGTCGACGCCCAGTTCGAGGATGGCCGCCAGACTGTCGGTAGCCCGGATTCCGGTGGCGGGCAGTCCGCACAGGTCGCCCGCGTCGCGACCGATTTTCGCGGGCGAATGCGAATACAGTCCGGCCAGCGCCAGTTCCGGATGGTCGAGCGCCGCGCGAAGTGCGCGCAGGCCGATGGTGCCGGTGGCCCACTGCGCCACCCGATACGGCTTTCCGGTGGTCGGCATAGTCACTCCTGACGTGAGACGCCCCGTGCGCACAGATCCCATACCTCGTCGGCGGTGATCGCCTGGGGACCGTTGCGATCGGGATTTCCGGGCGATTGGGCCGTGAACATGACGGTCTGCATGACCAGGGCCGCCATCCGGCGCGGTGTGATGTCGGCGCGCACGGCGCCTGCCGCTTGGGCCTGGGTCATCAGCTCGGTGAACAGTGCCAGCAGGCCGGTGTGCGCGATCTTGACCTGGGCCGGGTGGGTGGCGAGCAACTGCGGCGCGAAATCGGTGAACAGTGGACGCTGGGTCTCGGGGTCGGGGCGGCAGCGTTCGAACAGCAGCTCGACGGCGATCCGCAGCCGGTCCAGGGGCGACGCGGTGTCGGCGGTGTCGACGCGGATCTGGTCGGCGGACTGGTTGAGGGCGTCTTCGAACAGGGCGAGCAGCAGCTCATGTTTGCCGTCGAATTGGAGGTAGAAGCTGCGCAGGGACTGGCGGGACCGATCGACGACCTCTTGGACGGTGAGGTCGGTGGTGCCCTTTTCGGTGATGATCGCGCGAGCGGCGTCGAGAAAGCGCTGTACGCGCAGCTCCGCGCGCAGCTTGGCGGTGCGCAGCGAGCGTTCGACGGCCCGCTGTTTCCAGGCGGGCTCGTCGGTTGGACTGGTGGTCACGGTCGCTTCGCTCCTGCACCTATGAGATCCTTGATTGCGTACTGAGAGAATCTAATTCTCCGATTGTTGCATACGACAGTGGTCGCAGCTGTGCTATGAGGAGCTCCCGATGAATATTCACTACGAGGTCGCTGACCAGGTAGCGACGATCACACTGAACCGGCCCGAGGTGGCCAACGCGCAGAATGCGGCGCTGCTGGACGAACTCGACGCCGCCTGGCAGCGTGCCGCCGCCGACGACGAGGTCGCGGTTATTCTGCTGCGCGCCGCGGGCAAGCACTTCTCCTCCGGTCACGACATCAAGGGCGCCGCGCCCCGGCCCGACAAGATCACGCTGGAGTCGCTCTACGCGATCGAATCGCGCCGCTACCTGGAATACTCGCTGCGCTGGCGGAATGTGCCGAAGCCATCCATCGCCGCGGTGCAGGGCCGCTGTATCGCGGGCGGGCTGCTGCTGTGCTGGCCGTGCGACCTGATCATCGCCGCCGACGACGCGCAATTCTCCGATCCGGTGGTGCTCATGGGTATCGGCGGTGTCGAATACCACGGGCACACGTGGGAACTGGGGCCACGCAAGGCGAAGGAGATGCTGTTCACAGGCCGGTCGGTGAGCGGGGCCGAGGCCGAGCGGTTCGGCATGGTGAACAAGGTGGTGCCGCGCGCGGAACTGGACGCGGAAGCGTTGGCGTTGGCGCGGCAGATCGCGGCGATGCCCGCTTTCGGCCTGCGACAGGCCAAGCGCGCGGTAAATCAGACGCTCGATATCCAGGGCTTCTATGCCGCGATCCAGTCGGTGTTCGACATCCACCAAACCGGGCACGGAAATGCGTTGAGCGTCAACGGGTTCCCGATTCTGGTGGACCTGGAACGAATGAAGCAGGCGAATCACTGAGAACAGCCGAGGCGCAGCCCCGTTCTGCGACGTGCGCGCGTGAACCTCCGCCTGTCAGGCGGCCGGCTGCAGTTGTTGTTCGCGTAGCCAGCGGCGGTGGTCGCGCGACTGTTCCTTGGCGGTGTGGAGGTGTGCCAGGGTTGTGGCGAGGAGTTCGCTGGTGTGGTGGCGGTGGTTCACCCGTGGGGTTCGGGTCGGGTCGATGTGCGGTGGTGGGATCCATCCGGTGCGGCCGGGGTGGTCCGAGGCCGAATCCATGACGATGGTTTGCCACCCGCCGGGCCCGTCGTGGACCAGGGCGTGGCAGCGGTCGCACGCCAAAGTCAGGTTGCCGATGTCGGTGGATCCGTTCTTGGTCCAGTCGGTGACATGGTGGACCGCACACAAACTCGCGGGCGCCTCGCAACCCGGACGGGTGCAGCCGTGCAGGGCGGCGATCAATGCCATTCGCTGACCCGGTGAGGCGAGACGTTTCGTGCGACCCAAATGCAAGGGGACTCCGGCGTGATCGAACACCACCAGCCAAGGCAGCGCACGTTCGGCCAGCGCCAGTGCATCGGTCATCGGGACGGTGCCGCCGGTCGCGGTGGTCGCGACCCCGGCGGCGGATTCGATATCGTCGACCGAGAT
Source organism: Nocardia sp. NPDC050712 (assembly GCF_040654295.1). Lineage (NCBI taxonomy): Bacteria > Bacillati > Actinomycetota > Actinomycetes > Mycobacteriales > Nocardiaceae > Nocardia > Nocardia sp. NPDC050712. Next base: position 1,215,985 of record NZ_JBFAHT010000002.1, read on the forward strand.
CGACAAAATCGTCGAGACCGGCAGCCCACGATGTGAACCGAGCTCGGCCGGGTCGACGCCGGGGGACAGCAGCGCGACCATGGCGTCGTGTGTACGTTGCGCGGAGCTGCGGGTGTCCCGCCGGGCTGCCGCGTCGAGGACATCACGACCGGTGTTTTCGGCACTGCCGGTGGGGCTTTCGGGATCATCGGGGTTGTTCATGCCGGGTCGGCCCATCTTCGCGATGACCGGGTCCAGGAGGGCGCGCAGGGTCGGGGTGATCTCGCCGCTGATCGGCGACATTCCATCGCCGCGCTGGCTGCCGATCCGCAGGGCGCGTCGGCGCTGCCGATCGCGATCGTCGGTGAGTGTGCCGTCGGGATCGAGGCGGGCGAGGATGTCGCGGCCGATCTTGGTGATGTCTTCGGGCAGCACCTGCCGGGCGGCTTCACCCAGGATCTGCTCGGCGGCTTCGAAACCGGCGTTGGCGGTGGATCCGGGGATCTGCTTCAGCACCTTCGCGATCTCGCGAACATGGTCGGTCGAGATCGCGCCGTCGGCCTGCGCGGCAGCGGTGACCGGGTGCAAGGCTTGGACTTCGGCGCCCGCCATGTCGTGCCAGGTGCCGAGAGTTTTGGCGGCCGCGACCCGGGCGGCGGCGTCGGGATGCGAGATCCGCAGAGTTTGGGTCAACAGCTTCTTCAGCGTCCCGGCCCCGGTGTGGTACGTCAGGTTTCGCTCGTCGGCAGCCACAAGCAAGCGATGCTCGACGGCGGCAAGCTGCCGCTTGGCCTGCTCGACATCCCGCATCGCATCCAGCACGCCCGCATCGGTCAACGCCACCAGGGAGGCATCGAGCAACTCGGCGACAGCATCGACCAACGGGTCGGTGACCCGTGGTTCCGATGCTGCCTCATCGCTCGAACGCATGTGCCAATTCTACCGTCGGCCAGAGCCGGAAGCTATCGAAAATCTGGTCTGAATTCGACCTCTTCACACTGGACAAGTGAACGAAAAACGTTGTTATGCAACAAATTAAAATTCTTGTCGTTGTCTTCAACCGGACCACAGCGGGCCACCGAGGTCCCGTTCGGCATTCGCATCCCGAGGTGATCGCCAAGCCCGGTAGGGCTCTCGGCGTAACCAAAATTATTGGGGTGTAAACCCCGGACGGGTGGTTGCCCAATCGAGCCTGGGCCATTGGGGGTGTGGGCAGGACATCACGGGCCGGTGCAGTCTCCCCGAGCACTGTGGTACGGGGTTGCAACCGAAATGATGGGTTGCGTTGACTGCCCTACCGGACTTACTACTCTGGTCTCAGCCGGATGCTGACCGCGTCGACGGGTGCCCCGTTGTGGGGACGTTCCAGGAATTTCTCGAGAAGGCGGGGATTTTTCTGCGGCTGAAGTGTTAGCGACCGTGTTTTACCTGGTTGAACGGTATGCCGCGGTCGGCTGCGTGTTCTCTCGGCATGCCCAGCAGGCGTTCGCTGATGATGTTGCGAGACATTTCGGTGCTGCCGCCTGCCAGGCTCCAAGCCGCGCGGAACAGGTAGTCCGAGCCGATTCGGTGGTCGGGATCATGTGTGCCCGCGGTGGCGGCTGCGGCCCCTGCGATCTTTATCGCCGTATCCGCCTGGAGCCCAGCGTTCTCGGCGCTGAATACGCGCACCAGCGAGCCTGCGGTGGGCGGCATGACGCCTGACGCGATGGCCTGGGAGACGTGGGCGATGAGTTGATCCCGGACGATGCTGCGGGCGCGGGCCGCGCCGATGTCCTCCCGGACGCGAGGGTCCTCGATTCCGCCCACGGCGCGTGCCAGTTCGACCAGGGCGGTGACGTCGCCGCCCAGATGTGGTCGTGCGCCGCTGGTATACGGCGAGGTGCCGCCGACCGCAGCGCGCTCGTGGTTGAGCAGCCGCTGTGTGGCGGCCCAGCCGCCGTTCACCTCACCGAGCACCGAATCGGCCGACAGTCGCACATCGTCGAAGAACTCCTGACAGAACTCGGTCGACCCGGTGACCTGCTTGATGCGCTGGATCGTCACACCGGGCGCGTGGCACGGCACCAGGAACAAGGTGAGCCCATCGTGTTTGGGTACCTCCCAGTTCGTGCGCGCCAGGCACAGGCCGTAGTCGGCGCCGTAAGCGCCGGAACTCCAGATTTTGGAGCCGTTGAGGAGCCATTCCGTCCCGTCGCGGTCCGCGCGGGTGGTGAGACCGGCCAGATCCGAGCCGCCGCGCGGTTCGGACAGGAACTGCGACAGAATCTCCTGGCCGCGCAGGACCGCCGGCAGGTGGGCGCGTTTCTGCTCCTCGGTGCCCAGGTCCAGGATGGTGGCCGCGCAGATGGCGAGGGTGGGCACGTTGAGCACCAGCGGCATCTCGTAGCCGAGCGACTCGTCGGTGAAGGCGCGCTGATGGGCTGGCGTGAGCCCTTGCCCGCCATAGGCTTTCGGGAAGCAGATACCGGCGAAACCGCCCTCGTTCAGGAGGAGCTGCAATTCGCGAGCGCGCTCCCAGATCGCGTCGTCGTCCGCACCGGTATAAGACTTGGTCGTGGGTTCGAGGGTGTCCTTCAGCCAGCGCCGGGCGCGTTCGCGGAAGTCCGCGACGGGTTCGATCTCGGTGGTGCTCATGCGGCGGTCTGCTCCAAGAATTCGGTGATGCGGCGATACTGTTCCTCGGGCGTGCCGTACAGGGCGCGGCCGAGGGTGACGCGCCGCAGGTACAGGTGCAGGTCGTGTTCCCAGGTGACCCCGATCCCGCCGTGCAGCTGCACGCAGTCCTGCACGATTACCGGGGAGCGATCTCCCACATAGGCTTTCGCGACCGCGGCGGCTTCGGCGGCGGATTCGACGGCGTCGTCCCACGCCGCGGCGGCGGCCCACGCGGTCGCGCGGCAGGCTTCGAGCCAGGTCTTGTTGTCGGCCATCCGATGCTTGAGCGCCTGATAGGACGCCAGCGGCCGGCCGAAGGTGTAGCGGTCGAACATCCACGCGACAGTGGCGTCGAAGGCGCGCTCGGTGGCGCCGGTCATCTCGAGGGCGGTCAGGGTGGACGCCACCTGCAACTGGGCGCGGGCGGCTGCCGCGGCGGCCGGGCCGTGCTGCATCACTGCCGCGGATTCGACAGCGACACTGGCGAATTCGACACGCGCCGTGGTTCGGACCAGATCCAGGGTCCAGGTGGGTGTGACGCGCACTCCGGGCGCGGTCGCGGGTACGAGCAACTGCACCGGCCCGTGGGGGCTGTGCGCCGTCACCAGAAATAGATCGGCGTCCGACCCGTATTCGACGCGATCCTTGATCCCGGTCAATCGGTAGCCGTCGCCTTCGGGCGCGGCCAGGCAGCCCGGAACGCTCAGGTCGAGCCCGCGGCCGGGTTCATAGACCGCCCAGGTGGCTATCGCGGCACCGGCGACGATCGCGCCTATCTGCTCCGCGAATCGCGCACCCGCGCGTGCCAATCCGGTGAGCGCCGCGCTGGTAGCGGCGAGGGGGCCGGGCGCGCAGGCCCGGCCGAATTCCTCGGCGATACCGGCGAGTTCGGTCAGTGGACGGCCGGAAACGCTGCCCCCGCCCAGGGTTTCGGGTACCAGCGGCGCGGTCCACCCCAGCTCGGCTCCGCGTCGCCACCAGTCGCGATCCAGCCCGGTGCCACTCTCGCCGAGCGCGCGCACGGTGGTGAGCGGGACCGTGCCGGCGAGGAAATCTCGCGTGGTCTCCTGGAAGAGCCGCTGGTCGGCGGTGCTCGCGAGGTTCATTTGCAGTCCTTGTCCACGTGATTGGTGCGCGGGCCGGCGTCAGGTGTCGCCGCGGAGCAGGATCGCGCCGCCCGGGGTGAGGCCGCCGCTCGAGACCACGCCGACCTGGGCGCCCGGGACCTGCCGGTCCCCGGCTTCGCCGCGCAGCTGCGTGACCGCCTCGTGCAGCAGACCCATGCCGTGGGTGCGACCGTGGGAGAGCTGACCGCCGTGGGTGTTCAACGGCAGCAAGCCGTCTCGCGCGATGTTCTTCCCGCCCTCGAGGAAGTCGCCGGCCTCGCCGATCCCGCAGAAGCCGAGCGCCTCGATCCAGGACAGGCAGTTGAAGGTGAAGCCGTCGTAGAGCTCGGCGACGTCGACATCGCTGGGGCGCAAAGTGGTTCGCGTCCACAGGTGCGCGGCCGGACCGAGCACCTGCGGCTCGTGGGTCAGAGTGCTCTGATCCCATTCGATCCGCTCGATGATCTGGGTGCCGACGGCCTCCACCAGTACCGGCGGCTTGGGCAGGTCGCGCGCCGCGTCGCGGGCCGAGACGATCACCGCGACCGCGCCGTCGCAGGGGACGTCGCAGTCGTAGAGGCCGAACGGTGTGGTGATGGTGCGTGCCGCGAGATAGTCCGCCATCGACATCGGATCCCGGTACACCGCGGCGGGATTGAGTTCGGCGTTGGCGCGCTGGTTGAGCGCGATCCAGCCGAGTGTTTCGCGGGTGGTGCCATAGCGGTGGAAGTGCCGCTGGGCGTTCTGGGCCAGGGTGTGCGCGGCGGAGGTGGCCCCGAACGGCGCCATCCAGCCGGTGCTGCGGCCGCCGGACGGGGTGACGCGGCCGCTGCGCATCAGCTCGTTGAAGGTGGCCTCCCAGACGGTACGGAAGCACAAGACGTGCTGGGCCAGCCCACCCGCGACCGCCAGCATGGCCGCGATGACCGAGCCACCGGGACCGAAGGTCTCGATGCCGCCGTTGTGCCAGGTGGGCCGGATGCCGAGCGCGGCTTCGAGGGCCGTGACCCCGCCTTCGGCGAAGCCGCCGAGGTTGCCGCCGCCGGGATAGGAGGAGAGACCGTCGATGTCGGCCATGGTGAGCCCGGCGTCGGCGACCGCGCGTTCGCAGGCGCGCACCGTCAGCTGTAGCGGTGGCACCATGAGCCTGCGCCCGATCTCGGACATGCCGACGCCGGTCAGCGCGACCTCGTCCTCGAATTTTCGCTGCCGGATCATCGGGCGGACCTCGCGCCACATCTCCTGCGGCGCGATCTCGTCGACCGGCAGCGGCGCCGGGTCGGGCTGGTCGGCGACCGGCCGGAACAGGGGCAGCCAGACGTCGCCGTCGGCGTGGAAGGCCACCTCGACCCGCATGCCCAGCACGAGATCGGCCGGGTCGCAGTCGATCACATTGGTGGTCAGCCGGACTCGCGGGTCGTCCTCCAGCGCAACCTGTGCCACGACGTAGGGCGCGGGCAACCCGGGCCCGCCGAACCGCTCGTTGACGGTGAATCCGGCCAGTGTGGCGAAGCCCGAGACGGCCCGCACCCCCAGTTCGTGGCCGCGGCAGTAGCGGCACACCGGTTGCGGTGGGTGGATCAGCGCCGCGCAAGACCCGCACTCCTGAATCCGCAGCCGGCCGTCCGCGCCGGAAGTCCAGAAGAATTCGTTGTCCAGGGTCAGCAGCGGCAAGGGTCGTCCTGACGCTTCGGCCACATCGCCTCCTCGCATGGTCGTGTTCTCAGATCTGCGCGGCGTCCCTGTGCACTGTCACCGGTTCGGCGAGCCGCTGCTCGTCGCAGACCTTCTGCAATTTCTCCAGGGTTTCCTCGAGGCCCGGGCCCAGGCGTGGGCCCGGGGTGAAGGTGGCGGGTAGGTGCCGCATGCCCTGGATGACCGCGATGGTGTCGTAGTGGACTGTGGTCTCGGCGTCGCAGACGTAGTCCGGGATTCGGTCGAATACCGCCACCAGCATGCGTTTGAAGACCGTGCGAGCCACGTTGGAGCCGATGCAGCGGTGTACGCCGAGACCGAAGCTGTAGTGGCGGTTGCCTTTCCGGTCCAGGATGAGCCGCTCCGGGTCCTGGAAGACCTGGGGGTCCCGGTTGGCCATTGCCCAGGACAGCCAGACGCGATCGCCTTCCTCGAACTGTTTGCCGGCCACCTCGCAGTCCTCGGCGATGGTGCGGCCGTCGCCGGGCGCGGGTGTGTAGTAGCGCAGGAACTCCTCGGTGGCCGCGTCGAGCAGGTCGTCGCGTTCCTTGCTGAGGGTTTCGCGCTCGTCCGGATTCTGCGAGAGCCATTCCAGGGCGTGCGCGGTGAGTGCGGTGGTGGTGTCGAAGCCGCCGCCGATGAGTAGTGCGAGCATGCCCAGTGCTTCCATGTCGGGCAGTGGTTCGCCGTTCATGGTCGCCTGGGTGACCGCGTGGATCAAGCCGGGACGCGGCCGCTCCTTGACCTCGGCCATGTTCGTGAGCAGGTCGATGCCCATGGTGCGGTGCATTTCCGCGACGCGCGGATAGTCTTCCGACTCGGGATGGGTGTAGACCGCCGCGTGCACCGGCTCGTTGTATACCTCCCATTTGCGCAACGGGACGCCGAGCATGCCCAGCGTCAGCACCGCGGGGACGATATTGGCCAGGTCGTCGACGAAATCGATGCGCCCGCTCTCGATTTTCTCGTCGATCGCGGCGCGCACCACCTCGTCGATGAACGGTATCCACCGTTTCACCGCGGCCGGGGACAGATAGGGGTTCAGCACCGAGCGCAGTTCGCGATGCTCGGGTTCGTCCATTTCCAGAATGCCGCCCCGGATACCCCGCGCCCGGGGCGAGGGCGGGATGCTGATGCCCCGGTAGCCACGCCGAACCCCTTGCGGGTCATGGTCGTTGGAGGTGTGCGGGCAGCGGGAGAGTTCGAAGACCTCCCGATTGCCCGCGGCCACCCAGTGGCCCTCGTGGGTATCGGTCCAGGCGACAGGGCATTTCCCGTGCATTTCCTCGGTGATGGCCTGGAAGTTGTCGCGATAATCCGGCGCGAACCGGTCGAAATGGAAGTTGGGCTGTTTACGCTCGGTGGTCATTCTCGGCCCTCTATTCGCTGATGGAGATCGCGCGCTCGGGGCAGGAATGCACGGCTTCGCGCACCTCGGCCTCCTGATCGGCGGGGACGTCTGCGCTGACGGGAGACGAGTGGCCGTCGATTTCGCTGAGCTCGAAGGCTTTCGGGGCGATCATGGCGCACAGTGTGTGCCCCTGGCAGCGGTCCGGATCGACTCGGACTTTCACGATTTCGTTCCCTTCAGATGTGGTAGTCGTACCACTTCAGATAGCCGCCGGCGTCGACGCGTATCTGGGAGCCGGTGATGAAACGAGATTCGTCGGACGCGAGGAACAGCACCGTGTTGGTGATGTCCTCCGGCTCGACATAGGGCACCGGCATCGCCTGCTGGACGTGGAACGCGGGCTCGGCGTCGGCGCGGGTCGGGTGTTCGAGATCGGGCCGGAAGGACCGGTACATCGGCTCGCTCTGCAGCATGGGGGTATTGCAGTTCGTCGGATGCACGACATTGGCGCGGATCATCCTGGGCGCGAGGTGTGTCGCGATTTCGTGGACGTACTGCGACAGCAGTCGCTTGGCGACCAGGTACGCGACGCCACCCGGATCCTTGCCGGGCTGGTCCACCTTGCTGACGTCCATCAGCGCGGCGACCGAGCCGGTGGCGATGATGGAGGAGCCGTCCGCGAGATGCGGGAGCGCGGCCTGCACCGCATTGATGACGCCGACCAGATTGGTGTCGATGACATCGGACCAGGCCTGCCACTGCGGCTGACCCTTCATGCCGGCGATGCCCGCCTGGGCGACCACGGTGTCGAGGCGGCCGAATTCGGCCACACCGCGCTCGAGGACGGCGCGCAGCGCCGCGGCGTCGCGCACGTCCGCCGGTTCGGCGACGATCCGCCGCCCGGCCTTCTCCACCAGCCGGACGGTCTCCTCGAGATCCTCCGGGGTGGACAGCGAGTAGCCGATGCTGTCGATATCGCGGCAGATATCGACCGCGATGATGTCCGCGCCCTCCTCGGCCAGCCGGACGGCGTGGCTGCGGCCTTGGCCGCGGGCTGCCCCGGTGATGAAGGCAACCTTGCCCTCGACTCTTCCCACGGGACTTTCCTTTCGATCGATGAAGCTGGGTGCTGAAGGTGTGTCAGTGCGCGCGCTGGGCGTAGAGCTCGGCGTATTCCTTGCGCGATCGGGTGGAGATGTCGACGTCCTTGGCGCGCTCGCGGAGCGCGCCGACGGTGGCCTGCTCGCGCGGCGTGCGCGCGAACGGGTCGATGCCGAAGAATCGGCAGGCGTTCTGCCAGGTGATCTTGTCGATATCGGTGTCGTCCGCGCCGGCGGCCTGGAGCTCGGCCAGGACGAATTCGGGCGCGTTGGGCCACAGCGAATCCGAGTGCGGATAGTCGCATTCCCAGGCGATGGTGTCGATACCGATCTCGTGCCGCATTTTCAGCGCGGTCTTGTCGGTGACGTAGCAGGCCAGCACGTGCTCCCGGAAGACCTCGCTGGGCATCTTGCCGCCGAAGTCGCGGCGCAGCCAGCGCTGATTGGTGTAGTGCCGGTCCGAGCGGTCCAGGAAGTAGGGGATCCAGCCGATGCCGCCCTCGGACAGCGCCACCTTGAGCTTCGGATATGTGCGAAAAGCGGGTCCCCACAACAGATCCTGCGCCGCGATCATGGAGATGCCCGGCGCGAGCACCATCAGATTGTCGATGGGCGCGTTCGGGGCCAGCCGCAGGGCGCCGAAGCCCTGCCCGATGTGCAGGTTCATCACCGTGTCGTGATCGGACAGGGCCGCGAAGACCGGCCCCCAGTACTCGCCGTCGTGGTAGCTGGGCAGCCCGTCGATGTGCGGCAGCTCGGCCATCGTCACCGAATGACAGCCGCGTGCGGCCAGTCGCTCGATCTCCGCGACGGCCAGGGCCGGATCCCACAGCGGCAGAATGGCATTGGGAATGAAGCGCTCCGGGTACGCGCCGACCCAGTCCTCGAGGTGCCAGTCGTTGTAGGCCTGGATCATGGCGACGGTGATCTCGTCCTTGAAGTGGCTGAGGTGTCCCGCGCTGAACCCGGCGAAGGTGGGAAAACACATCGACATGTGAATGCCGTTGGCGTTCATGTCCTTGATGCGCTCGTGGATGTCGTAGACGGCCGGGCGCATCTCGGCGTAGCCGGCCGGATCGCGCCCCCATTCCTCCGGTGGCCACGACACCACGGCGTTGAGACCCGCCACGCCGGTGGGCCGGCCGCGATACATCCACCGGTCGACGCCCTTCTCGTCGACCACGACCCGGGGCGTCTCCTCGGCCCACTTGCTCGGCACCCGGCCGTCGAACATGTTGTGCGGCTCGACGACGTGGTCGTCGATGCTCACCAGGATCAGGTCGTCGATGTTCATGTGATTCCTCGCTATGTGACTGGGACGGCGGGGCTGTACACGCCGGTCCCGTATGGGTGAGATCGTAAATCTCACTGGTGGAGAATGTCACTCTCCCAAGAGAATAACAGTGCATCCGCTATCGCAGTTGGTCCTTTTGTACTTTTCCGGTCGCGTTCAGTGGCAGCCGGTCCAGGAACCGGACCGAGCGCGGCACCTTGTACCCGGCCATGTGCGCCCGCGCCCACTCGAGCAAGTCCGCTTCCGCGACAACGCTTTCCGCGACGACGAACGCCTTGCCGACCTGCCCGAGCCGCTCGTCGGCGACACCGACGACCGCGACCTGCGCCACGGCCGGATGCTGGAGCAAGATGCCTTCGATCTCGGCCGGGTAGGCGTTGAAGCCGCCGACGATGAACATGTCCTTCTTCCGGCCGATGATCCGGAGCCGGTTGTCGGCATCGAGGCTGCCCAGATCGCCCGTGTGCAACCAGCCGTCGGCGTCGACGGCCTGCGCGGTCGCCACCGGGTCGTCGAGATAGCCCTGCATCACGGAGTAGCCGCGCACCAAGACCTCGCCGTCGTCGGCGATGCGCACTTCGATACCCGCGCAGGGTGTTCCGACGGTGCCGGCGATCTGCTCGAAGGTGTCGCCGGGACGGGACGCGGTCGCCGTGCCCGCCTCGGTGAGCCCGTAGCCGGTCATGATCGAACGGAACGGCAACTCGGTGCTGACCCGCCGGATCAGCTCCACCGGGATGTCCGCGGCCCCGGTCACCGTGGCGCGCAACGAGGACAAGTCGCGCGAGCCCGTGGCCAGTAGGAGCGAGGAGAGCAGGGTGGGCGGCCCGGGCAGCATGGTCACGCGTTCGCGCTCCACCAGGTCCAGCACGCGCTCGACGTCGAAGACCGCCACCGGCAGGATGGTCGCGCCGCGGAGCAGGGCGGCCACGACGCCGGCCTTGTAGCCGAAGGTGTGGAAGAACGGGTTGACGATCAGATAGCGATCGCCCGGGCGCAGGTCGGCCAGATCGCACCACTCGGCGTACATCCGCAGCGTCTGGGCGTGATTCATCATCACGCCCTTGGGTTTTCCGGTCGTGCCCGAGGTGTAGACGACATCGGCGATATCCGTGCCGCTGACCTCGCGTTCGAAAGGTGCACCACGGGATAGGAACTGGGATCGGAGATCGACCACCCGCACGCCGTCGGGAGCGGTGTACTCGACGCCGAGGAAATCCTGCTGGACCAGAACCATGCGCGCGCCGCTGCGGCGGAGGATGTCGGCCGCCTCCTCGGTGCGGAACCGGGTGTTGACCGGCACCAGCACGCCGCCCGCGGTCAGTATCCCGAAGGCCGCGATGATCCACTCGGCCGAGTTCGGCGCCCAGATCGCGACCCGGTCGCCCTTGTCGATACCCGCCGCGGCGAAGGCGCCCGCGGCCCGGCGCACCCGCTCGGCCAGTGCGGTGAAACTCAGCCGCAGCGGCCCGTCGACGACCGCTTCGGCAGCACCGAAGCGGTCGGCCGCCTGCTGGACCAGCTGCGGCAGCGTCGAGCAGGATTCGGTCATACGCCCAGCAGCCGCGCGAGATTGCCACCCATGATCTTGGCCTGATCCTCGACGGGCAGGTGGGTGAGCATATCGGCGAAATGGGTCGGCTCGGCCAGGCCCTCGGGATGCGGGTAGTCCGAACCGAACAGCACCCGGTCCACGCCGACCAGGTCGATCAGTTCGGTGACCCCCTCCTCGTAGAACGGGCTGACGTGGATGCTCTTCTTGATCGCCGCGACCGGATCCTGCATGCCGAAGCCCTCGGGCGCCTTCTTGTAGACGTCGGTGAGGGTTTCGAGCAGCGGCTTGAGCCAGGCCGAACCGCTCTCGATGATCGCGAGCTTCAACTCCGGGAAGCGGAACAGCGCGCCGTGGCACACCCAGGAGGCCACGGTGTCCTGCACCGGCCGCCACTCGTTGACCATGCGGAACGCGTTGGTCTGGAACGGCAGCATCTCGGTCTTGCTGCCCTCCCATTCGGCGTCGAAGCGGGAGTAGCCGCTGTCGGAGGAGTGCATCGCGACCAGGATGTCGTGCTCGACGACCCGCTTCCAGAACGGATCGAATTCCGGCAGCGCGAACGAGCGCGGGCCCTGGAAGCCCGGGACCGGGGCGGGCCGCACCAGGATGGCCTTGGCGCCGTTCGCGACGACCCAGTCCAGTTCCTCGATGGCCTTGTCCAGGATCGGCAGCGAGATCACCGGGGTGGTGAAGATCCGGTTCTCGTAGTTGAAACCCCAAGCCTCCAGCAGCCATTCGTTCAGGGCGTGCACCACGGCGTGGATCAGCTCCGGATCGTCACGCATGCGCTCCTCGACCAGGCTCGCCAGCGTCGGGAACATCAGACTGCGGTCCACCCGCAGTTCGTCCATGAGCGCCAGGCGGGCGCCCGGCTCGCGGAAGGCCGGCACCGCCTTCATGGACTTGCCGAAGATCTCGCGCTTGCTCTTGCCCTCCGGGTTGCCGTTCTTGAAGTAGTCCTCCATCGCGCCGGGCCGCGCCACCACCTCGAAGGTGGGGTTGGGGATGTACTCGCTGATGTGGCCGCGCACCGCGATCTTGGTGCGGCCGTTCACCTGGACGTACTGGATCGCCTTCTTGTACTTGTCGGGCAGGTACTTGGTGAGCGAATCCTCGGTCTCGTAGAGGTGATTGTCGGCGTCGAACAGCGGGTACGGCAGGCTAATCGCCGTCATGGAATCCTCCTTCGCGGTTTGTGAGAATAGTATTCTCACTCGGCATGCCTGGCAATGCCCAGGTGCCGTGGTTGATCGAGTCATCGGTCGATACCGTGCGGTTAGGTTATTCTCCGTAGAGGAGAATCAAGATTTCAGATGGGAGTGCCCGACATGGTCGACCTGGAGTTGGACGCGGGGGTCGCGGTCATCACGATCGATCGCCCGCACGCCCGCAACGCCATCGCGCCGGCCACGATGGACGAGCTGGACAAGGCCATCACCGCGGCGGCCGGCGCGCGCACGCTGGTCATCCGCGGCGCGGGCGACAAGGCCTTCGTTTCCGGCGGAGATCTCAAGGAGCTCAGTGCGTTACGCACCGAGGCGCAGGCCGCGGCGATGGCCTGGCGGATGCGAGGGATCTGCGACCAGCTGGCGGAATTCCCGGCTCCGGTGCTCGCCGTGCTGAACGGGCACGCCTTCGGCGGCGGCGCGGAAGTCGCTGTGGCCGCGGACATTCGAGTGGCGGCCGACGACATCAAGATCGGGTTCAATCAGGTCGCCCTGGAGATCATGCCGGCCTGGGGCGGCGCTGAGCGGCTGGCCGAGCTGGTCGGCCGCAGCCGGGCGCTGCTACTGGCCGGATCCGGTGTCGCGCTGGACGCCGTCGAAGCCGAGCGGATCGGTCTGGTGCAGAAAGTCCTGCCGCGGGCGGAGTTCGAGGACGGCTGGCGCGCGCTGGCTCGCGCGCTGGCCAATCGGCCGGCCGGGGAGATCAAGCGCGTGCTGGCGGGTGTCCCGGCGCAGGAGGCGGTCACCGCGTTCGCGCGGCTCTGGGTTCAGGACGCGCACTGGGCGGCCGCGGACCGGGTCATGAATCGAAGTAGAGAGGGCAAGTCATGACACTCACCGAATTCGATCTGCTCGAGCTGGAATACGAGCGCCCGGTCCCGGTGGTCGCGGAAATCGACGGCATCCCGATGACCGGCCTGCTGGCCGAAGTGCCGCAGCCGCGCGCGGTACTGCTCGCACTGCACGGCGGCCAGACCACCTCCCGCTACTTCGACTGCCCCGGCCACCCCCGGCTCTCGCTGCTGCGCACGGCGGCCCGGCTCGGATACACCGCGCTCGCGCTGGACCGGCCCGGATACGGCGGCAGCGCGGCGTATCCGGAGTTGCTGGCGGACCCGCGCCGGCGGATGGAGCTGATGTACGCCGCCCTGGAGGCGGTCCTCGGAGCGCGCCCGCGCGGCAAAGGGGTTTTCCTGCTGGCACATTCGGCCGGCTGCGAACTCGCCGTGCGGATGGCGGCCGACGCACGCGGGCCGCACCTGCTGGGCATGGAGCTGGGTGGTTCCGGGGCCGAGGCGAACATGGCGGCGCCGCTCGGGAGCGGGCGGGCCGGGAGCGTCCGGCATCTGGTCTGGCATCCGGAGCAGGCCTACCCGCCCGAACTGGTCGGCGGCGCCGCGATCGGGGCACCGCGCCCGGAGCACGAGGGCGTCGCCGCGCACCTGCGCTCCCGCGACGAATTCCCGGGCCTGGCCGCGCAGGTGCAGGTCCCCCTGCACATCACCGTCGGTGAGCACGAGCAGGTGTGGCGCACCGACGCCGAGGCGCTCGCCGAGTACACCGGGATGTTCAGTGCTGCGCCGCGGGTGGAGCTCGAGGTGCTGCGCGACGCCGGGCACAATCTGAGCCTGGGCTACAGCGCCGCCGCCTACCACCTCGAGGTGCTGGCCTTCGCCGAGGAATGCCTGACCAAGGTCATCGGCCCGCCCAGGGAGCGCTGACCGCGGGATCCGCCACGCCGATCTCGACGCGGACCCGGTCCTGGTAGAAGCCGAGGTGCCCGCGCAAGAGCGCGACCTCCGGATAGGGGTCGTGGTATTCCCAGGCCACCGGGTCCGGTCCGGCCACTGGTCGCCAGTACCGGGCGATGCCTTTGAACGGGCAGCGCGAGGTGTGCTCGTGCGGGACAAGCAGATCGAAGGTCACATCGTCTTCCGGCAGGTAGAAGACAACGCCGTGATCCTGTTCGGCCACGAGCAGGCTCGTGCTCGACTCCGCGAGTGTCTCGCCCATGTGCGTCACCCGGATCAGGTTGCGGATGCGCTGGATGCCGACTCGGTAGTCCGGCCGGCTCGCGAAACCGGATGGCTCCATCGGCGGTCCCTTCTCTAGAGAACGGCGCGGGATGCCGTGCCGCCCTGGTTGTTCGGGTAGTCGAAGCCGCGCACCATGGCGTGCACGGAGTAGGAGGCCAGCAAGCCGCCCACCTCGGTGTAGACCCGGCCCTCGCTCTGCGCGTGGCCGCGCCCGGCATAGATGACCCGGGTGGCGTAGAGCAGCCACTGGGTCACGTCGGCCGTATCGTGAAACGTAATGGTGGCCATGGTGATTCCGGCGGAGAGCGAGTGGTGTGCCATCGACTGGGTGAAGTCCGGATGCGGGCGTAGCGCGGCGGCGACCGTCCAGTGCGTGGTGGACTGCGTCAGCAGCGCGGCGTGCAGGTACCGGTGTTCCGGTTCGTCCTGAAATCTGGTCCAGACGAACAGCTCCGGTGGGCCGACGCGGGCCGCGTCATCGGTGTAGGCGTCGCCGACGACGCGGATATCGCGTCCCGCGACCACCGCGCCGGGCAGCTCGTGGGAGCGCAGCCGGCTCGGCGGGTCGACCTCGGGCATAGGGGCCGTCGAGCGGATGAGGTCGGGAGGATCCGCGTCCAGGAGCACGATGGCCGCGCCGCACAGCGAATCGTGCTGGTGTACCCGGACTTGCGCGGAGCTGAAGGTGCGACCGCCGCGCAGCAGGTCGACCGTCAAGTCCAGTGCCGCGTCGTGTGCTGCGGCGCGTGAGAAGATCATCGACGCCGAGACCACCCGCTGGTGGGGCACCTGTTTGGCGCTCGCCACCACGGCGGCACCCAGCAGTTGCCCGGCCTCCACGACATTGCGCTCGGTCGGGCCGTGCGCGGGTGCGCGGTAGCGGCCCGCGGTCAGGGGCTGAACATCCATCAGCCGCACCAGTTCGGCCTGGGTCCACATCGTGGGTCTCCCGTCGTTCTCATAGGCCGCATGTGCCTCACCGTGCGAGGTCTGTCCGGGCGGCGGGCAGGTGTGGGACCAGGCCAGGTTCTGGTTCGACGCCGAACGTGCGTAAAGCCATGGCCAGGAGCGCGTAGGTGCCCACCGTGAAAACGAGGTCCATCAGCTGACGTTCGTTGAAGTCCGTTTCCAGTGTGGCCCATGTTGTTTCGGTGATCACGCCATCCGTGAGCAGTTCGTCGGCGGCCAGGACGAGCATTCGTTCGGTGGGTGCCCAGCCGGGAGCATCTGGCCCTTCGGCCGCCCGCACAATGTCCTGTGGCCCGTGCCCCGCCTCCGCGGCCAGCAACACATGCTGGGCCCATTCGTAGTCGCTGCCGCGCACATGCGCGACCCGGAGAATCAGCAGCTCCCGGTGTCGTGGCGAGAGTGAATTGCTCTGGAGCAGATGCCGATTGAAAATCAAGAACGGCTTGGTGAGCGCAGGGTAGCGCGCGAGCGTGCCCAACAGGTTGGCCCCGCTCTGGCGACCCGCCTTCGGTGTGCCCGCACGGGCCGAGCCGCGGAACTCTTGGATAAAGGCAGTCATCTCCGCCGACCAGTCCGGCTCTGGTGTGGGTGGGATACGGGGCATCTCTGTCCTTTCGAACTCAGGTGTTGCGGCCGCCGTTGACACCGATGATCTGCCCGGTCAGGTAGGCGGCTTCCTCGCTCACCAGGAAAGCGCAGGTGGCGGCGATGTCCTCGGGCCGTCCGACGCGGCCGACGGGGGTCTTGGCGATTTGCTCATCCATACTGAAAACGCCTTTGCGCAGGCTGTCGCGCATCATGGGCGTTTCGATGAAGCCGGGTGGAATCGTATTGACGGTGACGCCCGCGCGGCCGAATTCGAGGGCCAGCACCTTGGTCAGCCCGACCATGCCCGCCTTCGCGGATACGTAGGCGGCCATCCCGGCGACACCGCTGTGCATGCTGGAGGACGAGATGTTGACGATGCGTCCCCAGCCCTGCGCGATCATGTCCGGCAGCACCGCCTGGCAGCAGTCGAACGCGCCGGTGAGGTTCACCGCCAGCACCCGGTTCCAGACCTCGGCGGTGAGGTCGAGGAACGGCCCCGCGACGGTGATGCCGGCGCTGTTGACCAGAATCGCCGGTGCGCCGAGGGTGGCGCGGACCTCGGCGACCGCGCTGTCGATGGCGGCGCGGTCGGTGACGTCGACGCCGAGGCCGACGGCCTTGCCGCCCGCCGCGCCGATCGCGGCCGCCGCCGCCCGCGCCGCGCCGCCGTCGACATCGAAGAGCGCGACCAGTGCGCCGTCCGCAGCCAGCCGGGAGCCGATCGCCAGGCCGATCCCGGACGCGCCGCCGGTGACGATCGCTGTGCGAGAGGTCATTTGATCGACTCCTCGCCGACGACCGTGGAGCGATGCATGCGGCGCGGCTGCGACCGGTCGAATTCGCAGGCCCGGTGCACCAGCCCGGTGTTGTCCCACAGCACCAGGTCCCCGACCGACCAGGTGTGCGTCAGGACGTGATCGGGTGTGGTCGCGCGCTGTTCGAGATCGTCGAGCAGGGTTCGGCTTTCCCGCGCATCCAGGCCGACGATGTGGGCGGCGCTCGCGCCGATCACCAGTGACTTGCGTCCGGACTCGTGGGTCCACACCAGCGGGTGCACGCGGTCGGGCCAGCGCGCCCAGTCCGCGAGCTGCTCCGGGGTGGGCTCGGGGTAGCTCAGGCGCTGAATCCGCTCCATCCGGTGCACCACCCGCAGTCCGGCGAATCGTTCCCGCTCGGCGGCGGACAGCTCGTCGTAGGCGACATAGGTGCTGGCGAAAGCCGTCTCGCCGCCCCGCTCGGTGATCACGTGCGCACTCAGCACGGACGTCTTCGCCGGGACCGCGTCCATCGACCCGTCGATGTGCCAGTAGTCGTTGCTGGGGAAGTATTTCGCGTTGGGGTTGGCCGGGTCGAAGCTGATCTCCATGACGTTCGGGTTCGCGTACTTGCCGAACTGCACCAGGTCGCCGAGTTTCCGGGAGAAGGCGACCTGCGCCGCGTCACCCGCGTGCAGTTCGCGGAAGAGCACCACGCTGTGCTCCTCGAGCAGATCCACGCAGCCCGCGGCGAGCTCGTCGTCGTGCAGCAGGCGCTCGACATCGACGTCGAGCACCTCCACCCCGACACGTGCGCCGAGTTTTTTCGTGGTGATCGAGGACCTGGTCACTGCGGCGCCGCCGCGTACCCGAGGATGCCCTTGGTCTCCAGATACTCCTCGAACCCGAATTCGCCCCACTCGCGGCCGTTTCCGCTCTTCTTGTAGCCGCCGAACGGACTGGAGAAGTCGAACCCGTCGTTGATGGAGACGTACCCGGCCCGGATCCGGCGGGCGAGCGCGCGTGCCTGGTCGAGGTCGGCGCCCGCGATATTGGCCGCGAGGCCGTACTCGGTGTCGTTGGCCAGGGCCACCGCGTGGTCGATGTCGTCGTAGCCGAGGATGCTGAGCACCGGGCCGAAGATCTCCTCTCGGGCGATGGTCATGTCGTTGCCGACATCGGCGAACACCGTCGGCTTGACGTAGTAGCCGCGCGCCAGCCCCTCCGGCCGGCCCACACCGCCCGTGACCAGCGTGGCCCCCTCGTCGATACCCTGCTGGATGAGCCCCTGGATCCGCTCGAACTGCGCGGCGGACACCACGGGGCCGAGGTCGGCCGTGCCGGTCGGATCGCCGACGGTGACCTGTTCGGCCGCCGCGCGCGCCGCCTCGACGGCTTCGGCCATCCGGCCTCGTGGCACCAGCATTCGCGTAGTGGCGCTGCAGGTTTGACCGGCGTTGAGCGTCACCGCGGCCACACCCTTACCGACATTGGCGGCGAACGCCGCGTCGTCGAGCACGATGTTGGGGCTCTTACCGCCCAGTTCCTGGGTGACCCGCTTCACCGTGGGCGCGGCATTGCGGGCGATCTCGATGCCGGCCCGGGTAGAACCGGTGAAGGAGATCATGTCGACTCCCGGATGCGCCGACAGCGGCGCTCCGGCGCCGGGACCGTCGCCCTGCACCAGGTTGAACACGCCCGCGGGAACGCCTGCGGCATCGAGGATCTCGGCGAAGAGCTGACCGGTGAACGGGGATTTCTCGGAGGGCTTGAGCACCATGGTGCAGCCGGTGGCCAGCGCCGGGAACACCTTGACCGCGATCAGGCTCAACGGCCAGTTCCACGGCGTGATGAGGCCGCAGACGCCGATCGGCTCCTTCACGATCAGGGTCGGACCGCGCTGCTCGCTGAAGGCGTAGTGCTCGAGCACCTCGATCGCTTTCGCCAGATGCCCGGCCGCCAAGTCCAGTTGGAAGCCATTGGCCAGCGCGCGCGGCGCGCCCATCTCCTCGGTGAGCGCCGCGCCCAAATCGTCCCGGCGCTTCTGATAGGCCTCGGCGATGGCGTGCAGCACCTCGCTCCGCTCGGCGACCGTCGTCGCGGACCAGGCGGGAAAGGCGTGCCGGGCCGCGGCGACGGCCCGATCGATGTCGGCGGCCGTGCCCGCCGCGACGGTGCCGGCCACGTCCTCGGTGGCCGGGTTGACCACCTCGAAGGTGCCCGGTCCCGCCGGATCCACCCACTGGCCGCCGATATAGAACTTCGAGTAGTCGCGCATCACTGCATTCCCTCCGCGTACCAGGTCCGGAATTCGTCGTAGCTGGGCATCTCCTCCGAGTTCGCCTTCGGATCGACTGCCACATGGATCACGCCGGGCTTGCCGCTGGCGTAGGCGCGTTTGATGGCGGGCGCGATATCGGCGTCGCGCTCGACGTATTCGCCGTAGCAGCCGAAGCCCTCGGCGACCTTGTCCAAACGGGTCGCGGTGCTCCAGTGCACGCCGGTCTCGAGCGAGCCCGGCCCGAAAGTCCGCTTGTAGACGCCGACTTCGAGTCCCCAGGCGTAATCGACGGCCACGACGCACACCAGCGGCAGCCCCAGGCGCGCCGCCGTCTCGAGTTCGGCGATGTGGAACTGGAAGGATGAATCCCCGGTGATGAGCATGACCGGTCGCTTGCCGCCGTCGGCGACGGAAGCGCCCACGGCATAGGGGAGCCCGGTGCCGAGATGGCCGAAGTTCTGGTTCCAGATCACATCGCGCGGCTTGGCCTGGGAGTAGGTCCAGCCGAAGATCGTGGTGGCGCCGCCGTCCCGGACCATGATGCCGTCGGTGGGAAAGGCCTGCGTCGCTTCGACTATCAGGCGCGCGGGATGCACGGGCGACAGGCCGGAGGGCGCCGCGGCGGCCAGTTCGGCCAGCCGGGCCGCGTCCTGCTCGATCCAGCCCGCCAATTCCGGGGTCGGTGCGCGGGGTGTGTCGTGCAGTGCCGCGGTCAATTGCGGCACGATGGCGCGCAGGTCGCCGACCAGGGGCACGTCGATCGGACGGTTCACGCCGATGGCGGTCGGGTCCTGCTCGATCATGATCCATTTGCGCGCCGCCTCGCCCGCGACCCAGTGCCGGCCGCGGCCGTAGTGCACCGGTTCGCCGAGTTCGGTGCCGATGGCCAGGCACAGATCCGATGTCACCACCGCGTCCACCGCGGCGGGGGAGAAGCCGTAGGGGAAGGTGCGGTCCGCCAGGCCTTCGATATAGGAGGTGCCGCCGGAGGTTTGGATGATCGGGCAGGCCATCGCCTCGGCCAGCGCGCGGACCGCCTGCCCGGCGCGGGCGGTGTGGATCCCGTGACCGGCCAGCAGGATCGGCTGCTTCGCCGCGCGGATCAGCGCCGCCGCGTCGGCCACCGCGTCGGGCCCGGCGGTCTGACCGACGAGGCGATACCGGTGCGGCGGCAGGGCCGGTGGCACGTCCAGCTCTTCCTGGATGACGTGGATCGGGTACTCGATATACACCGGCCCGGGTGTTCCGGACAGCGCCCTGCGCAGGCCCTCGCGGATGACTTCGTCGGTCTGGTCGGCGTATTCGATACTCGCGGTGTATTTCACCGACGGCTCGAACAACCCGGACTGCTTCACGAACTGGATGCGGCCCCGCCGCACCCGCTGCTCGGTGATCCGGGAGCGTTGCCCGCCCAGGAAGATCACCGGCGAATTCTCGACCTTGGCGCACATCATCGCGCCCGCCAGATTCGCCACGCCCGGGCCGAGCGTCCCGATGCAGACGGCGGCCCTGCCGGTCATCCGGGAGACCGCCTCGGCCATGAAACCGGCGGATTCCTCATGGTGCGGGGCGACCACGGTCCAGCCGCGCTCCTGCGCGAGATGGAACAGGTGCACGAAATTCGGGTCCGGGATGCCGAAGAGGGTGCTGATGCCCTCGGCTTCGAACAGGTCCAGGAGGCGTTCGTAGACTTTGACTCCCATGGTCACTTCCCTTCGGTCGCCAGGGCGAAGCTCTTGACGATGTGATCGATGTGCGCGGAGGGGACGACGGGCAGAATCCAGGCGTCGCCGGCGGTGTCGCGAATACCGGCGATGTGCTCGGCGATCTGCTCGATGGTCCAGGACGGCCGGTACACGCCGGGCGTCTCGGCGATATAGGCGCGGGCCACCCGGCCCGCGATGGCGACCAGCATTTCGCCGCTGATGGAGCAGGATTCGTGGGCCAGCCAGCCCACCGCCGGTGCGACCAGTTCCGGTTGCATGGGCGGGTAGGCCGAGGTGTCGATGCCCTCGGCCATGCGGGTCAGCGCGGCGGGCACGATGACGTTGGATCGCACGCCGACCGCCGCGCCCTCGAGTGCCACCACATTCGACAACCCGATCATCGCGGACTTGGCGACGGCGTAATTGGCCACGCGCTGATTGCCGTAGAGCCCGCCGATCGAGGAGGTGAGCACGACCCGCCCGTACCCGGCAGCGCTCATCTGCGGGAAGGCGGCCCGGACGACGTGGAACGCGCCACGCAGGTGCACGTCGAGCACCGCTTCGAAATCCTCGAAGCTCAACTCCGACAGCGACCCGGGGCGCACGGTGCCCGCATTGTGAATGAGGATGTCGAGACGCCCGAAGGTGTTCAGCGCGGTATCGATGATCGCCTGCCCGCCGGCGGGCGTGGCGACCGAGTCGGTGCTGGCGACCGCCGCGCCGCCGAACTCCCGGATCGCCCGCACCACCTCGGCGGCCACGTCCTCCCCGTGCTCGTCGCCGCGCAGGGTGCCGCCGGGGTCGTTGACCACGACGCGCGCGCCGCGGGCGGCCAGCAATTCGGCATAGGCGCGGCCCAGGCCGCGTCCCGCCCCGGTGATGACGGCGACGCGATCGTCGAATCTGAGCTGAGTCATGCGGTGCCCCTACGCGCCTAGGGTGAGGCCGGGCAGCTCGCCGGTCGCGCGCCACGCCTCGAGCAGGTCTTCGAAAGCGTGGAAGCCGGGCCAATAGGGTTCGCCGAGGTGCGAGCGAATCTGTTTCTCGCCCTCGTTGTTGTAGTAACCCGGCGTGCATTCGCGCTGGAAATTGGAGTTGTCGACGGCCGTCTCGCGCACCGTGGCGCACCATTCGGCGACCGCCCTGGCGGTGGGTTCGACCGTGGTGGCGCCGGATTCGGCGGCGCGGGCCAGGATGTAGGCGATGTGCCCCGCCTGCTGATCGAACATATCGGTGGTGCTGGCGGTGACGCCGCCCTGGAGAAATCCGGTGAAGAAGATGTTCGGGAAGCCGTGGGTGGTGAGCCCGTGCAGGGTCTGGTATCCGTCGGCCCAATGGTCGTAGAGCGAGCGCCCGTCCCGTCCGGTGAACGGTGCGATGCCGAGGCGACGATTCAGATCGGTGGTGATCTCGAAGCCGCTGGCGAAGATAATGCAGTCCACCTCGTGTTCGATGCCGGCCGCGACGATGCCGGTGGCGGTAATGCGTTCCACGCCTTTGGTTTCGGCGACGTTCACGAGGGTGACGTTCGCGCGATTGAAGGTGGGCAGATACTCGTCGCTGAAACACGGCCGCTTGCACAGGAATCGGTAGTAGGGCTTGAGCGCCGCCGCGGTCGCGGGATCGCGCACCACCTCGTCGACCCGCGCGCGGACGCGCTCCATCGCCTTGTAGTCCTCGACCTCGCGCAACTCCATGAACTTCTCCGGAGTCAGCGTCGCCCAGCCGCCGGTGGCGCTCAGGTGCGCCGCCAGGTTGCGGCTGACCTCGGTCCAGCCATCGCAGATCAGATCCGGCTGGCCGGGCGCGAACGCCTCGAACGCGGCGGTGTGGAAATTGCGTTTGCGCTCGCGGGTCCAGCCGGGTCGCAGTGCGGCGGCCCATTCCGGGTCGGTCGGGACATCGCCGCGGTCGTAGATGTAGGAGGGTGTGCGCTGGAAGACGTACAGATGTTCCGCGGCCTGCGCGAGATGCGGAATCACCTGGATGCCACTGGCACCGGTACCGATCACCGCCACGTGTTTACCGGCCAGCTTGTCCAGCCCGCCCCGCACGGATCCGCCGGTGTAGTCGTAGTCCCAGCGCGCGCTGTGGAAAGTGTGCCCCTGGAATTCGTGAATACCCGGTATGCCGGGCAGTTTGGGCTTGTTGAACGGCCCCTGCGCCATAATGACGAACCGGGCGCGGAACTCGTCACCCCGATTGGTGCCGATCCGCCAGCGCTCGCTCGCCTCGTCCCACGCCAGCGACCGCACCTGCGTGCTGAATACGGTGCGCTCGTAGAGATTGAAATGCTTACCGATCCGCTGGGCGTGCTCGAAGCATTCGTCGCCCCGGGCGTACTTCTCGGTGGGGATGTATCCGGTTTCCTCGAGCAGCGGCAGGTAGCTGTAGCTGTCGGTATCGACCTGGATGCCGGGATATCTGTTCCAATACCAGGCCCCGCCGAAATCTCCGCCCAATTCGATGATCCGGAAATCGGTGACCCCGGCCTGCTCGAGCCGGGCCGCGGCGATCAGGCCCGCCCAGCCGCCGCCGAGAACGGCCACGCCGATCTCGGCGGTGATCGGTGCGCGCGGCACGACCGCGGTGTAGGGATCGGCGGCGTAGAACTCGTCGAATCCGTCCTCGGTCACCAGGTACTGGCCCTGGCCCTCGGTGCGCAGCCGCTTGTCGCGTTCGGCGAGATAGCGCTCGCGCAAAGCCGGCAGGTCGATCTCGGGAGTCTGGGTGGGCGCACAGTCGTGCATTCGAACGTCCTTGCTGG
Organism: Nocardia sp. NPDC050712; assembly: GCF_040654295.1. Taxonomy (NCBI): domain Bacteria; kingdom Bacillati; phylum Actinomycetota; class Actinomycetes; order Mycobacteriales; family Nocardiaceae; genus Nocardia; species Nocardia sp. NPDC050712. The sequence goes on from NZ_JBFAHT010000002.1 coordinate 1,239,051, forward strand.
GGTGGGTGATTCAGGCCAGATCGCGGGGCGCGCCGGTGCCCATGTACGCGGCGAGGTTGTGATGCAGGTTGACGACGCTGCGTTCGCGATAGGGGTTGGGTTTCGGGCCGGAGAAGCCACGGCTCTTCAAGCCTTGCTGCACGGCGGCCATGTTGTCGAAGTCCTGCGGCAGGACCGAGCGCCAGTTCGGATCGCCCACCGGGGTGTACTCCCATTCGGTGTGCGGTTCCGCCCCGGGCGGGAACAGTTCGAAGACGGCGGCCTCGAACACGCATTTGTCGGGGTCCTGCCCGTACGGCCGGAATCGGTAGCAGAGCATGTTGTTCAGCGCGTGCCCGATCTGGAAATTCGGGAAGATCTGCCAGGCGGTGCCGGCCGCGGCGACGATGCCCGGGTCGACCTTGGGCCAGACCACGCCGCGCGCCTCGTCCTCGGAGCGGGCGGTGTCGAGCCAATACCGCAGCACCTCCGGCGCCGGTGTGCCCGCCGGCAATTCGTCCACCAGGCGGTTCGCGACGTCGACCAGTGTGCGGGTGGTGTTGGTGTTGGCGTTCTCCCAGGTGAAGTTCTGCAACGTAGCCGTGGAGACCCGGGCGTCGGGACCGCTGCCCAGCCGCACCTTGGCCTGATTCTCCTCCATGCCCTTGGGCGCGTCGTATCCGATATTGCTGTGCTTGCCCTGCGTCCGAGCCCAGCCCAGGAACTGACCGAAGTTCATGAACTCCGGATGGGTGTACGGCACGTGATAGGTCTCCATGAACGCCTCGAACGCGACCTTCCAGTTGCACTCGAAAGTCAGCCAGCGCCGCCACCGATAGCGCATGTTCTCCAGCTCGAAATGCTCGAGCAGACCGGCCGCGGGTTCCAGGAAGTCGCGCAGCGGTTCGCAGTCCGGATCCATGTTGACCCAGACCCAGCCGCCCCAGGTGTCGACCCGCACAGCGGTCAGGCCGTCGTTGCGTTCGGTCAACCCGCACGGCCAGTCCGCGCGTTCGGCCGCGAAGGTGTTGTTGCCCTCCAGGTCGTAGCGCCAGCCGTGGAACCCGCAGACGAACTGCTTGCGGCTGCCGCGGGCATCGTGCGCGCCGGGCGGGATGTCGACCAGCCGGCGACCCCGATGCGCGCACACGTTGTGGTGGGCGCGAATGGTGTCCGGCGCGGTGCGCACCAGCAGGATCGAGTCGATGCCGATCTCGTAGGTGAGGAAGTCGCCGACGCGCGGGATCTCCTCCACGCGACAGGCCTGCTGCCACACCTTGGCCCACAGTTTGTCGCCCTCGGCCCGGGCGTAGTCGGGGGAGATGTAGGCCTCCACACCGATCGTCATCGGAGTCGAGAGTGGTTGCGCCGGTGCGGAATCGATGTCGGTCATGGCGTCCTCCTGGGGAAACCGTGGTGTCAATGCGTGATGGCGGCGCGGAAGCCGTCGTCCTCGAGGAACAGGGAGGTGTGGTCCGCGCCGAGGTGGGTCCACTTCAGGTTCAGGCCGCCGTCCACCAGCAGGGTCTGGCCGGTGATGTAGCCGGCCAGCTCGGAGAGCAGGAACAGGACCGCGCCCGCCTGCTCCTCCGGCCGGCCGCGCCGGCCCATGGCGATGGCCCGGCGATCCCGCTCGGGATCCGCGCCGACATAGGCCCGCGACGCCGGGGTTTCGGTGACGCCAGGTGCCACGGCATTGACCCGGATGTCGAGCTGCGCCAGCTCGACGGCCAGGGTGCGGGTCGCGGCGACCAGGGCCGCCTTGGCGGTGCCGTAGGCGATATGGAACGGCGCGGTGTTCATGCCGCTGATCGAGGAGATCGAGACGATCGACCCGGGTAGACCGCGCGCGGTCAGCTCGGCCGCGACCGCCTGACTCATGAAGAACATGGTTTCCAGGTTCTGGGTGAACAGGGCGCGCCAGTCGGTGCGGGTGACCCGGGTGGCGGGCATCCAGGTCGCGGGCGCGGCGCCGCCGGCCACGTTGACCAGGCCGTACAGGTCGCCCTCGGCGTGCCGGGCGTGCTCGAGCACCGTGGCGATGCCCGTGTCGGTGGCGGCGTCGGCCGCCACCGGCAGCACCGGAAGGCCGGCGGCGGCAAGCGGTTCGATATGGGTGGCGAGATTATCTTTCGACCGGCTCACCGCGATGACCGTCGACCCGGCTTCGGCGAGCAGCCGGGTCACCGCCGTGCCGATACCGCCGCCGCCCGCACCGGAGACGATGACTACGCGCCCGGCCAAACCGGGAAAAGTGTTGTGTTCCATGGCCGCTACTCGGTGAACCGCAGCGCCAGGACGCTGCCCTCGGCGTCGGCCGAGAGGTAGACGGTGCCGTCCGGTCCCGCGGTGATCCCCGCGAACGGACCCATCGGACCCGAGAACGGCGGCGTGCCGCGCAGGGGTTTGGCGACCACGCCGGGCGGTGCGCCGACCGGAAGATTCGTGGCGAGGGTCTGGCGTGCCCCGGTCTCGAGATCGACGCCGATCAGTGCCTGTAGTCCGGCGTCGACGATCAGTAATTGCTTGCCGCGCACCAGGATTCCCTGTGGTGTTTCCAGTCCGTCCATGACGGTGTCCACCCCGCTGCCGCTGATCGAGACGATGCGCCCGGCGCCGGATTCGGAGACCAGGACGGTGCCGTCCGGGCCGAACGCGACACCCATCGGCGCGGTCAGGCCCGAGGCCAGCACCGAGACCTGCCCCGATCGGATCGAGAGCACCCGCCCGGTGCCCAGCTCCGCGGCGACGATCGTGCGGTCCGCGGTTGTCGCGACGCCGTAGAGCTGGTCGAAACCCTGGGCCACGATCTTGGTCTGGGCGTCGGGGCCCGGGCGGTAGTAGGCGACCTCGCCGGTGGAGGTGGTGCACAGCAACTCCTCGCCGACGGCGGTGATGCCACGCACGTAGCCGGGCGTGCCGGGGCTGAAAAGCGAAGCGATCTGGTGCAATTCGCCGTCGCGGAACAGGTAGAGATAGGTGCCGTCGGCCAGGTAGAGGGTGCCGTCCGGGCCGACGGTCAGATCCAGGGGCCACATCAGACCGCCCGGGAGAATTTCCTCGGTCGCGCCGCCGGCGAGGATTTCGGTGATCTCCCCGGTGAAGCTGGAGACGAACAGCCGGTCGCCGACGAAGGTGCAGTTGTCCAGGCCGGGAGCCAGGCGGGCCAGCACCTGCCGGTCGCCGGTGCGCGGGTCGATGCGCAGCACGTCGCCGGTCTGCACCTGGGTGGAGACGAGGAAGCCCGCGGCGTCGAACTTGACCGAGTCGGGAACGCCGAGATCACCCGCAACGCGTTCGGGGACACCACCTTCCGGGTCGATCCGCCAGATGTCGTTGGTGCCCATGACCGGGTAGTAGAGCAGGCCGTCCGGGCCGACCTCCATGGCGTTGGGCATCGGCAGGTTGTCCTGGAGGACGCGCGGGGCGCTGCCATCGAGCGGTAGCTCCAGCAAGCGCCCGCCGACCCGGCATTCGTTGACGAACAACCGGCCCCGGTGCACGGTGATGCCGTTGGCGCCAGGCAGGTCGTCGCGCAGGACGCGGGTGCGACCGTCCTTGCCGCGCAGGCTGACTCGCGCGTCCATGTACTCGGTGGCGAAGAGGTTGCCGTCGGCGTCGAAGGCGATGTCGTCCGGGGCGATGATGTCGCCGCCCTTGGCGCTGATGGTCTCCAGATCGCCGGTGGTGACGTCGAGGGCGCTGATCTGACTGCCCGCGACCTGGGCCACGTAGATGCGATCGTCGGCGCCGGTGCGCAGGCCGTTCGCGCCGAACAGGCGGCTCGGAGGCGTGAGTCGTTCGATGTGCACCCCCGCGGTGGAGGTGATGGATGTGGTGCTGCTGTAGCGCGCGCCCTGACTCAAGGCGGGCCTCCCTGAACGGTGAGAACGTCGATGTGCGTGGCGATCTGCGCGACGGCCGAATCGGTCCGTTTCGTGATGCAGGCCACTGGCTTGTGGGGTCACAGTACGACAATCCTCATAAGGATAGCAATACTTGACAATTGGTCGTCCGGGCCGGAAAAAGCCTGGCCCGCGAAAGGATTCGCGGGCCAGGCCGGGGGAGACGCGGTTCGGCGGAGTTAGATCCGCATCCCGCGGCTCGATTGCATGGCTTGACGCACCACGTCGGCGGAGGCGTTGACCACGCCGTTGTCGAACCGATCCAGCACCAGTTTCTGGGTGGCGGCGAGGTGGACGCGATAGAGGCGCTCGGCCTCCACGTCATCGCCGGCCGCGATCGCCTCGGTGATGCGCACGTGGGTGTGCACGGCCTCCGCGGAGTCGGTCGGCGACGGATATTCGCCCCGCTTGGTGAGCACTTCGGCCCACGCCTCCTCCTGGGCCGACCAGAGCGCGACCAGGCTGCTCACCACGTAGCGCACCGTGGCGTTGGGGGTGAAGGACACGACCAGGTCGTGGAACGCCCGTGCCGTGTGGGTGAACTCGATGCCCTCGCCGATCAGGGCCTCGCAGGACCCGATATTGGCCTGCAGGGCCGGGATCACCACCTCGGCGCGGTCGGCGCGGCGCGCGCATTCGGCGGCGCACATCGGTTCCAGGGTGCGCAGGCCTGAGGCCAGATCGCCCAGGGTGACCCGCGCGCCCTGCAGGGCCAGCCCGAGGTGGTAGGCCGCCGAGGATTCGTTCGGGCGGTGCACCTCGGCGCCGCCGACATTGCCGCGCCGGACGGTTACCAGGCCCTCGGTCTCCAAGATGCGCAGGGCCTCCCGGATCGAGGGGTAGCTGACCCCGAAGTCCTGGACCAGCTGGTCCTGAGTGGGCAGCCGGTAGTCGTCCTCGCCGCTCAGGATGCGGGTGCGCAGTTCCGCGGCAACGGTTTCCGCGATGCGGCGTTGCGGGATCCTGGCTCGGCGGGGGTTGGTCACCTCGCGAGTTTACCCACAGGCCTTTGACCATTCAAACATTGCTATCCTTATGAGGATTGAAGTACGGTTCGCCCCATGGACTTCGAGATGGGCGAAGCCGCGGCGCGCCTGCGCGGCGAACTACGCCGGCTCGTGGCGGCGGAAGTGCCCCCGGACTTCCTCGGCGCGTTCACCGACGATCCGGCCGATCTGGCTGTGGCACAGCGCTTCTGCCGCGTGCTCGCCGATCGGGGACTGCTGTGTGCGGCCTGGCCCGCGGAGTACGGCGGCCGCGATGCCTCGGTGTGGGAACAGACCGTGGTGCGCGAGGAGATGTGGGCGCGGCACGAGCCCCGTGGCGCGCAATACATGGGGGTGAACTGGGTAGGTCCGGCGCTCATGCGGCATGGCAGTGTGGAACAGCGGCGCAAACATCTGCCGTCGATCGCGCGGGGCGAGGTGATCTGGTGCCAGGGGTTCAGCGAGCCCGACTCCGGGTCGGATCTGGCTTCGCTGCGCACCGCCGCCCGCCCGGACGGGGACGGCTGGTCGATCTCCGGGCAGAAGATCTGGACCTCCTACGCGCAGATGGCGCAGTGGTGCTTCCTGCTCGCCCGCACCACCAAGGAGGGGCGAAAGCAGCAGGGGCTCACCGTCTTCCTGGTACCGATGTCGAGTCCCGGTATCGAGGTCCGGCCGATTCGCTCGATGCTGGGGCCGCACCACCTCAACGAGGTGTTCTTCGACGGTGTGCGGGCCACCGAGGCCGATGTGCTCGGTCGGGTCGGGGAGGGGTGGCAGGTGGTGCGGGAGGTGCTGGCCTTCGAGCGGGTCGGGATCGCGCGGTATGCCCGGTGCGAAAGGTTGCTGCACACCGCCCCGGAGGTGCTCGGGGAGACGCGCTGGGAGGAGCTCGTGCCACAGTTGCGCGGACGGTGGGCGCGGATGCTCACCCACTGCCGGCGCGCCCGGCTGCTCGCGTATCAAGTCCTGGCCTTGCAGCAGGAAGGGCAGGTCGCGCCGGGTGACGCTGCCGCCTACCGGATCGCGGTCACCCGGCTCGACCAGGACAGCGCCGCCGTCCTCACCGAGATCGCCGCCGCCGCGCCGGACGACGAACCCGGGCGTCGCTACCGGCGTGCGGTCGCTGACCACTGGCGATACGCGCAGGCCTCGACCGTGGCTTCGGGAAGCATCGAGATGCAGCGAATTCTCTTGGCGCGCACGCTGTTGGACGGTGCGGCGTAATGACGGTCCCGCGCGCATACCGATCCGTCCGGACGACCACCGGCGCAGCAGAAGGTAGGGCGTGATGGACGTGCAACTGTCACCCGAGGCGCTGGAATTCGGCCGGCAAGCCAGGCGGGCCTTCGAACTGGCCGGCGGGGATACGCTTCTGCGGCGCGCGGAACACGACCAGCGGCTGCGGAGGGAACTGGCCGAACCGGTCCTCGCCAGCCTCGGCGTTTGGGACCTGGCGCCCCGGCTGGACGTTGGCGAACTGGAGGCTGCTGCTGCCCTGTGCCGAAGTGCGGGCTACTGGGCTGTTCCCTATCCGGTGGCCGAACGCTTGGTCCGCCCCGATCGCGGCGCCGACGGCCTGGTGGTGATTTCCGAACGCGACCCCCGCGGACAACTGGCGGGACTCGATGACTTCCGCTGGGCGGCAGTGGCACTGGATGGCACACCTGGCAACGTCACAGTGACGGATGCCGAGGGGCCGCCCCGCCAGACCGCGTTCAGCGTCCGATTGCAATGGCAGACCGCCGCTACAGCGGCTGAGCAGCCGGGTGCGGGTGGCATGGTCGGACTGGCGGCGGACGGTGCGGGAGCGCGCGATCTGGCGCTCGGGCTGGTGCTGCCGTGCTGGACGTTGCTCGGGATGTTGGATCGGGCGGTGGATCTCACGCGGGCGCATGTGCTGGTCCGGGAGCAATTCGGCCGGCCGCTGGCGGAATTTCAGGCGGTGCAGTTTCAGCTGACCGAGGCCGAGGTCGAGCGGCGGGGGGTGGACCTGCTGGCGCGGTATGCGCTGTGCGGCATCGGCTCCGGGGATCCCGGGGTGGTCGAGGACGCGCTGGCGTTGCGGCTGGGTGCGCTCGAGGCCGCGGAGATCGTGTTCCGGGTGGCGCATCAGCTGCACGGTGCGCTCGGGTTTTGTGACGAGTCGCCGTTGTCGTGGCTGTCGCGGTACAGCTTGCCGCTGCGCCGGTTGCCGCTCGGTAGTGCCGCTACCGAGGAGCTCTTGACGCGCCGGATCGGGCGTCGGGGGCTGACCGGGCTGTTTTCGGGAAAAGCGCAGGGAGCGTGAGGGTATGGAATACGAACTTCCCGACGCGGTGCGGGTGCGAAGCGAGGGGCCGGTTCGCGTGGTCGTGCTGGATCGTCCCGGCGAGCTGAATGCAGTCGATGCCGAGATGCACTGGGCGCTGGCCAATGTCTGGCGGCAGTTGGCGGCGGACCGCGAAGCGCGGGTGGTCATCCTCACCGGGGCGGGGCGGGCTTTCAGCGCGGGCGGCGATCTGGAGTGGATCAGCTCGTTTCTCGACGATCCGGTAGCGCGGGACGAAAGCATCCGGGAGGGTGCGCAGATCATCGAGGAGATGCTGCGGTTTCCGTTGCCGGTGATCGCCGCAGTCAACGGCGCGGCGGTGGGGCTGGGGGCGAGCCTTGCGATCTTGAGCGATATCGCCTTGATCTCCGAGCGGGCGTATCTGGCGGATCCGCATGTCGCGGTGGGGCTGGTCGCCGGGGACGGCGGTGCGGCGTTCTGGCCGTTGCTGACGCCGATCTTGCGGTCGCGGGAGTATCTATTCACCGGTGATCGCATCGACGCCCCGACCGCCGTGCAGCTCGGATTGGCGAGCCGCGTCGTGGCGGCCGACGATTTGCTGCCCGCCGCACAACTGCTGGCCGAACGATTGGCGGCGCAGCCGGCCGAGGCGCTGCGCAGCACCAAACGCGTGGTCAATATGCACCTTTCGCAAGCGCTGGCGGGCCCGTTGCAAGCGGGGTTCGCGGCCGAAGTGGTCACTATGCAGTCCGACGAGCACCGCGCGCGGCTCGTGGCGTTGCGGCGGCGGGCGGCCACGCGATGACCGCCGGCAACGCGCAGGCGGCGGGCACCGGTCTGACCCCGCTCATCGAATTCCGGGCCGAGGTCAGGGACTGGTGCCGCACGCATATTCCCGGCGACTGGCGGGCGGCGCAGACCGATGCGACCGACGCCGAATTTGTCGCTTTTCAGCGGGAGTGGTTTCGCGCCCTGCGTGGCGCGGGGTTCGCGGTGCCGCATTGGCCGCGGGAGTGGGGCGGCGGGATGTCGGTCGCCCGGCAGGTGGTGCTGTATCAGGAGCTTGCCGCTCAGGATGCACCGCGGCTGGTGCTGGGGTTCGTGGCGATCCATCATGCGGCCGCGACCTTGCTCGCGGCGGGCACGCGGGCTCAGCGGGAGCGTCATCTGCCCGGCATTCTCGACGGCGAGATCTGGGCGCAGGGTTTTTCCGAACCGGGTGCCGGGTCGGATCTGGCGGCGTTGTCCACGACCGCGCGGCGCGACGGCGAGAACTATGTGGTGACGGGGCAGAAGGTGTGGGCCAGTGGAGCGCAGTTCGCGGATTGGTGTCTGCTGCTGGCCCGAACGGATCCCGATGCGCCCAAACGTCAGGGCATCTCGTACTTCCTGATGGACATGCGTTCACCCGGCGTCGACGTGCGCCCGATTCGCCAGGCGACCGGCGAATCGCACTTCTGCGAGATCTTCCTCGATGAGGTGCGGATTCCCGTCACGAATCTGGTCGGCGCGGAACACGCGGGCTGGCAAGTCGCGCAGCGCACGCTCGGCGCGGAGCGCGGCCTGACAATGCTGGAGCTGGCCGAGCGGCTGGGTAACGCCGGGTTCCGGTGGCTGCTCGAGGCGTGCACGCGACCTGATCCGGACGGCCGGCGCCCGATCGAGGACCCGGTGGTTCTGGACCGGCTGGCTACGTTCGATACCGAGATCACCGGGTTGCGTGCACTGTGCCGCGATCTGGTGGAACGCCACGACCGGTCGGCCACGGGCCCGGCCGACGCCTCGATCGTGAAGCTGTACTACAGCGAATTGCTCCAGCGCCTCACCGACTTCGGTGCTGAGCTCGGCGGCGTGGCGGCCCACGGCGTGCTGCGTAAACCGAGGTCGGGGGGCTGGGAGTCCGGGGCCTGGGTGCTGGATTTCCTCGGGTCCTGGGAGTGGACGATCCCCGGCGGTAGCAGCGAGATACAGCGCACCATCATCGGGGAACGCGGCCTCGGGCTGCCCCGGGAACCGGTGGCCGGGCGATGATCGAAACAACCTCGCCGGCCTCCGAATTCGTTGCACTGCATGCGGAGTTGCGCGACGTGACACGAGATCTCTTGGCGCGAACCGGCCCGGGCGGGTCCGTCCAACCGGTGGTGGCAGCCCGGCAAGGGTGGCTCGGGCTCGAGGTGCCGGAGGAATTCGACGGCGCTGGAGCGACGTTCGCGGAATCCGCGGTCGTCCTGCGGGAATGGGGCCGGGCCGTCGCGGTGGGGTCTTATCCGAGTGCGGTCCTCGCCGTGGGAACCTGTCTCGCGCTCGAGCCCGAGCCCGCGCGAGACCAGTTGTTGCGCGACCTCGCCGCGGGAGAACGCACGGTGGCGGTGGCACTCACGGCCGACGCGGGCGCGTGCGATGCCACGGTGCCGCCGTTTCGGCTCCGGTATTCCGGCGGTCGCCTCACACTGTCGGGCCGTGCGGAATTCGTGTCGGACCTGCCGCGGGCGGACCGGTTGCTCCTCGTCGCCGCGGATCCGCACGGTCTGCCTGTCGTGGTCTCAGTGGCCGCGGACACCGTCGGCATCGTGCCGCGGCCGCTACTGGATTCGACCCGGAGCTTCGGCGGCATCGTGGCCGACGAACTCGCGGTGCCCCCGGACTCGATCCAGCACTTCATCGGTGACCCGGTCGCCGCCGTGGGACAGCTGCACGACCGCGCCGCCCTCACCATCGCCTGCGACAGCCTCGGCCTGAGCGCGGCCGTCCTCGACGCCACCGTGGCGTACGCGGGCACCCGTACCCAATTCGGCCGGCCCATCGGCACATTCCAGGCGGTGAAACACGCCTGCGCCGACATGCTTGTGCGACTCACCGTGTCCCGGCACCTGGTCGGCGCGGCGGTACGTGAGGTGGCGGCCGCGGCGCCGGGTGCCGGTATCGCCGTCGCCATGGCCAAATCCCACGCCTGCGCCGCGGCGGTCGACCTCGCCGGCAAGGCCATGCAATTGCACGGCGGCTACGGCTACACCTGGGACAGCGGCATCCACCGCTATCTCGAGCGCGCCACTCTGAACCGCGCTCTCTACGGCACCCCGGCGGCGCAGCGCCGCCGCATCTCCGCGCGCTACGGCGCGGCGATCCAGCAGTCCGGCAGCACCGAGAAGGACAGTCGACGATGACAGCGCGCCCCCGACGGCAACAGTGGTATCGGATGGCGGTTTTCGCCCCCAGTGCCCTCGATACGGTGCGATCCGCCGGCGGCTGGCTCTGCGACCGCGCCATGGCCGGATGGGATGTCACGGTCCTCACCGCGCCGACCGACCCGCGGCCCCTGCGCATCCTCGGGGCGCACGTTCTGGACCCGGAAGCGAGCCCGGCGGCCGCTGTGCGCGAGCTCGCGCCGCAGGCGATCGCGGTATCCGGCGAGCTGTACGACTCCGATGAGCGGGTGCGGGATTGTGTGCTCGGGCAGCTGTCGCGGGCACCGATGGAGATCATCGTGTGGGGCCCGTCGCGGCCGCCGGAGTTCGGTGCCCGCATTCGTGCGACGGAGTACCGATTGAGTTATGCGGCGCGCGCGTTCAAGGCGCGGGCCTGGGCGGCCGTCGCTCTACCGGACGTGCCGATCGCCCCGGTGGAGACCTTCTACCGGGGCGAACTGAACGGGCGTCCGCGCGTTATCGCCCTACGGTAGGGCGGCGCGCGCTCAGACGTTCAAGAGCCGGGCGAGATTGCCACCCATGATCAACTTCTGGTCCGCGAGCGGCAGGTCCTTGATCTCGTCCACGTAGCGCGCGGGTTCGGCCAGCCCCTCCGGATGCGGGTAGTCGGATCCGAACAGCACATGATCGGCGCCGATGACCCGCGACAACTCCACCAGGTCCTCTTCCCAGAACGGGCTGACGTGGATCTTCTTGATCGCCTCGACCGGGTCGCTCGGAAAGCCCTGCGGGGCTTTCTTGTAGACGGTGGCCAGGCTGTCGAGCAGGCCCGGTAGCCAGGCCGCGCCGTTCTCGATCACCGCGATCTTCAGCTCCGGGAACCGGAACAGCGCGCCGTGGCAGACCCAGGAGGCCATGGCGTCACGGATGGGCTGCCACTCGTTGATCATCTTGAAGGTGTTGATCTGGAAGGGCAGCATCTCCCGGGAACCGCCGTCCCATTCCGAGGCGTGGCGGGCGTAGCCGCTGTCGGAGGAGTGCATGGTGACCAGCACGTCGAGTTCGACCACGCGCTTCCAGAACGGGTCGAATTCCGGCACCGCGAAGGACCGCGGACCGTACAGGCCGGGTACCGGGGCCGGGCGGACCAGAATGGCGCGGGCGCCGCGCTCGACCACCCATTCCAGCTCCTCGATGGCCTTGTCCACGATCGGCAGGCTGATCACCGGGACCGTGAAGATGCGATCGGCGTAGTTGAAGGACCAGGTTTCGTGCAGCCACTGGTTGAGCGAGTGCACGACCGCGTGGATGAGTTCCGGATCGTCCTTCATGCGTTCTTCGATCAGGCTGGCCAGGGTGGGGAACATCAGGGCCCGATCGATCTGCAACTCGTCCATGAGCTCCAGGCGCGGCGCGGGTTCGCGAAAGGCGGGCGACGACGGAATCGGCTTGCCGAAGATGTCGCGCATGCTCTTGCCGTCGGGGTTGCCGTGCTTGAAGTAGTCCTCCATCGCGCCCGGCCGGGCGACCACGTCGAAAGTGGGATTGGGGATGTAGTTGCTGATCTGCCCCCGGATCGCGATCTTGGTCCGGCCGTCGACCTCGACGTATTTGATCGCGTCGCGATAGCGGTCGGGCAGGAACTTGGTCAGTGCCTCCCGGGTCTCGTAGAGGTGATTGTCGGCATCGAAGAGCTGGTACGGCAGGTCGCGCTTGGTCATGGGATTCTCCTTCGATTGTCAGGTCGTGAGCCGCTGCGCGGCCAGGGCGCGCAGTTCGGCGGCCTTGATCTTGGCGTTGCCGGTGAGCGCGAAATCGTCCTCGGCGAACGGCAGTACATGCCGCGGCACCTTGTAGCTGGCGAGCCGTTCGCGCAGGAAGGCGCGGATTCGCTCGCCATCCAGCACGACGCCGTCGTGGGCCACCACGCAGGCGACGACCACCTCGCCGAGCGTCTCGTGTGGCACCCCGACCGTGCGCGCGAGTTTGACGCCCGGATAGGCGGCGAGGGCTTCGTCGACTTCGACAGGGGAGACGTTCGCGCCGCCGGTCTTGATGATGTCGGTGAGGCGGCCGACCCAGAACAGGCGGCCGTCGGCGTCCAGGTAGCCGCCGTCCCCGGTGTGGAAGAACCCGTCCGCGTCCAGGGTCTCGTCGCGCGGGATGCCGATGTAGCCGAGCATGAGCGTCGGTGCCTTGACGCAGATCTCGCCGCTCTCGCCGCGGGCCGGCACCGCGCCCGTGCCCGGGTCGGCGATCTTGATCGTCACTCCGGGCAAGGGGACGCCGTTGCTGCCCGCGTGCACCTCCTCGGGGGTGTCGGCCGGGAAAGACGTGGTGATGGTGAAGGTTTCGGTGTTGCCGTAGGCGTGGTTGGGTTCGGTCCACCGCGAGGTGACGGTGGGATGCTGGGCGAACGGGCTGCGCGCGTCCACGAAGCGCATACTGCTGAGATCGGCGCGATCCCAGCCGGGCGCGCCCGCGAGCTGCTCCCACTGGTGCGGCCAGGCGAAGGGGAAGTTCACCCGCTCGGCCTGCATCAGCTGTAAAGCTTCGGCGGGATCGAAGGTCGGTTGCAGCACCAGGGATCCGCCGCAGGCCAGCGTCGCGCCCAGCGCCAGCGCGAAATTGCCGGACCAGAAGAAGCCGTTGGCCGACCAGCCGCGGACTTCGTCTTCCGGAGTGAAGCCGTACATGCGCCGGAACCGCCACAGCTGGATGGCCACCCCGCGGTGCGCGCTGAGAATTCCCTTCGGGGTGCTCGTGGAACCCGAGGAGAAGAACAGTACGGCCGGATCGCTCGGGCGCACCGTCGCGGCGGTCGCCTGGATCGATTCCGGACGTTCGCCGTGACCACGGGCGAGGAATTCGGCCCAGGTGTCGACGGCGGGGCCCGCGTCGCCGACGGTGGCGAGGTGGCGCAGGAACGGATAGCGCGCCGAGCGCAGTGCGCCGGGCGCGGCGGTGCCGAGTCGCGGTTCCAGTTCGGTCAGTACCTGCGCGAAATCCCTTGTCAGGACCCGCTGTTCGAACAGCAGCACCGATACTCCGGAGGTCTGGAGCAGTTGATCGAGCTCGGCCGGTGTGGAAAAGGTGCTCAGCGTGACGGCCACGCCCCCGGCCAGCGCGGTGCCGAAGACCGCCGAGATCCACTCCGGCCGATTGGTCATCAGCACGCCCACCCGGCCGTCCTTGCCCAGCCCGATCGCGTGCAGTGCCCGGGCCACCTCGACCGAGCGCTCCCACAGGTCGGTATAGCTCCATCGCGTGATGTCGGCTGGGGTTCGGGCCACCAGCGCCTCGCGGTCGCCGTACTGTTCGGTCACCTCCCGCAGGAAGCCCGGCAGGGTGAGCGTCCCGAGCCCCGGCTCGCTGTCCAGCGGCGGACCGGACAGGATCGAATCCTGCGGTGCCGGTGTGGTACTCATGGCAGCTCGACTTCGGCGGTGGCGTCGACCAGCACGCCGCCGTTCTGATCGGTGAGGCGCAGCTTGACCTCGACCACCGGGACGCCCCACGTCGACAGCGCTTGTTTACCGACGATCTCGGCATCGAAGTAGGTCACATCGCCCTCGAAGGAGGGCAGCCGGAAGTCCGATTTGATGTGGCGCACGAAGCCGTCGGTGCCCGCCCAATAGGCCAGATAGTCGGTGCACCACGCGCCCATGGTCGCGCCGTAGCCGTAGGCGCGCGCCATGCCGACCTCGTCGGCCTTCGCGTTGTCGGTATGGCCGCGCGACGGCCCGACGTAGAGCCCGTCCCGCTTGCGCGGATCGATCATCGCGCCCTCTTCGTCGAAGGCGAAGCCCTCGATCCAGCCCGGATCCTGATACACCCACGGATCCTCGACCCCGGCGGGCGTCACCCATTCGAACGTGCCCCAGATGTTGAACAGGAAGGCCCGGTACTCGGTGGTGAAGCTGGCGATGCTGTGCGGTCCGATCACCCGGCGCGGCAACGTGTCCCCGATCTTCACCTCCTCGAAGCGCGGGGAGATACCCTGCCGGTTGGACATCAGCCATTCGGTGCGCAGGGCGTGCACCGCGTCGAGCTCCGCGGGCGTCCAGGACTTCAACTCCCCGGCCTGCTTGTCGTACATGCCGCGTTTGCGGGCCTCCTCCGCGAGATAGCGGATGGTGGTGGACCTTTCGCGGGCGACCAGGGTGCCGTGCTGGTTGCGGTGGGTGGTGTCGCCGCGCGAGAACAGTGTCGGCCCGGCGAATTTCGTCTCCGCCACCTTGTAGTCGTGGAAGCGGCGCTCCTGGAAGAGCTGGTCGCCGGGCCGCACCGGAGCCCCGTAGAACCACCACTCCTCACCGGCGAAGATGAGATGGCTGCCCGGGATCCGGCCGACACAGGCAGGTGCGCACCCGTGCCCGTAATCCAGTGCGACGGCCATGGATTGCGGTGCGACCAGGCCGCCGTAGCGGGAGTCGCGGGCGAAGCGCTGATCCCAGTGCAGCGGGTTGGGGTAGTCCATCGCCATGGCCCAGCGCCGGATATCGGAGGCGCTGCACGGCTCCCACAGCTGCCCGCCGCCGACCGGCCGGCCGACCCGGGGTTCGACATCGGAGAGGTCGAGTTCGACGGTCTCGGATGTTGTGGTCTTCTTGCTCACTGCGTCTCCTGCTTATCGATTGACGTCGACGACGATGCGGCCGCGCACGGTGCCGGCCATCAGCTCCTGCGCGGCCGCGATCGACTCGGCCAACCCGACCTCGCGCGTAATCGACTCGAGCGCTCCGGGTTTCAGGTCCTCGGCCAGCCGGGCCCAGGCGGCGGTGCGGCGCTGCCGGGCGGCCATGACGCTGTCGATGCCGATCAGGGTCACCCCGCGCAGGATGAACGGGGCGACGGTGCCCGGGAAGTCCATGCCCTGGGCCAGACCGCACGCGGCTACCGCGCCGCCGTAGCGAGTCTGGGCACAGGCATTGGCCAGGGTGTGACTGCCCGCCGCGTCGACGACACCGGCCCAGCGCTCCTTCTGCAGCGCTTTACCGCGCGCGGCGAGTTCGGCGCGATCCACCACACCGGCCGCGCCGAGCCCGTGTAGATACTCGGCCTCGGCGGTCTTGCCGGTGGCCGCGGCCACGGTGAACCCGCGCGCGGCCAGCAGCGCGATGGCCACGCTGCCCACGCCGCCGGTCGCCCCGGTGACCAGCACCTCGCCCTGATCCGGCCGCACCCCGTGCGCCAGCAGCGCCTCGACGCAGAGCGCGGCGGTATACCCGGCGGTGCCGATCGCCATCGCCTGCCGGGCGGTGAACGCGACGGGCAGCGGCACCAGCCAGTCGCCGTCGACCCGGGCCCGCTGTGCCAGGCCGCCCCAGTGGCTTTCGCCGACGCCCCAGCCGTTGAGGACCGCGTGATCGCCCGGCGACCACTCCGGATGGGTGCTCGCGGTGACGGTGCCCGCCAGGTCGATGCCCGGGACCATCGGATACTTGCGCAGGACCGGCGACGTTCCGGTAATGGCCAGCGCGTCTTTGTAATTGAGCGTGGAGTACGCCACCTCGAGGGTGACGGTGCCCTCCGGCAGCCGTGCCTCGTCCACGCTGGTCAGCGCCACCGATTGCCCGGTGTCGCCCTGTTCGACGAGAAGTGCGGAAAACATGTGGTCAATTCCTTTCAGCGGGCGGTCCAGCCGCCGTCGACGACGATGGTCTGGCCGGTCACATAGCTCGCGGCGTCGCCGGCGAGCCAGACGATCGCGCCGACCATGTCCTGTGCCGTTGCCTGCTCGGGTAGCGGGATGTTGCGGCGCAGGTACTCGCTGCCGCGGGCGCTGTCGTAGAGGCTGTCGGTGATCTCGCTGCGGAAGAAGCCGGGCGCGACCGTGTTGACCCGGATGCGGTGCCGCGCCCACTGCACCGCCAGTTCCGTGGTCAGGCCCGAGAGTCCCGCCTTGCTGGCCGCGTAGGACGCCTGCGGAATCCCGGGCATACCGACCCGGCCGGAGATGGACGAGACATTGACGATCGCGCCGCGTCCGGTGGCGCGCATCCGCGGAAAGACCTGCTGCGCCAGGAACAGGGGCGCCAGCAGGTTCAGCTCGACGGTGCGGCGGATCTCGTCCGGAGTCTCGAATTCGGCGCGGGCAGTGGAGAAGCGGTTTCCGGCGGCATTGATCAGGATCTCCGGCGAGCCCAGCGCGTCGGCGACCGCGGGCACGATCGCGGCGATGCCCGCGGGATCGGACAGGTCGCAGGGCACGGCGGCACCGTCGATCTCCTTCGCCAACTCCGCCAAACGATCGGCCCGCCGGGCCACCAGCGCGACGCGAGCGCCCAATCCGGCCAGGGCGCGGGCGACGGCCGCGCCGAGGCCCGAGGAGGCGCCGGTCACGATGGCGACCCGGCCGTCCAGGTCGAAGAGGTGCGCGCCGCTCATGACCGGCTCCCTGGGATGAGGCGCGCGAGGAGTTCCGGCAGCCGGGTGCGATCCACCTTGCCCATGGCATTGACGGGCAGCTCGTCCACGCGCGCCCAGATCTCGGGCACCTTGTACCCGGCCAGCTCGACCCGGCATCGCCGTGCCAGGGCTTCGAAATCCAGGGTGGCATCAGGGCTTTCGACGAGCGCGGCGACGCGCTCGCCGAGCCGGTCGTCGGGCGCGGGGCACACCGCGACTTTCGTGACCCCGGGGTGTCGCCCGATGACCCGTTCCACCTCGAGGGGATAGACGTTGGCCCCGCCCCGGATGATGACCTGCTTCTTGCGATCCTGCACGCTGAGCCACCCGTCCGCGCTGACGGTGCCGATATCTCCGGTCGGGTACGGGGCAGGCGCCGCGGGTCGGAGGCCGCCGCGCTCCCAGTAGCCCGGCGACGGCGTCCAGGTATGCGCCCAGGAACCGGAAGTCGCGGGGCCGATACACAGTTCGCCGAGCTCGCCGCGCGGCAGCCGGTTCATCGCCGCGTCGTAGGCGGCGACGTCGTACTGCGGCAGCACGCGCCCGCTCGCGCCCGGTCGCCAGTCGTTCCCCGTGGGGTCGATGGCAACGACCGTCGGTGCTTCCGTGAGCCCATAGGTCGCGCGTGGGACCAGCCCGTGCGCGTCGGCGAATGCGGTGCGCACGCTGTCGGGCGTATCGCTGCCGCCGCTCCACACCTCGTGCAGCGAACCGAGATCCCGCCGCGGCTTGCGGGCCAGATCGTAGAGCTGCGCGGGTGCGCCGTTCCACACCGTGACGCGGTGTTCGGAGATCCAGTCCGCGACGCCGTCGGCATCGCGCCGGTTCATCAGGACCGCGCAGCCGCCGGCCTGCGCGGTGAGCAGGGTGGACAGCACCATGAGATTGAGGATGGTCAGCGGAAAGCTGTCGCCCTTGCGCAGTTCCGGGCCCCAGCCCCGGGTGGCGACCAGCGCGGCGCCCGGCAGCAGCAGATTGCGCTGGCTGTGCACCACCGCCTTCGGGTGTCCGGACGTGCCGCTGGTGAAGGCGATTCCGGCGGGAGCATCGAGGTGCGGTGGCACGCGCGGGGCCGCTTCGGACTTCGCCAGAAGAGCGGACCATCGATCCGGGGCGAGGCATGCGGGGGTATCGAGGTGGCAGTTCGCCCCGGCCAGTACGACTTTCGGTGCGCAGCGGGTGGCGAGGTCGTCCTGCTCGCTCGCGGACAGGGCCTCGCCGATGCCCGCCCAGATCGCCCCGATCCGTTGTGCGCCATGGAAAGCCGCGACGATGTCGAGATCGTTGGGCAGGCATGCCGCGACCCGGTCGCCGGGCCGCACGCCGAGCGACCACAGCGCACCGGCCGCCCGGTGCGCCCGCTCGTCCAGTTCCGCGTAGGACCACACGCCCGAAACCGCTTCCACCGCAGGCGCATCGGGATGCGCGTCGAGTGCGGCGTCGAGCACCGTCGCGATGGACGTCGGCCGCGGTGCTACCGCGGCGCTGCTGCTTTCCACGCCACCCTTGATATCAGTATCTTTACTATCCTTGCAAGGATTAATCAGATAATGTGACCGCCAACGGCACAGAGCGCTGGAGCGGAGGCAGATGAGGCATTCGGGCCCGTTGACCGGGGTGCGCGTGGTCGATCTGACGGCAATGGTCATGGGGCCGTACTGCACTCAGATCATGGCCGACATGGGCGCCGACGTGATCAAGATCGAACCGCCGGCCGGGGACAACACCCGCTACATCTCGGTCGGGCCCGAACCCGGGCTCGGGGGAGTCTTCGTCAACGTGAATCGCGGCAAACGCAGCGTGGTGCTCGATCTGCGGAGCCCGGAAGGCGCGGGCGCACTGCGTGATCTGCTCGGGCACGCGGATGTCTTCATCCACTCCATGCGCGGCCGGGCGATCGCCGACCTCGGCTTCGCCTACCCGGAGGTCGCCGCGGTGAATCCCGCGATCGTCTACACCAATTGCTACGGCTACGGCCGCCGCGGCCCCGACGCGCAGCGCGCCGCCTACGACGACACCATCCAGGCCGAGTGCGGTCTGCCGTACGCGCAGCAGCAATTGACCGGCGCGCCCGGCTATGCCGGGACCATCATCGCCGACAAGGTGGCGGGGCTGACCGCGCTGTGGGCCACCGTCATGGCGCTGTTCCACCGCGAGCGGACCGGTGAGGGGCAGGAGGTGGAGGTCGCCATGTTCGAGACCATGGCGGCGTTCATGCTGGTGGAACACGCCAACGGCGCGATGTTCGACCCGCCGCTCGGCCCCGCGGTCTACCCCCGCGCGGTCGCTCCCGACCGCAAACCGTATCGGACCCGGGACGGCTACATCTCCGTGCTGGTCTACAACGACAAGCAGTGGGCGGCGTTCGTGGCGGCGGTCCAACCCGCCTGGGCGGGTGCGGAATTCGCGACCCTGGCGCAGCGCGCGCAGCGGATCGACGCCGTATACGCCCTGCTGGGCGCGACATTCGCCGAGCGCACGACCCAGGAGTGGCTGGATCTGCTGCACGCCCTGGATATTCCGGCCGCGCCGGTCCGTGCCCTCGGCGACCTGTTCGGCAACGCGCATCTGAACGCGGTGGGATTCTTCGAGACGGTCGAGAGCCCGAACGGCCCGGTGCGGTTTCCCGGGATGCCCGCCTGGTTCTCGCGGACACCCGGCGCGGTGGCCGGGCCGGCGCCTCGGCTCGGCGCGGACACCGCGCGGGTCGGCGCCGCGCTGCGGGCGGACGACGGCTGGCCCGCCGCCGACGCGGTGAAGCCGACTGCGCGGCAGCGGGAATCGTGAAGATTCTCGAGGATCCCGCCGAGCTCGGTGCGTTTCTGCGCGCGGGAGACCGGATAGTCGTCGGTCAGGCGTGCGGAGAGCCGACGACCCTGATCGAAGCCCTGATCGCGCAGGGTCGGGAGATCGGTGACCTGTCCGTCTTCACCGCCACCAGCTTCTCGGGCCTGTTCACCCCGGAGACGTCCGGGAGTTTCGCGCTGTCCAGCATGGGCGCGATCGGGACGCTGCGTGCGATGGCGAAGGCCCATGCGCTGCAAGTGATTCCGTGTCACGTG
The DNA here is from genome assembly GCF_040654295.1 of Nocardia sp. NPDC050712. NCBI lineage: Bacteria > Bacillati > Actinomycetota > Actinomycetes > Mycobacteriales > Nocardiaceae > Nocardia > Nocardia sp. NPDC050712. The sequence continues at coordinate 1,258,812 of NZ_JBFAHT010000002.1, forward strand.
AGCCGGATCGGGCCGATGATCGAAGCCGGGCAACTCGGATGTGACGTCGCTTTCGTGCAGGTCGGACCGGCGGACGCCGAAGGCAATCACAGCTTCGGACTCGTCAGCGACTACGTGGCGTCGGCCGTAGCGGCGGCACGAATCGTGGTGGCCGAGATCAACGAGCAGGTGCCGCACACCTTCGGCGCGAGGTTGTCCAGCGCCGAGATCGACGTCGGTGTGCGCGTCTCTCGGCCGCCGGTGCAGCTGCCGCCCGCGCGTGCCAGCGAAACCGACATTGCCATAGCGCGTTTCGCCGCGGACTACATCGGCGACGGCGCGGTCTTGCAGACCGGCGTAGGCGCGGTGCCGGATGCCGTCCTGCCGATGCTGCTCGACCGCGAGGATCTCGGCGTGCACTCGGGGATGGTCGGCGACGGGATCGTCGATCTGGTCGAGGCGGGTGTTCTCACCAACGCGCGCAAGAGCATCGACAGGGGCGTGTCGGTGACCGGCGCGCTCATCGGGACGCGGCGGCTCTACGAGTTCGCGCACCGGAATACCGGTATCCGCATGTGCCCCACGTCCTATACCCATGACGCCGCCGTGCTCGGCCGGCTGGAGCGGCTGGTGACGATCAACTCGGCGATCGAGGTCGATCTCGGCGGTCAGGTCAACGCCGAACAGAGCGGCGCCGCCTATCTGGGCGGGACCGGCGGCCAAGTGGATTTCGTGCGCGGCGGCGCGCGCTCACCGGGCGGTCACGCGCTCATCGTGCTGCCTTCGACGGCGAAAGGCGGGGCGGTGAGCCGGATTACCGCCACGCTGTCGGGCCCGGTGTCCACCGCGCGCAGCGAGGTGGACGTGGTCGTCACCGAGTTCGGGGCGGCCGAACTGACCGGACGCGATCTGGCCGAACGGGCTCGCCGGCTAATTGCGATAGCCCATCCGGTCTTCCGAGACGAGCTGGCGCGGGCGGCGCACGCCATCGCGCGGAGAGGTTTCTGATGAACGACGCGGTGCTGTTCGACGCGCGCCCGGACGGCATCGCCGTCCTCACGCTGAATCGTCCGGAGCGGCACAACTGCCTGGCCCCGGATGTGCGCGCGGGCTTGTACGCCGCCTGGGATCGTTTCGAGCGCGATCCGCGGTTGCGCGTCGCCATTCTCACCGGCGCGGGGGAGCGGGCCTTCTGCGCGGGCGGTGATCTCGAAGAGATGGTCGAGACCGGGTTGACGGTGCCGCCCCGCGATATGTTCCCGCTGCCCTACGACACCATCGAACTGTCCAAGCCGACGATCGCGGCCGTCAACGGCGTCGCTTTCGCCGGCGGCTGGATGATCGCGCAGGCCTGTGACCTGTGTGTGGCGAGCACCAGTGCGCGCTTCGCGATCACCGAGGTGCGGGTGGGACGCAGTTCGCCCTGGGCGGCGCCGCTGATCCACATGATTCCGCAGCGCGTCATGATGGAGTTGCTGCTCACCGGCAAACCGGTCACCGCTCAGCGCGCCTACGAGATCGGCCTGGTGAATCGGCTCGCCGAACCCGGCGAATTGCTCGATGCCGCTCTGGAATTGGCGCGCGAGATCCTCGAGGGCGCGCCGCTCTCGGTGCGGGCCGCCCGCGAAACCGTCATGCTCGCCACCGAAATGGGGCGATCCGCGGCGCTGCGAGCCGCCCGCCACGCCTCCGAGCTCTGCTATCACAGCGCCGACGCGCAGGAGGGGCCCAGCGCCTTCGCGGGCAAGCGCCCGCCGCGGTGGCGGGGCCGCTGAATCACCGCAGGTTCTGCCGAACCCGGAACTTCTGCACCTTGCCACTCCCGGTGCGCGGGAAATCGGTGACGAGATGGATCTCCTCGGGCCACTTCTGCTTCGCCAGACCGGCTTCGGCGAAGTGGGCCCGCAGGTCCTCCAGCGAGGGCGGGTGTGCACCCGGATGCAGGCGGACGACCGCCGCCACATGCTCACCCAGGCGCGCGTCGGGTGCGGCCACCGCTGCCGCCTCGGCGACGCCCCGGAGACTCAGCAGCACCTCCTCGACCTCGAGCGCGCTGATGTTCTCGCCGCCGCGAATGATCATGTCGGACTTGCGGTCCGAGATGGTCAGGTAGCCGTCCGCGTCCAGGAATCCGATATCGCCGGTGTGGTACCAGCCCTCCGCGTCGAAGGCCGCGGCGGTGAGAGCGTCGTCGGTGTAGCCGAGACACAGATCCGGGCCGCGGCTCACGATCTCACCCTCGTCGGTGAGCCGGATCTCCACCCCGGGCTGGGTGGTGCCGTCGGTATAGAGCCGCTTGGCTTCCGGTGCGGTGCACAGGGATCCGGTGATCGAGGGATGCTCGGTGCTGCCGTACGCGCGGTACACCGTGATGCCCAGTGCGGTGAGCCGTTCGGTGACCGACGCCGGGACCGGGGCGCCGCCCATGCCCGCGTACTTCATGTAGCGCAGATGCTCGGCGGTGAAGTGCGGGTGGTCGATCAGGCTGGTCATGTAATACGGCACGCCGCCGCCGACAGTGGCTCCGTGCGTGCGCATCAGTTCCAGGATCAGTGCGGGATCCCAGCGATCGACGAGATTCACCGCGACACCGTCGAGGACGGGAATCAGCAGCCCGTTCACCATGCCGATGAAGTGCCCCACCGGCGCGGCGGTGAGCTGCGGACCCAGATCGGCCGGATAGTGCGCCGCCAGCTGCCGGGTCTCGCATCCCATCGTCTGATGGGAGTGCACCACGCCCTTCGGCGCCCGGGTGGTGCCCGAGGTGAACGCGTACAGGGCCGGCGCGCGTGGGTCCACCCGCGCCACCCCGGCCATCGGCTCGGCGGCCAGCAAGTCCTCGAAATCCCGGCCGACCACGCCGACAATGGGCACCCCGGCACTCAGATCCTCGTGAAATACCAACGTGCCGAACCGTTCCGCGGTCACGAACACCCGCGGCCGCACCGACTCCAAGATGTAGCGCACCTCGCGGCTGCCGTAGATGTGCACGATCGGGACCACGACCGCGCCGAGGAACGAGGCCGCCCAGAAGGTCGCGGCCGCCTCCATCCAGTTCGGTAGCTGGAACGCGACCACATCGCCCGGCTGGACCCCGCGCGCACGCAACCCGGCCGCCAGCCGCCGCGCCACCAACTCGACCTCGCGGAACGTTCCGGACCACGGCCGGTCCGCGGAGTGCACACAGAACCTCGTGTCCGGGGCGGCCTCGAGACCGCGGGCCAGCATGTCGCCGATGGTGTCCCGAGTCCACCACCCCTCGCTCTCGTACCGTTCGACCAGGGCGGGAGGGATGGTGCGCATGGGTGACTCCGCAGCTGAAGAATCTAGATTGCCGGGAGTGAATATAGCATTCTCATTTAGAGAGAATAGTGAAATCGCCACTGCGGCACGACTCACCGAGCCCGCAGCACGCGGTGCGGTGGCAGGTCTAGTAATCCGGTTCCTGGCTCGGCAGTTCCTCGGGCCGGTCGACATCGGTACCGACTGCCACGTCCCCGCACGGCACCGGCTGGACGCGCTGCCGTGCGAGATAGGGCCGCGCCCCTTCGTCACCGACGGCCAGCTCCGCGACCTCGGCCCAGTGATCGCGGCCGAGCAGCACCGGATGTCCGGGAACGTCGTCGTAGGTGGCGCGCGCGAGGGCCGAGGGCGTTGCCAACCGCACCAGCCGGTCCACGGCAGCGGGGGTGACGCCTGGCGTATCGACCGGCAGCACGACCACCGCCGTGCAGTCGCCGAGCGCCGAAAGCCCTACCCGCACCGACGATCCCATGCCGGAGGCCCAGTCCGGATTGTCGACCACGAGGGCTCCGGTGAGCGTCGCGGCCGCGCGCACCTCCGCGGCCCGCGCGCCGAGCACGACCACCACCGGTTCGCACCCGCCCGCGCGCAGCACCTCGGCCGCGCGCTCGACGAACAACAGCCCGCGATGACGCACCAGCGCCTTGGGCATCCCGTACCGCCGCCCGGCTCCGGCGGCCAGCAGCAGTCCCGCAACAGTCACTCGCGCAGCGTAGACAGGCGGGTCCGATTCGGCCCGGGCAGGAGCCCGGTACCGGCTGACTCGGCCTGCGGGGGAGTCGTTCGCGTCTGGACTAACTCGCGCGCTGCATGGCGATTACGCCACCGTCGACGAGCAGGTCGGTGCCGGTGATGAACGAGGCGGCCGGGCCGAGCAGGAAAGCGACCGCGTCCGCGATGTCGGCGGCGGTGCCGACCCGTCCGGTGCCGGAGCCGGCGATCATCGCCCGCATGATGTCGCCGTGTTCGCCGTCCAGTTCCCGCTGGCCCATGGCAGTGGCGATGACGCCGGGACTGACGCTGTTGACCCGGGCACCGCGCGCACCCCACCGGGTGCTCGCCGCCTGCACGCGGAGCTGATTGCCGCGCTTGGACACGCTGTAGGCAGCGCCCCGGTCGGTGAGGCCGCTGACGATCGGCAGCTCGCGCAACTCCTCGGGCGCGACGACGGCGAGTTGCTGTTCGATCTGCGGGTCGAGGGCAGCCCCGTAGGCGGCCATGCTCGAAATGACCACTGCCGCACCGCCGGGGGAGATGACCGCACCGAACTCTTCGAGCACGAGAGCGACGCCCAGGAGATCGACCGCCACGATGGCGGCGACCGGCGCCTGCACCGGCGACAGCCCCGCGGTGTGGATGACCTCTGCCACCCGCCCGTCCATCGAAGCCGCGGTGGCGAGCGCGGCGACCGATGCGCGCGAGGACACATCGACCACGTGGGTCGCGACATCGAAACCCTCACCGCGCAAGTCGGTACCCGCGCGTTGCAGGGCCACCTCATCGAAGTCGGCCAAGACCAGGCGGCGACCGGCACCCTGCCTGCGGGCGATGGCCACGCCCATTCCGCCCGCGCCGATCACCACCACGACGCTTCGATCACGTTGTGCCGCTGCACTGTCAGACATACGAGACTCCTAGTGAATATTTGGGATCAGGCTTGGATGCCCTGGAACACGGTGTCGACGAGTTCGGCGACGAACGCCGGGGACAGGGCCTGCCGGGTGAGGATCCGGTAGATCAGCGCGCCCACAATGGTTTCGGCGGCGGTGTCCACCGGCGCTCCCGGTGTCAGCTGACCGGCGTCCACGCCGCGGCGCAGGCGTCCGGCCAGTGCGGCCTGCGTCGCACCGGTGATCTGCTCCTGGAACCGGGCGGCGACGTCGGCGTCTTCCGCGGTGGCGGCGGTCGCGGCCCGCACGAGTGCCGCCGCTCCGGGTTCGACGCTGTAGTCGGCGAACGCCCGCGCCCAGGCGGTGATGTCGCGGCGGACGTCGCCGCTGTCCTGGATATCGATGCCGGGACTGAAGACATAGCCGAGCAGGATGCCTTCGGCCACCAGTGCGCTCTTGGACGGATACCAGCGGTAGACGGTCTGCTTGCCGACTCCGGCGGCCGCGGCGACGCGGTCGATCGACAGCTTGTCGTAACCGTGCTCGGCCAGCTGGTCCCGGGTCGCTTCCAGAATCGCGCGCCGCGCGGTCTCACTGCGAGTGCGCCCAGGGCGGGGCCCCGGGGGTGGTGTCCCCGCCGATCTCGCAGCCATACCGGAACGCTCCTGCCTCAACTCAATACGAGACAAAGTGTCTCGCATTAGTGGCGGAGTGGCAAGTGGTTCGACATACCGGTGCCGGAGTGCACGATAAGAGAGTGAATGACTATGTGTCTCAATACCTGACGTGCTAGACATGTCCAACGACGAGCAGAAGCAGGTAGGACGGCGATGCCGAAGATCGTAGTGTTCGGGGCGACCGGGTATACCGGTCGATTGACCGCCGAAGTTCTTGTCGCGGGCGGCGCCGCACCGGTGCTGGCCGGGCGTAATGCCACAGCGCTGGCGAAACTCGCCGCCGACCTCGGCGGCGTGCGGACCGCGGTCGCCGATGTCAGCGATCCCGCGTCGGTGCGGGCGCTGCTCGATCCCGGCGATGTCCTCGTCACCACGGTCGGGCCGTTCTTGCGGCACGGCGCGGCGGCGCTGGAGGCGGCGCTGGCGGCGGGCGCCCACTACATCGACTCCACCGGCGAAGGTCCGTTCATACGAACCGTTTTCGAGCGGGATCACCAGGCCCGCGCGGCCGGGTCGGCGCTGTTGACCGCGTTCGGATTCGACTATGTGCCGGGCAATCTGGCCGCCGGGCTGGCGCTGCGGGACGCACCCACCGCCGTGGCCGCCGACGTCGGCTACTTCATGCGGAGTCCGGGCACCAGCGGCGGCACGCGCGCCTCGATGGCCGGGATGCTGTTCGAATCCGGCTTCGCGCTGCGCGGCGGACGGGTTGTCACCGAGCGGACCGGGGCGCGGGTGCGCTCCTTCGATGTCGCAGGCTCTGCCCGCACCGGTGTGTCGATCCCCGGCTCGGAGCATTTCGCGCTGACGCGTTCCTACCCGGACCTGCGCGAGGTCGACGTCTTCCTCGGTTTGCCGCCGCTGGCGGCGCAGGGGTTGCAGGCCGGATCGCGGTTGACCGCGGGTGTCGCGCGGATCCCCGTGGTCAAGCGCGGGCTCGACGGTGCGCTGGCCCGAATCGTCAAGGGCTCCACCGGCGGTCCGGGTGCCGAGGCGCGAAACCGCACGCGATCCTGGGCCGTCGCCGAAGCGCGCGACGCCGCCGGACAGACGCTGGCGAACGTCACCCTCGCCGGTGGCGATCCCTACGATTTCACCGCGGCGATCCTGGCGTGGGCGGCTCGGACCGCGTTGGACGGTGGACTACTCGGCACCGGCGCGCTGGGCCCGGTCGACGCGTTCGGCCTGGACGCGTTGCAGGCCGCGGTCCTGGCAGCCGGGTGGACTCGAAGCTCCGGCAGCTGAACCGTTCGATCCCGGATCCGCTGCTGCACCACCGGAACTCGAATCGGCACGGCGGTCCGGGCTCGGCGACCAGTCTGTGATCACCGAGCCCGACCGTGGTGCTCAGCCGAGGCTGAAGGGCTGTCCCCACAGGGTAACGACGGAAACGCCGTGCGCGCCACGGACTTTCACGATCACGAAGGCGCGCGCCTGGGCGTAGCCCGCGCACCCGTCGAGAGCCAGGGTGGTATCGGCCCAGTTGACGCTGCCGGTGGGCCCGCGGAACGAATTGGCGCGGCTGTGCTCTTCGTCGCCGTAGTCGTCGGGGGCTTCCAGATCCAGGATCATGTGCCGGCCGGTCTGCCCGGGGCCCAGGGTGAGCCGGCCGCCGGCGGTCGAGGACGCGGAGGCGTTCTCGCCGTCCGTGGTGCCCCGGGCCGTGCCGTTGACCCGGCCGCCGCCGATGTCGACCTGGCAGCCCACGATGTAGCCCGGTGCGATCTTCGCGCCGACCGAGGACCGGTCGCCGCCGGTGAGTTCCACCTGCGCGGTCCCGGAAACCCAGGTGTTGCGATGCAGCGGCGTGCTGCCCAGCGACGGGTTGATGACCGCCGACTCGCCGACCAGCCGCACGGTGATCGACATGCCGTTGGGCAGCTCGCGGGTGAGTTCGCCGCCCGGCAGCGGAATGAAGGTGTCGGCGCTGGCGGCCCCGGTGGACAGCAGGCCGATAGCGGTTGCTGCGGCGGCCAGCCCGGAGACGGCCGCGCTATTTCTGCGGTTGAACATGTAGCTATAACCCTTCGAGGGTTCGGTGCGGATTGAGGTGCTGCGGTCGATGCCGGATCAGCCGATGCTGAACGGCTGCCCGTAGAGCGTCGTCTTCCAGTGGCTCTCGCCGATGATCTCGAGGTTCGTGTACGCCCGGGCCTGCGCGTAACCGGCGCACCCTTCGATCGACATCTCGACGTCGGTGTAGTCCACGGAATACGTTCCGGGCTTGACGATGTCGGCGCGCTCGAGCTGCACCCAGCGCACCTCACCGGGGCTGAGCCGGACCCCGATCGAGCCACTCACCTTGGCCGACTTGAGGGTGGCGCCGACGGAGCCGCCCGCCGAGATCGCGTCGTCACCGATGCTGACCTGGCAGCCGATGATGTAGCCGGTGTTGAGCTGGGAGGCGCCGAAGGTGGCGGAGTTGTTGCTGCCCGGGTCGTTCGAGGGCCCGGAGTCCGGACCGACCTTGCCCTCCGGCGTCTCGGTGACCTCGGCGACGACCAGGCCCGACACCCACACGACGCGACCGGCGCCGTTCGCGGCCAGGGACGGCGACACCAGGGCGCTCTCGCCGGTGCGGGTGATGATCGCGCCCGGCGCGGTCTTGTGGCCGTCCGGCAGCGGTACGAAGACATCGGCGTGCGCGGCGCCCGGCGCGAACAGTCCGACGGCCGCGACCGTCGTGCCCACAATGCCGAAAGATCGCTTGAGCACGGTGGATCCGGTGCTCGGAGTAGTTCTCATCTCTACCTGACTTCTCTCGGGGTATGCCCGAGGCAGTGTTGTCATCAGCATGCGTATTCGGCGGGGGTAACGCCGATCACACGTAAGAGAAGTTAGCCTAACCTGATTGGACGTGTACATGCCGGGGTGTAACCAGGGTGGCGAGATATCGCGCCGCGCAGCGGCTTTCGAGGGCTTCCGAATTCGCGCGCCGAGTGGTTTTCTGTGGTTGAGCAGCGGCAAATACGATCCGTTACCCTGGTCGCTGCATAGAGAGATCGCTCGAGGTTAGGAAAACATGGGAAGCACCGCGCTCGACATTGTCGCTTTGATCACCAACCGCGCTGCGGCATTCTGGAATTGGCTGGCCACCGGCTCCGCGGGATTCCCTCCGCTGTGATGCCACGCTAGCCAACTCTCGGCGAAACCCCCTGGTCTGTCCCTCCTTCGAGGGCATCGGACGGGGGGTTTTCTCATGCGGACTCGCGGTTGCCGACGTATGTTGTGCCCATGAGCATTGGTGGCGAGCGGGTCCGGCCGCCGCGATGGTTCGTCTTCACCCAGGGCACGCTCACCGTGATCGTCGCCGTATTGTGCCTGGCGCTGTGCTGGTCGCTGGCCTCGCAGGGCGGTTTCGTTGCCAAGGCGCTGCTGTGGGCGGCGCTGGTGGGGTTCGGCCTGACCGCCTCGGTGCTCGGGCTGATCGGTCTGGTGCGCTACCACGCGATCCAATTGTGCCTGGCCGCACCGCTGTTCATCGGCGCGCTGGCCGCGCTGGTCTGGTACGCGATTCCGGAACGGGCCGGGTGGGAGGTCAGCCGCGGGATTCTGCAGGACCAGGCGGTCGAGTGCGTGGGTCCGGGGGAGCGGACCCGGTTGGGCGTCTACCTGATCCGCTTTGTGGAACGCCGCGATGGCGGCTGCCTGTTCTATACCGACGGGGCGGATCTGGATCGTTCCGGCTTCGCCTACTTCCCCGACAACCCGCCACCGGTCCTGGGCCGGCCGCAGGGTCCGGGCATCGGGTACGAGACCTTCGACGGCGATTGGTACCGATTTACCGAGAACTCCTGAATTTCCCGCCGCCACGCGCCTGCTGAGCAGTAGCTGAAGATCGTTTGAGGTTACTGTCGAACCGCTGAGTCAGTCGGAGGGGTGGGCGAAACGGAGGCGCGGTGGAGCTCGGAGCGGTATTTGTCGGTGAAGCGATCGGTACGGGCGTCCTGGTTCTCCTCGGCGCGGGTGTTGTTGCCAATGCATTGCTGGTGAAGTCGAAAGGCTTCGACGGCGGCTGGTTGATGATCAACTTCGGCTGGGGCCTCGGTGTCATGGCGGGTGTCTATCTGGCATTCAAAACCGGCGCGCATCTGAATCCGGCGGTCACCCTGGGCATTTTGACCAGTGGCGCCGATGTCTACGCGCCGGGCGTGACGGTAAGTGTGGAAAGCACCGTCGTTTATATCGCCGCGCAGCTCTGTGGCGCGTTCGTGGGCGCCTGCCTGGCCTATCTCGCCTACAAGAAGCATTTCGACGCCGAACCCGACGCCGCGAAGAAACTCGCGGTGTTCGCCACCGGTCCCGAAATCCGCGACTATCGCTGGAATCTGCTCACCGAGGTCATCGCGACCTTCGTGCTGGTGCTGGTGGTGCTCTCGTTCGGGCACACGCCCTCGGGGCTGGGGCCGCTCGCGGTCGCGCTGCTGGTCGTCGGCATCGGCGCCTCGCTGGGCGGGCCGACCGGCTACGCCATCAACCCCGCCCGCGACCTCGGCCCGCGCCTGGCTCATGCCGTCCTGCCCATCGGCCGCACCGCGCGCACCCCGGTCCGGGTCGGCGCGCATCCCGAGGCAGATCCGGGCGCGGCCCAGCCGGCCGGCTCCAGCGATTGGAGCTACGCCTGGGTGCCGGTGCTCGGCCCCGCCCTGGGCGGCATCCTCGCGGGTGTGGTCTCCCAGTTCGTGTTCTGAGCGGATCTCAGCTCGCGCGCGGCCCGATCCACAGCGCCTCGGACAGCGCGCACAGCTCGCCGTCCGGGGTGGCCAGCGCGACGCCGACGGTGAACTTGCGCCCATCCTGGCGATCCGCCCAGGCGTACGAAATGTAGTCCGCGCCAACGGAAATCGGTTGCAGCTGGGTCGCGGTGAGTGCGGCGGTGACGGCGCCGGGCCGCATGCCGAGCATGGTGATGGCGGCCCAGCCGCCGGGGCAGTCCAGCAGCGACCAGACGTGCTCGGGGCCGAGGGTACCGTCGGCGCCACCGAGCAGCGGGTCGGGCGTCCAGGCGCCCGCGATGAGTTCCTGGCCCGGCACCTTCGTGGTGAACAATCGCATCCCGCGACCCGGTGCGCACTCGGCCCCGCAGCCGAAACAGTCCGTGCTCGGGCGGTCGGCGGTGGTCGCCGCGGCCGCACTGGCGGCCTGCGCCTGGGCCCACGACGGCACCGGCGGCGGGGTGATGGTCACCGTCGCTTTCGCCGTCTCCGCGAGCAGCAAGCCCTCGGCGGTGGTCAGCACCCGATCTCCGGAGTCGGTGGCGCGCACCGTGAGCGGGGTCTCGATCGGCACCGGCGCCCGGAAATCGACTCGCAACTCGGTCGGATCCGCGGAATGCGCGGCCAGCAGCCCGGCCACATATCCGCCGAACGCGACCTCCGGATATCCGTGCGCGTACCCCGGAATCCGGACCGCCACCTCAACCATTCAGCACAACCCCTTCACCCACTCGCGATCGAGATCGACCCTACCGAGCCGCCCCGACAACACGAATTCTCTCGCTCGGAAACCTTGACAGTAGATGTCAAGGTTGTGCGGCAGGATTGCGGTTATGGCGACTCAGTACTACACAGCGACCAGTCTCGACGGCTTCCTGGCGGATCAGAACAATTCGCTGGATTGGTTGTTCGAGGTGGAGGACGACGGGCAGACCGAAGGCGAGACTTCCGGATTCGTAGCGCAGGTCGGCGCGCTGTGCATGGGCGCGACCACCTATGAATGGGTGCGAGCGAACGACGGGGCGGAGTCGTGGGCGAAATGGTACGGCGATCTGCCGTGCTGGGTATTCACCCATCGCGACCTCCCGGCGATCCCGGGCGCGAATCTGCGGTTCGTCTCCGGGGAGGTGGCCTCGGTGCACAAGGAGATGGCCGAGGCCGCGGGGGCGAAGAACATCTGGCTGATGGGCGGCGGTGAACTCGTCGGGCAGTTCGACGACGCCGGGTTGCTGGACGAGATCATCGCGTCGGTGGCGCCGGTGACGCTGGGCAGTGGCGCGCAGTTGCTGCCGCGCCGAATTCCGGCTTCGCGGCTGCGGTTGACCGAGCTGAAGCAGTTCGGTCAGTTCGCGATGCTCACCTATCAGGTGCGGTCGTAATTCCTCCCCTCTTCAACGTATAGCGCACCGGGGGGCTTGCGGCAAGACCCGGGTAGTGGCGCAGAATCGTCGAGCCAAAGCCACTACCTGCAGAAACGAGGGTCACGAAGTGCGTGTGTTGTTGACGACGGTGGGGTCGCGGGGCGATGTCGAGCCGGTGGCGGCGCTCGCGGCGGCGTTGCGGGGACTCGGTGCGGAGGTGCGCGTGTGCGCGCCGCCGGACGAGGACTTCGCGGCGCTGCTCGCGCGCGTCGGGGTGCCGCTGGTGCCGCTCGGGCCGACGGTGCGCTCGGTGGTCGCGGGGACGAAGCCACCGACCATGGAGGACGCGTTCCGGTTCGCCGCGGAGTTGGTCGCCGCCCGGTTCGAGAAGCTGACGGCAGCGGCCGAAGGGTGTGACGCGATCGTGGCGACCGGGCTGATGCCCGCCGGTGCGCGAGATGTGGCCGAGCAGTTGGGTATTCGCTACGTCTACGCGTCCTACCAGCTCTACGGTCTGCCGTCGCCGTATTTCGGTCCCGGCGCGCGGCCGGGCAAGCAGTCGCCGGGGGCCGAGACCGACAATCGCGCGCTGTGGAAGCAGGACGCCGAGCGGGTCAACGCCCTCTACGGCGGCCCGCTCAACACCCATCGGGCCGCGCTGGGATTGCCGCCGATCGACAACGTCCGCGACTACGTGTTCACCGAGCAGCCCTGGTTGGCCGCGGATCCGACGCTGTGCCCGGCCGAAGGACTGACCGATTTCGATCTGATCCAGACCGGGGCGTGGATCCTGCCCGACGACCGCCCGCTCCCGGACGAGCTGGAAACCTTCCTGTACGCCGGAAAGCCGCCGGTGTACATCGGATTCGGCAGCATCGCGTCCTATCTCCCGAAGGACATCGCCCAGGTCGCCATCGCCGCGGTGCGTGCGCAAGGCCATCGTGTGGTCTTGGCCCGCGGCTGGGCCGGGCTGACCGCGGTCGACGAGGCCGCCGACTGCTTCGTGGTCGGCGAGGTCAACCAGCAGGCGTTGTTCGCCCGGGTCGCGGCCGTCGTGCACCACGGCGGTGCGGGCACGACGACGACGGCCGCGCGGGCGGGCGCGCCCCAGGTGGTGGTGCCCCAGATCGCGGACCAGCCGTTCTGGGCGGCCCGCGTGGCCGAGCTGGGTATCGGTGTGGCACACGACGGCCCGGCCCCGACCGTCGATTCGCTGTCGGCCGCGCTCGGCGCCGCGCTGGCCACCGCGCCACGCGCCACGGCCGTGGCGGCCATGATCGGTACCGATGGGGCGACGGTCGCGGCGAAACTCCTGCTCGACACCGCGGGAACATAGTCGAACGGGCGTCCAATTCGCTGAAACGGCAAGTCATCCGGGCTCTCGGTCTAGAATTGACCGGCTGGCGTGGGGAGCCGGCCGTAGTACCGAGCCAACCGTTTTGCGAGGAGCCGTGTGGCGGATGAACTGGTAAGTCTGCGTCCCGTTACCAGTGTCGCCCTGCTGGTGGAGTACGCCGTCGGGCGTGGCCTGAGCACGGCCGCGGTGCTGCGCGGCACCGACGTCTCCGAGTCACAGCTGAACGAACCCGCGGGTGAAGTGATGCTGGGCCAGGAACTGGCGGTGCTGCGCAACATCGTCGCCGGTCTCGACGACGAACCCGGCCTGGGATTCCTGGCCGGGTTGCTCTGCCATCCACCGAGTCTCGGCGTGCTCGGGTTCGCCTTGCTGACCAGCCCGAGCCTGCGCCACGCCTTGGAAATCGGCCTGCGCTACGCGGATCTGTCCTTCACCGCCGCCGCGCACACCCTGCACGACGAGGGCAGCGAGGTCCGGATCAGCCGCGACGATCAGGCTCTGCCGCCGGAGATCCGGCGCTTCGCGCTAGAGCGGGATCTGGCGGCGATCTCCACGATCCAGCAGGATCTGCTGGCCACCCGGATTCCGGTGGAGCGGGTGGAGGTGCAGTTCGACGCGCATCCCGTCTACGAGATGTTCGGCGCCGTCCTGGGCGTCGAGAACATCAGGTTCAACGCACCGCAGACGGCGCTGGTCGTGCGGACCAGCGTGCTGCAGTTGCCGTTGCCGCAGGCCAATGTGGCGAGCGCGCGCATGTACGAGCAGCAGTGCGCGGAACTGGTGCAGCGCAGGCGCAGCCGGGTCGGCATCAGCAAGCAGGTGCGCCAGCTGCTGGTCCGCGAGGGCGGCATGGCCGACCAGTCGCGGATCGCGGTCGCGTTGAATCTCAGTGTGCGCACGCTGCGCCGGCGCCTCGCCGACGAGGGCACCTCGTTCCGAGAACTCAGCAACGAGACCCTCGGCCTGCTGGCCGAGGAATTACTCGGTGCCGGGCTGACGGTGGAGAACGTGGCCGACCGCCTCGGCTACTCCAGTGTGTCCGCCTTCACCTCGGCCTTCCGCACCTGGCACGGTTTGTCACCGGGCAATTTCGCCCGGGTGAAGCGGGGGCTCGCGCCGGTCAGCGCGTGAATTCTCCTTCGCGGCTCGTGATTACGCGGGAATGAAGTTCGAGGTGCGCGCGCCGAGCAGGAAGGCGTTCCATTCCGCGGGTGTGAACACCACGACCGGGCCGTGGTCGTCGTCGGTGGTGTTGAACACCGCGATCGATCCGTCGGGCAGGGTGCCGAATCCGACGCAGGCGCCGTCGGGTCCGCAGGCCGCCGCCTTGAACACCGCGATGCCTTCGAGGTCTTTTTTGCGGATCATGGCGAAACTCCTTCACTCTCGTGTTTCCGGCATCACGAAGTGAGGGGGTTGATCGGAAGGCCCGCCACCTCGCGATACGTCATCCACCGAGGACCAGGGCGGAAACAGGAAACGAATCGGGCACTGCGGGACGCGGTGCTCGATCCAGTCTCCCTATCGGATTACCCGAGGCGTCACAGGCGCAAACCCGCGTCCACCACGGCGTGCGCGACCGCGTACAGCCGGGCCTGGTGATCGCGGGAGTAGCGCCGGATGACCTCGAAGGCGGCGTCGGTGGTGATGCCGCGGTCGTTGGCGATGATGCCCTTGGCCTGCTCGATCACGATTCGCGACCGCAGCGCCTGCTGCAGCTGTTCGGTCAATTGCTGCTGCTGGTGACGCTTGTCGGCGTTGATGACGTAGCCGGTGGCCATATCCGCCAGCACGCGGGCGACCTCGAGATCCGGGGCGGACCAGGTGCGCGCGGGCTCGCTGTAGAGCTCGATGGTGCCGATCTTGCTGTCGCTGAGGTGCATCGGGATCGCGGCCACCGCCTCGATCCGCTGGCGCAAGGCGACCGCGGTGTAGCGCGGCCACCGCTCGACATGGGTTCGCAGGCTGTTCACGGCGACCACGTTCCCGGTCGCGTGTGCCTGCACGCAGGGGCCCTCCTGGGTGATCTCCTGATTCCGTTCGATGGTGGCGAGCCGCTCGTTGTGGGCGACCATGAACCGCAGCCGCCCTTGGGATTCCATGGTCACCCCCGCCCCGGTCAGGCCGAGCACGTCGGTGACGCTCTGCACGAGCCCGTCCAATGCGGTCGCCACGTCGTACTCGGTGGGTAGTAATTGGGCGAACCGGGACAGGGCTGTCATCAGTGCCTTGCCGTCGACGGGCACGGACTCACCTCGCTGCGTCTCTCGTTCACGGTGAGGACTACCCGGTGGCGGTGTCCCTACGCCGGCGAACCGGAGGCGGCGCTCGCCCGGCCGAGCAGGTGGGCCAGCGCGGCGTCCAGATCCGGTGTGCGGAAGCGGTGTCCGGCCGCGGTGAGTCGCGTGGGGGAGACGCGCTGGCTGGCGGTGGCGAGTTCGCGTGCGCCCTGCGAGCCGAGCAACAGCGCTGGCCCGAAGGCCGGGACCGGCAGCAGCGCGGGGCGGTGCAGGGTGGCGGCCAAGACCCGGGTGTAGTCGGTGTTGCGCACCGGATTCGGGGCGACAGCGTTGACCGGGCCAGACAGTGAATCGTCCCACAGCGCACGGTGATACACGTCGATCAGATCGTCGATGCCGATCCAGGACAGCCACTGCAAGCCGTCACCGATGCGGCCGCCGAGCCCCGTGGCGAACAGCGGCCGCAGCAGGCGCAAGGTGCCGCCGCGCGGGGACTGCACGATGCCGGTGCGCACATTCACCACGCGGGTGCCGGCTTCGGCGGCGGGGCGGGTGGCGTCCTCCCAGGCGGCGACGACGTCGGCGAGGAAGCCGTCGCCGCGCGCGCTGTCCTCGGTGAGTGTTTCGTCGCCGCGGTCGTAGCCGTAGAAACCGATCGCGGAGGCGCAGACGAAAGTGCGCAGGCCGGTGCGTGCGGCTAGCTCCGCCAGCGCGCGGGTGGGGGCGAGCCTGCTGTCGGTGATATCGCGCCGGTGCTGCTCGGTGAACCGGCCCGCGATCGAGGCGCCCGCCAGGTGGATCAGCGCGTCGACGCCGTCGAGCAGGCCCGGGTCCGGATCGGCCGGATCCCACTGCCGCTCTTGCGGTGTGCGCGGCCGGTGGCGCACCAGCCGCAGCACGGTATGGCCGCCGGTGCTGAGGAAGGCGCTCAGTGCGTCACCGACCAGCCCCGAGGCGCCGGTGACCGCGAAGGTCGAGCTCCCCAGGCCGTGCCGGGCGGCCTCCTGGTGCGCGGCCAGGTCGTCGGCGAGCTGCCGATAGCGATAGTCGAAGGTGGAGTTCAGGATCGCGGCCGGCACGGGCGTGTCCACCCGGTCGATGACGCGCGTGTGCTCGTCGTCCACCGCTTCGAATTCGTGGGTGTGCCGCCAGCGCATCGCGAGCGCCGCGGGCAGCGAGGCCAGGCCGTCGCGGGCCAGTTCGTCGGCGAAGCGGTGCGGCGGATCGAAAGCCCGCCGGTCGTGCCGGGCGATCCAGCGCAGGCCACCCGGCAGGCGCAGGACGGCGCGGCCGTCGGCCAGCGAGTCCGCCTCCTCGACCAGCGACAGCGGTTGCCACGGCGGTGAGAGCCGGGTGAAGGCGCCCGGCCGGGCATACCAGTCGAATACCTGCCGCAGCGGTGCGGGAACGACGCTCGAACGTTCGATGCCCATGTCTCGACTGTAGTAGCCCCGCGGCCGCATGCGTCGCTTACGCATCGTTTCGGATCGGCGCGGACCCGTCGGTGGCGGCCTCTATAGTTGCCGACCATGAGTGAGCATGAAGAGCTGCCGGGCCCGACCCTGTGGGTCGAGATCCGCATGGTCGGCGAGGTCGCCGTCGTCGCGATCCGCGGCGAGGTCGACACCGACACGGCAGCGCAGCTGGCGGCGGCCGTGCGAGGCGGCCTGGAACGCACTCGCGCCGGATACTGCATCCTCGATCTGACCGACGTGCGCTTCCTGGGCGGCGCGGCCCTGGAAACCCTCGCCGCGACCAGCCGCGAAGCCGAGAACCGCCGGGAACCACTGCGCATCGTCGTCGATGCCAACCGTCCGGTGATCCGTCCCCTCGAAATCACCGGCCTGGAAAAGGTTTTGGCGCTCTATCACACCGTCGAGGAGGCCTTGATCGGCTAGGAGCCGGGGTGCTTCGGAGCCGCGCCCATCGGGGGGAGGCGGGGGTAGTCGAGGGGGAGTTCGGCCCAGACCGTCTTGAATCTGCCGTAGTGGGCGATGCCCCAGGAGGTGGCGATGCGGTCGAGCAGGATCATGCCGCGGCCGCCCGTCGTATCGGGGGTGCGCAGGTGCGGGTCGGCGGGGTTGCTGTCGTCTACCTCGACGCGCAGCCGGGCCGGGGTCGTGTGCAGGCCGAGGCGGCAGCGCCAGGGTGGGCTGCCGTGCTCGCGGGCGTTGGCGACCATTTCGTCGATGATGAGGATCGCGTCCTCGACGACGACGCTGGTGTCGGGCGCGAGCAGCGCACGGACGGCATCCCGGATCTCCCAGGCCGGCGTGGCGTCGAGATCGAACTCCAGGGCCTGTTCATCGCCGCCCGGGACTTGCCATGCGGGAGTCGTCACCACATTCACCTCCGCTCGCCGCACATCTGAGACAACGCCTGGCTACCCACTATTCGCGCGGAGAAACGGTAGCTGCGCGAGGACGGATCTACCTGGTGGCGTGGCATGAGCGTATCTGTAGCGGAAACGAGCCCCGTCACGGGCCGAGGTCGGTAGGTCCGGCCGGGGCCGTTCGAACGGGTTACGGCGCAGGCGATCTTCTCGGCGGCGAATAGGCTCGGGGGATGGCCGACAGGGAATGTCCATGGGAACCGCCGCTCGCGGGGACCGAGGTCGAGCATCTGGTGGGCGCGCTGGAGCGGTTGCGCGCGACGTTTCGGTGGAAGGCCGGGGGGCTTGATGTTGCTGGGCTGGGCGTGCGTGTCGGTGCTTCGGCGCTGACGCTCGGTGGGTTGCTCAAGCATCTGGCGCGGGTCGAGGACGAGTGTTTCGGCACGAAGCTCAACGGGACACCGCTGGGGCCGCCGTGGGACGGTGCGGATTGGGACGCCGAGCCCGAGTGGGATTTCACCTCGGCCGCCGAGGACAGTCCGGAACAGTTGTATGCGCTGTGGGATGCCACGGTCGAACGATCAAGGGCCACTCTGGATTCGGCGTTGGCGCGGGGCGGGCTCGAGCAGCGGGCGCATATTTCCGAGCGGATCGGCAGTGCGGTCAGCGCGCGCCGCCTCGTGTGCGACCTGATCGAGGAGTACGGCCGGCATACGGGACATGCCGACCTCCTGCGGGAGGCGGTGGACGGGCTCGTCGGTGAGGATCCGCCGCCGGGGTGGCGGGCGCCGAGTGCGGCCGAGTCGGTCGGTGTGGCGGATCCGTCGCCGGAGCCCGGGTGGTGAGTTCCGTCCGTGGTAAGTGGCGCGTAGTTCTTCGTAGGTGATTCTGCTGAAAATGACTTGGGCTCGTTACTCATCAGACACAATCAGAATAAGTTAATGAGTATTCTAGTCCTAGGAGCGCGATGATGCGTACCACTTTCCGGCTCGCGGCGGCCTCGGTCGCCGCCGCTACCCTTGTTGCCGCGGCGGCGGGAGCGACGGCCGAACCGATCGAGACGTCGCCGATCGCGGCGGGAATCGGTTCGGCGGCAGTGGATTCCGGATCGGCGGCGGCGCAGTAGGGGGCATGGCTGTTGCAGCAGGGCAACGTCATCGGCCTGCTGGTGCTGTTGGTCGTCACGCCGTTTCAAGCGTTGACCGGCGGCGTCTGTGACCTGGCCACGCTGTCGGCGCTGCCGAATCCGTGCCGGGCGGGAGCTCGGTGAGCACACCGAAAGACGTTGCGGTACAGCGCTTGACGTAGATTCAGCGCTCGCTGAGCATGTTCGCGAACGCCGACGCGATGAGCGCCACGGCCGGGTCGGCGTCACCGGCGAGCTGCCGCAGGACCTCCAGCGCGGTGGTCCCCGGCATTTCGGCGAGTGCCTGAGTCAGCCGGATCCGGGCCGCGGCGTCCGCTCCGGGTGCTTCGAGCGCCTCGACGAGCCAGCTCATGATCCGGTCCGCCCACCGCGCGTCCTGGGCCAGCGCACCCAGCAATTCGCCCGCCTCGACATCGTTCGGTCCTTCGACCACGGTCGCGACGAGTTCCGGCACGGCCGCGGTGACGCCGCGCGCACCCAGCGCGAGAGCGGCATGGCGGCGGACAGTGGTGTCGGTGTCCCGCATCGCCTCGGTGAGAGCCGCGGTCACGTCCTCGCCGGGCAACTCCGCGAGCGCCAGCACCGCACGCCGCCGGACCTCCGGCTCCGGCGCGGTCAGCCCGGCCGCCAGGGTCGCCACGCCGTCGCCGCCGGCCCGTGCGATAGCCCACCGCAGGGCTCCCGCGACGTTCGGATCGGACTCGGTGAGCAGCGCCTCGGCCAGCAATTCGGTAGGGGCCGAGGTGTTTTCCGTCGGGGCCAGCACCGCCTGTAGCCGCCGGGTGGCGTGCTGGGAACCGAGCCCGCGCAGGAGTTCGACGATGCGCAGCACGTCCTGCCAGCTGCCGGGCTCGGCCGCGTCGACCGTGCGGAGCCGTTCGAGGAGTTCTCGTTCCCGGCGTAGCCGGTCCTCGGTCCGCTGGATGAGGTCGGCGACCAGGGTGGCCGGGGTGAAGCCGGAATCATCCAGGGCGCCGGCGATTTGGGCCAGGGACAAGCCCAGGGTGCGCAGGCCCTCGACGTAGAGGATCCGGCGGATGTCCTCGGGGGAGTACTCCCGGTATCCGCCCACGGTGCGGCCGGTCGGGCGCACCAACCCGAGGGCGTCGTAATGCCGCAGCATTCGCGCGCTCACCCCCGAGCGGTGCGCCACCTCGCCGATCAGCACGTGGCGGCCCGCTCCGGACCGAGTGCCGCGACGCGCTTCGCCTCGTCGATGTCGAGGTGGAATCCGGCGTCCGGGTCGCGCAGGAGTTCCGCCGTGGCGCGTGCGTGCGCCCGAACCTCCGGATCCGCGCGCGTCGACGCCGCCTCCAGGACGGGCTCGACCACCGTGCCGAGCGCGACCAGTGCCCGGCTCAGACTCAGCCGCAGCTGCCGGTCACCGCGGCCGAATTGCGTGGCCAGCTCGGCGGCCAGCCGCGGTTTCTCCGTGTCGGGTACGAGCACGACGGCCGTGCGCCAGGCACTCCGCGCGACCTCGTCGTCGGCGTCCCGCAGTAACGACGGGGTGATCGAGGGCCAGGCCGCCGGGTCCGCGATCTTGGACAGCGTGTGCAGCGCCTGGCTGCGCGCCTGCGCGGTGCCGGAGCCGAGTTCGGCGCGCAGCTTCGGCACCGTCAGCTCGGCCGCGTGCCGGGTCAGCGCCCAGGTGAGCATGTCCCGCACGAAGAAATCCGGCTCGACCGCGCAGCGCGCGACGAGGGCGTCGACGAAACCGTCCTCCGGATGCGTGCCGGCCGCCAAGGCCGCTTTCAGCCGGATCGAGGAGCTCGCCGCGGCCAGCGCGTCGAGCAGTTGGGTGTGCTGTGGTGTCGCGTTGATGGGTACCACCTCCGACAGACAGAGAACACCTTCTCACTGTGACAATGTCAAGCTCATCGCGCCCGCCCGGCGGTTCAGTCGGTCTCCGCTGCCCAGCCGGTCACCGCGCGCACCTCGGCGATCATTCGGGCGATCAAGGGCTGACTGGTCTGCCCGGTCCACACCAGCGCGAGTTCGGAAACGTCCGCGTCCTTCACCGGCCGCCACTCGACCGTGGACGCGGGGATCCAGCGGCTCAGCGGTTCCGGGGCCAGCCAGACGCCCTTGCCGCGGGCGACCGCCAGCAGGCAATCCTCGATCGTGGCCTGCCTCGGACCGCGTGGCGCGGCGGTGCCGTCCGGGCGCGGGTCGGCGAGCCAGTGGCACAGATTCTCTTCGGAGAGATAGATATCCGGTCGCAGGACCGGCTCGTCGGCCAGGTCGGCGAGGGTGACGGCGTCCTGCTCGGCCAGCCGGTGGCCGGCGGGCAGGGCGACGGCGCGCCGGTCGCCGCGCACGACGGCGTGCTGGAATCGGTTGTCGCCCAGCGGGAGCCACATGAACGCGGCGTCGACCGCGCCGGTCAGCAGGAGGTCGCGCTCCTCGGGTGGGGTCCGGACGGTGGTCAGTTCGACTTCGAGCCCCGGCACCGCGGCTTCCATCGCGTCGGCGACCTCGGTCGCGAACAGGGCGGTGGCGTAGGGGCAGCACGCCACCCGCAGCGTGCCCAGCCGGCCGCGGTCGGCGGCGCGCACCCGGTCGGTGAGCGCGCCCAGATCGGAGATCACCGCGCTGCCGCCGCGCCCGAGCTCGTCACCGGCCGGCGTCAGCAGCACCCCGCGGGAGGTCCGGACCAGCAGCGTCACGCCCAATGCCCGTTCGAGCTGCTGGATCTGGGTGGACAGCGTCTGCTGGCTCAGGTGCAGCCGGGCCGAGGCGCGGGTGATGTTCAGTTCCTGGGCCACCACCAGGAACGACTGCAACTGGCGGATATCCAGGTCGATCACGCGCACGAGGTTATCGGACCCGGGGCCACCGGCGGGAACCGAGATCGCCGGTGGCAGGCACCGGAAACTTCTGTTTCCGCCCGCGCCGGGCGCGCAGCAGGCTGGAACCCGACCACCGACCTCCGAAAGGGCTGCGCGCACATGACTTCCACACTCCCGACCCGCGATCTCGAGGGCAAGGTGGCGATGGTGGTCGGCGGCAGCCGCAATCAGGGCGCGGCCTGCGCCGAACTGTTCGCGGCGCGCGGCGCCACCACGGTGATCAGTTACGCCCAGGGCGAGCATGCCGCGGCCCGGACCTTGTCGGCCTTGGACCGGCACCGGGTGAGCGCGGAGGCGATCCGCTCGGACGCGACGCGATCCGCCGATGTGGACACCCTGTTCGGCGGTGTGGTGGCCCGGCACGGCCGGCTCGACATCGTGGTGCACACCGTGGGCGCGGCACTGGGAAAACCGCTGGCGGACAACACCGACGCCGATTTCGACCATCTCATCGACCGCAATACCCGCAGCGCCTTCAACACGCTGCGCGCCGCCGCCCATCATCTCGCCGATCACGGCCACTATGTGGCGCTGACCAGCGCGCTGACCACCGGCATGCCCGCGGGGCTCGGGTTGTATTCGGCGGCCAAAGCCGCGGTCGAACGGCTGGTGCTGGCGGGCGCGCACGAACTGGCGGCGCGCGACATCACCGTCAACGCCGTCGCGCCCGG
This sequence comes from Nocardia sp. NPDC050712, assembly GCF_040654295.1. NCBI lineage: Bacteria > Bacillati > Actinomycetota > Actinomycetes > Mycobacteriales > Nocardiaceae > Nocardia > Nocardia sp. NPDC050712. The sequence continues at coordinate 1,281,056 of NZ_JBFAHT010000002.1, forward strand.
GCTGGTCACCGATTCCTTCTGTCCCGGTATGGATTCCGCGGCCTTCGTGCCGCGGAATCTGCGCGGCCGCCTGGGGCAGCCGGAATACACCGCGCGGGTGGTCATGTGGCTCACCAGCGCTGCCGCCGCCTGGATTTCCGGGCAGACCATCCGGGTCGACGGCGGCCTCTACTGATCTCGGCACTTCTCTGGAAATTCACAGCTAGGAGCATGGAAATGTCTGTTGCCACACCACCTCTCGCCGACGCGACGGAGCGGGTGCCGCTGCGGCGCTGGTTCGCCGTGGCGGGCGTCGCGCTGGGCACGTTCTCGGTGGTGACCTCCGAGCAGTTGCCCGTGGGCGTGCTGTCCGCGGTCGGGGACTCGCTGCACGTCTCCGACGGCATGGCCGGGCTGATGGTGACCGTGCCCGGCCTGGTCGCCTCCGCCACCGCGCCGCTGCTGCCGGTCGCGATCGGGCGGCTCGATCGCCGGATCGTGCTGCTCGGGCTGATCACGTTGATGGTGGTGGCGAACCTGCTGTCGGCGTTCGCGCCGAGCTTCGCGATCCTGCTCGCCGCGCGCTTCCTGGTCGGGATCGCGATCGGTGGTTTCTGGGCGCTCGCGGCCGGAATCGCGGTGCGCATGGTGCCCGAACGCTATGTGCCGCGGGCCACCGCGATCGCCTTCGGCGGCGCGACGGCCGCGAACGTGCTCGGTATCCCGGCGGGCACACTGATCGGCGAACTCGCCGACTGGCGGGTCGCGTTCGGCGTGCTGGGTGGCCTGGGCCTGCTGGTCGTGGTCACGTTGCTGCTGCTGTTGCCGACGATGCCGGCCACCGAACCGGTCCGGCTGCGCACCCTGGGCGAACAGTTCCGCAATCCCGTCGTCCGGGCCGGTGTGTTGGTCACGTTCCTGCTGGTGAGCGGCCACTTCGCCGCCTTCACCTTCGTCAGCCCGCTCTTGCAGTCGCACAGCGGAATCGACAAGCAGCTGATCGGCCCCGCCCTGCTGGCCTTCGGTGTCGCGGGCATCATCGGCAACTTCGTCACCGGTGCGGCCGCCGGTCGCGAGATTCGCGCCACGGTTCTCGCGATCAGCGCGCTGCTCGCCACGATGCTGGCCGTGTTCGCCCTCGCCGGCGGGACCCCGATCGTCGCGGTCGTGCTGCTCATCGCCTGGGGTCTGGCCTTCGGCGGCATCCCGGTCGGTGTGCAGACCTGGATCCTGCGCGCCGCACCGGGTTCCACCGAAGCCGCGACCGCGCTCAACACCGCCATGTTCAACCTGGCTATCGCGCTGGGCGCGTTGTTCGGCGGGCTACTGACCGACCATGTCGCACTGACCGCGGTCCTGTGGTTCGGCGCGGCGCTGAGTGCCCTTGCGGCCCTTGCGGTGTGGCGCACGCCGAGCGCGCGGCACTGAGCCGCTGAAACGCCGTGAAGAGCCGGTCCGCGACGCTGCGGGTCGGCTCTTCGGCGAACCGGTCGAGTCGATGGTCAGGGGCAGTGGTTGCTCGGCTGCGCCGCCGCGGTGACGGTGCAGGCGAGCCCGCGTAGCTCGGACGGGATCAGGTAGGGGGTCCGGTGGCCTTCGAAGCTGTCCAGGATGACGCCGTCCGGCCAGCAGACCAGGTAGCGCAGCCAGTAGCGCTCCTGGGCGTCGTCGGCGCCGGGGGCCGGTAGATCGCGCTGGGTGCGGTGGGCGAGTTCGTCCAGCGCGGCGGCGACCTGGGCGGGGCTGCCGGAATTGCCGATGTGCCACCAGCATTCGAGGAGTTCGCCGGCGCGGGTGATCTCGACCATATAGATCAGCTGTGGGGCCGTCTCCAAGGTGGTCATAGCGGACACGGTGCCAGAAGCAGACCGCACGGTCCAGTACATACGCTGGCGCGTCCTGGTCTTTCGGAATGAAAGGCTCGGGTCGCATTCAGGCCACGACAAAATCCGTCCATCCCGGACGCATCGTCACAGGTAAGAGTGCCGAAAGTGCCGATTTCGCGTGCGCACCCGGGGCCTTGCCGCGCGCGGCCGGGTCGGCTATATCTTGAAGTGGCAGGGCGCGGAGGTCCGCGTCCTGCTGGTAATTGCCCTCTGTCCGGTGCGGTTTCGGCCGCCCGGGTGGAGGTGATTGCGCATCGGCGCTGATGCACGATCGCCCTGAGAGCCCTTTGTCCTCGTGCAGCGGGCCGCCGAAGCGATGGAAGGAGCCGCGTGGTGCCCAGTCTGGAACAACGATTCAACGCGTTCGTGGACCTGCTGCGCGAGCTCGACGGCCCCGTCGCGCGCGCCGAGGCCACCAAGTTGCGCACCCGGCTGGAGGCGCTCGATTTCGAGTTGCGCACCACGATCGTCGCGGGTGATCGCTACGACGCGCTGCTCGCGCGCCGCCAGGAAGCCACTCGCCTGGTCGATGCCCTCACCTTCTCCGACACCCGGTACTGATCTCCGCGCTACGGTCGAGGCAGACATCGCGTTCGACCCAGTCGAGGAGGTTGTAGTGCCCGATCCCGCAGCGGTTCTGTTCGACGTCGACGGCACGCTGGTCGATTCCAACTATCTGCACGCCCGGGCCTGGCACTCGGCCTTCCGCGAGGCCGGCGTCATCGTCCCCACTTGGCGCATCCACCGCGCCATCGGCATGGACGGCGCGACGCTCATCCAGACCTTGGCGGGCGACCTGGACGACAAGGCCGCCGAGCACGCCGACGAGCTGCACTCTCGCTTCTACCGGGAAAGCGCCGACGAGCTGACGCTGCTGCCCGGCGCCCGCGAGGTGCTGGCCGATCTGCACGACCAGGGATTGCGCGTGCTGCTGGCCAGCTCCGCGGCACCGGACGAGCTGTCGATCCTGCGCAAACTCCTGGACAGCGAGTCCGTGCTCTACGCCGTGACCAGCGGCGAGGATGTCGACACCGCCAAGCCGGATCCGAGCATCGTGCGGGTCGCCCTCGAGCGCGCCGGTGTTCCCGCGCGGCGGGCGGTCTTCGTCGGCGACGCGGTCTGGGATGTGCGCGCCTGCGCCGCCGTCGGCGTACCGACGGTCGGCGTGCTCAGCGGCGGTATCTCGCGGGCCGAACTCCAGGACGAGGGCGCGGCCTTCGTCTGTGACGACGTCGCGCACCTCCTGCGCGAGGTCGACCGCAGCCCGATCGCCCCGCTGCTCTGATCCGGCGTCAGCGCCGCAACCACTACCTGACGAAAGGGTCTAGATGAGTGCCGATCCCGGTTCGCTGACCATCGAGGATCGCGAGTTCCTCGGCCGCCCCCTGTACGGCTTCCTGTCCGTGGCCGGGGCGCCGCTGCCGCCGCAGCCGCGGCCGGTGTGGTTCGAAGCCACCGACGAGGGTGCGATCCAGCTGTTCACGGGCTCGGACACGCTCAAAGTGCGGCGGCTGGAGCGTGATCCGCGGGCCTCGATCGTCGTCGCGGCCCCCGTGGGCGAGCGTGAGCGCTGGATCTCGGTCGCCGGTAATACGACGGTCGAAACCGAGGGCGCGCACGACCTGGTCGCCCGGCTGGCCGCGCGCTACTGGGACCTCGAGGACCCGGTCCGGGCCGGCGAGCTCGAGGAAATGCTGGCCGCGGCGCAGGTGCGCCTGGTCATCCACCCGGACAAGGTCAGCCGTTTCACGAATTGACCGCGCGGATCACGCGGTTTCGAGCTGCTTCTTCAGGTTGCGCAGCGTGCGGTGGATGTTCTTGGCCTGGAACTGCGAGAACAGGTCGCCGCCGGTGGCGATCCGGTCGAAGACCTGCACCGCCGCGTTCGGCCACCCGCCGCGATCGTCGGTCCAGGTCTCGGTGACGCGGGTGCCGCCGTCCTCGGGGGCGAAGCGGTACTCCCAGCTGGCGATCGCGCCCCGGAACCGGGGCTTGCGCACGCCGATGGCCTCGACGCGGAACGCGAAGCGCTCGCCCGGGTCCGCCGCGGTGACCACGCACCGGGTCACCCACTTCGCGAGCCCGCGCTTGTTGACGCCCTCGAATTCCATGCCCACGTAGCTGGATTCGCGCGGCTCGCGCACGGTGGCCCCGAGATTCTCCGGGCTCCACCGCCCCATCAGCGTGGGATCGCTGAGCTGCCGATAGACGACCAAGGGGTCCACGGCGATATAAATGCTGTCGAAGACCGACATTTCGCGGTTCACGGTTAACCCTTCACTGACTGATCGTTGTCGACTCGACCCTATCCGACCCCGGGTGTACGGCGTATACGCACGTCCGAGCCGGTTTGCGCGGTCACGGCCCCGGGTCCGGGGCGAGCTGGCCGAGCATGACGCTCATGACGCCGGCCTCCTGGCTCTGCGCCTGGAACATCGAGCGCGCCGTCTCCTTGACCGGCCCGCCCCGCAGCAGCCGGTCGGCGGCCTCGGTCATGCTCATGCCGCCCTGATGGTGGCGAATCATCAACCGCAGGAACAGGATCTCGGCGTCACGGCCCTTGGCGGCCGCGAGCGCGTCCATCTCGGCCATGGTCGCCATGCCGGGCATCGCACCGGCTTCGGTCGCCGTCGAGGTGCCGGAGTGCTGATGTGCCGCACCGGCTTCGGTGCGCATCCAGGCCATCGGGCGGGACGGCATCGGCGACGCGTTCGCCAGGCGCAGCCAGCCGAGCATGGTGCCGATCTCCATGCGCTGGGTGTCGGCGAGCTGCTGGGCCAGGCGCCGCACCGGCGCGCTCGCGGCCGGGTCCAGGCGCTGCACCATCAGCAGGGCCTGCTGGTGGTGGGCGGTCATGTCCTGGGTGAAGCCGACCTCGACGGTGTCGAGAACCTCTGCGGCCGTTGGGTTCTCGTCGACGACGAGGGGTCGCAGGGCCGCGCCGAGCACGAGCAGGGTGAAGCCGGTCGCGACCAGCGCGGCGATCCGGAACCGCCCCGGCAGCGGGCGCGGCACGCTAGGACCCGACGATCGACTGCTGGTCCGCCGGCGCGGAATACACATCGTTGTCCAGTTGCAGCACCATGAACCCGTTGTCCGAGCAGGAGACGTAGAGCTGGTTGCCGCGCCATTCCGGCGGCGAGAAGCACCAGTCGGTGGACATGTCGCCGAAGGCGACCTTGCCGGTGCGCGGGGTGAGCGCGTCGTAGGGGTTGAAGGTGCCGTCGAGCACCGTGCGGGCCAGCGGCAGCGAGGTCATGAACGGGACGCCGATGATGGAGGCCAGGGCGTGCGGGGAGTTCCAGAGCTCGAGGTTGCGGCCGGTGCGGGCGGGCGGATTGAAGTAGGCGATCTCGCGGATGGCGAACGGGTCGCGAACGTCGAAGACCCGGATACCGGAGGAGATCCAGCCGCAGGCCAGGGCGGTGGGGTTGTCGGGGCGGTCGGCGGCGCAGTAGTGCGACTCGTAGGCGAAGATCGACCCGCCCATGGAGGACCCGATATTGCTGTCGATGTGCTGCGGCAGATTGATCTCCAGCTTCACCTTGGCCGCGACCTTCGGCTTGGTGTCGTTGGCGATATCGATGAGTTTGACGCCGCCGGAACCGCCTTCGTCGACGGTGTACAGGTACGGCTTGCCGTCGTAGGTGACCGGAATGCTGTGCTGGGTGGCCCAGCCGTCGGTCCAGAACGTCCGGCCGATGTGCTGCACCTGCGGATTCGGGTCGCGCCGCTGCACGGCGCTGATGTCGAGCACGGTGAAACCGCCGAGCGCGGACAGATACATGCGGTTGCCGTCGGGACTGATGCCGAAGCCGTGCGCCTCGATGCCGGTCAGGCCCTGCCAGACCACGCGCGGGTTGGCCGGATCGGCGATATCGACGGCGCTGACGAAGCCGGGCGCGATCCCCGAGGCCCAGTAGGTGTTGCCGTCGGGGGAGAAGCCGCCCTCGTGCGTGGTGATCGGCAGCGGCATCAGCAGATTGGTGCCGGGGCCGGGATTGAGTAGTCGCGGGTGCGCGCAATCGGAGATGTCGTAGATCGACAGATAGCCGACGCCCTCGGCGACTGGGACACCGGTGCCGACGAGCAGCTTCCGATCGGCATCGACCTTCAGGCTTTCCCAGGTGCCGGCCAGCATGGCGGGCTCGGTGAGGTTGGCGGTCGGGCGCGGGTTGGCCGGATCGGAGACGTCGAGCACCTGCACGCCGCGGCCCTCGCTGATCAGGTCGCCGGGAAAGAACGAGCCCATGTAGGCGCAGTGCTCGAAGCTGGTGGAGGTGATGCCGGCGCCGCGACCGGGGAAGTTGCCCAGCATCGACATGTTGCAGCGATACCCCTGGGTGCTGCGGCCGCTGTCGCGGTCGGCGGCCGGGACGTCGCCTTGCAGACCGGATTCCGGCATCGAGCCGGGCCCGCAGTCGGCGCGCGGCACGGCGGTGCGCCCGAGATCGAGGAGTTCTTGGACGGCATTGCCGATATCGGATTGCAGGTCGGCCGACGCGCTGTTCGGCAGCACCATGGCGGCGAGCACGCCGACGGTGAGCAAGGCCAGCGGCCTGGTGCGGCGTGGTCTCGGCAGTGAGCGCATCGTTGCGTCCCCCAAAAACTTTCGTTGGTTGCGGTCCTCCGCGCAACCGACTCAGACGGTTGCACGAACTGACTGCATGGTAGTAACTGCCGGTAACTTAGGGAACGGTTTCGGGCAATCCGCACCACGATGTGGAACGACCCGGCGCGTGGCGCCGGGTCGTTCGGGGTGACTGTCACAGACTCCCGAAGAACTCCCGGATGTCGGCGACCACCAGCTCGGGCTCCTCCAGCGCGAGATAGGCGCCGCCCCGATCGAATTCGGTCCAGCGGGCCACCTCGGCATCGCGCTCGGCCCAGCGCCGGATGGTGACATCGCCCGCGGACACCGCGAACGCGGTCGGCACGGTGACCCGCTCCTTCGGCCCCCAGGCGCCCGGGTCGTGCGCCACATCGTGGTAGCTCTGCGCGATGGAACCCGAAGTGGCGGTGAACCATTGGATGCTGACGTCGGTGAGCATCCGGTCCTTGGCGATGGCCTGCTCGGGCAGCTCGATGCCCGGGGTGCTCCACTCCTTGAACTTCTCCACGACCCAGGCCAGCACGCCGATGGGGGAGTCGTCGAGGGCGTGCGCGATGGTCTGCGGGCGGGTCGACATCATGACGTTGAACCCGAAACCGTCCTGCATGAACCGCTCGACGGTGGCCATCCGGGCCTGCTCGGTCTCGGTCAGGCCCTCGAAGTCCTCGCCCGGCATCGCCACGTAGGCGTTGACGTGCAGACCGGTCAACCGCTCGGGCACCTGACGGCCGAGTTCGAGTGCGACGTTCGCGCCGCCACCGCCGCCGTGCGCGCCGAAACGGTCGTAGCCGAGCCGGGTCATCAGCTGCGCGAAGGCCGCGGCGACCCGCGGAACGGTCCAGCCGGTGCTGGTCAGCGGGGTGGAGAAGCCGAAGCCGGGCATGAACGGCACCACCAGGTCGAAGTCCCGCGACAGCGGCTCGAGCAGTTCGAGCAGGCCCATCGCGCCACCCGGGTTGTCGTGCAGCAGCAGCAGGACCGGCGCGTCCGGCCGGCTGGCGCGGATGTGCTTGAAGTGGATCGGCTGGCCCTCGATCTCGGTGATGAACTGCGGGTGCCGGTTGAGCTCGGCTTCGACCTTGCGCCAATCGAATTCGTTCGCCCAGTACTGCGCGAGACCGCGCAGGTAGTCGACCGGAACGCCCTTGCTCCATTCCGCGCCGGGCAGCGCCGGCGTCCAGCGGGCCCGGGTGAGCCGCTCGCGCAGATCGTCGAGATCGGACTGGGCGATGTCGATCTGGAAGGGGCGAATGTCGTTCACGATCTTCTCCTTGGAACGGAATGGTTTGTTCTGATAGAAGAGTAGCAGAATGATCCATTCCGTTTCAACCCCTGTTTCAGGGCTGAGTGAGGAGTTCTTCGCAGATGGTGCGCAGCCGGGCCCGCAGCACGGCGGACCGCTCCGCGATCCCGGCCTGCCGGCGCACGTACTCGGCGCGGCCGGCGGGCGTCTCGATCGCGATCGGCGCGTAGCCGTACTCGGCGAGATCGTAGGGGCTGGCCCGCATATCGAGTTCGCGTGCGGCGCAGGCCAATTCGAAGCAGTCGAGCACCAGGTCCGAGGGGGTGAGCGGGGCCAGCTTGAAACTCCACTTGTAGAGATCCATGTTGGCGTGCAGGCAGCCGGGCTGCTCGCGGTCGGCCTGGTCGGCGCGCGACAGGGGCTGGGCGTTCAAGCCGACGGCGTCGGGGGTGAAGAAGCGGAACGCGTCGAAGTGCGTGCAGCGCAACGACATCGACTCGACGACCGCGTCGGTGCCCGCGCTGCCCAGGCGCAGCGGCACCCGCTGATGGCGGACCTCGTCGGTGCGATAGACCATCGCCCACTCGTGCAGGCCGAAACAGGAGAGCTGGGCCGGGCGGGCGGCGGTGGCGCGCAACAGGCCCGCGGCGAACGCGACGGTGTCGCGGCGCTTGGCCAGGAACGCCGGATCGGCGGTATGACCCGCCTCGACCCGGTGATACCCCCGCGCACCGTCGTACTCCCGCGCGCCCGCCAGCACGACACCGAAACCCGGGTGCCAGCGCCGCAATTGGGCGGGCTTGTGGCCGTAGTAGGTGAACAGGAAATCGATCACCGGGTGCGTGGCGCCCGCGGCCCGCCGGTCCAGGTACGGACCGGCGAGCTCGTCGACGCGGGCGCGGTGCTCGGCAGCGCGCGCCCGCCAGTCGGCTTCGGCGAGGACCGGCCCGGTCATTCCGCCACGCGGTGCGTCCCGTCGCGCACGGTACCCACGAATTCTTCGACCAGATCCTCCAGCGCCACGATGCCGATGGTGTTGCCGTGGTTGTCCACGACCCGGCCCAGGTGGCTGCTGGTGCGCCGCAGCCGGGCCAGCGCCTCGTACAGCGTGGTGGTCGCGCCCATGGTCGGCAGCGGCCGGATATCGGTGCGGGGGATCGGGGTGCTCGGCCCCGCACTCTCGTCGGCGACCTTGTCCAGCACGTCCTTGACGTGCAGATAGCCGACCAGTGAACCGTCGTCGGCGCAGACCGGGTACCGGGAGAACCCGGTCTCGGCGACGGCGGTCTCGATATCGCCCAGGGTGGTGCCGTTGCCGCGCAACGGCACCGAGCGCGTGATGGCCAGCGGCACCATCACATCGGCGATGGTGCGGCCCGAGATGCCCAGCGCCTGGGTCAGGCGGCGGTGCTCCTCCTCGTCCAGCAGGCCCTCCGAGCGGGACTCACCGATCATCTCGGCCAGCTCCACGCTGGAAACCGTGGCCTCCAGCTCGTCCTTCGGCTCGATCCGCAGCATGCGCAGCGAGAGATTCGCGGCGAAGTTGTAGATCGCGATCAACGGGCGGGCCAGCCGCAGCCAGGCCAGGTGGATCGGAACCAGCAGCAGCGCACTGCGTTCCGGGCCGGCCAGGGCGATGTTCTTCGGAATCATCTCGCCGAAGAGGATGTGCAGGATCACCACGATGGTCAGCGCGCCGGCGAAGGCGACCGGATGCAGCAGCCCCTCCGGCAGGCCGAGCAGGTCGAACGGACCCTCCAGCAGGTGCGCGACGGCGGGCTCGCCGACCCGGCCCAGCAGGATCGAGCAGATGGTGATGCCGAGCTGGGCCGCGGCCAGCATCATGGACAGGTTCTCGCCCGCCCGGATCACCGTGTTGGCGTTGCGCTTGCCCTGCGCCGCAAGGGCTTCCAGGCGGTCGCGGCGAGCGGAGATGAGCGCGAACTCGGCGGCGACGAAGAACGCGTTGGCCGCCAGCAGCACCACCGTGAGCGCGATTCCGAACAGGTCACCCATTGCTGGTCTCCGCGCTGTACTCGGTCTGGGTCAATTCGGCCTGATCCGCCTGATTCTGATCGAGGGGCAGGTCGGCGCGGAGCTCCTCGGCGCGGTCCGCCTCGCGTTCGCGTGCCTCGAGCACCTCGCCGGTGACCGGGATGAGCCGGACCCGGTCGATGCGCCGGCCGTCCATCCGCTCGACCCGGGCGATCCAGCCGCCCTCCTCGGTCTCGTACGGATGCCGGTGGTGCGCGGGCGAATTCGGCAGCACGACCTCGTCGTCGACGACGGGGATGCGGCCGAGCCGGGTGAGCACCAGACCGCCCAGGGTTTCGTACTCGCCCTCGGGCGCGTCGTAGCCGGTCGCCCGGGACACCTCGTCGATGCGCAGCAGCCCCGAGCAGTCCCAGCCGTCGCCGACCCGCCGCACGTCGCGTTCCTCCTCGTCGTGCTCGTCGCGCACGTCGCCGAGGATCTCCTCGATCAGGTCCTCCATGGTGACGATGCCCGCGGTGCCGCCGTACTCGTCCACGACCAGCGCCACCTGCATGCCGTCGGCACGGACTCGTTCGAGCACCTCGTCACCGTCGAGGCTGGCCGGAACCACCGGCACCGGCGCGGCGAGCACGCGCAGCGGAACGGTGCGGCGGGCGCTGACCGGATGCGTGAACGCCTGTTTGACGTGCACGAAGCCCAGGGTGTTGTCCAGATCGCCATCGATCACCGGGAACCGGGAGAAGCCGGTGCGCCCGGCGGCCTCGATCAGGTCGGCGATGGTGTCGTCCTGATCGAGGGCCTCGATCTTCACCCGCGGCGTCATCAGTTCCTCGGCGCTGCGCTCGCCGAATTGCAGCGACCGGTCCATGACCTGCGCGGTGCGCTGATCCAGGGCGCCACGCAGGGCCGAGGTGCGAACCAGCGAACCCAGTTCCTGCGGGGAGCGGGCCGAGCGCAGTTCCTCGGCCGGTTCGACGCCCAGGCGCCGGACCACCCAGTTGGCGGTGTTGTTGAGGAAATGGATCATCCACTTGAACACCCGCGAGAACGCGACCATGGGTCCGGCGGTGAAGCGCGCGGTGGCCAGCGGCTTGGCGATGGCGATGTTCTTGGGCACCAGTTCGCCGTAGATCATCGACAGCGAGGTGGCCAGGATCAGGGCCAGGGCCAGCGAAATGCCGCCCGCGACACCGGGACTGAGGCCGAACGCGTCGAACAGCGGGTTCAGCAGCCGGGCCAGGACCGGCTCGGCGATATAGCCGGTGATCAGGGTGGTGATGGTGATGCCGAGCTGGGCGCCGGAGAGCTGGAACGACAGCGTGCGATGCGCCTGGCGCACCATGCGGGCGCGGCGGTCACCGTCGCGAGCATGGGATTCGACCGTGCTGCGCTCGAGGGCGGTGAGGGAGAACTCCGCGGCGACGAACAATGCGGTGCCCGCGGTCAGGGCGATGAACCCGACCAGGCTGAGCAAGGTGAGTGCGACGGTCATGACCGGCACCACCCGTCACGGCGGCGTTGAGAGGGGTCGTCGGAGTCGGAAGGGGCTGCGGGTTGGAGAGCGCCGGGTTTGTCACCCGGCTCGGTAGAGGAGCCCTCCTTGGCGGCGCCCTTGGACGCGGGTGACAACTTGTTCCTTTCGGCGGTGGAATTCAGGGAGCCGGAACGACCGGCGTGCCAATGATGGTACCGGCCCACGCGACGCATCGCGTGGGCCGGTGACCGAGTTGTGCTGGTGTGTCGGCGCTACCAGCCGCTGGGCAGCGGACGACCCTCGGCGAAGCCCGCCGCGGACTGCACGCCGAGCACGGCCTTGTCGTGGAAGGCCGGCAAACTGCGGGCGCCGGCGTAGGTGCAGGCGCTGCGCACACCGGAGCAGATGTGGTCGATCAGGTCCTCGACGCCGGGGCGTTCGGGGTCCAGGCGCATGCGCGAGCTGGAGATACCCTCCTCGAACAGCGCCTTGCGGGCGCGGTCGAAGCCGCTGTCGGTGGCGGTGCGGGCGGCGACGGCACGCTTGGAGGCCATACCGAAGCTCTCCTTGTACCGGTTGCCGTCGCGGTCGGTGCGCAGGTCGCCGGGCGACTCGTAGGTGCCGGCGAACCAGGAGCCGATCATCACGTTGGACGCGCCGGCGGCCAGGGCCAGGGCGACGTCACGGGGGTGACGAACGCCACCATCGGCCCAGATGTGCACGCCCAGTTCCTTGCCCGCGGCGGCGCACTCGGCGACCGCGGAGAACTGCGGGCGGCCCACACCGGTCATCATGCGGGTGGTGCACATGGCGCCGGGGCCGACACCGACCTTGATGATGGTGGCGCCGGCGGCGGCCAGATCGCGCACGCCCTGCGCGGAGACCACATTGCCCGCGACCAGCGGCACGCCGAGGCCGAGATCGGCGACGGTGCGCAGCGATTCCAGCATCTTCTCCTGGTGGCCGTGCGCGGTGTCGAGCACCAGCAGGTCGGCGCCCGCGTCGACCAGGGCCTTGGCCTTGGCGGCGACGTCACCGTTGATGCCGACGGCGGCGGCGATGCGCAGCTGACCGTTGGCGTCGACGTTGGGCTGGTAGATGCCCGCGCGCACGGTGCCGGTGCGGGTCATCACGCCGGCCAGGGTGCCGTCGGGGTTGGTGAGGACCGCGAACTTGGCGCGCCCCGCCTCGAGCTGCTCGAAGATCTCGCGCGGCGAGGTGTCGGCCGGCGCGGAGACGAAGTCGGTGTTCATCACGTCGTGCAGGCGGGCGAAACGGTCCACGTCGGCGCAGGCGGCCTCGGTGACGACGCCGACCGGCTTGTCGCCGTCGAGCACCACGACGGCGCCGTGCGCGCGCTTGTGCATCAGGGCGATGGCCTCGGAGACCGAGCGCTCCGGATCCAGGGTGACCGGGGTGTCGGCGGTGAGCGAGCGGCTCTTCACGAAGGCGATGGTGTCGGCGGCCGCGCTGAGCGGCAGATCCTGCGGTAGCACCACGATGCCGCCGCGCCGGGCGACCGTCTCGGCCATCCGGCGGCCCGCGACCGCGGTCATATTCGCCACGACGATCGGAATGGTGGTACCGGACCCATCGACGGTCGACAGATCTACGTCGAACCGGGACGCCACATCCGTCCGATTCGGGACCAGGAAGAGGTCGTCGTAGGTCAGGTCGTAGGGCGGCTGATGGCCAGGGAGAAACTGCACTTGACCAATACTAACCGGCTCTGACTCGATTTGTGCAAACACCCGGCATTGCCGGGTAATCGGCGAGCGTTTGCGCCGGGGGGTGCGAGAGAGTTTGTACATCTTGATCTGAATACAGAATTCTCTGTACTATCCGGGCATGGACACGATCCGCCACAGTGACGCGCTGTCGCGCTTCGGGTACGCGCTCTCCGACGCGACCCGGACGCAGATCCTGCTGCACTTGCGCGCCGCACCCGGGTATCCCTCGGAGCTGGCGGAGCGGATCGGGGTCTCGCGGCAGATCCTGTCCAATCACCTGGCCTGCCTGCGCGGGTGCGGGCTGGTGGTGGCGGTGCCGGAGGGGCGGCGGGCCCGCTACGAGCTGGCCGATCCGCGCATCGGCCGGGCGCTCGACGATCTGCTCGGGCTGGTGCTCGCCGTTGATCCGGCGTGCTGCCCGAGCGCCGCGACCGACGGGTGCTGCTGATGACGGAGCTGGGGATGCCGCTGGCGCACGCGCCGGGCGGCGCGCGGAAAGCGTTGCTGGCGCGGCGGATTCGCTGGTTCGTGGCCGCGACGATCACCTACAACGTGCTCGAGGCGGCGGTCGCGCTGAGCGAGGGGGTGCGGGTCTCCTCGACCGCGCTGATCGGGTTCGGGCTGGACTCGGTGATCGAGGTGTCCTCGGCGGCCGCGGTGGCCTGGCAGTTCGCGGGGCGGGATCCGCAGGCCCGGGAGCGGGCGGCGCTGCGGATCATCGCGTTCTCGTTCTTCGCGCTCGCCGCCTACGTCACGGTGGATGCGGTCCGGGCACTGGTGGGTGCCGGAGAGGCGCGGCACTCGTCGGTCGGAATCGCCTTGGCGGCAGCGAGTCTGGTGGTTATGCCGGTGCTGTCGTGGGCGCAGCGCCGGGCCGGTCGGGAACTGGGTTCGGCCTCGGCGGTGGCCGATTCCAAGCAGACGCTGCTGTGCACCTATCTGTCGGCGGTGCTGCTGGTCGGGCTGGTGCTCAACAGTCTGTTCGGATGGTCGTGGGCCGATCCGATCGCTGCCCTGGTGATCGCTGTGATCGCGGTCAAGGAAGGGGTGAACGCCTGGAAAGGTGACGCCTGCTGCGCGCCCGCGGGGTTGGGGGCTGCCCCCGTCGGGTGCGGCTGTGACGTCGGGTGAGTGTCAGCCGACGACCTCCCTGGTGGATTCCTCGGCCTGAGTCCTGGACAAGCGAATCGTGGTGACACACATGACGATTACCGCGACCGCCACGGCGAGGAAGCCGAGACCGGTGGTGCGCAGGCGTTCGTCGAGAACCGTCAACCCGACGAAGGCGGCGGCGAGCGGCTCGGCGACGGTGATCGCGGGCAACGAAGCAGCTAGCGGGCCTACGTGGAAAGCGCGCTGCTGGAGGTAGAAACCGGCCACGCCCGCGGCGACCAAGGCCCAGGTCTGCCAGTTGGTGAGCAGCGCGAGAACGCCGCGATCGAACTGACCCGCCACGCACGCCGTGAGCGCCGACCCGAGCCCGAACAGCGACCCACCGGCCGCGCCGAACAATAGGGCGCACCGGGCCGGGTCACCGCCTCGTCCGACCAGCACGGCGAGCGCGACGAAGCCGAGCAGCAACGCCAACGGCCAAACCCAATCACCCAGGGGTGCGGTGGTATTGCCGTCGGTCGGATCGCCGATCAGCAGGAAACAGGCCAGCGCGGCGACCAGCGCGACCGCCGTGGCCCAGGTGCGCGCCGAGATCCGCCGCCCATTGAGCCGGGCCGCCAGCGGCAGCGCGAAAACCAAGGCGCTCACCAGGATCGGCTGCACCAGCAGCACCGGACCCAGCGCGAGCGCGGCGACCTGCATGGCGTACCCACCGCCGTCGCCGACGAGCGCGGCCCACCAGCGCGGGTTCCGGATCAGCGCCCCCATCAGCCCGGTCCCCGCCGGCACCGCGGCCGCGGCCCGCTGCTGCGCGACCGCGGCCACCGCGAACAACAGCGCGGCCACTACCGCGCAGAGGACGGACTCCCACAGATGCTCTGGCACCGCGTCAGTCTCCCTCGAACCCCGGCCGCGGCCGCAACTCCCCAATCCCCAGCGCGTCGCCCGGCCCAGCGTGCGGGGGTGGGGTTGGCGAGGGGTGGATCCCCAGTCGAAGCACTTCGCGCCCCCGCCGAATGACGGCGGGGGCGCGAGGCGATGCGGTCTGGAATCAGGCTATGCAGCTGGCGCGGGTTAGTTTGCTCCGCGGTTGCGGTGCGTCGGAGAGCCCTCGGGGCGTCCGGCGCGTCGGCGGGTGTTTCCGGGCGTGTCCGTGCCGCCCGCGCGCGTCGCGCGACCGGTGGACGCGGCGCCGGTGGAACGGGTGTGTGCGCCAGTGGATTTGGGCGCGGTGGTGGTGCGGGCAGCGCCGGTCGCGCGGCTCTCGTCGCGAGCCGGAGCTGCGCCACGGCCGGAACCGCTCGAAGCCCCGCGGCTGGAACCACCGGCGGCCCCGCGGCTGGAGCCACTCCCGGCCCCGCGGCCCGAACCGCCTGTGCCACGGCCGGTTCCACCCGAACGGCGGGTCGGCACGGCAGTGGACTCGGCGTCGGCACGGCGCGGGCGACCGCCGCCCGCGCCGCGGCCGCCGCTCTTGGCCGGGTTGTTCTCGGGCGCCTTCGCGGGGGCGATCGGCACGCCCGAGGGCTGCTTGGCGCCGGTGATCTCGATCAGCTTCTTGTCGCCGGGGCGCACCGTCACGCCGACCACGTCGACGCCCGCCTTGCGGGTCATCTTCTCGACGTCGGCCCGCTCCTCGGTGGTGACCAGCGTGACGACCACACCGTCCTCGCCGGCTCGCGCGGTGCGGCCCGCGCGGTGCAGGTAGGCCTTGGACTCGGCGGGCGGATCCACGTGCACGACAAGGGAAATGCCGTCGACGTGGATGCCGCGGGCGGCGACGTCGGTGACGACGAGCACCGGGGTGGTGCCGTCGGCGAACGCGGCCAGGGTGCGTTCGCGATTGTTCTGGGCCTTGCCGCCGTGCATCGCGCCGGCGTTGACGCCGGCGCCGCGCAGCTGCTTGGCCAGGCGGTCGGCGCCGTGCTTGGTGCGCACGAACATGATGGTCAAACCATCGCGGGCGGCGATCTCGGTGGCCACGGCGCGCTTGTCGAACTTGTCGCGCACGAACAGCAGGTGGTGCGACATGGTCGCGATGGAGGCCGACGGCGGCGCGGTGGAGTGCGTGACGGGGGAGCGCAGGTACTTCTTGACCAGCTTGTCGACATCACCGTCCAGGGTGGCCGAGAACAGCAGGCGCTGACCGTCTTTCGGGGTCCGGTCGAGCAGCTTGGTGACCTGGGGCAGAAAGCCCATGTCGGCCATGTGGTCGGCCTCGTCGAGCGCGGTGATGCGCACGTCGGACAGATCCGCGGAACGCTGCTTGATCAGGTCTTCCAGGCGGCCGGGGGTGGCGATGAGCAGGTCGACGCCGCGCGCGAGGCGGTCGGCCTGGCGCTTGATCGGCGCACCGCCGACGACGGAGGCGACCCGCAGGCCGAGCGAGAGCGCCGGTTCGTCCAGGGCGCGTTCGATCTGGGTGGCCAGCTCGCGGGTGGGGACCAGCACCAGGCCGCGCGGGCGGCCGGGCTTGGCGCCGGCGTTGTTCGCCAGCAGGGTCAGCATCGGCAGGCCGAAGGCCAGGGTCTTGCCCGAGCCGGTCGGGCCGCGGCCCAGGACATCCTTGCCGGCCAGCGCGTCGCGGCAGGTGGCGGCCTGGATCGGGAAGGGGGCCTCGATGCCGTTGCGGCGCAACGTTTGCACGAGCACGGCGGGTAGGCCCAGCTCCGCGAAGGTCACGGCGGGGGCCGTGGCGGCAGCAGGAGTCGAGGGGGTCAAGTGGTGCCTTTCGTGTTCAGCGCAACTCGCACTGTTCGGAGTCGGTGAACACGGGGCGAGGTTCACCGCACGGTGCGCCGCTTGCCGGGCACTCGTGGTCGATAAAGAGATCGGGGTCGGGCGGCGGTACGTTGTCCAGCCGAACGTGGAGAGCCGATCGAACTGATCGAGGCCGGCTCAGCTCCGGAAGAGCCGACCGATCTCGACCAACCAGGGTACCGCGACGGCCATCGTCGGCACCACCAGGATTGCGGCGGAGCCCAGGTAGGCGGCCGAGGCGAGACGTAGATCACCGATCTGCCCGCTCAGGCGCTGGATGCGGATCAGGGTGGTGGGCCCGCCCGCGGCGAGCGCGCCCTGCGGCGCGGTGGACTTGGCGCAGGCGACGAGCGCGCGGGCCAGCGGCTTGGGGCCGGTGACCTTGACCGCGGAATCGTCGGCGAGCAATTCGATGAGCAGCTTCACCGAGCCGAGCGCGGCCTTGGAGCGCACCACCCGGGGAAAGGCCTCGTGCACGGCGGTGAAGGCCTCGAGCACCAGATCGTGCCGGGCCCGCAGATGCGAGCGCTCGTGGCTGACGATCGCGGTGACCTCGGCGTCGTCGAGGCTGGTCAGCGTGCCTTCGCTGAGCACGACGCGCTGGCGCAGGCCGGGCAGGCAGTAGGCGATGGGTTCGGTGGCGGCCAGCACCCGGATGTCGGCGGCGCGCCGATGCGGGCCGCTCTGATCCAGCAGATCGACGAGCATCCGGTGCCGGTTGCGCCGGCGCCGGGTGTGCACGCCGACCCGCACCACGGAGAAGATGAGCCGCGCGCCGACCAGCAGGGTCAGCGCGAACACCGTCACGTAGGCCAGCCACAGCGGCAACCCGAGCGCGTCGATCTCCCGGGTGGGCGAGGTGGTCGGCCTGCCGTCCGGGCCGGGCACCAGCAATTCCGAGGCGATGGCCAAGCCGGAACCGAAGGCGGAGAGCACCGCGGCCAGCGCGATCGCCTGCCACAACACGAGTGCCGCGCGCGGGGTCCGATAGGGCCAGGTCGCGCGGCTCAAGAGAGCTGGAGCAGGCCCCGCGAGAAGCAATGCGAGTCCGGCGAATACCGGCGCGGTTGCGTTCATCGACTCAGCTCACTGCGTTGTGGGGCCTGGACGCGAGGGAGTCTAGCGCCCCTCGTTGTCCTCGAGCTTAGCGAGTGCCTCGCGCAACGCGTCGGCTTCGTCACGTCCGACCTGTTCGACGAAGTGCACGAGTGCGGCTGCGCGGCTGCCCTTTTCCTCGGCCTGCTGCAACGCGTCGAACATCAGGCTCGCGACGAGTTCGTCGCGCGTGTGCACGGGTGCGTACCGATGTGCGCGATCGTCGCGCCGCTGAACCACCAGGTTCTTCTTCGCCAGACGCTGTAGCACGGTCATCACCGTGGTGTAGGCGAGCTCACGACGTGCGGCCAATGCCTCGTGCACCTGCCGTACCGTTTGCGGTTCGTCGCTGGACCACAGCTGGTCCATGACCGCTTTCTCGAGTTCACCAAGTCCTGCCATCCCTCGAGTTTACGGACACAACGACACAATTGCGTACTACACGATGTCGTAACTGACCGATTGCTGTGTGGGATTCGTCACGGCTCGACGGCGACAGTATTACTGTGCGTCGGTGGACGCCAGCACATGCCGGGTCCCGATGGGCACGATCATAGGACGTCCCGACACCGGATCCTCCAGCACGGTCGCGCTGAGCCCGAACACTTCCCGCAACAACTCGGCATTGATGATGTCCGACGGCGGACCCTGCGCGATGATCTGCCCGCCGCGCATGACGATCAGGTGATCGCTGTAGCGGATGGCCAGGTTCAGATCGTGCAGCACCATCACCACGGTGCGGCCCATGTCGTCGTGCAGCCGGTCGACCAGGTCGAGCACCTCCAGCGAGTGCGCGAGATCGAGGTAGGTGGTCGGCTCGTCGAGCAGCAGGATGTCGGTGCCCTGGGCGAGCGCCATCGAGATCCAGGCGCGCTGGCGCTGACCGCCGGAGAGCTCGTCGAGCGGGCGATCGGCGAGATCGGCGATGCCGGTCTGCTCCAGCGCGGTCAGCACCTCGGCCTCGTCGGTGGCCGACCACTGCCGGAGCCAGGACTGATGCGGATGCCGGCCGCGGGCAACGAGATCGGCGACGGTCAGGCCCTCGGGCGCGACCGGAGTCTGCGGCAGCATGCCGACGACCCGCGCCACATCCTTGGTCTTCATCGACGAGATCGCCTTGCCGTCCAGCACGACCCGGCCCTGCTGCGGCTTGAGCAACCGGCCCAGCGAGCGCAGCAGTGTCGACTTGCCGCAGCCGTTGGGCCCGATGACGGTGGTGACGACGCCGGCCGGAATCTCGAGGGTGAGCCCGTCGACGATGACGCGGTCGCCGTAGCCGAGGGTGACCTCTTCGGCGGCTAGTCGGTGATCGGCCTTCGGGGTGGTCATGACAGAGTCGCCTTCCGATTCATACGCACGAGCAGATACAACAGGAACGGTCCGCCGAACGCGGCGGTGACGATGCCGGCGGGCAGGTCGACCGGGAACAGCGTCCGCGAGGCTACATCCGCGGCCACCACACCGAGTGCGCCGATGAGCGCGGAGCCTATGAGCGGTTCGCCCGGCGTGCGCAGCAGCCGGCGCGCGATCTGCGGCGCGGCCAGCGCCACGAACGAGATCGGCCCGATCGCGGCGGTCGCCACCGAGGCCGCGACCACGGCCGCGCCGATCAGCAGCGCCTGCTGGGTCTGGATCCGCACGCCCAGCACCCGGGTGGTCTCGGTGCCCAGGCGCAACGCGGCCAGGGTGCGCGCCGAGACCAGCGCCACGACGATGACCAAGGCCAGCGCCAGGGTGGTCGGGAGCAGTTTGGACTTGTCGACGGAGTTGAGCGAGCCGGTCAGCCACTGCTGGGCGCGCATCGCGTCGACCAGGGTGGCGCGGGCGACCAGCCAGGTGAGCAGGGCCACCATGACCGCGTTCACACCGATGCCGATGAGCACCAGGCGCAGGCCGGTCGCGCCGCTGTCGCCGGTGCGGCTACGGCCCCAGGCCAGTAGATAGATCAGCGCGGCGGTGAGCAGGCCGCAGGCGAGCGCGGCCAGGGGCGCGCCGACGCTGGCCGCGAAACCCGTTGTCGCGCCGGTGCCGACGATCACGGCGACCGCGCCGACGCTGGCGCCGGTGGTGATGCCGAGCATGTCGGGGCTGGCCAGCGGGTTGTGCAGGATCGACTGGGTGAGCGCGCCGGAAATCCCCAGGGCCGCACCGACGAGGACCGCGGTGAGTGCCCGCGGCAGTCGCGATTCCAGGATGATGAACCGCTGCGAGCGGGTGCCGCCGCCGGTCAGGACGTCGAGCACGCGGCTCAGCGGGATCTGCGAATCACCTTGCGCGACATCCCAGCAGAACGCGGCGAACACCAGCACCGCCAGCACCAGGACGATCGCGGCCATCGCCGGACGCCACACCAGCGAGACCGGCCCGATCCGCACGGCGGGCCGGACCTTGTGCAGCACAGCTCGATCGGTGACGGTCACAAGCTCACCAGCTTCCGGCGGCGCACATAGGCGATGAAGAACGGCGCACCGATAGCTGCGAGCATAACCCCGACCTGGAGTTCGCCCGGCCGGTTGACGACCCGGCCCGCGACGTCGGCGACCAGCAGCAGCAGCGCGCCGAAGAGTCCCGAATAGGGGATCAGCCAGCGGTAATCCGGTCCGGTCAGCATGCGCGCGAGATGCGGGACGATCAGTCCGAGGAACACGATCGGGCCGATCGCGGCGGTGGCCGCCCCGCACAGCAGCACGACCGCGGCCAGCCCCAGCGCCCGGCTGCGCCCGATGTCCACGCCGAGTCCGCGGGCCACGTCGTCGCCGAGGGTCAGCAGGTTCAGGCCGGGGCCGGCGACGAGCGCGAGGAGCAGTCCGAGCGCCAGGAACGGCAGCACCTGCCAGAACACCGCGGCGTCGCGGCCGGCCACGTCGCCGACCACCCAGAAGCGGTAGGTGTCCAGCGCCGTGGCATCCAGCAGCACAACGGCATTCGTCATCGCTTGCAGGAAAGCCGCCACCGCCGCCCCGGCCAGCACCAGGCTCAGCGGACTGGCCTTGCCGCCGCCGACGGAGGACGCTCCGAAGACCACTACCCCGGCGATCAGAGCGCCCGCGAAAGCGAACCAGATGTACTGCTGTGGTCCGGTGAAGGCGAACAGGTAGCTGCTCAGCGCCGCGAGAAAGGCCGCGCCGGAGTTCAATCCGAGCAGCCCGGCGTCCGACAGCGGGTTGCGGGTGTAGCCCTGGATCAGCGCGCCGGTGATGCCCAGTGCCATGCCGCAGACCAGCGCGAGGCCGGTGCGGGGCAGGCGGAGTTCGCGCACGATCTCCTCCGCGGTCGACGCCGCGGGGCACTGGAACGGGCCGTTCGCGCAGCTCAGCGCGTGATCCAGCGCATCGAGAACGGTACCGGGGGACAAGGACCGGGTGCCGATGGCGATGCTGGCGAGCACCGCGAGCACGAGCAGCGCGGCGCCGAGGAGAAGTCCGACCAGGCGGCGTCGCCGGATCGTGCCTAGGGGTGTCACTGGGTCGAACTTCTCCTGACTGATTCAAAACTCGAGCTTGCTAGGTCTGGTAAGGCTAACCTATGTTCAGTGTCGACTGACAACGGAGCCGACCCCGAGGAGGTTCGATGCTCGAGCCCATGACCATCCGCTCGCAGCAGCAATTCGACCGCGCCTGTACCCGATTGCGCGCCCTGCAACCGGATCATCCGCGCGTCTACGCCGTTGCCGACATGGCTGATCAGGGCAAGCGGCGCTGGTGGAAGCTGTCCGACGGGCTGGGCGAGGGCCGCATCGAGCTGATGTACCGGCGTCACGCCGCGGAGATGATCAACGCCGACATCGCGGCGGAAGTCGTTGCGACAGCGCTGATCCACGCGGTGATCGGGCGGGTCAGCGCGTTGCTGGTGGCCGAGGGGCGGGCCTGGGATCCGGGGCTGGAGAACATCTGGATCCACAACGACAACGACGGCGGCATCGACTGGGCGGGCTTGGCGGACATCACGATTCGCGTGCTCGACGGTGATCCGCTGGCCGGTGAGCCCGGCGTGGTGGCGTTCCCGTGCGAGCCCGCCATGTACGTATGGCTGGCGCATCGCTGTGCCTCCTCGCTGACGTCGATCCAGCACACGCTGACGCGGTGCTCCGGGCTGGGCGTGCGCCGGTTCTGGGCGCTGGTCGGTGAATCCATTGTGGGGGCAAGCACTTACGTGCCCGAACTCGCCCGCACCAGTCCGGTCGACGCCGCCCGGCGCAGTCAGGGCCTGCTGCTGGCGCTGGAGGACCGCGGGTTGCCGGTGCGCCGCAGCCTCTCGGTGGTGCCCTCGAACAACTGGATTCAGACGGCGCGCTTGCCAAGTTAGGTAAGCCTGACCTATACTCGATTTCGGCGTTCGGATCGAGCCGGGGTCCCGAGGGCTGCGGTTGACCCCCCGTTCCTTGCCGCGGCGGGCTTCACCTTCGGGTGGGGCCCGCCGCTCTGTATCTATTGAATGCATGGGCTGCTGCGTGTACCGAATGGTCAGGTTTTAGGCTCTCTCTCATGACAGAGCAACCCGCCGAATCCGCCTCGCTCGCACCCACGTCGATCAGCGAACTCTCGCCCGAGATGATGACCAAATACAGCGAGGGCACGTTCACCGATCTGATCGGCCTGCGCTTCACCGAGGTCGGCCCCGACCGGGTGTGCGGCGAGTGGGCTGTCAAGCCGCACCTCTACCAGCCGGCCGGAATCCAGAACGGTGGCGTGCTGTGCACCGTCATCGAATCGCTGGCCAGCACGGGCGGGCAGTTCTGGTACGGCGACAAGGGCAACGTCGTCGGCGTCAACAACAACACCGACTTCCTGCGTGCCGCCACCGACGGCACGCTCTCGGCCGAGGCCACCCCGATCCACCGTGGTCGGCTCCAGCAGCTGTGGCAGGTCGTCGTCACCGACGAGCAGGATCGGGTGATCGCGCGCGGCCAGGTGCGGCTGCAGAATCTGCCCAAGCGCGACTGACCCCGGCGGATTTCCGCTGACGTGCGGCGCAACATCGCCGAAACATGCAGGTAACGCGGGCCGTGCCACAATGACCGTCGACCCGGCCCGCGACTCGGTGAGGAGCCCGAATGCGTTTGTCGCCGCACGAGCAGGAACGCCTGCTGTTGAGTTACGCGGCCGAATTGGCACGCCGGCGGCAGGGGCGGGGGCTCAAGCTGAATCATCCCGAGGCCGTGGCGCTGATCACCGACCACGTGCTCGAAGGCGCGCGCGACGGTCGCACGGTCGCCGAACTCATGTCCACGGGGCGCTCGGTGCTGACCCGCGACGATGTGATGACCGGCGTCCCCGAGATGATCCACGACGTGCAGGTCGAAGCCACGTTCCCGGACGGCACCAAGCTCGTCACCGTCCATCATCCGATCGGATAGTCGTGATTCCCGGTGAATATTTCTGTGCCGAAGGCACTATCGAGCTGAACGCGGGCGCCGAGCGTGTTGCCCTGGAGGTCGTCAACACCGGCGACCGCCCGGTGCAGGTCGGCAGCCACGTGCATTTCCCGCAGTCCAACGCCGCGCTGGAGTTCGACCGCGCCGCCGCGCACGGACATCGGCTCGACATCCCCGCCGGCACCGCGGTGCGCTTCGAACCCGGTTTGGCGCAGCGGGTTTCGCTGGTGCCGCTGGGTGGCGCCCGGCAGGTGCACGGCATCAGCCTGACCCCGCCCGGTCACCTGGATTCGACGGAGTAGGACATGACCGAACTGAGCCGTGCCCGATACGCCGAACTGTTCGGGCCCACCACCGGTGACCGAATCCGCTTGGCGGACACTGATCTGCTGATCGAGATCACCGAAGATCGCTCCGGCGGGCCGGGTCTCGCGGGGGAGGAGGCCGTCTTCGGCGGCGGCAAAGTGCTGCGCGAATCGATGGGCCAGTCCCGCGCCACCCGCGCCGACGGTGCCCCCGACACCGTCATCACCGGTGTGGTGATCGTCGATCACTGGGGAATCATCAAGGCGGACCTCGGCATTCGCGACGGTCGCATCTGCGGCATCGGCAAGGCTGGCAATCCCGACACCATGTCCGGGGTGCATCCGGAACTGGTGGTCGGCCCGTCCACCGAGATCATCGCGGGCAACGGCCGGATCGTCACCGCCGGCGCCATCGACTGCCACGTGCACTTCATCTGCCCGCAGCTGATGGAGGAAGCTCTCGGCGGCGGCATCACCACCCTGATCGGCGGCGGCACCGGCCCCGCCGAGGGCAGCAAGGCCACCACCGTCACGCCCGGCTCCTGGCATCTGGCCCGGATGCTGGAGGCCCTCGACGGCTGGCCGATGAACATCGTGCTGCTCGGCAAGGGCAACACCGTCAGCGCCGACTCCATGTGGGAGCAATTGCGCGGCGGCGCGGCCGGATTCAAGCTGCACGAGGACTGGGGCTCCACTCCAGCGGCGATCGACGCCTGCCTGCGGGTGGCCGACGCCAGCGGCGTTCAGGTAGCGCTGCACTCGGATACTTTGAACGAGGCCGGATTCGTCGAGGACACCCTCGGCGCGATCGCCGGACGCGGCATCCACGCCTATCACACCGAAGGCGCGGGCGGCGGCCACGCACCCGACATCATCACCGTCGCTTCGTATCTCAACGTGCTGCCCAGCTCCACCAATCCCACCCGGCCGCACACCGTCAACACCCTCGACGAACACCTCGACATGCTCATGGTGTGCCACCACCTCAGCGCCGCCATCCCCGAGGACCTGGCCTTCGCCGAAAGCCGCATCCGGCCTTCGACCATCGCCGCCGAGGACCTGCTGCACGATCTCGGCGCCATCTCCATGATCGGCAGCGACTCCCAGGCCATGGGCCGCATCGGCGAGGTCGTCATGCGGACCTGGCAGACCGCGCACGTGATGAAGAAGCGGCGCGGCGCCCTGCCCGGCGACAACGGCGCCGACAACGCCCGCGTGCAGCGCTACATCTCGAAATACACCATCGCCCCGGCCATCGCGCACGGACTGGACCACGAGGTCGGCTCCGTCGAGGTCGGCAAACTCGCCGACCTCGTGCTGTGGGAACCGGCGTTCTTCGGTGTGCGCCCGCACGCCGTCCTCAAGGGCGGCATGATCGCCTGGGCCGCGATGGGCGACGCCAACGCCTCCATCCCCACCCCGCAACCGGTCCTGCCGCGCCCCATGTTCGGCGCCGCCCCGGTCGCCGCCGCGGCGACCTCCCTGCACTTCGTCTCCGAACACGCCATCGAGGACGGTCTCGCCGACCGCCTGAACCTGCGCCGGAAACTGGCCCCGGTCAGAAACGTTCGCGGCGTCACCAAAACCGACATGCCCCACAACGACGCCATGCCCCACATCGAGGTCGACCCCGACACCTTCACCGTCCGCATCGACGGTGAGGTCTGGACCGAGCAGCCCGCCACCGAACTCCCGATGGCGCAGCGGTATTTCCTGTTCTGATTCGGCGGTGAAAGCTATTGATGCCGAATGGCTATCGGCGTAAAGTCGCTCTCCTGTTCGAGTTGCGTGCGGGCCGCTGGGGTGCGGTCCGAGACCGGGAGAAGGGGAGCCGATGGCCAGCGTCGAGGAGCGGATGACCGCGTTCGAGGAGGCGTTCGAGCGGGCCGACGTGCCCGGGTTGCGGCGCAAGATCGAGGAGAATCACGGGAAGGTTCTCGAAGAGTTCGGGCTGTTG
Source organism: Nocardia sp. NPDC050712 (assembly GCF_040654295.1). Taxonomy (NCBI): domain Bacteria; kingdom Bacillati; phylum Actinomycetota; class Actinomycetes; order Mycobacteriales; family Nocardiaceae; genus Nocardia; species Nocardia sp. NPDC050712. The sequence continues at coordinate 1,306,579 of NZ_JBFAHT010000002.1, forward strand.
CATGCCGATATCTCTGAGCTGCGGGGCGATATCTCTGAGCTGCGGGGCGATGTCTCTGAGCTGCGGGGCAATGTCTCGGAGATCAAAGACGTGCAGGCGAAGCACACCGCGGTACTGAATGGGCACACCGCCCTGCTGCGCGAGATATTGGATCGGCTGCCGCCGAAGTAGCTTGTCGGACAGTCGAAACCGCAGGTTGTGTGCCGCAGGGGAAGCGTGGAGAGGCCGCGTTCGCCGCGTTGCGGGTAGTCGAAATTGCTCGGTAAGGTGCAGATTTTGCCGGCAAGGACGCGCCGGGTGGAAGGGGAGGGCAGTGGTGGTGAACGATCCGGCTCAGGCCGCCGAGGAGATGAGCCGGTGGGCCGACGATCTCCAGGTGAAAGCGCAGAAGTACCAGGACCTGCACGGGCGGATGGCCGAGGTGTCGGTGACCGAGACCTCGGCGGGCAGCCGAGTCAGCGTGACGGTCGACGCGAACGGAGTCACCACCGACATCCAGCTCGGTAGCGCCGCCCGCGGCATGGAACCCGCCGCCCTCGCCGCGGAACTGATGGCGTGCACCCACCGCGCCCAAGCGAAACTCCGGGCGCGAGTCACCGAGCTGGTGCACGACGCGGTCGGCACCGACGCCGCGGGCGAAGCGATCATCGGCCAATACGCCCAGCAGTTCCCCGAACTCTCCACCCCCGAGCCGGCCACCTTCGAACCCCCGCCCACCACCTACACACCGGCAACCCCACCCCACCCAGAATCCGGCACCCGCAAACCGGACCGCGACCACACCGTCAGCCCAGACGAGCCCGACGACGACGATCTGTACTTCCAGCGCAAATCCTGGCTGGAATAGGGAACCGGGGGACGCTGGAGTGCGTCCTAGACTATGGGGCAACTCTGACGCGCTGGACTGGAGGCATGGTGGGACGACGGACGACAGCGGCGGTAGCGGCGCTGGCCGGGGTGGTGCTGGTGGTCTCCGGGTGCGGGACGGAGACGAAAGGGAAGCCGGAGCCGAGTACGGATACGTCGGCGGCCGGGGCGCTGTGGGACCCGTGCACGCAGGTCTCTGATGCCGTTTTGAAGCAGATCGGCGTGGATCCGGGATCGAAAAAATCTGGGGTTGCAGGAGTTGAAGAGCCAGGGTGGAAGGTCTGTTCGTGGCATGACCCAGAGCATCCGTTCAACTACGACCTGGGCATCTGGGCAACCATTCGGACGGTCGACGAGATCAAGAAGAAGCAGGACAACATCGACTTCACTCCTGTCACTGTGGGGGGCCGCGCAGGGTTCACCTTCCGTAGCGCCTCCTATGACGATGACGAGGTGTGCGATCTGGTCTTCCCGACAGCCCAGGGCGGTTCTGTCCAAGTGTCTTCATTCAACATCTCTACCAAGAGCCGCCAAGTCCCACCTTGTAACCGGACGCTTGCAGCCGCTGAGATTCTTGCACCGATCCTTCCGGGCTGAATTGAGAGTTGACCATGACCGCTTTGAATGAACAAGTCTCGCGTTGGCGCTACTTAGCCGATGAAGCGAAGTCGGGTCGACTGTATCTGGATAGTTCTGTCGCCAAGGAATGTCGGGACGCCTGCAATCGCCAAATCGACCTCTATACCGAAGCTCGCCGGGATCTGAATCAGCTCAGAACAGTTTCGGGCTTTGGAAAATTCGACTGCGCGCGGCTGCTCGAAAAGATGCTGGGAATGAAGGCAATCGGTGGTGACGGGGACGTCGACACCGCTCTGAAAGAACACATCGCCGTGCTTGAGCTCATCCGTGACACGATCCAGGTTTCCGTTGACAAGTACGAAGCTCAAGACACAGTCAACGCTGCCGAGCAAGACAAGTTACTGAACTGATCGGGGGACAAACGTGGGACTATTGTTTGCCGGCATTGCGGCGGCGTTGTGGGAGTCAAGCAAATCGGGCCCTCCGGACGTCGGCAAGGACGAGAGTCCGGAGGCTACGCAGGCGCGAAACCGAATTCAGGAGCTAGTGGGCGGGGCCGGCTTGGAGTTCCAAAGCTCGACGGTGCCGGATAGCGCCTACGCAAATCCGGAAACGATGGACGACCTGTACGAGCGGGTGCAGGATATGAAGCCGGATGTGGTCAAGTCGCTTCACGAGCGTTGGGAGGGCCTCCGCAACAAGCTCAACGACGGGTTCGTCAACTTCGGCTTGGAGATGACCAGGGCGATCGAGTCCAAATGGCAAGGCGAGGCGGCGAATTCGGCCGCTACCGGCATCACCGAATACGTCAAGAAGTCCAGCACCCTGATCGACTCGGTGGCACTGGTCTCGGAGAAGGTGAAGCTGGTCCGCTCGGCCATCGACATCACCAAGCCGAATGTACAGCAGGCCCCCGACACCTCTTTGACCAGCAATATCGCTAGTTGGGTCCCGGGGCCCACGTGGAAGCTGAACGATCACCGTGAGGAGTCGTATCAGTCCGCGGCGGAGAATATCGTCAAGAACGTCTTCTATCCGGCGGTCAAGGAAGCGGACGACAAGGTGCCGCTGGTGCCCAAGCCGTACAACCCGGTGCAGCAGGATCCCGCGCAGGTGCCGCAGGAGCCGAAGAAGCCGACGGTGAACCCGGTGACCCCGTCCGATGGTCCGACGGTCCCGTCCGATACCGAGAAGCCGAAGTCCGAGGATCGACCGGAGACGGTTCAGCCACCGTCCGCGGATCCCGGCACTTCACCCGTGAATTCGAACGACCCTGCGACGAAACCGGCGACGACCGATGCGCCGACCACCCCGTCTTCGACGGTCCCGGCCACAGCGGAGACGCCGAAGTCGAGCGACCCGAAGCTGAGCACGGGCGTCCCCGGTTCCAATGCCCCGGGCTCCAACGTGCCCGGCACCAACGCCCCCAACACCAACGCCCCCAACACCAACGTGCCCGGCACAAACGCCCCCAACACCAACGTGCCCGGTTCGAACGTCCCGCGCTCCGGTGTGCCGGGCTCCGGCATTCCCGGCTCGGGACTGTCCGGCACTCCCGGCTCCGGCACCCCCAAATCCGCCAATCCGGGTGCCGGAAGGTCGGTTTCGGGCGCTCCGGGAGCAGCAGCCGCCGCCTCGGGAACGAACCGCACCACCGCCGCGCGCGCCGGCTCCCAGGGAATGCCGGGTATGGGCGGGATGGGTGGCGCCCGCAATCAGGGTGACGACGAGAAGGAACACCAGACCAAGGATTACCTGATCAACCAGGAGAACGGTGAGATCCTGACCGGCTTGGACCCGGAGCATCGCGTGAAGACGGTCCCGCCGGTGATCGGCGAATGACCAAGCGCGACTGGACTTTCTCTCCGCTGGCCTTCAAGGTCCTGTGGCGCGCGGCCGACCGCGATGTGCTGCCGTACCCGCTGCAATACCGTTCGACCGCCGCCACGATCGCCGAATACGACAAGGCATGGAAGGCCGAAGCCGCCGCACTGCACAAGCATTTCGACGAAACCATGTTCGGCGCGCTACGGATCCTCGCGGAACCAGAGGCGCGCATCGAGCTCGCCGGCAAACTCGGCAGGGATAAGCTGCGCGTGCACGCGGCGGTGCACTACCAGCACGCGGTACTGCTGACGCAGGAACCGACCGACGCCCCCGACCGCGGCGGCAAGATCCGCATGACAATGGTTCCCGCACACGAGATTTCCCGCCGCGTGCTCGCGCAACTGCCGAACACACCGCGCGGCACGGGCGAAGGCCTCGAGGTCTCCCGCCACGACCTCGACGAGGACGGCCCCTTCTCCGCCTTCCACGACGACGCCCCCGTCTCCCCGCGCAAACTCGCCGCCCGCTTCTTCGAACGCCCCCGCGGCGCGATCATCCACGTCGCCGTCTACGCGGGCCCCGCCTGGGACAACCGCCCCGCCCCCTCCCGCGGCTTCCACATCATGGACTACCCGGACGGCCGCTACATGGTCCGCACCACCGGCACCCTCAAAGCCACCCCGGCCGACCGCCCCATCCTCCAGGCCGACCTGGACCGCCTCTTGGCCATCACCGTCGATTCCCACCGCGAAGAATCCGACCCCGCCTACCACCCTCGCGTCTAGCCGAGACCTGACCCGTGCCAGCCGGTCTCGCCTGCACCGGAGAACTACCCCGGCAACGTCGGCAGCTCCGAGCTTCCCGGCCGGCGGAGGAACTCACCAGGTGGACCCGGGCAGCCTCTCGGCCGTCGCCGCGAAGGATCCGACCCGCTTGCCGGCCCCCGAAACCCGAACCGCACAAGCCGATCTCGCCTGTGCCAGAGAACCAACCCGCGTGGGCGATATCCACGAGCTTCCCGGGCGCCTAGGGGATCGGTGTCACCCCGCTGCGCGGATCCCGTCCACGACAATGTCGGCGATGCCGCGCATGCCGGTGAGGGTGGGGTGGTAGGGGAGCAGGGTTTCGGTGGCGAGGATGGGGTCGAACCAGCGGGTGCCTTCGGGGGCGCACATGTCGTGGCCGGTGGAGCGAGGGCGGGTGTCGATGTAGGTGGCGCCGGTGGTGCGGGCGCCGGCGGCTACGACGGTGTTGAGGCGGTCGAAGGCGCGTTGGACGGTGGCGGCGTCGGCGGGGCGCAGGCCGACGAGGGCGGGGCAGCCGCCGTCGCGGATGTAGAGGGGCCAGCCGTCGACGAAGATTTTGGCGTTGGGGGCGAGGGTGGTGATCTGGCGCAGGGCGGTGGCGTAGGCGTCGGCGATGGCGTCGATGTCGCGGTCCCAGGCGGGTTCGCCGCAGGGCTGTGCGCCGCCGGAGTGGCAGGCGAGGATGTAGCGGGTCGCGTTGGTGTCGTTGGCGCCGATGTGCACGGTCACCAGTCGGGTATTCGGGCCGAGGGCGTCGAATTGTGGTGCGATACCGGCGCCCTGGGAGGTGGTGAGATCTTTGATCTTCGCCGAGCTGCAGGTGCGGTCGTCCAGGTGGAGGCCGAGGTCCGCGGCGATCAGTTTCGGGGTGTTGGCCGTCGACCGGGCGCAGAGCAGGGGAGCTCCGGTGTCGAACTTCTGGACGCCCGTCGTGGCCGCGCCCGAGTCGCCGAGTGCGACGTACTCGGCGCCACCGTCGGCCGGCGTCGCGGTGGCCGTGGGCGCGAAAACTGTTGGCAGCACGCTCAACAGCCCCGCTGTCATCGATATCCACAGCTTCCGACTGGTGTTCATCCTGTTACTCCGCTCCACGTTGAGCATCCATAAGTGAGACGCATTGGTTCCGCTTTTGGCGAACCTAGCATTCCCGCGCCGCGGGCGAAGGCGATTCAGGAAGTCGGGTTCTTGGCGATCACCGTCACCAGATGCCACGTGGATGAGGGCGCGTCGGCCGGCGGGTTCACCCACGGCCGCTGTTCGACGAGCAGGCGATAGGTGAACCCGGGCTGATAGTCGAAGCCCTCGATTCCGAAGTAGTGCAGCTCCCACGGCGCCTGCGAATCCTTGCGCACCTGCAGGCATCGCATGGGCGCGACGCCGGTGCAGGGCACCTCCTGGTCGGCCACTTCGATCTCGAACCGCTCGGCGGCGGGAGTAGTGGTGGCGGTGGCATCGCTCGCGTGCTGATCAGCGGTGCATCCGGCCAGCGGCAGGACGGCGAACGCGGCGGTGAGAGCGAGCATTCCGAGGCGCATGGCGGTGAATATGCCACAGGTTTGCCGTCGGCTCCGGGATGCTCTGTCCCCTTTCACCATAACCCGGCGAGGTGGGCTTGCCACAAGGGCCCGCTCGGGGTCCATAATCGCTGGCCTGAGCCCGATCGGGCCGGAGAAAGGCAAGGGCGGGATGACGGAGCGGAAGGCGTTCGGAGTGGGCCCGGCGGGTATCGAGATCGCCTACGAGCGGCTCGGCGATCCGGGCGATCCACCGGTGGTGCTGATCATGGGCGCGGCGGGGCAGCTGATCGACTGGCCGGACGGATTGTGCGAGCAACTGGTCGGCCGTGGATTGCAGGTGATCCGGTTCGACAGCCGCGATACCGGGCGGTCGACGCATGTTCGCGACGCGCCGCAACCGGACATCATGGCGGCGATGGCGGGCGACGTGTCCTCGGCGGCCTACACCCTGTCCGACATGGCCGCCGACACCGTCGGCCTGCTCGACGTGCTCGGGATCGACAGCGCGCACCTGGTGGGCGCGTCCATGGGCGGAATGATCGCGCAGACGATCGCGATCGAGTTTCCGCGGCGGGTGCGGTCGCTGACCTCGATCATGTCGACTACGGGCAATCCGGCTGTGGGGCAATCGGATCCGGGCGCGTTCGGTCAGGCGGGCCCGCCGCCCGCGGATCGTGCGGCTTACCAAGAGTGGTCGGTGCTGACCAAGCGAGCCTCGGGGTCGCCCGGGTTCGCCTTCGACGAGGCCGCGGTGCGCGCGCACGCGGGCCGGGTGTTCGACCGCGGCGTCGACTTCACCGGCATGATGCGCCAGGCGGTCGCCGTGCTGGCCTCCGGCGACCGGACCGCGCGGTTGCGAGCACTGGACGTGCCGGCCTTGGTGCTGCACGGCACCGCCGACCGCATCTTCGACAGCAGCGGCGGCCGCGCGACCGCCGAGGCGATCCCGGACGCGGCACTGGTCGTGCTCGAGGGGATGGGGCACAGCCTGCCGCGTGAGCTGTGGCCGGTGTTCGCCGAACAGATCGGTGCCCTCGTCGCGGCGGCGGAATCCACGGTTCCGGTGGCAGACTGGCCGGCATGACTAGTGCGGAATGGGCCGAGGTCGACAGCTACCTCGGAGAGCAGTTGGTGCGGGATCCGGAGACCGCGGCGGTGCTGGCGGAGAACGCGAAGGCGGGGCTGCCCGCCATCGATGTCTCCGCGCCGCAGGGCAAGTTCCTGTATCTGCTGGCCCGGTCGGCGGGCGTGCGGCGGGTGCTCGAGGTCGGCACGCTGGGCGGATACAGCACGGTGTGGCTGGCGCGCGCGGTCGGCAAGGCCGGGCAGGTGCTGACCCTGGAGTACGAACCGCGCCATGCCGAGGTGGCGCGGGCGAACCTGGATCGCGCCGGGGTCGGTGACCGCGTCGAGATCCGGGTCGGCGCCGCTCTGGAGAGCCTGCCCGTGCTGGCCGAGGAGCAGCCGGAGCCGTTCGATCTGGTGTTCCTCGACGCCGACAAGGTCAACAATCCGAACTACGTGCAGTGGGCGCTGCGGCTGACCCGCCCCGGCTCGGTGATCATCGTCGACAATGTGGTCCGCCAGGGCGGGCTCGCCGACGCGACCTCCACCGACCCCGCGATCCGCGGCAGTCGCGAGGTCGTCGAATTGCTGTCCGCGGAACCGCGTTTGGAAGCGACCGTGTTGCAGACCGTGGGGTCGAAGGGCTGGGACGGGTTCGCCTACGCGCTCGTCGTGGCCTAGTTCACGGCACCAGGACGACCTTGCCCATGGTCGCCCGGGTCTCGAGGGCGCGGTGGGCCGCCGCCGCGTCCGCGAGCGGGAACCGCTGGACCGCGGGCAGCAGCCGACCGGCCGCGGCCTCGGCCAGCGACCGATCCTCGAGCACCCGGAGATCGCCCCCGGCGCGCTGCAGCATCGGCGGTCCGAGCACGAGCTGTGAGGTGATGCCGCGCTCGTCCTGCTCCTGCGGGGAGGTGGTGACCGGCCCGCCGGGGAATCCGTAGATCAGGTGCTGCCCGCCTTTGCCGAGCAGATCGACTGCGGCCCGGGCGGTTTCGCCGCCGACCCCGTCGAAGACGACGGTGGGACGGTGCGCGCGCACCAGTTCGGGCCACCCCGGTCGCAGGTAGTCGACGGCGAGGTCGGCGCCGTTGGCGGTGACCCGGGCCGTCTTCTCGCTGCCGCCCGCGAGACCGATGACGTAGGCGCCCGCGTTCTTCGCGTACTGGACCAGCAGTGTCCCGATCCCACCGGCCGCGGCGGTGACCAGGGCCACGCTGTCCGGCCCGAGCTCGGTGAACTGGAGAATCCCCAGCGTGGTGCGGCCGGTGCCGATCATGGCGACGGCTTCGGCGGGGTCGAGATTCGCCGGAATCTCGTGCAGCCGAGCCGAATCCGTGACGGCGAGGGCGGCGTAGCCACCGGGCGCCGTGCCGAGGTGGACCACGACGTGCTTACCCAGCCACGCCGGATCGACTTCTGCCCCAAGCGCTTCCACCGTTCCGGCGACCTCGCGCCCGGGGGTGGTCGGTAGCTCGGGTGTGGGGTAGGGGCCCGGCAGCCCTTGCCGAATCGCGGTGTCGATGAGGTGAACTCCGGCCGCCGCCACGGCGATGCGTACCTGCCCGGGGCCGGGTGCCGGATCGGGAACGGATTCGTAGCGGAGGTTCTCGGCGGGGCCGAAGGCGTGAAGCCGGATCGCGTGCATGGGCCAACTGTGCAACCTCAACGGAGGTTGGGGTCAAGCCTGGCGGACGCGGGCCTCGAATCCGTCACAGAGCGCGGCCAAGCCGGCGTAGAGCAGATCCTCCTGCGTCAGGTCGCTGACGCCGGCGCCGACCAGCTCCGCGAGCGCGGGCGGCACCGGCGTGGTCGGGCTGCCCTCCAGCAGGGCGCGCAACCCGTTGGTCTCCTCGGGCTGAATCTTCTTGCGCTCCAGCAGGTCCGAGCTGATGTGCGGCAGGGTGGCGCCGGAGATGTAGTTCCAGACCGAGAACGACATCTGCATCGCCGTGCGCGGGCTGACGTCGAGCTCGCGGAAGCCCTCGACCAGCCAGGCCAGGCAGGCCAGCCCGTGCGGGCCGAAGCTGTAGCGCGGCATCGCGAAGGTCAGCAGCACCCACGGATGCTGCTGGTAGAGCGCCCAGTCGATCTCGGCGGCGATGCGGACCCGGTCGCGCCAGGTCCAGTCCTGGCCCGCGGTGGGCGGGTAGGGGTTGCGCCGGGCGACCTCGTCGGTCATCAGGGCGATCAGTTCGTCCTTGTTCGCCACGTGCCGATACAGCGACATCGCTCCGACGCTCATCCGATCGGCGATGCGCCGCATGGAGACGGCGTCCACGCCCTCGGTGTCGGCGAGTGCGATCGCGGTGTCCACAATCGCGGCGCGGGTCAGTTTCGGCTCGGTCATCCCATGTCTGCCTTTTCGTTCCGGGGCCGCATGCGTACACTGTACCCTTGGTCGTGCGTACGCCGTACGCGAGCAGCGAGAGGATCCTTCGATGACACAGGTGCAGTCGCCCGCCGGCACGCGGCGAGCGTGGCTCGGGCTGGCGGTATTGCTGCTACCGGTCCTGCTGGTGTCGATGGACGTCTCGGTGCTGTTCCTGGCGATGCCCACGCTGACCGTCGACCTGGACCCCTCCGCCACCCAGGCCCTGTGGATCCTCGACATCTACGGCTTCATGCTCGCCGGCCTGCTCATCACGATGGGCAATCTCGGCGACCGCATCGGCAGACGCAATATCCTGCTGGCCGGCGCGGCCATGTTCGGCCTCGCCTCGGTACTGGCGGCCTTCGCGCCGAGCGCCGCGGTGCTCATCGCCGCGCGGGCGCTGATGGGCATCGGCGGCGCGACGCTGCTGCCGTCGAGCCTGGCGCTGATCTCCAGCCTGTTCCCCGATGTGCGGCAGCGCGGGGCCGCGATCGGCGTGTGGACGGCGTTCTTCGCGGGCGGTTCCGCAGTCGGGCCGATCATCGGCGGGCTACTGCTGCACCACTTCTGGTGGGGTTCGGTGTTCCTGATCAATATCCCGGTGCTGCTGGTGCTGCTGGCCGCCGGGCCGTTCCTGCTGCCCGAGCATCGCTCCCGGGCACTGGGCCCGTTGGATCTGCCCAGCGTGGTGCTGTCCATCGGCGGCATCCTGCCGCTGATCTACGCGGTCAAGCATGTCGCGGCCGAGGGCATCGATCCCGAGGCGCTGGTGCCGGCCCTGGTCGGCGTGGTCCTGCTGACCCTGTTCGTGCGCCGGCAGACCCATCTGAAGGAACCGCTGCTGGATCTGAAGCTGTTCACCCGGCCCGCGTTCAGCGTGGCGATCGGGTCCAGCCTGACCGGCATGATGTCGCTGGCCGCGATGGGCTATCTGACCAGCGTGTACCTGCAATCGGTGACCGGTCGCGACCCGCTCGCGGCGGCGTTGCTCGGCATTCCGAGCGCGGTGGCGGTGTTCGTCTTCTCGATGACCGGCGCCCGGCTGGGCCGACAGATCGGGGTCCGGGCGACCTTCGTGCTGGCGCTGCTGCTGGCGGCGCTGGGCAACCTGATGCTGCTCGGCGTCGGCGTGCACGGCGGTGTCGGCTGGTACGTCGCCGGATCCACCATCGCCGGTATCGGGTACGGCCTGGCGTTCACGCTCGTCTCCGATGTCGCGGTGTCCTCGGTGCCGCCGGAGCGCGCGGGGTCGGCGGTCGGCATCTCCGAGACCAGCTTCGAACTCGGCAACGCGCTAGGCCTGTCGCTGCTGGGATCGCTGGCGGCGCTGGTCTTCCGCAACGGCGGTGACTACGCCGACACCCTCGGCGAGACCCTGCATCGGTCGGCCGACGATCCGGTGCTGGTCGAGAGCGCCCGCGAATCCTTCGTGCACGGCATGCATTTCGCCACCACGGCGGGTGCGCTGATTCTGCTGGCGATGGCGGTCGTGGCGCGGGTGGCGCTGCGCAAGAACACCGTGCTGGCCGACGCGCACGCGCACTGATCAGCGGCCGAAGACCGCGGCCATGAGGTCGGCGGCCCAGCGGTTCATCGGGGTGATGACGGTGGCGTGCAGCCAGCGCGCCGGTCGCACTACGAGGAATCGCCAGGTCGCGGCCACCCCGGCGACGATCGGGCGCAGCACCGTGCGGTAGACGAACCGGCAGGGGATGACGACCAGCACACCCACGATGACAGCCGTGAGCCGCCAAGCGTAGATCAGCGTGGCGCGCAACGCTTTCCAGAGCGGATGCAGCACCCAGCGCCACAGCTGGGTCAGTGGCCAGACGATCACCCATCGCGTGAGCTGATACCCGAGCCAGGCGATCGCCCGGCCGACGGGCGCCAGCACCCACCGGAACAGCCACTGCGCGGCGGGCCGCAGCACCCGCCGCCAGAGCCAGTCCTCGAGCGCGCGGCGCAGGGGGCGCAGGAAGTAGTCGAGGAGCAGCGCGAGGATCGGGGTGAGCACCAGCCCCCACAGCACGTGCTGTACCAGCCAGCCCCACAGGAAGTCCTTGAAGAACAGCCATACCGGCCGGATCACCCAGTCCCAGACAAACTGTGCGCCGGGGGCCAGGAGCTTCTCGACGACGAAGGCCAGCACCGCGGCGAGCGCGCGGCCGAGCGCTTTCAGGCCCTCCCACAGCAATCGCAGTGGAATCAGCACCACCACGGCGATCACTCGCCCGATCCACCCGGCGATCGAAACCTGGCCGTCTCGCGATGTCATGGATCGATCCTCCCCGGGGCCGCGGTGTTGCGCTGCCCGTTTTTCTACCCGATGCGGCAGGTAAAAACACGCACGGCGCAATACATTTGACGGGTGACTGAGACGCAGCCCACTGCGAACGGGCGACCGCTCGCCGAGCGGGTCGCCACCCGCCTCCTATACCCGACCTCACGCCCGCGGGAAAAAGCGCTGCACGACGCGGTATCCGGACGCGTCGTCCTGGTGACCGGCGCCTCACACGGCATCGGCAAGGCCAGCGCGCGCCGGCTCGGCGCGGCCGGAGCGATCGTGCTGCTGGTGGCGCGCTCGACCGAGGATCTGACCCAGGTCGCCGCGGATATCCGTGCCGAGGGCGGCACCGCGCACGCCTATCCCGCCGATCTCACCGACTTCGACGCCGTCGAACAGCTCGCCCGCGACCTGCTCACCGAGCACGGCCACATCGATGTCGTGGTCAACAACGCGGGCAAGTCGATCCGCCGCCCGATCGACGAATCCTATGACCGCTTCCATGATTTCACCCGCACCATCGACATCAACTACCTCGGCCCGGTGCGGCTGCTGCTGACCCTGCTCCCGCACATGCGCGACCGCAAGCAGGGGCACATCGTCAACGTGGCCACCTGGGGTCTGCTCATGCCGCCCACCCCGCGCTGGTCCGCCTACGGCGCCTCCAAGGGCGCCTTCGACACCTGGCTGCGCACCGTCGCGACCGAAATCGCCGGGGACGGCGTCACCACCACCTCGATCTACATGCCCCTGGTGCACACCCGGATGAGCGCCCCGACCGACTTCAGCAATATCCCCGGCCTCACCGTCGAGGAAGCCGCCGATCTCGTCTGCCACGCCGTCACCGCCCGTCCCCGCGAGATCGCCCCGTGGTGGCAGGCCCCGTTCCAGGCCTGGTCCGACCTGAGCCGGGCCCAGGCCGCTCGCTTCATGGAACGCGCCTTCCGGCGCGGCCGGGTGTAGCGCACCCCGGGTGCCCGGCGCGCGGAAGCGACACGCCGGAGCATAAGATCGGTCGGTGCACAAGAGTTCCGCGGAGAGTTTGGCGATGTTATTTGCCCTCGCTGACTCGCGGCTGCCGATCGGCGGGCACGTGCACTCCGGGGGCGTCGAGGAAGCCGTCGCGTCGGGCCTGGTGCGCGACGTGGCGACGGTCGAGTTGTATCTGCGGCGCCGGGTCCGGACCTCGGGTCTGGTGGCCGCGTCGCTGGCGGCCGCGGTATGCGCCGGTGCGCTCACGGTGGGGCACGCCGAACTGGAAGCCGATGCCCGGACGCCGTCACCCGCCGCGCGCGCCGCGTCCCGGGCCCAGGGCCGCGGGCTGCTGCGCTTGGCGAAACAGCTGTGGCCGGAACAGGACTGGGCCGCCGTGGGGGCGCGGCCGCATCTGTCCACGGTGTTCGGCGCGGTCGGCGCGGCCTGCGGCGTCGGGCCGCGGGAGATCGCCGGTGTCGTGGTCTACACCACGCTGACGGGAGCCGCGACGGCGGCGCAACGGCTGCTCGCGCTCGATCCGGCGGCCATCGCGATGTGCACCGTGCGCCTGGCCGAACTCTGCGACCAGACCGCCGCGGCGGCCGTCACCGGCTTGGCCGCGCTGTCGGATCCACTGCAGGACGTGCTGGCCGAACGGCACGTGCACCGCGACATGCCCCTGTTCGCGAGCTGAATTGTTTACCGAGAGAAGGAGATTGCCCTCATGCCCCCGCACCTGATCGACGGTGAACCCCACGATCACTCCCATGATCGCCCCAAGCGGCAGCGCACGCCGGGGGAGGCGCTGCGGATCGGCATCGGCGGCCCCGTCGGCTCCGGGAAGACCGCGCTCACGGCCGCGCTGTGCCGGCAGCTGCGCGAGGAGTTGTCCATCGCGGTGCTGACCAACGACATCTACACCACCGAGGACGCCGACTTCCTGCGCCGCCACGCCGTGCTGCCGGACGAGCGGATCACCGCGGTGCAGACCGGCGGCTGCCCGCACACCGCCATCCGCGACGACATCACCGCGAACCTGGACGCCATCGACGACCTGATCGCCGCGAACCCGCCGCTGGATCTGATCCTGGTGGAATCCGGCGGCGACAACCTGACCGCGACCTTCTCCTCCGGGCTGATCGACGTGCAGATCTTCGTGGTCGACGTGGCCGGCGGCGACAAGGTACCGCGCAAGGGCGGCCCCGGCGTCACGTTCTCGGATCTGCTGGTGGTCAACAAGACCGATCTCGCGCCGCTGGTCGGCGCGGACCTCGGCGTGATGGAACGCGACGCCGCCAAGGTCCGCGAGGGCCGGCCCACCGCGCTGATCTCGCTCACCGACGACCCGGCCGCCACCGAGGTGCTGGCCTGGGTGCGCGAGCAACTGCGGGTGATCGCGCACGCCGACTCGCACGCATCCGATTCCGCAGTTGCGCACTGAGTTACGCATCGTGGCGGCCGTCGGGTCGCTGCCGGAGATCCACGCCGTCGGCGGGCTGTCCGCCCGCCGCACGGGCGTGGATACGGTGCACATGATCGGTACCGCCGCGACACCGCTCGGCGGGGACGAACTCGACATCCGCATCGTCGTCGGCGCGGGTGCGCGGCTGACGGTGCGATCGGTCGCGGCGACCATCGCGCTGCCCAGCGCCGCGACACCGCTGTCCGCGGCGCACTGGTATTTCGAGATCGGCGCGGGCGCGGAACTGGACTTCGACCCCGAACCGACCATCGTCGCGGGTGGTGCCCGGCACCACGCCCGCACCACCGTGCGGCTCGCGGCGGACGCGCGGATCCGCATCCGGGAACGCGTCCAGATCGGGCGCACCGGCGAGGACAGCGGCGAGTGGCACGGCGACCTGATCGCCGACGCCGGCGATATCCCGCTCCTGCGGCACCGGTTGCAGCTGGGCTCCGGCTCGGCCACCGAAGACGTGATTTCCGCGCCGCGCGCGCTGGACAGCGAGCTGGTCTACCCGGACGACCGCGCCGCCGAGTCGATCGGACTGGACGGTGTTCTGCTACCCCTGGCCGCGGGCGGATCCCTGCGCACCCACATCGGTCGCGCGTTGGCGGCGCAGACGGTCTAGCCCGAGGGCTGCCGGGTAGACATCAGCTCCTCGGTGTAGGCCGCGAGCCTGGCCGCATCCCCGGGGTCGAGCGTGGCCAGCGTTGCCGGGACGACCTTGCCGCGATCGATCGCGGTGAGTGCCGCCGACGGCGGGTGGTCGATCCACTCGACGATCGGCGCGATGGCGTCTTCGACGGGGCGGGCGAAGAATCGGGCCAGGGTGCTGATTGTGGCGCGTACCAAAGGGTTCGGGTGTCCGTTGCTGCCGGTGCGGGTGAATCCGGGGTGGTAGAGGACGTAGCGGGCGCTGTGGTCGAGTTGGGCGTAGGCGACGCCCGCCAGGTCGTTGGCGCGTCCGGCTTGGAGTTGCGCGCGAACCACGCCGTAGCGCTGGGACAGCTGCGGGTCGTCCCACTGGATCGCGCCGGCGGTGTTGCCGACGCCGGCGACGTTGATGATCACCGGGTTCGGGCTCCGGTCCAGCAGCGGTTGCAGATACCGGGCCATGAGGTAGCGGCTCAGGTAGTACAGCGCGAAGGTGGACTCGAGTCCGTCGGCGGTGACGGTGCGCCGCGCGCTCAGACGGTTCGCGAACAGCGCCAAAGCGTCTACGGCCTGGTGGTTTTCGGCGATCTGGTGCGCCGCGCCGCGGATCTCGTCGATGGACGACAGATCCGCTTGGACGAATCGAAGGTTCGGATCGTCCGCCGACGCGAGCAGCGCCGCGCCCGCGGTGGCGTCGCTCCCGAGGACGGTGACGGTATCGCCGCGCGCCAGCCGGCGCAGTGCGGTGGCGCGGCCCATCCCGCGGGTACCGCCGGTGATGACCACTGATTTCGGCACGCCGTTCTCCCTATGCTTTCCGTAGTGACCCATTCACCCTGGATCGCCTTGCGCCGGAACGAAAGAAGGCACTTTTATGCCCGATAGGCACCTCGATGTTCCCGCCCTGTCGGCTTACGGTCTGCCGGATCCGGTGCCCGCCGACGAACTGGCCGACTGCCCCGTCGGGCAGCTGCTGCACCGGATCGGCGACAAATGGACGCTGGTGGTGCTGGTCCTGCTGGGCGCGCGCACCTACCGCTACAACGAGCTGCACCGGGCCATCGAGGGCATCAGCCGCCGGATGCTCACGCGCACCCTGCGGCTCCTGGAGACCGACGGGCTGGTCGATCGAACGGTCCATCCGACGGTGCCGCCGACCGTCGAATACCGGCTGACGCCGTCGGGGGTGACGCTGCTGGATCGGCTGTCGGCGCTGGCCGACTGGGCGGTCGAGCACGACGCGGCCCGGACGGGTCGGGGAACGCCGAAGCCGTTCGGTCCGAAACAGGCTCGGGCCGAACGGCTTCCAGATTTCGAGGAACTGGCCGGTTAGCCGGAAAGGCTGGGGATCAGCCCGCCGAGACCGCCGCCGCACCCGCTGCTGCCGGACCCGCTCGAGGCCGCCACCTGCACGGTGATCGAGTCGGAGATGAGGAGCTGGCGGGCCTCCAGCTTGTGTGCGCCCGCTGTTTGCGGGGTCCACTTGAGGGTGACCTTGTTGCTGAGGACCGAAGGCGCCACCGGGCTGCCGGGCAGATCGGCGCCGTTGTCGGTGAATTTCACCGTGCTCAGGCGGTCGACCTCGACGGACGCGGTGAGCGTGTACGAGCAGCCCGCCTTGTGATCCTTGCCGGATACCTCGAGGTCGCCGACCCAGGCGCCGGCCTGCGGCGCGAGCAGCACCATGGTGGCGGCCATGGCGCCGAATGCGGTGAGTCCCATAGTGACTCGGCGCGCGCCGTTCGTCTGTGCGTTCATGCTGTGTTCCCTATCTACCCGTTCTCGACTGGGTAGCGGCACAGTAACGAACATTGGTGTTTCACATTTCGGTTTTGCGCGAATCGGTCTCGCGGACCGGGAAGGTGGTGGTCCGACACCGTTGTCGGGCCACCACCTTCCGGGTCACTTGCCGAACCGGGACGAGCTCAGTCCCCGACGACCCGCGACGGCGCGTTGTACGCGTTCACCGCGCCGACGACGCCACCGGCGGCCGCGCCGACGATCGCGGCCGGGACCGTGATCATGGCCGCACCGGCGGCCGCACCCAGCATGGGCCCCGCGACGATGCCGACCGGCACGAGCGGCAAGCCGAGCACCAGCCCGACCGCGCCGCCGACCACCGCGGAGGTCAGCGCGAACGGCGCGGCCGAAGCCGCGGCCGCGGCCGCGCCCAGGGCGGCGGTGCCGACGGCCTGTCCGGCGATCCGGTCCGACCGGCTGCGCTCCATACCGACCGAATCCAGGAACGTCGCCAGATTCGCCTCGGTCGTGGCCGAGGTGTCGTTGATCTGGATCGACTGTTCCTTGTCGATCCAATCCGGCGCCGGCACGGTGACATCACCGAAGCGGAACTGCCCGGGCGGCGGCGCGATCGGCGGCACGGGGGCCACCGGCACCGGCGGGTGCAGCACGCCGACCGGCGCGAGGTACTTCTTGTCCGGCGCCGGACGCGACCACTGCAGCGAGCTGTGGGTGTTGTCCGGGATGTTCAGACCCTCGTAGGGCGCCGCGTTGGGGATATCGGCCGCGGGCCACTGCGCGTTCTCCGAGACCTTGGCGGACTCGGCCGGATCGGCGTTCGCGGTGCCGGTTCCGACGAGCGCGAGCACCAGTGTGCCCGCGCCGGCGGCGACGACCGTGCCGACCGTGTTGCGCTGCGGGGTAGGAGCCCTGTGCTTTCCTGTGGGCATCAACTTCCTTTCCTCAATGAAATGCAAGTTCGACGTCCCACATTCGGACCCGTGCCCGTGCCGGATTGGTCGATCTTCGAGGAAGTCCGGAACATGCGTATTGCTCCGAATTAGCTGATGCCTCAAGCGATCTTGGTCGCCGGGGCACATCTTGCGATAGCCAAAAAATAACCTCCCTGCCCGGCATGCGGACAGGGAGGGTGGATGCCCGAGTGCGGACGATCTAGCCGGCTTGTTGCTCGGCGGTCGCGCGGCCGGGTGCCCGGCCGTTGCCGGGGGGCGCGCCCAGCGCGG
This sequence comes from Nocardia sp. NPDC050712, assembly GCF_040654295.1. Classification (NCBI taxonomy): domain Bacteria; kingdom Bacillati; phylum Actinomycetota; class Actinomycetes; order Mycobacteriales; family Nocardiaceae; genus Nocardia; species Nocardia sp. NPDC050712. The sequence goes on from NZ_JBFAHT010000002.1 coordinate 1,323,973, forward strand.
CGGCGAGCTCGTCTTTTTCTTCCTCGTCGGCGTTGACCTGTTCGAGCGCGAGCCGGGCGAACACCCACTGCTCGGTGGCCGCCATCTGCCCGCGGGTGCGGCCGAGGAAGGACACGAACCACTGGATGACGGTGATCAGGCGACTGCGGTAGCCGACCAGGTAGTACAGGTGCAGGCCCAGCCAGGCCAGCCAGGCCAGGAACCCGCCGAACTCCAGCTTGCCGACCTGGCACACGGCGTTGAACCGCGAGATCGTCGCCATCGAGCCCTTGTTGAAGTACTTGAACGGCTTGCGGTCCTCGGGCCGTGCGCCCTTCAGTCCCGCCTTGATCGCCTTGGCGGCGTAGGTGGCGCCCTGGATCGCGCCCTGCGCCATACCGGGGACATCGGGCACCGACATCAGGTCGCCCACCACGAAGACGTTGGGGTGGCCCTTGATGGTGAGGTCGGGCTCGACGACGACCCGCCCGGCCCGGTCCACCTGGGTGCCCGCGGAGCGCTCGGCGAGCATCTTGCCCAGCGGGCTGCCCTGCACGCCCGCCGACCAGACCTTGGTGGAGGACTCGATGCGCCGGATGGTGCCGTCGGAATCCTTGACCGTCACGCCGTGCGCGTCGATATCGGTGACCATGGCGTTGAGCTGGATCTCCACGCCCATCTTCTCCAGCTTGCGCTGGGCCTGGCCGCCGAGCTTGGGCCCCATCGGGCCGAGCACCGCGCCCGCGCCCTCGACCAGGATGACCCGGGCGTCGCGCGGGTCGATGTTGCGGAAGGTGCCCTCGAGCGTGCGGTCGGCGAGTTCGGCGATCTGCCCGGCCAATTCGACGCCGGTGGGGCCGGCGCCGATCACCGTGAAGGTGAGCAGCCGGTCCCGCATCTCCTGCGAGGTCGCCAGTTCGGCGCCCTCGAACGCGCCGAGGATGCGGCCGCGGAGTTCGAGCGCGTCGTCGATGGTCTTCATGCCGGGCGCGTAGGTGGCGAACCGGTCGTTGCCGAAGTAGGACTGCTGCGCGCCGGTCGCCACGATCAGGCTGTCGAACGGGGTGACCGTCTCCTGGTTCAGCAGCAGCGAGGTGACGGTCTTGTTCGCCAGGTCGATGTCGATGACGTCGCCGAGCAGCACCTGCGCGTTGCGCTGCTTGCGCAGCACCAGGCGGGTGGCCGGGGCGATCTCACCGACCGACAGGATGCCGGTGGCCACCTGGTACAGCAGCGGCTGGAACAGGTGGGTGGAGGTCTTGGAGATCAGGGTGACGTCGACGTCGGCGCGCTTGAGGTGCTTGGTGCCGAACAGGCCACCGAACCCCGAACCGATCACCACCACCTTGTGACGACGGTTCTCGACAGCTTTAGTGCTCATCGCCGTTGCTCCTCGAAGACCTGGGGTTCGTCCCCCGCGAACGTTCACTGACCGAGTTCAACCGTAGTCGGCGTGTTTCGGACCGGCACGACGAGATCCGTTTTCCGGCGTGGCGGTGTGGGTGAACCCGATCCGCCGGTTGCCCGAAAAGAATACGATGAACACCCTCGTTCCTGGAGGTTTGACATGGTTGCCGACGCTCGTGTCTCCGAGAACTCCGCCCTGATCGATATCCCGGGCGAACATGTGATCGACCGGGTGCTGCGCCGAATTCCGGAGCGCCCCCGCGTGCTGGCGTCCCCGCCGCCGGCGAGTACCGCGACCGCGGTGCACGGCGATATCGGGCTGCCCTACCTGGGGCGGGCGTTGCACTATCTGCGCTGGGGCCCGGCCGAAATGATGGAGCGGCACCGGCGTTACGGGCCGGTGTCGATGTCGCGCTCGCTGGGCGTGGAACGGGTGCTGGTCACCGGTCCCGAGGCGATCGACCAGGTCCTGGGCATCAGGCGCCGGGATTTCGGGCAGGGCTGGAACTACTTCATCGAGCCGTTCTTCGGGCGCGGGCTGCTACTGCTCGAATTCGACGAGCACATGTTCCATCGGCGGATCATGCAGCAGGCGTTCACCCGCGACCACCTGGAATCGCATCTGCGTGCCTTCGCTCCGGTTGCACGCAGTGCAATTACGCAGTGGGTGCCATCGGGTGATCGCAGCGCCACCGTGCCGCTCTACCCGACGATCAAGGACCTGACCTTGGAGATCGCGGGGGAGACGTTCATGGCCGTCGACGTCGGCTCGCGCCGGCGCGAGCTCACCGACGCGTTCATCGCGTGCACGCACGCCGGGCTGGCCACGATCCGGCACTCGGTGCCCGGCGGGCGCTGGCGGGCCGGGCTGCGCGGGCGCAAGGTGCTCGAGCGGTACTTCACCGACATGCTGCCCGAGAAGCGGCGCGGCGACGACTCCGATTTCTTCTCCGGGCTGTGCCACGCGCGCAGCGAGGACGGTGCGGTGTTCAGCGACGCCGACGTGGTCAACCACATGATCTTCCTGATCATGGCCGCGCACGACACCACCACGACGACCGCCACCGCTGTCGCCTACTACCTGGGTAAACACCCGGAATGGCAGGAGCGGGTGCGCGCCGAGGCGCTGGCCGCGGACGCGGAAACGAGCATCGCCGGGCTGGACCGGATGACCGATCTGGACCTGGTGATCAAGGAGAGCCTGCGGCTGATGCCGCCGGTGCCCGGTTTCGTGCGCCGCGCGGTCCGCGACACCGAGATCCTCGGGCACTACATTCCCGCGGGCACCCCGGTCGACCTGGCATACCAGGTCAACCATCTGCTCCCGGAACTGTGGACCCGGCCCGAGATTTTCGACCCCGAACGGTTCGCCCCGCACCGGCGCGAGGACAAATCGCATCGGCTGGCGTGGGTGCCGTTCGGGGCCGGCGCGCACAAATGCATCGGCATGCACTTCGGCACGCTCGAGGTGAAGACCCTGCTCGCCGAAATGGTGCGGGCGTATGAGTGGCGGTTGCCCGCGGACTATCGGATGCCGTGGGGATTCACCACGATTCCGTTCCCGCGCGACGACGCCCCGGTGACCTTGCGGCGCCGGATCAACGCCCCTTGAGCAGCATCTCCGCGACCTTGGTGTCGGTGTCGGCGCCCTCGGTGTAGCCGCCGTCCGCGCCCAGCGAACTCATGATCGCGAGGGTGTAGCGCTCGTCCGGGCCGGCGAAGCCGACCGAGTTGACCACCCAGCCGCCCTGCTCGGCGGACCAGCCGTTCTTCAGGCCCGGGCGCATCTTCTCGCCCGCGCCCCAGACGCCCCAGTGCTGGTTGTAATCGACCGAGCGCATCCGATCCAGCAGGTAGGCGCGGTCGTCGGGGTGCAGCTTGGTGAGCGCGTAGTCCATCAGGCGATCCAGGTCGGCGACGGTGCACTTCTGGAACGACCAGTCCGGGAACAGCGCGGTGTTGGTCGGCTGCGGGACCAGGCTCACCATGCCGTTGGCGCGGAAGGCGTTGTTGAAGGCCATCCGGTCGAAACCGGAGTACTTCTGCCAGAGCACGTCGGTGGCGGCGTCGTTGGAGGTCGCCAGCATCGATTCCATCAGGCCGCGATCGTCCGGGCCCAGCGCGATCGCGCCGACCCGGGCGCGATTGAGCAGGTCCACCGCGATGGCGAGCTTGATGGTGGAGGCCGTCCACACCGCGTTCTCGGCGTGCTCGTTGGCGTAGACGCCGCCGCTCACGCGATCGCGGACGATGTAGCCGGTGACGCCCGGGCGGGACTTCAGGTAGGCGTCGACGCGGTCGATCCGGTTGCTCAGATCGGCGTCGAAACCGGGGAGTACGCGGGTGAGCGCCGGGGGCGCGGCGTCCGCCTTGGGCGCCAGCGCGGGCGCGGTGGGGATGAGGACCGCCGCGGCGGCGAGGACACAAGCGGATGCGGCCACGCGGGGAAGGGCACCGGTGCCGGCCAAGGGGTAACGCACGAGGGAACACATTGGCACATCACCCGCCAGGACGCACGTCTTGAGCTCGGCGCGCCGCTGTGTTATTCACGACGCCGGCGATTTCGGAATCCGATTCGGGCCGAGTCCAATTCAGCGGAAGGCCGCCAGCAGCTCCTCGACCGTGCGGCCGTTGAGGCGGTAGCAGTGCTCGAAAGCCTCGGTGTGCCGGTCCCGGGGCCAGGTCTGTAAGACCACGGCGCGACCGTAGAAACACGAGTTGACCAACTCCCAGCGATCACCGACGCGGCGGACTGTGAATCCGGCTCTCGGAACCAGGGGAATCACCTTCGCTGCCATTGACGCGAACCAGCCTTTCGATCCAGCTTCCCGTCCTCCCCGGTTGAGCACTGTCGCACACCGATTCGCGCGATCCACCGTGACGCGGCCGAGAAAAACGTTCGCGTGTGGCTTAATTCACTCGCTCGGCGTGGGGGCGGTGCGGTTGCGGAACAGTCGCTGGCGTATAAACAACCAATGCCGCTGCACCTCCATCGTGCCGAGCGCGCCGACACCCTGGCCGATTCGCTCGCCGCGCTGTTGGCGGCGCCCCTGGATGATCCGTTCGCCGCGGAAGTGGTGGCGGTGCCGGCCAAAGGCGTGGAACGTTGGTTGACGCAACGGCTCTCGACGGTGCTGGGGGTGGCGCGGTCCGGCTCGGCGGATGGCATCGCGGCCAATATCCGGTTCCCGTCGTCGGCCGCGCTGGTGACCGAGGTGCTCGCCGCTGCCGGTGGGGTGCGGCCCGAAGACGATCCGTGGGCGTCCGAGCGTGTGGTGTGGACGCTGCTGCGGGTGATCGACGCGGCGCTGCCGGAGCCGTGGTGTGCGGTACTGGCCCGGCACCTCGGTTCGACCGAACCGACCGGTCGTGACCACAGGGTGGGCCGGCGCTACGCCACCGCCGCCCGGCTCGCGGCCCTGTTCGACAGCTACGCGGCCCAACGCCCGGCCCTCATCACGGACTGGGCGGCCGGTTCGGATACCGACGGCGCCGGCCATCCCGTTCCCGGCGATCTGCTGTGGCAGCCCGCCCTGTGGCGCCGCCTGCGCGCCGAACTGGGTGCGCCCAGCCCGGCCGAACGGCTCGACGCGGTCTGCGCGCGCTTGCGTGCCGAGCCCGCGTCCGTCGCACTCCCGCAACGCCTTTCCGTCTTCGGCGTCACCCGCCTGCCCGCCGACCAGCTCGCGGTCCTGTCCGCCCTCGGCGAAGCCCGCGACGTACACCTCTGGCTCGCACACCCCAGCCCCGCGATGTGGTCGACGCTCGCCCAGCTGCCCCCGGCCGCCTCCCGCCTAACAGACTCCACCACCACTGCGGTCCGGCACCCGCTGCTCGCCGGGCTCGCGCGTGATGTGCGCGAATTGCAGCAGCGTCTGCACGGCGGTGCCGGGGTACTGGACTCGCCCATTGAGCTGGGGCCTGATGTCGCTGCGGCGCAGCCGGATTCACCCGACGCGGGAGTGGAGCAGCTGGACTTGCCGGGCCTGCCCGCCGCGGGATCGGCGTCGTCCGGCGTGCGCGGGCAGGGAACGACGCTGCTGGCGGCCCTGCAAGCGGGGATTCGCGATGACCGCTGGCCGCCCGCGCCCGGCGCCCGGGTGGCCGACGGCAGCGTCGAGGTGCACGCGTGTCATGGGCCGACGCGGCAGGTGGAGGTGCTGCGCGAGTGCCTGCTCGGGTTGTTCGCGGCGGATTCGACGCTGGAGCCGCGGGATGTGCTGATCATGTGTCCCGAGGTGGAGGCGTACGCACCGCTGGTACGGGCGGCGTTCGGGGCGACTGGACCGGTGGAGGGGATCCGGGATTCGGCGCATCCCGCGCATCTGCTGCGGGTGCGGCTGGCCGATCGCGGGCGCGGGGTCACCAATCCGATGCTGGCGGTGATCGCGACGCTGCTGGAGCTGGCCGACGGGCGGGTCACCGTCACCCAGGTGCTGGATCTGGCCGCCTCCGAAACCGTGCGCCGCCGTTGTGGTTTCGACGACGACGCGATCGAGCGGCTGCGCGAGTGGGCGGCCGAGTCGGGGGCGCGGTGGGGGATCGGGCAGCGGCAGCGGCAGGCGTTCGGGCTCGCGGATTTCGCGCAGAACACCTTGAACGCGGCCGTGGATCGGATCCTGCTCGGCGTCACCGCCGACGAATCCGCCGACGACTGGCTGGATTTGGCGTTGCCGCTGGGCGATGTGGATTCCGGTGACGTCGATCTGGCGGGCCGTTTCGCCGAGTTCGTGGACCGGCTCGCGGTGTGCCTGCGTGACCTGCGCGGCCCGCGCCCGGCCAGCGAGTGGGCGGCGGTGCTGGCCCGGGCGCTCGACCTGCTCACCGACGTCCCGGAACGCGACGCCTGGATCCGCGCCGAGGCCCGCCGCGAACTCACCGCGGCCACCGAGCACGCCGGGGACGTGCAACTGCGCCTGCCGGATGTCGGTGTGCTGCTGGGGAATCGGCTCGCCGCGCGCCCGACCCGCGCCAATTTCCGGACCGGCGAGCTGACCGTCGCCACGATGACGCCGATGCGGTCGGTGCCGCACCGGGTGGTCGTGCTGCTCGGTCTCGACGACGATGTCTTCCCGCGGGCCGGCGGCGTCGACGGCGACGATGTGCTGGCCCGCGATCCGCTCCTGGGCGAGCGCGATCCGCGCAGCGAGGACCGGCAGTTGCTGCTGGACGCGATCATGGCGGCACAGGACCGGCTGCTGCTGTTCCACACCGGCGCGGACCCGGTCACCGGCAGTAAGCGCCCGCCCGCGATCCCCGTCGCCGAGGTGCTCGACGCCGTGCGCGGCTACCTGGGCGAAGCCGCCGACGCGGTGGTGATCCGCCATCCGCTGCAGAGCTTCGATCGCCGGAACTTCCACGCGGACAAGCCGTTCAGCTTCGACACCGCGGCGCTGGCGGGTGCCGTGGCCGCGGCCGCGCCGCCGCAGCCCCGCCCCGCCTTCCTGCCCGAGCCGCTGCCCGCCCCCGAATTCGGTGACGTGGCGCTGGCCGATCTGATCTCCTTCGCCGAGCATCCGCTCCGCGCGTTCCTGTGGCAGCGGCTCGGCCTGCGCGTCCCCGAGCACGACGAGGACATCGCCGACCGCCTCCCCATCGAGCTCGACGGTCTCGCGAAATGGGAACTGGGCGAACGCATGCTGACCGCCCGCCTCACCGGCGTCGACCCGTCCGGTCTGCGGGCCGCGGAGTGGCGGCGCGGCACGCTGCCGCCGTTCGGCCTGGGCGGCGCCGTGCTGGACGAGATCGAGCACACCGTCGACAAGCTGGTGCGCGCGTCCCTGCCGGAGTACCAGAGCCCGGCGCGCGCCGTCGATATCGCCATCGATCTGGGCGGCGGCCGCCGGCTCACCGGCACCGTTCCCGAGGTGCGCGGCGAAACCCTGGTGCGCACCACGTTCTCCCGCCTGGCCCCGAAACACCGTATCGCCGCCTGGGTTTCGCTGCTGGCCCTGGCCGCCACCGAGGATCGCTCCTGGCGCGCCGTCACCACCGGCCGCGGCCAATTCCACCGCCCCGCTTGGCGTTCGATCCTCACCGCCCCCGACCGGCCTGCCGCTGTGACCACGCTGCGCGATCTCGTCAAACTTCGTGACGCGGGCCTGTGCGAGCCGCTGCCGATCACCGCGACCGCGACCGCCGCCTACGCCGATCGCCGCTTCCGCGGCTCCTCGGTCGAGGAAGCCTTCGCCTCGGCGGAACGCGAATTCAACGGCGGGCCCAACGGTCCCGGCGCCTTCGGCGACCACACCGACCGCCACCTCCGCTACATCTGGGGCCCCGCCCCGCGTCTCGACGATCTCATGTCCATCCCCGCACCGGCGGGCGAAGCCGCCGAGACCAGCCACTTCGGCGCTCTCGCCCGCCGCCTCTGGACCCCGCTCCTGAACGCCGAAACGCAGGGCCAGCCATGAGCGGGCGTGCGGTGGGCATGATCAACAGGGACACGCGGACGCGGGTACCGGATCGGCCGGGGGACAGGTGATTCGATCGAGGGGCTCCCGAGGTGGAAGTGGGTCTGGGTATGTGGGATTCGGGGTGGCGCCGGTGACCGTGCAGGACTGGGCGATCGCGGGGGAGGAGCTGGCCGAGCCCGGACGGTTCGACGCGTTCGGGGAGTTGCCGAGCGGGACCACCGTGCTGGAAGCCAGCGCGGGGACCGGGAAGACGCACGCCATCGTCGGGCTGGCCGTGCGGTACGTGGCCGAGGTGGGGATCGATGTCTCGCAGCTGCTGCTGGTGACCTTCAGCCGGGCGGCGACGCAGGAGTTGCGCGAGCGGGCCCGGGAGCGGTTCGTGGTGGTGGCGGCGGCGCTGGCCGACGCCGAGCTGGCGCGGGCGCACAGCGACGAGCTGGTCCGGCATCTGGCACAGGCGGACGCGGACGAGGTGCGGGCGCGCCGGGAGCGGCTGCTGGTCGCGCTGTCGGATTTCGACGCGGGCACCATCGTCACGACGCACAGTTTCTGCCAGCGGATGCTCGACGAACTCGGCCTGGCGGGCGAACACGATCCGGGCGCCCGGCTGGTCGAAACCGTCGACGAGGTCGTGCTGACCGTCGCCGACGACCTGTACCTGAACCGGTACGCGCGGACCGAACCGCCGTTCACGCTGAAGGAGGCGCACACACTGGCGCTGGCCGCGGTCCGGGACCGGCACGCCCGCCTGGCGCCCGAGGGTGACGGCGCGGCCGGGCAGCGGGTCGCCTTCGCCGCCGCCGTGCGCGCCGAGACCGAGCGCCGCAAGCGGCTGGCCGGACTGCGCGACTTCGACGACCTGCTGGTCCTGCTGCACGAGGTGCTCGCCGACCCGGAGCACGGCCCGCGCGCCTGCGCTCGCATCCGCGACCGATACCGCGTGGCCCTGGTCGACGAGTTCCAGGACACCGATCCGCTGCAGTGGGACATCCTGCGCCTGGCCTTCCACGGCCACACCACGATGGTGCTCGTCGGCGATCCGAAGCAGGCCATCTACGCCTTCCGCGGCGCGGAGGTGCTCAGCTACCTCGACGCCGTCGCGCACGCCGAGCACCGCTGCGAACTCGACACCAACTGGCGCAGCGACGCCGGGCTGCTCGCCGCGCTGGACCACCTGCACGGCGGAGCGGCCTTGGGGCACAAGGAGATCAGCGTCTACCCGGTCGCGGCGACGCGCCCGTGGACGCGGCTGTCCGGCCCTGCCGACCTCATCACGCCGTTGCGGCTGCGCTGCCTGCCGCGCACCGGTGCGGGGCCGCTCAACAAGTCCAATTTTCCGGCGGTCGGCCGGTTGCGCGCCAAGGTCGCGGAGGACCTCGCCGCCGATATCGTGCGCCTGCTCGAATCCGAGACGACGATCGCCGACCACCAGGTGGCGGCGGCCGATCCCGAGCCGGATGCGGGCGGGACATCGGCGCCGCGCCGCCCGATCGGCCCCGGCGACATCGCGGTCCTCGTGCGCACCCGCTCCCAGATCGATGTGGTGCGTACGGCTTTGGACAAGGTCGCCGTCGCCTCGGTGCTGGCCGGCGGCACGAGTGTGTTCGCCACGGGCAGCGCCACCGACTGGCTGTGGGTGCTGCGCGCGCTGGAACAGCCGCACCGCTCCGATCGGGTTCGCCTGGCCGCGTGCACGCCGCTGTTCGGGGTGACCGCAGCCGAGATCGACAGCGGCGGCGCGGATCTGGTCGGGCGGGTCAGCGCGCAGCTGCGGGACGCCGGCCGGATGTTCCTGCGCGCGGGGTTCGCCGCCGTTTTCGAAAAGCTGTCCGCGGAAACGCAACTGGCGCAACGCCTGCTCACCGTGGAGAACGGTGAGCGGGAACTCACCGACCTGCGGCATATCGCGCAGCTGCTGGATCAGGTGGCGCTCACCGAGGGACTGGGCTTGACCGCGCTGACCCGCTGGCTCACCGATCGGGTGCGCGACCCGGCCTCGGGCACCGTCGCCGACCGCAGCCGCCGCCTGGACCGCGATGCCGCGGCGGTGCAGATCGCGACCGTGCACGCCAGCAAGGGCCTGGAATTCCCGATCGTGTTCCTGCCGTTCGCCTGGGACAGCGCGAAGAATCCGTATCCGGCGACGCTGCTGTATCACGACGACACCGGCGCCCGCGTGCTCGACGTCGGCGGCCAGGAGGCCCCCGGTTTCGCCGAGCGCAAGCAGCGCAGCGAGTCCGAGGAGGCCGGGGAGGAACTGCGCCTGCTCTACGTGGCGCTGACCCGGGCCATGTGCCAGGTCGTCGCCTGGTGGGCGCCCGCGATCACCACGGCGGCGGCCCCGCTGCACCGGATGATCCTGGGCCGTCCCGACGGTGGCGACATCGTCCCGAACCGGGCCTCGGTGCCCGCCGACACCGAGGCGGTGCAACGCATCTCGGCCTGGGCCGGGTCCGCGCCGGAGGCGATCTCGGTCACCGGCGTCGACACCGCCGAGGCGGTCGAACTCCGCCGCGTCCGCACCGAACCGGTGACCGGGGACCTCGCCGCCGCGCACTTCGCCCGCACCCTGGACCAGCAGTGGCGGCGCACCTCCTACTCCGCCCTCACCGCGGGCGCGCACGACCTGGTCGCGGGCGCCGAGCCGGAGGACGAGCACGGCGCCGCCGACGAACCCGCCACCCCGCTGCTCGACGACACCGAACTGCCCACCGCGGCACCGTCGTTGATGAACGACCTGCCCTACGGCGCGGAGTTCGGCACCCTGGTGCACGGCGTGCTGGAGCTGATCGACCGCGATGTCGCCGATCTCGCCGCCGAGGTGCACGCCCGCTCCCGCGCCGCGATCGAGGAGCTGATGGCCGAGATCGATCCGGCCGTGCTCGGCACCGCGCTGCTTGCGGTGCTGCGCAGCCCGCTCGGATTCGGTTGCCTCGCCGATATTTCCGGCCGCGACCAGCTCAACGAACTCGACTTCGAGCTGCCGTTGTCCGGCGGGGACACCCCGGCGGCGCACACCGCCACCCTGCGTCAGATCGCGGGCCTGCTGCGCGAGCACCTGCCGCCCGGCGACGAATTCGCGCCCTACGCCGATCAATTGGCGGCGCTGGACGACGTTCCCCTGCGCGGCTACCTGACCGGCAGTATCGACGCGGTCCTACGGGTCACCGACACTCCGGGGGCCGCACCCCGTTTCCTGATCGTCGACTACAAGACGAACCGCCTCGGCATCGGCGACCTCACCGTCGACCACTACACCCGCGACCGCATGTCCGCCGAGATGCAGCGCTCGCACTACCCCTTGCAGGCGCTGCTGTATTCGGTTGCCCTGCACCGCTACCTGCGCTGGCGCCTGCCCGGCTACGACCCGGAAATCCACCTGGGCGGCTGCTGCTACCTGTTCGTGCGCGGCATGATCGGCCCCGACACCCCACCCGGCCGCGGCGTCTTCGACTGGACCCCGCCCGCGGCACTGATCCTTGCGCTGTCCGATCTGCTCGCAGGCGAGGGGCGAACCGTATGACCGCTATTCAATTGGCCCAGCGCGGCACCGGACTGCTGCGCACCTTCAACGAGGCGGGCGTGCTGTCCGCGGCCGACGTGCATGTCGCGGTGCGGCTGGGGCGGCTCGGGCGCGAGGAGTCCGAGCCGGTGCTGTTCGCGGCCGCGCTGGCGGTGCGCGCGGTGCGGTCGGGGTCGGTCTGCCTGGAGCTGGATCGCATGCGCGAGATCGGCGTGGACGCCGACGAGCGCTGGGACGCGGGCACCGGCGTCGATCCCGCGACGCTGCCGTGGCCCGACCTCGAGGCCGTGGTGGGCGCGTTGCAGGCGAGTCCGCTGGTGGTCGGCGGGCAGGCCGGCCCGTTGCGGCCGCTGCGGCTGGTGCCGGGCGATCGCGACGGCGGCCCGCTGCTGTATCTGGATCGGTATTTCCAGCAGGAGCAGACGATCCGGCGGGTGCTGACCGAGCGGTCGGAGAGTCATCCGGTGGTCGATCCGGCTTACGTGCGGCAGGAACTGGACCGGCTGTTCGACGGGCCCGCCGGTGTCGCGCCGGACCGGCAGCGCCTGGCCGCCGCCCTGGCCGCCACGCACTGGACGACCGTGGTCGCCGGTGGACCGGGCACCGGCAAGACACACACGATCGCGCGCATCCTGGCCCTGCTGGACACCCATCAGAAGGCCAATCCCAAACTGCCCGCGCTGCGTATCGCGCTGGCCGCGCCGACCGGCAAGGCCGCCGCGCGACTCCAGGAAGCCGTGCGGGAGCAGGCCGGACCGCTCGGGCTGCCGGAACTCACCGCCTCCACGCTGCACCGCTTGCTGGGCTGGCAGCGCAGCCGCAGCACCCGCTTCAAGTACCACGAGTTCAACCGCCTGCCCTACGACGTGATCGTGGTCGACGAGACCTCCATGGTGTCGCTGACCATGATGAGCAGCCTGCTCGCGGCGCTGCGCCCGGACACCCGCCTGGTCCTGGTCGGCGACCCCGACCAGCTGGCCTCGGTGGACGCGGGCGCCGTACTCGCCGACCTAGTCGCGGGACCCGTCGCGGGCGCGCCGAATCCGATCCTGGAGCAGGTGCTCGGCGTGGAATCGGCGGAGCCGCACGCGGAATCGCTGACCGCGTTGGAGCGTAAACGCCTGCGCGGCGGCATCGTCCGCCTGACCCGCGGGCGGCGTTTCGGTGGCAAGATCGCCGACCTCGCGGTCGCGGTCCGCGCCGGTGACGCCGACACCGCGCTCGAGCTGCTGCGCGCGGGCGGCCCCGAATTGTCGTTGAGCACACCGGAAGACATCAAGCCGGTGCGCGCCGATGTGGTGGCCGCCGCGCACGCGGTCACCGGGGCCGCGCTCGACGGCGACGCGGCCGGCGCGCTGGCCGCGCTGGAGTCGCACCGCCTGCTGTGTGCCCACCGCCAGGGCCCGTTCGGCGTCGAACGCTGGGACCGGATGGCCGCGGACTGGGCGGCGGCCGGGGGCGCGGGCCCCGAATCGCACCTGGCCCCTTGGTATCCCGGCCAGCCGCTGCTGGTCACGGCCAACGACCACGAGGCCCGCATCTACAACGGCGACACCGGCGTCATCGTCCGCCTGCCCGACGGCTCGCTGCGCGCCGCCTTGCAGCGCGGCAGCGAACCGTACCTGGTGCACCCCACCCAATTCCCGGCCGTGGTCACGGTCTTCGCGATGACCATCCACCGCAGCCAGGGCAGTCAGTACGACACCGTCTCGGTGGTGCTCCCGGAACCGGAGTCCACCCTGCTCACCCGCGAACTCCTCTACACCGCGATCACCCGCGCCCGCCGCCACGTCCGCATCATCGGCACCGACGAATCGATCCGCGCCGCCATCGCCCGCCGCGTCCTGCGCGCCAGCGGCCTGTCCCGCAACCTGGGCGTCCCGCCGGCGCCGTGAGATCGGCCGTCCCGAGGCAGCTCAGTCGAGCGCGAACAGCCGGGCGCCGTTGTCGTGCAGCACGTTACGCAGCCAGGCGTCGCCCAGCCCGAGGCGTTCCAGGGCGAACACCTGGTGAGCGTAGGGGTAGGGGATGTTGGGGAAGTCGCTGCCGAACAGGACGCGCTCGCTGAGCTCGAGCAGACGGGGATGCTCGGCGACGGGGTAGGGCGCGTCCTGTTCGCTGAAATCGGTCCAGACCATGGTGGTGTCCAGGTGCACGCCCTCGTAGCGCTGTGCCAGGTCCAGGAAGTCCGAGTACTCGGGGTTGCCCATGTGCGCGATGATCAGGCGCAGGCGTGGGAAGCGGTGCAGCAGTGCGGCGATCGGTTCCGGACCGGTGAACGCGCCGGGCGCGGGGCCGGAACCGCAGTGGATCACCACGAGGATCCCGGCCTCCTCGAGCAGGCCCCACACCGGGTGCAACAGCGGATCACCGGGATGGAAATCGCCGACCTGGATGTGCACCTTGAACACGCGCGCGCCGGCCTCGACCGCCGCCTCCACGTAGGAGTCCACGCCGTGCTCGGGGAAGAAAGTGGCGGTGTGCAGGCAGTCGGGGGTGCGGGCGGCGAAGTCGGCGGTCCACTCGTTGAGCCAGGCCGCCATGTCCGGCTTGTGTGGATACACCAGTGCGGTGAACGCGCGAACACCGAAGCCACGCAACGTCTTCAGCCGCACCTGCTCGTCGTCACGGTAGGTGATCGGCCATTCCCGCCCGGTCAGCGGCCCCGCGGCGTCGAAGTACGCCCACACCTTGCGCATGACCTGCTCGGGCATGAAATGGGTATGCACATCCACGAATCCGGGCACGCCCAGGCGGGCGCGGAGATCGGCGAGATAGCTGTCGGTGCTCACCGGGCCTCCTCGGCGGGATAGAGCGCCCGGGCCAGATCGCCCACCCGGATGACGAGCCGGTCGAAGAACAGCTCCTGGTCGGTGCCGATCACGATGTCGGCGTTGGGTTCCCGGCCCCACATACCCGCCCAGTCCGCGACGGTGGTGGCGCGGGTGAGCGTCCCGGTCAGCTCCACGTCGACGGTCGCGGGCCGGAGCACGGCCAGCGCCGGATCCAGCGCGACGGCGGCGGCGAACGGGTCATGCATGTGCGCCAGGTAGCCCTGGTTGTAGAGCCGATGGAATTCGAAGTAGAACCGGACCGCGTCACTGACGTGCCGCACGATCGGGTTCGACGCCGCCGAACGGGTCCCGGCGGGGTCGGTCTCGGCGACCGGCTCCGGGCTGCTCCCCGCGCGCTCGGCCAGCAGCGCGAGGTGGTGCGGGCGCATCTCGATGGTCTCGGTGATGTCGAGCGCGCACACGATCGGGCGGGCCGGCGCCGCGCTGAACGCGTCGAACACCTCCTTGGCCGCCTCCGGGTCGACGTGGATGTTCCACTCGTTGGTCGGGGTGGTGTTGCCCGGATGGTTGAACGCGCCGCCCATGATCACCAGGCGGCGCAGCAGGCGCGGCAGCTCGGGTTCGATGCGCAGGGCCAGGGCGAGATTGGTCAGCGGGCCGGTGCACAGGCCGACGATCTCGCCGGGATGCGCCCGCGCGAGGTCGACCCAGAGCTGCGCGGCCGGGCGATCCGACAGTGGCCGTGCGGATTCCGGCAGCACGGCGTAGCCGACGCCCTGCGGCCCGTGCGTGTCCTCGGTGGTGCGCAACGGAATCGCGACCGGGTCGGGTGCGCCGAGCGCGACCTCGATCTCGGGGGCCCGGCACAGGTCCAGCCAGGCCAGATTGTTCGCGGCGACCTGCGCGGCGGGCACATTCCCCGCGGTGGAGGCGATGCCGATGAGCTCCGCCTCGGGGGAGGCCAGCAGGTAGAGCAGGGCCAGGGAATCGTCGATCCCGGTATCGACATCCGCGATGATCTTCTGCCGCACCCCTCGAGCCTAACCACGGGCCCGCCGCCGTCCGCACGGCCCGGTATAGAACGTACGTCTTGGACAATCGTCTTAGACGTGTTGTAAGGTGAACGCATGGGAAACCGTGAAGATCTACTGGCGGGCGCGCGCAAGGCGATCATGGAGCGCGGGGTCGCGAAGACCACCGCGCGCGATATCGCGGCCGCGGCCGGGGTGAGCCTGGCGGCCATCGGCTATCACTTCGGCTCCAAGGACCGCCTGGTCACCGAGGCGCTCGCCGAAGCGCTCGGCACCGGCATCGGCGACGCGATGGAGGCGCTCATCCGGGAGACGGCGGGCCGCCCGCTGACCGAGGCGTTCACGACCATGGTGGACGGCCTGCCCGCGGTCTTCGCCGACAATCGCGAGGCGATGCTGGCCAGCATGGAGAACATGCTGCGCGTGGCCCGCTCGGCCGAATCGCAGGCGTTCATGGCCGAGAGCCTGCCCGGCGCCTACCTCGATATCGCGCGGTCCCTGCTCGAGACGCACCCGCAGCTGACCGCCGAGCAGGCCGACGACGTGGCCGCCCTGTACTTTTCGCTGACCCAGGGCCTGTCGATCCTCTGGATGATCAGCGACGGCCAGGCCATGCCTCCGGGTGCGCGCCTGGTCGCGGCGATGACGGCGCTGGCCCCGGAATAGCGCGGCCCGCTCAGTCGTCCTCGCCGCTGTAATCGCCGGGCGGCAGTGACCAGAGCTTGCGAAAAGCGAGCGCCGCGATCAGCAGGGACGCGATACCGGCGATCCCGGCGGTGATGTGCACACCGTGCAAGAATGCGTCGCGTGCCGCGTGGAGCACCGAATCGCCCAGTGCGCCGGGCACTCCGGCGGCCACCTCGACGGCCGCGCCGAGCGTGTCGCGGGCCGAGCGCGCCGCGTCGGCGGGCAGGTCCGCCGGCAGCGTCGTCGTCAGATCACCGCGGTAGATCGCGATGCTGATGCTGCCCAGGATCGAGATGCCCAGCGCGCCGCCGAGTTCGGCGCCGGTCTCCGACACCCCCGAGGCCGCGCCGGCCTGCTCGGGCGGCGCCGAGCCCACGATGATCTCGGTGGTGATGCCGAACACCGGCGCCAGGCCCAGCGAGCACACCACCGACGCGGCCAGCGCCAGGCCGTAGCCGCCGTCCGCGGTCAGCAGCGTCATCATCAGCAGACCGATACCGGCCAGCGCCATGCCGGCACCGATCAGGTAGGCGGGCCGCACCACCCGCACCAGGCGCGGGGTCAGCTGGGAGCCGACGATGAACCCGAGGCCCGAGGGCGCCATCACCAGGCCGGTCGCCAGCGGCGACAGCCCCAGCACCAGCTGGAAATACTGGGCGACGAACAGGAAGTACCCGAACGCGACGAAGATCCCGATCATGTTGATCAGCAACGCGATCCGGAAGGTGCTCAACCGGAACAGCCGCAGATCCAGCATCGGATCCGCGCTGGTGAGCTGGCGGCGCACGAACAGCGCGCCGATCGCGGCGCCGCCGAGCAGCGCGCCGACCGCGGTCCCGCTCAGGCCGTCCTGCGCGATCGTCTTCATGCCGAAGACCAGCACGATCATCGCCGTCACGCACAGCGCCGCGCTGATCGGATCGAGCTTGCCCGCGTCCTCGTCGCGGAATTCGGGCAGTACCTTGGGCCCCAGGACCAGCAGCAGCACCATCACCGGCACCGCGAGCAGGAACACCGAGCCCCACCAGAAGTTCTGGAGCAGGAATCCGCCGAAGATCGGGCCCACCGCGCCGCCGGTCGAATACGCGCCCACCCAGACGCCGACGGCGACCGAGCGCTGCCGTTTGTCCCGGAACATGTTGAAGATCAACGACAGGGTCGACGGCGCGACCGTCGCCCCGGCGATGCCCAGCAGCGCCCGGCACACGATCAGGGTCTCCGCGCTCGGCGCGAAGGCCGCCACGATCGACACCACGGTGAACAGCGCCGCCCCGATCAGCAGCATGCGCCGGCGCCCGACCCGATCACCGAGCGTGCCCATGGTGATCAGCAGCCCGGCCACCATGAAGCCGTAGATATCGATGATCCACAGCAATTGCGCACTGGTCGGCCGCAGGTCCGAACTGATCATCGGAACCGCCAGGTGCAGCACCGTCATGTCCATCGCGTAGACCAGGCACGCCAGCGCGAGCACCGCCAGCCCGATCCATTCGGTGCGTCCCGCCCGGGGCGCGAGCATGGTTCGATCGCTGGTGGTGGACACGAGGCTTCCCTCCGGCGCGTTACTGAGGCTCACGCAAGTACTGACGAACTCCGGACCACCATCTCATCGCCCCCCGGCAAGATCCGCAAAGCAATTTCCGGCCCGCGGGGGTGGAGGTCAGCGGCTGTAGACCGGCCAGGCGGGTTCGTCGCCACCGTATTCGGGTGCGGCCCACAGGTAGTCGGGGTATTCGGCCAGTGCGGGCGCGGCGGTGATGGTGTTGCCGCGATAGACGGCGGCCGCCGGGCTGGGTGGCGTCGGGCCGGAATGCGCGGGGGACCGATCGGGGGCCGAGAGCAGCCAGGACGCGGTGCGGGCCAGGGAAACCCGCACATCGCGACCGACGCCGTCGAAGACCCGGGCCACCAGCGCGTCGATGATCCCGGCGGCCAGCAGGTACCCCGAGGCGTGATCCAGAGCCTGCGCGGGCAGCGAACCCGGCACCGAGGGCGCGCCCTCGATGATCGAGATGCCGGTGGCCGCCTGCACGATGCTGTCGAAGCCGCGGCGCTCACCCCACGGGCTGGCCTCGCCCCAGGCACTGATCCGGCCGTGGATCAGGCCGGGCCGGACCTCGGTGTTGAGCCCGGCGCGTTCCAGCGCGCCCGGCCGGTATCCGGTCACCAGCACGTCGGCCGAGGCCAGGAGTTCGTCGAAGGCGGCCCACTCGGAGCGCACGTCCAGCAGGGTGGAGCGCTTGCCCTGGCAGGTATCCAGGAACTGCCACGGGATCTCGGGCAGCTGCGGCGGATCGATCCGCAGCACTTCCGCGCCGAGCAGCGCCAGCGCCCGGGTCGCGACCGGTCCGGCGATCACCCGCGTCAGATCCAGCACCCGCACACCCCGGAGAGGTTGGAACGGCGTCGGATCGGAGCGGTAGCGCGGCGCGGCGCGGTCGGTGCGCGGCTCGATCGCGACCAGCGGGCCCGCGGCGGCGGCCTGCGCCTGGGGTTCCATCGCCCATTCTTCTTCGGTGCGGACCCGCACCGCGATGGCGCCGACCGCGGCCGCGTTGTCCTCGATGTCGGCGGCGCGCGTCATGGCCAGCATGGCCACGGCGAGGTCCTCCGGCGCCTCCGGCGGTAGCCCGAGGGCCGCTAGGAGCCGGGTGCGGTGGTGCGGATAGTTGGCGTGGGTGCGGACCCAGCCGTCGAAGGTGGGGAAGAATCCGGACAGGTCACCGAACATCGGGACCTGGCGGCCGTCCACCCGTAATAATTGGTCGCTGCGGAAAGCGGCGTTGATCCGCATCGGATCGATCCGGTGCGAGACCGGCGCCAGCCGGTTCGCCTGCCGGTGCCGGTTGGCGGCCGCGGTCAGCGCGGCCACCGATCCGGCGGCCAGACCCCAGACCGGAAGTGTCGCAGCGAGATTGCTGCCGGGATCGGGTGCGGAAGCGATAGGGGAGCCGGGTACCCCGATTCCGGTTTCGTAGTCGTGGACCAGTCGTGCATGCGCGATCACCTGGTCGACACTAGTCGTGCCGCGCGTTTGTCGTGGGTTGGTGAAATGCTTGCGTGTTACTTTCGTGAACAGGAGGACAGGGACGTGGACAAGGCGATCACCGGCACGGACTGGCTGCGGGTGTTGCGCGCCGATCCGGCACCGCGCCATCAGCTGGTTTGCTTTCCGCCGGGCGGAGGTTCGGCGACCGCGTATCGAGAGTTGGCCCGCCAGTTCGGTTCCGGCGTCGCCGTGGTGGCGGTACAACCCCCGGGCCGCCAGGACCGGGTCGGCGACCCGGCCATCGGTGACCTGCACGAACTCGCGGATCGGATTGCGGCGGAACTACTTCGGCAGGCGCCCCTGGCCGGCCTGTCGCTGTTCGGGCACAGCATGGGCGCGACGGTGGCCTACGAGACGGCTGTCCGGCTCGAACGCGGCGGTCAGCGGTTGCGCACCCTGTTCGTCTCCGGCCGTCCGGCGCCGACCTACGCCGAACCCGGCCGCTACCACCTGGGTTCGGACGACGCGCTGATCGGCGACCTGGAACGGCTCGCCAACGACCCCGCCTCGGTGGCGATCCTGCGCGCCGAACCGAGTCTGGCCGAACTGATCCTGCCGACCGTGCGCACCGACTACCGGGCCGTGGAGACCTACGTCCACCGTGCGGCCGACCCGCTGACCTGTGCCATCGAGGTACTGGTGAGCACGGCCGATCCGACCACGACGCCGGAGCAGGCGACGCAGTGGCGGGATTTCACCACGGGTGGGTACGGCCTGCACACCTTCCCGGGCGGGCATTTCTATCTGGACGAGCAGTCCGCCGCGGTGGCGAAGGTCGTCGCCGAGACACTGGGATGACCAGTGCCGCAACGCGATCAGTGACCGGCTGAACCCACCGCGGCTCTGGCCGCGCGCAGTCGCAGCAGGTATCCGACCCACGACGCCACAACGAGCGTGGCCACCAGCACCCGCACCAGATTCACGGCCTGATCCGGGTAGATGACCCCGGTGAGATAGTGGTCGATGAACCCGCTCGGCGGCAGTCCGGCGTCCCCGGCCTGCCGCCGGGCCCAGTTCTCCAGATCGGTGAGCGGGCAGTCGAACCCGATCAGCACCGTGCCGAAGCCCCACCCGACCGCGAGCAGGTGCAGCCAGAGGGTGCGTGGCCACCGCCACGCCAGGAAACCGCCCACCACCACATAGCCCACGAACGCGAAGTGGGCGGCCGCGGTGGCGTCGGCCAACAGCCGGTACAGCACAGCACCAGCTTAGGCGCGATTCACCAGGGCGAGGGCCGGTAGTCCTTGAGGAAGCAGCCGAACAGGTCGTTGCCGTTCTCGCCCTGCACGATCGGGTCGTAGACGCGGGCCGCCCCGTCCACCAGATCCAGCGGCGCGTGGAAGCCCTCCTCGGCCAGGCGCATCTTGGTGTAGTGCGGACGCTCGTCGGTGATCCAGCCGGTGTCGACGGCGGTCATCAGGATGCCGTCTTCCTCGAGCAGCTCGTGGGCGCTGGTGCGGGTCAGCATGTTCAGCGCGGCCTTGGCCATATTGGTGTGCGGGTGCCCCGGCCCCTTGTAGGCGCGGGAGAACTGGCCCTCCATGGCCGAGACATTGACGATGTACTTGCGCCGCGCGGGTGCCGCGGCCATCGCCGGGCGCAGCCGCGACACCAGGATGAACGGGGCGACCGAGTTGCACAGCTGCACCTCGAGCAGTTCGGTCGGATCGACCTCGCCGACGGTCTGCACCCAGCTGTTGGTGTGCGCGAGATCGGGCACCAGCCCGCCCGCGTCGATCGCGATACCGGCCGAAATCCGTTCCGGGGTGGCCGAACCCGCGACGAGCGCGAGCTCGGCGACATCGGCGGCGGTCAGCGTCGGGGCGAGCGAGGCGGTGAGCGCGGTCGGATGCGCCTGCATGGTCTTGCCGAAGCTCACCATCTCCGGCAGCGTGCCGACCGGCAGCGGGCCGCTCTCGGCGTCCACCAGCGCGGAGTAGGCGCCCGCCGAGCGGCGCACGGTCTGGGCGGCGTTGTTGATCAGGATGTCGAGCGGGCCTTGGGCGGCGACGTCGTCGGCCAGGGCCACCACCTGGGCGGGGTCGCGCAGGTCGATGCCGACGATGCGCAGCCGGTGCATCCAGTCCGCGCTGTCGTCCATGGCGGCGAAACGGCGGATGGCGTCGTTGGGGAAGCGGGTGGTGATGGTGGTGTGCGCGCCGTCGCGCAGCAGGCGCAGCGCGATGTACATGCCGATCTTGGCGCGGCCGCCGGTCAGCAGGGCGCGCTTGCCCGACAGGTCGGTGCGCGCGTCGCGTTTCGCGTGGCTGTCGGCCGCGCAGTCCGGGCAGAGCTGGTGGTAGAACGCGTCCACCCGGGTGTAGCGCGCCTTGCAGATGTAGCAGGGCCGGGCCCGGACGAGTTCGCCCGCGCTCGCGCCCCGGGCGTTCGAGCTGATCGGGATGCCGGCCGTCTCGTCGTCGATCCGGCTCGGCGAACCGGTCGCGGTGGCGGCGACCACGGCGCGGTCGGCCTCGGACACGGCCGCGCGGGCCGCGGTTCGGCGGCGCTGCTTGAGCTTTTTGAACATATGCCCGACCGCGCGCTGCACCTCGAGCGAATCCGGATGGTCCTTGTCCAGCTGCCCGGCTTGTTCGAGCACCCGCAGACAGGTCGCGAGCTCGGTGGAATCGATACTGCTTTCGGCCATCGCGGGTAGAGGAGTCCTTCGTGAGCTGGGCAATCGAGCCTCTATTCTCGCAAACCCGCCCGCGTGACCCCCAGCCCGGGCACCACCAAGCCTCGCGCGCATGACCTGGGTCACCCGGAGCCGGTCGGCCACCGGCTCCGGCTGCCTCAGGCGGCGCGCAGGTCGTCGGCGACCGTGGCGTGCGCGCAGGCCTCGGCGCGCGCGGCCAGCCGCTCGGCCAGTGCGGGCGGAATCTGCGCGCGGACCTCTATCAGCGACTGCCAGACCGCGCTCGGCGTCTGCGGGGTCAGCGCGGCGAGGAAGCCGTCCAGGTCGGCCATCCCGGCGACGATCTCGAGCACCCGAACCCGCTCGGCCGGGTCCTGCGCCTGCGCGATCGGGATCAGCGTCGCCCACGCGTTCAGGTCCCGGACCGCTGCGAGCAGCGCACCGAGCACCTCCGTGCCCAAGCCCACCGCGACATCGGCGATCTTCACCCGGTTCGTCGCGTTGACGGTGCCCAGCAGATCGATCGCCTCGGCCCACAGCCCCTGTTCGTAGGCCGCGCGGATGACACCCGGAATCCGGTCCTCGACGATGCCGAGCAGGGTGTCCATCCTCGACTTGTCCTCGAGCAGGAACCCGATCCGCAGCAGGTCGGCATCGGAGGCCTCCGGCAGCGCGGCCCGCATCGACGGCTCGGGCACCACCCCGACGAACCGCCCCATGGTGACGTGATCGCCGCGCGCGAACAGCTCCTTGGCGACCTGGGCCACCAGCCGCGGCGGTACCTCGGCGATGACGGCGGCGGTGCGGCGCGGATCCAGCCGCACCGCGGTCTCGGCGAGGAACTTCGCGGGCAGCGCCTTGGCGATCGCCACCGCCTGCGCCGGTTTCACCGACCCCGCGACCGCCGCGCACAGCACCGGGCCGAAGGCGCGCTCGGCGGCCTTCGCGCTGATCGCCGTCGGCACCAGTTCGGCCGCGGCGGCGACCCCTTGCATGCGCCGGGCGTCGCGGTCGAAGAGCAGATCGGTGGCCCGCTCTCGGAAGGCGCGGATCGCCTCGGGGGAGAGCCCGCTCAGGAAATCCAGCCGCGCGGGATCCGAGATGTCCAGCAGCCGCGCCAGTTTGATGGTCTCGGCCCGGACCAGCAGTGCTCGCGTCACAGTCCGAGCACCTTCTTCACGGCCGGGCGCAGCAGCCGCGGGATCAGCTGCAACGAGGTCTCGGTGGCGGCTTCGAGCCGTGCTGCGCGACCCGCGAGCGCGCCGCGCAGCAGGCCGTCGAGGGCGGTGAGGTCGGCCTCTGTGAGGCTGTCGAATTCCGCCGGCAGGGGAGCGCCGAGGGTTTTCGCGAGCGTCTGTGCTGCGTCGGACATACGCGTTCGCTTTCTGGAGGTGGGGTGGTGCTAGGCGGAGGAGCCGGCGCGCAGGTCGTCGATGAAGTTGGCGATCGCCTCGGCGACCAGCAGCGGTTCGGTCGAGGGCAGCCAGTGATCCGCCGGAATCCCGAACCGCCACAGGCGATCCACCCAGCGCGCGCTGCCGTAGTAGAGGAACGGCGGCACCAGCACGTCGGTGGTGTCGACGACCAGCTGCACCGGCACCGCGGTCCGGCGCACCCGCGGCCGCAGCAGATGATGGGCCAGGTTGACGTGCGCGATCCGCAGCCCCGCGACGAGATCGGAGCCCACGGTGCGGGCGATCGGCGCGTGGGCGCGGGGGATGCCGCCGAGTCGTTCGATCAGCCAGGTCCGCGCCCGCGGCGGGTAGGCCAGCCGCCGGGCGGCGGTCTGCGCGGTGGCGGGGCCGTGCCGCCAGAACTTGCGGTCGGTGACCAGCTGGGCGGCGCGCGACGGCTCGGAGACCAACTCGCGCAGCGTTGTTCCGACATGGTCGAGGTTGGGGCCGGAGATCGCGGTGAACGAGGCGATCCGGGTATTGGCGCGTTCGTCGCAGACCGCTTCCCAGGCCTGCACCGCGCCCCAGCCGTGCCCGCACACGTGCACCGGCCGATCGGGGCTGACCGCGTCGAGCACCGCGAAGAAGTCCGCGGCCAGCCGATCGAGCCGGTAGTCCCGCAGGGCTTGTGGTTTCGATGAGCGGCCGTGCCCGCGTACGTCGTAGCCGATGACCCGGAAGCCGTCGGCGAGCAGCGTCGCGACCTCGGCCCACACCAGGTGGGTATCGGAGAGGCCGTGCACGAGGACCAGCGGTTCCCCCGCGGGATCGCCCCATTCGAAGACGGCGAGGTCGCCGCCGTCGGCGGGCACCCGGCTCCGGCGCGGGGCACCCGGCGCCGCGGTGGCTGCTCGCGGGGCGCTGGGACGGGTCTGCTCGGTGCGGTCGCTCATGTTCTTGCCTCGATCGAAGAGCCGGTGCGGTCGATATCGTACCGCCGGTACGTTCGTTGATACTGACAGTACGTATTCCCCGGAGGCAAGGGAAAACCTGGTCCAGCCCTATGACCTGGATCACGCGCTGGACCTGCGGGCGGCAGTTGGGGACAGGTTGCGTACTGCCGGTACGTGTATGCTCCGGACGTGCCCCGCTCCACCGACCGCTCCGCGCCGAGCACCATCACGCGCGCGGAGATCGTCGACGCCGCGATCCGCGTGATCGACCGCGACGGACCGCGCCCGAGCATGGACGACATCGCCCGCGAGGCCCGCATCACCAAGCCGCGGCTGTACCGCCAATTCGCCGACAAGGCCGACCTGTACACCGAGATCGGCAATCGCGTCGCCAAGTCCGCGGCCACCGCCGCGGGCAGCGACCTCACCCTGATCCTGCAGCCGCCCCGGGTCGCCCTGGGTCGCGTGCTCACCGCCTACGCCGACAGCATCCTGGCCCACCCCAACGTCTTCCGATTCCTGGGGCAGGCACAGGTCACCACCCGGTCCGACGGTTCGGTGCTGCAATTCGATCTGGGCCGCGCGGCCGCGAGCCGGTTCTCCGCGCAGGCCCGCGAGATCGCCGAATCGCTGTCGATCGATTCCTCGGGCATCGACTATCTGGCCCGCGCCGTGGTCGGCGTCGTGGTGGCGGTCACCGATCTGTGGCTGGGCGACACCGGCCGTCCCGCGCCCGAGCACACCGCCGAATTCGTCGAGCGGGCAGGCGAATTCGTCTGGGGCCTGATCGACGGGTTCCTGCGGCGCCAGGGCATCGCGGCGGACCCGGACACCCCGATCCTGGCCGCGCTGGCCGCGGCGGACCGCGCACCCGGCTGAACCGCCGGTCGAGTTCCTCGCGCGATCCCGTATCGGAAACCGCTGCGGCGCACGTACGCTGGCAGTTTGGTGTCGATTCGAGGAGTTCAGTGCGATGAACGACCCCGTGGCGGGTTTGACGGGTACGCTGACATCGCCGATCCGGGGAGCCGGGATGCTGGGTGAGGTCCTGGTGGCGATTCGCGGGGGAACGGAACTGTACATAGCGCGGGCGACCGAGCCGATCGCGGCCGGCGCCACGGTGCTGATCATTTCGGTGAACCCGGGGCGCATCGTCGACGTAGTGCCCTGGATCGAGCTGGGTTCGAATCCGGAAATATAAGGGAGACTTGGGTGCTGGGCTATCACGTGCCGGATCCGGACGAGGCGATGCTGGTCAGCGGCGCCAAGGTCAAGGACAACGCGCCGTTTCGGGTGATCATCGGGCGCGGCCTGTGGGTGGTGCCGTTGTTCCGCAAGGTGCGCTATCTGTCGCTGGCGATGTTCGAGTCCGAGATCAAGGAGCGCTGCGTCACCAAGCAGGCGATCCAGCTCGATGTGCGCGCGGTGATCGCGTTCAAGGTCGCCAACGACACCACCTCGATCGTGAACGCGGCCCAGCGCTTCCTGTCCGAGCAGGAACAGGAGATGTCGGTGCTGACCGGCCGCATCTTCTCCGGTCATCTGCGTTCCATCGTCGGCTCGATGACGGTCGAGGAGATCATCCGCGAGCGGCAGAAGCTCGCCGACGAGGTGCTCATCGCCTCCAAGGTGGAGATGGGCAATATCGGCCTGTGGGTGGATTCG
Source organism: Nocardia sp. NPDC050712 (assembly GCF_040654295.1). Taxonomy (NCBI): domain Bacteria; kingdom Bacillati; phylum Actinomycetota; class Actinomycetes; order Mycobacteriales; family Nocardiaceae; genus Nocardia; species Nocardia sp. NPDC050712. The sequence goes on from NZ_JBFAHT010000002.1 coordinate 1,349,510, forward strand.
TTCCAGATCCAGTCCATCGACGACGGCAACCTCGGCTACATCAACGCCCTGGCCGCGCCGCACAACGCCGCCGTGCAGCGGGACGCGCAGATCGCCCAGGCCCAGGCCGCGCAGCGCGCCGCCGAGGCCGAGCAGGAGTCACTGCGCCGGCAGGCCGAATACTCGCGCGAGACCGCGGTGCTGAAAGCCGAGTTCCAGCGCGATATCGACAAGGCGAATGCCGAAGCCGCGCAGGCGGGGCCGCTGGCCCAGGCCATCGCGCTGCAGGAGGTGCTCATCGCCAAGGCCACGCAGGCGCGCAAGGAAGCGGAATTGCGTGAGCAGCAGTTGCAGACCGAAATCGTGAAACCGGCCTTGGCCGAGGCCGAGCGGGTGCGGATTCTGGCGGTCGCCGAAGCCGATCGCACCCGGATCCAGGCCGAGGCGGCCGCGTCCAACAATCGGATCGCGCTGGATCAGCTGCTCATCGAGCAGTTGCCGGAAATCGTGAAGCAGGCCTCGCTGGGGCTTTCCAACGCCAATCTGACGGTGCTGAACGGGCCGGACGGCGTCAGCGAAATGGTGAACGGAATGGTCGGTCAGGGATTGACCGTCTTCAACTCGCTGCAAAAGGCGCTTTCGAACTCCGATGAGGAGAAACGGAGCTAAAGTGTCCGGGTAGTTACGGCGGCGAGGAGCGGGTGTTTTGGTGTCCATCGGGAAATTGGTGTCGTTCGACAGTTCTCGGGGTTTCGGGTTCATCCGGCCGGAAGACGGCGGCCCGGATGTATTCGTGCACGTGAACGACATCGGCCTGGACGAAGACGAGCTACGGCAGGGCCGGGTATTCGAATTCGACGTCACCGAGGGCGACCGGGGGCCGAAGGCGATCAATCTGAGCGCCGTGGGTGGCCAGTCGAATACGCCCGCTCCCCGCCATAAAAAAGACCGCGCGGTCACCGGGGGTCTGACTGCCGCCGAACACAAACGCCTGATCACCGAGCTGCTGCTGGACGCAAGCCCCGCGTTGACCGCGGGGGAGATCCTCACCATCCGGGATCGATTGACCGCCTTCGCCGATCAGCACGGCTGGCTGGACTGAGCCGTGCTGCCCGGGGTCAGTGCGAGGCGGCGGTAGCGGCCCGCGAATAGGCCTGCCGTTCGCTGGCGCGTTGATCCGCCTGCCGCTTCTGCACGAATTTCGTGATCGCCGCCGCGATGCCGGTGAGCGCCAGGGCGCGCAGCGCCTTGCCGAACATTCCCGGCTTGTTGTGCTTCGCCATTCCGAACCACCTCTCCGCGCGTTGCCGCGCCTGTCGACGAGTTCTGGAGTAATGCCGCAATCCAGGGTAGCCACGTTCTCGCGTTGTGGGCATAACTGCTGGTAATAGACTTTTCTTCAGATTTGCCGGGCCCGGCGGGCCGGATCCGGGGCCAGGTGTCGGACCCGCCACCTACGATCGAGCCGAAGGCACCGATGAATGTGCGCCGGCTACGACGTCGACATGGGTGATGACGCACCGAATCCGAGGAGGAGCGCGTGGACCTGCCGGTGATGCCCCCTGTGAAGCCGATGTTGTCCAAGTCGGCGCCGTCGGTACCGCCCGGCCCGGGCCTGAGCTACGAGCCGAAATGGGACGGTTTCCGCTGCATCGTGTTCCGCGACGGTGACGAGGTCGAACTCGGTTCCCGCAACGACCGCCCGCTCACCCGCTATTTCCCCGAGGTCGCCGAGCTGCTCAAGCAGGCGCTGCCCGACAAATGCGTGGTCGACGGTGAAATCGTGATGGTCACCGAGGAGGGCCTGGATTTCGACACCCTGCAGAACCGGTTGCATCCGGCCGCGTCCCGGGTCGCCAAGCTCGCGGTCGAGACGCCCGCCAGCTTCGTCGCCTTCGACCTGCTCGCCCTCGGCGACAAGGATCTGACCGAGGAGCCCTTCCGCGAGCGCAGGCGGCTGCTGGAGACCATCCTCGAGACCGAACCGGCGCGGGTGCACCTGACGCCGATCACCCAGGATCCGGCCGTGGCCGAGGATTGGTTCACCCGGTTCGAGGGCGCGGGCTTCGACGGCGTGATGGTCAAGGCCGACGACGAGGTCTACCTGCAGGACAAGCGGGTGATGCTCAAGGTCAAGCACGTGCGCACCGCCGACTGCGTGGTGGCCGGCTTCCGCTGGCACAAAGACGGCGAGGGCGTGGGTTCACTGCTGCTCGGCTTGTTCGACGAGGACGGCCGGCTGCATCACGTCGGGGTGGCGAGCAGTTTCACCAAGGCCCGGCGCGCCGAACTGGTCGACGAGCTGAAGCCCTTGCGCGAGAACGCTTTAGCGAATCACCCGTGGCGCGAGTGGGCGGATATGGCAGCCCAGGCCAAGGCCGACGGCAAGATGCCCGGCGGGGTGAGCCGCTGGACCGGCGGCAAAGATCTGTCCTGGGAGGCGCTGCGCACCGAACTGGTCGCCGAGGTCCGCTACGAGCACGTGCAGTCGGGGCGGCTGCGCCACGGCGGCCGGCTGGTTCGCTTCCGCACCGACCGCACCCCGGAATCGTGCACCTACGCCCAGCTCGAAGAGGTCGCACCGGCCGAGTTGAGCGCCATCTTCAGCGAAGCTCGCGAGGCGGGAAAATGAGCGCGTCCATCGACATCGAGACCGACGGCCGCACCGTCACGATCAGCAATCCCGACAAGGTCTATTTCACCAAACGGGAAGAGACCAAGCTGGATCTGGTGCGCTACTACCAGGCGGTCGCCGAGCCGTTCCTCGGTGTGGTGCGCGACCGGCCGCTGCTGCTGGAACGCTATCCCGACGGGGCGTCCGGCAAATCCTGGTTCCAGAAGCGCGTGCCCAAGACCGCGCCGGACTGGCTGCACACCGTGGAGGTGTCCACACCCAACGGCACCACCAGCGACGCGCTCGTCGCGCACGATCTGGCCCACATCCTGTGGGCGGTGAACCAGGGCTGCCTGGGTTTCCACGTCTGGCCCACGCACGCGGACGCGGCGGCCCACAGCACCGCCGCGCCCGTCTTCGACGCCGCCGGAACGGAATTGCCGCCCACCGGCGTCACCGACGAACTGCGCATCGATCTGGATCCCTCGCCCGGCATCACCCTGGACGATCTGAAGTACGCCGCCGTGTGCACCCGCGACCTGCTGGCCGAACTCGGCATCGACTCCCGGGTCAAGACCTCGGGCTCGCGCGGCCTGCACATCTACGCCCTGCTGGAACCGTCGTGGGACGGCTACCAGGTGCGCGCGGCCGCCGTGGCGCTGGCCCGCGAACTCGAGCGCCGGCACACCGACCGGATCACCGCGGCCTGGTGGAAAGAGGAGCGCGGCAACCGCGTCTTCGTCGACTTCAACCAGAACGCGCCGCACCGCACCGTGTTCGGCGCGTGGTGCGTGCGGCCCAAGGTCGGCGCGCAGGTGTCCACGCCGCTGGCCTGGGCCGATCTCGACGCCGTGGTGCCCGAGGAACTGACCATCGCGACGGTGCCCGCCCGGCTGGCCGAACTGGGTGACCCGTGGGCTGATCGCAAGCCGCAGTCGCTGGCGCCGCTGCTGGAGATGTCCGAACGCGATCTGGCCGCCGGGCTGATGGACGCGCCGTGGCCGCCGGTCTATCCGAAGATGCCGAACGAACCGCCCCGGGTGCAGCCGAGCAAGGCGAAGAAGCCGACCTAGGAGGTCCAGCGGGTCCAGGACCCGCTGTCGTCGCCCGCCTCGCAGACCAGCGCGCGGCCCTCGGCGCTGCGCCCGGTCTTGGCGATCGAGGGCTGGCAGGGCTCGCCCTCGGTGAAGCGGCCGGTGCCCACGTTGTAGGGGCCCGACCACTCGTACTTGCCGGATTTGGCCAGACACAGCAGCGTGCCGCCGTCACCGCCGGCGCCGATCAGCCCGGCCTGTGCCTCCGAGCAGCCCGCGCCCTTGCGCACCGCGGCGGTCGTGCTGGCCGGGGCGCTCGCCTCGGTGGTGGTGGGCGCGGCGGTCGTCGGGGCCGCGGTGCTCTGCGGCACGGCGCTGCCCTGCGCGGAGGCCATCGCCGAGGTGGTGACCGTGCTCTCGGAGCCGGACACCAAGTCCTGTAACGCGTTTCCCGACATCAGGAACAGGCCGGCGATGGCCGCGGCCTCCGCGAATCCGAGCAGCAGGGCGAAGGTCGCCATGCTCTTACCCTTGGGATGCGTGTAGGCGATCATGCCGAAGACGATCGCCACCGGGAACAACAGCAGCAGCGCCGCGACGAGTGCGACGATCGCGTACGGATTGACGACCGGCTTGCGTTCCTCGCCGAATTCCAGGTCCTCGGCCTGCACCTGCGGCCAGCGCCCCTCGGCCCGCTCCTGCTGCTCGCGCTCCCAGCGGTCCTCCGCGGGTAGCTCTTGCCGCCGGCGCTCGCGCTGCCACTCTTGTGTGCGTGCCATCAAGGTCCCTCTCGCATGTATCTCTCGCGCAGGTGCCTCGGGCTAACCGAACCCCGCCCCGATTTCGAACCACAATAGGTGCCCGGGGCAACGAGTTCACGGGAAGCGGGAAATAACGAACTCGGTAAGAGCTGCCGGAAACCGGGCGCGGAGTGGCGTTCGGGCATAACCTGAGGTTGCCGCTCATTTGCCATATCCCGTAGGAGGTTGCCATGTGGGGTGATCGCAGTTATGAGGAGGAAGAAGACCAGCTGAAAGGCCAGCGCTGGCAGGCGCAGGCGGGTGAGTTTCTGGGCGATAGCCACAACGTTCCCGGCGTGATTCTCTGTGCGCTGGGCATCGTGGCGGTCGCGTGCGCGCTCACCGCGGCGGGATACGGCTATGAAGGCTGGGCGATCATGAGCGCGATCATCGCGGTGGCGCTGTGGCTGGCCGGGCTCGCCGTGCTCACCATGGAGCACCGCCGCCACGGCCGGATGGAGGTCGAGCACGACCGGCTCGGTCACCCGCCGGTCGCGCGCCAGTCCGGGCGCTACAACGCGACGCAGGCGCGGTACCGGCAGAACTGGCAGTCCTACCGGTAATTCTCAGGTGCGATCGATCTTGGGCATCGTCACGGTGACCAGGGTCATCAGCATGTCCGCGAGCAACTCGTGCACCTGCGGCCGATCGAGCGTGCCGCGCACGATCCATTCCCGCCCGGCCACCTTGACCAGCCCGCCGTAGCCGCGCACCAGCGCCTGCAACTGTGCACTGTGTGCCGAATCGGCCAGGCCGACCATCACGAGCATGCGCTCGGCCGCGGCGTCGTCGGCCTCGTCCAGGATCTGCTGCACCTCGGGGTCGTTGCCGACGCCTTCGTGGCTGGTCACCTTCACCCAGGTGCTGCCGTGCTCGGAGATGGTGTCCAGCAGCCAGCGCACGCTCGCCTGCACCCGTTCGGCATCGGTGCCGCTGGGCACGATCATCGCGTCGGGGCGCGGCAGGGTCACCATGCGGCGCACCACGGCCAGGTAGAGATCGCGCTTGTTGCCGAAGTAGTGGTTGATCAGGCCGCGGGCCACACCGGCGCGCTGGGCCAGCTCGGCGGTCGACACCGCCGCGTAGGGCCGTTCGCCGAACATGTCGATGGCGCAGGCCAGGATCTGGGCACGGCGCTCGTCGGGTTCGAGGCGACGGCGGCGCGACACGGCGACGGTGCCGTCGGCGGGCACCGTCGCGCTCGCGCCGGAGGTGTCAGAGCGCTCGGGCAATGAGATCCTTCATGACCTCGTTGCTGCCCGCGAGGATGCGCAGCACGCGGGCGCCGGTGTAGAGCTGCGAAATGGGGTACTCCGTCATGTAGCCGTAGCCGCCGAACAGTTGCAGGCAGCGGTCGACAACGATACCGAGTTGGTCTGTCAGCCAGTACTTCGACATGGCCGCGGTGGGGATATCGAGTTCGCCGCGCAGATGCTTGTCGATGCAGTCGTCCAGGAAAACCCGGCTGATCTTGGCGATGGTCGCGCACTCGGCCAGTTCGAACTTGGTGTTCTGCATGGCGAACAGCGGCTTACCGAAAGCCTCACGGCCTTTGGTGTATTCGACGGTGAGCGCGACGGCCTTCTCCATCATGGTGACCGCGAGGATGCCGGTGACCAGGCGCTCCTGGGCCAGCATCTGCATCATCTGATAGAAGCCCTGGCCCTCGGCCGGCCCGAGCAGGTTGCCGGCCGGCACGCGCAGCCCGTCGAAGAACAGCTCGGCGGTGTCCTGCCCCTTGCCGCCGATCTTGCTCAGGATGCGCCCGCGCTTGAATCCGGGGGTGTCGTCGCCGACCTCGGCGAAGATCAGCGAGACGCCGGCCGCGCCCTTGGCGGGGTCGGTCTTGGCGGCGATGATGATGCCGTCGCACAGCCAGCCGTTGGAGATGAAGATCTTTGAGCCGGTGATGACATACTCGTCGCCTTCGCGCACCGCGCGGGTCTTGATGGCTTGCAGGTCCGAGCCGGTGCTGGGTTCGGTCATGCCGATCGACAGCACCATCTCGCCGCTGGCCGCCTTGGGCAGCACCCGCCGCTTGAGTTCCTCGGAGCCGAAGTGGTGCAGGTAGGGCGCGATGATGCCGCTGTGCACCGACATGCCGAGCGCGCCGTCACCGGCCACGGTCTGGGCCTCGATGACCGCCGCCTCGTGCGCGAAAGTGCCGCCGCCCCCGCCGTATTCGGCCGGGATGGACGCGCAGAGCAGACCCAGCTCGCCGGCCCGGTTGTACAGGTGACGGTCCGGATGGCCCTGTGCGACGAACTTCTCCTCGTGCGGGACGACTTCCTTCTCGAAGAACGTCCGGGCGAGTTCGCGTACCGCTTCGACCTCGTCGTCACTCCACACCGCGCGTGCCATTGTGCTCGATCCTTCTGCTCGACCGTCCGGCCTCGATGCCGGTCCAGGACCTAGGGTCCACCACTATTGGCAGGCTGTCAACAAACCGTTCACGCGGTCCAGGCGCCGCGCACGGCCTGATAGACCTCGGCCGCCGGGTCGGCGGTGATCTGGTCGTTGTCCTTGTCGTAGTCGTAGAGCTCGGCGTAGCGGCCCCAGTCGATGGCCAGGTCGAGCTGGCGGCGCGCGTCGGCGGGGGAGAAGCCCCGCCGCAGCAGGTCCAGGAAGAAGCTCGCCTTGAGCGAGCCGTCGCGGCTGCCCGCCAGGCCCTTGCAGATGGTCCGGACCAGGGGTGCGCGGTGGCGGGCCTGCTCGGCGAAGATCCGCTTGGACTCCTGGATGTCGGCGGTGGTGAACCGGGCGCCGATCTCGGTGAGTTCGACATCGCCGGCCTCGACGGTGGCCAGCCCGAGCAGCTCGGCCGCGTCCACCAGCGGAAACAGGTCGTCGAGCTCGAAATTGAGCTCGTCGGCGATGTCGGGCAGGTCGGCCCGGCGGCCCGCGGCGTAGACGAGTTCGACCAGTCCGGCCAGCCCGCCGGGCGAGGCATCGGGCAGCGGCCGCGCGGTGGGTGTGGCGGTATCCGGCGCCGGCGCGACGGGTTCGGTGTCGCGCCCGGTCAGCAGGCCGTAGATCTGGTCGACCAGGGCGTCGAAGGACGCGGCACGCTTGTCGCGCGGGCGCGGCTGCTCGATCGCGATCTCGGCGATGATCCGCCCGGGGTTGGCGCCGAGCACCAGCACCCGATCGGCCAGCAGCACGGCCTCCTCGATGTTGTGGGTGACCAGGCAGACCGCCTTGGACGGGAACGCGTCACCGGCCCACAGGCGCACGAGTTCGGTGCGCAGGTTCTCGGCGGTCAGCACGTCCAGCGCGGAGAACGGCTCGTCCATGAGCAGCAGATCGGGCTCGAGCACCAGGGCGCGGGCGAAGCCGACGCGCTGGCGCATGCCGCCGGAAAGCTCCTTGGGGTAGGCGCTTTCGAAGCCGTCGAGCCCGATCATGTCGATCGCGGCCAGGGCGCGGCGGCTGCGCTCGGCCGGTGCCACGTTGCGGGCGGCCAGGCCGAGTTCGACATTGTCCTGCACGGTCAGCCACGGCATCAGGGCGAAGGATTGGAAAACCAGCGCCGCACCGGGATTGGCGCCGTTGAGCGCCGCGCCGCGGTAGCGCACCGTGCCCGCGGTGGGCCCGATCAAGCCGGCGATGATGCGCAGCAGGGTGGACTTGCCGGAGCCCGATCGGCCCAGCAGCGCGACGACCTCGCCCTCGCGCAATTGCAGATCGATGCGGTCCAGCACGCGCAGTTCGTCGCCCGCGGTACCGGTGAAGGACTTGCTCACGCCTTGGACGTCGAGCAGTACGTCGGAGGTGGTCATCGGTTGATCTCCTGTCGGAAGTTCTCGGGTCACAGCGCGTACCGCCGTTCGGCCAGGGCGTAGAGGCGGCGCCAGAGCAGCCGGTTGATCAGGACCACGTAGACGCTCATGACGAGGATGCCGATGAGCACGCGCGGCGAATCGCCGGCGCTGGTGGCCTGGGCGATGTAGGCGCCGAGGCCGGTCGCGACCAGGGTGGTGGGGCCGTATTCGACGATCTCGGAGACGATGGAGGCGTTCCACGCCCCGCCCGCCGCGGTGAGGCCGCCGGTGACATAGCTGGGGAAGATGGCGGGCAGGATCAGCTTGCGCCACCACAGTTTTCGCGGCAGCCGCAGGCTGGTGGCGGCCTCGCGCAGATCGTTGGGCACGGCGCTGGCGCCGGCGATCACGTTGAACAGGATGTACCACTGCGAGCCGAGCGCCATCAGCAGGATGCTGGCCCAGTTCAGGCTGATGCCGGTGGCCACGAGCACGGCGGTGACCAAGGGGAACAGGAAGTTGGCCGGGAAGCTGGCGAGCACCTGCACGACCGGCTGGGCGAGCCGGGACACCTTGGGGTTCAAGCCGATCCACACGCCGATGGGCACCCAGACGATCGAGGCCAGGACCACCAGCACCAGCACCCGCAGCAGGGTCAGCAAGCCGAGCCCGAACGCGTGCGCGACCTCGCCGAAGCCGGTGCTGTCCGCGATGTATCGCAGCACCTGATAGCCGCCGTAGGCGACCGCGGCGGTGACCAGCGTGCCGAACACCCAGTCGCCCAGGCGGCGGCGAGCCGCCGAGCCGTGCAGCGGATACTCGGCCAGCCCGAACACGCTCATCGCCCGGTCCAGCGGCGCGACCAGCGGGCCGAACAGGCGCCCGAGCAGAGCGGGAATGTGCGAGCGGCGCACCAGGTTCAGCACCAGGCTGCGCGGCGCCTCCGCGCCCTTGGACTCGCCCATCCGGAAGCGTTCGGCCCAGGCCGTGATCGGCCGCCAGAACAGGAAGTTCACGCCGATCACCAGGACGACCATCACGCCCACGGCGAGCAGCACCTCGGGCAGGTCCTGTTCGGCGGTCGCGGCGGCCACGTAGGAGCCGATGCCGGGCAGCGCGTACTCGCGGTTGTGCACCGAGATCGCCTCGGAGGCCACCAGGAAGAACCAGCTGCCGCCGAAACTCATCATGCCGTTCCAGACCAGCGGGATCATGCCGCTGGGCACGTCCAGCCGCCAGAACCGTTGCCAGCGGGACAGTCTCAGGGCCCGGGCGGCCTCGTCGAGCTCGGGCGGCTGGGCGCTGAGACTGGCGTAGAAACTGAACGCCATGTTCCACACCTGGGCGGTGAAGATGGCGAAGATCGACGCCGATTCCAGGCCGAGTTGCGAGCCCGGGAACAGCGCGATGAACCCCGTCACGGTGAAGGACAGGAAGCCCAGCACCGGGATCGATTGCAGGATGTCGAAGGCGGGCAGCAGCACCGCGCGGGCCCGGCGCAGCCGCGCCGCCGCGGTCGCGAAGACGAAGGTGAACACGATCGAGGCCGCCAGCGCGAGGAACATCCGGAGCAGCGAGCGGGCCGCGTAGTACGGCAGCTGGCCCGGATCGGTGGAAATCGCCGCGGGCGCGGTGGTTTCGCCGAACGGCACGTCGACGGTGCCGGCGATCCGGACCAGCGCCCAGACCAGGACGGCCGCGCCGGCGAAGACGACCGCGTCGGCGAGCGGGCTGCGCGGCCGGTCCAGTGCCGCGTCGCGGGTGGGGTAGGAGCCGAAGGCGGTCATGGCTAGGACCGTCCCGCCACGTTGTCGACGTCGACCTGCCAGCCCGCGCTGGTCACCGAGGGCTCCAGGCTCAGCCGACTGACCGCCGATTCCATCTGCCGGTCGTCGCGGCGATCACCGGTGAGTTCGGCGCGCACCTCCACCCGGCCGGGCACGCCGGTATTGGCGCTGGAGACCGAGACGAGCCGGAAGTCGGTGCGGGTCAGCGAATGCACCAGCAGCGCGCGCACGTGCGCCTCGTGCTCGTCGTCGGTGACCGCGGTGAAGACATAGGTGGCGGGCTGTTCCTCGCGGGTGTCGGGCCGCTTGTCCACGGCCCGGCCGGCGGCGCGCAGCGCGATGTTGACCGCGACGATCGCGACGGTGCCGATGGCCGCCGTGTCCAGCATCCCGGCTCCGGCCAGCGCACCCACCGCGGCCGAACACCACAGTGTCGCAGCGGTATTGAGGCCGCGCACGTTCAATCCGTCGCGGATGATGACGCCCGCGCCGAGGAAGCCGATGCCGGAGACGATCTGGGCGGCGACCCGGGTGGGGTCGGCGTCGTTGCCGTCGAAGCCGTGCGCCGACAGCAGCACGAACAGCGTGGATCCGGCGGCCACGAGCGCGTTGGTGCGCAGGCCCGCCTCCCGGGCCCGGTATTGGCGTTCGAAGCCGATCGCGGCGCCGAGGCCGACGCCGGCGCACAGCCGGATGATCATCTCTACTGTTGACATCACGCACTCCTGAACTGAGTCCAGCGCACCATCGAACAGCGATTACGGGCGGCTTCCCGTGCCGATTTCTGCCATTGAGGTGACGCCGAGCGAATAGCTGGCTAACTGATAACTCGGACTATTACCGCCGGACATCCGGCTCACCTCCTTCGAACTGTTTCGCGCGCGCCGCAGCGCACGCCCAGGACTGATCGTTGCAGAGCACTGCGGGGGAATCCGGCAAACCCGCCGGTGAGGCCCGCTCCTCGTAAGACCTTTGGCACTTCACGGCGTGAACCCAGCCGAGCTGGGAGCCAATCGGGATCACCCCTTAAGCCGGGGAGACCTGTCCTGACCCGGGGCGTCTCTCGACGTTCGGGGTCGCTGGCCTATATCCGTGAAGGAGCCTCAGCGAACGATTGGCACCTTGCGCCTGACAGTTAACCCCGGATGCGAAACGAATGCAACCCGGAATTACTTGTAGATCGCCCGGTAGACGGTGATGGTCGCGACGATGTGGTCGACGATCTGCTCGCGGGTGGCGCGCAGCGAGCCGTTCAGCCAGGCCGAGAACATGCCCGCGTTGCCGCTGGCCATGGTGACCGCGGCCAGGCGGCGGCGCACCGGATCCTCGATGTAGGCGAACAGGTGATCCTGGATCAGGCGGGTGAAGGCGGGCATCACCGCGATGGTGGTCTGGCCCAGGCCGGTACTGGAGTACGGCTCGACCAGGAACAGCCGGGATTTGCGCGGATCCTCGAGCACCTTGTCGACCAGGACGTCGGAGAGTTCGCGATCGGCGGCCGGATCGTTGACCTCGGCGAAAGAGGTCATGGGCCCGAGGAATTCGTCGGCGACCTGGCGGTAGAGCACGTCCAGGAGTTCGTCGCGGCTGCCGAAGCTCTCGTAGAAGTAGCGGTCGGTGAGATTGGCGCGGCGGCACACCGCGCGCATGGTGACACCGGCGGCGCCGGATTCGCCGATCAGGTCCAGCGCGGCCTCCAGCAACGTGGCGCGGCGCGCCTCCCGTCGCTCGTTGAGCGTCGTCCCACCCCAGATGCGGGGCCCGCCCTCGGCTGGTTCCTGGCCTGTTTGCACCGCACTACAGTAATGCCCCCGCCGTCCAGGACCCGCATCACCGGGGCAGATGCGGGTCCGGGGGGTGCGGCGTCTCAGGGCAGGACGACGCAGCCGAAGCCGACGTTGGTACCGGAGCCGACGGTCACCGTGGTGGTCTGCTGGTTGTGCTGACCCCACGCGACCAGGGTGTGGCTACCGCGCACGTACGGCGTCCACTGCGCGGTGACCGAGCCGGACGCGCCGACCCACAGCGGGCCGGTCGGGCTGAACACGCCGCCGTTGTAGTCGTAGAAGTAGACGTAGTCGCCCCAGGTGGCGTTGGCGGTGACCGTGTACGGGCAACTGGTGCCGTAGGTGGTCGACGTCCCGAAGCTGAGGCCCGGGGCGACGCTGATCCCGGTGACCCAGGCCGGTGCCGAAGGGGCGGTCATGACCAGGGCGGCCGCCATGGCGCCGAAAGTGGTTGCCGCCGTTGCCGCTGTGCGCTTGGAACCGAACATGCCGGATCATCCTCTCGCGCCAGGAGGGTTGGACAGGTCCCCCGTAGACCCCCTGGCTTCGGGGGACTCGACAGTTATAGTGTCCGCGCATAAGCGCCGGGACACGCGGGAAACGCGCGCGAAAGTCCCGGTCAGGCACCGCTTTCCAACGGCAGTCCGGCATCGCGCCAGGCGGTGATGCCGCCCTCGAGATTCGCCGCGTCGTAGCCGTCGCGGCGGGCGAGCGCGGCGAACCGGCGCGAGACCTCACCGACCGGGCAGACGAACACCACCGGGCGCGACCGCGGGAACGGGATGCCCTGGGCCAGCATGTCGTCGAGTTGATCGTCGCGAATGTTCAACGCCCCCGGTACATGTCCGATCCGATAGGCCATGGCGCCGCGGGTGTCGACGATGACGGGCCGGCCGGTGGCGTCGAGTTCGGCGAGCTGTTCCGGTGTCAGGGCGGCCACGGCGGCCAGTTCCGCGGCGGTTGCGGGCGGGCGGCGGTCGGTGCGGCCGAACAGTTCGGGGCGGCGCTTCTTGATATAGGACAGGTAGGGCTCGAGCCGGTCGCAGACGATGACGACCGCGACGAGCGGTTCCGTGCGCTCGGAAAGATCCAGTGCCCCCAGCGTTTCCAGGGTCGCGGCATAGGCGGCGCCGCTGGTGGGCCCGGCCAGTACGCCGTAGCCGGTGATCAGTGCCATGGTCGCGTCCACCGCGCGTCCGGCCTCGACGGCGACGATGTCATCGTAGAAGTCGGGCTGGAACAGGCCGACATCCCACATCTCGGTTTCCGAGCGGATGCCCGGAATGAAGTCGGAGCGCTCGGAAACCACGGCGACGGTACGCAATTCGGGATTGTGCTTGCGCAGGAAGGTGGCCGCGCCGCGGCTGGAGCCGGTGGTGCCCAGGCCGCCGATGAGATAGTCGACGCGGCCGATGCCGGCCGCGGCCAGGTCCTCGTGGATTTCGCGCCCCGTGCCCTGGCAGTGTGCCTCGACGTTCTTCTCGTTGGTGTATTGCGAGGGGTGGTGGAAGGCGCCGGGCTCGGCGGCCATGGTCGCTTCGATCACCGAGTAGACATCGTTGGGCGTCGTCGGGTCCGGGCATTCGGACAGCCCCGGCAGTTCCACGATCTCGGTGCCGAGCAGCTGCAACAGGTCGCGCACCTCGGTGACCCGGATACGGTTGGTCACCGCGCGCAACCCGACGCCGTGCAGCGCGCCGAGCACGCGCAGCGCCTTGGCGGTATTGCCGCTGGAGGCCTCGATCAGGCGTTGCCCGCCGGCCGTCAGCCGATCCACTTCATCGCGGATCATCGCCCAGGCCACCCGATCCTTGACCGAGCCGAACGGGTTGTGCGACTCCAGTTTCGCGTACAGCTCCACACCCGCGAGCCGGTGCACGGCGGGGTCGAGGCGCAGCAGTGGCGTGTTACCGATCAGGTCGGTGATGTGGTCGTAGCGCATTACGGGGCACCGGTGGGCCGTCGGGGCGCCTGCCGTCCACTCGGAGGTTGCGGCACCCGGGGCGCGCGCGGGGGGACGCGCCGCTGCGGCGGCGGCGCGCCGCGCGCCGGCTCGTAGTCGCTGTCTCGGCACACCTGAAAGGTGCCCGCCCGCAACACCACCGCGAGTTTGTCGGGCAGCGGATGCATCGAGGCCGGGGCGGCCGAGAGGTCGGAGTGATAGGCGGCGGTATTGGGGAAGATGACCGGATCGCCGGGCTGCGGGCGCGTGGGCAGCCAGACCTTGTGATTGGTGATCATGTCGCGTTCCAGGCACAGCCGGCCCGCGAAATACACACCGACGGGGCCGGATTCGGGTGCGCCGCTCGAGAGCAGCACCGGATCGACCATCACCTCCTGGTCGGCCGGTGTCACCGAATCCCGGCTCAGATCGAGGTGCACCAGCACGGTGCCGTCGGCGAGCTCCTTGACGAACACCACGCGCGCCACCGTGATCCCGGCATGGTCGACCAGCGCCTTGCCGGGCTCGATCCAGAGCTCGAGCAGGTTGTCGGCGGCGACCCGGGCGACCGTGCGCCCGCCGTGCCGCTCCAGCGGCGCGGCCAGGACATCGGCCAGCATGTGATGGGCCGCAACAGTATTGGCGTACTTGTGGAAGACCGGCGTGCCGTGCACCGCGCCGTTGTCGAGGTGATAGCCGAAGGTGTTGTTCGACCAGGTCATCGGCTCGCCCCGGCCCAGCAGCGCCTCGCGCAGGGCGTGCACATAGCCGTCGAAGGCGGTGGCGTCGGCGGTGAACACCTGCCGGAAGCCGCCGCCGATGTCGAGCACCGTCGGGCTCAGGCCGTGACCATAGGCCTGCTCGATCAGCGCCAGGCAGGCCTCGATGGCACGCACACGTTCGGTGGTCTCGCCGGAGTCGATGTGAAAAGCGAAGCCCAGCAGGGCAATCCGGTCGCGGTGCGCGGTGAGCAGTTCGAAGGCCCGGTCCAGATGCGGCAGCGGGACCCCGAACCGGCTCACCGGCGTGCCCGGAAAATCCGAAACCCGCAGCAGCACGGGAACTTTTGTGTTCGCACCGGCCAGCTCGGCGACGCGTGCCAGCTCCCACAGGTTGTCCACATTGACGGTCGCGCCGCACTCGATCAGCTCGCGCAGGAACTCCTCGCCCTTGGGGCCGGTGGCCTCGATACGCGTCGTCGCGAACCCCGCGCCGACCGCGCTGGCCAGCTCCCGCGGGGACGCGACATCGACCGACGCGCCCGCGTGCTCGGCGGTGCGGACGAACGCCCGCGACCGATTCACCTTGTGCGCGTAGCAGATTCGATGGCGCGGCAGCTGCGCCTCCAAGACCGCGCGCAGCCGCTTCAGGTTCTCGGTATAGACCTGCGGGAACACCAGGTGCACCGGGGAGCCGAACCGCGCGAGGGTGTCGTCCACGGTGTCGCGCCTGTCGAGGAAGGCCCGGACCAGCGGGTGGATCTTCGGCGGGAGCGCGGGCGGACCGGTCATACCGTGGATTCCGTCGGGTGCTGCGCGGGGCGTTCGCCCACCGGGTTGTAGCCGCCGTCGCGAATGGCCTCGAACGCGCGGGCCCGGTTGCGCGGACTGCGGAACTCGGCCACGACCCGCTTGCTGATCAGGTCGATCTCGGCGACCTTGATGCCCATGTTCTCCAGCACGCCGGTGATGGTGCGCACGCAGTGCTTACAGTTCATGTCCGGCACGTAGAAGACCTGGTCCTCGGCGGTGGCCGGGCCGTCGGCGGTGAGCTCGTCGGCCGGGTCCAGGGGCACCTCGACGAGCACGCAGCGCGCGGCGAGCTGGGTGAACACCGTGACGAACTGGTCCACCACCAGCGGCAGCAGGCTGTAGTGCGCGCCGTCGAGCTGGTGCGGCATGGCGGCCAGGCAGGCCGGGCGGGTGCCCGCGGGCAGTAGCGCGTACTGGCGGGAGATGAGATCGAGGTCCTCGTGGTACTTCGCGATCGCCTCGGGCACCGAGAGCCCCTCGGCGCTGGTCGCCCGGCGCATCACCATGTGCGCCTCGTCGATGGTGGTGTCCTTCATCGCGCGCAGGGTCGCCACCGTCTCGGCGGTGTAGCGCACGGTGCCGTCGGGCTGGGCCGCCAGGGTCACCGGGATCATCCCGCGCCGATAGGTGGAGGCCTGTAGCTCCCAGTACCAGCGGGTGGCCACCGCGGCGAAGATGCCGGAATCGTGCATGCCGTGCGCGAACTCGGCCGCGCTGCGATACGGCGTCTGCCGGGCCAGCAGCGCGTGCTGGGCCAGCGCCCGCCCGGTCGCCTCGATACCGACGCGGAAGATCTCCAGCGGGTCGTGATCGGTGGTGGTACCGGCCAGCACGGCGTGCTCGCGCGGCCCGAGCGCGCTGATCCGCTGGGCCAGTTCGGTATTGGCCGCCACGGCCTGCCACAGCAGCAGCGTGGCCTCGCGGGTGGCGATCGGCATGATCGGGCCCAGCCCGTCCGCACGGTAGTGGCCGGTGTTGGGCACACCGCTGCTGTCGGTCCAGGTGATCCGGTGCGTGGCACTGGTGACCTGATAGCTGCGGCACGGGCGCATGAACCGCTCCAGATACAGCCGCTGGGAGAAGGTCAGGTGACTGTTCGGCTCCGTCTGCAACGCGGTACCGGCGTATTCGATGCGGAGCTGGTCGGGCACCGGCAGGCGGGCCTCGAACAGTCCGGGCTGGGCCAGACCGGCCAGCACGCGGGACGCGGCCCGCCGGTCGTAGCGTGACACCTCGGCACTCACGAAACCTCCTCGGCAATCGTCTCGACGCACGCGGTGAACCGGTCGATCTCGTCGACGGTGTTGTAGATGTGCGTGCTGACCCGTACGGAATCGGCATCGAATTCCGAGGACGTGCAGTGCAGCCCGGTGCGCACCAGGAAACCGAGCTCGCTGAGCACGAAACCCAGATCGGTGGCGGTGATGCCGGGCAGGGTGAAGGAGACGATGCCGTAGCCGACCGCGCAGGACGCGTGCGCGGGCCCCGGCAGGAACTCGCAGCCGCGCACCCGGCGCAATCCGTCGATCAGGCGCAGCGTCAGTTCGCGGTTGTGCGCGGCCACGACCGTCATATCGAAGGACTCGAGCACCTCGAGCGCGCTGCCGAGGGCCAGGATGCCCGGAATGTTCTGGGTGCCGCCCTCCAGCAGCTCCGGCATGGCGGCCGGGGCCAGCCCGTCGGCGCCGAGCCGTACCCCGGAGTTGCCGCCGGGCAGGAATGGCAGCAGCCGATCATGCACCCGGCGGTGGCAGTAGAGGATGCCGGTGCCGGGCGCGCCGAACATCTTGTGCGCGGCGAACACCGCGAAGTCCGCGCCGAGCGCGGTGACGTCCACCGGCAGATGCCCGCCGCTCTGACTGCAGTCGAAGCAGAGCAGCACCTCCGGATCGATCCGGCCGCGCAGCTCCTCGAGGGTGGTCAGGCCGCCGAACACGTGGTGCAGGTGGCTGGTGGTGATCAGCCGGGTGCGCGGGGTGAGCTTGGCCAGGATATCGGCGGTGTCGGCCTCGCCGGTCTCGGTGCTGCGGTAGCCGACGAGGTCGATGTGGCGGCCGAACCGGGCCAGCACCTGGCGCAGGTGGTGCCAGGGATAGACATTGGAGGCGTGATCGCGCGGGTTGTAGAGGATCTGGTCGCCGTCGGCGAGTTCGGCCAGCCCCCAGGACAGGGCGACCGCGTTGAGCGCGGCGGTGGCGCCGCCGGTGAAGACGACCTCGTCGGGGTGCTGCGCGCCGAGGAACGCCGCGGCCCGCGTGCGCACCCGGGCCAGCCTGCTGCTGAGGCCGGTGGCCCACGGATAGGTGCCGCGGCCGGCGTTGGCGGTGCGCGAGGCGTGATAGCGCTGGATGGTCTCGATCACCGGGAGCGGCTTCTGAGTGGTGGCCGCGCTGTCGAGATAGACCGCGCTGGACTCGGCCAGCGCCGGGAACAGCGCGCGGACCGACTCGGGGACATGGGGCGCTCGGGCGGGCGCGGATGGGGGCAACGAACGCTCCCTTCACAGGATGCGCTGGGACCCAACCCACGATACGCACTCCGCGACACGCGTTCGAAGGTTTCTGGTGGACAAGAACTTTCATGACTAGCCTGGGGTGATGCCGCTGAACCTCGCAGAACGCCAAGAGTTTCTCGCCCAGCCGCATATCGGCGCCCTCGCGGTGGCCGCCGACCCGGGCCGGGGCCCGCTCACCGTGCCGATCTGGTATCAGTACCGGCCCGGCGGTGAACTCTGGCTGGTCACCGGCGCGGAATCGGAGAAGATCCGGCGCCTGCGCTCGGCGGGCCGTTTCAGCCTGATGGCGCAGCGGGTCGAGCCGACCGTGCGCTACGTGTCGGTGGAAGGCCCGATCCTGCGCATCGCCGAGACGACCGACGAGCAGCACCGCGAGGTCGCCGCGCGCTACCTGCCCGCCGAGCAGGTCGACGGATACCTGAAGGCGGCCGAGGCCTTCGGGGCGATGGTGACGGTGTACCTGCGCCCCGAGCACTGGCTCTCGGCCGACATGGGTGGCGGCGAACAGTACTGACCCGGCGCCGGCGTCAGTACCTGCCCTGGATGTATTCGGTCAGTTGCTGACGCTCGGTCGCGAGCTCGGAGATCGCGCTCTTGATCACGTCGCCGATGCTGACGATGCCGATCAGCCGGTCGTCCTGCACCACCGGCACGTGCCGGATCCGATGCTCGGTCATGGTTTTGCGCAGTCCGTCGACGCGGTCGTCCGGCGAGCAGGTGCGGACCTGGTGGGTCATGATCGCCGACACCGGGCTGTCGAGCACCTCCGCGCCGAGCTCGTGCAGCCGGCGCACCACATCGCGTTCGGACACGATGCCCGCGATCGCGGCGTCGTCGGGGGAGACCACCACCGCGCCGATGTTGAGCTGAGCCAGAACGCCGAGCAGGCCGCGTACCGTGGTCTCCGGTGTCACCGTGGTGACGTCATTACCCTTGCGTCGCAAGATCTCCGCTATGCGCATCATTTCCTCCAGATGCCGGGGATTTCAGGATCTCGCGTCCGGCCCGGCGGCACCCGGTGTTCCGCGCATCGACTGCACAACAGATTCGCGCGAATGCTTAAAGGCGCCGTGCGACCGTGCGATCGAGGTCGCGGGCCAGCAGCGCGATCGAGGCCTGCGAGATGCCCGCGGAGGTGGCCAGGTCGATGGAGGTGAGCTGGGCGATGCGCCGCAGCCGGTAGTCGACGGTATTGGGGTGCACATAGAGCTGACGCGCGGTCAGCTGGCGGTTCATGTCGTTGCCCAGGTAGGCGCGCATGGTGTCGAAGAGCTCGGGGTGCGCGTCCAGCGGATCCAGGATGGTGGCGATGCGCCGGGTGGCCGGGCCGCCGCGGGTCAGCTGGTATTCCACGGCGAGGTCGGCCATTTGGTAGAGGCCGGGGGAGCGGCCGCCCACCCGCACCAGGTTCAGCAGCTCGTGCGCCTGATCGGCGGCGTCGGGAATCTGGTCGGTGTCGCTGGTGACCAGGGTGGCCGTCAACGGGACTTCGGCGGCCTGCGCGAGCTTTTCCAGCGTCTCGGAGGTGGGCGCGGGCCCGTCGGCGTCGTTCGGGATGAGCAGGGTGCCGCCCTTGGTGGACAGCAGTGTCAGCGCACGGGAGTCGAACACCGTGGCCAGCGCGGACTGGATGCGGCGCAGCTTGCGCCGGGCGGCGACCTCGGAGGCCACCCGCGGGTCGCGCTCGTCCGGATGCTGGGGCACCGACAGGGCCACCACATGGTAGGACTCGGCGACCGGCATCCCGGCCTGGCGCGCCAGCGCGGAGCTGCCGCGCCCGCTGAGCAGGGCCGAGGCCAGTGTCTGTGCGGCGGTTTGATGTTCGCGGGCGACCAGGTGCTGCTCGTCGACGTAGGCGTCGGAGACCGCGACCGTGATGGCCTCGAGCAGTTCGAGCATCAGGTCGGTGGCGACGAGTAGTTCCTCGACGTCGTCGGCCTTGGCCTGGGCCGTGACCAGGCCGAGGGCGATCCGGATGCCCTCGTGATAGGCGCGCAGGATGGTGCCCAGCGGCACTGCCTCCCTGGCCCATTGGGTCGCGGCCTCGCGCACCTCGGTCAGGCGTTCGCTGTCGGGGACGGCGCGGCGGTCGAACATCTCGGCGGCCAGCGTGAGCACACTGCGGGTCAGTTTGGTGACGTCGCCGCGTAGTTGCTCGCCGGGCAGGGTGCGGCACGGCGCCATACAGGTGGCGAAGTAGCCGACCATTCGCGATGCCACCCGATCGGTGTTCTGCAACGGGTCCGAGGCAGGCCGGCCGCCGATCTCCAATGCCCCAGTGGGTAGTTCGGTGGTCAGGTCCAACGCGGAGAAGGTCATAGGTGTCGCTTCCAATGCCACATCGGACGTAATAGAACCGCGTCCGAATCGTTGCATCACTATACGAAAAAGTTATGAACGCGGGGAAGCTTCAGTGAGATCGAGGGGCCGCGAATCCACTGTGTGGGACCCGATTCGGCCGGATCGGCCCTGGCTATCGGTTGTCAAGGGCACCAGGCGATTTCGGGGCTATTCGTCGTCCAGCCCCGCGGACAGGTAGGCGGCGGCGGCCAGCCACTGCCGGCACTGCGGGCCGTGTACCTCGTGGGAAAAGAGGATCTCGCGGGCCCGGCGGTAGGTGAGAGTGCCGGGTTCGTCGCCGCATTCGGCACCGAAATCGTCGGCGGTGACCCGGGCGCGCAGGCCGGTAGCGACCCGGTGAGGAGTTCGGAATGCCTGGTTCATGTCGACCACCCTCGCCTCTGCGAATGGGGAGGTGTATGTGTGTGGCGACGCCGGCGCGAACTCCCTGCGTACCTCCCCGGTAACTGCGTTCGAGTTTATGCGTCTGCACCTTGCAGATGCAAGTACATTTGCACACTCGACCAGATCCGCCGAACATTTACTGGCACATAAGAAAAGACAGTTCCGACCAGTTGGTCGGAACTGTCTCGGTGAGCGGAATTCAGGGTTTGCGTGCCACCGCACCGTAGGCGGAAATCGGACGGATCTCGCCGATGTCGGTCGAATCGGCGCGCCACTGGGTAATGGAGACGAATCCGGGATCGACCAATTCCAGCCCGTCGAACACCGCGCGGATCTGCTCCTGCGGCCGCGGGACATAGGGCGTTCCGCCGGTTTCCCCGTAGTTCTGGCACAGCGCCACATAGGACTTGGAGTCGTCGGTGCCGTCCCACATGACCAGATAGCTGTTCGAGGGCACGGCCGCCAGCACGGTATCGACGATCCGCCGCAGGTCCTCGTAGGTGCGGGCGTGGCCGAGGACGCCCATGAACATGACGCCGATCGGCTCCTCGAAGTTGAGCACGTTCTTGGCGTCGGCGATGATCCGCTCGGGGTCGTGGTAGTCGGCGTCGATGTAGGTGGTGACGCCCTCGGCGGTGGTGCTGGTCAGTAGCGCGCGCGCGTGCGTGAGGACCAGCGGGTCGTTGTCGACGTAGACGATTCGCGCTGTGGGCGTGACGCTTTGGGCCACCTCGTGGGTGTTCTGCATGGTGGGCAGGCCGGTGCCGATGTCGAGGAACTGCGTGATCCCGTGCTCCCGGGCCAGGTACTGCACCGCGCGAATGAGGAACTGCCGGGACTGCACGGCCATGGTGCTGATGTCAGGGTCTACTTCGAGTCCGGCGTCGCCGGCGACGCGATCGATCTCGTAATAGTCCTTACCCCCCATCCAGTAGTTCCAGATCCGTGCGGAATGCGGAATGTCGGTCCGGATCATTGGGGCGTGATCATCAGGCATGACGGCTGTACTCCTCAGCGAGCGATGTTCACCGCGGCGCGCCGCGCACGGCCGCCGCGAATGGCTGGTGTATCCCACGTGCACTGTGACAGTACAAGATTCGGCATCCCAAAGCAGACCGCTTGGCCGAGCTGAACACGCCTTTCCCGGGCGTGTCGGAAATGACTTCTAAAAAGCCGACCAGTAGGTACGAAAATCCTTGTGCGGCATGGTGAACTTCGTGCTACCGTTCGAATGTCGGTGCAAATGCAAGAACATTTGAGAGTGCAGATGCAAAACCGGCCTTCTAAGGATCTCTACACTGCGGAACCGAGGAGTGGGGAAATGTCCGACACCACCACACACAAGATCGAAACTGCTTGGCGGAAGAGTTCGTTCAGCGGCCCCAGCGGCGGCAACTGCGTCGAACTGGCGCAGGCCACCGGTGGCCTGGTGGCCATGCGCAATTCGCGCGACCCCGAGGGTGCGATGATCTTCTACACCCGTCCGGAGATCGACGCGTTCGTCCGCGGCGCGAAGGCGGGAGAATTCGACGATCTGACTTGCTGAGCGGTAACATTGCGGTCGGTGCGGTGTGTCTCTCGACGACGCTTTTGTGACACACTGGTGGGCAACCTCGAGTATCGGAGACGAACTCCATGATCGCAGAACCCGATGACGACGGTCGTGTGCAATCGGTTGTCGCCGAACGCGGTCCGACTGTGCTTCGGATCGCGCTGGGCGGGCAATTACGAAAGCTCCGGGAGAGTAAACGCATCACCCGCGAGGCCGCAGGCGACGCGATCCGTGGATCGCACGCCAAGATCAGTCGTCTCGAGTTGGGCCGCACCGGCTTCAAAGAACGTGACATCCGGGATCTGCTGACGCTCTACGGGATCACCGATCCCGACGAACGTGAGCGCTTCCTGGATCTGGCCAGGCGGGCGAACGAGCCCGGCTGGTGGCATCGCTACAGTGACCTGCTGCCGTCGTGGTTCGGCACCTACCTCGGCTTGGAGCAGGCAGCCAGCAAGATCCGTACCTACGAGGCGCATTTGGTGCCGGGGCTGCTGCAGACGCCCGACTATGCGCGGGCAGTGCTGTCGCTCGGTAGCGACGACGCCGACACCGATCGCCGCGTCGCCGTGCGACAGCATCGCCAGGAATTGCTGTACCGCGTGGATCCGCCGGTGCTGTGGGCCGTGATAGACGAGGCCGCACTGCATCGGCCGGTCGGCGGCCCGGGTGTGCATCGCGATCAGATGCGGCACCTGTGCAAGCTCGCGGCGCTGCCGAACGTCACCGTCCAGGTGCTGCCGTACGCGGCCGGCGAGCACGCCGCCGCGGGCAGTTCGTTCAGCATTCTGCGCTTCTCCGAGCGCGAGCTGCCCGACATCGTCTACCTCGAACACCTCACCAGCGCCCTGTATCTGGACCGCCGGCAGGATCTCGAGATGTATCTGACGGTGATGGACCGCCTGAGCGTGCAGTCGCTGCCGCCGGACAAGTCCATCGAGCTGATCACGCACTACTCGGCCGACCTGTAACGCGCGCCGTCACCTCCTCGAGACCACGCAAGCCGTACAAACGCAACAGTGCGGGCGACCGATTCGGTCGCCCGCACTGTTGTTGTCTGAGCCCGAGTGTGCACTGAGGCCTGGGTCGAATTCGTCACGGTGACGGGCGGATTCGCTGGCCTGGCCGGGGGTGGCGGGAGGCCGGGAACGCAGGCGGGGTGAATTGCCCGCTATCCCAAGCGAATCGGCCGCGGCACCCGCCGGAGCGGGGCGCGTCACGCTGGATCCGGAACCGGGCCGCCGTGGTGGCGAGAGGGCGGGCGCCGGTGGACCCGATGGGTACTGCGGCACAGCGGTATTGGCGTCCGCTGCGGCAGCCGGTACCGCTACTGCTTGATATAGATGGAGGCGATGCGCCAGAACGTCGACGGCTGCAGGATGTTCATATCCCAGTCGTCGGCCATGGCGTGTGCCGTGGAAACGATCCGATCGATATCGAAATCGTTCCTGGTGGCCGCGCCGGTGGACTCGACGGCGTCGATGACGAACGCCATGGCGGTGTCGCGGGAGTGCGCTGCTTTTCGGTGGCCGCTACGGGCCGAGGTTGTACTCATTGTTGTACCGTTCGCTGGCTGTGCGGCCAATGCGGCATCGGCGAAGCCGAGCCGGCCGCCGTAGTGTGGTTGGTTCATTCGAACGCCCCTCTGGTCTGGCGGCAGCAAACCTTTGGCAACTGGACCATCGGCTCGCTCACGCGGCCTCCCCTGGTTGTCCCCTGTAAAGCCCTGCGAGTTGAGTTTAGGGCTGGCGGCCTTTCAGATGCAAGTACATCTGCACTATCGATTGCATTCGCACTGTGTGCTTTTCATGATTCTAGCGACTTCTTGCGAAGTCCCGACCGGGTGGTTTGGTTGACCTGCTCGCGACTCTATTGTGAATTCGTTACCGAGCGGCCCATGGCCTTGCCTAGCAGGCCGGAATCTGCGCCGTCAGAGCTGGTTTCCGCAATCCGAGGGGCGGTTCGGGGCCATTGTTCGAGGTAGCGCGCCAATCGGTCTTGACGCCGCGAGAGAAGGCTAATTTCGAGTTAATTTCACCGTTCCGGCCCGCCCGGATTGCAAGAGGCATCGACGGTGGCTTGATAACCGACGGCGGGGCGCCAGGGTTCGAGATTCCAGCTCGGCTTGTTCGGCTGCACCAGCCGCGCCCAGACCCAGTGGCAGACGAATTGGTCACGCATGCCCGGTGCGTCGGCGGCCGGCGCGGCCGCGACCACCTCCTGCCAGGCCCGCGCGTCCGAGCCCGGGTAGCTGGTCTGGCGGCCAGCGGGTGAGGGGAGGACGAGCAGGCGCGCCCCGTCGACGTTTTCGGTCCACGCGGTGCGCTCGATGAGGGCGACGCCGGCGTACGGGTCGACGGTGGGTGTCGGCGCGACGGTGGGTGTGCGCGTCGGGGGTGGGGTAGTGGCCGTGGTGGTGGCCGGTGCCGGGGCGAGCGCCGGCTGCGCGTCGGAGCCGCAACCGGCCAGCGTGAGGGCACACGCGAGCGCGGCGAGGCGCGGCCAGGGGTGATTCGGCACGGTGGACCTTTCTTCTCGGTCCACTCGAGCGTAGCCACCGGGATGCCGCCACCGATTGTGGTGTCTTGCCCATCCGCACCGCGCGTGGCAATAGTCATGCGGTGATGCGGACTCGAATGATGACGGTCGCGGCGGGCGTGGTGCTCGCGCTCGCCGTCGCCCCGGCCCCGGTAACGGCGGCGGAAGCCACCGCGCCGGGCCTGGTGACCGAGGTGGCCGATGCCCCGGAGCGGGTGCGACCAGCGGGCGCCGCGGTGGCGCAGCGGCTCACCTATTGGTCGCGCGGCCCG
Organism: Nocardia sp. NPDC050712; assembly: GCF_040654295.1. Classification (NCBI taxonomy): domain Bacteria; kingdom Bacillati; phylum Actinomycetota; class Actinomycetes; order Mycobacteriales; family Nocardiaceae; genus Nocardia; species Nocardia sp. NPDC050712. The sequence goes on from NZ_JBFAHT010000002.1 coordinate 1,374,368, forward strand.
CGCGGGCCGATGCAGAGCACCGCGATGGTCTACCTGCCGCCGGGCCCGCCCCCGCCGGGCGGGTGGCCGGTGGTGGCGTACGCGCACGGCAGCGTCGGCATCGCCGATCAGTGCGCGTTCACCCTGTCGCCGCGCGACTACTACCTCAACGAGGTGTATCCGGCGTTGCTGGGCGCGGGCTACGCCGTGGTGATCTCCGATTACGTCGGCCTCGGGACGCCGGGCACGCACCCCTACCTGGATGGCCCGTCACAGGCGCGCAGCGTGATCGACGGCGTCCGGGCGGCCCGTGGCGTGGCGCCGGGGCTGAGCACCCGGTGGGCGGTGCTCGGGCAGTCGCAGGGCGGGCAGACCGCGTTGTTCGCCGCGCACCTCGCCCCAGCCGATGCGCCGGAGTTGCAGCTGCGCGGCGCCGCGGCGACCGGGCCGCCGTCGAACCTGGAACTGGTCGCGCCCCTGCTGGGGCCGTGGGTGCCGCGGCTGCCGCTGCGCATCACCACCGCCTACTTCGCGATGATCGTGGCCGGATTGCGCGCGACCGCACCCGAACTCGATGTCGACAGCTATCTGACCCCCGTGGGCCAGGCGGTACTGGAGGTGGTCGAGAACACCTGCGTGAACGAGGCCGACGAGCAGGTCCGCACGGTCGCCATCGGGGACATGCTGACCAAGCCACTGCTGGATCCGCGTTTGCTCGCGGCCGTGTCGGCGATGCTGCGGATTCCCGTGCAGGGGCACACCCGCCCCTTGTTCATCGGGCAGGGGCTGGCCGATCTGGAGGTGCCCGCACCGCTGAGCGCCAAGCTGGTCGCCGAATTGCGGCTGGCCGGAGCGGATCTCGAGGTCGGTGTCTACCCGGGTGGACATCTGGACGCGGCCCGGCAGGCGTTCCCGGACGCGCTGGCGTTTCTGCACCGCGTCCTGGACCGGCCGTGACCAGGTTGTCTCGTGTCAATAGGAGACTGTTCCGAGACCGGGTGGTCCGAGAGCACAGGCCGGAACCGCCAAACTTGTGAATTACCAACATATTCGCCCCCGCCCCTGCCGCTCGGCGGCAAGACTGTTCGAAGATGATCACGAACGTTGGATCAGGGAGAGGCTTACGTCGATGGGTGATGCCCTACGTTCGAAAACAAGGGGACTGTCGCGAGTGGTGGGCGCGATGGCATTGGGTGTGATGATGGTGCTCGCCGGTACGGCGGGCGCGCACGGTTCACCGCTGTATCCGGAGCCCGATCCGGACCCGTTCTACGCGAATCCGCCGGATCTGGCGGCCAAGGAGCCCGGTGACGTGCTCGGGGTGCGCGCCATGCCGCCGCTGGCGATCTTCCCGGATACCACCGTCACGCTGGTGCGGTTCCGGTCGACCAGCTCCGAGGGCGATCCGATCGCGGCCACGACGACGGTGCTGACACCGCGCTCGCACCAGCCCGACGGCCCGCTGCTCTCGTTCCAGCACATCATCAACGGCCTCGGCTCGGAATGCTCGGTCTCGCGGGTGCTCTACACCAAGGACCCGAACCTGGTCGTGCGGGAGGCCCCGGGCTGGAACGTACTGCTGCAGCGTGGCTGGACGGTGGCGCTGCCCGACCATCTGGGCCCGCAATTCGCCTACGGCGCGGCCAAACTCGGCGGCCAGATCACCCTGGACGGCATCCGCGCGGCGAAGAACGTACAGGAGCTGCGGGTCGCCAAGAGCCCGACGACGATGATCGGCTACTCCGGCGGCGGCATGGCCACCGCGTGGGCCTCGGCGCTGCAACCGAGGTACGCCCCCGAGCTGGAGATCGCCGGCGCGGCGATGGGCGGTGTGCCGATGAACCTGGTGAAGATGATGGAGGGCCTGGGCCTGGGCTCGCATCCGGTGTTCGGGCTGGCGCTGGCCGCCGGGCTCGGGCTGGAGCGCGAATACCCGACCCGGTTCCCGCTCAGCGAACAGCTCAACGATCGCGGCCTGGCCGCCCGGGCGGCGATCGCCAACAGCTGCACCAACGACATCATCGCCACCGGCGCCGGGCGCGGCGCCATCGACTTCGCGAAGACGACGTCGATGATCAACGACGCCGACGCGCGCGCGGTGGTGGAGGAGAACAGCCTCGAGCTCTACGACGGGGCACCGACAATGCCGGTGTTCGAATGGCATTCGCCGATCGACGGCCTGGTCCCGGTGGACGCGATCGTGAACACCAACCGGCACTGGTGCGCCGCCGGGGTGCGGGTGCAGGCCGAGCAGATTCCGGTACCCGACCACCTGACCGCGGCGGTCCTGGGTATCCCGCAGGCGCTGGGCTGGCTGGACGCCCGTTTCCGAGGGGAGCCCGCACCGAGCAACTGCTGAGTCATCACCGCAACAAGGCACGCGAATCCCGTTCGTCACGTGTGGGATTCGCGTGCCATTGTTGCGATTCGGCGTCATGACGCCGTCAACCGGGGTGTAAACGGACATTTCGCCGGGCCGGCCCCGCTAGCCTGAGTGTCCTGTGCCCGGTTCCGCAGGGGCATTTCGGGGGGCTGGCACCGACAGAATCCGAAGGCCGCGTCGTTTCGGGGTGCAGGAGACATCGTCGTCGCACCCAGGGGCCTGTGCCATGAGATCCTCGCGCGCACTGCTTTTCGCAGCGCTGTTGCTCTGCCCGCTCTTCGCCGCTCCGGCCTCGGCCCAGCCCCCGATACCCGATCTGTCCGGCGGGGTGCTGCCCGGCATCCAGCAGTGGATCGATCAGGTCATCCCGCCGCCGCCGATCAATCCGGAACCGCACCCGAACGCTCCCGAGCTGGTCGAATCCGCGGGTGGCGCACCGGGTTTGGCGGCGCTGTGGCAGGCGACCCTGCCCAGTAACGTCGGCGATCCCATGTTCGACGCCTGGCCCGCCGGCCTGGACGCCTACGCGCCGGGCGAGGTGATCGAGGTCCGCGATGTCACCGCTACCGCCGGCGTGCTGGTGCTGGTGCCGTTCCGGCAGGCGCTGCTGCTGAAGTACCGCACCACCGACGCGCACGGACGGCCGTCCTTCGCCACCGCGACCCTGGTGATTCCGCACGGCGCCTGGACCGGGCCGGGGGATCGGCCGGTGGCGGTGAACAATCTGCCGATCGACGGCCTGGGCCGCGACTGCACGCCCGGCTACAGCCTGGCGCACGGCCTGGCCGCCGAGATCAGCGTGACCGACTATCTGCCGCCGACAACGCAATTGGCGCTGCTGCGCGGCTACGCGGCCCTGATCCCGGACCATCAGGGCCCGTGGATGGCCTACGCGGAACCCTATGTCGCCGGGCACGCCATCCTCGACAGCATCCGGGCCGTGCGCGGCGGCCTGCCGGGGTTCGACGGCAGCGTGTTCGGCATGCTGGGCTACTCCGGCGGCGCCATCGCCACGCACGGCGCGGTGAAGTTGCTGTCGGAGTACGCGCCGGAGCTCGCCGGTGTGGTCGTCGGCGCGGCGCTGGGCGGGGTGCCCGCCGATTACGAGATCCTGGCGCGCAGCATGAACGCCAACCTGGCCTCGGGAGTGTTCATCGGTGCCACCCTGGGGGTGGCCCGCGAGCGTCCCGAGATTCTCGGCCGGATGAACAATTTCGCGCAGTGGGTCGCTACCTCACCGCTGAAGGACACGTGCGGCAGCGTCTTCGGCGCCGCCGGGATCTTCATGCTGCCGATGGACATCGCGGCCAACTTCCCGGACCCGCTGAACTCGGACTTCGCGGCCGAGATCTATCGGGTGACGCGCATGGAGGGCCTGAAATCCGCTGTGCCGCTGTATATCTACAACGGCGAGCAGGAGTTCTGGATCCCGGCGGAGGGGGCGCGCAATCTGTATCACGAGCAATGCGCGCTCGGAGCGAACGCGGTCTATCGCAGCGTGTTCGGTGAGCACATAGTCGGTGCGGTGCTGGGTTATCCGGAGGCGGTGGCCTGGCTCGACGAGCGGCTGCGTGGGGTGCCCGCGAGCACGGAGTGCTAGGCACCGCCGTTCATCTTCGCGTCATGATGGTGCGCGGCACCACCCCGGACCAGCCGCAGGGTAGGTCGCAGGTGGCCGAGATGGTCACCACGACCTCGCCGGTGCGCACCGACGGGGCGCTGACCTCGGTCGCGCGCGCCGGATACCCGCAGGCCGGGCACTTGCCGAAGTAGTTCAGAATCTCCCTGACGACCGTGGCCGGCTCGTCGCCTTCACTCATATTTCGACAGTAGGCGTTTTTAACCTTTTGTGCGCTGGGTCACAGTGGGATTCGTCGGTGTCACAACGCGGAATCGGGCGAATGGTGAAAAGCGACAACGGGATCCGGGGGTGTGGCGGGTCCGGCCGAGTATTGGGTAGGGAACAACCGCGGCGGACCCGCCACCGGCCCGGCCCCTACGCGGCGAACGAAGGACCGGGCTCACCTACGAAAGTAGGCCAACCGCAACGGATTCGACGGCCCGGCGGGGCGATCTCGGAGATCGCATCACCGGGTGTGCGCGCAGGTTGTGAGACACCACAACTCGTTACATCGGAAACAGATTGTGCTTGCGCGGATTCGGCTTGCGGGTGGCGTCCTTGTCGCGCAGCAGCCGCAGCGCCTTGCGGATCTCGAGCCGGGTCTGCGACGGTTCGATGACCGCGTCGATGTAGCCGCGCTCGGCCGCCGTCCACGGCGTGGCGACGGTGGCGTTGTAGAAGTCGATCATCTGGGCGCGCACCGCGGGGCGCTGCTCGGGCGGGGTCACGGCCAGCTGCTTGCGGCCCACGATGCTGACCATGGACTCGGCGCCCATCACCGCCAGGCGCGCGGTCGGCCAGGCGAAACTGAAGTCCGCGCCGAGCTGCTTGCAGCCCATCACCGCGTAGCCGCCGCCGTAGGCCTTGCGGGTCACGATGGTCACGATCGGCACGGTCGCCTCGATCAGTGCCCGGAACATCCGGCCGCCGCGCTTGATGACGTGGTTGCGTTCCTCGTCGACGCCCGGCAGCACGCCGGGGGTGTCGACCACGTAGATCAGCGGCACGCCGAAGGCGTCGCACAGCCGGATGAAATGCGCGGCCTTGTCCGAGCAGGCCGCGTCCAGCGCGCCGCCCAGCACCAGTGGCTGATTGGCGACCACGCCGACCGGGCGCCCGTCGACCCGGGCGAAGCCGGTGATGAGGTTCTGCGCGCTGCCGGCGCCGAGCTCGTGGAAGGCGCCGTCGTCGAAGATGCGCAGCAGCAGGTCGTGCATGTCGTAGCCGACCTTGTCCGAGTCCGGCATGAACCGGTCCAGCTCGCGGTCGGAGTCGGTCAGCTCGGGTTCGAGCCCGGGATTGATCAGCGGCGCCTGCTCCAGGCAGCTGCTGGGCAGGTAGCTCAGGTAGTCCCGGGCCCACGCGAAGGCGGCCTGCTCGTTCGCGGCGACGTGGTGCACGGTGCCGTTGGTCTGCAGGGCCTCGGCGCCGCCGAGCTCCTCGGCGGTGACCACCGAGCCGGTGACGGCCTTGATCACCTCCGGGCCGGTCACGAACATGTAGGAGTCGGTGGTGGCCACGAGCACGTCCATGTTGATGGGCCCGTACACCGAGCCGGCCGCGCACTTGCCCAGCATGATCGCGACCATCGGTACGTAGCCGGACAGGTCCTCCTGCCACCGGCACATGGTCGCGTACCAGGCCAGCGAGGTGACGCCGTCCTGGATGCGGGCGCCGCCGGAGTCGTTGATGCAGACCACGGGGCAGGCGTTGTTGAAGGCGAACTCCATGGCGGCGCCGACCTTGCGGCCGAACATCTCGCTGACCGAGCCGCCGTAGACGGTCTGATCGTGCGAGATCACCACGACCGGGCGGCCGTCGATGTAGCCCCGGCCGGTGACCACGCCGTCGCCGTACATGGCCTCGCCGCCGCCGGGCTTGCGCACCAGCGCGCCGAGCTCGAGGAACGTGCCGGGATCCAGCAGCATCTGCACCCGTTCGCGAGCGCTGGGTATGCCCTTGGCCTTGCGTTTCGCGAGGCCGGTCTCGCCCGCCGGTTCGGCAGCGAGCTCCAGGGTGTCCCGGAGGTGATCCAGCTTGTCGCGAGTAACGCTCATGTGCTCTGTGTAGCCCTTCGAACTCATCATGGCTGCCGGTGCCGCGGCCGGGTCGACCGTAGCCCAGGTGCAGCGCTCGATGCTATCGGTGGGTGGGGGTACGCCACAGGCGATCGGGCGATCCGGTAGTGCAACCTCACAGGGCCGGGCCGATTCTGTGAGGTCTTGCCACGGAATTTCGCCGGCTGCTCGCCGGCGGGCTTAACCTGTCCGTGGCGCAGCGCCGGGTTGCGCGGCCGGCGCTGCGTCGTCATTGTGTCATTCGCCCGAATGGCCCGGCCCCGAATTGCCGTGATGTGCTTGTGATTCCGCCCAACGCGGCGGGTTGCGGCTGGTGAGATGCCTGATTCCGGCGGCGATCGGGCGGTGGTGGGTCCGATTCGGCCTAATCTCGGATCCACCTCGAAAGCCCCGGGGGATAAAGGAGTTACCAGTGCCGAGCAGCTTGACCGATCTGGATATTCTGCGCGAACTAGAGCCGTCCGCCGAACGCCTGCTCGAGGACCATGTGCGCAAGGCCAAGGCCTGGAACCCGCACGACTATGTACCCTGGGACGACGGGCGCAATTTCGCGGCGCTCGGTGGAATCGACTGGGAACCGGAGCAATCGCAGCTGTCGGAGGTGGCGCGCATCGCGATGGTGACGAATCTGCTCACCGAGGACAATCTGCCGTCCTATCACCGGGAGATCTCGGAATCGTTTTCCCTCGACGGGGTCTGGGGTACCTGGGTGGGTCGCTGGACCGCCGAGGAGAATCGTCATGCGATCGTCATGCGGGACTATCTGGTGGTGACGCGCGCGGTCGATCCGGTGGCGTTGGAAGCGGCCCGGATGGCGCACATGACCACCGGTGTCGCGAAACCCGTGAAAGGGCCGCAGTTTCTCCGCTCGGTCGCCTATGTCACCTTGCAGGAGTTGGCGACTCGCATCAGTCATCGCAATACCGGAACCGCCTGCGGTGAACCCATCGCCGAAGCTATGCTGCAGCGCATCGCCGCCGACGAAAACCTGCATATGATCTTCTATCGGAACCTCAGCGCCGCCGCGCTGGAGCTGTCGCCGAACGAGATGCTGCGCGCGATCACCGATATCGTCACGCGCTTCCAGATGCCCGGGCTCACCCAGCCCAACTTCCGGCGCAACGCCGTGCTGCTGGCCAAGAACGGCATCTACGATCTGCGCCAGCATCTGGATGTGGTGCTCCGGCCGGTGCTGCGCGCCTGGAATGTCTTCGAGCGCAACGACTTGACCGCGGACGGCGAGCGGGCGCGCGACGAACTGCACGCCTACCTGGAAGAGCTGGACCTCAAGGCGACCCGGTTCGAAGAACAGCGCGATCGCGCTCTGGCCCGGGAGAAGCAGCGGTCCGCCGTCACCTTATGAACAGACGACTACCCAGAGCCGCCGCGGCGATCGCAGCCATCGCCGCGGTCGCCGCCGCGCCCGTGCTCGCCCAGGCCCCCGCCGAGCCGAACAATCCGCTGGTGGACCAGCCGGCCACCCCGCCGCCACCGGTCGACCCCAAGATGACCCGCACCGGCCTGCTGCGCACCGAACCGGTGGGCCCGCGCCGCGAGCGCCTGCACATCGCCTCGGCGGCGATGCGGCGCGAGATCACCGTCGACGTGCTGCGCGGCAGTGGCGAGGGCCCGCGCCCGGTGCTGTATCTGCTCGACGGCGTCGACGGCGATCCCACCTCCGGCTGGATCACCAAGGGTGGTGCGGCGGAGTTCTTCGCCGACAAGCCCGTGGACGTGGTGCTGACCAGCGGCGGTACCGGCAGCATGTATTCGGATTGGGTGCGCCACGACGCCGCGCTCGGGCTGAACCGGTGGGAAACCTTCCTCACCGAGGAATTGCCGCCCATCGTGGAGTCGCTGCTGCGCTCGGACGGGAAGCGCGCGATCGCGGGCGTGTCCATGGGCGCGCAGGCCGCGATGATGCTCACCCAGCGCCACCCGGGCCTGTATCGGGCGGTCGCCGGGATGAGCGGCTGCTACTCCACCGCCGATCCGCTCGGGCACGCCGTCACCACGATCACCGTGGCCTCGCGCGGCGGCAACGTCGAAAACCTCTGGGGTCCACCGAATTCCCCCGAGTGGGCGGAGCACGATTCGCTGCTCGGCGCCGAACGGCTGCGCGGTACCGCGATCTACCTCTCGGCCGCCACCGGCGCGCCGACCGCGGCGGATCTGGTCACCATCGCCAATTCGCCGTCGATCGCCGAGGCGCTGCGCACCGCGGGCGGCGGCACCGCGCTCGAGGCCGGCGCCCGCCAGTGCACCGAGCGTTTCGCGGGCCGCCTGCACGAGCTGGAAATCCCGGCCACCGTAGAGTATTCGCCCGCGGGCATGCACACCTGGCCGGACTTCGAGGCGCAGCTGCCCCGGGCCTGGCAGGTGCTGGCCACCGCGCTGGGCCTATAGCCCCAGCGCGGGGAAACGCATCTCCGCCGCCGCGTAGCCGAACAGCCGGCGGCCCTCGGCCCGCGCGTCGAGTGCCACCGTGGCCTTGCGGCGGCGGACGTCCATCGAGGTCACCCGCCCGCGGAATTCGATCGGGCAGGGCTGGGCCGGTGCGACCCGCAGGGCGTGGGTGTAGTGCGCGAACTGGGCGCGGAACCGCAGCACCGCGGACGGATCGCCGGACCAGGCGCTCAGATATCCCGCCGCCAGCCCGAGCTTGAGCATGCCGGGCGCGATCACGGCGGGGCGGTCATCGGGTGCGCCGAGCACCCGGGCATACCGGTTCAGGTCGGAGCGGGCGAGATCGATGACCTGTGGCGGCAATTCGGAGCCGACCGTGAGGGCATCGAAATCGACTGTCGTGCGCGGCATCCGGAGCGAGACCGGCCGGGCCAGGGTGGCCGGGCGCACCGCGCTCAGCACGGCCTGCCGGGCCGGACGCGGCGCCCCGTCGTCGGTGCGGGCCAGCAGCGCGGTGGAGCCGGTCTGCACCACCGCGCCGCGCTGATCGGTGAGCACGGTCTTGATCGCGAGCACGTCGTAGGCCGCGAAATGCCGGAACGATTCGAAAAAGGCGCGGCAGGTCAGGCGATCGCCCGCCACCAATGGCCGTACCGGGTCCAGTACCTGGTCCGCGTGCAGAATGCGATCGGGATCGTAACCGGGCACCAGGGAGTCCAGAATTTCGCGCTGGGCTCGGGTGACAATTACCGATCCGAAAGTCGGCGGCGCGATGAGCGCGGGGAAACCGAGCGCGGCCGCGGCGCTGTCGCGCCAATGCGCCGGATGGAAATCGTGGACGGCGAGCGCGAATTCGCGAATACGTTCCCGGGTCACCTGGTAGCTGGCTGCGGGGAAGTTCCGCAGGGTGACGGGCGCGCCCGCGTGTGCGAATGCGGCGGCGAGATCACTCATGATTTGCTCCTGACTCAGGCCGGGCCGAAGGGCAGCGCGAGCAGCGGGATCTGCTCGGGGGTGAGGGTGCCGCTCACCGCGACGCCGGCCGCGACGAAGTCACCCGCCGCGCGGTCGATGTGGTCGGCGGAGGTGACCACCACCGCGTCCAGCGCGCCGATCTCACGCATGATCCGGGCCGAGTAGGCGGCGTTCTCCACGGTGCAGGTGGCGTCGGGGTCCAGGTGGATCCGTTCGGCCGGAATGCCGTGCGTCACCAGCCACTGCGCCATCGCGCCCGCCTCGGTGACGCCGTTGCGCGGATTTCCGCCGGTCACGATGATCGGCGCGGCCGGTGCGAGCAGGGCCTGCACGAATCCGGTGTGCAGGCGGGCGACGAGTTCCGGCCGCATCGCGCCGTCGGGCAGCAGGCCGTAGCCGAGCACGACGATCGCGGTGCCGGGGCCGCGGAAACCGAGCTGCGTCGTGGTGGCCGGCGCGGGCTCGGTGATGGCGGAACCGGAGTTCCCGGCCACCGCGGCCGGGGCGCTCAGCAGTACCGCGGTAGCGCCGGCCAGGCCGGCGGCGGCGCACAGCGCGGGGTGGCTGCGCAGGGTTTTCGAGTCGAGCATGGCAATCTCCGTTGATTAGCCACCGAGTGGCCGTCACTGTCTGGAATTACTTGACCCATGATTGCCCCGGACAGCGTGAAGTCGGCCCTGCTTTTTCGGATATGGGGAGTATTCACCGTTGCGAGTGGGCCGTTTTGGGACTACCCGCACATTCGGAGAAACGGTGCTTCAGACCGGCACTGTGCCCGATCCCTGTTTCGGTTCGAGGCTTTTCGTGAGGTGTCCAGACACCGATCTGTCACGTCGTTTTCCGGATCCTTCGGTTCTAGCGTTCTGCGCAGTCTCAGTGTTCGCCACCGGCACGGCGGGTGCTGGCACTGCCGATTACAGGAAGGCTAGTCATGAAACGAAGTACCTGCGGCCGCTCGGCCCGTTGGAAAGGGACCGGTGCCGCGGTGGTGCTGGGCGTTTCCGTCCTCGCCATGAGCTTTGCCGGGGTTCCGGCGCAAGCCGAGCCGGCGCCCGCACCCACCGAGCAGACCCTGGCCGATTACATCCGGGCAGGTCTGAAGGTGCAGCCCGTCGCCGATTCCGGTTCCGGCACCGGCTCCTCGTGCAATTCCGGGTCCGGCACCGGCTCGGGCAACGGCTCCGGTGACTGCTACGGCGGTTCCGGGTCCAGCTCCGGTTCGGCCGGTGGATATGCCAGCGACACAGTCGGTTACGGCCCGCCCCAGACCTCGTGGCTGGCCGCGTTCGGCTACGGCCTGGCCAATCCCGACGTCGCGCCGCCGGGCACCAACGACTGGAACTGCAAGCCGACCGCGGAGCATCCGCGACCGGTGGTCGCGGTGCACGGCACCTGGATGAACGCCTACAACGGCTTCGCCTTCATGGGGCAACCGATGAAGGACGCGGGCTTCTGCGTGTTCACCTTCAACTACGGGCGCTCCAACCTGCTCGAGGGCGGCGGCCTGGGCTCGGTGCTGCCCGGCGTCATGGGCACCGGCTACATCCAGGATTCGTCCAAGCAGCTGGCCACCTTCGTGGACCGGGTGCTGGCCGCGACCGGGTCGGACGAGGTCGATATCGTCGCGCACTCGCAGGGCGGCTCGATGTCGAACTGGTACACCAAGTTCGACGGCGGTGCGGCCAAGGTGAAGAACCTCGTCACCTTCGGCGCCACGCACCACGGCACCAGCTTGGACGGTATCGGCGCACTCGGCCGCGCGGTCAACAACCTCGGCATCGACGTGCTCGGGTTCATCGAGATCTTCGTCGGGCACGCGGGCATCCAGCAGACCATCGGCTCGGATTTCGTCAACCAGCTCAACGCGAACGGCGACACCGTTCCGGGGGTGGACTACACGGTCGTCGGCACCCGCTACGACGAGGTCACCAACCCCTACGAGCTGACGTTCATCAAGGCGGGACCGGGTGCGACGGTCAACAACATCACCTTGCAGGACGGATGCGAGCAGGATGTGTCCGACCACCTGACGTTCATGTATTCGCCACGGGCGCTGTCCATCGCGCTGCGGGCCCTGGACCCGGTGGGTCATCCGCAGCTGGTCTGCACCTTCAATCCGTGGCTGATCGGAGGTGGTGGCTCGCTCTGACGCACTGACAGCCGGCCCCCACCGAGCGGACTCCGCACAAGTTCCCCCGCTCGGTGGGGTTCCGGCGTATTTTCGTTTCTGATCTTAGGAGGAGCCGATGCGGGCCGTTGCCGTCGCTGTGGTTTCGATTGCCCTGCTTGTCTGCTCGCCCGGCTCCGGGATCGCGGCTCCGGCCCCCGAACCGCTTCCGGCGCGGGCTTTTTCGTCTGCGCGCCCGGCGCCCGACGGGTCCCACCTGATGGCCGCGGCGCAGGGCGCCGGCCGGGTGGTCGACCTGACCGTGTACTCGGCGGCCATGGGGCTGGCGGTGCCGGTGGCGGTGCTGCCGGCCGCCGACCCGGCGCGGCCCGCGCCGGTGCTGTATCTGCTCAACGGTATCGACGGGGGCACCGATTCCGACCGCTGGACCGACGGCAGCAACTGGCTCACCAAAACCGATGCGGCACAGTACTTCCTCGGCAAGCAGGTCACCGTGGTCATCCCGATCGGGGGCCAGGGCAGCTTCTATGCCGACTGGCTGACCGACGACCCGGTGCTCGGGCGGCAGCGCTGGACGACCTTCCTGACCCGCGAACTACCGCCGATCGTGGACACCGCCTTCGGCGGCACCGGCGCGAACGCCGTCGCGGGACTGTCGATGGCCAGCGGCGCGGGCTTCCGGCTCGCGCTGGCCGAGCCGGGGCTGTACCGCGCGATCGGGTCCTACAGCGGGTGCGTCCGGACCAGCGACCCGCGCGGCCGGGCGCTGATCGAGACCGTGGTCGCGGTCCGGCGCGGCAACGCGCTGAACATGTGGGGCCCACCCGGCGATCCGGCCTGGGCCGCGAACGATCCCTATCTGCACGCCGAGCGGCTGCGTGGCCTCACCATCTACGTTTCGACCGGGTCCGGCCTGCCCGGACCGCTGGATGCCTTCGGCGCGCCGGGGGTCGGGTCGGACCCGATCAAACTCGCCGATCAGGTGGTGCTCGGCGGGACGCTGGACGCGGTGGCGCTGCGCTGCACCGAGCAACTGCGGGATCGGTTCGCGGAGCTGGCGATCCCGGCGACCTTCGACGTGCGGCCGACCGGCACGCACTCCTGGGGATACTGGCAGCAGGACCTGCACAACTCCTGGCCCCTGTTCGCCTCCGCGCTCGGCGAGTGACCTAGAGCCGGCGCAGGCCCGGCCACGCGGCCGACCAGGGCGTGCTGGGATAGCGGCATTTCCACACCGCGACATGCTGATTCACGCCCGGATAGCCGAACCACTTGTCGATCCGGGCCAGCTCGACGGTCTCGGCGAAGTCGATGCCCAGGGCGACCTGCGGGCGCTCGGTGCCGATGTAGAGGACGGTGGTGCCGGCGTCCGGTGGCGGCTCGAAGTAGGCGTAGCCGCGGTGCGGGCTGTACACCGCGGGAAAGCCCACCGGGGGACCGTAGTGGTCCAGTGCCGCTGCCTGCCAATAGTTCTGGGTGACCAGCACCAGGCCGGGCAGCTGGTCCATCGGCACCCGGCGATAGGCGGCGTCGACGCCCGTGAGCAGGTCGTCCCATCCGCCGGGCCCGAAAACGCGGCTGCGCCAGTCGAATCGCGCGTACCGATCGGTGGGCTGGCGCAGTTCGGACTGTGGCCGGGGTAGCCCGAGGACCGCCCCCACACAGATCGCCGTGGCGACGGCGGTCAGGGCGACACCGGCGGTGCGCAGCCGGCGCGGCAACCGCACGTGCGCGAGGTAGACCGCGCCCGCGGCGAACAGCCCGGGAAACGCGGATACCGTGTGCGCGGGCCGCAGGCAGCCGCCGAGCACTCCGGCCACCCCGATGACCACCACCGGGATCAGGAAACGGTAGGGCAGCAGCCGCGGTGACCGGAACCCCGCCCACATGCCCGCCAGCAGCAGCACGCCCATCGGGCCGGTCAGCAGCACGATCTCCCACGGCATGCTCGCCAGGTCCCGCTGGTCCCGGATCAGCGCGCCCATCGCCAGCTGCGGCCAGTCGTTGGCGTGCTGCCACAGCGCGGCCGGAACGACGGAGACGGCGAGCAGTCCGGTCCCGATCCACCAGGCCGGTCGGGTGAAGATCTGCCGCGGCCCGAGCAGGGCGAAGCCCAGGGCGAAGGCGGCCCAGACGAGCAGGGCCGGCCATTCGACCTGGAAATCCAGTGCGGCCACGATACCGGCCAGCACCAGCAGGTGGTCGCTGTGCGTGCGCACCCAGCGGATGAACAGCCAGCTGATCAGCGCGGCGAGGGTGGCGGCGAAACAGTAGGTGCTCAGCATCGCGGCTTGCAGGACCGCCGCCGGCGTCACCGCGTAGGCGAGCGCGGCCAGGGTCTGCGCGCCCCGGCCGCCGCGCAGCTCGCGGGCGATCAGGGCGCTCAGCACGACCGCGATCAGCGTCATCAGCAGCGCCGGAAGCCGCAGCGCCACCGTGTCGTTCGGCGCCAGGTGCTCGGCCAGCGCGGCCAGCAGCGGCACCCCGGGTCCCTGATCGGCGTAGCTCACGGCCGGATGCCGGCCCGCGCCGAGGAAGTAGAGTTCGTCGCCGCCGTAGTCGTAGCGGTCCAGGCGCGCGAACAACAGCACCCCGGCCACGGCGGTGATCGTCGCGACCTCACCCCAGGCGAACGGCGGCAGCCGGTCGGCCGCGCGGTGGCGGCCGGGGGTGACGCGCACCGTGCGCGCACCGAATTCCACCGCCATCAGCGCGTCCAGCCCACCCGATCCGGGTCGCCGAGCAGCGCGCGGCCGCCGTGCGAACGCTGCTCGAAAAGCGGTAGGGGAGCGGGCAATCGGGTGCGCTGCCACGGGTAGCGCGGCAGCGGCTGGTGTGCTGTCGGCGGGCGGCCGGGCGGGAAGAGCGCGTCGAAGTCGAGGACTCCGGCGCCGTAGAGGCCCGCCAGTGTCTCGCGCAGGCTCTCGTTGTCGGGCCGCGTGCGGTCCAGCGTGGCCACCGTGGCGCCGGTTTCGCCCGCGGCCAGCAGGAGTTCGCGGATAGTGCCCGAGAGCACCGGGTGCGGGCCGACCTCGAGGAACACGCGGCTGCCCGCGCCGATCAGCGCGGTGACGGCGTCGGCGAAGCGGATCGGCCGGCGGAGGTGGGCACACCAGTAGTCGGCATCCCACTCGCCCTCGGTGACGAGCGCCCCGGTAACCGTGGAGTACAGCGGGATTCGCGGACGCCGCGGCGTCGGCTCGCCGAGTTCGGCCGCGGGCATGCCGTCCGTCGTGGTCTGCGAGCGGGCGCGGTGACAGGCCACCCGCACGGCCTCGGGCAGGGTGAGCACCCCGCTGACGTAGGCCGCGGACACCTCGCCGACGCCGTGGCCGACGAGCGCGGCCGGCCGGATCCCGAGCTCGGCCAGCTCGGCGACCAGGGCGACCTGGACCAGGAAGTTGGCGGACTCGGCGATCTCGGTGGCGCTCACCCCGGAATCGACCTCAGCCCGCATCAGCAATTCCGCGAGCGGCGACCACCCGGCCACCGCCTGGAACTCGGCGTCGATCGCGCGGGCGGTCTCGGCGAAAGCGCCTTCGGCACCGAGGAGTTCACGCGCCATGCCCCACCACTGCGGGCCCATGCCGGAGAACACGAAGACCGGTTCCGCGGTGCGATGTGCGACGGTGCGGGTGGCGTCGGGGCCCGCGCCGGCGGCGAAACGCCGGAGTTCCCGGACCATGTCGCCGGAACCGCCGAGCAGCACGCCGGCGCGGAACGGGTGCTGGGCCATCCGCGTCCACGCGGCCTCGGCCAAGCGGCCGGGATCGGCGCCCGCGGTCAGCAGGTCGGCGAAGCGGCCCGCCATCGCGCGCACCGCCGACGCGCTGCGCGCGGACAGCGGCAGCACGCCGTAGTGCCGGGGCGGCTCGGTGACGGCGCTCGGCTCCGGCCGGTATTCCGCCAGAATGGCGTGCGCGCTGGTGCCGGCGTAGCCGAAACCGTTGACGGCGATGGTCATCCGGGCGACGTTCGCGGCGAGGGGTGTCGCGCCGAGCCGGCCTCGCGGCGGGATGATGCGGTGCTGGACGGCCAGCGCGGCCTTGATCACACCGGCGACGCCGGAGGCGGCTTCGGTATAGGAGAGGGTGTCGGGGGAGCGGCCCGCGCGGGCGCACACCTCCCGGGCCAGCGCCTGTGCGTCGGCGTCGGGCCCGTCCTGGTCGGATCCGGTCGCCTCGACGACCGCGTAGACCCGGTCGCCGTGGCGCACCGCGTCGTCGAGCCGCTCGAGCGCGACCATCCCGCCGCCGCGGCCGTAGCCGGTGTTCACACCGCCCGCCAGCACCACCGAGTAGTCGCCGTTCGCCAGGGCCTGACCGGCCAGATGCAGCGCGGCCAGCGGCGACGAGCACGCGGTGGCGACGGTGCCGGCGGGACGCATCATGTCGATCACCGACCGGTCGACCGTGCAGCCGCCGACGTAGACGCCGACGGGTGTGCGCGCGGCCCGGCCGGCGATGCCCGCGTCATCGAGTGCCTCCCAGGTCACCTCCAGCAGCAGCCGCTGCCGCGGGTCCAGCTCGGCCGCCGCGCGCGGGGAGATACCGAAGAAGCCGGGGTCGAACTCCCGCGGATCCGCGGCGTGGTAATGCCGGCGGTTCGCCGGGATATCGCCGGCCGCGTCCTGTTTGCCGACGACGAACTGCCAGAAACTTTCGGGTGATTCGATACCACCGGCAAAACGGCAACCGATACCCACAACAGCGATGTCCGACACGACGGTCCTTCCGAACTCGGGCACTGGGAATTCAGCAACTCTGCGCTGACGTCGAGCCGAGTTGGATGGCCGCCCACGAGACCGCCGGGGCTGCCGAATCTGGCTCACGTTACGCACGGCGGGAGGGCCCGAGAACCTCTGCGCCGCAAGGTCTTGGCAGTACACAGCGATGACCGGGTCGGACTGTGAAGGACACCAAATTGCCGGATGTTCGCGTTCATCCGGCATTCCGCGCCGCGGACAGTGGTATTTCACAAGTCGGCGGCGGCCTTATCTGTGTGCCTCGAGAAGCTCGGGCAACCGCGCGGTGAATGTCGCGCGTAATCGGTACTGTCGGCTCCGCCGGTCGTCACCGGAATTCTTGCTCACCATTATTCGATGGCGGAAACCCGGTCTTTCGCCGGGGCTCGAACCCGCTCTCGCACCGCAATCCGAGAAAACTATCGACCCGCTCACGAGGAGTATCCGATGAAGCTACGCACCTGGGTGCAGGTCTGCGCGGTGCTGGCCGCGTCGCTGGTGGCGGCGCCGCCCGCCGCCGCCGCGCCGGACCGGCCCGCGATCACCGGTTCCTGGCCCAAGGACGAGCGCACCGTGCAGTTGCGGGTCTACTCCGCGGCCATGCGCCAGGACATCATGGTCGACGTGCAGCGGCCCGCCGACCGCTCGGTGCCCAGCCCCACGCTGTATCTGCTCAACGGCGGTGGCGGCGGCCTGGATTCGGCCACCTGGCAGAAGAACACCGACGCCCTTGCCTTCCTGGCCGGCAAGCAGGTGAACGTGGTGCAGCCGGTCGGCGGCAAGTGGAGCTACTACACCGACTGGCGCGCGCCGGACCCCCGGCTCGGGACCAACATGTGGAAGACCTTCCTCACCGAGGAGCTGCCCCCGCTGATCGACGCCGAACTCGGCGCCACCGGCGTGAATGCCATTGCGGGACTGTCGACCTCGGGCACCGCGGTGCTGCAGTTGCCGATCGCCAAGCCCGGGCTGTACCGCGCGGTCGCCGCCTACAGCGGGTGCGCGCAGACCAGCGACCCGATCGGGCGCGAATTCATCAAGCTCGCCGTGGAGAGCTGGGGCGGCGGCGATACCGTCAACATGTACGGACCCCCGGACGACCCGATGTGGGCCGCCAACGACCCCTACCTGCACGCCGATCAGTTGCGCGGGCTCGAGCTCTACCTCTCCACCGGCACCGGCGTGCCGGGCATGTACGACGTCTACAACGGCAGCCACATGCAGCCGGGCCCGCGCGGTTTCGTCAACCAGCTGCTGCTGGGCGGCGTGATCGAGGCCGCGGTCAATTGGTGCACCCAGAACCTGCGCACCAAACTCGACGGCCTCGGCATCCCCGCGACCTACGACTTCCAGCCCACCGGCACGCACTCCTGGGGCTATTGGCAACAGGCGCTGAAGGATTCGTGGCCGGTGCTGGCGCGCGGACTCGGACTGCCGGGCTAGCCCGTCCGGTAGGACCGAGCCACCAGCGCCGAGCGCAGATACCACAGCCCGGAGGGCTGGGCCGGATCGAAACCGGTGAGCTGGGCGATGCGCTTGAGCCGGTAGTCGACGGTGTTGGTGTGCACGTGCAGCACCCGGGCCGTGCGCTGGCGGTTGAGGTTGTTGGCGATGTGGCGTTGCAGGGTCTCCAGCAACTCGGGGTGCTCGTCGAGCGGGTTCAGTAGCGAACCGAGGTACTCCCGGCCCGGGCCCGGGCGGGTCAGCTGGTACTCCAGCGCCAGCTCGTCGAAGCGGTAGAGCCCCGCGACGGCTTGCAGGCGCTGCACCATGTCCAGCAGTTCGTGCGCCTGGTCCGCGGCGTCGGGGATCTGATCCGGCGTCGCCTGCACCAGGGTCGCGGTGATGCCGACCTGCGCGGCGTGCGAGAGCTGCACCACCAGCGCGTCGAGTTCGGCGCTGTCGAACATGCCGGCCGGGATCAGGACCGTGCCGCCGTCGATGCTGAGCAGCGACAGCGCGTGGTTGCGGCAGCGGGTGGCGAGTTCGGCCTGCACCCGCCGCAGTTTGCGCCGGGCCACGACTTGGCTGTCCACCGCCGGGTTGGTCTCCTCGCGGTGCGGCGGAATCGCCACCGCCACCACGTCGTAGGACGCGGCGACGGTGATGCCGCACTCGCGGGCCATGGTCGAGGTGCTGTGCCCGCCCAGCAGCGCCGAGGTCAGCGTGTGCACGGCGGTGTGGTGCTCGCTCACCACCGAGCGCAGTTCGCGCACGTAGGCGACCGAGATGGCCGAGGTGATCTGGTCCAGCATCTCCAGCACCATCTTGGCGCCGTCGACCAGGTTGTCGTAGTCCTTGAGCGTCGCGCTGGACACCACCAGCTCCAGGCCGATCTTGAAGCCCTCGTGGATCGAGTGGTGGATGGTGTCGATCGGCACCCCCTCGCGAGCCCAGCCCGCGGCGGCTTCCTGCAGCCGTGCGAGCTTGGCGGGTATATCGACCCCGTCGAGCATGCTCACCGCGAATTCCAGGCAGACCCGGGTGATCGTGGTGACATCGCCGCTGATGGCGTCACCGGGCAGGGTTCCGCACGGCACCACGTTTTCCACGAAGTGGCCGACCATCTGGCGCGAGAGTGAGCGCACGTCCTTGAGAGAGGACGACATCGGTTTGCCCGACAAGGTAAGGCTCGGGCGAGCCGAACTGTCGACGGTCATTGGCGACTTCCTTCCACCCCCGAAATTGCTGTGTGGCGCATTCACACTAACCGTAGCGGACGTGCAACGGATCGATTCCGCACGCAATGTGCAATCGGATAGCCACCGACCAGGCGAAATTGTGACGGTGCACAGGAAATTCGAATTAGGCGGGTTCGGTCGGTGGTTTCGACTCGACCGTTACCGTGCCGGTACCGGTAGTATCGCCCTCGGAGGGCCGGCACCCCGAAAACCGGGGGCTTGCCGGATATGTGCTGGGCGCGCAAGGTGGGAAGCGGAGTGGTGCTACGAACGGATAGGGGCAGGCGTATGCGACCGGCTCTGAGATGTCTTGTCTGGGAACTGGACAACACGTTGTGGGACGGCGTCGTCTGCGATGCCACGGGCACCATGCCGAAGCCGGACGCGCTGCGTACCTTGCGCGCACTGAGCGATCGCGGCATCTGGCATGCCGTGGCCAGTCGCAGCGATCGGGCCCTCACCCTGGACGCGCTCTATCGGCACGGCCTGCACGATATGTTCGCCGCCGTCGAGATCGGCTGGGGCCGAAAATCTTCCGCGATCATCCGGGTCGCGCAAACACTGGGCCTGCCGCTCGAGACCATCGCCTTCGTCGATGCCGAGCCGGTCGAGCGCGCCGAAGTCGCCCAAGCGCTACCGCGCGTGCGCTGCTATGCCGCGCGCAACGTCGACGTGCTCACGGCGCTGCCCGACTTCCGCCCGGTGCTGCACTCACGCCCGACACCGACGCCGCCCATCGGCTTCGACCGGGTGCCCGCGCTGTAGCGCGCTGTCGTCGGTCAGCCGGCGTCGGCGAGCAGGAATTTGGCGGCCTGTTCGCCGACGAAGACGCTCGGGGCGTGGGTGTGGCCGCGGATCAGCAGCGGCATCACCGAGGCGTCGGCGACCCGGAGCCCTTCCACTCCACGGACTTTCAGGTGCGGATCGACCACGCTGGCCGGGTCGGTGCCCATGCGGCAGGTGCCGACCGGGTGGTAGAGCGTGTGCGAGTAGCCGTTGAGCGCCAGCGCGAGCGTGTCCTCGAGCTCGGCCGGTGCCTCGGGCGGGTAGATCAGCGGACCGAGCACCGCCTTCAGCGCCGGTGTCGCGGCGAGGTTCGCGCACACCCGCAGCCCCGCCAGTAGCGCGGCACGGTCCGCGCCCTCGCTGTCGGTGAGGTAGCCGGGGTCGATCACCGGTTTGGTGGTGGGATCGGCTGCGGCCAAACCGATTCGGCCGCGGCTGTAGGGGCGCAGCAGTACGGTCGCCAGGATCACTCCGTGCCCGGTCGGCTCCTGTAGTCCCTCGTGGAAGAACGGAGCGGGCGCGTAGATCAGCTCCAGATCGGGGAGCTCCAGATCCGGGCGCGACCGCACGAAGCCGTACGCCTCGGCGACGTTGGAGGTGAGCATGCCGCGGTGCCGCACCAGGTAATCGACCAGCTGCCTAGGCTTTTCGGCGTCGAAGAGGGAATCGGTGCCGACGTGATAGCCGATCCCGGCGACCAGATGATCCTGCAGGTTCGCGCCCACCTCGGAGTTGTGCTGCACGGTGGGGACGCCGTGGGTGCCGAGTTCGACCATGTCCCCGACGCCCGAGAGCATCAGCAGCTGCGGGCTGTTGATCGCGCCGCCGCACAGCACCACCTCGCGGCGCGCGCGCACCGTCGTGGTCGTGCCGCCGTGCCGGTATTCGACGCCCACCGCGCGCTTGCCGTCGAAGAGCACCCGGGTGGCCAGCGCCTCGGACACCACCGTGAGGTTGCGCCGCTTCATCGCCGGTTTCAGATACGCGTCCGCGGTGCTCCAGCGGCGGCCGCGGCGCTGGGTCACCATGGTCTGGCTGAACCCGTCGGGCTGCGGCCGGTTCGGAGACTCCACCGCGTACCCGGCTTCCTGTACCGCCGCCAGGTACGCCGCGGTCGACGCGCGCGGGCTGCGCTGCTTGGATACATGCAGCGGCCCGGTCGCCCCTTCGTCCGGATATTGCGCGTCCTGCACGCTCTCGATGCGCCGGAACTGCTCGATCGCCGCCCCGAACCCCCACTCGTCGCCGGCCAGCAACCCCCACTCGTCGTAGTCGGCCCGGAACCCGCGCACCCACATCATCGCGTTCATCGACGACGACCCGCCGAACATCTTGCCGCGCGGCCAGTAGATCTGCCGGTGGTCCAGCTCCGGCTGCGGCTCGGTCAGATAATCCCAATCCACTTCGGAGCGAAACAGTTTCGAGAACGCCGCCGGAATATGGGCATACTTGTTCTTGTCCGGCGGCCCCGCCTCCAGCAATACCACCTGGATCCCCAGGTCGGCGCTGAGCCGGTTCGCCAGCACCGCCCCCGCCGACCCGGCCCCCACGATCACATAATCCGCCGATAGCTCACCCGTGGTCATAGCCTGACTCCCATCCGCACCGCGCCTCCCCAACATACGAGCCCGCCGAACCGCAACGCCCGGGTTTCTGCAAATCGACCCGCGAGGGGGCGGCGAACAGCGCGACCGAAGCCGCGGCGGCGAGCAGGTACGGCAGCGGATACGCGAGTACCGAGGTTCGTCGCGCGCCTGGCCCTCGGCTGGGAGCGGGACTGCGTGGCAATCGAATACGACGGCGTGCGGCACGGTCCGACTCCGCCCAGCGCATCCGCGATATCGATCGCCACAGCCTCCTCCCCGAACTCGACTGGCACACCATCCGAGGCAGCGCCGAAATGCTGCGCCATCGCCCCCACACCATCCTGACCCGCACCCGCACAGCCCTCGACGCCCGCGGGGGAATGCCGCCATGATCAGCCGGAACTGATGGCGGCATCGGCTGGGAAGGCGCCATCAGCTCCGGCTGATCTTGGTTGGACAGTTACACGGCGAACAGGGCGGCGGAGGCGGCGGCGGTGAGCAGGTACGGCATGGGGTAGGCGAGGTCGGAGTAGCAGCGGGCGCGCAGGATGGTGGCTACCGCTAGGAGGAAGTAGATGGTGAGGCCGAGCGCGGCGGCCAGTGCCAGTGGGGGAATCGCCAGGCCGACGAGCAGGCCGAGCGCGCCGACCGCCTTGATCGCGGCCAGGGGATACAGGGTCCATTCGGGGATGCCGTACTGCTTCATGTTGGTCCGGACCCATTCGGCGCGAACCACATCCACCAGTGCGGCCGCCGCGGCGAACACGGCGGCGACGACGGTGCAGACGAGGTAGACGGTGTGCATGAGGGTTACCCTCCTTGGTCGGTGCGCTAGGCATCTGGGATGGTGAAGGCGGCCGAGCGGCGGCCGCTACCGACTTGACGGATCCCGGCGGCGATAGGTGACAGGTGAGCGGGCAGGAATTGCTGGCGCGGCGTTTCGAGGACCGCCGCGCGCACTTGCGGGCCGTCGCCTACCGGATGCTCGGCTCCGCGGCCGAAGCCGAGGACGCGGTACAGGAGGCGTGGCTGCGGCTCGCCAAGTCCGACACCTCGGACATCGAGAATCTGGACGGCTGGCTCACGACGGTGGTGTCGCGGATCTGCCTGGATCTGCTGCGCACCCGCACCTCACGCCGGGAAGATCCCCTGGAGTTCATCGACACGGTCGCCGACAGCGACCCCGAACACGAAGCGGTGCTGATCGATTCGGTCGGCCGCGCCCTGCTCGTGGTGCTCGACACCCTCGGCCCCGACGAGCGCGTCGCCTTCGTCCTGCACGACATGTTCGCCGTCCCCTTCGACGAGATCGCACCCGTCGTCGGCCGCACCACCGCCACCACCAAGAAGCTCGCGAGCCGCGCCAGGGTGCGCGCCGGAGGCGGATCCGGCACCTCTGCCACCGCCGAGCAGCTCACGAGCGGTGCCAGGGTGCGCGCCGGAGGCGAATCTGGCACCTCTGCCACCACCAAGAAGCTCGCGGGCCGCGACAAGGTGCGCGCCGAAGTCGAATCTGGCACCTCTGCCACCGCCGAGACACTCGCGGGCCGCGACAGGGTGCGCGCCGGAGGCGGATCCGGCACCCCTGCCAACACCGAGCAGCTCGCGAGCGGTGCCAGGGTGCGCGCCGGAGGCGAAGCCGCAGCCGAACTCGGCAGGCAGCGCGAGATCGTCGAAGCGTTTCTGGCTGCCGCGCGCGAAGGCGATCTCGCCGCCCTGCTGGCAGTCCTGGCGCCCGACGTCGTCCGAACTGCCGACCCCGCCGCCCTCCCCGCCGGCATGGCCGTGGTGATCCGCGGCGCCCAGGCTGTTGCGGGGGAAACCGTTGTCTTGCAGCGCCGTTCGCAATTCGCCGCGATCGCCCTGGTCGACGGCGCAGTCGGGATCCTCGTCGCACCGCACGGCAAACTTGCCCTCGCTCTGCGGATGACCATCACCGGTGACCGAGTCGCCGCCTACGAGGTCATCGCCGACCCGATCCGCCTCCACGACCTGGATATCGCGGTTTTGCCGGACCGTTCAACGTAGTCGACTGGCTGTTCGAGCGGGACACGGCGAACAGCCGTGCCAGATCCGGTCGTCGCCTGCCCGGCTGTTCTATGTGCTTGTCCCGCTGGATGTGTTGATCCGATTCGCCTCCGCGAGCTGGACGTCGCGGTTTTGCTGGACCGCTCAACGTAGTCGACTGGCTGTTCGGACGGGACATGGCGACCGCCGTGCCAAATCTGGTCGTCGCCTGCCCGGCTGTTTCAGGGGCTTGCGCCACTGGGCGTGTTGATCCGATTCGCCTGCGCGATCTGGACGTTGCGATGCCGCCGGACTGTTCGGCGTAGCCGAGGTGGCGTTGCAAGGGCGTCGGCACGATCTGCTCGGTCAGCGCAGCGTCCGAGTCGCGCGATCGTCGGAACCAGGGGAGGGGACTGGCGAAGGATCACCGCCAACATTTCCGGATGACCCTTGTAGCGCTAGGGGAGGGATTGGGTGGGTTGCAGACTGTGGTGACATCGATCGCGCACTTCTTGCGGCCCCAATTTGGTTGCCCTCGAATTCAATTGCCTCTCGAACGGGCAGGAGGTCGTGCTGTGGCATGCTTACATAAGATGCTGAAATTGCCCTATGCGCATCAATGCATGTGAGTACCTTATCGGCACGCAACTGCGCTGAACCGGAACTTTCAAAAACGGCCTCGAGCAGGAGAGGCGGCGGCCGAGTAGCTGCCACTGTCCGTTCCGAACGTCTGGTAGCCCTGCGGAGTTCGCGGGGTAGCGTGACGGCGGATCGTCGGCTGATGCGGAGGTGTGAGTGTGGGGTGCGTGCTGGTTACCGGAGGTAGCCGGGGGATCGGGGCGGCGGTAGCGCTGGAGTTGGGGCGGCGCGGGGAACGGGTGTGTTTGACCTATCGGCAGGATGCGGAGTCCGCGGCGACGGTCTGCGCCACGATCATGGCCGGCGGCGGGGTAGCGCTGCCGGTGCGCGCCGATATGGCCGAGCCCGAGGACATCGAGCGATTGTTCGCGACGGTCGACGCGGAGTTCGGTCCGGTGACCGGTCTGGTGAACAATGCCGCGATCCTGGAGAAGCAGTGCCGCGCCGAGGAACTCGACGTGGAGCGTCTGCGTCGAGTGATGGCGGTGAACGTGATCGCGCCGATGCTGTGCGCGCGCAACGCGGTACGGCGGATGTCGACGGCGCACGGGGGCGCGGGCGGCGCGATCGTGAATGTGTCCTCGGCCGCGGCCCGTCTCGGATCACCGGGGGAGTACGTCGATTACGCGGCGAGCAAGGGTGCACTCGACACCTTCACCCGCGGGCTCGCACTGGAGGTCGCGGGGGAAGGAATCCGGGTGAACTCCGTGCGCCCCGGCTTCATCTACACCGAAATGCACGCGGACGGCGGCGAACCCGGCCGGGTCGATCGCATGGCGCCGACGCTGCCGATGGGCCGCGGCGGTCGGCCCGAGGAGGTCGCCGAGGCCATCGTATGGCTGCTGTCCGAGCAAGCTTCCTATGTGACCGGCACATTCATCGATGTCGCGGGTGGGCGCTAGCCCTACCGCAGGATCTGCAACGCGGACTTCTCGATCAGATCGGCGATCTCGGAATACGACGCGTACCCCATACCCGCCCGCACCAGCGCCCCGGCGTAGATCAGCTCCAGCGACTCGACGACGTCCAGATCCGGTTCCGGCCCCAAGGCCCGGATCAGCCGCTTGCGAATCTCGGCCCCGATCCGGGTGCGCAAATGCTCCACATCGGGATCGCGGCCGAGCAACGCGCTGGTGACCGCCCCGGACAGTTCCTGCTCATCGGCGACGAGCATGGCGATGGTGCGCAGTTCGGCGACGACCCGGACCGCCGGATCCGGATCTTCGCTGGCGGGTGAGGGATTGGACACCAGGCGGCGCCAGAAGATCTCGGCGACCAGGTGTTCCTTGGAGGAGAAGTAGGTGTAGGCCGTCGCCGTGCCGACGCCGGCGGCGGCCGCTACCAGACGAATGGTCATGCCCGCGAACCCTTCGCGGGCAAGCACTTCCACGGCCGAGCGCGTCAGCTTGTCGACGGTGTCGGCCTGCTTACCGGTGAGGCGGCGACGCGTCGCCTCCATGATGAGGGGCGTACCGTCGATGGACTGCGCTTCGGACATGTGTCTAGATCCTACTCGGTCAATTCTTGGCAACGGCGACGCCCGCGCGCCGCCCGTAGAAGCTGCCGTCGCCCAGCGACGCCCCGCTGACATAGCCGCCGGTGGCGATGCCCGAGGTGCAGCGGCCCGCGGCGAACAGGCCCGGGATCGGTTCGCCGGTGACGTGCAGGACGCGGGAGTCGAGATCGGTGCGCAGCCCGCCGAGGGTGAATCCCGCGGTGAAGTTGCGCATGTCGAAGGCGGCGAGCGAACCGGTCAGGGGGCGAACCCATTCCGGCTTCTTGCCGAGCACCGGGTCGGTGCCCTGGGCGGCGTGCAGGTTGTAGGTGTCGACGGTGGACTGCAACGACAGCTCGGGCAGCCCCATGTCGGATTCGAGTTCGGCGACGGTCTCGGCGGCCCACTTCGGCGGCTGCCGGAAGAACGGGGTCGCGGTGACCGTGGCCAGGCCCGCCTCGTAGGAGGCCTCGTCGATGACGAGGTAGGCCTGGTTGTCCTGCTGCATCAGGGTGAGCTGGCCGATCCGCCCGCCGTAGGTGTCCTCGGGGACGTAGCGCTGCCCGCGGCCGTTGACGAGGATGCCGCGCGCCAGCAACTGCGGGTCACCGAAGAAGGCGACCTCGGTGGCGTCCATGTGCGCGAGGTCCGCGCCGAGGGCCTGGGCGAGCCGGATGCCGATGCCGTCGTGTTCCTCGATGGCGGCGGCGGGGCGGCCGATCAGCCGTGGCGCGTAGTCCTCGATCATCTGCTGGTGGTAGGCGAAGCTGCCGGTGGCCAGGACCACGCCGCGCTCGGCGCGGACGGTGACCTCCTTGCCGAACTGGGTGGCCAGCACGCCCACTACCCGGCCGGTGTCGTCGACGACGAGCCGCCGGATGCGGGTGTCGTATTGCGCACGCACGCCGAGGGATTCGGCGGTTTCGGCGAGCGGCTTCATCAGCATGTAGCCGCCGCTGCGCTGCCCGATCTTCTTCTCGGCGTACTGCGGGACGTGCCCGCGCGGCGCGGGTGTCGCGAGCGCGTTGAACGGCGCGGAGTTTTCTCCGCCGGAGTACATCAGGCCCTGGTCGTGCGGCGGCTCCCAGCCCGGCTCGCCCCAGAACGATTCGCGGAACGGCACTCCGGCGGCGACGAGCCAGTTGTAGTGCTCGACGCTGCCGCGACAGTAGTCGGCGATCTTGGCTTTGTCGGCGCCCGCGCCGATCGCGGCGAGCAGGAACTTCTCCATGTTCTCGGGGCTGTCTTCGAACCCGAGCGCCTGTTGCAGCGGTGTGCCGCCGCCGAGATAGATGAACCCGCCGGCCATCGCGGCCGCACCACCCCAGCCGCCGGTGCGCTCCAGGATCAGCACGTCGGCTCCGGCGCGGGCCGCCTCGATGGCGGCGCAGACGCCGGCGATGCCGTAGCCGGCGATCACCACGTCGGCGTGGTGGTCCCAGTCGGTGACCTCGGCGGCGCGCAACGGGCGAAGGGTGGTGGTGTCGGCCATGTTCGGTGAATCCTTACTTCTCGGACTGTTCTTTGCGTGCGGCCTTCTTCTGCTGGGCCACGATCGTTCCCACCAGAATGTCGAGTTTCGTCCCGCTGGGCCAGCCCACGTAGTGGCAGAGGAACAGCGCGATCTCGTGCAGCTCGGCCTCGGTGAGTTCCTTGTTGCGCAGGGCCGCGCCGATCTGGATGCCGGCGGTGTCGATCAGGTTCTGCGCCGTGAGCGCGCCCAGCAGTAGTAGGCGGCGATCGCGGATGCTGAGTCCGTCGCGGGACCAGACCTCGGCGAAGAGGTGGTCGGCGGTCATCGCGAAGTGCTCGCCGGGGTAGTCCTGGAATTCGGTGCCGTAGACCTCGGCCATCTTGGCCAGGCCACGCTGGCGCACCGAGTCGCCGGTTCCGTTGTCGCTCATACAGTTCCCTTCGTATCAGGTCCCTTGCCGACGCCCAGGCCGGGCCCGAGGTGGTCGAGGGCGAGTGCGGCCAGTGGCAGCGGGACGTCGAGCCGTCCGGCCAGCTCCAGGGCCAGGGTGAGGTCTTTCTCGCCGAGGTCGCGGACGTGCCGCAGGATCGGCAGCCAGAAGTCGCCGTCGGCGATCGGCGCGGTGGTGTCGCGCAACATGATCGCTCCCGGGCCGCCGGTGACGGCGTCGGAATGCCGGACCACCTTGCCGAGGTCGGTGATGTCGAGCCCGGCGGCCTCGGCAAGCCGCTGGGCCTCGGTGGTGGCGGTGAACGCGATGAAGTGCAAGAGGTTGCGCGCCAGCTTCATTCGCGTGCCCGCGCCGACCGGTCCGGCGTGCACGAGCAGGTCCGCGAACGTGCCGAACGGTTCCCGGACCCGCTGGAACGCGGCCTCGCTGCCGCCGACCATGACCGCGAGCCGCCCACCAGCCGCGCCGGGAGCGCCCCCGCTGATCGGCGCGTCCACGAATTCCACGTCCCGCGAGGCGCATTCGGCGCCCAGCTGCTCGGCGGTGCGGTCGCTGATGGTGGAGTGCACCGCTACGACGGTGCCCGGCTTGGCGGTCTCGAGCACGCCGTCGGGTCCGGTGAGCACCGCGCGCACCTGCGCGTCGTCGACCACCACGATCGAGATGACCTGGCACTGCTCGGCGACCTGCGCGGCGGAGAACGCGCTCGCCGCACCGGAATCCACGTACGGCCGCATCGCCTCGGCGCGCATATCGCTGACGGTGAGCCCGCCCGGCCAGGCCAGCAGGCGTTCGGCCATGGGCGCGCCCATATTGCCCAGGCCGATGAACCCGATCCGATCCGTCATGCCCGGAACACCTGTCCGCCGTCGATATTGAAGATCTGACCGGTCACCCAGCTCGCCTCGTCGGAGAGCAGATACAGGCAGGCGCCGACCAGATCCTGGGGTGTGCCCATGCGCTTGAGCGGCAACCGGCTGACCATGTCGGTGACGATCTGCTCGGGGGTGACGGCCTTGGTCGCCTCGGTGTCGATCGGGCCGGGGGCGATGGCGTTGATCCGAATGTTGTTGCCGCCCAGTTCGAAGGCCAGCTGCTGGGTCAGGCCGTTCACTCCGACCTTGGCCAGGCCGTAGAAGCTCGAGTAGGTCCAGGCCGCGGTGGAGGACTGGTTGACGATGGACCCGCCCTTCTTGCGCATGTGCGGCCACACCGCGCGGGTCACATTGAGCGCGCCGTCCATGTTCACCGACATGAACTTCTTGTAGTAGTCCCAGTCCACGGTCAGTAGCAGGTTGAGTTTCATGTCGCCGTAGATGGCGGCGTTGTTGACCACGTGGTCGATCCCGCCGAATTCGGCGACGGTGAACGCCGCGAGCTCCTTGGCGGAGCCGGGATCGGCGACGTCGACGTGGGCGAACACCGCGGTGCCGCCATCGGCGGTTATCTTCTCCGCGGTCGCCTGTCCCCGCTCGGTATTGAGATCGGCGACAACGACTTTCGCGCCCTCGGCGGCCAGCGCGGCGGCGTAGGCGGCGCCGATGCCTTGCGCGGCGCCGGTGACGATGGCGGATCTTCCCGTGAAACGGGCCATCACAATCTCCTCTATCCTGCTGTCGAGATCAGCTTGGTTTCCAGGTATTCCTCGAAGCCGGCGACACCCATCTCGCGGCCGATCCCGGACTGCTTGTAGCCGCCGAACGGGGCGTCGGCGGAGTACCAGACGCCGCCGTTGACGCTGAGCGTTCCGGTGCGCACGCGATCGGTGACGTGGCGCAGCCGCGCGGGATCGGCGCCCCACACCGAGCCGGACAGGCCGTAGGGGGAGTCGTTGGCGATGCGGATGGCGTCGTCGTCGCCGTCGTGCGGGATGACGACCAGCACCGGTCCGAAGATCTCCTCGCGGGCCACCGTGGCGCTGTTCGGGACGTCGGCGATCAGGGTGGGTTCGATGAAGTAGCCGCGGTCCTGGTCCGCGGGCCGTCCGCCGCCTACCACGATGCGACCGCCCTCGTCGCGCGCGATCTGCAGGTAGCGCTCGACCCGGGTGCGCTGGCGCTCGGAGATCAGCGGCCCGCACACCGTGCCGGGGGAGTTCGGGTCGCCGGGCTTGATGCCCCGCAGGGTGCCGGCGGCGATCTCCAGGGCCTGCTCGTAGGACGCGCGCGGCACCAGCAGCCGGGTGCTGAGCGCGCACCCCTGGCCCGCGTGCACGCTCACCGAGAACGCCGTAATGCCTACGGCGGCAGCGAGATCGGCGTCGTCCAGGACGATGGCCGCGGACTTGCCGCCGAGTTCGAGGAAGGTCTTCTTCAGGTTCGCGGCCGCGCCGCGCATGACCGCGCGGCCGGTCTGGGTGGACCCGGTGAAGCTGATCAGGTCGACCCGCGCGTCCTCGGTCAGCATCGACCCCAGGGCGTGATTGGCCGAGGTCACGATGTTCACCACGCCGGCCGGGATGTCGGTGTGCTCGGCGATGATCGCGCCGACCGCCGCCGCGCACCACGGGGTGTCGGGCGCGGGCTTGAGCACGAGGGTGTTGCCGGCGGCGAGCGCGGGCCCGAGCTTGGCGAAGTTGATCTGGTGCGGGAAGTTCCACGGCGTGATCGCCCCGACCACGCCGACCGCCTCGCGGCGCAGCACCCGATGGCTGCTGATGCCCATCGGGGTGGCGGTGCCGAGATCGGTGTCCCAGCTGTAGCTTTCGGCGAGTCCGGCCGCGTACTCCAGGTCCGCGATGGGGCCCTCCAGCTGCGGGCCGCGGGTGAACATCAACGGTGCGCCGGCCTCGGCGATGGTGATCGCGCGCAGCTCTTCGATATTCGCCTGCAGCGCGGTGCGCAGCTGGCGCAGGCAGTGCGCGCGGAAGGCGTGATCGCGGGACCAGTCGGTGTCGTCGAACGCCGTGCGCGCGGCGGTGATCGCGGCGTCGAGGTCGGCGGCGTTCGCGTCGGCGGCGTGGCCGAGCACCTCCTCGGTGGCGGGGTTGATCGTGGCGAATACGCCGTTGCCGCCGTCGATCAGCTTGCCGCCGATCAGCATTGGCGCCCCACCGGGTGGGAGGAGGCTGGTCATCTGATGCTCCGATCCTGTCTGGACACGTGTACGGAATATAGTCCGGAGTCGATTTGCGGGGCAAGAACCAGTTTCACCTAGATGGCCGATCTCTCGGAATCGATGCCGCGCCTGATGGGGTGTGTGTTCGCGGTGGAGTCCACCGTACGGATTCTGGCATTCACCTTGATGGGCCAACGAAATCCGGTTGAATCGTTGTCGAAGACAAGCGCCGCTGGTACCGTCCAGACACATGTCCAGCTATGTGTCTCCCACTGGCGGTTCGACCCTGCCGAGAAGCGAGAACACGTTCTCGAACGAGGAGTGTGCGCGATGACCACCGCGTCCGTGGAGCCGCTGATCTTCGACCCGTACGACTACCGTTTCCACGAGGATCCCTACCCGACCTACCAGCGCCTGCGCACCGAGGCGCCGCTCTATCACAACCGGGAACTGGGCTTCTGGGCGTTGTCCCGGCATGCCGACGTCACCAACGGTTTTCGCGACGCGACGCGCCTGTCCAGCGCCAACGGCGTCTCCCTGGACCCGGCGGCCTACGGCCCGCACGCGCACCGGGTGATGTCGTTCCTGGCGATGGACGACCCGCGCCACCTCCGCCTGCGGCGGCTGGTCTTCAAGGGCTTCACGCCCAAGCGGGTGGCCGAAATGGGCGACCGGATCCAGGAACTCACGCTGTCCTACTTGGAGCCCGCGCTCGCCAGCGGCGGCTTCGACTGGATCGACGAGGTCGCGGGCAAACTCCCGATGGACGTGATCTCGGAGCTGATGGGCGTGCCCGCCGCCGACCGCGCCGAGATCCGCCGCCTGGCCGACCTGGTCGTGCACCGTGAGGACGGCGTCCTGGACATCCCGATGGCCGCGGCCAAGGCCTCGATGACCCTGATCGGCTACTACGCCGACATGGTCGCCGCGCGCCGCCGCGCCCCGGCCGACGACCTGACCTCCGCGCTGCTCAGCGCCGAAACCGACGGCGACCGCCTCACCGAGGAGGAGATCATCGGCTTCATGTTCCTGATGGTGGTCGCGGGCAACGAGACCACCACCAAACTCCTGGGCAACGCGCTCTACTGGGGCGCGAAGAACCCGGGGGAGTACGCCAAGGTCGCCGCCGACGACCACCTGGTCTCGGACTGGGTCGAGGAGACCCTGCGCTACGACACCTCCAGCCAGATCCTGGCCCGCACCGCCACCACCGACCTCGACTACCCCTACGGCACCATCCCCGCCGGGTCGAAGGTGCTGCTGCTGATCGGTTCGGCCAACCGCGATCCCGACGTCTTCGCCGACGGCGACGACTTCCACATCGAACGCACCGACAAGGCGGCGCTCGCGAGTTTCGGTGCGGGCGTGCACTTCTGCCTCGGCGCGCATCTGGCTCGGCTGGAAGCCACCGTCGCGTTGCGCGAATTCGCCGCGCGGGTCCGCGATTACGAGGTCGTCGACGCCGGGATCGAGCGCGTGCACTCCAGCAATGTCCGCGGTTTCGCGAAACTCCCCATCACCGTGGAGGTCAAGTAAATGCCCCGTTTCGAACCCAACCCGGAGCGTCGTCCCGCGATCGTCGCCGGCGCCTCCTCCGGGATCGGGGCCGCCACCGCGGTCGCGCTCGCCGAACTCGGGCACCCGGTGGCCCTCGGCGCCCGCCGCGTGGACAAGTGCCAGGAGCTCGCGGAGAAGATAACCGCCGACGGCGGTACGGCTTTCGCGCACCGGCTCGATGTCACCGACGCCGCATCGGTCGAGGAATTCGTCAGCGCCGCCGAGCGGGAACTGGGACCGACCGAGATCCTGGTCTCCGGGGCGGGCGATATCGAGTTCGGCCCGGTACACGAGATGGACCCGGAACGGTTCCTGCACCAGATCGGCGTGCACCTGGGCGGGGCGCACCGGCTCGCGCATCGGGTCCTGCCGGGCATGGTCGACCGGCAGCGCGGCGATTTCGTGCTGATCAGCTCCGATTGCGCCCCCGAACCCCGCCCGCAGACCGGCGCCTACAGCGCGGCCAAGGCCGGCCTCGAGGCGATGGCCCTGCAATTGCGGATGGAACTCGAAGGCACCGGCGTGCGGGCCTCCCTGGTCCGCCCCGGCCCGACCTTGACCGGCATGGGCATGAACTCGACCCCCGAGGTGGTCGGCCCGATGCTGGAATCCTGGAAAGAGTGGGGCTTCGCCCGGCACGCGTACATGCTGCGCCCGCAAGACCTCGCGGCCGCCGTCCTCGCCGTGGTCGGCGCCCCGCGCGGAGCGCATCTGGTGCTGGTGGAAGTACAGCCGGAGGCCCCGCTGCGGCAGGAGCGGCCATGACCGAGGCATCGCGGATCATCGCCGACCTCGACCTGTGCCAGGGGCACGCGGTGTGCCAGGACGAGGCGCCCGAGGTCTTCTCCGTGCCCAAGCGCGGCAAGGTCGAAATCGCCGACCCCGCTGTCGATTCCGCCGACGTGCAGCGCGCCGTCCGCTACTGCCCCACCCAAGCGCTCTCGATCGTGACCGAGAACCGAACCGAAGGAGCCCGGTGATGACCGGATACCCCCGCACCGAACTCGACGACATGGTGCGCCGCTGGGTGCTGGAGAACCAGCGCTGCGAGGAGAAGGGCGACTGGAAACCGCTCGCCGAGATGTACACCGAGGACGCCACGTACGGCTGGAACTACGGGCCCACCCAGGAATTCATGGCGGTGGGCCGCGCCGAGATCCGCGAGCTGGCACTCGGGCAGGAAATGCAGGGGCTCGAAGGCTGGACCTACCCGTACCAGGACTTCGTCGTCGACGAGGGCAACGGGACGGTCATCGGCTTCTGGAAGCAGATCAGCGAGCGCACCCGTGCGGACGGCACCCACTATTCACCGCAGGGCATCGGCGGCAGCTGGTTCCGCTACGGCGGCGACTACCAATGGTCTTGGCAGCGCGACTTCTTCGACTTCGGCAACGTCTCGGCGATGTTCGTGGAGATGATCCAGCACAACGCGCTGTCGGAGGGCATGCAGCAGCGCATCCAGCGCTCGGTCTCGGGCCCGCTGCCGGGCTGGTACAAGGTCGGCGAGGCGCCGGCGTCGCTGTGGTGAGCGCTTTCGATCAGCTCGACCGGGCCACCCTGGCCCGGTTGCTGCCCGAGCTACTGCTGTGCGGGCACCTCATCGACCGCTCCGGGATGGCGCACTGCATCGGCGCGTTCGGCCGCCCGGGCATGACCGCGGTGGCCATCGAGGAGTGGCAGGTGGCCAGCCCGGTCTACACCCGGCGGATGCGCCGCGCGCTGCGCATCGAGGGCGACGGCGTGGACACCATCTTCAAAGGCCTGCAACTCGACATCGGCGCGCCACCGCAGTTCATGGACTTCCGGTACCGGGTCGAGGATCACGACCACGGCGAGTTCTGGCTCGACCACTGCGGCGCGCTGCTGGACGTGGAGCCGATGGGCCCGGAGTTCGTCGTCGCCATGTGCCACGACGTGGAGGACCCCACCTTCGACGCGACCGCGCTGGCGACCAACCCGTACGCACAGGTCCGGCCGATCCACCGGCCGCCGCGCACCCCCGCCGACCGGCATCCGATGTGCGCCTGGACCGTGACGATCGATCCGTCGCACGTGCCGCCCCCGGTCCCGCCGAACTCCGAGCTGGTCGCGAACTCGGCCGCGGCGCTGCTGGACTTGCCCGACATCGACCCCGCCGACGAGGGGCAGTCCGACTACGCGGGCCCGCTGCTGAGCGACCTGCGGTTCGACGACTTCTCGAAATCGGCGCTGGTCCGGATGGCCGACGAGGTGTGCCTACAGCATCATCTGCTGACCCTCGGCTTCCTGATCGCCGTGCGCGCCCGCACCGACCAGGCCGCCGACATCGGCCGCAAACAGTTCGCCGGCATCGCCGGGATCACCTCCGAACGCCTGCGCGCCGCCCTCGATCTCGACGACGACCCCGCGGCGCTGGCGACGGTGCTGCGATTACATCCGGCGTGGAATCCGCTGCCCTACACCGGCATCGAGATCACCGAGACCGCCGATTCGGTGTCCGTGCGCCTGCCGCGCGACAGCGGCGCGGTCGCCGACGGCGTCTGGCCCGCCCTGCTCGACGCCGACCACCTGGCGCCGCTCGAGGCGATGGCCCGCGGGGTGAACCCGCGCTCCTATGTGCGCGCCGTGGCGGCCGACCGGTCCGGGTGGAGCGCCGAGATCGCCTTGGCCGCACAGCCTTTCCGGGAGGCGACCGAGGTGGCGATCACCCGCTTCAGCAAGGGCGCGGGCTTCGCCTTCGCCGATCGCGGCATCCCACTGCCGCTCACCGTGGTGTAGAACGCAAGACAAGGACGATCCATGGCCAACAATTTCGCCGACCTCTACGAGCACTCCGCCGACACCATGGGGGACCGGGTGGCCGTGGCCGAGGGCGACCGCCAGGTCACCTTCGCCGAACTCGACGCGAACGCCAACCGGCTGGCGCACTACCTCGCCTCGGTGGGGGTGCGCACCGGCAGCCACGTCGGCTTCCAGATGCACAACGGCATCGCCACCCTGGAGACCCTGATCGCCTGCTTCAAGATCCGGGCGGTGCCGATCAACATCAACTACCGCTACGGGGCGGACGAACTGCGCTACGTCTACGACAACGCCGACCTGGAGGCACTGGTCTACCACGACACCTACGCCGAGGCGGTGCACGCGGCCGCCCCGCAGGTGCCCTCGCTGCGCGAGCTGCTCGTGGTCGGCGAAAGCACAGGCGGCGTCACGCCTTTCGCCGAGGCCCTGGCCGCCGGCTCCCCGGACCGTGACTTCGGCCCGCGCAGCCCCGACGACCTGTTCATGATGTATACCGGCGGCACCACCGGCCTGCCCAAGGGCGTGATGTGGCGACAGGAAGACATGTGGCGCGTCCTGGGCGGCGGCATCGACTTCTACACCAACGAGCCCGTCGCCGACGAATACCAGCAGTCCCGGGTCGGCGCGGGGAATCCCCAGGCCACCTGGTTCGTGCTGCCGCCGCTCATCCACGCCGCCGCCATGATGCCCACCTTCACCGCGCTGTGGTCGGGCAACGCGGTGGTCTTCGAGCCGAAGTTCGACCCGCGGCGGGTCTGGGAGGTGGTGGTGGCCCGGAAACCGCAGGTGCTGGTCATCACCGGCGACGCCATGGCCCGGCCGCTGATCGACGCCTACCGGGTGCGCCCGGTCGACTCCTCGCTGCTGGCCATCGGATCCGGGGCCGCGCTGCTGTCGCAGTCGGTGAAGAACACACTGCTGGAACTGTTCCCCTCGACGGTCGTCACCGATTCCATCGGCTCCTCCGAAACCGGTTTCGGCGGAATCGGTTTCGCGCAGAAGGACGACAATCCCGGGCGCGGCCCGCGGGTGCAGACCGGGCGCGGCGCGGTCGTCGTCGACGACGCCGGTCGGCCGGTCGGGCCCGACGAGGAGGGCTGGCTGGCCAAGACCGGCGCGGTCCCGCTGGGCTACTACAAGGATCCGGCCAAGAGCGACAAGCTGTTCAAGACCGTCGACGGCGCACGCATGGTCATCACCGACGACCGGGCGCGCAAGGAGTCCGACGGCACCATCACCCTGCTCGGGCGCGGCAACATGGTCGTCAACACCGGCGGGGAGAAGGTGTTCGTCGAAGAGGTCGAGGCCGTGGTGAAGGCGCACGAGGCGATCTATGACGCCGTGGTGATCGGGGTGCCGCACGAGCGCTGGGGTCAGCAGGTCGCGGCGGTGGTCTCGGCGTCGGAACCGGTGGAATTCGGGGATCTGGAAGCCCATGTGCGCAAACACCTCGCCGGCTACAAGGTGCCGCGACAGGTCTGGCTGGCCGATCAGGTGCTCCGGTCGCCGAGCGGAAAACCCGACTATCGCTGGGCCAAAGACTTTGCGGCGCAGCACGAGCCGACGTATCTGGTGGCCGGATCGAGTGTCGGCCCCGCTGGTCGGCCCGGGGATAACGTGGTCTCATGAGCGCCACCGAAACCCACGCCACCCTGCCCGCGCGGATCACCCCCGCGCTGATCGACCGGCTGACCGCCATGGTCGCCGCGAGCGACGCCGCACCGTATGCGATGACCGAGGTCTACACCGGCGCGGTCGTCGGCGCGCTGCCGCAGTCCGGCCCGGAGGACATCACCGCCGCCTACTCCCAGGCCCGGGCCGCGCAGGCCGAATGGGCCGCCTGGCCGGTGCGCCGCCGGCTCGCGGTGTTCGAGCGCGCCCACGAACTGCTGCTCGCCGAGTGCGAGACCACCGCCGACCTGATCCAGATCGGCTGCGGCAAGGCCCGCCGGATGGCCGTCGAGGAATCGTGCGACGTGCCGATGGTGATCAGCCACTACCTCAAGACCGCGCGCAAACTGCTGCGCCCCACGCGCCGTGGCGGTGCGATGCCGGTGATCACCAGCTCGATCGAGGAGCATCGCCCCAAGGGCGTGGTCGCGGTGATCGCGCCGTGGAACTTCCCGTTCGCCATCGCGCTCTCGGATTCGGTGCCCGCGCTGATCGCCGGAAACGCCGTGGTGCTCAAGCCGGACAACAAGACCGCGCTGTGCGCGCTGTTCGGCGTGGAGCTGCTGTACCGGGCCGGACTGCCGGCGGGACTGTTCCAGGTGGTGTGCGGGGAGGGTCCCGACGTCGGGCCGACGCTGATCGACAACGCCGACTTCGTCATGTTCACCGGTTCGACCGCCACCGGGCGCGTCGTCGGCGCGGGCGCGGGCCGCAACCTCATCGAGTGCAGCCTGGAACTGGGCGGTAAGAACCCGCTGATCGTGTGCGCCGACGCCGACCTCGACGAGGTGATCGCCGGTGCCACCTTCGCGGTGTTCGCGAACTCCGGTCAGGCCTGCATGCATATCGAGCGGATCTACGTGCACGAGAGCCGCTACGACGAGTTCGTGCGCCGCTTCGTCGCAGCCGCCGACGGATTGAACGCCGGGATCGGCGCCAGTTACGACTACACCCCCGAGTTCGGGTCATTGGTGTCGGTTCAGCACATGGAGCGGGTGGCCGCCCATATCGAGGACGCGCGCGCCAAAGGCGCGACCGTGCTGACCGGCGGGAAGCCGCGCCCGGACATCGGGCCCGCCTTCTACGAGGCGACCGTGCTCGCCGATGTCACCCCGGAGATGACCCACGCCACCCTGGAGACCTTCGGCCCGGTCGCCGCGGTCTACAAGTTCGCCGACGAGCAGGAAGCCATCCGGCTGGCCAACGACACCGACTACGGCCTGAACGCCAGCGTGTGGAGCGCGGACCTGGCCCGCGCCAAGCGCATCGCGGCCCAGTTGCAGGCCGGGAACATCAATATCAACGATGGTTTCGTCGCCACCTACGCGGCGAAGGCCACCCCGTCCGGCGGCGTCAAGAATTCCGGTGTCGGCAGCCGCCACGGTGACCACGGTCTGCTCAAGTACACCGACACCATCAATATCGGCGTGCAGAAACGCCAGGTCATGGCCTCGCGTGCCGGCATGCCCTACCAGAAACAGTTGAAGATCACCCTGGCGTCGCTGCGCCTCATGCGTCGAACTCGTTTGCGCTGAGCCGTGCGCGCCGGGCTCTATGAAGGAGGCAGCCATGGCGGCTCCGTCTTTTCCGGCCGGTTTCGATTTCACCGACCCCGAGCTGTGGGAGCAGCGCAGTCCCGTCGAGGAATTCGCGCTGCTGCGCCGCACCGCGCCGGTGTGGTGGAACGCCCAGCCCGACGAGACCTCCGGCGGTTTCCGCGACGGCGGTTTCTGGGTGGTGAGCCGGCACGAGGACATCAAGGAGATCTCGCGCAACGCGGATCTGTACTCGGCCCAGCGCAAGGGCGCGATCATCCGGCTGCCCAACGAGACCACGCCGGAGCAGATGGAACTCACCGGCGCGCTGCTGGTGAACATGGACCCGCCCAAGCACTCCAAGACCCGAAGGATCGTGTCCAAGGGCTTCACGCCGCGCGCGGTGGAGGGGCTGCGGGCGGCGCTGACCGAACGCGCCGCCCGGATCGTGCACGCCGCCAAACAGTCCGGCGGTGGCGATTTCGTGCAGCAGGTCGCCTGTGAGCTGCCGCTGCAAGCGATCGCGGAGTTACTCGGGGTGCCCGAGGTGGATCGGCGCAAGCTGTTCGACTGGTCGAACGCGACGCTGAACTACGACGACCCGGAATACGGGGACACGAACGCGGCCTTCGCCGAGATCATCGGTTACGCCTGGAACATGGCCGAGCAGCGGCGGGCCTGCCCGGTCGGGGACATCGTCAGCACCCTGGTGAACGACGGTCTCGACGGGGAGGCGCTCGGGTCCGACGAATTCGGCTTCTTCGTGGTGCTTTTGGCGATCGCGGGCAACGAGACGACACGCAATGCCATCACGCACGGGATGAAAGCCTTCGTCGACCATCCCGAGCAATGGGCGCGCTACCGGGCCGAACGTCCGAAGACCGCGGCCGACGAGATCGTGCGCTGGGCCACGCCGGTGAACGCCTTCCAGCGCACCGCCACCGCGGACGTCGAACTCGGCGGCGCGCGGATCAAGGCGGGGGACCGGCTCGGCTTGTTCTACAGCTCGGCGAATTTCGACGAGGACGCGTTCACCGACCCATTCACCTTCGACATCACCCGCGATCCCAATCCGCACGTCGGCTTCGGCGGCACCGGCGCGCACTACTGCGTCGGCGCGAACCTGGCCCGGCTGGAGATCGACCTGATGTTCAACGCCATCGCCGAGGTCATGCCCGACCTGACCGAGCTGGCCGAGCCGGTGCGGCTGCGCTCGGGCTGGATCAACGGCATCAAGAGCTGGCAAGTCCGCTACGAGTAGGCAGGGTCAGCGGTTCGCCCGGCGCCAGGACGTGGACCGTGGTGCCGGGCGCGTGCTCGGCCGCGGCGCTCCGGAAGCGTTCCGGGGTGCCGTCGTAGCCGAGGAACAGGGTGTCGCGCAGGCGGCCCGCGGTGAAGGCGTAGTGGATGGGCACGGCGATGCCGGGCCGCAGCACCCCGCAGAGCCGCGCGGCCTCCTCGGCGTTCATCACGACGCGGCGGTTGAACGCGGGCTTGATGGAGAGACCGTTGATCGGGACCAGGGCCAGGTCGAGGTGGCCGAATCGGGTTCGCAGCTCGTCGAGTTCCGGGATCCGCAGTGTGTCGGCTCCGAAGAACACGGTGGTGCCGGCGCTTTGCAGGACGTAGGTGATCTCGGGGACGCCGTGCTGTGCGGGCGCGGCGGTGATTCGTATGCCGTCCACCACCGTGTCCTCCCACGGTTCGACCTCGGAGACATTGGTGAATCCCGCTTTTCGCGCCTTGGCGCCCATGCCGCGCTTGACGATGAACGGCACCGCCTTGTCCGGGTAGGCGGCGAAGGTGTCGACGTCGAAGTGGTCGTAGTGATCATGACTGGCGATCACGGCGGTCAGCGCGGGTAGCTCGGTGGGGGTGCAGGCCAGCGGCTCGCCCCGCCGGTAGCCCGGCTTCTCGGAGAACCAGGGGTCGGTGAGGACGTGGCGCCCGTCGAAGTCGAGCAGAACGCAGGAGTGGGTGACGCGGGTGACGGTGGTGACCATGGGGTGGAGGAGAGACTCATGACGCGGCAGCGCAACGCCCGGGGGGAAGGCGCCCGGCTGCGTGACGAATTGCTGGACGCCGCAGCGCGTTTGGTGGAAGCCGCGGGCAGCGCCGACGCGGTGACCCTGCGCGCGGTCGCCCGCGAGGCCGGGATCGCGGCACCGTCGATCTACCGGCATTTCACCGACTGGGACGACCTGTTGCGGGCGCTGGTGGCGCACCGATTCGAGCGGCTCGACGACGAACTGGCGCGCGCGATGAGCGCCGCCGCCGACCCCGAGGCGGCGCTGCGCGCCTGCTGCGCGGCGTACTGCCGCTTCGGGCTGGACAACCCGGGGCACTACCGCGTGCTCTTCGGCACCACCCTGTCCTTCGCCACCGCGCCGGAAGTCCCGGGGTTGCAGGTCTTCCAGCGCTTGGTGGCGGCGGTCGAGCAGGCCGGGGTGGCGCGGCCCGAGCTCGCGGCCATCGACATCTGGCTCG
The DNA here is from genome assembly GCF_040654295.1 of Nocardia sp. NPDC050712. Lineage (NCBI taxonomy): Bacteria > Bacillati > Actinomycetota > Actinomycetes > Mycobacteriales > Nocardiaceae > Nocardia > Nocardia sp. NPDC050712. The sequence continues at coordinate 1,414,889 of NZ_JBFAHT010000002.1, forward strand.
CGCTGCACGGCATCGTGTCCCTGCGCACCAGCCGGCCCACCTTCCCGTGGCCGCCGCTCACCGACCTGATCGAAGCCGCCCTGCGCCGGGCCTGACCGCGGTTATTTCCGGCGGCGATAGCGCACGGTGCAAGGTTGCGCGAGCTGCACGACCATCTTCGAATGATCGTTGCGGTAGCTCTCGGAGGGCTGGGCCATCTCGAACTCCCAGTCCCGCAGCAGGATCGAGAAGATCGCCTTGAGCTGCATGAGCGCGAACGCCGCCCCCACGCAGCGATGCCGGCCGGCCCCGAACGGAATCCAGGTCCACCGGTTGACCAGATCCGCCTGATTCGGATCGATGTAGCGGGCCGGATCGAAGGCCTCGGGTTCGGGGAAGTCCTCGGCGATCCGGTTCGAGACCGCCGGCGTCGCGGCGACCAGATCGCCCGTCTCGATCCGATGCCCGCACACCTCGAACTCGCCGCGCGCCACCCGCATCAGGATGATCAGCGGCGGGTGCAGGCGCAGCGTCTCCTTCAGCGTCGCCTCCAGATTCGGGATCTGGCGTAGCGCCCCGAAGCTGATGTCGGAGCCGTCGGCGTAGAGCTCGTCGAGCTCGGTGACCACCGTGTGCAGCAGCTCAGGATGGCGCAGCAGCTCGATCACCGTCCAGGCCGCGGTGCCGGAGGTGGTGTGGTGACCGGCGAACATCATCGAGATGAAGATGCCGGTGATCTCGCTGGCGCTGAAGCGCGGCGCGCCGTCCTCGCCCGGCACCGAGACCAGGATGTCGAGCATGTCCCGATCCGCCTTGCCCGCGGGCGGCGCGGCTTTGCGCCCGTCCATGATCTCCTGCACCAGGGCGACCAGCTCGACGCGCGCGGCGTCGCGGCGGCGGAAGCTCTCGATCGGGGCGTAGGGGTCGACGTAGGCGAGCGCGTCGGTGCCGCGTTCGAGGTCGTGATAGAGCCGGGCGAAGCGGCCGTCGAGCTGGTTGCGGAACTTGGTGCCGATCAGGCAGGCCGAGGAGGTGTAGATGGTCAGCTCGGCGAAGAAGTCGAGCAGGTCGATTTCGCCCTCCTCGCCCCAGTTTTCGAGCATCTGCTCGACCTCGCGGGCGATGGTCGCCGCGTGCCCGCGCATCTGCTCGGCGCGCAGGGCCGAGTTGTGCAGCATCTCCTTGCGGCGTTCGGGGCTGGCGTCGAACACCACGCCGTCGCCGAAGATCGGCTTCATGAACGGATAGGCCGCGCCCTGATCCAGATCCTCGTCGCCGGAGCGGAAGAAGAACTCGTTCGCCTCGGCCCCGGAGAGCAGGATGACCCGCTTGCCCGCGAGGTCGAAGGCGCCGACATTGCCGCATTCCGCGCGTACGCGGCGCATCAGGCCGATCGGGTCCGCGCGGAATTCGTCTAGGTGGCCGTGCTCGGGCTCCGGCCCGGACGCGTCACGTAGGGAAACCCGGCGGGGTTTGACCAGGGTCATGGGAATCCTCCCGGTAAGACTGTCCGAAACGACAGATGGACACCTGTCTGGACAGTACTATGGGTCCGATTGGCGGGCAAGGTGATTCACCAGGGGAGCCGATGGGTTCGACAGCGCGGTCCGAGACAGATCCGAACGTGTGGCGCGAGTTCGCGCGCGTCACCTGGCAGTTGCTTCGCTTGAAGATCGCGGGCGCGGCCCTGGTGCTCACCCTCGTCACGCTCGTCGTGGTGGTGCTGGCGATGTATTCGGGGCGGTTCACTTCGACCGTGCGCGTCACCGTGGAGACAGCGCGCAGCGGGCTGGTGCTCAATCCCGATGCGAAGGTGGCATTCCGAGGGGTGGAGATCGGCCGGGTGGCCGCCGTGGAACGAGTCGACGGGGGAGTGCGGCTACGACTGGATCTGGATCCGGACCAGGTGCGGCTGGTGCCCGGGAACGCGCGCGTGGACATTCGCTCGACCACCGTGTTCGGCGCGAAATTCGTCAACTTCGTGACACCGGAACGACCCTCGCGTGAGTCTTTGCGCCCGGGTGCGGTGCTGCGGGCGGACTCGGTGACCGTCGAGCTCAATACCGTCTTCGAGCATCTGTCGGAATTGCTGGCCAAGGTCGATCCGGTGCATCTGAACGCCACCCTCGCCGCCCTCGGCGCGGCGCTCGAGGGGCGCGGGGAGAAGCTCGGCGACCTGCTCGCGCGGTCGGATGCCTATCTGCGCGAACTCAATCCGAGCCTGCCCGCCCTGCGCCGCGATCTGGCGGCTGCCGCGGAAGTGACGAACCTGTATGCCGACACCGTCGGCGATCTGCTGCGGACCGCGGCGAACGCGGTCGCCACCAGTGCCACGATCGTCGATCAGCAGGCCGATCTGGACGCGGTGCTGGTCAACCTGATCGGCCTGGCCGGGTCCAGCGGCGCGGTCCTGCGCGAGAACGAGCAGCGACTCACGACCGCCTTGGACCTGCTGCGCCCCACCACCGTGCTGCTGGGGCGCTACGCCCCCGTGCTGCACTGCGTGATCACCAGCCTGGCCGAGACGCTGCCGCTGGCCGACGGGTTCGTCGGCGGCATCAAGCCGGGGGCGATCTTCCGGGCCAGCTTCCAATTCGGTTCGCCGCCCTACCGGTATCCCGACGATCTGCCGAAAGTGAACGCCACCGGCGGGCCGAGCTGTCACGGGGTGCTCGAGCATATCGAGGGCATGCATTCGGATTACCTGGTCACCGATACCAATCAGGGCCGGCCGTTCACGCCGTCGACGGCGTTGGTGCCGAACGCGCCGAAGGTGTTTCAACTGTTGTTCGCGGGGCTGCCGGGGGTCACCGGGTAGCCGAAGGACCCAGCCTCCCGGGCGGGAGCGGCTGGGTCCTGGGGGCAGGAGAATGCCCGTCAGCGCGCCGCACGCGCTCCCAGCGCGGCCGCGACGAGCACCACGATCCCTTCCGCGACGGCCGTCCCGCCCAGTGCGTGCGCCGCCGACAGGGTCGTCGCCCCGGCCAGGCTCAGGAACACCGTGCCGAACACCGCGATCCCTACCACGACACCGAGCTGAACGTTGGTGACCAGGATTCCGCTCGCGTCGGCCGCCAGCTCCAGCGGCACCTTGGCCAGGGTGCGCGTCATCAGCGGGCTGAAGGCCAAGCCGTTGCCGACACCCATGAGCCCGAACAGAATCCAGCCCACCGGACCGAAGTCACTGCCGTCGCGCAGCAGCAGACCAAGGGCCACCATCGACACCGCGGCCAGCACCAGCCCGCCCGGAATCATCGCGGCGTGGAACCGCGCCGGAATACGATCCCAGCGCAGGCTGGCCAGCGCGAAGGTCAATCCCATCGGAATGAACAGCAGCCCCGCGTGCAGCGCGCTGTATCCCAGCGTGCTCTGCAAGTGGATCGCCATCACGAACATCCAGCCGCCGAAGGTCGACATGATGACGAACAGCGTCGCCGCCGTCAGCAGCAGCCCCGGCGCCCGCAGCGCCCGCTGCGCGAACAGCGGCGCACCACCGCGCCCCGCCACCCACCGTTCGATCAGCGCGAACCCGGCGAACCCGAACACGCTGGCGCCCAGCAGAATCCACGTCCACACCGGCCAGTCCTGCTCGTGTCCCAGCACCAGCGGCAACACCAGCAGCAGCACGGAGACGGTGAGCGTCACCAGCCCGGGCACGTCCACCTTGCGCGGGAAGCGCGGCCCGCCGGTGGGCAGCACCCGCGGCGCGAGCACCAGCAGCACGAGCCCGATCGGCACGTTCACCAGGAACACCCCGCGCCAGCCGCTGTCGAACAGGTCGAGGTTCACGATCAGCCCACCGAGCACCTGCCCGACCACCACGCCACCGGAGATGATCGCCGAGTACATGCTCAGCGCCTTCGCCCGGGCCGTGCCGGTGAACGTGCGCTGGATCAGGGTCATCACCTGCGGCACCATCGCCGCGGCGCCCACACCCTGGATGAACCGGAACACGATGAGCGAGGCCTCGTTCCACGCCAGCCCGCAGGCCAGCGAGGCGAGCGTGAACAGCGCGAGCCCGGCGACGAACGCCCGGCGCTGCCCGAACCGATCACCGAGCCGCGCACCCGTCACCAGCAGCACGGCGTAGGCGATCACATACCCGGCCACGATCAACTGCAGCGCCGAACCAGTGGTGTTCAGGTCGCCCCGGATCGAGGGAATCGCGACATTGACGATGGAGGAATCGAGCACCGCCATGAACTGCCCGGTGAGGATGACGGCGAGAATGGCGAAGGTGCGGCGTGGATCCAGCGCGGGCACCACCGCGGGGGCTGGGGGTGGCGCCGGCGCCACCTGCGTCGGCAAAGTCTGTGTCATGTATTGCAGCGTGCTCCGGTTTCGACACCGGTAACAGGAGCCCAATAAAACTAGTACTGGCAGCACCCGGATAAGCGGGTGCTCACACGGTGATCGAACCCGTCCCGGAAGCAGGCTGCCAGCCCACCTCTGGATCGCCGCCGCCGGCGTAGGTCGCGGTGTATCCCTTGGCCAAGACCGCCGCGTCGGTCGGTAACGGGGCACTGTCGCAGCGCGCGACGCCGTCCGCCCGCGTGAAAGCCCCGCACAGTACGGCACCCTCGGCATCGGTGAACTCCACCCACGCTCCCCGCAAACGCTGGCCGTCGTTGAGCACGGTGGCGGTCAAGCCCTGCACCACCCGTGGATCGCCCCCGATCTTCGCGGTGCCCGCGGTCAGCGACGGCGTCTGGATGGCTGCGACCTCGGGGTAGTCGCAGCGACTCGTGGCCGGATCGGGGCCACTGTTGGCGATGTAGTACAGCGGGTTCCCGTCGTGGTTGCTCGCGCACACCATCGAATACGCATAGGTCTGCGCGACGCAGGCGACGTAGTGGGTGTTCGCGTTGGGGTCGGGATAGTTCCCGTCGGCCAGACCGGAACAGTCGAAACCCTCCCCGGTGCTGGGTGGGGCGGCGTCGGCCGGGGTGGCGAGCAGGGCCAGCGCGCAGGCTGCCGCGGATACCGACAGCATCCGACGGATCATTGTCGTGGTTTCCATAGCTGAAGATCATCACTCAGGGCACCCGGGTCAACCCGAATGTCGCTGCGACGGCAGCCGACACGCCTTGCCGCCGCGCCCGGGGCGTGGCTAATGCTCGGCGACGAACGGGCCCGACGGTACCTCCATGACCGCTTCCGCCACGGCGAGCCGCCCGCCCAGCCGGAGCTGGTCACTCAACCCCGCATCGCCGTGCAACAGCAGCCGGACCGCGGCCCACGGCAGGTTCACCCCCGCGAAGGCGGTTTGGAAAATCCCCGCCGCGGGGCGTGGATTGGCCTCCAGCAGAACCGGTTCGCCGTGATATCGGCGCAGCTGGACGTTGGTCAAGTATCGCAACTCGAAGTGTTTGACCAGCAAGCGCGCGATATCGGCCAGCGTGGGATCGTCGAGCAGGGTGCGGAAGCGGCCCTGTTTGGCGCGCGGAACGCTCACCAGCAGTTCACCACTGGCCGACGACAGGCAGTCGATGCTGATCTCCGGTCCGTCGAGATACGGCATCACCAGCAACTCGGGCACCCAATCGCCCTGCTCGCCCGCCAGCCGCAGCGCCTGGGCGACCGCCTCGACCGACACCGTCGGCTGGGACGGCCCGAACAGGCTCCCGAGCGTGAACGGGCGGTCATCCAGAATCCGGAACCCGAACGCGGAGAATTCCCCATTGGGCTTCAGGCACAGCTTCTCATCGGTGCGCGACAACTCCCCGACCGCCGCATACAGCCCCTCCGGATCGGACACCAACCGCCACGGCGGCACCGGAAGCCCGGCCGCGCCAGCGAGTTCGTAAGTCCGAGCCTTGTTGATCAACGCCCGCACAGCCGCTTCCGGCGAACACATCAGCGCCGTCCCAATTGCCGCGAACTCCGCCGCGACGCCGGCCAGCGCATCGAGCCGCCGCAACGGAATCAGCACATCGATCCCGTACCTGCGACACACATCCAGCGCGAATGCGGCGTACTCCGCATCCCCGACATGCCGCGGCTCGACCACCGCCACATCACACGCCGACAACGCCACTGCTTCCGGGTCGATATTGCTGGCATAGAAAACAACATCGACCCCTTCCGGGTTCGACCGCAACAACCGCATGATCTGCGTACTTGCCGCCCCGGCACTACTCAGCCAAATCCGAAGGGTGATGGCACGACCCCTCTCACTGGCCCGGCTGGATTTATTGTGCCCCAAGGACATTCCCGGCGCAGAAGATGCGGTGGCAGGGCGAGGTCTGCGTGGTCGGGCGGTGATCTACCGACCGGGTCTCAGTGGTGGGTTCGGTGGTCGGCACGGATGTGACCAGCAGGTCCCGTGCCTACCGTTATGAGCATGGAAATCAACACGAAGAACAGCACCGATATCAACATTCACCTCGAGGTGACCGACCCCGAAGCGTCCGCCGCGATCTACGAGACCGCGTTCGGGTTGGGGGAGCGGCTCGGGTTCCGGGCCTCCCAGGCGCCGAGCACCGGGTTCCGGGGATTCATTCTCTCGCTGGTGGTTTCGCAGCCTTCGACGGTGGACAGTTTGGTCGGGACCGCGGTCGAGGCCGGATTCGCGATTCTCAAGCCCGCGAAGAAGAGCCTGTGGGGTTACAGCGCGGTGGTCCAGGCGCCGGAGGGCACGATCTGGAAGATCGCGACGTCGAAGAAGAAGGACGAGGGCCCCTTCACCCGGGAGATCGAGGACCTGGTGCTGTTGCAGGGGGTGGCGGATGTGAAGGCCAGCAAGGCGTTCCTGGTCGAGCGGGGGATGACGGTGTCGAAGAGTTTCGGTGGTAAGTACGCCGAGTTCTCGAACCCGGGCTCGCCGGTGACTCTGGCGTTGTACCCGCGTAAGGCCGCGGCCAAGGAGGCGGGGGTTGCTTTGGAGGGCAGCGGGTCGCATCGCCTGGTCTTGGACAGCAGCTTGGGGTCGTTCACCGATCCGGATGGGTACGTGTGGGAAGCGTCGGCCTGAGCCACTCGGTCAGGCCCCGTCATCGGCGACGAAGGCCAACGTCCGGGTGGACTGGTAGGGGCAGTGGGCGCGTTCGAATTCGGTCGCGAGGGCAGGAAGCCGGCCACGGTCGTCCTCGAGCAGGGCAGCAGCCCGCTCGACGATCGCACCGGCAATCGGGTTGCCGGACACCGTCGTCCGAGCCGCGGCAACGAAGACGCGCGCACCCGGATGGCCGGCCAGGACAGCGGCTTCCGCCCGCAGAGCGACATACCAGTGCCGCCAAATCCAGATGTCCTGCTCGTCCAACGCCTCCGGCTCGGCAGCCAATTCGGCCAGCGCCTGATCGGGCCGGCCACGGTCGAGCAGCACGATAGCCTCGAAAACGGCACGGTAGGCGGACTGCTGGTCGGCGGTGCCACCGAGGCTGTCCACGAGGGCCAGCCACTCGGCCCGCGTGGCATCGTCACCGCGCAGACCGTGTGCCATCGCGACGGCCGCGGCGGCGGGAGCGAGCCCGGGGGCGGAGGAACGACCGGCACGGTCCCGGGCATCGATGAATCGTCCACTGCCGGTGAGTACTTCGTCCAGATTGCCCGCCAGGGCATCCGCGACCAAGAGCGCGGAGCTGGCGAAATCCCCGCGCTCGGCCAGCAACGGCAGATCACGCAGCTGTTCGGCGAAGCGGCGGGAACCGCGCAGGTCGCCGACCCCGATACCGATCTCGGCCGCCTCGGACAACGCGTTGACGTGTTCGAGGGCGCTGGCCGGCGTGTGCGGCATGGCGGCCAGCAGGGCGACGCGCCGATGAGTGGTCGCGGCGGTGGCGAAGATATCCCCGGCCCAGCATTGCGCCGCGGCGAGAGCGTCCAGGGCGGCGCTGCGGGCGAGCGGGTCGCCGGTGCGCTCGGCCAGTTCCACCGCCCGTTGCGCGAGCGAAATCGCTACCGTGGCAGGCGTTTCCTGCTCCTCGATTCGTGCCACGTCGGTGGACATGTTCGCTTCGGGCGCGGCGATTTCCGACTGGCCCGGCTCTAGGCCCTCGCGTCCTCCTCGGTCGACGGCGAGGTCAGCGAGCACACCGCACTCGGCAAGCGCCACGGCGGCAAGCGCGGCCGGGTCCGCACCGGCAAGCCCGCGCGCCTCGGCCAACAGCGCCGCGGCCTCACCCGCAGCAACCGGCTGCGCGAAGGTATCGGACATCCGGTAGACGGTGATCGCCGCAGTAGCGAGATCCCGCGCCGCCGCCGCGGAATCGCCTGCACTGCGGACGGTTTCAGCGGCAGCACGGTAGAGGCGATACATCTCCTCACCCCGCATCCGGCATCCGGCCACCTCCGCGGCCCGCCGCAACCCCGCGGCAGCCGCGACCGGGTCATCGGTCAACGCCGCCGCCTGTTCATAGCGCCGCTGCGACTCGGCGATCAGGTTGCGCGTGAACGTCAACTGCGCCAACGACATCGCCAACTCATGCGCGTCACCCCGCCGCTCGGGCAGCACCGCCGCCCAGGTCAGCGCGGCGCGCATATCGTCGGCGACGGCGTCGAACGCGGCCTGCCAGTCGCGAGTAGCCGCCGCCGGATCGGCGATCAGTTCACCGGCGGTCGTCGCACACCAATTCAAATGCCGCGCAAGGAATTCGTCGAGCTCACCCGCCGTCGCCAGTTCTTCGCGCTCGTACTGGCGAATAGTCTCCAACGCCCGGTACCGGGTGCCGCGCGGGGAGGGCACCACGGTCAGCAGGCTCTGCTCGGTGAGCCGAGCCAACCCGTCGGCAACCGCCATCGCGTCCAAGGCCCCCGATCCCGCCACCGCCATCGCGGCGGTCGCGGTGAACGGCGCGGCGAACACCGCGATCCGCCGCAGCACGCAGCGGTCCTCGTCGGTCAGTAGCGCTTGGCTCCAGTCCAGCATGGCCCGCACGGACCGATGCCGTTCGTCGGCCCGTCGGCCACCGACCAACAGCCGCAACGGATCCGCGAGGCTCGCGCTGAGCCCGTCGAGACCCAGCGTGGGCAGCCGGGCGGCCGCTAATTCGATGGCCAGCGCCAGCCCGTCCAGCCGGCCGCAGATCTCGTGCACCCGAGCCGACTGCTCGGCGTCCACCGGCCAGCCCAGCGCCGCGGCCCGATCCAGGAACAACGCCACGGCGTCGTCGCCGAGCGCCAGCGGCGGCACCGTGAAGACCTGCTCGAACGGCACCATGAGCCGCGCGCGGCTGGTGGTCAGGACCGTCACGTTCGGGCAGTTCACCAGCAGGTGCTCGATGAACGGCACCACCCCGTCGAGCAGATGCTCACAGTTGTCGAGCACCAGCAGCACCCGGCGCTCACCGAGCGCGGCCGACACCGACTCGTCGAGCGTGCGCCCCTGCTGCTCGCCGAGCCCCAGCGCCCGGGCCACCGCGGCCCCGACCATCGCCGGATCGGTCACCGGCACCAAGTCCACAAACCATGCGCCGCCGGTGAATTCACCGGCGAGGTCCGCGGTGACGGCCAGGGTCAGCCGCGTCTTGCCGACACCGCCGGGCCCCAGCGCGGTCACCTGCCGATGCGACCGCACGGCCTCGCCCAGCGCGTCGCGTTCCCGGGCGCGGCCGACGAACGAGGTCAGCGGCGCGGGCAGTACGGCTGCCGCCGCACCACTGTCCTCGGCCGGCTCGAACTCCGCCGCCCGCCCGGCCAGCGCCCGCCGGTCGGCAACGCCGACCTTGCGCAGCAACGAGGACACGTGCGTCTCCACGGTGCGCACGGAAATGAACAACTGCGCGGCGATCTCGGCATTGCTGCGGTGTTGCCCTACCAGGGCGAGCACCTCGGCCTCACGATCCGAGATCCCGGGGGCCAGCTTCGACTTCGACACACCCACATTCTCACGCACAGTCATTTCACTCGCACGGGAGCACCGCGGTGCGCTTTCTCCGTGGCGCGTTCCGTGGTCACCACGGATGGCGCGGCGCCGCACCGGAAATAGCGTATTACCCATACCGAACAGCGCGAACACGACGATTCCAGGAGCATCCATGACCGTGACCAAGGGCATCAAGACCGTGCTGCACCCCGTCTCCGACCTGGCCACGGCCACGGCCGTCTACACCGCCCTGCTCGGCGTGCCGCCGCAGATCGAAGGCACCTATTACGTAGGTTTCGACCTCGACGGGCACCACATCGGGCTGGTGCCCGACGGCGGCCCGCAGGCCATCACCACACCCGTCATCTACTGGGAGGTGTCCGATATCGAGGCCAAGCTGGCCGAGCTGACCGGTGCCGGCGCCACGATGCAGCAGGCCCTGCGCGATGTCGGCAACGGCCGCCGGGTGGCCGAGGTCCGCGACCCCGACGGCAACATCCTCGGTCTGCTCCAAGATCGCTGAATCATCGCGTCCACCAACCGAATCCGAGGAGAACGAGCATGAAATTCCGGACCCACGTCGAGCCGCCCGAGCCCATGCGCGGCCTGGAAGTCCCGCCCGCGGTGGTTACCGCCCTCGGTGCGGGCGCCCGGCCGCCGGTGACGATCACCATCAACGGCCACTCCTGGAAGAGCCGGATCGCCCTCATGCGCGGCCGGCACCTGCTCGGCCTCAGCCACGCCAACCGGCAGGCCGCGGGCGTCGAGATCGGCGAGGAAATCGAGGTCGAGGTCGAACTCGACACCGAGCCCCGCGTCGTCGTCGAGCCGCCCGACTTCGCCGAGGCCTTGGATGCCGACCCCGCCGCCCGCGCCGCTTACGACAAGCTCGCCCACAGCCGTAAACGCGAGCACGTGCACGCCATCGAGAGCGCGAAGAAGCCCGAAACACGCCAGCGGCGCATCGAGAAGGCCATCGCCACCCTGCGAGGCTGACTCACCGCGACGCTCGCGGTCGGTCCGGAAGAGCAGGATCGGGCATGCTCAGCTGCACCAGAATCGCACCGCTCACCATGATCACCGCCCCCGCTATCTGCATCAGCCCGAGCCCCTGGCCCAGCAGCAACCAGGCCACCACCGCTGCCACAAGCGGCTCGACCACCGCCAGCACGCAAGCCAGCGCCGCGGGCAGATCGCGCATCGCCCGCATCCCGGCCAGGTAGGGCACCACGGTGCAGGCCACCGCCAGCACCACAAGCACCTGCCACACCGGCGCCCGCACAGCAGCCAAAACCGCGGGCGCCGTGAGCAGTTCCGCGGGCAGCGTCCACGGCGGGGTGAACACCGCCATCACCACCGCGCCGATCGCCAACCCGGCCGCGGTCAACCCGACCGGGTCGTGCCTGCTCGCCCCGTGCTCGCCGAGCAGGAAGTACCCGGCCGAGCAGATCGCCGCGCCCAGCCCGGCGGCAACACCGACCACATCCAGCTGGGCGCCCCGCCACACCTGGGCGACCAGAATCAACCCCGCCCCCGCCAAAGCGATGCCCAGCCACACCGGCCCGCTCAGCCGCGTGCCCCGCACGAACTGCACCCACAGGGCGACCAGCGCGGGCGCGAGATTGACCAGCACCATCGCCACACCGACCGGAATCCGGGCCACCGCAACGAAGAACAGCAGCTGCACCCCGGCCACCCCGAGCACGCCGTAGCCGAGCAGCAGCCACAGGTCGGCACCGCGGAACCGCAGTGCCCGCGGCCGCAGCACCGCCACCACCGGCACCAGAAGCCCCGCCGCCAGCGTGATCCGCACCGAAGTCACCGCCGCCGGCGACCAGCCCGAAACCAGCACCGCCTTGGCCAACGGGCCAGAACTGGCGAACAAGACCCACGAGATCAAACTCCATCCGGTCGCCCGCGCTCGAATCGATACCCGCCCGGACTCTTCCGCTATCGCCACGGCTGCGAGTCTGACCACCCGCGCACCGGACCTGCTACCGAATTTCCGACGGCGAGACATCTATCCCGTTGTGCGAAACTTCCTTTCATGGCTCGCGCCGAACGCAGCGGCTACTGCACCTGCCATGACCTGGGGCGATGACGAATTGTGTGCGCGACATCGCCGGTGCGGGCGACCCCGTTCGACTTTCCATTGTGCGAAGCGGCGTTTTATGTCCTATCCGGCAGGCCCATAACGTCGAATTCATGAAATCGAACTTCGAATCGGCCGAAGAACTGCTGGCGGCGCTGCGTGCCGGTGCGGTGACCTCGGTAGAACTCACCGACGAGGCGATCGCTCGCATCGAGCGCGACGACAAGGCGATCAACGCGATCTGCGTACCCGACTTCGACAATGCCCGGGCCGCCGCCCGCGCCGCCGACCAGGCGCGCGCTCGCGGCGAGGACCGGCCGCTACTCGGTATTCCGGTGACGGTCAAAGAGTCCTACGACATGGCCGGGCTGCCCACGACCTGGGGCATACCGCAGCACACGGACTATGTGCCGACCGAGGACGCGGTGCAGGTGTCGCGGCTGAAGGACGCGGGCGCGGTGATCCTCGGAAAGACCAATGTGCCGGTGACACTGCGAGATATCCAGAGCTTCAACGAGATCTACGGCACCACCAACAATCCGTGGGATCACGACCGTACCTCGGGTGGGTCGTCCGGCGGTTCGGCCGCGGCCCTGGCGTCCGGATTCGGCGCCCTGTCCATCGGCTCGGACCTCGCCGGTTCACTGCGCACCCCCGCACATTTCTGTGGCATCTACGCGCACAAGCCGACCCTCGGGCTCGCGCCGACCCGCGGCATGGTCGCCCCGCCCGCCCCGGCCGTGCCGATCGACCTCGACCTCGCCGTCGTCGGCCCGATGGCCCGCACCGCCCGCGACCTCACCCTGTTGCTCGATGTGATGGCCGGACCCGACCCGCTGACCCACGGCATCGCCTACACCGCCGCACTGCCGCCCGCGCGCCACGAACGCCTGGCCGACTTCCGCGTCCTGATCCTCGAGGACCATCCGCTCATCGCGACCGGTTCGGCGGTCCGGGCGGGCGTGCGCCGGGTCGCGGCAGCGCTCGTCGACGCGGGCGCCCGCGTCGAAACCCACAGTCCGCTACTGCCCGATCCGAGCGAAGCCGCGACGGTCTACATGCAGCTGATGGTGTCGAACGCCGCCGCCGGGCTTCCCCTTGATATGTACGAACAGCTGCAAACCCAGGCTGCCGGCCTGAGCGCGGAAGACCACAGTCTGGACGCGGCGCGACTACGCGGCATGGTGCTCAGTCACCGCGGCTGGGTCGAGGCCAACAACACACGTGAACTCCACCGTCGCGGCTGGCGGCAGCTCTTCGCCGAATTCGATGTCGTGGTGTGCCCCATCACGCCCACCCCCGCCTTCCCGCACGACCACAGCGGGAGTCTGGAGAACCGGCAGATCGACATCGACGGCGTCGCGTACCCGTACTTCGACCAGCTCGTCTGGGCCGGCGCGGCGACCATGCCCGGCCTGCCCGCCACCGCCATCCCCGCGGGCCGGTCGCCCGAGGGTTTGCCGGTGGGCGTGCAGCTCATCGGCCCGATGTTCGAGGACCGCACCCCGTTGCGGCTGGCCGAACTGCTCGAGCAGAAGATCGGCGGCTTCCAGGCGCCGCGATGAATACTGTCCTTTCGTTCCGTCACTATCTCTGACCCCGAAAGCGAGAGATAGGACCCCTTCATGCCGAAGGTCACCGCCGACGCCAGCGTTTCCCTGGACGGCTACATCGCAGGCCCGGAAGAAAGCGGCTTCGAGCACCTCTTCGCCTGGTACACCGCCGGCGACGTCGAATACGCCAGCACCCACCCCGAAATCCCGTTCCACCCGACCGAGGTCGATCACGCCGCGCTCGTCGAGGCCGTCGACAAGGCGGGCGTCTACGTCGTCGGCCGCCGGCTCTTCGATATGACCGACGGCTGGGGTGGCGTCCACCCCATGAACAAGCCCATCGTCGTAGTCACCCACAACACCCCCACCGAATGGATCGCCGCCCACCCCGGCGCCCCGTTCACCTTCGTCGACAACCTGCCGGACGCGATCAAACAGGCGAAGGTCATCGCCGACGGCAAGAACGTCGGCGTCAACGGCGGCACCATCGCCAAGCAATGCCTCGAACTCGGACTCCTCGACGAGGTCCACCTCGACCTCGTCCCGGTGATCCTCGGCGACGGTGTGCCGTTCTTCGACAAGGCCACCGGCGGGCCCTACCTCTTCGACAACCCGGAGATCATCGCCGGTGAACGCGTCACCCACCTGCGCTATCGGCTGCGCAAGGACTGACCGACTACGGACCGCTCCACGGCGCGGCACCGCCTGAGACGTCCCTGATCCGGGTGACCAGGGCGCGCACGAAAGGCTGCTCGCTCAACGGCTGGCCATCGCCGCGATCGGCTTTCACCTCGAGGAACAGGCAGGTACGCAGCAGGGTCAGATCGTTCGACAGCAAGCCGGTCCGATCCCACAACCGCCGCACGTGCTGGACCGCGCGGCCGACTTCGACCGGGTCGTCATCGAATGCCGCATAGCCGTCATAGGTTTGGGCGAATCCGGTGAGGTCCCAGTCGTCGGCGTCGTCCGACGGCACCCGCCGATCCCCCTGCGCCATCGCCTTGAACCGTGTCGCGGCGAGATCGATGTTGCTGATCGTCGCATCGGTCAGGTGGCGCACCGCCGAGCGCGTGCGGCGTTCCTCGTCCTCGGTGAAGGTGCCGTCGGCCACCAGCAGGCGGCATTGCTCGGTCAGGTGCTCATAGAGATGGTGCACCTCGGCGCGGGCCTGCTGGGCGTGCTCCTCGATCCGCGCGATCTGCTCTCGCGGATTCAGTTGCGGCGCAGTGACTCTGATGATCCCGCCGGACACGCGAACCTGAAACCCGGCCCCCACGACAGCATGTCGAATCGCGTCACAGGCCGCACCGTCGAAATCGGCGATCAACGAGATCGGGCCCTTGGTGTCCACCGACGCCAGCTCCGGCAACGGCACCTTCGACCCGGCGTAGTCCACGACGATGTCATCGAGCGGACCCGTCCCCAGTAATGCCGACAACGCATTCGCGAACGCGGTGTAGCGATCACCGGCGCGGATGACGGCGTCCTTGTGCACATCGTTGATCAAGCTTGTGACCTCACAACCTCGGCATTGGGGGCGGGCAGATGGCGACGAATGCTGTACCCCTTGATCTTTCACCTGCCCGGGTTGCAGCGTAGCGGGAAGGTTCGAGAATGGTGGGCGGTCGCGACGCACTGGATGAACGTGCCGGGCCCCTTCTATACCGGCCAAACCGATAACTGCTGGACCGGAAGGGTGCACGCGCCGCACAACGTGCTCTACGGCGGCCCGTACTACAACGAGTTCGTCTACCGTCAGCCGCGCTCACCCGCAGAGGTCGATTGTCTGCTGGAAGCGGCAAACGACGACCCCTACGCCGGTTACGCCTGCGATGGAGACGCACGGTGGACACCCGCCGCAGTCCGGGCGTGGTGGGGAAATCGCGGCAAAGTCGAAGAACACCTTGCCGAGCTGCTCGCCGAGTACGCCAAGGAAGGGGCCGACGCCCAGGACATCGATGCCGCAGCGGGAGTGCGAGACTTCCTCGCCTACTTGGCAACCGATCTCGCGAACGACCTCCGGATCTATCTGTTCCGATTGGAGAACGGTCGATACCCGAACACCGACGACCTGCTGCCGATCCTCTAGTGGGAGAAGGCAGGGGAGGGGCTCGATCTGATTCAATGCGGAGTTGATCGGCAGGTATCCATGTCCGCTTATGGCCCAGCGCTTTTCGTCTCCAGGAAGGACGGCGCGGACCTGCCGGAGCAGGAGCAGTCGACGGTGCTCGCGCTTGTTCGAGCCGCCTGTCTGGGCTTGAAAATGACCGATGGCGAGGGTCATCCGGTGAAACCGTCGAGTTATGGCTACGACGAAGAAGAGGAGCGGGCGATGGGCATCCTGCTGTACTCCTCTTACGTCTATGTCGGCATGCCCAAGGAAGTCCGAGCCAACGTGGAACACAGCTGGGAACAGGAGGGCGCGAGGGTGGCGGCAAAGGTCGAGGAGCGCTGCCCGGGGATATACGCCTTCACGACCTACGGCGTCGAGGACTGACCGAGCTAGACGGACTTCGTCAAACGAACTGACGAGCCGCAGCGCCACCGCACGCCGCCCAGCGATCGAGAGCTACGAGACGCACATCAAGACCGTGCGGCCACCACCTCGGTCGCCACCTCGAGGAAGTTCAGGTCGGTGACGGCCGGGACCAGGATGAACTCGTCACACCCGGCCTTCTCCGCGCCGTCGAGAATCTCGGCGAGCACCTCGGGGCTCGACGCCCGCGCCGAGGCGGCGACCATTCCGGCCAGCTCCGGTCCGAGGAAGCCGAGATAGCGAGCGGTGAAGGCGTGCAGCGCCGCCGCCGCATCGGTCACGCCCAGGGCGGTGAAGCAGCCGCTGACCTTGCGCGGGACCGTGGTCCGACCGGCCTCGGCCCAGCACTGGTCGGCCAGCGCCCCCGCCTTGGCGATCTCCTGGGCATCGCCAGGAATACTGAAGCCGGAGACGCCATCGGCCCACCGCGCCGCCCGCCGCATCGCCTTCGGCCCCATCGCACCGGCGAGAATGATCGGCCCACCCGGCTGCACACACGCCGGCCCGACCGGATCCGCGCCCTCGAACGGCGGCTCGCCGGCAAGCAGCGACTTCAGCTCCGCGACCTTGTCGTCGAGCTGCTGATGCCGCCCCTTGAAATCAGCTCCCAGAGCCCGATAATCGTGCTCCCGCCCGCCGACCCCCACAGCCACCTCGAGACGGCCGTTCGCGAGCTGGTCGAGAGTGCCGATCTGCTGGGCCACCATCGCCATCGCGTGCTGCGGCAGCACCCACAGATTCGCCAGGACCTGCACCCGCTCGGTAACCGCGGCACACGCACCCAGCGTCGCGACCATCTCCGGATTCGCGAACGTCACCCGCTCGCCCACCGAGACACTCGAAAACGGGCCCGCGTCGATGCGCCGGGCCCAGTCGAGCGTTGTACCCGGCCCGTAGCCGGGAGCCATCTGCGGAAGTGCGACACCGATCTTCATAAGGCGACTTTCTCAGACCGACCCGGTCCCGGTCAGGTGATCACCGATTCCGAGAAGTGATGTGCGTCTTGAGCACACGCGGATTGCGGTCGACCGATCGGCGACAGTTGGAGAAGTCCGCTACCTCGCGGGCGCAAAACTGTGCTGGTCGCACCACCTGCCGAAGATTCGACAGATCGCGCCGAATCGAGTCGGTGCGCCCGAGATCAGCTCAGGCTCTTGCCATACCAAATTTCGGCGTAGTCGCCATTGCTATACGCCGGGATCTCGGCATAGCCATGTCGGCGGTACAGGGCGCGGGCCTCGACCAGATCCAATCGGGTATCGAGAACAACCTGGGTGGCGCCGAGAGCGGAGGCGGCCGTTTCCACCGCAATCAGCAGGTGGCGTCCGCCGCCGGTTCCGCGCCATTGCTGCCGGACGAACACTCGAGTCAGTTCGACGACAGCGTTGCCGAGCACGCGGAAACCAGCGCACGCGGCAGGTTCGCCGTCGTACCGGCCGAGAAGCAACAGGCCGCGGGGTGGGATCAAGTCGTCGGCGGAGTCAGCGGTGAGCTCTCGGTCGATTTCGGCCGGTGTCGATCGGCGTCCCAGATGCAGAAGCCGGTAGCGGTCGGCGACATCGACGTAGTAATCCCGAAGCAGAGCCGCGGCTTCGGAATGTTGCACGCGGGTCGGAGCTACCATCCAGCCTGGGTGCTTGTCCGAAGTCGTCACTCCGTCATTGTCGTCAGCCGACCGCTGGGCGAACCCCCAGTGCGCCGGTGTTGCGATCTAGAGACAGGCGGAAGCACGCACGCCGAATTCCGGCCGAGCGCAGACACGATCTCGGCCGGACCGATGACTTCCGGGTGAATCCGCCGTCGATACTTGTAGGTATATCGACAGATAGGAGTCCAGGTATGACGCGACCGGTTCGATCGGACACGACCTCGGTACGGGCGAACGGTGTAGACCTCGGCATCGAGACCTTCGGCCGCGACACCGATCCGCTGATCCTGCTGGCCGGCGGCACCACAATGTTGTCCTGGCCCGACGTGCTGTGCGAGCGGCTCGCCTCGGGCGGGCGGCGCGTAGTCCGCTACGACCTGCGGGACTCCGGCGCCTCGACGACCCTCGACCCGGAAAACCCCGCCTACGACCTGAGGGATCTCGCCGCCGACGCGGCCGCACTGGTCGACGTGCTCGGAGCCGGAACCGCCCATCTCGCCGGCGTCGGCGTCGGCGGAATGGTCGCCCAGGTCGCCGCCCTGGACCACCCGAACGTGTTCTCCGCACTGACCCTCGTCGGCACCCGGCCGGTGGCGCCAGGCCCGGTCGACGAGGACCTGCCCGACCACGACCCCACACTCCTGAACACGCTGTTCTCCCGCCCGCAACCGGACTGGACCGAACGAGACGCCGTCACGGCATTCGTCGCCGCGGGGGCTTTGCCAATGGGCAACGATCCGGAGGATGCGCGAGCGACCGCGGCCCGGATCTGGGACCGAACACCGTCCAGCGATCCCGCTGTCCACCAGGCGAACCAGCTCGGCATGGTGTTCTCCCGGATCAACTGCGCCCCACGCTGGCGTGCCAGGCTCGGCACACTCGACCTGCCCACGCTCGTGCTGCACGGTCGCGCAGACCCGTTCTTCCCGGTCGGCAACGGCGAGGCCCTCGCCGCCGAAATCCCTGGAGCGCGACTGCTCGTCCTCGACGACATGGGTACCGCCCTGCCAACCGCCGCAGCCGACCAGGTCGCTGTCGCAATGCTCGCCTTGTAACCGCTCGCTGGGATCCGAGGATGATCGTCCTCATGACCGAATGGCAACTGCACGTATCCCTCTCCGAGCTGCGCAGGTCCTTCGACCTGCTCATGGAGCACATCGAGGCTGCCACCGACGGCGACACCGTTCGATTGGATCAGGACTACTTCTGGTCGATTCCGCAGGACGAGTTGTACGACACCGCCAAGACGCCCACCGACCTGACGCTGGGCCAACTCTCGTGGTCGTGGGAGCATCTCACAGACCTACGGGCAGACCCGGATCAAGTGGTCGGGTACCACTTGGTGTGGCTCTCGGAGGTGTTGCGCGCAGTAGGCCAGAACATGGACTGAGGTCCTGTTCGCTCGACCTCGAGACGTCTCGGACTGCGGGTCGACCGGGGGAGAGATAGCCTGGAACCATGCCGGACCGGCCGATCTCCCCGTGATGCCGCCGTGAGCGCGGAAACTCCTGCCGGACATACCCTCGCGGCCTGCCGTGCGCGAGAAATCCTCGACCGGATCGGCTCCAAGTGGTCCCTCGCGGTAATCGGTCAGCTCAGCGAGGAGACGAAACGGTTCGGACAACTCCGCCGCGGCGTCCACGGCATCAGCCACCGAATGTTGTCGGTGACGCTGCGCGACCTGGAACGTGACGGGATAGTGTCCAGAACCAGCTATCCGGTCCTGCCCGCCAGGGTCGACTATGCCCTGACTCCGCTCGGGCACTCGCTGCTCGACGAGCTCGGTCGTCTGGTGAACTGGGCCGAAGACCGGATCGACGAGATCGACGCTGCGCGAGCCGCATTCGATGCCCGCCGGCCGGATCTCAGCTGAGCAGCTCGCGGAAGTCGATGATCGCCGGCGGTGGCAGTGGAAGATCCTCGGTGCCCGGCGCGGGGCTGCGTTCCAGCAGTTGCGTGCCGAGGACATGGCCGGCGAACACAGCATGGAGCCGCACCATGCCACCGGAGGTGTTCCGAAATCCGTGCGCGGTCCCGGCCGGCACCAGGATGACGGAGCCCGGGCCTACGCGATGCCACTCTCCGTCGTAGAACGCCTCCGCCTCGCCCTCGTCAACGATGAGCACCTCCTCGTTGGTATGCAGATGGACCGGAATGATCTCACCGGCAGCCAACTCCTCGAAGTTGAGTACCAAATCCTTGACGTACGCACCATCCGGCCGAGCCGGGTCTATCACCAGCGAATAGCGTGAGTTCGGCTTGTGATTGTGCGGATCAGGCGGGAACGCCGTGTAATCGGAAACGCTGAGAATGCTCATGTGGTCAGCATCCGTCGCGATTTACCGCGGCGGTAGTACGCACTATTTCATTACCGCTCGCGTCTACGCACCCGACGGCTGCCTCCAGCGATGCGCGCTGAGCTGAGTCACACCGCCACAAGAGGAGCAGGTTTCACAGCCCCGCCGCACCGCGCGAACCCGCGAACGCTGTGCGGCCCGCGGCGAGTCGCACTACGGGCGAAGCATGCCGACAGTAGCCGCGTTCACGCCGACCAGGTCGACTGATACTTCGTCGGAAATCAGTGAGACTCGGCCTCCAGCAGTGGCCGCGAAGGCTGGTAGCAATCACGCGGATTCCCGGCCGAGAGCGCGGCATTGAGACGGCTCGAGGAGTCAGCGCTGGTTCGCGGAAGATCAACGGGCCGAGCGACTTCGGGCCGCCGGCAGTGCGTGCTCATGTGCGTCGCCCCAGCGGCCCAGTGTCCGATTCAGTGTACAAGCGTTCACTGACGCGCTATGGTTCCGGCAACCGCCGGTAACACTAAGTTCGGAGGAACGGCGGGAAAGGTAGGCCAGGAATATGAGCAGTCCCGTTCGATCCCGTGCGGCGCGGTCCTCGCGCGGCGCCTTCGGCTCCGAGGACACCGTCACTTCGTGCGACCCCGGCGATCTCGCCGTCGATGCCATGCGCGCCGGCTCGGAACTGGCGTTACTGGGCCATCGGGGGGCTGATGTCAGCGATCGGATGGCCGCCCTCGAGCGTTGCGCGCGGCAGTGGGCGAAGCTGGGCTTGGGGTTGGACCGGCTGCAACAGTTGGTGCATCAGGGTTACCGCTCGGGCTCCGACCGCGCGTACCTACGGGAAGCGCTGACCGAAGCCGACGCGGGGGTGATGCGGCGGCATCTGGACATTCTGGAGTCGCTGCACGTCCGCCTCACCCGCGCCTACACCCGACAACTCCCGGCGCCCACCAACTCCCACCACGCCGCGACCCGCAACCTCGCCGTGGCCTTGCTCCGGGGCGAACTCGCGGGCCCGCTTGCCCGCCACTGCGGTATCGCCATCAGTGCCCGCTACCACCTGGTGGCCGTGGGATTCACGCGACCGAGGACTCGCGACACCGCGACGCCGACGCTCGCCGTCCGCATCGACGCGGCGCTGACCGAGCGCTGCGGTACGCGCGCCTTGTCCATCATCGGCGAGGACGGCGGCACGTTGCTGATCCCACACGATTTGGTCGAAGATGCTGAACTCGGCGCTCTGGTCAGCGAACTGGCGCCGTCGATGATCGCCGTGGCAGTCGTCGCCGAGCCCGCCGATCTTCCCGCGGCCGGTAAGCAGGCTCACGAACTGCTCGACACGGCGATGTCGCTGCGGATCACCCCGGGAATGTATCGGATCAGCGATCTGGGTCTGTATTTTCAGCTCACTCGTCCCGGACCGGCCCGAGATGTGTTGCGCGCCTTACTCGAACCCCTCGACGACCATCCAGAACTGCTACAGACCCTGTCGGTGCACCTGGCCACCGATTTCAACCGGCAGCGCACAGCCGGTCAGCTGCATGTGCACCCCAATACACTCGACTACCGGCTCAAACGGATCCATCTGATCACCGGCTGTGACCCCACCACGGCCGCCGGGCTGTGGCGTTTGCGCTCGGCGATGGTGGTGCGCAGTTACACCGAGCAGTACCGCTCATCGGATGCGGTGACTGGTTGACCTAATCCGGGCAGGATCCCGCCGCAGTCGGATTGCCGAGTCGATTCCGAAGGCTGGTGGCGGGGGCTGTCCCCGCGCCACCAGTCGGCGCACGAAGGCGGGCTACACAGCCGGTCCCTCGATCGAGGGCATCACTGTCCGCGGGAAGCGTTCGCCACCTTGATGAAATCGATCTGGGCCGGTGACGGTCCGCGGGACTCGTTCTGGATTTGTTCCGCGTTCTCGGCCTGCATCCGATACAAACTGTCGCGCAGCCCGGCATCACCACCGTGGAACTCTTCCAGCAACTGCATCCACCGCGCCGCCAGCTGCTGAGCCTGCGGTGATGCCGGATCCAGCCCGGCTTCGATTGCCGCGTCGACCTGCGGGATCAATTCGCCCCACCCGGTTTCGACCTGTTCGATATGGGGCTCGCCGGAGTGTTCCCGGCGGTGCGCGAGCTGTGCCAATTGCTCGTGCGTGAAATATCGCTTGACCGTGTCGTCGACCATGACAGTCCTCCTGATCAGTTCCAGGAAGCGATTCGCGGAGAGGTCGGGCCGGTTCTGCGCCGTTGTCGCAAGTGTGGCCACCAGGGCGTGCAGGGCTTGCGCTTCGGATACCTGAGCAGCCAGAAAATCGCGATGCGCGGCCAGCACCTGTGCCGTTGCCACCGTGCCCGCGAGCACGTTCGCGATCTGGTCCAATCCCAGGCCCAACTGACGCAAGGCCACCACCTGATACAGGTGCTGAACATCGGCTTCGGTATAGAGCCGATGCCCGGCACTGGTCCGCCCGGCCGGACGAACCAATCCGACGCGGTCGTAGTGATGCAACGTCCGGACCGTCAATCCGATCTCCGTCGCGAGCTCACCGACCTTCCACACCTGCCCAGTTCCTGGCTTGTTCATCCGTTCGCGTCTCGCTTCCACCGCCGCACCTCGCGCCGGTATCGCCGACGCTATGGCCTGACGCTACGTCAGGAGCAAGCACGAATTCCTTGCTGAACCTCACGCGGCTCGACATGTATTTGCGCGCCCGCGCGCACCAAAGCGGTGGGGGTGAACCCGAACATGCGGTGGAACGTGTCGGTGAAATGTGAGGGTGTGGCGAATCCCGCGTCGGCGGCGCACCTGGTGGCGTCGTGCCCCGAGATATGTCCCTGGGCAGCGCGCAATATCCGCGCCCATTGTATGTAGCGCCGGAAACTGGTTCCGGTTTGCTCGGAGAACTGCCGCAGGAAATAGGACTGCGACAAACCCACCTCAGCGGCCAGCTTCGCCGCGCGGTGCGCAGCGGCCGGGTCGGCTCGAATGACACTTGCCGCCTTGGCAATTCGGATGTCGCGAGGTGCGGCTGCAGGAATGCTCGCCAGTTCCAGCACATTCTCGACGCCGAGGTGGGGGTGCTCGCACAGCGCGATGAGCTCCGCCTCGCGGTGGTGATCGACCGCGCATCCGTGGACGGTGCGAAGCATGCCCCCGAGGCTGCGCGTCATCGCCGCAGAGGTCGGATCGAAGTAGCAGAACAGCAGGCGGCCCGCACTCCGAACTATGTTGTGCGGCTTGCGTGCTCGGAACAGGAAGCTCCGTGCGGTGACATCCGGATGCCCGTCCGACCGGACCGTGAAGGGGCCCTGCACCCCGACCCCGAGACAGGCCAGCGCGCTGGAATGGGTATCCAGCTCCATCGAGGGGCCCAGGCTGACCACGTGGCCCATCCGCAGCCACACGACCAACGGCTGGGGCGGAGGGCACGTTCCTGACAGCGCCGACGAGGCCATGTCGGCCACGATACGGACCAGCGCCGAGATGCCGGCAACAAGTGGAGGAGCAACAGATCATGTCCAACGACATCACCGCGTCTGCCGAGGCGTTCGTGACCCGTTTCGCCGACGCCTGGGCCGAGCCGACTCCCGAACGCCTGATCGCCCTGGTCCACCCCGATGTAGAGCTGATTCAGCCGTTCAGTCGCAACCTCGTCGGGCACGCGCAGGTCGCCCGGTGGTTGTCTCGTACGTTCGCGATCGTTCCCGATCTGCGTGGCGAGGTGCTCAGCTGGGCCGATCGCGATGAAGTGCTGTTCATCGAGGTGCGGTTGCACGCCGTGATCGGTCGGCGGAACGTGGAATGGGTTGCCGTAGACCGGATTACCCTCGATGGTGACAGGGTGCGTCGAAGGGTCGCCCACTTCGATCCGGTCCCGCTGATCGTGCCTATTGCAATGAGTCCACGAACGTTGCTGCGTGCGCTCCGCCCTCGGCGCCGATGAGTCGAGATCGCTGACGGCGGAACAAAACCCAGCGCCGATGTGGTCATCGGTCCTATCCCTTGGTTCCCGGCCTCGATGAGACGGACACGAAACCAAGGGCGAGAAGAGCACGTCCGGAAATGCTGCTCATACGGGTACCGAGTGCACGGGCGCGGCTTGCGGACATCCGCTACTGCCGCGACCCGCGCGTCTTGAACCGGCCTGTGCGGGCGCACCCGGCTCTCGACTCCGCGGACAGGACCAATACTCAACGTGGCCTGGGGGCGCTACCGAGGTCTGGGTGCATCAAAGCAGTTGGGCGGACAACCATTTCACCGTTTCGCTGCGCACTGCGGGGCCGTGGACGGTGAACAACTCGAAATGGGACTCGGGATAGGTGAGGTACTGCACCTGATCCACGTCCCGTAGCGCTGCACGCACGCGGTCGGGCGGTGTGATCGTGTCGGACTCGGCCAAAACCGCCAGAACCGGAACCTCGATTCGACCTGCGGCCTTGGCAGTAGACCAGCGCAGCATGCGCGGCAGGGACGCGACGGTGACTTGATTGCGGTAGCGCGGGGCGTCGGCCGCCATCTCCTGTGCCCATGCGTAGGCGCCGTCGGAGTTCATGGCGGCGAGCTCACCGGGGTGGCCTGCCACCGGGATGGTCAATCCAGGGCGTCCGGCGAGACGGCACAGTTTGTCGCTGACCAGCGTTGGGAGCAGCCGTACGTTGGAGGTGGGGGTGAGGTGGATAAACGGGATGATCGCTGCCACCGCCTTGATGCGTGAGTCGGTGGCACCCACGATCAGAGCATGGCCGCCGGACATGCTGGTGCCCCAGACCCCGATGCGATCCGGGTCGATTCGCGGATCGTGGGAGAGCAGATCGAGCGCGGCTCGGAACGTGCGAAGTTGCTGGGCCGGGTCGACGTGCTGGCGTGGTGTACCCGCGCTGGCTCCGAATCCGGGGTAGTCGAAGACCAGCGACGCGATTCCGTGTCGGGCGAAGTCGTGGCTATAAGCGGGGATGAGCATCTCCTTCACCCCGGCGAAACCCGGCCCCGTGAGGACAGCAGGCGTGGGCTGAGCGCTGGAGTTCTCGGGCAGCGTCAGAACGGCAGCGACATCGATTCCATCGACGCTGAAGTTGACGTTCACGATTGGCATGGTGACCTCCATAGGTTTTGGTGGCGTACGGACCTGTTGAGCGCAACAGAGTGGGTGGCTGCTCGCGGGCGCTGTCCACTCGCTTCGCTGAGCCTCGCTACGACTTGCGTACGGGCAAGCGCAGCATCGAATCCCGGCCCGTGCCGGTGTGGATGATGTGGGTGGCAGTGTTGTTGAGCAGGTCGTGGCCTTGAACGAGGTGCTCCGGGGACCAGCGGTAGATGTCGGCACCGGCGATATGGAGACGAAGTCGCTCACCGGGGTTGAAATGGGCTGTGAACGGCCAGATTTCGATGTCCAGGGCCACCGGCTCGTCGGGCAGCGGTAGGTCGCGCTGGTGCGCTTGCACGGGCCGCTCCAGAGTGGACAGGTACGGGTCGAGTTCGCGTCGGCTCGCACGCATCCATCCGAGCGCTACCGGCCCGTCGTCGAGGTAGGCGAAACACGGGAAGTGCACGACGTTGCCCGCACTGTCGATCTTCTCCAGAAGGACGAACACGTCCATGTCGGTCGCGCCGGGAGATTCTGCCCACAGCCGCAATGAGGCATAGCCGGCCAGGTCGGTCATCCGGTCGAAGGTGAGGTCGAACGAGATCCTTTCCTCGCCCGCGTGCAGCCGGGGATTCGCCGGTGAGCGGGTCGGGTCGTAGGAAGCACTGGCGGGTTCGGGGGTGTACTCGACGAGGGTGCCGGTGGCGGCGTCGAGGTGAAAGGGAGTCGACTCGACGGCTTCGGGGGGCCACTGCGTCTCGGCGCGGACCGGGCCGACCTCGGTGCGGTCGCGATACTCGACTCGCACCGGTGGCCATTGTTCGAGGCCGGTGTCGATTCCTTTCAAGAAGTGGTCGAAGAATGCTCGCTGGCGCTCGACGGTGTCGGGGCTGTAGTAGTAGCGCCATTCCTTGCGGCCGTGAACATCTAGCCACTTCTGGGCCGAACCCGCGCGCAGGTAGGCATCGAGAGTGCCTCGGGTGTGGAGGCCGTGGTTGCCGACCGAACTGACAAAATACGCCGGCACTTCGATCTGCTCGACGGGGATGTCCTTGTCTGCCCATAGCTCGTCGTGCAGCAGGTGTTCGAACAACTCGGCGACGACGTCTTCGACCTTGCCGCGGCCGTAGCCCATCAACTCGTTGAGCAGGTGGGGGGAGAACTGGGTTTCGGGGATGCCACCGTGGAAGACCGCCTCGCGGTACTGGTCGAGAATGCCGTCGAAGGGGTTGATCGCGGCCAGGTGTGGTGGTCGCGTCGCGGCAACCGAGTACTGGGTGATCGCGAGGTAGGAAACCCCGCTCATGCCCACCTTGCCGTTGCTCCATGGCTGAGTTCCGGCCCATTCCACGAGATCGTGACCGTCCTGGGCTTCCTGTCTGCTGAAGAAGGTGGCATCTCCTTCCGAGCCCCAGGTTCCGCGGGGGTCGGCGAAAAGCAGGGCGTATCCGCGAGGAACCCAGTACTGAGGAACCGGGGCTTCGAACCGTGACCCTTGCGGTAGGGGTGGCTCGATATCTGCGCCGGCGCCCAGGATCGGGGGAAAGCCGTTGTGTTTGCCGTAGGGGCCGTAGGCGAGGAGGACGGGAACCCGCTCCTCGGCGTCAGGACGGCAGATGTCGACATAGATCCGCACGCCGTCGCGCAGGGTGACCGCGACATCTGTTTCGTGACGGATGCCGTCGCGCATCCAGCTGCGGGGACTGAAGCCGGGGTAACCGCCCTCCTCGGGTGCCTTCGCGTCCGTGAACCGGATCATGTCGGTATTCCTCATCTCGCTCCTAAACTAGAGAGTGCGCTCTAATTTTGGACTGTACTAGCATTCGGTGCGGCATGGGAAGCTCATACAGGACGCCGGAAACGAGGAGTTGATGGCCGCATCGACGGAAGGCATGCGTCGGCCGAAGCAGGCTCGCAGCCAAGACTCGACGGACAAGATGCTCGACGCGGCACTGGAAATCCTGAGCCGCGACGGGGTGCGGGGGCTGACCATTACCGCCGTCAGCAAACTCTCGGGGTCGTCCAACGGTTCGCTCTATCACCGCTTTGGCGACCGGCACGGCCTGCTGATCGCGGCCCAAGCCCGTTTCCTCTCTGGGGTCGAATCCACGTGGACGTCTCGCAGCGGTCCGATCTGGGATTCTCCTGACCTCGACACGCTTGTAACGCGACTGGTAGACGCATTTCTCGACATCTTTGAGGCGCACCGCAAGCTTTTCCAGGCGTTCATGATCACCAGCTACGACGATCCGGCGTTACGTGCGCGCGGCACCGACACCAGCCGCAGTGCTGCCGCCGCGGTCGCCCAGTTGCTCGTCGAGCGCGCCGGTTGCACTCCCGAGGCCGCCGATACGGCGTTCCGGGTGTTGTATGCCCAAGCCGTCCTCGTCGTGGTCTTCAGCGATGAGGAGGTCACCGCGACCGCGGTCGGCGCGGGGGAACGCCGGCGGCATCTGTTCCATGCCGTGCGGGCTGTGCTGCGCTCCTAGTCGCGGTCGCGGTCCCGATGATTAGAGTGTTTACTCTACGTTTGGATTGCTGGTCCGCGAACGCGTCGCGGACACCGCGTGATCCGCATTGCCCGCCCCGAATCGACAGCGCCGAGTTGCCTAGTCGCTTCAGCGAACCCGCCCTTCAGGAGTTGAAATGGCCACTGCGGCAGCTGGACCGGAACCCGTAGGTCAGGCAACGAGGCTTCGGCGGCTCCCGTAGTCAGGCCGGCGGGATTTCTTGTCGGCGAGCCTCTGCCGAGCGGGCCGCCTGGTCGGCGAACACACGGTATCGCCGTGGTGATTGCAGCGAGACCGGCGGAACCGCAGGGTATCCGGGACGATGGAGACGTGAATGCTCCTGCGCCTGGACCTGTTTTCGATGTGATCGCCGTGCTGAACGGTGTGGTAGACCTGCGGTCCTACCCACGCCGGAACATCGTACTGAGCTCACCTCAATCCGGCGGCTTCGTGTTTGGATCGGCCGGTTATGAGCGTGCGATTTTCGAACCGGTCATTCACCTGGTCAACGGTATCGAGCTGCTCGAATCGCAGGGCTGGCAGCTGGTCAGCGTGGTCGACCGCAACATCGAGAAGGTCAACTACACGATGGCATTCATGCGCCGCGCGTGACGCTCGTCCCAACTTACTGAAATCCGCCGACCGCGCGGCGAGAAAAGGCCACCCGCAGCGTCCGGCGGACGTGAAAGTGCGAGGCTCAGAACGTCGGCCAATTGCGGGCGGTGCGGCTTCATCGGTCGCCCGCCGACCGGATCGACTATCGCGATCGAGTCGTCCGCCGGGTGGCCAACCGAACGATGAACAGCAGGATGATCGCCCCGATAAGGCAAGTCAGGAAGCTGAACAACAGTCCGCGACCCGCGACCTCGGTTCCGAATCCCCGCAACAAGAACCCGCCGATCAGACCCCCGACGATTCCGACGACGATGTTGAGCAGGATGCCCATCTGCGCGTCGGTCCTCATCAGCTTGCTGGCAATCCATCCGGCCAGACCACCGATAACGATCCAGCCGATTACACCGAGTGTGAGCATCTGTTCCTCCTGAGAGCTATATGCACAGAACTGCCCACCTCCGGGTGGATCTAACAGCTGCGCCCGATCCGGTCACCTGCTCGCC
This sequence comes from Nocardia sp. NPDC050712, assembly GCF_040654295.1. Taxonomy (NCBI): domain Bacteria; kingdom Bacillati; phylum Actinomycetota; class Actinomycetes; order Mycobacteriales; family Nocardiaceae; genus Nocardia; species Nocardia sp. NPDC050712. Next base: position 1,443,516 of record NZ_JBFAHT010000002.1, read on the forward strand.
CTCTGCCGGATACCTGATCCAGGGCGGCCACCGGCTATGCGACGGCGTCCTCGGCCAGCAGAGCTGCGTCGTTGTCTTGCGCGGGGTGCTTGCCGAGGAACCAGGTGGTCACCCAGAGTCCGGTCGACAACACGCACGCGCCCGCGACGGCGATGGTCAGCGAGTGCGAGATCCAGAACAGACCGAGCGCGAAGGCCGCCGCCATCGCCGTGTCCAGCAGGCGTACGACGCGGGCGTCGCGCTGGTCTTTCAACGATTCCGCAGATTCGATAGTGAGCACACTCCGCCGATTAACCAACCGAACAGTTTTCAATCGGCCAGTTGATCTTTCGGTTGCCGGCCATTGGAACGTTGATCGGCGGTGGCGGGGCTGATCTCGGTGTCAGTGGGTGTGTCAGCCGGGTGTCAGGGCGGTGTCAGCCGACCCGGCCACTGTGTGTACATCGAAGAAAACGGCACCGACACCCGGAGCCATAACCGAGGAGTACACGACATGAGCACCATCGCCATCACCCTTAACGACCAGGACAAGAGCGCCCTGCGGACCGCCGCCTACGGCTCGGTCGCCCTGCTGGCCGCCGCCGGCGCCCCACACAAGGCCATCAGCCAGGGTTCGATCGCGCTGACCTCGGCGACTGGGCTGACCGGGCATGTGCTCTCGGTGAAGTCCAAAGACATTGCCCTGCCCGGTAAGAACGTCGCCGAACTCGCCGAGCAGGTCTTGCCCGCCCTGACCGCCGCGGTGGACCTGCTCGCCCAGCAGTACCCGGCCGAGGTCGACAACTTCCGCAGCACCGTGCTGGTCGCGGTCGAGGCTGCCCAGTTCGCCAAGGGTGCGCCGAGCCCTGCGGTGGTGGCGATGGCCGCCAAGATCACCGCGGCTCTCGGCTGATCACGAGGGATCCGCGCCATCACTGAGCGAGTGTTGGCGCGGTGACACTCTCCCGGCGGAAAGCGTCCGGGGCGCGAGCATTCCAGCCGCAGAGCGCGGTCCGAAGCGGCCAGCTCCGTACCCCGGAAGATCAATCAACCATGGGTATCTGATGCCAGCCGAACGCGCTTCTGTCGATGACAGTGTCCTCGCGACCTGGACCGGAACGAAATTCTCGGTGTGCCACCACGGCCGGTATCCGCCGAGGGCGCAATCAGAGGTGATCGTCGGCGAGGGTGAAGGGGTCCTGGCCAGTTTTGAAGGCGCACCATTCTTGCCAGAGGTTGTATGGGTCGATGTCGCGATATCCACGCGACCGATCCAACTCTCGCTGGTCCGAGAGTGGCATCATCATGTAGAGGGCGTTATCGCGTACGTCGAGTGCCTCGTCCTCTGTCAATGCCTCGCCCTTGTCGTCTTCGCGGCCAATCAGCAGGGCGATGAGCGCGGGCATCGGGATGGGTACCAAAGGATCATCGTCGTGCGCCGCCTGGCCCGGCTCGGTCGGCTGATGAGTGCTCACGGCAAATCCATTCCCCTATGACAGACAAGACAGCACTCGAAAGCGCCTCCGGAACTGTACAACGACCGCGGCGCCAGGACGGCGCGCAGAGAATGAAGCTACGCGAATGACCGGCCCTGCAATCGAACTCGGTGTCGCGCTTTCACCAGACGTGCTGCTCGAGGAACGCCGAGCCGGACTCGCGTGCTCATCCTTTGATGAACGCGAGAATCTCAGCGTTCACCTCTGCCGCGTGGGTCAGGTAGAGACCGTGTCCGGCGTCGGGGTACTCCTTCAGGACGGCGCGGTCGGTCAGCTGGACCGCCTGGCGGCTGGAGATCTCGATCGGGATCGACTGATCGGCTCGACCGTGCAGGAACAGGGTGGGCACCGGCAGGGCGGCTACGTCGGCGCGGTGGTCGGAGTGGAACAGTTCACGTTGCATAACCACGGTGGCGTAGGGGGAGGCAGACAGGCAGCGCCGCATCTCCTCGTCGATCATCGCCTGGGAGACCGCGGCGCGCAGGTGGGTCGCGAAGTAGCCCTGGGCGCGGTCGGCGAACCATTTGGGCCGGTCAGAGCGCAGTAGCCGCAGGGTGTTCTCCAGGGCTTCCAGGGGGACGCCCACCGGGTTGTCCGCGGTCTGCATCATGAACGGCACTGCGGGAGCGAGCAATACGACGCGTTCGACGCGGTCGGCACCGTGGCGGGTCAGATAGCGCACCACCTCGCCGCCACCGCCGGAATGCGCCACGAGTGTGAGGTCGCGCAGGTCCAGGTGCTCGATCAGTGCGGCGACGTCGTCGGCGCGAGTGTCCACGTCGTAGCCCGTCGACGGGCGATCGGAACGCCCGTGGCCGCGGCGGTCCACCAGGATGCATCGGTAGCCGCGGTCGAGGAAGTAGTGGAGCTGGTATTCCCACATGTCGCTGTGCAGCGACCAGCCGGCGACGAACAGGATCGGGGCGCCGGTGCCGTAGTCCTCGTAGGCCAGGGTGGTGCCGTCGGTGGTGGTCTGGAAAGTAGGCATGATGGGGCTCCTCCAGGGGCTCGAGCTGGTGTTCCTCGGTGTCGAGAACTACGTTATGGCTCGTGGAGGGGGTGCCGAATCAGTCATCTATAGGTACTTTGCGAGCACCATGCTGGATTGCCGCTGCCGGTTACGATTTCACGGCGGAGTCAGTAGCGTCGAACTGCGCGAGGCGGCACCACAGACGCCGACCGGCGCGTTGCCTTCCACTGAGGAACCTGGAGAACTCCACGTGAAGTACAGCGTTTCGATTGAGATCGCACTGCCCCGGGAGAAGGTCGTTCAACTACTCAGTGACCCCGTGCACCGGCCGAAGTGGCTGCGAGGCTTGGTACTGCACGAGCCGCTACGTGGTGCGGACGGGCAGGTTGGTACCGAGTCGAGGGTCGTGTTCCAGTCGGGAGGGCGAACTATGGAGTGCACCGAGACCGTCACGCGCCGGGAACCGGAGAACCTGCACGGAATCCCGTCGGACCGCGTCGTCCACTTCGACCGTGAGATCGTCGCCGCAGGCATGTGGAGCGCCGCGCGCGAGCAGATTACGGAAACCGGCACGGCGAGCACACTCTGGGTGAGCGAGAACGAGTACCGGTTCAACGGCCTGATTCGATTGGCGGCTCCTTTCATGCGCGGTGTCTTCATCAAGCAGTCACGACAACACATGCAGGACTTCAAGTCGTTCGCTGAGCACGGGACGGACGTTCGCGAAGCAAAAGACTGAGTCGTCGAGAATTCGCGACGAAGCTAATCGCTGGCAGTTGCCAGCATTCGTCGTCGGATGGCGAGCAACTTGACGCCGAGTCGCATTTTCGCCCAAAGGCTCAGCGGCGGCATCAGCGGCCGCGTCGGTGTCGGTGGAAGGTCGAGCGCGGTCGCCAGGTGGGTGAGCCAGAGGCCGATGCTGGACAGCGCCAGAGGCGAGGTCGGCGCGTTTGCTTCGAAGATGTGCCAAGCGCCTGGGATGTGATGCACGGTGACGGGGACGCCGGCGTCGATGAGGCGCTGTGCGTAGTCGAGACCCTCGTCGCGTAGTGGGTCTAGTTCGCAGACAAGAACGAAAGCCGGTGGGAGCCCGGATAAATCAGTGGCACGGGCGGGTGCGGCGTAGGCGGGAACGTGGTCGCGGTCGGGAAGATAGTGGTCGTAGATATCGGCGAGATCGTAGGTGTTGAGGACGCGTCGGTCGGTGATGCGGCCGGCGGAGACGGTGATACCGCGGTCGTCCAAGGTCGGCGCATAGAGCGATTGGTAGACGATGGCGGGTCCACCGCGATCACGGGCCATGAGCGCAACCGCGGCGGTCAGTCCACCGCCTGCGGATTGACCGGTGACGGCGATGCGATCGGGATCGATCCCGAGTTCGGCCGCGTGCGCCGCGGCCCAGGTCAGCGCCTGGTAGCAGTCCTCGATGCCGGCCGGGTACGGATCCTCCGGCGCCAGGCGATACGAGACCGAAACCACCACCGCGCCAACCTGTTCGGCGAGCGCGATGGCGACATGATCACCGCCTGGTTTGCTGCGACCGAACGCGAAGGCGCCACCGTGGAGATACAGAATGGCGGGTCGTGACCCGATCGCCCCCCGCGGTCGATAGAGGCCGATGGGGATGAGGTTGCCGTCGGGTCCGTCGATGTCCAGTGTTCGCACCTCGACTCGCGACGTGTCGACCGGCACGGCGGTAAGCAGGGTGTCGAAGAGGGAGCGGGTGGCGCTCAGATCGTCGAAGAATCCGGGACGTCGCGGCATGGTCTTCAGCGCGGCGGCGAGATCCGAATGAGTGTGCTCGCGGATGTCGGCGATCGAGTCCACAGGTGGGACTCCTTTCGGGTCAGCGCAGTGAGGTCAATGGCGGTTCGCGTTTTCACGCGACGGCGGTGTGCGCCCGACGCGCGATGCTCGGTCTCGGTCTGCCGTCACGCGGGCGGCTTCACCTAGCTTTGTATCTGACGTCAGGTTCAGATACAAGGGGTGGGGCCGAACGCATCGCCGGGAAGTCAACGCCTGGCAATCGACTGCCGCGTTGAGCATCCTGTATCGGCTCGGTGGACGAGCGACAAGTGGACGCGAACCCTCCGCGCGCGAAACAACCACTGGCAACACATGATTCGGAGGGTCGCGGGGTGGGCGGCCCGACCCCATGACGCCCGCCCCGCGACTCCGATGGGGGCGGTCCGACCAACCCGACCGGACCGCCCCGTGTAACGCACAACGCGGCTACCGGTGGCTGGGGTGCCGCCGGTAGCCGGGTGTTATGCGTGGGTCATCGCTGGATCAGCGTGCGCAGGGTGGTGAGCGTGGCCCGGCGTTCGTAGGCGATCCAGGCGAAGATCGCGGTGAGCACCAGCGCGAACGGGGCCAGTTTCGGGCTTCCGGCGAGGAAGGCGTTGTAGCCGGCGGCGAGGAAGGTGAGGATCGCCAGGCCGGTCGCGGCGGCGGCGGTCAGGCGGGGCACCATGAGTCCGATGCCGCCGGCGACTTCGGCGAGGCCGATGAAGATCAGCAGCGCCAAGGGGATGGAGAAGGCGGTGGTGTTGTTTTCCATCAGGGTGTGGGGGATGAGGAGTTTCGGGCCGCCGGAGGCGATGAGGAAGAACAGGCCGAGCACGATCTGCAGGGTCCACAGGACGCGGTTGCGGATCTTGCCGGGGCTGGTGGTGGTGGGGGTGGCGGTGATGGTGGTCATGGGGTGTTCCTTCTGGGTCGGTCGCGCCGGGTTGGTGGCGTGTTCGTCAGTAAGGACGGGGGTGGTCCGGAAAACTCATCGCGGTGGTCGAAAGAATTTTCACCGCGCTGGCGGACCGAATGCGGGTTGTGTTTCCGGCCGGAGTCGGGCCTCGGATTCGAACTGATCCCGATCACGCGCTGAACGTTGTGCGCGCCTGCGGGGGTGAGGGCCGGGGCAACGCAAGCCCAGTACGCTCGCAACACTATGGATGCCTTCTATCTGCCGGACTCCGAGGACCCGAATCGGTTTCATTCCACCGAGCTGACCCGCGGGCCCTGGTCGCCGCACGCACAGCATGCGGGCCCGCCGTCAGCACTGCTCGGGCACGTCATCGAGCGATGCGAGCCGCGCGAGGGGTTCCGCGTGGGCCGGGTCGCGGTCGAGATCCTCGGCCCGGTGCCGATCGCTCCACTGACCGCGGAGGTGCGAGTCACCCGCCCAGGCCGAAGCGTCGAGCTCATCGAAGCCACACTGAGTACCGAGCAGGGCCCGGTGCTGAAGGCGAATGCCTGGCGACTACGGCAGGCCGAACCGGAACTGGAACTGCCCGTCGAGATATTGCCGACGGGCACACGACCGGGCCCCGACGCGGCCCGGGTCGAACCGTTCCCCTCCACCCAAGAAGTCGGATTTCACACGGGCATCGAATACCGCTTCGTCACAGGCGCTTTCGATGAACCCGGTCCAGCAGTGTGCTGGATCCGCCTGCGCTACCCGATCGTCGCGGGTACCACTGCGAGCCCGCTGGAGCGAACCCTCGCCGCCGCTGACTCCGGCAACGGTGTCAGCGCGGTATTGGACTGGGATAGATACCTTTTCATCAATACCGATCTCACCGTGATTCTGCACCGCGAACCGGCCGGCGAGTGGGTGTGCCTGGATGCGGCCACCTATCCCGACCGCAGCGGCGTCGGACTGGCCGAATCGCGGCTGTTCGACGAAAAGGGCCCTCTCGGCCGCGGCGTCCAAACCCTGTTCCTCAGCCCGCGCTGACCACGAACGCGCCTCCCGCGTCCGGTCGACTATCGAGCATCGGACTACCAGGCCCTCGACATGCTCGACCAGACTGCCTTGGCCGCCCTGGGCCTCGAACTCGATCGCCATGGAATGGAAACCCTGGACCTACAGCCGCGCCGGATACACTTGGGCCGCAACAGTTTCAGCTCGAATGCCTGGGCCGCGCTGCGCCTTGCCGTCGACGCCACCGGAATCAAGACCAGACGTCGAGCACCGAACCATTTGCTGCGCGCCCTGCTGTCACTACAGCCGCCGGACCCGGTAATCCAACTACTGAGCGAACTCGACATCGACTGCGCCACGGCATTGGAGCGGCTCACCGAACTCGAAAAGCGCCACCCAAGCGGGCAACTGTCGGCAGATGCCGGCGTGTAGGGCCGACCCGGGAAGTCTCCGAGATCGGGGAGTTGCCGGGTCTGGATGTCGGCGCGCATCTGTCGACGATCGACTCGCACGTCACCCCGATTGGGTTCTTGTGGCAGAACGGGCATATTTACCTGACAAGTTATCCAGGCCGCCCGCATCTGGGCAGGATCATGCGGAATCCCAAGGTGGGTTGGTGATCGACGTCGGGGAAGAGCTGCGAGCCGACGGCGAACGGCCGAACAAGCAGGTGCGGCTGGTCGGCGATGCGACCGTCTCGGTCGATCCGGACGAGATGTGGACTCGGCGTATCCGGGCCAGCCGTCCGGATATCTTGGCCGAGATGGCTTCCCAGCGCACGCACAAGCCGATTCGAGGGCATCGGCGCGGCCGGTTGTCCGTGGGGGCGTAGCCGGGGTGCGGACCTGCCGCCGTGATGATCCCGCACTACCTGGTCGCCTCGCGCGAGCTGTCTCCGTTCCCATCGGCCCGGATGGAGCGCGGCAAGATGGTGGGCTCACAATTGCTGCGGTGACCCACGGCCGGGTGGGTTCCCTGGTCGAGAAACCGAGCCGCGTGGTGATATCCCTGGCTGAATTCGACAGAGCAGGAGTTAGGCCTCCAACACCAGGAACAGGAAGGCCAGGAACCTCGGATCCTCGCGGTCCTGGAAGAACTCGGGGAACAGCTCCATCGCTTCCGGGGCAGGTGCCGGTTCCTCGACGCGGGTGATGCGGAATCCGCTGTCGAAGAATGTCTGGAACATCGTAGACAAGGACCGATCCCAGAATGTGAGGTCTGCGGTCTGCCCGGCCATATCGGTCACCTTGCGTCGGCGCGTGGCGAAGTAGTTGGTGGTTTCCCCGGCCTGACGTTGCGTGAACCATATGACCAGCGGGTGCTCCACCGAGAGGATCAAGCGGCCTCCGGGCTTGAGCACGCGGCGCATCTCCGCCAGCGGGGAGGGCCAGTCTTCGAGGTAGTGCAGCGCGAGGGAGCAGACGATGTCGTCGAATGTGTTGTCGCCGAATGGAAGAGGGGCAGCCAAGTCCCCGACGTGTAGCTCTGCGGCGCCGCCAACTCGGTCGGCGGCGATGTCGATCAGGGCCTGACTGCCGTCGATTCCGACCGCAGTCGCTCCGCCTTCGATGAGGTCGACGAGCGTGGGACCGGAGCCGCACCCAGCGTCCAGTACATGCCTGCCCGTCACGTCGCCGAGCAGGTTCCGGATCGCAGGCCGGTTGTAGTACTCGTTGAGGAGGCTCGTCGCGTTCTCCTCGGCGTAGGCCTTGGCGATCGAGTCGTATGCGGCCGCGCCGCCGGAGTCGGTTCGCTGCGTTGTTGTCCCCACGTGCCCGACGCTAACACGGCAGTAGCGGATGCGCCTGAACGCTCTCCGTTCACGTGCAAAATCTGAGTTCCTTTGCGCGCCAAATCATCACCGCCCCGCTCAACTACGGCAGCCCTCGAACATCCGCTTCTGCCGCTGAGCGAAGCGGTCACGCAACGGGCGCCGACAAGGCGCGCTCATGTCGATGAGAGTGCGTATCACCGGGCGTCGAGCAGCGCGTGCGCAAGCGTCCGGAGGGGTGCTACCAGTGCGAGGGCCCGCCGGGCCGGCTTGATGTGCCAGGACCCGATCCCTTGGGCGCGATACTGTCGTCTCACAGTTCCCCGGTATTGAAACACCAAGAGAATCAACAAATCTGACAATCCTTGGTCAGCCGGCGCGCGGCTCGGCTATCGAGCTCAACGACCGAAAGGGCGGTAGTGCCCGTTCCGCTCAGGGCTATTCGCGCTCGTCCGTTATCGCACGGTGAATTCGACGGGGAAACTGATCGAGCTGTCACCACCATTCCGGCAGTCGTCCGCATCGATCTTCAGCCAGACCTGATCGGCGTTCACCGCGACCGGCGCGATGTCGTCGACCTGGTTCTCGTCGGTATCTTCACCCGCACCGCTGCTGCGCTGGTACGCGTTGTCGTTCTCATCGACGAGCGACGCCGTCACACAGAGAACCGAGGATCGCCCTTTTTTGGGGTTTCCCATGGTGAGGACGTTCGCGCCGACCGTCTCCCCGGGTTTGACCTCGAAGCGGTAGTAGTTGGCCTCGCCGCTGATGATGGTGTCGGTGTGGCGTAGGCCGACGGTGCCGGTGGCGGCGTCGCGTGGGACCGGCGCCCCCTCGATCGGCGGCTGCGTCACTTTCGGGGTATTCGCCTGTCGCGTCGGGGTATCCACGGTGAACTCGACCCGGAACTTCCATTCGCCGCGACCGGCGCCGCGGCAGCTGCTCGCGGCGATGGAAAGCCACACCTCCGCGGCATTGATGATCTTCGGTGCGACGCTGTCGACCTGGGAGTTGTAGGCGTTGTCGCCGCCGCCGGGGCCGGAGGAGATCGATCCGCCCCCGGCGTCGACCAACGAGGCGGTCAAGCACAGCAGAACGCTCGATGGGGCGTCGGGCTCTGCCGCGGTGTATACCGTCGCGCCGATCCGGCTGCCAGGAGGAACGGGAAACCGATAGTAGTGCCGGTCGCCCATTTGGATCGTGTCGACGTAGCGCGTCCCCAGTGTGCCGGTGTTCGCCTCGCGCTGGGTGAATTTGCCTGCCAGCGGCTGTCCTTGCGCGCGGAAGGCGCGCATCTGCCGGGTCGCGATATCGATCAGGGTGCGATCGAGCCCGTCCGTGACGTCGTGGAATTCGCCGCCGGTGGTCGTGGCGATGCACGAAAGCTGGTCCCTCGCGATTTTGTTGTCGCTCAATGCGAAACCGACAGTGTGTACCGTCACGTCGAAGCCTTCTCGCTTCAGGTCCCGCACGGTCTCGCACGGGTCCGGCGGTGCGCAGGTGTCCTCCCCGTCGGTGACCAGGATGATGCTCCGCGGTCCGTCTTTGGGCAGATCGCTCGCGGCTTCGCGTAGCGAGTAGCCGATCGGCGTGAAACCGGTCGCCTGATATCCATCGATCGCCGACAGCATCGACTGGCGGTCCAGCGGTGCGACCGGTGCGATCAAAGTCGTGTCACGGCAACCTCGTTCGCGATCGGTATTGGGAACCTTGTCGCCGAACACTCGTAACCCGGCACGCGCATCCTCCGGCAGGTCACCGACCAGCTGCCGCAGCGCGTTCTTCGCCGCGTCCAACCGCGTTCCGCCCGTCGGGAGCGACTCGTTCATCGACCCGGATGAGTCCATCACGATCAGCAGCGATCCTGGAGTCGGCTCCGCCCGCGGCGACGGGCTGGGTTCGGCCGAGGTCACACTGGCCGACGGCGACCCCGGCTGCGTACTGGGCGGGGTGTCCGTCCCGCATCCGACCAGGCTCGCGACCGCGGCGACCGTGGTCAGCGCAGCGACCAACCGGTGCCACCGGTATCTCTCCGCATCGCGTGCCTTCATGGTGGTCCTTTGTTCGCAGAGCCGAGCCGGCTACTCATGGCCAGCAGAACTATAAGTGCCACAGCATAATTGAGGATGCCTCGTAGTTCCACAGCATACTCCGCCCGCCCGGAACGGAGGTGACGAGACGAGGCGGCACCCCGTGCGGGCTCAGCGCAACTCCGGGTTGGGGCCGTTTGTGGATCCGGCGAGCGCGTATGGACATTGTGGGGGCTTGAAAGTATGCACTCCTGCCTGCTCACTTCCGTGCGCAGGCAGGAGAGCGTCACCCTCTCATCTGGGGTTTTCGAGGAGCAGACAGCGAGGAAGGTGGGTTATTGATCGGAGCGGGATGGGACTGGACCGACACCGACTTGGCAAACGATGACGTCTACTCCGCCGCGATCTATCTGATCCGATCACCCGTGGCACAGGCACTAGCCGGTGAGGACGGGAGTGACCTTGCAGAGCAGTCCTGACGACGCACTGTATTGCCGCGATCCGCGCGAGTTCGAGGACCGCGGCGCGGGCCGACGAACGCACTGATTCGGCCCCAACCGAAATTCGTGCTTCCGGCCGGGGAATTCCGTTTCCGGACTCAGTGATGCTTGGCACCCGGCCGTGGCCGGGTTTTCGTCGCGGGCTGCGGGTCCGGCGGACGAGAGCGTCCGGCAAGGGCGGCGGACCAGAGGATGACGGCGAAAATCGTGTACAGCACGGCGCAGGGCAGCCAGCCCCAGCCTGCCGCGGCCGCGCGCACGAGGCAGTAGATCGTCAGCCCAGGCAGGAGCGCGCACGGTGCGAGCACCACCAGCATTCCGGCGCCGACCAGGCCCCACGCCCCGCGGCCACCGATGGTGTCGAACGCGTGGCGATCGACGCCCGCGATCGCGTCCAGCCGGGACTGGAGGTGCTCCAGCCGGCGCTGATTGAGGGTCGCCGCTTTGCTCATCACCACAGCCAAGGTCACGAGCACCCAGATCGGTAGCGGCACGAGAGCCACTCGGAAACCCTGGAACGTCAGGGGGTGGTTGGCTATCGCGGTGATCATGACGCCGGTGAAGGCGAAGACGATGGTGTACACGGCCACCACCCCGGCCTGCACGGCGCTGTCCCGTTGCATTGCCGCTGCGTAGAGCGCCGTGAGGGCGGACAGGCGCGCCGCTTGGTCCCCCTGAAGCCGTGCCTCATCCACCGTTGTATTGAATCCGAGCCCTGACGGGCAGGCAAGGGCCGAACGGGGCGGCCATCTAAGCTCGTCGATCCCCAATGTCGGTGTGCCTGGTTAGCATTTGTGTCGTGTCGAGCACTTTGACTGTGTACCTTCTGAATCTGGCAGATCTAACAGCCGTAGTCGGCTCCGCGGACGAGAAGCTCCTCGACCAGATCCTTACCAGCGAGCCAGAAGTTCTCTTGCTGGGCTTCGAGCGAGACGATCAGGACGATCATGTCGAGCGGAACAAGGAAGCGCTGCGAAAGATACTCGCGGGCGGCCCGTTCGAGGAGGAGCACGCTGCGCATTACGGTGAAGCGCTGCAGCTGATTTGCGAAGAACTCGCTGGTCCGGGATATAGCGGTGTGGAGTTCGAGATGTGGGACGAGGGACTGCCCTCCGTTATCGAAACACTGGCCAGCAGCATGGACAACGAGGATCCATTTCCGAACGCACCGGCCTTGGCCGAGAGTCTCAGTGTCTCCGAAGACAACGGGTGGGGACATCTGAGCGCGGAGGAGTGCATCGAAATCCTGGGCCATGGTTTGGAGCAAAGACTTGCGGAGGACCCCGACTATCTCGACGGTTACGGCGAGCCCATCCTGGTTTGGCTGCGTGAATCGCGAACAAGCGGCAAGGATCTCATCGGTTTCTGGAACGCGTGACGGTCACCGCGCACGCCCGGCGCGAACGCACTCACATGCCGCTTACAAGGTCGTTCGAACCAGCCATCGGGTCGGCTGACACCGTGTCGGTGCCGGCAGTTCGGGCGGGGGCTGCTCTTGTACAGGTTCGGAACCCGATGCGGCGGGAGTGCCGAAGTAGACCAGGTCGTAGACGTACGAGCGATTTCCCTTGAAGCTCACCCAGACTCCTTCGGGCGGAGATTCTCCCCACCCGGCATCATCGAACGGACGACTCGATATCGCGCCCTCCGCCGTGCGCACTGCCCATCCGAAATCGGGGAGGCGCAGACACCGGACGTCGAGGTCGACTCGCTTGTACGACGGGAAGCCGTGTGCGTCTTCGTCTCGGACGAACTCGTAGGTCAGCCCGTCCAGTCGCCGCACGAAACGTATGCCCTGCATCAAGTCATCTTTGACGGCGGGATTTGCCGAGATCAATCGGATATCGGTGGCAGAGCGGGCGCGAACGTACCCAACTGCCGCGAGCCGAGGGTTTCGAACTGGCACCGCACGCCGCCGGATAACGCACCATCATGCCGATTTCAGGGCGACCCGAACTGACATGTGTGCGCGATGCTCTTGACTCCGAGGACACAGATCGGTTGTCACGCTGTGGTTTCCGGCGCTCTGCGTGCCTTGTCGGAGACCGCTGTTACGTTGAAGCGAGGATCTCGTTTCAACTCTGAAGAGGGGCACATGTTCGACGCACGGCTCGCTGAGTTTTCCCGCGAGCGGTTGGATGGCCGACCGGTACCCGACGATCTGCGACTGCTGCTGGTGGCTCAGTGGGAAGGTCGCACCGATTTCGGCGACCTTCTCGACCTCGACTTCTTCGAGGCGGGAGAAGCCAACCCACTCCTGGATACCAGCTATATGCGCGAAGAGGATCTCGCCCACCCGGAGACGCAGGCCGACAACGCCGGAGCCGCCGAGTTGGCCCGGTACCTCAAGCTCGTGGCGAAAGGGGACAAGGGATGGGTCGGGTACTGGCTCCACCCCGACGAGCCCGTAAACCAGGGCTGGCGCGTCATAATGCTGGACACCGAATTCACTTTTTGGAGATTGGCCGGCTTCAGCCTGGCCGAGGGAGTTGCTGCCGCGCAGGCGCGTTTCCAGGACGAGCCTGACGAGCGAATCGCGTTCACGCGGCTGGCCATCGAGCTCGCCGAACTCGGCCTGCCGCTGAGTACCCAGGACTTCGACGCCCTGGACGACAGCGGGTTTGCGGTGGACCCGGAGGAAGTCCTGGAGGAACTGGTCGAAGCTGAACGCGAGAAACGCGGTCTGGTTTAAGTGGCGGCCTCGATGCCACTGCTGCTGACCGTGGCTTTCATCGAGATCGATTCGGACAGCTACGAGAACCGCAGAGTCGGATTCTTCACCAACGCCCCACACCACCGGCGAACGCACTGAAATGCCGCGGAGCGCTCGACTGTGTGGCTGGGCCTCGTACCGCCGCGAACGCATGCAAAGGCCGCATATCGTGTGCTCGCCCGACGGCGGTGGCCTCCGAAACAACAACGAAAGGCATCCGACGACCGAGTTTGTGGGGGTGGAGGAACCCGCGCAGACGCTGGTGCGTCTAATTGATCGAAGACCTACGCGATGAGGGTGAGGCGAGAGAACCATATGACGATGCCATCGCAGGAATCTTTCGAGGTTGTGCCCGAGCACGTCTCCGACGCCGGCCGCTACGTGCAGGCGGTCGCGCAGGAGCTGGTGTCCGGTCTGCGCTCGGCCGATAGCGAGGTCGCGGGGTTGATGTCGACATGGACCGGCGGTGCGGCCACTGCGTACCTCGCGGGATGGGAGGAAACCCGCCTGGGCGCGATCCAGACCTTGGAAGCATTGTCGGAAATGGCCGAACTGCTGGGTGTGGTCAGCGAAACCCTCACCGCCGCTGATCAATCCAACGCTGGCCAATTCGGTTCTTTAAGCCTTCCGCCGGTGAGCTGAACACGAACCGGCACCCACGACAGCGAAGAGGGAAAGATATGCGGTATCAGGTCGATCTCACCCACCTGGACGAGGTGACGGCCAGGATCACGACCCTGCACGGGTTCCTGGTCGATTCTCTGCGGGAGGTCGATGAACGTATCGCGACGGTGCAACAGAGCTGGAACGGCGAGGCGGCCGATAAACAGGCCCAGGCACACCAGCAGTGGGTCAAGGCGGCGCAGTCGGTGCAGGAGGGGATCGAAACCATGCGCTCGGCCGCGGCAACCGCGCGCACCGCCTACACCGAAGCGTCGGCGGCGAATCTGCGAATGCTGGGCCGAGGTAGCGGGGCGTGACCACCGGGGTCGACGTCGACGTCGACGTGTACTACAGCGGAGCCAAGGCCCTGCTCGACTGGTCGAGAGCGTGGTGGTCGGCGATCGACAAATCCTTGTCGGCCCTGTCGGGGTTCGGCGACATGGCCGGCACCCACTCCGACGGGGAGATATGGGCCAGCTCATACGACCAGCGCATCATCGATACGTTGCAACTGGTGTCCTCCACCGCCACAGCCGTGCACAACTACGGCGCCATCCTGGCCGAGATGGGCTACAACCACGCCATCGCCGAGCACGCCGCGACCCTCAACGCTGGCGCGGCACCGGAGAAACCCTCTGTGCCGCAACTGGCGGTATCGCACTGCCTACTACCCCCGCCTGCGGCCGGTGGCCCCGGTCAGGGCCTGGTCGATTCCGGGATCGGGTTGCTCGAACAGCTCAACATCATCGTCCCGGACGGGGACCGCGACAAACTCGACGGCGCCCGCGACGCGTGGACCAAGATCGCCTCGCTGGAGGCCACGACAAACTTCCCAGTGGCGATCGAGGCCGTCGCGCGCGCGTTCGAGGCCTGTTCCACACCCGAGAGCTCCTCCATCGATGAGGATCTGCGCGCGCTGAAGGCTTCGGCGGAGGCAATCACCAAGACGTTCGAAGATCTGGCAGCCTCGTGCCAGGATCATCGTGACGCCCTCGATGACCTACGCGCCAAGCTCGTTTCCCAGCTCACCGGCATGGCTCAAGCGTTCGCCACGGAGATGGCGATCAACGCGGCGATCTCGATCGCCAGCTCCTGGGTGACCTTCGGGGTCAGTGTCGCCGCCGGAGTGGCCGGTGCGGCGTTGATCGTGAAGCGGTACTCGAAACCGATCCTGGAGATGATCGACGCGTGGCGGTCGAGCCGGAACCTGAACAAAGGGGTGCGCAGCACCCAAGACTTCTCCAAGCACAAATCCGAGATGCAGCGGATCGAGGAACTATCCAAGACCCGGACACGGCCCTCGTCGTGGAATCAGCTGACCGATATCGACCAGGAGATCCTGCGGCGCGGCGCCTCCGACGCCCAGGGCAAGAGCCTGAGCGGGATGCTGCGTCGAGGCGAGAACCTCACTCCGCAGCAGCAGCGTGATGTCGATGCCCTGAACCAGGCGATGAACAAACTTCCCACCCACGAAGGCCCGCTGGTGCGCCACACGCGCCGCACCCCGGAGGAACTGGCCCGCTACGAGCCGGACAAACCGGTCCAAGAACTCGGGTTCACCTCCGCATCCAGGAACCCGGCAGGGTCGAACGATCTGCTGGTCGAGTCATCGAACGTCGAGTTCCAGCTGATCTCGAAGACCGGAAAGGACATGAGCCAGTACGGCACCCCGGACGAAGTGCTGTTCCACTCCGGAACGAACTTCTTCGTCCACAGCAAGACCATCGATCCGGTGACGGGCCGGACCGTGATCAAAATGGCAGAAATCTAGGAGGAACCATGCCAGAAAAATTTGGTGGCCAGATCTTCTACAGCGACGACGAAGCAAAAAAGCTCGGTCTGATCCCCTCGTCAGAAGAAATCGCCAACGCCGAGCGGATGTTCGAGCAGTTCGGGGCCGCGCGTAGCGCCGCTGGCCCGGCTCCTGAAGGCACTACCCCCGGGTTCGGGGGGAAGTTCTCCGACGACCACGAGGGCACGGAGTTCGAGGGCTGGACCTACCAAGCGGGACAGTGGTACGACCAGGACGGGCAGCTGGTGCGATACAACGAGGACGGCACCCGGGCGTGAGGTTCGCTGCGGGTCGTTCCCCTGTCGAACAAGCGTTTACGCGCCCGCCGGGTGCAGAGCAACGCCGCCGGCGCGGCGGTCGTCGACCTCACCGAAGCCGCCGAGTAGCCCTTCGCTCAGCCTCAGCCCCGACCGCAATCGGTCGGGGCTGAAGTCTTTTGGTCTCCCGGGTCCGGTGGGCATCGTGGAGTATGGGTACTTCATCCGATATCGACGTCGCCTTCGCTGGTGACGATCTCGTGTTGCGGCTGGCCTGCGCGGCCTATCTCGGCCGGTTCACCGGAAGCTCCCGGATCCACTGCGGATCGGACCTACGCCTGTACTTCCAATGGTGCGCCGAACACCAACTCCTACCGCTGCTGGTGGCCCGAGCCGAGGTCGAACGGTATGTGCGATGGATGCAGGAGATCCGCCGTTTCAAACCCTCCACCGTCGCCCGCCGCGCCGCGGTCCTCTCAGGCTTCTACCGCACCTGCGTGATCGACGGAGTAATCGACCACTCACCGGCCGAGTACGTCCGCCGACCCCGAGTACCGAACGAGTCACCGACACTGGGACTTTCACATCTCCAGTTCGAAGCCCTGCTCACCGCGGCACGCGACTCGACCAACCCGTTCGACTTCGCGCTGACAACGACGCTCGGACTGCTCGGGTTACGGATCTTCGAGGCATGCAAGTCCGACGTCGACGATGTCGGGGAGGAACACGGCCACCGCGTCCTGCGGGTCATCGGCAAGGGCTCCAAACTCGCGTTGATTCCGCTCCCGCCGGCGGTCGGGCGAGCGATCGACCGCGCCGCTGGCGACCGTGCCCGGGGACCGCTCCTGCTCAACACCCAAGGGCGCCGAATGGATCGCCACTGCGCCACGAGACGATTGCGGCACCTGGCCAAGCAGTCACCGATGCGCCTGCCACACATGCACCCGCACATGCTGCGCCATACCTTCGTCACGACCATGCTCGATGCCGGAGTCGACCTACGCGATGTTCAAATCGCAGCCCGGCACGCTGACCCGCGGACCACGAGGCGCTACGACCGTGCCCGCACCAACCTCGACCGCCACCCGAACTACGTCCTGGCCGCCTACATGGCCTCGGGCACATGAAGACTCAACACACGCACATGCCGATGAGCGAGAAGCGGTTTACCGTACGAACTCAGATCAGTTCGAGGTCGATGCCGTCCTCCGATTCGTTCCCACCCGGACCATGTCTCTGGACGACCTCCACCAGGAGGTCGAAGAGTGTCTGCCCTTCCTGACGCCGGGCAGCCTCGATTTCCGCCCTGACACGCTCACGGTTCGTCGGATGGCAGCGTTGAAGGACACCTTCCAGGTACATGACCGTCTCGGACCAGCCCAGCGCCTGACGTGACCTGTCGGAATGTAGCCATCGAAGAACGAAACCGCTCTCCGGAGTGCCGAAACCACCCCGGAGGATGTCATTGAACGCATCGAGGTTCTTGTTCCATGTCCAGTCGTTGAGCAGCGCCGAAAACGCCCGAGCGAACCCGTCGTAGTCATTGAAGAGCGAGCCATCAATGACGAGAACCGGCTTTTCGCCATCGAGCGTATTCACTCGACCAGTATCCCAATCCCGCCGCCGTGAGCGCTGCTGCAGTACGTCCGCATCTGCCGCTGTTCGCGCTGAGCGAGCCGGCCACTAAGTGGTGGCCGGCGGGCCAGAGTCGCTGTGTTCAGAACATCCGGATCTGCCGAATGGCGGATGTCAATCCTGGGACCGTGTGACCGGGGTCAGCGTCGTGTCAGGTGTGTGTCAGCTCGGTGTCAGCCAGCCCGACGAACGTGTGTACGTCGACCCGGCGATCAGCGCCAGGTCGGTTCCAGGCACTGCCACAACCGATTTCGACACACACCGATGATGCGAGGTAAGACAGATGGGCAGAATCATCCATTTCATCAACCAGTCGCTGGACGGCTTTATCGAGGGGCCGAACGGCGAGTTCGACTGGCCGATCATGGATCCCGAACTGAGCGAATACAGCCGTGCAGCCAGCGCGGAGGCGGACGAATTCCTGTACGGGAGGGTTGTTTGGGACATGATGTCGTCGTACTGGCCCAAGGCTGCGGAGATTTCTGATCATCCGCACGATTTGGAGTACGCGCCGATATGGGTGGCCAAGCCGAAAGTCGTCATGTCACGGTCGCTGCGTTCGGCCGACTGGAACACCCGCGTGGTGAACAGTCCGGACGAACTCGCGGCGATCAAGAACGAGGAGGACAAGACGCTGATCATCTTCGGTGGCTCGGACATGGCGTCGAACCTCACCCGGCTCGGCCTGATCGATGAGTACCGGATCCTCGTCCACCCAGTCCTGCTCGGAGGCGGCAAGCCGGTCTTCACCGACGTGAAACTGCGCCAGGCATTGCGTCTGGTCGAATCACGCACATTCGACAACCAGGTTGTGATGTTGCGGCACGAACTCGCTGAAACCACCGCACTGAACATGGATCGCTGAAGGTCCTGGTCCCGCATCTGATCCGACTGCAGGTCGATGGTGCACGCGTGCCAGAACAGTGACCGGCGCTCGGACACAGCTGGCCGCGTGCCCGGCTGCGGCACCCCATGCCACGGGGTGCTCAGTTGCCATGACCAGACGGCCGACCCGCTTCACCAAATGCCCTGTAGTCCCGCTGACCACGCTGACCGAACCGGCCAGCGCTTGGCGATCAAAGATCAACTGGCCGTGGCCATCCGGGGCAGACTGAACGCACCATCATGCCGATGAGCGGTCGTGTTGAGGCGGGGGTACGGATGGAGGCCGGAGCTTTAACGAGTCCGCATCCGCGGGCAAAGTGGGGGAACGGTCTGCTTAATCGCCTTGTCGCGCGGCCTTGCGGTTTGTTTGTAGAAATTCTGGCGGCGCGGACGGACAATGATGAATCATAGAGCTAGCCAGTCGATTTCACTGCATCGGCTCTGCATCACTCTTGCCCTAGCCCCCGGCGAGCCATCTCGATCACACCCCACGAGCCCGGAGGCGACAGTGACAACGACCGCACCTCCCCCCACCAATAACTCGGTATCCCCGGATTCCGGGCCACCGGAGCCGCCTACCCGTGTCGAAGGATGGATCACCGCCGAGCTCGAGCATGTGCTGCAGCGAGCGGTGGACATCGCGAACTCGGCCGGGAACCGGCAGCTACGAGTCGAACACGTGATGCTGGCGGCACTCGAGGATCGCACCTCCTCGGCTCGCGCCGGCTGGCACGCCACGTTGACCGTGACCCAGTGGCAGAAGGCATTGCTGGATGCGTTGCCTGCCCGCCATGTGGAACGTGATCAACCCCAGCAAGTGACCGACATCTTCTGCTGGCGCTCCTCACGCAACTAAGAGGCGCGACTACCCGGCGCCCACGGTAGCCGGGGTTCGGCGTGCCTGCACACGCCACGCCGTGAGGGTTCGCTGGATGGTTACCCTGAGCGTCAGGTCGGCTCGGGCGACGCGGTGCTCGATCCGGTTCCTACCTTCCACTCAAGACCCCGGTGGATTCTGTCGCTCAAATTCCGCACGACGAGGCAGCCCAGCCGACTCCTCGCCGGTGCTTGGCGTGTGGAAACACTTTGATGGTGAAGGAGATTGGTGATGATGCTGAAAAAGAGCCTGGCCGGGGTCGCGGTGTTCAAGGCTGCCGCCAGCGGGCCGGACGGTAACTGTGTGGCATTCGGGGCTCTGCCCGATGGGTCGATCGCGGTATTCAACACTCGCGACGACGATGCCGCCCCCGTGCTGGTCTTCACTGCCGCGGAGTGGGATGCCTTCCTCGAAGGAGCCCGCACGGCTCGTTTCGTTCCGCTGTAACCGTTGCGGAGGTTTGATTCCGGGTGGCTCGGCATGCTCCGCGGCCCACTGACCGGGTGCTGGTCGCTGGCGTTGTCCACCTGCCAGCGGCCAGCATCCCCAGTGCGCAAAAACGCACGCAAATGCCGCTGTGCGCGCTGAGAGAACCGGCCAAGCTGCGGCCGGCTGAGTGGCACTGTTCTGCCGATTATGCGATGTTTTGGTGGCGTCTCCTGCGGGACGAGGCGGTGGCATCGGAGTCGCTTACCAGTGCGGGTTGAACCCCGGACCCACGATGCCGCGGCCTGATGACGGGTGGAATACCCCTGCCTCGGAACAGGTCAGGAGTCACTACCTATTGAGGCTCTGAGAACGCGGCCGGTATATGGGTGCAAACGAGGGTCTTTCCCTTGGCGTCAGTGAACTTGAGTCGCAGAGTGGTCTTTGTTGTGGGATAGGTAGGCGAAACATAAAAGTTGGTGTGGTAGGTGTAATCGGTGCCCGGACGCAGCGGGCAGCCGAGCACCGAACACACATTCGGATCAGTGTGGGGCAGCGAGACTGTCTTTCCGTCGGTGAGTGCCTCCACGGATGCTTGGATCTTCCTCGCCTTCTCGGCGGCGTGGAAGCCGATCTCCAGGTGGATATCTGCACCCTTCCGCATCTCGCATTCGCTGGCCTCGGGCGCACAGCTCGAGACCGAGACCGAACGGATGGGCCAGGACTCGGTATCAGGGCATGCGTTGTGCGGGGCAGCGTGGGCGGCCGATGCGACGACCAGCGCGGCGGTGAACCACGCCGAGGTGCCGATGAAAGCGCGACGGAGCGAAATGCCGGTATGTGAGGTTCGGGCCATCAGACGATTCTTGTAGCTCGTGGTCTGAGCCTGCGGATGCCGGGCCACAGGTGCAAGCCCCTGAACAGGGCACATACTGCCTGGTTTGCTCGCTGGTCCGCTCATGAGGGCGAAGCCGCCATCACCCGGCAGGCGGTGGCCGAATGCACGCTACTGCCACGACCCGCGCGTTCGGAAGCGGCCTGAGCGGGTGGGCGGAAGATCAACGAGCCGAGTGACTTACGAGACCGCGTTCGCACACGAGATCAGGTTTGCTCTGGGAACATCTTGTACGACAAAGGTTTCCATCACAGAAGAGGTTGATCCATGTCCGAGCTTGCTGATGACGATGCCGTAGCTCGATGCCATCCGGGCACTTTCAAGTTGCTGGCCCCGTCCGGGACCAGTCGTGACTTTCTGCAATGCGTGAACGGATCGTGGGTCAAGAGGAGTTGCGGGCCAGGGACTATGGCGTACCACAATCCGGCCAACGGTGAGATTTACTGCGACTTTCCGCGCAGTAGCGACGACGACTGAGGTCATCGGCTCATAATGAGCTCGGTCCGGCTGGTGAGCCTCTTGGGTGCTGTTATCAGCCCCCGAGCGGCACATCCGCTCATGCCGCAGAGCGCGCGATCGTGAGAGCCGCAGTGCCGGCCGACGAAACGCACTGACCTGCCGAATGTGGGTGCACTGTGCCGTTCGGTGAGTCGGCCTTGCGGAGCCGGGTGTACGGACTTGGCGGGGTTACCTCGACGTACTCGATGACACGTGTGATTCTCAGGGGATGAAGGACTTCGGGGTGGGATTTTTGGTAGGCGCAGTCCCAATACTGGTGGTGCTGGCGGGCATCGGCATCCAATTCGGTGGTCCGCTCGCGGTGCTGACGGGCAGGCGCATGGTCGCATTGGTCGGGCACCGTGCGATCCGCGCCGGCTATTGGCTCTGGTTGGGAGTTCTCGGTGCCGCGCCTGTCGTGAGCTGGACCCTCGGAGTCGGCGCCGTCGCGGCAGCGATATGGCACGGCAGAGTGGCTTTCGGTGCAGGTATGTTGACGCCGCTCGTCCTCGCGGTCGCGCTGTTTCCGTGGCTGCTGGCGGTCTATCTTTTCTTGTGGACCGCAGATCCCGCCCCGGATTCCTGATAATCGGGGAACAGCGCAGGCAGCCGCGCCAAGCGGGCGTTTCGGTTGCGGCCATCCCTGGACAAGCGTCTTTCTGCCGAGATGGGACTCCAAGCCCGACTAGTGCATCAGGGGCCGTTCGCTCGTCGGACCGAGCCGCAGAACGTCTATCTATCAGCGTAAGACATTCTGCGCATCCGCCGATGTGCGGAGGAAACTCAGTCACCCAGAATCAGGCGGGAGGCGCTCTGGATGATTTCGGTGCGAGTGCCCGTTCGATGGTCGGCGGCAATGAGGTAGTCGGCGATCATCAAGGAGAAGGCGAGCATGCTGCGGGCCTCGACGTCGCGCGGGTCGCTGTGCAGCGTTCCGATGAGTTCGCGTAGATAGTCCATCCGGCTGTTGTCGACGCGCTCGAGCCGGGTTGCGACGGCGGGTTCGCGGCGGGCCCATTCCCGAACGGCCATATCGATGGGCAGTAGCTCCTTCGAGAGGGTCAACCTGCCCGCCTTGCGGACTTTGCTCTTGGCGTCGCCGCCCTCGTTGTCGAGGCGCTGTAGGACCTCGTCGATGCTGCGATGCTCCCAGGTGTCGAGGACGGCATCGAGCAACTCCTGCCGGCCGGCGAACTGCCGATAGAACCCGCCCCTGGTGACGCCTAGGTCCGCGGCAAGGGTTTCGACGCGGATCGCCTCCGGCCCGGAGACGGACAATATCGCCAAGGCGGCATCGATCCATGCCTGACGGGGAGTGCGCACCGGAGGGGCCATCGGGCAGTCAACCAATCAGTTGTGGGGGCTATTGATTACATCATCTCAGATAGATACAGTACTGTCCTGTATCTATTGGAGAACCGGCGGCCGGTCGCCGAAGAGCACGATCGATGGGATGACATATGACGCGCCTCAAAGCGAGTGAGAAGTACGCCGAGGCTGAGCAGTCGAGCGTCGACGCCGTGGACGTCGACACCGAAATGCTTGCCTTCAGCACATTGGCCGACATCGGTCACAGCGACGCACACCTGTTGCGCACCGACCGCTCCGCCGATCATTCGGCAGAGCAATGGGCTCGGGCAATCCTGGAGGACGTGCCCGCCGAGGTGCGAGTGACGCTCGAGCGGGCCTGGAAGGTCATCGCACTGAGCTTGGCCCCGGTCGGCGCCGCGCACACCATCGCGGGGTGGTCGATCGCGCACACCGGCCCTGATTACGTCCTGTTGCAGGCGGAGTCCACCTTCGATTTCGAAGGGCAATTGCTCTTCCGCCGCAGCGAAAAGGGTGTTCTGCTGGCGACTTTCGTCCAGTTTCACGACCCGGCTGCGCGAGCGGTATGGGATCGATCGCTGCCGTCACACCTGCGGTTCGTGCGTTCGCTGCTCGAGGCTCGGGTCGGACCAGGCCCGCGGTGACATGCGGCAAGCACTGCCCCGGGACTCGGGCACGCCGAGTCCTACGCCCGAACTTCATGCAACAAAGGAGAACACCATGAACACCGATGTAGTCGTGATCGGCGGCGGATACGCAGGCGTGATGGCCGCCAACCGCCTGAGCCGGCGTGACAACGTCAGCGTGACACTGATCAACCCGCGCGCCACCTTCGTCGAGCGGATCCGCTTGCACCAGTTGGTAGTCGGCAATGACGACGCGGTCGTCGGTTATGCCGATGTCCTGGCGCCGAGTGTGCGCCTCGTTGTTGACATGGTCATCGAGATCGACCCCGACAACCGGCGCTTGACCTTGGCGGCGCACCGCACCGTGAACTACGACTATCTGATCTACGCGGTAGGCAGCGGCAGCGCCGACTCGCAGGTACCAGGAGCAGCCGAGTTCGCTTACCCGATCGCCACCATCGAAGAGGCGCAGCGCCTTCGGACGATTCTCGACGCCACCCCGGCGACAGCGGCGGTCACCGTCGTCGGGTCGGGCCCGACCGGCATCGAAGCCGCTGCCGAACTGGCCGAGGCGGGCCGCACCGTGACCCTGATCTGCGGCGACCTGCTCGGGCCCTACTTGCACCCGAAGGGCCGCCGCGCGGTGGTCAAGCGGATGACCAAACTCGGTGTGACCATGGTGGAGGGCCCCGCGGCGAAGGTGACCTCGGTGACTCACGACGCGGTGCACCTCGCCGACGGCACCTCGCTGCCGAGCGCGCTGACCATCTGGTCCGTGGGCTTCGGAGTGCCCGACCTGGCTACCCGCAGCGGACTGCGCACCGACTCGCTGGGCCGCCTGCTCACCGACGAGACCCTGACCAGCATCGACGATCAACGCATTCTTGCCGCGGGCGACTCGGTCGCCCCATCGAACCTGCCCTTTCGAATGAGCTGCCAGGCCGCGGGCCCGTTGGGAGCGCACGCCGCCGACACCATCCTCAGCCGGATGGCCGAGGAAGAACCGGCACCGATCAACCTCGGCTTCGCCGGCCAGTGCATCAGCCTGGGCCGCCACGCCGGGATCTTCCAGTTCGCCGACAAGGACGACACAGCGAAGAAGCTGTACCTCGGTGGACGCCCTGGAGCGAAGCTTAAGGAATTCATCTGCAAGCACACCGTCAAAGCGCTGACGGACGAGGCGCGCAAGCCGGGTTCGTACTCTTGGGCCAAGGATGACAAGCGCGCAGTGACGCTGCAAGGTCGTCCAGGTAAGTCGCTGACCACCCGCTGACACCAGCGTCACGGAACGCGGGCAACGTCCGTTATCGAAGTTGATGACGCTGGTGGGACTGATCCGGCGCTGTAGTCGCGCATTCCGGCAGTGCCGGGTCAGCCGCTCGCTCTCATTGGCCCACAGAATTTTCGAGGCCACCGATGCGGCTCATCGTTTGGCGGGTCGCCATCCGCTTGACTACCGGGCCCCGCCCACGAGCGTTGGAACCGGATCCGTTCCGCGGCGGCGGCATGCTCGATCAACGGGATCGGCGCCGTCAGCGACGCGACGTGTCGGATAGCCCGCGCACGGTCTCGATAAGCGCCGCGCGGTTGCGAGCATGCTTTCCGAGGTCGCTTGCTCGATGCCGATGGTGTTTCCGAAGCTACCCATGGTGTTTCACTCTGATTCGTTCGGCCGAAGTAGAGGATAGTTGCCGCGCGCGGCTCCGCTACCGGCGGATTCGCCTGCGCGCGGTCCGGAACGCGGAAGATCCCGATGACTGGGATATGCCGTACTCGATTCGGGCAGATAGCTGCTTTTGTGAGACGCGACACTCCAACTTCCGGTTCTTCGGCATACCTGAAGTGGCGTTCACACGATGAAAGGCATTCCCACCCATGCGAATCCGATCTCTTCGACTGTCCATTGCGGTAATGGCGACCGCGGTCGCGGCCACAACCGCTACCGCGGGCGTCGCGTCCGCTGAAATCGGCTCCGGCAGTGCCGGCAGCGGTTCCGGCGGCAGCGGCGAAATGGTCGTCACCCTGGTGCGCCATGCCGAGTCCCTCGGAAACACCTCCGGCCTGATCGACACCAAGGTGCCCGGACCCGATCTGACCGCGCGCGGCCGCACACAGGCGGATAATCTGGCCGTCCAGCTGGCCGACAAGAAGTTCGACTGCGCCTTCGCGTCCAACATGGTGCGTACCGAGCAGACTGCGGCACCGACCGTCGCCAAGCGCAACCTGAGCCTCGACATTCAGCCCGGTTTCCGGGAGATCGAGGCAGGCGAGTACGAGGGCACCCCGGAGGCCCAGGCGATGTCGGGATACCTGAAGGCACCGATCAAGTGGCTTTCCGGCGACCTGAGCGCACGGATTCCAGGCTCCATCGATGGCAACGAGTTCGACGGCCGCGTTGATCAGGCCCTGGTCGATGTGCAGCGCCGCAACTGCAGCAACCCGGTGGTCTTCTCGCACGCCGCCACCATCATGTTCTGGTCGATGATGAACGCCGACAACGCCGACCCGAGCAAACTCAGCGCCGATCCGCTACGCAACGGCGGCCGCGTCGTCCTCAAGGGCAGCCCGCAGAAGGGCTGGACGATTGTCGAGTGGGTCGGCCACCCGGACCTGGGCTGATTCACCCTTCCGCGCCCCGGATGCCGCCGACACTGTCGATGGCACCGGGGCGCAGTTGCGTCTTCTCGTGCCCGCTCGCGATACCGACGACGTATGGATCGGTGCCCGCGAAGTACCACCATCTGCACTCGCTGGAATTCCTCGGTGATCGCCTCATTCAGTGGTGGTGACAGAGGCCCCTGGCCCAGGCGCGTAGATCACGACTCTTGGTGGATGAAGTGTTCGGCGAATCGTGACAGTTCGTCGTGTTGTTCGTCCGGATCCGGTGCCGTGGCGCTGACGACGACGCGGGTAACACCTTGTGCGGCAAAGGCTTCGAGCCGCTCGTCGGTCATGTCGATTCCGCTCCATCGAGTGTATTCGAGGCTATCGGGGTTTCGGCCGGCGTCCTCGGCGGTCGCGCGTGCCAGTTTCCACTGCACCGCGCGTTCCTGCGGGACCAATGCGCCGCCCGCGAAATATCCGTCACCACGCAACCCGGTGCGGCGGGCGGCCGCAGGACTGGATCCGCCGATGTGGATGGGCAGTGTGGTGTCCTGGTAGGGCTTGGGAAATTGCACGAGGTTGTCGAAGGCGAAGAATTCGCCCTGGAAACTGACGCCTTCCTCGTTACCGGACCACAGCAGACGCAGCACGTCGATCGCTTCGTCGGCACGTCGTCCGCGCGTGCGGTAATCGACTCCCGCCGCCGCGGCTTCCTCGGGAAGGTTGCCCAATCCTATTGTCAGCAACCGCATCCGGCCCTTCGATAGCACATCGATGGTCGCCAACTGCTTGGCCAGGACCACCGGATGCCGGTACGGCAACAACAGCACCCCGGTACCGAGTAGCAGCCGTTCGGTAGCGGCGGCGACGTAGGAGAGGGTGTCGAGCGGGTCGAGGAACGGCAGCGTGGGTGGTACCTCGAAGTTGTGCAGCTTCGCGCCGGGGTAGAGAACAAGGTGCTCGGGAAGGTAGAGGCCCTCGAATCCGCACGCCTCCGCGTGGCGCGCGTAGGCGATGATCCGGTCGGGGTCACCACCGAAGTGGGCACTGCTGTAGCTGACTGCGAACTTCATATCCCGGTCCTTCCGGCGGACTGCTCCGGCCGCCGCTGCGCGCGATGGGTTCCGGGGTGGTCAACCTGGGACCGGAGCGCGAAATTCCCGCGCCGGGGGTGGGGGAGTGCATCCAATCGCTGGCTCGGGTGGGAGTTAGTCGTCCGCAGCGCAATAGAACACGGACGAGCGCGTCGCAATTGCCCAGCACGACAGTGGGTCTGGACCTTCTGGCAGATGTATTCGGTGTCGGGTTGATCGCGGGTGATGGTGGGCGGTAGCCTACCGGCCGGGGGATTCGGACAGTCGGCACGAGATGCGGAAAGCCGTCTTCGCCCGCCATTTCAACTGTCACACGGGGGGTTTCGAATGTCTCAGATCGATGCGGCGCGGGCGGGCGTGCAGTCGCCCTACGCGAACCAGCCGGCGGTTCGGCGCTTGACCCGCCGTGCCGGAGCCGCCGGAATCGCTTTGGGTATCGCGCTTTTGGCCTGTTCGGCCGGACTGGTGGTGTCCGGGCTGGTCAATCCCGAGTACCTGATCGTCGTCTGCGTGGTCGCGCTGTTGCCCGGGATTCCCGGCCTCAGCCTGCTCATGGCGTCGCGGCGGATTCTGCGCGGCGAGATCAACGGAACGACCAGGGCGATGACGATGTTGGTCGCCACGGTCGGCCTCGTCCTGCTGGGGGCGGTGGGCGCCATCATCGAAGGGCCGTGGCCCGCGAAGATTGTGATGGTCGTTCTCGCCATCGGCACTTTCACCACCGCGACCTTCGTCAGCCGTGCCGATCGAGCGTTGAAGGGCCAATAGGGGAGGGCTTGGTGGTCCTGTGCGCCAGGGGGCGCGATGACAACCGTCGATGAGCGTTGGGGTTTCGTCCGCGAGATCTTGGATCGGGGACGAAAATCAACCGGGCACTTCGCGATCGCGTCGGTGGACAGCGATGGCGTTCCGAACATCACGCCGGTGGGGACGGTCTTCTTCCGGGAAGACTGCACGGGGTTCTATTTCGACCAGTACACATCGGCGCTGGCACGCAATCTCGATGCGAACCCGGCTGTGTGTCTGATGTCGGTCGATCGCGGGCCGCTGTTCTGGTTCCGTTCACTACTGGTGGGCCGCTTCACCGCGGCGCCAAGTGTGCGGCTGTACGGCCGAGCGGGGCTCCGCCGGCGGGCGACCGAGGCGGAACTGGAACAGGTGCGGCGGCGGGTTCGCCCGCTGCGGTCACTCGAGGGCGGCAGGCTGCTGTGGTCGGAATTCACGCATGTCCGCGACATCGCCTTCAGTAGTGCCAGACTGGTGCGCTATCCGGTCATGATGTCGCATCTGCCACAAGAGGACTCGGTGTCACTGGTCGAGCCCGGCATTGTCGGCCTACCCGGGGTCAGCGACCCCGCGAACCCCGGCTGAGTCTGGTTCGCCACCTTCTTGACAGTCCTGACTAGGTACCCTGCTCGACCCGTCCGGTGTCGTCGTTCCCTGGTCGGATCGGTCGACCGCGCGGGCCGAGGCGCTGACGCTAGGCATTGCATCGGCCAATTCCCCGCTCTGCAGGGGGCCGGTCGCGACGTCACCAGGGCTTTACGGGCGATCCGCTCAGCAGTGTCGTCCGGATGTCCGGCCACGGCGGTCGGCGCAGAAGCGCACCCGTCACGAAGGCCGCGGCCAGCAGCCCGGTAACCGTCCCCACCGTCGCCGCGATCAGACCGGTCCGTGCCTGGATCAACCCGATCCGATCCTCGGCCGCCTTCCATGTCACCTGGCCGCCGTGCACGACGAATATCCCGACCGGCCGCGCTGCGGTATCGCTGAAGGCCGACACCGTAATGATCGTGGACCCCTCCGGCGTTTGGGACGGTTCGCCGTAGACCAGTGCGGTATCCAGCGTCTTCTGCTCAGACCGTTCGCGTAACGTCACAGCATCCCCTCGGTGTTATCGACTGTTTCCCAACAACTTACGCCGTGATTGGCAGTGCCCCGTGCTGCGAAACGGCTCTCGACACCTACGTGTCCTACCCGATCGGGGTGGCATCTGAAGCGTTGCTCGTCGGCTGATCGTGAACGCACTGCCGATTACGTGGTGTCGAGGGAGGCCCTGGCCTGTGACGGTGACTCGGTATCCGCCGGGATGGCCGCGTCGAGCAACGACGGCAAGGTGCTCTTCGGTGTTTCCTTCGGGTACGAGATCGTCTCGGCGCCGGTCAATCGTGCCAGAGTTGCCCGCGCGAACCTCTGCGAGACAACCAGATTCCACAGTTAGGCGCTCGGGCAGTCTGGGGTGGGTGCCCGCCCGAACCCGCACCGATCGTCGCGGTTCAGCTATTGCATCATCTGGATGTGCGGGTGTTCGGCCAGACTCTGATGATTTGAGCGTTGGCGTCGGAGACGCAGATCCGGGTCGGGCCGTCTTGTGCGGGACCCCACGCGGGTTGGCGGCTTGGTCCTCGCACGGGATCCAGTGGTGAACGTTGGAGACTGGGCGCCGGCTCAGTGGCACAGCCCCATGATCCTGTCGCCGAAGTCGGGATACTCCGCGACGGCTCGTTCGATCACGGCCGCTCCCGGCTGACGCCGGTCGGGCGCGAAGCGCTCCGCGACGGCCACCAGGTGGGGGTTGGGAGCCGGGGCCCACTCCGGCCCGTACTCGGTTGCCTCGTAGGGCCCGAATCCGGCGGCGAGCAACCAGAGAAAATCGTCCAGATCGTGGGCTAGCACGGCCGTCTCGCCTTCGGAGCCGAGGAACACGATGGGCTGATCAGTGAGGGGGAGCGCCGCCCGGACCAGCCAGATCGCCGCATATCCGCCCGTGCCGTCCTGACCGAAGACGCGGAAATCGTCTCCACGCAGTTCTGCGTTGCCGGTCCACGACTGCCACCAGTCCGTGGTGTCCGCAGCGGAGAGAAAGGTTGCATAGGGCTCGAAGTCGACGCCGTTCCCGCCGTCGTAGTCGAAATCGGTGGCCAACGCGGCGGCCAGTGCGGCAGGGAGCTGTCGGTTATCGTCGAGCGTCACCCCGCTCACGTTAATCCAGCAGTCCGACATCGTATTTCATCGAGCGAATCGTTCGGGCACTGGATCTTTCGCGCAGGACTGTCGGTGCCGTCGATTACCGTCCGGCCATGCGCAACAGAATCGCTGGGTTCACCTACGACCGGGTGCCGGCCGGTGCTGTCAGCCTCAACGTCGCCATGGCCGGTTCCGGCACCCCGGTCGTACTCTTGCACGGCTTCCCGCAAACACACCTGGCCTGGCGGCACGTCGCCACCGATCTCGCCAGAGATCATCAGGTGATCTGCCCCGATCTGCGCGGCTACGGCGACAGCGACAAGCCGGCCGATGACCCGAATGGTGACACCTACTCCAAACGCACGATGGCGGCCGACATCGTCGAACTCATGCGATCACTCGGCCACAGTCGATTCGCCCTTGCTGGACACGATCGAGGTGGATTGGTCGCGTTTCGTGCCGGGCTGGACCATCCACAGGCAATCAGCCATCTCGCAATCCTCGATGTGCTTCCGGCGGCGGAACTCTGGGCCGCGCTGCACGGGACCGCCGGCATTTTCGCGTTCCACCTCTACCTGCTCGCGCAACCGAACGATCTGGCCGAGCGCTTGATCCAAGCCGACCCCGATCTGTTCTTCGGGCACTTCCTCGACGGCTGGACGAAGATGCCCGACGCGATTCCCGCCGACATCCGCACCGCGTACCTCGCCGCCGCCCGCGACCCCGCCGCCATCCATGCCGTCTGTGCCGACTACCGGGCAAGCGCATTCATCGACAATGTCCACGATGAATCCGATCGCCGATCCGGTCGCCGTCTGGCTATGCCCGTGGCTGCTCTCTGGCAAGATCCGGGCGAGGTCGTTCTTCCATTCGATCCCCTGGCGATCTGGACTCGATGGGCACAGGATCTCCGCACTGCCACAGTGGCGTGCGGCCACTTCCTGCCAGAGGAGCGGCCCGAGATTGTTGTTGACGCGCTGCGTGACCTGATTGACTGACGCACGGAAATGCCGCGGAGCGCGATCCCACAGGGCAGCGGCGTCGGCCGAAGAACGCACTGATCTGCCGATTTGCGTGTCAACGACGGGCGTCGGACCAGAATGGTGACTATTACTGTAGGGCAGGTCCTGACAGCCTCGAAGCTTCACATGAACGAGCAGTGCCATTGAAATGAGAGCGGTGAAAAGCGTGGCTGGCAGCGAAGAGTTCTCACAATCGGTGCAGGACATCGAGGGTGATGTTTGGCCGGCAGTCGCCCCGGAGGACACGTACCTGGTCCGGACAGTCCACCGGATGCGGCAGGTTCCAATCGGAGAACTGGATATCGAGGGACTGCGAATCATGTTGTCGCAGAACGTTGGAACCACGGCAATACTGTCTCGAGCGCTTGATCAGCTGGAGGCGAATCCGCTTGCCGCCGGTCACTTTTATCCGGGTGACCTGTTGTGGGCGGTGCTCCGGCTGCCTGAGGAACGATGGTCAGATTCGGCCGAGGTCTTGGCTAAAGTGCGAGGCATTGCCCAGCGAGCGGATGCGATGATCGCCGAGAAGGGCGGCGCGCAAGTTCCAGAGCTGCGCGGCTTGGTCTTGAAATTCCTGTCAGACCAGTCTGAGGTCGATCCAGGTCGAACGCACTGAAATGCCGCGGAGCGCGATCCCGAGGACGGCGGCGCCGGCTGACGAACGCACTGATCTGCCGAATGCCGTGCGTAATTCAGCGAGGGAATCGCCGAAAACGTCCGGGCGTGATCAGTTGGTCGGCGGGAACTGCCCGTTCGCGGTGACCTGGCCATTGGCGAGGGTGAAGGTGACCACGGTGGGGCCGCCCTGGGGGCAGCACAGCGGGTCGTCGGCGTTGGCCCAGCGGTACTGGACCGAGACGCTGTCGCGGGTGCGGCCGAGCACCTCGGTGTAGGCGTAGGGCTTGGCGGAGGAGGTGCCGAGGTAGCGGGCCTCGGTGAAGTGCAGGATGTGGGTGCCGGGGTGAATTCCGTTCCACTCCACCGTGATGTAGGACAGGACGCCCGCGCAGCCGGCCGAGATCGGTTCGGTGCCGCTGCCGATGATGTTCCACGAGGCTCCGTCCGGCGCCGACGCCAGACTCGCGATGGCGTTGTGGGCGAGTTCCGAGTTGACGTCCAGGCACAGGCCGTGGCCGTTGCCCGGATCTGCTGTCGCCGTGCCGAATCCGGTCGAGCCCACTACCGCGCCGACGATCACGGCTAGCGCGAACGTTGTTGTGTTTCTCATGGATCTCCTTCGGCGCCGGTCTCGAGCGAGGCCACCGGGGCGGCCATGATTGCGATGGGGCATAGCGAGTATGCGACAGCGGGTTGTGGCTGGGTGGGTGCGTGCCCGAGTTGGCGCGGATCGCCCGATGATTGGCGCGCGCGGGTTGCCGGGCTCATGACTCGATGTCCGATCCCGCTCTAGCGGGCAGTTCGGGTAACCGACGCGGATATTTAGCGGCGCCCGATCGTGTCAAGCACTCGAGTTCATGGGCTTGTGGGCCGTCGTTCCGATGTGGGCATGCTGGCACGGTCAATTATCGGGAAATGCATTGCGGAAGAAGGTTTTTACTGTGACTGTCACAAACCGGCCAGGTCTCGTGCTCGCGGCGCTCGGCGCCGTGACCTGCGCGGTGGCGCTCGGCGCGCCGCAGGCCGGTGCCGCGGTAACCAACCTCGAGATCGTGCCGAACGCTGCGGGCTGCTCGTACACCATCACCGCGACCGCGCAGCCGGGTACGGCGGTGTCGTTCTTCGACGCCGATGCCAATGGTTTCAGCACTCGGGACACCTTCCAGCCGGATACCCCGGCGGTCGACGCCTCCGGGAAGGCGACCACCACCTGGAAGCCGGGCACGAGGGGCCAGCACAAGATCCTCGCGCAGGAGTCACCTACCGGCGACGCCACTTTCACCCAGATCGTCGACGTCGACCAGAACCCCACCTGCGGCAAGCCGTCGAGCGGTAGCGCCGGTATCCCCGGTTTCCCGAGCATCCCGGGTATCGGCTGATCCGAACGGCGATCACCCGGTAGTGCATACCGCCGGGTGATCGCCGGGCGAGAAAGTGGCGCGGTTCGCGGCGGATGTCGTGACCAGGGCCGAAACATAAAGAATGCCAACGAATTGGGACTGGCACCGGCCGCTATGGTGCTCGTCGACCACGTGGTCCTTGGGGCGCGCAGTGGCCTTCGTCAAATCTTTCCCTGCGGCATCACCACGACTAACCGGAGCGCTTCACCGTGGTCTGCTGGTGCAGGCTCAGCTGGTGGCTCCGCCCATCCGTGATCGCGCGAAACTGTGTGCAGCCCATGAAATTCGGGGCCTCATGGTGCGAGCCGGGCTCGGTGACCGCCAGTAGACTCCACGAAAGGGAAAGGCATGTGCTTCAAATATGAGGGTTGACTTGAATTCCAGATTTCCAGGTGCGTACGCCAAGCGTGCGGCGGTGGCGATACTCGGCGGATTCGTGCTGATCACCGGGCCGGTGGCCTGCGGTGGCGGTGCTGAATCCGGTAGTGATGCCACGCCTTCGGCGACCACACCCAGTCCGGCTCCGCCGGTGAGTGCGACTGTTTCCCAACCAAGTTCGGCAGTAACCAGCGCCCCTGCGGCTGTTCCGCAACCCGCCGAAGCGCCCGCGCCCGCAGCACCCGCACCCGCCGCGCCGGTAGAAACGGCTGCCCCCGCGCCGGTGGAAACGGCCGCCCCCGCGCCCCGGACCCAGCAGTCCGCTCCGCCCGCTCCGCCCGCTCCGCCCACCCTGGACGCACCCGAATTCGATCCGCGTGCCGGCTACTGAGAGACGAGACGTACATGTTCGGTAGCAGCGGGCGATGGATGTGTGCGCTGGTGGTAGCCGTCGCGTCATCGGTGACCGGCTCCGGTGCCGCGGCGGCGGAGCCCGCGCCCGGGAAAGCGTTAGTGGTTCTGGGTGATTCGTTCAGTGCGAACGCCTGGGACTTCCTCTCCGAGGAAGTCCAGTGCGTGCATCGCCCCACCTCCTGGCCGAACCAGCTCAGCAGGCTGCTGCGGGTGGCGGGCACCCCGGAATTCGTCGACGCCTCCTGTCCGGGCGCGTCCATCGGCGTCGGCAGGGGCTACAGCCTCGGCGGCGAAGCCAAGGTCGCGGACCAGGCCGGTGCCTTCGGTCCGCGCACGGAACTGGTGACGATTCAGATCGGCATGAACGATATCTGGGGCGCCAACGAGACCACGCTGTGGAAATCTTTGCAGCTGTGCGTATTCGACATGCTGCGCGGGTGCGATATCGATGCCGTCGAACAGGCGCGGATCCCCGACTACCGAGGGGTGACCGGTGCGGCATATGCCGAGCGGGTACGCAATGTCGTCACCTACATCAAGTACTACGCGCCACAGGCGCGCATCGTGCTGGTCGGGTACTCGGAGCTGATCCCGCCGGGCTCGGACACCGTGTGCCTCAACGTATTCGGCGTGGCGCCGTTCGTGCAACCGCGCGCCCGGGCCCTGGCCGAATACTTCGACGCCCTCGACCGGGCTCAGCGGGACGCGGCCGGGATTCTCGGCATCGATTTCTTCGACTCGCGCGCGCTGACCGCCGGGCACGGACTGTGCTCGGCCGAACCGTGGATGAACGGGCTCGCCGATCCGCGCGCGGATTTGGACGGCTTGCCGTTCCATCCTTCCGCCGAGGGTGACGCGGTGATGGCCCGCGGGCTGTATGACCGATATGGACATCGATGAGTATTACCGCCTCCGGTGATCCGGACGCCGCCGCGCGAGCTCCGGAACCGGCTGCCACACCGGCCGATCGGGACCGCACGGCGCTGCCGTCACTGACCGGTGCCCGGTGGTGGGCGGCCGGCGCGGTGTTCATCGTGCACGCCATGGCGTTCCTGCCGGTCTATCCGTTCCAGAAATCCGAGCTGTTCCGGACCATCCACCAGTGGATTCCCATGCAGCTCGGCGCGGCGGGGGTGACGTTCTTCTTCCTGCTGTCCGGCTTCATCATCTACTGGTCGTTCCGGCCCGGCATGTCGGTGCGCGGGTTCTATCGCCGGCGGGTGCTGAAGATCTATCCGACTCATCTGCTGGCAGCGGGGGCTTTCATCGTCGTGGCGAGCGTGCCGCTCGCACGCGCGGTGGTATGGGTGCCGAACCTGCTGCTGGTGCACACCTGGGTACCCAAGTCGACCACACTCGGCGGCCTGAACGTCCCGGCCTGGTCGCTGGCCGCGGAAGTGCTCTTCTACCTGAGCTTTCCGATCCTGCTGCCGTTGATCCGGCGCATCCCCACGCAGCGGCTGCTGCTGGCCATGGGCCTGCTGCTGTTGTTCATCCTGGCCCTGCACACCGCCTACTACCTGTGGGTGCCCGGACCCAAGGGGATCGCGAACACCTTTGTGCCCCGGCTGGTTCCGGGAGACAACTCGCCGTTCTACGAACTGCATGCCGCGCCGGTGTGGTTCCAGCAGCCCGATATCCCGGTGTCCCTGGCTTATTGGCTCAGCTACAACTTCCCCGCCTCACGGCTGCCGGAGTTCTTCCTGGGCGTGCTGGCGGCCCGCATGGTGCTCGAAGGGCGCTGGCGCAACACCCGTCTCGTGCTGCCGCTGCTGGTGCTGGCCGTGTCCTATGCCGCCACCTGGGTGGTGCCGGTCAACTACAAGATGTCCGCGCTGATGCTGGCACCCATGGCTGCGGTGGTGGCCACGCTGGCCGCCCGGGACCTCGCCGGAATCCGGGGCTTGACCTCGGGGCCGCGCCTGGTCTGGCTGGGTAATGTCTCCTTCGCCTTCTATC
The DNA here is from genome assembly GCF_040654295.1 of Nocardia sp. NPDC050712. NCBI lineage: Bacteria > Bacillati > Actinomycetota > Actinomycetes > Mycobacteriales > Nocardiaceae > Nocardia > Nocardia sp. NPDC050712. Next base: position 1,479,017 of record NZ_JBFAHT010000002.1, read on the forward strand.
TGATCCAGTTGCCGGTGATGGTGGTCATCACCCGGTATCTCATCGGCGGCAGACAGTTCGGCATGCTCGGCTGGGCCGGTTTCGCGCTGTTGAGCATGGTGGTGTCGGTGGTGCTGGCGGCGGCGATCTATCACTGGCTGGATGTGCCGATCATGCGCCGTTTTGCCGGACGCGGGGTCAAACCCGCGAGCGCGGCACCGCCCCCGGACCCGGTCCGCGTCCGGGAATCGCACCGCTCGACATGACGGCGCCGGTCATATCGGATCGTTCGGCGGCATCAGCAAGGAGCCGACATACGCTTATGCCGATCTAGCCTGCCTGACGCACTCCCTCCTGGCAGGCGTCGAGCCATGCCTGCTTGCCGGAAGGGAACTGGCCACCGCCCGCGATGCCCTCGGTGTAGCTCTGCTCGCAGAAGCTCGCGTCGAGGGTTTCCCCGGCCGCTTTGATCGACTTCGCCATCTCGGCGGCTTCGGTGACGGTCCGGGCCCGATCCCACACGTTGCCATCGGGGTCGATGAGGATCGCGCCGCCGGCAGCCGCCGCGCTCGACGAGGTGGCCGACGTACTGGTGGACTTGGCGGACTTACTCGGCGAGGCAGTCGAGGAGGCAGCGGGTTCAGCAGTCGAGGTGTCATTGCCGCACGCGGTCAGGCTCAGCGCGGCGGCGACTGCGGCGGCAAAAAGCAGCTTGTGCACGTCTTGTCTCCTTCGATAGAGCAATTCGATCCGGTAGGAACGCTAACAAACCGGGGGCGGCATCCACGCCAGTAGACGCTGGGGCGCCATGAGATTCCTTGTCCTTCAACGAGATTTGGTGCCGATTGTGCAGGTCTGAAGGGCGTGGTCACCTATTCCGGGACGGGAGGATGCGACCGGCCCGGCGCGACGACGTGACGTCGTCGGACGTGTCAATACCGGATATCGCGGAAAGTCAACGGGCAGAGCGCTGGCGGTGCGCGCTCTTGCCGAACTGAGGCAGTCCCGGCGACGGCGAGGTGCCTGCTTGAAACGTCAGCTTTGGTTGGTGGTTGTGGTCCTGCGGTCAGGTCGGCAACGCAGATCGAGATGTCTCGATCTCGTGGCCCATCGCCCCGGGGGAGCCGGCCGTCGGCACGGTCCGCGCCTCGACACTCCTCGACCAGCAGCACTAACCACGCCGCCTCCGACCTTGCTCGGTCGAGAGGATCGGCTGCAACATCAAACGTTTCTAGTCACCCACGGCGCGGCCGATGAGTTTGCGGCTCCCAACCGGTCGAAGCTTGTGACACCCGAGGAAAGGACACTGCCATGTCAGAACTTCTCGTCGACTTCATCACCTCACTCGACGGCTACGCGTCGGGCGAGGGATGGCCCGGATTCTGGGGGCTCGAGGGCCCGGAGTACCTCGCCTGGCTCGGCGAACAGCCCGAGTCCACGCAGCTGATGGGCGCGAACACCTACCGCCTGATGTCGGGCTTCGCAGCCGGTGCGGTGCCGGACGGCCAAGACGAGTTCAGGCCGGAAGAAGAAGCGTCGGTCGACGGGCTCACCAAAGCGTCCAAGGTGGTGTTCTCCTCCTCGCTCGAGGAGCCGCTGACGTGGGCCAACTCCACGCTCGTCCGCGGCGACGCCGTCGAGGCGGTGCGCGCCATGAAGTCGGAAGGCTCGGGGCTCCTCAGCACGATCGGCAGCCTGAGCCTGTGCCGGTCCCTGCTTCGAGCCGGGCTCGTCGACCGATTCCGCGTTGTGATGTTCCCGGTGATCACCGGCGCCACCGGCTCCGAACGCATCTACGACGGCTATCCGGACGTTGCCCTCGAGATGATCGAGCACCGCACCTTCGATGGCAGCATTCAGTTGGTCGAGTACAAGCCCCGGGTGCTCGAGCATCCGCCGCTCGGCGGGCCTGTGTGAGGTCATTCGTCCGCCGGTCAGGGGCAGATGCCGGGCTTGGCATCCAGAAATGTCGGCCGATCGGCGCGGCGTGCCGATCGAGGCCGGCACTGAGGTCCACGTGCTGGTCGAAGCCCGATGCCGATGTTGGATAGCCCTCAGGGGAGAGCGCTGGGCGGCGTCGATTCCGGATCGTCGATGAGACTGCTCGGCAGTACCAGTGGCAGGCGGTCATAGTGCAGTTCGGGTGGCTCGACGTCCGGCTCCGGGCTCGGCGCCGCGGGCTCGCCAGCAGTGCGGCGTTGCTGTGCCAGATGCAGCAGGTGCAGCGGCTCGGCGAGGTCGGGCTCCTCGGCTCGGGCGCCGCTCACCCGCTCGACGATCTGGATCGCTTGCGCGAGTAGTTCGCCCGCCACCTCGTTGTCCGAACCATGTACTGCGCAGGCGGCTTTCGCGAGCAGGCTGCGAGCCGACTGTAGACAGAGGGCGTTGGCGCCGCCCTCTCGGGCAAGCAGCACGAGCTCGGAAGCTTCGGCCAGTTCCGCCAGCTTCTGCGGTGCGGCCGAAACGAGGGTTCTTCGCATCGTTTCCGGGTCCAGTAGGGAGTTGTCTGCCCAGCTGTCGCCATGCTGGTCGAAGAGCAGGCGTAGACCCGCCGCGACTTGTTCGACGTCTGCGTCGAGGAGGCCGACGATGAGGTGTGCATTCGCCACCAGATCGCGGGTGTCCGCCTCCGCCGGGCCGGCGAGCACCTTGCGGAGCGTAGTTCGTGCTCGGTCGAGTTCGCCTGCACGCAGGTCCGCGAGCGCGCTGAGGAAAATCAAGGTGCGACGCTGGTCGGGATCGGTCGCATGCCGCAGCGGTTCTGTCAGATCGGTTGGGCCTCGGCCCTGCATGAGGTCGGCGACAGCGCGCAGGATCAGCCGAGTGATCGTGTCGAAGTCGGGCGGTGCCGGTGGGGGCGGGGTCGCGGGCTCGCGGATGACCGGGGTGAAGCCGATCGGTCTCGAACCCGTCGGAGGCAGATGCGCACCGGGTGGCTGTGTCGGATCCGTCGGATGAAAGCCGAAAGGTGTGTCGGTGGAACCTATTCCGATACCGGCCACCGTGCCTCGGCTGCCGGCCCCACCTCCGGCGCCGAAGAAGATGCCGCTATCGCGGGACTCGGCTCGGCGGTGCCCGACGAGCCGATTGCGGTCCGGCTCCGGGGTGAACCGGTCGGCCAGCTGGTGGCGGCGTCGTGCGACATCCTTCTCGCCCCGTGCGGCGGCACGATCACTCATCAGGCGCAGCCAATCGCTGCGACTGCCGGGCCCGAGCGCGTAGAGCACCTGCCAGATCACCGACCCGCCGCCGGCGAATGCGAGCTTCTCGAAATCGTCGTCTACCAGCCGTGCCAGGTGTTCCTTTGCGAGGGAACGGAATGCGACGAAATCGCCGGAACCTCCGGCCCGCAGTGTGGTGGCGCACCACACGCACAATTCGGAGGGCGTGGAATTCCCTGAGGGGGCCCGCATCAGCTCCTCGGCGATGATCCAGGTTCGCGCGAACGAATCGGGATCGGGCCGGTGCAGCCAGCTGCCGAGGACACGCTGCACGTCGGTTTCGGTAACCGCCAACCGGCGTATGGCCATGCGAAGTACCCGTATCGCCTGATCCGGGTAGAACGCAGCGGCCCCTGCGAGGTCGGCCGACACCCGGTCCTGTGCCCGCTGCACAGCACTCTGGTCGGCCTGCTCCAGAAACGATTCGATCATCGAAAGTTGTTGGTGCGCATGCTCCTGCGGGTTGGCCGGAGCGGGCCCTGACGCCCACCCCGTATATTGCTGCGACGGCCTCGAATCCCGTTGCCCCCAAGGCCATTTCATAGTGACATCGCCCCACTGCGGATAGCGCCATACGATGAAGTCAAGAGTCCCCCGTGTCCGATCCCTTGCCTTCACGGTAGCGGGGTGCTCGGGGCCGTTCAACCGAATTCGGCTGCCGCCGAATTATCTGCGCCCCGCCGCTACAGTTGCCGCCCAGAGCCGATGAAAGCTACCAGCCAACCGGCTGATTGAGGGCGATCAGATTTCCGTCGACGGCTTTCAGCACTGCCAAGCGGCCGCCGGGCATGTCGACGATGCCGGTCACAGCATCGCCATTGACGACAGGTGCGGTTCCGATCTCGGCGAGTGACCCGTCGGCGATTTCGCCCATCGCTGTGGCGCCGCCGGCCACCAGCGCCGCATGCGTTGCCGCGATATCACTTACCGTCCAGAAGGGCAGCGGATGGTGCACCCACGGTTTGGACGACAGCGCGATACCGATCGCGAACATCGCGTAGTCCTCGGTGCGGAACACGGGGTCGACGCCGAGCAACTCCGTGAAAACCGCCACGCTGGCATCCAGGTCGGCTGCTGGGTAGACGACGTTGGTCAAGCCGGTGGGGGCGTTCACAGGTACTCCTCGGTGTTCGAGTCAAGCTCGATGGTGACGATCGACTTGGGGTCAATGTATCGGCAGCCACCGACAGTCGAGCGAGGTCTGTTGCCAGAGGTTTTGGGCCGCGCATGTCGCTGGAATCGCGTAGCGGGTCGGGGGACGGCTACGCATTACCGAGCCGTGCCGGTGAGTGCCGCGCCTCGATTGAGCAGGGTCAGCAGGTGGGTCAGGTCTCGGGCCTGGGTTTCGGTGAGGTCGGCGAAGTTCTCGCGGTCGAGATCGTCGAGGAGCGCGTGGGCCTGGGCCAAGGCCGCGGTGCCTGCCTCGGTGAGGGTGACGAGGGAGCGGCGGCGGTCGGTGCGGTCGCGGGTGCGCACCGCCAGCTTCGCGTTTTCGAGGTTGTCGATGCAGGCGACCACGGTGGTGGGGTCGATGCCGGCGCGGCGACTCAGTTCTTGTTGGGCCATGGGCCCGTTCGCGTCCAGGACGTTGAGCAGCGTGTAGTGGCGAGTGCGTAGACCGATCTCGGCCAGGCGCTGTTCGGTGCGCTGATAGATGACCTGGCCCAGCTTGATCAGCACACACCCTGGGTTCCGGGCTACCGATTCCGGAACCAGCAACTCCTGTTCCACATCAACCGCTTTCACTTTATTTGCGATACCGATCATCGGCACTGCAAATCATTTGTAGGCTCTACCGCAGCCTAGCGGCCTCTGATGCGGGGCCGGGCCGAATTCAGGAGCATGATGAGGACGAAGACAGCCCTGCCAGCGGTGCGGAGCCGATGGGTGAAGCGCGCTGCGGCAACGGTTTTCGCCACCGCGGCGAGTGTTGTCACGGTGCTTGCGCCGGTGCCCGCGGCGGCGGCGCCGGGGCCCGCCACGACGTGGCTGTGCGCACCCGAGCTCGAGGGGGATCCGTGTGATCTGCCCTCCGACACCACCGATCTGGCCTCCGGAGCGGTCACTGTCCCCGCGCAACCGCCGGAGTCCGACAAGCAGGTGGACTGCTTCTACGTCTATCCCACGGTGAGTGATCAGGTGGCGCTCTCGGCGGATCGGGTCGCCGCGCCGGAGGTGCAGTCCATCGCCCGCTACCAGGCCGCCCGTTTCTCGAACGTGTGCCGGGTCTTCGCGCCGGTCTACCGGCAGGTGCCGCTACTGGGTATGCCGGTTGGGCTGACGGTGGCCAACCAGCTCCTCGACGTCGGTTACGCCGATGTGCTTGCCGCGTGGAACGACTACCTCGCCCGCGACAACGGCGGACGACCGGTGGTCTTCCTGTCCCATTCCCAGGGCACGCTGATGCTGCGCAAATTGCTGCGCGAGCAGATCGATCCGAATCCGGAACAGCGCGCGCGGCTGGCCGGTGCGTTGCTGCTGGGCGGCAATGTCACCACGGCGGTGGGCTCGACCACCGGTGGTGACTTCGCCAATATTCCGGTCTGCACCGGGCAGGGCGAATTCGGGTGTGTCGCAGCATATTCCACCGACCTGATCGGTTTGCCGTCACTGTTCGGCAACAGTGAACTGGACTTGCTCTCGCATGCGGCGGGGCTTCCGAACGGGCCCGGCTATCGGGTTGCCTGCACCGATCCGGCCGTGCTGAGTGGCGACAGCGGTCCCGTCGGGGTCACGGTGCCCAGCGATCCGTACTCCTTCGGGATCATCGCGGTGCTCCTGGGGTACACCACACTGCCCGCGAGCCCACCGACCTCGGCGTCGACCTGGACCACCAGTGTGGGCCGCGGTGGCGGGCAGTGTCAGAACACCAATGGATATCAGCGCTATCGCCTGCAGTTCTCGGTCGCGGAGCCGGTCAACGAGCTGCCGCTGTTCGACACCCATCTGCTCGACATGAATTACGGATTGGATCGGCTGGTGGACATCGTGGACCAGCAGACGCGGGCCTGGCACGCAGCCCGCTGACTACGGGTGGTTGCCACCGGCGACGGCGTGCAGCGGTTGCAGGGGGCGCCAGGTCACCGGCACCTGCCGCATCAGCAGCGCGCAGTCGAGTGCCGCGCTGCCCGGTGGGAACCGGTCCGGGTCGTCGAAGATCGTGGACCGAACCGATTGGATATCGACGGGCTCGACCTGCCAGGCGTCTGTTCGGAGTTCGAGCCCGTCCAGGCGGTGGCCGCCGCGCGTGGCCGAGAATCCGGCCGCGCCCTGCCGGAAGAAATCCGAGGCCTGGGCCAGATCGGCGAACAGTTCGCTGCCTTGGAATCGCTCGGTGGTCCGGACATCCACACTGACGGAGATGGTTTCGTCCCGGGTGCGGTAGGCGACGTGCAGGTCCTGCGCTGTTTCGCGGACGTCGAACTTCGCGGCGTTGTGCTCACCCGGAAAGAGCCGCCCGCCGGCCAGGACGTTGATCAGCGAGCCGCTGTCGCGACGCGCGATATACACACCGGTCGACTGTCCGTGCGGGCCATCCCACTCGACCGCGATGCGATGCGCCGCGTTCTCGGTGCGCAGCCCGACCCAGCGGGGTAGCGCGCTGGGGCGGAACTGTCCGAGGCGGATCAGGCAGATACCGGCGACCGCCCAACCGTTGACGAGTTGGGGCCGCATCGTCGGCGGCATCTGGCTCGCGGCGATCTCGGGGTCGATTCGGTAGTTCACCAGCAGGCGTCGCTCGACGACGCTGGACATCCGTGGCGGTTTCATCCGGGTTCCCCGTTCTTGGTCTTGCGGGCTCTGCGCTGTCTGACGATGACCTGCTCGGGGCAGACCGTGCTCAGGAACCTGCCGACGCACAACGCGAGCCGCTCCTCGACCAGCGAGTAGAAGATTCGGTTGGCCTCGCGCCGCTCCCGGACCAGCCCGGCGGCCTTGAGCACGCCCAGGTGCCGGGAGATCGAGGGGCCACTGATCGGGAATCTGGCGGCGATGTCGCCCGCGGTCAGCTCGCCGGCGCGGAGGTCCTCCAAGATCTGGCGGCGCGTCGAATCGGCCAGTGCGCGGAACACTCCCGCTTCCTCGGAGGGATCACTCTCGGTCATGTTCGCACTTTAGCACTATAGCTAAATAGCGAACAATCGGCGCTCGGGTTCCAGTCGTCGGAAGACCAACGGCCCGAATGCTTCTGGCACCGGCTGAACGCCGGTGGTGTTACCGCTCTGCCTGGCGCTCGCGTATCCGCGCGGGGACTGCGGGCCGCAAACGATCGAGCAGCTTCCCACCCGCGGTCGCGGCCAGGGGAGCGAGGAACCAGATCAGCCATATCCACGGTGCGACCCACACCAACCCGGCCGTCACGACGAACACCAGCGTGACCGAGGCCGACGCGTTCGCGCTGATCCGGATCTTCTGCGGATCGACCCCGGGGCGCAATATCGCACGCCGCCAAGCGAATTCCTTCATCACCGCCTCGGAGCCGAACAGCGCTGCCGCGCTCGCGGCGAAGAGGCAGGCGGCGAGTTTGTTGTCGGCGGCGTGCCCGAAGACCGCGGTCGGGAAGGGCAGGAAGGCGGCGAACAGCAGCAGCGGTGCGTGCGCGGCGGCGGTCGCCCGGTCCAGCCGGTCGATCTCGTCGATGAAGTGGTGGTGCCTGCGCCACACCGACCACAGCAGGAAGAACGCCAGCACGAAGGCGACGAACGACGCCTTCTCGTCCCAGAGGAATTCGGCCAGGGCGTGTGGGCCGGCCAGCTCCGCGCCCTCCGGGCGTTTGATTTCGATGACCAGCAGGGTGCTCGCGATCGCGAGCACCGCGTCGGTGAACGCTCCCATCCGAGGGGCGCTGGAATCCTTGGCGCTGGGCGCGGACGCTACGTTGTCGGTCACGGCTCTGGGCTCCTTACGGCCACGCGGTGGGACGTCTGCACCGTACTAGTCGATCTTCTGCGCGGCGCGCAGGCGTGTCATGACCTCGGTGTCGGGGTGGAACCGGACGCGGTAGCGGGGTGGGTGGATTCCCTCGACGGGTTCCAAATCGGTTGCGGTGGCGAGTGTTTGCCACGGCACGAAAAAGGTCGCGCCGGTGTCGGCGTTGGTCAGGCTGACGTTGTTCGCGCGCGGCAGCAGCGTCGGCACCGTGTCGGTCCACGCCGCATATGTCGTTTCGACGCCGTTCTTACTGATGTGGGTGAGCTGCGCGGCGAAATCGCCGGTTCGGCCCGCATCCAGATCCGCCCGCAGATGCTCGTACTGCTGGCTGTACACGCGCGCGGCCAGCGTCGACTCCGCGGCTCGAATCTCGCGCCAGGCCAGGTGATCTCGCGGCACCCGGTAGGGCACGAGCCGACCGTGCTCGTCCAGCGTGTACGGCACCGGTGAAACTTCGCGCACCGCATCGTCGAACAGCTGCCGCGCGGTGCGCAGTAGATGCAGCACATGCTCGGGCGAGAATTCCGCGCCGACCAGCACGCCCGTGTTCTGGGCCACGAAAACGATCGGGCGCGCACCAGCTTTCGCGCCGATCCCGGCCAACCATCCCTGCACCAGCGGCAGCGAGCCCGCATACAGATCACCACTGGCATCCGGAATGTGCAGTACTCCGGCCTTGGCACCCGGGTCGTAGCCGCCGAGCGTATCCATCGCCAGTTCCGCCAGATTGGCGCGCGCGGCCGTGAAAACGGTCTCGACGTCCACACCCCACTCGTCGAGCAGGCCGGGGTCCGCGGACTGCATGGAGGTGTGGTCGTCGATGACGACCGTCTCGATCAAGCAGGGCAACAGCGGCCGCCACAGCGTGTGGTCGGCGATCCGCAGACCCTCCGCGCGCCGGTCGAGCTGGCCCGCCTGTCGGATCAGCGGCCGCAACCGCGCGGCGGCGCTCGCCCAGCCCTGCGGCCGGCCCGGCTGATTGTCGGCGGTCGTCGGCAGAGCGACGAAGTCGAACAGCATCCGCCGGGCTTGTTCGGCCGGGACGTCCGCACACCGCGCGAAGACCGTCTCGAGGCTCATCCGCCCGCGCTCCCCGTCGTGCGTGGCGTAACTGACCACGAAATCCGTCGCGTCGAGCTCCGCCGATGCCACCCGATGCTGTGCTCGCACCATGCCCAGCGCCTGCTCCCCGAACCGCCTGCGCTTGGAGCCGAACAACCCCTCCAACAAACCCATCGACAACTTCCCTCTGTAAACCCACACCCGCAGCGAGGTAGAAGATTATGCGCGAGTTGCGGTTCCTGTCGAACGCGGCCCGTCGGTATTTCTGTTGCGCGGGTCCGGCGGGTTCGGCACGATGAATCGCCTGCGCATTGGACAGACCGGTCCAGTGTGATCCTGTGCGGCCGAGGTGGAGTCCGACCATGCCGACTTCCGCGGCGAACGACGAGCACACCGCCGGGGCGCTGCGTCTGCTGCGGTCCAATCGACCGCTCAGCGCGCTGTTCACCGCGAGGATCGTGTCCTACGCCGGCGACTCGCTGAGCCTGGTCGCGCTCATGCTGCACGTCGCGAACACCACCGGCCAGGCCCTCGCCGTCGCGCTGTTGCTGCTGGTCGGTGATTTCGTGCCATCCCTGCTGAGCCCCATCGCGGGCGCCATCAGCGACCGCTTCGACCGGCGCCGGGTGATGATCGGCTGCGAACTCGCGCAGGGTGCGCTGGTCCTGCTCATCGCGCTGTCCTTGCCGGCATTGCCGCTCCTGCTCTGCTTGGTCGCCGCGCGCGCCATCGCGGCGAATATCTTCATGCCCGCCTCGCGCTCCGCGGTCCCGGCACTGGTCGCCGACAAAGATCTCCCGGTGGCCAACTCGGCGATCGGCTTCGGCGCCAACGCCGCCGAAGCCTTCGGCCCGCTGCTCGCGGCCGCCCTGCTGCCGTTCCTCGGCATCCGCGGCGTGCTCTTCGTCGACGCCGCGTCGTTTCTGTTGTCCGCGGCGGTGTTGTTCGCGCTTCGCCCGATGCCACCGGAGCGCGTCGAAGGCGTCCAGGAATCGCTGCTCGCCCAAGCGAAGACGGGGCTCGGATATATCGGGCGCACCCCTGCCCTTCGCATCATCTGCCTCGGCTTCTGCGCGGTCGTCGCCTGCAACGGTGTCGACGACGTCGCCCTGGTCCTCCTGGCGAAAGACACACTGGACTCCGATGATTCCGCGGTCGGGCTGCTGCTCGGCGCGGTGGGTGTGGGCCTGCTGATCGGCTATGCGCTCGTCGGACGCGTCGGCACCAGGGTGTCGCTGACCGTGCTGCTGATCGGCGGTTTCTTCGTCAGCAGCGCGGGCAACCTGCTCACCGGCCTCGCCTGGTCGGTAGCCGCGGCCTTCTCCGTGCAGGCCGTGCGCGGGATCGGTATCGCGGCTATGGACATCGCGTCGAGCACACTGCTGCAACGCATCGTGCCGGCGGGGATGCTCGGCCGCGTCTTCGGGAATCTGTACGGCGCCATCGGTATTGCCGCCGCGGCGTCCTACGTCGGAGGCGGCCTGCTCCTGGATGCCACCGATGCGCCCACGACACTTATCGCGGCGGGCGGGTGCGGTATCGCGGTGACAGCGGCAGTCGCCCTCACCCTGCCGCGTGCGCTACCTCGAAACTGAACTGACGATCGTCGTGGTTCGTGCGGCCTATTCCTCGTCGAGGCGCCGGGCCAGTGCTTCCCCGGAGGGCAGGTGGTCGACGAAGGCGTGCAGGAAACCGAGCAGGGCGTCGGTGTCGTGATCCGCGGCGACGGTGTCGAGCGTGGCGTAGAGGCCGTGTTCGACCCCGGCGATCGCGGTCGCGACCCGCTCACCTTCGGGGGTGAGGGTCAGTTCCACGTGGCGGCGGTCCTCGGCGGCGGTGCGGCGGTCGACCAGTCCGAGGCCGACGACGCGGTCGACGAGCCGGCTGGGGCTGCTGCCGCTCTCACACACGAGCAGCTGCCCGATTCCGTTGAGCGAGAGCGGCCCTCGCTGTTGCAGTAGGCGCAGCACCTCGGCCTGGGCGGGGGTGACGCCGAGCGGTTTGAGGGACTGGGCGAGCAGCCTGTTGCCTTCGCGTTGCGCGGCCAGGATCGCGAACCGCAGGTGTTCAGCGCGTCGCATCGGCGGGCTCCGTCTCGGTCAGGAAATTCTGTACCGCGACAGCGTAGGTGGTGGGGTGGGAGAACCGGAACATGTGGCCCGTGCGCGGCAGCACCACTTCCCGCGCGTCGGGGATGCCCGCGCGCATGATGGCCGCGGCGTCCTCGCCGATGAGTTCGTCGTGGGCGGGGGTGATGATCAGCGTGGGCACCTGCACGCGGGGGAGGGCGTCGACGTAGTCGGCGTTCAGCGCCGCGACGACTCGCGCGCCGAAGGAGGCGGCGGGGGTGTTGTCCAGGAACACTTTTCGGCTCCGTGCCTCGCTCCAGGGGATTTGGCCTTCGCCGTCGTAGGGCGAGGCGAGGCGGTGGGCGTGGGTGCGCAACACGAGCTGCCGGTACGCGGCTCCGCGCGCTTTGCCCATGGTGCGCATCAGGGCCTTCCACGCCGGTGAGGACAGCGGGTTGGCGGCGAAACCACCCGACATGACCAGCGCCCGCAGGCCCGCGGGCTGCCGCACGGCAAGTGCGAGGGCGATGTTCGCGCCGAAGGAATCACCGATGAGGACGTAGTCGTCGAGGTCGGCCACGGCGGCGGCGACGTGATCGGCGTAGGTCTCCATGTCGGAGATGCCTTCGGGCAGGCGCAGGGTGCGCACCGGCAGGTCGCCGTAGGGGGCGAGTTGGTCGGCGCTCCAAGGGGCGCCGGAGAAGCAGGGGATGAGAACCAGGGTGGGGTGTGCGTTGCTCATGCTTGATAAGTTACACGACATATATGTCGTGTAACATGTTAGGTGGGTCACAGGAGCTGGAGTGCAGGTCTGGAGGGGCCGTCAGCGGCTTCGGCCACGCCGCTCAGTTGTCGGGTGAGGCCAGGCGGGCCAGGCGGGTCGGGGTCAGCCGGCCGCGCAGTTCCACCGATTCACCCAGCTGCCAGTGCTCGGCCTCGGTGGGATCGGCCGCGGTGACCGTCTTGTCCGAGGTGAGCAGTAGGGAGTCCTGCTTCGCCAGTTCGCAGAGCCGGGCGGCTTCGTTGACCGCGTCACCGATCACCGTGAATTCATAGCGCTGCCGCGCGCCGACATTGCCCGCTACGACCCGTCCTTCGGCGATGCCGATGGCCGCCACGAAATCCGTGCCGTCGGTGTCGAGCCGGGCGCGGATCGCGCGGCCGCACGCCAGGGCGGCGCCCGCCGCGTCGGGAAGCGGTGCGGGCGTGCCGAATACGGCCAGGGCCGCGTCGCCTTCGAACTTGTTGAGCAGGCCGCCGTGGCGTTCCACCTCGTCCACCACCACGCCGAAGAAGCGATTGAGAATGGCCACCATCTCGGGTGCGGGCATGGACGCGGCCATGGTGGTGGAGCCGACGATGTCGATGAACAGCGCTGCCGCTTCGACTTCGATACCGCCCAGTTGCGCGTTGCCGGTCAGCGCGGCGTTGGCGACCTCGCGCCCGACGTGCCGGCCGAACAGGTCCCGGATCTCCTCGCGTTCGCGCAAACCGCGGACCATGTTGTTGAAACCGCTCTGCAGTTCGCCCAGTTCGGTGCCGTCGTAGACCGCGAGCTCCAGGTCGAATTCGCCCTTCTCCACCTCGCGCATGGCGCGGCGCACACCGTTGATCGGGGCGACGGCGGCGGCCAGCGTCTGGATCATCAGCAGCGAGCCGATCAGCAGCGCCGCGCCGCCCAGCGACAGGACGCACACCGCCAAACGGGCCGTGCTCACCTCGTCGGTGCACAGGGCGAGCACGGCCAGCACCATCAGTCCGGCCACCGGCAGGCCCGAACCGACCAGCCACATCAGCAGCGATCGCCCGAAAACGCCGATTCCGGTGGGGGAGCGCGAAGCTCGAGCCGACAGAACCCGCGAGGTCACCGGCCGCAGCGCGAATTCGATGATCAGATAGGTGCTCGCGCACACCACGACCGCGCTGAGGGTGATGCCGAACGCGACCTTGAGGATCAGCCGGGGGTCGGCGAGTCCGGCCAGCAGGGTGAGCACGAGCACTCCGCCGAACCACAGCACCGCCTGCATCCGCACCAGCCGCCGGGGGACCGCCGCGGCGGCGGCCTGCTGTCGCTCGGTCGGCACCGCGTCGGAGTCCAGCGCCCAGCCCAGCGCGCCCAAACCGCGCGCGGTGCCCCACCAGACGCCGATCACCACCGCGACCACGGCGTAGACCGGCGCGGCGACGGCATCGACCAGGATGAGCTTCTCGGTGAATACCGACGGCCCGGGCAGCACGAAACCGATCAACGTGATCGACACGAATACGCCGGCCAGGTTCGCCAGCACGATCGGCAGCGTCAACAGCACTTGGATGCGGAGCCGGCGAGTGCCCGCGGCTTCGTCTTCGCGGCCGAGCAGTCGTGAACCCCAGGGCGCCGCCGTGAGTGGGTCGTTGCTCCGCAGCATGCTCTGCCCTTTCCGGCTCTCTCGTGTCGAAGGCTGCGAGTGCCCGGACCGGGCCGCGACAGATGGTCGACCGCCGCACTTGCCGGGCAACCATAGCTGCCGGGCGCGGAGACCGGCGGCGCACTGGACGCCGGGACATTCAGTGAACAAGTGTGCACTGAGGCTAGCGTCGGCGAACGGCGCCCGCAACCCCGCGGCCGACCGTCGAAAACCTCCGGCCGAGGGCGGGTGCGATACTTCGATGGCTATTTCGGTTGTCGGATGTGAACGAAGGAGTGGGTTATGGGCGGGTTTACTGTTGCCGAGGCCAAGGCGGTATTCGTGAAGGTCGATGCGAACAGTGACGGCTTCATCACCCTCGAGGAGTACGTGCAGGCCGTTGAGGCGTACGGGTTCTCGACCGAAGACGCCAAGAAGGCCGCGCTGGCGATCGTGGACAAGGCGGATCTGAACGGGGACCGCAAGCTCAGCCTCGAAGAGTTCCTGACCCTCGTCAGCTGAACCCGCGGAGCGGGCGCGCGATGACCTCCATCTCGACCCGCGTGCCACTGGTAACAGGAGCTCGCTAAAACTAATACTGGCAGCACCTGGATAAGCCTTCGGTTATCGGCGACTATCGGAGGGTGACGACAGTGGCAGACGCGCGGGCGCTGGGTAAGGCGCAGCGAAACGAGTTGGGCACCTTCTTGAAATCGCGCCGCGCTCGTATCGCTCCGGAGGATGTCGGGCTTCCGCCGGGGCCGCGGCGGCGCACGCCCGGGTTGCGGCGGGAGGAGGTCGCGCAGCTGTCCGGGGTGGGGGTCACCTGGTACACGTGGTTGGAGCAGGGGCGCGAAATCAATGTCAGCGTCCAGGTTTTGGACGCGGTGGCGCGCACGCTGGGCTTGGACGCGGCCGAGCGCTCGCACGTCTACCGGCTCGCGGGCGTGCCGACGGTTCCGAGCCCGCACACCGAAACCGGTCTGCCCGAGGAACTTCAGGTCATTCTGGACCACTTGCACCCGCTACCGGCAGTTCTGCTCAGCGCCCGCTACGACCTGCTGGCCTACAACGATTCCTACGAGTCGCTGTGCCCCATCCGCGCGGTCGGTGACGTGATGGCCGATGTCAACATCGCCAAGCGGGTGTTCCTGACGCCCAAGTGTTGCAACGCCTACCACCACAGCTGGGATGATCTGCGTCGGATGGTCGCCTACCTGCGCGGCGCCTACGCCAAGAACCTCGCCGACCCGAGCTGGCAGGAGTTCATCAGCGAACTGTGCACCAAGAGCACGGATTTCGCGAAGTTGTGGGCTCGCAACGATGTGGCGGTGCCGATCAGCCGGGTCAAGTCCGTGCGCAATCTGGCGGTCGGTGATCTCGACATGTTCGTCACCTCGATGTCGTTGCCGTCGGTCCCGGGCGCGTGGGTGCAGATCTACACCCCGGTCGACGAGGACGCGTGGACGAAACTCCGCACGCTGCTGGCGATGTCGGAGCAGGACCGCGGGGAACCGTGGCTCGACCATCGGCGCACCTATCACCCGGAACTCCTCGCCGGCTAGCCGCAGGCCTCGGAAGGCCTCAGCTGTCCGGCGGTAGGGGCGGCGGATAAGGGCCCATTTCGCGGAGCCGCACCCGGTGGCCACGTTGCAGTTCGCTCACCCTGCCGAGAAAGCTCGCGATCATTTCGAGTTCGGCGGGCTCGTATCCGCTCACCATCATCGTGTAGGCCTCTTCGAGCAGGGGTGCGATGAGTCTCCGCACGCGTCGGGCGGCGAGATCGGTGGCCACCACGATCACGCGGCGGCGATCGGTGGGGTGTAAGGAGCGGACGATGTAGCCGTGTTTTTCGAGCCGGTTGAGCATGATCGTGGTGCCACCGGCCGTGAGGCCCAGTTGGTCGGCCAGCATTCCGGGTGTCGTGGGCTCCTCGTTCGCGAGGAGGACGATTTCCAGCGCGCGCCGGTCGGTCGCGTTGACGCCGAGCAATCGAATCGCCTCACGGGCCAGGTCGTCCACGGTCCCGTGGTGCAACTCCAAAGCCCTTCTGAGCTTCAGCGCGATCGGAGCCGGGTCGGTTGATGTCGGTCGCACGGCCTTCCATCCTCGAACTGTCGAAACATGAAACCTCTCAACAGGAGTCACCGCCCGCAGCGGCCGGACATGCACTGTATGACACGGTGACCGGTGGCCGGACTGAGCCGCGGGTAACGGCTCAGTCCAGCCACTTGCCATATTCGGTCAGCGTCGACGGTTACGTCGTGGTGACCGGCGAAGGCGTCAGACCACGGTGGTGGTGGTCAAGGTCGGCGACGGATCCGGGAAGCAGGCCGTCGCGACATTGCCGACGATGGCCACCTTGGTCGTCATGGTCATGCCGGGGTTGGCATGGCTGGTACCGGCGTATTTGGTCGTGATCGGGGTGCCGGCGGCGCCGGCGGTGACGTTGATGGTCACCGCCGGCGGGGTGAAGGTGGTGCCGCCGGGGATCGGGCCCGGCACGGTGAGAACGACATTCCCACCCGTGACGGCCACCGTGCCGGGAACGGTCCCGCCGGAGACGGTCGCCGAGACCACCGTCGAATTGGTGGGAGCCGGGAAGGTGGTCTTCAGATTGCTGATGTTGGTCACGGTGAAGCCCGAGGCCGAACTGGGCACCGTGGACGAGCCCGCGGCGAGCGTGATGGCCACGGCGGAGCCGGCCGCCACCGAGCCCGGGGCGGTGCCGGTGACCGAGGTGGCCATGCTCGAAGTCTGGCCGATGCCGAAGATCGTGCCGCGGCAACTCATGTTGACGTTGACCGTGGCGGCATTCGCGGGCGTGGTGAAACAGAAGAGCGTGGCAAGCGCCACCGGAGCTACAACGCCGGCACGAACAAGCACGGATGCGGTATATCGCATATCTATCTCCAATAGTGAAGCAATGGCTTCTACTCGGATCTCGAGTTGAAACCGAAGAGATCTGAAATATAGCCGGTTCGCATTCGTTTTGGTTCGATTTGGAACTATCCCTGTGAAAAGCCCGCAGTCCACGGATAAGGCTGCGCGGTTTGTATTTATCTCCGGATAAATATTAACTTCGGAAAGTATTTCACATTGCCTCGGCATTAAAGCTTTGGAATAGTCGGTGGCGCCCGAATGGCCTCGGCGGATTTATGTTTGGGGCCCGCCGTAATCGGGTAAAGAGTATTTTTGTTGTGTCTACCTGCGCCGTCGCAGCATCAGTGTGAGCAGCAGACCGCCCACCACCAGAATGACCACGGCACCTCCGGCGGCCAACACCAGCGGCGAGATCCCTGTGGACTCGCTCGCGGGGGCAACCGGTTCCTGGGCCGCCGGTTTCCCACTGCCACCGAATGTTTCGGCCCGCGCGGCCTGGTAGGTCGGACCCGGCTCGGCGTTGCCGGTCACAGCGATCTCGACCTCGATCGGCACCGGCGCGGTGCGCGCCCGCTCGGGTTCGCTACCGGGGCTGAGCTTGACTGCGATGTAGTACCAGCCCGGCACCGATTGCTCGCGGACCTTCACCACATCGGCATCGCGGTTGCGGTAGCGGATCGGGATGGTGGCGACGGCGGGGTCGTTCGACGGCAAGACCTTCTCGGTGCCGGTGTAGGCAGAGGTGTCGTCATCGACCTCGGTCCGGAACGGGGTGTAAAGCGTGGTGGCGATATTCGAGGTGTAAGCGCTGCCGCGTGTCCCCGTTTCGGCGAAGTGCACCCGGTAGGCCAGGCCCTGACCCCAGTCCAGTTTCACCTTGTAGAACACGAATTCGCCGCGCTGCATGGTGTCGGAGTAGATGCCCGAACCGGGGAGCGTGGTGGCGACGTTGAACGAGCCGCCGCCGACCGTGGGCCGCACCGGGCCGGGCGGTGTCGTGAAGTCGACGGGCGCGGTCTGCGCGGGCGGCGGGCCGGGATCGGAAACCCCGGATTCCAGGCCGACATTCATCTCCAAGGTGAGCTGTTCGGGTGAGTTCTCCCCGACGTGCGCCCACTCCAAGGTGAAGTAGTAGCGACCGCCGCCGCGGCACCGGTCGGTGCTCGGGCTGCCGGTCTTCGGCTCGGCGGCCTTGGTGAACACGCTGCCGACGGTCAGCGCGACACCGTCGCTGGTGCGGGTTGCCAGCTCGTTCTCGTACACGTTGCAGTCGTGGCCGTCGGCGCCGTACACGCGCAGGTCTAGCCGGTTGTTGCTGAACGACGCCGAGCCGTCGCGCCGAGCGAAGGACACGGTGCCGCTGAAGTAGGCGGTCGAGCCCTCGGGAATGTCGACGGCGTAGTAGCGCTTGGACTTCTGCGCCAGCACGTCGAGGTACTGGCCGGGCACGAGCGCCGGCGCGTCGCGATAGCGCGGGGTGCCTTCGACCCGGGTGCCCGCCGGTGCGTAGGTCCGCAGCGCCGTGGCGCTGACGCGGGGGAGCACCTGTTCCAGGGTCGCGCCGTCGGCGGCGTCGGTGTAGGTGCCGCCGGTGGTTTGCGCGATGCAGGTCAGCTGCGAGCGCGAAGCGTTGTCGACGCCGAAACCGATGGCGTGCATGACGATCTGGTGGCCCTGCTTGCTCAGTTCCTTGGCGACCTCGCACGGGTCGGGCGGCGAGCAGGTGTCCAGTCCGTCGGAGACGAGCACGATCGAACTCGGCCCCTCCTTGGGCAGCGACTCCGCGGCCTTGCGCAGCGATGCGCCGATCGGAGTGAAACCGCTGGGCACGATCCCGTCGACGGCAGCGGTGAGCGCCGCCTTGTCGATGGTCTGCGCGGCCTGTAGCTGCGTCACATCCTTACAGCCCGCGGCCTTCTCGGCATCGGTGGACCCGGTCCCGGTGCCGTACACCGTGAGTCCGACCTTCGATGCCTCGGGCGCGGCGCCCACGAAGCTGCGGACCGCGTTCTTCGCGGCGTCCATCTTGGTGCCGCCACCGGGATCGGCGGCCAGCATGGACCCGGACGCGTCGAGCACCAGCATCGTCGGCGCGTACTCCGGATTGTTCTGGCCGCCAGGTGATTCCTGCGCCAGGGCGGGTGCGGCCCCGGGCAGCAGGCCGATCACCCCCGCCGCGGCGAGGGCGACGATCTTCGCGACACGCGACACGCTCTCCACACTCCGTTCCACCGCATTCGGACGCATGCGGCAAATCGGACCCTACTGCAACTCGATTCGCGATAGCTATTCGATAAGTGCGAGACAGCAAAACGGGGATAGCAGAATCGACTGCTATCCCCGAATGCTTTGTGGCGCTCAGGCGGTGGCGTTCTGCCCGGTGTTGCGGATCTCGACGATCGGCAGCTGCAACGCCGCCGGCGCGCCCGCGGGCACCACCGGCTGCTTGGGCGCGACGGGCGCGATCCGCTGGTAGCCCTGCCCCGGCGCGGGCCGGGTGTCCTGCTCGCCCTTGTTCGGCCAGTACGCGGCGGCGCGCTCGGCCTGCGCGGTGATGGTCAGCGACGGGTTCACGCCCAGGTTCGCCGAGACCGCCGCGCCGTCGACGACACTGAGCGTCGGGTAGCCGTAGACGCGGTGGTAGCCGTCGATGACACCGTGCTCGGCGTCCGCGCCGATCGCCGCGCCGCCCAGGAAGTGCGCGGTGAGCGGGATGTTGAAGATCTCGCCCCAGCTACCGCCGGCGATGCCGCCGATCTGCTCGGCGACCTTGCGGGTCACCTCGTTGCCGGCCGGGATCCAGGTCGGGTTCGGTTCGCCGTGGCCCTGTTTCGAGGTCAGCTTGCGCCCGAACAGGCCGCGCTTGGTGTAGGTGGTGATCGAGTTGTCCAGGTGCTGCATGACCAGCGAGATGATGGTGCGCTCGCTCCAGTTCCGGGTGGACAGGAAGCGGAACAGATCCAGCGGGCGGCGCAGCACCAGCAGCAGGAAGCGCAGCCAGCGCGGAATGCGGCCGCCGCCGTCGACCATCAGGGTCTGCAGCAGGCCCATGGCGTTGGAGCCCTTGCCGTAGCGCACCGGCTCGATGTGGGTGTCGGGGGTGGGGTGGATCGAGGAGGTGATCGCGACGCCCTTGGTGAAATCGACGCCCGGCGTCACCTTCTTGGTGGCCGCGCCGACGATCGACTCGGAGTTGGTGCGGGTGAGCACACCGAGCCGATCGGAGAGCTGCGGCAGTACACCCTTGTCGCGCATGGCGAACAGCAGTTGCTGGGTGCCGCGGGTGCCGGCGGCGAGCACCACGTGCTCGGCGGTGTAGGTCTTGGGCTGCTTGCGGACCCAGGCGCCGGTGCGGACGGTGCTGACATCCCAGGTGCCGTCCGGCAGCGGGCGGATCCCGGACACGGTGGTCATCGGAACGACCTGCGCGCCCGCCTTTTCCGCGAGATACAGGTAGTTCTTCACCAGGGTGTTCTTGGCGCCGAACTTGCAGCCGACCATGCAGTCGCCACACTCGACGCAGCCGGTGCGCTCGGGGCCGACGCCGCCGAAGTACGGGTCGGCGGCCTTCTGACCGGGCTCACCGAAGAAGACGCCGACCGGAGTCTGCACGAAGGTGTGGCCGACGCCCAGGTCGTCGGCGACCTTCTTGAACACCTCGTCGGCCGGGGTCATGTGCGGGTTGCGCACCACGCCGAGCATCTTCTGCGCCTGCTCGTAGTACGGGGTGAGCTCCTCGCGCCAGTCGGTGATCTCGCGCCACTGCGCGTCCCGGAAGAACGGCTCCGGCGGGACGTACAGGGTGTTGGCGTAGTTCAGCGAGCCGCCGCCGACGCCCGCGCCGCCGAGGATGAGCACATCGCGCAGCAGGTGGATGCGCTGGATGCCGTAGCAGCCCAGGGCGGGCGCCCAGAGGAACTTGCGCAGATCCCAGCTGGTCTTGGGCAGCTCGTCATCGGCGAAGCGCTGGCCGGCTTCGAGCACGCCGACCTTGTAGCCCTTCTCGACCAACCGCAATGCGGTGACGCTGCCGCCGAATCCGGAGCCGACGATGAGTACGTCGAAATCCGTCGCCCGCTGGTCCATGTGCAGAACTCCCTCGATGCCGGTCTTCTGTGACTGTCGGTAACACTACTCTCCAGTAGTGGTGCGGCTCACGCTCGGGTTTTCCACCAGTTGACGGTGACGGCCACGGCTTCGTCAAGAGGGGTGGGACGCAGGTCGAGTCGCCGCGCGCTGGCGCTGGAATCCAGCACGAACGGCGCGGCGCCCTGGTAGCTCATCTCGGCGAATTCGCGCATTTGCGGGCTGACCAGGCCGAGGGCCCGCAACAGGCCCGGGCCGAGGGCCGCCACGCCGGGCTTCGGCAGGCCGGCCGCGTCGCCGATCAGGTCGATCAGCTCGCGCTGGGTGACCGGCGGCGCGGTCGGGGCGTGCAGAAAGCTGTTCCACAGCGCCGGGTCGGCGGCCGCGCGGATCATGGCCGCCGCGAGGTCGGGGACATAGGTGAACGAGTGCGGCTGATCCAGGCGGCCGAGCGCCTTGGCCTTCTTCCCGGCCAGGATCGGGGCGAAGATCTGCTCGCCGGACATCGAGTTGCGCACGTAGGGGCCGAGGAAGTCGGCGGCGCCGACACTGACGGTGGGAGTCGTGTGGGCTTCCCGGGCACGCACCAGCTCCGTGCGGACTCCGGGCTTGCCGCCTTCGGCCTCGCGCGGCATGTCCTCGGTGATCGGGCGGTCGACGCGACCGTAGGAATAGAGGTTCTCCGCGATCACGACCACGGTGCCGGTCTTGCCCGCCTCGTCGAGCACCGACTGCTGCGCGGGAATCAGCTCGGCCCGCCAGGCCTGCGCGGCGTAGCGCGAGGCGCCCGCGCAGTGGTACACCGCCGCCGCGTCCGCGAATTCACCCGAAAGCTGTTCGGGCCGGCCGATATCCACCGCGCGGCGTTCGATGCGGGGATGGTCCGGGCCGCTGCCGGACCGGGTGAGCACCCGGACCTGCTGACCGGCGGCGGCCAGCTGCTCGGCGATGGTCTGGCCGACAGGCCCGGCTCCGGTGACGATATGCAGGTCCGACATCATGATCCTTTCGCGGGCCCACGGCCCTTTTCAGTTTTCGAGAGCACCGCTCTCTGCTGTGCCCAGCTTGCCCCGGATTCGGACTCGTGTCAAGAGCGGTGCTCGCTAATGTTGACAATGCTCTCCATTTATTGCACGGTGTCTGTATGCCCACGACACCCCGCGCCCGCGCTCGCGCCCAGACCATGGAAGACATCGTCCGGATCGGGCGTGCGCATCTGGCCAGCGACGGCGCGGCCGCCCTGTCGCTGCGCGCGGTGGCCCGCGACCTGGGCGTGGTGTCCTCGGCGGTCTACCGCTACGTGCGCAGCCGCGACGAACTGCTGACCCTGCTGGTGATCGACGGCTACAACGCGCTCGGCGACGCGGTGGACGCGGCCCTCGTGGGCGCGCCCGACGAGCCGCGGGAGCGCTTGCTGGTCCTGGCCCGTGCCGTGCGCACCTGGGCGCTGGCCGAACCGGCAAGGTACGGGCTGCTTTTCGGCACGCCGGTACCCGGCTACGACGCGCCCGCCGAGCAGACGATGATGCCCGGCACCCGGGTCATCGTCACCATGCAGGCCCTGTTCGGGCAGGCCTACGAGCGCGGCCTGCTCACCGCGCCCGACCCGCTGCCGGTGGTATCCGGCGCGCTCTCGGGCAGTTTCGAGGTCATTCGCCGCGAGTTCGGGCTCGACCTGCCGGACTGGCTGGTCACCCGCGGGGTGACGCTGTGGGCGTCGCTGTTCGGCTTGGTCAGCGGCGACGTCTTCGACATGTACGGCGGCGGAACCTTCGCCGATCGCGACGAGCTGTTCGAGCTCCAAATGGCCGCGCTGCTCGACATGCTCGGCTTCCGGCCCTGAATTGTGCTGTGGCCCAACCTTGATGCGAGCTCACAATCGAATTGTGCGGTGACACAACGCACTATTGCCCATGATAGTGATCGGCATTACCCTACTCGCCAGTAGCCAAACGGCGTCGCAGTGGACGCCGAATCGAGCGGGGAACTCATGAGCAGACGACGGCGTCTCCTGCGTGCCGTCACCACCTCGGTGGTGACGGTCATCGCGGTCAGCACCGGCCTGGTGACGGCACAGACCGGGCAGGCGATGCCGGACGGCGGCGCGCTCGGCGCCCAGTGGACCGCGACACATACTGGGCCACAGGCGTATCCGAACGTCTTCGTGGAATGGGACGTCCCCGTCACGATGAGCGACGGCACCGTGCTCGAGGGCAACGTGTACCGGCCCGCCGACGCCTCGGGGCAGCCCATCACCGAGCCGACACCCACCATCGTCAACCTGACCCCCTACTCGAAGCTCATCAGCAATCTCGCCGATTCGGCGATGAGCATCCCGGTCCTGAGCGACGCGCTGCTGGGCGCGATGCGCGACTTCGACCTGTCCGGGCTCGGCCTGGGCGGGCTCACCGAGGTCACCAAGGCGCTGCCCGCCGGCCTGGCCCGGACCTTCAGCGTCGACCGGAATCTGGTGCGGTCCGGCTACACCCAGGTGGTCGTGGACGTCCGCGGTACCGGCTTCTCACAGGGCAGGTGGCAGGTATTCGGGGAGCGCGAGCAGCTCGACGGGGTCGAGGTGGTCGACTGGGCCGCGCGTCAGCCCTGGTCGAACGGCAGCATCGGCATGACCGGAGTGTCCTACTCGGCGATCAACCAATTGCAGACCGCCGAGCGCAGACCCGCGGCGCTGAAAGCGATCTTCCCCGTCGTGCCGGGCAGCGACCTGCTGCGCGACATCGCCGCCACCGGCGGCGGCATCGGCGTCGGATTCCTGCCGCTGTGGCTGATGGCGGTCAACGGCACCAAGCTGGTGCCGAACGTGCAATCGCTGCTGAACGGCACCTTCGACGCGCGCTGGCTGGCCGACCGGGCCGCCGACCCGCTCACCTTCTTCAACGTGCTGCTCGCCGCGCTGACGGTGCCGACCATCGAAGAGCTGCCCGATGTCCTGCTCGACATCGTCGACGACACCTCCGCGATCCGCACCGACTGGCTCGGCCACCCCGACCGCATCGATATTCCGACCTTCGTCTACGGCGGCTGGCACGACATCTTCACCTACAGCTCACCGCAGGTGTTCAACGCGGTGAATGTGCCCGCGGGGCAGAAGAAGCTGGTCATGGGGGACACCTATCACCTGACCACCGCCAGCGGCATGGGTGCGCCGGGCGCCCCGCCGCGCCTGGACGTGCTGCAGCGCGCCTGGTTCGACAAGTGGCTCAAAGGCATCGACAACGGCATCGACGACTATGCCGACGTCACGCTCTGGCAGCAGGGCGGCGCCTGGACCAGCACCACCGAATTCCCGCGCCCCGGAATGGATTACCGGCGCCTGTACTTCGATCCCGCGATCTCCGGCACCGCGCGCAGCGTGCACGACGGCTCGCTGAGCGCCGAGCCCGGCGCCGCCGCCCGCCTGACCGTCGCCCCCGGCCTGACCGGTCTGTGCTCGCGCGACGCCGCCACCGGGACCGCCGGCGGCACGGCGGTACTCGATGTGTGCGCCAAGGACAATCGCATCAACGAACTCAACGGGCTCACCTTCACCAGCGCTCCCGTGGCCGAACCGACCGCGATCTCGGGTCCGATCGCGGTACACCTGAACACCGTGCTGGACGCCACCGACGGGTACTGGGCGGTCACCGTCAACGACGTCGCCCCTGATGGCCGCTCCACCGTCTGGACCAGCGGCCAACTCCAGGCCTCGCTGCGCGCGGTCGACGAAGCCAAGGCCACACGATCACCGAACGGCGACTACACCGATCCCTACCCGATCCTGACCCTGGCCACCCGCACCCCACTCGTCCCCGGTGAGCCGACCGCCGTCGACATCGGTCTCGCCGCCACCGACGGCGTCCTGCAACCCGGCCACCGCCTCCGCATCGACGTCTTCGCCCTCAACGCCCCCCGCGGACTTCCTTTGCGGCCCTTGCTGAACGCCAGCGAATTGAAGCCGCAGCACCTCGAACTCGACCCGAACCGGCCGAGCTGGGTCAACATCCCGATCGGCGGCAACCCCGGCTGGTGAGCTAGCGGCTGACCAGCGTGCGGAGTTTGCCGGCCAGCGCACCGGTATAGACGACGGCCCCGACGCCGGTCAGCGCGACGGCGTAGGGCAGCTGCTGCTCGCCGCGTGCCTTGCCCTCGCGCTGATCGGAGAGTTTCGACTCGTAGGTGTAGCTGTCGCCGCTGCCGCCGGAGACGATGCACTTGTCGCCGGGAACCATGCGCATGCCGTCGCATTCGGGGGTCGCCGCCGGGTCGGCGTTGGCGGCGAAGAGGGCGATGGCGAGCCAGAGGACGCCGGCGATGAGGGCCGCGATACCGGCTTGCCGGATCACCCCGAGCGGGCCGCTGCTGTTCGCCATCTATCCTCCCCAGGTAGATGGGGCGAGCCTAGCGCGCGAAACCGCCTGGGGCGCTCCGATTCACGTGCCGTCCGGGGATCGTGACCGGGTCGACGCCCGACGGGTTATTCCGGGACGGTCACCGGGTCGGTGCAGCTTGCGGGCGCGTCCACGAAGGAGCAGGCCTTGGGTGCGCGGGTCGGGCGGTAGGCGGCGGGGACGCCGCCCGCGCGGGTGATCGCGGCGTAGGCGGGCACGGCGTCGGTGGGTTTGCGGGTGAGCGACGGATCGGTCAGCACGTCCACGGTGTAGAGGCCGAAACGTGGTGTGTAGGAACCCCACTCGTAGTTGTCGGTCAGGCTCCAGTAGTTGTAGCCGATCAGGTTGATGCCGTCTGCCTTGGCGCGCTGCAACCAGTAGACGGTGTCGCGCAGCAGGTCGGCGCGGGAGTAGCCGTCTGCGCGCGGGTGGCCGTTCTCGGTGGGCATGCCGTTCTCGACGATGTAGAGCGGCTTGCCGGGGAAGGCCCGCGCGTAATGCTGGAGCGCGTAGTAGATGCCTTCGGGCTGCAAGGAGTTCTTCCAGAGCTCGTCGAAGCTGAAGCCGCTGGTGAGGGTGTCGGGGGAGATGCCGTAGTAGTAGTCGATCCCGATGTAGTCCAGTTTGTGCGCGATGCGCGACATCATGGCGCCGCTGACGAGATCGTCGGCCGCCGGGATGTAGGCGACGTTGCTGGTCACCATCGCGCCGGGCTGCACCTGGTGGATGTAGTCGTAGATGGCGTTGTGCGACTGGGCCAGGCGCTCGTTCATCGCGGGCGCCTCGGTCACGGCGATGCCACCGTGCCGGGTCTCGTTGATGACGTACATCGCGGGCTCGTTGAACGTCACCCACAGTGGGTCGGCGGGGGCATACCGGTCCACAACCCGGCGCGCGTTGGTCAGCCAGTCCTGCACCATGCCGGGGTTGGCCCAGCCGCCGCGATCGACCTCCCAGCCCGGGTACACCCAGTGGTCCAGGGTCAGCATCGGCCGCATGCCCGCGGCCTTGATGGTGGCGATCACGTTGTCGTAGAAGCGGAATCCGTCCTCGTCCCACTCGCCCGGGGCGGGCTGCACCCGCGCCCACTCGATGCCCATCCGGTACACCGTCACCCCGAGATCCGCGGCCAGCTGGATGTCGGAGCGATAGCGGCTGTAGAAGTCGATCGACTCCAGGTACGGATCCTCGGTCTTCCCCGCTGCCACGTAGCGGGCCCAGTTGCTGTCCGGCGCATGCCCTTCGGCCTGGTAGCCGGAGGCCGCGACGCCCCACAGGAAGTCGGAGCCCAGGGGAGCGAGCTGCTCGGGCGGCGCCGGCCTGGCCTGCGCGGTGGCGCCGACCGCCAGCGTGGCGGCGGTAGCGGACAGGGCGGCCAAGGCCTGGCGGCGGCTGAGCGAGCGCATGTGTCTCCTGCGGAATTCGTTGCTCGGGCGCGCGTCCGGCGGCCCGGGTTCACTTGTCCGGCAGCCTAACTGGTCGAACGTCCGAATTGGGCGTGGATCGATGGGGCAATTGTGCATGGGCACGAGTCGGTGGGGGTGGAGGTGCGGAGGGTGGGTCGTACGGCCGATAGTGGGGGACCGGCGGGCGGGCCATCCGGTGTGTGCAGGCCGGGGGACTCTCGAGCTGCCGTAGATCTATGCGCTGGAACAGCTTTGCCGCGCATGAATCCAGTTGGAATGAACGACTTCTGGCTGCTATAAAACATCCTGGTAGGTAGATATGCGCATCTACGCACATATCTGATCACCTTAGAACCACCACACGGGGAGACTCCACACAAACACTCAAGTCCGCTGATACGAACCAATAACTTTGATCAGACAGCGACCTTGCTGGTAGCGACCAGGTATCCCTTGGGATCCCGCCACGCCTCACCCGGGTGATACCTGAACCAGTCCTCGATATCGGCCGTGAGATCGGTGAGTATCGCCGGGCGAGCCGGATGACCCGGAGTGATCCCGTCGAAGGTGAACAACGACTCGGCGAACCGGATCAGCGGCTCGGGTGTCTCGAAGACGAGCGCGTTGTCGCGGTACAGCAGCTGCGCGGTACCGAAGGCCGCTTCCAGCAGCGGCGGAAGGCTTTCGGAGTCGACCGTGTACGGGGGCGCGGTGGTGGGATCGATCCCGTAAGTGGCGGCGTGCGCGGTGATGAGTTCGCGAATGCGCGGGGTGTTTCCGGGCCGGTTGACCACGAGCACGACGGTGCCGCCGGGTTTGGTGGTGCGCCGGAATTCGGTGAGCGCGGCCGCCGGTTCGGGCACGTGGTACAGCATGTGGCGGGCGGTGAGAATGTCGAAGGTGTTGTCCTCGAACGGCATCCGGGTGGCGTCGGCGAGAATGCCGCGCACGCCGGGAATGATCGCGGCGGCGGCGACCATGGTGGCGGCGGTGTCGACGCCGACGAGTGGGCCCTGATGACCGGCCTCGGCCAGGCTCGCGAGGAATCGGGCGTCGCCGCAGCCGATGTCGGCCAGGTATTCGGTGCCGGCGAGGTCGATGGCGGCTAGGACGTCGGCCTGCGGGTCGTGCGGATGTTCGGAGAAGCGCCGGTGGGTTTCGATCCGCACGCGCAGCGCGGTGGGATCGGCGTATTCGGCGTCGAGCTGGCTGGGTGCGCCGGGATGCGATTTCATCGGTGGTCCTTCGGTCCAGTGGCCGTGGTGACTCCGCGTGTTATCTGGCGCGAGCGTACCCCGCAGTGCGGCTGGGAGAACCGTTTTCGCCGGTCGAGGGATCGTCGAGGACGGGTTCGCCGAGCCCGATGCGGCGCTGGATGCGCTGCATCCAGGCCGGGGCCCACCAGCAGCGGTCGCCGAGCAGTTGCATGACGGCCGGTACCAGCAGCATGCGCAGCAGGGTGGCGTCGATGAACAGTGCCGCGATCATGCCGAAGGCGATGTACTGCATCATCACCAGGTCCGAGAAGGCGAACGCGCCGGTGACGACGAGCAGGATGAGGGCGGCGGCGGTGATGATGTTTCCGGTCTGCGCGGTGCCGATGCGGATGGCCTCGCTGGTGCTGGCGCCGAGGGCGCGGGCTTCGACCATGCGGGAGATGAGGAAGACCTCGTAGTCGGTGGAGAGCCCGTAGATGATCGCGATGATGAGCACGAGCATGTTCGACTGGATGGGTTGCGGGGTGAAGTTGAGCAGGCCCGCGAGGTGGCCGTCGACGAAGATCCAGGTGAGGATGCCGAGGGTGGAGCCGAGGCCGAGGGCGCTCATGAGCGCGGCCTTGATCGGCAGGATCAGGGAGCCGAAGGTGAGGAACATCAGCACGGTGGTGAGGAACAGGACCAGGGCGATCATCACCGGAATGCGGTACAGCAGTGCGTCGATGCTGTCCTTCTGCATGGCGGGCATGCCGCCGACGAGCATGGTGACGTCGTCCGGGACGTCCATGCGGCGCAGGTAGTCGATGGTTGTGCCGGCTTGGTCGGAGTCGACGAGCAGTGCGCTGGTGCGGTAGACGTCTTTCTGTGTGGTGGATCGGGAGGGGATCTTGAAGCCGTCGGTCAGTCCGGGGGCGGCGTTGGCCTGCTTGACTACCGACCCGATGGCGAGGGAATTGCCGGAGACGAAGACGAGTTCGAGTGGGTCGGAGCGTTTCTGGTCGAAGCTGGTGTCGATGGCTTCCTGGGCGAGGCGGGTCGGATTGTCCGGGGGCAGATAGCGTTCGCTGAAGCCGCCGAAGATGAGGTTGCCGACGGGGACGGTCAGGAAGAGCAGCAGCAGGCACAGGGGGACGGCGAGTTTGCGCGGGTGGCGCATCACCCAGGCGGTGGAGCGCTCCCAGAGTCCGTTGTCGGCGCTGCGGGTGGTGCGGGATCGCTTGAATCCGAGCAGGTCGACGCGCGGGCCGAGGATGGCAAGCATCGCGGGCAGGATGGTGATGGCGGTGAGTGCGGCCAGGGAGACGGTGGCGATGGCGCCGTAGGCCATGGATTTGAGGAAGGCCTGTGGGAAGAGCAGCATGCCGCCGAGGCTGGCGATGATCATGGTCGCGGAGAAGGCGACGGTGCGTCCGGCGGTCATGACGGTGCGGCGCACGGCGTCGGGGGTGTCGTGGCCGGCGGCGAGTTCTTCGCGGAATCGGCTGACGATGAACAGGCCGTAGTCGATGGCCAGGCCGAGGCCGATCATGGTGACGATCGGTTCGACGAAGGAGTTCACCTCGGTGAAGGTGGCGACGAAGCGGACGACGCCGTTGGCCCCGATCATGGTGAGCCCGCCGACGATGAGTGGTAGTGCGGCCGCGACGATGCCGCCGAAGATGAAGAACAGCAGCAGTGCCACCGCGGGCAGGGCGAGGATCTCGACGCGGTGGATGTCTTCGGCCATCTTGTCGTTGAGGGTTCCGGCGAGTGGTTGCAGTCCGGCGACTTGGACGTCGAGGCCGGGGATGGTGAAGGCGTCCTTGACGTTGCGGTAGCTGCGCATGATGTCGGTGTCGTTGTCGCCGTGCAGGGCGATCAGCGCGATGGCGCGGGTTTTGTCGGGGGTGGTCGCGGCGGCGCCGGTGACTTTGGCGGTGACGGCGGGCCAGTAGGCGGCGTTGATGCCGGAGATTTCGCCGGGGTGCCGGCGCGGGAGCTGGTTGAGGCTGTCGATGGCGGCGGCGCTGAATTGCGGGTCGTCGACGGTTTTTCCGGCGGGTGCGGTGTAGAGGACGGCGACGTCGAATTCGTGGCTGCGGCCGAAGGCTTGGTCGGCCAGGCGCGCGGCTTCGGCGGATTCGGAGGTGTTGTCGAACATGCCGCCGGAGCTGAGGTGGTCACCGAGGTCGGAGCCGTAGGCGCCGAGGGCGAGCAGGGCGGCGCTGACCAGGGCCAGGACCAGGAACCGGAGTCGCGAGACGAGCGCGCCCCAGTGCGCGAACATCAGTGGGCTCCGCCGATTCTCGGGGGACGGGGTGTCTGGAATGCCGTGGCGCCGTTGTGCATCCCACCAAAGGTACCGACCGGCGCTGAGCTAGGGCTGTGGCATGGGGAGGTCGGTGGGGCCGAGCAGTTTGGTGAGGATGGTTGCGAGGGCGTCGAGTTCGGTGGCGTCGAGGCGGGCAGCGAGGTGGGTGGCGATGCTGTCGCGGTAGTGCGGCGCGGCGCGGCGCAAGTGCTGGCGGCCGGTGTCGGTGCAGTCGACGAAGGCGGAGCGGGCGTCTTCGGGGTTGGGGCGACGGGCGACGAGGCCGGCGTCTTGCATTTCGGTGACCAGGCGGCTGACGCGGGTGCGGCTGAGGACGACGCGGTTGCCGAGGTCGGTCATGCGCAGGGGGCCGGCGCCGTCGAGTTCGAGCAGGACGTCGTACCAGGCCAGGGGCAGGCCGGCGGCGCGTTGGAGGTCGGTGTCGATCTGGGGGACGAGGTGGGCGTGCACGCGGAGCAGCGCCGACCAGGCGCGGTCGGCGCGGCGGTGCTGGGTCGGGGTGGCGGCCATGGCGCGATCGTACTCGACTTGCGTGCGTGCGCACATATATAATAGCGTGCGCACGCACATAAAATCGAATGTGCTGTCTGGAAGGAACTCTCATGGTTACTGTCATCACCCGCGCCGAACTGGCCGAGGCGATCGAATCCGGCTCGGTGACGGTGCTGGACACCCTCGGCCCGGCCTACTACGCGAAGGCGCACCTGCCCGGCGCGCGGATCCTGGTCGAGGCCGATGTGGAAGCCCTTGCGGCCCAGGTGCTTCCGGATCGGGACGCGGCGATCGTCACCTACTGCTCGAACGAGGTGTGCCGCAACAGCGAGAACGTCGCGGTGAAGTTGCAGGCGCTCGGCTACGGCAATGTGCGGGCCTACCGTGCCGGTATCGCGGATTGGGCGGCGGCGGGGCTGCCGGTGGAATCCGGCGCCTGACCCGGTGTCCCGGGCCGATCGGTCGCTGCCGGCGGGCGGTCATCGGTCCGGGGCGGGGGCTCCGAAGGCGAGCAGGAAGGCGCGGATGGCGGCGAGGGCGCCGTCGATGTCGTCGAGGTACTGGGTGCGGTGTGCGGGGTCGGGGACACCGTTGTAGTCGGTGATGACGGTGATCAGCATGTGTGGTGGCTGGGGTTCGATCCGAACCAGACACAGGCCTAATGGGGGCTTGTGTGGCCTCATCGGTCCAGGGTCGCCCACCTCGCGTCACCGCGGCGTTATCGACCGATTTTTCGGGTACCGGGCTACTCGTGCTCGCGGTGGTGCGGGCGGCGGAGACTGTCGGCAGATGGTCATTGGAACGGTATGACGACACGCACGGGCGGTGACGTCGCCGTGACGGTTGCGCAGTACCGTTTGCCCGTACTACGCCTGGACGGTGAGCGGATGCCATGGACACGCTGAGCCAGCGGAGCGAGCTGAATCGCGTTGCTTCGCAACTGCATTTGTTCGGTGGGCCGTATGTGACGGTCGGTGCGGAACGCCACGAGGTACCCGAGGGCAGCAAACGATTGCTGGCCCTGCTCGCGCTGCGCCCGGGGCGGGTGGAGCGCCCGTGCGCGGCGGGTCTGCTGTGGCCGGTGGTCGAGGAGAAGCGGGCCTCGGGCAATCTGCGTTCGGTGCTGTGGCGATTACGCGCGGCGGGACTGGATCTGGTGATCTGCGATCAGATGGCGCTGAGCCTGCGCGCCGATGTCGCGGTGGACGTGCACCTGGTCAACGCGTGGGCCTGCCGGTTGATCCAGGGCGCGGCCCAGCAGCGGGATCTGACGGTGGACCCGTGCCTGGACGAGGCGCTGGATCTGCTGCCCGGCTGGTATGACGACTGGGCGATCTTCGAGCGCGAACGCCTGCGTCATCGGGTGCTGCACGCGCTGGAGAGTCTGAGCCGGCAGTTCTGCCTGGCGGGCCGCTACGCCGAGGGCGTGGACGCGGCGATGCTGGCGGTGGGCGCGGATCCGATCCGGGAGAGCGCGCAGCGGGTCTTGATCGAGGCGCATCTGGCCGAGGGCAACGTGGGGGAGGCGCGGCGGGCTTTCGGGGTGTTCCGCCGCTTGATCCTGCGTGAACTCGGGGTGCCGCCGTCCCCGCAGTTGACGGCGTTGCTCGCGGGTGCGCGCACGACCGGCCACCCGCCGCAGGCGAGTGGCCGGGTACCGGCGTTCAGCCGCGGAACCACATGGGGCGCAGCAGCGGACCGTCCTCGGGAAGCTGGATCGGATCTCCCTCGATGACGAACCCGCAGCGGGCGTAGAGCCGCGCGGACCGTTCGGTGCTGGCCTCCAGGTAGGCGGGCAGCCCGGCGTCGGCGGCGGCTTTGGCGCGTTCGCTGACGATGGCGGCGCCGGCGCCTTTGCCGCGATGCTGCGGCAGGGTCGCGATCACCTGGAGATAGCGGTGCGGGTATTCGGCGGGGTGGGTCTGTTCGAGGATCGCGGTGAGTGCGCGCAGCCGGCGCATCGGGGCGACGGGCGCCTGCTCGTAGAGGGTGCGCATCTCGGCGGCTTCGCGTTCGAGCCGGTTGCGGTCGCGCACCGTCTGCCACAGCGAGACCGCCCAGGTCTGTTCGCCGTCGCCCGCGACCCACACCTCGTCCTCGCGTAGCGCCTGTTCGAGCATGCCCGGTGCGTGCTGGGTTCGGTACAGCTCGGCGATGTCGGGGTGGTCGCGCACGATCCAGCTGAAGACCTCCTCGTCGGCGCTGGCTTCGGCGAACACCGGCGCCAGTGTGTCGAATTCGTCCAGTGCCGCGCGGCGGACCGTGAGCTGTGTAGTCATCTGCAACCTCCCGAGGTGAACGGTGTCTTCGTGAGCCCAAGGTAGGCCGAGGCCGACGGAGTTACGACAATTTCGTCACACTGGATGTCGTGACGAAAATGGAGGCGGCCGCGTGCGCGGTGTGCGGGGAGCGGGTAGCGCATCCGGTGCGCGGGCGGCGGCGGCGCTACTGTTCGCGCTCGTGTCAGGCCCGGGCCTATCGGGCCCGGCGGCAGGCCGCGCCGCCGCGCCGTAGCGCGCCGCGGCGGCTGACGACCGTGGCGATCGTGCGCGCGGCCGTCGCGCTGGCCGATCGGGAAGGTCTGGAAGGGCTGTCGATGCGGCGCCTGGCCACCGAGCTCGGGGTCGCGACCGCGGCGCTGTACCGGCATTTTCCGGACCGCGACACCCTGCTGGCCGAGATGGCGGAGTTGACGCTGGCCGAGATCGCCCCGCCGCCACCGGGTTCGGCGGGCTGGCGGGCGGGCCTGGCCTACGAGGCGCGCGGTGAATGGCAGCTCTATCGCCGGCATCCCTGGATGCTGCCGGTGCTGGCCCAGACCCGCCCGCCGGTCGGCCCGACGCTGCTGGACTCCCTGGAACGTCCGTTCGCGGCGGTGTACCGCCCGGGGATGTCGCGCGAAACCGTGCTGACGGTGTGCCTGTCGGTGTCGAGCCTGGTGCAGGGGCTGGCGCTGCTGGTCACCTCCGAACGCAGACCGCTGGGTTTGCGGGCCACGGCCGAGCAGGTGGCGGCGCTGGTGGACCCGGTGACCTATCCGATGCTGGTCCAGGTCTTCGACACCGGCACGACCGGGCTCGACATCGATCTCGACCGGCTCTTCGAGGACAGCCTGGCGCTGCTGTTCGACGGCATCGCGGCCCGCCATTTCCCGGACGAGGTCGGTCGAACGCGCACGTGACAGCTGGGTGACGACCTCGCTGCCACAGTGACCCCATGCCCAACCCTTCGGCTGATCTCGGTGTCCGGCCATGAGTCTGGTCGTGCTGGACACCATGAACGACGCCACCGCCTGGTCGGCGGTGGCCGCCGACGGCAGCGCCTCGACCGCGCTGACGATCGCCGACGCGCCCCAGCGCGGGCCCACCGGCACCGATCCGCGCTGCGTGCTGCTCACCGCGAGCGCCGCCGCGACCGGGCATCTGCTGCGCCGGGACCTGCCCGCGCGCGATGTCTCGGACTGTTCGGAGTTGCGGTTCTCGGTGCGCGCCAACCGCTCCGCGGGCCCGCCGGGGCGCGGCTTCTTCCTGGAGCTGCGCCTGGGTTCGGCGGCGCTGGCGCCGGATGACCCGGCCAATACCTGGCACCGATTCGTTCCGGTGCGCGCGGCGGCCACCTGGGAGACGGTGGTCTGCGGCATCGAGGATCTGCCCTCGGTGATCGCGAAGAACCTCTCGCGAATCCAATTCCGCTGTGTGGAAGCGCCGTTCACCGCCCGGCTGGACGGGATCGTCGCGGTCCGCCCGCAACTGCTGGCCGATGCCGACGCCGCGCTGGCGGCGGTGCTGGCCGGGGTGGCGCTCGGGGCCACCCCCGTGGCCGCGCGGGTCCGCACGGCCGCCGAGGCGGTGCCGCCCGCGCCCGCGCTCGACATTCTGCATTCCGGTGTGCGCCATGCCCGCCAGCGCGTGGACAGCACGCGGGTGGCGCGAGATTTCCGTGCCGATCAGCTGCGCCTGGTCGCCGCGGGCGACCCCTACGACCTGGACTACGAGGTGCGCGCGGTCGCGGGCTCGCGCGCCGAGGAGGCCCTACTGCTCGAAGCCGTGCTGGACCGGCTGGGCGGGCGCGGCGAGCTGATGTTCGCGGGCGTGCCGATGCCGGTCGAGTTGCGCTGTGAGGCACCGGATTCCGCCGCCGTGGCGGGTGAGCCGGTGCTGCGGTACCGGGTCGGGACCCGTGCCCGG
Organism: Nocardia sp. NPDC050712; assembly: GCF_040654295.1. Lineage (NCBI taxonomy): Bacteria > Bacillati > Actinomycetota > Actinomycetes > Mycobacteriales > Nocardiaceae > Nocardia > Nocardia sp. NPDC050712. The sequence goes on from NZ_JBFAHT010000002.1 coordinate 1,513,634, forward strand.
GCCCGGATCGCGCTGCTGGATTGGCAGGTCCGCGACCTAGTGCTGGACGCCGATCACCTGGAGGTGTCGTGAACGCCTCCCGCACCAAGAATTCAGGAGAGTAGTGATGGCCTTCAATATCGGTGTCAATGTGGTCGAGGTCGACGGCGCGACCGCGCCGTCGGTGACCGGCGCCGCGGTATCGGTGGCGGGGTTCGCCGTGCTCACCGAGCGCGGCGTCCCGCATCAGCCGCAGCGGATCAGCAATTACCCGCAGTTCGTCGAACGCTTCGGCGGCTACTTCCCCGGCGGGCTGGGCGCCTACCTGGTGAAGGGGTTCTTCGACAACGGCGGGCAGACCGCCTATGTCAGCCGCGTCGTGGACGGGGACAACGCGGTCGGGGCCAAACCGGCCAGTGTGGATCTGACCGATGCCGCGAACACGAAGGTGGGCGCGGTGAGCGCGGGCTTTCGCGGGCAACCGGATCCGGGCGCGTGGGGCCGCCGGTTGGCGGTGCGGATCCGGCACAGTTCCTCGGCGTCGAGCCCGCTGCTGGAGAACCAGCCCGCGACCGTGACCGGCAATGCCCTGGGCGCGGCCACCGTCGACATGACCGATGCCCCGAAGCTGCTGGTCAAGGTCGACGACGCGACCGCCGCGACCGAAATCGCGTTCTTCGCCGAGGATTTCGCGGACAAGACCAAAGCCAAGGCCAAGGAGATCGCGGACGCGATCAACCGGCGCACCACCCGGTTGCGGGCGAGCACGGAGGGCTCGGGGGCGAGCGCCAAGATCGTGCTCACCTCGACCGGGGAGGCGGTGCCGGCCGGGTCGGGCACGAGCTTGCAGATCACCGCCGACCATCCCAAGGCCGGCTTCACCACCATGGCGAACCCGAAACCGGGCACCGTCGAGCCGCTGACCGCGTCCGGGTCGAAACTGGCCGCCCCGGGCGATTTCGCGCTCGGGGAGCACATCGTGATCACGGCGGGCTCGGTGACCGCGGCCGGTCCGCACGCCATCAGCGCGATCGATCACCGCACCGGCGCGGTCAACTGGACCCCGGCGATGACCAACCTGGCCGATTTCACCGATCACAGCGCCGTGGTGGTGGCGAAGGTGGAATTCGACGTCCTGGTCGCCGACGGGGGCGCCGACAGCGCGCACGTGGTGGAGACCTTCGCGGGGCTGACCCTGGAACCGAGCCTGCCCAACTACGCCTCGCGGGTGCTCGACCATCCGCTGACCGGGTCGAAACTGGTGCAGTTCGACGATGTCGAGGCCGCCAACCGTAAACGCCCCGCCGAGAAGTGGTATCCGCTGGCCGGGGGCTCGGACGGCAAACCGAAGGCCGGTGATTTCAAGGGCGAGGAAGCCAAGGGCACCGGGCTCTCGGCGTTCTCCCCCTACGACATTCAGCTGCTGTGCACCGAGAGCACCGAGGTGGTGGTGGCGCTGGCGGGGCTGGCCTATTGCGAGCAGCGCGGTGATGCCATGTACGTCGGCGCGGTGCCGCGCGGCGAGGACGCGATCGCGTTCGGGCAGAAGCTGAAGACCAAGAAATCCTATGGGGCGCTGTATCACCCGTGGCTGGTCGTGCCGGATCCGATCGGGCTGGGCGGCAATCCACGGATCAGTATTCCGCCGGTCGGGCATGTGCTCGGGGTGTTCGCGCGCACCGAGAACACGCGCGGGGTGTGGAAGGCGCCGGCCGGGGACGAGGCGAATCTGCTCGGGGTGCTCGACACCGAAACCCACTATTCCGACGCCGATCACACCCAGCTGGCGGTCGAGGGCGGCGTCAACGGCATCCGCCCGATCCCGCGCGCGGGCATCGTGATCGATTCCTCGCGCACCCTGTCCGACGATCCGCGCTGGCGCTATGTCAACGTGCGGCTGCTGTTCAACTACGTCAAGTCCAGCCTGCGCGCGAGCCTGCGTTCGGTGCGCCAGGAGCCGAATCGTGAATCACTGTGGACCACAGTGAAATTCGGCACCGTGAGCCCGTTCCTGATGGGTTTGTGGCGCCAAGGCGCGTTCGGCACCGGCTCCCCGGAGCAGACCTTCACGGTGATCGTCGACGCCAACAACAATCCGCCCGACCAGGTCGAGCAGGGCAAGTTGACCGTCGAGGTCTATTTCTATCCGTCGCGGCCCGCGGAGACCATCGTGCTCGTCTGTGGCCAGCAGCCCAGCGGCGCGACCGTCAGCGAAGCATGAGAGTGAGGAGCAGCAGCCATGCCGCAAGTGGGTGATTTCTACGAGGGCTATCGGGCCAACGAGTTCGTCTTCGTCATCGACGGGAAGGAAAGTCCGGGCGTCAGTAAGGTTTCCGGGCTCAGCGAGGGCGAGATCGACACCATCGAGCAGCCCGACGGCGGCACCATGCACGTCTACAAGCTGGCCGCCTCGAAGGTGAAATTCGAGCCGCTGACCATCGAGCGCCGCGTCGACGGCAGCCCGGAGGACAAGAAGTTCCGGGAGTGGTTCCGGGCGACGTTCAACCTGAGCGCCCGGCAGCAGGGCGGTTCGGCGATCCGCAAGAACGGGATGATCATCAAACGTCATTTCGGGGAGGACGTGCTGACCTTCGCCTTCTACAACGCGTGGGTGAAGTCGTCGAAGTTCTCCGATCTGGAGGCGGGGTCGACCAATTTGCTGCTGCAGACGATCGTGCTCGAGCACGAGGGACTGGAGCGGGTCGGCTGACCCGCGGAAGGAGAACCCGATGACAACCATGGAGATCGGACCGGCCCCGGGCCGGAGCGGGGTGCGCGAGATCGAGGTGACGCTGCCGGTCGGCTACCTCGACGATCAGGGCCGGGTGCACCGGACCGCGACGCTGCGCAAGATGACCGGGCGCGACGAGGCGCTGCTGGCCGATCCGGCCAATCAGCGCAACGGCGGCCGGCTGGTCACCGCGCTGCTGCACAGCTGCCTGACCGGGCTCGGTGAGCTGAATCCGGTGCGGCGCGCCGATATCGAGGCGATGTATTCGGTGGATCGCAACTTCCTGCTGATCCGGTTGCGCAGCTTCACCTTCGGCCCGGAACTGCCCGCCTCCTACACCTGCCCGGCGTGCGGGGACCGCTTCGAACAGCTCGAGGATCTGGACGCACTGCCGGTGCGGAGGGTGCCGGGCGAGGAACCGCCCGAGGACATCGTGGTGGAACTGCTCGACGGCTACCTCGATCGCGACGGCAGCGTGCACACCGCGCTGACCATGCGCATGGCGCGCGGGGAGGACGAGACCGCGGCCGCCCCGCAGATGCGTAAGAACGCCTCCCTGGGCAAGAACGCGTTGCTCTCGCGGTGCCTGCGGTCGCTGGGTGATCTGCCCAAGCATCGCCTCGAGGCGATGGGCCCGAAGATCCTGGCCGATCTGACGCTGACCGATCGGCGCCTGATCGACAAGGCGTTCAACGACAACGCACCCGGTATCGACCTGATCCGGGAACTGGACTGCCCGGCCTGCGGGCACGAACTGCGCGCCACCTTGGACCTGACCAATTTTTTAGCCATGGACTGAGCCTGGAGGGGCTGCGCCAGGAGGTGTTCTTCCTCGGCTACCACCTGCACTGGGCTTGGTCGGAGCTGATGGGGATGTCCACCGACGAGCGCCGCGCCTACGTGGAGTTGCTGATCGCGCAGATCGAACGGGAGAACGCCCGCATCGAAGCCGCCCGCACCGACTGAGGGAAGGAGGAACCGCGGATGCCGCTGGGTTTGCTGCTGCAGAAGGTCACCGCCGCGCTGCGCGCGACGGCGGCGGCGCTGGCGCCGTGGGCCGACATCGCCGGGCGCGAGACGCTGATCGTGGAGCGCGCCCGCAGCGCGTTCCTGCTGCACTGGTTCGGGCGGCGGCTGCCGATGCAGGGGCTGGCCTTGCGCGCGCACATCACCAATTTCGGGGCGTTGAACACCCAGTTCCTGGCCGCGCAGCGCGCGGTGCCGGTATCGCGGGGCGGCCCGAATCTGACCGAACCGCTGGCCGGGGTGGCCGGGATGATCGGCGGGATGCTGCTCAGCCCGGCGGGCATGATCGCCGGTGTCAGTGTGCTGCTGCGGTTCAGTGCGTTCAGTCTCAGTGTGTTGCTGGCGGCGCTGGCCTGGATCGTGCTGCCGTTTCTGCTCGGGTTCGGGATGCGCGCCGCGCCGGTCGGGACCGGGATCCTCGTCGGCGGCGGATTGCTGGCGGCCGGTGCCGGTTTCGCGCTGGCGGCGGCGCTGGGTGACCGGCGCGAGATCCGCGCGGTGTTCGACCTGTTCGGGGCGCTGGCCCGGTTGATGAACGGGTCGGTGGCGCTGCTGGAACAGCTGGGCGGGCCACGCGGCGAGGTGCGAAACCCGTTGCTGGCCAAAATACTCGACCTCGGTGACCGGTTGGCCGGGTTGCTCGCGCAATTGCTGGGGGCGGTGGCGGTGCTGGTGGTCAAGATCGCGCCGGTGCTCGAACCGGCGGCGCGGATGATGGCCGGGATCGCGCGGCTGGGGGCCGCGGTGTTCGCCGCGCTCGGGGAAGTCGTCGCGGGCATGGTGCGCCAGGGCGAGGAGCTGAGCACCGGGGAGGGGTCGCTGGTGCGGATCGTGGAGCACACGATGACGGTGGTGCGCGGGCAACTGCGCCGGGTCGGGCGCACGGTGGACGCGCAGCTGAGCGTGCTGGTGGCCGCGGTGACCGGGATCGCCGCCGCGGTCAGTGTCCAGGGCAGCGAATTCCTGGACACGGCAGGCGAATTCGTCGGCAAGTTGTTCCTGGAGCATCCGATCGTGCGGGTCTTCGCCGCACTGGGCAAGGAACTGGCGCTGGTCGAGCTCGCGTTCGCCGCACCCCGCAAGATCGGCCCACCCAAACCGCCGGCTCTCTCGATCCCCGCCCTGCCCCTCCCGCGCCCGCTGCGGCCCTTCCCGCCGCTGCCGTCCGCGCCGGACAAGAAGACGCTGAAACAGAAGTACGGCGGCGACACCCTGCCCGCGCTCACCTGGCCCGCCCTGCAAGCCGAAGCCGACGAACTCGCCCGACTCCCCGGCGACGACGCACCCCTGGCGCTGGGCCCCGGCGCCCGCGCCGCGCTCGCCGCCACCCGCAAGCGCCCCAGCATCTTCGACCCCGAACGCGCCGAACTGGCCACCGGCCTGCTCGGCGCGAACGCCCTGTGGGACCTGGACCCCACCCAGATCACCCGCTTCCGCGAAGCCTTCGCCCTGATCATCGGCCGCGTACTTCCGCCGGAACTGCGCGGGCTCACCATCCCGGGCCTGGTCGACCCCGAAGAACTACCGGTCCTCGACCTTCCCGATTCCGAAGACCTGCGCCCGATCGTGCACACCCTGCGCCTGCGCGTGCCCGGCGCGAACCTCACCGAGGTCCGCAATTTTCAGGACCTCGTGCTGGAACGGCTGCGACAGCGCTCCTATGCGATACCAGCGGGAGGGCAGTGACATGCCCATCGACTTCGCTTCTGTCGCCAGCAAATTCGCTGCCGCGTTCGCCGCGCAACTGCGGGTGGGCCCGGCGCAGCGGGCGATCGAGGCGGCGTTGACGCGGCGGTTGGAGGCGGCGCGGCTGGTGGATCGGGCGACCGAGGGGTTTCCGATCGTGCGGTTCTACAACGGGGCGTTGTCGCTGTGGCTGCCGCCGGGGCAGCGGGGGACGCTGGCCCCGGCGACACCGCAGCGGTCCCTGCTGGATCATCTCGGGGCGGGAGGGCTGGGGTTCCTGGACGGGCTGGGGCGGGCGATCGATCCGCTGCGCGCCGGCAGCCAGGAGACCGCGATCGCGCGTTTCGCCACGGCCGCGAACCGTGCGCTCGCCGACCTACAGGCCTCGGTGCGCCGATTCCGGGTACCGACGCCGGCGATGTTCGATCCGCGCGCCCGCACCGCCGGTGATCTGGCGGGCCTGATGGCGCTGGCGTTCCAAGTGCTGGCCGAGGCCGCGACCACCAGCGGCGCGGTGCGGCGGCTGGCCGGGCAGTTGCGGGGAACTTTGGCGGCACTCGGTATTGCGGTGCCGGACAGGATCACCCGGGTGCTCGGTCCGGTGGCGGTGGACGCGCCCCCGGTCGGGCGCACCCTGGCCGAGACCGCCGACGCGCTGGCCCGCGAAACCCTGGGCGCGCTGGTGCTCGTCGGGTCGCTGCCCAAGCTGATCGAATGGCTGCTCACCGAAGGCGCGCTGGCACTGCGTAAATCGGTGCTCGACGGCTTCCGGCGCGCCGAACATCACGTGTATCACCTGCGCGGGGCGGTGTTCGAGTTCGCGTTCGGTGGCGGCACCCGCCTGGCCGCCCGCGGGGTCGCCCTGGTGGGGGCGCTGGGCGCGGTGCTCGGCGCGCACCTCGAGTTCCAGCTGAAGTTCTACCGCGCCTACGGCACCGGCTTCGCCGGGGGCGTGCGCGAATTCGTGGTCGAGCTCGGCCTGTTCCTGCGTGACGTGCTGCGGCTGCTGCGCGGGATTCCGGTGCTGCTGGGCGCGATCACCGCGATCGGGCTCGGCGATCTGCTGCGCGCCAAACTCGGCGGCTGGGCGGTGCTGGTGCCGGCGCTGAGCCTCGACGATCTGCTCGACGACACCGGCACCGCGGTCGACACCGGCAAACGCGACGAACTGCACGACATGCTCAACGCCGCCCAGGGCGCGATCGACGACCTGCGCCGCACGGTGCCGGGCATCGACCTGCTCACCGACAAACTCGAATACGGCGAACGCCAGATCGGGCGCACCCGGCGGCTGGTGGACGCCCTGTTCACCAGCGGCGGATCCGGCACCGCGCTGCCGATCATGGCCGAGGCCGCGCCGCTGAACTTCCGTTCGGAATTCCCCGACCTGGCCGAGACCGTGTTCGGCGGCGGGCGCAAGCAACAGCTCCTCGACGGCGTCACCCGGATCGAGCACGCCGCACGGCTCGCGGGCGCGAAGGTCTTCCGGCGCACCTTCCGCAATCTGAACACCCTGTCCGATCAGTTCGCGGGGGAGGCCGCTCGTGCGGCGAAGGTAGACGAGAAGGGCCGCCTGGCCGCGCTGGGCCCGCAAGCCGATGCGCTGGCCGAGGCGTTCTACGGCCCCGAGGTCGACGAGCAGCGCCGCGCCGTCGCCCGGCACCCGCAGGAGGCTTTGGCCAAGGCGTTCGAAACCTGGCTCGCCACGGGCGGTTTCCTGCTCGTCGGCGAGGCCATCCCCGCCTACGTCGGGCACCTGGCCGCCACCTACCGGGCCCAGCTGGCCCAGGGCAGCGAACTCACCTTCGAGCTCACCCCGACCTCCCCGCACCTCCTGCGCAAACGCGCACTGCTGGGCCGGGTGCGGATGCCGCGCCTGACCCTGCGCGCCGCGGCGGGCACCCCGCTGGACGCCGCGCTCGCCGAGGAGATCGCCGAGCAGTTCGGCGGCGCGGTCCTGGCCGCCTACCGGACCGGCCACCAGCGCGTGCGCGAACTGGCCACGGCGGGAGGCGGGCGATGAACGAGGAGACCCTGCTCACCCAAATGGGGCTGCTGCTCACCCAAACCCGTTTCGCGCGACGGGCTTTGGAGGACATCGAGCGTTCGACCTCGCAGTACGCGACGTTCACCTTCACCTCGGTGATCGCGGCCGGGCCCCGCTTCGGGGAACCGCCGCTGTTCGACGGCGCGCTGAAGGTGCACGTGGTCAACCTCTCCGACCTGGCCCCCGGCGGCGGCTTCGGTGACTTCCTCGAGGGCCTGCTCGGCGGTGTCGGCCGGTTGATCGGCAACATTCCCGGCGGCCTGATCGGAGGCACCCTGGGGTCGCTGTCGATCATTTCCGCACTGCCCACCATCCACGACATCGCGGTGCGGGTGGAGAACATCCTGGGCCTGCTCAACCTGCGCGGCGGCGACCGGATCGAGGACGCCACCGCGGGCGCGCGCGGTCAACCGGTCGGCGGCAGCACCCTGACCACGCAACTCGGCGCGATCACCAAGGCGATCGAGGCGCTGGCCGGCCTGTTCTTCGTCGCCGCCGGTCGCCCCGAACAGGCCGCGCAGACCTCGGTGCTGCCCGGCACCGTCGAGGGCGGTGCCTGGCTGCGTCTGCTCGACAGCGCCACCGCCACCCTGACCGCGCTGTCACGGCTGGTGGACGGGCTGATCCTGGCGCTGCCGGAGGTGATCGGGTCGATCTCGTGGCTGCTCGCGCGCCTGCCCGACATCCGCCTGGCCGTGGCCGAAACCCTGAAATTCCTGCTGCGCCAAGCATTGCTGCTGCGCGGGCTGGTGTTCGTGACCATGTTCGACACCTTCGCCATGGTCGCGCGCACCGCCGCCGGGGTGCTGGCGATCCTGCAGTCCACCGTCGATGCGATGCTCTCGGCGATCTTCGACACCGTGCGCGAAGCACTGCTGGCGGTGTTCGATCTGGCCGGTGTGCTGGGCGCGGCGATCAGCGCGACCGTGGACGCCCTGCTGAACTGGCTGGTCCCGGCCGTGGACACGATCCTGCGCAATCTCGGGGATCTGCGGGTGTTCCGGGTGATCACCCACGTGGTGCGGATCCTGCCCGCGATCCTGCCGATCATCTACGAGATCGTCGCCGACCAGCCCCTGGCCGGCACCGCGGACCGGCCCGGGGCGCTGAACCCCGAGCAGATCGAACGGCTCAACGAGGCCGCGCGGCTGCCGTTCCTGGATCCGCTGCACCGCGGCGGCGTCGCGCCGGTGGCGGTCACACCGCCCAGCGCACCGAATTTCCAGGCGATCCTGACCGATCCGAAGACGATCGGGCACGCCACCGTCGCCCTGGACCGCATCCAGCAGGTCACCCGCAACGGACTCCAGATCACCGGCGACGCGGTCACCGGCGGACTGCGCGACGTGGCGGGCAAACTGGACCGCGCCGCCGCCGCGGAGGCCAAACTGTCCGACTCGACGCTGGACAAGCATCTCGGGCAGGTCCGCGAACGCTCCACCGAACTCGCCCAGAACCTGATCGTCGGGGAAAAGGTCCGCACCGACACGGGTTTGGAGGCGATCGCCCAAGCCTATGAGAGCTGGCTGACCCGCGGCGGCCTGGACACCCTGCTGGGCAAGATCACCGAACATTTCGCCGGCCCCGAAGCCCGGAAGGGTGTCCCCGCCGCGGCGGCCGCGGTCATGGACCGCCCGCGCGCCACCGTGCAGATCGACGAGGTCCTCATCGACCTGAGCGGCACACCGGGCCCCGCGCTGCGCGAAATCCCGCCACCCGCCGCCGAACCCGAGCGCCCGCTCGGGCCCGGCGACTTCCCGCTGCCGCCCGACCGCGACGACGCCGAACGCCACGCCCGCATGTGGTTCGAGCTCGGCGAACGCAACGGCGGCCGCGGCGTCCTGCCGAGCCCCGCCTAGGAGACTGTGATGACACGAAAAACCGGGTACCTGGCCAACGTGATCAACGTGCCGCCGTTGATCTTCCGTTTCCAGTTCAACCCGGACCTGATGTCGGAGAAGAAGTCCTACGGCTACCGCGAGGTGCAGAACTTCGGCAAGTGGGAATTCGACCGCACCGCGGCCGACACCGGTTTCGGCAAGGTCTTCGGTGCCCTGGACGACCTCAAGGAGTTCGGGCCGCTGCTGGTGGGCACCAAGGGCCTCGAGGCCGACACCGGCAAACCACGCACCTTCGCCCTGGATTTCGCCCTCGACGCCCGCTTCGTGGACAACATTCCCGAACTCCAACCCGGACAGCAGATTCCGGGCGCACCGCCCCGCGTGCCGGTCTCGGGGGACAAACGCTTCGGGGGCCGGCTCGAGCCGAGCCTGGCGGTGCTGCGCTCGTTCATGAACCCGTCCTGGGATCCGCTGGGGGAGATGCTGGCCTGGCTGGCGCCGGGCCGCAAATTCTGCCCGCCCACCCGGCCGCCGGTGTGCAGTTTGAAGCTGGGCGGCATCGACCTGGAATGCGTGATGACCGATCTCAACATCAAGATCACCAACTTCAAATCCGACCTGACCCCCGAGCGCGCCGAGATCAGCGTCACCTTGCAGGAGCAGACCCAGTCGATCGGCACCACGTTGGACTACATCGGCCGCCACATCGAGGTCGCCAAATCCTATTGGCAGCTCGACGGCGAGGACTGGGCGCAGACCGCGCCCGGAGTCGGGTTGTTGCAGAACGTCTTCGGCGATTTCGGAATCTAGGAGCTGTCATGGGTGTCTCGATCACCTCCCGCTACCGCGGCCTCGAGGTCTACGACGCGACCGGCGCCGACGGGGTGGTGCACGCGACGGTCGCGATCCGCCGCTACGCCCCGCGCCCGCCCGACGCCGTGGACTACCAGCATCGGGTCACCGGCGTGGAGGACATCGAATATCTGGCCTGGCGCTACTACGGCGACGGCGAGAGCTGGTGGCGCATCGCCGATGCCAACCCGGTGGGCTTCCCGCTGCGGCTGCGCCCGGGGGAGTCGCGCGCGGTGCCGGTGACCTCCGCGCCCGGCCTCATCGACCGCAAGCGGGTGTTCTGAGATGGCCGAGGACACCGCGATCGCGCTGCTGGCGATGAGCGCCGACGGCAAGGACTGGCGCGATGTGTCCCCGCCGGTGGCCTCGGTGGACGTCGAGGACCACGACCGGCTCACCGACAAGGCCACGGTGATCCTCGACGACAACACCGGCGTGCTCGCCGACGCCTCCTTCGAGGGCCTGGAGCTGCGGTTGACGCTGGGCTGGCAGGCGCATCCGGCGATGATCTTCGAGGGCGTGGTCTCCGCGGCGCGGGTGATCGCCGCGCCGGGCGGGCAGCGCATCGAGTTGACCGCGCTGGATTTCACCCACCGCATGAGCAAGCACACCCCGGCCGAACCCAAGGTGTGGAACAACGGGGAAACGCTCGAACAGGTGCTGACCGAGATCGTGTCGCGCGCGGAGTACCGGATCACGCCCTTGCAGATCGAGCCGACCGAGAACACGACGTTCAGCAAAACCGATCCGCTGCGCCAGGCCAACGTCAACGACTGGGCGTTCGTGCTGGGGCTGGCCGAACGCCAGAACTGCCTGGCGTTCCTGGAGTTCGACGGCAAGAACACCTCGCACTTCTACTTCGTGCCGATCGAGAAGGTGGGCACCGCGGCGCCGATCGGGGCGCTGAGCTACTGCCGGGGCATGGGCGATCTGGTGGAGTTCGACTTCGAGCGGATCGCCGCCGGGGCGCTGCCGGCACGCGCGGCGGCCACCATCGACCCGCTCAGCGGCGCGGTCGTCGACGCACCCGCCCCCGCCCCGGCGCCGCGCCCGCAACTGCCCGCGCCGGGCAGCGGCCGCGACCCCGATCTGGGCAAGAGCCGCACCGCGGCGCTCGAGGCGCTCACCGAACTGGCCGCCGCCGCCGCGGCGAAACTGCCCGCGCCCACCCATCGGGTGATCGGCACTATCGCCGACCCGGGTGCGGCCAAGGCCACGATCGTGCGGGATCCGACGCGTGCGCTCGGGTTCGCCGGGCGCGGAGTGGCCACCGGCAACGTGCTGCTGCGGGCCAAATCGCGGGTCAGCATCTCCGGGATCTCGGCGTGGGCGGCCGGGGACTGGTATCTGACCAAGGTCAATCACGTCTACCGGCGCGAACGCTCCGAAAACCGCGGCCGGGCCAGCTATTACACGAAATTCGCGGCGACGAGGTGATGGGGATGCTGACCGAGGAACTGGGCCGCCACGCCGGCCGCTACTACGGCAAGTACCGGGGCAAGGTCGCCGACGACGCCGACCCCGACTGCCGGGGCACGCTCGAGGTGACGGTGCCGGCGGTGTTCGGCACGACCGCCTCGGTGCCGGCCGCGCCGTGCCTGCCCTACGGCTATTTCTTCGTCCCGCCCAAGGGCACCGACGTGTGGGTGGAGTTCGAGGCCGGCGACACCCGGCGCCCGGTCTGGACCGGAGTCTGGTATCCGCAGGGCGCCACCCCGCCCGAGGCCGCGGCCGATCCGCCCGAGCGCCGGGTGATCAAGACCGTGGCCGGGCACACCGTCGAGATCGTCGACACTCCGGGCGCGGAGCAGATCCTGATCCATCACGCCAGCGACGCGTTCGTCTCCATCGACGCGCACGGCAGCGTGCTCGTCGCCGACGGCAAGGGCTCGCATCTGCACCTGGACGCCGAGAACGGCAAGACGACCCTGGTGGAGGCGCACGGCAATCATCTGAGCATGACCGCGGACGGGACGGCGGTGGTCAACCCGAAGGGCACGGTGCTCAACCTCGTCGAGGACACCGTGCACGTGAACGCGAAAACCGTGGTGCTGAACGCGACCTCGGTGGCGCTGGGCACCAACGCGGCCGAGCCGACGCTGATGGGCACGGCATTCAGTGCACTGTGGCACGCGATGCTGACCCACACCCACGTGGTGACCGGCACCCTCACCCCGCCCGCCGCGGTGGCCGGGGTGGCCGCGCCCTCACTCCAGCTGGCGCCGCTGCTCCTGCAACCGGGTGTGCATCTGAGCAGTGCGGTGGTGGTGAAGTGATGAGCCGCTGCAAGTTCCCGCCGTTTCCCGCGATCACGCTGCCGGCACCGCCCGGGTTGCCCGCGATTCCGCAGCTGCCCGCGCTGCCGTCGCTGAGCGTGCCCGACCTGCCGGGTTTGCCGGTCCCGAAGCTGCCCTCGATCAGCCTGCCCGCGCTACCGGGGCTGCCCGCGATTCCCGAACTGCCCGCGCTGCCGGCACTGACCCTGCCGACCCTGCCCGGCCTGCCCGTCCCGAAGTTGCCCTCGATCGCGCTGCCACTGCCCGCCCTGCCGGGCCTGCCCGAGATTCCGGCCCTGCCGCCGTTGCCGAGCCCGCCCGCCCTGCCCGCCTGCCCCTTGGACTAGGAGACCGTCATGACCGACGCCGCCGGAGCCGCCTTCCCGTTCCGCATCGACCCGCACACCGGCGGCATCGCCATGACCGCGGGCGATCAGAAGATCCGCGACGACCTGCGGGTGCTGCTGGGCACCCGGCTCGGCGAACGCCCGATGCTGCGCGACTTCGGCACCCGCGTGCACGCCCTGGTGCACGAACCCGACGACGACGTCACCGCCGACCTGCTGCGCAAACAGGCCCACGAATCGGTGGTGCGCTGGGAACGGCGCATCGTGGTCACCCGCGCGGTGCTCGAACGCCACGACGGCGAACTGCGCCTGATCCTGGGCTACGTGCACAGCGACCGGCCGGTGGCCGCCGAGATGACCATTCCGATCGTGTGAGGCAATCATGGTGACTCCCGCCCCCGCGGCCATCGACTACACCGACAAGGACTTCCGCTCCCTGCGCGCGGCGATGCTGCGCCTGGCCGAGCAGCGGCTGCCGGAATGGACCGACCGCTCCCCGGCCGATCTGGGCATGCTGATGGTGGACCTGTTCGCCTACTGCGGCGATGTGATGCTCTACTACCAGGACCGCATCGCCAGCGAACTGTTCCCCGCCACCGCCACCGAACGCGCCGGCATCGTCGATCTGCTGCGGCTCATCGGCTACGAACTGTCCCCGGCCACCCCCGCGGTCGCCGACCTGCAACTCACCTTCGCCCACCCCGGCGCCCCGCAGACGGTGACCGTCCCGCACGGCGCGGTGTTCGCCACCGTCAGCGACACCGGCGGCGCGATCGAATTCACCTACCTGGGACCGCGATTGGAGCTGGCGCTGCTCTCGGATCAGCTGCGCCCGGGCCTGGACGACGAGAACCGGCCGGTGCTGCGCTACGACGGACTACCCGTGGAGCAGAGCAGCGCCCGGCCCCCGGTGCTGCTCGGCTCCTCCACCGGCGAGCCCGGCCAGACCTTCCGGCTGCCCGATCAGGCGATCGTGGTCGATTCGGTACTCGTGCAGGTCGAGGAGGGCGCGGGCTGGGTGAGCTGGGATCGGCGCGAGAGCCTGCTCTTCGAGGTCGCCGCCGACGGGCGCGCGGTGTTCGCCCATCCCGCCGACCGCGTCTACCAACTGCTGTTCGACGCCACCGGCACCGCGCACGTGGTGTTCGGCAGCGGGCGCCGGCCCCCGGTGGGCACCGACAAGGTGCGCGCGAGCTACCGGGTGTGCCGGGGCGCGGCCGGCAATGTGGCCGCGGGCGCGATCACCCAGTCCCGCACTCCGATTCCCGGGCTGCGCTCGGTGCTCAACCCGGCCGGTGCGGCCGGTGGCGGGGACGCCGAGCGCGCCGATCACGCGATCCGCTACGCGCCCTTCGCCTTCCGCTCCACCAACCGCGCCGTCACCGCCAGCGACTACGTGGCCCTGGCCCAGCGCACCGGCACCGTCGCCAAGGTCCGCGCCCACAGTCGCTCCTGGAACACCGTCGACCTCTACATCGCGCCCGCCGGCCCGGCGTTGAGCGCGGTCCCCGAGGCGCTGCGCAACCGGCTGCTCGGCTACTTCGAGGACAAGCGGATGGCCGGCACCACGGTGACCGTGCTCGACGCGCGCCCGGTGGTAGTCGACATCGCCGTGGAATTGAGCGTGGACAAACGATTCCTGCCCGAGGCGATCCTGGCCCGGGTGTCGGCCGCGGTGGCCGCGCTGCTGGATTTCGCGGTCGTGGACTTCGGATCCACGCTGTATCAGAGCGATGTGTACGCCGCCGCGGAATCGGTGGAAGGCGTGCTCGGGGCGAAGGTCACCCGGTTCCAGCGCGCCGACCGGCCCGCCCCGGACCTGGAAGCCGAACTGGCCCGCCATCAACTGCCGCCGCTGGCCCAGCTGCCGGCGTTCCTGCGCGACGCGATCGGCACCGGGGTCGCGCCCGAGGGCCGCATCGAGGTCGGCGAATTCGAGATCCCCACGCCCGGCGTGCTGGACGTGCGCCTCGAGGCGTCCCCGTGAGGACCCGGGTGTCATGAAAGTGACCGCGTTCACCGCGACCGCCGACCTGATCGGGCGGCGCGTCCTGCTGCGGTGGACGATGGAACCGCTGCCTGGCGAGGCGGCCCCGGATCGCCCGGTGGTGCGGGTGCGGCGCAAGACCCGCGACTTCGCCTTCCCCGCCGACAGCGCGCGGTATCTGCTCTACGACGACGCCGAGTTCCCGCCGCCGGGTGCGGTGGAAGTGGTGGATCTGCCCGATCGGGATCGCCGCGAAGGGCCGCAGCGGATTCTCGAGCAGACCCTGACCGTGCTCGAGGACGTCGGCGGAATCCGCCAGGAGGTGCGCCGCCGGATCGTGCGCACGGTGTTCGGCGCGGACCGCTCGGTGCTGCGCCGGGAAGTGGACCTGCTCGACGCCGGTGACCTCGGCGGTGTGCTGCTCGAACCGGGCGTGCCCTACTACTACCAGCTCGACGGGCCGGAATCGTTGCGCGCCACCGCGACCGCCGGGGAGGTGCACGGCAATCACCGCACCCTCTACGAACTGATCCCGGCGATCTATCGCCGCCACGACACCCAGACCCGGCCCCGCGATCCCGGCACCGGACTGCTGCCCGAGGCGAATGCCGGTGGCGGGCAGCTGCGCCGGTTCGTCGACACCTTCGGGGTGGCGCTGGATTCGATCCTCAGTTCCGCCGAGGGGCTGCGCGGCTTGCGCGCGACCGCGGAGGTCGAGCACCGGTTCCTGCCGTTGCTGGCGGCCTGGATCGGCTGGGATCTGACCGCCGACGGCGACATCGCCCGCCAGCGCAGCGAGATCGCCACCGCGCCCGGGCTCTACGGCACCGTCGGGGCCATCCCCGGGTTGCGCAGCATCGTCGACCACTACACCGGCTGGTCCACCCGGGTCGCGGAGTTCGCCCAGCACATCACGTGCAGTAATGCCGCGCCGCAACGCAATCTGTTCGCCGCGGTGCAGCGCGGCGGGGCCTGGTGGGGTGCCCAGGACGCCGCACCCGTACTGGGGCTGACGGTGCCGGCGGCGGTCGGGGACGATGGTGTCGCCGCCGTGCTCACCGGCGTCGTGGACGGCCCGTTCGCGCTGCGGGCGGGCATGACGCTGACGGTGGCCGCCGATGGCGCGCTGGCGGCGACGATCGTGTTCGGGCCCGGCGATTTCGCCGATCTCACCGCGGCGAGCGCCGGTGAGGTGGCGGCGGTGCTGACCCGGATGCTGTCCGGGGTCGACGCCGAAGCCGTCGGGGCCAAACTGCGGTTGCGCTCACGATTGACCGGCCCGGAATCCCGGCTCGAGGTGAGCCCGGCCAGCGCGAGCCTGGTCGCACTCGACGGCGCGCCACGCGGGCGGCTCACGACCTGCACCGATGCCGCCCAACGCCGGTGGGTCGGCTATGCCACCACCTGCGGGCACGGCGGGACCCGGCTGCTGATCAAGGCGTCGGTGCGCGCGGCCTGGCTCGACGCGACCGCCGTGCCTTCGGCTGCGCCGCAAGCCGATCCGGCGCTGCTGGCGTTGCCGGGTGCGGCGGGTTTGTGGCTGGCGTGTGTGGCCCATCCCGACACCGGCCACAGTGTGCTGCGCTGGCGCACCGGTAGGACGCAGGCGATGGAACCGGCCCGGTTGCGCGGGGAGGTGCGCGGACCGTTCCGCCTCGTCGAGGGGACCCGGCTCACCCTGACCGGCTACGGGGCCAGCGAGGTGTTCCATGTTCGGGCCGCCGCCTACGCCGTGCTCGCGCGCGCCACCGCCCAGGAGGTCGTAGCGGCGTTCAACGCCCAGGTGAGCGGCGTGGTGGCCACCGTGTCCGCCGACGGCGGGATCACCCTGCGCACTGCCGCGACCGGGCCGGATGTGGTGCTGCGCGTAGACCTTCCGGCCTCGACCTGCGCCCACGCCCTGGGTTTCGGGGACCGGCGGATGCGCGGGCAGGGCAGCGTCGACCCGGCCGTGGACTGGGCGCCGCCGGCCACGGTCCCCACCGTGCCGATCGGGTGGCACGCCGACTGCACCGCGGCCACCGACCCCGCGGGCGCGATCCGGCTGGTGTGGCGCACCCACACCGAACAGGTGTGGCGGCTGGCCCGGGTGCGCTGGGACGCGACCGTGCTCGCGGGCACCACCGCCGGAGTCGGCGAGCGCGCCGCGGGCGGCGCATGGCAGCGCGTCACCACCGCGAACGGGTTGCCCGGCAACGATATTCGTGCACTGGCCGTCGACGCAGACGGCTCCACCTGGTACGCCACCGCCGCCGGCGCCGCGGTACGGCGCCCCGGCGGCACCATCACCCAGCTCACGGTGCCCGACCCCACCGGCAACCCGGTGACCGATCTGCGCGCGGTCGCCCTGGCCCCGGACGGCACCGTGTGGTTCGGGCACGCCGCGGGCGTCAGCGCCCGGCTACCCGACGGCACCTGGCACACCGCCGGCGACGGCCTGGCCAACCGCAACGTCCGGCACCTGGTGATCCGGGCCGCCACCGACGGAGTGTCGGTCTGGGCGGCCACCGCCTCGGGCCTGTCCCGACGCCGCGCCACCGATCTGGCGAGCCTGGAAAGCGGCTGGGAGACCCTGCGCATCGCCGACGGGTTACCCAGCAACGACATCCGCCACCTCGCGGTCGACCCGTACGGAGCGATCTGGGTCGCGACCGGCTCCGGCGCCGCCTGGATCGGCGCCGACGACACCGTCACCACCATCGACCTGGCCGCACTCGGCGCTCCAACAGCCGCCAACGACGTCCGGGCAGTCGCGCCGGTCCCCGTCGAGGACGTCCGGATGCTCGCGCCGGTGAGTGCCTATGGCGCTCAGGCCTTCGCGTCGGGTGCCGTCGGCGGTCAAGCCTTCGCGCCGATGAATGTCGACAACGGTCGGAATTTCGCACCGGCGAGCGCGGCCGAGGGTGGGGCAGTCGCGCCGAGTGGCGGCGACAGCCGTGTTCTTCCGCCGGCCGGTGCCGTGGGTGGCGAGGCTTTCGCCCGAATCGGCGCCGAGGACGGCCTCACGTCCGCCGGTGCCCGGACGTATCCGGCGGCCGAACCCATCGTGGCCGATCACGGCCCGGTCTGGCTGGCGACCGGGGCCGGGGTGGTCGAGTTGCGTTCTGATACCGAAGGACACCTGTACACCACTGCCGACGGACTGCCCGACCAGGACTGCCGGGCGGTTCTGGTCACCGCGGACGGCACCGTCTACGTCGGCACACCCGCAGGGTTGGCCATCCGCGACGCTGCGGGCTGGCGCACCGAAACCACCGCCTCCGGGTTGGTGGGCAACAATGTGCGCGCACTGCACGGTCCCTGGTCGGCTCCGCTGTGGTTCCCCGATCCCGGTGCGGGCGAATACGATCCGCATCTGGTGCGCGACGGGGACCGGCTCTGGCTGGCCGCCGCGCACGCCGACACCCACGCGGACCCGTTGGATCGCCACCGGATTCGGATGCGCCGCTTCGACTGGCCGGGCCCGGCGTGGTCCGCGCCGATCGACCTGACCACCGGCACCGCCCGCGACCGCGAACCCGCGATCGCGGCTCGCGGCACCGGCGGGGCACGGGTGTACTTCCGCTCCGATCGCGGTGGCGGCGAGGGCCTGTACTCCGCCGACCTCTCACTCGCGGGCGCGATCACCGCCCCCGAACCGGTCCTGACCGGCGCGGCCGCCAACACCAACCCCGCCGTGCTCGATCTATCGGATGGCCTGCCCTGCCTACTGTTTCGCAGCGACCGCAACGTAGCGCTGGGCCGTCTCGGCGGCTACGGAACCCCTACCCCCGCGCGCCGTGGCAGCGACATCGCCGGCGCGGACTGGGCCGCTGGCCTGCACGGTCGCGCCGACATCAGCGGGCACTGGTCCGCAGGTGCGGGCGAATCCGACCGCGACCGGCCGGGCACCGGCGATCCCAGCCATCGCGCCGCCGACGAAGCCTCGGTACGGCGCTTCGCCGGCTCGACCACTGTCGCTCTCGCCGACCTGGATCGCAATCGCGGCCGCCGCCAATTCGGTGACCTGCTCGCCTACACCCCGCAGCGCCCCGACGGCTCGGCCCTCGAACCCGACGAGCTCTACACCCCCGGCACCCTGGGCCTCTATGTCGAACGCGGCCCCGCCGGTCGCCCGCTGATCGCCCGGGACGCGGATCGCCTGCGCGAGTTGCTGATCCGCTTCCTGCCGGTCAACCGTCGCGCGGTGGTGGTGCTGCGCTCCTCGGAACTGGACGAGGAGGTGTTCGGCGCGGGTCATCCGCTGACCGAAGCGTTCCGCGACGAATACCCGTTCGCCGAATATCTGACCGTCAGCGACGCCGGTGTGGACGCGATCCCGGACTGGCGGGTGTTCCGCGCGACGGATCTGTCCAGCCGCACCGCCGACCGCGACCTGCTGACCACACTGCGCAACCGGGTGTGGTGGCCGCCGTTCCCCGAGGAGTCACCATGATCGACGAACCTGCCGCCGGGCGGCTGTCCGGCCGCTACCACGACGTCCTGCTCGGACCCGACGGCCGCGTGCTGTGGGATCGCGGCTGGCACGCCAATGCCATTGTCGGAGACTGCCGCCGGCTGCTGGCCGCCCTGATCCGCGGTGCGCCCGCCGCCACCGGCATCGTCGGGCTCCAGATCGGGGCCGGCTCGGAGGCCTGGGACAACACCGGACCACCCCCGGCGACCAGCGGCCAGACCAAACTGGTCGACCCCAAACCCTTCACCGCGGGCCCGGCCGCGATGCGCCTGGACTTCCTCACCGCCGCGACCGTCTCCGGGACCCCGACCAACCGGCTGCAGATCCACACCACCCTGGGCCCGAACCTGCCGAACTGGCCCGACGCCAACCATACCACCAGCAATCTGCGCGAATTCGGGCTGGTCGCCACGCTCGACGGCGCCACCGTGCTGCTGAACTACGTCACCCACTCCGTCATCGCCAAGGATCCCGCCAGCACCCTGCAGCGGACCATCTGGCTGACGTTCTGAATCGAGGCACCCTCATGGCCATCATCTCGCAGAACAAATTCGATCCGCTGCTCGGCTATGTGAATGTTCGCCTGCAACAGGGTGTTCCGATCGTGGATGCCGATGTCAACGAACTCGACGACATCCGCAAGTTCGAGTTGCGGGCGTTCCTGAAATGGTTCGTCGGGGACGGGGTGCCCGACGGCAACGAGGGATTTCGCGTGGTGCGCCGTGACAGCGCGCCCGCCAACGACTTCGTCGTCTCGCGCGGGGTCGCCGCGGCCGCCCCGGGCACCGCCGGCACCGAGGTCGCGCTGCGCAATGTGGGCCGGATCATCGTCGACGGCCTGGATGTGATGATCGCCAAGGACCTGGTGTTCACCGAGCAGCCGCTCTACGCCGAGCGGGCCGGTTCGGCCGCGGAGGCCGCGCGGCTGGGCGTGCCGGTGGTGCCGAAACTGGCCACCCCGGCCGGGGACGGCACCCTGGTGGTGTATCTGGATCTGTGGGAGCGGGTGGTGACCGCCGCGGAGAAACCCGAACTGGTGCACCCCGGACTCGGCGTGGAGACCTGCGCGCGCACCCGCCGCGAATGGGTGGTGCGCACCCGGCCCGGAATCAAGGCCCCGGTCAAGGGTGACCCCGATTTCCTTGCCGGCCACGCCTATTCGGCGCTGGCGCTGATCCAGCGCCGCGCGGGCGATCCGAACATCCAAACCGGGGACATCCTCGATCAGCGCGCCCGCCGGCTGATGGTGCCCCCGGCGACCCTGGTCGAGGACCTGTTCGGCGTCGACCCGCTGGCCTACCGCAACGGGGCGGGCCGCCCGCCGATCAGCGTCCGGGCCGCGGTGAACGCGCTGCTGCGCGGCGAAATGCCCGCCACGCCGGACGCACCCGTCGACCGCAGCACCGCCAACGAAACCAGCAAGCGCGGCTTCGTGTTCGACACCACCGGCGGCCTGGTGCTGACGCTGGGCAGCGATCGGGTGGCCGGGGTGGAGCAGGCCTTCGCGGGCCGGCTGGAGCTGTCGAATATCGCGGGCGGTTTCACCAACCCGCTGGTGCAGGTCAGCGCCGGCGCCGACATCCACACCGAACCGCATCTGGCGCTGCTGCCCGGCGGGGACCTGCTGGTGGTTTATCAGCACAAGATGGGCCCGGCGGCCAACATTCAGATGAAACGCGGGTCGCTGACCGGGCTGCCCGCGGCGCCCGAGATCGCGGTGGCCACCGACGCGACGGTCGAGGAGAAGCAGCCCTTCCTCGCGGTCACCGGCTCGACGGCGACGGTGTTCTTCCACCGCACCAACACCAATCAATGGAACTATCGCCGCTGGAACACCGTGACCAGCAGCTTCGGCGATGCCGCGCCCATCGTGCTTTCCGGTGCGGTCGCCACGGTGCCGGAGTTCCATGCCGCCGCCGACGCGGCGGGCAAGGTGTGGGCGGCCTTCCGCACCAAGACCGGTTCCACCGCATTGAGTTTCGATCCGGCCTCGGGGTCGGTCGCCCAGGAGACCGCCCAGGTGGCCACCGGCGCGAGCGCGCACGAGAGCCCGTTCGTGCTGCCGGTGCCCGGGGCCGCGACCACCACGGTCTGGGTGTTCTGGCGTTCCACCGGCGCACCCGACCCCGGCCTGTACGGGCGGGTGTTCAGCGGCGGGAGCTGGAAGGACCCCCAGCCGATCGCCGGCACCAGCCTGGCCGATCACCACCCGTGCGCGGTCGCCGACGCCGAGGGCGGGATCTGGTTGTTCTTCGCCCGCGGCGATGTCGGCTCGCGCGACCTGTTCGCGATGCGCCGCGACCTCAACACCGGAACCTGGGGCCCGACCAGGCAATTGACGGCCACCGGCCCCGGCAAGGACGAGAGCGCCCCGCACGCGATGTTCGCCGCGGACCGCTCGATCTGGCTGCTGTGGAACAGCGGCCGCGACGCCACCAATCTCAGCATCTACTACAAACGCCTCGTCACGGCGATCTGAGAGGAGACCGCCATGGCCTCGATCAGTCCGAACACCCTCGGTGCGGGCATCTACACCGTCACCGCCTCGCGCGCGCTGGTCGCCGATCTGCGGCTCGACATCGTCGGCACCTCACCGTTCGCCGAATTCCAGCTGCGTTTCCCGGCCGCCGCGGCCGGGGTCGAGGTGCGACTGGATCGCGGAGCGGCCACCAGTGTGGCCCTGCCCGTCCTGGACGGTGCCACCCTCAACGACAACATCAGCTTCGCCAACCGCCGGATCCTGGCCTCGGCCACCGCGATCGGCGCCGAGATCGTGATCGACTGTCAGTTGCGCACCACCGCGGGCGCGGCCGCCGGGGAGGCGTGGTCGGTGCGCGCCCGTGCCGCCGACGCCCAAACCTGGCAGCTCAGCCAGATCGAAGACCTGCCGGGGGATCCGACGATCACCCGTGTCCTGTGCGATCCGGCATCCGGATTCACCGTTACCGCCGCCACTTTCGCCAACGGCGCGGTGCGCGAACAGGACACCGTCACCCTGACCGCGGCCGCCGCCGGGGGAACCGCCGCGGCCCCGACCGTGGTCGGCGGTCCGGTGCCGGCGGTGAGCTACCGCTTCACCAAAACCGGGTTCGTGCCGATCACCGCGTTCCCGGCGTGCTCGGCGAGCCAGACCATGACCTTCACCCCGCCCGGGGTGTATCGCGATCAGGCGATCACGATCTCCGAGCAGGTCTGGTTCGAGACCGGCTGCGGCACAGTCGGATTCCTGAACTCCGAAACGCCCGCGCAAGCACTGACGATCCGGCCGCGCACCCAGCATCTGGCGCTGGTGCTGGATCGCTCCGGCAGCATGAGCGGTCCCCGATGGGACAACGCGACCACCGCCGCCCAGATCATGGGCAATCTGTTCTTGGCGATGCGTTCGGGTGTGAACGCCGCGGACCGGATCACCGAGATCGTCTTCGAGGACCAGGGCTGTAGCTGGCACGGCGCACCGGTCAGCCCGCTGGTCACCCCGGTGCTGCCGCTGACGGCGCTGAGTGCGGCCGACCTGTGCGGCACCGCCTTCGGCGCACCCGGTAGCTGCACCCCGATCGGTGACGGGCTGATCCGCGCCATCGACGATCTGGCCGCCCTCGGCGTGGCCGACGACCCGCACTTCACCATCGTGCTGCTCACCGACGGCTACGAGAACAGCGGCACGGTGATCGTCGACCCGAACACCCCCGCCCCGGCCGGGATCCAGAAGTTCGGTGTCGCAAGGCAAACCGGGGCGGCCCGCCAGAGCGTGAACGCGCGCCTGTCGGTGTTCACCATCGGCGTCGGGGCGACCGTGCAGGAGGACGTGCTCGACGCACTGGCCACCCAGTTCGGCGGCGGCTACCGGCTGGTCGCCGGGGTCACCGAGCACGAGGTGGCCGAGGCGATGGCGCAGATGGCCTCGCTGTCCCAGGCCACCGAGCAGCGCACCCCGGAACCGGGCGGGCCCGCGGCGCCCCGGCTCGTGCACATCGAACCCGGCGTGTCCCGGCTCGCGATCGCCGTGCTAGGGGCGGCGGGCAGCGACACCCTCACCCTGGAGCGGCGAGTGCAGGGCGCCGCCGGATTCACGCCGGTGGCGGCGTCGGTGCGCAAATGCGCCGGCCACCATTTCGTGTGGGTCGACGTGGCCGCGCTGCACGGCGGTGACGAGACCGCGGTGCCCGCCGCCGACTGGCACATCCAGCGCAAGGACACCGCCGGTGCCACCGTGACCATCCTCGACAAGGACCTGCTCGTCTTCGTCGACCTGTTCGTGCGCACCGACCTGGTCTTCGACCGCGAGCACTACGCCACCGGCGACCCGATCCGTCTCACCGCGCGCGTGCGCGCCGGTTCCGACCCCGTCACCGGTACGAAAGTCGTTGTCGAACTGGCTCGTCCGGGTGAATCGCTGGGTTCCTACCTGGCGGTGCGCGGGTCCGACTACCGGGCGGGACGTCCGCGCCCGCCCGATCCGCACGCACCCAAGGCCGCCATGCTCGCCCATTTCACCGACGGCCGCGGCCTACCGATCGACACTCCGACCGGCGTTTTCGACGACGGCACCGACGAACTCTTCGACGACGGCGAAGGCAACTACACCAACCGCTACAGCAACACCGATGCCGAAGGCACCTACACCTGGCGAGTCACCGTCACCGCCGAATTGCCCGACGGCAGCACCTACACCCGGGTTCTGACCCTGTCCCGGTGGGTCGGGGTCTCGATCGACCCGGCCAAGACCGAAACCCATACCAGCACCACCGGATACGAGGGCTACCTGCGCACCTCGGTCACCGTCGTACCGCGCGACCGTTCCGGCCAGTACCTGGGCCCGTTCCGTCCCACCGACCTGCGTTTCACCGTGCGCGGCGGCCACTTCCAAGCCATCCGGCCCAGCGAAAATTCCCGCGGGGTCGAGTACCGGACCAAGGACGGCGGCATCGTCCTCAGCCGCTACGACGGCGGCTACACCCGCGTGGTGGAAACCCGCCACGGCGAGCACGCCACCGTCCTGGTCACCGTCAAGGGCGTGGAACTGCCCCCGATCGAGGTGGGCGAACGGGTCGGTGACGCGCCACCCGCCCGCCGCAACCGGTGGCTCGGCGAGCAGATCGACAAGGCGCGCCGCAAAATCCGATAGCGCAGTCGCGTTGGGGGTTGTTACCGTCGGGGCGTGAATTCTCCGGAGGCATCCAGGCGGTAGCCGTCCAGCCCGCGGGTTGGACGGCGTTGCGAGTGCGTGCCGCCGGTCGGGTGACCCGGCGGGCATTTCGCGACGCCGGATAGTCGTCGATTCCTGTTGCCGACAATCCCGGACACCTCGTGCTGTCCGGGTCTCCGGAGAGATTCCTGATGCCCCTTGTAGTTTTCGTGCTGGCTGTCGCGGTGTTCGCGCAGGGCACATCCGAGTTCATGATGTCGGGTCTGCTGGAGCAGACCGCCACCGACCTGGGAGTTTCCCTCGGGTCGGTCGGATTGCTGACCGCTCTGTACGCCGTCGGCGTGGTGCTGGGCGCACCGGCGATGGCGATGACGGCCGGGCGCTGGCCGATACGCCGTTCCGCGGCAACGTTTCTCGCCGTCTTCTGCGCCGCTCATCTCGTCGGCGCACTCACCACCGAGTTCGCCGTTCTGCTGGGGACGCGGGTCCTCGCGGCGGTCGCCAACGCCGGATTCCTGGCGATCGTGCTGGCGGCGCTGCCACGACTGGCCGGGCCCGCCCGCGTCGGCCGCGCCACCTCGATCATCGTGTCCGGGGTGACGGTGGCCTGCATCGTCGGCGTCCCCACCGGAACGCTGCTGGGCCAGCTGTGGGGATGGCGTTCGGCGTTCTGGGCCGTAGCCGTCGTCAGCGCCGCCGTGCTCATCCCGATTCTTGTCCTGGTCCCGCGCGACGAAATCGCCGGTGACCGCACCGACGCCTCGATCCGGTCCGAATGGACCGTACTGCGCACCGTCCGAACCGCCGTCCTCGCCGGCATCCTCGTCAACGCCGCGACCTTCGCCGGATTCACCTACCTCGGCACGATCACCGCACAGATCACCGGACTCGGCAGCGCGTGGATCCCGTTGGCCCTGGCCGTATTCGGCCTCGGCTCCTTCATCGGAGTAACCCTGACCGGCCAGTACAGCGACCGCCACCGCACCGCGATCATCACCACCGGCACCCCCGGCCTGATCGTCGTCTGGACCCTTGCCGCCCTGACCGCACACACCCTGACCGGCGTCCTGATCACGATGTTCATAGCCGGAGCGGTCGCCTTCGGCGTCGGCTCCACTCTCGTCGCGACAATCGTGCAAACCGCCACCCCGACCGCACCCCGGCTCGCCGGAGCCCTGGCAACCACCGCCCTCAACCTCGGAGCGATCCTCGGCCCGGGCCTCGCCGGTGTGCTCGTCGACCGCTCGGGAGATCCGGTCACCGCACTCTGGTGCAGCGCCGGATTCGCCACCGCCGCAACGACGGTCGTCCTGCTCGGCCTTCGCCGGCGCGTATTGGTGAGTTGAGTGTCAGCGGGTGTAGCCACTGCGACTGTGGCTACACCCGCGTGAGGGAGCGAACCTATTCCCCGACACTCACCCCATAGACGCACGCCAGCGCGGCGAGATCGGTCGGATATCCCTGACCGACCGCGCGCAGTCGCCAGTTCTCGTTACGGAGATAGATCTCGGCGATAACCAGCGTGCGTTCCTCGGTCGCCGCGTCCATTGTCGCCCGGGCGAAGATGCCGCCGTCGGCGCCGGGCGCCACCTCGAGTTCGAGCGCGCCGACCTCGCCGAAGGTCACCTCGGCACCATCCAGAGCCACGGCCAGCACGATCCGGCGACAGTGCCCGGGCAGTTGATCCAACCTGATCGCCATGGACTGTTCGTCGGGCCCGTCGATGGTCAACCGTGCACCGCTGGTCTCGGGCTGGTTGTAGAAGACGAAGTCGCTGTCGTCTTCTATCTGCTCGGCACTGTCCACCAGGAATGCGACCAGATCCACTGCCCAGCTACCGTTCTGCACCCAGGACGCGCGGATCGTCCAGCTCGCGCCGAGCTCGGCCACCGGCAGATCGATCACCTGGCCCCGAGCGAGCGATACCGGCTCGATGGTCGACGGCGCCACCACCGGTGATGACGCGATCGGCGCCTGGAGCGCGAGCAAGCCGAGGTCATGGATCGGTATCCCCATTTCGGCCGCCTTCTCGGCCCGGCGGTCGGCTTTCCCACCGGGCAACGCGAGCACGTCGGTCACCCTGGCAGACATGTTGACCGCCGCCGACCCGCCGAGCTCGACGATGCGCACTCGTGTGGCAGCGGCCTGATCGTGCGTTCCGCCGACGACCAATATCCGGCGTCCGGCAAGCGGACCGGTGGGTGTGACGGGCCGATGCGCTGCGCGCACCCGCACCGGTTCCTGTCTGTCTTTGCGCGTACCCGGCGCGACGTTCTCGAGCAGTAGGAGGAACCGGCCCTCTGCCACGCTCGGCGTGCCGAACTCCACTGCTTTGCGTGCCTTGCTCGTCGCCGCGTTGGGCGTGTTGGTGACCAGCAGGCTCGTGCGAGCGCTCACCATGCCGGTGACGTCGAGCCCTGCCGCCTCAGCGCGAGAGACCAGGACCTCTCGTTCGGTCGATGTGTCACCGGTGAACGCGATCTTCATGCCCTGCACCAGAACTCCGCCGGTCTCGAACCTCCCCGGATACACGTAGGGGCATGGTTGCTTCGGACCGGTGCGCTCGGTCGGCAGACCCCACGCGCTCTGGTAGTTCTCCTTCGGCGGGCAGCGCAGAAGCGGCGGTGCGATGCCGAGGCGGGCGGCGTCGGCCACCAACGCCCTCAGGACTCCCGCCAGAACTCGGGTGTCGTCCAGCGCGTCATGGGCTTTCATCCGCGGCACGCCGTAATAGGTGGCCAGTGTGTCGAGCTTGCAATTCGGAGTGGGTGGCGCAACCCGCCGCGCGAGAGCCAGGGTGCAGAGTCGGCGGCCCACCGGCAGGCCGGCGCCGGCCCTGCCGAACTCATTGGCGAGGAAGCCGTAGTCGAACTGCGCGTTGTGCGCGACCATCACCCGCCCCGACAGCAGTGGCGACAGCGCGTCGTGCACATGCTCGAATCGGGGTGAGCCGCGCAATATCTCGGCGGTCAACCCATGGATATGCACCGGCCCTGGATCGCACCCCGGATCGAGTAGCGTGTGGAACTCGCTGGCCACTCGACCGTCCGCGTCCAGCGCGAGCGCCGCTACCGACAACACCCGATGCTCGGTCGCCCGCAACCCCGATGTCTCCACATCGATGACGGTGTAGGCGCTGAAACCCGCCTCGAACGATGCTGAGCTCACAGTCGAATTCCTCCGCACGGCTTGATGATCGGTGTGCACGCGGCGAACGTTGCAGCTCTCGGTGACCTCAGGAGCTGCCTGTAGCGCCGCTGACCCTAACGACATCTACGAGTGCGGGCAGCATCATCCTCGAAATCAGTGTTCAGAGCAGCAACGGCTCTGGCCTGCTGCCTACCCTGGCGCGATACAGGCGATCCATGATCGTGACCGCTGATCCGGAGATAACGTCCGTCGATCTCGTGCGCCGCATCGAGCTCGCCGCCAGGCGGCTGGGGAGACTGCAAGAGGCCGAGGGGTTCTCGATGCACGTCCTCTGGTCCGAAGCTGCACTGCGACATGAGATAGGCCGGAGTGGGCAGCGTTCCTCCGTGGCGCCAAAGCCGGGGAATTCGACCAGCTTTGAGACGCTGGGCTTTGCGCCGCTGTCGAGCTCAGCGGGTGGTGTAGGCGCCGCCGTTGAGGTGGATGGTCTGGCCGGTGAGGTGGCGGGCGTGGGGGGAGGCCAGGAATTCGATCAGGGCCGCGACGTCGTCGGGGGTGCCGGGGCGTTTGTCGTGGGTTGCGGCGATCAGGTGGGCTCGGCGTTCGTCGGTGAGTTTGCCGTGGAAGAACTCGGTGTCCTCGATGTAGCCGGGGGCGACGGTGTTCACCGTGATCCCGTGGGGCCCGAGTTCGGCGGACAAGCCCGCCGACCAGGCGGCGAGTGCGGCTTTGGCGGCGCCGTAGGAGCTGCCGGCGTATTCGGCGCCGATCGAGCCGACGTTGATTACCGCGGCGCCCGGGCGCAGGCGCGACCGCAGTGCCGCGGTGGTCAGCACCGCGGACAGTAGATTCGCCGACAAGTTGTCGTTCCATTGCGCGGCAAGGGCTTTGAGGGAGTCCGGCTCGGGGGCGGTGAGATCGGTGTTGCCGCCGGCCATGTTCACCAAGACGTCGACCTCGCCGTCGAGTTCGGCGGCGAAGGTCTCGACGCTCGCGGGCTCGCTCGCATCGCATTCGATTCCGGTCACGCCGAGTTCGGCGGCGGTCTCCCGGACGCGCGCGGAACGCCCGGTGATCACCACCCGGTCTCCTGATTCGTGGAAGCGCCGCGCCAACTGCCGTCCGATGCCGCGGCTGCCGCCGGTGATCACGATGGTTCTGGTCATTCGGGGCCTCCTTCATATATGTTTACCGCTAAACGTACAGGAGGGAGCAGACCCATGCCAGACGCGCAGGACGATACGGTGCCCACCGCCGAGCAGATCGCCGCCGCCTGGCGGCGCGAACTGCCCGGGGCCCGCACCGAATCCATCGAGGTCATCACACCGCTGTGGCGGGTAGCCAAGCTGCTCGGCGACGAGCGCGCCCGCACCCTGGCCCGCCTCGGCATCGACGAATCCACCCTCGACCTACTCAGCACGCTGCGTCGCGCCGGGCACCCTTACGAACTCACCACCCGCCAGATCACCACCCGCAGCCTGGTCACCGCCGGCGCCATCTCCCAGCGGCTGACCCGCGCCGAATCCGCAGGGCTGATCACCCGCGCGCCGACCACCGCGTCGCGCCGCGGTGTCCTGGTCACCCTCACGCCCGCGGGGCACGAGCTGATCGAACGGGTGGTGCGCGAGTTGCTCGAGCACGAGACCACGCTCACCGAAACCCTTACCGCCGCGCAGCGCACCGCGCTGGGCGAGGGGTTGCGCTGCCTGGCGGCGGCGGTGCAACCGGAGCACCGGATCTAGGCTGGCCAACGCGGAGTAGGCGATTCGGCAGACTAGCCGGGCGGGATCTCATAGACGCGCGCACTGTTGTCCGCGCACGCCACCGCGAGCAGGGTGGCGGCCGGGTCGAACGCGACCCCGTGCACCGGAGCTCCCGCACGGAGCAGGTATCTCAGCTCGCCGGTCTCGATGTCGAAGACCCGGGCGGCGTCCTCGGCGGCGGTGGCCAGCAGGGTGCCGGTGCGGTCGAGTGCGAGGGCGCGCACCGGCCGCGGATGCCGGAACAGGCGCAGCGGCTGCTCGCTCGCGGTGCGGTAGACGCGGGCGGAGTCGGCGCAGGCGGTGGCCAGCAGGGCGCCCTCGAGGCCGAAGGTCAACGCTTGCACCGGGGACGGATGCTCGAGCCGCTGGAGTTCGCGCCCGTTGCGGATGTCCCACAGTCGCGCGTTGTGGTCGGCGCAGGCGGTGGCGAGCAGCATCGGGTCGGAGCCGAACGCCACGGCGAGCACGGGCCCCCGGTGCGCCATGGGCAGTTGCAGGGCGGCCGAATTGGTATGGAACAAGCGCGCGAAGCCGTCCTCGCAGCCGGTGACCAGGCGTGTTCCGTCGGGGGTGAAGGCCAGTGCGGTGACCGCGCCGGGGTGGCGCAGGCCGCGATGGGTGCGATCGTCGAGGTTGATCAGGCGTGCGGTCGCGTCGGCGCTTGCCGTTGCGGCCCATTGTCCTTGGCCGCTGATGGTGACCGCGCGCACCGGGGCGTCATGGATCACGGTCAGCGCGGCGGTGGCCGAACCGGCGGGGGTGAACAGACGGGCGCTGTGATCGTCGCTGCCGGTGAGCACGGTGCGCCCGTCGGCCGTGCACGCGATCGCGGTCACGGCCGCGCCGTGGGACAGGTGCGCGCTCGCGACGCCGCCCGCGAAGACCCGGGCCGTTCCGTCCCCGCTCGCGGTCACCAGCGTGGTGCCGTCAGCGCTGAATGTCACCGCCCGCACGGGACCGTCGTGCGCCAGCAGATGCCGCACCGGAGTAACCGCGGCCAGCTCGAACACCGTATGCCCGCTGCGGGCCGAGGTGACGACCCGGGTGCCGTCCGGATCGAAGTACGCCGAATACATTCCGCCGAAGTTGGTCATCGTCCAGCGCAGCGCTCCGGTCTCGCTGTCCAGCGCCCACACGGTGGGCGTGCGGATCTGGCTGGGCATACCGATCAGCACCAGGCTGGAGTCGGCGCTGAAGGCGGGGACGCCGCTGGGATCGTTGCCCGCCACCTCGTAGCGCAGGCTCCGGGTCGCTACGTCATAGACCCGCAGCACCCGCGTTCCGCCGGTGACCGCGGCTACGCCGAGCAAGCGACTGTCGGGGCTGAAGCCGAACTGGGTCGGCCAGTCCTCGGTCAATCCCGGCAGCGTGCCCAGCGGCTGGCCGGTCGCGGCGTCGGCCAGGACGTTGCGGTCCGAGCCGGGGAAGCCGGAGATGTAGTAGAGCAGAAAGCGCCCGTCCGGGCTGAACCGCACCGCGAACACCAGATCGCGGACATTGTGCCGATTCCAGCGCTCATGGCCGTCGCCGGTGTGCAGAACCCGCACGCTGCCACCGGAATTGGCCGCGCCGCTCTCCCCGCCGCCGCTGCCCACGGCCAGGAACCGCTGGTCGGTGCCGAGGTCGAGGCAATGCACCCGGTCGGTCCCGGGATCGTGGGGCATCCGCCAGCGCAGCGCGCCGGTGTCGGCGTCCAGGGCCAGCACACCGTCGATCGCCGGAAGGAAGATCGTCGCACCGTCCGCGCTGTAGAAGATGTCGGCATTGCGTGCCATGGGCAGCGCCTTGAACCAGATGGTGTGGCCGTTCGCGGCCTCGACCACCATCAGCCCCGGGTGCCCGCCCAGCACCAGGAACTGGCCGTCGGGACGCCACACGACATGCCCGTAGAGATTCTCGTCGAGGACGCGTTCCCAGCGCACCACTCCGCTGTGCACATCGAAAAGCCTCGTCACACTTTTGGATCCGCCGGTAGGCAGAAACCGCAGCGAAGAGGCCACGACCGACCGGCCGTCGGGGCTGAACGCCGCCGTGGCGGAATCCGGAGCGGGAACAGCGCTGAGAATCCGGGCGGGCGACACCACGACTACTCCACGGGGATGTCATAGACCCGCGCGGCATTGTCCGCGCAGGCGACCGCGAGCAGCGTCCCGGTCGGATCGAAGACGGCGGCCTCGGCGGGCGCACCGTCGGGCAGCAGGAACTTCAACTCACCGTTGCCGGCGCTGTGCACCCGGACGCCGTCTTCGGCGGCGCTGGCCAGGAGCTTGCCGCTGCGGTCGAAGGCCAAGGTGCGCACCGGTTTCGGGTGCGCGATGCTGCGCAGCAGCTGGCCGGTGGCGACGGTGTAGAGGCGGGCGGCGTCGGCGCAGCCGGTGGCCAGGGTTCTGCCGTCCAGGCTGAATGCCAGGGCGCGCACCGGCGACGGGTGGGTGAAGCTGCGCAGTTCGGTGCCGTTGCGGATGTCGAACAGGCGCGCGGTGCCGTCCTCGCTGGCGGTGGCCAGCAGGTAGGAGTCGGTGCCGAAGGCGACGGCGGTGATCGGGCCGTTGTGGGCGAGCAGCAGCTGGCGTGCGCCGGTGGCGGTGTTGAAGACCCGCGCCGCACCGTCCGCGCAGCCGGTGGCCAACTGTGTCGCGTCCGGGGTGAACGCAACGGCGGTGACCGCGCCCTCGTGGGCGAGCCGGCGGCTGGTCAGGGTGTCCAGGTTGAGGATTCGCGCGCTGCCGTCGGTGCTGGCGGTGGCCGCACGGCGGCCGTCGCGACTGATGGTGACCGCGCGGACCGGGCCGTCGTGGGTCACCGTGAGCAGTTCACCGGCGGTGCCGGTGCTGAACAGGCGCGCGGTGTTGTCGTCGCTGCCGCTGAGTACCGATTGGCCGTCCGGGGTGAATTCGACAGCGTTCACCGCGGCGGTGTGGGAGCGGTGCGCGGTCTCCTGGCCGTTGGCCATCGTGAACACGCGCGCGTTCTTGTCGGTGCTCGCGGTGGCCAGGTTCGCACCGTCACGGGCGAAGGCGACGGCGCGGACCGGACCCTGGTGCACCAGTTTGTGCCGCAATGCCGCCAAGGCTACGAGCTCGAAAACCGTTGCGCCGCCGTAGCTTGCGGTAGCCACGTGGGTGCCTGCCCGGTTGAACCGCGCCGACTGCAAATTGTGGGGATGGACCATGGTCCATTGCAGCGCCCCGGTCTCGGTCTCGAGTGCCCACAGCGTCTCCGAGCTCGTGATCGGGCGTTTCGCCGCGATCAGATACAGCTTGGAGTCCGGGCTGAAATCCGGCAGCGAGTGCAGCAGCAGGTTCGCGCCGATCTCGTAGAGCATGGCGCGCGTCTCGACGTTGAAGACCCGGACCTTGCCGTCGCCGGCGACGACCACATAGCGGTTGTCGGGGCTGAAAGTGAAGCGGGACTGGGTGTAGGAGGCCAGATTGGGCAGCGTGCCCAGGCGCGCACCGGTGTTCGCGTCGACCATGACGTTGCGGTTCTCGCCGCTGTACTGGGCGATGTAGTACAGGAGTTTGCGCCCGTCGGCGCTGAACGCGCAGGAGTAGATCCGGTCCTCGACGACGTGCGCCTCCCATTTCAGCGCGCCGTTGCTCGCGTGGCGCACCCGGATGTTGCCGCCGCTGTTCGGGTCCCCGCCGTAACCGCCGCCGCTGGCGACCGCCAGAAACTTCCCGTCCCGGCTGAGCACGGTCTGATGCACCATGTCGCTGCGATCGTCGTGGGCGACCTGCCAGCGGACGTTGCCGTTGTTCGCGTCCAGCGCCAGCACCGCGCCGTACCCGGAGGTGTAGAGGGTCTGGCCGTCGAGGCTGTAGGTGGTGTTCACATTGCTGGAGGTGTCGAACTGCTTGGTCCAGCGCCGCGCGCCCGAGGCGGCGTCGAACACCGTCATCGCCTCGTATCCGGTCGCGGCGACGAACCGATCGTCCGGGCTCCACGCCAGATCGCTCATGTCCGGGGCCGTGGTGAACTGGCACCGTATCGCCCCGGTGCGCGCGTCGAACACCTTCAACGTGCACTGCTGGCCGCTACCCCCGATGAACACGGTGCACGCGGTAGCGACCCACTTGCCGTCATGACTGAAGACCGCGGAGTCGGAGTAGTCGGCGGCGACAAAGCTCACCTGTTTGGCCGGGGAACCCATGACCCCAGCGTGCGCGCGGCAACGTCACCCAGCCGTCACAGGGCGCGCACCATCTCGAACTCCCGGCGCGGGTCCGTCGCCGAGATCGGCCCCGCGACGCCGGTGCGCCGGAAACCATGGCGATGGTAGAGGCGTTCGGCGGCGGTATTACCCTCGGAGACCTCCAGTCCGATGCGGGCATATCCCTTACCCGCGGCCCAGTCCGCGACGGCACAGACCAGCAGATCGGCCACGCCGCTCCCACGCGCCTCGGGCGCCACCCACATCGAAATGACATGCGCGCCAGACGCTTCGGCGACCGCGCCGATCGTGCCGAGATCTTGCCCGCCGACCGTGGCGAGGAATTGCACGCGCGCCGCGAGCAGATCACGCCAGTCCTGTTCGATGCGTTCGACGGCCTCGGCCAGCGTGGCGCCGAAGGCGTAGGGCGCTTCGGTCAGGGCAAGCAGGCGAATACGGCGGAAACGATCCCAGTCGTCGGGAGTGAGCTCGAGGATTTGAACCGACGCGATATCCATGGCGACCATGATTGCCCGGTTCAGGGCTCGTAGCGGCGATGAGCGTCCTCGATCACCATGCGGCCGTAAGCGAGGATGTCGCGCCGGCGAGCCAGCCGAGTGCGGTAGAGCGATCGGCGGTCCGTGCCGAGTCGGATCCGCAGCGCTTCGTCGATGAGGCGATGCCATCGCTCGGGAAAGGTGTTCCGGGCGTGGCGGGCCGCACCGGCCTTGGAGGTGATGCCGCCGTTGGTGAGCGTGTAGTGCAGCCGGGCGACACCGGTCACGGTCCAGACGGTGCCGAAGTCGGTGAGCAGCCCGAGGCCCGCCCGGCTGAACAGCGGGGCGGCGCGGTCCAATCCGCGTCCCCAGTATTCGTCGAGGTTGGTGTTCTGCCAGGCGGCGAGCGCGGCCGGATCGGTCCAGATATCGAGTGCGCTGATCGCCGGTCCCCGCAGCGCGATGCCGTGGTCCGCGAGGGTGTGCCAGGTGACGGGGGAGTGTCGTCCAGCTGTCAGCCGCCCTTGGAGACTCATCGGACGGTCACCCACGGCCGCCGGGCCCGCGGCTAGATCGTCCCAGTTCAAATAGATCCCATCCACGAACGGCCGGGGCGACTGCGCGCGCAGCCGGGCATGGACGCGCTCCAGCACCGCGGTATCCGGGAGTTCGGTGCCGACAACGACGAAATCGATGTCACTGGAATCCGGGTGGAAATCGTCCAGCGCGACCGACCCCTCGACATAGAGCCCTTCGACCGTGCCCGGCGCTTCGGCGTCGATCAGCGCGAGGAAACGAGCGGCGGCCTCGGCGACGATCGGCGGTACGGGCATGAAAGCCATTCTGCCGGAACGGCTCCTGTCACTTGTTCGACCGCATCACGCTGTCGCGAACCCATTCTCGAGGTAGGCGAACCCGCCTTCGGCCCGGACTTTCCGCGCGGCCGTCACACGCCGCACCATCGTGTCGGGCAGTCGGGCCGCGATCTCGGTGTCGTCGCACCAGGCCCAACTGCGCAGTTCGTCCGAGGGCAGAACGATCGCCGCCGTCTGACCGGCGCTCAACACTCCACCGTCGTAGATCATCATGATCCCGTCGCTGGGGTAGCGACCCGCCGGAACCCAATCGACCACCAGCAACCGGCCGATCCGCATCCGCAGGCCGAGTTCCTCCTCGACCTCGCGCACCACCGCCGTCAACGGCGACTCGTCGGCCTCGACGACACCGCCCGGCACCTCCCAGTGATCCTTGTAGGTCGGCTCGACCAACAGCACCCGGTCGGCCGCATCGACGAACAGGGCGGCCGAGCCCATCCGTTTCCGCGGTAGTCCGGCATCGAATCGGGCGCGTTCGGAATCCATGGGACACAACAGTATCCATTCGCCGCGCCGGGCAGAATCGTGCGATGACAGCCGCCGACCGCCACCGCGGTCCCTCGGCCTTGCCGCCGCGAGAATGAACGCTCTCTTCTGGAAGCTGGTCGACGGCGACGTCGCGGAATACCCGGCGGCAACACCACCCGCGATCGTGGCGATGAAGAGTGATAACAAGCCCGGCTGCCCCGTGTGGCTTCACACAACCGGGATTCCATAGTGCCATCGTCGAATTCCGCACATAGAGTCGCGGTACAACACTTGGTTCAACATCGCGGCCAACCGCCGCCTGCCGAAGGACTTACCTGTGAAGGTGCAGATCAGATCCACCCCGCCGGTGGCGCATGCGTCCATGCTCGGGCTGGGGGCGTATCGACCCCGTCGGGTGGTCCCCAACTCCGAAATCGTCGACCGCATCGAGTCCTCGGACGAGTGGATCCGCACACGGTCCGGCATCGGCGCCCGCCGCTGGGCCGAGGCCGACGAAACCATCGTCGGGATGAGCACGGCGGCCGCGCGCCAAGCGCTCACCGCGACCGGGATCGACGCCGACCAGATCGACGCGGTCGTACTGGCCACGTCATCGCAGATGGTGCTGGGGCCGTCGGCGGCCGCGGTGGTCGCGACCGAACTGGGCATGCACGATACCGCCGCGTTCGACATCTCCGCGGGCTGTGCGGGTTTCTGTTACGCGCTGGCGAACGCGGCGAACCTGGTCCGCGCCGGTGAGGCCCGCTACGTGCTGGTGATCGGTGTGGAACGGCTGTCGGATCTGCTCGACCCCACCGACCGCACCTGCGCGTTCATCTTCGCCGACGGCGCCGGCGCCGTGGTGGTCGGCGCGGCGGAGTCCGAGGGCATCGGGCCGGTCGCCTGGGGCTCGGACGGCAGCCAGACCGCCGCCATCAAGCAGGACAAGGATTTCCAGCAGTACTTCGCCGAAGTCGCCGCCGCCGAGGCGAGTGGCGGCACCTCGGAGCGCCCCTACATCCGCATGAACGGCCAGGCGGTATTCCGCTGGGCGGTCACATTCCTGGAGAAGGCGTGCCGGGACGCGCTCGATCGCGCCGGTGTCGCCGTAGAGGACTTGGATGCCTTCGTCCCGCACCAAGCCAACAGCCGGATCACCGACGCGCTGATCCGCGTCCTGGGTGTCCCCGACACCGTCACGGTCGCCCGCGACATCGCGGAGACCGGAAATACCAGTGCCGCCTCGATTCCGCTGGCGATGGAGGAACTGCTGCGCACCGGCGGTGCGCAGCAGGGCGACACCGCCTTGCTGCTCGGCTTCGGGGCCGGGTTGGCGTACGCGGGCCAGGTCGTCCGGATGCCCACCATCGGGTGACACCCGCGCCCGGCACAATCATCCGGAAACGTTGGCGGCATCGTGCGGGTGCGGGTCACCACCAGTCCCGGATGAGCATGGTGCCAACCCACTGGGTGTTGTGCGCCCGGCATGGCAGACCGTGTGGTCGGGTCGTGGCGAGTGCATCGCCTGTGGCCCGGGCCGGTGACATCCCGCTTTCGCGGTCTGCGAGGATCTCTCGCCGTGGGGACGTGGTGGCAGATACTTCTGAGCGGCGTCGGTGCGGTTCTGGCTGCGTTCATCGCCGGGGCCTACGGCGTGCGGAGTGCGCGCAAACAGCCGTTCGAGGTGCTACAGGCGCTGCTGAAGGTGGCCGAGGACAGCAGTAGCGTGCTGACCCCTGCTGATCGGGCGGTGCTGGAAGACGCGGTGCATCGTGAGGTGCAGCGCATCGATCAGTTGAACAAGGCTCGCCGGCAAGGGTTCTGGGCTTTTCAGCGGGAAAAGGTGCGACTCGCGTTGCAACTGCCGGCGCGGGGCACCCGGTTGAGTTCGTTCGGTCTGCTGCTGCTGGCGGTCGTCGCCTCTGCCTTCCTCGTCGCGCAGATCACCGCCTACGAGTGGCGGGACATCTTCGTGGAGGGCGGGATCGGTGTCGTCCTCGAATCGAATCGGGCCGCGCTCGCGCTGCTGGTAGCGAGTTCCGGTGTGGTGCTGTGGTCGTTCACCCGGCTCGCGCTTCCGGCCGTGTGTGCCTTGCTGCGCTGGATTCATGTGCTGCCGGTCTACATGCTGGCGACCGCGATCACGGTCATGGTCTATGTCCCGCTGGCTCAATTGTTGCCGTCGTTCCGGCTCGGGTTGATCATTCTGGTCGCTCTTCCGCTGCTCATCGCGGTGACGATGTGGATCTGGCTGCGGATGGAGTTGCCGCTGCTGGTGCGGTATCGGTCGCGGCGGCTCGCGCGGCGGCGGTTGCGGGGCAGATTGGCCCGGCGTCGCGCGGCGGTCACGTCAACCTCCGCGACTATGACTTTGATGTCACTCGCCTTGGTCGCCGTGTTCATGGGTATGGGTGTTTCGACTGCGGTGACCAGGGACGAGGAGACCTCGGCGGAGGGCTACCTCGTGTGGAACGGATACCAGGCCGTGGTCGGCCGTGAGTATCAGTGGATCGGGCAGGCCGAGCGCGGGAACGGCGCCGCCACGCCCGCTCCGATGACTCTGGTCTACGAGGTCAGGTACCGGACGTTCACCAAGCCGGGCAGATGGTCGGACGATGCCGAACTCAGATTCTTGACGACCGCCGCGGAACTGGTGGCCGATGAGCGCGGTCTGTACCTAGTGCAGAACGCCGGGCGGCACGACCGATACGCGACCGGATTCATGATCTGTGCGAGTCCGCAGCCGGGCGCGAAGTGTTCGCCGTGGCAGCGTCTTTAGTGCTCTGGAACGGTTATTTATGCTGTAGCATTAGGCAAGGCATTGCCGCCTCTGTACCTGTTCGACGAAAGGGGAGTGTCGATGGGAAAGACGACGAGAATTAGCTTGGGAATACTGGGTTTTGCGCTGTTCACCGCCATCCCGGGCGGTGCCGCCGGGGCCGACGAGTGGGAAGGCGACCACGCCGCGATCACTGCCCAGCAGTGCATCGATGGCGGCGGTGAGGTGAAGCTGTCGATCTGCGAACGCGGCTATTACACCGGGTGGATTGTCCTGTAGCAGAGCTCGTTCACGGGAGGGGAGTGCGCGAGCACAGCGTCTTCGGCGCCGGAAGGTACACAGGCGTTGTGCATTACGAGATCGCGGCCGATGGGGAAACCCTCACGGTGGCGTGAAGTCACACCCGAGCCTCTGCCCGATCCTTATATCGCTCAGGCAAGATGCACGCATGAAGGTAATCCTCTTCGGCGCGACCGGCATGATCGGACAGGGCGTTCTCGCCGAGTGTCTCCGAGACGAGCGGATCGAACAGGTCGTCGCCGTCGGGCGCAGTTCGCTGGGTGTGCAGCACACCAAGCTGCGTGAGCTGGTCCAGCCCGATCCGACCGATCTCTCAGCGATCGCTGATGAACTGCCGGAATTCGACGCCTGCTTCTTCTGCCTCGGTGTCTCCTCGGTCGGCATGAAAGAGGAGGACTACCGCCGGATCACCTACGACCTGACCTTGAAGGTCGGTCGCACGCTGGCGGCCGCGAACCCGAAGTTGACCTTCATCTATGTCTCCGGGCAGGGAACCGACAGCACCGAGCAGGGCCGGTCGATGTGGGGGCGGGTGAAAGGCAAGACCGAGAACGATCTACTCGCACTTCCGTTCCAGGGGTACATGTTCCGGCCCGGCTTCGTCCAGCCGATGGACGGCGTGGTCTCCAAGACCCGGCTCTATCGCGCCGGGTACGCGATTGCCGGACCGCTGATTCCGTTGTTGAAGCGGCTGGCGCCGAACGCGGTCAACGACAATCGGGAGATCGGTCGGGCCATGATCGCTGTCGCGGCCGGCGGGGCGGATACCCGTGTGCTCAAGCCTCGGGAGATCACGGCGCGAGCGACGCCCTAGGGCGGACCTCGGCCGATGGATCACCGTGCGGCAGTGAGATCCGACGCCATGCGATGCGGGTCGGCGAATCCGCGGTACCCGAACAGATCATCCGGTGCGCGGCGCCGCTGCATCGCCGCCACTACCTCGGCGGCCTCGTGAAGGGACGAGGTCGGGCCGAGCAACTCATGGACAACGATGAGTTGCTCGAGCACCCACGTGGGGTGACAGGCGAATTCTTCCTCGGCGCCCGCCAACGGATCGTCGGCATAGCGCTCACGCAGGACTTGTATCCACCCTGCTTGCTCGCTGACCAACCGCCGATGCAGGTCGCCCAGACCCGGTGGAAACGTCGCGGCGACCGCGACGAGCAGACGCCACACGAATTCCTCGTGCGCGTCCTCGAGCAACGGATAGCCGATGGCGAAAGCCTCCCAGTCGACCCCCTGCGCCATACCGAGCAGCAGGTCCAATCGGGTATTGGAGCCGGGATACCAGAAATCGTTGACACTGAGCACCGCGTGCAGCACGGTCGGTGGCAGTTGGCAGTGCTCGGCCAGCAGGACCGCGTCGTAGAGATCTTTGCCCTGCGGCAGGTCCGCGATTGTATCGCTGGCCAGCCACAGCAACTTCCACGCCAGGGACAGGCTCGGGGTGACGGTCAGCAAGGTCGAGGCCGGGCCGACGGTGCCGAAGCGGGGAATCTCGGTGCGCTGCGGCGGCTCGGCCAACTCCTCGTCGACCGCGAAGTCGAGCTGCACCTGTCCGCTCGTACCACGCGCCGGGCACTCCCATGGCAGCAGCAACCGGCGCCCAGGCGTGCCGTCATAGGTCCAAATATGTTCGACCGCATCGAAATCCATCGGCACCGGCGAGATCTGGACCTGCGCGGTGGACCGAGCGGCAGCACCCGTCGCGATGTCGCGAGCCATGCACGCGAATTCGTCGTCGTCGAAACGCCAGCGCGCCCAGGGCCCGACCACGAAATCCAAGTCCTTCGGATCGCGAGCCTTCTCGGCGAACCAGGCCTTCAACAGCGTGCTGCCGCGCAGCACCAGGCGCTTCGCCCACACGGAATCGGCGATGGTCGCGAGCACGTGGTCGACGGCTTCGCGTTGCTCGGCAGACCAGTGCTCGGTGCTCTCCGGGATCAGACGGTCCTCCGTCACCGCGACGAGCCTTCCAGCGCGGCGGCGACTGTTCCGGGGTCCACGCGCGCCGGAACCGCGGTGGTGAAGCCTTGCTCACGCAGGTTCGTGGGCAACGTGGCGGCGTCGGCGAAAGAGCTTGCCGGGCCGAGGAGTTCGCGGAGGAGGACGACGAGCTCCAGGGTGCACAAGCCGCGGCGGGAGAACGCCGCCAGCACGGCGGCCGCGCCGGTTTGGGCGTATGCCGCCGCGACGTCTTCGATGCGCGAGTAGTTGCCGGATGCGAGCATTTCGGCGGGAAGCCTGTGGAAACCGGCGTCGAAGCTCGGAGCGAGCGCTGTCATCAGACGCCAGGTGAAGACATCCAGTTCGCCGGCCAGGTGGGGGTAATCCTTGCCGAATTCGTCCCAGTCGGTGGTGGCGGCGACGTACGGCAGAGCGCCCCAGACGTGGGAGGTCCAGTCGCCGTGCGGTTCGAGTACTCCGCGCAGCAGGTCCGCTGGGAGGTGGCAGTGTTCGGCGAGGAGTAGCGCGTCGAAGAGGTCCTTGCCCTGCGGGTATATGTCGGTGCTGAGCCACTGCAGTTTCCAGGCCAGGGACAGTTCGAGTCCGGCGGTCAGGAGATGCGCGGGTGGGCCCGGACGGCCGACGCGGGCCACCTCGGCGTGCACCGGTTCGACGGGGAGTGCCTCGTTGAAGACGAAATCGAGTTGGATACTGCCGGCGGGGACTCCAGGAGTCGTCGAGGACCAGGGCAGGACCAGGCGGCGGCCGGGGACACGGTCATAGGTCCAGATGTCGGTTTCGGCGCGGCCGTCGGCGTGGATGCGGACCGCGGTGTTCTCGGCGGTGGCTTGGGCGCGCTCGGCGATGTCATCGAGCATGCGGGCGGCGCGGTCGTCGTCGACGCGCCATTCCGTCGGCACCACGACGAAATCTATGTCGCCGGGTTCGCGTGCCATCTCGCCGAACCAGGCGCGCAGCAGGACGCTGCCGCGCAGCATCAGATGCTGCGACCAGGGTGAGTCCGCGATCGCGGCCAGTATCAGGTCGACGGCGTCGCGGCGGGCGGCCAGCCAGCGCTCGGCCAGTCCGGGGTCGACGAACTCGGGCTCGCTCAGCCGCATGCCCAGCGCGTAGTGCTGTAGCGACGGATCGAAAACGGGGCGTTGCCGCACACCGTCGCCGGAAACCGGCCGCACCGACGGCGGGATACGGGAGCTTTCCGGCGGTGGTGTCTGCGGAACCACCGTGGTCGCCTTCCACGGGCCGTACGGAAATTTTTCCCAGGAGGTCGTCACAGTTCCTCGATCCAGCCCGCGTCGATCGATTCGTCGCTGTCGTACACCACGAATTCCCGTTCGGTCGAGGCGATGTCCAAGTGCTCGAGCTCGGTCAGCAAATCCTGCAGCCGGGCGGCGGCGGTCAGGTCGCCGACGCCGCGACAGCGTTGGGTGACGAACCGTTCCAGGCGACCGTCGGGCCGCACGCGCCGCGCGTTCGCGGACAGGTGGGCCCCGTGCGCCCGCGCCGTCGCCTCGATCGCCGCCGTGCCGGATCCGGGAGTGAGGAGCAGCTTGAGGTGATGCTCGAAATAGAAGCGCGTACCCAGTGCCGTCGCCTGCTCGTCGGTGCTCGGCACACCCTCGGCCCACGGTGTCGCCTCGATTTTGGTGCGCAGCACGGGGAAGCCGTCGGCCTCCAGGTGCGCGGCGACGCCGGCCACGTCGGCGTGCACCTGCGCCAAGGTTCCCGACCGGTGCACGGTCACCATCGGCTGGTGCGGCACCCGGCCGCGCGCGAGCACGATGTGGGCGAATTTCAGGTTTCGTTCGGCGGCATAGGTTTCCAGGGTGGGCGCTGTATCCGCGTGGAGGGTGAGGTGTGCTTCGAAGTCGCCCCGGAAGACCGCTGTCATTGTCACCGCTTCAGCATGGCGATCGAATCGCGCAGTGTCGCCCGGTTTTTCGCGGTGGTGCGGGGTTGTCCGGGCAGCCTCCTCCGATGCGGTTCTATGACGTCGCCCAGCCGGGTAGCGGCTCGCAGCGTGCGAGCCAATCGGGAGGTATGCCGCCGTCGAGTGGGCGAGCACCGAGAATTCCGCCGATGATGGCGCAGGTGGTGTCGATATCGCCGCCGGCCGCGACAGCCGTCCAGCACGCGTCGGCGAAATCGTGGCCGCGATGGGCGGCGACCCAGAGGCAGAAGGGGACGGTGTCGAGGGCGGTGGTGTCGTGTCCGACGCCCAATTGCTCAGCGGCCTCGGCTGGTTCGCTGATCGAGCGAGCACGGCTGATCTTGTCTCGGACCGGGCCGTCCGGTGTGCGGGTAGCGACGGCGTCGAGAAGCTCATCGCCGCTTATCTTCGGGCGCTTCGCGCAGACGGCGGCGGCGATGGCCACCGCGATCGCTCCGGCCACGGCCTCAGGATGGGTGTGGGTGACCTCCGCCGACGCCGTGGCCTCGGCGACGACCCGGTCCAGGTCCTCGGCGAACCAGGCTCCCAGTGGTGCCACCCGCATCGAGGCGCCGTTGCCGCGGGAACCGCGTCCGCCGCCTGCCTGCTGAGCGAGTTCGCGCCAGGGATAGCCCTTTTGGCGGATCAGCCGCAGGATGCGACTCGTCCCGGGACCGTATCGGCGGTAGATGTCGTAGTGCTCGGCGAAGGACTCCGCCAGGGCATCCTGCTCGATTCGGCCGTGGGCGCTCACGACGGTGAAGATCGAGCACGCCATGTGGGTGTCGTCGGTCCATAACCACGGCCCGGGCAGGACGGTGCGTGACTGCAACGCGCCGCGGTTGATCGGATCGTCGAAGCACGATCCGAACCCGTCGCCGACCGCCAGACCGCGCAGCGAACTCAGTGCCCGGGCCCGGCCATCAGTACTCACCCGGCCAGTCTGACAGCCGTCCGCTGCGCCGGGCCGGTGCGGACCACGCAGGCGGAGCTGAAAGACTATGCGGCATGGGGATGT
This sequence comes from Nocardia sp. NPDC050712, assembly GCF_040654295.1. NCBI lineage: Bacteria > Bacillati > Actinomycetota > Actinomycetes > Mycobacteriales > Nocardiaceae > Nocardia > Nocardia sp. NPDC050712. The sequence goes on from NZ_JBFAHT010000002.1 coordinate 1,556,909, forward strand.
TCAAGCGAAGCAAGAAGTCGGATCGGCCCGGGCAGGTGTTCGGAAATCCCGAACTGGCCGCCCTCGTGGCGCAAGGCACCGACCTGATCGGCCAGTTGGGGAACGCGCACATGACCTGGGGGTTGGGCTCGGCGGATCGTTGGGGTCTCGATCAAACCACCGGCCTGATGACCTGGACGTTTCCGGATAAGACCGCGACTGCGCCGGCGCAACTCATCGGCAGTTACAACCCCTCGGCCGGTAGCTGGATGTGGGCGTGGGCCAACGAAAGCATCCTGCCGGAGATGAGCCGAGACTCGGACCTCGTGCGCGAATGGGCCAGTGCCCATGGGCATCCGGAACTGGCCGAGCCCGTGATCGACGCCGATGATCAGATGGCCGCCATGCTCGGTGCCCTCGCGCTCCGGGTTACCGCGGCAACCGGTTTCTATCGGGGGACGGGAAGTGCTTCGATACCGTTCATCACCTTCGGGGCGGTCACGCTGACCTCGCACGACGGTACTACTTCGAATTTCGGGATCGAGCTCGAGATTCCCTGATCGGCAGCGACTCGGTGACTACCTCTCAACCTCGACGCTGATCGACTGCGGGGATTGGCGAATCGCGGTGAGTAGGCGCAGGCAGCGGTCGGTCATGTCGGAGGGGGTGTGGTCGGGGTGGTCGCTCCACCAGGAGATAGTGGTGGACACGATGCTGAACCACCAGGTCAGCAGGAGGGAGTGGTCGTCGGGGTTGGGGGTGCCGGTGCTGCCGAGGACTTCGGCGACGCCTTGGGAACCCATGGTGTTGAGGGCGTCCTGGTAGTTGCGGGCTCGGTCGTGGGCGGGGCTGGGGCGGGGCAGGGTGGTGTCGTAGATGAGGCGCCAGTTCTGGGTGTGGCCGTCGAGGGCGTGGAAGATGCCCGAGAGGGTGGCGAGGGCTTTGCTCTGGGCGCCGTGGACGGCTTGGGCGCGGGCGACGGCGTCGACGAGGCTGTCGCCGGCGCGGTGCAGGCAGGCGGTGTGCAGGCCGTCGCGGGAGCCGAAGTAGGTGTAGATCAGGGGCTTGGAAACGCCTGCCGCGGTGGCGATGTCGGCGAGGGAGGCGTTGGCGTAGCCGCGGTTACCGAATTCGGCGATGGCGATGTCGAGGATCTGCTGTTCGCGTTGTTCGCGCGGTACGCCCTTGGTGCCGGCGCTCATGGGGCGGTGTCGATCAGGACGCCGGGGTTGAGGATTCCGGCGGGGTCCAGTGCGGTTTTGGAGGCGCGCAGGGCGTGGGCGAACGGTTCGGGACGTTGCCGGTCGTACCAGGGCCGGTGGTCGCGGCCGACGGCGTGATGGTGGGTGATGGTCCCACCGGAGTTCGACAGTGCTTCGGAGACCGCGGCTTTGATCTCGTCCCACTGCTCGACGGTTTGTCCCCAGCGGCCGGCGGCGTAGACGCCGAAGTAGGGGGCGGGGCCGTCGGGGTAGACGTGGGTGAATCGGCAGGTCACGACGCCGGTGATGCCCAGGGACTCGAAGGACTTGGTGGCGGCGGCGTGCACCGCCGCCCGCAACTCGTCGAAACGGTCCCAGGTGCAGGCGGTTTCGAAGGTTTCCACGATCATCGACTGCGCGGCCAGGGCGTCACGCTGATACGGCATCCGCAGGAACGAGGACCGCCAGGTGTCGGCTGCTCCGGAACGTGCCGGGTCCTGTTCGGAGTCGGTGGATCGGACGCCCTCGGGGACCTTGCCGCCGTGGTCGCGGCAGATCCGCAGCGCCCGCGACATCGACTCGTCGACCGGATGATCCGCGGACTCGAAGCCGAGCACGAGTACGCCGCCGGAGGTGGGTGTGCCCGCGTTGAGGAACGCCTCGACCGGATCCAGCAGCCGGCAGTTCGCCGGGAACAGCCCGGATTGCGCGATATCGCGGGTGGCGGCGACGGCCGCGCCGTAGTCGTCGAAGAGCACCGACGCGCCCGAGCGCCAGCGTGGCCGCGCCTGCACCCGCATCCACGCCTCGGTGATCACCCCGAGAATGCCTTCGGAGCCGAGGAACATCCGATCCGGCGACGGTCCGGCGCCCGAGCCCGGCAACCGGCGGGATTCGCTGATGCCGACCGGGGTCACGACTCGCATCGATTCGACCATGTCGTCGATGTGGGTGTAGACGGTCGCGTAGTGGCCGCCGGCGCGGGTGGCCAGCCAGCCGCCGAGCGTCGAGAATTCGAACGATTGCGGAAAATGCCGCAGGGTCAAGCCATCCGGCCGCAGGGCCTGCTCCAGGGCGGGACCGAGCATGCCGGCCTGGATGCGCGCCGCGCGGCTCACCGGGTCGACCTCCAGCACGCGATTCAGCAGCCCGAGATCGAGCGAGACCGTCCCCGCGTAGTCGGTGACATCGCGCGGCTCCACACCGCCGACCACCGAAGTGCCGCCGCCGAACGGGATTACCGCGATCTTCGCGTTCGCGCACCAGTCCAGGACATCGACCACGTCGGCCTCGGTGCGGGGGCGCAGCACCAGATCCGGCACGTGATCGATCCGGCCGAGCAGCATCCGCACCACATCGCGGAAGGCCTGCCCGTGGCCGTGTGCGACACGGTCGCCGAGATCGTGGGAAGCCAATGCCGCCAGGGGCTTCGGGGGCTCGATTCGGGAGTCGGGCACCGTCAGGTCGGCCAGTGCTGGCGCCTCGTGCACGGAGAGGTCCGCGCCGGGCATGATCCCGGCGACCCTGCGGGTGAGGGCGGCCCGCTCCTCGCCGGCCACGGAGTCTTCCACGTTTCCCCAGCCCCACCACGACCGTGTCACAGTCGTCTCCTCTCGCACCGCTCGGTATTTGACTCGAAGGTAATTTACTCTTGAGTCAATTACAAGGGCCTGTTGTCATCGGATGTATCGTCCGAGCCGCTGGTAATCGGGGTGAATGACACCCGCCTCGACCAGAGTTCGCCAGGCGGCGAGCTTGCGGGGGCAGTCGTCGAGGGCACAGTCGAGATGCCCGCGCATCGCTTGGCGAGCACCGCTGATCATGAAGGGTAGTTCCGGCGCTTCATGCGGCCAGCCGACCGGCCACAAGCTCAGGTCCATCGTTTCGCCGTCGAGGAAACGAAGCAGGATTTCGGTGGCCGGAAGAACTCTCGCCGCGATGGCATTCGCGGGCACGGCGTCGGGCATGACTCAACCCCTCGATGTGGTCGGTGTTGGTGGGCACCCGGCGACGAGGATTCGGTGATCAGCTCGTCGCCGCGTGCGTGCTGATCCAGGACACCTCGAAGGCTGGTCGGCGGGTAAGGCGTGCGTCGCTGGGACGTGTGTGCAGAGAGGGTGTGCACGCGATCCAACTCATCGCTGTCAGGTCGACTGCGTGCCACACTCCTGACATGGGTCGTCAACCCAAGCAGAGCAATCGACAGCTGGCCGAGCTCTTGGACGAAATCGACATTCCGCACAAGGGCTTAGCGCGCCGCGTTGTCGGCCGCGGACGTGCCGTCGGTGTCGAGCTGAAGTACGACCACGCCTCGGTCAAGCGGTGGCTGAATGGAGAACAGCCGAAGCCTCCGGTCCCGGGGTTGATCGCCGAGGTGCTGACCGAGCTCCTCGGCCGCGCAATTCGTCCGGCTGACTGTGGCATGGCAGGCGGGTCCGAGCGCGCGGACATCGGCCTGGAATTCTCGCTGAGCCTGGCGGAGGCAACCGCCGCCGCGACCGCACTCTGGAGGAGCGACGTGGAGCGTAGGCGTTTCCTGGTCGGCGCTGCCTATGCTGCGGCTGTCTATCCGGCTGCCTCGATGAGGTGGCTGACGTTGCCGGGCCCTGAGCACCCGGTGTCGGCGGGCTATCGCCGTATTGGCCAAAGCGATGTCGATGCTGTCCGCACAATGACCGCCGCCTTTCGCGATCTCGACAACCGAGTCGGGGGCGGCAAAGTGCGCTCGACGATCGTGCAGTACCTGCACAGCTCGGTAGCGCCACTTCTGCACGGTGCATACAACGAACCGATCGGGCGCCAACTGTTCGCCGTCACCGCCGAACTGACCAAGCCGCCGGTTGGGCAGCGTACGACCTCGAGGAGCACGGCTTGGCGCAGCGCTATCTGATCCAGGCGCTTCGCATGTCACGGGCAGCAGGTGACGCCGGACTCGGCGCGGAGATTCTGGCCGCGATGAGTCACCAGGCGACCTACGTCGGACGGCCGGGTGACGCCGTCGACCTCGCTCGGGCCGCGCAGATCGCCGCGCGCACTGCAGGATTGGCGGCATTGCAATCCGAATGCCATTTGGTCGAGGCTCACGGCCACGCTGCTCGAGCTGACGCTTCATCCTGCGCCGCGTCCCTCAACTCTGCCGAGCGAGCGTTCGAGCGCGCCGACGGTCGGCCTCCGGCCTGGCTCGCCTACTTCGACGATGCCTATGTATCGGCGAAGACAGCGCACTGCTTCCGCGACCTCGGCGACAACGTCCGGACCGCCCATTTTGCGGTGCGGTCGTTGAATATGTGCGAGGGATACACCCGCGGGCGAGCCTTCAATTTGTGCCTCCTCGCGTCCGCGCGCGCCGACGAGGATCCCCAGGAAGCAGTGCGGATCGGGCAGCAGGCCCTCGACATCGCGGCCGGACTGGAGTCGCTGCGGACCCTGGCGTACCTGCGGGAGGTGCGCCACCGCTTGGCCCCCTACGCGGCGCTGCCCGATGTCGCGGACTTCCGGCACCAGGTGCTCGCTGTTGCTAAACGGGCAGACTGAGCGCGCGGTAGACGGCGACCACAGTGGCGGCACCGACGATCTCGCCGCGGTCGATCATCTCGACAGCCTCGGCGAGGGGGATCCAGCGGATCTCTTCGGCCTCGTTGATGTCGGGCTGGGCGTCGGTCAGGTCCGCACCGCGAGCCAGATAGATCTCCTGGGGGTGATCGAGTGTGCCGATGGCGGGCTGGTAGGTGACCAGGTGATTCATCGTTTTCGGTCGCCAGCCGGTTTCCTCTTCGACCTCCCGCGCCGCCGCGACGGCGACGTCTTCAGCGTGGTCGACATAACCGCCGGGCAGTTCCCAGACCCACCGGTCGATGATGAAACGGTGCCGGTACATCAGCAGCGCTTCGCGCTTCTCGTTGAGCACCAGAGTCATCGCGCAGCGCGGCATCCGGGCGACGTACTGGGTGAACCGCACCCCGTCGGGCAACTCGACATCGACTGTCGACAGCTGAATGTGGCGGTTCTCGTCGACGAGAGACTCACCGTGAATTGTCCACTGGGTCCGCTTCACCGCTCCGACCCTACGCGGCTGGTGTGACGCAGTCGGGCCTATGGGCCCCGATCTCCTCGCTCGCACCGCGATCGAAGACCAGGATGATGAAGACGACGGCGGGGACGATCATCAGCAGGATGTTGGGCACCCACCAGGACAGGCTGAAATCGCCGTAGTAGGCCCAGAACGAGATGGCCATGAAGCCGGCGCAGAAGGTCAGGGTGAGACCGATGGTCAGGACGAGCCAGCCGAGGCGGTGGCGGCGGCGAACCAGGTAGACGCCGGTGAAGCCGAAGAGTGAGGCTGCCAGGTCCAGGGGGAAGAACGACCAGTTCCAAGCCTCGATGATGGGGTTGGTGTAGTCGCGGAACGCCGATTCCTTCGGGATGGCGTTCACGGCGACCGCGACCCAGTAGAGGAGGAGCAGAGCATCGGTAACGAGCAGGAGGATCTTTCCCACCTTCAACCGCACGAGGCACTCCTTCTGCAGCTTAACGGTTTTGACGCTATCGTGCCTGACGCGGGCGGGCACCGGATGGACCCGGCGTGATTCTATTGACGAGCATCACCCGACAGCACAGGTGTGGAACGACGCCAGCGGGTAACTCGGTCGGTATGCGAAATCCATTGGCCAGAGTTGCTCGCCGGGTGGCCCAGCGTCCCTGGGTCATGCGCGCCAAGCCCGCGATCTTGCGGATGGAGCTCGGTGTGCGGCGGATCAGTAAGGGGCGCAGGGGAATACTCGATGTGGCGGGGTTGCCGTCGGTGCGGATCACGGTGCCGGGGCGTAAGACCGGGGTGCCGCGCACGACGTCGCTGCTCGCGGTGCCCGAGCCCGAGCGGTTCCTCGTTGTCGGATCCAATTGGGGGAGTGCGAAGCACCCGGTGTGGTCGGCGAATTTGCGGGCCGCCGAGACCGCGGAGGTGTGTTATCGCGGCGAGTGCGGCGCGGCGACGGTCACCGAGATCACCGGCGTGGAGCGCAAGCGCGCGTGGGATCAGGCGGTGGAGTTCTGGCCGGGCTACCGGATGGAGGAGGAGCTCTCCGGGGGTCGGCATTTCCGGATCTTCGAATTGCGGCCCGCCTGAGGGTTCAGTCGTCGTGCCAATCGCCGTGTGACCAGAACTCCGGGGTGATGCCCAGGCTTTCCAGCCAGGTTTTCGCCCCTTGCAGCACGATCGATTCGGCGTTGGCGGACAGGAGTTCGAGCACGTCGGCCTCCGGGGAGCCGCCGAGGGCCTGCCGCACGAACGGCACCTTCCCGGGTGCGACGGTGATCGTGTACTCGTACTCCCCGCCGCGGCTCAGATGCTGCCCCTCGAAGACCAGCGCCCCCGAATCGCGCAGGCTCGCAGTGATATACAGGCCGCCCCGACTCCAGAGCGAGACCGAACGCGGGGTCATACCCCCAGCGTAGGCCGGGAATTCGCTTACTGCTCGGTGTCTTCGGCGCCGGGGACCCCGAGCTGTTCGGCGATGGCGGCGGTGAGATCGTTGAGCGAGCGGCCGCCGTTCTGCGGCCAGCCGGCCGGTGCGGCGGCGCGATCGCGGATGGCGCGGCCCGCGCCGGGCCCCAGCAGCTGATCCAGGATCGCCATGAGCATGACCTCGTTCTGGTAGGTGCGCCGGTCGATCCATTGCAGCGCGGTCGCGGCGTCGACGGTCTTGCCCTCGAAATTGACGAACGTCAGTGCCATGAGTTCCTCGTCTCCAGTCAGTGGGTCCTGCGCGCCGGCGAACCAGGCGGCCGGATCGATGGCGCGGCCGCCGACCCGGCCCGGCGCGGTCCACACCTCGACGTGGGCGTGCGGGCCGCTGGAATCGCCGTAAGAGTTGACGTAGCCGATGAGCTGGCCCGCCGTGACCCGATCCCCGCGGCGCACCGCCGGATCGCTGTGGCCGATCACGAAATCCGTGCCGACCGCGGGCTGACAATCCAGCCATACCCAGCGCCCGAAACCCTGGACGTTCTGGCGTTCGGCGCCTTCTACGCAGACGCCGTCGGCCGGTGCGTAGAAGGGGGTGCCCAGTGGTGCGGCGAAATCCAGCCCGTAGTGGAAGCCGCCCGCGCGGGGCCCGAAGCCGGAGGTGAGGGTGTAGGTTCCGGCGGCCAGGGGCCAGTATCGGGGTGGCAGGGCATCGGTCACAGGGTGGGAATGCCCGCGATCAGGCCGCTACAACCGGATCAGGCGGGCGATTTCGGCTGTATCAGAGGCCGAGTTTGGTTACGGCGTTGTCTTCCAACGGGTTCGCGGTGCGGATGTAGTTGTGCACGGTGCGGGGATTGGTCCAGCGGCCCTGGCGCATGATCTCGCGGTCGGAGGCGCCGCCGAGGGCGGCCTGGGTGGCGAAACCGGCGCGCAGGGAGTGCCCGGAGAACAGGTCGGGGTCCAGGCCGGCGCGGGCGGCATAGCGTTTAACGAGTTCGGCGACGGCGCGACCGGACATGGCGGTACGGCCGACGCCGCCGTGGCGGGTGATGGTGGGAAGCAGTGGCAGGTCCGGATTTTCGGCCAGGGCGGTGCCGGTGAAGCCGTGGCAGCGGTGGATGGTGGTGTCGTGGGTGACGGTGTCGGCGAGCCAGGCCCGCACGCCGGGTGAGCCCGTGCCGGCGTGGACTTCCAGCAGCCGGATCCAGTCGGCGAAAGCGCAGACCGGGCAGGTGCGCGGATGCTGGCCGCGGGGCAAGGCGACCCGCTGCTCGGCGACGCCGGTGGGATCGGTCTTGGTGGTCGGCAGACTCACCAGCAGCAGGGGTTCGCCGGTGTGGTGATCGATGTTCACGCGCACGTCGGCGATACGCAGGCCGGCGAGTTCGCTGCGGCGCAGGGCGCCCGCGAAACCGATGAGCAAGGCGAGCGCGTCGCGGCGGCGTGCGGGTTCGGCGGGCCAGCCCGGATCCGGGAGCCCGGCCAGCAGCTGATCGAGGGTGTGCAGCAGGACCGGGCGTTTACGGGTGGGCGGGGTGCGGCGGGTGCGGCGGATACCGCGCAACGTCAACCGCACGACATCCGAGCGGGTCGGCGAGGGCAGGCCGTTGGCGGCGTGCACGGCGGCGATCGCGGCCGACTTGCGTTCCAAAGTGGCCGGGCTGAAGGCCCACTCGCCGCCCTCGCGACGCGCGTCGGCGGCCGCGGCCAGATACACCGCCACATCCAGCGGATCGGCCGGCAGGGCCTGGCGCTGCTCGGTGGCGCACCAACCCGCCCAGGCGATCCAATCGGTGCGGTAGGCACGCAAGGTGTTCGCCGACTGCGAGGCCTCCAGATACCGCCGCAGCGACCCGGCCTGCACGTCGTCGAACCGCTCCCGCACCAGCCGCAGCGCCGCCGCGTCCACCAGCACGCTGCGCACACCGCGGCGCAGCTCGTTGCGCACCAGCTCGGGTACCGCTTCCACGCCACCACCTTTCAGGTCTCCGGTCGCGTCAACCCTATGCGCTCGACAGCTCCTTCGACAGGAACGCCAGCACCGTCAGCCACGTCCAGCCGGCGACGATCGCGATGCGCTGCCACAGGCCGCCGATGTCGACCAGGTTCGGGGCCTGGGCGAATCCGCTGCCCGCCACCATGAACGCGACCCCGAATACCAGTCCCGACAGCAGCGAATATCCCATCCAGAGCCACCCGCGGTCGCCCGCGAACACGAAACACGCGGCGGTCAGCCCGATCAGCACCAGCACCGAGAACAGGTTGTGCAGGGTGCTGTGCAGGGTCGTCTCCGGCGGCACGGGCACACCGGGCGGGTAGCCGCTGACCGGATCGGTGTCGAACAGGCCCAGCCCGAGCAGTCCGACGGCCCAGATCCCCACCAGAATGGCGGCGACGATGGAGCCCGCGCGCCACAGTCCCGCCGCGAACACGAGACCGAGCAATCCGCAGACCCCGAAGACGATGTCGGCCGTCCACCCCCACGGCCCCAGCGACAGTGCGCTGACCGGCTGGCGCACCGGGTTGTAGTCCGCGCGCACGGCGCCCAGGATCAGGAACGCGACAATGAAGAGCGGACCTGTCAGGAGCCCGCACCACCGGCTCACCTTCGTCATGGGTCAACTATGAGATCGAAAAGCCGGAAGGTGTTGAAATTCGGCGAGTTTCAGGTGACATCGGATATGGCCGCGATTCGTCACTGTGAGGTTTCGCTCCAGCTCACCAGGCGGGCGCTGTCGTTCCAGAGGGTGTGGGCCAGCTTGTCGTCGCGGGCGAGGACCGAAGGTTCGATCCAGGCCAGGGTGCCGCGGCGCAGGGCGGCGTAGGTGTGGCCTTCGGGCGGCGTCTGGAGGCGGAAAACCAAGTCGGCCAAGGCATTTCCGGCAGCCGCGCGGGTGTTGCGGGTGGGGCTGAGGCGGCGGACCGGCCAGCCCACGGGCGTGCCCATGACCTTCCAGGCGATGCGTAGCGGGAGCGCGAGGTCCTTGGCCAGGCCGGTGCCGAAGACCTGGCCGGGATCGTAGGCGAGCGCGGTGCGATTCGGGTGATGCTCGCGCAGCGCCCGAACCGTCAGCACCGCGCACAGCTTGGAGGCGGTGTAGGCGTGCTGGCCCGCCTTGCCCGGCTGCTCGTCACGGTCGGGATCGCGCTCCGGGTGGGCCAGCAGGTCGGCGTCGGCGTGCCGGGGTGTGACCAGGCCCGCTTCGGTTGCGGGATCGTGGGTTCCGCTGGTGGTCAGGGTGATGATCGCGTCGTCGGCGAGCGCGTCTTCCAGCAGGCGCAGCAGGAGATAGTGCGCGAGGTGATTGACCGCGAAGGTCGTTTCGAAGCCGTCGACGGTGCGGTCGTCGGCGTCGGGGCGCACCATGCCCGCGTTGAGGACCAGTGCGTCGATCGGGGTGTCACCCAGCTCGTCGCGGACCGCCGCGGCGAACCCGCGGACCGAGTCGAGATCGGCCAGGTCGAGCGGGAAAGTATCGACGGCCGACTCCGGGCGGCGCGCCCCCAGGATCAGGCGGGCATTGCCGCCTTCGAGCCGTTGCGCGGCCAAGGCTCCGAATCCCGAAGTGCCGCCGGTCATCACCATCGTGGTCACGGTGTGCCCCCTTGGAGCTGGAATCGATGTCTCTCAAACTACGCCCGCGGGAACGCGCATGACGGCAGGTCGATCGATTCGCTTCCGCGCGCCCCGCGACAGTAGTACCGTCGCGAGTGTCGTTATGCGGGAAGGACATCCACTGATGATGGTTCGGCAAATGGCAGCAGGGGTCGTGGCGGCGGCCGGGGTCGGCGCGTTCGTGGCCGGCGCGCAGCCCGCACAGGCGGAGCCGCTTCCCCAGTTCGCGCCCTTCGGCACCACCCTGTTCAACTTCGGCAACGCCAACTTCTGCGCCGGCGCCATCAATATCGCGGTGGAAGCCACACCGCAGCGCCCGGGCTATGTGCGCGCGCATGTGCGGCCACTGGGTTATGACCGCGGGCCCTGCGGTAACCAGGTGTCGCTGGGCTGGGTCGGGTCGGCGGGCGCGCGGCACCACAACGTCTTCGTGCACACGGCCGCGACGCCGGGCGAGGTCGTGAGCGTCGACCTGTTCGTCGGGATGGGCCCGGCCAAGATCATGGCCGCCAGCTGGCCGATGCAGGGCACGTTCACCGAGTGGTATCTGCTGGTCCCCTGACCGCGATGGTGACCTTCCAGAGCTGAACGCCGCGCGGGCACTCCGGCGAACCCTTGCAGCGGCGCTGCGCGGTGATCTCGGACCGGCCGTGTTCGAGCGCCTCGAAGCGGGCGAACGTGTCCCCGGCCGGCGCCGGACTGCTGCGCAACTGCTTGAGCACGGACACGTCCGAAGACTCCGTCGCGCTCCACTCCCACTGGCGGTCGTCCTCGTCGTAGGCGGCCAGGCGCACTTCCACCCGGTCGCCCACCTCGGCCTCGATCGTGCCGGCGGCGGCCTCGGTGAGTTCGATCGTGTGTCTGGTAGCTAGGCGATAGGGCTCGGGGGCCGGTGCGCTGGACAGTGTCAGCGCGACGCCGACAGCCAAGGGGAATCCCGCGAGCCACAGTGCCTTCAACCGAAACTCCTTCGAAAGATCGGAGGGAAGTCGATGCGGCACATGGTCGCACGGGGTTGCGGTCGGGTGGCGGGTGACGCGCGGGTCGGTGCAGGAGTTCGGGCGGTACCCGCGGCGGTGCTCAGTTGGCGCTGCGTCGCTCCAGAAAGACGGTGTCGCGCCACACGCCATCGAGTTGGGCGATGCGTTCGCGAACGCCGAGGGTGCGAAAGCCCGCGGAGTGGTGCAGGGCGATGCCGGCGCGGTTCTCGGGGAAGATCGAGGTCTGCAGGGTCCACACGCCGGCGTTGTCGGCCGCGATGACTTGGGCACGGACCAGGGCTTTGCCGACGCCGCGTCCGCGCATACCGTCAGCGACATAGACCGAGGCTTCGGCGACCCCGCTATAGCAGTCACGAGCCGAGACCGGCGCAAGCGCTGCCCACCCGACCACTCGGCCGTCGATCTCGGCGACCCAGCGGTGCCCGGTCAGCCATTCGGCTTCCAGATCCGCACGGGCGGGTACCTCGGTGTCGAAAGTGGCGTTGCGCGTGGCGATTCCCTCGCCGTAGATGCGCAGCACCGCATCCCAGTCGCCGTCGGTCATCGCGCGCACGGTGACGTCTTCGGGGATGTCGACCGGGCAGCAGGGCTGCGGGGGCAGCACACCCATGACGGCGTCGGCGGCGTGTGGCAGGCCGGTGCAGCAGGCGGGGTTGACGGTGACGACGGTGCTGGTGCGGTCCTTGTGGACGTTGACGAAGCCGACGTCGACGAGCTTGCGCAGGTGGTGCGAGACCGTGGGCTGCCCGACGCCGAGGGCATGAGCGAGGTCACCGACCGTGACGCCGGCGGGCCGGCCGGCCACGTGGTGCAGCAGCCGCACGCGGGTGGGGTCGGCCAGGCACGCGAACCAGCTCGCGTAGGTGGTGGCTTCGGCGACCGGGAGCATGTGTACCCGGTCGTCGGTGCGCAAGACCGGCATATCCAGCGACGTCATATCCCACACTATATCGACAACTATCGATGGTTGTATTCATCGACGGCTGTCGATATAGTTCTCGCAAGTTCAATCGACGGTTATCGATGAAAGGAATGTGGGATGAACGAGCTGCCCGTGGTCGTAGTGGGAGCTGGGCCGATCGGCCTGGCGGCGGCGGCCGAACTGCGTGAACGCGGCTTGATCCCGCTGGTCTTCGAACGCGGTACTACCGCGGGCGCGGCAGTGGCCGAATGGAATCACGTACGACTGTTCTCCCGCTGGGGCGAGCTCGTCTCGCCGGCCGCGCAGCGCCTACTGGAAACCGCGGATTGGGTAGCACCGGAGCCGGATTCCTATCCGACCGGGCAGCAGTGGGCCGGTGACTACTTGGCCCCGCTGGCCGAAGCACTCGGTGACGATATCGTCCATCTCGGAACCGAAGTCGTCGGCGTCACCCGCCGGGGCCGTGACCGCGTGGTGGACGCCGGACGCGACAGCGAACCACTGGTCGTGCGGATCCGGCATGCCGATGGGCGCGAGGAGCGAGTGTCGGCTCGCGCGGTAATCGATGCTTCGGGCACGTGGGGCGCCCCGAATCCACTCGGCGGCGACGGCCTGGCCGCACTCGGCGAAACCGCCGCGGCCGAAGCGATCTCGTACCGCGTACCCGACCTCGAGGACGCGCGGGTGCGGGCCCGCTACGCCGGCAAGCACACCGTCATCGCGGGTAGCGGCCACTCCGCGCTGAGCGCGATCGTGGCGCTGGCCGGGCTGGCGAAGACCGAACCCGGCACCCGCCTGAGCTGGGTGCTGCGACGCGGGGAGGTCGGCAATACCTTCGGCGGCGGCGCGGCCGACCAGTTGCCCGCGCGCGGCGCGCTCGGGCTCCGGGCCGAGCAAGCCCTCGACGACGGACTGCTGACGGTGGTGACCGGATTCCGCACCGCCACCGTCGAACCCGGCACCGGGGGGAAGCTCGAACTGGTGGCCGAGACCGGCGCCCGGATCGAGGGAGTGGACCGGGTGGTCGCCTTGACCGGGTTCCGGCCACAGCTGTCGTGGCTCTCGGAGATCCGGCTGCACCTGGACCCGGTGCTGCAGGCCCCGGCCGAGCTGGCACCGTTGATCGACCCGAACGTGCACTCGTGCGGAACGGTGTATCCCCATGGCGTGAAAGAACTTTCCCATCCCGAACCAGGCTTCTACCTGGTGGGCATGAAGAGCTACGGGCGCGCGCCGACGTTCCTGGCGTTGACCGGCTACGAACAGGTCCGCTCCATCGCCGCCGAGCTCGCCGGTGACCACGAATCCGCCGCCCGAGTCGAGCTGACCTTGCCCGATACCGGGGTCTGCGGCGGGGCGGGCGTCTTCGAGGAACCCGAATCCGCTCCCATAGCCACGTCGAGCTCCGGAGGTGGGTGCTGTGCCAGTAGCGCTGCCCCGGAACTGATTTCGCTGGGTGCGGTGCGCGACAGCCTTTGATTCCCCTCCCGCCCATCTGAACAAGGAGCAAGCACGATGAGCACCGACGACGACACCCGGACCCGCGAACAGGTCCGCGCCCACTACGCCGCCGCCGCACTATCGGTCCTGGACCGATCCGGCGCCGCGCCCAGCGCGAGTTGCTGCACTCCGGCCACCGGCGCGACCTCCTGTTGTTCGAGCCCTGGCGAGGTCGGCGCGGACGCGTTCGGCTCCCGCCTCTACAGCACCGACGAACACGACCAGCTGCCCGCCGATGCCGTCGCCGCCAGCCTCGGCTGCGGCAACCCGGTCATGGTCGCCGACCTGCGCCCCGGCGACACCGTGCTCGATCTCGGCTCCGGCGGCGGTATCGACGTACTGCTCTCGGCACGCCGGGTCGGGCCGACCGGCAAGGCCTACGGCCTGGACATGACCGAGGAGATGCTGGCCCTCGCGATCGCCAATGCCCGCAAGGCCGGCGCTCAGAATGTCGAATTCCTGAAGGGCACCATCGAAGCCGTGCCGCTCCCGGCCGCGACGGTGGATGTGATCATCTCCAACTGCGTGATCAACCTGTCCACCGACAAGCCCGCCGTCTTCGCCGAAGCCCACCGCGTCCTGCGGCCCGGCGGACGATTCGGAGTCAGTGACGTCGTCGCCGATGACGAACTCACCCCCGTCCAGCGCGCCGAACGCGGGGAATATGTAGCCTGCATCGCCGGGGCGCTGTCCTTCACCGAATACCGCGACGGCCTCGCCGCAGCCGGGTTCACCGACATCGAGATCAGCACGACCCACCAGGTGGGTGACGGCTTGCACGGCGCGATCATCCACGCCACCAAACCCGGCCACCCCGACTCCGCGAGCAACACCGGACAGGCAGCCTCAGTGTGTTGCGGCACCGCTGAGGAAGCCGCCACCGAGGGCTCCTGCTGCGGCAGTGCGGCCAAGGCCGAAGCTCAATCATCCGGTGCGTCCTGCTGTGGGCCGACCTCGAACAAGTCATCCCGGGCCTTGCTCGCCGACCAGGCGGCGTGCCGCATATCGCGCGACTGAACCCGCCGTGCCGGGTGCGTGATACACCCGCTGCGCCGGTACGGGTGTGTACCGGTTGTCTATTTGGCTACGGTATCGATACATGTCAATATAGGCGTATGTCGAAGTCGAAGCTGCCGATCACCCCGGCGCAAGCGTGCTCGGCCGCGCCGATCGTGCGTGAGCCGTTGACCGAAGCGACCGCTACCGAGCTGGCGAGCGTGTTCAAGGCGCTCGCGGACCCGGTGCGGTTGCGGCTGCTCAGCGCGATCGCCTCCCGGGAGGGCCAGGAAGCCTGTGTCTGCGATGTCGCCGAAGGATTCGAGGTGACCCAGCCGACGATCTCCCATCACCTCAAGGTGTTGCGTGAGGCCGGCCTGCTCGACAGCGAACGCCGCGCGTCCTGGGTGTACTACCGGGTGCTTCCGGAAGCGCTGCAACGCCTTTCGGAAGTCCTGCTGACCGAAAGCGGCGCAGCCGCGGAGGCCCACGCGTGAACACCGAGACCACGAACCCCGAGCCCGGTGTCGTCGGCAAGCTGTCCACCCTGGACCGGTTCCTGCCGGTGTGGATCGGTGTCGCGATGCTCGCCGGGCTGCTGCTGGGCCGCCTCGTTCCCGGCCTCGGTGACGCCCTGAGCGCGGTCGAGATCGATGGCATCTCACTGCCGATCGCGCTCGGGCTGCTGATCATGATGTATCCGGTGCTGGCCAAGGTCCGCTACGACCGCCTCGACACCGTCACCGGCGACCGCAAGCTGCTCATCGGGTCGCTGGTGTTGAACTGGGTGCTGGGCCCGGCGTTGATGTTCGCGCTGGCGTGGCTGCTGCTGCCCGATCTGCCCGAGTACCGCACCGGATTGATCATTGTCGGGCTCGCCCGCTGCATCGCGATGGTCATCATCTGGAACGACCTGGCCTGCGGCGACCGTGAAGCGGCCGCGGTCCTGGTGGCGTTGAACTCGATCTTCCAAGTGATCATGTTCGCGGTCCTCGGCTGGTTCTACCTCTCGGTGCTGCCGGGCCGGCTCGGGCTCGAGCGGACCACCATCGATACCTCACCCTGGCAGATCGCGAAGTCGGTGCTCATCTTCCTGGGCATCCCGCTCCTGGCCGGATACCTGACGCGCCGCTTCGGCGAAAAGGCCAGGGGCCGTGCGTGGTACGAGTCCAAGCTCCTGCCCGCCATCGGGCCGTGGGCGCTGTACGGGTTGCTGTTCACGATCGTGATCCTGTTCGCGTTGCAGGGCAAGCAGATCACCTCCCAGCCCCTGGGTGTGGTGCGGATCGCGATCCCGCTGCTGGTCTACTTCGCCCTGATGTGGGGTGGCGGCTACCTCCTCGGCGCGGTCATGGGCCTCGGCTACGAACGCACCACCACACTCGCCTTCACCGCGGCGGGCAACAACTTCGAACTCGCCATCGCCGTCGCGATCGCCACCTACGGCGCCACCTCCGGCCAAGCCCTCGCCGGGGTCGTCGGCCCACTGATCGAAGTCCCCGTCCTGGTCGGACTGGTCTACGTCGCACTGGCATTGCGTAAACGGTTCCCGGCCGACACCGTCGCGCAGAAGGTGGCGAAGCCGTGAGCACACCGTCGGTGCTTTTCGTGTGCGTCAAGAACGGCGGCAAGTCGCAGATGGCCGCCGGGCTGCTGCGTCACACCGCGCGGGGCCGGGTGGAAGCCTATTCGGCGGGCACTGCGCCCGGTGACAATCTCAATGGGCTTGCGGTGCAGTCACTGCTGGAGGTCGGTGTCGACATCCGCGCCGAGGTGCCCAAGCCGATCGATCCGCGGTTGCTGCGCGCGGTCGATCTGGTGGTGACGCTGGGCCGTGCAGCCCACATCGATGCGGTCGAGGGCGTGCGGATCCGTAACTGGGACACCGACGAACCTTCCGAACGCGGCATCGACGGCATCGAACGCATGCGGCTGGTCCGCGACGATATCGCTGGCCGCGTCCGTCAACTCCTCGACGAGCTCACCGCGTAGCACCAAGGCATCGAAGCTAGATTTCGCCGTCGCAGGGGGGTGCACAGTTTTCGAGGGTTTGCGTTGATGTTTCGTTACGTTTGCTCCAACCAAACGTAAATGGAATAGATGGGCGGTGAGGATAAGGATGGGGGTGAGGCTGACCGCCGATAATGTTCACTTATCGGCGGTCAGAACCCGGTGGTGGGCAGAGGGGTTCGGTTGAGGCGACACGGGTTTCGTTTCGTGTTAATACGTTGGATATGACGGAAACAACGCTACGATTTGGCCGTGTCCAGCGTATGCAACTATCCCGGATGTGTTCGACCCATCACGCGCGGCGGCGGGCCCGGCCGGCCGTCGGAATACTGTGATCACCCCGACCACACGCGATGGCGGGCTTGGCGGGAACGGCAACGGCTACAACAGGAGTCGGAGGCACCCGCCGGTTCCGTCACTGTGACACCGCAGGGGCCGGTGACGGTGGCGCGGTTGCGGGCCGATGAGCTGCTGGGGCAGTTTCGGTTGCTGGCCGAGCAGTTGGGCACCAATTTGAATGCCGCGGTGGCGGAGTTGGCGACGCTGGCCGATCCGTCGGTGGCCGAGGCGCAGGTGCAGGCGGTGCAGGCGGATGCGGGGCGGCGGATCGCCGAGGCGGAGATGGCGGCGGTCGCGGCCGAGCAGGCGCGGCGGGACTCGGAGGAGGCTCGGGCGCTGGCGGAGTCGGCGGCCGAGGATGCGGCCGAGGCGGCTGAGCAGGCCGAAACGTTGGTGACCGAGGCGAATACCGCGCGCGATGATGCGGTGCGGGAGGTCGAGCGGGTCAGCAGGCAGGCTGCCGACGAGGTGTTCGCGGCGCGCAGCGAGGCCGAGGCCGAGATTCGCACGGCGCGGCGGGAAGCTTCCGAGGACGTTGCGCGGGCCCGGGAGCAGGCCGAGGAGGAGATCGAGAAGGCGCGGCGCAAAGCGGCCACCGAGATCGAGCAGATTCGGCGAGAGTCGGCGCAGCAGCTCACCGCGGCTGGCGCCGAGCGGGATTTGGCGGTGCAGCGGGCTGCCGATGCGGAACGAGCCATCGACCGTGCCGAGCAGGCGGCGGCCGAACGGGCCGAAGCGGCTAACGAGGCGCGGGAGGAGTGGCGGCGAGTGCGGGCCGAACTCGACTCCGTGCGAGGGGAACTCGCGGAAGCGCGCCGAGGTGCTGCGGCGGAGGCGGCGGCCGCGCGGGCCGAAGCGGCCGCCACCATCGAGCAGGTCCGGGCCGAGGCCGCGCAACGGATCGAAGCGCTGGATCAGGCGCGGACGCAGACGCAGGCGCGGGCCGAGCGTGCTGAGGCTCAGCTCGATGAGTTGCTGGCCGAGGCGCGGCGTGCTCCGGCCAAGGATTCCTCCCGATCGGCGGGATAGGCCCGCGCAGCCGTAGCGATCCAGGCATCGTCTGACCCGGTAGAAGGCAAGTCGCTCACGGCACGCTCACCGCGAGCGTACGGCCGTGGGCGGCGCCTTCCACCGCCTCCATATAGACCCGGGCGACATCGGCGACAGGGGTACCGGCAGCCGGATCCATGCCCAGGCCGAGGAGGGTTTCGCGTACCCAGCCGGGGCTGACGGTATTCAGGCGAACGCCACGCGGCATCTCGGTCGCCGCGGCATGCACGAACGCCTCGAGCCCGGCGTTGACGAGATAGCCGAGTGAGCTCCCCGGGACGGGCTCGGCGAACCGACCGCTGGTGAGCGTCACGGATCCGCCGTCCCGCACGTGCGAGAGTGCTCGCCGGACCAGGTTCACCTGCCCGAGAAGCTTTCCGTCGAGACCGCTCCAGAATGCCGTGTCCGACGGGACATCGAGCGGTGTCAGGCCGCCGCTCGCGGCACAGCACACCACCGCGTCCACTTCTCTCACCTCGGTGAACAGGGCGTCGATCGTCGCGGCCTCCGCCATGTCCACCCGCAGCGGTCCGCGGCGTGCGGCACGTACTACGTCGTGGCGCGCCGCCAAGCCCTCGGCGACGGCGCTGCCGATGGTCCCCGTCGCACCGATCACAAGAATCTTCATCGCGTCTCCTTTCATCTGGTCTGCGGAAACCAGCCTGCGCCGATGGACATGCCGGACCCAGACCCCTGCCGGATGTACATCTGCGGTGCCTACATCTGGCAGGTGCAGGCTCGACGGTCGCGGATCCTCGACACTGGTAGGCATGAGCACATCGACGGAGCTGGGCGAGTTCCTGCGATCGAGACGAGCACGGCTACAACCGGACGACGTTGGGCTGCCCACCTATGGCGGACGGCGCCGGGTGCCCGGCATGCGTCGCGAGGAGCTTGCTCAGCTCGCCGGGGTGAGCGCCGGCTACTACACCCGACTCGAACAGGGGCAAAGCCCCAATGCCTCGGATGCCGTTCTCGACGCTGTCGCCCGCGTACTGCGGTTGGACGAGGCCGAGCGTGCGCATCTGTACTCGCTGGCCCGGCCGAAGCCGAGGCCGCGACCCCGGACCGTCAAGCCCGAGCAAGTGCGGCCGGGGGTCCGGCTCATGATCGAGTCGTTCGGGGACGTACCCGCTCTCGTGCTGGGGCGCTTCGTCGATGTTCTCGCCTGGAACCCGATGGCACACGCGCTGCTGGCCGGACACCTCGACTTCGAGGCGCCGAACCGTCCTGACGACCGGCCCAATTTTGCCCGCATGGTGTTCCTCGACCCGCACACGCGTGAGCTCTATGACGACTGGCCGCTCAAGGCTCGGTCCACCGTCGCCGACCTGCGACTGATCGCCGGACAACACCCCGGCGCCGCCGCTCTGAGCAACCTGATCGGCGAACTCACCCTCGGAAGCCCCGAGTTCGCGAAACTGTGGGCCGCGCATACGGTGGGTGACTGCGGCGGAACCGCCCGCACCTACCGCCATCCCACCGTAGGCGCCATGGCGCTCATGACCGAGTTCATGACGCTTCCGAACGACGAGGGACAACGTGTGGCCGTGTTCAATGCCGAACCGGGCTCACCCTCCGCCGCTGCCCTGCGAATCCTCGCTGATCTGACCGCCACCACTGGGGCATCGGCGGACCACCTTCCTGACCGACGCGGCTGAGCCGATCCACCCGGGCAATACCCCGTCGGTTCGGCCCAAATACTGGTGGCGAGTGTCCTACGGCCTTGCCTTTTTGAACAGCTCATAGATGGCGAGATAGTTCTGACTGCCGTGGCCTGCGGCGACGGCCTGCTCGGCGATCTGCTGCATCCACCGCGGCTGATCGGAGAAGACGCCCTGCTCCTCGCTGGTGCGGGTGATGTGTTGCAGCGCATTGAGATTCATCTCCAGGGTGCCGAGGGCTCCGGGGTAGTGGGCGGCGTCGAGGTCGGGCGCTTGGTCGGCCAGGGACGCGTAGTCGACCACGGCGGGCATGAACCAGCCCAGCGCCAGTTCGGCGAACTGCCGCGCTGAGACGTTCGCGGAGTCCAGGAGGGCGGCGGCGTGGAGCCAGCCGTTCATGGTCGCGTACATCATTTCCAGCAGGGCGGTGTTGTAGAGGACCGCCAGGCCGACGTCCGCGCCGAGATAGCGAGGATCACCGCCCACACTCCGCAACGTTTTCTGGTGCTCGTCGAAGGCGCCCTGCCGGCCGCTGTACAGAATTACCGCTTCGGGTTCGCCCACCAGCGGGGGCGGCACCATGATCGCGCCGTCGAGGTAGTCGATGCCGCGTTCGGTGGACCAGGCGAGGGCGGCGCGTGCCTCGTTCGGCGTCCCGGAGGTGAGATTGACCAGGGTGCGACCGTCGAGCGCGGTGCCGGTGGCATCGAGGACGCGGTACAGGGTGTCGTAGTTGTCGAGGCACACGAACGTGACCGGGCTCGCGGCGACGGCTTCGGCGGCGCTCCCGGCGCGGTGCGCGCCCCGCGAGACCAAGTCGTCGGCTTTCTCCGGTGTGCGGTTCCAGACGGTGAGGGAATGGCCCTGTTTCAACAAGGCCCCGGCCAGGGCGATACCCATGGGACCGAGTCCTATCAGGCCAACGTGGTTGTGCTGCTGATTGATTGCCTGCTGCGGTGTCATACCCCGGACGTTAGAGTCTCACATCAATGTGAGAGTCAAGCTGCTCCCGGTCGGACACACGGAAGAACGCCGACGCACCGGCAATGCGGGCAAACCGTGGGTTATTGAGAACTAGCGCCCATATCATCAATCCATGCCCGAAAACGGTGATGCGGGGCGTGTGGAACCGCGGGTGCGGGGTGGGCGGCAGGCGCTGCTCATCTCCGGGGTGACGTCGGTGATTGCCGGGGTCGCGCTCGCGGTTTGGCCGGAGAAGACAATGGCGGTCGCGGAACTACTGGTCGGTTCGTATCTGTTGATCAGCGGGGTGCTGCAAGGGTGGACCGCGCTTGCCGCGAAGTTTGCTATCCCTTTGCGGGCTCTCGTGCTCTTGAGTGCGGCTATCTCGATCCTGCTGGCGGCGTTGTGCCTGCGCAGCGGTAATTCGATCCTGCTGCTGGCGATGTGGCTGGGGATCGGTTGGGCGGTGCGCGGGATCATTCACGCCACCGTCGCGGCCTGGGACAGCCGGCTGCCCAACAGTGGTCATCACGAACTGCTCGGTTTGTTCACCATGCTGCTCGGTATCGCGATACTGGGCGTGCAGTTCGAAAGCCTCGAGGTGCTGGCGCTGGTCGGGGGCGGCGGACTGATCGTGGTCGGGATCCTGGAGCTGTTCATCGCGGGTGTCGGTGCGGTGGTGGGCATTCCGGGTCCGGCGCGGGTCCCGGCGACGCGCGGAGGATGACTGGCGGGGGATTCGCGCAGCGGGTTCACTGTCTTTATGGCACCTACTGATCAACGTCGGAGTTCGGCACACCCGCAGGCACCGGCGACGATGCGGTCGTCGGCGGAACTGATCGTCGTCACCCACGGTGCGGGCGCACCGATCCAGCCGATCGCGCTGCGCGAGAACATCGCCACCGAAGAGCACCTGGGCACACTGCTGCCGCTGGGCGCTCGGCTGCGGCGCATCTTCGGCCCACCCAACCGGTTGCCCGGGCGGCTGGCCGGCACCGATCAGGAACCGACCGGTGCGGACTATCTGAACTACTTCACCGTCGGCGGGGCCGTCTACGACCTGGAAGCAATCGCCGACCGGCTGCGCGCCGACGACGCGGTCGACGGCGCCTACGTCAAACCCGGCGCCGAACCGCCGATCGCGCCGCAGCACAGCGCGTCCCGCTCCTATGCCGAGGCGCCGGCGGTCACGCCGGATTATCGAGCGCGGCAAGGGTATCTGGATGCCGCGCCGGGCGGGATCGACGCGCGCTGGGCGTGGACGCGGCCTGGCGGGCGCGGTACCGGGGTGCGGGTGATCGACATCGAGGGGGCGTGGCTGTTCAGCCACGAGGACCTCACCCAGAACCAAGGCGGCATCATCGGCGGTGCGGCGACCGACGACGAGGGCTGGCGCAATCACGGCACCGCGGTCGCGGGGGAGATCAGCGGTGACGCCAACGCCTTCGGGATCACCGGTATCGCACCGGATTCGGTGATCCGGGCGGTGTCGATCTTCGGCGCGGGATCGGCGGCGGCGATCCGCACGGCCGCCGACGCGCTGAGTCCCGGCGATGTCATCCTGCTCGAACTGCATCGCCCCGGTCCGCGATACAACTTCGCCGACCGGGCCGATCAGGCCGGCTACATCGCCATCGAATGGTGGCCCGACGACCTGGCCGCGGTCCGCTACGCGAACTCGCGCGGGGTGATCGTCGTGGGTGCCGCCGGCAACGGCGGGGAGAACCTGGACGCGGCGATCTATGACACCCGGCCGGCCGGGTTCCCCGCTACCTGGCAGAACCCGTTCCGCGCCGAGGATTCCGGCGCGATCATCGTCGGTGCGGGGGCGCCGCCGCCGGGAACGCACGGTCGCGACCACGGTCCGGGGCGTTCGCGGTTGGCCTTCTCCAACTACGGCAGCCGCGTCGATACCCAGGGCTGGGGGCGGGAGGTCACCACGACCGCGTACGGCGACCTGCAAGGTGGCAGCGACGAACAGTACTGGTACACCGACACTTTCAGCGGCACCTCCAGCGCCTCGCCGATCGTGGTCGGCGCGATCGCCTGCTATCAGGGCATCCACGCCGCCGGCTCCGGTGCGCATACGCCCGCCGAGGTCCGTGCCCGCCTGCGCGCGACCGGCTCACCCCAAACCGCCGCGCCCAACCGCCCGGACACCCAGCGCATCGGCAATCTGCCCAACGTCCGGGCGATGGTCGGCGACACCGATTGAGCTACGGCCGAGGTCGAGCGACCGGTCAGCGTACGGTCTGGGCTCGCGCTGGTTCGCGGCGACGGGTGTGATGAGGCCGCGGAAGCCGGTGCGCATGGTCCTCGATCCGGTGACGATGGACACCACGCTTCGTGCTGGACATGTCCGACCTTCACTGAGCGCCCGCACCCGGGTCCGGGTAGTCGAAGGCCGGGATCGTGCGCGCTACTTTCTGCGGGGCGCCGCCGATCAGGCCCCGCCAGGGCAGGTGGGGCAGCAGGCGCACGTTCAGGTTGCGGAACTTGATCATCGCGGTGCTCGATGGCGCGTACCAGGCGCCGGTGCGCTCGGCGAACTTCTGACAGGCCTCGACCATGGGCCGCATCCGCTGCTCGTAGGCGGGGAAGGCGACGGTGTGATCGCCCGCGGCGGCGGCCAGTTCACCGGCGAGGGTGTACGCGCCGACCAGGGACAGATCGGCGCCCTGCCCGGACAGTGGCGAGGCGCAGTACCCGGCGTCGCCGACCAGGGCGACGCGGGCCCGGTGCCAGGTGTCCATGCGGATCTGCGCCATCGCGTCGAAGTAGAAATCCGGTGCCGTGCCGAGGTGTTCGAGCAGCTCCGGGACCCGCCAGCCCTGGCCGGCGAAGCTCTCGGCGAGAATGCGCTGCTGGGTCGCGGTGTCGCGGTGGTCGTAGTCGATCGGCTCGGCGGCCCAGGCGAAGATCGCCTTGGCCTGGGTGTTCTCGCGGGCACTGTAGGCGCCGGCGATCTTTCCGGGGGTGTTGTAATCCAGCTCCCAGTGGTCGAGCTGGAGGAAGTTCGGGATCGTGTAGATGCAGATGTAGTAGCCCATGTGCCGCAGGAACCGTGATTCCGGGCCGAAAGCCAGTGTGCGCGTGGGCGAGTGCACGCCGTCGGCGCCGATGACCAGGTCGAAGGTGCGCGGGGCGGCGTGTTCGAACCACACGCGCACATAGTCGGGGTCCTGGACCAGTTCGGTGATGGTGTCGCCGAGCAGGTACTCGACGTCGTCGCGGGTGGCGTCGTAGAGGATGCGGGCCAGATCGCCGCGCTGGATCTCGGTGTCACCGTGCGCGCCGACCCCGTTGAACACCTCGCTCGAGATGGTGGCACGCACGCGGCCCGTGGCATCCACATAGGAGGTGCCGCGTTTGCCGGTGCTCATCTCGTGCACGCGCTCGAGCAGGCCCATGCGCCGCACCACCTCGGTGGCGGTGCCCAGTACGTCGATGGCTTGGCCGCCGGCGCGCAGGGTGGGCGACAGCTCCACGATCGTCGGGGTGAAGCCGTAGCGGCGCAGCCAGAAGGCCAGGGTGGGCCCGGCGATGCCGGCCCCGGAAATCAAGACGGTGCGATTGCTCATCTGCTGCATGCCGAGAACTGTACCGCCGAGTTGCACAAATGTTCAAGACAAATGTCTAACCAGCGGATGGACGATTCATTTTGCGTGGAATCGCCCGCACTAGAACATGTTCTAGGTACCGTCGTCGCGTGAGTAAAACCGAGTCGATCGTGCGCGTCGGCGTCGCCTATGTTCTGGCCTTCGCGGCCGCGGGCGCCTGGCTGGCGTGGGGGCCCGAGACCGCCTACCTCTGGCTGGACGGGCTGATCGCCGATCTGATCGCCACGGCGGTGGTGTTCGCCGCGAGCCGCATCCACAAGAACTCGAGCTTCTACGACGCGTACTGGAGTGTGCTGCCGCCGCTGCTGATGGTGGCGTGGTGGCTCGAGATCGGTACGGGCGGCGATCAGGTGCGGGCGTGGCTGGTGCTGGGGGTGATCGTGTTCTGGTCGATCCGGTTGACGGGCAACTGGCTCTACGCGTTTCCCGGTCTGCACCACGAGGATTGGCGCTATCCGATGATCCGGGCCCGGGCGGGCAAGGCCGAAGCGGTGGCCGACCTGGTCGGTGTGCACGTGGTGCCCACCTTGCAGGTGTTCGCGGGGATGGTGCCGGTGTATGTGGTGCTGACCAACACCGATCGCGGGATCGGCTGGCTGGATGTCGTCGCGCTCGCGGTCGGGGTCGGGGCGGTGGTGCTCTCGTTCGCCGCCGATCTGCAGATGTATCGGTTCGCCGCGCACTGCAGTCCCGGGCAGGCGATGGCGGCGGGGCTGTGGAGCTGGTCGCGGCATCCGAACTACTTCGGGGAGTTCGCTTTCTGGCTCGCGCTGGGCTTGTTCGGTCTGGCAGCGGCGCCGCAGGACTGGTGGTGGGTGTTCATCGGCGCGGTCGCGATGTACGCGATGTTCCAGGGGGCGAGTATTCCGATGATGGAGCAGCGCAGCCTGGAACGCCGCCCCGACTATCAGGACGTGATCGATCGGGTGCCGCGCTTCGTGCCGCGCCCGCCGCGTAAGCAGCGCCAGAGCGTCGCGTGAGCCGCCCGCGCGTCGTGGTCGCGGGGCTGGGCGATACCGGGCTGCTGACGGCGATCCATCTGGCCGCCCACGCCGAGGTGGTGGGTATCTCCAGCAAGCCCGGCTTGGTCAGCGGTCAGGAGCTCGGGCTGCGGCTGTCCCGCCCGCAGCTGTGGGCGCGCGATCACTGGGTGTCCTTCGATCGCTATCACCGGCTCGATCCGGTGCGCACGGTGCACGGCACAGTGACCGGGCTGGACCTCGAGGCGCGCCGCGTTCATCTCACGGGTCCCGACGGCACAGCCGGTTCCGAACCCTATGACGTGCTGGTGATCGCGACCGGCGTGACGAACGGTTTCTGGCGCCGGCCCGAGCTCGAGACTCGCGAGCAGGTCGCCGCCGGGATCAGCCGCGACCATCAGCGCCTCGCCGACGCCGACTCGGTCATCGTGCTCGGCGGTGGCGCGGCGGCGGTGAGCAGCGCGCTGAACGTGGCGACCACCTGGCCGGACAAGCGGGTGGATCTGTATTTCCCTGGCGAGCGCGCACTTCCGCGGCATCACGGCCGGGTCTGGAGCACGCTGGTCAAGCGTCTGGAACGCCGCGGGGTGGGACTGCATCCGGGGCACCGCGCGGTGGTGCCCGCCGGATTCGGGTTCGAGGAGATCACCGGCGGCAAGGTCGAGTGGAGTACCGGGCAGGCCGCGAGCAGTGCCGATGCCGTGCTCTGGACGATCGGGCGGGTCACCCCGAACACCTCGTGGCTGCCCGCCGAACTACTCGACGAGAACGGTTTCGTCGTGGTCGACGACTATCTGCGGGTGCCCGGCGCGGCGGGGGTGTACGCGATCGGCGATGCCGCCGCGACCGATCCGCTGCGCACCTCGGCCCGGAGCCGCGCGGATGGTCTGCTGGCGCACAACGTTCGGGCCGATCGCACCGGCGGTGCACCGAAGCGGTTCCGGCCGGCCACCCGGCGCTGGGGCTCGGTGGTGGGCGTCCAGCGCAATATCCTCGACATCTTCACCCCCGGCGGCCGGGCGATCCCGATCCCGGCGTGGTCACTGCTGCAACCGGTCATCGTGTGGCGCGGGATCTACGGCGGGGTCCGCCGGCCGGACTGAAGACCGTCAGAGCGGCGCGGGGACGTCGATCGCGACTTCGGGCGGGGTGGGATTGGTGCTGACCTGCACGGCGACGCGGCCGGAACCGGCCAGGGTGAAGAAGGCGGCGTGCCAGCCGTAGTGGCCGTCGTACTGGGTGGCGCGGGTTTCGGTGAGGGTGGCGCCGGTGTCGAGGTTACGCATGGTGACCGTCGCCGAGATCTCGCAGAGCTGCGCGGAGATCGAGCCGAGCGGGTTGGGGTCGGGACGGAAGTTCACCGTGACCCGGGCCGTGCTGTCGATGAAATCGGCGCCTTCGCGGGCCTGCTGCCCCTGACTGGCCGAGACCTCGGCGTTGACGGTGCCCGAACATCCCGGCGCCGTGCCGTCGACGTGGGCGGGGTCGAAATGGGCCGGATCGGCGGCGGCCGGGCCGGCGGGAATGAGGAGCGCCAGCAGCGGCAGCATCGATACCGCCGCGGCCTTGGAAACGCCTCGCATGATGATCTCCCGTCCTTGCACACACTGCGGACTGGCAATTACATGGCAATTCGACGCTAGCACCGGGCATCGGCGCCCACCAAACCCGTTGCCGGGCCGCGAGCGGTGAATTCGCGGACAACGGCTGGTGGCGGGTGGTGGAGGGCGTGTTGAATTCTGTGGGCGGGCAAGGGGACCGGTGCGCGTGTTCCGGCGTTTCGCCCGCTGTTGTCGCGGCGGGCGCTGACCTGGGCGGTCACCCGTTTCGAGGGGTGTTCGAGAGCCCTTCCGGCGCAGCGGTTTACGCGGCGCGCAGGGGTCGGCAGCGACTGTCGAGGGTCGCGAATGGCGGTAGGGTTCGGCGCGATTTGATCATGTGGCCGGGCTGTGCGCGCGAGGAGAAACGGTGGCTGTCGATACTGTCCGTGAAGAACAGGCGATGCGCCGGGTGCGCGACAGTCTGCTCGAGGCCTACGGCGAGACGCATTCCGAGGCGGAGATCCAGGCGGTGCTGCGGGCGGTGCGGCAGCGGTTCGAGGGGCATCCGGTGCGCGAGTTCGTGCCGATCCTGGTGGAGCGGATCGTGCACCGGGAGCTGTCGCCGCCCGCGCAGGGCAGCGTCATCGAGGAGGCCGCCGCCGCGGTGGAGCGGTCCGGCGCGGCGGTGTCGCGGGCCGATCGGCGGCGTGCGGCCCGCCCGGGCGCGCTCGCGCCGAACCGGCGCACGCTCGGGGTGGCCGCAGCGGTCGTGGTGGTCGCGGTCGTGGTGGTGGCGCTGGTCGCCCGCGAGCCCGACCCCGCCCCGGCGGCCACGCCCGCGGCGCCCGCGCTGACGGTGGTGCGCGGGGTGGTCGGCTCGGAGAAGATGGCCTACTTCGAGGATCCGCGCGTGGTCGAGGCGCTGGCCCGGCACGGGCTGAGCGTGACCGCCGACCCCGCGGGCTCGCGGCAGATCGCGACCTCGGTCGACCTCGGCAAGTACGACTTCGCCTTCCCGTCGAGCAGCCCCGCGGCCGAGCGCGTCCAGCGCGCCCGCAACATCAACACCAAGTACACCCCGTTCGCCTCGCCGATGGCGATCGCGACGTTCCAGCCGATCGCGGACCTGCTCACCGAAGCCCGCGTGCTGCGACCCGGGCCGGTGCCGGTCTTCGACGTCGCGCGCTACCTGGAACTGGTGAACACCAACACCGAATGGGCGCATCTGCCCGGCAACAGCGTCTACCCGGTGCGCAAGAACATCCTGGTCTCCACCACCGACCCGCGCACCTCCAACTCCGCGGCCATGTATGCCGCGATCGCGAGCTTCGTGGCCAACGACCGCGCGGTCGTGCAGGGTGAACCGGCCGAGCAGGCGGTGCTGCCCACCTTGGCGCGGCTGTTCGCGGGCCAGGGCTACACCGAGAACTCCACCCAGGGCCCGTTCCAGGAGTACCTGGCCGGGGGCATGGGCCCTTCGCCACTGGTGCTGATCTATGAGGCCCAGTTCGTGGAGGCCGCCGTGCAGGGGCGGACCAAGCCCGGCATGGTGCTGACCTACCCGTCACCGACCGTGCTGTCCCAGCACACCCTGGTTCCGCTGGGGGCGAGCGGGGACAAGATCGGGCGCCTGCTCTCCAGCGACCCGGAGCTGCAACGTCTGGCCGCCGAGCACGGTTTCCGCACCGGTGATGCCACCCGGTTCGCGCAGGTCACCGCCGAACACCGGGTGCCGGTGCAGCCGGATCTGATCGACGTGGTCGACACCCCGACCTATGACACCCTCGAGCATCTGCTGGACGCGGTAGCGAAGTCCTACAACTGACTTGCCTGCTCGGCGCTATCGAGGGATCCTGAGAGGTTCTGCCGAGTACCTTCCGATGTCCGATTCGAGTAGCCGGGCACTCGCGGTTTCGACTCGATTTCGTGTCACCGTTCGTAGGTAGGGGCTGGACAGGAAGGAGCCTCCGCATGAACGGGATTCACACCCAGGCACCCGAGCGGATGTGCGGCCCGGCGAGCACGACGGGCACCCACGCGATGCTGCTGTTCGGCACCGGGACCGACTGTTATCTCTCGAATCTGCCGAAGTTCGCGGCGCCGCACCACTTCCAGGTGCTGCTCGCCGTCGAACTCGACGACCGCGCCCGGGACGCGCTCGCCGCGGACCGGGCCACCGGCTACGACGGGCTGCACACCTTCGTACCCGGCGAGTTCGCGATGACCGAACTGGATCCGCGCCGCGGGCAGGTGCGAGAGACGTTGCCCGGCACCCTGTTTCGCGGACATGTGCGCCGGGGCGGCACGCCGGTGGCCGCGGACGTGGTGGCCGGGATCCGCCGGGTGATCTACTTCGACGACCTCGATCCGGGCACCCGGCGCGGGCACGAACTGCTCACCCATCTGTGTTTCGGCGAGCCGGGGCGGCTGTATCTGGCGCACCGGATCTGCCGCAAGCCCAGTTTCGACCAGATCGTGGCGGTCGAGCTGGTCCCGGGCACCGTCACCGACCTGCTCGGCGAGGACGAGGCCCCGCGCGCGGTCGAGGCGATCGGGTTCGGGCAGGCCCAGGCGATCATTCTGGGGCAGCGCGAGTTCACCGGCCGGCGGTTGCGGGCCGGGGAGATCGCGGTGGCGGCGTTCCCGGCCGCGGCGGCGGAGCCGGGTTTCCTGGCCGAACTCGCGGTACGTCGTCAGGTCTATCTCGAGGTCGCCGACCTCGGGTGAGTTAGTCAATACCCCGCAGGTCGCGTCCGCGGGGGAACAACCCTGAGCGGGTGCGCGGGGATATCCCTCCGCGGAGGGACGCGCGCGCGGAGTCCGGCACCCTACCGTCGGTGTATGTCCGGCACGATCGAATCCACAGCGCCCGCAACCAGTTCCGGTCGGCGGATCGACGAGATCGATATCCTGCGCGGATTCGCGCTGTTCGGGATCCTGGTCACCAACGTGATCGTCGCGACGACGCTGTTCAGCTTCGGCGGCACCCGCGAGGAGCTGCGGCCGCGCTACGACGGCCCGGCCGATCATTTCGTGCACGCGCTGGTCACGGCGTTGTTCGAGGGGCGATTCTATCTGCTGTTCGCGTTCCTGTTCGGGTACTCGTTCACCTTGCAGATCGCCGCGGCCCAGCGCGCGGGGGTTTCGGAGCGGGCGCGATTGCTGCGGCGGTGCGCGGCGCTGATGGCGATCGGGCTGGTGCACGTGTATCTGCTGTGGATCGGCGACATCCTCACGCTGTACGCGTTCTTGTGCCTGATCCTGATCCTGCTGCGCAAGATCCGCCCGCGCACCGCGATCATCACCGGCATCGTGCTCTACGGGGTGTGGTCGGCGCAGATGTTCCTGCCCGGGGCCGGGGAGGACGCCTACGAGGCGATGGCGTTGTTCATCGACCTGCCCGCCCTGCACGCGGACTACGTGGGCAGCCCCGCGGCCACCTTCGACGTGCAGACCTCGCTGTTCCCGGGGTTCCTGCTGCTGATCTGGTTCGCCCAGGGGGTGACGAGCCTGGCGATGTTCCTGTTCGGGCTGGCGGCGGGCAAGCGCGGGCTGTTCGAGGACCCGGAGACGGTGCGCCGCTGGACACCTCGGGTGCTGCTGCTCGGCTACGGGCTGGGCCTGCCGGTCTCGGCGGTGACCTTCGCGGGCACGATGAGCTGGCTCGCGCCGCCGAGCTGGTGGGGCGGGATCCAGATGCTGGTGGCGCCGCTGATGACCTTCGCCTACATCGCCACGGTGCTGATCGCGGCGCGCTCGGTGCGCACCGGACGGTTCGCGGCGTGGCTGGCCCCGGCCGGGCGGATGGCGGCCTCGAACTACATCGGCCAGTCGATCGTGCTGATGGTGCTCTACACCGGATACGGCTTCGCCCTGGCCGACAAGGTGCCCCCCGCGGCGGTGCTCGGGTTCGCGGTGCTCACCTTCGCCGCGCAGCTGCTGCTGAGCCGCTGGTGGCTGCGCGGGCACAAGTACGGTCCGGTGGAGTGGCTGCTGCGGGCGGTGACCTATCTGTCGCGGCCGCCGTGGCGCCGGACTATCCCGGCTGCTTCGCCTTGACCTGCCGGCGGTCGTACCAGACCAGCAGCGGCTCCACCACGCGCGCCGCGACCGGCCCGGCGACCGCCATCAGCAGCACGTAGGTGGTGGCCATCGCGGCGAATTCGTCGGGCACCGCGCCCGCGGCGACCGCGAGCCCGGCGATGACGATGGAGAATTCGCCGTGCGCGACCAGCGCGGTGCCCGCCCGGGCCCGCCCGTAGCGGGACGCGCCCGCCTGCTTGGCCGCCCACCAGCCGGTGCCGATCTTGGTGGCGATGGTGACCACCGCCAGCAGCAGCGCCCACCCGAGCACCGGGGGAATACTGGCCGGGTCGGTGCTCAATCCGAACAGCACGAAGAACAGCGCCGCGAACAGATCACGCAGCGGTTCCAGGATTTTGGTGGCCGCGTGCGCGGTGGAATCCGAGATCGCGATGCCCAGCAGGAACGCCCCGACCGCCGCGGAGACCTGCACCGCCGAGGCCACCCCGGCCACCAGCAGCGCCGAGCCGAGCAGTTTGAGCAGGAAGATCTCGCGGTCCTCGCTGTCGACGATCATCGACACATAGCGCCCGTAGCGCAGCGCGATGACCAGTACGACGGTGACCGCGGCCAGCGCGATGCCGAGGGTCTTCATGCCCGCCAGGAAGCCGGCGCCGGCCAGGACCGCGGTCAGTACCGGCAGATACCCGGCCATTACGAGGTCTTCGAAGACCAGGATCGAGAGCACGGTCGGGGTTTCGCGGTTACCCAGCCGGCCCAGGTCGTTGAGGACCTTGGCGATGATGCCCGAGGAGGAGATGTAGGTGACCCCGGCCATCGCGATCGCGCCGGTCAAGCCCCAGCCCAGCACCAGCGCGACGATCACGCCCGGGGTGGCGTTGAGCACCAGGTCGACCACCCCGGCCGCCCAGGAGCGGCGCATCCCGGTGACCAGTTCGCTGGCGCTGTATTCCAGCCCGAGCAGCAGCAGGAGCAGCACCACGCCGATTTCGCTGGCCAGATGGATGAATTCGTCGACGTGCTGCAGTTCGATCAGGCCGCCGGTGCCGAACACCAGGCCGCCGATGAGGTAGAGCGGGATCGGGGACATGCCGATGCGGGCGGCGACTCGACCGAGTAAACCCAGGCCGAAGATCACCGCGCCCAGCTGGATGAGAGCGAGGGCGGTGCCGTGTTCGACCATCGATCAGCCGCCGGTGAGAATGGCCGCGGCGGCGTCCAGTCCCTCGGTCGTGCCGACGACGATGAGCAGATCACCGGCGGTGAACAGGAATTCCGGGCCCGGGGAGGGGATCGGGTTGCCGGCGCGCATCACCGCGACGATGGAGGTCTTGGTGCGGGTGCGCATCTCGGTGTCGCGCAACTGGCGCCCGTCGAAGGGTGAGCCCTTGCGGATCTGCAGCTGGCGGGTGGTGACGCCGTCGAATTCGCGGTGTTCTTCGCGCAGTTGGGCGACCAGCTGGGGGGCGCCGAGCAGGTTGGCCAGTACGGCGGCCTCGTGGGCCGAGAGCGGAATCTGTTCGGTGACATCGGGATTGTCGGCCTTGCTCAGGATGAGATCGATCGATCCGTCCTTGTGGTCGATGATGCCGATCCTGCGGCGGCCCCGCGCGAGCGCGAACTCTTTGCGTACACCGATGCCGGGCAGGGGGGTCACCTCAACGTTCACCTCACCAGGTTAGCGGGACCGGAACGGGTGCCCCGAACCCAGGTGTCCGGTATGTCCGAGTGTATCGGAGGGTTTGCTCTCGGCCGGGGTGAATCGACCGACAGGACCGGCCGGCGGCACCCCCTGCGTGCCACCGGCCGATGCGGCTGATTATCCGGTATTCCGAACCCCTTACCGCCCAAACGGTTACGTCAGTCCCCGGATGAACTCCGCGAGCAACTGCCCGCTGTAGTCGGGTTTACCGTTGTTCTGCACCGCGGCCGCGCCGATGGTGTCGATGTGGGTGTAGCCGGGCAGCTGTTCGACCTGCGCGGTCGGCGGCGCCGGGATCCAGGTGCCCACGCCGTACTGCACGACGCTGTCCCCGGCGTAGGCGACGAAGTTCGGCTTGGTGCGCGACATGTTCGGGTAGCGCAGATTCACCATGTCCCCGCTGCGCGCCCCGGCCAGGCCCGCGCCGAGATCGAGGACCACGCGCAGCGGGAAGTAGGTCTCCCAGTAGGCGGTCGGCGCGCCGGTGCCGAGCTGGCGGGCGACCTCGTGGATGTCGGCGGTCTCGCGGTTGGGCGCGGTCCACCACACGCCGGCGACGTCGTTGTAGTTGCGCCAGGTGTAGAGCACGCCGCGGTTGGTGGGCGCCACCCGCACCTGCGGGCCCGCGCTCATGCGCAGGTAGTTGCCCAGCACCGGGATCTGGGTGGCCATGGCCGGGTTCGGGAAGGTCTTCTCCTGCACCGGGCCGCCCGCGAGCGCGCCCACGCCCTGTTGCAGCAGGGCGAAGTTGCCGGAGTTGTTGTCGATGAAGGTGCCCAGCAGCGCGGTGTTGGTGAAGCGGTAGTCGCGGATCGTGCCCTCGCCGTTGGCGCCGCCGGACAGGATCGCCGGCCAGCTCTGCCCGAACATGAACGCCAGTGTCGCTTCGACTTCGGGGTCGCGCGGCAGCGCCGCCAGCAGCCGGCTCTCGCCGTCGGGGTCCAGGTGCGCGGCCAGCCCGGCCAGGCGGTAGAGCAGGAACGCCTTGGTGCCGATGATCGGGGACGGGCCGAAGGTGCGCAGCGGCAGCACCCCGGAGTTCAGGCCCGCCTTCAGTACGCCGTTGGCCGAGCCCAGGACGGCGTCGGCGACATCGTGGAAGAACGGGGTGTTCTGGATCGCGGCCGGGTCCGAGGAGACCATGGTGTCCTGTGCGGCGAAGGCGGCGCACTGGTTGAATCCGGCGTCGGCGCGGGTGGCGGGGTCGCCGTCGAAGTCCCAGTCGGCGAACACGCCGGTCACCATGCCGCCCATGGAGATTCCGGTGCAGACGTACTTGCGCTGGCGCTGCGCCTGATCGGGCACCTCGTGCACCATGATCTCGTACTGGTCGCGGATCACCCGTTCCACGCCCATCACGTCCAGGATCGGCAGGTCGCCGGA
This sequence comes from Nocardia sp. NPDC050712, assembly GCF_040654295.1. Lineage (NCBI taxonomy): Bacteria > Bacillati > Actinomycetota > Actinomycetes > Mycobacteriales > Nocardiaceae > Nocardia > Nocardia sp. NPDC050712. The sequence goes on from NZ_JBFAHT010000002.1 coordinate 1,590,888, forward strand.
GGACTTGAACCCGGGAAAGACCTGGCCCTCGACGGATTTGCCGTTGAAGTAGTAGTCCACGGCGTCGAGGTAGTTCCCGCTGCGCATGGCCGCGTCGAATCCGAAGGTCTCGTCCAGGCAGGCGCTGCGGCGCGCCATCGCCCAGAACTCGACGTGGCGATCCAGGGTCGCGGCCGAGCGCACCGTATTGGCCGCGACGCCATCGGAATTCACCGCGCCGCCGTTGAGGCCCTGCTGCTGCACCACGATCGCGTCGGCGTCCGCGGCCGCGGCCGGGCCGCCGGCGGGGCGGTAGCGCAGGTAGCCGGTGCGGTCACAGGCCTCGGGATGGGCGGGCGCGCCCGCGGGCAGCGGCAGCCGGAAACTCACATACGACACCGCGATCCCGTCGCGCACCGCCAGTGGCTGCTCCTGCCGATCGGTGACCGCCGAGACCGGCGGCGCCTCCTGGGCGCCTGCCGCACCCGGCGCGATCAATCCGCCCGCGACCACCGCCGCTACCAACCCGCACCGAAGACCCTGCCGTACCGCTTGTTTCACTCAGAGCACGTTGCCACGGGTGGTGGTCCAGGTCACTGGGCTATATGTCAGCCCGGGCCGTCCGCACTCGTGCATCTTGCCAACGCCTCAGCCCGGCGTCTTCTTGGCGCGGCGGCGCCGGCCCTTGGCGATGAGCTCGGGATCGAAGCCGGGATCGGACCACTGCTCGGCCAGCGACATGCTCAGCTCGCGCCCGGCCGCGATATGGGTGAACGCGCACGCGGCCGCGGCGTCGGCGCGGCCCGCGGCGATCAGTTCGTAGAGCTCCTCGTGTTCGGAGCACTGTTCGGCGGGATCGCGGGAGGCGGTCAGTCGGAACAGCCATTCGGTGCGCGCGGCCAGGGGGCCCATCACGTTGCTGAGCAACGGGTTCGCGGCCAGTTCGATGATCTGCTCGTGGAAGGCCGCGTTGGCGGCGGCGATGCGCGGGACGTCACCGGCGGCGGTGGCGGTGCGGGCCGCGGCCAGGCCGGCGGCCAGCGGCCCCAGGGTGTCCGGGCCGGCGCGTTCGGCGGCCAGGCGGGCCGCCAGCGATTCCAGGACCTCGCGAATGTCGAACAGGTCGCGCACGTCGGCGGGGGAGAAGGTGGCTACCAGCGCGCCCTTGTGCGGCACCAGCAGTACCAAGCCCTCGGCGGCGAGCATGCGCAGCGCCTCGCGCAACGGGATCCGGGATACCTCGAGTTCGGCGGCCAGATCGCGCTCCACCAGCCGCGCGCCGGGGCGCAACTCGACTTCGACGATGCGGCGCTTGAGCACCCGGTAGGCGTGGTCGCGCAGCGAAGGGGCAGTCACGAGAACCCACAGTAACGGTAGCCCGCACGGGTTTTCACAGCCGAAACACGCGCGGAATACGCCCGCCACACCAGCCCGCAAAGTTAACGGTATACCAATAAATGGAGGTGGCCGTGGCGGCGACACTGGAGCTGACGGGCGTCGGCAAGACCTACGGCGCGGTGCGCGCGCTGGCCGGAGTGGACCTCAGCGTGCACCCCGGCGAGGTGCACTGCGTCCTCGGAGAGAACGGGGCGGGCAAGTCGACCCTGTGCAATCTCGTCTACGGCGCCGCGTCCCTGGACGAGGGCCAGATGCGCCTGTTCGGCCGTCCCTACCAGCCCAAACGGCCCGCCGAGGCGCTGCGGCACGGGATCGCCATGGTGCATCAGCATTTCAGCCTGGTGCCGGAATTGACGGTCGCCGAGAACCTGGCGCTGGGCGCGGGCTCCTGGCTGCGGGTGCCGCGCGGCGCGCTGGCCGAACGGGTCGCGGCTCTCGGCGACCAGTTCGGCCTGCGCGTGGACCTGAACGCCCGCGCCGCCACCCTCTCGGTCGGCGACCGCCAGCAGGTCGAGATCGTGAAATGCCTGCTGCGCGACCCGCGCCTGGTGCTGCTGGACGAACCGACCGCCGTGCTCGGCCCCGCCGAGATCGCCGCACTGCTCACCATCTGCCGGCGCATCGCCGAATCCGGGCGCGCGGTCGTGCTGGTCACCCACAAGCTCGGCGAGATCGAGCAGGTCGGCGATCGCGCGACGGTGCTGCGCGGCGGGCGGGTCGCCGGGGCCGGGCCGCTGGCGGAGTTCACCCGGGATGCGCTGGTGGAGTTGATGATCGGGCGGCCCGCCGCCGAGCTGGATCCCGCCTTGATTCTGGGCAGCGGCGCTGTGCTGGCGAAGCCTTCGGACGACCTTGCCGATGGCGAGGCGCCGGCGGGCGCCATCACGCCGAGCAGCGATGGGCAGGACGCCGGTCACGATGGTCGCGATGCCCCGAAGCACACGGTGCGGGTGAGTGGGCTGCGACTCACGCGCCCCGGCGGCGGCTTCGCACTCGATGGCTTGGATCTGCGGTTGCGGCCCGGTGAGATCACCGGGATCGCGGGCGTGGAAGGCAATGGGCAGAGCGAGTTGGTGGCGGTGCTCAGTGGTGCGCGGCGGCCCGAGGCCGGGACCTTCGAGCTCGACGGGGTCGACCTCACCCACGCCGGGCCCGCGGTGCGCACGAAGGCCGGGCTGGGTGTGATCCCCGAGGACCGCCATCACGAGGGCTGCATTCCGGCGATGAGCATCGCGGAGAACCTGTTCCTGGGCCGGCTCGCGGAGTTCCGGCGGCGCGGTCTGCTGGATCGGCGGGCGCTGGACGCGGCCGCGACCCAGGTCATCGCGCGGCACGGGATCAAGGCCTCCGGGCCGCGCGCCCCGATGGACACGCTCTCCGGCGGCAATCAGCAGAAGGTCGTGGTGGCGCGGGAACTGGCGCTGAATCCGCTGCGCTGCCTGGTGGCCGCCCATCCCACGCGCGGCCTGGATCTGGGTGCGGTCGACAGCGTGCTGACCCGGTTGCGGGCCGCGGCCCAAGCCGGTGCGGCCGTGCTGATCGTCTCCCACGAGGTGCCCGAACTGCTGACCCTGTGCGACCGCGTTCTCGTCGCCTACCGGGGCCGCCTGCACGGCCCCGTCGACCCGGCCGATCCCTCGGCCCCGGACCGAATCGCTCATCTCATGCTCGGGACTGCCTCATGAACATCACTGATTCCCCCGCGCCCGCCACGGGCGTGCGCACCGGCCACCGGCGCGGGCCGGCGGCCCGCCGTGATCTGGCCGTCTACGGCGGCGCGGTGGCGGTGACGCTGCTGGTCGGTATCGCGCTGGTGCTGATCGGCGGCGCGGAGCCGATGGCCGCCGGAAACGCCCTGTGGGACGGCATGTTCGGCTCGCCCTACGGGTTCGGCAGCGCGCTGAACGCGGCCGCGGTGCTCGCCTTGATCGGGACGGGGTTCACGATCGCCTACCGGGCCGGACTCGTGAACGTCGGAGCCGAAGGCCAGCTCGCGCTGGGCGGGATCGCGGCGACCGCGGTCGGGGTGAGCCTGCCCGCCGGCACCCCGGCGCTGCTCGCGGTGCCGCTGATCCTCGTGGCCGGATTCGTGGCCGGTGCTGCGTGGGCCGGGATCGCGGCGTGGCTGGCGGTGTGGCGCGGCACCAGTGAGGTCATCACGACGCTGCTGCTCAACTTCGTCGGCCTGGGTTTGGTGACCCTGGTGGTGCACGAACCGGCGTTGCTGCGCCAGCCGGTGACCTCGGCCGACACCTTGCCGCAGTCCGAGCCGCTGGTCGAGGGCGCGCGGCTGCCGCTGATGGGCCTGACCGATTCGCCCGCCACGATCGCGGTGCTGCTGGCCGTGGTCGCCGCGGTGGTGACCTCGATCGTGCTGCGCCGCACCGCGATCGGGACCCGGCTGGCCGCGGTCGGGTTGTCCGAACCGGCGGCCGCGCGGCTCGGGTTGCCGGTGTCGCGGCTGCGTTTCGGGGCGCTGGCGACCGCGGGCGGACTCGCCGGGGTGGCGGGTGCGGGACTGGTCGCGGCCGTGCCGTTCGTGCTGGCCGAGCATTTCACCTCCGGGTACGGCTTCGCCGGGCTGGTGGTGGGCCTGCTCGCGCGCGGGTCGCTGACCGCGGTCGCGGGGATCGCGCTGGCGTTCGGGCTGCTGGCCTCGGGCGGGATCAATCTGCAACTGGCCGCCGGGGTTCCGGCGTCGAGCGTGCAGGTGGTGCAGAGCGTGCTGATCATCCTGGTGGCCGGTGCGGTCATCCTGCGCAAGAGCGGTGCGGGGGTGCGGTCATGAGCGCGGCGGGTGAACTGCTCGACGGCGGTGTGCGCCTGGCGATTCCGCTGATCCTGGCCTCGGCGGGCGAGCTGGTCAGCGAGCGGGCCGGGGTGCTCAACCTCAGTGTCGAGGCGATGATGCTGACCGGCGCGTTCGCCGGGGCGATCGGCGCGCACACCAGCGGCAGCGCCGGTATCGGGGTGTTGTGCGCGCTGGTCGCGGGGCTGCTGGTCGCGGTGTTGCAGGCGGTGCTCAGTGTGGTCTTGCGCGCCGATCAGATCGTCACCGGTATCGCCGCCAACGCGCTCGCGCTGGGCGCCACCACCTACGGGTCGCGCCTGTACTTCACCGGCGGACGCACCGTGCCCGGCTTCGATCGGCTGGAAATCCCGGTGCTGCACGACATTCCGGTGCTCGGCCCGGCGCTGTTCGGGCAGACGCTGCTCGGCTACCTCGCCATCGCGCTCGCGGCCGGGCTGGCGGTGCTGTTCGGTCACCGCACCGGGCTCGGGCTCGCGGTGAGCGCGATCGGCGCGGATCCGGTGACCGCGGACCGCTCCGGTCTGCCGGTCGGGCTGATCCGCTTCGGGGTGGTTTTGCTGGCCGGTCTCACCTCCGGTCTGGCGGGTGCGCATCTGGCCCTGGCCGACGTGCACGCCTTCACCGACAACCTCACCGCCGGTGCGGGCTACCTGGCCGTGGTCGCGGTGATCGCCGGTCGCTGGAAGGCCTGGCCGACCATGCTGGCCTGCCTGCTCTTCGGTATCGCCCAGGCCCTGCAGTTCGCGGCGCCGTCGTTCGGCTGGCACCTGCCGACCGCGGTGCTGGTGATGTCGCCCTACCTGCTCGCCGTGCTGGCGGTGAGCGGACTGGTCGGAGCCTCCCGCGCACCGGCGGCGCTGACCCGTCCCTTCCTCCGAGAGGCCAAGGCCTGATGACACTGATCCTGACCCGTTCCGATGTGCTGGCGATGCTGAGCCTGCCGGAGGTGATCACCGCGGTCCGGGCCGCGCACGCCGATCTGGCCCGCGGCGACGCGGTACTGCCCGCGCCGCCGGCGATGCGGCTGCCCGGCTCGGAGTCCGGCTTCCTGGCCATGGCCGCCACCTCGCGTACCGCGCGGCTGGCGGTGGTGAAACTGCTGGCCGATATGCCGGGCAACCGCGAAATCGGTTTGCCCGCCCAGCGTTCGGCGATCCTGGCCGTGGCGACCGCGGACGGATCGTGCGCGGCGCTCATCGACGGCGCGGCGGTCACCCGGTTGCGCACCGCCGCCGCCTCGGCGGTGGCCACCGCGGAACTGGCCCGCCCCGAGAGCCGGGTGCTGGGCCTGATCGGGGCCGGGGCGCTGGCGCACACGCACCTGGAAGCGCTGCGGGTGGTGCGCGAGTTCGATCGGGTGCTGGTGTGGAGCCGCAGTGGCGTGACCGCGAAGGCGTTCGCGGAGGCCACCGGCGCGGAGGTCACCGGCTCGCCCGAGGAGCTGGTGCGCGCGGCCGATGTCGTGTGCACGCTGACCCCGTCGAAAGAGCCGGTGGTGCACGGGGAATGGTTCCGGCCCGGGCTGCACGTGAACGCGGTCGGGGCGCCGCCGCGCGCCGATCACCGCGAGATCGACTCCGAGGGGATCCGCCGCGCCCGGGTGGTGGTGGACAGCCGGCTCACCGCCGGGCACGAGTCCGGGGACGTGCTGATTCCGCTGGCCGAGGGCGTCATCGAGGCCGGGCACTTCGCCGACGAGATCGGGGAGGTGCTGATCGGCGCGAAACCCGGTCGCAGCTCCCCGGAGCAGATCACCCTCTACAACTCCCTCGGTGTCGGTCTGCAGGATCTGGCCGTGGCGCGGCTGCTGATCGATGCCGCTCAGCAGCGCGGGCTGGGCACCGAGATCGATCTGGCCGGTTGACACGCGCCGGAAATCCGCTGGTAATCCAGCACTTCTACCTTAATGGCATACCACTAAAGTTCGAAGGAAACACCCATGAAGAAGCTCGCCGTCGCCGCCCTGCTCGCCCTCGCGGCAGGCACCGTCACCGCCTGTAGCTCCACCTCCGATACCGCCGACGGCACCCTGAAGGTCGGCGTGATGTTCCCCGGATCGCTGTCCGACGACGGGTTCATGCAGTCCGGCTACGAGGGCTACCAGCGCCTGCAACAGAACCTGGGCGACAAGGTCTCGCTCACCAAGGTCGAACAGGTGCCCACCGCGGACTATCAGCAGGTCCTGACCCGCCTGGCCACCGGCTCCGAACTCGTCGTCGCCTTCGGCGGCCAGACCGATTCGGTGCTGCGCCAGGTCGCGCCCGCCTTCCCCAAGGTGAAGTTCGTCGAGATCGGCGGCCCCGCCGACGCCGCCCCGCTGGCCAACCTCGCCTACTACGACCCGGTCCAGGCCGACGGCGGCTTCCTGGCCGGCGCCTACGCCGCCCTGGTCGCCAAGACCGGCAAGGTCGCCTTCGTCGGCGGCATGGAACTGCCCGCGATCGTCAAGACCGCCAAGGCGTTCGAGCAGGGCGCCCGCCACGTCAAGCCCGAGGTGAATGTGCTGCCCGCGCAGTACGTCGGCGATTTCAACGACGTCGCCAAGGCCAAGCAGGCCGCCCAGGCCAATGTCGGGGCCGGGGCGGGCGCCTTCGGCCAGCAACTCAACCTCGGCCGCCAGGGTTTGGTCCAGGCCGCCAAGGAAGGACAGGCCGTGGTGGTCGGCGGACCGCTGGTCAAGCCGTGCGGCAGCGAGCCCGGCTACGCCGGGTACGTCAAGAGCGACACCGGCGCCGAACTCGAATTCGCGGTGCGCGCAGTGCTGGACAACAGCTTCCGGGCCGAACAGGTGCGCTTCGGGCTGGCCTCGGGCACCGGCGCCACCGACATCGTGCTGTGCGAGGCGACCCCCGAGGTCACCGCCGCCATGACCAAGGTGAAATCCGACCTCGCCGCGGGTTCGGTCACCATCGGGTGAGGGCCCGGCCGGGCGCGTCCCCGCGGGGAATAACGCGCCCGGCAGCCGCCTTGGTCTTCTGCATGACCAGTGCTGAGTTGTTGATCGACGCCTTCGGCCGCGTCCGGGAAAACGTGCACGGCGCCGTCGCCGAGCTCACCCTCGACGAACTGTCCACCCGGCTGGAACCGGGCGCCAATTCCATCGCCTGGCTGCTGTGGCATCTGACCCGCGTCCAGGACGACCACATCGCCGAGGTCGCCGGGCTGGACCAGGTGTGGACCGCGGCCGGGTGGGCGAAACGCTTCGACCTGCCCTTCGACGACGCCGCGACCGGCTACGGCCACGGTGACGCCGAGATCGACGCCCTCGCCGGGACCTCGGCCGAACTGCTGCTGGGCTACTACGACGCGGTGCACGCGCAAACCCTCGACTACGTGCGCCCGCTCACCGACGCCGATCTGCCGCGCGTCGTCGATACGCGCTGGGATCCGCCGGTGACGCTGGGCGTGCGGTTGGTCAGTGTCGTGGACGACGATATTCAGCATTCGGGGCAGGCGGCGTTCGTGCGCGGGGTGTTGCTGCGCCGGCGCTGAGTCTCAGGGCGCGGGAGCGAAATCCGCGAGCGCCGACTGGACGTGGAGGTTGTCGACGTCGGCCAGGTGGCCCAGCGGCGGTGTCGGCAGTGCGTGCTCGTGGTAGGTGGACAGCAGGGCGGTGTGCACCGCCCAGGTGACCCCGGGCGGCTCGTGCAGCAGCGGGGCGAGGCCGCGGAGTTCGGTGTCGGCGCGCAACGTCCCGAGCAGATGGATGGCGGTGTAGCGGAGGGTTTCGCGCGGGTCGGAGCGGGCGAGTTCGGCGAGCCGTTCCGCGGGCTGACCGGCCGGGGCGTGCACGACGTAGGTGTTGAGGGCTTCCTGGGCGCGCGTGTCGGTCAGGGTGGGCAGGCGGCGCCACACGTGGTCGGCGACGGCGGGATCGGGCGGCACCTCGCCGAGGTGGTAGATGGCCGCTTTCCGGACGACGCGGTGCCGGTCCTGCGAAAGGCGCAGCAGCTCTTCGGTTTCGGCCCAGGCGCCGAAGGCGGCGCAGGCGTTCTCGCGGACCACGGGATCGGGATGCCCGGCCAGCGCGCGGGTCAGGCGGGAGCGGGCGGCTCGGTCGTAGTCGCTCCAGTTGTTCTCGCGCAGCACTTCCTCGATGACGGCGAGATCGTGGTCGTCGAGGACGGCCATCAGGTCTTGCTCGGACAACGACGGCGGCGGTGGGCCCTCGATCGGCGAATACGGCTCGGCCGGTTCCGGATCGGTCCAGGTGACCAGGTCGTGGACGGGCCGCATCCACTCCCGCAGCCGGGCCGCCCCGGGATCGGAAAAACTCGCGGCGCGCTCGAAGTCCGACAGCAACGACTCGAAGCTCGCCGCCGCCGCGGCGCGCACCCACTCGTTGCCGTCGGCGCGCAGGTCGGCCAGGGTGCGCAGCACCTGCCGGGTGGCGTAGTACTGCAAGGTATCGATCGCTTGGGTGGCCACCTCGATCGCGGAGCCGTCCGCGGCGGCGAGCAGTGCGTCCTCGGCGGCGACCGGCTCCTCCCAGAGCAGCACGTCGGCGGCCACCTGCCGGACCTCGGGATCGCGATGGCGCAGCGCGCGCACCAGCACCGGGGTGAATTCGGCTTCCCCGAAACCGATTTCCATGGTCCGCAGCGCCCGTATCTGCAGCGGGTGGTCGTCGTCGGCGGCAATCGGCACCACGATGTCGGCCTCGCCGCGCCGCATCAATCGCAGGGCGTGCTGCCGTACGAGCGGGTCGCCGCCGGCCCACCAGGCGCGCCGGATCTCGCCGGTGGTGGTGTCGTCCAGGCTGCCGGCCGCCTCGGCCGCGCCGCGCCGGATCCGCTCGTCGCGGCCGGTGTCGAGCAGCATCGCGGTCAGCGGCGCCAGGGACCGGTGGTCGTCGAGCTGGCGTAGTTCCTCGAACGCGTCCTCGCGCTCGTCCTCGGAAATCAGGGGGTCGGCGGCGCGTTCCAGGAGCGGGAAGGTCCGCCGTCGATCCCGCTCGATGCTCATGCGCTCCAGAATTGCACGCGCGCCGCGCGCCGTCGCCTCGAACACCGGGCCCGAGCAATTGATCTTGTGATGTCACACTGGGTCGAGCTGCGTCGTCTACTCCTCGACAGAACGAAATCAATGAGAGGTTGGCACATGCGGATCGCGGTTATCGGTGCGAGCGGGCGAGTCGGTCGTGAGGTCGTCGAGGTGTTGCGGGAGCAGGGCCACGAGGTCGTGGCGATCACCCGGTCGGCGGGCGTGGACGTCTACAGCGGCGCGGGCCTGGGACAGGCGCTGAACGGGGTCGAGGTGGTCATCGACGCGGCCAACGCCGCCACCACCGAAACCGACGCGGTGCGCGACTACTTCCGCACCATCGCCCGCAACGTCCAGCAGGAAGCCCTCGACGCGGGCGTGCGGCGGATCGTGGTGGTCTCGATCATCGGCATCGACGCCTTCACCGCCGGGCACTACGCGGGCAAACTCGCCCAGGAACAGGCCTACCTGGAAGGGCCGGTGCCGGTGCGGATCCTGCGCGCGGCCCAGTTCCACGAATTCACCGAGATGATGCTGGACTGGACCACCCAGGGCGACACCGCCCACGTCCCCGCCACCCGGACCCAGCTGATCGCCGCGCGCACGGTGGCCGAGCAGCTCGCCGCACTGGCAGTCGCGGAATCGGCCCCGGATCGCCTCGAGATCGCCGGCCCCGACGAACTGAACCTGGCCGCGGCCACCGCGAAACTGGCCGCCCGGCGTGGGACTCCACTGCAGGTCGAGGAGGTGCTCGACACCTCGGATCCGAACCATCGCGCGCAAGCCGACGGAGCGCTGCTGCCCGGGCCGGGCACCCTCATCGCCGGGCCGAGCTTCGAGGAGTGGCTGGATCGCCACTACCCGGCGTGAGACTCAGTCGTCGCTGACGATGATCCCGGCCGCCTGCGCGAACGCCGGAGCCAGATCCATCAGCTGCCCGTAGTTGATGGTGGCGCCGCGCAGGGCATCCAGGCCGCTGGCGATATCGATCGTGCGGGCGCCGCGCAGGTCGACATTCTGCAACCGCGCCCGGTCCACGGCCAGGCGCAGCAGGGTCGAACCCGGGAAGCTGACCTGGCGCAGGGCGGCCTCGGCGAAATCCACGTCGCGCAGCACACAGTCGACGAACTCGACCTCGCGCAGCGTGCAGTTGCGGAAGTTGACCGATTCGAACTTGCAGCCCTCGAACCGGACCCGGCGCAGACCCGCGCTGACGATCTCCACACCCGACCAGGCGGAATCGATCAGTTCGGCGTCCTGCCAATCGGATTGACCGAGATTGGTGCCGACCATCCGCACCCCGCGCAGCCACACATCGGACAGCCGGGTGAAGCGCAGGCTGCCGCGCATGATGCTCACCTCGGTGAGCGCGGACTCGAGGAAACGCGAACCCCGGCAATCGGGTTCGTCGAATTCCCGGCCCGCCACGTGCACGTTGTCGTACTCCTCGTCGGACTCCAGCACACCGTCGAAGGGCGCCAGGCGGCGGGCATAGGGCAGGTCGACCAGAGCGCGGGACATGGCGTCGAGACTAATCGCCCCGGCGACCCGGTCGAGTCCTGCCATGATGGCGAGCATGGCGCTGTCGACCGCTTTCACGGAACTGTTCGGGGTGCGGCATCCGATCGCGCTGGCGCCCATGGGCGGATCGGCCGGCGGGGCGCTGGCGGCGGCGGTCAGCAACGGCGGCGGGCTCGGGCTGCTGGGCGCGGGCGCGCGCGGCCTGGACTGGGTGGGGCGGGAACTGCCGCTGCTCGCGGCCGGGACCGACCGGCCGTGGGGCGTCGGATTCCAGAGCTGGGCAGTCGAGCTCGCGACCGTCGAATGGGTGCTCGAGCGTGGTCCCGCGGCGGTGCTGCTCGCCTTTGGTGACGGGCGGCCCTTCGCCGAGGCGATCCGCGAGGCCGGGGTGCGGCTGATCGTGCAGGTGACCGATCTGGACGAACTCGCGCAGGCACTCGCGCTCGAACCGGACCTGATCGTCGCGCAAGGGACCGAAGCGGGCGGTCACGGGGCGCTGCACGGGCGTTCGCTGATGACGTTCCTGCCCGTGGCGGTGGACGCGGCGGCACCGATTCCGGTGCTGGCCGCCGGGGGGATCGCCGACGGGCGCGGGCTGGCCGCCGCGCTGGCCCTGGGCGCGGCCGGGGCGCTGCTGGGCACGCGCTTCCAGGCGACCGCCGAATCGCTGGCGGAGCCGATGGTGAAGGAGGCGATCGTGCGGGGCCGCGGGGAGCAGACCGAACGGAATCGGATCATCGACATCGCCAGCGGATCGCGGTGGCCGGACCGGTATTCCGCGCGCACGCTCGGGCATCCGTACCTCGATCGCTGGCGCGGGCGGGAAGCGGAATTGGCCGCCGACGCGGGGGCCGTGCAGGAGTACGTGGCGGGGGTGGCCAGTGGGGAGTTGCCGTCGCCGGTGTGGGCGGGGGAGTCGGTGGACCTGATCGCCGACCTGCCCGGGGCGCAGGGGCTGGTCGGGCGGATCACGGCGGAGGCCGAAAGGGCGCTCGGGGGCGCGGGGCGGCGCTGAGGTGGCCCCGGTCGGGATCAGTCGAGGAACTCTACGAGGGCCTCGATCACCGCAGCGGGTTGTTCCTCGGGGATGTAGTGCCCGCACCCGGCGATCTCGACGACCCGCACGTCGGTTCCCTTGGTGGGCATCAGGTTTCGCAGGTATTCGTAGTTGCTCTCGTCCCCGCCGAGGGCGAGGAGCGGGGCGGTGACGCGGTCGTAGTCCTGCTCGTCGGTGATGTCCTGGCCGAAGGTGCGGTACCAGCCGTTTCCGGCGCGGATGGCGTCGGGCGTGGCGTAGGCGCGGGCGTAGACCCGGCGGGAGTGCTCGTCGATGGTGTTCGGGTCCTTGGCCTGGCGGGTGAAGAGCCAGTCGATCAGCAGGCGGATCCGGCCGTCGCCGAGCAGGAGTTCGGGGAGGTCCTGGACCTGGTTGAACGCGAACCACCACAGGTAGGAGCGGGCGCCGGACTCGATCACCGAGTCCACGTGCTGATCGGATTCGGGGAGCAGCCCGAACTGCTGCCAGCCCGCGTCGGGGTGCGGCACGTCCAGTAGCGCGATCTTGTCGGTGGCCTCGGGGTAGTTCGCCGCGTAGGCGTAAGCGACCATCGCGCCGATGTCGTGGCCGGCGATGCTGACCGACTCCAGGCCCAAATGGGTGATCAGGGCGTGGATGTCGGCGGCCATGGTCTTCTTGTCGTAGCCCGCCGCGGGCTTGCTCGATCCGCCCATGCCGCGCAGGTCGACCGCGATCACCCGGTAGCGCCGCGCCAGCGCGGGCATCACCTTGTTCCACTGCCACCACGTCTGCGGCCAGCCGCCCAGCAGCAACAGCGGTGCGCCCGCGCCACCGTCGACGTAGTGCAGTCGCACATCGTTGACCTCGGCGACCCGGCTGCGGAACCCGCCCTCCAGTGCCGCGGCCAGCGCCTCGTCGGACAGCGTCTCGGGTGCAGTGGTGCTGGTCATGGTGATTCCCTCGCTCGATGGTTCGACCGTACGAATTTCTCGTACATTTGACGATACGAGATGTTCGTACAATCGGGTGCGGGTGTCAAATCACTGTACGAAGATTGCGTATTATGAGGGCATGGCCGACCTGTACCACCCCGACGCCGCCGCGATCCGTCTCGTCGACGTCCTCGCCGCGCTCGGGCACCCGGTCCGCCTGGAGATCATCCACGCCCTGGCCGGCGGCGAGGAACGATTCTGTGGCGAAATCCTGCCCGCCGCACCGAAATCCAGTCTCACCCACCACTGGCGGGCCCTGCGCGAAGCCGGTGTCATCAACCAGCGCCGCGTCGGCCGCAAGTTCTACCTCACCCTGCGCCGCGCCGACCTCGACACCCGTTTCCCCGGCCTGCTCGACCTCGCCTTCGCCGAACCCGCCCGGGGCGACGCGCCCGAGTAGGTCGGCCGCGGCGCAGTTCGCTCGGCGATCGGCCGTGCGTCCAGAGGGTGGTAGTGCGAGGGTCTCCCTTGGGCGGTCGGGTATCCCGCAAACTGGGCGCATGCGATATCGACTCTTCGGTACGACCGGGCTGCGGGTCTCGGAAATCATTCTGGGCACTATGGGATTTCGTGATCCCGACGCCGCCCGCGCACTGCTCGAGGCCTACGCCGAAGCCGGTGGGAACGTGCTCGACACCGCGTCGGCCTATGGGAGCAGCGAGGAGGTGCTCGGTGAGATCATCGATCGCCGTGATCGGTTCGTGCTCGGCAGCAAATACACGCTGACCCGTGACGCCGCCGACCCGAACGCGGCGGGTAATCATCGCAAGAACCTGACGTTGTCGCTGGAGCGGAGTCTGCGGCGGTTACGCACCGACTATCTCGACATCTACTGGGTGCACGTGTGGGATCGGCACACCCCGCTGGAAGAGACGATGCGCGCGCTCGACGACGCGGTCCGGTCGGGGAAGGTGCTCTACCTCGGGGTGTCGGACGCGCCCGCCTGGGTGGTCGCCCGAGCCAACACCTTGGCCGAATGGCGTGGCTGGACGCCGTTCTCGGGTTTGCAGGTGCCCTACAACCTGCTCTCCCGCGACGTCGAACGGGAACTGCTGCCGATGGCCGAAACCCTCGGTCTGAGCGTCACCGCGTGGGCTCCGCTGGCCGCGGGGAAACTCACCGCAACCGCAGACAGTCAGCGGGTGGACCCGGCGGAGCTCACCGGCACCGAACGGGCTATGGCCGCCGCGGTCGCCGAGGTCGCCGCGGAACTGGGTGCGAGCCCGGCCCAGGTCGCCCTCGCCTGGACCCGGCACCACTCGCCCACGGTCCTGCCGATCATCGGCCCGCGCACCGTCGAGCAACTACGCGACAACCTCGGCGCGTGCGCTCTGCCCCTGCCCGACGCCGCGATCACCGCGCTGGAATCGGCGGCCCCGTTCCAGCGTGGCTTTCCCGCCGACTTCCTCGCCGAGTGCGATGCCTCGGAGTTCGTCTACGGGGCCGCGGCCGACGCTGTGCGTGGCCGCTGACCCGGAGTCTTCGATAGCGGCCGTTGTCATCGGCGCGGCGGCGAAGACGATGGCACGTGACCGGCGTGCACCCGCAACCGGTTGGTGACCAGGCAGCAACCCGCACTCCGGTGTCGAAGCGTCCCGGGCCGCGGGCGCATCGGGGATCCGGGTCGGAGGGCGGATCGGGCGTCGGGCAGAATGCGTGCCGAGGGCCGGAGCGTGATTCCCGCCACGCGGTTTTGCCGGAGCCGAGATACCGGTTCGGAGCTGCGGCGCGATCGTTCTGAACCCCGCGATTGGCGCGCGAGCCCCGTTTCAGTGCATTCCGCGTGAGCGAAAACGTTGACATTCGCCGAGTGCCCGATTTGCGCAGCTCCGCGGGCTCGGATGCGGGGGTCGTCAGGGGTGCTGGACCGGCCCGGGACGCGGCGGACTCGACCACACCTTTACCCTCGAATCATGCAGTCCTGGTCCGATACCGCCCTACCCACCGTGCCCGGAGCAGGGCCGCCGCTGCGGTTGTACGACACCGCCGACCGGCAGGTGCGACCGGTCACCCCGGGCCCCACCGCCACCATGTACGTCTGCGGCATCACGCCCTACGACGCCACCCACCTGGGCCACGCCGCCACCTATCTGACCTTCGACCTGGTCAATCGGTTGTGGCGCGACGCCGGCCACGAGGTGCACTACGTGCAGAACGTGACCGACGTCGACGACCCGCTGTTCGAGCGGGCCGAACGCGACGGCTTGGACTGGCGGGACCTGGGCACCCGCGAGATCAACCTGTTCCGGGAGGACATGACCGCGCTGCGGATCGTGCCCCCGCGCGAGTACATCGGCGCCATCGAATCGGTGGACGAGGTCGTGGAGTTGGTGGAGAAGCTGCTCGCCGCCGGCGCCGCCTACACCGTCGAGGACGCCGAGTACCCCGACATCTACTTCCGTGCCGACGCCACCGAGCAGTTCGGCTACGAATCCGGCTACGACCGGGCGACCATGGAGCGTTTCTTCGCCGAGCGCGGCGGCGACCCGGATCGTCCCGGCAAGCGCGACACCATCGACGCGCTGCTGTGGCGCGCGGCCCGCCCGGGTGAACCGTCGTGGCCCTCGCCCTTCGGTGCCGGCCGCCCCGGCTGGCACATCGAGTGTGCGGCGATCGCGCTGAACCGGCTCGGCCCGGAATTCGATATCCAGGGTGGCGGCAGCGACCTGATCTACCCGCATCACGAGTACTCCGCCGCGCACGCCGAAGCCCTCGGTGACACCCGCCGCTTCGCCCGCCATTACGTCCACGCCGGTTTGATCGGGCTGGACGGGGAGAAGATGTCGAAGTCCAAGGGCAATCTGGTTCTGGTCTCCAAGCTGCGCCGCGCCGGCACCGACCCGGCCGCCATCCGCCTGGGCCTGCTCGCCGGGCACTACCGCACCGATCGCATGTGGACCGAGGAGGTCCTCGCCGACGCCGAACGCCGTCTGGACCTGTGGCGGCGCGCGACCGCCCTGGCTTCGGGCCCCTCGGCCACCGACACCCTGGCCCGCCTGCGCCAGCATCTGGCCGACGACCTGGATACCCCCAAAGCCCTGGCGGCCGTGGACAACTGGGCTGATCAGGCCCTGGCCTACGGCGGCCCGGACCAGGACGCTCCGGCGCTGATCCGTACCGCTGTCGACGCGCTGCTCGGTCTGCAACTCTGACCGCGGGCATCGGCGGGGCGGCCGATAGCCCCTTGTCGCCGAACAGGATTCGTGATGGGCTGCACGGATGTGCAATCTTGATCCGCGGCGGTTGATCGGACGGCGCAGCGTGCTGGGTGGGGCGCTGGGAGCCGGGGTGCTGCTGGCGGCGGGGCGATTGCGGGCCGCGGCCGAGGTGGGCGACGAGCCGATGATCGCGGCGCGGCGGCGGTTCTTCGGGGCGGAGAATGTCGACGGCGCGACCGGGGCGGTGCGGGCGGATCGGGTAGTGCTGTCGTGGGTGGGGTGCGCGACCTATGCGATGGCGTTCGCCGGGACGGTGGTGCTGCTCGACGCGTGGGCGCCGCGGCTGACCAGTGCGGGATACAGTCCGGCCACAGCGCAGGATCTGGCCGATCTGCGGCCGGAGGCGATCGTCATCGGGCACGGGCATTTCGATCACGCGGGCGACGCGGGGCGGATCGCGCAGGCCTGCGGTGCGGTGGTGTACGGGACCGCCGAGCACGGTGCGGCGATCCGGGCCCAGGTGCCGGGGGCGACGTTCGCGACGGTGGCGCTCGGGGACGCGAGCACACCGATCGGGCAGCGCCACGATTTCACCCTGGGCGCGCTCGAGGTGACCGCGGTGCGCCATATTCATTCGGGGCCGACCGCGCCGGATCGCGACGACCCGTCCGCGCCGTTCTTCCCGCCGCCGGACCTGTGCGCGCTGGTTCAGCATCCGCCGTCGCTCGAGGGTGTGGTGCACAATCTGACGCGGCTCGCCGACGCCGAGAACGGTGTGCTGCTGTATCAATTCCGGGTGCCGGGGTTCGCGCTGGTGTGGCACGATTCGGCGGGTCCGCTCGTCGACCGGGCGCCGCAGGTGCTCGATGTCCTGGCCGGGCTGCCCCGCACCGATCTGCACATCGGCACCATCCAGGGCTTCAATCAGCTCACCAACGGCCTGCGTGACCCCCGCACCTACATCGAGGCGCTGCGCCCTGCGCTGTTCGTCCCGACCCATCACGACAACTGGCTGCCCGGCATCACCTCGAGCGCGGCCGCCTACGACCCGCCGTTGCTGGCCGAACTGGACCGCCTACCCGCGGGCAGCCGCCCAGAATTGCGCTCACTGCACGATCCCGCCGATTATCTGGCCCCGGGCCGGTTGACCTTCTCGCTGTAGCAGGGCCGCCGGCGCTCACACGAGGCGACGCACGGCTTCGACGATCGCGCGGCGGCGGTCGTCGGCGCTCTCTGCCTCGGTCGCCGCGGGCATGCTGGTGACGTTGCTCGGGTTCCACGCAAGAGCGATGCCGAGAACGAAGGTCAGCAGCGCCGCGGGGGAGAAGCCGGAGCCCGGACCGCCCTCCTTCCGCGACGCGGCAAGCGCTGCCAGCTTCGCCTCGCGCGCCGGCGACGCGGCGGCCGGGTCCCGATCGGCACGCTCCAGGCGGTGCCAGGTGGCCAGGCGGATGACCTCGGGATGCTGCTGGCAGTAGTCGAAGATCTGCCCCGCGTATTCGGGGAGGTTGTCGGGGGTGAACGGGACCGAGTCCAGGCCGTGGGTGACGTGGGCGTCGAGGACCGCGTCGAAGAGTTGTTCTTTGCTGCAGAAATAGACGTAGATGAGGTTCTTGTTGGCCGCCGCTGTCTTGGCGATCCGGTCCACCCGGGCGCCGGCGATTCCGTAGGTCGCGAATTCGTCGGCGGCGGCCTGCAGGATGCGAGCCTTGGTGGCGTCAGCTCGGGACATAGGGCCAGCGTAATTGGGACCAACTAGTTAGTTGCGCGCTGCTGGTCGCCTGCCGGTCGGCCGTGTCAGCCGATCCCGAAGACGGCGAAGGCCGCATCGGCCGCGAACAGCAGGACCGTGCACCACAGGGCGATCCCGGTCATCAGCGCGCGGATCAGCCGCCAGCGGGGAATGCCCAGCGCGGCACCGAGCAGGGCTGAGCCCCAGGTGCCGAACAGAGCGGGGCCCGCGATGCCGAAGCCCACCACGCCGTACCGGTCGAGGACTCGCCGTGCCCGTCGCCCCGCGCCGCCGGAGAGGCGAGCGTCGGCAGCCGGAGCCTCGCCGAGAGCCGCACCGGCTGGTACGGCGGCCGGATTCCGGCGGGCCCGCCAGGATTTCCAGTGCCGCCGGACGCGTTCCATGGCGAACACCGCGAAGACGACACAGCACGTTGCCCCCAGCAGCACCGCCAACAGCGCGACCGGCCCGGGCAGGGCGAGCGAGAGGCCGATGGGGACCGCGGGGGTGCCGAGTGCGAAGCCCGCGAGCAGGGTCCAAACGAATCGCCCCATACGAATTCCCTTCGGCGGCACCGTGCGCGCCGTTGAGCAGTTCCAAGGACGCAGTTAACTAACTGGTTAGTATAGTTCCGCCGGACGCTCGGCGCTCCACGGTGAGCGCGTTGCCGATCGGCCCGCACCACCGTTGTCGAACCGTGTCTGAAACACCCGCGCATCAGAGTTTGCTGAACATACGCTGACGCGGTGGCATCGGTACCGTCTCCCATGCTGGCGACCGCGGGGCGGCCGCCGGATGAGCCGGATCGGTGGGCGATCGAGATGAAGTGGGACGGTATCCGCGCCCTGGTCGAGTGCGACGGGACGCGGTGCCGGTTGTTCAGTCGCAACGGCCGCGATATCAGCGGGTCGTTTCCGGAGCTCACCGCGCAATTGCTGACCCTGGCCGACGGTCGTTCGCTGCTGATCGACGGGGAGATCACCGCACCCGAACCGGCGTCGGGCGCACCCTCTTTCGCGCGCCTGCAACGCCGGATGCATGTGCTCGAACCGTCGGCGGCACTGCGCCGGGACGTACCGGTCGAATACTTCGCTTTCGATTTGCTGGAACTCGAAGGAGAGTCGCTGATGAGCTTGCCGTATCAGGAACGCCGCGACCGTCTGGCCGACCTCGAGTTCGAAGCGCCGGGCATTCGCGCGTCCCCGTACTGGGTCGACGTCGACGCCGAGACGATGCTGGCGCTGGCCCACGAGCATCACCTCGAAGGCATCGTCAGCAAACTGCTCACCTCGCCGTATCGTCCCGGCACCCGCTCGCCGGCCTGGATCAAGACCCCGTTCCGCCGCACCACCGAGGCCGTCGTCGCGGGCTGGCTGCCCGGCAGCGGACGCCTCACCACGATGTTCGGGTCGCTGGTGCTCGGCGCCTACGACGCGGCCGGTCACCTGGTCCACATCGGCAACGTCGGCACCGGCTGGACCATGCCCGCCCGCCGCGCCCTGCAAGCCGAACTCGACCGGA
This sequence comes from Nocardia sp. NPDC050712, assembly GCF_040654295.1. Classification (NCBI taxonomy): domain Bacteria; kingdom Bacillati; phylum Actinomycetota; class Actinomycetes; order Mycobacteriales; family Nocardiaceae; genus Nocardia; species Nocardia sp. NPDC050712. The sequence goes on from NZ_JBFAHT010000002.1 coordinate 1,610,002, forward strand.
TCGCCCGCACCGACAGCCCCTTCGACCTACCCGCCCCGGCCGCACTGACCCGCACCGCGCACTGGGTCGAACCGGTCATCGTCGCGGACGTGGAGTATCGCGAGGCCAGCACCGAGGGGCTGCGGCATCCGAGCTGGCGTGGGGTGCGGGTGGACAAGTCCCCGCGCGAGGTGACGGTGCCGAAGGCCAACGGCTAGGAGCTCGCTGGACCTCAGCGTGGTGTACCGAACGATTCCAGCATCGCCTCGGTCCGGTCGCGGGCGGCGCGGGCCATGTCGGGGTGTGTGGTCGCATACAGCGTCCCGGACTCGACGGCGTCCAGGATGATTTCGGCTGCCCGGGCCGGTGGGAGGGTTTGCTCGGCCATCTCGGCGATCACCGCCATCATGGGTGCCAGTTTTTCCTTGATCTCCGCCGGTAGAACCTCCGGTGGCGCGTCGGCGGACGGGTCGGCGAGTTGGGCCAGGCCGCGGAACATCTGGGTGTCCACCGGGCCCGGGCAGATGACCGTGACCCCGACTCCGGGCGCGAGCAGCTCCAGTTCGCCCCGCAGCGACTCCGAGATCGAGACGATCGCCGCCTTGCTGGCCGCGTAGGGCGCACCGAACAGGCCCACCGTCAGTCCGGACAGGGACGCGATGTTGACCAGATGGCCGTGCCCCGCGGCGATCAGGTGGGGAGTGAACACATGCACGCCGTTCACCACCCCGCCCACGTTGACGGCCCACAGCCGGTTCCAGGCAACCGGGTCGATCTCCCAGCTCGGACCTCCGGCGCTGATCCCCGCGTTGTTGATCACCAGGTCGATCCGGCCGAACACCTCGAGGGTGCGGGCGGCGAGCGCGCGGACCTGGTCGAGGTCGGCGACATCGGTGGGCACGGCGATCACCTGCGCACCCAGCGCGTCCGCCACCTGCTGCAACGCCGCGGCGTCGGTATCGGCGATCGCGACTCGCAGCCCGCGCGCCACGAGCGCTTCGGCGAGTGCCGCGCCGATCCCGCGTGCCGCGCCGGTGACGACGGCGACCTGTCCTGCTGCCAGTTCCATGAGTACTCCGTTCGGCCGGTCCACCCCGATGGTGGGTGCGGCATCCCTATCGTCGGGGGCCCTGTGTCAGCGGGCATCGGCCTGCGGTGTGAGCGCCACCCGTACCGGAGAGCTACCACGAGATGCTCTGTCCTAGAACCAGATTCGTGCCGACCCGCCGCTGCCTCCCGCCACCGCGCGATGACCGCCGCAACCGGGCACGGCCGTCACGACTGCCTGGCGAAAATCCTGTCGATCCCCTCGATTCACCGGTGAGCTGACCGCGCGCACGCCCGGCTGGCTGTCCCCGGCGGCCCGTCAGTCGGTCCAGGCCCGCAATTTCTCCGGGTTGCGGATCACCCAGATCCGCGAGATCCGGTCCTGGGCGATCTCGAAGGCATACACCGACACGATCGCGTCTCCGAGCCGGGCGACGAGGCCGGGCTGGCCGTTGACCACGCGTTCGAGCAGGGTGACCCGGGGTCCGCGGGCGGCGATCTCGAGCCAGGCGGCCACGATCCGGGCGCCGCCGATGATGGGGTCGCGGAAGGCGGGGGCCAGGCCGCCGCTGTCGGCGGTCGCGATGGCGGCGGGGTCGAGCAGGCGGGTCAGGGCGGTGATGTCGCGGGTTTCCCAGGCGGTTTTGAAGTCTCGGATCAGTTCGGCGGGCCGAGTGCTGGGCAGGGGGCGGGCGGTGTCGACGCGGCGGCGGGCGCTGGAGGCGAGCTGGCGGCAGGCCGCGGGGGTGCGACCGAGGATGTCGGCGATTTCGGCGAAGGAATAGCGGAAGACATCGTGCAGCACGAAGGCCACCCGTTCGGCGGGGGTCATGGCGTCGAGGATGACGAGGAAGGCCATGCTGAGCGACTCGTCGAGGGTGACCCGGTCGGCGGGGTTGGTGGGGGTGGGGCCGCCGAACCAGTCCGGGTGTCCGGGGACGGGTTCCGGAATCCATTCGCCCACATACTGTTCGCGGCGGGCGCGCGCGGAGCCGAGCAGGTCCAGGCAGATGCGCCCGGCGACGGTGGTCATCCAGGCGCCGGGGGTGCTCACCTCGCGGCGTTGCGGTTCGGTGAGCGCGTACCAGCGGGTGTAGGTCTCCTGCACGACGTCTTCGGCTTCGGCCAGGGAGCCCAGCAGCCGGTAGGCGAGGTTGATCAGCTGGCGGCGTTCGCCGATCACCGCGTCCAGGTGCGGATCGGTCATGGTGGTCGGCTCCTTCGCTGACGGTGTCTGTGCTCTACCGACGACGCAGCGTCCCGGAATGTCAGGCCTGACGTTTCCCGGGGCTGTGTCGTCGGACAGGTCGAGACACCCCTCCAGCAGAGCAGGAGCTTCGGAAATGATCAAAATCGGCATCATCGTGGGCAGTACCCGGCCCCATCGCAACGGCCCGCAGGTGGCGCGGTGGGTGCTGGAGTCGGCGGCCGCCCGCACGGAGGCGGAGTTCGAGCTGATCGACCTGCTCGAGCATCCGCTGCCGCATCTGCAGGAGGCGGTGGCGCCGATGTTCGGTCCGTCGGTCAACGCCCACACCCGCGCGTGGGCGCAGCGGGTCGCCCCGTTCGACGGGTTCGTCATCGTGACCCCGGAATACAACCACGGCATGCCCGGGGTGCTGAAGAACGCGATCGATCACGTGTTCGCGCAGTGGGCGGACAAGGCGGTCGGGTTCGTTTCCTACGGCGCCGGTGGCGGGGTGCGCGCGGTGGAGCAGCTGCGCCTGGTGTGCGGGGCGCTGGGGATGGCCGATGTCGGCCCGCAGGTGGTGATCTCGGTGCACACCGATTTCGAGAACTACACCACCTTCACCCCGCGTGAGCATCACGGTGTCGCGCTGGCTGCCCTGCTGGATCGGCTGCTGGCCTGGAGCGGTGCGCTGGCACCGGTGCGCGCCGAGCTCGCGACGTCCCCAGGAGCCCGGTAATGCCCGCACACGACACCGGCGAGCGCGAGTTGCGCGCCCAGCTCGACCGGATCGTGGAAGGTCTGCGCACGAAAGATCTCGATCTTCTGCGCGGGCTCTACCTGCCCGAGGTGGTGTCCTTCGATGTCGAAGCGCCGCTGCAGCACGTGGGAGTCGACGCCAAAATGGCCAACTGGGCCAAGGTGTTCGAGGTCTTCGACACCGTGTCCTACGAGTTCCGGGCGCTGCGGTTCACCCTCGGCGCGGAGGTGGCCTTCGGGCACGGATTCGGCCGTCTCGCGGGCACATTGCGCGCCGGGCCGGCGGTGGCGGGCATGTGGGTGCGGGCCACGTTCGGTTTCCGCAAGATCGACGGGGTGTGGCTGATCGCCCACGACCAGGTCTCGGTGCCGCTCGACATGGCCACCCGCACAGCGGTATTGGATCTGCGGCCCTGAAAACCCGAGACGACTCGCCGAGAGGATACCCATTTCTCGGCGGGTCGCCGCCATTCCGGTCACGGTGATTCGAAGGGTTCAGCTGCGCGAACACCGGCGGTGATACTGCCAGTCGCCCCGTATCCGTCCCAGGAGAACCATGACACTCGCGATCGGCTGGAAAGCCGACGACCGCCGGCGCACCGCCGACACGACCGCCCCCGCGCCCCGACGCACGCGCCACCTGCTCGCCGCCCCCTGGCTGCTGCGCTCGCTGACGCCGCTGGCGCTGCTGCTGGCCTGGCAGGTCGGGTCGCAGACCGGGGCGCTCTCCGAACGGATCCTGCCCGCGCCCTCGGTCATCCTGGACGCGGGCCTGGAGGTGTGGCGCAGCGGCGAACTGGGTGACGCGCTCGCGGTTTCCGGGCAGCGGGTGCTGTTCGGGTTCGTGCTGGGCGCCACCCTGGCGGTGCTGCTGGCGATCCTGGCCGCTTCCAGCCGGATCGGTGAGTACCTGGTCGATCCGCCCATGCAGATGCTGCGCACGGTGCCGCTGTTCGGGCTGATCCCGGTGTTCATCATCTGGTTCGGCATCGACGAGCAGCCCAAACTGTTCCTGATCGCCCTGGGTGTGGCGTTTCCGCTCTACCTCAACACCTATGCCGGTATTCGTCAGCTCGATCCGAAACTCGGTGAGCTGGCCCAGGTGCTGGGCTTGACCGCGTGGGAGAAGTTGCGCGACATCGTCTTTCCCGGCGCGCTGCCGGCGGTGCTGGTCGGGTTGCGCCAGAGCCTGGGCATCGCCTGGCTCTCGCTGATCGTGGCCGAGCAGATCAACGCCAGTGCGGGCCTGGGCTTCATCGTCAACAACGCGCGTGAATTCCTGCGCACCGACATCGTCATCTTCGGGCTGCTGGTCTACGGCGTGCTCGGCCTGCTCACCGACGCGCTGGTGCGCGGGGTGGAACGGCGCGCGCTGCGCTGGAGCAAGCGGTGAGCGCCCCGGCGACCGGGCGGCTGGCCCGGATCCGGGAGGTCGGCAAGAGTTTCGGTGCGCGCTCGGTGCTGGCGGGGGTGGATCTGGATCTGCGCCAAGGCGAGATCGTGGCCCTGGTCGGGCGCAGCGGGTCGGGCAAGTCGACGCTGCTGCGGGTGCTGGCGGGGTTGGCCGGGGAACACGAGGGCAGTGTCGAGATCGACGGCAGTGTCGCGGTCGCCTTCCAGGAGGCCCGGCTGGTGCCGTGGCTGAAGGTGGCCCGCAATGTCGCTCTCGGACTGCCCGATCGGCGTGGTCGCGCCAAGGGCGCCCAGCGCGCGCTCGCGGTCCTCGAGGAGGTGGGGCTGGGCGAGCGCGGTGACGCGTGGCCGGTCACGCTCTCGGGCGGGGAAGCCCAGCGGGCCGCCCTGGCGCGCGCGCTGGTCGCCGAACCCGCGCTGCTGCTGCTCGACGAACCCTTCGGCGCGCTGGACGCGCTGACCAAGATCGCCATGCACGACCTGCTGCTGCGGTTGTTCGCCGAGCACGGATTCGGTGTGCTGCTGGTGACCCACGATGTCGCCGAGGCGGTGACCCTGGCCGATCGGGTGCTCGTGCTCGACGAGGGCCGCATCGCCCACGAGATCGACATCCCCCTGGAACGTCCGCGTCGTCACGCGGGACCCGAAGGCGCCGTGTATGCGGCTCGCCTGCTCGAACTGCTCGGCGTCGAGCAGTAGATCTATTTCTGGAGATATCCCTGTGAAGAAGTTGTTCCGTTCGGCTGCCCTGACCCTGGCCGCCACCTTGTCGCTCGCGGTCACCGGCTGCGGCAGCGACGAGGCGCCGGTGGCCGATGGCACACCGGTCGACCTGAGCACCGTCACCCTCAAAGTCGGTGACCAGAAGGCGATCTCCATCGAGGTGCTGCTCAAGGCCTCCGGTCAGCTGGACAACCTGCCCTACAAGATCGAGTTCTCGACCTTCACCGCGGGCCTGCCGCTGGTGGAGGCGGCCAGCGCCGGTGGCATCGACATCGCCCAGACCGGCAACACCCCGCCGATCTTCGGCGCGGCCGCCAAGGCCGACATCAAGGTCGTCGGCGCGCTCGCGGCCACCGGCAAGGGCGATGCCATCCTGGTCGGCAAGGACTCCACCGTGAGTTCGGTCGCCGACCTCGAGGGCAAGCGCGTGGCGGTGTTCAAGGGCAGCTCGGCCAACGCGACACTGCTGCTGGCGCTGTCCAAGGCCGGACTGAGCCTCAAGGACATCGAACCGGTCTACCTGTCCCCGGGCGACGGCTACACCGCCCTCAAGCGCGGCGACGTGCAGGCCTGGGCGATCTGGGACCCCTACACCGCGATCGCCGAGCAGGAATCGGGCGCCAAGCAGATCGTCGCCGCCGACACCGTCGCCAACGGCAACAACTTCTGGGTCAGCGGCACCAAGGCGCTCGCTGACGCGGGCAAGGTCAAGGCCATCGAGGACTTCCTGCGCCGCTACGCCGCCGCGACCACCTGGTCGCAGAACAATGTCGCCGAGTGGAGCGCCAAGTACGCCGAACTCACCCAGATCAGCCCGGCCGCCGCGCAGGTCACCTGGACCCGCTCGATCAAGCAGCCCATCGCGCTGACCGACGCCATCGTGGCCTCCGAGCAGGAGATCGCCGACGCGTTCACCGAAGCCAAAGCCATTCCGGGCAAAGTCGATTTCGCCAAGTTCGTCGATCGGAGGTTCCAGCAGTGAGTTTGTCCTTCCATTGGTTCCTGCCCACCTACGGTGATTCCCGGGGGCTGGTCGCCGGCGGGCACGGCTCGTTCATGTCCGGCAACCGCCCGGCCAGCCTGCGCTATCTCAACCAGCTCACCGCCGCCGCCGAGGACAACGGCTTCGAGGGTGTGCTCACCCCGACCGGGGCCTGGTGTGAGGACGCGTGGCTGACCACCGCGATGCTGGTGGAAACCACCGAGACACTGAAGTTCCTGGTCGCGTTGCGGCCCGGACTGGTCTCGCCCACCCTGACCGCGCAGATGGCGGCCACCTATCAACGGCATTCGCGCGGGCGGCTGCTGCTCAATGTCGTCACCGGTGGTGAACCGCGTGAGCAGCAGGCCTACGGCGACTTCCTCGACAAGGAACAGCGCTACGCCCGCACCGGCGAATTCCTCGACGTGGTGCGGTCTTTGTGGACCAATACCGAACCGATCGACTTCGAGGGTGAGCACATCCGGGTGCGCCAAGCGCTGCTGAGCAGCCGGCCCGATCCGATCCCGCCGGTGTTCTTCGGCGGGTCCTCCCCGGCGGCGGGCCCGGTCGCGGCCCGCTACGCCGACACGTATCTGACCTGGGGTGAGCCCCTGGACGCGGTCGGCAAGAAACTGGACTGGATTCGCGGGCAGGCCGCCACGGCGGGCCGCGTTCTGGACTACGGACTGCGCATCCACGTCATCAGCCGCGACACCGCCGCCGAAGCGTGGGCCGAAGCCGACAAGCTGCTCGCCGGGATCGCGCCCGGGGAGATCGAACGCGTGCAGGCCTCGCTGGCCAACAGCGAATCCGAGGGGCAGCGCCGGATGGCGGCGTTGCACAACGGGCGCACCGACGGGCTCGAGATCGCCCCCAATTTGTGGGCCGGGGTCGGGCTGGTGCGCGGTGGCGCGGGCACGGCGCTGGTCGGCTCGCACGAGGAAGTGGCCGATCGGATCGCCGAGTACGCCGAGATCGGGATCGATCACTTCATCCTGTCCGGCTACCCGCATCTGGAGGAGTCGTACTGGTTCGGTGAGGGTGTGCTGCCGATCCTGGAGCGGCGTGGGTTGTGGTCGCATCCGAATCGGGGGGCCGCGGTGGCCGCGGGGACCCCGTTCGCGGCGAGCAGCTGAAGACAGTGCCGGGGCCGGATCGGCCCCGGCAGGCTCGGACTGTGCGGTAGGCAGGACCGCGCGCGCGGTTGACGGGAGCCGGCCGCCCTGGTCCGACCGTCTACGGCGGCGCGGTGACGCTGTCGGTCGGTATCGCGCTGGTGCTGATCAGCGGGGCTGGACGGTCCCGGGATCGGGCTATCGTCGTGAGGTGAAGAGCATCGGGCAGCATCCTTCCCCTGCCGCGGGCCGCTGTGCCCGCCCCGGCACGGCGGGGATGACGCCGTGACCACGGTGCGGCAGTTACGCAAAACGGCGCTCTCCCATCCGGAGTCGACCCTCCACACGAGTGCGGGCGGGACGGTTTTCGCCGTGCGTGACACGACGTTCGCGGCGCTGGACGTCGAGGGGCGGCTGGAGTTGTATTTCCCCGAGGTCGTCGCGCGCGAGATGCTGGCATCCCATCCCGAAGCGCAGGTTCGCCCGCACGGCCTGCGTATCGCGCTCACCGACCTCAACGGGCAGCAGTTGAACTACTGGGTCCGCCGGGCGTGGCTCGCCCGCGCCCCGAAAACTCTGGCACAGCAGGCGACCGCCGCCGAATCCGTCACTCCCGGGCAGGTGGGTGATCTTCCGAAGGCGATCGGACGCCCCGCCACCCAGGCGCTGGTCAACGCCGGAATCACCCACCTCGAACAGCTCACGCGGCGCACCCGGGCCGAGATCGCCGGGCTGCATGGTGTGGGGCCGAAAGCTGTGCGCGTTCTGAAGGAGACGCTCGCAGAGAGCGGGCAGTCCTTCCACTCCGAGTAGGTCGCCTCGGCAATACCCTGCTCGGCCGTAGTCAGCCGACTTTGCAGATCGTGCAATCAACAGGGATTTCCGCCGGTCGCGGCACACTTCGCGGGGAAATCGCACGGTCTGCACACATCTCCGGCCAGGTCGGGTGACCCTGACGCACTCGGTCCAGGTGAAGGGAAGGCCGGATCGTCCGGTTATCCGAGCGGGCTGTCCACTGGTGCGATCCGGCGGCGAATGTCGTTGGGGGACGGAGCTCTCCGCCGATGCGGCGTCAGGGGATCAGGACGAGGCGGCCGCGGAGGTGGGTGGTCTCGAGTTGTTCGTGGGCGGTGGCGGCCTGGTCGAGGGGCAGGGTGGCGGCGACGCGCAAGGTGAGGTCGGCGGCGGCGAGGGTGGACAAGGTGGTGGGGTCGGCGCTGATCCATTGCTGGTGGACGGTGATGGCGCGCAACGGGGTCAGGGGCGGGCCGCCGGCGACGGTGGCGTAGACGCCGCGGGTGCGGACCGCTGCCAGGGCTCGGATGCCCAGGCCCGCGGTGTCCAGTGCGCCGTCGACGCCGCCGGGGATCAGGGAGCGGAGGGTTGCGGCGAGGTCCTCGGTGTCGCGGTCGAGGAACCAGTGTGCGCCGATCGCGCGCAGGAAGGTTTCGTCCGGTGGGGCGGCGAGGGCGGCGACGCGCAGGCCGCGGCGGGCGGCCAGTTCGACGGCGAAGCCACCGACCGCGCCCGCCGCGCCGGTGATCAGCACGGTGTCGCCAGGGGTGAGGGCGAGCAGGTCCAGGGCTTGCAGGGCGGTCGAGCCGTTCAGTGGGAGGGTCGCCGCGGCGGTCGCGGGCACCCCGGATGGTGCGGCGGTGACGGCGTGGGTGTCGAGCACGACGTAGTCGGCGTAGGTCCCCAGGTTCGTGTCCAGCAGATCGCGCAGTCCGATCACGCTCTGGCCCACCGTGAATGCCGTGACGCCGGGGCCGGTGGCGGTGACGATCCCGGCGACGTCCCAGCCGATGCCGGTGATCGCGCGTTCGGCCATCAGACCGGCGGCGGCCAGGGCTCCGGAGCGGGTGGCCACGTCCACCGGGTTCACCGTCGCCGCGTGGACGCGGATCAGGACCTGCCCCGGACCCGGTGCGGGGATCGGGCTTTCGAGGAGCTCCAGGACGTCGGGGGTGCCGTAGCCGCGGGCCACGATCGCGCGCATCGTTTCTCGGTCGGTCATGGTGCATAACTTAGGGAGAGGTACTCTCCCACGGGAAGTAGGCACTCGACAGTGCCTACCGCACCGCAAGGAGACCAGCGTGCCCACTCGCACGGCCGCGCAGCAGCGCGAACAGGCCGGCGCGGCCTACGACGCGTATCTGGCCGAATGCCCGGCAAGGCACCTGCTGGACCGGATCGCCGACAAATGGGTCAGCCTGGTGATCAACGCGCTGGCCGAGGGCCCGCAACGCTACAGCGATCTGCACCGCCGCCTGGCCAGCGTCAGCCAGAAGATGCTCACCCAGACCCTGCGCAACCTCGAACGCGACGGCCTGCTCACCCGCACCATGGCCCCGGCCGCCCCGGTGCGCGTCGACTACGAGCTCACCGAACTCGGCGTCTCCCTGCTGCCGGTGATGCAGGCGATCAAGGGATGGGCCGAGAACCACATGGACCAGGTCCTCGAGCCTCGGCAGGCCTACGACGGCTGACGCCTCATGCCCGGATACCGCACGAGCCGACCGAGATCTGTTGCAGGCCAATAGCTCTGGTCCATCCATCGCGGCGCTCGGCCGACAGGCCCGAGGCCATCGGTCGCCGCCGCCGAGGCGAGGACTGCCACCATCGGCGCGGTGGCGATTCGCGAGGCGGGCCGGTGTGCGGCAGGGTGGAACCACCATGAGTGAGACAGAGGATTCGGTTCCGGAGAGCCGGTGGCGGGATGGGGTGCGGCTGGGGGTGTTCGCCGCGTTCCTGCTGGGGATGTTCTATCTGGTTGCCGTGGTCCGGGTGATCGACATCGAGTCGGTGCGGTCGATGGTGGCGGCTACGGGTCCGGCGGCGCCGGTGGTGTACGCGCTGACGGCCGCCCTGCTGGGTGCGGTGCTGGTGCCGGGGCCGATTCTGGCGGCCGGTAGTGGGCTGTTGTTCGGGCCGCTGGTGGGGACGTTCGTGACGCTGGGGGCCACGGTGGGGTCGGCGGTGGTGTGTGGGTTCGTGGGGCGGCGGGCCGGGCGCCGGAGTGCGCGCGGGTTGCTGGGGGCCGCGCGCACGGATCGGCTCGACGCGCAGATCGCGCGGCGCGGGTTGTGGGCGGTGGTCGGGCAGCGGTTCATTCCGGGCGCGCCGGACGCGCTGGCGTCCTACACCTTCGGCGCGCTGGGGATTCCGCTGTGGCAGTTGGCGGCCGGGGCGTTCATCGGGTCGGCGCCGCGCGCGTTCGTCTACACCGCGCTGGGTTCCTCGATCGGGGATCTGTCGGCGCCGCTGGCCTACGCCGCGATCACGGTGTGGTGTGTGGTGGCGATCATCGGCGCGTTCGCCGCGCATCGGGGTGTGCGGAACTGGCGTCGTCGCGATGCCGAGGCCGACGTGCCGTCCTGAGTGTTCGAGCGCCGCACGGAATCATCGCGGCAACAACCGAATTCGCCCCGCGCCAAGATAAGTACGCTACCGTAACTACGGTTGCGTACTTACTGGAAGGCGGCGGCGATGACCCCGGAGACATGCCTCGTGGTGGGTGCGGGCCCGGTCGGTTTGGTCGCCGCACTCGCCGCGGCCCGCAAAGGACTGCCCACCGTCGTGCTCGAAGCCGAGCCCCGCGAGCGCGTGCGCCCGGGCAGTCGCGCGATCGTGCTGATGTATCCCAGCCTGCGCCGCCTCGATTCGATAATGCCGGGGCTGAGCCGCCGGATCCGGGCGGCCGGGATGACCCCGCACGGCTACGACGCCTTGTACGCCGGGCGCCGGGTGTTCAGCGCCCCCGTACTCAACCCGGGATTGATGAGCAGCCTGCCCCAGCGCGTCACCGAGCAACTGCTCTACGCCGAATGCCTGGCCCACGGCGTCGAATTCCGCTGGCAGGCACCGGTGACCGGACTCGACTCCGGCCCCGACGGCGTCACCCTCACCCTCGCCGACGGGCAGCGCCTCGCGGCGGGGTACGTGATCGGGGCCGACGGCGCGCGCTCGGTGGTGCGCACGGCCATCGGGGCGCGCATGCGGGGCAGCACCGATCCGACACCGTTCCTCATCGTCGATGTCGATCAGCACCCGGACGGGTCGACGCCGTTGCGCGGCTACTTCCACTACCGCTGCCCGGAATTGGACGGGCGCAACGTGATGCACATGCCGTTCGCGGGCGGGCTGCGCGTAGATCTGCAATGCGCGCCCGGCGACGACGTCGAGTTCCTGTCCGGTCCCGAGGGCATCGGCACCTGGATGCCCAAGGTGGTCGATCCCTGGTATGCCGAGCACGTGCAGTGGGTCTCGCACTACCGCTTCCATCAGGTAGTGGCCGAGTCCTACACCGACACCCACCGGCGGGTGCTGCTGGCGGGGGAGGCCGCGCACCTGTTCGCGCCGTGGGGCGGGCGCGGGCTGAACTCGGGGATCTTCGATGCCACCGACGCCGCGCACGCCATCGCCGCGGCCGTCGCCGACCCGCATCGGCGCCGGCGCCTCATCGAGGACTGCGCCGAGCGGGGCCGCCGGTGGGGCCGGCACAACCGCGACATCTCCTCGAAAGGGTTGCGGCGCATGCGCGGCAACGACCCGCGCATGCGCCTCCAGCGCGGTGTCGCGGCCCGGCTGGCGCCGGCGGTGTGGCCGGCGGGCGCGTGGCTGGCCAACGGGCCGGTGCAGGTGCCGGTGCCGCGCCCGGGCGCGCGCGGCTTCTACTGAGTGCCGGTCATTAAGCTGGGCGCGGTGAGCGACCCCGCCAAGCGTGCCCGTCAGCCCCGGATGCAGTTGGCGGTGCGCCGCGAGCAGGTACTGGACGCGGCGTTGCGGTTGGTGGCCCGGCACGGATACGCGGCGGTCAGCATGGAGGCCGTCTCGCGCGAAGCCGAGCTGGCGAAACCGCGGGTGTATGCGGCCTATCCGGGCGTGGAGGCGTTGCTGCTGGCCCTGTTCGAACGCGAAGGGGCCAGGGCGCTGGCCACGCTGGCCCAGGCGATGCCCGTCTTCGATCCCGAGCGCGACTTCGACGACATCCTGATCAGCGCGACGACCGATCTGCTCGACGCGGTGGCCGCGCAACCGGATTCGTGGCGGCTGCTGCTGTTACCCGCCCAGGACGCACCGCCGCAGGTCTACGAACGCGCCCGTGCCGCACGGCAATTCGCGCTCGATCAGCTGACCGCGCTGTTCGAATGGGGCCGTGACCGCCGCGCGGGCCTGTCCGAGCTCGATCTCGAGGTGACCGCGCAGTCGATGCTGGCGATCGGTGAGCGGGCCGCGCACCTGGTGCTGACCGATCCCGAGCGGTTCCCCCCGTCCCGCTACCGGGACTTCGCGCGCACACTGCTGGCCGCCTTCGCTGTACATGTCTGAGACAGTGGCCTAGATTCGGTGCGCATGGAGAGCATCGTGCTGAACGCCCCCGACGGCCCGATCGACGCCGTGCTGGCCCGGCCGCAGGGCCCGGGTCCGTGGCCGGGGGTGGTGATCCTGCACGACGTCACCGGCTACAGCACCGATCTGCGCCGCCACGTCGAGATGCTGGCCGCGCACGGCTATCTGGCGATCGGCCCGGACCTGTTCGGGCGCGGTCGGGTGCGGTGCATGCGCTCGGTGATGCGGTCGCTGTGGTTCACCGGCGGCAGCACCGAGCAGGACCGCGAACCGGTGCGCGACATCCTGGCCGCGCGCGCCCACCTGCTCGCCGACCCGGACTGCACCGGGCGCACCGCGATCAGCGGTTTCTGCATGGGTGGCGGGTTCGCGCTGCTGTGCGCGCCCAAGGGATTCGACGCCGCGGCCCCGTTCTACGGCGGCCTCTACGGCGACTACCGCACCCTGCTCGCCGGTGCCTGCCCGGTGGTGGCCAGCTACGCGGCCCTGGATCCGTCGCTGCCCGGCGCGCAGGCCAAGCTCGGGGGCGCGCTGACCGAACTCGGTGTGCCGCATGACATCAAGACCTATCCGCGCACCACCCACGGCTTCGCCAACACCTTCCCCGGCGATCAGCTCCTACGTGTGACCGGGTTCGGGCACAACGCCCCGGCCAGCGCCGACGCCTGGGACCGGGTGTTCACCTTCTTCGACCACCACCTGCGCGATCAGCCCAGCAGCTCGTCGACATAGCACCAGCGCCACGCCTCACCCGGCTCGATACTGCGGATGACGGGGTGCTCGGTGGCGCCGTAATGCTTGGTGGCGTGGTTGCCCGGCGAGGAATCACAGCACCCGATCTGCCCGCAGCTCAAACACATTCGCAGATGCACCCAGGTCAGCCCCTCGGCCAGGCATTGCGCGCATTCGGCCGGGCCGTGCGGTTGGGCGGCCAGCGGGGCGGCGCGCAGGTGGGCGCAGTCGTCGGCGGAAGTGCCCGCGAGCAGTTCGACGCGGTCGTCCTCGGTTTCGTCGAAGCGGTCGATCATCGATTCCTCGAGGTCCAGGCGCGCCATCACGTGCTGCAGGATCTCGTAGTCCATGCCGCCGGCGTCGCGCACCCGCAGCACGGTCTCGCGTTCGGCGGCCAGCATCGCCAGGCGCAGGCGCCGGTATTCGGCGGTGGGGGTGGCCTGTTCGGATTCGGCGCGGCCCAAACGTTCCCAGGCGGCGTTGGTCTTCCAGGCGACCCGTTCGCGCAGCGAGGCCACCACCGCCTCGGGGGTCTCGGGGGTGATCTGGCTGTCGAGCACCGCCAGCCCGGCCGAGGTCGCCTGGGAGAGCAGCCCGGCCTTCTGCAAGGCGTCCTCCGCGCGGCTGGGCCCGCGCAGCTTCAGCAGGCGCACCAGCCACGGCAGCGAGGTCCCCTGCAACAGCAGGGTGCCGCCGACCACCACCAGGGCCAGCAGTTTGAGCACCGCCAGCTGCGGAGTGTCCTCGGGCAGCAGCAGCACCGCGGCCAGGGTGACCACCCCGCGCATGCCCGCCCACGACACCACCGCCGCATGGCGGGTGGCTTCCTCCGGCGGCGCGGTCGTCTTGCCCATGCGGCCCAGCAGCAGCGACACCGGGAACACCCACAGCGGGCGGGCCAGCATCACCGCCGCCAGCACCGCCAGCGCGGCCACGACCACCGTGGTGTGGTCGAGCCCGCTGTGCCAGGCCTCCTCGACGATGCCGCGCACCTGCAACCCGATGATCAGGAACACCGCGCTCTCCAGGATGAACTGGATGGTGCGCCAGTTGGTGCGCTCGGCGATGCGCGAGGCCGCGCTCTGCCAGGCCGGGGCGTTGTGGCCCAGGATCATCCCGCACACCACCACCGCGATCACCCCGGAGGCGTGCACCTCCTCGGCGGGCAGGTAGGCCACGAACGGGGCCAGGAACGACAGGGTGGTGTCGAGCACCGGGTCGGTGATGCGCCGGCGCAGCAGGGCCAGCAGCGCGGCGACCACCACACCGACCAGCGCGCCACCGCCCGCGGCGAGCAGGAAGTCACCCCCGGCGTTCCACACCGAGACCGTGCCCGCCGAGGCCGCGATCGCGGTACGCAACGCCACCAGCGCGGTCGCGTCGTTGAACAGCGACTCGTCTTCCAGGATCGTCACGATCCGGCGCGGCATCCCGATGCGCCGGGCCACCGCGGTCGCCGCGACCGCGTCCGGGGGCGCGACCACCGCGCCCAGCGCCACCGCCACCGCGAAGGGCACCGGCAGCAGCAGCCACACCACCGCGGCCACCACGAAGGTGGAGAACAGCACCAGACCCACCGACAGCAGCGCGATGGTGCGCAGGTTGGCGCGGAAGTCGACCAGGGAGGTGCGGATCGCGGCGGTGTAGAGCAGCGGCGGCAGCAACCCCAGCAGCACCACCTCCGGATCCAGGTGCACCGCCGGGACGAACGGCAGATACGAGGCCGCCACACCCGCCAGCGTGAGGACCAGCGGTTCGGAGACACCGAACCGCCGCGCTATCGCCGCCAGGGAGGTGGCCGCGGCTACGAGAACCACCAGGCCGATCGCCATATGCACTGCTGCATTCTCGCAGAGCATGATCATCGGCCCGCCGCTCCGCGTCCCCGGACGGTAGTTGACATGTACCGGAGCAACGGAACCCGCTGTGGGAGTAGCGTTCACACGCGATGCTGGTCGGCACGAGGAGGTTGGACATGGAGGAGTTCGCGCAGTGGCGGGCCCACGGGCGCCGGTTCACCCATCGCGGCCATCAGATCTTCTGGCGTGACAGCGCGTTCAGCGCGACCCTGCCCGCCGACGGGGAGGCAGTTGTCGAGCCGGGGCGGGCGCTGCTGTGTGTGCACGGCTTCCCGACCGCGTCCTGGGATTGGCACGCGATCTGGGCGGGGTTGACCGCCGAGTTCGATCGGGTACTGGCCCCGGACATGATCGGTTTCGGCTTCTCGGCCAAACCCCGCGACTACGAGTACTCGATCCTGGACCAGGCCGATCTGCACGAGCGGCTGCTGCGCGAGCAGGGGGTGCGCCGGGTGCATGTGCTGGCCCACGACTACGGCGACACCGTCGCCCAGGAGCTACTGGCCCGCGACGCCGAACGCCGCCGGGCGGGGGATCAATCGCTGGTCGTCGAATCGGTGTGCCTGCTCAACGGGGGACTGTTCCCCGAGACCCACCGTCCGCGCGCGGTGCAGAAGCTGCTGGCCGGGCCGCTGGGGCCGGTGCTGAGCCTGCTGGCCACCGAGTCGACCTTCCAGCGCAGCCTGGCCGCGGTGTTCGGGCCCGACACCCAGCCCTCGGCGGCCGAACTGGACCAGTTTTGGCTGCTGTGGTGCGGGCGGCACGGCAAACGCAACGGTCACAAGCTGATCCGCTATATGGCCGAGCGGCGCCGGCACCGGGAACGCTGGGTCGGGGCGCTGGTCGGCACCGAGGTGCCGGTGCGGTTGATCGACGGGCTGCTCGATCCGGTGTCCGGGGCGCACATGGTGGCGCGGTATCGCGAACTCGTGCCCGAACCCGATGTCATCGAATTGGCGAAGGTCGGTCACTATCCCCAACTCGAAGCGGCGGAGGAAACGCTGGCCGCATTTCTCGAATTTCATCGGACGCGGGTGAAATGACAGAAAAAACCCGAGCGCCAACTCAATAACCGGTTAGTTACCGATGATGGCGTTCGGGTGAAAACACTGCGGCACCAGCTGTTTTCCGGGCCGCCGCGCGTTGGGCTCAGAAGAAGATCCAAAGCCCAGAGGCCAGGACGGTTGCCACAAATACGATTCCTGCGATGAGAAGCTCGATGATCATGGAACTTTCCTTTCGTGTCATTCCGCACTGTGCGGACATGGAGTTAATCTCCAGCAAAACGTGATCTGTTTCACTTTTTCGGACCCGAAAGAAAAATAGGCGGCTGACCCGCGCGGATTTATGGGTATCGCCGCCCGCGATAATCCGCGGCCGCCGACCCGGGTTATGGCGGGCACCATAGAATGGCGGGGTGGCAGCCAGACCCCGCACCGGACCCGCCCGCCCGCGCCTGCCCGACGCCCGGCAGACGATGATCGCCGGCGCCATCGACTCCCTGCGCGTGCACGGCGTCAGCGGAACCAGCGTCGACCGGGTGCTCGCCGCCACCGGCGCCCCGCGCGGCTCGGTCTACCACCATTTCCCCGGCGGGCGCACCCAGCTCCTCGGCGACGCGGTCAGCGCGGCAGGCGGGGTGATGAGCGAGCTCATCGAGCAGCTGACCCGCGACAACGATCCCGCCCAGGCCCTGGAACAGTTCGCCGCCCTGTGGCGGCGGACCCTGCGCGAGAGCGATTACCGTGCCGGCTGCCCGGTCTTCGCCATCGCCGTGGAAACCACCGAGGACACCCCCGAGCTCGCCGACGCCGCCACCGAGATCTTCGCCCGCTGGCACCGCGCCCTGGCCGGACTGCTCGTCCGTCACGACTTCCCCGCCGACCGGGCCGCACGCCTGGCGACCCTGACCGTGGCCGCCGTCGAGGGCGCCATCGCGTTGAGTCGCGTCCAGCGCAGTACCGCCCCGCTCGACGACGCGGTCGAGGAACTGCGCGGTTTCTACGCCACCGCCACCCGATGAACACGCCGGCAACCTGTCGGCAATGTCCGCTGTCCGGCGATGAGTTTTCCCGGCCCGGCCGGTCTACCGTTCGTCAGATGATCAGAAAGTACGACGCACGAGGAGCCAGATGAGCCAGCTGCTGCGGGTCCAGAACTTCACCGTCTCGAGCGACGGGTTCGGCGCCGGCGAGGGCCAGAGCCTGGAGACGCCGTTCGGTCATGCCGATCCGGGCGACCTGCTCGCTTGGGCTCTGGCCACCGACCACCCGCCCATCAGCCGCGCCGAGCCCGGTAGCCGAGGCCTGGACGACTACATCACTCGGGACGACTCCCGCAATATCGGCGCCGAGATCATGGGCCGCAACAAGTTCGGGCCGCAGCGCGGACCGTGGCAGGACCACGAGTGGCAGGGATGGTGGGGTGCCGAGCCCCCCTTCCACACGCCGGTGTTCGTCATGACCCACCACCCGCGCCCGTCGTTCACGCTCTCCGACACCACATTCCACTTCGTCGACGACGACCCGGCCGCGGTACTCGCCCAGGCCGAGCAGGCCGCGCAGGGCCGCGACGTCCGGCTCGGCGGTGGCGCCACGATCATCCGGGCGTTCCTCGAGGCCGACCTCATCGACACCTTGCATGTGGCGGTCGCGCCGACGAAGCTCGGCTCCGGGGCCCGGCTGTGGGAGTCCCCCGACGAGCTGACCGACCGGTTCCACCAGGATGTCGTGCCCAGCTCGAGCGGTGTCACACACCACCTGTTCTGGCGAAAGTAAGGTCCGGCCGCGACCAAGCGGGCGGGGAAAGTCTGTGCAGGCGACCAGAGACGGGTGCGGCGCGAACGGTTACCGTGGCATCAACCCATGTGCGGGCCGAATCGGTTGCTGGGCAAGCGGTTCGGCAACCCCGCCGCCCGTCAGAGGAGATCGCGATGACCCGTGCCGCCGACCTCGCGTTGGACACCATCGAGCTGGAACAGGACGGGCGGGTCGTGACCGCCGCCATCGTCGCCCCGCCCCTGAACTTCGTCACCACCGCGGTGGTGCGGGATCTGGATCGGCTCACCGCGGCCGTCGACGCCGACACCAGTGTCGGGGCGGTGGTGCTCACCGGGGGACTGCCCGGGCGGTTCCTCACCCACGCCGACCCGCGCGCACTGACCGGCATGATCGAACTGCCGCACCCGTTCGTGCCGGCGCGGGTCGCGGCACCGCTGCTGCGGGCAGGCACGCTGGCGTTGCGGATCCCCGGTGCCGCGGACGCGGTGGAACGGGTCGGGGGCGGTCTGGGTGCGGGGCTGGTGTGGGGTTATCGGTGGAAGCGAACCACGCTGCGGATGAACCGGTCCGGGGTGGTCTATCTGGCCGCGATCAACGGTCCCGCTCTCGGGGGCGGTCACGAGATCGCGCTGGCCTGCGACCTGCGCTACGCCGCCGACGCCGAGCACGTGCGGTTCGGGCAGATCGAATCGCTGGCGAACCTGATCCCCGGCGGCGGCGGCACCCAGCGCCTGATCCGGCTCGTCGGCGCCGCCAAAGCCATCGAGCTCACCTTGGAGGGCGCGCCGATCTCCGCCGCCGAAGCCCACCGGCTCGGCTTGATCCACCACCTGGTCGACCCCGAGCAGCTGCTCACCGAAACCCGCACCACCGCAGCCCGTCTGGCCGCCCGCAATCCCGTCGTCGTCGCCGAGGCCAAACGCGCCATCTACTTCGGTACCGACAAATCCCTGTCCCGCGCCCTGGACGCCGAACAGGCGGCCTTCGTCTCCACCGGCACCACCCCGGCCGCCACCCGCACCACCCTCGCCTTCTTCGACGACCTGGACCGCCTGGGCGACACTCCCTTCCTCGCCGACCCCAAACCCTGGATCAACGGCACCCGCGTCGACCAAACCACCCCCTGACGCTGGTTCAGCCGTTCTGTCCGGGGTCGGCCAGCGCGGCGACCATGTTCTCCGGGGAGGCGGCGAGTTCGGCGAAGAATTCGGCGGCCTCGACCGAGATTTCGGTGCTGCGGCGGAACAGGGTGTGTTCGTAGGTGGACAGGGCGGCTTCGAGGTCGCCGGGGTGGGCGGCCAGGGCTTGGGCGAGGTCGGCGCCGTCGAGCATGGCCAGGTTGGCGCCTTCGCCGTTGGGGGCGGTCAGGTGGGCGGCGTCGCCGAGCAGGGTGACGCCCGGGACGCGCGCCCAGCGGTGGCCCAGGGGCAGGGTGTAGTGCGGGCGCAGCACCGGTGCGGTGTCGGCCTCGGTGATCAGGGCGGTGAGTTCTGGTGCCCAGCCGTCGAATTCGCGCGCGATGCGGGTGGTGGCCGCGGCGGTGTCGGTGAAGTCGATCTCGGCGAACCAGTCCAGCGGCCGGGTCAGGACCACATAGGTGTGCAGGGTGTCGCCGCGTTCGCGGTGGGCGTGGATCTGGGCGCCCGGCGAGGGTGCCAGCAGTGAACCGCTGCCGACGGCTCGGGCGGCGGCGGGATGGCGGGTGTCGGCGTCGTACAGGTAGGTCTCGACGAAGGCCTCACCCGCGTATTCGGGGACCGCGTCGGACAGCAGCGGGCGGATCCGCGACCACGCGCCGTCCGCACCGACCAGCAGATTCGTGACTACGGAGGTGCCGTCGGCGAAGCTCACCTCGTGGCTGCCCTCGGTCAGGGTGCGGGCCGCACGGACTTTGTGGCCCCAGCGGACCGTGCCCTCGGGCAGCGAATCCAGCAGCAACCGACGCAGTTCGGCACGCAGCACTTCCGGGCGGCCACCGGTGCCGTCGTCGGCCTTGTCCATCAGGACGGTGCCGCTGGGGTCCAGGATCCGCATCGCCTGGCGCCCCTCCAGGACCAGCGCACCGAACTCCGCGGTCAAACCCGCCGCGTGCACGGCCAGCTGGCCGTTGTAGTCGTGAATGTCGAGCATGCCGCCCTGCGCGCGGGCGGTCGGCGAGTCCTCGGCCTCGTAGACCGTGGCCGCGATGCCGTGCACGTGCAGAACCCGGGCCAGGGTGAGGCCGCCGAGTCCGGCGCCGATGATCGTTACCGAAGGAGTCATGATGTTTCCCTTTCCTCGTCTCGGTGACGACGATGCGCGGCCGGGATTGCACGGCCCTTGCGCCGGGCTTGCGTTGCCTTGCGCCGGCCCGAATCCGGCGATTCAGGATTCGCGGGCGGCGATCGCGGCCTGGATGCGCCGCAGGGTGCGCAGCCCCTTCTTGGCGGCGACGCCGACGATGCCGTCGAAGACGGTGGCGCCGCGGTCGTGGGCCATCAACCGTTCCAGGGTGGGCACGGCACGATCGTCGCCGGTGGAGCCGAGTGCGACCGCGGCCCAGTAGCGCTGGTCCGGATCGTCGCGGCCGGCGGCCTCGATCAGCCGCGGCAGGATGGCGGGGCCGAAGGTGGACAGGGCGCTGGCGATGTAGCCGATGCGGAAGTAGCGGCGGTGCTCGAATTCGTCCCACAGCGCGGCCAGGGCGGCCTCGCCACCGATCATGCCCAGGGCCTCGGCGGCCCGTTCGCGCATGTAGCCGATCGAGTCGTGCAGGAAGGGTGCCAGAGCGGGGACCACCGATTCGTCGCCGAGTTCACCCAGCGCGAGGATCGCTTGCTCGCGCGCCATCTCCTGGGGGTGGTCGAGCAGGGCGAGCAGCCCGGGGACCGCGTCGTGGAAGCCGAGTTCCGCGCAACCCATCGCCGCCCAGGCCCGGCAGTTGTAGCGGGTGTCGGCCAGTGCGGCGAGCAGCGGGGCTTTCAAGGTGTCGTCGCCGAAGACCTCGGCACGGTTCAGGGCCCGGCTGTAGAGGGTGCGGTGGTAGTCGGGATAGTCGCGCACGAGCGCGCGCAGGGTTTCCTTGGCGGAGGTGTCGCCGTCTTCGGCCCGGGTGAGCAGGCGGCGCAGATTCTCCTCGCGGGTCTCGAGATCACCGTCGTGGAGCAGTCGTGCATCGGCTGGGTTCACCGCCCAACGGTACCTGGCGGGCACCGCACCGATTTCCGCCCGCGATCTCCACATTCCGCACACAGATCCGCGCGCGGTGCCCGATACGCTGACCGCCGATACGCGAGTGACGGTGAGGGTTCGAATGACGCGGTGGGGCAACATCTTCGGCTGCGTCCTGGTGGCGGCGCTGAGTGTGACGGGGTGCGACACGATCCTCGAGGAGACGTCCGCGTTCGGGGTGGGGTCGGTGCAGTTCGTCTCCGAGGACGAAGGCTGGGTGCTCGGCCGACCGGCCGGCTGCACAGGGCAGTGCATCGAGATCCGGCACACGACCGACGGCGGCCGCAGCTGGCGCCGGGCGCCGGCACTGCCGTTCCCGCCCTCGGGGCTGGTGTTCGCCGATTCCCGCAACTGGTTCGCCACCTACCGCCCGCCGACCCCGGGCGCGGTGCTCTCGGAGTTGTGGTCCACCCATGACGGCGGCGAGCACTGGCAGCGGGTGCTGCTACCCGGCGTCCGGCTGTGGGAGTACCTCCCGGAGGTAGTGGTCGCCGACGGCACCGTGCAGGTGCCGTTCTTCGACCCCTACTCCGGGGAGATGTTCGTCGTCACCGGCCCGGTCGGCACCGACGACTTCACCAGGTCGGAGCCGCTGCGGGTGCCGGTCGACGCCGACGAGTACCGGTCGCGGTCCCACGAGTTCGGCATGGTGCGCGCGGGAACGACGACCTGGTTCGGCGGCGGCCTGGACTCCCCGACCCGACGCGCGGCACCCGGGCGCGAGGCGCGCCTGATCGACGGCCGCTGGTCGAGCTGGGCGCTACCGTGTCCCGAGCGCCACCGCCCGAAACTGTTCGCGCCCAACATCTCCGCGCTGCTGATCTCCTGCATTCCCCGCGCCGAGGACGACATCGCCTTCGGAACACACCACCTGTTCGTCTCCACCGACGCCGGGGACACCTTCACCCACCGCGGCGTGCTACCCGCGGCACTGACCGCGGCGGCCACCACCGAGGATCTCGTCGTCGCGATCACCGACCCGTCCGACGACACCCGGACCGCCCTGCGCACCTCCCACGACGGCGGACGCACCTGGACCACCACCCTCGCCCCGCCCGCAACCCGCGGCCTGCACGGCAACCCGCACGTGACCCACGGCGCATTCTTCACGCCCCGAGTCGGTTTCGTCGTCCTGCCCTACATCGGGACCGCGCCCGACGGGGAAGAACGCCTGTACCTGACCCGCGACGGCGGCGACACCTGGAACCTGCTGGTCCTCGACTGAACCCAGGTCAGGACACCGCCTGCACCCGCACCCAGGTGCTGTTGACCGCCGCGGCCCCGGAGAACGTATCGGTGAGCGCGGGATCGTGCAGGGCGTTGACGTTCTTGCCCGGCAGCGAGGCCGCCAACTGCCAGCCGACACCGGGTTCCTGATGGCCCCAGCCGTGCGGCACGGCGACGGTGCCGGGACGGATGTCGGTACTGATCTCGACCGGGACCACGATCGAGCCCGACTTCGAAGCGACAGTGACCGGCGCGCCGTCGGTGAGAGCGCGCGCGGCGGCATCCTCGGGATGCATCAGCGCCGTGCAGCGGTCCTTGCCTTTGACCATGGCGGGCACGTTGTGCAGCCAGGAGTTGTTGCTACGCAAATGCCGCCGCCCGATCAGGCGCAGATCGAAACCGTCACCGGTATCGTGCTGGAGCTCGGTCAGCAGCGCCCGCGCGGCGGTCACGAAATCCGGGGGCGCCAGCCGCACCTTGCGGTCCTTGGTGCCGATCAGCTGACGCAGGCGCGGCCGCAACGGCCCCAAGTCGACACCGCCGGCACTGTCACGCACCGCGGCGATCGTCAACCCCTTCCACCCCCGCCGCAGCAGCCCGTACGGGCCGGTGGCGATACCCAGCGCCGACAACCGCATCGGGCTCACCTGATCGAAGAGCCGCCGCACCACACCGGTACTCAGCCCACGCGCGGGCAGCGGCAGCAACTCGGTCACCAGCCGGGCCAGGATCTCCCAATCCTCCAGACTGCCCGCGGGCGGATCGAAGACCCGCGCGCTGTAGCGCAGATTGTTGCGCACACTGAACACCGGCAACAGCACATCGACCTCCTCGCGTTCCAGCGGCGAGATCGGCGGCAGGATGATGTCGGCGTGGCGGGTGGTCTCGGTGACGTACATGTCCACGGCGACATAGAAATCCAGCCCGTCCAGCGCCGCGTCCAGCTCACCGCGATTCGGCGTGGACAGCACCGGATTACCGGCGTAGGTGACCATCGCCCGGATCGTGCCGTTGCGGATCTCCTCGGTCAGCGCCGCCACCGGCAACTCCGAACGGAACGACTTGAACCGCCCCGAACTGTCGGTCCACGCACCGTGACCCATCGGCAGATACTTGCCGACCCGCGGGGCATCGATGGGCGGAGTGGCAAACATCTGCCCGCCGACCCGGTCCAGATTCCCGGTGACAGCGTTGACCACATTGACCAGCCACTGCGTGAGCGTGCCCGTCACCTGCAGGCACACCCCGAGCCGGGCATAGAGCACCGCCGACTCCGCCGCCGCGTGCTCACGCGCCAGCCGCCGGATCACCTCCGCCTGCACCCCGGCCAGCGGCGCGACCCGCTCGGGCGGGAACTCGGTGACCAGCGCCCGGATCTCGGCCCACCCCGCACACTGCTTCACGATCGCGCGCTCGTCACACAGCTCCTCGGTGACCAGCACGTGCAGCATCCCCAGCAGCAGATACGGATCCCCACCCGGAATCACCGCGACATGCTCGTCGGCCAGGCGCGCGGTCTCGGTGCGACGCGGATCGATCACCACGACCTTGCCCCCGCGCGTGCGCACGTCCTTGATGCGCAGCTTCGCCCCCGGCATCGTGGTGATCGACCCGTTCGACACCGCCGGATTCGCCCCCAGGATCACCAGCCGGTCGGTGCGATCGATATCGGCCACGGGCATCAGCACATTCGACCCGAACATCTGCCAGGCCGCGAACTCCTGCGGGAACTGATCGATCGAGGACGCCGTGAAGAAGTTCTTGGTCAGCAGCACCGCGCGCAGCAGCGCCCCGTAGACCACCGAGGCACTGTGCGCGGCCGGATTGCCCAAATACATGCCGATCGCGCTGGGCCCGTGCGCGGACCGGACCGCGCGCAAGCGCTGCCCGATCTCGGTGAACGCCTCGTCCCAGCCGATCGGCTCGAACTCGGTGCCCACCCGCCGCATCGGGGTGCGCAGCCGGTCGGGATCGTGGTGCAGCCCGCCCATCGCGGTGGCCTTGGGGCAGATGTAGCCCTTGGACAGGACGTCGTCGGGATTGCCTTCGATCCGGCGCACCTGCGGGCCCTCGACGGTGACCAGAATTCCGCAGTGGGCCTCACACAGCGTGCACTGGCGGGCGACAGTAGTCGAGCTCACCAATCCAGGCTACCCCGCGTGACCCAGACGGTTGATCCACCCGTAGGCGGATCTTCACCCGTCACTGTGACGTATTACGTTGAGGGGCAGGTGAATACGGGGGAGCGGCGACTATCGGCCCAGGGCCGCCAGCACACTGCGCGCCTGATGATCGGCACCCAGCTGATTCGGATGGAACGGCACCGCCGGCCCCGCCGGATCACTGGACAACGGCACCAAGCCCTCACCCCAGCGCACACCCGGCGCCTGACACGCGTCGTGCCCGTGACTACCCGCATAGGTATCGACATGCTCCACACCGGCGGCCCGCGCCACCCGCGCCAGCATCGCGTTCAACTCGCGCAGCCGATACCCCAGCCAGATCGCGTCGGCATCCGAGATCGGGATCTCCGGGAAACACCCACCCTCGACACCGACGATCTCGAAGTAGTTCAGCAACAGCACGCGAGCCCGCGGCGCGCGCTCGCGAATCCCCTGCAGCACCGCCGCCACCTTCGGCTCCGCCTCGGCGATCGCCGCCGACATCCGATCGCCGCCACCGGCGGTGAAGGTGTTCAGGCACGGCGTCGCCGCCGCGTCCACGGTCACGCAGTTCATCACCGCCGCGGCCAGGCCCGCGTCGTTGCCGCCGATCAGCACCGTCACCAGATCCGTGGCCGGGCTGAGCTTGTCGAACTGCGGGGGATTACCGGTCGAGGTCTTCGACACCTGCGGGCGCGTCATGTCCTCGGTGATCGCCCCACCGCAGGACGCGTCCCGGAACTCCGGCACCGCCAGCGCCTGCGCCACCTGCCGGGCGTAGCTGCTACTGCTCTGCAGGCACGACACGGGCGTGAACTCGGTGGTCAGCATGGACGGATTCAGCGTCACGTCCGCGGCCCACGAATCACCCAGCGCCACATACTCGGTGAACGACGGCGCGGCCGTTGCGGGCGGCGCCAGCACCCCGAAACCCAGAGCGGCACAGGCGAACAGCGCCCACGATCGCTTCTTCATGACCCTCCAACGGAAACCGCCCCGACCTGGACATCCGCCCAGCTCAGGTGAAAGTACCAGCCGGTAACCGATTACGCGGCGAAACGACCGCCTCAGTCCGGACGCTTACCCAGAATGCCGTAGAGCAGCAGATCCTCCAGCGACCCGGCGAAACCCTCCAGATCATCGATATCGCGAATACACATCGCGAACAACGCCGCACCGGCGATCGTGTCCAGCAACGTATCCGGATCCAACCCGGCCCGCTCCGGCGCGAGATACTCACCCAATTCGGCACGCGTGGGGGAGTCCAACCGGGCGGACAACTTCTCGTAGAGGGTCGCGTCCTGCCGCATCTCGGTCATCAACCCCGGCATCGCCGCACGAGTCTCGGGCGAACCGAACAACTGGATCGTGCCCCGGATGACCTTGCGGATCTCACTGGTCAGATCGGCCGCCGTATTCGCCATCCCGACATCGGGAAACACCGCCTGCGCGATCAGATGCGCCTTGGACGGCCAGCGCCGATAGATCGAGGGCCGGCTCACCCCCGCGCGCACCGCGATCGCGTCGATCGAGGTTGCCGCATAACCGTTCTCGACCAGCAGACTACGCGCGGCCTCCAGCACCGCGGTATCGACCGCGGGGTCGCGACGGGGGCCGAGCCGGGGGCGTGAGGTCACGAAATCTCGTCCTTGTGAGGGCGGGCAGCAGTCGTTACAGTCTGTCACAACAAAGTCGTTACAGCGTGTAACTGCTACGGACTTCGAGGAGGAGCCGTGTCAGCCGTCCCCACCACACTCACCGACACCTACCGGGCGGTGCCGCTACTACAGGACAAGGTCATCGTCGTCTCCGGCGTCGGCCCCGGACTCGGCCACGCCCTGAGCACCGAAGCCGCCCGCATGGGCGCCAACCTCATCCTGGTCGCCCGCACCGAACAACGCCTGCGCCAAGTCGCCGACGAAGTCATCGCCCTCGGCGCCAAAGCTGCCGTCATCCCCACCGACATCACCGACGAACAACAGCGCACCGACCTCGTCGAACGCGCCGTCGCCGAATTCGGCCGGATCGACTGCGTCATCAACAACGCCTTCGCCATCCCCCCGATGAACCCCATCACCGAGATCGACCTCGCCGCCCTGCGCGCCGTCAACGAAACCAACGTCTACGCGCCCCTGCGCCTCTCGGCCCTGTTCGCCGACGCCCTCGCAGCCAGCCGCGGCTCGATCATCATGCTCAACTCCTGCGTCTCCTACAGCTCCCAACCCGAATTCTCCGGCTACAAACTCTCCAAGGGCACCCTGCAACACCTCGCGTCCTCCCTGGCCACCGAACTCGGCCCACGCGGCATCCGCGTCAACAGCGTCGCACCTTCCTACGTCTACGAAGACATCAACAAGGCCTACTTCGACTGGCTCGCCAGCCAAGCCGGCGTCGACCACGCCGAGATCTACCGGCAGAAAGCCGAACCCACCGACCTCAAACGCCTGGCCGGACCCGAAGAAGTCGCCCGCGCCACCCTCTTCCTGGCCAGCGACCTCGCCACGGCCGTCACCGGGCAAATGCTGACCGTCGACTGCGGGGAGTTCCACCGATGACCACCAAGAAGCGCATCGTGCTGTGGGGGACCGGCGTCGTCGGCTCCATGGTGCTCACCGAAATCCTGCGCCACCCCCGATTCGAGCTCGTCGGCGTCGGCGTCTCCAACCCCGACAAGGTCGGCAAGGACGCCGGCGACCTGTGCGGCGGCCCGAAAACCGGCATCCTGGCCACGGATTCGGTCGAGGAACTGATCGCCACCCGGCCCGATGCCGTCGTGCACTACGGGCCCACCGCCGCCGTCGCCGACGAGAACATCCGCGTCATCGGCTCCTTCCTGCGCGCCGGCATCGACGTCTGCTCCACCGCGATGACACCCTGGGTCTGGCCGCACATGAAACAGGTCCCCGACGTCTGGCGCGACCCCATCACCCAGGCCTGCGCCGAAGGCGGCGCCTCCTGCTTCACCACCGGCATCGACCCCGGATTCGCCAACGACCTGTTCCCGATGACCCTGATGGGCCTGTGCGGCGAAGTCACCTCGGTACGCGCCTCGGAACTACTCGACTACACCGAATACGAAGGCGACTACGAATTCGAGATGGGCATCGGGCACCCACCCGAATTCACCGCCCTGCTCGAACACCCCGACATGCTCGTCATGGCCTGGGGCGCGACCGTGCCGATGATCGCCGCCGCGGCCGGCATCGAACTCGACGACATCACCACCACCTGGGACAAATGGGTCACACCCACCGACCGGCCCACCGTCAAAGGCGTCGTCAAGGCCGGCACCGTCGCCGCGATCAAGTTCTCCATCAACGGGATCTATCAAGGGCGTGAGGTGATCACCCTGGAGCACGTCAACCGGATCGGCCTGGACGCCGCACCGGACTGGCCCGCCGGCACCCAGGACGACGTGTACCGGGTCGACATCCTCGGCTCACCGTCGATCTCCCAGGAGACCTCGTTCCGGTTCACCGACGGCTCCCACCGCACCCCGGCGGTCGCGGGCTGCCTGGCCACCGGCCTGCGCGCACTCAACGCCGTGCCCGCCGTCAACGACCTGCCGCCGGGCTGGGTCACCGCGCTGGATCTGCCGCTGATTCCAGGCGCCGGCACCATCCGCTGACCCTCGAGACCCCCGGGAGCCCACCACCTTTCCGTCACAGTGACGTATTGACGGAGGGTGGTTGGACCCTGGGGCAGAAGGGGTAAATGGGCACAGAAGTGCCGATATAGAGAAATTACTGCCTGAAGCAGATTTGACAGGAATATTTCCATCTGGCAGTAAATGACGCGGAGCAGATCAGTGCATGCATCGACTGCACCGCGGACGCCGCGGGGGTTCCGAAGCCGCCGGGGCGTCCAGCCATGCTTGCGGAGCGACGCATACATCAAGATCATTCGGTGACCGCGGCACCCCTTTTACGGCGGCGTTCTTCAACCGATAATCGACATTATGTCAACTAGTGGCGCTCAGCACTGCCCCGAGACCTTCTTGCAGGTCGTGCACGAAGTACTCCGGAACCTCCAGCGACGGGAAATGTCCTCCAGCATCGGGTGAGCGCCAGTGCACGATCCGCCGGTACCGCTCCTGCGCCCACGGCCGCGGCGTCTTCTCGATGTCTCTGGGATACATGGTGATTGCCGCCGGGACCTCGACCCGCAGGTCCGGATCCAGCGAGTTATGGCTCTCGTAGTAGATACGCGCCGCCGACGCACCGGTCCCCGTCAGCCAATACAGGGTGACATCGTCGAGGACCCGGTCCAGCGAGATCGTCTCGAACGGGCTGTCCTCGGTATCGGACCACTCCGCGAACTTGTCGAGGATCCAGGCCAGCAGCCCGACCGGCGAGTCGACCAGCGCATAGCCGATGGTCTGCGGACGGGTCGCCTGCTGCTTCGCGTAGGCCGCGCGATGGCGCCAGAAATGGTGGGTCTCCTCGGTCCACTGCCGTTCGGTCGCCGTCAGGCCGTCCGTCGACAGCCCGGGCGGCGCCTCCGCGAACGTCGAGTGGACGCCGATAACGTGCGCCGGGAACCTGCCCGCCAGCACCGTGGTGATGTTGCCGCCCCAGTCACCGCCGTGCGCCAGGAACCTGTCGTAGCCGAGCCTGCCCATCAGTTCCACCCAGGCGGCCGCGATCTTCTCGGTCCCCCAGCCGGTCGTCGTCGGTTTGTCGCTGTAACCGAAACCGGGCAGCGACGGGATCACGACGTGGAACGCCGGCGCGCCTGCTTCCGGCGGATCCGCCAGCTCGTCGGCGACATCGATGAACTCGGCGATACTCCCCGGCCAGCCGTGTGTCATGAGCAGCGGCGTGGCATCCGCACGGGCGGATCGGCGGTGCAGGAAGTGGATGCCCAGACCGTCGATGGTCGTGCGGAACTGGCCGATCCGGTCCAGGCGCTCCTCGAACGACCGCCAGTCATATCCGGTGCGCCAGTAGTTCACGACCTCGACCAGATCGGCGAGCGGGACGCCCTGGCCCCATCGGTCCGGGCCGTGCGCGACCGTCTCGGCCTCCGGTAGTCGCGCCGCGGCCAGCCGGGCGCGCAGATCGTCGAGTTCGGCGTCGGTCGCGTGGGATTCGAATGCTTGCACGTCGCTGGTAAGGGGCATGAGATCTCCTGTCCATCAAAAGAACCATCTAAGACGGTTCTAACACGCCGCCGTCCGGACATGCAACCGGCTAAGGTGGTTCCATGCGTGCCGACCACCCCGAATTCCGCCTCGGTAGCGTGCTGGCGACCAGCTTCACGGCGACCCTGACCGAACGCGCCGGCGACCCCGTGGAGCGCATTCCCACCCCGCAGCGCCTCGTCGACTGGCTCGCGGTCAGCGGCCTGGCCGTGGACTCCTGCACCACCGCCCAGCTCGACTTGGCCCGGGAACTACGGGAATCGATTCACGCCGCCGCCACGGCGGCCGCGACCCAGGCCGCTCCCCCTGCCTCTGCTGTCCAGGTGATCAACGAGCGCAGCATCAAGGGCCACGCGGCAGCTGTTCTGACCCCCGAGAACACCCGGGAATGGCGGCTCGGCTCGGCCTCCGGCGTAGAAGACGCCCTGGGCGTGATCGCCGCCGACGTGATCAGCATCCTCGCGGGCGAACGCGACGGACGACTGGCCCTGTGCGCCTCACCCACCTGCCGGGCCGCCTTCTTCGACACCAGCCAGAGCCGCACCCGCAAATGGTGCGACATGAACACCTGCGGCAATCGCCAGAAGAAGGCGCGCTTCCACGCCACTCACCGTAAGAACTCCAGCCCGGCGCAGTGACCCGGACAGCACAACGGCCGCACGGAGACTCCCGTGCGGCCGTTGTGTGTAGGGATTCAGTTGTAGACAGCGCCGAACGACGGGATGGAGATCGTGCCGAGCTGGTACTGGAAACCGTCCGGGTTGGCCTCGCTCACCGGGACCGACCAGCGATGCCACAGCGAGCCGTAGACCGCGGCCACGATCATGCCCGGGCCCGTATCCAGGACCCGGCTGCGGATCGTGGTGTCCACCGGGACGTCGTTGTGCTCGGAGAGCAGCTCGGTGGCGCTGCGGCCGTTGGAGAGGTTGTACCAGATCACTTCCATCTTCGCGCCCGCCTGATTCGGCGAGATGGTGCCGGGGCCACCGAAGAAGCCCATCCGGAAGCCGTCGGTATCGAGCGCGATGCCCGAGCCGTACACGCCCGCGCCGGCACCCCGGCCGATATCGGACTGCGCCGGAATCTGGAACGGCTGCGCGGGCAGCGCCGAGTTCTTCAGCCCCTGCCACTGCTGGGAGGCGATGAGCCGGTCCACCGCCGCGACGGCGGCGGGATTACCGGCGGCCGCGGTCCGCAGGTGCTGCACGGCGGAGGTCCAATCCACCGCCACTTCCCTATCGGCCGCG
The DNA here is from genome assembly GCF_040654295.1 of Nocardia sp. NPDC050712. Taxonomy (NCBI): domain Bacteria; kingdom Bacillati; phylum Actinomycetota; class Actinomycetes; order Mycobacteriales; family Nocardiaceae; genus Nocardia; species Nocardia sp. NPDC050712. The sequence continues at coordinate 1,640,921 of NZ_JBFAHT010000002.1, forward strand.
GCGTGGCCGCCGGCGGTCAGGACGAGTAAAGCGCTGGCGGCCGCCGCGGCGGCCAGACGACGTATCGAACGCACACGATGCATAGCCGAGTTCTCCTGAAGTCGACGGAATCACACGGAGCCAGGCAAATCGAACGTAGGAATCTCGAAAGCATGCCAGCCGCAGTGCATCACCCGGGGTCGACACGCCGGAGGGAAACCGCTCGTCGGCGCGTCCCCCATCTGAGGCCTTTCTAAGTGATCTTGATAACTGAGCCGTATCCTACTGTGGCACAACAGTATTCAGCGTTCCCGCCGCTATGGAATAGTTGCCCGTTCAACTAACGTTGACGGGTGCTTGGACATTCTCATGCGACCAGCGGCGCGCTCGCCTGGTCGGGGGCAGCGGCGCTGCTGCCCGTAACCGTGTTGAGCTACCCCGCATTACAGGACGCGACCGGCCATATCGGCACGGTAGAGCTGGTGCTCGGCGTATTCCTGACCGCGGGCGCCGCACTCCTCCCCGACGCCGATCACCCGAAGAGCTCGATCGCCCACGTACTCGGGCCGGTCTCGTACTTCCTGTGCGTGCTCATCAGCAAGCTCTCCGGCGGACATCGGCGCGGCACGCACTCCCTGCTGTTCGTCGCCGTCGCGACCTACGCGACCTGGGCCGGCGTGCACTGGCTCGGCCGCCCGTTCACCCTCGCCCTGGCCTTCTTCCTGCTGGCCCTCGCCGTCCGCGCGCTGCACCTGTGCCCGCCGGGTGAGAGTTTCCGGACCTACGGCACCGTCATCGTCCTGGCCGCCTCCGGCACCTTCGTCATGGATCACTACATCGCCGCCAAACCCGCCTGGCTGCCGTTCTGCGTAGGCCTCGGCGCCCTGGCCCACATCCTGGGCGACTGCCTGACCGACCGCGGCTGCCGGCTGTTCTGGCCGCTCGACCTGCGGGTGCGGCTGCCGATCATCGAGCGCACCGGGAACAAGGTCGAGACCTGGGTGCTGTCACCGCTTTTCGTCCTCGGGACGATGGGCGTGCTCTGGTACTGCATCACGCAGCAGCCCTGACGCCTCCCCTGGGCGTCAATGCTTGTCTTTAGGACTTCAGATCCTGTGGGAGCGGCGTGACGAGGTAATCAGTTCAATGCATAGATTCGCATAGGGCGATTTGGGCATCTAGTTTCGCTGTGTCCTAAGGCGGAGAGCCGACAGCGCTCACCTCGAAACCGGCAAGCCCTGCCCTATCCCGCTCTGGCGCCGGCCGGTTCCGCTACTCCCCTAACGACTTCCGACCGCCGACGGTACCGGGCGCTCCCCCTGCTGTAAGCATGCCAGGCGGCAACCCCTCCCCTCTTCATTGAGGTCTTTTGGGAGAGTTCGGGAGGTAGTTGTGGTGACCTTTCCTAAGGTCAGGGCTCACATAGTTAGATGCGCATATCTACAAACTGGGATGTTTTTTGACAGTCAAGATGATGGGATCGCAGATCCCATCGCCACCGTCAGAAGAGTTGTTCCGGATGCGAGTCGGCTTCGGCCCGGATGTCGTCGGCGAACCGCTCCTCCAGCTCGGTCTCCTCCCCTAGCCCGTGCGCGGTGTACAGCAGCATGCAGCCGCGGATGCCGTCGAGCAGGTCTTCCAGCAGGTCCAGAGCGGGGCGGACTGGATCCAGCCGGCTGATCCGGAACTCGGCCAGCAGGGCGGCCCGGGTCGCGCTGTCGACGTCGTATTTGCGGGCCTGCTCTTCGATCTCGGCGACCCGCGCGACCACGGCCCAGGGGGCGGGAACGTGCCCCTCGGAGACCGCCATGGCCTCGGCGATGAGGTCGGCCACCACTTCCGTCGGGGTCTCCCCCGCGACCAGGCGCTCCAGCACCAGGGTCGGCGTATCGACCTGCAGGGCCTCGAGTTCATCGGCTTCCACCACGACCTCTGAGGTCGGGACGCCCGCGAGTTCGCCGGCCACCTCGGCGGCGGCGTAGAGCCAGTGCGCGGCCGCCACCGAGGCCGAGGCGGGATCGAGTTCGGTGAACAGTTCCAGGGAGCCGAGCGGGTCGGCGCGCAGCAGCTGGTCGGCGGCCTGTACCTGGGCCGGTGAGACGTCGGGGCGCGACATTTCGACGGCTTGGCGGGCCCGCCCGGAGAGGTCGCCGAGTTCGGCGTTCTCGATGGCGTGCTGTTCGTGGTCGACCTCGCCCACGATCGTCTCGGTCAGCTGGTCGACGTCGATGCTGTGCAGTGCCCGTCCGACGCGGTGCGCGGATTCGACGACGCCGCTGTAGGAGACGACCAGGCCGTGGTCGGTGGGCAGGTTGGGGTGCCGCAGCCCGGCTTCGACGTCCTTGAAATTGCGGCGTTCCTCGGCCCGGCGCCAGGCTTCGCTGTTGGGGACGTCGGGGTCGCCGGCGGCGCTGGCGGGATGGGTGTAGGTGCGCCACTGGAAGCGCGACAGCGTGGTCAGATTCGACGCCAAACCTGTTGCCTGGTCCGGACTTATCGGCGGCAGCACGGCCACCGTCTCGGTCAGGTCGCCGCGCCCGGTCGCCCAGATGGCGACGAGAGCGTTGCGGTCGGCGTCGAATGCGTATCGGGTCACGCCGCACAGTGTCGCCCATCGGCCGCTGTCGCGCTCGCGCAATGGGTGCCATTGCCGTTCGCGCAGCGGCGATTCCGGGCGGGGTGGCCGGGGGTGGCGGGTGCCGGTGGTGCGCGGTGCGAGACTGGTGGTCGGCGTAACCACTGGCAGAAGGACCGTAGATGACTCTCGATCATGGTGACCCGGGCGATGCGCCCTCGATTCCGCAGCCGACCGGGCCGGTGGTGAACGCCACTCGCCCGTCCGCGGCGGAGGAGGCCAGGACCGTTGCGGCGTCGGGGAATACCGCGACGCTGGCCAGTTTGAGCGAGGACGGGACGCCGTGGGCGTCGTTCGTGACCTATGGGCTGCTGGGTGGTGATCCGGTGCTGTGTGTGTCGCGGATGGCCGAGCACGGCCGGAATCTGGCGGCGGATCCGCGGGCGAGTATCGCGGTGGTGGCGCCGGATCTGCCGGACGATCCGCTGGCGGGTACGCGGATCACGTTGGCGGGTGTGGTGCGGCGGCCGGAGGGTGCGGAGTTGGCGGCGGCGCGGGCGGCGCATCTGGCGGCCGTGCCGGCGGCGCAGTACTACATCGATTACAGCGATTTCTCGCTGTGGGTGCTCGGGGTGGATCGGGTGCGCTGGGTGGGTGGTTACGGGCGGATGGATTCGGCGTCGGCCGAGCAGTACGCGGCGGCGGTTCCGGATCCGGTGGTGCCGGTGGCGGCGGGGGCGATCACGCATTTGAACGATGATCACGCTGATGCGTTGCTGTCGATGGCGCAGGTGCTGGGTGGGTATCCGGATGCGACGGCGGCCAGTTGTGAGCGGGCGGATCGGTATGGGCTGGATTTGCGGGTGGTGACGCCGCGGGGTGTGGCGCGGACGCGGGTGGGGTATGCCGAGCCGCTGTCGGGGATGGATGAACTGCGTGCTGCGACAGTGGAACTGACGCGGCGGTCGCGGCAGGGCTGAGCCCGGGGGCGGGTCCGTTCAGTAGTGCGGATCACAGTTTTCTCTTGACGCCGCCGGGGCGGGGGTGGTTTGTTGAGGGCGTGAATCTAGAACACGTTGCAGTGGGCGGGCGGGTCGCGGGGGCCCGCCGCCATCGGCACGGGGGTGCCCGATGAGCCTGGCGCGTGGTCCGATCTTCCAGCTCTGCTGGGTGGTTGCCGATCTGGCGGCCGCGACGCGGGAGTTCGGTGCGCTGTACGGGGTGCAGCAGTGGCTCACCCTCCCGGACGTGCGTTTCGGCCCGGAGCTGTGTGAGCTCCGGGGTGCGCCCGCCGAGTACACGATCAGTGTCGCGCTGGGGTACGCGGGCGGGCAGCAGCTGGAGCTGATCGAGCCTCGCGCGGGGGTGAGCCTGTATTCCGAGCATCTGGAGCGGGTGGGGCCGGGGCTGCATCACGTGGCGTGGGTGCCCGAGGATTTCGACGCGGCGCTCACCGAGGCGGGGTCTCGGGTGGTGGCGCGCGGGGCGTTCGAGGGGGCCGGGATGGAGTTCGCCTATCTGGAGGGCGGGCCGCTCGGTTCCTATGTCGAGTTGATGCGGTTGTCGCCGCAGATGCGCGCGCTGTTCGATCGGCTCGTCCCCGAGGGGCATCGCAATCCATGGACCTAGTTCTCCCCCACTGACCGATGACGAGCGGGCTGTCCGCACAACTACAGAAAGGCTGTCCCTTGCGATTCACCTATGCCGAGGCGATGACGAACCCGGAGTACTACGTGCCGTTGGCGCAGGCGGCCGAGGAGGCCGGGTACACCTCGATCACGGTGGCCGATTCCATCGCCTACCCCCAGGAGTCCGACGCCACCTATCCCTACACGCCGGACGGTAACCGGGAGTTCTTGGAGGACAAGCCCTTCGTCGAGGCGTTCGTGCTCTCGGCGGCGATTCTGGCGGCGACCAAGACGTTGCGGGTGACGCCGTTCGTGGTGAAGCTGCCGATCCGCCCGCCGGTGCTGGTGGCCAAGCAGGCGGCCTCGCTGGCGGCGCTGAGCGGTAATCGGTTCGGGTTCGGTGTGGGTATCAGCCCGTGGCCGGACGATTTCGAGATCCTGGATGTGCCGTTCGAGAAGCGTGGTGCGCGGATGGACGAGTGCATCGATATCGTGCGCGGGTTGTGTGCGGGCGGGTATTTCGAGTATCACGGTGAGTTCTACGATCTGCCGCCGATCAAGATCAATCCGGTGCCGACCGAGCCGCTGCCGATCCTGATCGGCGGGCACAGCGCCCCGGCGCTGCGCCGGGCCGCGCGCTGCGATGGCTGGATGCATGCCGGTGGTGACGGCGAGGAGCTGGACAAGCTGCTGGTGAAGCTGAGCAAGCTGCGCGAGGAGTACGGGACGCGCAAGGATTTCGAGGTGCATGTGATCTCGCTGGACGGGTTCACCGTGGACGGGATCAAGCGGCTCGAGGACAAGGGTGTCACCGATGTGATCGTCGGGTTCCGCAGTCCTTACACCCGGGATCACGACACCGAGCCGCTGGAGACCAAGATCAAGCATCTGTCCAAGTTCGCCGAGCGGGTGATCGCGAAGACGGCGTCCTAGCGCTCAGCTCAGCGCCGCCCGGGTGGCGTCGTCGGCGGGCAGGAACGATTCGATCGCGAGCTCGGCGACGGTGACGTTCATCGGTGTACCGAATACCGTGGTGACGCTGAGGAAGCTCAGGTCCTGTCCGTCGTGGCGCAGGCGCAGCGGGACCACCACCTGGTCGGGTTCGGGGAGCACGAGTTCGGTGGCCCCGCCCGGGTAGGCGCGCAGCTCCTCGGCGAGTTCGGCCAGATCCGGGGAGCCGGTGACCTCGAGCTGGTGGTTCAGGCGGGCGAAGACGTGCCCGCGCCATTCGGGCAGGTTCAGGATGCGCCCGGCCAGGCCGTCGGGGTGCAGGGTCAGGCGCAGCGCGTTCACCGGCGGGGTGAGCAGGGCCGGGTCGATGCCGGTGAGCAGCAGGGCCACACCGGCGTTGGCGTCGATCATGTTCCAGGACTGGTCGATCGCCAGCGCCGGGTAGGGCTGATGGCCTTCCAGGATGCTGCGCATGGCGGCGCGCACGGGGGCCATCTCGGGGGCGTCGAGGGCGGGTTCGGCGAAGGCGGGGGCGTATCCGGCGGCCAGCAGCAGGCGGTTGCGTTCGCGCAGCGGGACCTGCAGGTGTTCGCACAGGTTGGCCAGCATGGCGCGGCTGGGGGTGGCGCGGCCGGTTTCGATGAAGCTCAGGTGCCGGGCGGAGGTGTCGGACCGGCCGGCCAGTTCGAGTTGGCTGAGGCGGCGTTCGAGGCGCCAGTGCCGGAGCAGGTCGCCGGCTGACAGTGTGTGCACGACTGCACCCTACGAAGTTCTGGGTATCGCGGCCATTACCCCGGAGGTAATGGCCCTACCCCGCGGTCAGCGCCGCGAAGACCTGGGTGATGACCAGTTCGATCTGGGTGACCGCGCGTTCGCGCGGGCCGAGCGGCTGGAAGAGGTGGCTCAGGGTGAGCCGGACCAGGATCTCGGCGAGTGCGGCCAGGTCGTCGTCGGAGATCTCGGGCAGGGCGTACTGCGCGCGCATGGCGGGCAGCAGGGCGGCCAGCGCGCGGCCCAGGACCGGTTCGGGTTCGGTGACCAGGGCGGGCAGCAGGGTGGTGTCGCTGCTATCGCGCCCGGCGAGCACGGCTTTGAGCAGCATGTTGTCCGCGCCGGTGCGCAGGGTGTATTCGGCGGCGCGGATCATGCCGGTGACCGGGTCGGCGGGGTGCTGGGCCAGGGTGTCGACGATGCCGCGCAGGAAGGTGCCGAGTTCGCGGGCGATGAGCGCGTCGGCCAGGGCCTGTTTGGTGCCGATCTCCTTGTAGAGCACGGGACGGCTGATGCCGACGTCCTTGGCGACGCGTGACATGTTCACCGCGCCCCAGCCTTCGGTGACGACCACGTCGCGGGCGGCGTCGAGCATGCGTTCGCGCAGGAGCAGGCGCATCTCGGTCTGGAAGTTGGGGGCTTCGGCCACGCCGGTCATCGTACATCAGCTCCTCATGTGACTCCGTCGTTGACAACTCTACATCGATTGTATCTACTGAATACACATTGCTCGAATGTGTAAACGGAGAACGACATGACCTCTCGAACCGGCGCCCCCGAAGACTCGGTGACCGCGCCCGGACCCTGGCGTGATCGCAAGCGCTACCTGTGGCTGCTCGGCCTGGTGGCGCCCACCGCGCTCGGTCTCGCCGCCGCCCTGGTGTGGGGGTTCAACCAGCTCGGCTGGCACACCCTCGCCCCGGTCTGGTGGTGGATCGGCCCGATCCTGATCTATGTGCTGCTGCCGGCGCTGGACCTGTTCTTCGGGCCCGACGGGCAGAACCCCCCGGAAGAGGTGATGGCGCAGCTGGAGAACGACAAGTACTACCGCTACTGCACCTACGCCTTCATCCCGCTGCAACTGGCCAGCCTGACCTTCGCCTGCTACCTGTGGACCGCGGCGGACCTGTCATGGCTGGGCATCGACGGCGGCCTGAGCGTGCTGTCCAAGATCGGCCTGGCGCTGAGCATGGGCACCATGGGCGGGGTCGGCATCAACACCGCCCACGAACTCGGGCACAAGAAGGACCGGCTGGAACGCTGGCTGTCCAAGATCACCCTTGCCCAGACCGCTTACGGCCACTTCTACATCGAGCACAACCGCGGCCACCACGTGCGCGTGGCCACACCCGAGGATCCGGCCAGCGCCCGCTTCGGGGAGACCTTCTGGGGCTTCCTGCCGCGCAGTGTGTGGGGCAGTCTGCGCTCGTCCTGGGAGCTGGAGGCGGCGCGCCTGCGCCGGCTCGAGCAGAGCCCGTGGACGCCGCGCAACGACGTGCTCAACGCCTGGCTGATGACAGTGGCGCTGTGGGGCGCGCTGACCGCGGTCTTCGGGCCCGCGATCCTGCCGTGGCTGGTGCTGCAGGCCGTCTACGGCTTCACCCTGCTGGAAACGGTCAACTATCTCGAGCACTACGGGCTGCTGCGCCAGCGCACCGCCAGCGGGCGCTACGAGCGCTGCACGCCGGTGCACAGCTGGAACTCCGATCACATCGTGACCAACATCTTCCTGTACCACCTGCAGCGCCACAGCGACCATCACGCCAATCCCACCCGGCGCTACCAGACCCTGCGCAGCATGGACGGCGCACCGAACCTGCCCAGCGGCTACGCCAGCATGATCGGGCTGGCCTACTTCCCGCCGCTGTGGCGCAAGGTGATGGACCAGCGGGTGCTCGACCACTACGCCGGCGACATCACCCTGGTGAACATCCAGCCAGCCCAGCGCGAGCGACTGCTCGCCCGGTACGGGGCGCGGTGATGGCCGCCTACCGCTGCCCGGTCTGCGACTACGTCTACGACGAGTCCACCGGCGCACCGCGCGAGGGTTTCCCGGCCGGCACCCCGTGGTCGGCGGTGCCCGAGGACTGGTGCTGCCCCGACTGCGGCGTGCGCGAGAAGGTCGACTTCGAACCCACCGAGAGGAACCCCCGATGAGCGTCGACTACAAGCTGTTCCGTTGCCTGCAATGCGGTTTCGAATACGACGAGGCGCTGGGCTGGCCCGAGGACGGCATCGCGCCCGGCACCCGCTGGGCCGACATCCCCGAGGACTGGTCCTGCCCGGACTGCGGAGCGGCCAAGACCGATTTCGAGATGGCCGAGGTCAGCCGCACATGACTGAACGGATCGTGATCGTGGGCGCGGGAGTCACCGGTGCGACCGCGGCCCGGACGCTGCGGGCCTCGGGCTACCACGGGGAGATCGTGCTGGTCGGCGCGGAGGAGCACGCACCCTACCGGCGGCCGATGGTGTCGAAGGATCTGCTGGCCGGAACCCGGGCACTGGAGCGTTGCCTGCTCGAATCCGAGAGCTACTGGGCCGAGCACCAGATCGAGCTGCGGGTGGGGACCACCGCCACCGATATCGACACCGGCCGGGCCCGGATCTGGCTCAGCGACGGCGCGAGCCTGGACTACGACCGGCTGCTGCTGGCCACCGGGGCGCGCGCACGACGACTCGAACAGCATCAGCCGGTCCGGGTGCGGACGTTGCGCGGGGTCGCCGACATCGCCGAGCTGCGGGCCGCGATCGCGGACGGGCCGCTGCTGATCATCGGCGCGGGGCTGGTCGGGCTCGAGGTCGCGGCCACCGCGCGGGCGCTCGGCGGCGAGGTCCACCTCGTGCACGCGGGCACCACTCCCCTGGATCGTGTTCTGCCGCGGGAACTCTCGACGCTGGTCCAGGATCTGCACGCCGAGCACGGAGTGCGCATCGACAACGAGGTCCTCCTGGCCGGCGTCGAGCAGATCGACACCCAGGGCGTCCTGGCGACCGCCACCGACGGGCGCACCTGGGCCGCGTCCTCGGCGCTGGTCGCCATCGGCGCCGAACCCGACACCGCGCTGGCCCGCACCGCCGGGCTCGACCTGGGCGACGGCATCCTGGTCGACGAGCAGTACCGCACCTCGGCGCCGCGCGTTTTCGCCGCGGGGGACGCGGCCGGTCGCTACACCCCGCGCCTGGGCCGCCACACCCGCAGCGAGCACTGGAACAGCGCGCTGGCCCAGGGCGCGGCCGCCGCGAAATCCATGCTCGGCCTGCCGGTGGCCGAGACCGAGGTGCCGTGGGGCTGGTCGACCCAGTACGGGGTGAACCTGCAATTCGCGGGCTGGACCCACGACTACGACGAGCTGGTGATCCGCGGCTCGATCGAATCCCGCGACTGCACCGCCCTGGCCCTGTCCGGCGGGGCGCTGGTCGGCGCGATCACCGTCGGCCGGCCCAAGGATCTGCGGGCGGCCCGCGAGCTGATCGCGAACCGCCCCTTGCCGGCCAGTACCGCCTGGGCCGACGAATCCGTGGAGCTGGGTGAGCTGGCGGTGTCGGTCCGGCGGTGAATCCCGCTGTGCCGCAGTGCTATCGCTCGATGATCGGCCGACCGCACAGGATGCGGGCCAGCAGGACCGCGCAGCGCAAGTGGCCCAGCACTTCGCGCGGAGTCCAGGCGACCGACCAGACGGTGCGGGTGGTGGCGGGCGGCAAAGGCTTGTTCGCGAAGCGGTCCGCCAGCCAGTTCATGGTCACGGGTGTGCCCAGGTAGAGCAGGGCCAGGTGCAGGCTGAGGCGGTCGCGCAGGTAGTGGATCTCGGCGCCGGCGGCGCGGTAGCGGTCGACGTGGCCGTCCACGTCGCGCACGGCGATGAGTTCGTCGTTGACGCCCTGCAGGATCAGCACCGGCATGGTGGGTGCGTGCGCGCCGGGGCGGATGTCGTCCAGGACGCGGCGCATCTCGGTGCGGTGCAGCAGTTCGGTGAAACCCAGGCGGCTGTAGCGGTCGAGGTTCTTGCCCGCCAGGCGCGGCAGCAGGTTCAGGGTGGTGCGGGTGGCGGCGTCGGCGAGCAGGGTGTGGAATTCGGGTTTCGCGTGCACCCGCAGCAACCGTTCGAGCTCGGGGTAGGCCCGTTGCAGCGCCGCGACGCAGACCGCGGAGAACCCGGACAGCAGTGAGCCGTTGAGCCGGACGAAGGCCGCGCCGGGATCACCCACCGGCGAACCGGCCACCGCGCCCGCGATAGCCAGCTCCGGGGCGTAGTCACCGGCCAGCTCGGCCGCCCATGCCGTGGCCAATCCCCCGCCGGAGTACCCCCACAGTCCGATCCGGGTTTCCGGGCCCAAGCCCAGCGGCGCGAAACCCAGCGCCGCGCGCGCCGCGTCCAGCGCCCGGTATCCGGGTTCGCGCGCGACACCGAAGTGCCCGCCCATCCCGCCGTGATCGGGCACCGACACCGCCCAGCCCCGCGCCAGCGCCTCGGCGATGACCGGCAACTCCAGCTGCGGGATCGCACCCAGCGCCCGCGCCCCGCGCCGCAGCGCGTAGGACGGAAAACAGCGGGAGCTGACGCCGTCGATCGCGCACTGGAACGACACCAGCGGCCGCGCGCACACCGCGGCCCCGGCGGGCAGCAGCACCGTGGTCACCGCGGCCTCCGCGCCCCCGTGCAGGTCGCTGGTGCGGTAGAGCAGCTGCCAGGCCGAGGCCCGCAGCGGAACGCGGCCGAACAGCGCGAGCTGCACCTCGCGGGTGCGCAGCACGGTGCCGGGCGCGCGATGCTCGAATCCCGGTGGCGGACGGTAGAAGTCATCGTGCTCGGGACGCGGCGGGCCCCGGTGGCCGACGGGTGCGGCGATATCCGCGGGAGCGTCGCGGGGCAGGCTCATGCAGCGAGTCTGTCCCGCCCCCGAGGTAGCGTCACTGCACGGACGAACGAAATCCGATACCCCGATATTGTCGCTGGTGACAAAGATTTGGGTCCGGGCCGCGCAGTGTTGGCCCGCATCGCTGTGCTCGGCCACAATCAGCCCATGCCTGCCGCTGCACCCACCGCCGAGACCACCCTGCTCGCCCGCCTGCTCACCCGGTGGCCCCAGATCGCCGAACGCATGCTCGCCGACGGGCTCGGTGCCACACCCCCGGCGGCGGATCTGCCCGCGGGCCACTTCCGCCCCGAGGTGCTGCCCGCCATCTACGCCTGCGGGCGCGCGGTGCTGCAGGCCATCGCCGAGGACCGCCGGCTCACCCGCGACGAGGTCTCGGCCTATGTCGCCCCGGTCGCCGAACGCCATGCCGAGGACCGCTTTCCGCTGCCGATCCTGCTCGAGGCCATCCACGGCTCGGCGCACTCGGTGCTGTCCGAGGCCGTCGCGCTGGCCGCGCCCGGGGAGACCGAGCAGCTGGTCCAGATCGGTTCCGGTCTGCTCGATCTGCTCATGCACATCAACATCACGGTGATGGAGACCTACGTCGAGGTCGGCCAGTCCATCCACAACGCCGAACGCGAGGCCCGCCGCGAGTTGTGCTCGGCGCTGCTGCGCGGGCGGCCCGCCGAGGCGCTGTCCGCGCGCGCCGACGCACCCCTGGCCGAGCGCTACACCGTCCTGGCGATCCAGGTGCGGCCCGAGGAACCGGCCACCGCGGCCGCCGATCTGCTGGCGCGCCGGCGCATCCGCATCGCGCACCGCACCCTGGACGCGGCCAGCAACGGCGCCGCGCTGGTCTCCTTCGACGGGTCGACCGGAATCGCGTTGCTACCCCAGCATTCCGAGACCGAACCCGACGCCCGCACCGCCACCCTGGCCACCGAACTCGCCGACAAACTCGGCGCGCCGACCTACCTGGCCGAATGCGCCGCGGTGCCGCGCGCGGAGCTGCCACAGGCCGCGGCCGAGGTCGCCGAACTCGCCACCCTGGCCCGCGTCCTGGGCCGCACCCCCGGGCTGTACCGGCTCGACGATCTGCTGCTCGAATATCAGCTGACCCGCCCCGGCGCCGCCCGTGACCGCCTGGCCGCGCGCATCGATCCGCTGCTGCGCACCCCGCATCTGCTCGAAGCCCTGGAGGCGCACCTGCGTTTCGGCGCGGACCGCAAGACCGCCTCGGCGCACCTGCACGTGCACCCCAACACGCTGAGCTATCGGCTGCGTCGCGTCGGCGAACTCACCGGGATCGACCCGGCCGAACCGAACAACTCGCGGCTGCTGGCCGCCGCGGTCACCGTGCACCGGCTCTACGCGCGCTGACTCAGGCCATGCGATGGGTGAACGGGGCCGGCGTGCGGGTGCCGGGCCGGAATCGGATCCCGGTGACGATATCGGGATCGATGGCGATGATGCGATGCCCGGGCAGCCACGGCTCGAGCAGCGCGCGATAGCGCAGCAGCAGCTGCGGATCGGTGACCTCCTCGGCGGGCCCGGTGACGATGACGCACCAGCCGCGCTGGGTGGCGGCGTCGAGGGTGTCGACCTCGTAGGCCACCGCCTGCCGATGCGAGCTGAGCAGCGCGGTAGCGGCGACGATCACCCGGCCCTCGTCCAGGATGTGGTTGGCCGGGCGGATCGTGGGCAGGGCGTGGCGCGCGAAGGCGATCCGCCCGAAGCTCACCGTGCCCAGCAGTCGCAGCGCCTCCGCGGCGGCGATGTCGGAACTGGCCGGCGGGTGCCGGGGATGCCCGGAACCCGGCGCCGACATGATTTCGGTGGGATCGCTGTTCATATCGTTCAGTTCCCGTGCACGAGTCATCAACTGGTCTCCCCACCCCCGCCCGAGGTGTCGCCGTTATGCCCCGGCAGCGGCGCGGTAAACCTCACCCGGAGGGATCGGCAGGTCAGCGCCGTCGGCGGCGGCGCCGGAATTCCGGGGTGGGCACCGTGGAGGTCAGGTCCAGCATCGCCAGCCCGGTCTCGCGGATCATCATGTCCAGATCGGTCACGGCCTGTTCGAGGGCGTCGCGGGCGTCGGCCAGCGCCAGCGGCGTGACCAGCTCACCGTCCAGTGCCGCGCGCACCCGGCTCAACCGCAGCCCGCCGTCGAACAGGGTGCGCACCAGCCGCTCTCCCAGCTCGGCGAAGGCCAGGGTGTCCAGCGCCGGGAGCGCCGGCTCGAAGGCCAACGCCGAGAGCGGATCCCGCGCCGCCGGGGCGCTGCGGCCCGCGTCGAGCAGCCGGGCGGTCACCTCCCCGGCAAACACGCCGTAGAGCCCCAGCAACGCCAGCTCCGGATGCGGCGGGCGATGCGCGTCGCGGAAATGGGTGGAGACCATGCCGATCAGGCGGCCGCCGGAATCGAGCAGCGGGGTGGACTGCACGCCGCGAAACCCGGTGGCGGCGGCGATCTCCCGGTGCGGGGCGAACCCGGCGTCGGTGCGCACGTCGGCGATCGCGATCTGCGCGGACTCGCGCGCGGCCCGCCCACACGCCGACGCGGTGTCGTCGACGGCGGTGAAGTACTCCAGGAATTCGGTGTCGAACCCGCAGTGCGCGACGATGCGCAGCGCACCGGTCGCCGGGTCCAGTAGTTGCACGTTGCCGAAATCGGCGGCGGTCGCCGACATCGCGTGCGCGAGTACCCCTTCGGCCACCGCCTCGAGCCCGGCCCCGGCGTTGAGCGCGCGGGCGGCGGCCATGATGCGGGCCATCGCCTCGGGCTGATCCAGGCCCGAGCGCACACACGCGGACAACTGCTCCGGGTGCTGCGGAACCCCCCGTAGGAACCACCGGCCGTCGAGCGCGGCGAAACCGGGATATTCGGGATCCATCTGCGTGGTCACGGCACCGTCCAGGGTCGGTGAGGCGTCGGCTGAGATGCCCAAAGTGTAGACGCGACCGCCTCCGGCCAGCACGTTTCCCCCGTCTCGACTCAACTGTTGGAGTTGCCATATCCCTCGGGCCGGATTTGTGACCTGTCCTCGCAATCGCCGCGGGCCATCCCGCCGGCGCGCCCGCAGCCCTTACCGTCGCCTGGGCACGACAGTGGGAGAGACAGTGGCAGCAAGCGTGGCGGGTACCCGGGCGAAACTCGGGCAACTGGAGCAGATCCTGGCGGTCGCCGCCGAACCGGCCGGTGCCGGTGGCGTCGCCAAGCGCGAGAAAAAGGGCATTCCCAGTGTGCGCGAACGGATCGCGATGCTGCTCGATCGCGGGACGTTCCTCGAAACCGGTGCGCTGGCCCGCCAGCCCGGGCAGCCCGATGCCCTCTACGGCGACGGACTGGTCACCGGGCGCGGCACCATCGCCGGGCGCCCCGTGGTGGTGATCGCCCACGATCAGACCGTCTACGGCGGATCGGTCGGCATCACCTCCGCGCGCAAGTTCATGCGCGCCCTGCAGCTGGCGTTCGACAACGCCTGCCCCGTGGTGACGATCAACGATTCCGGCGGCGCGCGCATCCAGGACGCGGTCGGTTCGATCGCCTCCTTCGGCGACATCTCCCGCGTGCTGGAGAAACTGTCGGGCTACGTGCCGCAGGTGTCGATCATTCTCGGCAAGTGCGCGGCCGGGTCGGTCTACGGGCCGATCAACACCGACGTGCTGATCGGCACCCGCGACTCCTACATGTTCGTCACCGGGCCGGAGGTGATCAAAGCGGTCAACGGCGAGGACATCAGCGCCGAGGACCTCGGTGGCGCGGAGGTACAGGCCAAGCGCGGCACCCTGCACCATGTCGCCGACACCGAGCAGGCCGCCTACGAGTGGGCCCGCCGATATCTGAGCTACATGCCGACCAGCTGTCTCGAGCTGCCGCCGAGCGTGAATCCCGGCCTGGAACCCGAACTCACCGCCTACGATCGCGAACTCGACAGCATCATCCCCGACTCCGATCGCACCGGCTACGACATGCACGAGATCCTGCTGCGGATCTTCGACGACGGCGAATTCCACGAGATCCGGGCGGCATTCGCGCCGAACCTGATCACCGGCTTCGCCCGCGTCGACGGCTCCCCGGTCGGGGTGATCGCCAACCAGCCGCTGGTGCTGGGCGGATCCATCGATGCGGCCTGCTCGGACAAGTCGACCTATTTCATCCGGCTCTGCGACGCGTTCAACATTCCGCTGGTCTTCGTCGTGGACACCCCGGGCGTGCTGCCCGGGCTGGAGCAGGAAGCCAGCGGCGTGATCATCCGCGGCGGGCGGGTGCCGCGCGCGATCATCGAGGCCACCGTGCCGATCATCAACCTGGTGGTGCGCAAATCCTATGGCGGGGCCTACGGCATGATGGCCGCGCGCCAGGTCGGGGCCGACCTCAGCTTCGCCTGGCCGACCGCCCGGATCGCGGTGATCGGCGCCGAGAGCGCGGTCGACCTGATCGGCAAACGCCAACTCGCCGCGGTGCCCGAGGAGCAGCGGCCCGCGGCGCGCGAGTTCATGGTCAACCACTACAACGAGACCATCGCGACCCCGTGGATCGCGGCCGAGCGCGGCTACATCGACGCCGTCATCGAGCCGGTGCACACCCGGCTCGAGATCCGGCGCGCACTGCGGCTGCTACGGCACAAGGCCCCGGTCAAGCCGGAGTTCAATCCGCGCAAGCACGCGGTGTATCCGATGTAGGTCAGCGCGCGAGGTCGGCGCGGGCGGCGGCGAACCAGGCCTGGGTGCCGACCAGCCCGGAGTCGATCTCCTTGCGGGCGCCGGTGAATCCGTAGAGTTCGCCGGCGTAGCGGGTCAGCACCGAGCCCTCGGGTTCGCCGAGTTCGGTCAGCTGGGCGGTGTCCTCGAGCAGGTAGGCGACCCCGGCCTGTTCGCCCTCGGTCCACTCCCCGCGATAGCCGTCCCAGCCGTGTTCGCGGACCAGCCGGGCCCGCTCGACCAGGGTGGCGCGCAAGGCGGCGCGCTCGGCGTCGCCGGGGGTGCGCGAGCGTAGCTGCTTCCAGTCGATCGGTGCCGCGTCGGACACGTCGAACTCCTCTGCGGGGTCGGTAGGTGCGTCTGGGGGCACTGTACGCCCGGGTCGCACGCTCACAGCACCTTGCCGGGATTCAGGATCCCGTCGGGGTCCAGGGCCGCCTTCACCGCGCGATGCATCTCGATGACCGCGGGTGAGAGTTCTTGGTACAGACCGGCTTTCTTCAGGGTGCCGATGCCGTGCTCGCCGGTGACGGTGCCGCCGTAGGCCAGCGCGGCGTCGATGATGGCGGCGAAGGCCCGCTGCGCGCGTTCCCGGGCGGGTTCGTCCGCGCGCGGGGTGATCAGCAGCGGATGCAGGTTGCCGTCGCCGGCGTGGGCGATATTGGCGATGACGGTGTCGTGCTCGGCCGCGATCTGCTCGATGCGCTCGAGCATGTCGGCGATGTGGCGTTTGGGCACGCAGACGTCCTCGGTGAGTACCGGGCCCAGGCGCTCCATCGCCGGATAGGCCAGGCGGCGGGCCGCGAACAGGGCCTCCGCTTCGGCCGCGTCACCCGACACCACCGACCAGGTCGCGCCCGCGGCGTCGAAGCAGTCGCGCATGCGCTGGGCTTCGCTGTCCCCCTCCGCACCCACCGTGTCGATCTGGCCGAGCAGCACCGCGTTCGCGTCGACGGCCAGGCCCATGTTCTTCCACGCGTCGACCGCGAGCAGGCATTGGCGATCGATGAGTTCCAGCGCCGAGGGCGTCAGGCCCGCACCGGCCACCGCGGTGACCGCGCGACCGGCGTCGGCCACCGAATCGAAATAGCCCGCGATCGTGCGCCGGGGTGCTTGCAGCGGACGGAGCTTGACGGTGATCTCGGTGATGATGCCCAGGGTGCCCTCCGAGCCGACCATCAACCCGGCCAGGTCGTAGCCGACGACGCCCTTCGCTGTCATCCGGCCCAGCCGCACCAGTTCGCCGGTGCCGGTGACCACCTGCACGCCCAGCACATAGTCGCGGGTGACGCCGTATTTGACGCAGCACAGCCCGCCCGCGTTGGTGGCGACGTTGCCGCCGAGGGTCGACCACGGGGAGCTGGCCGGATCCGGCGGATACCACAGCCCGAACTCGGCGCACGCCGCGCGCAGATCGTCGTTGACCACCCCGGGCTCGACGACCGCCAGGCGTTCCAGCGCGTCGATCGAGACGACGCTGTTCATCGCCTCCAGCGACACCACGACGCTGCGCGCGCTCGCGTTGGCCCCACCGGACAACCCGGTGCCCGCGCCGCGGGCGATCACCGCGACACCGTGTGCCCGGCAGGACCGCACCACGGTCTGGACCTCCTCGGCGGTCCGGGCCCGCACCACCGCCAGCGGGGTCGCGAACTCGGCCCATTCCCCCTCGTCGTGTTCGTAGCGCCCGAGCAGGCCCGGATCGGTCAGGACCCGGCCCTCGGGCAGCAGGTCGAGGAGTTCGGCGACCAGGGCGCGATCGATATCGGAAGTAGGGGTCTGCACGCCTCGACGGTAAAGAGGACGCCGAGCCACGTCCAATGGGTGAAACCTCCACTCACTCACCGCAGCACTGGAGGATTCACCCATCCTCGGCGGTGATGTGACCTGCCTAACATTCCTGCACTGACCCGACGTGGAGGAGAGTCCTTTGACAACGCTGCAGGATCGGCAGGTCGGCACCGCCGCCGGGCCGTTGCACCTGTCCACCCGGCCCGGGCACACCGATCCGGTGCTCGCGCTGCACGGCGTCTCGAGTACGAGCCGGCTGTGGTTGTGGCTGCACGACGCCGACCCCGAGCTGACCCTGCTGGCCCCCGACCTGGCCGGGCGCGGGCACTCCCCGGCCCGCCCCGCCGGCCCGTCCTCGGTCGCCGCGCACGCCGAGCACCTGATCGCGCTGCTCGACGCGCTCGGCCTGGCCTCGGTCGACGTGCTCGGCATGTCCATGGGCGGGTTCCTCGCTACCCACCTCGCCGCCGAGTATCCGGGCCGGGTCCGCTCGCTCACCCTCGTCGACGGCGGCCTGCCCGTCGCGCCGCCGATGCCGCGCACCGAACTGGAAGCGCACCTGCGCACCGTCTACGACACCTCGGCGATCTGGCCGGATCAGCACGCCTATGCCGCGCACTATCGCCGCACGGCCGCCCCGCTGGTCGATCCCGCCGACACCCGGCTGGCGCGGATGCTCGACCACGAACTCGAGCCCGTCCCCGACGGGTGGCGGGTGCGCCGCGATCCGGACAGCGTGGTCGAAGACGCGCTCTCGGTCCTGGCCTGCGACACCCCCGCCGAGGTATTCGCGCGGCTACGGGTGCCGGCGCGGCTGGTCTACGCGCAGTGGAGTGTGGGCGCCGACAGCGCGCCGATGTATCCGGTCGAGCACGTCGAGTCGATGCGCGCCGGGCTGCTCGGGGCCGAACTCGTCGAGGGCGTCGACCACGCCGCCATCATCATGACCGACCGGGGAGCGCACGCCACCGCCGCGGCCCTGCGCGCACATCTGGATCGCGCGTGATCCTCCGATTCCTCTGTGCCGCAATCGTTGTCGCGCTGTGCGGTGCCGCACCCGCAACCGCCGACCCCGGCGCGGGCGAACTGTCCTACGGCGAGGTCGGCGACGAGCGCGGCAGCATGCGATACGCCCTCTACGTCCCGCCCGGTGTCGGTGAGCGCCCGGTCCCGCTGGTCGTCCACCTGCACGGCGGCAGAGACGACGTCGCCCTGGTCGCGGTCCGCTCCCGGCTGAACACGCTGGCGCGCGAACAGGGATTCGTGGTCGTCTACCCGCAGGAGAGCCGGGCCGCGACCGGCACCGGGGTCTGGGACTGGAGCGGCTCGGCGGCGGCCGGACGCGAGGGGCGTGCCCCGGCGTTGATCGCCGCGATCACCCGTCAGGTGCGGCACCGGCTCCCGATCGCCGCGCACCAGGTGTTCGTCGGCGGGATCTCGGCGGGCGCGGGGATGGCCACGGTCATGGCCGCCACCTACCCGGACCTGTTCGCCTCCGTGCACACCGAGGTCGGCTGCATGTATCAGGGCGCGGGCTGTGAGCTGCCGACCCCGAAGCCGCAGAGCACCTTCGACCCCGAACAGTCCGGACTGCTCGCCTTCCGGGCAATGGGTGCATACCTGCATCGCATGCCATTTCTGGTGTCCTCGGGCTCGCTCGACCCGATCGCGCAACTGTCCGGTCAGGACGCGCTGGTCCAGCAGTGGCTGGTCACCAACGACTACGCCGACGACGGCGCCGCCAACGGATCGGTGCCGCGCGCACCCGCGCGGGTCGGCACCGGGCGGGTCAACGGCCGCGACTACACGGTCTCCGCCTACGCCGACGCCCGCGGCTGCCTGCTCGGCCAGCGCTGGCTGATCGACGGCCTGTTCCACGCCTACTCCGGCGGGCAGCCGACCGACCCCACCGACCTGCTCACCGACCCGACCGGCCCCGACATCCGCGCTGTCGCCCAGCAGTTCGCGCTGCGCCAGACCGAGCGCACCCCCGACGGCAGCCCCGCCTGCGTCCCGATCCACTGACCGACAACGATTCCGGAGTTTCCCCGCATGAGCCCCACGCTGCGACCCGCACGCACCGATCTCGAGCACCAGGTGACCCGCAAGGTCGCGCGCCGCCTGATCCCGTTCCTGGGCCTGGCCTATTTCATCAACTATCTCGACCGCACCAACATCGGCATCGCCAAGCTGACCATGAGCACCGAACTCGGCATGACCGAGACCATGTTCGGGCTGGCATCGGGCCTGTTCTTCGCCGGCTACCTGCTGTTCGAGGTGCCCAGCAACATCGCCCTGCACCGCTTCGGCGCCCGCCGCTGGATCGCCCGGATCATGGTCAGCTGGGGGCTGGTGATGATGGCGATGACCTGGGCGTCCAACGTGGAGATGCTGGCCGGGCTGCGCATCGTGCTCGGCATCGCGGAGGCGGGCTTCTTTCCCGGGGTGCTGTTCTACCTGACCCTGTGGTTCCCCCGCGCCTACCGGGTGCGCCTGACCGGGTTGTTCATGCTGGCGCTTCCGGTGTCCTCGGCGCTGGGCTCGCCGATCTCGAGCGCGATCGTCGAATACGGCGACGGCCTGTTCGGGCTGTCGGGGTGGCGGGTGCTGTTCCTGTTCTCGGGCCTGCCCGCCGTGCTGCTGGGCGTGGTGACCTGGTTCTATCTCACCGACCGGCCCGCCGAGGCCCGCTGGCTCAGCACCGCCGAACGCGACTGGCTCACCAGCACCCTGGCCGCCGAGCAGCAGGCACCGGCCGAGACCAAAGGCTCGATCCGCGCGGCGTTCACCGATCCGCGGGTCTGGGCGCTGGGCTTCGTCTACTTCGGGATCACCTACGGCCTGTACGCGCTGAGTTTCTTCCTGCCCAGCATCGTCGCCGGTTTCAAGACGACCTTCGGCCTGCACCTGAACCTGATGACGACCGGCCTGATCGTGGCGGTCCCGTTCGCGATCGGCGGCGCGGTCATGGTGCTGTGGAGCAGGCACTCCGACCGCACCGGCGAGCGCGTCTGGCATGTCGCGGTGCCGACCGCGGTCGGCGCGGTCTCCATTCCCCTTGCGCTGTACCTGGATTCGCCGCTGCTGGCGATGGCGGCCGTGACGATCAACGCGGTGGGCGTGTTCTGCGCGCTGCCGGTGTTCTGGTATCTGCCCTCCACCTTCCTGAGCGGGGTGACCGCCGCGACCGGCATCGCGCTGATCAACTCGATCGGCAACCTGTCCGGGTTCGGGGCGCCGTTCCTGACCGGCTGGCTGCTCGATCTGACCGGCAATCCGCGCGCCGGACTGTGGGTGGTCGGCGCGGTCATGCTTGCCGCCGCCGCGCTGGTCGTCGCGCTACGCCAGCAGCACCGCGCTACGCCGTAACCGCAGCACCACTTGCAGATCCAGCGCCGCGTCCGGTTGCCGCCACCCGGTGCCGAGCAACCGGTCCACGGTGTCCAAGCGCTGATAGAGCGTGTTGACGTGAATGGTGAGCGCGGCCGCGGTCTCGGCGTGCCGGCGCCCGTGGCCGAGGTAGGCCGAGAGGGTGTCCACCAGCGGGGTGCCGCGCTTGGCCTCCTCGGCCAGCAGCGGGCCCAGCAGCCGCTCGGCGAGCCGATCGAGTTGCCGCCGGCCGCTGTGGGTCAGCAGGATGCGGTAGATGCCGAGGTCGGCGGCCGCGCAGGTCTCCCCGGCCCGGCCCAGGGTGAGCAGCACATCGCAGGTCTGCTGGGCTTCGAGGTAGGCCGCCGACAGCCCGGCCGCACCCGCCGCGGCGTCGGACACCCCGCTGGTGACCGCCGCGGGCAGCAGGGCCGCGACCGCGCCCGGATCCTCGCCCGGCACCAGCGCGATCGCCCGCGAACCATGCTGGGCGACAACAGTTCCCGACGGCCAGGCGACCGAGTCCGGCAGCCGCCCGCCCGCTCCCCCGGCCTCGGTGACCACCACGCAGTAGCGGCGATCCGGGGCCACACCGGCCAGGCGGCACTGGCGGCGGTCGTCCTCCGCGGTGGCGGCCGGGCGGGTGACCAGATCGACGACGAAAGCGTCGCGCGCCCGCCGTGAGGCCTCCCCGGCATAGTGATCCGCGGCCAGCAGCAGCGCCACCGCGGGCGCGGCCCGGCCCAGCAGCAGCCGGTCCGCCTCGGTGAATTCGGTGTCCCCGGCCGTGCGCACGAGCAGCGCCCCGAGAAACCGGTCCTCGGTGTGAATGCATTGCGCGATCACCTGGGCCGCGGACCCGGCAGCGGCGGGCACGACCACGACCTCCGACCGGTCGAGCGCACCCGAGGCCAAGCCGGTCACCACCTCCGCGACCGCCGCACCGACCGCCTCGAGTTCCGCGGGCATCGTGGCCGCGTCGGTGACCAGGTGCACCGGCTTGCCCATCAACCGCCCGGCATCCGCGACCAGCTGGGCCACCCCGCCGCCGCGCAGCACCACCTCGGCCAGGGTCCGATCCCACTCGATCGCCTTCTCCAACTGCGCCGTGCGCGTGGACAACTCGGCGTTGGCCCGTTCCAGGCGTTCGACGCTGCGCTGATACCCCGCGAACGATCGGGCGTTGTCGATGGCGACCGCCGCGTGCGCCGCGAGCGCGGCCAGCAGCCTGGTCTCGGAGTCGTTGAACTGCCGCTCGGTGCGCTTGCAGGCGAACAGCGCGCCCAGCACCTGATCCCCGAGCAGGAGCGGCACCCCGAGCAGGCCGCGCATGTTCTCCGCCGCCGCGGCGCTGTCAGCGCCCGCGCGATGCCGGAAGTTCGGGTCCGCCTGGTAGTCCTGGGTCCAGGCCGAGGCGCGGGTGCGCCGGATGACCCCGGCCAGCCCCTCCTCGCGCGGAAACCGCATCCCGGGCAGCAGGGTCGAGAGCGCACCACTGGTGACCTCGACGACGAACTCGTCCCCGGCCAGGGTCGCGACATAGGCCAGGTCGACCTGCAGCAGGCCGCGCGCCTGCTCGACCACGATCTGCAACAGCGCGCCCGGGTCGCGCACCGCGGTCAGCCGCACGGCGAGGTCGTTGAGCGCCGACAACTCCGCGGCCCGATGCCGGCGCTGATCGAGTTTCGCGCGCAGTTCCAGCGCGGCGTCGGCGTCCAGGTCGCCCGCCGTGCCCGCCTGCTCGCGGACCACGCCGCGGTAGCGCATCAGCGCCGGCCACGGCGCGTCCTCGAGCAGCAGTTGCAACCATCCGGACTGACTCGAACTCTGCACCCTGGACCATCTCCACACCGTGACGCGCTAACTATGGAGGAACCCTATATCCCGCGCGTCACGGCGACGCGGCCCCGCAGGCTCTATGTTTGCTGACATGAGTGCTGTCGATGTGTCGCCGTCGGCGGGCCGGGCGCCCCGCAGCCTGTCCTATCCGATGTTCGCCGTGGTCGTGCTCACCTACCTGGTGCTCATCCAGGGCGGTGGCCTGCTGCTGCAGAAGCTCACCGGCACGGACGACTTCCTGAGCACCCGGTCGGTGTTCTTCGCGATGATCATCCCGCTCGGCGTGGCGCTGGCCTTCACCTACGGTGTCGCCGCCTACCTGGGCTGGCTGCGCCCGGTCCTGCGGGAGGACCATCCGACCCGGCCCTGGGTCCGCGTCGTGCCGATCGTGTTCCTGCTCGCCATCGCCTTCGGCATCGACTACAGCGCCCTGGCCGAGAAGGGCTGGGTCTACATCGTGGTGCTGTTGCTCGCGACCCAGCTCGTCGGCTGGGGCGAGGAGGGCATGTTCCGCGGCATCGGCGTCACCGTCCTGCGCCGGCACGGGCTCACCGAGGGCCGGGTGGCGCTGTGGTCGAGCCT
This sequence comes from Nocardia sp. NPDC050712, assembly GCF_040654295.1. Taxonomy (NCBI): domain Bacteria; kingdom Bacillati; phylum Actinomycetota; class Actinomycetes; order Mycobacteriales; family Nocardiaceae; genus Nocardia; species Nocardia sp. NPDC050712. The sequence goes on from NZ_JBFAHT010000002.1 coordinate 1,663,969, forward strand.
GATCTTCGGGGCCGTGCACCTGTCCAACGTGGTCGGCCACGGCCTCTCGGCGCTGCCGCAAGCGATCATGGTCAGCCTCGCGGGTTACTTCTTCTATCTGATCCGCCGGGCGACCCGCGGCAACGCCGCCAACTCGATCATCCACGGGCTCTTCGATTTCACGCTGCTCAGCGGCAGCGCGATCCTGGTGGACCAGCCGTCCTACGCCGGCACGCTGCTGCCGATCCTGGTGTATCCGGTGCTGGCGCTCATCCTGTTCGTCAAACGCCACGACATCGAACCGGCGTGAGTTCGGGTCGCTACCGGCGGGTCATGGAGGCGCTGCTGAAGCGGAAGGGTGAGCTCTGCTTCGAGACGATGAGCAGCGTCGCCGAGGTCACCGTGGCGTCGGCGTTCGCGCACACCGGCTTCTCGAGGGTGTAGTTCACCTTGTTCTCCGACCAGCTCAGCGCCTCGATGCGCTGACCGCGCTTGCCGGCGCCGAAGGCGTGCTCGAGTTTCGCGCCGTCGGCGGTGGTGAGCACGACCATGCCCGCCGCCGGGCCACCGGAGCTGAACTCCAAGGTGGCCGCGCCGGGTTCGACCGCCCCGGTAGTCGGCTTGGAGCCGCCGGCCGAGCTGTTCTCGAGAGTGCCGGTGTAGGTGGCCGCACCGGATGCCCCGGTCCACTCCGCCAGCGTCTTACCGCATTTCATGGCGGCGGGTTTGGCCGCCGCGGGCGCGGCGGTAGCCAGCCCGAGCCCGGCGCCGACACTCAGGGCCAAGGCCAGGGCAGCGGTACGCGTGCGGATCGTGACCGACATGGTTCTCCTCGGGTCGCAGCTCGAACAGCTCTGGGTCACCCGATTCTCGCCACGCAGCCGCGGCCGGGCCGAGAGGCGCGCATCCGCACAGCGCACCCCAGCCGGTGTCTCACGCGGCCGGTCGTACGGTCCCCGCCCCGGCGGCCCGGGCGAGCGCGTGGCTGTTCGCCCGCAGTGCCACGGCCCGGTCGCGCAGGTGCGCCATCGCCGGGCTGTGCTCGGCCAGGGTCAATTCGGTCTCGATCAGGGTGACCTCGGCGCCGAAGACCGTGCCGAAGGTGTGCCGCAGGAACGGCACCGAATGGTCCCAGCCCTCCTGGGGCGCGCCGGGTGAGGTGCCGCCGCCGCGGGCGACGACGAGCGTGACGGGCGTGCCGGTCAGGGGGTAGGTGCGCGGCGCGAAACGCGGGTCGGTCCACAGCATGTCGATCCAGCACTTGAGGTGCTCGGACACACCCCAGTTGTAGAGCGGGGCGCCGATGACGAGCGCGTCGGCGGCCAATACCTCGGTGGCCAGTGCGGCGGCGAACTCGACCGCGGCGGTCTGCGCGGCGGTGGGGTGATCGGCTTCGCGCGCGGCCAGGGCCTCGGTCCACACCGCCGGGGACAACGGCGTGTGCACCAGGTCGCGGCGGGTGACCTCGCCGCCGGGGTGCGCGGCCCGCCACGCGCTCTCGAACTCGTCGGCGATTTCGTGGGTGACCGATGTCCCGGCCTGGACGCTGGTGTCGACGCGATACAGGGTGCTCATGATTCTCCTTCTCCAGTGGTATCTTCTCTTCAACCGATGTTCTGTCCAACAGACGATATTGTCAACAGATCATTTGCCGAACCGCATACCCTGATAGGATGAGACGGTGAGCACACCGCAGGAGACCGACACCGACTTCGGCTGGGCATTGTTCGCGGTCGTGCGCCGCTACCGCCACCGCACCGACGAGCTGGTGGCCGACCTGCCCGGCGGCCCGCGCGGCTACCAGGTGTTACTGGGCTCACAGCAAATCGGGCCCAAGAGCCAGCTCGCCCTGGCCCACTACCTGGGCCTGGATCGCACGGTGCTGACCTACCTGATCGACGACCTGGCCGCCGCCGGGCTCGTCGAGCGCCGCCCCGACCCCGCCGACCGGCGGGTGCGCCGCGTGGAACTGACCGCGCGGGGCAGCACGGTGCTGGCCGAGACGCGCCGTCGCCTGCGCGGGGTGGAAGACGACCTGCTCGCCCCGCTCACTCCCGCCCAGCGCGAGAGCCTGCGCACCCTGCTGCACCTGGTCGCCACGAGCGAGGACACCGCCGGATAACCGCGCGCGGCCTCAGCAGGTCTTGCGGACGTAGCCGGGATCCTGGGGCGTGGAGACCTCCACGTCGCGTAGCACGATGCTCATGGTGGTCCCGTAGCCCGCGCAGGCCGCCGCCAGTCCGGCCGCGGTGTATTCGATATCGATGACGTGGTTGTCGAAGGCGGTGGCGTAGACGCCGCACTCCTCGGTGTCGCCGCATTCCTCGGCGACCGCGAAATCCAGTCCGGCCGCGGTCCTTCGGTCGACCAGTTCGGCGGCGTTCTTCTGGCCGATGGCCAGGCCGCGGTCGTGTGCGCGCCGGGCGAGCAGGGCGATGAAGGTGACGGCCTGGTCGGTGCTCAGCAGGTCGCGTGATCGGCTGTAGCTGTCGTAGTTGTCGATCTCGACGGCGTCGAAGCCCTTGCGCGCGCACTCCTCGATCCATCCGCCGACCCGGTCGGCGATGCGGGTGCGCTGGTCCGCGGTGCGGATGTCGAGCAGCGCCTCGTTCCAGACCTCGTCGTAGACCACCGCGCCGGTGCCGTCGCGCAGCAACAGGTCGGCCGGCCATTCGGCTTCCGCGCCCTCCTGGACCTGAAAACCGTTGACGTAGCAGAGGTTATAGAGCCCGGGGGCGGGTGTGGCGCCGTGATCGCGGGAGACGACGGTGACGCCCGGCGGCGGCGCGTAGGGGGCGGTGATCTGGTAGTCGAACCCGGCGTGGCGCGGCGGCAGCGTCACCGCCGGGGCGGCGCCGGCCAGAGGCGGGCCGGACAGGCAGGTGGCCGCGACGGCGAGCGCCAGGCCGATGCGGGTCCGGTAGCGACACCTACGATTGCTCGAAAACCCTTCAGGCACAGGCAAAGACAATCATCAATCGCGACGGCCGTCAACGCGGCGGCCCAGCGCGCACACCAGGATTCGCGCGCTTTCCGCCGATCCGGACCCGCATCAGTTATCTTTCAGCAACGTGTTCCGCCGCCGACCCGGAGGACCTGCCACCCATGCATTCGCACGCCGAATCGACCACCGGCCACCCAGCTACCGGCACCCACCACGGCGATCATGTCGCGATGTTCCGGCGGCTGTTCTGGATCATGCTGCTGCTGGCGATCCCCGTGGTCGCCGCGGACATGATGTTCGCCGACCTGCTCGGCTACACCGTGCCGCGCGCGCTGCGCTGGGTCTCGCCGGTGCTGGGTACCGTGATGTTCGGCTGGGGCGGGCGGCCCTTCCTGACCGGCGCCGTCGGCGAGATCCGCGCCCGCCGCCCCGGCATGATGCTGCTCATCGCGCTCGCGATCACCGTCGCCTTCGCGGCCTCGTGGGGTTCGACGCTGGGACTGCTCGCCCACGAGCTGGACTACTGGTGGGAACTGGCGCTGCTGATCGTGATCATGCTGCTGGGCCACTGGATCGAGATGCGCTCGCTCGGCCAGGCCTCGAGCGCGCTGAGTTCACTGGCCGCGCTGCTCCCCGACGCCGCCGAACGCCTCGACGCGCACGGCACCGCCACCTCGGTCGCCGTCGCGGAGCTGCGCACCGGCGATCTCGTGGTCGTGCGCCCCGGTGGCCGCGTGCCCGCCGACGGCACCGTCGAGACCGGCAGCGCCGAGGTCGACGAGTCGATGATCACCGGCGAATCCCGGCCCGTCCGGCGCGGCGCCGGGGACCGGGTGGTCGCGGGCACCGTCAGCACCGACTCCGCGCTGCGGGTCCGGGTCACCGCGGTCGGCGCCGACACCGCGCTGGCCGGCATCCAGCGCCTGGTCGCCGAGGCGCAGAACTCCACCTCCCGCGCCCAGGTCCTGGCCGACCGGGCCGCGGCGTGGCTGTTCTGGTTCGCCGCCGGCGCCGCGGCATTGACCGCGCTCGTGTATCTGCTGCTGGGACAACCGGAAACGGCGGTTACCCGCACCATCACCGTGCTGGTGATCGCCTGCCCGCACGCGCTGGGCCTGGCCATCCCGCTGGTGGTCTCCATCGCCACCGAACGCGCCGCCCGCGCCGGAGTGCTGATCACCGACCGCCGCGCACTGGAGACGATGCGCACCGTCGACGCGATCCTGTTCGACAAGACCGGCACCCTCACCCGCGGCGAACCGGCCGTCGTCGCCACCACCGCCACCGGGCACCGCCTCGGCGACGACGACGTGCTGGCTTTGGCCGCGGCCGCGGAATCCGACAGCGAACATCCCCTGGGCCGCGCCATCGTGCACACCGCCGCCGAGCACGGTGTCCGGGTGCCCCCCGCGACGGGCTTCACCGCGCACAACGGCATCGGGGTCAGCGCGACCGTCGACGGCGCGACCATCGACGTCGGCGGGCCCGCCCTGCTCACCGGCCACCACCTGGACCCGGCCCCGACCGCCGCGACCTGGTCGGCCCAGGGCTCGACCGTGCTGCACGTGCTGCGTGACGGCGAACTCGTCGGCGCGCTCGCGCTGGCCGACGACATCCGCCCCGAATCCGCCCAGGCCATCACGGCTTTGCGGGCACGCGGCGTGCACGTCGCCATGGTCACCGGCGACGCCGAACCCGTCGCGCGCACCGTGGCCGACCGGCTCGGCATCGACGAGGTGTTCGCCGGCGTGCTGCCCCGGGACAAGGGCACCAAGGTCCAGGATCTCCAGGACGCCGGGCACACCGTGGCCATGGTCGGCGACGGCGTCAACGACGCCCCCGCGCTCGCCCGCGCGGATGTCGGCATCGCCATCGGCGCGGGCACCGACGTCGCGATCGCCTCCGCCGGTGTGGTGCTGGCCGGCGACGATCCGCGCGCGGTCGTGTCGGTGATCGAGCTATCCCGCGCGACCTACCGCAAGATGGCGCAGAACCTGATCTGGGCGGCCGGATACAACGTGATCGCGGTCCCGCTGGCGGCCGGTGTCCTCGCACCCTGGGGCATCACCATGCCGATGGAGGTCGGCGCGCTGCTGATGTCGGCCTCCACCGTCGTGGTCGCCGTCAACGCCCAGCTGCTGCGCCGCCTGGACCTCGACCCGGCGAAGGTCGTGCAGCGCTAGGCCGCTCGCGCGGTGGTCGTCGCCCGATAGCCGAGCAGGCACAGCCCGACCCACACGGCGCCCATCGACCACCCGCCGAGCACATCGGTGGGCCAGTGCACACCCAGATAGATCCGCGAAAGCCCCACCGCGACAACGAATATTGCCGCCGCCCCGGCAATCGCCGACCGCAGCGCCCGCCCGGAACAGCCCGCCACCGCCACGACCGCGAGCACGGTGGCGACCACGAACGATCCGAGACTGTGCCCGGAGGGGAAGGACTGACTGGCCACCTGCACCAGATGGTCACCGGTCGGCGGCCGATCCCGGTCGATCAGGATCTTGCTCACGTTGCTCAACGGCTGCGCACCCACCGCCGCCACCAGGATCAATCCCGCGGGCCACCCGTGCCCGCGCCGCACCAGCAGGACCGCCGCCAGTGCCGCGACCAGCGTCGTGACCATGCCGCCACCGGCATGGGTGACCGCGGTGGCCACCGTGGTCGCGGTGCCGGTGCGCCGCTCCAGCATCCAGTCCCGGACCGGGTCGTCGAAAGCGACCGCGCCCTCCCCCGCCAGCACGGCACCGATCAACCCCGCGCTCGCCAGCGCGAGCACACACAGCATCCAGATCGCCGGGACCGGCAGCGGCAGGACCGGGCGCGGGGGCGCGCCGAATCGATTCACCATGCGAGCCCACTCACCCGACGTGCTGCGATCAAGAGCGATCCTTTCCATCCCGGACGGACTCTGCCGTGCTCGACACCGTATCGGCCCGGCCCGGCGCAGCGGCGCGACACAGCCGGTCGGCGAGTTCGATCGCCCGGTCCCGGAATTCGGCGGGCTGCTCGAGGACGAAGTCCACGCCGATCAGCCCGACCTGGAGAATCAGCCATTCGAAGGAATCCACCCGGGTGCGCAGCCGGCACCGGTCGGGTCCCAGCGTTTCGATCTCGCAGTCCTGGAACTTCAGGACGTCCGCGACCGCGGCGGCGGGCGCCTCGACGGTGACGACCGCGCGGTGCCGGGGCGCGCTCAGCCCCTCGCGCAGATACTCCGCGCCCGAGGCGGCGGGCAACGGGCGCGGTGCGAAATGGCTTGCCGTGGTGGTGATCTCGTCGATCCGGTCGAGGCGGAAGGTGCGCCAGTCGGCGGGCTCGGGGTCCCAGGCCAGCAGGTACCAGCGCAGGTGCAGGTGGATCGCGCGGTAGGGCTCGACGCGGCGGCGGGTGACCTGCCCGTCCCGGTCGAGGTAGGTGAAGCCGACGTATTCGTGGCGCGCGGCCGCGGTGCCCAGGGTGGCGACCGCTTCCGGGCGCACCGCGGGCGCGTTCTGCGGTGCGGTCTCCACGGTGTCGCGCAGCGCGGCCACGGCCGGGCGCAGCCGCTGCGGCAGGAACTGGTCGAGTTTCCCGAAGGCGCGATCGGCCGCGGGCGCGAAGCCGTTGCCGTCCACGGGTTCGCGGGGTGCGGTGGCGCCGAGCAGCGCCAGGCTCACCAGGGTCGCGACCGCTTCGTCGTCGTCGAGCACCAGCGGCGGCAGGGTGCGCCCGGCCGCGAGCCGGTAGAAACCGCTGGGCCCGGGCTGGGTGGTGACCGGATAGCCGTACTCGCGCAGGCGCTCCACGTCCCGGCGCAGCGTGCGCGGGCTGACCTCGAGGCGCGCGGCCAGGTCCTGCCCGCTGAAACGCCGCCCGGTCTGCAGCTGGGCCAGCAGTTCGAGCATCCGGCGGGTGACATCTGCCATGGCTCCATCATGGCAGCCATTGCGGTCAGAATCCGGCCACATCTGCCGTTAGCGTCGAGTCATGAGCGCATTCGAGCAGCACCGAGCCATCCGCCTCCGCGGCGCGCGCACCCACAATCTGCGCCGGATCGACCTCGACATCCCGCGCAACAGCCTGGTCGTCTTCGCCGGGGTCTCCGGCTCGGGCAAGTCGTCGCTGGTGTTCGACACGGTCGCCGCGGAGGCCGGGTATCAGGTGAACGAGAACTATCCGCCGTTCGTGCGCAACCGGCTGCCGCGCTGGACCCGGCCCACGGTGGACCACATCGACGGCCTGTCACCGGTGGTGGTCATCGACCAGCGGCGGCTGGGCGGCAACGCCCGTTCCACCGTCGGTACCAGCACCGACGTCTACAGCTATCTGCGCCTGCTGTTCTCGCGGATCAGCACCCCCTATGTCGGGGAATCGAACCACTTCTCGTTCAACGATCCGGCCGGCATGTGCCCGACCTGCTCGGGCCTGGGCCAGACCCTGCGCACCGCCGTGGAGCGTGTGCTGGATCTGGACAAATCGCTGGCGGACGGCGCGATCCTGCTGCCGGGCTTCGGCCACGGGCAGTACTGGTATCGCCAGTACGCCGATATCGGCTCGTTCGACGCGAGCACCCCGCTGCGCGCGTGGACCGACCGCGAACGCCAGGCACTGCTCTACGGCGGGGCGGCCGCCGCCGAGCTGGGCACCCGGCCGCCGCGCGACTACGAGGGCGTGCTGGAGCGGTTCGAGCGGATCTATCTGCACACCGCCGACAACCTGTCCGAACGCAAACAGGCTGTGCTGCACCGGTTCACCCATGCCGCGTCCTGCCCGGACTGCCACGGCGCCCGGCTGAACGAGCCCGCCCGCAGCGCCCGCGTCCTGGACCACACCATCGTCGAGATGAGCGAACTCGAGCTCGCCGAACTCGCCGAACTGCTCGCCGCCGTCGACGCGCCCGAGGTCGCCCCGGTGGTGGCGGCCCTGCGCGAACGCCTGACCGCGCTCACCACCCTCGGGCTGGGCTATCTGTCGCTGTCCCGTCCCACCGGCACCCTGTCCGGCGGCGAGTCGCAGCGCATCAAGACGGTGCGCCACCTCGGCAGCAGCCTGGTCGAAATGCTCTATGTCTTCGACGAACCCACCATGGGCCTGCATCCGCACGATGTGCGCTCCCTGACCGCGCTGCTGAAACAGTTGCGCGACAAGGGAAACACCGTGCTCGTCGTCGAACACGACCCCGATGTCATGGCCATCGCCGACCGGATCGTGGAGATCGGGCCGGGCGCGGGCGCGGCCGGCGGGACGGTGGTGTTCGAGGGACCGTTCGACGACCTGCTGCTCGCGGACTCCCCGACCGGCCGCGGCCTGCGCCGCCGCCGGGCCCCGCGCACCCCGCGCACGCCCACCGGCGCCCTGCGCGTCACCGACGCCACCCGCAACAACCTGCGCGGACTCACCCTCGACATCCCCACCGGCGTGCTGACCGTGCTCACCGGCGTCGCCGGCTCCGGAAAGTCCAGTCTGGCCGCGGAATTGGCCGCTCAGCACCCGGCCACCGTCGTCGATCAGCGTCCGGTCACCACGAACCGGCGCTCCTCCGCGCTGACCTACACCGGCATCGCGCCCGCGCTGCGCCGCCTCTTCGCCACCCGCAACGCGGTGCGCCCGGCCCTGTTCAGCGCGAACTCCGAGGGCGGCTGCCCGACCTGTCAGGGACTCGGCGTCCGCTACACCGATTTGGCGTTCATGGACGGCCAGGAAACGGTGTGCGAGACCTGCGGCGGGCGACGCTTCACCCCGGAGGCGCTGCGCTACACCGTCGACGGCCTGACCATCGCCGACATCGACGACCTCACCGTCGCCGAGGCCGCCACCCGCCTGGAGGAACCCGCCATCACCGGGCCGTTGCGCCGCATCGAACAGGTCGGGCTGGGCTATCTGCGCCTGGGCCAGGCCCTGACCACCCTGTCCGGCGGGGAATGCCAGCGCCTGAAGATCGCCAAGGAACTGACCCGCCGCGACGGTGGCACGCTCTACATCCTCGACGAGCCGACCACCGGCCTGCACCTCTCCGACATCGGCACCCTGCTCGAGGTGCTGGGCACCCTCGTCGACCAGGGCAACACCGTGGTGGTCATCGAGCACAATCTCGAGGTCATCGGCCAGGCCGACCACCTGCTCGATCTCGGCCCCGGCCCCGGACGCCACGGCGGCGAGCTCGTCTTCGCGGGCACACCCGACGAGCTCGCCGCGCATCCGGACTCGAAAACCGGTCGCGCGCTGGCCTCAGCGCGGAGCGGTCATCCCGGCCCGGACGCGCGCGCCCAGGTCGGCGTCGATATTGCCTAGATATTCATAGACCTGCGCCAGCACCGGCTCGGTCACCCCGTTGCTCAGGTGGCCGACGATATTGCCGACCAGCCGGTCACGCGCGGCGTCGTCGAGGACCTCGCGCACCAGGGTGCCCGCCTGTCCCCAATCGTCGTCGTCGGCCCGCAGGGTGTAGGCCTGCCGGACCATCTCGCCGTCGCTGTGCCAGCCCGCCGCCTCGCGCGGCCCGTCCACCCGCGCCGCCGGGCCGCCCTTGGAGTTCGGCACGTACACCGGGTCACCGGGATTGTGGTGCCGCATCGGGCCGTCCTTGGAGTAGGAACGCACCTCGGTCGCGTGCGGGGTGTTCACCGGGATCTCGTGATAGTTCGGGCCGATCCGGTGCCGGTGCGCGTCCGGATAGGAGAACCAGCGTCCGAGCAGCATCTTGTCCGGGCTGGGTCCGGTGCCGGGCACCGCGTTGCTGGGCGCGAACGCCGCCTGCTCGATCTGGGTGTGATAGTCGGCGGGGTTGGCGTTCAGGATCATCCGGCCGACCTCGATCAGCGGATAGTCACCGTGCGGCCAGACCTTGGTCAGGTCGAACGGGTTGAAGCGGTAGGTCTTGGCGTCGTCGAACGGCATGATCTGCATGTGCAGCGTCCAGCTCGGATGGTTGCCGCCCGCGATGGATTCCCACAGGTCGCGGGTGTGATAGTCGCCGTCGGTGGCCACCAGGGCGTCCGCGTCGGCCTGGGTGAGGAACTCGACGCCCTGGTCGGTCTTGAAGTGGTATTTCACCCAGAACCGCTGGCCCGCGGCGTTGACCCACATGTAGGTGTGGCTGGAGTAGCCGTTCATGTGCCGCCAGCTGCGCGGGATGCCCCGGTCGCCCATCAGCCAGGTGACCTGGTGCGCCGACTCCGGTGACAGGCTCCAGAAGTCCCACTGCATGTCGTTGTCGCGCATGTTGTTGTCCGCGCGCCGCTTCTGCGAGCGGATGAAGTCCTGGAACTTCAGCGGGTCGCGCATGAAGAACACCGGCGTGTTGTTGCCGACCAGGTCGAAGTTGCCGTCCTCGGTGTAGAACTTCAGCGCGAATCCGCGCGGGTCACGCCAGGTGTCCGGGCTGCCGCGCTCGCCCGCCACCGTCGAGAAGCGCGCCAGCATCTCGGTCTTGGTGCCCGGCTGGAACACCTTCGCGTGGGTGTAGGCACTGACGTCGTGGGTCACCTCGAAGACGCCGAACGCGCCCGCGCCCTTGGCGTGCGGCTGCCGCTCGGGCACCCGCTCCCGGTTGAACGCCGCCATCTTCTCGATCAGATAGGCGTCGTGCAACAGGATGGGCCCGTCGGGCCCCACCGTGAGCGAATCGCTGTCACTGTGCACGGGAATGCCGGAATTGTCGGTCGTGAAGTTCGAATCAGCCATTCGCCTCTCCCAATCGCACCGCCGGGGTAATGGAGAACGCATACATCGGCCACGAGGCCAACCCTGAGAATGGTAGCGAATACTCAGCTACCAGCCAGTGGAATGTGCTCGAATGCTTACGACCCGTTGGCGACGACCCCTCCGGCGATCGCACCCGGACGACCCACGGCCAGGAGTTGAACACCCTCGTCGCTACCGCCCGGGACCTGGGCCGCCCGGCCGGGTGCGCCGGCGACCGGAACAGTGAGATTTGCTGTGCCGCACGGGTGAACGGCCGCGCCGGGTAGGATACGGATCATTTCGCGCAGTGGTTACCGGGTGGGTATCGGGTATGAACAGCGCCGATGACCACGTCGCGTGGGTCGGCGAATTCACCGTCGGCTCGGTCGCCAAACGCTTGGAGATTCCGGTCGCCACGTTGCGCAGCTGGAATCAGCGCTACGGCATCGGGCCTTCTCGGCACGCTCCCGGGCGGCATCGCTATTACACCCGCGAGGACATCGCCGTGGTGGTCCGGATGGTCGAGCTGGTGCGCGCGGGCGCGACGCCGGCCAGTGCCGCGCAAGCCGCCCGGGCGACCAGTGCGCCGATCTCGGCGCTCGAGGACGTCCCGGCGATCCTGGCCGCGGCGCAGCGGCTGGATCCGGCCGAATTGCTGCCCGCGATCGTGGCACACTTCTCACACCACGGCGTGGTCGACACCTGGAACCTGCTGTGCCGCCCGGTATTCGCCGCGATCATCGATCGCCAGGACGCGGGCGCGGGCTTCATCGACGTCGAGCACATGCTGTCCTGGGCGGTGACCAGCGCGCTGCACCGGGTGGCGCCGCTGCTGCGGGACGCGGCGCGGTATCCGCCGATCCTGCTGGCCTGCACCGGCGGCGAACAGCACACGCTGCCGCTGGAGGTCTTGCGCGCCGCGCTGGCCGAGCACGGTGAGCCCGCGGTCTTCCTCGGCCAGTCGGTGCCCGACAGCGCGCTGACCGACGCGCTGGCCCGGCAGCAGCGGGCCCCGGTCGTCGTGCTGTGGGCGCAGACCCCCGACACCGCGCGCCTGCGCACCATCGTGGCCGCGCAACCGCGCGCGGCGCGCCTGCTGCTGGCCGGACCCGGCTGGTCGGCCGGTGCGCGACCGCCCGGTGTCGGCCACCTCGATTCGCTCGAGGACGCCGTCGCGGAGCTGACCCGGGAACGGTCCGCGCAACAGCACTGAACGCACTAGTGCATCGCTTCTGCATCGTTTGGCATAGGATGGTCGGGACCGCGCGATCCGATCCGGCCAGAACGGGGAAAAGCCGATGAGCACCGTCGCTTTCGACGAACTACCCACCCTGGATTCCGCCTCGGTCGCGAGCACCGCGACCTTCGCGCGCTGGCGCGGCGACCTGCGCACCCTGGTCCTCGGCGAGATCGGCGCGTTCCTGCGCGGGGCCGGTGTCGAGGATCTGCTGCCGGTCAAGGTCGACGACATCCTGTGGCAGTACGCGGCCGGCGGGAAGGGGCTGCGCTCGACCTTCCTGTATCTGGGCTGGCTGTGCGGTGCGGAACCGGCCGCCGCGGCCGTCCGGGCGGCGGCGAGCCTGGAACTGCTGCACGGTTTCGCCCTGCTCCAGGACGACGTCATGGACAACGCGGTGCTGCGCCGCGGCGCACCGGCCGCGCACGTCGTGCTCACGACCCGCCACGGCGCGCGGGCCGATTCCCGCTTCGGCACCGCCGCCGCGACCCTGCTGGGCGACATGTGCCTGGTGTGGGCCGAGCAGATGATGCGCGAGAGCGGCCTCGACACCGCTGCCCTGGAACGCATGTGGCCGCGCTACGACGCCATGCGCATCGAGCTGGCGGCGGGCCAGTTCGCCGACCTGTCCAATGATGTGCGCGCCTGCCCGCCGCTGTCGGCCGTGCTCGACACCGCCCGGGCCAAGTCCGGCAACTACACGGTGCGGCGGCCCTTGGAACTCGGTGCCGCACTGGCGGGCTGCGAGCCGCGCACCCTGCACGTGCTCGGCGCCTACGGCTCGCGCGTCGGCGAGGCGTTCCAGCTGCGCGACGACCTGCTCGGCATCTTCGGCTCCGAGGCGCTGACCGGGAAACCCCAGGATTGCGACCTCGGTGAGCACAAGGCGACCAGCGTCGTGGTCGTCGCCCTGGACTGCGCCGGCCCCGCCGCGCGCCGCGAGCTGAGCGAGCTGCTGGCGCGGCCGGTGCTCGACGTGCCCGCGATCGAGCGCTGCCGCACCTTGATCGCCGAATGCGGTGCGCCGCAACGGATCGAGGCGATGATCGACGCCCGCGTCGAGGTGGCGCTGAACCTGCTGGACACCGGCCCGCTCGACGCGGTGCGGCGCGCGGCGCTGCGGCAGCTGGCGCTGCTGTGCACCGCCGGACCGGCGTAAGGAGCCGACTATGCGTACGGTAACCGGCCCTTCCGACCAGGTCGTGGTGGTCGGCGCCGGCCTGGCGGGCCTGTCCACGGCACTGCATCTGGCCGGGCGCGGGCGCACGGTGACGGTGCTCGAACGCGCCGAGGTGCCCGGCGGCCGGATGGGCCGCCTCGACATCGACGGCTACCGCATCGACACCGGCCCGACCGTGCTGACGATGCCCGAATTGCTCGACGACGTCTTCGCCGCCGTCGGCGCGCGGGCGGCCGACCGCCTGGACCTGCGCCCGGTGGCCCCCGCCTACCGCGCGACCTACGCCGACGGCCGCACCCTCGAGGTGCACTCCGACGCAGCGGCCATGGTGCGGGCCGTCACCGCCTTCGCCGGAGCCGAGCAGGCAGCCGGCTACCTGCGGCTGCGCGAATGGCTGAACCGGTTGTACCGCACCGAATTCGACGATTTCATCGCGACCAACTTCGAATCCCCGCTCTCGATGCTCACCCCCGCGCTGGCGCGGCTGGCGGCGCTCGGCGGTTTCGGGCGCTGGGATCGCCGGGTCGCGCGCCACATCAGCGATCCCGATCTGCGGCGGGTGTTCACCTTCCAGGCGCTCTACGCCGGTGTCGCCCCGGACCGGGCGCTGGCGGCGTACGCGGTCATCGCGCACATGGACACGATGGCCGGGGTGTACTTCCCGCGCGGCGGGATGCGCGCCGTTCCCGACGCGCTCGCCGCGGCCGCGGTCGCCGCCGGTGTGCGTTTCCGCTACGGCGCCACCGTGACCCGGCTCGAACGCGAAGGCGCGCGGGTTCAGGCCGTGCACACCGCCGACGGGACGCGCCTGGCCTGCGACGCGGTCGTGCTGACCACCGAGCGGCATCGCACCCATCAGCTGCTCGGGCATCGGCCCCGCCGGCCGCTGCGGGTGCGGGCCGCGCCCTCGGCGCTGGTGCTGCACGTAGCCTGCGCCGCGCAGCCCGAGCTGCCGCATCATTCGCTGCTGTTCGGCAAGGCCTGGTCCGCGGCCTTCGCCGACATCATCGACACCGGGCAGGTCATGGCGGACCCGTCGCTGCTGCTCACCCGGCCCACCGCCGCCGATCCCGAGCTCGCGCCGCCCGGACGCGATCTGCTCTACCTGCTCGCGCCCGTGCCGAATCTCGAACGCGGGCGGATCGATTGGGCCGAGTTCGGCCCGGCCTACGCCGCGGAGATCCTCGACCTCGCCCGGCAGCGCCTGGGGCCCGGTTCGCTGCGCGATGCCCGTATCCTGCGCACGGTCACTCCGGCGGACTGGGCGAGCCAGGACATGCTGGCCGGCAGCCCGTTCGCGCTCGCGCACACCTTCGCCCAGACCGGCCCGTTCCGTCCCGCCAACATGATCCGCGGCCTGGACAACGTCGTCCTCGCGGGCGGTTCCACCGTGCCCGGTGTCGGGATCCCTCCGGTCCTGGTGTCGGGCCGGCTCGCCGCCGACCGCATCACCGGCCGTCTCCGCGCCGGCACCGCCCCCGCACTGATCGGACGAGCATGACGCGCACCGAACTCGCCGCCGCCGGCATCACCGAACCGCGCCTGCGCGAGTCCTATCGGATCTGCCGCGAGCTCAACGCCCGCCACGGCAAGACGTTCTTCCTGGCCACCCGGCTGCTGGCCCCCGACCAGCGCCCGGCCGTGCACGCGCTCTACGGTTTCGCCCGGCGCGCCGACGACATCCTCGACGACATCGATCCGGATCGCCGCACCGCGCAGCGCGCCGAGCGGCTCACCGAGCTCGCCGGCCGGTTCCGCTCCGGCGACGCCGAGGGCGACGAGGTCCTCGCGGCGGTGCTGCACACCGCCGAGGCCTACGACATCCCCGGTGACCTGTTCGACGCCTTCCTGACATCGATGGCGATGGACCTCTCGGTCACCGACTATCCGGACCGGGCCGCCCTGGACCGCTACATCTACGGTTCGGCCGAGGTGATCGGCCTGCAACTGCTGCCGGTGCTGGGCACCGCCGCCGCGCGCGCGGACGCCGCGCCGTATGCCGCCGCACTCGGAAAAGCCTTCCAGCTCACCAACTTCCTGCGCGACGTCGACGAGGACCTCTCCCGCGACCGGGTCTACCTGCCCGCCGACGAGTTGGCCGCGCACGGCGTGGACCGGGAACGGCTGTTCTGGTGCCACCGCCAGGGCCGCGCCGACGCCCGGGTCCGGCGCGCCCTGGCCGCGCAACACGAAATCACCCGGGGCGTCTATGCATTCGCCCGAGAAGGCATCGACGCGCTGGCGCCCCGCTCCCGTCCGTGCGTGCATACCGCGCTGGTGCTGTACTCCGACATCCTGGATCGCATCGAGCAGCGCGGGTTCGAGGTCTTCGGGCATCGCGCCCGGGTGGGTACCGCGCGCCGCCTGCGGATCGGGTCGGTCGGCCTGCTGCGGGCCTGGTCGGCGCGGCAGGGCACCGGCGGGCGCGGCTGAGGGTGGGCCCGATCCGTCCGGACCGGGCCCACGATCATGGTCAGCCCAGCGACAAGCAGCCCTGCAGGGTCTGGAAATCTCCGGCGAAGCCGATGCCGCCGGTGCAGGTCGGGGTGCTGACCCCGGTGACCGTCACCGTGGCGCCGGGTCCGGCGATGCCGAGCGCCAGACCGGGCCGGGCGCCGTTCATCAGGACCGTCGAGCCGGGGCCCACCGCGACCGCCGCGGGCGCCGACAGCGACCCCGCCCGCACGACGGCGGTGCCACCGTTCTGCGCGATGGCCAGGGACAGGCTGGCCGGCCCCGCGTCCGCAGTCGCGGAACCGGCCACCCCGTAGGCGGCGGCCGCGCTGCCGCCGACACTGGAGGCCGAACACTGCTCCCCCGCGGTCGTCACCGAGGTGGCGCCCGCGCCCGGCACCGGGCACGCGCTGGCAGCGGCTTCGGGAGCGAGCAAGCACAGCGCGGCGAGCACCGGACCCGCGGCCAGCACGGCGGCGGTGGTACGGCGTGAAAGACAAACACTCATGGCAATCTCCTGCGGCGACGCCGCATTCGAGGCGATTCGCCTAGGTATCGGACTGTTCTCGGACCACCGAACCGGTTGCGGTGCGGCATAATCCAACCTAGCCCAGAAACGATGCAAAAACGATGCATCTGGCGAAAATCAGTGCTGCCGGGGCGCGCGACCCGTCCAGCGCCGGTGCGCGCGACTGAAACCGGCGGCGTCGTGATAGCCGAGGCGGCGGGCGATTTCGGCGAGCGTGAGGCGGTCCAGGGTCAGCAGGTCCGCGGCCAGGGTGGCGCGCACCTCGTCGACGAGCTCCCGGAACGAGGTGCCCTCGGCGTGCAGGCGACGGCGCAGCGTGCGCTCGTCGAGGTGCAGGCGGGCCGCGATCTCGCCCGCGGACGGGGCGCTGTCGATCTCGGCGAGAATCAGCGCGCGCACCCGGGCCGACATACCGCGCCGCGACCGCCGGGCCTCCAGGATCCGCGTGCACTGCTCTTCGAGCAGCAGCGCCGTGGTCGAATCCGCTTGCGGCAGCGGCTGATCCAGCAGCGCCGCCGCGAAGACCAGGCGATGCCGATCGGCGCCGACGCGCAGGTCCACTCCGGGCAGTTGCTCGCGCAGCGCCGCGGCGCGCGCGCCGTCGAACGCCGCCTCGATCCGCAGCCCGCGCGGATCGCCGACCGCGGACGGAATGAGCACGGCGATCTTGGCCAGCTCCCGTTCGACGAAGAAGTCCCGGACATCGGCGGGGATCTGGGCGGCGTCGAACACCACGGCCAGGTCCCGCCCGCTGCGCTCGACGACCGGTTCGATGAACGCGAAGGAGAGCTGCGCGTAGCGCACGCCGAGCCGGATCGCCTCGCGCACACTGGAACTGGACAGCATGGCGTAACCCCAGATGCCGAGCGTGCCCACGGTGTAGCGCAGTCCCGCCGCCACGCCGAGGCCGGGCCGATCGCCGATCCGGTGCAGCAGGGTGCGGGCGATGGCCAGTTCCTGGCCCGCCTCGACCACCAGATCGGGTCGTTCCAGATCGGCGGGACGCAGACCGCTGCCGGACAGGCAGTCCGCGGCGCTGAGCCCGTGCTCGGCGCCCAGGTCGACCAGGATGCGGGTCGCGGCGGGGCCGCGGGGGTGGTCCCAGGTGGGTGTCTCGATACTCATGTCCGGAAATGACAATAACCCACCCGGATCGGACCTCGAACCCGCCCGGGTCGCGCACCTACCGTCGAACCATGACGAGCAAGGCAGTGTCGGTCGCCATCATCGGCGCGGGATTCGGTGGGCTGGCCGCGGCGATGGAACTGGACCGCAACGGGATGCACGATTACACCGTGTTCGAGCGCGGCGACTCGGCGGGCGGGGTGTGGCGGGCCAACTCCTATCCGGGCGCGGCCTGCGACGTCCCGTCCCCGATCTACTCGTTCTCCGCGCACCTGGAAACGGAGTGGTCGCGGCGCTTCGGCACCCAGCCGGAGATCCACCGCTATCTGCAGCGCACCGCCGACACCCACGGGGTCACCCGCAAGATCCGCTTCGGCGCCGAGGTGGTCGCGGCGACCTTCGAGCCCGAGGCCGCCCGCTGGCGGGTCGAGTTGGAGGACGGCGAGGTGAACCACTTCGACGTCCTGATCTGCGCGACCGGTCAGCTGTCCCGGCCCGCGCTGCCCGAACTCGACGGCATGGCCGATTTCGCGGGCGCGCAATTCCATTCGGCGCAGTGGGACCACGGGGTCGATCTGACCGACAAGCGGGTCGCGGTCGTCGGCAGCGGCGCGAGCGCGGTGCAGATCGTGCCCGCCATCGCCGACCGCGTCGCCGAACTGCACGTGGTGCAGCGCTCGGCCTACTGGGTCGGCAACAAATGGGATCACCGGACCAACCGGATCGCGCGCACCCTGCTCCGGCGGGTTCCCGGGCTGGCCCGCTTGCAGCACAACGCCGAATGGCTCTGGTACGAGGCGCGGGCGCCGTTCATCGCGCGCTGGGCCGAGCCGGTGCAGATCGGTTTCGAATGGTGGCTGAAGGCCAAGATCCGGCGCGAGATCGGCGATCCCGCGCTGCGCCGGGCGGTCACGCCCGGCTACCGGTTCGGCTGCAACCGGGTGCTGCTGTCCAACGCCTGGTATCCGGCGCTGGACCTGCCGCAGGTGACGCTGCATCCGCACGGCGTGCAGCGGGTGACCGAACGCGGGCTGGTGCTCGCCGACGGCAGCGAGGTGGACGCCGACGTCATCGTGTGGTGCACCGGTTTCACGGCCACCGAGTATCTGGCCCCGATCGAGATCACCGGCCGCGACGGCCGCCGGCTGCACGCCGAATGGAAGGCCGGGCCCTACGCCCATCTCGGCATCACCGTCTCGGGCTACCCGAACCTGTTCCTGATGTACGGCCCGAACACCGGATCCCTCACCAACACCATCACATTCATGCTGGAGAAGCAGGCCCGCTACGCCCGCCTGGCGATCGAGCGGATCGCCGAACGCGGCGGCTGGCTCGACGTGCGACCGGAAGCCCAGCACGCCTACAACAGCCGCCTCCAGGACAAGCTGCGGCGCACCGTCTTCACCACCGGGTGCCCCGGCTGGTATCACACCGCCGACGGCACGGTGACCGCCGTCTGGCCGGGCTCGCATCTCGCCTATGCCCGGGCCACGCGTGCGGTCGACTTCAACGACTACGACCATCACCAGGGCGGCTGAGCCGGCGTTCGGCAGCGACGAGCGCGGCCAGCAGGACCGCCTCGCCCGCGTTGCCGAGCGGCGGTAGTGCGACGGCCGCGCCCGAAGCCACGATCAACACGATGCCGGCCAGCGCCAGCCAGGGCCAGCCTTGCTTGCGCCACAGGGCAATTCCGGCGACCAGCAGTACTACCGACACGATCAGCGCCGGGATCGGCGGGCCGCCCGGGTGGTCCGGCACGTAGCGCAGGGTATCGGCGAAGGACTTCGGAACCAGGTGCAGGCCGATCAGCTCCGTCACCGCGCCCCACGCGACCAGACCGGCCGCGACCAGCCACGGCCCGATCCCCCGGCGGGCGAAGACCCGGTCGGCGACCCACACCACCAGCAGCGGGGTGACCAGCACATGGCCGACGTAACGCCCGATGCTCAACGCGTGCAGGACATCTCCGGTCCCCAGCCAGGCACCGAGACCGACGACCGCGGAGTCGTAGGCGAGCCCGAGCCCGACCACGCACAGCAGCCAGGGTGGCCGACGGCCGAGCCGCGCCACGCAGGCGAGTTGAAAAGCGGCGAGCAGTAGCAGGATCAGGGACACCATCGCCTCAGCTTTCCCTGACGGCTAGGCGGGCGCACGACGGAGGTAGCGGCCCCGCGGTTCACCCTGCACCTTGCCGTCGCGGTAGACGTGGTGCCCGCGCAGAAACACCTCCGTGACCCGGGCGTTCATGGTGAATCCCTCGAAAGG
This sequence comes from Nocardia sp. NPDC050712, assembly GCF_040654295.1. Taxonomy (NCBI): domain Bacteria; kingdom Bacillati; phylum Actinomycetota; class Actinomycetes; order Mycobacteriales; family Nocardiaceae; genus Nocardia; species Nocardia sp. NPDC050712. Next base: position 1,683,347 of record NZ_JBFAHT010000002.1, read on the forward strand.
GGTGTACTCCTGGGCGGATTCGGAGTCGGCGGCGCGGACCGTCCACTCGGCAGTCGGGTCCACCAGCACGATGTCGGCGTCGAAGCCCGGCTCGATCGCGCCCTTGCCCGTCAGGCCGTAGCGCTGCGCGGGGTTCCACGCGGTCAGCTCGGCGATGCGCGAGAGCGGCAACCCGCGCCGCCTGCCCTCGCCCACCAGGCCGGGCAGCAGGTACTCGGCGCCGCCGAAACCCGACTTCGCCGCGAACACATCGTCCCGATCGGCCCCGAACTTCTGTTCGTCACGGCAGCAGGCGTGGTCGCTGACCACCCAGTCGATCTCCCCGGTCAGCAGGTGCCCCCACAGCGCTTCGACGTCGGCGCGGTCGCGCAGCGGCGGATTCACCTTTCCGCCCAGCCCGTGCGCGCTGTCGACGTCGGCGAGCAGGTGGCCGATGGTGACTTCGCGCCGGAAGTCCACGTGCGGAAAGGCTTTCGCCATCGTCAGCGCGGCCTCGACGGCCTTGGCCGAGGACAGGTGCAGCAGGTTGATATTCGCCAGGCCGGTCTCGTGCGCGAGGTAGGCGGCCATCGTGATGGCCAGCCCCTCGGAGTGCGGCGGGCGGGAGGCGCTGTAGGCGCGCAAGCCGGTGAGCGTGCCGTCGCGCTCGACCATTTCGGTGTAGGCGGTCATGATCTCGGCGGTCTCGCAGTGCAGTGACAGCGAGATCCGGTCGCCGAACCGCGCTCGGGCGCTTCGGATTCCGCGCATCACGAACTCGAAGTGCGCGAGGTCGTAGCGCTGCTCCGGCGGGATCATCAGGAACTCGGACTGATCGGCGGCGCGGCCGTGCAGCCCGTGCCCGCCGTAGAACATGAAGATCTTGAACGAGGTGATGCCGAAATCCTGGACCAGCGACGGGATCTCGGCGATGTGCTCGGCCGTCATCGGCGCCAGGTGCAGCGCGTGATCGACGAACGAGCGGCCCGCCATCCGGTCCAGCACCTCGGGGACGAAGTCGCGGTAGGCGCCGCCCCGGTTGAGGTAGTAGCGGCCGGTGCGCATGTAGGTGAGCGAGGTGGTGACCCCGCCCTGCGCGCAAGCGCGGCTCTCGCTCTCGGTGTCGGCGGCGAGCTCCTGGTAGATGCCCCAGTGCTGATGCGCGTCGACGACGCCGGGGAAGGCGAGCAGGCCCTGGGCATCGACCACGCGGCGCGCGCCGCCGGCCGCGAGACCGGCCCCGATCTCGGTGACCACACCGTCGGCGACGGCGATATCGACCGGCTCCGGGTCCTCGGCGGACTGCGCACCCCGGCGCACGACCCGGGCGTTGCGGATCAGCAGATCGGTCGCCACCACAGCACACCTCAGTTTCTCTGTGCGAAACATCTTTTCCAATTCGGCGATCATCGCAGTACTATTCGCTGATAGTCAATGCCGCGCACCGGCTTTCATGTTTCGTTGAGGGAAACGATGCGGGCGGAGCAGGAGTTGCGTGATGGATGGACCGCTGTCCGGGATCCGGGTGCTGGATGTGGCGACGCTGTTCGCGGGCCCGCTCGCGGCCACCCTGCTGGCCGACTACGGGGCCGAGGTGGTGAAGATCGAACATCCGCGCGGCGACCCGGTCCGCAGCCACGGCGCGCAGCGTGACGGCGTCGGCCTGTGGTGGAAGATGCTGGGGCGCGGGAAGAAATCGATCACGCTCTACCTGGGCGCGCCCGACGGGCAGGAGATCTTCCGCCGCATGGTCGCCGAGGCGGATGTCGTCATCGAGAACTTCCGCCCCGGCACCCTGGAGCGGTGGGGCCTGGGATATCCCGCGCTGCGGGCCATCAATCCGGGTGTGGTGCTGGCCCGCGTCACCGGCTTCGGGCAGGTCGGCCCCTACGCGCGGCGGCCCGGATTCGGCACCCTCGCCGAGGCGATGAGCGGGTTCGCCGCCGTCACCGGCGATCCGGACGGCCCGCCCACCCTGCCGCCGTTCGGTCTGGCCGACGGAATCGCCGGTCTCGCCACGGCTTTCGCGATCATGACGGCGCTGCGGGCGCGCGCGGACAGCGGGCATGGCCAGCAGATCGACCTGGCCATCATCGAACCGATCCTGACCCTGCTCGGGCCGCAGCTCATCGCCTACGACCAGCTCGGCACGCTGCAACCGCGGATGGGCAACCGGTCCTCGAACAACGCGCCCCGCAACATCTATCGCACCGGCGACGGTGGCTGGGTCGCGGTGTCCACCAGCGCGCAATCGGTGGCCGAGCGGGTGCTGCGCCTGGTCGGGCGGGCGGATCTGATCGAGCGGCCGTGGTTCGGTTCCGGCGCCGAACGAGCCGAGCACGCCGACGAACTCGACGCGGCGGTCGGCTCCTGGATCGCCGAACGCGGCACCGCCGAGGTGCTGCGCGCCTTCGAGCAGGCCGAGGCGGCGATCGCGCCCGTCTACACCGCCGCCGACGTGCTGGCCGATCCGCAGTATCGGGCGCTGGGCACGATCGCCGAACTGCCCGACGACGAGCTGGGGCCGATCCGGATGCAGAACGTGCTGTTCCGGCTCTCCGAGACACCCGGGCGGATCCGCTGGACCGGGCCGCCACTGGGCGCGCACACCGCCGAGGTGCTCGGCGGCTACGGCGTCGACGCCGACCGGCTGACCGCACTGCGCGCCGCCGGGGTGATCCGATGACCGATCCGCTGGTGGCGGCGGTGGGCGCCGGGGTCCGCCTGATCGAGCTCGGGCAGCCGTTCTTCACCGGCATGCCGTGCTCCCCGAACCACCCCGGCTTCCGGATGACGCTGGCGCGCAGGCACGGTGACCTGGTGCGCCCCGACGGCGGGTCGGCCGCCAGCGAGATCATCGTGACCGGCGGGCACGTCGGCACCCACATCGACGCCCTCAGCCACGTCAGCCAGGACGGGCTGCTGCACGGCGGCGTCGACGCCGCACGGGCCCAGACCGGCGGCCGGTTCAGCGCGCACGGCGCCGAAAACCTGCCCGGCTTCCTGTGCCGCGGCCTCCTGCTCGACATCGCCGCCCTGCACGACACCGACACCCTGCCCGGCGGATACGAGATCACCGTCGAGGATCTGGAGCGCGCCGCGCGCCGCGCCGGCGTGCACCCGCGCACCGGCGACGTCGTCCTCCTTCGCACCGGTTGGGCGAGACTCTTCGACAACGCCCCGGCCTATCTCGGCAACCGATCCGGCGTGCCCGGCATCGGCGTCGACGCGGCCCGCTGGCTCGCCGATCGGCACATCGCCGCCACCGGCGCCGACACCACCGCCTACGAATGCCTCGCCCCCGGCGCGGGCCACAGCGTCCTGCCCGTGCACCGAATACTCCTGGTCGACTCCGGCATCTACATCCTCGAACACCTTGCCTTGGAAGCACTTGCCGCCGAACACCGCACCGAGTTCGTCTTCGTCCTGGCCCCCCTACGCATAGTCGGCGCCACCGGTTCCCCGGTACGCCCGCTCGCGGCGGTGAGCAGATGACCGGACAGACAATGGCCACCGCACGCCGGATCATGCGTACCTCCGGCGTCCTCCTACTGCCGGACCGAGCCAACCGGGAGCACACCGTCGCGCACCCTCCGCACACCGCCGACAGATCGCTGATGCGCCTGCTTGCGGGAGTCATCGCATGAGCGACCTGACGATTGTTCAAGAGCTGGCTTTGTTCGCGTTCCGTGCCCGCACGCGTGGGGTCGGCGCGGAGTTGCGGACCGATGCCGCCCGCCGGGTGCTGGATGTGCTCGGCAACAGCCTGGCCGCTCTCGAAACACCCGCGGCCGGGGCTGTGCGCGCGCTGATCACCGAGTGGGAGGGGCGGCCGCGCGCGACTGCCCTGGGGTTGCCGGGGCGCTATCCCGAAGCGAGCGCGGCACTGCTCGGCGGCACCCTGGCGCATGCCCTGGATTTCGACGACACGCACCTGCCCTCGGTGCTGCACCCCTCGGCCTCGGTGGTGCCGGCCGCCCTGGCGGTCGCCGAGACCACCGGCGCCAGCGGGGCCGCGCTGCTGGACGCGGTGGCCGTCGGGGTGGAGATCACCGTCCGCCTCGGCATGGCCGGATACGACGCGGCGCTCGGCAATTCCATCTTCTTCGAACGCGGTCTGCACGCCACCGCCATCTGCGGGGCGGTCGGGGCGGCCGCGGCGGCGGCCATGCTGTCCGGGCTCGGCGCGGCCGAGATCGGGCACGCCCTCGGCATCGCCGCCAGCATGGGTTCGGGTCTGCTGGAAGCCAATCGCACCGGCGGCACCGTCAAACGCGTGCACTGCGGCTGGGCCGCGCACGCGGCGGTGACCGCGGCCGGACTGGCCCGGCACGGGCTCACCGGACCGCCGACGGTCATCGAGGGCAGATTCGGGCTGCTGCAAGCGTTCTGCGGTCCGGCGGCCGACGCCTCGGTCGTCACCGCCGACCTCGGCACGCACTGGGAACTGCCCGGCATCTTCTTCAAGCCCTACCCCTGCAACCACTTCACCCACGCCGGCATCGACGCCGCCCTGCGCCTGCGCGCGCACGGCATCACCGCCGACCAGATCGACCGACTGATCCTCGCCGCCCCCACCGCGGTATTGCGCACCATCGGCGAACCCCTGGCCGCCAAGCGCCACCCCGAATCCGGTTACCACGCAGCCTTTTCCGGCCCCTACACCGTCGCGGCCGCCCTGCTCGGCGGCGGCGGTCTCGGCGTCTTCCACGAGGACTTCACCGACAGCGCCGCCGCCGACCCGGCCCGCCTCGCCCTGGCCGCCAAGGTCTCCTGCCGCCCCGACCCCCGCTGCGACGAGATCTTCCCGCACCAGTTCCCCGCCACCCTCACCGCCGAACTGCACACCGGCCGAACCCACACCGAACGCGTCACCATGAACCGCGGCGGCCCCGGCAACCCGCTGTCCCCTGAGGAACTCGCCACCAAATTCCGCCTCAACACCGCGACCGCCCTCACCCCCGAAGCCGCCACCGCCATCCCCGAGATCGTCTACGACCTCCCCGACCTTCCCGACCTCGACCACCTGATCCGCGCCCTCGGCACCACCCAGCCCCACCTCCCGCACTGAGCGCGCCCCACAACGGAGAGTCAGCCACCCCGCCGACAACCACCCGCGGACCGCTGCGCTGACGCCCGCCCCTCCGGCCGGTTTTGCGGCTCGCGCAGTTCGACTCTTTACCGGGCTGCGGGGAAGGGCCCTGCGCGCCCCAGCAGCGCCGGGACCGGTTGGCCGAGGAGTGCGCCGAGCCACGTACCGGTCTCGCCGACCGCCTCCATCCGCACGCCGGTCTCGACCCCCATGCGATGCAGCAGATAGAGCAGGTCCTCGGTGGCGATGTTGCCGGTGGCGGCAGGGGCGAACGGGCACCCGCCGATACCGCCGGTGCTGGCATCGAGGACCTGGACGCCGGCTTCCAGGGCGGCGACCGCGTTGGCGTAGCCGGTGTTTCGAGTGTTGTGGAAGTGGCAGCGCAGGGGCGTGTCCGGTGCGAGGCCGCGCACACCGGCGAGCACCGCGCGGACGCGGTCCGGGGTGGCGACGCCGATGGTGTCGGCGAAGGCGATCTCGTCCGGGTGCGCGGCCCGCACCTGCCGAACCAGGTCGAGCACCCGGGCCGCGGGCACCTCGCCTTCGAAGGGGCAGCCGAACGCCGCGGCGAGGGTGACGGTGCGGAACAGCCCCGCGTCGGCGGCACGTTCCGCCAGCGCCTGCCAGCGTTCGACACCCTCGGCGGTGCTACAACCCTGATTGCGATGGCTGAACGTATCCGTCGCCACCACAACGACATTGATCTCGTCCACCCCGGCGGCCAGCGCCCGATCCAACCCTCGATCGTTGAAGATCAGGCCCGCATAGGAGACGCCCGCGACGCGCGGCACACCCGCCATCACCGCTTCCGCGTCCGCCATCTGCGGAACCCGTTGCGGATGCACGAAACTCACGGCTTCGATGCGGCGCAGCCCGGCCGCGACCGAGCGTTCGACGAGCCGGATCTTGTCGCCGGTCGCGATCATGCCCGGCTCGTTCTGCAGACCGTCGCGCGGCGCGACTTCCACGATGTCCACGAATACTCCCTGTCCCGAAAGCGCCCGGCGCGGAATGCTTCCCGCCGCCTTGCCGCGCTGTTTCACTCAGGGATACAGTGTATCCAATTTTGCCGATGGAGTTCCTTCCGAGAACGGAGCGGCCGTATGTCAGCCGAACCCACCACTTCGCCCGGGCCACTGGCCGATCTGCGCGTCATCGAGATGGGCCAGCTGCTGGCCGGCCCGTTCTGCGGGCAGTTGCTCGGCGACTTCGGCGCCGAGGTCATCAAACTGGAGGCGCCCGGCAGCGGTGATCCGATGCGCCAGTGGGGGCGCGAACAGTCCGACGGCAAGTCGCTGTGGTGGCCGGTGGTCGCGCGCAACAAGAAGTCGGTGACCTGCAATCTGCGCGATCCGGAAGGCCAGCGCCTGGCCCGGGAGTTGATCGCGCAGGCCGACATCGTCATCGAGAATTTCCGGCCGGGCACCATGGAACGCTGGGGCCTGGGCTACGAGGCCCTGCGCGCCGAGCATCCGAGCCTGATCATGGTGCGGGTCAGCGGTTACGGGCAGACCGGGCCGTACGCGCCGCGCGCCGGATACGGCTCGATCGGCGAGGCGATGGGCGGCATCCGCTACACCACCGGCGATCCCGATCGCGCCCCGGCCCGCACCGGCATCTCGCTCGGCGATTCGCTGGCCGCCGTCTTCGCCACCATCGGCACCCTCGCGGCCGTGCACCACCGCGCCCGCACCAGCCAGGGCCAGCTGGTGGATTCGGCGATCTACGAAGCCGTGCTCGCGATGATGGAGTCGCTGCTGCCGGAGTACGCGATCACCGGCTACCAGCGCGAACGCACCGGCTCGGTACTGCCGAACGTCGCACCCAGCAATGTCTATCCGACCGCGGGCGGTGAGATGGTCCTCATCGCCGCGAACCAGGACACCGTGTTCGCGCGTCTGACCGCACTCATGGGCCGCCCCGAGTTGGCCACCGACGAGCGCTACGCGACCCACACCGCGCGCGGCGCCCGGATGACCGAGCTCGACGAGTCGATCGCGGACTGGACGGCCACCCACGAGGCCGAGGAGCTGCTGCAACGCCTGCACGACGCGGGCGTGCCGGCCGGGCGCATCTACACCGCCCGCGACATGTTCGCCGATCCGCATTTCGCCGCCCGCGAGGCGATCGCCCGCGTCGCCCACCCCGAGTTCGGCGAGCTGCCGATGCACAACGTCGTCCCGAAACTGAGCCTGACCCCGGGCAGCATCCGGCACGCGGGCCCCGCGCTGGGCGCGCACAACGCCGAGATCTACAGCGGCCTGCTCGGCCTGGACGCCGCCCGGATCGCGAAACTCGCCGAATCCGGCGTGCTCTGAAGGGATTTGCACCATGAAGGACCTCACCGAGGACGCCCACAGCGCCGGCTACGGCACCCCGCTGGGCGTCGGGAAACGCCCCGCCGTGCTGGTGATCGACATCTGCGCGGCCTATCTCGACGACGACTCGCCCCTGCGCGCCCCGGTGGAGGATGCCGTGCGCGCCGCCGCGGCGCTCGTCCAGCACGCGCGGGCGCGCGGCTATCCGGTGCTGTTCACCCGGGTCGCCTACCGCCCGGGCACCACCGAGGGCGGCTTGTTCCGGCTGAAGATCCCGACCCTCGCGGTCTTCGAGGACGGCAACCCGCTGGGCGACTTCCTCGACGATCCCGCACCGCACCCGGGCGAAACCGTGGTCGTCAAGCAGTACCCGAGCGCCTTCCACGGCACCGCCCTGGCCGCCAATCTCACCGCCGACGGCATCGACACCCTGTTCATCGCGGGCCTCACCACCAGCGGCTGTGTCCGCGCCACCGCCACCGACGCCATGCAGCACGGTTTCCGCCCGGTGGTGGTCGCCGACGCCTGTGGTGACCGCGACCCCCGCCTGCACGAGGCCAACCTGTTCGACCTCAACGCCAAATACGCCGATGTGACCGGCCTCGAGGCAGCCCGTCGATTGCTGACCTAGGCGTCGCGGCCGGACGGCTCAGCGCACTTCCACGGTCACCGCCGAATCCTGCTGCCCACCGAGCCGGTACACGTAATCCTGAGCCGCCGCGCTCCCGAGCTGCGCCAGGAACCACTGCGCGGTCCAGCGCGCCGCGGTAGCGATGGATTGCGCGTGCGGCACGGTCGCCACCAGCGGATCAGGGGCCGCGCCCGGTGGGTTGTTCTCGTCGGTCAGTCCGAAGTGGTTGGCGCCCAGCAGGTTCACGAACATCGCACGCGGCGCGCCGGTCAGCTTGGCGTAGCTCTCGTGCGCCTCGGCCGGTTCGCTGACGCCGTCGAGCGTGCCGTTGATGAACATGACGGGCACGCCGTGCACCGCGACCGGGTCGACAGCGGATCCGACCGTGGTGTTCGTGCCCAGTCCGACAACGGCTTTCAGCTCGGGCGGATGCCGGTAGGTCAGCCCGAAGCAGAACGGCGGCTGGCACCGGTCCGCGGCCGCGTAGAGCGCGGTCGCGCCGCCGTAGGAGTGCCCGGCCACCACCAGGGTCGACGGGTCGACGATCCGGCCGAGCGGCGAAGCCGGGTCGATGGCGCGCGCCCAGTCCACCACCTCGGTGAGCTGATGTTCGCTGGGCAGGGTGTAGTCGGCCATCGGCATCGGACGCCGTTCGGGCACCACCACGACGAAGCCGTAATCGGCTACGGCCGAGGCGAATCGGGCGTAATAGCGGCGAGCGACGTTGGCGCCGGGCAGCAGCAGCGCCACCGGCAGGCGGTGCTCGGCCCGGGCGGGAAACCACACCGCGGCGTCGTCGACGGTGATGCGGACCGCCTCTTCCCGGATGCCGGGATCAGCCTCGGCCGGCGCGGTGGTGAGCAGGAGCAGGGACAGGGTGGACGCCAAGAGGGCGCGCATACGAACCCCGTTTCGATTGTGGAAACGCTGTTTCGATGTGAAACTATCGGCGGAGCTTACACGCGAAACACCGTTTCGCAGAAGAGAACAGGAGATGGCGGATGGGCGCACACCCGCACGGCTGGTGGATCCTGCTCCACCTGGTGCTGTTCGTGTTCTGGCTCGGCGGGGACCTGGGGGTCTACTACTCCAGCCGGTTCGTTCTCGACCCGGAGCTCGCGCCGTCCGCCCGCGCGACAGCCCTGTCGATCATGAGCGGATTGGATCTCGGCCCGAAGGTCTGCCTGGTGCTGTTCCTGCCCAGCGGACTCACACTGATGGCGCTGGAACCGCACGGGGCATCGCTGTTCGGCGTCGATTTCTTCCCGTGGTGGCTGGTGGCGGGCGTGTGGGTGTTCGCGGCGATCTGGCTGGCGCTCACCGTGATCCAGCACCGCACGCACGGACGGTTCGCCGCGGTGCAGGCCGCCGATCTCGGTATCCGGTTCGCCGTCGTCGCGGGCATGGCGATCGCCGGCGCCTACGCGCTGTTCGCGGCGCAGCCGTTCGGGGTGACGACCAACCCGAAGTGGCTGGGCGGCAAGATCCTGCTCTACGCGGCGGCGATCGCGGCGGGGCTGGGCATCCGGATGATGTTGCGCCCCTTCGGCCCCGCGTTCGGCGCGCTGCTGGCGAGCGGCTCGACCGACACGGTGGAGCGCACGCTGCGGCGCAGCGTCGACGGCTGCCTGCCCTACGTGTGGACGATCTGGGCCAGCGTGCTGGCCGCCGCCGCGCTCGGCGTGCTCAAACCCGCCGCGCGGCTGTGATCGCTAGCCCGAGTAACCCAGCTGCGCGGACACCGCGCCGGCCGCCTTCTGCAGCATCGGCACGAATTCCTTGATGCCCGGCTGGAACCGGGACAGCGGGCCGCACACACTCAGCGCGGCCACCACGCCGCCGTCGTGATCGAGCACCGGGGCCGCGATGGACGCGGCGCCGATCTGGCGCTCCCCCAGCGAGATCGCGTAACCCCGCTTGCGGATCTCGGTGAGCTCGCTGCGCAGTTTGCGCGGGGTGGTGATGGTGGCGTCGGTGAACGGAGTCAGCTCGTGCCGGTCCAGATACTCACCGATCTCCTCCTTGCGCAGGAACGCCAGGATCGCTTTGGAGGAGCTGCCCGCGTGCAGCGGGTAGGGCACGCCGAGCGCGACCTCCATCCGCAATTCCTGGTCCGGCACAACCTGATCCACGTACATGCGGGTGTCGCCGCGACGGATCGACAGGGTCGCGGTCTCGCCGGTCTGCGCGGCCAGCCTGCGCAGTTCGGGACCCGCCATCACCCGCAGGTCGGTGCGCGCCAGGTAGGCGCGGCCGAGCGCGATGGCGGCGTGCCCGAGGGCGTAGCGCCGGGTGGTGGGCTCCACGGTGATCAGCTCGCGGTTGCGCAGCGCGGTGAGGATGCGGTGCACGGCGGCCTTGGTCAGGCCCAGTTCGTTGGCGATCTCGGTGACGCCGAGATCGGGCCTGCCGGTGCGGCCGAACAGCAACAACACGTCCATGGCCCGTTCGACGGCGGCGATGGAGCGACTCTGACTCTCGGCCTCGGTGTCCGACACGGCTCCAGCTTAGGGCAGGCATTTCCCGATGGGAAACAGCATCCGCGATTTCGGCCGCCGGCCCCCGCGCACCACTTGCGAGCCCCCGCACAGAGCGTTACCTTGTGCGTAACAGTGTTTCCCATATCGAAACGGGGGATTTCGGTGGACCCGACCAATCTCCGTGCGGTACTCGCCCACTGGGCCACCGGGGTGGTCGTGGTCACCACCGCCCGCGCCGACGGCACCCCGCAGGGCATGACCGCCAGCTCGTTCACCAGTGTGGCCCTGGAACCGCCGCTCGTCTCGATATGCCTGGCATCGGCGAGCGCGACCTGTCGCTCCATCACCGGCAGCGGGGTTTTCGCGGTCAACGTGCTCGGCCACGACCACGAGGACATCGGCCGGCGCTTCGCCGCGCGCGGCGATCCGGCCCGGCGCTTCGCCCTGGGCCGCTGGCATCAGGCCCCGAGCGGGTCGGCGGTGCTGACCGACGCCGTGGCCTGGCTGGACTGCGCGGTGGTCGCCTGCCACCCCGCCAGCGACCACACCATCGTCCTGGGCCTGGTGCGCGACACCGCCACCCCGCGCCCGGCGCCACCACTGATCTATCACGATCGCACCTACCACGAGGGGATTGCCCGATGACCGGCGAACCACTGACCGGCGAACGACTCGTCGAGGACATGACCGAGGCGGAACGCGAACGCGCACAGCGTGTTCAGTCGATTCTGCCCGCGCTGAGCGCGGCCGCCGAAACGGCCGATCGCACGGCCACCTTCCCTGCCTCGCACGTCGGCCTGCTGCGCGAGGCCGGACTACTGGGCCTGGTGGTTCCGGAGAAGTTCGGCGGCCTCGGCGGTACCCTGCGCGACCTCGCCGCGGCCACCTACGCCATGGGCACGGCCTGCCCGTCCACGGCGCTGGCGTACTTCTTCCACAACACCAGCGCCTCGCGCGGGCTGCTGCCCCTGGAGGCGATCGACGCCGGACTGTTCGACACCGGCGAGGTGCCGGTGGTGCGGGCCTTCGCCGAGAAGGTACTCACCCGCATGGCCGAGGGGGTGTGGCTGGCGAACTTCGCGTCCGAGTCGGTGAAGACCGCGCACGCCAACATCACCATCGCCACCACCGCCCGCAAGACCGACGGCGGCTGGATCCTGAACGGCGAGAAGTCGTTCGGCTGCGCCACGGGCGTCGCCGACTACTACCTCACCTCGGCCAAACTCGAGGGTTACGACACCGCCGAGGGCTTGGCGACGTTCTTCGTGCCCCGCGCCGCGGCGGGCGTCAGCACCCGGGCCCCGTGGGACGGGCTGGGCATGCGCGCCACCGCCAACAACGGCATCCGCCTCGACGAGGTGTTCATCCCCGCGGACGAGGCGCTGGCAGTGCCCGGCGCGTTCGGCAAGATGCTCACCATGAGCCGCGGCAGCTTCGTTGGCAATCAACTCGCCATCGCCGCGGTCTACACCGGGTGCGCGCAGCGGGCCTACGACGAGACACTGGCCACGACCACCCGTAAGACCTTCGCCGACACCGGCGCGCCCATCGCCTCCTCCCCCGTGCACCAGGTCCTCATCGGCGAGATGACCCGGCAACTGCACACCGCCTACCTGTGGCTGCGCTACCAGCTGAGCATCGAGACGGTGGAACCGCCGATCAAGCCCAAACCGGAGGTGTTCACGCAGTGGCGGCTCGGCAAGGGCGCGGTCACCGAGGCCTGCTTCCAGGTGGCGCTGGGGGCGCTCAAGGCGGGCGGCACCTCGGCCGCGTCGATGGACGGTGTGGCGGGGCGGGCGCTGCGCGACCTCGCCATGGGCCTGGTCATGACCTTTCCCGCCGAGCGCGGCCTGCTCGAGGTCGCGCGGATCGTCACCGACGCCAAGGCGAACGAGCTGTTCGCGACCGCTCCGGCGGAGGTGAACCGATGAGCGGCGACCTACCGGAGATCGTCGATCTGATCGACGGCGGCTGGGGTACACCGGAGCTGGATCTCGGTGTCGCGCTGGAGGATCCGGCGACCGGGGCCGAGGTCGCCCGCGCGGTCGCGACCGCGCCCGGCCGGATCGACCGCGCGCTCGAGGTGGCGGCCCGAGCCGCCGGGGACATCACCCCGGAGGTGCTCGACGCCATCGCCGACGGACTCGAACCCCGGCTGGCACGGCTCGCCGAGCTGGACGCGCTGGCCACCGGTGTGCCGATCCGGCAGACCGAACTGCTCGGCGTCATCGTGACGGGCTCGTTCCGGCTCGCCGCCGGTGCGCTGCGGGCCGGGGCCCGGCGCACGGATTTGGACGGTGTCCAGGTGCACCGGCTGCCGCTCGGCCCGGCGCTGTGCCTGGTGCCGTGGAACGCGCCCGCGCCCATGGCCGCGCACAAGGTCGCCAACGCGCTCGCGGCCGGGTGCCCGGTGATTCTGAAGGTCAGCGAGCTGGCGCCCTACAGTGCGATTCCGCTGGCCGAGGTCATCGCCGAGCACGTGCCGCCCGGCATGTTCCAACTCGTGCAGGGCGGCGCGGACGCCGGCGCGCAACTCGCCGCCGATCCCCGGATCAAGGCGGTGTCGTTCACCGGCGGACTCGCCGGCGGCCGCGCGATCGCCTCCGCCTCGGCCCCGCTGTTGCGCCCGTGCCAACTGGAATTGGGCGGCAACAATCCACTGCTGGTGCTGCCGGACGCCGACACCGACACGGCCGCACGAATGGCGGCCGACCTGCTCAGCACACTCAACGGTCAATGGTGCCGAGCGCTCGGGCGTCTGATCCTGCCCGCGGAGCGCGCCGGGGAGATCGTCGAGGCGATCGGTAAGCGGCTCGAAGCGCTGCGGGTCGGTCCACCGCTGGACCGGGCCACAGAGTTCGGGCCGCTGGTGCACTCGCGGCACGTGGCGAGCCTGCGTGGCGCACTGTCCGGCCGCGCGCACAACTTCTTTGGATCCATGCCCGATGCGGGCAACTACTTCGCGCCCGCCCTGCTGGACGGCGACCTGGCCGACGAGGTATTCGGCCCCGTTGCGGGAACGGTTGTCTACGGATCGATCGAGGAGGCAATCGCGCTGGCCAACGCCGTCCCCTACGGGTTGGAGGGCTATGTCTGCGGCACCGACGAAGAGCTGGCTCTCACAGTGGCACAGCAGATCCGGGCCGGTGAGGTGAAAGTCAACGGCTCCTCGATCATGAGCCTGCACCTCATGACCCCGCGCCCGGCCTGGGGCTGGTCGGGCCTCGGCGAGGAGGGCACCGCGGAAACGCTGCGGTTCTTCACCGGCGCGCGCGTCATCGGCGTCGAGGGCCGCTTCGCCCTGCACAGCTCATGAGCCCGGTCGTCGAGGCTCGGCCATGAACTCCGTTGTGGTGGTCGGCGCCGGTCCGGTCGGGCTCACTGCCGCCCTCACCCTGGCTCGCCGCGGTATCGAGGTCACGGTGCTGGAACAGGGCGCGGGGCTGGCCACGGAGTCTCGGGCCTCCACCTTCCACCCGCCGACCCTCGAAATGCTCGACGCGCTGGGTGTGCTGGAAGCACTACTGGCCCAAGGCATTACCGCGTCCACATTCCAGTACCGGGAGCGCAGCGGCGGCGTCATCGCGACCCTCGATCTGGGTGTGCTCGCGAGCGACACCGCCTACCCGTTTCGGGTGCAGTGCGAACAGAGCAAGCTGACTCCGATCTTGATGGCCGCGCTGCCCTCGAACGCAGAAGTGCTTTTCGAGCACACGGTGCACGGGCTGTCCGCCGGTGACGACGGCGTTGTCCTGCACACTTCGCAAGGACCGCGGCGTGCCGACTGGGTGCTCGGCGCGGACGGCGCGCATTCGGCGGTGCGGCGCGGTCTCGGTGCCGGGTTCGACGGGGACACGTATCCGGAACGGTTCCTCGTCGCCTCGGTGGATGAGCAATTGGATGCGGTGCTGCCCGGCATCGCACCGATCAACTACGTGTTCGATCCCGACGAGTGGCTGGTGCTGCTGCGGACGCCCGAGCACTGGCGGGTCCTGCTTCCGACGCCCGCCGATACCCCCGACGCCCTCGAATCAGACCGGCTCCCAGCACGATTGACCGCCGTCGCCGATCTCGGCCGGCCGTGGCGGATCCTGCACGCATCGCTGTACGCGGTGCACCAGCGGGTCACCGACTCCTTCCGCCACGGCCGGGTACTGCTCATGGGCGACGCCGCCCACGTCAACAACCCACTCGGCGGCATGGGCATGAACAGCGGCATCCACGACGCGGTCCAACTCGCGGACGCGCTCGCCGAGGTACTCGCGGGCGCCCCGGAATCCCACCTGGACCGCGCCGCCGCCCACCGCCGCACCGTCGCCGTCGACCACGTCCAGCGCGCCAGCCACAACAACTGGCGCAACATCCGCGCCCACGACGACGACTACCGCACCCACCTGCGGCACCTGGCCGCCGACCCGGACGCGGCCCGCATCCATCTACGCCGCGCGTGCCTCCTCGACACCCTGGATATCCGCCCATGACCGTCAGCCGCGAAAACCCCGCGAGACCGAGTGAAATCGTCGGATCGGTGCCGGTAACCGCACCGGAGGCGGTGGATGCCGTCGTCCAGGACGCGCACCGTGAATTCCGTTCCTGGTCGGCACGGACGCTCGAGCATCGGCTCACGGCGCTCGCGCTCGCTGCCGACCGGCTCGGTGCCCGGGTCGCGGAGTTCGCCGTGCTGCTCGCCCGGGAGAGTGGGAAACCGGTCGCCGATTGTCGCGGCGAGATCGGGTTCGCTGTCGCCTATCTGCGCTGGGTGTGCGCGAATGCGCCTGCCGTTCTCGGTAAGTCGACGCTCGATGACGCGCAGGGACGGATCGCCACCACCCCCGCCCCTTTCGGCGTGGTTGCCGCGATCACGCCCTGGAACGCGCCGATCATCCTGGCACTGCTCAAGCTCGGCCCGGCACTGGCGGCGGGAAACACCGTGGTGCTCAAGCCGTCACCGCTGGCGCCGCTGACGATCACGGCGGTCGCCGCGCTGCTGCCCGGCACCCGGGTGATCCACGGCGGGCCGGACACTGTGCAGGCGCTCGTCGCCCACCCTCTGATTCGCAAGGTCGCGTTCACCGGCGGCCCCGAGGCGGGCCGGAGCATCGCCGCCGCCGCGGGCCGCGCCCTGACCCCGGTACTGCTCGAACTCGGCGGCAACGACCCCGCGATCTTCCTCGACGATTTCCACCTCGAACCCGACGGCTACGAGCGCCTCGTGCTGGCCTCGTTCGCCACCGCCGGTCAGGTCTGCATGGCGGCGAAACGCCTCTACCTGCCCTGGCATCGGCTGGAGGAATTTCTCGAATCGTATCGCGCTGCGGCACAGCGCATCCTGCGTGTCGGTGACCCGCTGGACGAAACGGTGACCATGGGCCCCGTGGTGAACCGGGCCGCCGTCGCCCGCATGCGCGAATTGCTCGTCGATGCCTGGAACCGAGGCGGCTGGACGATCCCGCTGGCCGAGATCCCGGCCGGCACCGACGGCTACTTCGCCGCGCCCGCCCTGGTCCTCGACCCGCCCGACGACGCGAAGGTGGTATGCCAGGAGCAGTTCGGCCCACTCCTCCCGATCCTCACCTACGACACCGAAGCCGAAGCTCTCGCCCGCGCCAACGACTCCGACCTGGGCTTGGCCGCCTCCGTCTGGTCCGCCGACGAAGACCGCGCCTGCGCCTTCGCCACCCATCTGGAAGCCGGCTTCACCTTCGTCAACACCCACAACCGCACCGGCATGTCCCTGCGCGCCCCCTTCGGCGGCACCAAGAACAGTGGTTTCGGCCGGGAGTACGGGCTCGAAGGGCTACGAGAGTACGTCCAAACCACTGTGATTCACGCCCCCGCCGCCTTTCGCGCGGGTGGCGCGGGCCTACCCGCGCGGGCGTATCCACCGGCTTGATAGCGGGCACCGGGCCCGTCGGGAGCGATACAGGGGCCGACCACGGCGGTTGCGAGATCATCGCTCGGTGGCCGATCGCCTGCACTGCGATCGGCCACCGAGCGGGTTATCGGGCGCGCCTGCGGAGCAGGAGTGCGCCCGCCGCGATCACTACGACGACCGCGACGCCGATGCCGAGGAACAGCGCGGTGTTGCTGTCCTCGTCGGCCGGCTCGGCCGCAGCAGGCGCGGCGGCGGGTTTCGGCGCCTCCTTGGCGCCGAAGGCCAGGGGTGTCGAGGCGAGGAGGTTGCCGGGTTGGGTGAGGCTGGTGACGGCGATGACGCAGGCGCCGGGGCCCGTGGTGCAATCGACGTCGCCGATGGCCGAGACCAGGGTGAGGGTGTTGTTGCCGTCCAGTGCTTGCCATTTGCCCTTGTCGTCGGCCTTGCCCATGCGTGAGCCGGCCAGCTGGCAGTCGGTGGGCAGGGTGATCTGGGGCTTGCACTGTCCGACGGCGACGGTGGTGAGGTTGGGTGGCAGGCCGTCCAAACTGATGGTGACCGCTTGACCCGGGGCCAGGCCGGAGCTCTCGTTCAGCTGGAGTGTCGGGGCCGCCGAGGCTGCCGGTGCGGTCAGGGCGAGGCCCGCCGCGGCGAGCAGAACGACGAACGGTGCGCGGATTCTCATGGGTGTCTCCTTCGGAGTTCTACAGCCGCCGGCGGTCGGCGAGTGCGAGGGCGGCGATCAGGGTCAGCAGGACGGCGGTCACCGTCCACAGCGCGGTGGACGGGCCGTCCACGCCGGTCTCCTGCGGTACCGCAAGCGGTTTCGTTGCCGCGGCGGGCGGCGCGGAGCCGGCGAAACTCACCAGCACCTCCGCCGAAGTGGCGGCGATGAGCGCGGGCGGTTCACTGCCGGGCAGGGGCGCGGCGGCGATCACGCACTGCTGTCGCGCGCAGTCGATGGTGGTGAAACGGGCGCGCGCGGTCAGCGTCACGGTAGGAAAGGTCCCGTCCGCGCCGATATTGACGAAGGTCGCGCCACCTTCGAGGTCGCAGTCCTTCAACCCGCTGGTGAACCCCTGCTTACACAAGCCGACCGCCACCGCTGCCAGCCCAGGCTGGAACCCACTGCCGTCCACAGTGATTCGCTGCCCCTCGGCCAATTCGGCAGTGGCGTTGATCCGCAGAACAGGGCCTGAATCGGCCTCGGCGGGCACCGGCGCGGCAAGGAACAGCGCGAGCAGCGCACCAACAGCGACATGACGAATCACGAGAGACCTCCCTGAAGTACGGCGGACTGCGCCCGAACGCCGCGCCCGTAGACGAATGCGGCGATCAGGACGGGCAGCGCGAGAAGGGTCAAAGCTGTTCCAGTGCCGAACAATTCGCCGAGCACTGTCACCAGTCCGAGGCCAGCGAGCCCGGCAGCCACCACGAGCAGCACACTCAGCGCGCCGACCGAAGACGCGCCCGCATTCACCGCCGATGTCAGGCGCGCATCCACCAACGGATCGGACTGCCCACCGTCGCTCGCCCAGACCACTGGACCCGAACTACCCGCAGTCGCAGCAGAGTGCCCGCCCGCCGACGACCCCTCGCCTGGCCCCGGACTACCTGCGGCCACAACAGAGCGCTCGCCCGCCGACGCCACAAGAGGCCCATTGTCGTTGGCGAGGGGCCTATCCTCGGTAGCGGCAGGCCCATCGGCGTTGGCGACGGCTGTTGGCCCCGGGCGGATCGCGCCCGCACTCGGGGCTGAGCGCGGGCTGTCCGGCGCAGCGGGTAGAGCACCGCGGTCATCGACGAGAACCTGATCCAGGCCGCGTGCGGCGCGCGCGGACGCGGTCGAGGTGACCGCGATTCCCACTGCCAGCGTTATCGGCCCCGGCGCGGTGGCGACCAGTACAGGTCCGCCCGCGGCCAGAATCAGCAGCGGGGTGACAGCGCTCTCATGCGGGGCGGGGAAGGCGAGGACCAGCAGCGCCGGCAGTGCCGCGAGTAGCAGCAGACCTGCCCGATCCGCGTCCAGGGTGTTCCAGCGGAAGAGCAGCAGGTGCAGAGCGGGTAGCACGGTGCCGCCCACCGCCAGGCCGATCGCCGCATATCCCAGCAGCCGCCGCCGGGGCAGTTGGAGCGGCGAATCCTGCTTCTCCGCAGCGCAGTTCGCGCTCCGAGCAACGATCCCGAGCACAACGAGAACTGCACCCGCCACCGTGAGCCCCATACCGGGCCGCTGCTCGCCGAGCGCTGCCAGCCCGGCCGCGCCTGCGACTCCCGCGGCGGCCGCGCCATGCCAGGGAGTCAGCGGGCCGAACTCACGCCCGGCTCCGCGCGCGCCCGTAACGGCGAGACCCGCCGCTCGCGCGGCAACGACCAACGGACCCGCCGCGGCACCCGCGAGCAGGACCGCCGCCGTGAACAACCAGGGCACCGTCACCAGGCCCGCCACCGCGAATCCCGCACCCACCACCACAGCGCAGCCGCCCGCAACGCGCGGCGAGAGGCCGCGGCGGGCGAAAACCCCGGTCACGCAACCGGTCAGCAAGGCCGCGAGCGCGAGATACCCGACCACCGCGCCCGGCACACCGAGCACACCACCGAGCGGTTTCCCGAGCAGTACCAACTGTCCGCCCGCGACCGGGCACGCGCATGCTCCGGCGAGCACCAGCGCGACATTCCCACGCCGGTTCATCTCAGCGTTCCCGTCGCGAGCGACAGCGCTGGGTCACAACGGATTTCGTCATCGAATCGGAGGTCGTCATTCCCACCCTCCCGGTGTGCGTTTCCATAGAGGAAACGCAGTTTCAGAATGCGCATATTGAACCCGCAGCTCACGCGGCTGTCAAGGCGTGCGGCGCGGCTGCCACAGGGAAACAACAGGTTTCGTCGCGCGGGCATTACCGCGAGGTGAAATCCGGGCCCACCCCTGGACAGATCGGCTCGGCCGGTACAGAATCAGGCCGAACGGAAACGCTGTTTCGATCTCCGAAACACTGTGGCACAGAAGGGCGGAGCGGATGACCCGAGTCGCGGCCGCACAGCTGGCGGCGGGCACCGACGTCGCGGCCAATCTCGGCGCCTGCCTGCGCCTGATCGACGCCGCGGCCGCCGACAACGCCGAGCTGGTGGTGCTGCCCGAGTTCTGTAACCACCTATCCTGGTACGCCGACCGCGCGCACGCCCGGCGAATGGCCTGCCGGATCGGCGATTCCTTTCTCGGCGCGATCGCCGCCCGCGCCGAGCGCCACGGGCTCTACGTCAAAATCGGCGTCACCCTGGCCCGCGCAGACGGCCGGACCACCGGCACCAGCCTGCTCTACGGTCCCACGGGCACGCTGCTCGGCGAGTCGGACAAGCAGATCCTGATGGGCGCGGAGAACGACTATCTCGACGCCGGTACCGAGGACTCACCGGTCATCGCCACCGCGCTGGGCCGCATCGGCATGTACGCCTGCATGGAGGGCGTGATCACCGAGGTCACCCGATCGCTGGCGGTGCGCGGCGCCCAACTGCTGCTCAACAGCCTGAACTCGTTCGCGACCGACGAAGCGAGCCTGCATATTCCGGTCCGCGCCGCCGAGAATCGGGTGTGGGTGGTGGCCGCGAACAAGGTGGGCCCGCTGCTGCCGGACGCCGAGCTGCCCGCGATCGCCGCCAAGCTCGGCGTGCCGCCGGATCGACTGCACGGCGCGGGGGAAAGCCAGATCGTGGCGCCGGACGGCACCTGCGTGGCCATGGCCCCCGCCACCGGCGAGGCGATCGTCGTCGCGGATATCGATATCGCCTGGTCCGCCGACAAGCGCCGCCACGGCGCCGATCTCCTGGCCGACCGGCGGCCGCAGCTCTACGCCCCGCTGCTGGCGGAGCCGATCGGACGGCGAGCCCCGGCGGGCGCGGAAACCGGCACTGCCGCACTGTCCCTCGGCGACCTGGACGCGATTCGCGATCTAGCGACCAGCGGCGCGGACCTGATCGTGCTACCCGAGCTGACCGGCCACACGGCCGCGGACATCGCCGGCGCACTCCGTGACACGACCGCACACGCGGTCCTGACCGTCCGGTCGGACGGCAGCCACCACGGCCTGCTCATCGACGCCGACGGCATCGTGGGACACCAGCAGCAACTACATCCCACCGCCCGCCTCCCCTGGCTGGACACCCCGGGCACCGAGCTTCGCATCTTCGAATTACCTTGGGGCCGAATGGCACTCGTCATCGGCGACGACATTCTGTTCCCGGAAACCTTCCGGCTGGCGGCGATTCAGGACGCCGACGTCATCGCGGTCAGCACGGGCCCGCTCGAGCCCGCGGACCTGCGCCTCCTGCTCCCCGAACGGGCCGCGGAGAACCGTCTCAACGTGGTGGCCGCCGGTCTCGACGACACGCGGCTCACCGGCGGCATCTACGGGTGCAGCCCCGATTTCACGCTGTGGACCCCCTGGCCGGGACCGTTCACGGGGGTGATCAGTCACCCCGAGGTGACCGCTGTCGAACCCGGCGCACGCACCGCCCGCGCCCTGATCCGGCCCGCTCAGGCGGTGAACCGTTGTGTATCCAAGGGCACCGATCTCGTCGATGGCCGCCCGCGCCGCCCCTTCGACGCCATGCCCATTCCCTGACTGTGAACCCCGACCCCCGGAGCTTTCATGAGTGAAACCTTGCAGCACGTCGAGCAGATGGTCGACCAGACGCCACGCGCCGATGTCACCGAGACGTTCCAGGAGTGGCGGGAGCTGCTGAGCGGACTGCGAGCCCGCATCGCCGAGCGCTTCGAACTCACCCGTGACCCCTCGACCACCGACCTCGAGTCCTACGGCGACCCGGAAACCGGCCCCTCGGGCAGCCTGGCCGCCTACTCCGGCCCGGAGATCGACTGGCTGGTGCACTCCTGGATCGGCGATCCGCGCACCGGTTTCGTCAACCTGCATCTCACCGCCTGGCTCGGCCCGCAGACCCGCGCGCCGCACCTGGGTGCGGCGCTGCTCCTGTGGCCCGAGGGCTGGTTCTATGTCGACGCGGTGCCGCGCGGCGATCTCGTCGGCGACGGCGACTATTTCGACCGCTACTACGCCGAGAACGACGCGCCGTGGCTGGCGTTCAAAGAGCAGCATCCGGATTTCGCCTGGTTCACCAGCCGCACCGGATTCATCCGGGCCAGCCTGTCCCCCACCGCGCACTGCCATTCCTTCCCGGCGACCCGGCCCAACCTGGACACCGTCGCCGAGGTGCTGACCGCGCGGGTCGAGCAGTGGCTGGGCTGGGTCGACGCCGCCGCACCGGTGCCCGTCGAGCAGCAGGCCGAACTGGCGGCCCGGGACCTGGCCGTGCGCCGCAATATCGCCGAGCGCGACCCGGCGAATGTCATGGGCGAGCGGATGTTCGGGCCGGAACTGACCCAGCGGCTGGTGCGCGCGCTCTGGGGCGGCGACCGCGAACTGCCGAGGCCGGGCCGATGAGCGGGCTGATCCGGTCACTGTGGTGGTCGGCGCGCACCGACGGCACGGCACCGTTCGACACCGCGCACCTGAAGGTCTACTACCCCGCGATCGCCGAGGGCACCGACGCCGAGCGGCTCACCGGCGTCTTCGCTCCCGATCCGGCCGGCGCGCCCTACCCGGTGGTCGTGTTCCTGTCCGGCGTCAATGTCGGACAGGAGGCGTACCGGCGCTTCGCCACCGCCGTCGCGGAAACCGGTTTCGTCGTCGTCACCCTGGATCGGGTCGCCGAATTGTTCGGCGGGCAACAGGGTTTGACGCCCGGGGTCGACCTGGACGCCGCCCGGCCCGACGCCTACGGCACCCGCCCGACCTGCCCGACCATCGGCGCGGTGCTGAGCGCCCTGACCGAACTGAACGAGCAGCCGCCCCTGCGCGGCGCGCTCGACCTGGACCGGGTGGCGCTCGGCGGGCATTCGGCGGGCGGCACGGTGGTGCTGCAATCCGCGCGCTATTTCCCCGCTGTGGCAGCGGTATTCGCCTGGGGCGCGCACACCATGGTCGCCACCATGCTCGGCTGGCCCGCGGGCACGGTGCTGCCCGCGCAGGTGAGCTGCCCGGTCCTGCTCGGGGTGGGCGGCAACGACGGCGTCATCCGCGGCAGCGCCGACCGCTACGGCGAAGACGGCGACGATCGCCCCGACCCGGTGCGGCGCACCTTCACCGAGGCACTGCCCGACGGCGACCATCTGCTCGCGCTGATCCCCGGCGCCAACCACTTCGGGATCGCCGACGCCGACCCGACCGCGGCGCGCGCCTTCCTCGACGGCCCGGCCGACACCGATGCCCTCGGCCCGTTCGCCGCGCTCACCTCGATCTTCCTGCGCGCGCACCTGCGCGGCGAGGTGGCGGCCAAGGCCGAGCTGGCCGCATTCGATGCCACCACGATGCGTTTGACCAGGCGATAGGAGCCGGACCGATGCTGAAGAACTTCTGGTACGCCGTGGAATTCGCGGACCGGGTCACCCGCGAACCCCGCAAGGTGACCTGTCTCGGACAGGATTTCGTGCTCTACCGCACCCAGGCGGGCGCGGTGACCTGCCTGTCGGATCTGTGCGTGCACCGCGGCGGCTCGCTGTCGCTGGGCACGGTCACCGGCGACTGCATCGCCTGCCCGTATCACGGCTGGCAATACGATTCCGACGGCGCGTGCGTGAAGATTCCCGCCAATGCCGAGGAACGCAAGATTCCCCGCAAGGCGCGGGTGGACGCGTATCCGACCGTGGAGCGGTACGGGATGGTGTGGGCCTTCCTGGGCGACCTCCCCGAGGACGAGCGCCCGCCGATCCCGGTGCTCCCGGAGTACGACGACCCGGCCTTCCGGATGGTGCAGTTCGAGATGGAGCTGGCCGCCAACTACGAGCGGACCTTCGAGAACGTGGTCGACGCCGCACACACCCCGTTCGTGCACGGCACCTCCTTCGGCAACCCGGACAAGCCGGGTATCCCCGATTTCCGCATCACCCAGACCGAGTGGTCGGCCTCGGCCGACATCCAGCTCAGCCCGCCGCTGCCCAAGGGCCTGTGGGGCTGGCTGGCGCGGCGCCGGCCGCGCGCGGAGTACGTCACCGTCACCAACGCCTGGTACCTGCCCAACATCGTCAAGCTGCACATCCGGCTGCCGATCGGCGAACTGCTGCTCTACGACTTCAACATCCCGCTGTCCCAGGACCGGACGCTGATCAAGATCCTGGGTTTCCGCAACTTCTTCACCGGCGCCTGGGCCGACGGCAATACCCGCGCCCGGATCGAGAAGATCCTGCTGCAGGACCGGCCGATCGTGGAATCACAACGCCCCGAGCTGCTTCCGTTCGATCTGTCCGACGAGCTGCACGTGCGCAGCGACGGCCTGCAGGTCGCCTACCGGCGCCGGCGCCTGGAACTGATCAAACAGGGCTGGTGGGTCGGCGGCGACGACATCATCACCGGCGACTCCCCGCGCCGCACCGCGACCGTCCTCGCCTCGCCCAGCCGCCGCGACAATCCCGAACTGGCCAGTGCCTGGGTGCACAAGGCCCGCACCGGAGGGAAACCGGAATGAGCCTGCCCACCGCGCTGAGCGAGCGCGTCCTGACCACCCTGGGTTCCGCCCTCGGCCTCGACACCGCCGAGGACCTGGCACTCACCAGCGCGATGTCACCCGATCCGGTCGGCCGGTTGCGGGTGCTGCGCGGCGGGCCGATCGAGAAGGTGGTCACCGTCGACCTGGTGGTACCGCCGATCGGCCTGGACAGCCACATGATCTTCGCCTTCACCGGAAGCGATTCGGCGCTACCGCATTTCACGCTCGACGCGGTCCGAGCCCCCGAGTATCACGCCATGCACCTGGATCTGATTCCGCGCGCGGACCTGGCCGTCGAGCTCGACTACCTGGACGCGGCCTTCCTGCCGCTGACACCGCTGCTGGAGCAGGCCTGGCTGATCGACGGGGTCGCCCCCGCCGCCATCGGCCCGCGCCAGCGCGCCATGATGTCGCCGTGGATGGTGGTGTGCCGGGCCACCGATTCGGCTTTCACCGCCCTGGACACGGTCGTGGACGGCTATCTGGCGCACTGGCTCGGACTGGTCGACAAGGGCGTTCCCGCCGTGTCCGCGGATCTCGCGGTGCGGGACCGGGCCAACCGGGCGAATCTGTTCAGCCCCGAGGTGGACCCGGTCTGGACGCAGGTGACCCGGCTGCTCGGCGCGGACCAGGCCGAGCGGGTACGCGGGGAGCTGGTCACGTGAGCACCGCCGCCGGGCCGAGCACGTTCCAGCAGCGGATCGCGGGCGAATGGGTCGGGCGCCCTTCGCTGTTCGACGACACCGGCACCTGGCGCGGCTACGAGGACATCCGCCGGTCCTCGGTATTCGCCGACGGCGCGACCACCTACTACATGAACGGCGGACTGACCGGCGGCGGCGATCTGGCCGGGCGCTTCGCGCTCGGCGCGCCGTTCGCGTTCGGCGTCCGCGACTCCGACAGCGACCGCCTCTACACCGGCCCGGACTTCTTCGGAGCCGGCCAGCCCTACGGCGGATTCGTCGACGCCAACTACTACGGTCCCGGCTGGCAGGTCGCGCTGAACACCTGGAACCAGACCCTCGGCGACACCCAGGTGTATTCGTCGGTGCTCTATCAGGGCCCGGCCATGGTCGGGGTGTTCAACGGCGTCTACACCCGCGACCCGGATCTGGTCGAGCAGCGCATCGAGACCGAAACACGCTGCGGTTCGGTGGTATTCACCGTGCCCACCAAGGAGAAGAGCCGCTATGCGGGCGAGGTGGAACTGTGGAGCGCCGGCCAGCGGCTCCAGGGCACCGTGCACCTGCTGCTCGAGATCGATCCGATCAGCCTGCTCGTCGCCGACCAGCGCCGGATCCTGTCCGGCCCGCTGGAATCGACCCTGCGCGGCACCGTCCGCCGCGACGGCGTGCGGTCCTTCCACGAGGGCCCCGAGGTGTGGGGCAACGGAAACTCCTACGGCCGGGCCGATTTCGTGCGCCTGCACACCACCGACGGCCGCCGGCTGATCGGGCGCGAGTTCATGATGGACGCCGAACCCGGCATGGGCGCGGGGACCAGGCTCGCGATCGTCTACCAACTGTTCGAGCACAACACCCTGACCGCGGTACTGCACGGCGTATTGGAGCGGACATGAGCACAGTGGTCATCACCGGCGGCACCCGCGGGATCGGGCTGGGCATGGCGCGCGCCCTGCTCGCCGACGGGCATCGGGTCGCGCTGTGCGGCGTCGATCCGGAACGGGTGGCCGAGGTCCAGGCCGAACTGCCCGACAACGCGCTGGTCGTCGTCGCCGACGTCACCGATCGGGAGCAGGCCCAGCAGCTGTGGGACGCCGCCGTCGAACGGTTCGGCACCGTCGACATCTGGATCAACAACGCGGGCATCTCGCACGATAGGAAACCGCTGTGGCAGTTGCCCGCCGCCACGGCGCGCGCGGTGCTGGAAACCAACCTGCTCGGCGCGCTCAACGGCGCCGCGGTCGCCATCACCGGGATGGCCGCCGGCGGCGGGCACGTCTGGAACATGGAGGGCCTGGGCAGCGACGGGCGGATCGTGCCGGGGCTGGCCGCCTACGGGGCCAGCAAGCGCGGTGTCACCTATCTGACCGAGGCCCTGGCCAAGGAGGTGCCCGCCGGGGTATCGGTCGGGCTGCTCAGCCCGGGCATGGTGGTGACCGATCTGCTCACCCACGGCTACGCCGACCCCGAGGAACTGGCCAAGGCGCGCAAGATCTTCAACATCCTCGCCGATCGGGTCGAAACGGTGGCGCCGTGGCTGGCGCGGCGCGCGGTCACGCACGCCCGCAACGGCGCGCACGTGCGCTGGCTGACGACTCCGAAGGTGATCGGCCGTTTCCTCAGCGCGCCGGTGCGCCGCCGCGACCTATTCGCCGGATGAGCGCCGTCGACTATCCGGTCTCGCTGGCCGTCGAGGATTTCGTTCCGGTGCTGCTCACCACCGGCGGGGTCGTGCTGTTGCGCCGCCTGGTCGCCCCCGGCTGGGGCGTAGCGGTGGCCGCGGTCCTGATCGGACTCGGCGGCGGGACCAAGGCGACGGCGAAACTCGTTGCCGCGCTGGGCGGCCCGGATCTGCCGTGGCTGCGCAGCCTGCTTTTTCCCTTGCTGACGCTCGGATTCGGGCTGCTCTGCCTGGAACTGGCCCGGCTGCGCGCCGGCACGGTTCCGGCCTGGCTCGGCTACCTGGTGCCGGGCCTGACCGTGGTCTGCGCAGTGAGCGCGGTGCTCGCCCGCGACCCGCTACCGATGCTGGTCAGCACCACGGTCTTCGCCACCCTCACCGGGATCTGGCTGATCACCCTGGCCCGCGCCCGCGGCGACACCGTGGCCGCCGCGCTGTTCGGCCTCCAGCTGCTGGGGTTCTTCGTGCTCGGCCCGCTCGCCGCGCGTCCCGACCAGACGGTGACGCTGCAATGGATCGAGCAACTGTCCAATACCGCGGCGCAGGCCGCGTTCCTGATCGCCGCGTGGCGGCTGACCGCCACCGCGCGCACCGAGGAGATGATCCGATGACCGACGCACTGGGCTGGCGCCGCAAGTTCGGGGTGATCGCGCCCTCCACCAACACCATCGTCGAACCCGACTTCTACCGTCTGAGCGTGCCCGGGGTCACCGCGCATTTCAGCCGGATCCACATCCGCGATCAGAACATGGCCGACGACGCGGGCATGGACCGGCTGCTGGCCCAGATCCGCGCCGAGATCGGCGCCGCGTGCGAGCGCGTGCTGACCTGCGAACCCGACTACATGGTCATGGGGATGTCCGCCGAAACCTTCTGGGGCGGAGTCGAAGGCAACAAGGAGTTCGTCCAGCAGATCCACGACATCACCGGCCTGGAAGTCGCCACCGGCGCCGAGGCCTGCCGCCGGGCCCTGGAGCTGTTCGGCGCCCGGCGCGTCGGCGTGGTGACGCCCTATCAGCCGGTCGGCGACGAGAACGTCGTCCGCTTCTTCGGCGAACTCGGCTTCGCGGTCGCCGCCATCGAGGGCTTGCGCTGTCCCACCGCGGTGTCCATCGCGCACGTGGGCGAGGACGAGTTGCGCCGGGCGCTGCTGAAGGTCGACAGCGACGACATCGACGCGCTGATCCAGTGCGGCACCAATCTGTCCATGGTCCGGCTGGCCGACGAAGCCGAGCGCTGGCTGGGCAAGCCGGTCATCGCGATCAACGCCGCCACCTGGTGGATGGCGTTGCGCGACAACGGGATCACCGATCGGATCGAAGGAGCGGGCACACTACTGCGTGAGCACTGACCAGGGTCGCGCCTGGGCGCGGTTCCACATTCCGCCGACTACCGCCGGTCCTCGGCCTCGGCCAGCACCCGCCGTGCCTGTTTGATGACTGCCAGGTCGACCATCCGGCCCTGAGCGTCGAGTACCACTCCCCCGTCCGCGCTCTCGAAGTGCCGCACGAGGGCGCGGGCCCGCGCCACGTCGGCCGCGCTCGGGGTGAAGACCTCGTTGACCACCGGCAGCTGCGCGGGATGGATACACGCTCGTCCGCGAAATCCCAAGCGCCGCAGTGCCTCAGTCGACTCGCGCAGCGCCTCGAGAGCGCGGAAGTCGGTGCGTACCGGGGCCAGCGGCGCGGCGATTCCGGCGGCCGCGCTGGCCAGCACCACCTGGCTGCGCACCGCAAGGAGTTCCAGCTCCGCGGGGCCGGCGGTGATGCCCAGCTCGGCGCGCAGGTCCGCCTCGCCGATCTGTAAGCGCGCCACCCGGGGCGCGGCGGCGATCTCGGGGGCGGCGAGGATGGCGCGCGCACTTTCGAGCAGGGCACAGATGCCGATCGCGCCGGGCCGGTTCTCATATTTCTCCAGCAGTGCCCCGGCCGCCCGAACCTGCTGCGCGGACTCGGTTTTCGGCAGGCAGACTGCGGTGATCGCCGGTAGCGCCACCGCGGCGATGTCGGCGGCGAGTTCGGCCGGATCGACCCGCACCCAGATCGGCTTGAGCGGGCGTACCACCGTGCGCAGCCAGGCCGCCACCTCCGCCCGGGCGGAGTGCTTGTCCCGCAACGGAACCGCGTCCTCCAGATCGAGCAGGACCACATCCGCGGGCCCGGCCAGGGCCTTGCCGAACAGTTCGGGACGATTTCCGGGGACATACAGCGCGGACCGCATCGAGCCTCCTCCATGTGCGAAACACCGTTTCGCACATGGAAACTATCGAGAGACCGTCTCATTGTCCAGGATTCCCCGTTCCCCTTGACACCAGCGCGTATGTGGGCGCTAATGATCCATCGGTAAATGAAACGCCATTTCGCTAGTGGAAACGGCGTTGCGCTGCGGGAGTCATCCATGAACGTTCGAGGCCCGGTCCTGGCCGTTGTCGCCGCCCTGCTCACCGCCACCGCCGCCGGGCCCGCCCTGGCCGCTCCGATCTCCGGCGCCGTCGACATCCGGTGCGCGGCGGACACCCTGCACCAGGACGCCGATTGGTACCTGCCGCAAGGCAAACCCACCGCGCTGGTATGGGTGCAGCACGGCTTCGCCCGCAGCAATGCCCAAGTCGCCGCGCTCGCCCAGAGCTTCGCCGACGCCGGCTATCTGGTCTTCGCCCCGAGCCTGCCGTTCTTCCAGCTGTCGGGCTGCACCTTGCAGAACCTCGGCGACAACTCCGGATTCCTGTACAACGTCGCCGAACTGTTCGGCACCGCCACCGATCCCGGCGCGGCGCTGGGCACCAGCCTGGCCGCCGCCGCGCGCCGGGCGGGCCTGCCGGTCCCCGAGCTGCCCAGCGACCTGGTGTTCGTCGGGCATTCGGCGGGCGCCGAGGCGGTCACCTTCGTCGCCGACCGGATCCGCAGCCACCACCTGCCGACCTGGCCCGGACTGCGCGGGGTGCTCCTGCTCGATCCGGTGCAGTCCTTCGTCGGGGACAACATCGCCCGCGCCCTGAGCGGACTCGACGGCACCGGCCTGCCGATCCTGACGATCTCCGCCCCACCCGCGCTGTGCAACAGCTTCGCTCGCGGCACCACCGCGGTCCAGACACAGCTGCATCGGCCGTTCGTCGGCGTGCGGCTGCGCACCGGCGTGCACACGGACGCGGAAGGCGCGAGCACCGATCCGCTCGGCACGGTCTTCTGTGGCGTCCCGGCCCCGGAGAACTCCGCGGCGCTGCGCGCGCTCGCCCTGGGCTGGACCGACGACTTCCTGACGGGCGCAACAGGTGCCACCGTCACCCGGGCGCAGGCCGTGCTGACCGCGGGACTCGCGGCCGATCTGCTGCCCGGCTCGTAATCCCCTCCTGATCCGAAGGCGAATGCCCATGCTGCTCCGAACGCTGCTCACGACCGCGCTGCTGGCTACCGTCACGCTCGGTCTCGCCGGACCCGCCGGCGCCGACCCCGATATCGAGGTCCCCGGCGCGCAAGCGACCGAGGGTGAGCAGTTCCCGCAAATCTGCCTGCGCGCGCAGGTGCAGACCGCGGATCTGCGGCTGGGGAAGTTCCGGCGGGCCGGTGGCACCCTCACCGAGGAGCCCTACGCCGACCTCTCCGCCTTCATCGCCTCCAAGCCACAGATCCAGCCGCTCACCGTGACCAGCTACACCACCTACGCGGACGGACTCGCGAAACAGATCCGCTGCAAGGGCAAGTCCGCCGATCACCTCACCGAGGTCTACGGCGCGCAGGTCGCGGGCGCGGAAGGCACCTGCGCCGAGGTCAACCGGGTCACCCTGCGCCAGGTCGCCCGCTCGCTCACCGGCGAAGAGCGCAGGGCCCTCGTCTACAAACCGCGCCGCGTCGTGCTCGACCCGGATACCCCGTCGGCCACCGGCCAGGACTGGGTGGCCGATTTCCCGGTCGCCGTGCGCGATCCCGCCGGGATACTGCATCTGCCGTCCAAGTCGCTCTACGTTCCGCTGGCCACGCCCGGCATTCCCGAGGCGTTCAAGGGCCAGCACTACTGCACCCTGATCACCCACGAGTACCTGAAACAGGTCCTGCTCGGTGCGGTGCAGCCCTAGAGCGCTGCCGGTAGTGCGCGGGGCAGCCGCGACCGGTATCTCCGGTTCGGGTATCCCGCACGGCCGCGAGATGTAATCTTGCTGCCTTCAAGGGGATTCGTGGGAGTCGGTCCCCGCCGGGGAGGGAAGTCGCCAGCGTGGGCAGTGCCGTATCAACTTGGGATGCAACATATTCAGTGGTCAAGCGCGGACGGCTACGTTCGGTGCTGATCGCGATTTCGGTCGTGCTGTGCATTACCGGTACCCCCGTGGCGGTCGGTGGTGCGGATCCGCTGCCCACTCCGCAGAACGACCCGTTCTACACCCCGCCCTCGGGTTGGGCCTCGACGGCGCCGGGCACCATCCTGCATTCGCGACCTGTCGAGCTGGCCTCGATGGGGCCACAGGCGCAAGACGCCGATGCCTGGCAGTTGCTGTATCGAACGACCGATGCCGCCGGCGACCCCACGGCGACCGTGACAACGGTACTGCGCCCGCGAACCGGGCCGGTCGAGGGACTGATCGCCTATCAGGCCGCCACCGATGCCTCGGCCCCACAGTGCGCCCCCTCGTTCGCGCTCCGGCATGGAGCGCCCGACCAATACGACTCCGCGCTGGATCTCATACAGATCGACCAGATGCTGTCCGCTGGTCATGCGATTTCCATCGCCGACTGGCTGGGGCCGAAAGGAGCGATGTTCTCCCCGAATCAGCCGGGGTACGCCGTGCTCGACGCAGTACGCGCCGCCGAGGGTTTCACGCCCCTCGGCCTGTCCGGCGTCGATACTCCGGTTGCTGTGACGGGCTATTCCGGCGGGTCGCTCGGTACCGCGTGGGCCGCGCAGGTGCACCCGGCCTACGCTCCCGAAATACGCCTGGTCGGTGCTGCCATGGGCGGCTGGACAACACCCGTCGGCCCCTACCTGGAGTCGCTCGATTCCGGCCCGTTCTCCGGTTTCCTGCCCTCGCTTCTGCCGGGCATGATGCGCGCCGATCCACAGCTGGCGGCGGCTTTCGACAAATACCTGACCCCGGCCGGACACGCCCTGCTGGCCGCGGGTGACAGCAAATGTGTGACGCCGAACGTGGCTCAGCATGCGTTCCTGCGCATGGACGACTACCTGACGATCCCGTTTTCGCGGCTGCTCGAGCAGGTACGGGCATCGTTTGCCGACGTGGACTTCGGCAGCGCCGTACCGACCGCGCCGCTGTTCCTCTACAACGCGGTGCACGACGAGATCCTCGACATCGCGGCGGCCGACCAGGCGGTGACACGGTGGTGCGCGGCGGGCGCGCAGATCGCCTATACGCGAGATCAATTGAGCGAGCACATCAGCCTCAACATCAGCGCGACTCCCGCGGTCCTGCGCTGGATCGATGAGCGGCTGTCGGGGCAGGCCGCGCCCGCAGGTTGCTCGACGCGCACGGTGCCGACCATGGCGCTCGGTGGCGCATAGTCGGGAGTCACGCCCCAGGGCTCAATGCTCGCGCAACAGGGCGCCCGCGCCCGCTAGGCGATCGTCGAAACCGTGCTCGCGCAACGCATGCCAGAGGGTGGCGGAATTGATCGCGACGACGGGCTTGCCGAGTTCGGCCTCCAACTCCTCGGCGAGGGCGACGAAGGACAGGTTGGTGCCGACCTGGACGATCGCCTCCACCCCCGGGCCGTCCAGACCGGCGACCACCTCGCGCAGTGGGTCGGGTTGCACGCGGGCGATGCCCATCGCTGTCGGGCAGCGCAATCCGGTGATCGCCGCGACGTCGAAACCCGCCTCGGTGAAGAACCGGCCGACCTCCTTGTCCGCGATCGGCTGATACGGCGAGAACACCGCGATCCGGCGGCATCCGAGCTCACGCAGCGCCGCCCGGCAGGAACTCGCGCCCGTGGTGACGGGTAGTCCGGTGCGCGCCCGCAGCCGCTGCTCGAAGGCCGCGTTGCCATCGACGCCGCCCCAGAACGTCTCGGCGGACATGCCCATGACCATGCGGTCCGGCTCGGCGGTCAGCACGTCGCGCACCGCGGTGTCCAGGGCGGCGCGGATCTGGCCGAGCAGGCCCTGGAAGTCCGCGTCGTCGCCCATCACCGGGTTCGGGATGTACATCGAGCCCGCCCGGTAGGCGACGCCCGGCACACCGGCCCGCCAATAGTCGTGTTCGACAACGGTGTTCGTGCTCGGCACGACGACGCCGAAGACGGCGCGGGTGCCAACGACATTGGTCATGCTTGCCCCTGGGTGTCGGAGTTCAGGCGGTGATTCGGGCCAGCAGGTCGTCCACCGCGCGATGCGCGCGCGCACGATCGACCGGGCGATCCAGCAGCAGGACATCGACGAGCAGCGGGGCGGCGATCAGCGTCGCGCCCTCCGCTACCGCCGCCTCGGTGTGCGCGCCGATCGCGCGCAGTGCCGCGCGGAAGGGCTCGAGCAGGTCCAGGACGTAGCGCAGGCGCAGCTCCGTGCAGGACGGATCGCCCGCCGAGGCCGTCACCAGGGCGCGCAGGAACGCGCCGACCGGCTTGTCGCGCAGGCGATCACAGAGCAGGTCGACTTCGGCGTGCAGGTCCGCGACCGGGTCGCCGCTGGGCGCGGACGGCTCGTGCGGCGCGACCGCGATGAGCGCGGCCAGCACGTCACGCGGCGCCGGCCAGTGCCGGTAGATCGTGGTGCGGGCGACGCCCGTCGCGGCATGCAGCCGCTGCGGCGTGAGGGCGACCGCGCCTTCGGTCAGCAGCAGCTCCAAAGCCGCTGTCAGCACCAGGGTTTCGGTTTCGGCGGCGGGTCCGGCCGGGCGCCCGGGTTTGGTCATGAATTTACGATACACCTTGTGTTGGTTATTGGTAATCGCTACATTCTGTATCAGAAATATCGCTCACCTCCGAGGAGGGACCCATGCGTCCGCACGTAGAGCTCATCGACGAAAACGATCTCGTCTGGCATCACGCCGAATTCGACAACGCCACCGGCACAGCCGAACAGCGCCACCTCAGCTACGACGAGGAAGACGGCTCGGCCTCCCTCAAGGTCCGCTTCACCAGCGACTGGTCCCGCCCGGCCGGCGTGCACCACGCCGACACCGAATGGTTCGTGCGGTCCGGGCAGGTCACCATCGGCGACACCACCCTGGGCCCGGAAGGGTTCTGGATGGCGCCGAAAGGCGTTCTGACACCGCCGGTCTCGGTCACCGCGGGCAGCGAGATCCTGCTGTTCCGCGAACACGGCGACTGGCATTTCGACCACGCCGACGCCGATCGCGACTTCGTGCGAGCCGACCAGCAGTTGATCGTCCGCGACTCGGCCGCCATGCCGTGGATCGACGTGAAAGACGGCAGCCCCATGCGTTTCGACCTCGGCGGCACCCCCGTCCCCGGCCTCTACATCAAACTGCTGGCCCGCGACGCCGAGACCGGCTTCTACACCCGCCTGATCAAAGCCAAGCCCGGCTGGCGCGAAGTACCCCTGGCCCACCACCCCTGCTCGGAGGAGGCCTACTGCCTCGACGGCGGCTTCGACTACAACTTCGGCAAGATGTGGCCCGGCACCTACTTCTGGCGCCCGCCCTACATCCGCCACGGCGACTTCACCGCCGACGCCGAACAGGGCTGCACCTGGATCGTGCGCTCCGACGCCGACCTCGTCGACTGGTACACCGACAACGCCAAGGTCGTCATGACCGGCGACCCCACCAACTGGGGCCCCGGCCACCCCCACAGCCTCGCCCCCCGCTTCGTCGAACCCGTCCGCTCCCGCTCCACCGGCCCCTGGCCCGACCCCACCTACCAGTAGCGACCTGCGCCCCTTACCCGCGGAGTAATCGACAACGGCGCGCCCGCCGGGGAAGATCGTGAGCGAGTGAAAGGATCTTCTTCGGATGACCACGACCACGCCCTTCGCGTTCGACACCGACACGGCCAGTAGCCGGGTCGGTGCACACGAGTTCGCCCTGGAGCTGTCCGAGCGGTGGACCACCTTCGGTGGCGCCGCCAACGGCGGATATCTGCTGGCCACCTGTTTGCAGGCGTTGCGGCAGGAGTTTCCACAGCCGGATCTGCTGTCGGCCTCGGCGCACTTCCTGCGGCCCGGGGTGCTCGGGCCCGCGCGGATCACGACCGAGGTGGCGCGGATCGGGCGGCGCACCGCGACCGGCGCCGCGGTGCTGACCCGCGACGATCGCGAGATCATCCGGGTGCTGGCCACTTTCACCGATCTGGCGGCGGCCGCGGGCAAGACCGCGGTGCGCGACGACGCGCCGCAACTGCCCGCGCCGGAGGAGTGCGTGAACCCGCTGGAAGGGCTCGGGGCCGTCGGGGCCGCGACCATCGCCGAGCGGGTGGAGTTCCGGATGCCGGAGCTGCCCGGATTCTGGCAGGGGCAGCCGGGCGGGACCAGCGCGGCCGACTTCTGGTGCCGGTTCACCGACGGGCGCGACGCCGACCCGATCGCCCTGGCCCTACTGGTGGACGCGGCGGCCCCGGTGGTGATGGATCTCGGGGTGCCCGGCTCCTCGACCGTCGAACTGACCGTGCACATCCGGCAGCGGCCCGCCCCGGGCTGGCTCAAGTGCCGGGTCCGCACCAACTACCTGATCGACGGCTTCCACGAAGAGGACTTCGACATCTGGGACAGCACCGGCGCGCTGGTCGCCCAGTCCCGGCAGCTGGCCCTGATTCCGTAGCACCGGTCATCGATCCGCGCATGTCACAGGCGGATTCATCGCATGCATGTTTGCACGCCGCGCCGAATTGCAGTGCGCGCGGCGTGCTTCGGCCGGGCGCGCGCGGCGCGATTCGCAAAGAACCGCGCCGCGCGATCTCGGTAGGGTGCGCCTGGCGGGATGCGGTCGGGTGCGAACAGCGTTAGGCGCGGGCAGCGTGATGCCGTCGGGTGCGGATGGCGGGATGCGTCAGGGCGCGGGCAGCGTGATGCGGATTCGGGAGCCCGGGTCGGCGACCGCGATGGTGCCGTCGTGCAATTCGATGATCCAGCGCGCGATCGCCAAGCCGAGACCGGTGCCGCCACCGTCGGTGCGACCCCCGCGGGTGAAGCGATCGAAGATCCGGGCGCGCTCGGCGCTCGGGATTCCGGGGCCGTCGTCGTCGACATCGATGACGACGACGCCGGATTCGGCGCGGGCATGGATGCGGACCTCGCCGCCGGCCGGGCCGTGCCGGGCCGCGTTGTCCAGCAGATTGAGCAGCACCTGATGCACTCTTGCACGGTCTGCGTAAATGCGTGCCGTGCTGGGCAATACGTCGGTCCGGAAGGTGACGCCGCGGCCCAGCACCGCGGTCATCACCTCGGCCTCGGCGACCACGTCGTCCAAAAGTGGTGCGAGGGAGAGTTCTTCGCGGTCCAGCGGGAACGCGCCGGCCTCGATCCGCGACAGGTCCAGCAGCTCGGTGACCAGCAGGCCGAGGCGCTCGGTCTGGGCCAGCGCGGTACGCAGCGTGGCCGGATCCGGTTCGGAGACACCGTCTACCAGGTTTTCCAGCACCGCGTTCAGCGCCGTGATCGGCGTGCGCAGCTCGTGCGAGACGTTCGCGATCAGATCCCGGCGCTGCTGATCGGCGGCGGCCAGATCCGCGGCCATCTGATTGAACGCCGCGGCCAGCTGGCCGACCTCGTCGCGGGAGCTGGCGCGGACCCGGCGCGTGTAATCACCATGCGCCATACGCTGGGCGGCCGCGGTCATCTCGCGCAGCGGGCGGGTGATGCCGTGCGCGAGTACCTGCGAGGTCACCAGCGCGACGATCAGCGCGGCCAGGGTGGTGCGGGGCGGCAGCCAGCCGATCTGAAACCGGAAGAACCCGAAGGCGACCCCACCCGACACCAGCATCAGGATCGCCAGCTTCAGCTTGATCGAGCGCACCGGGTCCAGCGGGCGCGGCAGGATCGCGTCGAGCCAATCGGTCAGGCGAATGTAGTGCGCCCGCAGGGTCACGACCGTCCTTCCAGCGCGTAACCCACACCGTGCACGGTACGGATCAGATCGGCGCCCAGTTTGCGGCGCAGAGCCTTGATATGGCTGTCCACCGCGCGCGTCCCGGCCGCGTCGGCCCAGTCCCACACCTCCTCGAGCAGGCGCTCGCGGGCCAGCACCACCCGCGGACGACGCGCCAGCCGGGCCAGCAGCTCGAATTCCAGTGGCGTGAGCTGCGCTTCGAGGTCGCCGCGCCAGACCCGGCGCTCGTCGAGATCGATCCGCAGGTCGCCGACGACGATGGTGGCGCCGTCCCGGTCGGCGGTGCGTTCCATCCGGCGCAGCAGCGCGTGCACCCGGGCGACGAGCACCCGCATGGAAAACGGTTTGGTCAGATAGTCGTCCGCGCCGACACCGAGACCGATCAGCTGATCGGTCTCGTCGGTGCGGGCGGTGAGCATCAGCACCGGCAGCGAGCGCCCCGCCTGGATCCGGCGGCAGACCTCGAGCCCGTCGAAACCGGGCAGCATCACATCGAGCACGACCAGATCGGGTTCGCGGGCGGCCACCGCGGCCACCGCCGCCGGGCCGTCGTGCGCGATCTCGACGGTGAAACCCTCCGCGCGCAGTCGCGCCGCCACGGATTCGGCGATGGTCACCTCGTCGTCGACCACCAGGATCCGCCGGGCCGTGTGCCCGCTGCTCTGCTCCATGAGCGAACCTTAACCATCGATTGTGCGTAGTCGTCGCCGCACCTGTGGAGATCCTGTGCGCACGGCGGCCACCCGTAAGGGTTGGTAAAGACCGTGCGCCGCGGCCGGACCGCGGGATACGTTGGCAGCGTGACTGTTCTAGGTGCTGTGTGTCTGCCCCAGGTTCCGCCGGAGCGCCTCCCGGAGGTCGCCTCCGCCGCCGAGGACTCCGGTCTGGACGAGGTGTGGGTCTGGGAGGACTGTTTCTGGGCCGGTTCCGCGGTCACCGCCGCCACGCTGCTGGCACGGACCGAACGGGTGCGCGTGGGCATCGGCGTGATGCCGGTTCCGCTGCGCAACGTAGCCCTGACCGCCATGGAGATCGCCGCCCTGGCGCGCCTGTATCCCGGCCGGGTGCTCCCCGGATTCGGGCACGGCGTGCAGGACTGGATGGGCCAGATCGGCGCGCGCGTCGAGTCGCCGCTGACGCTGCTGCGTGAACAGCTGACCGCGCTGCGCGCCCTGCTCGCGGGCGAAAAGGTCACTGTGACAGGACGCTACGTGCAGCTGGACCAGGTCGCCCTCGAGTGGCCGCCGGCCACACCGCCGCCGCTGGTCGCCGCCGCCACCGGCCCCAAGACCCTGCGCCTGTCCGGCGGCATCGCCGACGCCACCATCCTCACCTCCCGCACCGACCTCGCCGGACTGCGCGCAGCCCGCCGCCTGGTCGAGGAAGGCCGTGCGGCCGCCGGGATCACCGGCCCGGCCCGGCTCATCGCCAATCTCCTCACCACCACCGGCCCCGACGCGGCCGCCCGCCTCGCCGCCGCCCAGCAGGCCAACAGCGGCAGCAGCCCGCACCTTCCGGAAGCCGGAATCGCCGGCGACGCACCCGCGATCGCCGACGCCGTCCGCCGCTGGTGGGACGCGGGCGCCGACACCGTCATCCTCGAACCCGCCGACACCGACCCCGACCCGGTCGGATTCATCCGCTTCGTCGGCGAACAGGTCCGTCCACTGCTGGCCTGAGGCAGGCAAATTCGTGCACCAACCCGCGATCACGACCGCCTTCGCGGCGCGCTCGGCCCACTAGTGCACGAATTTGCCGATCAGAAAGCCGGCCAGGGAATCGGCCGGGTCGTCCGCGGCACCGGCATCACCGGATGCGCCAGCAGTTCCCCGGCGCGGTCGGCGAGCGCGGTGATCTCCGCGTCGGTGATGTGCGGGGCCAGCCGATCGGCGACCTCGCCCGGCAGCGCCTGCGCGAACTTCTCGATGTCGGTGATCAGCACCTCGTCGATGGGCTGACCCGCCCAACCCCACAGCACCGTGCGCAGCTTGTGCTCGGCGTGCAGGCAGATGCCGTGGTCGACGCCGTAGACCTGACCGTCGGTGCCCTCCAGCGCGTGACCGCCCTTGCGGTCGGCGTTGTTGAGCAGCACGTCGAGCACCGCCATGCGTTGCAGGCGCGGGTCGTCGGCGTGGATCAGCGAGACCTCGTTGCCCAGGTCGTCCTGGGCGCGCAGGATCTCGCGGAAGCCCTCGGGCATCGCACCGACGGGAACCAGGTCGACCAGGTCGAAGCGGTCACCGCGCTCGGTGTGATTGTCGGCGGTGTCGATCCAGCGCTGCACCATGCCCGGCCCGTAGGGGCCCTCGCGCAGGATGGTCTCGGGGATGACGCCCCAGCCCAGCGCGTCGGAGATCAGATACGAGGCCACTTCGCGCCCGGCCAGGGTGCCGTCCGGGAAATCCCACAGCGGGCGTTCACCGCGCTCCGGCTTGTAGACCACGCGCGGCCCGCCGGCGATATCGCAGACCAGCGTCACGTTCGAGGCGGTGCTGATCCGCCCGATCACGGTCAATTCCCCGCTGCCGAAACCGTCCTCGGCCGTGCCGCTCCCCTGCCCGCCGGTCAACTCACTCCTCTAGCTCGGCCGGGCCGAAGGTGTCGCTGCGCTTGTATCCGTTGGTGCGCACGCACATGTGCCCGCGCGCGGCCAGCGGTTCCCCGCACAGCGGGCACGGCGGCCGGCCCGCGGCGATCACCCGGGTGGAGCGCAGCGCGAACTCCCGCGCCTGCACCGGGGTCAGGAACACCCGGACCGCGTCCGGGCCCTCCTCGGTGTCGTCGAGCACCACCGACTCGTCGACCTCGGTCTCGGTGATCGCGAGCAATTCCACCACCACCGCGCCGGCGTCGGCGTCCCAGCCCAAACCCATGGTGCCGACCCGGAACTCGGCGTCGATCGGGGTGACCAGCGGCGCGACGTCGGCGACATCGTCGGCCTGCGGCGGCACCGGCGCGCCGAAGCGGCGCGCGACCTCGTCGAGCAGCAGACCCATCCGATCCGCGAGCACCTTGACCTGCTGCTTCTCCAGCAGCACGCTGACCACCCGCGGGTCCTCTACGGCCTGCAGGTAGAACGCGCGATCGCCCGGCTCACCGACGGTCCCGGCGACGAACCGATCGGGGGTGCGAAATACATGGATTGCTCGTGCCAATCTGCACCTCCTGCGCAGTGTTCATGGTTCGCTCGCGAGCCCGCTCACGTCACCCTGATCAACCATCCGCGGCGCTGATACGCCGCTTCTTCGTTTACAAGGAATCTCGGCGCTCCGCATTCCCATTATCCGCACCGGGAGTATTCCCCGGCTCGCCGCCGGGAACCGGGCCTTTGTCCGCGGCCCCGGCCGGTGCCAGCCCCGACAGGTCCGGGCCGGTGTCGTTCAGCCGCCAGACGTACGGGGCGGTGGGTGTGTAGCGGATCACGCTGAGCGAGGACGGTTCCACCACGATGCGCTGGAAGCCGTCGAGGTGGATACCGAACGCGTCGGCCAGCACGGACTTGATGACATCGCCGTGCGTACAGGCCACCCACAGCACGTCAGCGCCGTGTTTTTCGGCGAAGGCGCGGTCGTGATCGCGGATCGCGGCGACCGCGCGGGCCTGCACCTGGGCCAGTCCTTCCCCGCCGGGGAACACCGCGCCGGAGGCATGCCGCTGCACCACTTTCCACAGTGGTTCGGTGACCAGATCGGCCAGCGGCTTGCCGGTCCAGGCGCCGTAATCGACCTCGAGCAACCGCTCGTCGAATTCCGGTTCCAGCCCGAGTTTCTCCGCCAGCGGCGCCAATGTTCGCTGACAGCGCAACAGCGGCGAGGACACCAGGTGCGCGATCGGCAGGGCCGCGAGCCGGTCGACGAGCCCGCGGGCCTGCTCGGCGCCGCGCTCGGTCAGATCGACTCCCGCGCTGCGACCGGCCAGGGTACGGGCGGTATTGGAGGTGGATTGGCCGTGCCGCAACAGGATCACCGTCATGGAGTCACCCTACTCATGTCGCCGAGACCACCCCGGCCGCCAGCAGGCCCATCACGACCAGTCCGAGCACGATCCGGTAGCCGACGAACCAGTTCAGCGAATGCTTGCCGACGAACTTCAGCAGCCACGCCACCGAGGCGTAGCCGACGACGAAGGCGACGATCGTCGCGACCAGCAGCTGCGGGCCACTCGCGTTCAGGCCCTCTCCGGCGGGTTCGAACGCGTCGGGCAGGCTGAACAGGCCCGAGGCGGTGACGGCGGGGATCGCGAGCAGGAACGAGAATCGCACGGCCGCTTCGCGTTCCAGGCCGAGGAACAGGCCCGCGGTGGAGGTGGCGCCGGAGCGCGAGACACCGGGCACCAGCGCCAGGCACTGGGCCAGGCCCATGATCAGGCCGTCGCGCGTGGTCAGCTGCTCGATCGGGCGTTCCTTGCGGCCGTAGTGCTCACCGGCGGCGATCACCAGCGCGAACGCGATCAGCATGAACGAGACCAGCCACAGATTCCGGGCGCCGGTGCGGATCTCGTCCTTGAACAGGAACCCGAGCACGCCGATCGGAATGGTGGCGATGATCACGTACCAGCCGACGCGGTAGTCCAGGTCGCGCTGCGCCTCGGCTTCCTGCAGGGCCAGGCGCTCCCGGGTCATCACCGGCAGCTTGGTGGTCACCTGATCCGAGACCGGCACCCGGTTGCGGACGGTGAGCTTCTCCCACATCACCGAGAACCACACCCGCACGATCCGGCCGATGTCCTTGGCGAAGTACACCAGGACCGCCGCCTCGGTGCCCAGCTGCGTGACCGCGGTGAACGAGGCGCCGGCGTCGTCGCCGAAGAACACCGACGACACGATCCGCAGATGGGCCGAGGACGAGATCGGCAGGAATTCCGTGAGTCCCTGCACCAGACCGAGTATCAATGCCTGCACCCAGGTCATCGACTCACCCACGCGCGCGCCTCCTGTTCGAGCTGACTGAATTGCCCGTTCTCACTGGGCAATTGGGGCGCGGCGGCGCACCCGGGGGTGCGAACCGCCGCAATCTCGCAGCGACAGTACAGGCTCCGGGCGTGGCGCGGCCTACCGGCCGGTTCCAGTCCGCGCTCGCCGGCGACCACGCGCAGCTCAGCCGAAACGACCGGCACACCCCCGCGCCTGTCGACGGACTCCGGGCCCTCCTCCCGTTTAGGCTTGGCGCCGTGACGAATGCGTGGACGTGGTGATGGAACAGCGGACGGTCGGCCGTAGCGGCCTACGAGTGTCCCGGATCGGACTGGCCACCCACACCTGGGGTGCGCGGACCGACGCCGAGTCCGCGGCCGCGCAACTGGTCGCGTTCACCGAGGCGGGCGGCACGCTGGTCGACACCTCCCCCGCCTACGCCGGCGGGGCGGCCCAGCGTGTGCTGGCCGAGCTGCTCGGTGACCTGGTGTCGCGCGACGACCTGGTGATCAGCGGCTGCGCGGGCGTCATCCCCGCGATCGACCCGCCGCACGCCGATCCCGCGCTGCCCACCACCGAACCGTTGCAGCCCACGCCGGAAGCGTTGCGGCCCACCATCGATGCCTCGCGCCGCACGCTGCTGCGCCAGCTCGACCGGACCCTGCTGGAACTGGGCACCGACTATCTCGACATCTGGAGCGTCGCCGCCTGGGACCCGTCGACGCCGCTGGACGAGGTCGCCGCGACCCTGGAGTACGCGGTGCGCTCGGGCAAGGTGCGCTACGGCGGGGTGCGCGGTTTCAACGCCTGGCAGCTGGCCAGCTTGGCCGCGATCGCGCCGGTGTGCGTCGCGCAGACCCCGTATTCGCTGCTGGCGCGCGATGTGGAGCACGACGTCGTGCCCGCCGCCCGGCACCACGGGCTCGGCATCATCGCCTCGGCGCCGTTGGCGGGGGGCATCCTCACCGGCAAATACCGCGACGGTGTGCCCGCCGACTCGCGCGGCGCGGACGAGGCGACCGCCGCGGAGATCACCAACCGGCTCGACGAGCGCGCCACCCGGGTGGTCGACGCCCTGGTCACCGCCGCCGACGGCCTGGGCACCTCGCCCCTGGCGGTGGCGCTGGCCTGGATCCGGGACCGGCCCGGCATCGCCTCGCTGATCGTCGGCGCCCGCGACATCGGTCAGCTGACCGGGGTGATGGCCGCCGAGACCCTGGAGTTGCCGCGTGCCATCGGGGCCGCCATCGACGATGTCAGCGCACGCACCGAATGAGCCCGATCGGGGTGGGCTTAGGCTTGCCTACATGAGTCGTTCCGTTGGCATCCGCGCCGTCCTGGCCGTGCTCGCGCTGTTCCTGGTCGCCGGAACCGCCGCGTGTGGCACCGACAGTGGCGCCGCGGCGAGCGGGCAGCACGGACTGTCCACCGCGAACCTGACCGATATCGCCCCGGAGCCGGTCGGTCCGCCGCCCACGCCGGTGCTG
This sequence comes from Nocardia sp. NPDC050712, assembly GCF_040654295.1. Taxonomy (NCBI): domain Bacteria; kingdom Bacillati; phylum Actinomycetota; class Actinomycetes; order Mycobacteriales; family Nocardiaceae; genus Nocardia; species Nocardia sp. NPDC050712. The sequence goes on from NZ_JBFAHT010000002.1 coordinate 1,726,051, forward strand.
CCGGCGACGGTGCGCTCCTTCGACGGCGCCGACGTGACGGTGAACTCCGCGGACCGGATCATCGCCGCCGACCGCTACGGCACCCTGATCCAGACCGTCTACGCGCTCGGCCTGGGCGCGAACCTGGTGGGGCGCAGCACCTCCGGGGTGTTCCCCGCGATCGCGGACCTGCCGATCGTCACCGGCGGCAACGGCTCGCTGAACGTGGAATCGATTCTGGCGCTGCGCCCGACGGTGTTCCTCACCGACTCCACCAGCGCGACGCCCGCCGTGCGCGAGCAGTTGCGCGCGGCCGGCGTCACCGTCGTGTATTTCGATCCGCAGCGCAGCATGGCCGGGGTGGCGCCGCAGATCGAGGCGGTCGCCGCGGCCCTCGGTGTCCCGGATCGCGGCCAAGCCCTGACCAAGCGCACCCGCGACGAGATCGCCGCCGCCGAGGCCTCGGTGCCCGCCCAGGACAAGCCGCTGAACATCGCGTTCGTGTACCTGCGCAGTTCGGCCATCACCATGCTGGCCGGGCCCGGCTCGGGTGCGGACGCGCTGATCGCCTCGCTCGGCGCGCACGACGCCGGCACCGCCGCCGGCCTGAAGGAACCTTTCACCACGATCACCAGCGAGGCCATGATCAGCGCCGCGCCCGACGTGCTGCTGGTGATGACCGACGGCCTGAAGTCCATCGGCGGCCTGGACGGCCTGCTGAAGGTCCCCGGCATCGCCCAGACGCCGGCGGGCCGCAACCAGCGCGTGGTCCAAATGTCGGACTCGAATCTGCTCAGCTTCGGCCCCAACACCGGCCGCGTCGTCGCCGCGCTCAGCAAGGCTGTCTACGACCCCGCTCACGCATGAGCGAACGGCTAGGCGGCCCGGCCGATTCGCCGGCCGAGGTGGCAGACCCGGCGAACGCCGAGGGCACTCGGCCGACGTCCGCTGACTCCCCGCGGCTCGAACTGCCCGCCGCGCGCGGCCGCTCCCGGACGACGCTGGTGTTCGCCCTCGCGATCGCCGCGCTGATCGTGCTCGCGCTGATCTCGGCGGCCGTCGGGCAGGTGCCGACCACCCCCGCCGAGGTCGCGGGCAGTATCGCGCACCGCATCGGCGTGGACTGGGGGCCGATGCCCGCCCATCCCGCCGGTGAGGTGACGCTGTGGGAGGTGCGGTTCCCGCGCGTGCTGCTGGCGATGCTCGTCGGCGCGGCGCTGGCCACCGCCGGCGCGCTGTTGCAGGGCGTGTTCGCCAATCCACTGGCCGAGCCGGGCGTGATCGGCGTCTCGGCCGGCGCGGCCGTCGGTGCGGGTGCGGTGATCGTGATGGGCGGCGCGTTCGTCGCGGCCTGGTCGATCGCCGCGGCGGCCTTCGTCGGCGGCCTGATCACCACGCTGATGGTGTATCTGCTGTCCCGCTCGAACGGGCGCACCGAGGTGGTGACGCTGGTGCTCACCGGCGTCGCGATCAACGCGTTCGCGGGCGGGCTGATCGCGTTCCTGCTGTTCGTCGCCTCCCCCGCGGCCCGGGATCAGATCGTGTTCTGGCAGCTGGGCAGCCTCAACGGCGCCACCTGGGACGCGGTCCAGGTGGTCGCGCCGCTGACAGTCGCGGGCGTGCTGGCCGCGATCCTGATCGCGCCGCGCCTGGACCTGCTGGCGCTGGGCGAATCCGCCGCGCGCCACCTCGGCGTCGACGTGGAACGGTTGCGGCGCAACGTCATCGTGATCGTCGCGATCCTCGCCACCGCGGGTGTCGCGTTCTCCGGCATCATCCTGTTCGTCGGCCTGATCGTGCCGCACCTGGTGCGCATGCTGGTCGGGCCCGGGCATCGCGTGCTGATCCCGCTGTCGGCGATCCTCGGCGCGGTGGTGCTGCTGGCCTCCGATGTCGGGGCGCGCTCGCTGGTCGACAACGCCGACCTGCCGCTGGGCATGCTCACCTCGCTGATCGGCGGGCCGTTCTTCTTCTGGCTGCTGCGCCGCACCCGGGCCCGGGCCGGAGGCTGGGGATGAGCGATTCGAGTCGAGGAGAGCGGGCGTGAGCGGGTTGGACGCGGTCTTCGCGCGGGCACACGAATTGCCGGTGCGGCCCGAACGCGGCACGGTGACGCTGCGCGCGAAAGGGCTGTGCGTTGACCGGCGCGGGGCGGCCCGCCGCGTGCTCGACGCCGTGGATTTCGAGGTCGCCGCCGGTGAGGTCGTCGCGCTGGTCGGGCCGAACGGCGCGGGCAAGTCGACGCTGCTCGCGGCGCTGGCCGGGGAACTGGAGGCCGCCACGGGCGTCGTCGAACTCGACGGCCGCGCGCTGACGCACTGGACGCCGCTGGACATGGCGCGCCGCCGGGCCGTGCTGCCGCAGACCCACACCGTGGGTTTTCCGTTCACCGCGCTCGAGGTCGTCACCATGGGCCGCGCCCCCTGGGCGCGCACCGAGCGCCGCGCCGAGGACGACGCGCTCATCGCAGGGGCCCTGGCCGCCGCGGACGTGGCACACCTTGCCGCCCGCCCCTTTCCGACCCTGTCCGGCGGTGAACGCGCCCGCGTCGCCCTGGCCCGCGTGCTCGCCCAGGACACCCCGACCCTGCTGCTCGACGAGCCCACCGCCGCCCTGGACCTCGGCCACCAGGAGGCCGTGCTGAAGCTGGCCGCCGACCGCGCCGCGGCGGGCGCGGCGGTCGTGGTGGTGCTGCACGATCTCGGCCTGGCCGCCGCCTATGCCAGCCGGGTCGCCGTGCTGGAAGCCGGCCGCGTCGCCGCCGACGGCCCGCCGCGCGAGGTACTCACCACCGAGTTGCTCAGCCGCGTCTACCAGCATCCGGTCGAGGTGCTGGACCATCCCGTCACCGGCGCGCAACTGGTGCTGCCGATTCGCCGCTGAACCGGCCCGGTCACCGCATCCGGCGGGGCACTGCCGTTAAGGTCTGAGTTGATCTTGAACGCGTCGCTCCACGCCACCGCCCGGAAGTGAGGGATGCTGTGCGCAAGTCGGTGAACATCGTTGTGGCCCTGGCGTTTTCCGCCGGTTTCGCGCTGGCCGCCGCGCCCACCGGGGCGGCGCACTCCCCCGTCGGCACCTGCTACGGCGGCGACTTCCGCTGGACGGCCACCGAGGGCGGGATCACCATGGCCCCGCAACTGCTGACCTTCACCTCGGTGGGGCGGCTGTGGGGCTGCGAGGGCATGGCCGACATCTCCGGCGGCACCTTCACCGGCGAGCACGTGGCCTGGTCGGATTGCATGCACCCCGCCGACGGCCCGCTCACCGTCGAGATCGCCTGGTCCAACGGCGAACTCAGCAAGCTGTGGGGCCCGTGGCCGGTGGGCATGATGCAGCCCACCGTCGGCGATCTCACCGTGGTGAAAGGCTATGGCCTGGGCAGCCGGGTGCAGGTCAACGCCTGGTACGAGATGATGACCCCGGATCAGATCAACGGCTGCGTGGGCCCGGGTATCGGCACCGGCGTCGGCCGCATGAACGCGACCATCGTGGCCTGACTACCGCGCTCCGACTTCCACCTGCAACGTCCCGTCCCCGAAATAGCGGACCAGGGCGTTGACCACCCACAGCGCGAAGAACAGCACACCGAGCACCGGGCCGATTGCCACACCCCAGGCGAGCGCGCCGCCACCGAACCAGATCAGCTCCAAGGCGATTCGCCAGGGACCGTGCAGCCGGTAGCGCGCGTTGCCCGCCGCGCCGAACAGCGCCCACATCCCGATGAACAGCAGCGGCGTGAGCAGCCCGGCGACGACGCGCAGCAGCAGCGCGCCATCCAGGGTGAACCCCCACGTGGCGGCACCGGCGATGACGCCGAGTTCCAGCAGGAACATCACGAATAGGTTGGCGCCCTTGATGATTCGCACGACCGGTCCCCCTCAGCGCCAGATCAGCTTCAGTACCGCCGGGGTCAGCAGCATGCGGATCACCGTGGCGTCGAGGATCAGCGCGGCGATCATGCCATAGGCGATGTACTTCATCAGCACCAGGTCCGAGAACCCGAACGCCCCGGTGACGACGATGAGAATCGCGGCGGCGGAGGTGATCACGCCGCCGGTGTGGGCGACGCCGTAGCGGATCGCCTCCTCGGCCCCGGCCCCGGATTGCCGGGCCTCCGACACCCGCGACAGCAGGAACACCTCGTAATCGGTGGACAGGCCGAACACCACGGTCACGATCAGCGCCAGCACCGCGAACATCAGCGGACCGGGCGTGAAGTGGAACAGCTCCGAGCCGTGCCCCTCGACGAAGATCCAGGTCAGCACGCCGAGCGTGGCGACGAGGCTGAGCCCGCTCATCGCAACGGCCTTGAGCGCCAGCACGATCGAGCGGAACGCCGCGTATATCAACGCCAGCGCGGCCAGCGACAGAATCGCCACCAGCAGCGGCAGGCCCGCGAGCAAGCCGTTGATACTGTCGCGCTCCAGTGCGGGCACACCGGCCACCATCACCTGCACGCCCTCGGGTTCGGGCAGCGCACGCAGTTTCGCGATCACCTCGTCGGCGTCGCGCTTGTCGGTGAGCCCGGCGTTGAGCACGTTCACGCCGTCCTTGGTCGCCGCGCTCGGCTCGAACCGCCCGGTCAGCCCGGGCACCTGGTTGGCGGCGTAGCGAATGTCGCTGAGCTGCTGCGGATTCGCGTCCACCACCACCAGTTTCAGCGGTTCGGTGCGGAAGCTGGGGAACAGCTCGTCGAAGCGTTCCTGGGCGACCCGCGCCGGGCTCTCCGCGGCCAGATACTTCTCGCTGATCCCGCCGAACTCGATGTGGCGGAACGGGATCGCCAGCGCCAGCAGACCCAGCACGATCGGCACGGCGACCACCCACGGCCGGCGCTTGCGCTTGCCCGGATCGCTCGCGTTCGTCCCCATCGCCCACATCGCCAGCCGGGAGAAGAACCCGGCGTCGATCTGCGCCTCGGTCTGGGTGCGGGAGAAGCGTTTCCAGCCCCACAGATCGATCCGGCGGCCCGCGATACCGAGTGCCGCGGGCAGTGCGGTGACCGACAGCAGCGCCGCTAGCAGCACCGAGCTGATCCCGCCGTAGGGCACCGAGCGCAGCACGCCGTTCGGGAAGATGAACAGCGCCGCCAGGCTGACCGCGATGATCGCCGCCGAGAACATCACCGTGCGGCCCGCGGTGGCGACGGTGCGCGCGACCGCGGTCTCCACCGTCTGCCCCGCCGCCAGCTCCTCCCGGAACCGGGTGACGGTGAACAGTCCGTAGTCGATCGCCAGCCCGAGGCTGACCAGCGTCATCACGATGCTGGCGAAGACGTTCACGTCGATCAGACCGGTCAGGCCGCGCATGATGCCCGCGGTGCCCAGGATCGTCATGCCGCCGATCAGCACCGGCAGCAACGCGCCGACCACCCCGCCGAAGACGAAGTACAGCAGGATCGCCACCAGCGGCAGCGCGATGATCTCGGCCCGCTGGATGTCGTCCTGCATGCCGGTATTGAGTCCGGCCAGGATCGGCTGCAACCCCGCCAGCTGCACCGTCGTGCCGCCCGGCCCGCCGCCGGGCACACCGGCGCGCATCTGGTCGACGATCGCGGCGTAGTTCTCCACGGTCGCGGTGCCCTCCCCGCGCAAGCCGACACTGGCGAAGGCGTGTGTCTTCGTGGCGTCGGTGGCGTTGGCGGCGAAGGGGCTGTCCCAGTAGCTGTCGATCTTCTGGATCCGGTCGGGGAAACGCTCCAGCAGGGCCCGCAGGTCGGCGGTCACCGGGCCGCGCACGGCCGGATCGTCGACGGTGGCACCGGCGGGGGCGGTGTAGAGCAGGATCAGGTCGCTGTCGGTGTCGCGGCCGAAGGTGGAATCGGCGATCTTGGAGGCGGCCACCGATTCGCTGGATTCGTCGAACCAACCCTCCTGGGTCATCCGGTCGGCCACGCCCCGCCCGTAGAACCCCGAGATCAGCACCGCGAAAACCGCCAGGGCCAGCACGAGATAGCGATGCCGGTAGATGAAACGGCCCCAGCGCTCACCGACCCCGCCGGGCATCCCCGAGTCCCGCATCCCTAGCCGCAGGCCGCGGAGCGGTAGTCGGCCGAACGCAGGATGCCGCACAGGTCGGTGCGGGAGATCTTCCACTTGCCGTCGAGCCAGACGAAATGCACGACCGTGGTGCGCACGGCGCTGCCGGTGCCGTCCTTGTCCAGGCGCATGGTGGCGGTCAGGGTGCCGTCGCGGTTGTCGAAGACCGGGTCGGTCACGCCGTAGATCGCGCGCGGATTGTCTTGCAGCGCTTTGTACATGTCGGGGATGGCGTCCTTGAACGCGTCGCCGTCCTCGATCAGCGCGGTGCGCTCGCTGTCGGGCAGCGAGGGGTCCAGCGCGCGCTTGATCTGCACGTCCAGCTCGGCGGCGCTGGGCAGCGGCCGGTTCGCCACCGAAGCAGAGGTCGCCACCGACGCGGACAGCGAGGCGTTGGCCGAGGAGCGCGCCGCCGCCACCGCGGCGTCGTCGGGACCGGAGCCGCCGCAGGCCGCGGTGCCGCCGGCCACCAGCAGGGCGGCCGCGAGAACGGTGAGTCGTGAGGAAAGCATCAATTCCCTACATACCATCGATGACGGAACTGATCCGCCCCAGCAGGGCGCGCACGGTTGTGACGTCCCGGTCCGCGGCAGCCTCGACCGGCACGGCGTCGGGGATCATATCCCGCACCAGCGCGACCACACTGCGCTCGTCGTCCAAATCCACATCGGTGACCCGCACCTGCGCCCCCGCGACCACGTCGTCCGGCCCGGGCACCGCGGCGACCAGATCCGCGCGATAGATCTCCAGCGTCAGGACCGGGCCGACCGTGCGAAACGCGTAGGGCCGGCCATCGGCGGTCGTGCCGAACCCGTGAGCGAAAGGACCGACGGTGATGTCATCGATGACAAACCCCGATGGATGGTCGGCTTTCAAGAGAGCTCCCTGAGTCGAACACTGCGTATCACCAAGATAATCGACCGGCGGCTGGCCGAAACCCCGACGTGACACCCCGGTCGGCGAGCCCGGTTCCGCATCATGGTCAGATAGTGGGGTTGACCCCGGTAGTGAAGGAGTTCGGTGTGCGCGTCCCGTTGGCGCTTGCGAGTGCGGCGACGCTGCTGTTGCTGACCGGGTGTTCCTCCTCCGGCGACAAGCCTGACGCACCGACCAGGGAGCCCGCCACCGCCGCGGTCGCACCCGTCCCCGCGGCCGCACCCGCCGGCCAGGTCGTGCCGCTCGGCCGCGCCGTTTCCGCGCTGGTCGCCGATGCCGGCACCGGACAGCTCGCGGCCCTGGACGGCGCGACCCTGCTGCTGGTCGACCCGAACACCGCCGCCGTGCGGACGGTCGCGCTGCCCGGCCCGGGTGCGAGCCTGGCCGCGGGCAAGCCCGGCGAGATCCTCGTCGCCGCACCGCAGCGCGTCGTCCGGGTGGACGTCGCCGCCGCCGAGACCACCGAGATTCCCGTCGACGGTGACGTGCGCTCGGTCCTGCAGGGCGCCGACGGCACCGTGCTGGCCGGCACCGCCGACGGCCGGGTCCGCACCCTGGCCGCGGACGGCGCGGTCGTGCGCACCGTGCCCGGCCTGATCTCCGCCGACGTGCTCGCCCGCACCCCCGATCATCTCGCCGTGCTGGACCGCCACCAGTCCTCGATCACCGAGATCGAGCCCGGCGCCACGGACCTCGGCCTGGCCCAGCGCGCCGGCGACGGGGCCACCATGATGATCGCCGACCACTTCGGCCGTGTGCTGGTCACCGACACCGCCGATAACGAATTGCTGGTCTACACCACCGGACCGCTGCTCCTGCGGCAACGGTTCCCGGTAGGATCGTCGCCTTACGCACTTGCCTACGATCAACGGTCCGAGACCGTGTGGGTGACGTGTACGCAGAGCAACGAAGTTGTCGGATTCGATCTCTCGACGGGTATACCGGTGGAGGTGGGCCGCTACCCGGCGGTGCGTCAGCCCAACTCGGTCACGGTGGACGAGCGCACCGGTGACCTGTTCGTCGGTTCCGCGACCGGTGACGGGGTGCAGCGAATCCGGGCGGATCAGCGGAAGAGAGGGCAGTAGATGACGCCGAAACACTCCCGCGCTTTACCGGCGAGCTGGACGGAAAACACCAGTGACGACTACGAATACGTGCCGTTACGACTACCGAAGGACATGAATCGGGTGACCGCCTCCATGCGCCTGGCGATCCAGGCCGAATACGGCGGCTGGGAGCTGTCGCGCGTCCGCGCCTACACCGACGGCAGCCGACGGGTCCTGCTGCGCCGCCGTAAATCCGCTCTCCTACCCCAGCCCGAACCGGGGATGTGACGCCGATGTACACACTACTGCTGCGCGTGATGTTCTTGTTCGATCCGGAGAAAATCCATCACTGGGCGTTCACCGCCATGCGATGGGCCGTGCGCTTCGCGCCGGCCCGGCTCGCCATGCGCAAACTGCTGACCGCCGAGGATCCGATCCTGCGCAACCGGGTGTTCGGGGTCGACTTCCCCGCGCCCCTGGGCATGGCCGCCGGATTCGACAAGAACGCCGACGGCGCCGACACCTGGGGTCCGCTCGGTTTCGGCTACGCCGAGATCGGCACCGTCACCGCGCAGGCGCAGCCGGGCAACCCGGCGCCGCGACTGTTCCGGCTGCCCGCCGACCGGGCGCTGATCAATCGCATGGGCTTCAACAACTTTGGCGCCGCCGCGGCCGCCGAGCAGCTGCGTACTCGCCCGTCCACGGTGCCGATCGGCGCCAACATCGGCAAGACCAAGATCGTCGAACCGGCCGGCGCCGCCGCCGATTACGCCACCAGCGCCGCCCTGCTGGGCCCGCTGGCCGATTTCGTCGTCGTCAACGTCAGCTCCCCCAACACGCCCGGCCTGCGTGATCTCCAGGCCGTCGAGTCCCTGCGCCCGCTGCTGCAGGCGGTCCTGGACACCGTGCGGGTCCCGGTGCTGGTGAAGATCGCCCCCGACCTGTCCGACGACGACATCGACGCGGTCGCCGACCTGGCCGTCGAACTCGGCCTGGCCGGGATCGTCGCCACCAACACCACCATCCGCCGCGACGGGCTGCGCACGCCCGCCGCGGACGTCGCCGCCATGGGCGCGGGCGGCCTGTCCGGCCCGCCGGAGGCCGAGCGCTCCCTGGAAGTCCTGCGCCGCCTCTACGGCCGCGTCGGCGACCGCGTGGTCCTGATCTCCGTCGGCGGCATCGAAACCGCCGACCAGGCCTTCGAACGCATCCTCGCCGGCGCCACCCTGCTGCAGGGCTTCACCGGCTTCATCTACGGCGGCCCGTTCTGGGCCCGCACCATTCATCGCGGCATCGCCGAGCGCCTGCGCCGGCACGGTTACACCTCGATCGCCGAGGCGGTCGGCGCGGAGAACGTCGCCCGCCGCACCTAGATTCCGGGCGCGGGCGGTCGCCGGGCTCGACCCCGCCCCGAGCCCGGCGACCGTTCGGGTGCACTCAGTGCAATCGAGCCAAGTGCGGCCGGTTCCGGTTTCTCTCGGTGACGGGCGGATCTTCGACTTCCTCGAGTTGCAGGCGGGTGATCATGCGCTTGGACAGCATGATCACCGCCTGTTCCCAGAGCAGGCCGAGTTCGGCGGCGCAGTCGGCGGCACGAGCCTGGATCAACCGGTTGTGCACGGAGTCGATGTCGCTGAGGATTTCGTCGAGTTCCATCCCGGCCCAGGCCTGTTGGCGGGTCAGCAGCCGGTCGGGCAACCAGCTGAGCCGCCATAATCGCGGCCCGGCTCCGGTCTCCCGGTAGGCCGTCTCGGGCGTGATGTCGCTGGTCATGGTCCATTCGGTGGTGCGGATCATTGCGCTCTCTCCGGGTGCGGCAGCTCGGTGCCGAGCTGTTCCAACGGAATTCCGAGTTGTCCAGCGCAGTGGACGGCTCGAAAGATGTGCCATCCGGTCGTGCCGGAATGTCTGGGTGCTGAGGATCTCCGCTGTCGCGCGACCTGCGAAGGGTCGCCGACGGTGAGATCCGTCCCCGCGATTAGCTGTTCACGTCTGAGAGGTCGGTCGAGCGGCCAACCCGACCATTGGGCTCTGGTGCACTTATCGGCAACCCGATATGCCGATTCGCTGGGCATATCGTTAGTGACAGACCAGTCGGTTACATACCGATTCACGACCGCCTCCGGGCAAGTATCCGCAGGTACAGGCTGTTAATGACGCGGCGCAGCGGTGCGGTGCCGTGTTCGCCCCGCTCAGCGGCGGGATCCGCCGCCAGGTCGCGGTGTGTTTGCTCGCGCAATTCCATTGCGGCCCGAGCCTGTTCGCGGGTGCACGGCTCCGGCGTCCAGCTCAGGCGCCAGGCCGGTTCCGCGGAGCGGCGGCTGGGCCGCCAAGCCCAGTCGGGCGTGACGCTGCTGGTCATGGACCGGCTGCATTCATAGATCGTCACGGCTGTCTCCCCGGAGGCGGCGTCGTCGACCGGTGTACCGCCTGGCTTTTGGGTGCACGCGACCCGGCCGACAGGTCGAACCGGTCGGTCGGGTCTCGCATGAATCCGGAGGTGGCGGCAGCCGGGTGACGGCGAGGACAAGATGTCTGCTGGATGCTGGCGACCGCACGGCGGTCTCGCCTAGCCTCGGAAATTCGGCTCCAGCTCGGTATCGGGCCGGTGCTGCCGGCGCCGGCGGATGCGGCGTTTCACGAGAACCACTCTCATCACCAGACCCTCCCGAGCTCCTGGTGGGGCGATAGGTCGCCGGGGTTTCAGTGTGACCGGTCCGGCGGGTCTGTCGCTACTACTCTTTGGCAATTGCCGCCCGTTTGGCGTCAATTGTCGTGACACTCAAGGAATTCACCGCCCGAGGTCTGGCTAAACACGCAAATTCCGCCTATCGTGGCGCCATACGGCCAGCAAACCCCGACCACCTCGAGGAGTGGATCGCGCTATGGCACCGCAGGACTCGGGAGCCGCCGCGGTGCAGACGATCCTCACGCGGCTGGGAAAACATCGTGGCCTCGCCGGTGGTGCCGCGCGCCTGCGCAAAAGCGTGGTCGACATCGGCCCGCTGCTGGAATTGGAGCCGGTCCGCAAGCGCGCCTACCGCGACCGCGTCGAGCCCGAACAGGCCGCGCTGCTAGTAGTCCGCGACCTTGCCCGGCAATTGCCACCCACCGAACGTTTGATCGCCGACGCCGCGCTGGCCCTCGAGCTGCTCGCCGACACCCCGCCCGCGGGCCTGGATCTCACCCTGTTCTACGGCACCGACCTCGGCCGGCGACGCGAATTCCTCACCGAGAACTGGCCGGTACTACTGGCCCACCTCGGCCTCGACCACATCCCCGAAGCGCCCTCGGTCCGCTCCCTGCGCGACAAACGCGAACTGCACGCGGTCACCCTGCTGGCGCGCCTGCTCACCGGCGACACCGGCTACGTCGCGGTCGCGCCCACCGAAGTCGGTGTCCGGCAACGGGCCTCGCGCACCGCCCGGGGGGTGGTCACAGTGATCGGCGACGCGGTCATCGATCACATCTACCGCACCGACCGGATGCCCACCGTCGCCGGTCCAGCCGCCCGTGGGCGATTCGAGGAGCGAATCGGCGGCAAAGGGCTCAACCGCGCGATTGCCGCCGCGCGTCTCGGTTTCCAGGTTCGGCTGCTCACCGCGGTAGGCGACGATGCCTATGGTCACCGGATCTTGCGCCGGCTCCGCACAGAGAAGGTCGATACCGAACTCGTCAAACTGATGCCCGGCCTGCGAACTCCAGTGGCAGCCATGATCATTACCGGAGGCGGCGGGATAGGCACGATTGGCAGCATCGATGACGCCGTGCGGCTCAGCGCGAACGATCTGAACGATCCTGCGGCAGAAGAGGCGATTGTCGAGCCGGACGCGCTGCTGCTGACCTTCGAACAACCCATCGCAGTGATCGAGCAGGTCTTCCGCATGGTCCGGCAGCTGTCCGACCCGCCATGGATACTCGTGCACCCCACTCCGTCAGCGGACCGCCCGCAGTACTTGTACGAATATTTCAGCCAGATCGACTACATGATCGGGACGCGGCGCGAGTTGGCCAGTTTGCTCGACACGAAAACCGCCGCTCCGCCGGACGGCAGCGTCGACGAACTCGATCACACCCCGGAGTCGGTCGCCCAGAAGCTGCTGGCTATGGGGGTAGACACGGTCTGCACGGTCGAAGGGTTCGAGTGCGCGGTGCGTTCGCGCCAATCAACCTATGACATCCCCCGCCCGATCGCCGCGCGGCTCGATGAATCCCCCGGCGCCCGTGCGGCTTTCATGGCTGCCCTGGCTTCCAGACTGCTCACCAACGAGCGCTCTGCGAACCGTGAGGATTTCATCTACGCCACCTCTGCCATGGCCGCGACCCAATCGTTCAGCGACGTGTCCGACGCGATGCCGCTCGCCGAAGAGATCGATCGGATCGTCAATTTTCCGGCAAACAAGATGGAAGAACGCTGAACTGGATGGCCGCGGGCCTGGTGCCAGTGTTCGCCGATGCCGAATAGGCGGTCGAAATGCCCGCAATGCCCTTGTGGACCTCGGCCATAGTCAGTCGCTATGCTCTGCGACCACCGCCCTGCGCTGAACCGATCGCGTTCCGGCGGCGCGGACGAAATGCCCGGATGATCTTGCCCAGCCAAGTGCACTGCTCTGAAGTATCGTCTGGTCAAAGCGTCGCCAGCCGCTGCGCCGGACCCTTTGCCGACTGTCCCCAGCGCCATACCTTTCCGGAGGATCATGACCACCTTCATGTCGAAGCCCGGCGAGACCGAGCACCGCTTCTCCCGGAAAGGGCGCGAGTTGCGGGTTCAGGTCATCGAGCTGGACGGTGGCCACGGCGAGCAGGGCTTCGCGCTGGTTTTCGGACAGGTTGCCGATGATTGCCTGGTCCGGATTCATTCGCGTTGCCTCTACGGAGAATCTCTGTTCTCCGACGATTGCGACTGCGGCCCGGAACTCGACAAAGCCCTCGATCTGATCCAGAAGGCGGGCCGGGGGGTGCTGATCTATCTGGAGCAGGAAGGCCGGGGTCTGGGACTGATCGCCAAGGCGCGGGGCTACCGCTATGCCGAACGTACCGGCAGCGACACCTTCACCAGCTACGAGGCGCTCGGATACCCCGCCGACCCGCGCACCTACACGGTGGCCGCCCGCGGGTTGCACGCCCTCGGGCTGCGGTCGGTGCAGTTGCTCACCAACAACCCCGCCAAAGTCGAAGCCCTGGTGGGCTCCGGTATCGCGGTCACCACGGTCCCGCTGCGTACCCGCGCGCTGAGCAAGCGTGCGCGTGATTACCTCGAGGCGAAACGGCGTCGGCGCGGTCATTGGATTCCCGGTGACTTCGCGCCGTGGGCAGAAGAGGCGACGGTGGTGCTGACACCGGCCGTCGAGAACCGTGCACTGACCGACACGGCGGTCTTGGCGCCGGTGCCCTGTGACGCGGCGTGGGACGCCGATATCGCGGCCACGCCGGCCAGCACCGAACCCAAACGGCGGATGCGGTTCTGGAAGAGCTCGTCACAGCCACAACCGCAGCAGCGAGAGATTGCCGGCGATCTGCGAGTCCGGTAGTCCGGCGTCGAGGAAGTCCTGGCGGTTCTCCGTTCCGGTGAGCACCGCCAGGAACTCCACTTCATTTCCTTTCGCGGCCGCGTAGTCGCGGCGGCTGTCGCCGACGTATCGAATCTTCTCGGGGACGATGCCCGCCCGGCTCAGAGCCTCGATAGGCCGACGCAACACCGCACGGTCCGGCTTGTGCGCGCCGGTTTCGGCAAAGCCGTAGATGTCGCCGCGCTCGAAGTAGTGCTCCAAGCCCATCTGTCGCAAGTCCTGCAGCACATATTCGTACTTGCCGGAGCTGACGATGATCAGCCGGATCCCGCGCTGGCGCAATGCCTCGAGCAACGCCGCCGCGCCCACGGTGGGCACCGGCCGTTGCGCGGCCATCGCCTGGCGGTAGCGGACATCGAACTCGATCGGATCGATGGTCGGGACGATGGTGGCGATGAGCTGATCTATGGGCTTGCCCCAGGCAGCTCGGATGGTTTCGTCCTCCAGCAATACACCGAATGTCGCGGCGGTCGAACGCAGCGCGGGCCAGCGCGTGCGGATAGTCGCGGCGACGGTGTCGTCGAAATCGAAAAGAACTGCGCGGCAGTCGTTCAGCAGCCGAGCGATGGTCGCGGAGTGGCTGTCCGCCGGGTGCTCGGGGTCGGGCGTGTTACCCACGATCACGTCGGCTTCGGCGACCATGTCGGTCATGCCGAGACGGACAAAGTATTCCCGCGCGGTCCGAGCGCGTCGGCGGGCCCGCTCGTAGTCTTGCGAGACAACCGCGATCTTGGCGAGTCCGAGATGGCACCGCCCCAGACTGAGCGAATGATCGATCTGGCTCGCGAGCAGCAGTCCGCGCTCGTACATCGGACGGGCGTGCGCGGGGCGGCCCGACTCGAACCAGGCGTCGGCCAGGTGGACCAGCGAGTTGGCCGCGCCTTCCAGGCTGCCCATGCGCTCGTACTGGCGCTGAGCTGTCTGGAAGGTCTCGATAGCGATCGGGAACTCCGATTCCCGCAGTGCGCACATGCCCAACTCCACCAGCGTCGCGGCCCGGCCTTCGGCGTCGGCTGTCTCCGGCGCCTGCTCCAAGACCTCGCCGAACAGGCGGCGAGCCGTGGAGTACTCACCGAACCGCGAGTCGAACTGCGCACGCAGCCGGATCGTCTCGCGGCGGTCCGCCGCGGCGGCATCCGGCGGGAGCGCCGCCTCGCTCTGCTGCAAGCAGTCGAGCGTGTCGGCGTACCCGCCGCGCCACACCTGGACGCGCCCGAGGAGCGCGAACATCCTGGCGCGCCCGACCCGGTCATGCGCGATTCGGGCGGTCTCGGCCGCCTGGGTGCACAGGCGAATCAAATCACTCCAGTAGCCTCGCACCCACAGGAATCCGGCCAGCGTCTCGGCGAAGTCGATCGCGTTGCGGCACTCGTTCTTTCGTTCGCTCTCGACCGCCCGCCGGTACGCCGTGTCGGCGAAGGCCAGAATGTTCTCCCGCTCCCGCTCGAGCAGACGGATGCGCTGCGGCTGGGTGTAGATATCGGCGTGCGCGGTGCAGAAGTCGCGATAGTAGTCGATCAGGCGGTCTTCCAGATGGGCTCGCGTGTGCGGGTCCAGCTTGCTCAGCGCGTACGCGCGAGTCAGGGGATGGACTCGCAACCGGCTCCCGTCCGGATGCTCGGCCCGGGAGAACTCCAGCAGCGACGTCGCACCGAGCGCCTGGAGTTGCCCGCGCAATTCGTCCTCGGGCAGGGCGACTACCGCGCCTATGGCTTCCCGACCGGCCGAGGTCGGATGCAGGGCCACCGACATCACCATCGTGCGGGCATCGCGGTCGTGGGCCAGCAGTTCGTTCCAGGTCCGGTCGAAGATCGCCTCGAACAGATCCCGGTCCGCGGCACTGCGCAACCGTGCCGTCACTGCCGCGAGATCGTCGCCACCATAACGCATTTGGGCTGCCGTCAGTCGGATCGCCAGCGGACTGCCGCCGGTGGCGACGAGATAATTGCGTACTCCGGAACGCTCGCCCCCGCTGCCGGACGGCTCGAGTTGCGGGATGTCCAGACGGCGGGCTTCGGAGCCGGCCAGCTCACTGCTGGCTCGGTCGTCGAGCCCGCCGATATCGACCGACCACGCATCGCCGGAGAAGCGCTGCCGGGAGGTCACCAAAACTTTGCTGTGGGTCGGGTCAATCCGCGCGATGAACCCGCGAATCTCCGGGTCGTCCACATCGTCCAGATTGTCGATGATGATCAGGCACCGAGCGCTGTTGAGATGACCGATGGCGTGATCCATCTTGTCCGGCATGGGCAATGCGCGCAGGTACGGGAAGTGCAGCACATCGGAGATCGCATCGATCAGAGCATCGAGGCTGTGCGGACCCGCCTTCTGGTCGTGCCAGACGATCACGTCGAACCGAGTGTCCCCTTCGGCCTTGACCAGCTCCCAGCCGATTCGGCAGGCCAGCGCGGACTTGCCCATACCGCCCAGGCCCCAGATGCTGACGACCTGGTTGCGCGAGGTGAGCCCGGCATGGGTGCGGGCGAGTTCGCTGGTCCGGTTGACGAAGTCGGTCGTCGGCGCGGCCAGGTTGTGATGGATCCGCGCATCCGGCGAAACACGCTCAGCCGGAACAGAGTTCGGCAGCGGCTCCGCGGGCACACGGAGTTCCGGAGTCCCGAGCGCTTCACGCAGCCGCTCCTTGAGCGCCAGAAATGCGAGTGCGTCCGAGGAATCCGCCGCGATGATGGAGAAGTGGTCTCCCGGCAACGCGCCGGTGCGGGCGAAAACATCGCATGCCGAGGCGTAGCTGACCACCCCGTCGGTCAATCCCGCGTACGCGTAGATGGGTATCGGGCATTGTGTGGCATCCAGGCGCGTGGCGTCCTGGATGCCCCGAAGCACCGTCTTGCGGATGCGTGTTACCTCATCATCGAGCGGACGCAGCTGCCGTTCCTGCGGATGCACCCAGAATTTCGCGATCCGGCGCACCATGATGCCCAGTTCTGAGCCGCTGTTCGGGCAGGCGAACATCACCACCGCGCGAATACGGCTCAACTGCAAGCCCTGGTTCTCCTGGAGCATCCGAGCCAGGAACCGCTGCACGATCAACCCCCCTTGGCTATGACTGACCAGCACGATCCGCTCATACCCGGCCACCCGGAGCTCGAGATAGGTCCGCAGCAGCAGCGCGACCGCGTCGTAGTCCGGAATCACCCGCAGCGGGTGCAGGCTGAACTTGGGACTGGGATAGTCGAACGCGAAATCGGTGATCTGCGTGTTGATCTCGTCATCCTCGGCAAGCCGAGCGCGCATCGCCGCCCAGGTCCGCCCGGACGAAAACAGACCGTGCACGAAGACCACCGCCGACGTCGGTGTATCCGCACCACTCACCGACACCGCTCCTCCCCTGGGCCGCTTCGGGACGTCTCAACGGTATCCCTTTGCACGGCACCACGAGTGAAAGTCCAACGCCGAACCCTCCTCCCGATACTTGTTTTCGGAAGCTCCCGATAGCTGCGGCCTATGATCAGTGGCAGAAGCCAGCCATCGGGAGCGTGAATGACAGGCAGAGCACAGAGTTCGGCGCCCAGACCAGACGGTCGAGACGGATTGTTCACCGAGCCAATGTGTACTTTGCGGCGCAAGGGCAGCGACCTCCAGGTTCGAGTTCGCGAGTTGCCTGGTGGGGACGGTGGCTACCTGCTGGTGTTCGGGGAACCCTCCGATGGCTGCCTGGTACGAATCCACTCCCGATGCCTCTTTGGTGACGCCCTCGCCTCCGACGATTGCGACTGCGGTCCCGAACTCGACATGGCGATGGACAGGATCCAAGACGCCGGTTCCGGCGTGCTGGTCTACCTCGAACAGGAAGGGCGCGGCGTCGGGCTGGTTGCGAAGGTGCTCGGTCTGCGCGAGACCGAACGCTCCGGCGCCGATACGTTCACCAGCTATCACCGCCTCGGTTTCCCCGAGGACGCGCGCTGCTACAAGCTGGCCGCCGTCGCGCTGGCCAAGTTGCTCACGGATCAGTTCGGGGTCACCGAGGTCCGGCTGATGACCAACAATCCGGAGAAGGTCGAGGCCCTGAAGTCGGCGGGGCTCGCCGTCACCCCGGTTCCCCTGGGCACGCGGGCCCGCAGCGAACGCGCGCGCAAGTATCTCGAGGCCAAGCGCAAACACCGCAAGCATTGGATCCCGATCGAGGACGCACTGCAGGACACCGCCCAGTTCGAGCCGCTCGACCTCGCCGTTCCCTGGGAAGCCGCGCCGCCGCCGCCCGCCGCCGAGCCCAAGCGCGGACTGTCGCGACTCTGGAAGCGCGCACCCCTGGTCGCGAGCGGCCCAACGGCCTGATCCGCTCCCCGATAGTGCTCGGCATCTCGGTAAGGGACGCCACTTTACTAATTCTTTGGTTACGATAAGTGAGCCGCGCCACTCGATGACGCGCCGCACCGTGAGTTGATGACACAACCTTCTGCACACTGTGTCATGCACGGGACGGCGCCTTCGGGGACGGTTGTCAGGACAGAGCTATCGGGAACAGGAATATGAGCACTACAGAAATCGGTTTCGCGCACGAGTCCGGCAAGACGGTCTACACCGTTCCCGAGGCGTTCCAGGAGACGATCAAGCTGCGGCCCGACGCTATCGCGTTGCGCACGGTCGGTGGCACCACCGAGATCTCCTGGCAGCAGTACGGCGACCGGGTCCGGGTGATCGCCGCGGGCCTGGCGAAACTGGGGGTCGGGTCCGGCGACGCCGTCGGCATCATGCTCACCAACCGGCCGGAGTTCAACCTGGTCGACACCGCCGCCCTGCACCTGGGCGCCACCCCGTTCTCCATCTACAACACCAGCTCCCCCGAGCAGATCACGCACTTGTTCACCAATGCCGAGAACAAGGTCGTGATCACCGAGCGGGTCTTCCTGGAGACCATCCGCTCCGCGGGCGTCGAGCTCGAGCACATCGTGCTGGTGGACGGCCCGGCCGAGGGCGCGCTGGATCTGACCGCGGTCGAAGCGGATCCGCTGGTGGACTTCGATTTCGACGAGTCCTGGAAGGCGGTCAATCCCGGTGATCTGGCCACCCTGATCTACACCTCGGGCACCACCGGCCCGTCCAAGGGCGTGGAGATCACCCACCGCAACGTGCTGGCCCAGATCATCGCGCTGGTCAACGGCCCGCTGCGGGTCGGCTACGACGATCGCGCGATCTCCTACCTGCCGGCCGCGCACGTCGCCGACCGCATCTCCGGCCACGCCATCAGCCTGCTCACCGGCATGCTCGTGACCTGCGTCCCGGACCCGCGGGAGATCGCCGCCGCGCTGCCCGATGCCCGCCCGACCGTGTTCTTCGGCGTGCCGCGGGTGTGGCAGAAGATCAAGGCCGGTATCGACGGCAAGCTCTCGCTCGAGCCGAGCCCGGTGAAGAAGAACCTGGCGAACTGGGCGATCGGGGTCGGCATCGCCGCCGCCCGCGCCGACCTGGCCGGCAAGGGCCGCGGCCCGGTGCTGGGCCTGCAGTACAAGGTCGCCGACACGCTGGTGCTCTCCAAGCTGCGGCACGCGCTGGGCTTGGACAACCTCAAGGTCGCCGCCTCCGGCGCGGCCGCGATCCCGCCGGAGACCCTGGAGTACTTCCTCGGCCTGGGCTTCACCGTCACCGAGGTCTGGGGCATGTCCGAGACCACCGGCGTCGGCACCTACACCGAGCTGGCCAAGCCGCGTCCCGGCTCGGTCGGCCGCGCGGTGGACGGCCTGGAACTGCGCCTGGGCGAGGACGGCGAGCTGCTGTGCCGCGGCCCGATCGTCACCCCCGGCTACCGCAAGCAGGCCGACAAGACCAAGGAAGCGATCGACGACGACGGCTGGCTGCACACCGGCGACGTCGCCACCATCGACGCCGACGGCTACGTGCGGATCGTGGACCGCAAGAAGGAACTGATCATCAACGAGGCGGGGAAGAACATCTCCCCCACCAACATCGAGAACTCGGTCAAGTCCGCGTCCTCGCTGATCGGTCAGGTCGTCGCGATCGGCGAGGCCAAGCCGTTCATCGGCGCGCTGATCACCCTCGATCCCGACACCGCCGCGCTGCGCGCCAAGGCCCTCGACGCCCCCGCCGACGACCTGGCCGCCCTGTCGGTGCGCAAGGAGATCCTCGACGAGGTCCGCGCGGCCGTGGAGGCGGGTAACCGCAAGCTCTCGCGGGTCGAGCAGATCAAGCGCTTCACCGTGGTCCCGCAGCCGTGGGAGCCGGGCGGCGAGGAGCTGACCCCGACCATGAAGCTCAAGCGCAACCCGATCGCGGCCAAGTACGGCGCCGAGATCGCCGCGCTGTACGAGAAGGAAGCACCGGCGACGGTCATCGATCTGAAGTAGCGAGAACGACTGTGGCCCCGGACCTCTCGGTCCGGGGCCACAGTCGTTTCGAGGGGTGTTACGCGACCTCGTACTTACCGATCAGCGTCGCGCGGCCGAGGGTGTGGAAGAACAGGTTGAACCCGAGCACCGCGGGCGCGACGTTCTCGTCGATGTCGAGTTCCTCGACGTCGACGGCGTGCACGACCACGAAGTACCGGTGCGGACCGTGGCCCTGCGGCGGGGCCGCACCGACGAACCCCGGGAAACCGGCGTCGTTGCGCAGGTTCAGCGCGCCGTCGGGCAGCACGCCGCCCTTGCTGCCCGCACCCGTCGGCAGCGAGGTGGTGCCGACCGGGATGTTGGCCGCGGCCCAGTGCCAGAAGCCCGAGGCGGTCGGGGCATCCGGGTCGTACACGGTGACCGCGAAACTCTTTGTCTCCGGCGGGAATCCGGACCAGGACAGCTGCGGGGAGACATCCTTGCCGCCGGCGCCCAGGACATCGCTGACCTGATCGTTGGCCAGGGTCTGCCCGTCCTCGATATCGGCGGAGGTGACGGTGAAGCTCGGTACCTGCGGAAGCGCGTCGTACGGGTTGTAGCTCATGGTTCCCCTTCTACTTCGATGACATCAGCTGTGCAACAGGAAGTGTTCCAGTACCCGGGTGCCGAATTCGAGCGCCTCGACCGGAACGCGCTCGTCCACGCCGTGGAACAGGGCGCTGAAGTCCAGGTCCGGCGGCAGTTGCAGCGGCGCGAACCCGAAGCAGCGAATCCCGATGCGGGCGAAGGCCTTCGCGTCGGTGCCGCCGGAGAGCATGTAGGGCACGGTGCGCCCCTGCGGATCGTGGGCCAGGATCGCCGCGTTCATGGCCTCGACCAGGTCACCGTCGAAGGTGGTCTCGTAAGAGTCCAGCTTGGTGATCCACTCGCGTTCCACGTCCGGGCCGATCAGTTCGTCGACCTCGCGTTCGAACTCGGCCTGCCGGCCCGGCACGACCCGGCAGTCGATCACCGCCTCGGCGGTCTGCGGGATGACGTTGGCCTTGTATCCGGCGCTGAGCATGGTCGGGTTCGCGGTGTCGCGCAGCGTGGCGCCGATGATGCGCGAGATAGTGCCCAGCTTGGCCAGCTGGCCCTCGATGTCGGGGCTGTGCGGATCGAAATTCAGGCCGGTCTCCTCCGCGACCGCCTTGAGGAACTCCGCGACCGAATCCGAGAGCACCAGCGGGAAGGTGTGCTTGCCCAGCCGCGCCACCGCGTCGGCGAGAATGGTGACCGCGTTGTCCTCGTGCAGGAACGAGCCGTGCCCGGCGCGGGCCTTGGCGCGCAACCGCATCCAGCCCAGCCCCTTCTCGGCGGTCTCCACCAGATACAGGCGGCGTTCGGTGCCGTCGGGGCGCGGGACCGTCAGCGAGAACCCGCCGACTTCACCCACGGCCTCGGTGATGCCCTCGAACAGATCGGGCCGATTGTCGACCAGCCACTGCGAGCCCCACTTGCCGCCGGCTTCCTCATCGGCCAGGAACGCGAAGACGATGTCGCGCGGCGGGACGGTGCCCTCGATCTTGAACTGGCGGGCGATGGCCAGCATCATGCCGACCATGTCCTTCATATCGATGGCGCCGCGGCCCCACACGTAACCGTCGCGCACCGCGCCGGAGAAGGGGTGCACACTCCAGTCGGAGGCCTCGGCGGGCACCACATCCAGGTGGCCGTGCATCAGCAGCGCACCGCGGCTGGAATCGGCACCTCGCAAGCGCGCGAACACATTTCCGCGCCCGGGCTGCCCGGATTCCACATATTCGGTGGTGTAGCCGACCTCATGCAGCTGGTCGGCCACCCACTGCGCGCACTCGCGCTCTCCCTTGGTGGTTTCCAGCTCGCCGGTGTTGGAGGTGTCGAACCGGATCAGCGCACTGACCAGCTCCACCACCTCGTTCACCGCGCGAGACCTGCCGTTGGGATCGGGACGTTCACCGTTTGCGGACACGCCCCTTTCCTACCATCCGCCACCGGAGCGCCGACGCGAGGACCGGGCCCGGATTTTCGATCAGCGCGATCCGAAGTACCGCCGCGGATTTCTCAGCGCGGGCAGGCGATGCCGGCCGGGCAGAGATCCGACAGCGGCGCGGCCTCGGCCTCGGCCAGCGCCAGCCCGATCGCCGTCATCAGAACCGAAACCACACCAGTTATCGCAGCCATCCGTGTGAAACGCATGTCACTCCTTTTCGGTGTCTGTTTTGTTCTGGGCGGAATGGTAGGTCCGGGTGCCGCGGATATCGGGGAGCGTCGCGGCGTTTCCCGGCCTCGACTCGGTATCGTTCGCCGGAGTGCGCGAAAGGCCCCCGATCCGGAGATCGGGGGCCTTTCGGGTGCGGAGCGGTTCTTACTCGGCGCTTCCGGAATTGGCCGTGGCCTCTTCCGTGTCGTCATCGTCGTCCTGTGCGTTCGGCGCGGCCTGCGGAGCCTTCGGAGCCGCGCTCGACTGGCTCTGCTGCTCGGCCTTCGGGGCCTCCTGCTGAGCATTGGGCACCGCGGGGAACGGCAGCGACGGAAGCTCGGAGCTGTCCTCGTTCGCCTGCGCGCCCGGCGCGCTCTTCGGCGCGTCCGCGGCGCTCGGTGCGGACTGCTCGGCCGCCGCACCCTGCTCGGCCGCCGGCGCCTGCTCGTCGATCGCACCCTCGTACTGGCCGCTCTGCGGGGTCGCCTTGTGCTGGGAGTCCGCCGCGCCCTTGCCCTGCTCCGCCTTCGGCGCCTTCTCGGCCGGGGCGTTCTTCTCCTCCGGCTTGCCGGAGAACATGTCGAACAGGGCGTCCAGCGGCGAGGGGAGCCCCTCGTTACCGGCCACCACGGTGGTCGAGGTGGTCGGGGTCTCCGCCACGGCCTGCGCTGCCGGCAGCGCCACGAGCCCGGCCGTCGCCGCCGCGAAAACTCCGGTGATTGTGAACAATCCTGCGATCCGCATACCACTCCCTTTCCGGTTGGTTGATACGGACGGGAATGCTAATAGACGTGAACAAGTCCGCCAGGGATGCGGAATTTCGGCGTTTCCGATTTCCCCGCAATGTTATTTATATTGCGAATTACCCACCTGACCGGCAGCGGGAAGGCCCCGATCCACCGAATCGGAGCCTTCCGCGCCCCGCACCCGTTTACGGTCGACACGGCTGCCGCAGCGCATTGCCGCGGGTTGAGCGGCAGAATCGCGGAAAAGGTTTACAGTTGAGCAACGATACGGCGAACACTGAGCCGAATAGAATATTCGAGAAGCGCAAACGCGACCGAATCGATAGCGTGTCTCTATCCGGTTCGAATGCGGCGCCGCCATTCCGGCGAGAAATTCGCGCAGATCCCCCGCTCACGGATCAATCCTCAGGGGTCGCCGTCACCGAGGGTGTCGCGGTTGCGGACGAGGTCGTGGTCGGCGGGGCGGTGGTCACCGTGGTCGTCGGCGCCGCCGTCGGCGAGCTGGTGGTCGTGGCCTTGATCGGCCACGGGCACCTGCCGTCCCGCTCGAGGGCATTGATTTCGTCGGCCGAGCGCGGATCTCCGGTGTAGTCGAGACGTTCCGTGCACTTCTGCCACTCCCCGCAGACGACGATGCCGCATTCGTCGGTGCCGCCGGGTGCGGCGGTCGGCGGCGGGTTTCCGCAGGTCCCCGGGCCGCAGTTGTCGGTGCCGGGCGGGTTCGGGTTCTCCCCGCAGACGATGGTGCCGCACTGATCGGTGCCGGGCGCCGAAGCCGGCGGGTCGGCCGCCGGATTGTTCGGCGCGGGCGCCGTGCCGGGATCGTTCTGTGCCGCAAGCGCTGTCGTCGAGGTCTTGGTGCTCGACGGGGCCGAGGTCTTGGTCGTCGTGCTCGATGCCGGTGTGGCCGAGCCGGAATCCGTTGCCGTGCAAGACGTTGCCAGCAACGCCATGGTGATCAGAGCCAATAGCACGCCCAGTGTTGCCCGTAATCGGGTACCTGCTCGCATCGTCAACCTCTTCCCCGCTGCCAGAGCAGCTAAATCCCCGACCCAAATCGCAAGTGCTCCATGTCATTCGGAGAACCAGGCCGGTTGTTACAGGGTGGAAGTTTCCGGGGGTCGCTTGTCGGTGCTCTTCCGCGGTGCGATATTGGAAGGATCCGAGCGGCAGGAGACGGGGTGGGCGAGTTCCCGGGGGACCCGGTTCCCGAGTCGCTGCGCTACCGCGACGGTCGATATGTCCCCGAGCGATTCCGCCGGGCCGGATCGCCGAGTCCGCGCGCCGCGCGGGTCTTCGCGCGCACGCTGCACGCGGTCCACATGCCGTGGTTCCTGCTGTGGCTACCGGCCGGCGTCGGCGTGCTCACCACCACCGGCCGCCGCACCGGCAAAGCCCGGCACACCCCCGTCAAAACCGCCCGCGCCGGTGAGCTCGTCTACCTCGTTTCGATTCGCGGCGCACACGCCCTTTGGTACAAGAACCTCCGCGCGCAGCCGCGGGTACGTATTCAGCTGACCGGCGGCGTCTTCGACGGTGTCGCCCGGGAACTGCGGGCGGACGAGTGGCCCGCCGCCCGCGCGGCGCTGTGTGAGCGGGTGCATCCGTTCGACTACCTGGAGAGCGCGTTCCATCGCCCCGGGCGGCCCACGGCGAGCCGGGTCCGGGAGTTGCATCGTGCCTGGTTCGAGGGCGGGATACCGTTAGTGGTGGAGCTTGGCGCGCGGGTGGGCCGCGGGCGGTGGCCGCTGAATTTCGGCTGAACGCCCTACTCCAGCAGCCGTTTCGGGTGCATGCCGTCGACCTGGCCGATGAACGGCGGATGGATGCTGTAGCCGAGCATGCGGCGGATGTCCTCGCTGACCGCGCGGACCACCTCGTGCGTGGTGGACAGCGTGAACGCCTCCTGCGGGCGCAGCCACGGTTCGCAGTACTGGGCGGTGAGCGCCAGGCGCGGGTGTGCCGAGCGGTTGGCGCCGCCGCCGTGCCAGAGGGTGCCGAGGAAGAACACGCAGCTACCGGCGGGCATCACCACCGGGATGCGCGGCGCGTCGGCGGGCGGCAGACCGTCGCCCCACTCGTGGCTGCCCGCCACGATGTCGGTGGCGCCGTTGTCGGCCGTGAAATCGTCGATGGCCCAGATGGTGGCCGCGCCCAGCGCCGGGCGGGGACGCGCGAGTGGGTAGAAACTGTCATCGGTGTGCAGCATCTGCGCGGTCTCGCCGGGGAGAATATTGATCACCTGCAGCATCGACAGCAGATAGTTCGGCAGGAACAGCCGATCCAGCAGCGCCAGCACGCGCGGGTGGTCGACGATCCGGTCGCAGCTGCGGGTCTTGTTCAGCACGCTGTAGATCCGTTGCGTCGCATGGCCTTCGAAGTTGTTGCGCCCGGTCCGCGCCAGTAGCGGCCCCACCTCGCCGCGGATCTCCCCCAGCTCGTCCGGCCGCAGCAGGCCCTCGAGGATGACGTAGCCGTCGCGGCGGACGGCGGCCAGATCCGCGTCCACCACCGCGGGATCCACCGCGCCCCCGGCACTTTCGGTGCGCCGGTACTTCCCGGCGAGATCGCCGGCCAGGTCGACGATGGAAGAAACCTCGGCGCTCATGACGCTCTCCGATCCGAAACATAACTGAGTTCTGTTATTGTTCCGACTGTGGCACGCGCACCCCTGGGACGTCAACAACTACTCGACGCGGCGCGCGCCGAGCTCCTGGAAGGCGACGGCCAGGTCGACCTGCACGCCCTCAAACGCCGCTCCGGCCTCAGCACCGGCGCCCTCTATCACCACTTCGGCTCCAAAGCCGGTCTCCTGGTAGCGGTTTACGAGCAATTCCACGCGGGGCTGGTCGCCGCCATCGCCGACGACACCCTCCCCGCCGACGTCTCCTGGGCCGAGCGCGAACGCCTGCGCACCCACCACTTCGTCGCCTACCACTTCGGCGACCCGCTGGCCGAACTCCTCCTCAACCGCATCGTCCGCGAACCCGAAATCGCCGAACTCGAAACCGGCGGCCTCACCCGCCTCACCGCCGCCGCCGGCCGCAACATCCACCAGGGCCAACTCGACGGCGACATCGACCCCGGCATCGACGCCGACCTGGCCGGCGCCTGCATCATCGGCGCCCTCCGCTACGGCATCGCCGAACAACTACGCCGCGTCCCCCGCCCGTCTACCGATGAAGCGGCCGAACGTCTCTGGAACGTCATCGCCGGCGCCCTCACCCTCTAGGCGATGCCCGGATCGTGCACCTCGCGAGTTGGGCCAGTCGCGACGGCCACCCGCACTCAGGGCTGCGCGGTGCGAATCCGAGCGATATTTCCGCCGACTGCTTCGACGCAGCGTCCAGGCCGCTAGGGGATGACGGCTCCTTCGGGCAGGGTGGCGGTTTCGGTGCAGCAGGCGGCCAGGAGGTCCTCGTCGTGGCTGACGAGGAGGACGCCCATGGTGTCGTCGGTGGCGCGGGTGATGATCGAGCGCATGATGGCGGCGGTGGTGGCGGCGTCGAGCATGGCGGTGGCCTCGTCGCAGAGCAGGTAGCGCGGGCGCTGGGCGAGGGCGCGGGCCAGGCAGGCGCGTTGGAGTTGGCCGTCGCTGACCTCGTGGGGGCGGCGGTTCAGGAGGTCGGGGGTGAGGCCGACCGTGGCGGCGAGGGCGGCCAGGTCGGGGTGGCGTTCGCCGCGGATCGTGGCCGGTTCGGCGATGATGCGGGCCAGGGTGAAGCGGGGATTGGTGGCGGTGCGCGGGGATTGGAAGACGACCGCGATGTCGGTGCCGCGCTTCGGCAGGGGCTCGCCGTCCATGGTGACCGTGCCGGAAACGGGTTTCAGCAGACCCGCGAGGACGCGCACGAGAGTGGTTTTGCCCGAGCCGGATGCACCGCTTAGGCCGATCACCCGGCCCGGTGTCACGGTGAAATCGAGGTCGGTGAACGCGGTTTCGGTGCCGTATCCGGCGGTTACGGCGGTGGCGGCGAGCATTACCTCTCCCCTTCACGAATCATGCGCGGCCCCTTGGCGATCAGTGCGCCGTGGCCGAGATAGGGGCGGTCCAGGGAGAGGTTCGTCAACTCCGGGGGCGGGTGTGGAAGTGGATGCATGCCGCGGGCGGGCAGGGCGGCGAGCAGATCGCGGGTGTACGGGTGCCACGGGTCGTCGAGGACGGCGGCGGCGGCGCCGGTCTCCAGCAGATGCGAGGCGTACATCACCGCGAGCTGGTCGGCAACGCCGGTACGTGCCAGTGCGCCGAGGTCGTGGGTGATGAGCAGCACCGCCGCACCGTCATCGGCGCAGCGCCGCAACAACTTCAGGGTCCGGTCGGTGCGTGCGCGGTCCAGTCCGGAGGTCGGCTCGTCGGCCACGATCACCTCCGGGTCGCCCGCGAGCGCGGCGGCGATGGCCGCGCGCTGCGCCATCCCGCCGGAGAGTTCGTGCGGGTAGCGCGTCAGCGCGGATTCCGGGAAATCGGCGCGCGCCGCCAGTTCCGCGCAGGTGTAGCCGGTGCCGACCGCGCGGATCGTCTCGGCCAGCTGCGACCCGATGGTGCGCACGGGCGTGAAATGTGTTGCCGGAGACTGTGGCACGAGCGCCACATTGCGGCCCCGATAGGACCCGGCATCCGCGAGCACATTCACGGACCTCGCGCCGAGCCTGAGCGTGACGGTTCCGGTGACCTGCGAGTTCGACGGCAGCATCCCCAGCACGGCGGCGGCGACCATCGACTTCCCGCACCCGGATTCCCCGACCAGGGCGGTGACCATGCCGGGCGCGACATCCAGGCTCACCTCGGTGACCGCGTGCACCACGGCACCGGGCCGCAACGGGATTCGCACGGTCAGATCTCGAATCCCCAGGCCGGTCGCGGGGGGCGCGGTGAGTTCGGAGGCGGTCATCGCGGCACTTTCGACGGTTTCGGCGGGGTGAGCATGGTGCGCAGCGCCGACCCGGCGACCGCCACCGCGAGCGTGGCCAGCACCAGCACGGCGGCCGGGAACACCAGCGTCCACCATCCGCCGAGCAGCAGCGAGCTCCGCGCTTCCGCGAGCAGGGTCCCCAGACTCGGTTCGTGCGGCGGCAACCCGAATCCCAGGAACGACAGCGTCGACTCGTGCCACACCGCGTGCGGCAACAGCAGCACCACCGCGATCAACGCCTGCGGTGCGACAGCGGGCAGCAGATGCCGGGCCAGCACATGACCCCACCCCGCGCCCGCCAGCCGAGCCGCCGCGATGTACTCGCGATCCCGCAACCCGAGCACCTCCGCCCGCACGATCCGGGCCACCTGCACCCAGTGCGTCAGCCCGATCGACAACACGACCGCCACCACGCTCCCCCGGAACAGCGCCACGATCACAATCCCGAGCAGCAGATGCGGCAGCGCGTTCGCGGTATCCGCCACCCGCATCACCACCCGGTCCAACCAGCCACCCGCCAACGCCGACAACGTCCCGACCAACAGCCCGAGCACCGTCGCCAACAACGCGGACCCAACTGCCACCAGCAGCGACACCCGAATAGCCGCGGCGATCCGCACGAACAGATCCCGCCCCGCGGCATCGGTCCCGAACCAGTGCAGCCCCGACGGCGCCTGGCGCGCCAACGCGAAATCCGTGATCCGGTCATCGACATCGCTCACCCACGGCACCAGCAACGCGTACGCCGCCACCGTCACCAGCACCGCGACCGCCAAGGCCAGCCGCCGCCGCTCACCCATCGGCCCGCACCCCCGAAACCGATACTGCACAGGCGATATCAACCAGCGGCAACGCAGCAGACCTTCCTACTGTGGGCGGCGCGACCATTTCTCGCCGCTCAGCCATCAGCCCGCACCCTCGGATCGAGTACCGCACACGCGATATCGGCCAGCAGCGAACCCAGCAGCACCGCACCGGTTGCGCCCACGGTGAGGAGTGCGAGCAGGGGCATATCCAGGTCGGTGGCTGAGCGGACGAAGGCGCCCGCGATGCCCGGCCAGGAGAAGATTTCCTCGACCAGGACCGCGCCGACGACGATTTCGGGGAGGCGGACGCCGAGGATGGTGACGAAGGGGCCCAGGGAGGTGGGGAGGATGTGGCGGCGGACGATGGTGGGGGTGTCGATGCCGCGGGCGGCGGCGCCGGCGACGAAGTCCTCACCGCGGTTGGCCGAGACCGATTCTCGGACTGCCAGCAATAGCCAGGGTAGTTGGGAGATCGCCAGGACCACGGCCGGTAGTACCAGGTGCCGGGTGACCTGGGCGAGGCTCGGTTCGACGCCGGCGTCGGTGGCGCCGGCGGGGGGCAGCCAGCCCAGGCCGACCGCGAAGATGCCGATGGCGCTCAGCGACAGCACAAACGGCGGGAGGCCCTGCACCGCTACACACGCCGCGGCGATCAGGCGATCGATCCTTCCGCCGCGGTGCATGCCGGACCACACGCCCGCGCCGAGCGCGAGCAGGATCGCGGCCGTCATGCCGACGCCGACCAGCAGGATCGTCCACGGAAGGCGTTCGGCGAGCACCTGACTGACCGGCTGGCCGTAGGTTCGGGAGATGCCGAGATCGCCGGAGACCAGGCCGTGCACCCAGCGGCCGTACAGGTCGTACCAGGGGACGTCCATGCCCAGCTGACCGGCGATCAGGTCCCGGTCGGCGCGGCTGGTCGTCACGTAGCGGTCACCCAGGTAGCCGACCAGCGGGTCGAACGGCGAGGCCGCGGCGGCCGCGAACAACCCCAGGGACACCAGCGCGAGCACCGGCAGCACCGTGAGCAGCCGCCGGCCGATCATCGGACCCAGCCCGCGCCCCCGGAAACGGCTGCGCCGCAGGCTGATCGATGCTGTCACGAACGACGGGTCCAGGTCTGCAACGACCACCACGGCCCCCAGGTGACACCGTGCGAGTGCGGTTCCAGCACCGGACCGGACGTGGACCAGCCGGAGTCCTCGGCCACATAGACGTGGTCGAGGAACACCAGGAACACATAGCTCGGATCCGCCACGAACGCGGTTTGCAGGTCGCGATACGCCGCGGCCCGCTCGTTCGCGTCGGTGCTGCGCCGCGCCTTGTCCAGCAGCGTGTCGAAGGCGGGGTTGGCGTGCCGGCTGGCGTTGTCGTACGGGCTGCCGACCTCGGGCTTCAGGTAGGACGAGTGCAGCGTCTTGTAGGCCTGGGTGTCCGGATCGTAGGGCTCGTCACCGCCGCCGAGCAGGATCCCGTCGCGGTCCACGCGCGGTTCGATCCGATCCCACGACAGCGCCGCCAGATCGACTTCGATGCCGACCCGGCGGGCGTCGGAGACGAAGGCCTGCGCGAGGTCGCGGCGCAGGGTGTCGGAGGAGTTGTACATCACGGTGAAAGCCGCACGGCGACCGTCCTTCTGGCGGATGCCGTCGGCTCCCGGTCGCCAACCCGCTTGGTCGAGGATCGAGGCGGCCAGGCCGCGATCGAAGGTGAACACCGCGCCCGGGTTGTAGGACGCGCCGTACACCTCCGGGAACGGGGTATACGCCGCGCGGCCGTAGCCGCCGAGCACGTTGTCGATGATCGCCTGGCGGTCGACCGCGTGGTTCAGCGCGCGCCGGACGGCGGGATCGCCCGCGACCGGATCGCCTTCCGGCAGCGAGACGCCGCGCCAGTCCGCCGACGTATTGGACGACACCGTGACACCGCCACGCTTGTCGAAGGTGCGCGCCAGCAGCGGCGGCAGCGAGGTGCCGTCGAGTTCGCCGGCCGCCATCCGCTGGGCCCGGGTGTTGTCGTCGGGCACATACAGCAGTGTCAGCTTCTTGACCTGCGGCACGGGGCCCCAATAGTTCTCGTTGGCTTCGAGGACCGCGCGGTCCGGTGTGAGCTGGGTGAGCTTGTACGGTCCGGTGCCGACCGGTTCGCTGTTGAGCCGGGATTCGGCGGCCGGGCCCGGCACGGCGACGGCTTCCGCGGGGACGATGCCGATCAGCAGTTTCGTCGGGAACGCGGAGTACGGGTAGCGCAGCGTGAACCGGGCCGTACCCGGGTCGAGCGCCTCGACACGGTCGATCATCTCGAAGGAGGAGCGCGCCTCCGACGCCGACGCCGGATCGAGAATCGCGCGATAGGTGGCCGCCACGTCCTCGGCGTCGAAAGCCGAACCGTCGCTGAACCGCACGCCCGTGCGCAGCTTGACGGTCCAGGTGGTCGCCGTCGGGTCCGCCGTCGGCGGTTCGGTCGCCAGCGCCGGTTCGAACGCGGACAGACCGTTGCCGCCGGTCGGCCGCAGCAGGCCGTCGTACATCTTCGCTTCGCCGGCGGCTCCGTATCCGGCGATCGGGTTGTAGCCGCCCAGTTCGTGGGCATCGGCCAGGATCAGCGAATCCCCTTGGGCCGCAGTGGGTGCGCCGCACGCCGACACCGCTGCCGCCAGTACCGCCAAGGCACCGAGCAACGCCCCGGGTCTTCCCCTCATCAGGAGCCCTCTCATCCGTTCATCTGTTCAGATCGACAGATGATATCCCGGATGTGCCGTCCGGCTACGCTGAGCATCATCATGGGTGAACCGCAATCCATACAGGGATCGCCGATCGAGCGTGGACGGCACGCGATCCGGAATGTCGATATCCACGCCTGGTCCCGCCGCTTCGGCCTGCTGGCCGACCCGAACCGGCTGGAAATCCTGCTGTGCCTGCACCGCTCCCCC
Organism: Nocardia sp. NPDC050712; assembly: GCF_040654295.1. Taxonomy (NCBI): domain Bacteria; kingdom Bacillati; phylum Actinomycetota; class Actinomycetes; order Mycobacteriales; family Nocardiaceae; genus Nocardia; species Nocardia sp. NPDC050712. Next base: position 1,757,546 of record NZ_JBFAHT010000002.1, read on the forward strand.
GGCAGCACCGTCCGGGAGCTGGCCGAGGCCACCGGGCGCAGCGAGAACGCCGTCTCCCAGGCGCTGCGGATCCTGCGGCACGAGGACTGCGTCACCTCGACCAGGGTCGGCCGTTCGGTGATCAACCGCTTGGACGATCCGATCATCCACGAGATCCTGCACAGCATCGGCGCCGAGCACGAATGACGAAACGTCAGTAGTCGACGAGCCGGGCCTCGTGCGCGAGGATCGCGGCTTGCACGCGGTTACCCGCCCCGACACGGTGCAGAATCGCACTGACGTGGGCTTTCACCGTGCCCTCGGCGATGAAGAGGTGCTTGGCGATCTCCTGGTTGGACAGGCCCCGGCCGAGCAGGGTCAGCACCTCGCGTTCCCGCTGCGTCAGGCTCGCCACCCGCTCGCGCGCGGCGCTCTTGCGCTCCAACGTGTCTCCGCTGAGTTCGCTGATCACGCGGTGGGCGATGCGCGGCGACAGGAAGGCCGCCCCGTTCGCCGCCGCGTGGACGCCCATGAGCAGCTCACGCGGATCGGATGCCTTGAGCAGGAACCCTTTCACTCCGGCGGCCAGTGCACGCGCGACGTAGTCGCCCTCGTCGAACGTGGTCACGATGACCACCGCGACCTCGGGCCGAGATTCGCGTAGCTCGGCGGCGGCACCGAGCCCGTCCAGTTCCGGCATCCGGATATCGAGCAGCGCGACATCGGGCCGGTGCACCTGTGTCAGCGCGACGGCCTCCCGTCCGTCCGCGGCTTCCGCGACCACTTCGATGCCGGGATCACTGGCCAGAATCGCCCGCACTCCGGCCCGAATCATGGCCTCGTCGTCGGCCAGCAGAACCCGGATCACCTCGCGCCCGCCCGGACCGGAGCCGTCACCGGAATACACGCGACGACCGTGAAATTCGCATGGCCGTCGTCGACCCGAAAGGTCCCGCCCAGCAGCTGTACTCGCGCAGCGAGACCCAGCAGTCCGCTCCCGGTCCCGGCGCCGCGCCCATCACTGCCGGTCAGCACACCATGCCCCTTGCCGCCAGTTCCCCCGCCCCGCCCAGTGCCACCGATCCCCCGAGCCCCGACACCAATTCCCACCGCTGGCTCAGCCCACTCGGGTCCCACACCCGGAGTTGCCACAGCCGTCTCGACGCCGCCACCTACTTTCGAATCCCGACCAGCGCCAGCCGTTTTCACGCCAAAACTCGCACTACTCGCCGTTGCGTCGGCCTCCGCATCGGAGCCCGCTGTTGACGTGGCTATCGGGTTGGTGACCACAAGACCCAGTTCGTCACCGCGCCGCTCGATCTCGATCCGCACCCCCGCACCGGGCGCGTGCCGCGCGGCATTCGTCAGTGTCTCCTGCACAACGCGGCGAACCGCCGATTCGACCAGTGGTGGCAGATCGCCGCGTGGCTCGCTGTCGACCAGGTCGACCATCATGCCCGCGGTTCGAGCCCGAGCGATCAGGGCGTCGACCGACATGCTCGGCGGCTCGACACCCTCGACGGTGTCGGCACGGAGCACACTGACGGTTCGGCGGAGCTCGTCGGAAGCGGTAACCGCCGAGGCGCGAAGGCGACTCGCGGCCTGACGGTTCGGTTCGGCCAGCTCGGTGCTGAGCTCGAGGGCGCCGGCCTGCAGGGCGATCAGGGCCAGTTCGTGGCCGAGGGAGTCGTGCATATCGGTGGCGATGCGGGCCCGCTCGCGGAGCCGGGCGCTGTCGGCGGCCAGTTCCTGGGTTTGCTCCAGGTGCCGGATTCGTTCCTGGCCGACCGCGAGCAGTTCGGCTTGTTGCCGCCGGAACCGGCCGACCACCCAGGGCAGGGCCACGAACAGGGCGAGCGACATGACCGCGCCGACCGCCTCGGCGACATCGATCACGACGACCAGTGCCGAGGCCGCGAGGGCGACCAGCACGATCGGCCCGCCGTGGCGTTCGGGCAGGCGGCGGCCCTGGAAGTAGGCGGCCGCGAAGAGCAGCGCGAACAGCAGTTGGCGCCAGGCCGGAAGCCCGTCCATCGCAAGTCCGTTCAGCGCGCCGCCCGCCGCCGTGATCGCGAGGAGAGCGCTGTACTTCATTCCGCCGACCTTACCGAGCGCAGCCGGAGCACTCGCAACGTCATCGTCGCCGCCCCGGCGGCCGCGAGAACGAGCAGGGTGAGGGTCAGCGGCGCGGCGAAGTAGGTGAGCTGAGCCCAGGTCACAGCCCTGCCGCCGCTGAGGAAGGAGATCTCGGCCGGCAACGCGGCGAACACCACGACGGGCACCACCGCCGGCAGCAGCCGGAGCCCGACCCGCCACCACGCCCGTCCGGCACGCCGCTGCGCCCACCGGCGCGACCGCACCACCCCGAGCACCCCGAGCCCGAGGCCGCCGACCGCGAGTACGCCGAGAACCAGCTCGAACAGCTGCCGCTGACCACCGATCTCGTCCGGCGCCGCACCCCGGCTGAGCGCCACCAGGCCCATCACGATGTCGTAGGTGTCGTCGTGCAGCGCGGCGCTGTTCGCCAGCACCGCGAACCCGTATCCGGTCACGGGGTCGATCGCTTGGAACGCGCTGTAGGTGAACAGGTTCCCACTGTGCACGAGCAGGGCGGGACCCGCACCCACCCGCTCCGGCGACCAGCCCATCGCGTACTCGTCGACCGCCGACGACGCGTGCGCGAGGTCGAGACCGGCCTGACTCAGCAGCCGCGGACCGCCGCCGTTGTGCGCGATCAAGAAACGACCCAGGTCGGCCGCCGTGGTGATGACACCGCCGCTACCGCTGCCGTCGAGGAACCCGGCCAACTCGGGCCGCGACACCCACGCGCCGAACAGCGAGTTGTAACCGTCCGCGGGGCTGACCTCCTCGGCGCTGACGGCACTGCCCACCATCCCGAGCGGCCCGAACACCCGCTGCTCGAGGAACGCGGCGAAACTCTGGCCGCTGGCGACCTCGACCAATCGAGCGGCGATGTTGTAGTTCACGTTGCAGTACTTGAAGTGCGTACCGGGATCGGTCGCGAGTTCGGCGGTATCCAGCAGCGACACATACTCTTCGAGCGACCGGGCCGCCCCCACCCGCCCGATGTCGACCGTCGAATCCGTCAGCCCCGACGTCTGATTAAGCAGTTGGCGCACCGTCACCGAGCCGGCGCGCGAGTCGGCCAATGCGAACCCGGGCAGCTGCTCGGCGACCGGGCGATCCAGCGCGAGCCGCCCCTGCTCCACCAGCACCAGCACCGCCGTGGCGGTCACCGACTTGCTGAGCGAGGCGATCCGCATCGGTGTCGCCCCGGTGACCGGCTCACCATCGGATTCGTGCCCGTAGCCACCGGCATGGACGACCTGATCACCGTGGGTGACCACGGCGGCCAGCCCCGGCAACCCCGTTCCCGCGAGCGCTTCTTCGAGATAGTCGTCGATCACCGCCGCGGAGAGCGGAGAATTCGGCATCGCGTGCGCCTCCGCACCCGGTGCCAGAACGACACCGGCTACGACGGCGAGGGCGACCAGGATTCTGAACATGCCTACGACGCTAGGGATCGGCGCGGCCCGGCGAATCCGCCGATCGACCGCACCGACCCCTGACGAAAGTTATAGAGACCGACGAACTACAGGGTGCAGCGCGCACCCTCCGCAGGCGTCTTCAGGTCGACGAGATAGTCGGCCACCGCCTGATTCACACAGGGACTGGCCCCCGAGAACGCCACCGTGTGCTGCTCGCCTTCCACGCTGAGCAACGCGCCGCCGAGCGTCTCGGCCAGCTTCACCCCACCCGAGTACGGCGTGGACGGATCACCGGTGACCGAGATCGTCAGCGTCGCCGGCAGACCTTCGATCCCGGCGGCGTAGGGATAGCCCAGAGTCGGTTCGGCGGGCCAGAATTCACACGGATCGCGCGCGCCCTCGGGCCCGCGCCCGGAGTCGGTGAACGGCGCCACCTGCTGGATCCGGCGCTTGAGGTCGACTTCCTGCGCGGGCGTGTTCCGCTGTTCATCCAGGCAGTTGATCGCGTAGGTGGCCTCGGTGAAGTTGGGATAGTGCCCTTCGGGATCACGGCCGCCGAAGGCGTCACTCACCTTGAACAGGGTCTCGCCGTGCCCGGCCTTGATTTCCGCGATGCCCTTGAAGAGCACGGGCCACACCGCGGAGTCGTAGAGCCCCGCCGTCACCGCGCCGTAGGCGGCGTTGAAGTCGAGTTTCCGGCCGTCCGCGACGGTGATCGGCTGATCGATCAGCGGGCGGACGATGCTCTGGAACACCTCGGTCGCTTTGGCCGGATCGGTGCCGAGGGGGCAGTCGGGCCGGGTCGCGCAGTCGGCGGCCATCACGTCGAACGAGCGCTGGAAGCTGGTGAACTGCAAGATCCGGCGCTCGACGGTGCCGAGGCTCGGGTCGACCGCGCCGTCGAGCACGAGCGCCCGCACGTTCTGCGGGAACATCTCGGCGTAGACCGCGCCCAGGCGGGTGCCGTAGCTCTGGCCGAGGAAGCTCAGCTTCTCGTCGCCGAGCACCGCGCGCAGGATGTCCATGTCGCGCGCCGCGTCCCGGGTGCCGAGATGGGCCAGCACGTTCTTGCCGCCGGATCCTTCGGCGCACCGCTCGACGGTGCGGCGGCTGTCCTGCTCGGTCAGGGTTCCGTAGCCGACCGTGACGGTCGCGGCCTTGCCGGTGTCGAGTTCGGCGTCGCTGAAGCAGTCGACGGCCGGGGTCGAGGCGCCGACGCCGCGCGGGTCGAAGCCGATCAGGTCGAACCGCTCGGTGACCGGGCTGTTCGCGAAGGTCTTCGCACCGAGCGCGGCCATACCCATGCCCGGTCCGCCGGGACCGCCGGGGTTCAGCAGCAACGAGCCGATGCGTTCACCGCGCGCAGGCACTTTGAGCAGCGCGATCCGCATGGTCGGGCCGTCGGGATCCTGGTAGTCCACCGGCACTTCCACGCGCGCGCACTGGAACGCCGGATCGGCGGTGACGGCCTTGTCGTCGGTGGAGGTCTTGGCGTAGCCCGTACACGGTCCGAACGACACCTTCTGGTCGTAGAACTTCTGCGCGGACGGCTGCGCGGAATCGGCGCGCCCGCAGGCGCCGAGCGCCGGCAGCAAAACGAAAACCGCTGCTCCCGCGAGCAGGCGCGGGAGCAGCGGACGACGTCGGCCCGGTGGAGACACCCTCATACCATCGAATCCCTTCGGTCAGCGGAGCGGTGACATGGTCACTGCCCTCGACATCGGGATTTACCCGGCATCCGGGCTTGGAAACGATCTTGACAAACGCACCGGCCCGGCCCAGGGGCGGAACCCCCGGACCGGGCCGGGCGGAAATCGCTCTCAGCTCACGATCGCGAACAACACCGCCGCCACCGCGAAACTCACCACCGACAGGATGGTTTCCAGCACCGTCCAGGTCTGCAAGGTCTGCTTCACGGTCAGGTTGAAGTACTTCGCGATGATCCAGAACCCGCCGTCGTTGACGTGGCTGAGGATGATCGACCCCGCCGCGATCGCCATGGCGATCAGCGCGATCGACATCTGCGAGTACCCGTGCCCGGTGACCAGCGGCGCGACGATGCCGCCGGTGGTCACGATGGCGACGGTGGCCGAGCCCTGGGCGATGCGCAGGCCACAGCTGATGATGTAGGCGAGCACGATCACCGGCAGCCCGGCCGCGGACATGGTGTCGGCCAGCGCGGTGCCGATGCCGGTGGCCGAGATGACCTTGCCGAAGAACGCGCCCGCGCCGACGACCAGCAGCAGCATGCCGACCGGCCGCAGCGATTCCGCGGTCAGCGTGCTCAGTTCCTGCACGCTGGATCCGCGCCGGACTCCGAGCACGTAGAACGCGATGAGCACCGCGATCAGCAGCGCCACGGCGGGCGTGCCCAGGAACGTCAGCACCTGCAACAGCTGTGAATCCTGGTCGAGCAGCTGCGTTCCGAAGGTGGCGCCGAGGATCAGGATCAACGGGATCGCGATGATCCCGCCGATCAGTCCGACCGACGGCGGCCGCTGCGTCGCAGTGACGCTGTCCGGATCGGTCGCGGTCCCGGGCCCGTCGCCGGTCTTGGCCGTGGGTTCGGCGGTGTGCTCGCCGCTGCGCGAGCCGTCGGCCCGCACCAGGAACTCGTCGGGCACCTCGACGATGACCCGCTTACCGATATAGCTACCCCAGACCAGGCCGGCGGCGATGAATCCCGGGATGCCGCAGATGAATCCCATCAGGATCAACCAGCCCAGGCTGACCCCGAGCAGCCCGCCCAGCGCGACCGGCCCCGGGTGCGGCGGCAGGAACGCGTGCGTCATCGACAGACCGGCCAGCATCGGCATCGCGTACAGCACCAGCGACCGCCCGCCGCGCTTGGCGGCGACGTAGATCAGCGGGGCCAGCACGAAGATGCCGATGTCGAAGAACACGGGAATGCCGAAGATGAGCCCGAGCAGACCCATGGCCACCGGGGCGCCACGCTCCCCGAAGATCTTCAGCAATCGGCCGGTGAGAACGTCGGCGCCACCGGATTGTTCGAGGATCGCGCCGAGCACGGTCCCGAGTCCGATGATGACGGCGATGTGGCCGAGGATGCCGCCGAAGCCGGTCTCCAGCAGCGAATCACCGGCCTTGATCGCCGTGCCGACGATCTTGGAGACCGGCAGGCCGGCGGCGAGTGCCAGCCCGAGCCCGGTCAGTAGGAGCGCGATGAACGGCTCGAGTTTGACTTTGATGATGGCGAACAGCAGTACGGCGATCGCGAGCCCACACAGCACCAGGAGCCCCGGTGTGGTGGTGCGAAGCCAGTCGACGGCGGCGGTCATGCCGGGGTACCTCTCACTTCATGGATCGAACGAATGACGCCGCGCGCGAGGCGATGTCGGACCATCGGCCCGCGGCGACGTCGGACGGAGCAACGACATCGGTGCCCGCGGTGACCGCGACGGCCCCGCTGGCAAGGAATTGCGCGGCGTTGCCCGCGTTGACGCCCCCCGAAGGGATGAGCGCCACATCAGGGAAGGGCCCGCGCAGGTCTTTCAGGTAGCCGGGGCCCAGGGCCCGGGCCGGAAAGATCTTCACCGCGGCGGCGCCCAGATCGAGTGCGGTGAGCACCTCGGTGGGGGTGAACGCGCCCATCACCACCGGAATGCCGCGGGCGACCGCGACGGCGGCGACCTCGGCGCGGATGCCGGGGGTCACCAGGAACCGCGCGCCGTGATCGATGGCGGCGGCGGCCTGGTCGGCGTGCAGGACGGTTCCGACGCCGACCACCGCGCCGGCGGCGGCACCGGCGGCACTCAGGTAGCCGAGCACGCCCGGCGTGGTGAACGTCAGCTCCAGCGCGCGAATTCCGGCGCCCGCCAAGGCTTCCGCCAGGGCGACGGGATCGGGTATCTCCGGCGCGCGGACCACGCTCAGTACGCGGTCGGCCCGGATCACCTCCATGGCGTTCGGCTCGGTCACGCTGTCTCCTTTCGCGAGGTGTCCATGCGCAGCGCGCGCCCGGCCAGCGCGCCGGTCGGCGCGCCGTCCCGGATCACGAACTCGCCGTTGACCAGTACGTGCTGAATGCCGCGCGCCTGCTGCTTGGGCTGTTCGAAAGTCGCGGTGTCGGTGATGGTTTCGGGGTCGAACAGCACCAGATCGGCCGCGTAACCGGGAAACAGGTGGCCGCGGTCGGCGAGCCGGAGGCGTTCGGCGGGGCGGCCGGTCAGATGGTGCACGCAGTCCTCGAGGCCGAGCACGCCGAGTTCGCGGACGTAGCGGCCGAGGTAGCGCGGGAAGGTGCCCCAGGCGCGGGGATGCGGCCGGTCGCCCACGAGCAGGGCGTCGCTGCCGCCCATGTGACCCGGGTGCGCCATGATCGCGCGCACGTTCTCCTCGTGGCCCACGTGCTGCAGGATCGTGGTGGCCAGCTGGTCGCGCCGCAGCAGATCGAAGAACACCTCGACCGGCGCGATGCCGCTGTCGGCGGCGATCTGGGCGACCGTCTTGCCGACGTGGCGATCCAGCGCGGCGTTCGCGACACCGCTGATCTGGATGGTCTCCCACTCGACCGTGACGCCGTGGCAGCCGTCGGAGCCGTGCAGGTCGACGTCCAGGGCGATGCGCGCCCGCGCGGCCGGGTCGTCGATGCGTTCCAGTGCCGCGTCCGGCCCGCCGGACATCGCCCAGCTGGGCAGCAGCGCCGACAGCGTGGTCGAACCCGGGAGATACGGGTAGGTGTCCAGGGTGATGTCGCACCCCTCGGCGCGGGCGGCGTCGATCAGCGCCAGAAATTCCGGTGCGCGACCGCGATTCACACCGAAGTTCATGGTGGCGTGGGTGAGGTGCAGTGCGCAGCCGGTACGGCGCGCGAGCTCGATCATCTCGGCATACGCCTCGAGCGCGCCCTTGCCGTAGGAGCGGGTGTGCGGGGCGTAGTACCCGCCGTAGTCGGCCAGCACCTCGCACAGCGCGGTCAATTCGCCGGTGTCGGCGTACATTCCGGGCGTATAGGTCAGCCCGCTCGACATGCCGACCGCACCTTCGCTCAGCCCCTGCGCCAGCAGGTCTCGCATGCGGCCCAGCTCCGGGCCTGTCGCCGGGCGCTGCTCGCTGCCCACGACCAGCAGCCGCAGTGTGCCCTGCGGCACCAGGTAGGCGGCATTGGGTGTGATGCCCTGATCGAGCCGGTCCAGATACTGCGCGACGCTGCGCCAGGAGAAGTCCAGGTCGACGGGATTGCCGTTCCAGCCCGCGATCTGGCGGCGCAGCACCGCGAGACTCGGCTCGTCGATCGGGGCGTAGGACAGCCCGTCCTGACCGATGACCTCGGTGGTGATGCCCTGGCTCACCTTCGGGAAATGCCCCGGATCGGTGAGCAGATGCAGATCCGAGTGGGCGTGCATGTCGATGAAGCCGGGTGCGAGGACCGATCCCGGTACGGCGTCGACGACCGTCGCGGCACCGGTGAACGTGCCGGGTGCGGTGATCGCGTCGATGCGGCCGCGCGCGAGGTGGACGTCACCGCGGCGCCGGGGCGCGCCCGTGCCGTCGATGATGTCGATGTTTCGGAAAACCAGGTCGGTCATGTCGCCCGCTCGTCAGAAGAAGGTGTGCAGGAGGTCGACGACGCGCGGATCGTCGGCGTCGGCGTCGTCGATGACGGGGATCAGCCGCCACTTGTCGAAGGCGGTGCACGGGTGCGAGAGCCCGAGTCGCACCACGGTGCCGACCGGGACGTCCGCGGCCGTGCCGCCGGGCAGCCGCAGGAAAGCGTGCTGGTCGTTGAGCGCCGACACGGTGGCCGGCACCGCGAGGTGCTGCGGAACCGGCAGCCCCTCGTCGAAGGGCAGGTCGCGCTTGCCCGCGTCCAGCAGTGCGAGTTCGGGCTCGGGCCGGGAGACGGTCCGGGCCCAGCCGTGCATGGCCGACCGCAGCGGACGTTCGCTGCGCGCGGCGGCCAGCGGCGAGATCCCGGCGTAGAAGCCGTCGTCGTGGATGATGTAGGCGCCCGAGCGCAGCACGACGGTGGTCGGAACCCCGTGTGCGCCTTGCTCGTCCGCCAACTCGGCCAGCCCTTCGACGACCAGGTCCGGATAGGCGCTGCCGCCCGCCGTCACGATCGCGCCATCGGAATAGGCTCCGGCGGCGGCGAGTTCGCGATGCAGCCGCGCCACCTCGTCCAGATACCGGCGTACCACGGCGAGACCGGCGGGGGTGCGGTCGTGGGCGAGCGCGCCTTCGTAGCCGCCCACGCCCGCCAGGCTGAGCCGCTCGGAACGTCCGATCGCGGCCGCGACGGCGTGCGCCTGCTCGACGGTGCGCGCACCGGTGCGGCCGTGCGGCCCGCCCAATTCCACGATCACCCGGATGACCGCCGCGCCCGGCGCGGAACGCAGCTGCTCGTCCATTACCGCGACGGTCTCGACGCTGTCGGCCCAGCAGACGAACTCGAAGGCCGGATCCTGTGCCGTTTCGGCGGCGACCCAGGCCAATCCGACCGGGTCGACCAGCGCGTTGGCCAGCATGACGCGCCCGACGCCGAAGGACCGCGCGACCTGGACCTGCCAGATGGTGGCGAAGGTGAGGCCCCAGCTGCCCGCAGCGAGCTGGCGCGCCCACAGCTGCGGCGACATCGTGGTCTTGCCGTGCGGGGCGAGCCGGACACCGGCCGCGCCGGCCCAGTCGGCCAGCAGCGCGACGTTGGCGGCGACGGCCGACCGGTCGACGGTGAGCACCGGGGTTTCGAAGTCGGCGAGGCGCGGCGCAGAGTCCAGGAACTGCCGGACGGTCCGGCCCCAGGCCGCGGGCGGCAGGCCTTTGTGCTCGGGACCGAGGGTCCGATCGTTCAGTGCGGCAACGGCTTTCTCGTCGATCGCCACGTCGCTCCTTCCCGCGGATTCTCCGCCGACAGTTATGCATGTCATGCATTGCACATTTTGCAACGCTTGTTGCACATCGTGTTTGGTGTGGTTATTCTGCATGCGATGGCCGGTGGCCGCAAGGGCAGAAGGGAGATTGCAGTGACGTGGCCTACTACGTCGCCTCGCCCACGGGCGGTGACAGTCGGTGAGGGGCTCGCGGTTCTGGTGGCGCACCCGGGCCCGCTGGAGGAGTCGGCAACCTTCGAGCGCAGCGCGGGCGGCGCCGAGGCGAATGTGGCGACCGTGCTGACCCAGCTCGATGTCGACGCCGCCTGGATCTCCCGGGTCGGCGACGACGGTTTCGGCCGCTATCTCACCCAGCATCTCGCCGCCCGCGGGGTCGACGTCTCCGCCGTGCGGACCGATCCCGCCCGGCCCACCGCGATCTATGTCAAGGAGCGCGGCAGCGGGTCCGGCAGAGCGACCGATCTGGCCGCGCGGGACAGCCGAATGCTGTACTACCGCAACGGTTCCGCGGCCAGCGCCCTGTCCACCGCCGATCTCGCGGCCGCGGCCGCCCTGCTCGACGATTGCCGCCTCGTGCATTTCACCGGGATCACCACCGCGCTCTCAGCCGACGCGACCGGCCTCACCGAAGCGCTGATCGCGCTCCCCCGGCGCGGCCGCCTGATCAGCTTCGACCTGAACTACCGCCCGGCGCTGTGGGCCGGGCGTACCGGAGCGGCCGCCGACATCCTGGCCCGGCACGTCCGCGGCAGCGACGTGGTCTTCCTCGGAGCCGACGAGGCCGGTGCGGTGTTCGGTACCGACGACGCCGACCGGCTGCGGGCCCTGTTCCCCGAACCCGCCCAGCTGATCGTCAAGAACAACGAGCACTCGGTCACCGGTTTCGCCGGCCCGGACCGGGTCGAGGTGCCCGCGCTCGCCCTCGAGATCACCGAGCGGATCGGCGCCGGCGACGCCTTCGCGGGCGGCTACCTGGCGGCGCTGCTGCACGGGCGGCCCTTGGACCAGCGCCTGCGCTTCGGGCACCTGTGCGCCGCGGCCGCGCTGACCGGAACCGGGGATGTGGCCGAGCTACCGGCCGCGCACCGGCTCGCGGCGCTCGCCGCGGGCACCGAGTCCGATTGGGCCCGCGTCGATTACGCCGACGCGGCGGTAGCCGAGAATGTGACGTTATGAGTCAGAGTCTGTTGCGCGCGTTGACCATCCTCGGTTCCCTGGGCACCGACGCGCGATCGTTGGATCAGCTGGCCGGCGAGCTCGGCGTGCACAAGTCGACGGTGCTGCGGCTGTTGCAGACCATGGAATCGCAGCGCTTCGTCACCCACGACGGCGACCACCGCTACGTCCTGGGCTCCCGACTGTTCGAGCTGGCCAACCAGGCGCTGGAACAGCGTGATGTCCGCACCCTGGCGCGCCCGCACCTGAGCGCGCTGAATTCGGCCACCGGGCAGACGATCCACCTCGCCACCTACGAGTCCGGCGAGGCGATCTACATCGACAAGTTCGACGCGATCCAGAGTGTGCGCATGTACTCCCGGATCGGGCGGCCCGCGCCGCTGCACTGCACCGCGGTCGGCAAGGTGCTGGTCAGCGCGCAGCCGCGCGCGGACTGGGCGGCCGTCGCCGAGCGGATCGAGTACCGCAAGTTCACCGAGCGCACCATCCAGACCCCCGAGCAGTACCTGGCCGAGCTGGATCTCGTTGTCGCACAGGGTTATGCCGAGGACCACGAGGAGCACGAGACCTTCGTCAACTGCATCGGCGTCCCGATCCGCAACGGCACCGGCGCGGTCGTCGCCGCGGTCTCCATGTCGGTGCCCGACATGCTGCTCGACCACGATCAGGTGCTGGCCCGGCTCCCCCAGGTCCGCGCCGCGGCCGAGGCCGTTTCCGTCGAACTCGGCTGGACTCCCGGCCGCGACTCCCACCCCACCACGAAAGGCTGACACCCATGAGCGAGAAGATCGCCGTCCGCACCACCGACGCCCCCGCCCCGGCCCACACCTTCTCGCAGGGTGTGCGCAAGGGCCCGTTCGTCCAGGTCTCCGGCCAGGGCCCGGTCGACCCGGCCACCAGCGAGTACCTCTACCCCGGTGACGTCGCGGCGCAGACCACCCGCACCCTGCAGAACGTCAAGGCGATCATCGACGCCAGCGGCGCCACCTTCGACGACGTGGTCATGCTGCGGGTCTATCTGACCAAGCGCGAGGACTTCGCGACCATGAACGAGGCCTACGGCGAGTTCGTCACCGCCAACACCACCGGCGATGTCCTGCCCAGCCGCACCACGGTTTTCACCGGTCTGCCGCGCGCGGAGATGCTGGTGGAGATCGACGCGATCGCCATCGTCTCCGAGTAGGGCTAGGTCCAGGAATCCTCGGGGTAGTCCTCGGTCACCGCGTCCTGCACGCCCGCGGATCGGGCGCGGGCGAGCAGGCCCGCCAGCAGAACCAGGACCGTCACGATCAGGACGTGTGCCGTGAACAGCACCAGCATCGGCAGCGCGAAGCCCTCGTCGGTGAGCGCGCCGCGCTCGCCGACGCAGTAGAGCGTGTAGTTGGTCGAGGTGCCTTCCGAGTCGTGGAAGGTGTCCGAGACGACCATGGCTTCGGTGGCCGGGGGCTCGCAGAACAGCGGCGCGGTGAGTTTCGCCTCGCCCGGCCACACGGCGACCGGAATCACCGTACTGAAGAAGCCCACGCTGATTCCGGTCGAGACAGCCGTCACCAGTAGTCGCGCCATCGCCTAGACCTGCCGCATCCGCAGGAACGCGCCGGTGTGGTCGAACTCGACGACCACCTCCGACCGCGCCGAGACCACGTTGGCGACCACCCGGACGTCGCCGCCGAAGCGGCTCACCAGGATGACGGTCACCTGCCCGTCGGGTAGTGCGCTCTGCGCGCGGGCGGTGTCCACGATGTCCTCGATCCGGGTCAGCGCGGGCACCGCGCCGACGGTGAAGTTCTCACCGTCGAGGTCGTCGTAGGCCGACACCCGCACCGGGCTCGGCGCACTCAGGTCGCCGAGGGTGAACGAATAATCGTCGAGTTGGCGGGACCGATCCGGCGGCCGGACGCGCAGGCGCGCCGTGGCCTGGCGCGCGGCCAGGTTCTGACCGTCGGCCAGGAACCTGGTCACCTGGTCCGGCTGGTCGTGCAGCACCAGCCGGAACTGGGTCGAGTTCGGCGCGGTGAGCAGGATCAGGTTGGCCTCGAGATCGGTGGCGCCGATCCGGCGCGCGACGGCGGCGATGGCCTCCCGCGGCAGCGCGCTCACCAATCCCCCACCGCGCGTTCTGATCCGGTCCTCGAAGTCGGCGCGATCCACCGCGCCGACGCACCCGCTCGCACCCAGCACCGACAGGCACATCAGGACTCGAAACCACTTGCCGCGGCGCATGTCCCGAATGCTATCGGCTGCCCGCGCCGGGCGCCCATGATGCGGCTTGCGAACGGGAATCCGGCTCGGGCGCGCGCATCACAGGGGTGGTGCGGCGGGAATATCCACGCGGGCGGACAGGATCACGCCCTCGCGGGCGGCACTGCGCGCGTGCTCGTCGAAGTCCGGTGCCGCGCACAGGAACAGCGTCCGCCCGTCGGCCCCGCCGAGCGCACAGGCGAAAACCCCGGTCTCGGCGGCGATCTCGTCGACGATCTCCCCCGATCGGATCCGCACGGCCCGCCCGTTGACGGCATCGGCGACCCAGAGCGCCCCCTCGGCGTCCAGCGCCGCACCGTCACCGCCCACGACGATCTGCCCCAGCATCGCTGGAATATCGGTGGCGGTCGGCAGTTCGCCGAACCGCGCCCAGGTCCGCCGGCCGGCCAGGCGGCCATCAGCGGTGAGGTCGAACGCGGTGATCCGATTGCCGAGGGTTTCGTTGACGAGCAGCAGACCATCGGCGGTAATGACACTGCCGTTGGGGAACCAGAGGTCCTCGGCGACATGGGCGACCGTGCCGTCGGGGTCGACCCGCAGCAGGCCGGCCGGCGCGAACGGATCGCCCGCCATCAGGTCGAAGCCGAAGTGACCGACGAACGCCCGGCCGTACCGGTCGACGACCATGTCGTTGAGATGCCCGGTCACCAGGCCGGACAGGTCCGCGTGCGTGACCAGGGTGCCGTCGGGTTCGCGGCGCAGCAGCCGCTGATCGCGCATGGAGACGATCAGCAGCCGCCCGTCGGGCAGCCAGCCCAGACCGGACGGCTGGCCGGGTACCCGCGCCTCGGTCCGCGGGTCGCCGCCGTCCGCCCGGACCGACAGCACCTGATGGGTGTACATGTCGGACAGCCATAGTCGGTCCCCGTGCCAGCGCGGGCTCTCCAGGAACGCGAACCCGCTCAGGACACAGGTATTCGCACGATTCGGCATGATGCTCCTCAGAATTCCGCGCAGCCGGTCGCCCGGGACCCCGCCGGATCCCCGGGAGTGATCTGAACGAACGTTCAGATGAAGTGCGGCCAGCATGGGTGCGACGCCCATCACTTGTCAAGCAGATAGCCTTGCTGAGTACGGTTATTGAGTCGCGGAAGATCCGGCGCTACAGTTTCACCTGAACGATCGTTCACAGAAGGCGAGGGCATGACCGAGACCGAGCATCTGCCGGAGCGCGACAACCTCTCCGGGACCCGGCTGCGCCTGTACGAGACCGCGCTCGCCCTGTTCGGCGAGCAGGGCTACCACGCCGTGTCGGTCCGCGATCTCGCCACCGCCCTGGGTTTGCAGCCCGGCGCCATCTACACCCACGTCAGCTCCAAACAGCAGTTGCTCTACGACTTGGTGACGATCGGCCATCAGCACCAGCGCGACGTCCTCAAGGACGCCCTGCTCGACGCCGGGCGCGATCCGGCCGATCAGGTCCGGGCGCTGACGCGGGCGCATGTGCTGCTGCATCTGCGCTACCGCTCCCTGGCCCGGGTCATCCACCGCGAATTCCGCTCTCTCAGCGACGAACAGCGCGCGCAGGTGCTCGCCGTCCGCGCCGAGAGCGAGCAGATGCTCGTGGACGTGATCGAGCGCGGCATCCGCCTGGGCGCGTTCAGCGTGTCCGAGCCCTGGCTGGCCATGGCGGCGATCGGCGCGATGGGCATTCGATCGGCGGAATGGTGGACCCCGGAGGCGGGCCCCGCCGCGGCGACGGTGGCCGGCACCTTCGCCGACTTCGCGATCGGGCTGCTGACCACACGGAGTTCCTGATCCCGGCCCCCGCCGGCCGAATTATCACCAGAATGAGGGCTTATGGAAACGATTGTGTCCGTCACCGGCGGCAAGGTCCGCGGCCGGACCGAGGACGGCATCAGCAAATTCTTCGGAATCCCCTACGCGGCCGCGCCGGTCGGACCCCTGCGCTTCGAGGCGCCCCGGCCGGTGGCCGAATGGCCGGGCGTACGCGACGCCGTCGAGTACGGGCCCACCTGCGCCCAATCGCCTTATCCGCCACCCATTCACGCGATCATCGGCAGCGATCACATCCCGGGCGACGAGTACCTCAACGTCAACGTCTGGACGCCGGAGGTCGGCGGCGCCGGGCGGCCGGTGCTGGTCTGGATCCACGGCGGGGCGTTCGTCCGCGGCTCCAACGCGCGAGAGATGTACGACGGCTCCACCTTCGCACGCGACGGCGTCGTGGTGGTGTCGATCAACTATCGCCTGGGCATCTCCGGCTTCGCGGCCCTGCGCGACGCTCCGCTCAATCGCGGTCTGCGCGACCAGATCTTCGCGCTGGAATGGGTGCGCGACAACGTCGCCGCGTTCGGCGGGGACCCGGGCAACGTCACCATCTTCGGTGAATCCGCGGGCGGCATGAGCGTGATCGACCTGATCTCCTCGCCCCGGACGACCGGATTGTTCCGGCGCGCGATCGCGCAGAGCGGCAACGGTTCCGCCGTCGGCACCGCCGAGGACGCGTACAAGGTCACCGAGCACGTCGCCACGGTGCTCGGCATCGAACCGACCGCGGCGGCGTTCGGCGCCCTGACCCCGGATCAGCTGCGCGAGGGCCAGGATTCGGTGGCGGCGGCGCTGGCCACCGATCCGGATCCCGAACGGTGGGGCGCCTCGACCATCGCGGGCGGGTTCGGCGTCATGAGCTTCTTCCCCGTCCTCGACGGTGAGGTGCTCGCGGACCGGCCGATCGAAGCCCTCGCGGCGCATCCCGAGCGGCAGGTTCCGCTGCTCATCGGCTGGAATGCCGACGAGTTCCGCCTGTTCACCGTGCCGACCGGGGTCGCCGCCGGGATCACCGCGGAGGTACTGCCGTTCGCCGTGGCCCGCTACGGGGTGGATCCGGCGATCGTCGCCGACTACTCCGCGACCCGCCCGGACGCCACACCCGCCGACGTCTTCGCCGCCATCGTCAGCGACCTCGCCTTCCGCGACGACAGCGTCCGCATCGCGGAAACCGTCGCGGCCGCCGGAACTCCGACGTTCGCCTACGAGTTCGCCTGGCCCTCGGGCGTCGACGGTCTCGGCGCCTGCCATGCGCTGGAAATTCCGTTCGTCTTCGACCAGGCCGCCGCCGCGCCCACGCTCACCGGCGAGAATCCGCCGCAGCAGCTGGCCACCGACATGCATGGCGCCTGGGTCCGGTTCGCGACCGAAGGCGATCCGGGCTGGCCGCCCTTCGACCCCACCGGCCGGACCGTGCGGATCTTCGACGCGCCGCGGAGCAGTGAGGCCACCGACCCACGTGGGGAAGAGTTGCGCGCGCTGCGCGCCGCCTACCGAACGCCCTGAACCGGCGCTTACGACACGGCGACGCGTTCCGGCGCCGTCGCGACCACCGGGACCTCGGGCACGAGGCTCTTCGCCTGGTCGCGGCGCGCCGGGGCCTCGACCCGCAGATACCGGCGCAGCGCGCGCTGGCGGTGCAGTTGCGCGTCGATCACCGCGCCGAACAGCAGCGCGAAGTTCGTCAGCCACAGCCAGATCAAGACCACGACGACCGCCGCCACCGAGCCGTACACCTTGTCGAAGGAGTCGAAATGCGAGGCGTAGAAAGATAATCCGGCCGAGCTGAGGATCCAGGCCGCGACCGCGATGACGCTGCCCGAGGTCACCCACCGCAGCCGCTGGCCACGGACATTGGGGGCGATCCAATACACCAGCGCCAGGCCGACACAGGCCAGGCAGGCCAGCACCGGCCACTTGGCCAGACCCCAGATCCGAAGACCCGTGCTGCCCAGCCCGACGGCTTCGCCGAGATGTGCCGCCGCGCCGCTGGTCACGGCGAAACCGACCACGGTAGAGACGATCGCGGTCACCATCAGCGCGCTCAGCGCCAAGCGCAGCAGGATCGTTTTGGCGAAGGGCCGGCTCTCCGGCACCCCGTACAGCGCGTTCGCGGCGCGCATGAACGCGCCCAGATACCCCGACACCGTCCAGATGGCCGAGCCGAGACCGATGATCGCCGCCGGGCCGGACAGCGCCTTGGCCGTCTGCAGGTGCTGGATCGCGTCGGTCAGGACGGTGCGGCCCTCGTCCGGGCCGAGCCGGCCGGCCGCGTTCGCCAGCGTGTCACTCGAGGACGGGCCCAGCATGCTGAGCACCGCGATGGCGATCAGCAGGGCCGGAAACAACGACAGCATGCTGTAGTACGTCAGCGACGCGGCCCGGTCGGAGAACTCGTCGGACCAGGCGACCCGGGCGGTGTGCACGAGCACCCGCACCCGGCGTCGCCGGAGAAGATTGAACTTGACCGGCCGCAAACGCCCTACCCATGCCATAACACCTCCCGACTGCCTGTGTTCCCACTGGAAACGGTCCGAAACTCCGCGGCGGTCCGAATGTTGTAGGTAACACAGTGAATCCGCAGCAACAGGCTACCGGGCAGCCACCGGCGCCGCGGCGGCCCCCTCGTCCAGGGCCACGCGCCGCGGGCCACGCAGGGTGATGTAGACGAACAGCACGCCCATGACCGCGACACCGGCCCACATGGCCTGCTGCCAGCCGTCGACGAAGGATTGCTGCGCGGCGCGCACCAAACCCGGTGTCTCCGCGCCCGCTACGGCCACGGCGTTGGCGATGCCGTCCCGTGCGGTGTCGGCGGCCGGCGCGGGGATCCCGCTCAGCCGGTCCTCGATGGCGGTGCGGTAGCCGACGGAGACGAGCGCGCCGAGCAGCGCGACACCGAGCGCGGTACCGAATTCGCGGGTGACATCGTTGAGCGCGGAGGCCACGCCCTGCTTCGCCCGCGGCAGGGCGGCGGTGATCGCCTCGGTCGACGGCGTCATCGACAGGCCCATGCCCGAGCCCATCGCGAGCAGGCCCGGCAGCACTGCCGGATAGCCGCCATCCACCGAGACCAGCAGGGCCAGCAGCGCCAACCCGACTGCGGCCACCAGGATTCCGGCGGCCATGGTGGCGCGCGCGCCGACGCGCGCGGCCAGTTTCGGTGCCAGGCCCGAGGCCAGCATCATCGTGCCGGCCATCGGCAGCATGGCCACCGTGGATAGCAGTCCCGACCAGCCGAGCACGGCCTGGAAGAACGGGAAAAGGACGACGGCGATACCGGCCTGCACGCCGAAGACCACCAGCAGCGTGATCGAGCCCCCGGCCAGGCCGCGTTCGCCGAACAAGCGCACGTCCAGCAGAGCGGCCTCGCGGCGGCGCAATTCCCAAGCGAGGAAACCGAACCCGGCAGCCAGGCCGACGACGAAGCCGATCACGGTCGCGGGCGCGGTCCAGCCGCGTTCCGACCCCTCCTGCAAGACGAAGATCAGCGCGATCACCGCCACCATCGAGGTCAGCGCGCCGACGATGTCGAAGGCGAAGCCGGACCGCTCGCGCGAGTTGGGCACCGATTTCAGCGTCATGGCCAAGGCCACCGCCGCCAGCACCACCGGCAGCACGAACAGCCAGCGCCAGTCCGCGATGTCGACCAGGAGCGCGGACAGGAACATGCCCAGGATGCCGCCGCCCGCGGCGACGCCGGTCCACACGCCGATGGCTTTGCCGCGCTGGTCCTCCGGGAAGGTCGCGGTGATCACGGCGAGGGTGATCGGCATGATCATCGCCGCGCCGACGCCGGCGGCCACCCGAGCGATCAACATCACTTCGATACCGGGGGCCGAACCGCCTGCGACACTGGCGATTCCGAAGACCACGAGTCCGGTGACCAGCATGGGTTTGCGGCCGAGGCGATCGCCGAGCGCGCCGAGCGGGAGCAGCAAGGCGGCCAGGGCGAGTGTGTAGATGTTGATGATCCACAGGACCGTGCCCTGGGTAGCCCCGAATTCGACGGCCATCTGCGTCTGGGCGACGTTCAGGCCCGACACCGAGGCGATGACGGCCATCAGCGCGATAGAGACCGCGATCAGGATGGTGCGCAGGTGCCGGGCGTCGACCGGCGGCGACTCGACGGTAGCCATGGGTTCCTCTCGAAAAGGGCATGCGGAAATCGACGGCCGGCAGCGCCGGGCGTCCTAGCGGTTACGGAAAAGGGGTCGGCTCGGCCCGAGCCGCGCGTTAGACGGTGGCGGCCAGCGCCGCGTCGGTATCCGCAGTGACCAGCAGGGCGTTGATATGGGCGCCGGCCAGGGCACCGGCGGCAGCGGCGGCGCCCACCTGGGCGGTCAGATCGGTGGCATTGCCCGCGACCCAGACGCCCGGCACCTCGGTGACGCCCGCCATCGCCGACACGAAGCGGCGGCCGATACCCGGCAGGTCTTCCACCGGAAGCTCCAGCCCCTCCAACCCGTCTGCGCGCGAGTGCATTTGGGTAGCGACCGCGAGAACACGCCGGTCCACGACCGCGTCGTCGGCCAGCCGCACCCCGGCGAGTTCACCGTTCGGGCCGTTCACCACCGCCCGCACCGCCTCCTCGACGATTCGAATGTCGCGAGCGGCGAAGCGCGCGCGAGTGTCGGCGTCGAGGTCGGTGCCGTTCGCGAAATAGATCAGGTCCGCGCTGAGCTGACGGAACAGCAGCGCCTGATGCACCGAGTTGGGTCCGGTGGCCAGGATGCCGATCGGCTCGTCGCGCACCTCCCAGCCGTGGCAGTACGGGCAGTGCACCACCGCGCGGCCCCAGTGCTCGGCCAGTCCGGGCACCTCGGGCAGCACGTCGCGCAGCCCCGTCGCCACCAGGACGCGGCGCGCCGTCAGCGCGCGGCCGTCGGCCAGGGTCACCGTGAAGCGCAGGTCGCCGGTGGCCGCGGGGGTTGCGGGCCGCGCGGCGGCCACCGCCCCGAAGACGATGCGCCCGCCGTACTGGCGGACCTGCTCGCGTCCCCGCTCCAGCAGTTCGGCGGGCGGCATCCCGTCCAGCACGAGAAAGCCGTGCATCGCCGCGGCGGGCGCGTTGCGGGGCGCGCCGCTGTCGATCACCACGACCGACCGGCGGGACCGGGCCAGCATCAGCGCGCCGTTCAGTCCCGCGGCGCCGCCGCCGATCACCACGGCGTCCACGGTCTCAGCAGGCAGTTCATCGGTCGCGTATGCGGAAGTCGTCATAGATGTGCACCTTTCCTGCGCGTGGCTCCAGTCGTTCTGGGCCGCTATCAGCGACAGTAACCCCGCTTTGCATATGAGGCATACAATCTTGCCTATGACGCAAACAGATGACGAGTTGGACAGCCTCGTACGCAAACGCATCCGGGCCCTGCGGGTGGCACAGGGCTGGTCCCTGGAGGATCTGGCCACCCGCGCCCACGTCAGCCAGTCCACCCTCTCGCGGATCGAGAACGGTCAGCGCCGCCTGGCCCTGGATCAACTGGTCGCCCTGGCCCGCGCCCTGGACACCACCCTGGACCAGCTGGTCGAGACCGCCTCCGACGACGTCATCACCAGCCCCATGATCGACGCGACGCACGGCACGATGCGCTGGCCGGTCAAAGCCGATCCCGGGATGGTCGTCATGCGCCAGCGTCTGACCGATCCGCCGCCCAGCAATCCGGCCCGCCTGCGCGCCCACCCGGGGCGCGAATGGCTCGTGGTCCTCTCCGGGACCGCGACGCTGATGCTCGGCCAGCGCCGCTTTCGCATAGAGACCAATCAGGCCGCCGAATTCCCCACGATGCTGCCGCACGCCATCGGCGCCGAAGGCGGGCCCTGCGAAATTCTCGGCATTTTCGACCGGGACGCACGCCGCGGTCATCAACGCGACAGCAAAGACCCTGTCGCGGACTAAATTATCGGTTGCCGCGTGCGGCGCTGTTGCGCGTCGCGCAGCCGGATCGACCAATGCGGTTCCGTCGATTCACCCCGGGGGCCCACCAGTGCCGTCTGAATCACGGTGAGCAACTCGAGAGTTCGGAAAGGCTTGATCAGAAAGTCGTGCGCCCCCGCGGTAATGGCGTGCTCGACGATATCGGGATCGGGCCGGGTGGACATCACGATGAGATGCGGCGCCGATCCATTTCCGCGCAATCGGGTCCGCGCGGCCAGCTCGAAGAGGCCCGGCACCGCGGCATCCGCGAGGACGACGTCGGGGATCCAGTCGGTGGTCAGCAGCAGAGCGTCGTCGCTGTGCGCGGCGTGCACGGGATCGTGACCGGCGGCTCGCAGCACCAGCGTGGTGATCTCGGCGACAGCCGGGTCCACTTCCATCACCAATACGCGCCCCTGGCGATGCCCCGCTTCGGGTGGAATGAGCGGTCGGCGAAATCTGTCCGGTGTAGGCGGAAATATATTCATGACGAGCAGGTCCTTCGTTTGACAAAGTTCTGCTTGCTTCGAATATTTAAGATATAGGAACAGTTAACTTTCAGCAACCGTATCGAGACATTCAACCGATTGATCGGCGAGTCAATGCCGAGGAAAATCTGGGCCGTTGTCGTGTTCGCCGTCGGCCGCCGGTATCTCGTCGGTGTCCTTGCTGATTCGGCGTGGCCGGGCCATTCGCCGGCGTCCCCGGACCGAATTGTCGCCTTCGGCGCGTTGCCGCCGCAGCGCGTCGAGATCGACGACGCTGCCGTCGTGCTCGCCGCCATCCGGATCGAACGGCGCGGCGGGATGCCGGATCGCGCCGGGGTCGACCGGCCACCAACCGGTTTCGCGTTGCAACTCCGAGCGCAGCACCGGCCGGGTCGGCGCGGGGTCGTAGACCGAGCTGCCGTCCGGATGCCATGGGTCGGGATGTTCGGCGGCCTCGTCGCCGACGCGGCGCGGACGGCGCGGCAGCCGGATGACTTTCGACGCCTCCTCGTCGGCGTCGGGTGTGCCGAACTCGGGCGGCAGCATGCCTTCCAGCCGCTTACGCAGCCGCTCCCGCGCGTCGATCCGCTTGCCGCCCTGCTCCGGGGCGGCTTCCCGCCCCGGCTCCTCCCGGTCAGACATGTAGCTGGCAGCCGACGGGCGTGCGTCCGCCGGGCCGGTGTCCGAACGCGGTACTGCTTGTGTAGCTCACGTCCGTATTCTGCCTCAGCGCGGCGACAAAGGCGCACGCCTAGGACGCGGGTGTGACTTCGGCGAGGAACTCGGCGACGGCCCGGGCCCATTCGGCCGGTCGCTCCGCGGCCAGCGCATGCCCGGATTCGAGTTCGATCAGCCGGGCATGACCGATGGTGTCGACGAGTTCCCTTGCGTGCGCACCCGATACCACCAGGTCGTGCCGACCGGCCACGACCAGCGCCGGTACCGCGAGCGCCGCGAGATCGGCCCGCACGTCGACCCGCAGGAGCAGATCGAGCTGGTCGTCCGCCCCGGCCGGTAGGGCGGGGCCGATGGCGGCCGCCAGTTCATCGATCTCGGTTCCGGAACGCCGGTCCAGCCAGTCCGGGCTCCAGCCGAGCAGCAGCAGGAAGGCGGCCAGGGATTCCGGGTCCCCGGCCAGGCGTCGCCAGGTCCGCACGAGCAGGCGCAGCCGGGCATTGGGATGGGCCAACCCCGCCGACAGCACCAGCGCGGTCACCCGCTCGGGATGCCGGGTCGCGAGCCGCACCGCCACCGCGGTGCCGGTGGAAAAGCCCAGCACCGCGAAGCGCTGCTGCCCGGCGCGGGTCGCGGCGTCGGCCAACCCGTCGGCGAGGCCGTCGAGGGTGAGTGGCGTCCGGCTGCGCGGCATGCCGCCCGAGCCCGGATAGTCCGGCGCCACCACGGTATTCGTCGCCGCGAGCCGGTCGATCACGGTGCCGAAGCTGTCCTGGATATCGCTGCCGGCACCGTGCGCGAGCACCAGCCCGGGTCCACTCCCCCGCACGAATTCAGCCGGTCCGGTCACGCCTGCGGTCATTGGTCGAGTCATAGCTCGAACGCTAAAATCTCACATCAGTGTGAGAGTCAAGGCGAGATGAACGGGATCACATGCGAATCGGTGAACTCTCGAACCGCACGGGGGTGAGTCATCGCCTGCTGCGCTACTACGAGGAGCAAGGGCTGCTGACCGCCGACCGCACCGGCGGCGGCTTCCGCGAGTACGGACCGGACACGCCTACCGTCGTCCGGCAGATCCGGGCACTCCTCACCGCGGGGCTGCCGACCCGGGTAATCCGCGACATCCTCCCGTGCGCGCACGGCCCCGCGCCCGAATTGGAGTCCCACCCGGACATGCTCGCGGTGCTCCGCCACGAGCTGGGCGCGGTCGAAGCGCGCCTGGAATGCCTGGCCGAGACCCGCGACATCCTCGCCTGCTACCTGGCGGCCACCGAGGCGCGCGGCGCCTCGGAGCCGGTGCGGAGCACTAATGCTGGGCGATGACGAGGTCCGGGCTTAGCGAGCCGCATCCGACCGAGGAGCAGCGGCGCCGAAATCCCTGGTGGGACAACAGCGACCGCTGTTCCTGCTCCTGCACTGCGTGCCGCTGGCTAGGCCGTCACCCGCCGCCCGCGCGTGAAGGCATGCGCCGCGGACACCGCGACGATGACCAGCGCGGCGCACGCCGCCAGCAACGCCGCGACCGGCAGCGCGCCCGCACCGGCGCCGCCCAGCAGGAGCCCGCCGATCACGCCGCCCGCGGCGACGGCCAGGTTGAAGACCGTGACCAACATCGACTGGGCGACATCGGCTTCCGCGCCCGCGGCATCGGCCATGGCGGTTTGCAGCAGCGTCGGGGCGCCACCGAAGGTCAGCCCCCAGGCGACGACACCGACGACCACCGCGACCGGTGAGTGCGCGCCGAGGCCGAGCACCAGCGTCGCCGCCGCGAATCCGCCGAGGCTGAGCAGGGTTACCGCGCGCAGCCGCTGGTCGACCAGCGCTCCGGTGGCCCAGATGCCCGCGATCGCGGCGGCGCCGAAGACCAGCAGCACGGTTCCGGCGGCGTCGCCCAGTCCGGCCTGCTCCAGGAACGGAGCGATGTAGGTGTAGAGGATGTTGTGGGCCACGATCCACGCCAGGACGACGGCCAGGATCGGCCGGATGCCCGGAATCACCAGGATTTCGCGCAGTGGGCGGCGTTGCTCGGCCGGCTGGCCGGGCAGGTCCGGGACCAGCACCCGAATCCAGCCGAGCAGGAGCAGCGCGAGGCCGGACATGATCCAGAACGCGGCGCGCCAGTCCAGCAGCGCACCGAGCCAGGCGCCGAGCGGAACGCCCAGCGTCAGCGCGATCGGCTGGCCGACGCCGACGATGGCCAGCGCGCGGCCCTGCAAGTGCGGCGGCACCAGTCGGCGGGCGTACCCGGCGAGCAGGCCCCAGATCACTCCGGCGGCCATCCCCGCGGCGAACCGCGCGACCAGGGTGAGCGAGTAGCTCGGCGACAGCGCCGTCACCGTATTGCACACCAGCAGGGCGCCGACCGCGGCCAGCAGCAGCGGTTTCCGGCGCAGGCCCCGGGTCGCGGCGATGACCGGGATGGCGGCGACCACCGAGCCGATCGCGTACACGGTGACGAGCTGGCCCGCCAGGGCTTCGGAGGTGTCGAGCCCCTGCGCGATGCGCGGTAGCAGCCCGGCGGGCATGGTCTCGGTGACGATGGCGAGGAAGCCCGCCATGGTGAAGGCGAGCAGCCGCCGGGTGGGCAGCGTGGCCGGCCCCTCGGACACGGTGTCGATACCGGTCATCGGGCTGCCCCTGCTCCGGCCAGGTGCGAAGCGGCCATGTCGGCAGCACCGTGCCCGGCGGCCGCGGCCCGCTGGAACCGTGCGAGTCCCGCGGCCGTGACATCGACTGCGACACCGGCTTTTTCGGCGGCGGCCAGGATCAGTCGAGCGTCTTTCACCGAGTTGTCGACCGAGAACGCCGTCGCGTAGTTCCCCGCCAGCATCGCGCCCGACTTCCCCTGGAAGAATCCGCTGTCGAGCGGTCCGCCGGTGACGACCTCGGCCACCAGCCGCGGGTCGACGCCGAGCGCGGTGGCCAGCGACAGGCTTTCGGCGATGCCGTGGGTGAGCGCGAAGACCAGGCTGTTCAGCGCGAGTTTGAGCCGCGTCGCCGCGCCCGCCGCCTCGTCCACCCAGACCGTCCGGCTGCCGATCGCCTCGAATACCGCTGCGGCCGTGTCGCGTTCGGCGAGTGGACCGGCGGCCAGGACGACCAGCTGACCCGCCTCGGCGGGCTGCTTGGTGCCCTGCACCGGCGCGTCGTAGAAGGTGAGCGCGTGCTGCCGCGCGAACTCCGCCAGGTCGGCGATGTCCTGCTCGCCGACCGTTCCGAGCTGAATCCACACCGTGCCCGCCGCCAGCCCGGCGACCGCCGACTCCATCACCTCGCGCACCGCGGGCCCGTCCTTGAGCACGGTGACGACGATGTCGGCGCCGGCGACCGCCGCCGCGGCGGTGTCGAAGACCTCGAGGCCACCGAGCCGATCGGCGGCCGCGCGCGTTCTGTTCCACACCCGTACCTGGAACGACTCGGCCAGGTTCACGGCGACCGGCGCGCCGATGATGCCGGTGCCGAGCACCGCCACCGTCGGGGCGGGAGAGCTGGTTGTCATGTGCGTACTCCTTAGTTGTTTAACGAACGTTCCATAATTTGGGCAGCAAAAATCGCGCCCGGGCCGCGGGCGCGATCAACTGTGCATCACAGCAGGCTGATAGTGGTTTCCACGATGCCGGCCAGCGCCGGGCGATCGGCCGTCTTGCCGAGCACCCGCAACCCGTACATCGCGTTGAGCAGGTATCGGGCCAGCGCGCGCGGATCACGATCCGCGCCGATCTCACCGTCGCGGCGCGCCCGCTCCAGGGCGGCGCGGAACGCCTCCTCCATTCGCCCGAAGATGCGCTCGACCAGCGCGGTGGCCTCCGGGTCGCGCCCGGCCAGCTCGATGGCGGCGTTCACGGCGAGACAGCCCCGGTTCGCGGGCACCGTCCCGGACTCCTCGTCGACGACGGTCATCAGCACGGTGCGCACCTTGTCCCGCACCGGCCGCTCGGCCTCGAGCACCGCCAATTGCCTTGTCGCCCACTCACTGTCGTAGCGGCGCAGCGTTTCCAGGAACAGTTCGTGCTTCCCGGAGAACGTGTTGTACAGGCTGCCGCGCCCGAGCCCGGTGCGGTCCACCAGATCTTGCGCCGAGGTCGCGGCGTACCCCTTGCTCCAGAACGCCGCCATCGCGGCATCGATTACCTGCTCCTGATCAAACCCCTTCGGACGAGCCATGTTCCGACCGTAGCACATTCTTGAACAATCATTACAAATGAGCTCGCTAGGCTGGTGGAGGTGCAGCTGGAACTGATCACGATCGTGGTCGCCGAGTACGACGCGGCGATCACCTTCTTCGTCGAAGCCCTGGGTTTCGACCTGGTCGAGGATTCACCGGCCCGAACCAACGACGGCCGCCCGAAACGGTGGGTCGTCGTCCGGCCGCCGGGGGCCGCGACCGGAATACTGCTGGCCCGCGCCGATGGCGATCGGCAACTCCCTGCGATCGGCAACCAGGTCGCGGGTCGCGTCGGATTCTTCCTGCGGGTCGACGACTTCGCGGCGGCGCACCGCCGAATGTCTTCGGCCGGAGTCGAATTCGTCGGCCCGCCGCGCGATGAACCCTATGGCCGGGTGGCGGTTTTCCTGGATATCGCCGGGAATCGCTGGGACCTACTCGGCCCCGCCGATCAGTCGGCCAGCAGTTTGAGCACGACCGGCCGCGACAACGTGCCCGAGACCTGACGGGCCAGCTGGTTCGCGCTCGCACCCGCCGCACGCGCCTCGCGCAGGGCGGCGGCGAGTTCGTCGCGGGCGGCATCCGCCGCGGCCTGGGCGTCACGAAGGCGCTGCGCCGCCTGGTCGACGGCCGACTCCGTATCGGCTACGGGTTGATCCAGGCCGGAACTGGTGGTCAAGGCATTGACCGGCGTCTCGCGCTGGAACTCCCGCGGCAGGTTCCGCATCGCGGCCCGGGCGAACTCCTGCATGAACTCGCGGGTCGCGGCCTTGTCGTCGGCGGCGTCCCCGAGCAGCAGCCGCGTGGTCTGTGGCACCGCGAGATTCCAATTGGCGATACCGCACAGTGCGAGCAGCACCCGCCCGGCGTACTGGGCGTCGACCCCGAATTGCTCGATGGCCCGGTCGAATTTGCGTTCGTAGTGCTGAGCCCGCCAGCCGTCGATATCGTGCGCGTCGACACCGCGGTGCAGGGCTTCCCAGAGCAGCAGGCGCAGCAGCTGCGGGTTGCTGTCGTGGTAGTCGAACAGCTTCGCGACGTAGCGGCCGGGATCGGTCTCGGTCAGCAACTGCACCATCTCCATGAACTCACCCATGGTGTCGATCAGGATGACGTCGAACAGCTTGTCCTTGCTGCCGAACAGGCCGTAGATGCGCTCTTTGTTGACACCGGCCGCCTCCGCGATGCGGTCCACCCGCGCTCCGGCCAGGCCGTATTCGGCGAATTCGTCACGGGCGGCCCGTAACAGCGCCTGCTTGGTGGCGTCACCGCGCTTGATCGCTACCGTCATGGCCGCGAGTTTACCAGTTCTTTAAACCAACTATTTGGTTGACAACATGATCGAGCCGGACATACCGTCGTCTCCATGACCACGCCGACCCTTCTCGACCCGGCAACTCCGGCTACCGCGCCCGCCACGGGCGCCGAGTCCCGCGCCCACACGGCGCGCACCCTGCCGGTCTTCGTCCTGTCCGCCCTGCTCGCCACCGGCCAGATGTATGTCCCCATTCCCCTGTTCACGGCCATGAAGTCGGAGTGGAACGCCGGCTCCGTCGTGATGACCTGGATCATCAGCGCGTTCGCCTTCGGGTACGCGGGCGGCTTCGTGCTCTTCGGCCCGCTCTCCGACCGCTACGGTCATCGCAAAGTTCTGGTGACCGGCATGCTCGCCGCAGCGGTGGTCACCCTGTTGACCGGTCTGGCGTTCAGCGCGCCGGTGGAGGTCGGCCTGCGGGTCGCCCAGGGGCTCGTCGTCGGATCGATTCCGCCCGCGATCATGGCCTATGTCGCCACCCGCATCACGCCCGCGCACCGCTCGGTGGTGACCATGTCGGTCGCGACGTCCTTCCTGGCCGCGACGGTGATCGCGCAGATCGTCTCGCAGGCGGTCGTCGCCTCGTTCCCGTGGCGCACCGTATTCCTGGCCTCCGCCGCCATTTTCGCGATTCTCGCGGTCGCGCTGCGCCGGGTGATGCTCGAGGACGCGCCCAGCGGTCGTGAGCTTCCGCTCCGGCACAGCTACGCGGCGATCCCCGCGGTGCTGCGGTTGCGGCCGCTGGTGCCGATGCTGGTGGCGGGTTCGATGAGCATGGCGGTCATGGTCGGCATCTACACCGGCCTCGAACTCACCGGCGTCGTCCAGAGTTCGGGCGAACTGCTCACGCTGCGGGCCGGCGCACTGCCGGTGATGCTGCTCCTGCCGCTGCTCGCGGTGCCGCTCGCGCGTCTGTCCAAGCACACCCAGATCGCGCTCGGCGTGCTGGTCGCCGCCACCGCCATGGTCGCGGCCACCTTCGAAGGCAGCCATCTGGCCGTGCTGACGGTCCTGCTCGCCGTGATGGTCGGCGGCCTCGGCATCATCGGCCCGGCCGTCCTGCAGAGCGCGGGCGAGCTGGGCGGTGAATCCCGCGCCGCCGCGATGTCGGTCGCGATGTTCAGCTTCTATGTGGGCGCCACCGCGGGCCCGCTCGTCGCGGCGGCCGCCGCCCCGCACGGCTTCGCCGCCCTGGCCTGGACCCTGGCCGGATTACTGGTCGCGGCATTGGCGATGACCGTGGTCGGCCTGGCCCTGCAACGGCGCGCCACCAACTGATCCCTATCCCGAAAACCCACAGCCGGCATCGTGATCCCGCGATGCCGGCTCCGGCCGTTCCCCTAGTCCGCTTCCCGATCCCGCTTGATCTTGCGCCAGCCGCCCGCGCGATTGTTGGCGATGATCTGTTCGAACATGGCGGTGAGCGCCCGCGCGTTGATCGTCTCGCCCTCGCGAAAAGCCACCGTCCTGGCGGTTTTGTTGTCGTGGCCGGCGGTGATGATCCCTTCCGGATCGGGCACGATCGCGCCGTCGTAGAGGAACACGTTGACGTGCGTCTTCGCCGCGAGCAGCGCGCAGATGTTGCCGTCCAGCACGAAGTAGGGCCGCGTCGTGCGCTTGATGGTCTCGACGACCTCGGGGTCGGCGGCGTGGACGAGCGCGCGAACCTCATGGCAGATGGCCTGCTGCCAGGAGGGCAAACCATCGATATAGGCATCGACGCGAGGGTCTACGACATAGGTCACGGGCGTTGTCCTCCGGGCTCACAGATAGCTTCGACCGGCCTTTGACCAGGGAAAGTCAGACTTCTCACGGCTATGTGCGGACGGCCGAGCCGATCTCTACCTTCGAAAACATGACGGAGAGAACGATACCCAGGCTGATGGCCCGATCGATCGAGCCGATCGCCGATTTCTACACCGCGCTGGGATTCCGGATCACCTTCCGGCAGACGGCGCCGTACCAGTTCCTGAGCGTGCGGCGCGGCGGCATCGAACTGAACTTCTACGGCGACAAGGCCTTCGACCCGAATTCCAGCACGCACGGCTGCCTGGTCGACACCGACGACGTCGACTACCTGTACGCGGCCTTCACCGAGGGGCTGCGCGCAGCCGTCGGATCGGTGCCCACCCAGGGACTCCCACGGATCGGCGCGTTGCGGGACAAGACCTATGGGGTGCGTGAGTTCCTGGTGAACGATCCCGGTGGGAACACCCTTCAGATCGCGCAGCCGATCAGCGCGGACCAGGCGCACCGGCCCGCGCCGACAGCGACGTTCGACCGCGCCATCCACATGGGCGCGCTGTTCGCCGATTCCAAACAGGATCTGGCGCTGGCGGTGAAAGTGCTGGACCGGGCACTGCGTCGAACCGACGAGGAGCCGACTCCGGTCCAGCTCGTGCAGCTGCTGGTGCTGCGCGCCGATGTCGCGGTCCGGCAAGGGGACCCGGCGCTGGCCCGGGAACTGCTGGCCCGGGTCCGGGCTATCGGCGGCGGGCCGGAACTCGCCGATGACCTGCGCCGCGCCACGGAACTCGAAGCGGCGCTGTGAGTCCGATCCCGCGGGCTCGAGGATGGAGGGCCAGGAACCGATCACCCACCAGCAGCCAGTCAGGTCGGGCCGGTCGTCATCTCCGCGTGCATCTGCTCGAGAATGCCCTGCAGGCTGCGCCGCCGAGCCGGGCTGAGGCTGTCCAGTGCCGCGCGCACGCCGTGCATCCCCGCGCGCACCTGCTGGGCGATCGCGACGCCCTCGGCGGTGGCCACCACCTTCTTCACCCGGCGATCGGCCTGATCGATGTGCCGCTCGACGAGCCCGCGCTGTTCCAGCCGATCGATGAGCAGGGTGATGTTCGATGCGTCACAGGAAAGATCCTCGGCGAGTTCGCGCATGGCCCGCGGCGTGGCCAGCAGGCAGACCAGCTTGGCCTGGCTGAAGGTCAGATCCACGCTCTGCGCTGCGGCCAGGAAGTCCTGCTGGTAGACGCGGCAGAACTCCGCGAGGGTCGCCATGACGTCGGTCGCGGTCGGTGGCGAGGAGTGCGGCACCGGGCAAATGTATGCCGAATACTTGACAGATTCAAGCAGTTGCGGTTGTACTGGCCGACAAGTCGCTTGAGTTGCTCAACTATTCGAGGCTCGAGCGCCGCTGTTCTTTTCCGACCGACCACGGTGCCGCCCTAGGCTCGGCGCCGACTCTGGAGACGATATGACCTCGGCAGTAGACACCACGCGCATCCGCCGGTTGCTGGATCGGCCGTTCACCGTCGGCGATCTGACCGTCGCGAACCGGATCGCGATGGCGCCGATGACGCGGAACATGTCCCCGGGCGGCGTTCCGGGCTCCGACGTCGCCGAGTACTACGCCCGCCGGGCCGCCAACAACGTGGGTCTCATCATCACCGAGGGCACCTACATCAACCGGACCGCGGCCGCCGCCTACGACAACGTGCCGCATTTCTACGGCGAGCAGTCCCTGGCCGGCTGGGCCCAGGTGGCCGAGCAGGTGCATCTGGCCGGCGGCCGGATCATCCCGCAGCTGTGGCACACCGGCGTGGCGCGCACCGCGACCGAACCGCCCGCCGACAGCCCGTCCGGCGTGGGCCTGGCCGGTGAGTCGGCCGGAAAGGCCATGACGCAGGCCGATATCGACGACACGGTCGCCGCGTTCGCCGAGGGCGCGGCCGCGGCCGAGCGGCTCGGCTTCGACGGCGCCGAATTGCACGGCGCCCACGGCTATCTGATCGACAGCTTCCTGTGGAGCGGCACCAACCAGCGCACCGACGGCTACGGCGGCGACCCCGCCTCGCGGGCCCGGTTCGCGGTGGAGATCGTCGAGGCCGTGCGGGCCGCCGTGTCCCCCGGTTTCCCGATCTTCTTCCGGCTCTCCCAGTGGAAGTCCGGCAACTACGAGGCCAAGCTGGCCGAGAACCCGGGTGAGCTGGAGCAGATCCTGGCGCCGCTGGTCGCGGCGGGCGTCGACGCCTTCCACGCCTCGACCCGCCGCTACTGGCTGTCCGAGTTCGAGGGCAGCGATCTGAACCTGGCCGGGTGGGTCAAGAAGCTGACCGGCAAGCCGACGGTGACCGTCGGTTCGGTCGGGCTGGACCAGGAGTTCGTCGGCGCCGCCGGCTGGCAGAAGCAGGCCGCGGTGGCCGGTATCGATCAGCTGCTCGATCGCCTCGAACGCGACGAGTTCGACCTGATCGCGGTCGGCCGCGCACTGCTGGCCAATCCCGACTGGGTCACCAAGGCGTTGCAGGGCCGCCTCGACGAGACCATCGCCTTCGACCGCGGGGTGCTGAAGTCGCTGCGCTGATCCCCTTCAGCCGAATCGCACGCCCGAGGTGAACAGTGCCCGGGGCGTGATCCCGAACATGTCGCGGAAGACGTCGCTGAAGTGCGACGGCGAGGCGAATCCGGCCTCGCTGGCCGCGCGGGTGAAGTCGGCGCCGTCGGCGATCGCGTCGGCGGCGTGCAGGATCCGAGCCCACTGGATGTATCGGCGATAGCTGGTGGCGGTCTGCTCGGCGAACAGCCGCAGGAAGTGCGATCGGGACAGGCCCAGTTCCGCCGCGCTGGCCACCGCGCGATGCCGGCGCGCGGGGTCGGCGCGGATCATGCTGGCCACCTTGGTGATTCGTGGGTCGATATCGCCGACCGGGAGCCGCGCCAGGCTCAGCACCGCGTCGATATCGAGCGCGTGGACCGCGCCCGCCTCGATCAAGCTCCGCTCCCGCGGGTGGCCGATCCCGAAAGGGCCGTGCCGGCAGACCATTTCGCCGAGGCGCGGGGCCGCCGTGGCGGGGTCGAAATAGCAGATCAGCACCCGCTCGCCGAGCGCGCGGATCCGATGCGGTACGCGAGCCGGAGCCACCGTGCTGCGGGTGACGATGTCCGGCAGGCCCTCGGCCTCCACGATCACCGGCGCGTCGACGCCGACGACGAGTTGCGCGACGGAGGTGGAATGCACATCGCCCCTGGGCGGTGGGCCGAGATAGACGCAGTGCCCGTCCCGCACCCCGGCCAGTGGCGTCACCGCCGACCGCACGTTTCTGGAAGCGTCGTACCACCCATGCCTGTGACGATACGGAGCGCGCCCGGCACGGTGCCGGGCGGCGAGAGGACGACATGGTGACGCGCGCCCCAGCGGCATTGGAGCAATGGCACGACAGCGGTGCCACCATCGAAGTGACCGTTCGCGGGGTCACGCGCCGGGTCTTCGTCCGGGTCTCGGGCAGCGGGCCCACGCTGCTGTTGTTGCATGGATTCCCGGCGTCCTCGTTCGAGTGGGCCGCGATCGAACCCGCACTGGCGCAGCGTCATACCGTCGTGGCCGTCGACTTCCTCGGTTACGGCGCGACCGAGAAGCCGCCCGGTCACCGCTACAGCGTCTTCGAGCAGGCCGACCTCGTCGAGGCGCTGCTCGCCGAATTGCGCCTGGCCGAGCCGACCCTGGTCGCCTACGACTACGGCGCGATCGTCGCCACCGAACTGCTGGCCCGCGCCGTGCCCCTCACCCGCTGCGTATTCCTGAACGGGGGGTTGTCCGCGCGGCTGTACCGCCCGCGCCCGATGCAACGGCTCACCCTCGCTCCCGGAATCGGGCGGCTGCTCGCACTCGCACTCACCGAGCGGCTGTTCATTCGCACGTGGGGTGAGGTGTTCTCCCCCGCGCATCCCCTGGACCCCACCGTGGCGGCACAGCACTACCGCGCACTGCGCGCCGGCACCCGGGAACGCGATATCCACCGACGGCTGCTGCGCTACATCCCGGAACGCGCGGCCAATCGGGAACGGCTGGAAACCGCGCTGGCCACGACCGAGGTTCCGCTGTCGTTCCTGTGGGGAATGCGAGATCCGGTATCCGGTGCGGCGATCGCCACGGAATTGCGGCGCAGCCGACCCGGGATCGACCTGGTCGAATATGCCGAGGTGGGGCACTGCCCGCACCTGGAGATCCCGGACCGGGTTGCCGCCGACATCGCGGTCCGGGTATCGCCGAGCCAGTCCTGATAGCTAGGGCGCGATACGGGCGACGGCTCCGGTTTCCAGCGCCGCCCACACCGCGCCGTCCGGCCCGACGGTGATGCCGTGCGGTTCGGATGCCGGTGTGGGCAGGTCGTATTCGGCGATGGCGCCGTCCGGGCCGATCCGGCCGAGCCGGTTGGCGCCCCACTCGGTGAACCAGCAGTCGCCGGAGGGCAGCGCGGTGATGGCGTGCGGTTTCGCGGCCGGATCAGGTAGCGGGAACATTCGTATCGCCCCGTCCAGGGCGATGGTGCCGACCCGGCCACCGGCGATATCGACGAACCACAGGGTGTCGTCCGCGCCGCAGGTGATGCCTACCGGCGCACCCGAATCGGCCAGCGGGAACACCGTGGTTTCGCCCGCGAGGTCGATGCGCCCGATCGCGCCGGCCCGATTGAGCGTGAACCACAGCGCCTTGTCGGGACCGCACGCGATCATCGACGGGAATCCGCCCGGCACCGGCAGTTCGAAACGGTCGATCCGGCCGTCGGGGGTGATCCGGCCGACCCGGTCGCTGTTCATCTCGGTGAACCACATGGCGTCATCCGGGCCCGCGCAGATCCCGAAAGGCGCACTGCCCGAGGGCAATGCGAACTCCGCCTGCTCGCCATCGGTAGTGATGCGCCCGATTCGATCGTCACCCGACCGGGTGAACCACAAGGCGTCGTCCGCACCCGCGGCAATGACGGAGGGCCTGCTCCCCGCCGGAAAACGATCGACCGCACCGTCGACGGTCAGGCGAGCGACCTCACCGCTGTGCACCAGGGTGAGCCACAACGCGCCGTCGGCGCCCGCCGAAATTCCGTAGGGCCCGGCCGCACCATCGGTCACCGAGATCTCCTCGACGACAAGCCCGCCGACCTGCTCCACCACCACTGTCTCCTTCACGATTTCGCTCGGCGTCGCCGCCGAACCCGGTTCCGCCAGTCCGCCACTGTGCCCGCGGAAGCCACCGCAACGCAACTCGCGGAACCTGGCTCGTTGGTGGACCCCGACCTCGCGGCGCGCGGTCTGGAGTACGCCTGCTAGTTGTTGGCGCGCTCGATAGCGCGCTGGACCAGTCCGCGGATGCCGGGGAGCTGGATGGCGCGCAGCATCATTTCGCCCGTCCAGACATGCAGACGTGTGGGCGGGGCGAATCGGCTGATTCCCTTGCGGGCCAGCGCCTGTCGTTTGAGCACTTCCGGTCGCAAGGACCGCTCCCAGGTGTCGAGCGCGGCGGCAATGTCATCGGGACGCTCCGCTACGGCGGTGCCGAGCCGGTCGGCGCCGTCGAGCGCGAGGGCCGCGCCGTATCCGGCGAATACCGTTAGGCACCAGGCGGCATCGCCGAGCAGGACGACCCGCCCGTGGCTCCAGCGGTCCATCACCACTTGGCCGACCGAGTCGAAGTAGGCGTCGGCCTCGACCCCGCGCAGCGCCTCGGCGACACCGCCGCCCAGATCACCGAACGCGCGGGTCAGCGCGGGCCCGGCGCCCAGGCTGCGCTCGGTCTTCGGGTCGGGGCAGCGGTAGGTGAAGAACGCCGAGGACCGTCGCGGCCCGAGGTTCATCACCGCGGCCGTCCGACCGGGCCCGATAAACGTGATCCCGGTACCGTCCGGCACCTGCGCGGGCAGTGATTCCAGCGGGAACGCGCCGACCATGTGGCCCAGGTCCACGAAATATTCGTCCTCCGCGCCGAAGACGAGTTCGCGGACGCGCGAGTGCACGCCGTCGGCCCCGAGGAGAAGGTCGGCATGCAGGCGAGTCCCGTCGTCGAGAGTGACCGTCACTTCCTCGGCGGTCTGCGCGACAGCCCGCACCGTGCTGCCGAACCGGATGTCGACCAGGCCCGTCACCGCGTCGTACAGCGCCGACTCCAGGTCACCGCGGAACACACTCAGCGCCCGGCTCCCCACAGCGGCCTCGGCGACCGCAGAGGGGATCCGGAACTTCTCCCGGCCGTCCGCGTGCACGAGGATCGAGGTGAAGAACCCGATATCGCGCGGGACCAGCGCGGGTAGCAGGCCCAAGCGCTCGGCGGCGTCATGTCCGGGCCCGTGCAGGTTCACCAGGTAGCCGCTGCTGCGCCGGGCCGGTGCGCGTTCGAGGACCACGACGTCCCAGCCTTGCCGATGCAGGCGCAGCGCGGCGGCCAGACCCGCGATACCCGCGCCGACGACGGTGGCCCGCTTCCCCGGTGTTCCGGCGCGGTGTTGCGTGGCGTTCTCGACTGCGTCCATGTGCGACTCCTGGCTCGGTCCGCAGCGACGGCCGCTCCGGACTTGCCGTCAACTAATAGTTGACGATTAGCGGATCGTCAACCTATGGTTGACGCATGGATCGACAGGTGCCTCCGCACGACGCGAGCGAGCCCATCGCAGCGGAACATCTTGGGAAACAAGCCGACTCGCCGCTGCTCATCGGCATCCCGTGCAGCAAGGGCCGAGCCACCGGTCCGGTTCGGCTGGTGCACAGCGTCGACGACTTCGACGCTGTCCAACCGGGCGATATCCTCGTCTGCCGCACCACAGATCCCGCGTGGACCATGCTCTTCGGCACCGCCGCCGCGGTGGTGACCGAGATCGGGGGCATCCTCTCCCACGCGGCGATCGTGGCCCGCGAGTTCGGGATTCCGGCCGTAGTGTCGGCCAAGGGCGCACTGCGGATCCTGGCGCACCACCAGACGATCGCGGTCGACGGGACCACCGGACACGTGCACGCCGTTCGCCCGGCAGAACGCTGAGGGAAGGACCTGGATGACCCACGTTTCGAGCAGCTCGGTGCTCGCGTTGCACGCGATCCGCCTCGGCGGATTCGTCGATACGCCGGCGGTCGCCGACCGCTACAGCATGCCGGTCGGCCTCGCCGAGTCGCACGTGCGGGACTTCCGGACCCGAGGCTGGATCAGCCGCTTCCGTTTCGGGGACGACGCGGGATGGTCGCTCACCGACAGCGGCCGCGCGGAGAACGAGCGGCTACTCGCCGAGGAGCTTTCCGCGTGCGGAGCCGAGGCACTGCTGACGGACCGCTACCGCGCGTTTCTCCCGCTCAACACCCGGCTGGTGCAGGCCTGCACGGCCTGGCAGCTGACCATCCTGCCCGACGGCAGCATGCGGGAGAACGACCACACCGACGCGGCGCGGGATCAGCAGATCCTGACCGAACTGGACAGCCTCGCACAGCAATTGGCTCCGTTGATCGCAGATCTCACCGAACGACTGGCCCGGTTCTCCGGCTACGACACCCGCTTCGCCGCCGCCGTTTTCCGGGCCGCCGACCGGCCCGAGATGGTCACCGGCGTCGAACACGATTCCGCCCACCGCGTTTGGTTCGAACTGCACGAGGACCTGATCGCCACGCTGGGGATCGATCGCTCCGGTTCCTGAGGGCCGCGAGGCCTTACACGGAGTCCGGATCGTCGACGATCTCGTAGACGCCCGGCGCCAGATCCAAAGCGGCAACCGTTCGCACCGCCGCCGCTTCGATGCCGAGGCGCGGCGCCGGCGGCAGCACATCGGGGTAATACGTTCCTGGACCGTACAACTGGCCGTATCGCAGCACCACACCGTCCGCCGCGAGCACCGAGGTCTCCAGGAATTCCTTGGCGACCTGGCCTTCTCCGGTCATCTCCCACGCGACACTCTGCGCGAGGAAGCGCGCGGCCCCCGCCGCCCGCGCGGCCGCCAGCAGGTTCGCGGTGCCGTCACGGCGGATGCGCGCGTTGGCCGCGCGGCCCTCGGCAATGCGGGCCGGGTCGTCCGGGAGATCGGTGAGCTGGTGCATCACCAGCTCCGGGGCGTAGGCGGTGACGGCGGCGACCAAACCGTCCGCGTCGAAGGCGTCACACACCACCGGTTCCGCGCCCGCGGCCGCGAGCAGCCGCGCTTTCTCCGGCGAGCGGGTCATCCCCGCCACCTCGTGACCCGCCGCCAAGAGCAACGGCACCAGATGAGTACCGAGAACGCCGCTTGCACCCGCTAGGAAGATCCGCATAGTTATCGAGGCTATGGGATGGCCGCGCGGGGTGCGGGCGGCCCCTCCGCCCGATCGTCTTCACGACGCCAGCCAGCCCGCGCACCGCCGGGTCAGGAACGGCATGATCACCCAGACCATCGCCGCGACCGCGACCGGCAGAATGCAGGCCAGCCGCAGCGGCGCCGGCAGCGGCTCGACCAGCGGCGCGGTGACCGTCACCAGGATGGTGAGCAGCGGGTAGAGGCCCACCAGCGTCAGCAGCCAGAACTTCCATTTCGGCGGGTGCGCAGTGCTGTTCGCGGCCGGAGTCGCGTGGGTGGAGGTTTCTTGCGTGGTCGACATGTGCTGTCCTTACTCGTTCGATATCCGCTTCCACCCCTACGACGACGCAGACCCGACGACTGTGACATCGGCGCAAAATCGCCTGTCGCTCAGCGGAACTCGTCCAGGTGGTCGGCGACCCACTCGCGATAGGTGCGCGCGGGCGCGCCGGTCACCTCGGCGACGGTGGACAGCACCGGTTCCGGCCGCGCGGTCATCTCGTCCATCTCCGCCAGCGCGCCGTCCACGTCCTCGACCGGCATCCAGGTGGACATCATCGCCCGCATCGCCGCCCGCGGCATCTGCTCGAACCGCAGCGGCGCCCCGAGCGCCTCGGCGATGATCCGCGCCCGCTGCGGGGCGGTCAGCGCCTCGGGACCGGTCACCTCATACACCGTTCCGGTGCGGCCCTCGAGCAGTGCTCGGACGCCTACCGCGGCGATGTCACGCTCATGGATCACCGACCGCCCCCAGCCGTCGTAGTGTTCGCGCACAACACCTTCCGCGCGAATCGACGCCGCCCAGCCGAGGTCGTTGCCCGCGAATCCGCCCGCGCGCACGAAGGTCCGGCCGACCCCGGTCTCGTCGATCAACCGCTCGAGATAGCCGTGCGAACCCAGCACCGCGCCGACCCGCTCATCGGCGCCCCGCGCCGACAGATACACGATGTGACGCGCCTGCTCGGCCAGCCGCCGCACCACGACCGGCGCCGCCGCGTCCGCCGCCAACGTCGGCCACACCAGGAAGACCGCGTGCACACCCGCGAGCGCGGCATCCAAGCTGCCCGGGTCCGACAGATCGCCGCGGACGACCTCGACGCCGGGCGGCAGATCCGCCGCCTCCGGGCGCCGCACCAGCGCCCGAACCTCGACGCCCGCCTCGTGTAGTTGCTCGACGGCCGCACGGCCGACCTTGCCTGTCGCACCCGTAACCAGAATCATGAGCCCCACCCTGCTACCTGAACTAATGTTCAGGTCAAGCCCCGCCTCGCCACTTTATGCGCTCTGCACGGTAAGCCGATAACTGAGCACAATCCCCTTGCCGATATACGCGGCACCGCCGAGATGCAACCACCGCGACTCGCCGCCACGCGGATCCGCCGCATACTCCGCCCGCACATGATCGACACCGGACGGGAAACCACTGGCAGGCGCGGACACCGTGCTCATCACATACGCCTCGGCCCACACCCGCGGTTCGGACTCGCCGTCGACCAGCGGCGGCACCTCCGGAACAAAGACACCGAAGACATCGGCCGGCGCCTTCAGCGACTGAAACATCCTCCCCGTAATCGCAAGCCGCATCGTCCCGCTGTAGATGACGCACCCCGGCGTCAACTGCAACGGCGGGGCGGGCTGGACATCGAGCTGCAACAACATGCGCCGACTCTACGCAGCCCCCACCCGCCGAGTGCTCAGTCGTTGTCGTCGAAGGTCTCGACATCGGTCCGGAAGGGGCCGACGGCGGCGGGACCGATCAGGACGACGAAGTCGGGAAGCGCGGACTCGGCGGCTTCGCCCTGGTCGTTCAAGATCCCGGGCTCGGCTTCCCAATCGATGAGGTGCACGGTCACGGCGTATTCGCCTGCCGGTACCTCGATTTCGGTCGGAGCCATGTCGTCGGGGCCGGAGCTGGGATCCGGAAAGGCGCCGACCTCTTCGATTCCGCTGATTCTGGCGATGCCGCTCGATCGGAACAGGTACGGCTGCGAGGTAGCGCTGAGGTATTTGCGTTCGCGCTCGGTGAGATCGGGCTCGGCGGTCGCGTCGCCGCGCACGAGGACGCCGAAACGCCCGTCGCACAAGATGTTCAGCGGAACCAGCTTGCCCGCGCCGAGGTGTTCGGCGATCGTCTCGTCTTCGAGCAGTTCCAGTTCCCAGCTCTCGTAGTCGACGATGTGGGTGAAGCTCGCGGGGTCCCAGAAGGCGAGCATTCCCGAACCGGTGACCGCGGTGAAAACGCTGTCGTCGCGAAGCTGTTTCGTTGATCTCGAAGCCATAGCGGGAGCTTGCCAGAAGGTGCCGACACCAATTCCCGATGTACACTGAGCGCAGACAGCAGCGCTTTCTGACAGGCGCGGGCTGCGGCATCGATCACATGCCACTCTTCTTCGACGCTGGACGTCACCCTCCCGAGTTCGATCCCCCGCGGCATCGCCGTGCGCCGACCAGCCGCGCCCAAACCCTCGGCCACACCACAGAATGGATGAAACCCTATGAGCACCACCCTGATTACCAACGGAACCGAACGAGCACTCCTCGAGAACATGCTCGACTACAACCGCGAAGCACTCATCGATTCCGTCCGCGGCCTGTCCGATACCGACGCCCGCCGGCGGCTCGTCGCCTCACTGACGACACCGATCTCCGTGATCAAACACGCCGCCGCCGCGGAACGCATTTGGTTCCAACGGTTCTGGGCCGGACTCGACGAATCCGAATGCGATGGATACTCCCGGCGCGACGAAGGCACCTTCACCGTCGCCGACGACGAGTCCCTGGCCGACGTCATCGCCGAGTTCGAACGCGCGAGCCGGCGATCCCGCACCATCGCCTCCCGCTTCGACCTCGACGCCACCATGGACAACCCGCGCGAGGGCCGCGTCAGCATGCGCTGGACGCTGCTCGCGATGATCCAAGAGTTCGCCAGGCACGCGGGTCACGGCGACATCCTCCGCGAGCAGATCGACCAGCCGCGGACCAACCCCTGAATCACGGCAACCGCTGGCCGCGGTGGGCGCAGAACTGTTGCACAGCAACATATCTCGCCACCATCGCGGTGCAGCACCCGCCGCGCGCGCTCACCGGGCTCGGCATCGGTCCACTCCGCGGTGAACGGCTGCACCGCCGGATCATGCACCCCACCGGCCGCGAGCCCCGCCAACGCCCCCAACTCCTCCGGACTGGGCAGCTTCAACTCCAATCGCGGTGTCCGAAACCGCAATTCGACCAAGGGCCAGTACAACGTCAAGCTCATGCCCGCCATTTTGCTGGAGCGAGGAGCAGCGGCATGTCCTGGCCGACCCTGAAGGCTCGCCTCAACCCACTCCGACCAGGGCCGCACCCCTTGGCCGGCACGATCTAGCCGCGAAATAGGTTCCCCGCGGGTCAGGAGACGCCGCGGATTCCGTGTTCGAGCAGATCGAAGACGACCTCGAGCGCCGCCCGGGGATCGGGTTCGTCGCCGATGAACTGCGGAACCTCCAGGACGTAGCGCGCCAGGGCACGCGCGGCCAGATCGTCGGGCGCTCGACCGAGTTCGGCGGCGATCGCCTCGGCCAGCGGCGCTTCGCACCGAATCCACAGCTTGCGCGAATAGTTGCGCAGCGCCGGGGTGTTCATGATCAGCGCGGTGCGCGCGGCCATCTCCGGTGCCGGATCGGTCAGGAATGGCCCGCGCCCGGACATGAATTCGCGCAGGGCCGCGAGCACCGACCGGCCCGCCGGGCGCTCCCGCACCGCGGCCAGCAGACTCTCCCGCCGCTCGACGCCGTCGTCGAACATCAACGCTTCCTTGCCGTCGGGCACGTGCTTGAACACGGTCGGCCCCGAGATGTCGACCGCGTCGGCGATCTCCTTCACGCTGACCTGGTCGTAGCCCCGCTCCATGAACAGGCGCTCGGCGGCTTCGGCCAGCGCCCGGCGGGTCTGGGCGTTCTTGCGTTCGCGGCGTCCGAGCGGCTCAACGGTCATGCTCACACCCTAC
Source organism: Nocardia sp. NPDC050712 (assembly GCF_040654295.1). Classification (NCBI taxonomy): domain Bacteria; kingdom Bacillati; phylum Actinomycetota; class Actinomycetes; order Mycobacteriales; family Nocardiaceae; genus Nocardia; species Nocardia sp. NPDC050712. The sequence continues at coordinate 1,799,693 of NZ_JBFAHT010000002.1, forward strand.
CAGATGACTTAACTCACTCAATATCTTAACTCAGTTGCTGTTTTTACCGAGTTGTGTTTCCCTGGAGAAGTCAGAGATCGAGCAAGCCTCCCGAAAGGGGATGATCGAGATGAACTCCACCATCGAGGAAACGACACCCGTACTGGTCGTCGGCGGCAGCCTGGTCGGGCTGTCCACGGCCGTGTTCCTGGCCTGGCAGGGCGTGCCGGTCGTGGTGATCGACAAGCACCGCGGCAGCTCCCCGCACCCGCGCGCGATCGGGTTCACCACCCGCACCATCGAGCATTTCCGCCAGGTCGGAATCGAGGTCCCGAACTCCGTGCAGGGCATGAAGCCGCCGCGCCGAGCCCGCGTGGAAAGCCTCACCGGCACCTGGCTCGAGGAATACCCGTGGTCTCCGGGCGGCAAAGGCGCTTACGGCGCCGAAGACTCCCCTGTCCAGGCGATCGCCATCACCCAGGACCGTCTCGAACCCCTGCTGCGGGCCCGCGCGCTGGAACTCGGAGCCGAACTACGCTTGGGCACCGAACTTCTCGGCTTCGTCCAGGACGACGACGGCGTCACCGCGACCCTGCGCCGCCGCGACGACGGCCACGAATACCGCATGCGCGCACAGTATGTCGTCGCCGCAGACGGAGCGGCCGGCCCCGTGCGCAACGCGCTGGACATCGGCCGCCACGGCGTGGGCCCACTTTCCGTGCAGCGCAGCATCCTGTTTCGCGCACCCCTCGACGAATACCTGCGGCACGGCGTGGTCCAGTTCGAGATCGAACAACCCGACCTCAAAGCGTTCCTGACCACCTACTCCGACGGACGCTGGGTGCTGATGCTCAGCGACGACGTCGAGCGCGACGCCGAACAACAGCGCCGGATGGTGCGAAAAGCGCTCGGCCGCGACGACATCCCGATCGAGCTGGTCACCACCGGCCGCTGGGACCTGGCCGCGCTGATCGCCGATCGATTCTCCGCCGGACGCGTCTTCCTGGCCGGCGACGCCGCGCACCAATTGCCGCCCAACCGTGGCGGTTTCGGCGCCAACACCGGCATCGACGACGCGCACAACCTGGCCTGGAAACTCGCCGCAGTCCTGTCCGGGAAGTCGCGGCCACGACTGCTCGACACCTACGACGCCGAGCGCCGCCCGGTCGCGGACCTGCGCCACGACCAGCTCTTCGCCCGCGCCGACTACAAGGCCTACCTCGACGCCCCCGAATCGGCCGTGCCGGTCCTCGACGACGCCGCCATCGAACTCGGCCAGCTCTACCGCTCGACCGCGGTCCTGGGTGCGAGCGAAGATCTGCCGCCCGCGCAGCGTCCCGATCAGTGGGCCGGTCAGCCCGGCACGCGCGCCCCGCACCTGTGGGTGACCCTCGACGGCGAGAAGGTCTCGACGCTGGACCTGTTCCGGGGTGATTGGGTACTGCTGTCCGAGGACGACCGCTGGGCCACCGCCGCCGAAAAGCCCGTCAAGTTCGTGCACGTCGGTGTCGATGTAAAAACTTTGGAGCCCAACGCATTCCGGTCCGCCTACGGCCTCGACCCCGGCGGAGCGACACTCGTGCGACCCGACGGATACATTGCCTGGCGCGCCGTCACCGCACCGGCCGACCCCGCGACGGACTTGAGCACCGCGTTCGACGCCGTCGCCGCACCCGCCTGAGCGTTGGTCGACCTAGCCCCGGTCGAGATGAGCCGGATTGCTGTTGCGGTCGAGAATGATCAAGATCTCCACCGGTTCCTCGTGCGCACGAATGGCATGCGGAACCATCGTCGAGAACTGGGCAGCCTGACCGGTCTGCACGAGAATGCGCCGGTCATCGAGTAGCAACACGGCAGTCCCGTGCAGCACGGTGAACCAGTCGCTGCCGGGATGCACGCCCAATTCGTCCGTGCCGTCCGGACTCGGCGTCCTGGTGATCCGCTGTTTGGCCACGACGAGCCCGGCGGGCTCACCGCCGCGCGAGAGCAGCCAGGTGGTGAGTCCACGCTGCTCATCGGTCTCCGGCCGGATCAGCACATCACTGTCGTCGGTCGATTCGACCAGCACATCGAGCGAGGTGCCCAGCGCCCGCGCGAGCAGCCGCACCTGTTCCAGATTGAGCCCCTGCCGGCCGGTCTCGATCCGGCTCACCGTCGAGGCGCTCAGGTGCGCACGCGCCGCCAGATCATCCAGCGACCATCCGCGCGCCTTCCGCAATCCGCGCAATCGGAGCCGGACGACGTCCTCGAACCGGCTTTCTTGCATCATCTGCAAGATGGTAGCCGGATTATGCAAATTGCGCCTAGCTTGGAGTTCATGACGCACGACAGCGAACACGCGATGCTCGAACTACTCGAACTCGACGGCGAGGTCCTGGGCGCGCACCTGTCGCGAGTGCTGACCGAACTCGCCCGGTTGCTGCCCGCACCACCGCAGCGAATCCTCGATCTGGGCGCGGGCACCGGGGTCGGCACGCTCGCCCTGCTCGAGCACTTCGACAAGGCCGAGGTGATCGCCGTCGACCGGTCACCGCGGATGCTCGACGTCCTGCGCGCGAAGGCCGACAGCGCGGGCGTCGCCGATCGCGTCCGGATCGTCACCGCCGATCTCGCGCGGCCCTGGCCCGATTTCGGTCCGGTAGACCTGATCTGGACCGACTCGTTCCTGCACCACCTGCCCGACGCCACCATCGCACTCCGACAGGCCTTCGGCGCGCTGACCACGGGCGGACTACTCGCCGCCGCCGAGAAGGACAGCTACCCGATCCCGCGCTTCCTCGGTGAATCCGCCCTCGAGGACCGGCTCGCCGCCCTGATGCGCAGCGACCATCCCCCGGTCCGTCCGGCGTTGACCGAAGCGGGATTCCGCATCGTCGCCGACCGCCGCTACGACATCGCCCTCGCGGGCCCGGCAACACCGGTTCTCCGCCGCTACGCCCAGCTCTGCCTGAGCCGGATGCTGCACTTCGGCCGCGACGGCCTGACACCCGCCGACCGCGAAGCGCTGACGACGCTGACCGCCCCGACCGGGGCGGACAGCGTCCTGCATCGCGCCGACCTCACCGTGCGCACCACCCGTACCCTGCTCGTCGCCGGCTGACCAGTTCTCAGATCCAGCCCTTCTCCCGCGCTTTCAGCGCGGCCTCATAGCGATTCGAGACACCGAGTTTCGCCATGGCAGCGGAAAGATAGTTGCGGGTAGTCCCGGGCGACAGATGCGCGCGCCGGGCGATGTCGTCGACGGACGCGCCGTCGATGGCGTATTCGAGAACGTCGGCCTCGCGGCCGGTGAGCACCGTGTCGCCCGCGCTGATGGCTTCCGCGGCCAGCTCCGGGTCGACGTAGCGGCCACCGGTGTGGACGGTGCGGATCACCGCGGCCAGCGTGGCGGCCGAGCTCGTCTTCGGCAGGAAACCGCGCACGCCCGCGGCGAGCGCGCGTTTGAGATAACCGGGGCGGCCGTGACTGGTGACGATCAGCGTGCCCACGCCCGGGGTGAGGCGTTGCAGTTCCACCGCGGTCTCGATGCCGTCCATACCGGGCATCTGCAAGTCGATCACGGCCACCGCGACCGGTGCGCCCTCGGCGAGGCGGCGTTGCCACACGGCGACGAGTTCCTCGCCGGAGCCCACGTGGCCGGCCACCTCGATATCGGCCTCCAGCCCGAGCAAGGTCGCCAGCGCGGTGCGGATGAGCGTTTCGTCGTCGGCGAGCAGAACCGGAATCATGAATTCTCCCAACGAATTTCGAGAACGAAGGCCGCGCTCGTCGCGTCGATGCCGAGGGTCGCGCCGGTGGCCGCCAGGCGCTCGGCGAGCCCGCGGAGCCCGGAGCGCTCCCCCGCCACACCGCGCGGACGGTCGTTGCGCAGCGACATCCCCGCGGCGCCGAGGGTGAGCACCGCCGAGGTGGCGGCCGAATGTTCGACGATGTTGGTCGTGCCCTCGCGCACCACCCAGGCCGCGACCTCGTGGTATCGCGCCGGGACCCGGGCCGGATCGCCCTCGACCACCAGCCGGCAATCCACCGCCGACAGCAGCGAGCGCGCCCCGGCCACCTCGGCCAGCAGATCGATGCCCCGGTAGCCGCGCACCAGCTGGCGCATCTGCCCCATCGATTCGACGGCCAGCGTCTTGACCTCGTCCATCTCGGCGGCGGCGCGACTGCCGTCTCCGGCGCGCGAGAGCGCCGCTGCCAGTTCGCTTTTCACCGCGATCGCGGAGAAACCCCGGCCGACGATATCGTGCAGGTCCCGGGCGAAACGCAACCGTTCCTCGGCGACCTGCAATTCGGCCTCCACCACCCGCGCCCGCTCCAGTTCCTCGACGACCCGCAGTCCCCACACGGTGAGCAGGGTCGTCGCGACGATGAAGGCCCCGGCGACGAAGGTCGTGAGCGCGACGATCAGGCCCGTCGTGAGCGACACTCCGTAGGCCAGTCCGGTAGCGGCGCTGACGCCGGCGACCGTCCACCAGCGGTGTCGCGGCAGGAACGAGACGACCGCGAAGATGCCCAGCACCGCCACATAGATCCCGGTGACACCGGCCTGCTCCTCGGTCGACTCGCTCCCGGCCAGCCGGGCGATCACGGCGTAGACCAGCCACACCGCCGCCATCAGCGCGGTGGCGGCGAACAGGATCCACCGCCGCGCCGCCATCTCCGGCGATTGCGCGAAGCCCGGTTGCACCTCCAGGGCGAGGATCGCCGCGATCCCGGCGGTCACGATCCCCGCCCACGCGAGCGGCGATCGCGCCACCGACGTGCTCACGACCACTACCAGCACGGCGACCGCGAATTGCAGGGTGAGCCGGGTGTAGAGGCGGAACTTGGCCGCCCCCGACAACCCGTGCCACCACGCGGTCAGGCGGGTCACCCGCGATCGTCCCAGCGGAAGTTCCGGCGGGTCAGCACGAGTGCCAGAACGGTCCATATCGCCAGTGTGGCAAACGGGCGGCCGAGTTCGGCGAAGGTGCCCGCGAAGTCGACGGCCACGTCGGAAGCGGCGGCGATGGCGGGTTTGCCGGACGCGCCGAACGAGACGAGGTCGGAGACGGCGGCGAACGGGGTCCAGTCGGCGATGGTGGCCAGCCGATCGGGCAGGACGCCGCGAATCGAGCCCAGGCCCAGCATCGCGATCGTCATCACCGGCAGCGAGGTGATCTGCGCGGCCTCGGCGTTCTTGGTGACCGCGCTGGTCGCGAGGGCGAGCAGGGAGAACAGGAGCACCCCGCCGAGCAGGCCGGCGGCGATCGCGAGCGGGTTGACCGGGGCCGGCGCACCCGTCCCGTAGACCACCGCGGCGACGACGACCGTGCAGGCCAGGGTGATCAGCACCCCCGGAATCGCCGGGGCGGTCTGGATCTGCCAATCGGCGGCCTCCCCCGTGCGCAGCCGCTTCAGCACGCCTTCGCCGCGGCGCGTGGTCACCATCGACAGCACCGAGTAGTACTGCACGAACAGCACGGCGAGCAACGCCAGCATCTCGAATGTCGTTGCCGCCATGGCGGTCGTGGGCGGGGTATCCCGGCGGGCGAGGAAATACGTGATCAGTGGTAGCCCGATCGGGAAGACCGTCGCCATGTAGACCAGCGTCTTGTTGCGCCGGAATTGCAGGAATTCCGCCTTCGCGAGCGCGGCGAGTGGGCGGCGGCGAAAGCCGGCGGCGGGTGTCGCGGTGTCGATCATCGTGCTGCTCCGATCAGTTCGGGGGTCGGCGCCGATCCGGCGGCCGATTCGTGGGCGATATCGAGGAAGACCGACTCCAGGGAGGCGGCGCGGGCTTCGAGCCCGCTCAGCTGCAGTCCGTGCTCGCGTGCCCACCCGAGCAGCTGGAACAGATGACCTTGCAGGTCGTGGGTGCCGATGGTGACGCGCGCCTGCGCGTCCACCTGCGCGCCGGGCAACTGCGGCAACGGCAGTCCCGGATGGTCGAAGGTGATCCGGGCCGGATGCCCGTCGACGATCTCGCGCAGCGTGCCGGTCCGGGCGACCGCGCCCTTGTGCATGATCGCGATCCGGTCGGCCAGCGCCTCCGCCTCGTCCAGATAGTGGGTGGTGAGCACCATGGTCACGCCGGAGGCTTTCAGGTCGGCGAGCAATCGCCAGGTTGCCCGGCGGCTTTCGGGGTCGAGCCCGGTGGTGGGTTCGTCGAGGAACAGCAGCCGTGGCTGCCCGAGCAGCGCGCACGCCATATCGACGCGGCGCTGCTCACCCCCGGAGAGCGAACCGATCCGGACCCCGGCCCGGTCGGCCAGGTCGACCTGGGCGAGAACCACGTCGGTGGTGGTGGGGTTGGTGCACGTCCCGCGCCACATCTCCAGCGCTTCCAGGACGGTGAGTTCGGCCGGCAGCCCGCCGGATTGCAGCATGATCCCGACCTGCGCACGGACCTGCTCCCGGTCCCGGCGCGGATCGAGGCCGAAGACCTCGACCGCGCCGGCGGTAGGTGCGGCCAGTCCCTCCAGCAGGTCCAGGGTGGAGGTCTTGCCGGCGCCGTTGGTGCCCAGCAGGGCGAAGACCTCACCCTCGCCGATCTGCAGATCCACCCCCTTGACGGCTTCGAACGCGTTCTTGCCGGTCCCGTAGGTCCGGCGCAGACCGCGTGCGGTGATGACATCGTCGATCGCGTTGTTCATAGCTCAACGATCTCGGATCCGGCGCGGTGTCAGTAGTAAGCGCAGTCACCGAATCTCGTTGATATGCCCATGGTTCGGCCATGACAAATGTCATCCGCCGGGGCGCAGATGCGTGACCGGCAGGCCAAGGCCCGCGGCCACGAGCGAGCGATGGCAGGCTTCCGGATCGCGTTCGACGCAGAACAGGGCGGTCACCGCGTCGCCGGGCAGTTCGAGTGCGCCGAGGTCGAACGGGTCGAGGATCTCGCGGGTGTAGCGCGCGGTGTATTCGGACGCCAGCGTGATCCGGTTGCGCTTGCCGACCCCTTGCCGGTCGTCCTCGCGGTACTGCAGGTGGCGCAGTTCGGTCGTCGGTGCCAGGTTCTTCACGTGCCGGTAGCCGATACCCGTTGCCGCGAGCGCGCTTTGGAGCCGTACCGAGTTCGCCCAGGAGTAGTCGGGACCACGCACGCCGCGGCGCTGGCGCAGATCGAGCACGAGGCCAACGCCCGCGCCGGTGAGCTGTTCGAGGAACGTCTCGGCGGTGAAGCCGTACACGCCGATCGTCACGACTCCGCCTCGCCGCTGGTCGGTGTCGAGGAGGTCATCGTTTTTCGTCATACCGATCAGGCTGTCAGCGAATCGCGACACCCTGTGTCATGTATTTGTGCGAAGGTTGTTTCCATGCGCGCCGACCGATTGGTTTCGCTGGTGCTGTTGCTGCGCCGGCACGGGCGGCTGTCCGCGCCCGAGCTGGCCCGCGAGCTCGAGGTGTCCACCCGCACCGTGCTGCGTGATATCGAGGCGCTGTCCTCGGCCGGGGTGCCGGTCTACGCCGAACGCGGCCGGCACGGCGGTTTCGCCCTGCTGCCCGGCTTCCAGACCGAGCTGACCGGGCTCAATCACGACGAGGCGCTCGCCCTGATGGTCGCCGGCTCACGCCGTGGCGCACAGGCTTTCGGCCTCGGCTCCGCACTCACCTCGGCCATGCGCAAGGTGGTCGACGCGATGCCCGAGGACTATCGGACCACCGCGACCGGCGCGGCCGAACGCCTGCTCATCGATCCCCAGACCGACCTGCTCGCCCGCCGCGTCGTCGCCGAAGAGGTGCCCGACACCGTGGTCGCCGAGGTCCGGCGCGCGGTGTTCGCCGGCCACAAGGTGCGCATCCACTACGCCCCCGCGGATCAGGAGGCGACCTGGCGCACGGTAGACCCGATCGGCCTGGTCACCGTGCACAACCAGGGCTATCTGCTCGCCACCCGCTCCGGCGCGGACCGCACCTACCGCCTGTCCCGGATCCTGGCCGCCGAGGAACTTCCCGAACCCGCACAGCGGCCGGAGCGAGTCGACCTGGACCAGGCTTGGCAGGAACGCAGCACCCGATTCCGCACCGGCGGCGAGCAAGTCACCGTCCTGGTCCGGCTCGACCCGGAACGGCGCGAGGAACTGGCGGGCACGGCGCTGGCGATCAAAGCCGAAGCGACCGACCCCGACGGACAGCTGCGCCTGGAAGCCACCTTCCAGGATTCCCGGCACGCCATCTGGGCGCTGTGGCAACTCGCCACCACCGCGGAAGTCGTTACCCCGCAATGGTTACGGACCGCCCTGCGGGAGCGCGCCGCCACCCTGGTCGCCAGGTATGCCGAGTGATACCGCGGACCGGCGAAATCGACTGGCCAATAATGGGTCTCGAGCTCAGCGAGCACTCACGCGCGCCACGAGCTTCGCGGTGAGCTCGGACAACCGGTCGGCCGCGGCGGGATCGAACGGCTCGCCGTGCACGTCGACCCGGTTGTCCTGCATGAACGCCGACAGCGGCGCCGGCGGCGGGTTGTCGAGGTGCCGGAGGATGCGGGTGACAGCGGCTTCGACCGGCTGGCCGCGCTCCCGCATGCCGGCCAGCACTTCGGCGCTGGCAGCGTCGTATTCGCCGGTGAAGCCGGTCGCGGTCAGTCCCGGATGCAGCAGCACGTACCGGACCGCGGAGCCGGGATGGCGGCGCGTGAAAGCCGCTGCGAGCAGATCACTCAGCTTGCCGCACTGGCCCATGACCTCGTCGGCGTTGTACCCGAGCTCGAATTGCAGGTCCTCCCAGCGGATTCGGGACATCGGGCCGCCCGGGCCGGACAGGTCGAGAATCACCGGCGCTTCGGCCCGATCGAGTTGCGCCGCCAAACCGTGGGCGAGCAGGTATCGACTCAGATAGAACAGCGCGAAGTTGGCTTCGAAGCCCTCCGCCGTGACGAAGCGGGTAGCGCGAAAGTACCGCGCTCCCAGCACAAGTGCGTCGACCACCTCGTAGGTCGACCCGATCCGGTCGAGCACCCGCTGATTCTCGGCCAGCAGGCTCAGATCCGCCTGGATGAACTCGATCCGGTCAGCGGCCCCGAGTTCGCTCGCGGTGTCCAGGATCGCCTGCCCCTTCCGCTCGCTCGTGCCGACGATGACTACCCGGTCGCCGCGCCGTAGGTAGGTCAGCGCGAGCGCCTTACCCATGCCATCGGTCCCACCGGTAATGACCACGGTCTTCACATGCAACTCCTCATCACTGAACTGTTGATCCTATCTAACTAGACTCGCCAGTCTAAACATACTCACGAGTTCAGGTAAACAGGATGATGCGTCCAATCACCGATAGGCTGGACCGATGAATGCGGCCCTGAGCGCGTCCCGACCGGCTACGCCGCGCGGGCGAATCGACAAACAGCAGGCAGTGCTGGCGGCCGCGCTCACTGTCTTCGTCCGCTCGGGCTACACGCAGGCCCGGGTCGATGAGATCGCCGCCGAGGCGAACGTCGCCAAAGCCACCGTCTACAACCACTTCGGCGACAAAGAAACCCTGTTCCGTCAGGTAGTCCAGACTTTGACCGACAACGCGCTCACCGCCAACCTCGCCGCGGTCGAACTTCTGACCAAGAACGGCGACGACCTGCCCGCCAACCTCCGCGCCGCCGGATGGCAACTGGCCACCTGCTACTGCGCCGAAGAATCCCGCGCCCTACGCCGGCTCGTGTCCGCCGAAGCCTCCCAATTCCCCGACCTCCTCGACATCGTCGACGAGGTCCCCCGCCGCGTCCTCGGCGCACTGGCCGACCGCCTCGCCCGCCTCTCGTTGTCCGGCAGCCTCCACCTCGACGACCCGGACCTGGCCGCCACCCAATTCGCCGCCCTGCTCACCGGCAGCGTGGACACCCGCTCCCGCTCCGGCACCCGCAGGATCCCCGACAGTGAACTGCGGGTCATCACCGATGCCGCGGCGGCGACGTTCCTCAGGGCGTTCGGGCGTTAGGCCCACGTCCGGATCTGACTGCGCGACCTGAAATCGTTTGACGCGGAGCGCCTATCGGCGATTACGGGCCGACGGGCCGGTTGGCGAGCAGAGCGCGAACTTGTTCGTGGGAGTAGTGCGAGGCGACGCCGATCCGGCGCAATCCCCATCCTTGGTCGCGGGCCGCGGCCATCGCCTCGAGCAGGGCGGGTGAGAGCAGTTCCTCGCACGAGCCGCGCAGCAGGGCGACGGTCTCCAGGCGCTGCTGGGGTGTGCAGTCGGCCAGGGTCTCGAGCAGGGTCTGGAGTTGGTGGCAGACCTGCTCGGCTTGCTGGCCCAAAGGCGATGCGGCGGGCACGGATTCTCCGGATCGGTCAGGGGCGAGCGGGCACGCGCAGCAGCAGCAACGCGGTGTCGTCGAAGGCGTGGCCGCCGGTGTGCTCGGCCACGACCGCGCACAGGTGGTTCAGCGTCGCGCGGGCATCCATTCCGGCGGTGGCGGCCAGGGTGGCAGCGAGGTTCTCTTCCCCGAACTGCGGACCGCGCTCACGGGTGCGGGCCTCGGTGATGCCGTCGCTGTAGAGCAGCAGCGCGTCCCCGGCATGCAGCGTGAATACCGTTTCGCTCAAACGGATCTCGTCGGGCCCGAGCAGGGTCGTCAGCAAAGTGCCGGGGGTGTGCAGTTCCGTCACGGTGCCCTCGGCGCGGCGAATCAGCGCGGGCGGATGCCCGGCGCTGGTGTAGCGACCGCGCAGGCTCCCGTCGGCCGCCACCTTGAAGGTGGTCAGGGCCGCGGTCAGGAAGCGGTCACTGATCTGCTGATCGACCAGCGCGTGATGCAGCCGGCGCAGCACCGTGGCCGGTCGCGGATGCTGGGTGGCTTCCGCGCGCACGGTGTAGCGGGCCAGGGCGGTGACCTTCGCGGCTTCGATACCCTTGCCGCACACGTCACCCAGCACCGCGCACCAATGCGTGCCGCGGGTGTGGAACACGTCGTAGAAGTCGCCCAGCACCTCCGCGCCGGTCGTATCGGCGGGCAGGTACAGCGCGGCGATGTCCAGTCCGGGGATCTCGGGCATCCGCGACGGCAGTAGCGACTCCTGCAGGGTGCGCGCCAGCTCGGCCGAGGCGTGCCCGGAAGCCAGCGCCGAGCGCAGCGCCTGACGCAAGGCGATCTCGGAGGAGACCGAACGAGCCAGGGTTTTGAGAGCCTCGCGCTGCGCGGCGGTGAAGGGCCTGGCCTGCCCATCGACCACACACAGCCCGCCCAGCACCTGACCGTCCGGGTTCCGGACCGGGTAGCCGGCCCAGGCGCCGATGCCCAGCGCGCCGACCGCGGCCAGGTCCTTGATCCGGGCGTCGGTGACCGCGTCCTCGGCGATCAGCGGCTCACCGGTACCGATCAACAGGTGGCAGGGGCTGTCCCGAATATCGTTCTGCCGCCCCATCGTCGGGTCGATTCCGAGTGCGCTCTTCCAGAACGAGCGCGTCCCGTCGGCAACGGTGAAGAACGCCATGCTCGCCCCCGTCACCGCCATCGCCAATCGGGCCAGGTCGTCGAAGTTCTCCTCCGGCTCGGTGTCGAGCAGTTCGCTCGCCACCACCGCGGCCAAACGCGCAGGGTCGAACACAGCCGCGGGCAGCTCCGGCGCAGCCGCCTGGACCAGGCGAAGCTGTGCGGCCATCAGATCCTCATTTCCGGGCGAGCCGAGCCGAGCGAATCGAGCATCGTTCGGCGTCAACCAACTTGACACCAGCCTAGAGGCCGACCCCGACATCCCTCACCCGCCCAGCCCCTACCTGCTCCGGCGGCCGAAGTCGGCTACGCACCAATGGAATCCGGCATCGCCGGTTCCGCGACCGGGATAACCCGGTCATGGCGCCCGCCCCACTCCTGCCAATAATGTCGGGCAATGCAGTCAACACACCGGCCCGGAACGATCGCCGACTACGACGATCCCGGGGAGCCGCAGCCGGTAATCAACCCGTACGCGGTCATCGCCCTGGTCGCGGCCCTGCTGCTGGTGTTCCCGATCGCCATCATTTTCGGCCTCATCGCATTCACCTATCCGCGCGGGCGCGGTTTGGCCTGGTCGGCGCTCATCCTCGGCTGCCTCGAGCTCGGGGTCGTGCTGACGATCGCCGTCATCGGCGGAAACGCGTTCGACAACGCGTCGTCCGCGCTGAGCACCTCGTCCGCGCGCCCGAGCGCCTACGCCACACAGTTTCCCACGGTCATCGAAACAACAGTCCCCACAACGACTCCCAGCGTCGAGCCGGCCCCCACAACTACCGCACGACCAACCACCACCACAACAGCCCGTCCGGCCGCCGGCTCCCCCTGCAATGAGCTACAGAGAATCACCACCGGCCCCGACGGCAACGCGATGGTGTGCTCGAAGGGCGGCGGAGCCCCGCGCCCGGTGTGGCAATCCACCGGCGAGCCGCTGCAGTCGGGAACCCACGACGAAGGCGAATCCTGCGACCCTTCCAGCACGACCCGATTAGGGCAGAACAGCGAGGGCAAAGTGGTCCAATGCCTGAACCCGGAAGGCCAGCCGGGCGAGGGCACCGACGGCGAGTGGACGACCGAGGTGAACGCCAACTAACGCCCCGCGGACCCGATTTTCGGAAGTACCGATGAATTTCGCGCGCCTCCGTAGTCGATACGGCTGGACACACCGACGGCGGTGCGCCCCCGCGCGGATCGTTCCGACGCGGAAGCAACACAGGGAGGCAAGGATGAGCGTCGACGCCGAGCAGGGCACCGGTCCCCGAGTGCTGATAGCGGGAGCAAGCATCGCGGGACCCGCGCTGGCCCACTGGCTGCACCGCCGGGGAGCGCGGGTGACGGTCGTGGAGCGCGCCCCCGAGCTGCGCCCCGGCGGACAAGCGGTGGACGCGCGCGGCATCACCAAGGAGGTCATCCGGCGCATGGGCCTGGACACGGCGGTCCGCGCGGCCTGCACCCAGACCATCGGCGCGCACGCCGTGGACGGTGACGGCAACATCCTGCAGACCTACCGTGTGGACGACGACGGCGGCGACGGGTTCATCGCGGAGATCGAGATCCTGCGCGGCGATCTGTCCCAGGTGCTCTACGACAACACCCGCGCCGACGTCGAATACCTCTTCGGCGACCGGATCGCCGAACTCGCCCAGGACGCGGACGGCGTCGACGTGACCTTCGCGGGCGGCGAGCAGCGCCGCTTCGACCTGGTGGTCGGGGCGGACGGGCCGTACTCGGCCCTGCGTGCGATGGTCTTCGGCCCGCACGAACAATTCGTCCGCCACCTCGGCCACATGCTGGCCTTCTACAGCGTGCCCAACGAGTTCGGGCTGGACAAGTGGCTGATCGAGTACCAGGATTCCGGGCGTTCGGCCGGCCTGCGCCCGATCCAGGACGCCACCCGGGCGATGGCCATGTTCTCCTTCCCCGCGGCCGGCCTCGAGGTCGACTACCGCGACATCGAGGCCCAGAAGCGCCTGCTGCGCGAACAACTGACCGGCCTGGGCTGGCTGACCTCGGACATCCTCGTGCACCTGGACGACACCCCCGACTTCTACCTCGACCAGGTCGCCCAGGTGGTGATGGACCGCTGGTCGAACGGCCGGGTGGTGCTGCTCGGCGACGCGGCGTTCAGTTCCTCGCCGATGTCCGGGCAGGGCACCGGGCTGGCCTTGGTCGGCGCCTATCTGCTGGCCGGTGAGCTGGCCGCGACCGGCTGGGACCCGGAAGCCGGGTTCGCCGCTTACCAGGCACGTATGCGTTCGTACGTCGAGGCGAACCAGGAGATCGCGCGACTGAACGCGCGCAGCCGCGACGTCTCCGACGAGCCGGGCATCGATTTCACCGGCGAGTGGTTCGCCGAGCTGGTCGAGCGCGCGATCAACGGGGTCGAGCTGCCCGACTATGCGGAGGTCCCGGACTCCCGCACACCATAAGAGCCGACGCGTTGCCGGAGTTCCACTGCCCGGGAGCAGCTTTCAGCGCCGCAGGTCCTGCTTCGGCGAGTGCCCGAACTTCTCGGTGTAGAGCTGCGCGAAGCGCCCCTGGTGACTGAACCCCCAGCGCGCGGCGACGAGGGCGACGGTCAGCCCGTCGCTGGGCTCGGCCGCACACAGGTCCTGGTGCGCACGGTCCAGACGGAGCCGACGCAAATACCCGAGAGGTGTTGTGTCGTAATGGTTCTGGAAGGCGTGCTGGAGGGCGCGAACACTGGTACCCGCGTGGCCGGCCAGCTCACTGACGGTGATCGGCTGCGCGGGGTTGGCGTGCAGGTAGTCGACGGCGCGTTGCAGGGCCGGGCTGCCGACCGCGCCGGGGCCGGGCTGCAGGTGCAGGTCCATGGTCGTGTTGGGGAACACGGCCAGGGCCGCGGCGGCGAGGCTGCGCGTCAGGTTCTGCACGACGAGTTCGGTCAGGACCGGCGACCCGCCCGCGGTGAGTTCGTGATGGGTGAGGTCGAAGAGCCGGCTCCAGAAGCGCTCACGCTGCGGATCGGCCGGCGCCAGACCGGTGAAACGAAAAGCGGCAGCATCGATTCCGTATTCCGCGGCACTGTCGATCAGCGTGACCTGCGGGACGTGCAGCAGGTTGACGTCGTGACTGTCGCAGTCGGTGAAGATCGGAGCGCCCGCGGGACACACCATGAGGTTGCCGCGTTGCTGGCGCAGATCGTGGCCCCAGATCCGCATCCGGCCCCGGCCGCGCAGCGTCCGCTCGAAGTAGACCTGGTCTTCGGCCGGCGCGATCTGACAGCTGTAGCCGATGGTGCTGCGGATCTCGGTGGCCATGATCTCCCCGCAGACCGTCGCACTGATCCGGACGTGGCACCGCGGCGGCGATTTCCAGAGCCGGACCTTGCTGTCGGTATACATCTGCCCGACGAACGCGACTACTTCTTGCGGGTCACGGGAAGCCATCTCCTCGCGCCGCACCTCGATGAGTTGAGGCCCTGCCATACATCCTCTTCGACCCGGGTCCTGCTTCCGATCCCCGGGACGTTACTCGTTTTCGGTGACCACGGTGCCCAGATGCCGCCAACTAACTCCGCCGCACGGAGTGTCCCGCGACGACGGGCCGAGCGCACGAATACCCGGTCATGACACCCATTTACATAGCGCGGTCCGTTGACAGACGGTTACCGCCGGGTCGCACCGAGCGCTTGCCGCAGAACAGCGCACACATAGTCGGCATCGGCGGGTGCGCTGTCGATCAGGATCGCGGCACACAGGCCGTCGGAGGTCGCGACCAGCGCGGTGACGGCATCGGGGGTGTCGGTGCAGTGCCGGGCCAGTTCGGCGACGCCCTCACGCCAGCGACGGGCGATCGGGCGCAGGGCGGGCCGGCGTGCGGCCAGCGTGGACAGTTCGCGTTCGGCCAGGGCACGATCGCGCCCTGGACCCGCGGATTCGGCGATGAGCTCGGCCAGGCCGCGAATTTTGTCGTCGCGGTGCTCGATGATGTGCCGAATCCGCTCGGTGTACTCGTCGACAATGCTGGTCAGAGCGGCGATCAGGAGGTCGTCGAGGCTGGCGAAGTAGTAGGTGCTCAGGCTGACGGGTATGCCGGCTTCCTTGGCGACGGTGCGGTGGGTGACACCGCTGGCGCCGTCACGCTGGACCACGGTCAGAGTCGCCTCGATGATCTCGGCGCGGCGCTTCTGCCCTCTGGCTTTGCGCCCGTCCGTGGAATCTTCCTCGCCCATGCCCCTCCTCCGCTACCAGGTTAAACGATCACGGCTGGGCTTCCCCGATCGGACGGATGTGTCCGAGCATGAGCAGGCACAGGGCGATCACGGCGGTAATCGCGACTCCGACGGTGAGGGCAGCGATGTTGAGTCCGGTGGTGAACGCTTCCTGCGCACCACGGAAGGCCTCCGGCGGAATTCGATCGGAGACGGCCACGGCCCCGTCCAGCCCGGCGGTGACGCGATCGGCGTCCTCCGGGGCCGCGGGCGGCTGGATCTGCGAACGATAGACGGCAGTGGACAAACTGCCCAGCACGGCAACACCGACAGCGAGCCCGAGCTCCTGCACGGTTTCCGAAAGTGCCGCCGCCGAACCGGATTTCGTCGCCGGAGCGGCTCCGACGACGATATCGGTGCCCAGCGCGGCTATCGCGCCCAACCCGAGGTAGACGAAGGCGAATCCGATCACGACGCGCAGCGCGTCGCCGACGTCCGCCGCGGCCAGCAATGCGTAGCCGACCAGCGAAAGTATTTGTGTCGCAGCCATAACCACCCCCGGCCGGATGCGCCGGGCGACGATGGGCGCGCCGATGGCGGCGGCGAACATCGCCGATGCCGGTGCGCCCATCCACAATCCGGCCGCCGCCGGCGAGAGCCCTTCGACCAGCTGCAGGAACTGGGTGACGAGATACATCGTGCCGCCGACACCGACGAGCCCGATCAGCAAAACCGCCAAGGCGGCGGAGAACGCCCGGTCGGTGAACAACGTCAGGTCCAGGAGCGGGAAGGTGAGCCGAAGTTGCCTGCGCACGAAGGCGATTCCCGCAACCAGGCCGAGCAGTACGATCAACAGCGTCGGCACGTCGGCTCCGTGTGTGGCCAGATTCTTCACGGCGTAAGCCATCGGCAGGATGGCGGCCAACGACAAGGCGACGCTGATGAGGTCGAGCCGGCCTTCGCCGGGCGCGGCGTATTCGGGTAGCAGTGCGCGCGCACCGGCCAGGACCAGCAACGCCACCGGCACCGCGAGCAGAAACGCCGCACCCCACCAGAATCGGTCGACCAGCGCACCGCCCACGATAGGCCCGGCGGCCATGCCCAGGGCGAACATGGTGGCCCACACGCCGATCGCCACGGCGCGCTGGCGTGCGTCGGCGAACATAGTGCTGATCAGTGACAGCGTCGAGGGCATGAGGGTCGCGCCCGCGACGCCGAGCAGCGCTCGCGCCAGGATCAGCAGGCCGGCGGTGGGCGCGAATGCGGCCAGGACCGAGATGGCGGCGAACGCGGCGACACCGATCATCAGGAGCCGCCGTCTGCCGATCCGATCCCCCAGCGTGCCCATCGTGATGAGGAAGCCGGCGACGAAGAAGCCGTAGGCGTCCATGATCCACAACGTTTGCGCGGCAGTCGGATCGAGCGCCGCGGCCACACTCGGCGTGACCAGGTACAGCACGGTGACATCCAGCCCGAGCAGCGCTGTCGGCAACGCCAGCAGCCCCAGACCCAACCACTCCCGCACCCCGGCGCCCGGCACGACTTGCTTCCCCATCGACATATTTGAACGATAGTACAATTAGTACTTTCGTTCAAATATCTTGTCGGTGGAGTCAGGCGAGTGCGGCGAGCTTCCCTGCGAGAACGGACTTTTCACGATCGTTGCCACACAGCCGAATCGCCTCGGTCAGCGCATCCCGCGCCTCGGCGGTGCGGCCGAGCCGCGTGAGGAGCTCACCGCGCACACTCGGCAGCAGATGCGAATTCGCCAGTGCCCCCTCGGCGGCCAGCCCGTCGACGATCGGCAGTGCGGCGGCGGGCCCGCTCGCCATCGACACCGCCACGGCGCGGTTCAACTCCACCACCGGTGAGGGCGCGAGCCTGCCCAGCGCCTCGTAGAGCAGCACCACCCGCTCCCAGTTCGTCGCCTCGACCGACGCTGCGACAGCATGACATTCGGCGATCGCGGCCTGCAGACCGTAGGCGCCGAGCCCACGGCCGACTTCGGCGGCCTTGCTCAGCGCGGCCCGGCCGCGCCGGATCGCGGATCGGTCCCAGCGCCGCCGGTCCTGCCGTTCGAGCAGCACCGGTTCCCCATCGGGACCCGTGCGCGCGGGAAAGCGGGCCGCGGTGAATTCCAGCAGCGCGAGCAGCCCGTACACCTCGGCTTCGCCGGGCATCAGGCGAGCCAGGACCCGTGCCAGCCGCACGGCCTCCCCCGCCAGATCCGCCCGGATCAGATCGCCGCCCGTACTGGCCGAGGAGCCCTCGGTGAAGATCAGATAGATGACGCCGAGCACCGACCCGAGCCGAGCCCGGCGTTCGGCCGCCGGCGGCACCTCGAAGGCGACCTCGGCGGCGCCGAGCGTCTTCTTGGCCCTGGTGATCCGGGCCTGCACCGTCGCGGTCGGCACCAGGCACGCCTTGGCGATCTCGTCACTGGACAGACCGCCGACCACCCGCAACGTCAACGCCAAGCGGGCTTCGCGGGAGAGCACCGGGTGGCAGGAGATGAACATCAGCGCGAGCACGTCGTCATCGATCTGATCGGGATCCCACAGCACCTGCGCGTCCTCCTGCGCCGGCTCGGCAGGCGCGCCGCCGGTCAGCGCACCACCCTCGCCGAGGGTTCCGGCGAGGGCGGTGTAGCGGTCGTCGAGGGCGGCGCGGCGCCGGAACGCGTCGATCGCGCGGCGCCGCCCGACGGTGAGCAACCACCCGGCCGGTTGCCGTGGCACGCCGTCTCGCGGCCACGTCACCAGCGCCTCGGCCAGCGCTTCCTGCGCCAGATCCTCGGCCATCGCGAAGTCGCCGGTGTAGCGGGCCAGCGCGCCGACGATGCGCGCCGACTCGATCCGCCAGACCGCGGCGACGGCTTCCCGGCCGGTGTGGTTCGTCATCGCGTGTTCAGAGCTGGCCGGTGGACTCGCGCCAGGCGCGTTCCTTCTTGATCCACTCGTTGTCCTGCGGGAACTCGTCGATGGAGGTGACCCGGCGGATCTCGGTCTTGACCCCGGGCCCGGTCATCGGCAGCCGCTTGGCCCACTCGACCGCCTCTTCCTTCGAGGCGACATTGAGGATGTAGTAGCCGCCGAAGAGTTCCTTGGTCTCGCCGTAGGGGCCGTCGGTGACGACGGGGGTCTCGGTGCCGTAGTCGACGACCACGGTCTCGGCGGCGTCTTCGAGCCCCTCGGCGGCGACCAGGACCCCGGCACGGATCAGCTCGTCGTTGAACTTGCCCATCGTCTCGAGGATCGTGTCGAAATCGACCTCGCCGATCGAGGCCCAGGCTTCGTCGGTCGCGCGCATGATCAGCATGTACTTCATGATGTTGTCTCCTGGGGTAGGTGTTGATCCTTCTTACATCCCTAGGTCGAACGGACGATGGCAGAGATCGACAACGGGCCGAAAACTTTTTTCGGCGCTGTCATGACAGTGCGGTGTCAGGGCGGCGCAAGAGCCTAGTGTGAGGGTCGATGCCATGACCTGGCAGAGCGGCCACCGTGCCGACGACAAGACGTTTCTGGTGACCGGCGCCAACGCGGGCATCGGATATTTCGCCGCGGAACAGCTCGCGGCCACCGGCGCCACCGTGATCCTGGGCTGCCGCGATACCAGCAAAGCCGATCTGGCGATGCAGGCGATCCGGGCACGGGTCGAAGGCGCTCGGCTGCGGCAGGTGCCCTTGAACCTGGCGGACCTGTCCACACTGCCCGCGACTGTGGATGCCCTCGGCGTCGACAGCTTGGACGCGGTCGTGCTCAATGCCGGGATCATGCTGTCGGGGCCGGAACGCCGCGTAAGCCCGCAGGGGCACGAATTGATGTTCGCGACAAACCATCTCGGACACTTCGCCCTGGTCGCCCACCTGACGCCGGTGTTGGCGGCCGGCAGCCGGGTGATCACCGTGGGTAGCTTCGCGGCCCGATCCGAGCGGCTCGACCTTGCCGATCTGGATTCCAAGCACGACTATCAGCCCAAACCCAGCTACGGACGATCGAAGTTGGCACAAATGCTGTTCGCATTCGAACTCGATCGGCGACTACGCGCGAGCGGCGCCACCATCGCCAGCATCGTCGTCCACCCCGGCGGGGCCCTGGACGCATTGACCCCCGCTCGACCACCCCTGTTCGCCCGCACCCCCGCCCAACGCCTACGCGGACTCCCCGCGAACCTTGTACTGCACGGCAAAGACGCGGGCGCCCACCCCATCGTCCGCGCCGTCCTCGACACCGACATCACCGGCGGTCAACTCTGGGGCCCAAGAGTTTTCGGCCTGCGCGGACGACCACATCAGGAAACGCCACACCCCCACATGACCGACCTCGACACCGCCGCCGGACTATGGGCCGCCAGCTCGGCCCGCACGGGCGTCGATCCATTTTCTGTGCGACAAAGTCCGTGAGCGCCGAGGCATGGACGCAAGTACCAGGATCCAACACCGGCAATCAGCCGAAGGGACCAGGCAGTGGACCGAAGGGTCCATTGCCCTTGTGGATTTCACACACCTGCCATCGGCCATGTCGCTCGGTGACGAATGAGATATCCAGATCCGTTATGCCCGTATAGAACCCGAGAACACTGACCGAGTCTCGCACCGGAGCCGACGCGCCGAACTGGTCCGGCTTCGGTTCGTAGTAGCGCTGAAAGGCCGTTCGCACCTGCTCGTCGTCGCGAACGGCCAGCTGCTCGGCGAGGCTACCGCAGGCGAGCCGACGCAACGCCGCGACGTCGCCGCCCTCGGCGGCCGCGATGTGTTCGCGCACAGCCTGTTCCGGGCTGTCGGGCGGTTGCTCCGAACTGTTCGCACAGCCGCTCGCCAGCACAACGGCGATAGCGCTCAGCGCCAACGTGAATCGCATCATCTCGGCCTTCACCGCCCAACTG
Organism: Nocardia sp. NPDC050712; assembly: GCF_040654295.1. NCBI lineage: Bacteria > Bacillati > Actinomycetota > Actinomycetes > Mycobacteriales > Nocardiaceae > Nocardia > Nocardia sp. NPDC050712. The sequence continues at coordinate 1,820,134 of NZ_JBFAHT010000002.1, forward strand.
TCCGCACGAGCACCGACCCGCTACCTAGGCAGGCCTGTCATCCGCAGCGACCTGCACTGGGCGCCGAACCAAGCGCGAAAGAACATGGCTGATCAAACGATAGATCGGTCGGACGAACGTCCCGGAGAGACGGGTGAACGGCCACAGCGCTACGAGTAGAACCAAAATCAGCGCTCGCGTTTGATAGAGCAACGGGGCGTGCTGCATCATTTCGACCTGCGGGTGAGCGGTGAACAGCGAGCGGAACCAGCTGTACAGCGTCTCGGCACTGCGATACCGGCTGCTGTCGGAGATCGGGTCCACCTGGATGGCGACCCGCGACAGCACGGCGGCGGTCAGTAGCGGGAACGTCACGCGGTCGATCGGTGTTATCGGTGTCTTGGCGGTGGCCGTGATCAAATTCGGGACCAGCAGCAGCGCGGCCCCGACGATCGCGGGAACGACGGCGAGAAACTCGATGACGGTGATCGTGAGACGGACGGCGTCACTCGGCGGGGTATGCGGCCCGGACGCCGCCATGTCGGTGACTCGCGCGACGACCAGCATGCCGACAGCGAGTCCGAACGTTGTCGCCCCGATGCGTTCGGCCCGGTCCAGCCCCGCGCCGCTGGTGTAGCGACGGAAGCCGTCGCGCCGTAGTCGCCACACGTGACCTAAGACGAAGGAGAGGAAAGCGCAGTAGGGCAAGACGATCCATATCAGCGCTGACACTCTCCGCACCTTTCGCTTCCGGCATTCTCACTCGGCACTGACCCTGGCAGGGTTGCGATTCACTCGCAAGGGACCAACGGCACCTACCTGCCAGGACTGCGCAATCAGCCCATCACATACCGGTTGGTCGGTGGGCCCGTCACCAGGACACCGTTCCGGCGTCGTCGAAGAATCCGCCGGTGGGTCCGTCGTCGGGCAGCGTCGCGAGCCGAATGGCGATGGCCGCACCCTGTTCCGGTGTCCGGTCGCCGCGAAAACCGTTGAGGTCGGTGGCGGTGAAACCGGGACAGCCGGAGTTGATCAAGATGTCGGTATCGCCCAGTTCCTTGACGTACTGGATCGTGAGGGCGTTGAGGAAGGTCTTCGAGGCCAGGTAGGCGGCGGGAACCGGGCCCATGTCGACGCCGGGCGTGGTCTGCAGGGCGAGCGAGCCGACACTGCTGGACATGTTGACGATTCGCGGCGCGGCCGAGGCGCGCAACATCGGCAGCATCGCGTTGGTCACCCGGATGACCCCGATCACGTTGGTTTCCACGACGATTCGCACGGTCGCGGGATCGAGCGTGCTGGGTATCTGCGGCATACTCCCGGTGACCGCGGCATTGTTGACCAGGACATCGAGCCCTCCGGCATGATCGGCGATCAATTCGGCCGCCGCGGCCACACTGGCATCGTCGGTCACGTCGAGCGGCACACCGAACGCGTCGGCCCCGGCCGCGCGCAGCTTCTCCACCGCGGTGTCTCGGCGTTGCCGATCCCGCGCGCCCACACCGATGCGCCAGCCGAGCGCGCCCAGGCCGGCGGCGATCTCGTATCCGATTCCCTTGTTCGCGCCGGTCACCAGCGCAATCGTCTGTTCACTCACACTGCCGATCCTGCTGCGATCCCCGGGATACCGTCCAAGACCGATCGGGTGGGCGGCGATACCGCACGGGTATTGGTCGTGGTCATCGCCGGTTACCATGACCCGGTGGAGACGCGGGAGTTGCGATATTTCGTCGCCGTCGCCGAGGAGTTGCACTTCGGGCGGGCGGCACAGCGGCTCGCCGTGGCGCAACCACCGCTGTCGCGGGCGATCCAGCAGCTCGAACGACGACTCGGCGTCGTTCTGCTTAACCGCGCTACTCGCGCAATCACTTTGACCACGGCCGGGTCGGTGCTGCTGCGGGAGGCGCGGCTCGCCCTCGAGGCGGTCGAAGCCGCCGAACGTCGCACCCGCCGCGCCGCCGCCGACCGACCCGGCGTGGTGCTGGCCACCAAGGCCGGCGCGTCCAGAGAACTGTTGTCGAAGCTGCTGGACGCCTACGCCGCCGAGCCCGGCGCCGTCGCAGTCGAGGTGGTGCTGTGCGGGCCCGGCGACCCGGAAAACTTGCTGCGCAACGGAAGTGCCGACGTTGCCCTGCTGCACCGGCCCTACGACACGACCACCGGCTTCGACACCGAGGACCTGCACACCGAACAGCAGGTCGCGGTCCTACCCGCGGGGCACCCCCTCGCCAACCGCCCTCACATGTCGATGGCCGAGGTCAGCGCCCTGCCGGACCTGCCCCTGCCCCGCTGGCGTCGACGGGACGGGAGTTATCCCGACGGCCCCGGCCCACAGGTTCGCGACCAGACCCAACTGATCCAGCTGATCACGCTCGGCCGCGCCTGCGCGCTCATGCCCGAGTCGCTCCGAGCCCAGCTCCGCGACGAGCACGCCATCGTGCCCGTGCCGGACGCACCGGCCGTCACGACCGTCATCGCCTGGCCACCACACAGCAGATCCCAAGCCGTCGCCGGCCTTGTCCGTGCGGCGATACGGCTCTAACCAGCAGAACTCGGCCACCTCGGGTAACCGGCTCACGCAGGACATCTCGTCGGGGACGCGGCGTGCAGTGTGTCGGTACCGGCAGACACAATGCAGGTATGGAACACGGTGACAACAAGGACGCGGCCCAGCCCGCCCCGGCGGTGAACGGCTGGGCGGTGGTCCTGACCTGCGCCGCGGTCGTCGCGGCCGCCTATCTTCTCGCCTGGCTGGTGTTCGAGCCGGGGCCAGCGACTCAGGCCAAGAGTTCCTATGTCACTCCGCCGGTCGCGTTTCCGGTGCAGATCCCCCGGTTGTGATGTCGTGGAACCTCCGCGGGAGGCGCAATTGACCGGGGCGGTCTACGCGATGACATACGCATACGACAACCCGTCCTTTCCGTGGTTCTCCGGTCCCAAGGCAGGCGCGATGACGCAGGCGCTGCAGGCTGGGCTGCCCGATGATGCCGAGATCGCCTTCGCCCCGATCGATAGCTCGCTGGTGTTCCAGCCGATCCTCGGCAACCCTTCACAGCACATCGAATTCGGCCATTCGACCCAGGCACGCGCTACGGTGCTACGTGGTGACCGAGCGGGCAGTCTCACGGTGACCGTTCGCCAATCCACCACACCGATTCCCTCATGTGTCGCCGGCGCTCTCGACGAGCGGCGTCACTTCCCCGACGGCGCGATCGTCGATACCCATGACACCTGGTATGAGATGAGTGGGGTTCGCACCCTTTCGCGCAGCGCCAAGGGTTATCTGCCCGACGGATCCGTCGTCCACGCCTATACCACTGATCAACCCGCTGACGACAACGGCCCTGCCGGAGCCGTCCTCTTGTCCATCGAGGAACTCGTCGCATTCGTGACCGACCCCGGGTTGCGGGTCAGCGCGCCGGTGCCGCCCGGAACGCCGGAACCGCCCGGGCCCTGCAGTATCTACGCCGAACGTTCCCCCGCGATCGATGAGGCCCAGGCGCGTCGATGGAACGCGGTGCTGGCGCAAATTCCACTCGAGGGTGTGGCCCTGGACCGGCCCCTGGGGGCGCTGCTGCCCGACCAGTGGGGCGGCGTGTGCCAGCAGGTTCAAGTCACCACCCACGGCAGGCAGTCGCGGTTGAGTGTCACGATCACCACCGCGCAGCCCCTGCCGCAGGAGCCTGACACCTCCTCCTACGACGGCGCGAGGCGGCGGCTGCCGGACGGCACCGTGGTGGAGACCCACGAAGAGCGAAGCGCGGCATTGTCGTCCACGCCGCGAACCGACCGCGCCGTCACCGTCACCCGCCCATCCGGGACACAGATCGAAATCTCCTTCACCGACGCACCCGTCGAGCTTCTGCCGTTGGCGATGCTGGAGGAGATCGCCCTGAATCCGGGGCTGGAGGCGTGAGAACGATTGGCGCTGAATTCACTCAGCCCGAGTGATCGATAATCTCAACCATGCGGGGCCGCCGTCGTGGAACGCACTCACATTCTGGCGGTTGCGGGCACCAGTCGGCGGATGGTTTATCTCTATCGATCGGAGCGCTACGTCCGATAAGAGCAAGCACGTGAAATAATGTCTCGATCAACTGGCGAGCCGGTCGAAGGGACGCATAGTGGCATCGACGGAACTCGAAAAGAAGTTTCATGAGGTCGGCGACGCGCTCATCTGGAAGTGGCAGCAGCCCGACGGCCGGGACCTGATTCGAGAGGGCGCGAAGATCGTCACCCACCTGATCAATCATGGACCACTGCCGCCCGAGGTCGCAGACGCCATGCTGCCTGCGGCGGACCAGGACAAAGGCATGGTCGAGTACTTCGCCGCGCGCGACTACGACCTGGAAGTAAACGCCGCAGGCGATATCGTCGGCGCCGGGATCTCTCTGATCTGCGATCACCGGTCCGCAGTGCATATCAGCGAGATCAATGGCCGGCGATTCTACAATTGGTGCGTCTGCGACATCGTCATGTTCCCGATCATCCTCGGAGTCGAATCGCCCTGTTCGACGGTATGTCCGGCGACGAAAGAGCGGATCACCTTCACAGTCACTCCTACCGGGTTCGACGAGTTATCTCACCCAGGCGCGTGGTTCACGTTGGCTCCGGCGCACGGCGGCGAAATACGCAAAGTGTACTGCGATCGGGTAAATATCTATCGGGACAAAGATGCTGCGGTCGCCGCAGCGACCGCCGACCCGGATATCGCGTGCGCACCCATCGCGGAATTATGGACGGATACAAAGAAACTCGCCGATATGTTCTGAGGCGGGAGCGCAACCTGACGTGTCGGTCCGGACGACGGCGATCGCGTGGCCGGTCAGTCGCCATAGGGTGTCCGCGCCTCAGGCAGCACGTGGACGACCTTCTGTTGCCCAGAATAATGTCGCCTGGATCACAGGGGCTTGACCCGAAGATTGGTTGAGGTTGGAGGCTTTGGACAGCGCCAACGCCGGCGCGATCGTCCGAAAGAGGGGCCTCATGAGCAACTGGCACGCCAATACCGAAGAGCCGCAACGCGATCCGGCCACGACTCCGCTGCGAGTCGCGGTCGTCGTCGGCAGCACCCGGGAGGGCCGTTTCGGCACGACGATCGCGGATTGGTTCGTCGGCCAGCTCCGGCGCCACGACACCCTCGAGGTCGAGATCGTCGATACCCGGGAGGTCGCGCTGTCGCACGCCTTCGGTGCGGTCACCGAGCACCCGTCACGGACAGAGACCACCGAAACACTCTCCCGCGCTGACGCTTTCGTGGTCGTGACGCCCGAATACAACCACAGCTACCCGGGCGCGTTGAAGAACCTGATCGACGAACATCACGTCGAATGGCAGGCCAAGCCGGTGGGTTTCGTCTCCTACGGCGGCATCTCCGGTGGCCTGCGCGCGGTGGAACACCTGCGGCCCGTCTTCGCCGAACTGCACGCGGTCACCATCCGCGACACCGTCAGCTTCGCGAACCCGTGGGGCCGATTCGACGACGCGGGCGAGCTGGCCGAACCCACCGACGCCGTCACCGCCACCAAGGCCCTGCTGAAGCAATTGACCTGGTGGGGTGAGGCATTGCGCACCGCCCGTGCCGCCAACCCGTACGGAGCGTGAGGGCCGTGACCACTACCGCAACGGCTCCCCCGGTGCCGCCCACAACCCGGAACCCGATGACGATCGTCCTGGTGCTGGTGCTCGGCACGATCATGGCCACACTCGACCAGACCATCGTCAACGTCTCGATCAACACGCTGTCCGCGCGATTCGACGCGGGCCTGAACACCATCCAGTGGGTGGCGACCGGCTATTCGCTCGCGCTCGGCGCCGTCGTGCCGACCTCGGCGTGGCTGGTCGGCCGGTTCGGCGCCAAACGGCTGTACCTGACCGCGATCGCCGCCTTCGCGGTCGGCTCGATGCTGGCCGGGCTGGCCTGGAACATCGAGTCGCTCATCGCCTTCCGGGTTGTGCAGGGCGCCAGCGGCGGGCTGCTCATGCCGGTCGCGATGACGATCCTGCTGCGCGCGGCCGGGCCGGAACGGCTCGGACGGCTGATGAGCACCCTGGGTCTGGCCATTCTGGTCGGCCCGCTGCTCGGGCCCGTGATCGGCGGCTACCTGATCGACGAGGTGTCGTGGCGGTGGATGTTCTTCATCAATCTGCCGATGGGTGTGCTGGTGCTGGTTCTGGCCGCCCGGATCGTGCCCGACGATCTGCCGGAACCGCGGCACGCGCTCGACCTGCCCGGACTCCTGTTGATGTCGCCCGGCCTGGCCCTGCTGATCTACGGGGTGACCGCGGCGGGTGAGCAGGCAGGATTCGCCACGCCCGCCGTGCTGGTCCCGCTGCTGGCCGGGGCCGGACTCATCGCCGCCTTCGTGCGCCGGTCGCTGACCACCGCGCAACCGCTGCTGAATCTGCGAGTGCTGGGCAACCGGGTCAGCGGCACCGCCGCGCTGCTGCTGGCTCTGTTCGCCAGCGGCTATTTCGGTTCGATGCTGTTGCTGCCCTTGTATTTTCAAGTGGTTCGTGGCGAATCGGCGCTGGTGGCAGGCGCACTGGGCATCCCGTTCGCGCTGGCCTCCGGCCTGACCATGCAGGTGGCGGGCCGGTTGATCGATCGGATTCCACCCGGCCGCTACCTGCCGCTGTCGATCACGGTGGCGCTCACCGGTTTCGTGCTGTTCATCGTCCAACTGGACGCGGACGCGCCGTACTGGGCGCTCGGCGCGAGCATGCTGCTCATGGGCGCCGGTGGCGGCGGCACCATGATGCCGGTCATGACCACAGCCACCCGGTCGCTGAGCCGGGCGGATCAGCCGGCGGGATCGACGGTGCTGAACATGATCAGCACCACCGCCATGGCGATCGGCACCGCGGTGTCCTCGGTCATCCTGGGCGCGCTACTCCCGGTGACCGGCGGGCTGCAAGCGCTGCACGGCATGGCTCCGGCGCAGCGCGCCGAGATCGCTCCCGCGCTGGCCGAGGCGTTCCAGAGCACCTATCTGATCGCTCCGGTCGTGATCGCGCTCGCGTTGATTCCGGCCTTGCTGCTGCCGCGGCGGTCGGCTGACAGTGGTCGCTGATCATCGCCGATGACAGGCATCTTGGTGCCGTGGCGTTGTACGCCTCTTCGAGCCTTCCGCGGATTGCCGGCTTCGAACCGTGCAACTAGAGATCCGTTATTGCTTGCGGGCTCAGGCAGTCAAACGCAACACCTAGTTGCGTGCTTCCGATGACCGCCTGAGCCCGCACCGAGTTGCCGGACGCGCTCCAGCGCAGACACTCCGTCCCTCGGGGGGCCGATTAACAGTGGCTTCGGACGGTTCGGCCGATCTAGAGATGGTCCTCGATACCGACGACGATCTGGTCCTGCTGTGGATGGTTCACTTCCGCGACCGGCATGCCGGTTATCACCGGACCCTCGTCAGCCAAGGCGCGGCCGACGAGTTCGCCGCGCCGGCACGTGCGGTCCGAGCAGCGCACGCCGCCCGCGCTGCGACATCGTTCGTGCAGAGCTGGCGACACCAGCGCGAGGCGTTCCTCGACGCTGAGGGAAACTGATCGAAACGCGCATGCGCACCGGGGAAGCGTGAGCAGCCGCAATAGCACGGTGTACCCAAAACACGGTCCGCGCGCACGGCCTGCTAGACGGCGCTAACTCTTACTCGCACGGTGGTCGCCGCGGCAGAGCCTGCGATCAGCACGTTGCTTCCAGGCAACGCGTGGCCTCCATTCACTTCGCAAAGGACCAGAGTCTGCTGACTCGCGCAGTCGAGATCGGATGCCAGGTCGAGTAGGTTTCTGGTGGCGAGACCCTCACATGTGACGAGCTGCGTAGCTGGTTGATCTACCGCCCCGGGTGTCTTGACCGGGAAGAGTGAAGGGTAAAGCACGAATTCGGAGGCCGGTCCGGTGAACGAACCGTCGAATGTGCAGATGTTCAATCGTTCCGCCCCACCCCGGCAGGTCGACGTCATCCCGATCAGATGCCAGTTGTCCGGGATATCGACTCGAAACAGGTTGGCCATCTTGTCCTTGGCTTCGCTGTCGGACAGTTTCGTCTGTTCAACGTAAGGGACAACGAGAGAATCTGCCACGCCCGCGAGTTTGGACAGCGCGAAGACAAGAACCAAGACGACCATGGTGACCATCGACGAGAGCCCCAGCAGTATGAACACTACTGCCCGTGTGCGACTTCGAACGGCCACAGTCGAATCATCTTGCCGCGCAGCGAATCCCATCCGAGCCTCCTCCTCCCGGTTACCGCCTTGAACGCACCACCGTGCCGATGTCAGCGCGTCCCCGCATCCGCCGCGAACCTGCGGACCGTGCACCGACCGCCGGCCAAAGCCGCGCAGCCGGTGCCCTTCAATCCGCGTCAGCCCAGCAAATAGAACAGCGCGATAGCCAGCGGCACACCGAACCCCGAGATCAGCGCCCCGAACGCGAGATCACGGCTGTTCTGATCGGCCTTCGGAATCCGGGTCAGCGCGAACAGCGCCAACGGCACGGCGACGAAGAAGACCCCGACAATACCGAGCACCCAAGCGACCTTGGCGAAGACATTGGTCTGGAACCGCGAATCGCTGAAATCGAATGGCACCCGGCGGACCGCTTTGATCACTCCGGCACCGTCGACCAATTCTTCGAGCATGGCTGCACAACCCTCCCGGCAGCCGCTCATGTGAACCACCATGACTCCCCCGGCGGCAACCCCAGCGCGACTTTATCCGCCGCACAGCGCTTTCCGCTATTCGGGAGTTCGGTGCGGAGCGCGCTCGGCAGCTGAGATCCCTGATCGCTCAGCATCCGGTTCTGCCGCGGGCGCGTTCCGGCGAACGCACAGCAGTGCCGAATTGAGTGCGTCCGGCTCGCTCGCCATCTGGGACGAACCAGCCGATTGATGGTGTCGGCCTACCGAGCTACCCCGCGCCCGGCGGTCGCCGCCAACACGGGAAAGGTAATGTGACGCAATAGCTTTACTTCTCCCAGCAGTAGCCCGAGTCCGTGGTGTAACTCCAGCGCCGATCTCCTTCCTTTTCGTCCTTGGGGTAGGCAACCTGCAAGCAACCGTTCGCAGGTACTGCGGCCGCGGCGGCCGTATCCAGACCGTTGAGTTGCCAGGGCAAGATCGCGGAAGCGCCCGCCTTGCACGTCGCGCCGACTACCGCGGCGACGCCGGCCCCCAACAGGGGCATCAACGGACCGCCGCTGGCGAGAAAGGCACCCAGCCCACAAAAGAAGGCAGCACCATAGGAGCCGTCCGCCAGCTTCGCGGTGCTCAGTGATTTGTTGAGGTCGCGAGTTTTGGTGCGCGACCAGTACTTTGTGCAGACGGACGGCCCGGAGCAGTCGACCCAGTTGTCTCCGGTGCCAGGCATGGGCGTCGTCGCGCATTTCCACGAGTAGGCATTGTGAATGTCACGGGCCATGGCCTTGCCGGTGTTGTGGCGCGCGCAGTACGCCTGTACATCGACGGAGAGGTCGTTCCGGGCCTTGGCCGAGCCAGCCGGTTCCTGCTTGCAGCGCCACGTGTACGCGTTGTTCTTGTCAACTAGATACGCCACGCCGACTTTGTGGCTGTCCGTCTTCGGGTACTGCGTCTGACATTGCTCCTGCACGTTGACGTCTGTGTCCTTGGCCGCGGCCGGCGCCGCCGCCACGGTCGCCGTCACCGCCAAGGCCGTCAGCACACCCGCGAACACCGGAAGGATCCTCATGTCGTTCCCTTCAGTTCCTCGATCACCGCGTGATCAACTCCCACTGTTGTGGCGGGTTCGGCGCTCTCCAAGCGGGATACGGCATCTGAGGCAAGAGCGATTCGCTGTAACGCCACGCTGAAGCGTCGTCGATACGCCCCTGATCGCAGATTGAGCACGGGATGATTTCCGAGGGCTTGACAAAGGAGCCAGATGGGAACCGGCGCGCCGGACGATCCTGTCGAGTTGGTCCTGCGCGAGTTGCAGGTTCTGCGCAGACAGGGCGGTGCCACGGTCGGCACCATGCTCGCCACCGAAACTTTTCCGGTGCTCAACTATCTACTCAACCGCCCGTCGGCCGCCCGCCGACTGGAACGCCTCGTCGAGGTGGTGGGGCGAGTTGGTACCGACAACGACGTCCGACGCTACGCCCGGCGCGGTCTGCACCTGCCGGACGACGACGCGGATCCGGACTGGGCGCCGTTCGCCAGCCGGGCCACGATCACACGCCGTACCGCCGAGGCGATGACCCGCGTCGCCCGGTGCCTAGTCGAGGAGGCCGGGCTCGAGGGAGTCGAGTTCTTCGATAACTTCGCCGTCGGCGTACCGACCCGCGCGGTCCCGGACGCCGGCACGGTAGCGGGACCGGAGCAGGCTGAGCTGATCCGCGAGCTGGTCGTCCATCACCGGTGCGCGCTCATAATCTTGAAAAGCATCCGCGACAACGGCGGGCTCGACGACCACGCATCCGACATCGATCTGCTGCTGGAATTCTCGGCGGTCCTGCTCGCCCGCATCAGCGAGAATTTGTTGTCGGAACAACCGCCCGGCGGATAGCAGATCGCACCTGTAGCCCAATGTCTGACAATCTAACGATGACACGACGAAAGCCCGGACGGTGCGCGGGCTTCGTATAGTGCAGGCATGTGGTTGCTCAAGGGGATGGCGTATACGGCGTTCGGAGCAATCCTGCTGTCCGTCTTGGCGGCTGTCGCCTTCGGTCTTTCCGGCGACCATCCGGAATGCTCCCAGATTCCCCAGGACGTAGCCCCCTGCGGATTCTGGCCGAGGGTCGGATACATCGGCCCCTTCGTCGTGCTGTGGGGAACTGTCTTCGGCACGCCCATCGTGGCAATCGCGCTGCTGATCGCGGTCGGCGCGAGCCGCCTCGCGGCCAATGTGCTGGACGACGAGGAGCCGATCGAGAGTTAGCCTGTCGCAGGTCATCTCGCTGCATCGGCGGGGGGCCAGGCAGGTCACGAATTATGTTGCGCCGCAATGACGGCCTGATGCTCAACCGCGTCGGCCGGCGCTATCCACCACGTCGTCGACGTGGAAGTAGCCGACGATCCGGTAGCCCTCGGTGACAACGACGATGGATCCAGCCTGGACCCGGTATAGACCGGTGTTTCCAAAAGCCAGCCATCCGGCGCTGGCGGGTGATCGCCAGGCCGAGCGATCATCGACCCGCCGGATCCACGATGCGAGGCCCTCCACCGCGCCATGGGGCGGGACATAGGCTGTTGCTGCGTAATCGTGGTCGGATGGAGTCGGAGGCGGTCCCGACGAGCGACCGCCCTGAGCCGCTGTGAGCCAGACCATCTGGCCACGGAACGGAAGCTCGCCGCGAAAACGCATGATCACATTCTCGCCTGTCTCACACACTTGAATGGTTGGCCCGCAAAGCATCTCGTTGGGCGAGTTAGCCATCGCTATGTATCGAGTCGAGAGTCGAGCGCTGCTGCACAGTTGCCACATTGCTAAGTCCGGCGGCACCATCCCCTCCACGGAACATTGGCACCGCACAGTACAGCGCTGAGTTAGCAACTAGTCGTCGGTGGCTCGAACGGATGAATCAGCTGACCTGCGAACACCCAGTGCGTCTCGAACACTGACGAGCCTGTTCACGTGAAGGCCACCACGTCACCCATGGATGCCCAAGCGGTAGCTGGTGACCTGCAATTTCGGTGAAACGCCAACATTTCGGATGTTTGCTGGGCTAGATTCCCCGCTACGCCGGACACTCGGCGCTGAGAAGTCGGAGGAACACCGTGGAATTTCTAGGCCCCATCGCCGGGATCTTGCAGATGATCATCGGCACCATCCTTGCCAACACCGGATCGGGTGGTTCGGGCTCCGGCTGGTGAGTCGCGCGGATTCGGCTCGTTATTCGCGAGCCGAATCCCTCGCTCGCGGAAGTGCTCGTGAGCGACTTCGTCAGGTTGCTCGCCAGAGAGCTTGCATATACGGATCCCAATCCAAGGCAGGCACGTCGGGCAGTTCTTCCTCGATGGGCGCTACGTCGACGACGTCCTGATGGGCCTCGCAATCAGCCCCTGACCAACAGTCACTGTGCTGAATCCGCGGCTGCGCGCAGCCAGCTGCGGACTTCCTCATCGAGGTCGTCGGGGTGGTGGACTTCGAGATGATGCGTCCACCGGTTCGGAGTGGGGTGCGCGATCTCCTTGAACCGCTTCGAGCTCTCCTCGTGGTCGAGCACGAACGACAAGGCGACCTCCGCATCCGGATTACGCAGGTACTGCCCGGGCAGCCACAGATACGCGAAGCCGCGCTTGCGGCGGAAGGCGATCTGGCTCTTGGTGACACGAATGTCGTAGGGCCCCAGCGAATCCAGCAACTTGCAGAGCTTGCGGTAGATAGGCAGGGCACCGGGATGCCCGTCGAGGTATTCCTCGGGAGTGTGGGGCGTATCCGTCATGTGCGTGCTCCTGTTCGAAGGCGGCGCAGCGGTTCGGCCCCGCAATTCTAGGACGTCGCCACGATGGGGCTGGCCGATTCGCCCGGCCGGGAGTGAAGTAGCCCGGGCACTACGGTGGAACCCGGTAGACAAATGGCTGATGGGATGGGTGGGTAGTGCGGTTCGGGTTCATCTCGCATGTGGTGGGGGCGGGCGGGTCTGGCGAGGAGTTGCGGCAGGTCGTCGAGTTGGCGGTGTGGGCGGAGGAGTGCGGGTTCGATTCGTTCTGGGTGGCGCAGCATCATTTCGGGGCGCAGCGGGCGCATTGCCCGTCGCCGTTGGTGTTGCTGGCGGCGATCGCGCAGCGGACAGACCGGATTCGGCTGGGGACGGCGGTGGTGATCGGGTCGCTGGAGGATCCGATCCGGTTGGCCGAGGATGCGGCGACGGTGGACGCGCTCAGTGGTGGGCGGCTGGAGCTCGGGCTCGGGGCGGGGGCGGACGCGCAGACGGCCGCGCGGTTCGGTCGTGCGCACGAGCAGCGGCATGAGCGGTTCGTCGAGACGCTGCATCGGCTGCGTGCACTGTTCGGCGCGGGTAGTGATCTGGTGCCGGCGGCGTCCGGGCTGCGGGATCGGCTCTGGATCGGGACCGCCTCCGAATCGGGGTTCGACCTCGCCGCCGAACTCGACCTGGGCGTGCTCACCGGGCGGACCTCGACCCCGCACGGTCCGCGGGACGAGATCGCGGCCGAGCGGGTCGCGAAATACCGTGCGGCGCAGCGCGCCGCCGGGCGCACGCCGCGGGTCGGGGTATCGCGGTCGGTGCTGTGCGCCGACACCGCCGCGACCGCGTTCGAGCACATGCGGCCGGGCATCGAACGCTGGGTCGCGAGCTCGGTCGAGGCGGGGCGGTTTCCGCCGGGCTTCACCGCGCGCGACTATGTCGACACCGGCCACGGATATCTCGGGACCGGTGCCGAAGTCGGGGACGCGATCCGGCGCGACCTCGTAGTGCCGGACGCGACCGAGTTCCTGTGCAACGTCCAACCGGCGGGACCGTCTGCGGCGGCGGTGCGTACCAGCCTGCGCCTGTTCGCCGACACGGTTATCGCGCGGTGGACTCCCCTACCGGATCGATCCTGACCACTGTGTCGGCGACATCGCGCAGCAACCGCTCGGAGTGCGAGACCAGGACCACCGCCATACCGTCGTCGGCGAGTTCGCGCAGGATCGCCACGACCCGCGCGGCCGATGCCTCGTCGAGCGCGGCGGTCGGCTCGTCGGCCAGCAGCAACCGCACGTCGCCGACCAGCGCCCGGGCCAGTGCCACGCGCTGCGCCTGACCACCGGAGAGCTCGCGCGGATAGCGTCCGGGGTCGATCTCACCCAATCCCACTCGTGCCAAGGCAGTTCCGGCGACCTTTACCGCGTCGTCCCGCCGCAGCCGGCTGCGCAACCGCGGCTGCAACGGCTCGGTGATACTGCGATAGATCGGCCGCCGCGGATCGAGACTGCCGACGGCGTTCTGGAATACCACACCGACCTGCCCGGGCGGTGGCGCACCCGCGCGGCCGTCCCAGACCAGCCGTCCGACGCTGGGCGCTTCGACCCCCGCGAGCACCCGCAGCAGCGTGCTCTTCCCGGCCCCGGACGGCCCGGCGAGCCCCACGATCTCACCGCGCCGCACCTCCAGATCCGTTGCGGCCAGACCACCACCGGTGGAATACCGCTTCGCTACGCCGTGCGCCCGCAAGATCGGTGCGCTGTCCGGCACCGGTTTGCGCGCCGGAACATGCTGCGCGACAGCCGGACTCGCCGCGCCCGATTCGACAACGGTGCCGTTCTCGACGAGATACACCCGGTCGGCGTACTTTTCGACCAGCCGCCGGTCATGGCTGACGATCAGCAGCGCCGATGCGCCGGCGGTCAACGCGGCCATGACGCGGTGCGCGTTGGCCTCGTCCAGCGCCGAGGTCGGTTCGTCGGCCAGTACCAGCGCCGGGTCCAGGGCCCGCGCGGTCGTCACCGAGCCGCGCTGCAACATGCCGCCGGACCAAGTGAACGGCCGCTGCCGAATTCGCGCCGCCGGTTCGGCGATGTCGACAGCCGTGAGGTCGGCGACGATCCGGCCGTCGGGCACCGGCCGCCGCGCGATGCGCCAGCCCTGGGCGATATTGCCGCCCACCGACATGATCGGGTCCATCGCGGCGAACGGATCCTGGCTGACATAGCCGAGGACCGTGCCGCGCACGGCGCGAAAGTCTCTGCCGGACATGGCGACACCATCGATGAGCACCGTGCCCTCGACTCGCGCCGAGGCGTCGAGCAAGCCGAGCAGTGCCCGGATGATCGTGGTCTTGCCGCTCCCGCTCGGCCCGACCACGGCGACGGTCTCACCACGCCGCACGGTCAACGACACCTCGCGCAGCACCGGGCCGGCGCCCGGATAGGCGACGGTCAGCCCGCGCAGTTCCGCGATCATCGGTTTCCCTCGCTCTCGTGCCGGTCCCGCAAACCCTCGGCAAGCAGGTTTGCCGCGGCCGCCATCGCCAGGATCACCACCGAGGGTGCGATCAATAACCATGGTGCGGCGGTCAGGAATCGGCGCGCGTCGCCCAGGATCGCCCCGAGTTCGGCCTCGGGCATCTGCACACCGAGCCCCAGGAACGACAACCCGGCCAAGGCAACCACGATGCCGCCGAGCCGCAGCGTCGCCACGATGAGGAACGGCCCGACCACCGCGGGCAGCAGGTGCCGCACGCCGATTGCGGGGCGACTGACGCCCGCCACTCGCGCGGCGACCACATACGGCCGCGAGCGCGCCGCCAGGGTCAGCGCCCGGGCGACCCGCGCGTCCGCCGCCCAGCTCGCGATCACCAGCGCCAGCAGCAGATTCAGATAACCCGGACCCAGCAGACCGACCACGGCCAGCGCCAGGACCAGCGCCGGAACGGCCAGGACGACATCGACGACACGCGACACCGCGCGATCGAGCCACCCACCGTAGAGCCCGGCGCCGAGCCCGACGAGCAGGCTGATCGTCGCCGAGCCCACCAGCACCAGCAACGCCGACAGCAGCGACAGTCGCAGCCCGTGCAGCACCCGCGAGAACTGGTCCCGGCCGTATTGATCTGTCCCCAACCAGTACTCGAGGCTCGGCGCGACCAGCTTGTCCGCGTAGTGCGGCTCGTTCGGCGGATACTGCGCCACCAGCGGGCCGACCAGCGCCAGCACCAGCAGCACCCCGAGCAGCACGGCCCCGGCGCGCACCGATCCGGGCAGGCGCAGCCGGGCGCTCACGCGTCCACCGCGATCCGGCGATCGATCACCGCGGACAGCAGATCCGCGACCAGGCTCGTCACCACATAACTCGCCGTCGCGAACACCGTGAACGCCTGAATCACCGGCAGATCCCGCGTCTTCACCGACTCCACCACATAGGAACCCAGCCCGGGCCAGGTGAACACCGTCTCGACGACCGTCGCCCCGCCGATCAGCACCGCGGTGCCGACGGCCAGCGCGTGCAACGAGGGCACCGCGCTGTTGGGCAGCCCGTGCCGCCACAGCACCCGCCAGCGTGACGCACCCCGGGCCCGCAGCACCTCCGCGGTCGGAGACTCCAGAAACCCGAGCAGATTCGCCCGCAACAGTCGCGACCAGGTGTCGGACAGATCCACCGCCAGGCAGATCGCGGGCAACCACACCTGCCGCCAGGTGCCGTCCAGCGCGGCCTTGCCGAAACCCAGCCCGACCACGAACACCTGAATCAGCAACAGCGCCACCACGAATCCCGGCACCGAGGCGAACACCAGCGCCAGCCACCGGGTGCCTTGATCGGGCCACCGCCGCGGATACCGGGCCGCGAGCACGCCGAGGGCGACCGACAACGCCAGCGCGAGCGCCAGCGACGCGGACGCGAGGGTCAGCGTCGCCGGTAGCCGCTCGGCGAACTCCCCCGCCACCGGCCGCCCCGAGACGAACGACAGCCCGAAATCGCCGCGCACCACACCCCACAGCCAGTGCGCGTACTGCGCGAGCACCGGCCGATCCAGATGCAGGGTTCGTTCGAGCGCGCTGATCTGCTCGGGCGGCGGCTCCGGGACACCCTGCGCGACCAGGATCATTCGCGCCGGGTTGCCCGGAGCCAACGGCATCAGCGCCCAGATCAGCACGCTCGCGCCCAGCAGCGTCAGCAGCGCCTCGACCACCCGGCGCCGGACCGGAACGAGAACTCGCATCGCCGGAGCCGCGTCAGGCACCGGTCCGGCTGGTCAGATGCCGGCGCACGCTCGACACCCGGTAGTCGGCCCACTCCGGACCCGTCACCACGGTGAAGTACTTGAACGTGCCCGCCACCACATAGGCCTGCTCCCGCACCAGGATCTGCTGCGCCCGCTCGAGCAGGGCGTCGCGGCGGGTGGTGTCGAACTCGCCGCGCAGCTGCGCGCCGATCGCGTCGATCTCCGGATTCGCCACACCCTGGGCGTTGGACGAGCCGCCGGTGGTCCAGCGCACCAGATACGGCTGGATCGGGTCGGCGGTGCCGGAGAGCGAACCGCTCAGCGCCACCGAGGATTCCCACCCGGTCGGGTCCTTCTTGACCGCGGCGGAATCCTCGGCATTGTCGATGCGCAGCTCGAAACCGGCGCGCGCCACCTGGTCTTTCATCGCGATCGCGACATCGTTGGTCTCCGGCCCCTGAGCCTGAGTCACGAATCGCACCACCAGTTTCCGGCCGTCCTTGCCGCGGATGCCGTCGCTGCCGGGCACCCAGCCCGCCGCGTCGAGCAGCCGTTTCGCCTCGTTCAGGTCGTAGACCTGGCTGTCGGCGGCGAAGGACATGGTGGGCGGGTACAGGCCGGTGGCCGGGGCGAACTGACCGTTGCCGACGTCGGCGGCGATGCCCTGGTAGTCGATCGCCGCGGTGAACGCCTTGCGCACGGCGGTGTCGGTGAAGATCCCGGCCTTCAGATTCATCTCGACCAGCAGCGATTGCAGCGCCAACTCGGAGGACAGCACGTGCATGTCCTTGTCGCCCTGCAACTCCAGCTTGGCCGCGGTGGACGGGTAGAACGCCATATCGGCTTCGCCGCTGCGCACGCCCGCCAGCCGGGCCTGCTCGTCGGGCACCACGCGGACGGTGATCCGCCGCAGCGGCGGTGGGCCCTCCCAGTGCTTTTCGTACGGGGCGAGCACGAGATTGTCCGGTGTCCACGCGGTGATCGCGTAGGGGCCCGAGTATGCGCCGGCGCCGACGATCTTCGCCGAATCGCCGCCCGCGGCGTCCATCGCGGCGACGTCGTAGATCTGCAAGGAGTTGTCGCGCGCGGCCAGCGCGGCGGGCACCATCGCGTTCGGCGCCGGCGTCGTGATGACGACCTGCTCACCGGCCACCGTCACCGTGGTCGCCGCGTCGAGATAGACCCGGGCCGCAGCGGATTTGGCGATCTGCCTGGTCAGCGCGGCGGCCACGGCGACGGCGTCGACCGGCTTGCCGTTCTGGAAGGTGACGCCCTTGCGCAGGGTGGCCACCCAGCGGGTGTCCCCGTCGCGGGTCACCGACTCCGCCAGCCACGGCGCGACCTCGCCGGTCTCGGTGATCTGCAGCAGATTTTCCGCGACACCCCAGTCGAACAGCCAGTTGGTGCCGGTGCCGATCGGGTCCAGCCCGGCGATCTTGTAGGAGTTGTAGATCGTCAGGGCGCCGTCACCGGACGCGCGCAGCGCCCGCGCCGAAGACGCTGCGCCGCCCTCGTTCTCGTTCGACGCACAACCGGTGAAGACCATGGCGACGGCGAGCAGTCCCGCCACGACCACGGCGACCGGGGAACGGTGATGGCGGCCCGTGCCGGGCGCACCATCGGGTAGCCGCGCGGCGCGGAGCCGGCGGCGAGTTGGCACTCGCATTGTCATCCTCGTGAAGCTCGATCCTGAAAGGGCGCAGGTATCCTGGCTCCCGGATCAACGCTCGCCTTCGGCCTTCCAACCCAGGAAGGTCGTGGCCGTAGATGAAGGTCTGCTCCTCGGTCACAGTTGCGGGACAGCCCCGGATTCGCACCGGTGTTCCCTGCTGAACAAAACCTAGCAGTATGTAGGTCAGCCGCGGTGCAGTGGCGTACCGAGGATCCACTCGTGCCCGAACGGATCTCGCACCCGGCCCTGCCGGATCCCATACGGCTGATCGGCGACCTCGAACACGATCTCCCCGCCGCCCGCGGCCATCCGCTCGGCGAGCCGGTCCGGCTCGTCGACCACCACACTCAGCAACACTGTCGCAACGCTATCGACCGAGTCGGCGTCCTTGACCTGGAACAGCACGCCCCCGGGCAATTCCAGCTCCGCGAACGTCACGCGCCCGTCGGCCTCGTGCAGTTCTCCCACTTCGGCTCCGAACACCTCCCGGTAGTACTCGAGTGCCGCCTTCGCGCCCTCGACAACCAGCTTCGGTGTAACCCTCTCGATGTGCATGCTCTGATCCTCGCCGCTTCCGCCGCCGGTGGCTTGGACGTTTGTCACCTCGAGCGCGTCACAGGACCCCGCGCAGGATCCGGCCCACCAGACCCATCATCTCCGGGCGATCGAAGTCGCCGTGCGCGCAATCGACGTCGAAGATGTCCATGCGCCCGCCGATGTAGGGACGCCAGGCCGCTTCGAGCTCGCCTTTCGCATCGGCGGGCCGATTGCCTTCCACATCGATCGCGGCGGCGAAGAGGGTTGCGTCACCGTCGAAATAGGGTGTGCGGAAACCGTCGAGCAGCTTGCTGTTGTTGACGAGCACGCGTGTCGCGCGCTCGGCCAGACCCTGCACATCGGGGGATTCGAGCTGGTCGCCGAACCGGTCGGCCACCCAGTCCTGGATACCGGCCATCGCGTCGTCCTCGGAGAGATCGGGTTGCGGGCCCGAGGTGACCGGCGGCTTGCTGTCCATGATGCCCAGCAGCCCGATCGGCAGGCCCCGCCCGGCGAGTTCGCTCGCGAGCGCGTGCGCGACGATCCCGCCGTAGGACCAGCCCAGCAGGTAGTACGGCCCCTCGGGCTGGCGTTCGAGGATCTGGGCGACGTAGTCCTGGATCATCTCCGGGAAGGAGTCGGCCAGCCGGCCGCCGTTCAGGCCACGGGACTGGACGGCGATGACCGGCCGATCGGGCAGGTCCTGGCCGAGCCGCTGGTAGAACCAGCCGAGCCCACCGCCCGGGTGCAGGCACCACAGCGGTTGCTGTGTGCCCGAACGCTTCAGCACCAGCACGGGATCGAAATCCATGCCCGCGGCAACCTCGTCGTCGAGCCGTGGCGCGAGTTCGGCGACGGTGGGCGCGTCGAAGATCACCCGGACCGGCACCTCGGCGCCGAGGACGGCCCGGATCCGGCTGGTGAGTCGGGTCGCCAGCAGCGAGTGCCCGCCCAGCGCGAAGAAATCGTCGTCGATGCCGACCCGGCGCACACCCAGGATCTCGCTGAACAACTCCGCCAGGGCCTGTTCCCGGCCGGTGCGCGGGGCTCGATATTCCTTGGCGGACAGCAACTCCGGATCCGGCAGGGCCTTGCGATCGAGCTTGCCGCCGGCGGTCAGCGGCACCGATTCCAGCACCATGACCGTCGCGGGCACCATGAACTCCGGCAACCGCTCGGCCGCCCAGCGCCGCACATCGGCGGCCAGCAGACCCGCCTGCGGATTGTTCGCGCAGCCGCCCAGTACGCCCACCGAGGCGGGCGTGCGGTACACATCGGTCATCGGGCGGTCCGCCACCCGGCCGAGTTCGAGGAAGACCGCTTCCATGCGCCCCGGCTGCGCGGACCAGGTGACGGCCGTGGCGTAGCCGAGTTCGCGGCCCAGCACGTGCAGATCCTCGGGCAACAGGCCCTCGGCCCGATCCGGCACGGGGTCGAGCGTCGCTTCGAAACCGGCTGTGCGCGAACTGCTTCGATCACCGTCGGGCACCGGATGACCCGCTCTGACACGGTGCGCGACATCGACCTCGCCGAGCAAACCGGCGTGCGGGATACCGGTGACGCGAATGCCGTCGGGATGCGAGGAACCCAAGAGCGTCCGTACCGAATCCAGTTCTCGGAACGCGACTTTCGGAACATCGGCGACGGATATCGCGGCCGTCGGCGCCTTGTGCAGGAAGACGTCGTACCGGTAGCGCGTCAGCTCGTTCACCGAGTATCCGCGCTTGAGCCGGATATCGACGGCGCCGAATCCGCCGGTCTCGCCGCACAGGCCCGAGAAGTACTCCGGCGCCAGCAGCAATTCCTGCTCCGCGGCGATGTCCCGGCGCACCCGATCGCGCACCACCGCCGGATCACCACCGCCGTTGCGGCTGACCTGCACGGCCGTGGCGAACTCCTCGAGCAGCGCGAAATTGCGCACGTCACCCACGAACACCACCCCGCCGGGAGCCAGCAGTCCTTCCACTCGCTTCAGCACGGTCCGCAGGTAGTTCTGGCTCGGAAAGTACTGGACCACGGAGTTCAGCACGACCGTGTCGAAGTGCTGCTCGGGCAGGCCCTCGACGTCGTCGGCCGTCTGCGCACGCAGTACGACCCGGTCGGCCCAGTCCGCGCCCACCTCCCCCAATTGCCGGCGCAGCGAGGCGATGGTCGCGGCCGACAGATCCGTCGCCCAGTATTCCGCGCAGTCCGGCGCCACCTGCGACATCAGCAGGCCCGAACCCACCCCGATCTCGAGCACGCGGCCCAGCCCGAGGCCGCGGATCCGATCCGCGGTCGCGGCCCGCCATTCCCGCATCTGCTCCAGCGG
This sequence comes from Nocardia sp. NPDC050712, assembly GCF_040654295.1. Classification (NCBI taxonomy): domain Bacteria; kingdom Bacillati; phylum Actinomycetota; class Actinomycetes; order Mycobacteriales; family Nocardiaceae; genus Nocardia; species Nocardia sp. NPDC050712. Next base: position 1,841,263 of record NZ_JBFAHT010000002.1, read on the forward strand.
AATCGGGACACCGGTATAGCTGCTGTTCCAGCCTTCGAAACCGGCACCGAACTCGTCCGTGGACTCCAGGTCGGGCTCGCCTTCGTCGGCGGCGGCGTACAGGTCGTCGTAGACCTGGCGCCACTGGCCGACCAATTCGTCCTCACCGACAGCCGGGCCGGACTTGGCGGCGACCACGTACCCGACCAGCTGCTTGCCGCCCGCGTCGACCTCGCGGGCGACCACCACGGCCTGTGCGACCGAAGGATGCTGCGCCAGTACGGTTTCGACTTCGCCGGGTTCGACGCGGAAGCCACGGATCTTGACCTGATCGTCGGCCCGGCCCGCGAATTCCAGCTGCCCGCCGCGCGTCCAGCGCACCACGTCGCCCGTCCGATAGAGCCGGCCACCGGCCGGATCGAACGGGTCGGCGACGAACCGCGTGGCCGTCAACTCGGCTTTGCCGCGATAGCCGCGCGCCAATTGCGCACCGGCCACATACAACTCACCGGCCACGCCGACCGGAACCGGCGCGAGCCACGAATCCAGCACGTATACCCGGGCATTGGCCACCGGGGCACCGATCGGCAGCACCGCGCCCGGCATTTCGTCGCGCACGCTGAAAGCCGTCACATCGACCGTGGCCTCGGTGGGGCCGTACAGGTTGTCGATCCGGATGCCGCCCCACTCGGCCCGCACGGCCTGCACCAGCGCACGGGTCAACGAATCCGCGCCCGTGTTCACCTGCCGCAGACTCCGGAACGGATTGCCCGGCAAGGCCGCCGCGTGCTCCACCAACGCCGAGAGCAACGGCGGGGTCGCGAACATCTTCGTCACCGACCAGGTCTCGACCAGGCGGGCGATCTCCACCGGATCCGAGCGCCGCTCCCCCGCGATCACCAGCGCCGCGCCACCACACAGCGCGGGCCAGATCTCATAGGTGGAGGCGTCGAAGGCCACCGACGAATGCATCAGCACTCGATCGCCCGGCTCGATCGGCCACGCCTGATGCACCAGGTTCACCACGTTCTGATGGGTGATACCAACGCCTTTCGGCACACCGGTGGAACCGGACGTGTAGATCACGTACGCCAGATTCTGTGATCGCAGCACGCCGGGCACAACGACATCCGTCGGATCCTCGGCAAGCGCATCGAGGTAGATCCGTGGTGGTGTCGGCTGGTCCGGCAGGACGTGGGCTGTAGCGGAGTCGGTCACCACGACTACCGGCGCGGCGTCGGCGAGGATGTAGGCCAGGCGATCCGAGGGATAACCCGGATCGATCGGCAAGTAGCCGGCGCCCGCTCGCAGCACACCCAGCAATGTCACGATCAACTCGATCGATCGCGGCAGTGCGACCGCGACGACGCTGTCGGGCCCCGCGCCGCGGGCGACCAAGCTGCGCGCGAGCCGGTTCGCACGCGCGGCAAGCTCCCGATAGGTGACCTCGACATCACCGCAGACCACCGCGACGGCATCCGGAGCCTTGGCCACCTGCGCCTGGAACAGTCCGGCCAGGGTGTGTTTCGGGTCCAGGGCGACGGCGGTGTTGTTCCAACGCCGCACTACCAGTTCGTGTTCGCCACCTTCGAGCGCCGTGATCGCGCCCACCGGGATACCGGGTTCGGCGACCGCCTGCCGCAAGACCCGCACCAGCCGGGCCGCGATCGCCTCGACGGTCGGGCGGTCGAACAGGTCGGTCGCGTATTCGACGAACCCGCCCCACGGCCCGCCCGCGGGCGCGTTCGCGATATTGAAGAACAGATCGAAGCGGGCGGCGGCGATGGAGGCGTTGTAGGGCTCGAACTCGACGCCCGCGAACTCCATCGTCGGCATGGCGTTGTTCTGGAAGGCCAGCGACACCTGGAACAGCGGGTGGTGGGCCGCCGAGCGGACCGGATTGAGCAGTTCCACCAGCAGCTCGAACGGCGCGTCCTGGTTCTCGTAGGCGGACAGCGATTTCGCCCGGATCTGCTCGAGGATCTCGGTGAAGGACGCGGCCGGGGCCACGCCCGCCCGCAGCACCCAGGTATTGACGAAGAATCCGACCAGATCGCTCAGCGCGTCATCGGTGCGGCCCGCGACCGGGGCGCCGATCGGAATATCCTCGCCCGCACCGAGTTTGAACAGCAGCACGGCCAAGGCCGATTGCAGCACCATCGACACCGTCGCGCCGGCGCCGGCGGCCAGCCGTTCGACCGCCGCGCGAGTCTCGGCATCGATCTCGAACAGCACCATGTCACCGCGATAACTGGCGACCCGGGGGCGCGGCCGGTCCATCGGCAAGCGCAGCTGTTCGGGCAACCCGTCGAGTTCGGCGCGCCAATAGTCGAATTGCCGCGAGAGCACGCTGTCCGGGTCCTCGGGCGAGCCGAGCAGCTCCTGCTGCCACAGCGTGTAATCCACGTACTGCACCGGCAGCGGCCGCCAGTCCGGCGCCCGGCCCGCCAGATGCGCCGAGTAGGCCAGCGCCAGGTCTCGCAGCAGCGGGCCCATCGACCAGCCGTCGCCGGCGATGTGATGGATCAGCAGCACCAGCACGCAGTCACCGGCGTCGTCGCGCACTACCGTGACGCGGATCGGGATCTGCGCCGACAGGTCGAATCCGAAGCGCACCGCGGTGGTCACCGCCGCTTCGACCTCGGCCGGAGCCACCTCGACCACCGCGAACGGCACCTCGACCTCGGCGATGTCGACCACCCGCTGGGACGGCACCCCGTCGGCCTCCACGAAGGAGGTGCGCAGACTCTCGTGCCGGGCGACCACGTCCTCGATGGCGGCGCGCAGCACCTCGACATCGACGCCACGCAACCGCACCGCCAGCGGAATGTTGTAGGTGGCGGACGGCCCTTCCAGGCGGTGGATGAACCACAGCCGCCGCTGCGCGAACGACAGCGGCACGATCTCCGGCCGTGGGCGGGGCGTGAGCAGTGTCCGCACCGCGCGGCCCGCGTCGAGACGGCCCGCCAGCTGTGCCACGGTCGGGGCGTCGAAGACCGTTCGAATCGGGACCTCCACCCCGAGCACCACGCGGATCCGGCTCACGAGGCGGGTGGCCAGCAGCGAATGGCCGCCGAGTTCGAAGAAGCTGTCGTCCAGGCCCACCCGCTGCACGGCCAGGATCTCGGCGAACAGTGCGGCCAGTGCTTGCTCGCGCGGGCTGCGTGGCGTCCGATAGCTCACAGAGGACACCCATTCCGGCTCCGGCAGCGCCGCGCGGTCGAGTTTTCCGTTCGGGGTCAGCGGAACGGAGTCGAGCACCAGCACCACCGCGGGGACCATGTAGTCCGGCAAGCGTTCCGCCGCGAAGGCGCGGAGCTGTCCGCCGTCGAGTTCGTCCTCGGACCCGACCACATAGCCGATCAGCTGTTTGCCGCCCGTGGCGGTGTCGCGCGCGACGACCACGGCCTGCGACACCGAAGGATGCTGCGCCAGCACGGTTTCGATCTCGCCGGGTTCGATGCGGAAGCCGCGAATCTTGACCTGGTCGTCGATGCGGCCCGCGAACTCCAGCTGTCCGCTCGTGTTCCAGCGCACGACATCGCCGGTTCGATACAACCGGCCACCGGCCGGGTCGAAGGGGTCGGCCACGAACCGCGCGGCGGTCAAGCCCGCGCGACCGTGGTAGCCGCGCGCCAATTGCGCACCGGCCACATACAACTCGCCGGGCACCCCGACGGGCACCGGTGAGAGCCACGGATTCAATACGTAGGCACGCACATTGGACAGTGCCGATCCGATCGGGACCGAGTGCTCTGACACCGCATCGGGGGTGAAGACCGTCGCGAAGACTGTCGTCTCCGTCGGACCGTAACCGTTGGTGACGCGCACTCCGTCGATGCGCCGCTGCAGCCGGTCCACCAACGCCGGGCCGAGCTCCGCGCCACCAGCGATCACTTCCGCCAGTGATCGGAAAGCATTGCCCGGCACCGTTTCCGCGTGCTCCAGGAGGGCCGACAGCAGTGCCGGGGTCGCGAACATCCTGGTGACGGCCCGCTCCGCGATCAGCTCGGCGATCTCGGCCGGATCCGAACGCTGCGCCTCGGCCAGTACCACCGCGCCGCCGCTGAGCAGCGCGGGCCAGATCTCATAGGTCGATGCGTCGAAGGCGACCGAGGAGTGCACCAGCACCCGCTCCCCCGGGCCGGTCGACCACGCCTGGGCAGCCAGGTTCAGCACGTTATGGTGCGTGACCGCAACGCCTTTGGGGACACCGGTCGAGCCGGAGGTGTAGATCAAGTACGCCAGGTTCTCGAGGCGCACGGAGGCGGCCGATTCCCGACTGCTCGCGCCACTGGTATCGAGAGCGTCCAGGTACAGCCGCGGTGTCGCACTGTCGGGCAGTGTGGGGGCGGTGGCGTGGTCGGTCACCACGACGACCGGGGCGGCGTCGGCGAGGACGAAGGCCAGTCGGTCCGAGGGGTAGGCCGGATCGATCGGGAGGTAGGCGCCGCCCGCCCGCAGCACCGCGAGCAGCGTCACGATCAGGTCGGGCGATTTGGGCAGTGCGACTGCCACGACGGCGTCGGGACCGACTCCGTACGAGGTCAATTCGTGGGCCAGATGCGCGGCCCGGACGTCGAGTTCGGCGTAGGTGAGCTCGGTGGCCGCGCAGAACACCGCGATCGCGTCGGGAGTCGCCGTGGCCTGGGCCCGGAACCTGTCGATCAGGGTGGTGGCGGGCCGGGCTGCGGTGGTGTCGTTCCAGCGGCGCAGCACCAGGTCGCGTTCGTCCGCGCCGAGGACATCGAGTGCGCGCACCGGAAGGTTCGGGTCTTCCGCGACCTGCCGCAGGATGCGGGCCAGCCGAGCCGCCATCGCTTCGATCGCGTCGTTGTCGAAGACGTCGGTGCGGTATTCCAGGTGCAGGGTCAGAGTCGGGGTGGCGTTGGCGATGAGGGTCAGTGGGTAGTGCGAGGGTGTGTTGGGTCGTGGGTCGGTGAGGACGAGGCCGCTGCTGGTGGTGGCCGCGCCGATTCCGGCTTGGTCGACGGGGTAGGACTCGAAGGCGATGAGGGTGTCGAAGAGGATGTTCAGGCCCGTCGCCCGATGGATCTCGCTCAAGCCCACGTGGTGGTAATCCAGCAGCGCGACCTGGCGTGCCTGCACGTCGATCAGCAAGTCCGCCACGGTGTCCCGGGGGCCGAAGCGCACGCGCACCGGCACCGTGTTGATGAACAGACCGACCATCGAGTCGATGCCCGCGATCGCGGGCGGGCGACCCGAGACGGTTGCACCCGCGATCACCTCGGGCCGGCCGGTCGAGGCGGCCAGCAGCAGCCCCCATCCGCCCTGTACGACGGTATTCACGGTGATTCCGAGTGCCGCGGCCTGCCTGCCCAGCGCCGCGGCCGTCGCCTCGGGCAGCGGCACTTCGACCCGCCGCACCCCGGCTGTGGCCGAGTCATGGGCGCTCCGGTCCGGCCCCGCCACCAGCGTGGGTTCCTGCACGCCGTCGAGTTCCCGCGCCCAGGCGTGTATGCCCGCCTCGGAATCTTGATGGTGCAGCCACTTCAGGAAGTCGGTGTAGTCCGGCGGCTGCGGCATCGCCGTGCCGGCGTACAGGCGCAGCAGATCCTGGATGAGCAGCGGCATCGACCAGCCGTCGAGCAGCACGTGGTGGGCGGTGACCACCAGTTCGGACCGTTGCGCGGTCATCGGCACGAGGGTCAACCGCAGCAGGGGTGGGATCGCGGTATCGAAATGCTCGTTCTGGTCGTCGGCGAGCACCCGCGCCAGCGCGGCGGGCCGCTCGCCCGGCGCGTAGTCGCGCAGATCGACTATCCGCCAAGGCAAGTCGACGCCCTCGGTGACCACCTGAATCGCAGTGCCGTCGTGATCGGCGGCGAAGGCCACCCGCAGGTTCGGATGACGGTCCAGCAGCGCCTGCCCGGCCGCGCGCAGCCGGTCCGGGTCCACCGCGCCGCTCAGCCCGAACACGACTTGCATGTGATAGGCGTCGAAACCTGATCCGGCCAGCCCTTGATGGAACAGCAGCCCCGACTGCATCGAGGTCAGCGGCCACACATCCACCAACCCCGGATAGCGCTGCTCCAGCGCCTCGATCTCACCCTGGTCCAGCCGCACCAGCGACACGTCCGACGGCGTCAAGCCACCCGCCTCGGGCGTCGCGGCATGGCGGGCCAGCCCCATGACCGCGCTCCGCCACAGCTCGCTTAGTTCACGTATCTCGTTCTCCGCCAGCACTTCCCCCGGCGCGGCGAATACCGCTTGCAAGACCGGTCCGGCATCGGTGTCGACCACCATCGCGTTCACGTCGAGCACCGACAGCGCGGGCATCGACGAGGTCGCCGGATCCAGCGGGGTGACCTGCTGTCCCGCGTCGACCGCAGGTGTCCAGCCCGCGCCCTGGAGACGCGCGGGCAGCAGATCCGTCGAGGTGAAGCGGCCCAAATAGTTGAACCCGATCTGACCGGTCGAAAAATGTCGCAGCTCAGCAGCGGTCTCCGGATTCAGATAGCGCAGCAGGCCGAAGCCGATGCCCTTGTCCGGCACCGCACGCAATTGCTCCTTCACCGATTTGAGCAAGGCACCCGCCGCGGGACCACCGGCACACAGCTGATCCCATGCGGTTCCGGCGCGCAACCGCACCGGGAACACACTGGTGAACCAGCCCACGGTGCCCGACAGGTCCGCGCCCGCGACCGCGCCTTCCTCGCGGCCGTGGCCCTCCAGCCGGATCAGTACCGAATCCCGGTCGCCGCGCCAACGGACCACCGCGGCGGCCAATGCCGCCAGCAGGCCGTCGTCCACGCCGCCGTGGAACAGTGCGGGCAGCACCGTCAGCACTGTCTCGGTCTCGGCCAGCGGTATCAGCACCTGGACATTTCGCGCCGTAGCCATGAGATCGACGTCCGGATCCAGCGGGCGAGCGCCCAGCAGCGGGTCCGGGCCGTCCAAAACCGCTCGCCACCAAGCCAACTCCGCGACTCGCTCCGGCCGGCTCGCCTCCGTCACCAGCCCGTGCGCCCACCGTCGCAGGGAGGTCCCCGAATTCGCGAAGGCCGGGGTGGACCCGGCGGACACCGACTGCCACGCCAACGCCAAGTCCGGCAACAGGATCCGCCAGGAAACACCGTCGATCACGAGGTGATGCGCCACGATCGCCAGCCGGCCCGCCCGCTCGGGTCCAGCGTCGAACCAGACGAACTGCACCATCACACCCGCGGCCGGAAGCAACCGTCCCGCAGCCTCCGCAAGCTGCGGAACGATCACTCCCGCGCCGGCGCCCGCGACCCGGCGGACGAGCCCGTCGACGTCGACGGCACCCGCCGGCGCGACCTCGAGCCCCGCGCCGCGCTCGTCCTCGACCAGACGCGACCGCAGCATGTCGTGCCGATCGAGCACCGCCGACACCGTCGCCACCAGCCCCGCCCGGTCGATACCGACCGGCAGATCCAGCAGCAGCGACTGACTGAAACCGTCGAAACCCGATCCGCCCATTCCGCGCACGAAGCGCGCCACCGGCAGCAGCGGCAGCCAGCCCACACCGCCGCCCGGCAACTCCGCCAGGACCGGAGCCGCCGCGCCGCGATGCTGCGAGATCGCGGCCAGCGCGGCCGCCGTCCGATGCTCGAAGACCTCGCGCGGGCTGAGGTCGACGCCCAGTTCCCGGGCCCGCGACACCAGCTGGATCGACCGGATGCTGTCGCCGCCCAGCTCGAAGAAGCTGTCGTCCACTCCGACCCGTTCCAGCCCCAAGACCTCGGCGAACACACCCGCCAGCGTCTGTTCCCGGTCTGTGCCCGGCGCGCGATAGCGCACCGCCGAACGCAGTTCGGGTTCCGGCAGCGCGGCGCGATCGAGCTTGCCGCTGGGGGTCAACGGCACCGCGTCGAGCACCAGCACCACCGCCGGCACCATGAAGTCCGGCAGGCGTTCCGCCGCGAACGCCCGGACCTGGGTCGCGTCGAGTCCCGCGCCGACCACGTAGCCCACCAGCTGCTTGCCGCCCGCGCCGCGGCCGCGTGCCACCACTACGGCGCGCGAGACCGAAGGATGCTGCGCCAGCACGGTTTCGACCTCGCCGGGTTCCACCCGGAAGCCACGGATCTTGACCTGATCATCGGCCCGCCCGGCGAACTCCAGCAGCCCGCCCGCCGTCCAGCGCACGAGGTCGCCGGTGCGATACAACCGGCCACCGGCCGGATCGAACGGGTCGGCGACGAACCGCGCCGCGGTCAGACCTGCTCGGCCGCGATAGCCGCGCGCCACCTGCGCACCCGCGACGTACAGCTCACCCGCCACCCCGACCGGCACCGGAGCCAGCCACGAATCCAGCACGTACACCCGCATATTCGCGAGCGGGCCACCGATCGGTACGACCGCGGTGTCCGCGTCGGAAGGCACGGCGAATGCCGTCACGTCGACCGTGGCTTCGGTCGGTCCGTACAAGTTGTCGATCCGGATCGCGCCGAATCGCGCTCGCACCGCCTCGACGAGCGCGCGCGTCACCGTATCCGCGCCCGTGTTCACCTGCCGCACACTCCGGAACGGATTGCCGGGTACCGGCTTCGAGTGCTCGGCCAGCGCCGCGAGCAGCGGAGGCGTCGCGAATATCATCGTCACGGAACGGTTTTCGACCAGCTCCGCGATCTCGTCCGGATCCGACCGCTGTGCGCTCGCGAGCACCAGCGTCGCCCCACCGCACAGCGCGGGCCAGATCTCATAGGTGGAGGCGTCGAAAGCGATCGAGGAGTGCACCAGTACCCGATCCCCGGGCTCCGCCGTCCACGCCTGGGCAACGAGATTCACCACGTTGCGATGAGTGATACCAACGCCTTTGGGCACACCGGTGGAACCGGACGTGTAGATCACGTACGCCAGATCCTGCGGCCTCGCCGGGGCCGGCCGTTCCGATCCGGTTTCCTCGAGCGTGTCGAGGTAGAGGTGCGGTGCGGTACCGGGCAGGAGAGGCGCGGTCGCGGAATCGGTGACGACGACGATCGGCGCGGCGTCGGCGAGGACGAACGCCAAACGATCGGAGGGGTAGGCCGGATCGATCGGGAGGTAGGCGCCGCCCGCTCGCAGCACCGCCGTCAAGGCCACGATCAGCGCCACGGAGCGCGGCAGCGCGACCGCCACCACGGTGTCCGGGCCGACTCCGCGCGAGGCCAGCACGCGGGCCAGCCGCTCGGCACGCGTGTCGAGTGCCTGATAGGTGAGCTGGGTGTCGCCGCAGAGCGCGGCCACCGCGTCCGGTGTCCGGGTCGCCTGGGCCCGGAACAATTCGTCCAGAGTGATATCCGGGAGATCGGCCGCGGTGGCGTTCCACCGCCGCAGCACCAGCTCACGTTCCTCGGCGCCGAGCAGATCGATCGAGCCCACCGGCACGTCCGGGTCCGCAGCCAGCTGCCGCAGGATTCGCGCCAAACGTGCCGCCATCGCCTCGGCCGTGGGCCGGTCGAACGCGTCGGTGCGGTATTCGAGTCGCAGGGCCAGTGTGGGATTCGCGGCGGCGAAGAGGGTCAGTGGATAGTGGGTGGGCGCGTCGGAGCGCAGGTCGGTGATGGCGATTCCGCTGGTGCCGGCCGCGGTGCCGAGGCCGGTCTGGTCGACCGGGTAGGACTCGAACCCGATCAGGGTGTCGAACAAGACGGGCAGGCCAATGGCCTGTTGGATCTCGCTCAGACCTACGTGATGGTGATCAAGCAGTGCGACCTGCCGGGACTGCAAGGCGGTCATGACCTCGGCGAGGGTGTCCCGCGCGCCGAAACGCACGCGCACCGGCACGGTGTTGATGAACAACCCGACCATCGCATCGACCTGTTCGAGCGCGGCCGGGCGACCCGACACCGTCGCGCCGACGACCACGTCCCGGCGGCCGGTCGACGCGGCGAGCAGCAGTCCCCACGCGGCCTGCACGACGGTGTTCGTGGTGACCCCGATTTCACCGGCCCGCTTGTGCACCAGCAGTGCGGCCTCGGTGTCGAGGGGTATCTCGACGCGCTCGATCCCCGCGCCCTCGGCCGCACCGGTCTCGGGCGCGAGCAGGGTGGGTTCGTCCACGCCGTCGAGTTCGCCGATCCAGGCTCGCACACCGGCACCGGAATCGTGCTCGCGCAACCACTTCAGGAAGGACTTGTAGTCCGGCGGCTGCGGCAGGGTCGTGCCGCCGTAGAGCAAGAGCAGGTCGCGCAGGAGCAGTGGCAGCGACCACCCGTCGAGCAGCACGTGGTGCGCGGTCAGCACCAGCTCGGCGCGGTCGCCGGCCGTCAGCACCAGCGTCAGCCGCAGCAGCGGCGGTACCGCCATATCGAAGTGCGCGTCCCGGTCCTCGCGCAGCAGACGCTCCAGTGCGGCGGCACGATCGCCCGGGTCCGATGCCCGCAGATCCAGTACCCGCCAAGGCAAAACGACGTCGTCGACGACAACCTGGACGAGCGCGCCCCCGACCGCCGAGAAGAAGCCCGCGCGCAGGTTCGGATACCGGTCCAGCAGTGCCTGACCGGCCGCCCGCAGCCGGGACGGGTCCACCGTGCCGGTCAGCCCGAAGACGACCTGCATGTGATAGGCGCCCGAAGCCGCCAGGACCTGATGGAACAGCAATCCCGATTGCATCGAAGTCAGCGGCCAGACGTCGGCCAAACCCGGGTAGCGCTGTTCCAGCGCTTCGATCTCGTTCTGGCGCAACGACACCAGCGACAGGTCCGAGGGCGTGAGGCCGCCGGTGGTGTGGCGGGCCAGTCCCGATACCGCGCGCCGCCAGAGGTCGGCGAGGTCGGCTGTTTCGGTTCGGTCGAGGACACCCGACGGTGCGGCGAAAGTCGCCTGAAGTACCGGGCCCGCACTGGTGTCGACGACGATCGCGGTGACGTCCACTACCGACAGCGCCGGCATGGCCGGGTCCGGAGCCGCGCCGGCTCCCGCGCCGTGTTCGGCCGGGGTCCAACCCGCACCCCGGATGTGCTGGGGCATGAGGTCCGTCGAGGTGAAGCGGCCCAGGTAGTTGAAGCCGATCTGTCCGGTCGGAAACCGTTGCAGCTCAACAGCTGTCTCCGGATTCAGGTACCGCAGCATGCCGAACCCGATGCCTTTGTCCGGCACGGCGCGCAGCTGCTCCTTCACCGACTTGAACAGGGCACCTGCCGCGGCGCCGCCGGCACAGAGTTGCTCCCAGTCGGTTTCGGCGTGCAACCGGACCGGGAAGACGCTGGTGAACCAGCCGAGGGTGTTCGACAGATCAGCACCGGTGACAGCGCCTTCTTCACGGCCGTGGCCCTCCAGCCGGACGAGCACCGAATCCCGGTCATCGCGCCAATGCACTACTGCGGCAGCCAATGCCGCCAGCAAGCCGTCTTCTACGCCGCCGTGGAACAGGGCGGGCAACGTGGCCAGCAAGGCCTCGGTTTCTTGTGCCGGGATCTGCACGTCGACCCGGTGTACTGTCCGCATGACATCGACGGCCGGGTCCAGCGGTCGTGCGCCCAGGATCGGATCCGGGCCATCCAAAACCGAACGCCACCAAGACAGCTCGGCGACACGCTCAGGCGTGCTCGCCTGGTCGACCAACCCGTGCGCCCACCGCCGCAGAGAAGTCCCCGAGCCCGCCAGGACCGGGGTGGATCCGGCGGACACCGCTTGCCACGCCAACGCCAAGTCCGGCAACAGAATTCGCCACGAGACACCGTCGATAACCAGGTGATGGGCCACGATCGACAACCGGCCGGCCCGATCGGGCCCGGCGTCGAACCACACGAACTGCACCACCACACCCGTCGACGGGGCCAGCCGCCCGGCTGCCGCGGCGACCTCGTTCGCAACTCGATCATCGGATGCCGCTGTCGCAGGGAAACTCTCGACACGATGCACCAGCCGCTCGACGTCGATCGCGCCCATCGGTGCGACTTCGAGTCCCGCCCCGCGCTCGTCTTCGACCAACCGCGACCGCAACACGTCGTGCCGGTCGAGTACCGCCGACAACGTCGCCACCAACGCCGGCCGATCGATGCCGACCGGCAGATCCAGCAGCAGCGACTGGGTGAAACGCTCGAATCCCGCGCCCAGCCCGCGCACGAATCGCGCCGCCGGCAACAGCGGCATCCACCCCACGCCCGCACCGGGCAGCTCGGCCAATCCCGGCATCGCGGTGCCACTGCCGCGCGCGACGCCCGCCAGTCTCGCCGCCGTCCGGTGTTCGAACATCTCCCGCGGACTGATTTCCACTCCGAGTGCCCGGGCTCGCGACACCACCTGGATGGAGCGGATGCTGTCCCCGCCCAGCTCGAAGAAGCTGTCGTCGACGCCGACCCGCGCCACCCCGAGCACCTCGGCGAAGACGGTGGTCAGAACCCGCTCCGCGTCGGTGCGCGGAGCGCGATAGCGCGCGGACGCGGCGAACTGCGGGTCCGGCAGCGCGGCGCGGTCGAGTTTTCCGTTCGCGGTCAACGGCACCGAGTCGATCACCATGACCGCTGCCGGAACCATGAATTCGGGCAGCTGCTCGGCGGCGAACGCGCGCACGTCGGCACCGTCGAGCCCGACGCCGACCACGTAGCCGATCAACTGGTTGTCACCCACGACGACGACCGCGCGCGACACCCCCGGATGCCGCGCCAGCACGGTTTCGACCTCACCGGGCTCCACCCGGTACCCGCGAATCTTGACCTGATCGTCCGCCCGGCCCTCGAACGCCAACTGCCCGCCCGCCGTCCAGCGCACGATATCGCCGGTCCGATACATCCGGCCCCCACCGGCCGGATCGAACGGATCAGGCACGAACCGCGCGGCAGTCGCACTCGTGCGCCCGTAATAACCTCGAGCCACCTGCTCGCCCGCCACATACAGCTCACCCGGCACGCCGACCGGAACCGGACTCAAGCCCGAATCCAGCACGAACACCCGCACATTGCCCGTCGGCCGTCCGATCGGCACAACACCACCGAGCCCGATGCCTGCGACATAGTCGGTCGCGCACGCCGCCGTCTCGACAGACCCGCCAACGTGTCCGGCCGCGCTCGCTGCCGCGTCCATCGGCCCATCCACATGGTCCGTCACGCACGCCGCCGTCTCCGAAGATCCGTCGACATATTCAGTCACGGACACCGTCGTCCCAGTAGACCCGGCAACGAAATCCGTCACACACGCCGTCGTCTCGGTGGGCCCGTAACCGTTCACCACCTGCATGTCCGCACAATGTGCATGCATCCGGGCGACGACGGCCGTGGACAACTGGGAACCGCCGGCGACCACCCGGCGCAGGCTGCGCAGCGGGTTGCCCGGCACCGAGTCGACGTGCTCGAGCAACGCCGCGAGCAGGGGTGGGGTAGCGAACATCGCGGTGACCGCTCGCGCCTCGACCAGTTGGGTGAGTTCGAGCGGATCCGAACGCTGTGCAGTCGCGACGACCAGTGTCGCGCCGCTGCACAGGGCGGGCCAGATCTCGAAGGTGGAGGCGTCGAACGCTACCGACGAATGCACGAGGACCCGGTCTCCGGCACCGCCGGTCCAGGCCTGCGCAACGAGATTCGCCACGTTGCGATGCGTTACCCCGACGCCCTTCGGGACACCGGTGGAACCGGATGTGTAGATCACATACGCCAGGTTTCGCGGGTCGACCGCGCCCTCGGCGTCCGCACCGCCGTGAAGGTCGAGCGAGTCGGGACAGACGGGCGGCGCGGACTCGATTCCGGCGCTGTCGACGAGATCGAGCGTATCGAGACAGATGTGTTGCGCGGCCGTCGCAGGCAGCAGCGGCGCGGTCGCCGAATCGGTCAGCACGCCGACCGGGGCGGCGTCGGCGAGGATGAACGCCAGCCGATCCGCGGGATAGCCGGGATCGATCGGCAGATACGCACCACCCGCCCGCAGTACCGCGAGCAGCGCCACGATCAGCTCCGTGGAGCGCGGCAAGGCCACCGCGACAAGACGATCCGGGCCTACCCCACGGGTGATCAGCACCTGAGCCAAGCGCGTGGCCTGGATATCGAGGTCCCGATACGTCAGCTCCGTGTCACCGCAGACGACTGCGACCGCTTCGGGAGTCCGCACGGCCTGGGTCCGGAACAGCTCGACCAGGGTGGTGTCCGGCGTTGCCTCGGCGGTGTCGTTGAGTCCGCGCACCAGCGACGCGCGTTCACCGGCGTCGAGCACGTCGATCGCGCCCACCGCGACATCGGGATCCGACACGACCAGGTCCAGCACCCGCACCAACCGCGCCGCCATCGCCTCGACGGTGGCCCGATCGAACAACTCGGTCGCGTACTCGACCAGACCAGTCCACGGCTGACCAGCGGCGGTATCGGCGATGTTGAAGAACAGGTCGAACCGCGCGGCCGCGACGGAGGTGGCGTAGGGCTCGAATCCCGCACCCGGCAGCTCGAGGGCGGGCAGGGCGTTGTTCTGGAAGGCCAGCGACACCTGGAACAGCGGGTGATGGGCGGCCGACCGGACCGGGTTGAGCAATTCGACCAGCAACTCGAACGGAACATCCTGGTTCTCGTAGGCGGACAGCGCTTTACCCCGCACCTGCGCCAGAACCTCGGTGAACGACATCCCCGGCGCCACCCGCGCGCGCAGCACCCAGGTGTTGACGAAGAACCCGACCAGATCGGCGAGACTGTCGTCAGTGCGGCCGGCGATCGGCGTTCCCAGCGGAATATCCTCGCCCGCACCGAGTTTGCACAGCAGCACCGCCAAGGCCGACTGCAACACCATCGATACCGTCGTGCCCTCGCGCGCCGCCAAACGCTCGACGGCGGAACGAATCTCGGCGTCGATCGCGAACGCCACGACGTCGCCCCGGTAACTCGCCACTCGCGGCCGCGGCCGGTCGGTGGGCAACCGCAGCTGCTCGGGCACTCCGTCGAGTTCGCCCCGCCAGTACTCGAACTGACGCGAGACCAGGCTGCCGGGATCCTCGGGTGCGCCCAGCAGGTTCTGCTGCCACAGCGTGTAATCCACGTACTGCACCGGCAAGGGTTCCCACCGCGGCGCCCGGCCCGCCAGGCGGGCCGCGTACGCCACCGACAGGTCCCGCAGCAACGGCGCCATCGACCAGCCGTCACCGGCGATGTGGTGCAGCAGCAGCACGAGCACGCACTCGTCTGCGCCACAACGGATCACGCTGGCGCGGATCGGGATCTCCGCGGTCAGGTCGAAGGCGTAGCGGGCCGCGGCGGTCACCGCCGCGGGCACGTCCGCGGCGTCCGGCTCGGTGACCGTGCACGGAACCGCGACCTCGTCGAGCACCCGCTGCGCGGGCACGCCGTCGGCGTCCACCACAATCGTGCGCAGACTCTCGTGCCGGGCGACGACATCGCCGACCGCGCCGCGCAACGCCGCCACATCCAGCCCGCGCACGCGCACCGCCAGCGGAATATTGAACGTGGCCGAAGGCCCTTCCAGCCGATGGATGAACCACAATCGCCGCTGCGCGTAGGACAGCGGGAGCACCTCCGGCCGCGGGTACGCCGACACTGCCGGGCGCAACTGAACGCCCGCATGGAGGCGAGTCGCCAGCTGCGCCACCGTCGGGGCGGCGAAGATCGTCCGGATCGGCACCTCCGCGCCCAGGACCGCGCGAATCCGGCTGGCCAGGCGGGTGGCCAGCAGTGAGTGGCCGCCCAGCGCGAAGAAGTTGTCGTCGAGGCCGACGCGGTCGTGCCCGAGAATGTCGGCGAACAACTGCGCCAGGCTCTGTTCCTCGGTGCTGCGCGGGGCCCGGTATTTCAGCGTCGACCTGAGGTCCGGGACCGGCAACGCCGCACGATCCACTTTCCCGCCGGCCGTCAGCGGCACCGCGTCGAGCACCAGCACCACCGCCGGGACCATGAAGTCCGGCAATCGCTCGGCCGCGAAGGCACGGACCGCTCCCCCGTCGAGCCGCTCGCCGACCACATAGCCGACCAGCTGTTTGTCGCCGGTATCGGTCGCCCGTGCCAGCACCACCGCCTGCGACACCGAAGGATGCTGTGCCAGCACGGTTTCGATCTCGCCGGGTTCGACGCGGAAGCCGCGGATCTTGACCTGATCGTCGACCCGCCCCGCGAATTCCAGCTGCCCACTGGTCGTCCAGCGCACGATGTCACCGGTGCGATACAGCCGGCCACCGGTCCGGTCGAAGGGATCGGCGACGAACCGCGCCGCCGTCGGACCGGCCTTGCCGTGATAGCCGCGCGCCAATTGCGGTCCGGCCACATACAACTCACCGGCGACCCCGACCGGCACCGGGGCCAGCCACGAATCCAGCACGTAGGCCCGCGCATTGGCCACCGGCGTGCCGATCGGCACCACGGCCTCCGTGCCCGCGCCGGGCACCCGATAGGCCGTCACGTCGACGGTGGCCTCGGTGGGGCCGTACAGATTCTCGATCCGGGCACCGCCGAACGCGGAGTGCACCGCGTGCACCAGGCCCGAGGTGAGCGCGTCGGCCCCGGTATTCACCTGCCGCACACTGCCGAACGGTGCGTCCGGCACCGATCCCGCGTAGTCGACCAGCGACGACAGCAAAGGCGGGGTCGCGAACATCTTTGTCACCGAGTGGTTTTCGGACAGGCGTGCGATCTCTACCGGATCCGAACGCCGCTCCCCCGCGACCACCAGGGTCGCCCCGCCGCACAGCGCGGGCCAGATCTCGTAGGTGGAGGCATCGAAGGCGATCGAGGAATGCACCAGCACTCGATCCCCGGGACCCGCGGTCCACGCCTGAGCCACCAGATTCACGACGTTGCGATGCGTGATCGCGACGCCCTTCGGCACGCCGGTGGAACCGGATGTGTAGATCACATACGCCAGATTCTGCGGCCGCGGCACGGGAACCACGACGTCCTCGGCTGCTGCCAGAGGAGCATCGACGTAGAGCTGCGGTATCTCACTGTCCGGCAGCAGCTTTGCGGTATCTCGATCGGTCACCACAACTACCGGCGTGGCATCGGCGAGGACGAACGCCAGCCGGTCCGACGGATACGCCGGATCGATCGGCAGATACCCACCGCCGGCCTTCAGCACCGCCAGCATCGCCACGATCAACTCCGCCGACCGGGGCAACGCGACCGCGACGATGCTGTCGGGCCCCACCCCACGCCGCACCAACTCGCACGCGAGCCGATCGGACCGGAAATTCAAGTCCCCGTAGCGCAGTTCCGCATCACCACAGACGACCGCCACCGCATCGGGTGACCGATCGACCCGCGCCAGCACCAAGTCGACGAGCGTGGCGTCGGCGACCTCGCGGGCGGTGTCGTTCCAATGCGACAGCACCCGCTCGCGTTCCTCGCCATCGAGCACCTCGATCGACCCCACCGGCAAACCCGGATCCGTGGCGATCGAGCCCAGGATTCGAACGAACCGCGCCGCCATCGCCTCGGCCGTCGGCCGGTCGAACAGGTCCGTCGAATACTCCAGATGCAGGTCCCAGCCCGCACCGGCGGCCGCGTCGGCAATGGTGAAGGTGAGGTCGAACTGGGAGGTCTTCGCGTCCAGCGCGTACGGCGCGAAGCCGACGCCCGCCAGGGCCAGGGTGGGCGCGGCGTTGTTCTGTATACTCAGCAGCACCTGGAACAGCGGGTGGTGCGCCGCGGAGCGCACCGGATTGAGCATCTCCACCAGCAGTTCGAACGGCAGATCCTGATTCTCGTAGGCGGCCAGCGCTTTCGCCTTGACCTGGCCGAGGATGTCGGTGATCGAGGCCGCGGGTGCGACCCGGGTGCGCAGCACCCAGGTGTTGATGAAGAAGCCGACCAGATCGTTCAGGGCCTCGTCGGTGCGGCCGGCGATCGGTGAACCGATCGGAATGTCTTCGCCCGCACCGAGTTTGAACAGCAGGACGGCCAGCGCCGACTGCAACACCATCGAGGCAGTCGCGCCTTCCCGGCTCGCGAGGCTTTCCAGTCCGGCCCGGATCCGGCCGTCGATACCGCAGACCACCAGGTCCCCGGCATAGCTCGCCACCCGCGGTCGCGGCCGATCCGTCGGCAGCCGCAACTGCTCGGGCAGCTCCGCGAGTTCGCTACGCCAGTAGCCGAATTGCCGCGACAGCACGCTGTCCGGATCCGTCGGCGCACCCAGCAGCTCCTGCTGCCAGAGCGTGTAGTCCACGTACTGCACCGGCAGCGGCTCCCACCGCGGCGCCCGCCGTTCCAGGCGCGCCGCGTAGGCCGTCGACAGATCCCGCAGCAGCGGCGTCATCGACCAGCCGTCACCGGCGATGTGGTGCACCATCAGTACCAGCACGCATTCCGCTGCGCCGCAACGCAACACGGTGGCCCGGATCGGGATCTCGGTGGACAGATCGAAGGCGTAGCGGGTGGCCGCGGTCACCGCCGCGTCCAGCTCGGCGGGATCGACCTCGGTGACCGTCACGGGCACCGCGACGGCGCCGATCTCGAGCACCTGCTGGGCGGGTTCGCCGTCGGATTCGACGAAGATCGTGCGCAGACTCTCGTGCCGGGCCACGACATCGCCGACCGCGGCTTCGAAGGCCGCCGCGTCGAAGACACCGGAGAGCCGGACCGCCACCGGCATGTTGTAGGTGTCGGAGGGGCCCTGCAGCCGGTGGATGAACCACAGCCGGCGCTGGGCGAACGACAACGGAATCATTTCTAGCTCACCTCTCGATTCATCCGGCGCAGCGCGGGTCGGCGCGAGGGCGCCAGCTGCGGCCAGCGGGCGGCGAGCTCGGCGACGGTGGCGGCCTCGAACATCACGCGGATCGGGACCTCGACGCCGAGCACCGCCCGGATCCGGCTGGTCAGGCGGGTGGCCAGCAAAGAGTGCCCACCCAGGGCGAAGAAGCTGTCGTCGATGCCGACCCGGCCGACGCCCAGGATCTCGGCGAACAGCTGCGCCAGCGTCTGTTCCCGCTCGGTGCACGGGGCGCGATACTTGCTCGCCGACAGCCACTCCGGGGCCGGGAGCGCCGCGCGATCGAGCTTGCCGTTGGCGGTCAACGGGACCGCGTCGATGACCATCACCGCCGTCGGCACCATGAAATCGGGCAGACGCTCGGCCGCGAACCCCCGCACCTCGGCGGGCAGCAGAGTGTCCTGCGGGTTGTTGGCGTAGACGGCGGGATCACCCACTGTGGCCGCCGGTATGTAGACGCCGGTCAGTGCGCGCCCCTGTGCGGTGTCGGCCTCGAGGAAGACCGCGTCCATCCGCCCCGGCTCCGCGGACCAGGTCACGGCCGTGGTGTAGCCGAGCTTCTGGCCCAGCGTGTGCAGGTCCTCGGGCAGCAGACCCGCGTCCAGCCGGTCGACGATGGCGTCCAGCGTTCCTTCGAAATCGGCGGCGAGCAGGCCGGTTCCGTCCCCGGCGGACGCGGGCGCGCCGGCCCGGATCCGATCGGTCACCGCGATCTGACCGACCAGTCCCGCGTGCGGGATACCGGTGATGCGAACACCGTCGGGATGTCCGGCACGCAGCAGCGCGTGCAGCGAATCGCGGTCGCGGAAATCGACGGCCGGTGCCTCGGCGGCCGACAGCGCCGGCGTGGTCGTGGTGCGCAGCACCACGTCGTAGCGGTAGCGGGTCAGCTCGTTGACGGCGAAACCGCGTTTGAGCCCGATGTCGACGCCGCCGATCCCGAGGTCGCGGGCCAGCGCGAGGAAGTACTCCGGCGCGAGCAGCAGTTCCTTCTCCGCCGCCATGTCGCGGCGGACCCGTTCCTCGACCAGGACGGGGTCCTCGCCGCCGTTGCGGGTGACCTGCACGGCGGTCGTGAACGGTTCCAGCAGCGCCAGATTGCGGACATCGCCGACGAAGATCGCGCCGCCGGGCGCCAGCAATCCGAGGATCCGTTCGAGAACCCGGCGCAGGTAGCGTTCGCCCGGGAAGTATTGGACCACCGAATTCAGCACCACGGTGTCGAAGTAGTGCCGCGGCAGCCCGTCGGTGTCGTCGGCGGCGCGGACACTCAGGAAGACCCGGTCCGCGAGGTCGGCGTCGAGGGCGTTCACCTGGCGTTGCAGCGTGGCGATGGTCGCGGCGGAGAGATCCGCCGCCCAGTATTCGGCGCAGTCCGGGGCCACCTGCGACAGCAGCAGCCCCGAGCCCACGCCGAGTTCGAGCACGCGTCCGGGTTTCAGTTCCCGGATGCGGTCGACGGTGGCCGAGCGCCACTCCCGCATCTGCTTGAGCGGAATCGGCGCGCCGGTGTAGCTGCTGTTCCAGCCGCCGAAGTCCTGGCCGAATCCGGGCTCGTCCGCGGCCGATTGCGGGCCGCTCGCGCTCGCGGCGGAGTAGAGGTCGTCATACATACCCCGCCACTGCCCGACGATTTCGTCCTCTCCGAGGACCGGACCGGATCGGTCGGCGACCACGTACCCGACCAGCCGGGTGCCGCCGATGTCGGCGGCGTGCGCGACCACTACCGCCCGCGATACCGAAGGATGCTGCGCCAGCACCGCTTCGACCTCGCCGGGTTCCACGCGGAAACCGCGGATCTTGACCTGATCGTCGACCCGGCCCGCGAACTCCAACTGCCCGTTCGCGTTCCAGCGCACCACATCACCGGTCCGGTACAACCGGCCGCCCGGGTCGTACGGGTCGGCCACGAACCGCGCCGCGGTCAAGCCCGCGCGGCCGTGATAGCCGCGGGCCACCTGCGCACCGGCGACATACAGTTCACCGGCCACGCCGACCGGCACCGGGGACAGCCACGAATCCAGCACGTACACCCGCGTATTCGTCCGCGGCACACCGATCGGCACGGCACCCTCGTGCGCGCCCGCGGCGTAGTCGGTCACACACGCGGTCGTCTCGGTGGGACCGTAGCCGTTGATCACCCGCGCTTCGGGATATTTCGCGGTCAGCCGGTGCACGACAGCCGCCGACAGCTCCGCGCCACCGGCGATGATCGCGCGCAGACTCCGCAGCGGCTCCCCCGGCTGCGCTTCGTCGTGATCGAGCAGCGCCGACAGCATGGGCGGTGTGGCGAACATCTTGGTCACCGCGCGGGTCTCGATCAGGCGGCTGAGCTCGCCGAGGTCCGAGCGCTGTTCGCCGGCCAGCACCACGGTGGCGCCGCCGGCCAGCGCGGGCCAGATCTCGTAGGTGGAGGCGTCGAAGGCGATCGAGGTGTGTACCAGGACCCGATCCGCGGCGCCGGCCGTCCACGCTTGGGCGACCAGGTTCACCACGTTGCGGTGTGTCACCGCAACGCCTTTCGGCACGCCGGTCGATCCCGACGTGTAGATCACATACGCCAGATTGTGCGGCAGCGCGGCGGGTACGACCCGCTCGCCGCCGAGCTGGCCCAGGGCATCGATGGGCAGGAGTTGCGCTGGTGGACAAGGCAACTGGTGCGCCGTCGCCGAATCGGTGACGACGACGACCGGTGCGGCATCGGTCAGCACGAACGCCAGCCGCTCCGCGGGGTAGGCCGGGTCGATCGGCAGATACGCGCCACCCGCCGTGAGCACACCCAGCAGCGCGACGATCAGGTCCGCGGTCCGCGGCAACGCGACCGCGACGATGCTGTCGGGACCCACCCCGCGCGTGCGCAACGCCCGCGCGAGCCGGTCGGCGCGGATGCCGAGTTCCCCGTAGGTCAACTCGGTGTCACCGCAGATGACCGCGACCGCCTCCGGCGTCCGTGCGGCCTGCGCCCGGAACAACCCGAGCAGGGTGTCCTCGGCGACCTCGGTGGTGGTCTCGTTCCACCGCTCCAGCACTCGCCGGCGCTCCTCGGCGCCGAGGACGTCGATCGACCCCACCGGCAGTTCCGCGGCCGCCACGACCTGCCGCAGAATCCGCACGAATCTTGCCGCCATCGTCTCCACCGTGGCCCGGTCGAAGAGTTCGGTCGCGTACTCGACGAACCCGACCCAGGGGTCCCCCGGCGGGGCGTCGGCGATATTGAAGAACAGATCGAAGCGCGCGGCCGCGATCGAGGCGTTGTAGGACTCGAAGCGCACGCCCGGCAACTCCAGGGTGGGCAGCGCGTTGTTCTGGAACGCCAGCGACACCTGGAACAGCGGATGATGCGCCGCCGAGCGCGCCGGGTTCAGCAACTCGACCAGCAGCTCGAACGGGACGTCCTGATTCTCGTACCCGGCCAGCGCTTTCGCCCGGACCTGCGCGAGCAGTTCGGTGAACGAGGCCGCCGGTGCGACGGCCGCGCGCAGCACCCAGGTGTTGACGAAGAAGCCGACCAGATCGCTCAGCGCGTCATCGGTGCGCCCGGCGATCGGGGCGCCGATCGGAATGTCTTCGCCCGCACCGAGTTTGGACAGCAATACCGCCAGGGCCGATTGCAGCACCATCGACACCGTCGCACCCTCGCGGGCGGCCAGCCGTTCGACGGCCGTGCGGATCTCGGGTGCGATGTCGAACAGCACCATGTCCCCGCGATAGCTCGCCACCCGCGGCCGCGGCCGGTCGGTCGGCAACCGCAACTGGTCGGGCAGGCCGTCGAGTTCGGCGCGCCAATACTCGAACTGCCGCGACAGCACGCTGTCCGGATCCGTTGGCGCGCCAAGGAACTCCTGCTGCCACAAGGTGTAATCCACGTACTGGACGGGCAACGGCTGCCACCGGGGTGCCTGATCGGCCAGGCGCGCCGAGTACGCCGTCGCCAGATCCCGCAGCAGCGGGCCCATCGACCAGCCGTCACCGGCGATGTGGTGCACCAGCAGCACCAGCACGCAATCGTCGGTACCGCAGCGGAATACCGTGGCGCGAATCGGGATCTCCGCGGTCAGATCGAACCCGTACCGCATGGCCGCGTTCAATGCCTCATGATCGGGCGCCGGGCGGTCCAGATCGGTGACTGTGACCGGTATTTCGACACTCGCCGCGTCCAGCACCCGCTGGGCCGGGACGCCGTCGGCTTCCACGAACACCGTGCGCAAGCTCTCGTGCCGGGCGATCACGTCGCCGACCGCCGCGCGGAACGCCCGCGCGTCGAACGCGCCGCGCACCCGGACCGTCAACGGCATGTTGTAGGTCGCCGAGGGGCCCTCGAGCCGGTGGATGAACCACAGCCGCTTCTGGGCGAACGACAGCGGCAGCACCGCCGGACGCGCCCGCACCGAGAGTGCCGGGCGCACCAGCACTTCGGCGTCCAGACGCGGCGCCAGCTGCGCGACGGTCGGCGCGTCGAACACGGTGCGAATCGGCACCTCGATGCCGAGCACCACGCGAATGCGGCTGGTGAGCCGCGTCGCCAGCAGGGAATGCCCGCCCAGGGCGAAGAAGTCGTCGTCCAGGCCGACCCGGTCGAGTCCGAGGATCTCGGCGAACAGGGCGGTCAGGACCCGCTCGCGCTCGCTGTCCGGCGCCCGATACTCCCGCGCGGACGCGAAATCCGGGTCGGGCAGCGCGTTCCGGTCGAGCTTGCCGCCGGCGGTCAACGGCACCGAGTCCAGCACCAGCACCGTCGCGGGCACCATGAACTCCGGCAGCCGCTCGCCCGCCCAGCGGCGCACATCGGCGGCCAGCAGACCGGCCTGCGGGTTGTTCGCGTATGCGCCGGGCAGGCCGGGGGTGGCCGGTGCGCGATACACCTCGGTCAGGGTGCGGCCCCGGAGCGCGGCGGGGTCGACGAACACGGCCTCCATGCACCCGGGTTCAGCCGACCACGTGACCGCCGTCGTGTACCCGAGTTCGCGGCCCAGGACATACAGGTCCTCGGGCAGCAGGCCCCGCCCCGCGCGGTCGGGGACGCCCTCGAAACCGACCCCGGCGAGGCCGGTGCCGGGGCGGCCCGCCTGAATGCGCTGTGTCACCTCGATCTCGTCGGTCAGTCCGATGTGCGGGATGCCGGTCACCCGGAGGCCCTCGCGATGCGGAGTCCGCAACAGCGTGCGCAACCAGTCGCCGCCGCGGAACGCGGCACTGGGTGCGGCCGCGACCGAGAACGGCTGGGCCGGGGACTTGCGCAGGACTACGTCGTACCGGTACCGCGTCAGCTCGTTGACCGCGTAACCGCGCTTGAGCCGGATGTCGACGGCGTCGAATCCGCTTGCCGTGCGGCACAATCCCGAGAAGTACGCCGGTGCGAGCAACAGTTCCTGTTCCGCCGCGATGTCACGGCGGACCCGGTCGCCGACCGCCCGCGGGTCCGCATCGCCGTTGCGGCTGACCTGTACGGCGGTCGTGAACTCCTCGAGCAACGCGAAGTTGCGCACGTCGCCCACAAGGACCGCGCCGCCGGGCGCCAGCAGCCGCTCGACCTGGTCGAGCACGGAGCGCAGATAGCCGTGACTCGGGAAGTACTGGATCACGGAGTTCAGCACCACGGTGTCGAAATAGCCCTCCGGCAGGCCGCCGGTGTCATCGGCCGCCTGCGCGCGCAACACCACCCGGTCGACCCAGTCCGCGCCCAGCGTCCCCAACTGCCGGTGCAGCGCGGTGATCGTCGCGAGCGAGAGATCGGTCGCCCAGTACTCGGCGCACTCCGGCGCCACCTGCGAGAGCAGCAGACCCGATCCCACGCCGATCTCGAGCACCCGCCCGGGGTTCAGCTCGCGGATCCGGTCCACGGTCGCGGCCCGCCATTCCCGCATCTGTTCCAGCGGAATCGGTTTCCCGGTGTAGCTGCTGTTCCAGCCTTCGAATCCCGCCCCGAACTCATCGGTGGCCGCGAGGTCGGGCTGGGCTTCGTCGGCGGCCGAATACAGGTCGTCGTAGACGCGGCGCCACTGCCCGACCAGCTCGTCCTCACCGACCGCCGGACCCGAGCGGTCGGCGACGACGTAGCCGGCCAGCTGCTTGCCGCCGGCGCCGGTGTCGCGGGCCACCACCACGGCCCTGGACACCGATGGATGCTGTGCGAGAACGGTTTCGACCTCGCCGGGTTCCACGCGGAAGCCGCGGATCTTGACCTGATCGTCGACCCGGCCCGCGAACTCCAGCTGCCCGCACGCCGTCCAGCGCACCACGTCTCCGGTGCGATACAACCGGCCGCCGGTCGCGTCGAACGGATCGGCCACGAACCGCGCGGCGGTCAGGCCCGCGCGGCCCTGATATCCGCGCGCCAGCTGCGCGCCGGCCACATACAGTTCGCCCGCGACGCCGATGGGTACCGGCACCAGCCACGAATCCAGCACGTACACCCGGGTATTGGCCACGGGCGCACCGATCGGCTCGGCCGCGCCCGGCGCCTCGTCGGCGTCGGCGGGCACCGCGAAGGTCGTCACGTCGACCGTTGCCTCGGTCGGGCCGTACAGGTTGTCGATCCGGACCGCGCCGAAGCTGGCTTCGATCGCGTGCACCAGGGCCGCGGTCAGAGTGTCGGCTCCGGTATTCACCTGCTCGAGGCTCTGGAACGGGTTGCCCGGCAGCGCCTCCGAATGTTCGACCAGCGCCGAGAGCAACGGCGGGGTCGCGAACATCTTCGTGACGGACCAGGTTTCGACCAGGCGGGCGATCTCGCCGGGATCCGATCGCTGCTCCCGCGCGATCACCAGCGTCGCGCCACCGCACAGTGCCGGCCAGATCTCGTAGGTGGAGGCATCGAAGGCGATCGAGGAATGCACCAGGACGCGGTCGCCGGGTTCGATCGACCAGGCCTGGGTCACCAGGTTCACGACGTTGCGATGGGTGATGCCAACGCCTTTGGGCACACCGGTGGAACCGGAGGTGTAGATCACGTAGGCCAGGTCCTGCGGCGTCACCGTGACCGCCGGGCACGGGCCGCCCTCGTCGATGTCGTCGAGGCAGAGCAGCGGTACCGCGGTGTGCGGCAACGTCTTCGCGGCCGTCCGATCGGTCACGAGGACCACCGGTGCGGCATCGGTCAGCACGAACGCCAGCCGATCCGGCGGATACGCCGGGTCGATCGGCAGGTATCCGCCACCGGCCCGCAGGATACCCAGCAGGGCCACGATCAGGTCGGCCGACCGGGGCAGGGCGACCGCGACGAGGGTATCGGGCCGCACCCCGCGTGTGGTCAGGGTCCGCGCCAGCCGTTCGGCGCGGGCTTCCAAGTCCCGGTAGCTCAGCGCGGTGTCCCCGCAGACCACCGCGCTCGCCTCCGGTGTCCGGGCAGCCTGCGCCTGGAACAGCTCGACCAGCGTGGTGTCGGGCACCGCCACGGAGGTGTCGTTCCAGCGATCCACCACCAGCGTGCGTTCCGCTGCGTCGAGCACCTCGATCGACCCGATCGGGACGCCCGGGTCCGCGACCAGCCGGTGCAGCAACCGCACCCAACGCGCCGCCATCGTCGCCACGGTGGCTCGATCGAACAGCTCGGTCGCGTACTCGACGAATCCGTCCCAGCCCGCGCCGGCGGGCCCGTCGGCGACATTGAAGAACAGATCGAACCGTGCGGTCTTGGTCGCGGCCGGCAGAGGCTCGACCTCTACTCCCGCGAGCCGCAGGTCCGGCAGTGTGTTGTTCTGGAAGGCGAGCGACACCTGGAACAGCGGGTGATGCGCCGCCGAGCGTGCCGGATTCAGCAGTTCGACGAGCAATTCGAAC
The DNA here is from genome assembly GCF_040654295.1 of Nocardia sp. NPDC050712. Taxonomy (NCBI): domain Bacteria; kingdom Bacillati; phylum Actinomycetota; class Actinomycetes; order Mycobacteriales; family Nocardiaceae; genus Nocardia; species Nocardia sp. NPDC050712. The sequence continues at coordinate 1,867,624 of NZ_JBFAHT010000002.1, forward strand.
GGGACGTCCTGATTCTCGTACCCGGCCAGCGCCTTCCCGCGGACCTCTTCGAGGATCTCGGCGAAGGAGGCGGCGGGCGGCACACTGGTGCGCAGGACCCAGGTGTTGACGAAGAAGCCGACCAGATCGGTCAGCGCGTCATCGGTGCGTCCGGCAATCGGCGCGCCGATCGGAATATCTTCGCCCGCACCAAGTTTGGCCAGCAGTACGGCCAGCGCCGACTGCAGGACCATCGACACCGTGGCGCCCGCGCGCCCGGCCAGCGCCTCGACGGCCGCCCGGATCTCGGGTTCGATCCGGAACAGCGCCATGTCACCGCGATAGCTCGCCACCCGCGGTCGCGGCCGGTCCATCGGCAACCGCAGCTGCTCGGGCAGTCCGTCGAGCTCGACCCGCCAGTACTCGAACTGCTGGGCCAGCACGCTGCGCGGATCCTCGGCCGAACCCAGCAACGCCCGTTGCCACAGTGTGTAATCCACGTATTGCACGGGCAGGGGCTGCCACTGCGGGGCCGCGTCCTCCAGGCGCGCCGAGTACGCCGCCGACAGGTCACGCAGCAACGGCGTCAGCGACCAGCCGTCACCGGCGATGTGGTGGATCAGCAACACCAGCACGACTTCGTCGGCCGCGCACCGGAAAACGTCGGCGCGGATCGGGATCTCCGTCGACAGGTCGAACCCGTATCGCGCGGCCGCGGCCACCGCCGCGTCCAGATCGTCGCCGGCCACGGTCTCCGTGAACGGCACCTCGACGGCCGCGAACACCCGCTGCGACGGCACTCCGTCCACGTCGACGAACACCGTGCGCAGGCTCTCGTGCCGGGCCACGACATCGCCGATCGCCGCACGCAGCGCCGGCACCTGCGCGCCGCGCAGCCGCACCGCCAGGGCCATGTTGTAGGTGGCCGAACGGCCTTCGAGCCGATGGATGAACCACAGCCGCCGCTGCGCGAACGACAACGGCACCACCTCGGGCCGCGGCGCCGCCGACAATTTCGGGCGGACCCGCACGCTCGCGTCGAGGCGGGTCGCCAACTGCGCGACGGTCGGGGCGTCGAAAATGGTCCGGATCGGCACCTCGACGCCCAGGACCGCCCGGATGCGACTGGCGAGGCGGGTCGCGAGCAGCGAGTGCCCGCCCAGTTCGAAGAAGCTGTCGTCCACGCCGACTCGGTCGCGCCCGAGTACCGCACCGAACAGTTCGGCCAGGGCGCGTTCGTGCTCGCCGCGGGGCGCCCGGTACCCGGCCGAGGACACCAGCCGCGGTTCCGGCAATGCCGCGCGATCGAGTTTCCCGTTCGCGGTCAGCGGCACCGAGTCGAGCAGCAGGACCGCCGCGGGCACCATGAAGTCCGGCAGCCGCCCGGCCGCGAAGGTGCGTACGTCCTCGCCGAGGCGGTCGGTCTTGTCCCCGAATCCGGTCCAGCCCGCGCTCGAGCCCGTCCGGTCGGCGACCACGTAGCCGATCAGCTGTTTGCCGCCGAGGTCGGTGTCCCGGGCCACCACGACGGCCTGGGATACCGAGGGATGCTGCGCCAGCACGGCTTCGACCTCGCCGGGCTCGACCCGGAAGCCACGGATCTTGACCTGATCATCGACCCGGCCCGCGAACTCCAACTGCCCGTCCGCGTTCCAGCGCACGACATCGCCGGTCCGATACAACCGGCCCCCGGCCGGATCGTACGGATCCGCGACGAAGCGCGCCGCGGTCGAACCGGCCTTGCCGTGATAGCCGCGCGCCAGCTGCGCGCCCGCCACATACAGCTCACCCGCCACCCCGACCGGCACCGGTGACAGGCCCGAATCCAGCACGTAGGCACGAACATTGGTGAGCGCGGACCCGATCGGCACCGACGCCACCCCGTCTTCGGCCGCCTCGGCGGTGAACATCGTCGCGAACACCGTGGTCTCGGTGGGCCCGTAACCATTGGTGACGCGCACGCCCGCGATCCGGGTCTTCAGTCGCGCCACCAGCCCCGCGGCGAGTTCGGCGCCGCCGGCGATCACCTGGGTCAGGCTCCGGAACTTGGTGCCCGGCACCGCTTCCGCGTCTTCGAGCACCGCCGACAGCAGCGCCGGCGTCGCGAACATCTTGGACACCGACCGCTGCGCGATCAGCTCGGTGATCTCGGCCGGGTCCGAGCGCCGCGCCTCGGCCAGCACCACCGCGCCGCCGCCGATCAGCGCGGGCCAGATCTCGTAGGTGGAGGCGTCGAAGGCCACCGAGGAATGCACCAGCACCCGTTCGCCCGCGCCGGTCGAGAAGGCCTGGGAGGCCAGGTTCAGCACGTTACGGTGCGTGACCGCAACACCTTTCGGCACGCCGGTCGAGCCCGAGGTGTAGATCAGATACGCCAGATTCTCCGGGCGCACCGCGACCGCCGCGCCGGGAACATCCGCGGTGTCGAGCGTGTCCAGGTAGAGATGGGGCGCGGCGGAGTGCGGCAACACGGCGGCGGTGTCGTGATCGGTGAGGATCACGGCCGGGCCGGCGTCGGCGAGGATGAACGACAGGCGGTCCGAGGGATAGGCCGGGTCGATCGGCAGATACCCGCCGCCCGCCTTCAGTACCGCGAGCAGCGCCACGATCAGATCCGCCGATCGGGGCAGCGCGACCGCCACGATCACATCGGGACCCACCCCGTGCCCGATCACGTTCTGCGCGAGCCGATCCGAGCGGGCGTCGAGCTCTCGATACGACAACTCCTCGTCGGCGCACAGGACGGCGACCGCGTCCGGGGACGCCGCGACCCGCGCACGGAACAGCTCGACCACCGAGCCGTGCCGGTCGATCGGCGCGGCGGTGTCGTTCCAGCCGCGCAGCATCAGTTCGCGCTCGGCACGATCGAGGACATCGATGGCCCGCACCCGGGTGCCGGGAGCCGCCACGACCTGTCGCAGGATTCGCGTGAACCGCGCCGCGGTGGCCTCCACGGTGGCCCGATCGAACAGGTCGGTGGCGTATTCGACGAACCCCTCCCAGCCGCCCGGTGCGGCGGCCGGGGCCGCGCCGATGTTGAACGTCAGGTCGAATCGTGAAGTGGCACTGGCGAAAGGCCGGGGATCGACCGCGATTCCGGGCAGTTCCAAGGCGGGCAGTGGATTGTCCTGCAGGGTCAGCAGCACCTGGAACAGCGGATGACGCGCCGCCGAGCGCACCGGGTTGAGCAACTCCACCAGCGACTCGAACGGTGCGTCCTGATTCTCGTACGCGGCCAGGGCCTTCGCCCGGACCTGCGCGAGCACCTCGGTGAACGACGCGCCCGGCGCTACCGCGGTGCGCAGCACCCAGGTGTTGACGAAGAAGCCGACGACCTCGCCCAGCGCGTCATCGGTGCGCCCGGCGATCGGCGCGCCGATCGGGATATCCTCGCCCGCACCGAGTTTGAACAGCAGCACCGCCAAGGCCGACTGCAACACCATCGACACCGTCGCACCCTCGCGAGCGGCCAGCCGCTCCACGGCGCCGCGCGTCTCGGGATCGATGTCGAACAGCACCATGTCACCGCGATAGCTCGCCACCCGCGGCCGGGGCCGATCGGCCGGCAGTGCCAACTGCTCGGGCAGGTCCGCGAGTTCATCACGCCAGTAGTCGAATTGCCGGGCGAGCAGGCTGCCGGGATCGGCCGCCGAACCCAGCAATTCCTGCTGCCAGAGCGTGTAATCCACGTACTGCACGGGCAACGGCTGCCAGCGCGGCGCCCGATCTTCCAGGCGCGCCGTGTACGCCTCCGACAGATCGCGCAGCAGCGTGGTCACCGACCAGCCGTCACCGGCGATGTGATGGATCAGCAGTACCAGCATCCAGTCGTCGGCGCCGTGGAACAGACTGGCGCGGATCGGGATCTGGGCGGCCAGGTCGAACCGGTACCGTGACGCCTCGGCGACGGCCGCGTCCAGGTCGGCGGGATCGATGTCGCGCACCTCGACCGGAACCTCGAGGCCGCCGATGTCCAGAACCCGCTGCGCGGGAACGCCTTCGGTCTCGATGTAGACGGTGCGCAGGCTCTCGTGCCGGGCCACCACGTCCCCGAGCGCGGCCGCGAAGGCGGACGGCTCGACCGCGCCGGTCAACCGCGCGACCAGGGGCACGTTGTAAGTGGCCGAGGGGCCTTCGAGCCGATGGATGAACCACAACCGCCGCTGCGCGAACGACAACGGCACCACCTCGGGCCGCAGCCCCGCCGACAACCGCGGGCGCACCCGCACACTCGCGTCGAGCCGGGTCACCAACTGCGCCACGGTCGGGGCGTCGAACACCGTCCGGATCGGCACCTCGACACCGAGGACCGCCCGGATCCGGCTGATCAGGTGCGTAGCGGACAGCGAGTGCCCGCCCAATTCGAAGAAGCTGTCGTCCAGGCCGACCCGGTCGTGTCCGAGCACCTCGCCGAACAGTCCGGCCAGCACCTGCGCACGCTCGCCGCGCGGCGCGCGATACCGCGCCGAGGAGACCAGCGCCGGGACCGGCAACGCGGCCCGATCGAGTTTGCCGTTCGCGGTCAGCGGCACCGCGTCGAGCGCCAGCACCGCCGCGGGCACCATGAACTCCGGCAGTCGCTCGGCCGCGAACCGCCGCAGTTCCCGACCCAGGTCCACCTCCGCCGGGCGGTCGGCGACCACGTATCCGATCAGCTGGGTACCGGCGGTGGTCTCCCGGGCGGCCACGATCGCCCGCGACACCGCGGGGTGCCGAGCCAGAACGGCTTCGACCTCACCGGGCTCGATCCGGAAGCCGCGCAGCGTGATCTGATCATCGGCCCGGCCGACGAACTCCAGAACGCCCGCCGCGGTCCAGCGCACCACGTCCCCGGTGCGATACAGCCGTCCACCACCGGCCGGATCGAACGGATCGGCCACGAACCGCGCCGCCGTCAAACCCGCGCGGGCCCGATAGCCCCGGGCCAGTTGAGCACCGGCGACATACAGCTCACCGGCGACGCCCACCGGCACCGGCGCCAACCCCGGATCCAGCACGTACACCCGCATGTTCCCCAGCGGCGTCCCGACCGGGCTGCCGCCCTGCTCCCCCTGCCCCGCAGCCAGTTCCAGCCTCGTCACGTGCACGGTGGTCTCGGTAATCCCGTACATGTTCACCAGCGCCGGTCCACCGCCGGTGGACTGCCAGCTCCGCAGATGGTCGGCGTGCAGCGCCTCACCGCCGAAGATCACCAGCCGCAGGGCCGAATCCGGGCGTCCCGCACCGCGTGCTTCGGCCAGCGCGTGAAAGGCCGAGGGTGTCTGATTGAGGACCGTCACGCCCGCGTCCACCACCAGATCCCACAGCTGGGCCGGCGTGCGCACGACGTCCCACGGCACGACCACTAGCCGACCGCCGTGCAGCAGGGCGCCCCAGATCTCCCAGACCGAGAAGTCGAAGGCCTGCGAGTGGCACCAGGCCCAGACATCCGCGGGACCGAACTCGCACCACGCGGCGGTACTCAGGAACAGCGACGCGACGTTGGCGTGCGTGACGGCCACACCCTTGGGCCGGCCGGTGGAGCCGGAGGTGTAGATCAGATACGCGAGGTTGCCGGGCCGGGGCCGGGCGGCCCGGGCGACGGCGGACTCCGCCTCGGCGGCTTCGAGCAGCAGGTGCGGGACACCGCTGGGCGGCAAGCTGTTCGCGGTGGCGGCATCGGTGAGCACCACGGTCGGTGCGGCGTCGCCGAGGATGAACGCCAGCCGCTCCGGCGGATAGGCCGGATCGATCGGCAGATAGGCGCCACCCGCCTTCAGCACCGCCAGGATCGCGACGACCAGCTCCGCCGACCGTGGCAGCGCTACCGCCACCACGCTGTCGGGGCACACCCCGTGCGTGCTCAAGGTTCGCGCCACCCGTTCGGCGCGGGCATCGAGCTCCCGGTAGGAGAGCTGCCCCCCGCCGGACGTCACGGCGACCGCGTCCGGCCACTGCGCGACCCGGTCTTCGAACAGGCCGATCAGGGTCGCCGCCGGGTCGACCGGCGTGGCCGTGTCGTTCCACGTCCCGAGGATCTGGGCACGCCGCGCGCCGAGAATGTCCACCGCGCCGATCGGCGCGGCCGGATCGACTACCGCCTGCCGCAGATAGCGCGCGATCGTGTCGAGGAAGCCGTGCAGGTCGTCCTCGGTGTAGAGCTGCGCGTCGCCCTCGAGCCGCAGATACCCGCCGCGGGTGGCCTGCCGCTCGTAATAGAAGACGATCGAGAGGTCGCCGCTGCTGCCGGCCGAGAAGAGCTGGACGTCGGCGACGCCGTCGTCCATGCGCAGCGCGCCGAAGAAGGACATGACGTTGACGACCGGACCGAAGGCCGCGGCCTTGGCGTTGGGGATCTGCATATCGCGCCGGATATTCGACATCCCGTAGCGCAGATGCGGTTTCGCGTCCGAGACGCTGTCATGGATCCGCTCGGCGAGCTCGCGCAGTGACAGGCCGCTGGTCGAGCGCACCAGCAGCGGGACGGTATCGGAGAGCTGGCAGGGTGTCCGGCGGGCGATGGCGTCCTGGTTGGAAACCGGTATCTGGACGCAGAATTCGTCGCGCCCCGCGTACCGCTGCACAGCGGCCGCCGCCACCGACAGCACCAGATAGGGCAGCCGGACACCGATCGCTGCCGCGGCGTCGAACAGCTCTCGCAGCTCCGCTCCGGAAACCGCACGGGTGCAACCCAAGCGGCCCGGCCGCGCGGTGCGCGCGGCGGTACCGGGCAGCCGCAGCCGCTCGGTCCCGGGCGGGATCCGGCGGCGCCAGTACTCCTGATCGATCGCCTGCCGCTCGCGGCGATACACCTCGTCACTGTCGAGGATTTCGTCGACGCTCACGAAACCCGCGGGCGTGACGGCCGCGCCCCGCGTGGCGGCGCCGTACACATCCAGCACGCGCTGCGCCCAGGTGACGACGCCGACGCCGTCCATGATGATGTGATGGAAACACAGCACCAGTAAGTAATGTCCGGCATCGACTTTCAGTATTGTGACCCGGAGCAGGGCATCGTGGGCCAGGTCGAAACCGAGCTCCCGCTCCCGGGACATATAGTCCAGCGCAGCGGATTTCGAGTCCGACCGGTCGGTGAGATCGAGGTAGCCCGGTTTCCAGGTGCTGATATCGCGCGCGACCTGCACCGGACCGTCGGCCGCGGCGACGAAATTGACTGCCAGCGACTCCGATTCGGCAAATACCTGGTATACGGCGTCGGAGAAACGGCTCGGCTCCAGGTCCGCCCGTATATCGATATACACGATACAGTTGTTGGGAATATCGGACAGCTCGTGTGCCAGCCAGAGTTCTTTCTGGATCGATGTCAGACTGCGCCGGGTCGATTCATTACCGGATTGCATGGTGTATCCCCTCGCTTAGCACCGCGGCTGAGCAGCACGAATCCCGCTCGCCAAACCCCTTGCTGCGATTGCTCCGCCGGCTTCACCCGATCGGAGGACGATGCGGCCCGCATGGCGGACCCCGGATCCTTTGGGCCGCAACACCACTCGCGGCCGGGAAGGCCGAGGCGGGTGCGCCCTGCGTATGTGTGACCTGCAGTGGCCGACCAGGTGCGAATCGGGCAGTCGATCGACTGTCCGTGATGGAGAAGCCCCCGAACCGTGATGCGGCGCACTCGATCAGTATGTCGCAATCAGGGCAAAAGTCGATGAACTACCGCGCGATTCGTTCACCCCAACCGGTAACTATCCAGCTTCCATACCGTTACCCGATCGGGACAACGCCGAATACCGAATACTCGGTTCGCCGGGGAACAGTCGAATATCCGTGAAATCAAATAGGTTTCAGCAAAAACTACGGCCGGGGTTCCGGGACGAAAACCGACCGAAGTTATCTAATGCGGTCACCGATTGGGGTGCGCGCCGACAATGACCGGTGAATTGCGAAGCGGCCCAGGGTAAGGCCAGCCTAATCCGGCAATACCGCCGGTGCCGAGGGTGCCGGTGCGCGGGGTGGTCGGTTCAGGAGAGCAGCGGCCGCATGAACGACCGTTCATAGCGGAGTACACAGCCACTCTCGTCCCGAATCCGGTCGGCTTCGATGAAGTCCGCATCGACTCCGAACCGCGTCCGATACTGCTCGTAGGCCGCCAGACTCGGAAAACTGAACAGCGCCAACGCTTTGTCGCTCGCGCCCTCCCCCGGCAGGAAGTACCCGTGATGGGTCCCGCCGTGCCGATTCACCAACTCGATCCAGCGCCGGCCGAACCGTTCGAAGGCCTCGATCTGCGCGGGGTCGATCACATACTCGACGACACAGGTGATCATGGCCGACCCTAACAATTCGGCCGGCCGGTCCCGCTACTCGACCAGCTTCTCGCTGCGCAGCCAGTCGTAGGCGACGTCGGAGGGATCTTCGCCGTCGATGTCGACGCGCCCGTTCAGATCCTGCATGAGCTGGTCGGTGAGGCGTTCGGAGATGGTGCCGAGCAACGTGCGCAGCTGGGGGTACTCCTCGATGATCGCGCCGCGCACGACGGCGGTGCCGCTGTAGGGCAGGAAGTACTTCTTGTCGTCGTCCAGGACCGTCAGATCGAGGTTCTTGACCCGGCCGTCGGTGGTGTAGACCATGCCGAAGTTGCAGGGTGCGCTCTTGGCGGTCGCCGGATAGACGACGCCGGCGTCCATCCGGGTGACGTTGCCCGCGGGCACGCCGTTCGGATCGTTGTACGGGATACCGTATTTCGTCAGCATCGGCAGGAAACCGTCCGAGCGGCTGAAGAATTCGTCGTCGACGCAGAAGGTGCGATCGCCCACGGGCAGCGCGGCGACGTCGGAGAGCGACTCGACCCCCAGACGCTGTGCGGTCGGGCCGGACGCGGCGAAGGCATAGGTGTCGTTGAAGTTCGCCGGTGGCAGCCATTCCAGGTTGTAGTCGCGCTTCTCGATATCGTGGACCTGCTGCCACAGCTCCTTCGGGTCCACGATCGTCTCGGTCTCGTTGTGGTAGTTGACCCAGCCGGTGCCGGTGTACTCCCAGAGGATGTCGGCGTCGCCGTTGAGCTGGGCCTGCCGCGAGGACGCCGACCCGGGCGCCCCGGTCAGGTCGGTGACCTCGGCGCCGGCCGCGGCCAGGTAGGTCGCGGTGATCTTGCCGAGCAGCACGCCCTCGGTGAAGCTCTTGGAGGTGACGACGAGCTTCGCGCCGTCCAGCGGCCGCTCCCCGCCCGGCAGGCTCGCATCGTGGAAGGTGCCCGACGAGCTCACCAGCCCGCACCCGGCGAGCAGCGAAACCAGCAGCAGTGCGATCGATCCGGTGCGGACCAGCCTCATGACACACCTCGCGGGGTCGCGGCCAATTCGACCAGCCGGCCGAGCCAGTCGATGACCAGCGCGAGCAGACCGACCAGAATCGCGCCGGAGATGAGCAGTTTGGGCAGGAACAGCGTGACCCCGGTGGTGATCAGCGTGCCGAGGCTGGTGGCGCCGATGAAGGTGCTCAGGGTCGCGGTGCCGACCAGGATCACCAGCGCGGTGCGCACACCGTTGAGGATCACCGGCACCGCCAGCGGCAGTTCGACCTGCGCCAGGGTGCGCGCGGCCGAGAATCCGATCCCGCGCGAGGCCTCGATGGTGCGCTGATCCACCTGGCGCAGCCCGACGATCGTGTTCTGCAGGATCGGCAGGATCGCGTACACCACCAATCCGATGACGGCGGTGCGGAATCCGGTGCCCAGCCAGAAGGTGAACAGCACCAGCAGACCGACCGCCGGTGCCGCCTGGCCGATATTGGCGACGTTGACGGCGAACGGCTCCAGTCGCTTCAAACCCGGCCGGGTCAACGCGATCCCGAGCGGTATCGCCACCACGACGACGATCAGCGTGGCCACCACGGTCAGTTTGATGTGCGCGAGAATCGTGGTCTGCAGATTGTCCCAGCCCAGGGCCGCCTGCTCGGTCGCGGTGAAGGTGCTGGACCGATACCACAGGACGTAGCCGATCCCGATCGCGAGAATGATGATCGGTTCGAACCAGACGTCGATCGGTATGCGGCGCAACCGATTCATGACTGCCCGGCCGGTTCCTCGGACGCGTCCGCCGCCAGCGAACCCGGTTCGTCCTCGGCGGCGACCACGGGGGTCGGTGCGGGATCGGTGCCGTCGACATAGGTTTCGTAGGAGAGGTCCGCCTCCTCGGGGTGCCCCTCGGCGAGCTTGTTGCGGATCAGTTCGGTCACCGCCCCGATGCTCAGCGAGCCGACGACCGCGCCCCGGCCGTCTGTGACCAGCGTGGCCCCCTGGCTGGTCGCGAGCATCTCGTCGAACGCGTCGTTGAGCGTCGAGGACCGGGCCACCACCGGCAGCCGCCGATCCAGGAAGTCCGAAACCTCGGGCTTGGTCGCCACCTCGGTGAGCGAGGGCCACGAGCGCGGCCGCCCGGCCCGGTCGACGACCACGATCCAGCTGTGCCCCGAGTCCTTCGCCCGGGCGATCACCTGCTCCGAGGATTCGCCGATCTGGGCGGTGACGACCTTGTCGTACTCCACGTCGCGCACTCGCGACACCGTCAGATACGCCAGCTTCGCCCCGGACCCCACGAACTCCTCGACGAACGGCGTGGCCGGATCGGTGAGAATCTCCTCCGGGGTCGCGTACTGCTCGATATGCCCGCCCTCGGACAGGATCAGCACCTTGTCCCCGAGCTTGGTGGCTTCCTCGAAATCGTGGGTGACGATCACGATCGTCTTGCCGAGTTCGTGCTGGATCGCGATCAGGCTGTCCTGCAGGCGAACCCGGGTGATCGGATCGACCGCGCCGAACGGCTCGTCCATGAGCAGCACCGGCGGATCGGCGGCCAGCGCCCGTGCCACGCCGACGCGCTGCTGCTGGCCGCCGGACATGTCCTTGGGCAGCCGGTCGGCGAAGGTGGCGGGATCCAGCCCGACCAGGTCGAGCAGATATTCGGTGCGCTCGGCGATCCGCTTCTTGTCCCAGCCCAGCACGCGCGGGATCGCGCCGATGTTCTTGGCCACCGACCAGTGCGGGAACAACCCGCCGGATTGGATGACATACCCGATCGACTGGCGCAGCTTGTCGGGATCCTCCTTGGTGACGTCGCGCCCGTCGATCAGGATCCGGCCCTCGCTCGGCTCGATCAGCCGGTTGATCATCTTGAGGGTGGTGGTCTTGCCGCAGCCGGACGGGCCGACGAACGCGACGATCTGGCCGGCCTCGATCTCCAGGTCCAGGCGTTCGACCGCCGGCTTCTCCTGTCCCCGATAGCGTTTGACCACTCCGTCCAGCGTGATGGACGCCCCGGTCACATTGCGTTCCGCCGAAACAGGCCGGGTGGTCACAGCATCGGTCATGAGAGTCCCTTTGCGATGGTGAGACGTCCGAGCAGGACGAGGAGCGCGTCGAACACCAACGCGATCGCGACGATGAGAATGGTTCCGGTCAGTGCCATCTCGAGCGCGTTCGCGCCGCCGAGCCGGGACAGGCCGTTGAAGATGAGCGAGCCCAGGCCGGGGCCCAGGACGTAGGCGACAATCGCGGCGACGCCGACCACCATCTGGGTGGAGATCCGGATGCCGGTGAGAATCACCGGCCAGGCGATCGGCAATTCGACGGTGAACAGGATCCGCCGGCGGGACAGCCCGATGCCGCGCGCGGATTCGACGACCGATTTCGGCACCGACCGCAAGCCCACGATCGCGTTGCCGATCACCGGCAAGGTCGCGAAGAACGCCAGCATGATGAACGAGGGCACCACCCCGAGCCCGAACGGGACCAGCAGCAGGGCCAGCAGCGCGAGCGACGGAATGGTCAGCGCCACGCGGCTCGAGGTCAGCGTGAGCGAGGACAGCAGCGGCAGCCGGTAGACCGCGATCGCGATGAGCACGGCGAGCACCGTCCCGACCAGGACCGTCTGGAATGCCAGCGAAGCGTGCTGATAGGTGAGGAACGTCAGCAACTCGCCCCGCCCCTGGATATAGCTCCACAAATGCACGGGATTCCCCTTGTCGGCCGAAGACCGGGTCGGTTCGAGCTAACCGACAGTAAATGATCGCGCCGCCCCGGCCCGGGGCGGCGCGCGGCAAGCGACTCGCCGTTATGTCGTTGTGCCCTTCAGGCCGCGCGCGGCACCTCGACCGGCGCGTACGACTGGGCGTCACCCGAGATCACGGTGCTGGGACGGCCGTCGACACCGACCGGGATGTCGCCGGAGAGGGTGATGCGGGTGAGTTTGCGGTGCTCGGCGCCGTCGTAGTCGTCGATGGCGTAGTGCTGGGTGGCCCGGTTGTCCCAGATCGCCACATCGCCCAGCGACCAGTTCCAGCGGGTGGTGTTCTCCAGCCGGGTGATCCGGTTCTGGAACAGCTGGAACAGCGCCTTGGACTCGCTGCTGGAGACGCCGACCAGTTCCTTCACGAAGCAGCCGAGCAGCAGGGCGCGTTCCCCGGTTTCGGGATGCACCTCGACGACGGGATGCTCGGTCTCGAAGTAGGTCGACTCGAACTCGCGCCGGTACGCGGAGGACCCTTCCGCCGACGCGCGGCCCTCGCCGGCGTAGTCGTAGAGGTTGGTGTGCCGGGCACGCAGGCTCTCGGCCAGCACCTTGAGCGGTTGCGGCAGCGCGTCGTAGGCGGCGACCGTCGAGGCCCAGGTGGTCGAGCCGCCGTAGCTGGGCAGCGTCACCGCCCGCAGGATCGAGGCCTGCGGCACGCGGTCGACGAAGGTGACGTCGGTGTGCCAGACGTTGGAGCGGCCGTGCTGGGAGTCGATGGCGAGGCTCTTGGCTCCGGCCGAGGTCAGCGTCGGGTGCGGGGTGGTCGGGTTGCCGAGCAACTCGGCGAACTCGTACTGCCCGTCCTCGGTCAGGTGCTGCTGACCCTGGAAGAAGATGACCTTGTGCTCGTGCAGCGCCGCCCGGATGGCCGCGACGGCCGGGGCGTCCAGGTCACCGCCCAGCCGCACCCCCTCGATCCGCGCGCCGATCTGGGCGCCGAGCTTGACCACCCGCACCGAGGTCCCGGATTCCGCAGCGATATCAACCGACATGCCAGTCACGAAACCACGCCGCCACCTGCGTGCCCACCATTAAAGTCACGCGGATCGAATTAGCGGTGCCGGGGCAGCCGCACGACGTGGAAGTAGAAATCCTCGATCTTGTTGATCGCGCCGACGAACTGGTCCAGCTCGACCGGCTTGGTGACGTAGGCGTTGGCGAACAGCCGGTAGCTGCTCATGATGTCGTCCTCGGCCGAGGAGGTGGTGAGGATGATCACCGGCATCGTGCACAGGTTCTCGTCGGCGCGGATCTTCGCCAGCACCTGCCGGCCGCTGTACTTCGGCAGGTTCAGATCCAGCAGGACCAGGTCTGGTCGCGGCGCCGCGGTATGCTCGCCCTGCTGGAACAGGAAATCCAGGGCCTCCTGCCCGTCCCGCACGACGTGCAGGGTGTTGCCGATCTTGTTGTCCTCGAACGCTTCCCGGGTCATGAGTTCATCGCCCGGGTCGTCCTCGACGAGCAAGATGTCGATCGGCTGGCCGGGAATGGTCACTGGGATTCTCCTTCGACGGCGGTGACCGCCGCGTCGGCGAGCTCGACGGGGACGGGCAGGGTGAATCGGAAACGGGTGCCGTCGGTGTGAGCGGTGTCGATCCAGATCTTCCCGCCATGGTATTCGACGATTTTCTTGGACACCGCCAGCCCGATTCCGGTACCGCTGTAGGACTCCCTGCTGTGCAGGCGCTGGAAGATGACGAAGACCTGCTCGGTGAACTCGGGGGCGATGCCGATGCCGTTGTCGGTCACCGCGAACTCCCACATTCCGGCCTCGGCGTTCAGGTCGGCGTCGATGACGATGACCGGCGGCCGATCGGGGCTGCGGAACTTGACGGCGTTGGCGATGAGGTTCTGCCACAGCATCGTCAGCAGGGTTGGGTCACCGACCACCTGCGGCAGCTGCTCGGGTCGCTGGATGTCGGCGCGGCTGCCCTCGATGGCCGAGGAGATATTGGCCAGCGCGTCGTCGAGGGTCGCGCCGAGCTCGGTGCGCTGGGTGCTGTCGGTGACCCGCCCGACACGGGAGAACGTGAGCAGATCGTTGATCAGCACCTGCATCCGCTTGGCGCCGTCGACCGCGTAGTCGATGTACTGCTTGCCGCGGCCGTCGAGCTGGTCGCCGTAGCGCTTCTCCAGCAGCTGACAGAACGAGGCCACCTTGCGCAGCGGTTCCTGCAGATCGTGCGAGGCGACGTAGGCGAACTGCTCCAGTTCGGTGTTGGAGCGGCGCAGTTCCTCGGTCTGGACATCCAGATCGGCTTTCTGCCGGACCAGCGTCGCTTCCTGTCCGCGGGAGGTCTCCAGTTCGGTGACGATCCGGCCGCGCATCCGCTCCACCGCGCTGCCGAGTGCGGCGACATCGGTGGGTCCGTGCGCGTCGATGGAATGCTCGAAATCGCCGCCCGCGACCTTCAGCGACGCTTTGCTCAACGCCGCCAGCGGCCGGGTGACCAGCCGCCGGATCAGCACGGTCAGCGCGAGCCCGGTCACCAGGAAGACCGCCACCATCGCCAGCAGCACCACGTTGCGCAGGGTGCGGGCATGGTCGAGGGCGCGGCGGTCGTCGGCGATCACAGCGGCCAGACCGGCGTTCTGGGCTTCGAAACTCGCGCGCACCGTGTCGAAGAGCGTCTTGCCCTGGGCAGAGATGGCCGGTGTCCCCGAGGCGGTCGGGGTGGGGTCGGCGGCGCGGGCGGCCGCATAGCCGGTGCGCCAGTTCTGCGCGGCGCTCTGGACCGCGTCGAGCTGGGCCAGCAGCTTCGAATCGCCGGCCAGCAGGACCTTGATCCGATCCGCGGCCACGGTCTGGGCTTGCTGCCCGGCGCGGTAGGGGTCCAGGAACTGCTGATCACCGGTGATGGCGTAGCCGCGGATCCCGGTCTCCTGATCGATCAGCGCCGCCTGCAACTGGAAGGCGCGCGTCAACGCGGGCTGGGTGTGGTTCATCACCCGGTCGGTGGCGTTGTTGGTGTTGGCGATCACCTGCGCGCCCGCGGCCGCGCCGATCAGCACCACGATCGCCATCACCGCCAGGACCAACTGGAACCATGTCTGCACCGAGAATCGGCCGACGATACGAGTCCGGTTCTGCACCGCCGTCATCGCGGGCACCCGCCTTCCACAGATATTGCGGGCACCTCGACAGGTGCCATCGGCTTCAAGCGACCACGCGGGGCCGAAGAGTCGGGTACAGCGTATCCGGGTCGGCGCCGTCCTGAGCACACACCCAGCGGCTCGACCGGGCAGCGGGCGCGGCAGCGAATCTCGCTGAACCAAGGGGCGACTGCGCGCCGCTCGCTTCGAGTCCGCTACCGCACGCGCGGCGCTCGAATCCGCGGGTCCGGCTACTCGCTCTTCTGCGCGGCCAGGACGCCGCCGGCGAGCGCGACCACGACGCCCAGCGCACCGAGCCCGATGCCGAACAGCGGCTGCATATCGTCGGCCCAGGCCAGGATGAGGAAGTGCATGTCCAGCGGTCACCAGACGCGGTAGGGCACCGTCGCCGTGTACGCCGTGGTCCGATCGACGGTGACGGTGAGCAGTAGCTGCCACTGACCGGCCGTGGGGACCCGGACCGATTGCGAGACAAAGTAGTTCGGTCCCAGCTCGATCGGGTCGACGCGGCGGAACGGTAGATCGATGGGGCCGGTGTCACCGCGGGTGAGTCTGGCCGAGACGCGTGCCGCGCCGGTGGGGTTGCCCTGTGCGTCACGCAAGCGGAGGGTGAGTTCCTGTTCGCCCGCACCCGCGCCGTCGACGGCGAGGGTGGCGCGCAGCGGGCCGACCGCGGCGACGATGGTGCTCGGCGGATCATACGAATCGCGCGCCGGGGTGACGCCCGCCAGCGCGGCGGTCACCACCAATGCGGCTGCCTGCAAAGCGAATTCGGCCCGCAGTGCCGTGGTGCCCGCGCGGGCGCGCACGACGAGCACGGTGCCGAAAGCGGCCAGTACGAGCGCCAGTTTCAGCAGCAACAGGCGGCCCCACGAGGTGGTCCACAGTGCCGCGAGTGGATCGATCGAGCGGATGGCTTGATACGTTCCAGTCAGCAGCAATACCGCTACCGCGCCGAGGGCGACCCGGCCGAATCCGGCCAGCAGCCTTGTGCGTTCGGGGTCGCGCCAGACCACGACGGCCAGCACCACTCCCCCGACCCACACCGACATCGCGGCCAGATGCGCTGTGGTCGAGAGCAACGCGACGACGCGATCCGCGCCCGCGACTCCGTGCCCGCCCGCCGCCGTCGCCAGCAGCAGGACAGCGGCGGCCGGTCCGGCCACCCGCAGCCGCGGATAGGCGATGGCCAAGGCCGCCGCGGCGGCCGCCCGCAGCAGTGCCGCTACTCCGGGCGACGAGCCGAATGTCTGCTCCCACACCGCGGGATCGGTCCACCCGGACGCGCCGATCAGCCGGGCCGGAGTCACGGCGAGAATCAACAGTGCGGTCACCGCGATCAGGCCCGCACCGGTCCGCGCCGACTGCACCACGATCGGCGTGCGCACGCCCGCCCGCCACGTCAGCCAGGCCACCGCCGGAACCCCGACGCCGAGAACGACGCCGAAATAGCCCAGCGCGGTGAGTATCCGGACCACGGTGTCCAGCGCCGCCACCAGCGGATCACGCGGCGGATCGCCCAGCGTCAGATCAGGTGGCACGCCCACACCGAACACACTGGAGCCACCAATCGTGTGCCCGTCCGCGGACAACACCACCCAGCTCAGCAGATAGGTGCCCACCGGCAGTTCCGTAGGCAACCCGACGCGCACCGTGTGACCACCGTCCGCCGACGAAACCCCGCCCGTATCAACGCGTGCGCCGTCCGTACCGACCACGGTCACACCGGAGTCCGCGGCAGTCACCGACTCGTCGAAGGTCACCGACACCTGCGCGGGCGCCTCGGCAACCGACGCACCATAGGCCGGGTCGGTGCCGACCAACGACGCGTGCGCCGACGCATACCCGGCCGACACCCACAGCGTCGCCAGCAACGCGAGCAGGACGACGACAACCCGCCGGAGCCCGGCGGGCACCGAGCGGATCACTTCGCCCGCGCGCACCCCACCGGCACCAGACCCGGCGGGCACCGGACGAGTCATATCGCTCGCGCGCCCCACACGAACGCTAGACCCAGCGGGCACCGGGCAGGTCGCTTCGCATGCACGCCCCACACGAACGCTAGACCCAGCGGGCACCGGGCAGGTTGCTTCGCATGCGCGCCCCACACGAGCGCTCGGCCCGCCGGGCACCGGGAGGGTCACTTCGCTCTGGCGCTCCGGACGAGCGGCAGGCCCGCCAGGACCAGCGCCACCAGTGCGGCGATCAGGGCGAGGCCGCCGAGCCAGGAGCCCGAGGACGACGAATCATCCTGTGCCGGAGCGGCTTGTGGAGTGGCGGGGTCGTTGTGATCCGGCGCGTTGTGGTTGGCGTGGCCGGCGGCGGCGAGCCGGATCGTCGGTGCGGGCTTGTCCGGGGTGCTGCCGTCGGTGCTGCGTTCGATCCAGGACACCTGGGTGCCGTCGCTGTAGGTCTGGATGGCCGGTAGGACCAGTTCGCGCACGTTGGGCAGGGGGCCGAGTAGCAGGCGGAATTCGGCGAATTCACCCGGGGCGATCGCGGTTCCCGGGCGGGCGGTGAAGGTCACCGACGACACGAATTCGGTGACCTTGCCGCCGTGGCCGTTGTCGATCGGTGTCGGTGCGGTGGTGCGGCGCAACGCGACATCCCAGCCGGGCGTCGTCGCGTTGCGGACCACCGCCAGGGGATGATCCGTGGGCAGCGTGACCTCGAAACCCACCGTCCCCGCGGTCTCGGATTCGGTCGGAACTCGCAGTGTGACAACGGAGTACGCGTCCGGTGCGGCATCGGGCGCGCTCGCGGTGACGTGCGCCCCGGCGGTGCCCGTGGTTCCGAGAAGCACGCCGAGGGTGAGCGCCGCGGTCACGGCCGGACGCTTCATCCCGCCACCTCCGCGTGCACCGTGCTGCCGTTCGCCGCCGCGACGGCGGCCCGCAGCCGGTCATCCTGGATCAGGGCGACGGCGCGGCCGTGATGCGCGACCAGGACCGGGCCGCGGTGGTCGCCGAGTCGTGCCACGGCCCGCGCCAGCGGCTCGGTCGTTCCGATCACGGGTAACGGCGGCCCCAGGTGCTGGGTGACCAGATCCGCGCCGGGAGCGGCGGCGAGCGTTTCCGCGACCACCGTGCCGAGCAGTTCCGCGACCACCGGCACCCCGCCGGCCACGCGCTGCAACACCACGGGCAGCACCGGCGCATCGCCGAGCAACTCGCGCGCCACGTCGACCGTCACGCCGGACGGCACCACGCGCGGGCGTTGCGCCTGCTCCGGATCGCCGAGGAGATCGGCGACAATCGGCTCGGTGACCGCCGACAGCAGCGGAAAGCCCAAGCGCCCCAGCCATTCGTCGTCGAAATACTTCGAGAGATAGGACCGCCCGGAGTCCGGCGCCAGCACGACGACGACGTCCTCGACGCTCAGTTCACGGGCCACGCGCAGGGCGACCGCGACGGCGGTGCCCGACGATCCACCCAGCAGGAGACCTTCTTCGCGGGCGAGCCGGTGCAGCGTCGTCAGCGAGGTGACATCGGGAACGCGCTCGAGCCGATCTACCACCGCGGGGTGGTAGGACTCGGGCCACAGGTCCTCGGCGGTCTCCGGATGCAGGTAGTGCCCCACCGATTCGATGTACCAGGCGCGGCCGTCACCCCCGCCGTAGACGGAGGAATCCGGGTCGGCCCCGATGACCTGCACCGCGCCGCCGGACACCTCCTTCAGGAATTCCCCGGTTCCGGTGATGGTGCCGCCGGTACCGACGCCCGCCACGAAATGCGTGACGCCGCCGCCGGTTTGGGCCCAGATCTCGGGCCCGGTGGTCGCCCGGTGGGCGGCCGGGTTGGCGGGGTTGTCGTATTGGCCCGCGAACCAGGCGCCCGGAATCTCGGCGGCCAGCCGCAGCGCGACACTGCGCAGATGCTCGGGATGATCGACCGGCCGCCCACCCGGCGTGACGTGCACCTCGGCGCCGTGGGCGCGCAGCAGCGCGATCTTCTCGGCACTGACCTTGTCCGGCACGACCACGATCGTCCGATAGCCCTTGGCGGCCGCGATGGCCGCGAGGCCGACTCCGGTATTGCCCGAGGTCGCCTCGATCACCGTGCCGCCGGGCGCCAGCTCACCGCTGACCTCGGCGGCGAGCAGCATGGCGCGCGCGGCCCGATCCTTCACACTGGCACCGGGATTGAGATATTCGAGCTTCACGTACACGGTGGCGGCGATGCCCGCGGTCAGCCGGTTCAGGCGGACCAGGGGCGTATTGCCGATCGCTTCGACGACGGAGTCGAAAACTCCGGCTACCGTGCGCGCTTCGATGTCTGTCATGCTGCGGCCTTCCCCGTTTCGCCGAGCAGATCCAGAATCAGCCGGCGGAGTCGCAAATATTCGGGTTCGTCGTGATCGCGTGGGCGGGTCAGGTCCACCGCTATGTCCTGCATTACTTTTCCCGGCCGCTGCGACATGACCACGACACGGTCGGCCAGCCGCAATGCCTCGTCGACGTCGTGGGTGACCAGCACCGCCGTGAAACCGTCCGCCGTCCAGAGCCGCACGATCTCGGTCTGCAACGTCGCCCGGGTGAGCGCGTCGAGTTTGCCGAGCGGCTCGTCCAGCAGGAACAGGCGCGGTCGATTCACCAGCGCCCGGGCCAGGGCCACCCGCTGGGCCATACCGCCGGACAGCTGGGCCGGGAACGAATCCCGGAAGCCGTCCAGCCCGACCAGTGCCAGGGACTGGTCCACGCGCTCGCGATCCGCGCCGAGCGTGCCCCGGGCCTGCGGGCCGAGCGCCACATTCTGCTCGACGGTGCGCCACGGAAACAGGGTCGGATCTTGAAACATCAAGGCCCGGTGCGGATCCGGGCCGCTGATCGGAACGCCGTCGACCCGCAGCTCGCCGCGCGAGGGCTGATCCAGGCCGGACAGCAGGCGCAGCAGTGTCGATTTACCGCAGCCCGAGGGGCCGAGCAGGGCCACGAATTCGCCCGGCTCGATCGTCAGCGAGACGTTGGTCAGTACGCGCAGCCGGCCCAGCTCCTGCGCGCGGGTCGGTGTGGGCGCGGGCCGGCCGAGCAGCAGATCCGCCAGCCCGCGCTTGCGCGCGCCCGCCACCGTGAACTGATGGGACACCGCGTCGATCTCGACGGCGCTGCCCCGGTGATCGCTCACCATCGCACCAAATCCTTCTCCCAGAGCAGCACGCGATTGCGCACCCGGAACAGCAGCAGCATCAAGGTGCGGCAAACCACCACCATGATCACGATCGCCGCGTACATGCGCGGGTAGGCGGCCCAGCCCTTGGTCCACTGGATGTACCAGCCGAGACCGTCCTTCACGCCGAGCAATTCGGCGACCGCCAGCGCGGCCAGGGACGCGCCCAAGCCCATGAACAAGCCGGTGAAGATGCTCGGCAGCGCGCCCGGCACGGCGACCCGCCAGATCAGGAAATTCTTGGACGCGCCGAGGGTCTGCGCCACGTCGAAATAGCCGCGCCCCACCCCCGCGATCCCGGCCCTGGTCAGCACCGCGACCGGGAACCACACCCCGAAGGCGACCATGAAGACGCTGCCGCTGTAGGTGGTCGGGAACAGCACCAGAATCACGGGCAGCAGGGTGGCCGCCGGGACCGGGCCCGCGGTCTGCAGGATCGGATTGCCCCAGTAGGCAGCCAATTTCGACCAGCCGAGCGCGATACCCGTGCTGACGCCCGCGACCGCGCCGATCACGAACCCGACCGCCAGCAGCAACAGGGAATGCCAGGTGCTGGAGGCGAGAATGCCCGCGTCGCTGTAGAACACGAGCAGCATCTGCTGCGGCGAGGCGAAATACGGTGGTTCCAGCCAGCCGGTCTTGGCGGTGGCGAACTCCCAGAACAGCACCCAGCCGCCGAGCGTCGCGATCCACGGCGTCCAAAAGCGCAGGCGCAGTGTGGCTTCCCGGCTGCGGTAGGCGTAGCTCGCCCAGCCGGTGAGCAGCACCGTCCAGCCGAGGAACAGCAGCCCGGCCACCAGCGGAGCGGCGACGTGCAGCCGGTCCGGCACCACCAGCGTCGTCGCCGCGGTCAAGGCCCACACCGCCCAGGCCAGGGCGAACCCGATCGTGGGCGGATAGCGCCGGGCGGCAGGCGATTCCGCCACCGCCGCTCGCCGGGTGGCGGCGCCGGCCTCGATGGTCGCAGTCACCGCGGCCTCACCAGGTCAGGCCGAGGTCGGCGTACACCTTGTCGGCCAACGCGTTCGGATCGGTGCGCTTGTCGAGGTAGCCGGTCTTCGCGAACTTCGCGATGCCGGGGATGATTTCGGCCTTCAACCGCGCCGCGGACGGGTTGAACCCGTAGGTCTTCAGGATCGCCTCGATCGTCTTCTGGTCGGCGGCGGCGTACTTCTGCTCCACCTCGATCGCCGCCGTCGCCGAGATGTTGGCGCCCGCCCACCGGCTGCCCTCGGCCCACGCCGTGATCAGCGACCGCGCGATGTCGGGATCCTCGCGCAGCAACCGGCCGTTGACCGCCGTCGCGCAGCAGTACAGCTGGCGATTGGCGCCGGTCGAGTTGTTGGTGAGTTCCTTCGCGCCGCCTTTCAAGGTGGGCAGCAAGGCGTTCGGGTCGCTCGCCGCGATCGCGACGACCTCGCCGCGGGCCAAGGCGTCGCCGAGCTGGTCGCCGGCGAAGACCCGCCAGTCGACGTCCTCGGCCGGGTTGATCCCGGCGTCGACGAGGTCCAGGGAGAAGAACGACATCGCCGAGTCGCCGATGGCGCCGACCCCGATCGTCTTGCCGCGCAAGTCGGCGACGGATTTGATCGGGCTGTCGTTCGGCACGACGATGCGCAGGCAGCCCTCGTGCAGTCCGGCGGCGAGTTTCGCGTCGATCCCCTGCTCGATCGGCTTGAGCCAGGAGAAGAAGATGCCCGGCGCGGCATCGAGTTTGCCCGCGCCGACGGCGTCCTTGATCTCGTCGCCGCCGGTCTTGATGATCTGGACGTCCAGGCCGTGCTTCTCGAAGATCTTCTGGTGATGCGCCACA
Source organism: Nocardia sp. NPDC050712 (assembly GCF_040654295.1). Classification (NCBI taxonomy): domain Bacteria; kingdom Bacillati; phylum Actinomycetota; class Actinomycetes; order Mycobacteriales; family Nocardiaceae; genus Nocardia; species Nocardia sp. NPDC050712. The sequence continues at coordinate 1,889,703 of NZ_JBFAHT010000002.1, forward strand.
TACAGCGGCGCCTCACAGACGCCACCGCCATGCCCGATCTTCAAGGTGCGCTTGACATTTCCAGCGCCCGGCGTGCGGCGCGTGGTGAGCCAGGCCCCGAATCCACCACCGACCACCACCGCGGTGGCGGCACCCGCGCCGAGGAACAGCTTGCGCCGCGACACCGCGGAATTCTCCGGTTCGACGGGCGCCGCCAGATCCTCGGTCTCCTCGGGATCGAGCACCGGCTCCTCGGCCGCCGTCTCCCCGCTGGCCTGTTCCGGCTGATCTTCGCTTGCCATGCTCTTCCTTTCAGAGCAGACCGAGGCACACTGGCAATCGGACTCTCGAATCGATAGGCGGCAAGCCCGGTTCGGCGCGAATGAGCCAGTGGTGCCGCTCGATTCAGCGTCGCAAGCCGGAGGCCGTGTGCCCAGCGTTCGCGTCAGTACGATCCGAACGCACCGGCGGGACAGCGCAGAATGGGCAGTGTGAGTTGGGATATGGACATCCTGCTGTGGCTGTCACAGCACCGGACATGGGCCTTGACGACGGTGGCGCGGTGGGCGATGAACGCCGGGATGAACAACGCGGTCATCGCGGTGGCCGCTCTGGCGGGCCTGGTGGTCGTGGTGGCGAAACGTTGGTGGTGGCAAGGGATTACGATCGTCGTGGCGGTCGTGTCGGCGCAGGCGACGGCCCGGGGGCTGAAGCACCTGATTCAGCGGGAGCGTCCACCGGCGGATCTCGCGGTGGTACAGGTCGGGGCGTTCTCGATGCCGTCGACTGTGGCCGCGATGACGGCGGCGGTCGCCGTCACCGCGTATCTGACCCTGCCCTGGCCGGCGGAGTACCGGCGCTGGGTCGCGGGCTTGCTTGCCATAGCGATCGTGGTGATCGGTATCGCGATGATCTACCTCGGCGCGCACTGGACGACCGATGTTCTGGTCGGGTGGGGTGTCGGGGGCGGCGTGGCCGGGGTGGTCGTGGGCCTGGTGCGGGTTGGTCAGCGGAGGTCTTGGACGAGGCCGATGATGACGCCGGCGGGGCCGCGGACGTAGGCGTAGAGGTAGATATCCTCGTACTGGGCCAGCTTGCCGACGAGTTCGGCGCCGTGCGGGCGCAATCGGTCGATGAGGTCTTCGACGGCGTCGACGGCGAAGGTGAGGCGGGGGACGCCGAGGGTGTTCGCCGGTGCGTTCGGCACACCACTGACGGCGGCCGGCCGGTGGAAGGTCGAGACTTCGACTCGGCTGTGGCCGTCAGGGGTGCGCAGCATGGCGATGTCGGCGCGCATGTTGTCCAGGCCCAGCAGTTGGTCGGCCCACGCACCCTCGACCGTCGCCTCACCCTCCAGCTCGAGCCCCAGTTCCACGAAGAACGCGACAGCCGCCGCGAGATCCTCGACTACGACGCCGACGTGGTCCATCCGGTGAATCGCCATGGTGTTCTCCTCGGTTCGTCGCGGCCCATCCGGCCGCGTTACTCCTGGGACGGAGCCGCCCGGCCGTTCTCGACATCCCCCGCGAATCTTTTTCCGAATTCCGCCGTCGCCATGCCCCATATTGTGCGGGGCAACCCGCCTGGCACTCGCAGTCCCAGGAAGGCCGGGGCACTGATCGACCGCGCGGCGCGCGACGAATTCGAGGTCATGACGACAACACTCATCACCGGCGCGAACAGGGGACTGGGATTCGAAACCGCTCGCCAGTTGCTCGCGGCAAGACATACCGTCTACCTCGGCTGCCGCGATGCCGAACGCGGTCGATCGGCGGCCGCGCGGCTCGGCAAACTCGACGTCACCGCCGACGCATCCGCCGCAGCGGCACCACGCCCGGCACCCCGGCATACGACTATCCGGGACGGTCTTATTTGACGTCGAAGACCGCGCTGAACCGAATTACCGTGCAATACGCGAAAGCCTTGCCGGGCATGCGGATCAATGCGGTGGAGCCCGGCTACACCGCGACCGATCTCAACGCCCACGCGGGCACGCAAACCGTGACCGAGGGCGCTGAGATCATCGTGCGGATGACACAGGTGAACCAGGACGGCCCCACCGGGGGCTACTTCGACAAAGCCGGAGCGTTGCCCTGGTGAGCGCGGCTACTTGTTGGCGGCGGCGTAGGCCGTGACGAGCTCGGCCGGGATACGGCCGCGGCTGGAAACCTCGTGGCCGTGCTCGCGCGCCCAGGCGCGGATGGCGGCGGTCTGCTCCCGGTCTACGACCGAGCGCTTCTCGCTGCTCTTGCTGCGTGCCGCGCGGCCGACTTTGCGGGCGTGCGGGGTCCACTGCTCGAAGGTGCTGCGCAACTGCTTGGCATTGAGCGTCGAAAGGTCCATCTCATAGGCGATTCCGTCGATGGCGAACGACACCGTCTCCTCGGCCTTGGATTTACCGTCATAGTCATCGACCAGTGTCACAACGACTTTGCGCGCCATGCTCAATACCCTTCGAGGTGTGCGGAACTATGCCGTAGTAAACGTTAGCCCACGCCATCGAGGGGGTTTCTCGCGGCTACTGCATGAGCCGGTTTCTCACCCGCGCGAGGAGATCTGCTGCACCGTCCAGCTGTTGCCGTCCGGGTCCTCGAAAAAGACGAAACCGACATTGTCGAGGGGTTCCGGGGTGGGCGAGGGATTTACACCGAGCACCTGGACCTCGCTCACCGCCACGCCGCGCGCCGTCAGTTCCTTGTGCGCCTGCTCGATATCGGGAACGACCAGCTGCAGGCCCTTCAGCGAGCCGGGTTCCATCACCGGGACCGCGCCGACGCCGATCACTATGGAGCAGCCCGAACCCGGCGGCGTCAGCTGCACGATACGGATTCCGTCGCCGAGCTTCGTGTCGTGATCCACGGCGAATCCCAGTTGCCGGCTGTAGAAGTCCATGGCGCGATCGATATCGGAGACGGGGACGATGACGACTTCGAGGGTCCAGTTCATAACGCTTCCTTCGGTCGAGTGCACAGCTCATCGGTAGAGACGACCGGGCGCCGCGAAATTCATCGAGCGCCGGGCCGGGATTATCAGTGGCTCAGCGCCGCTACTCCGAGCATGCAGGCGACGCCGGCGAGTGTGCAGAACAGCGGGGCCGTGGACGGCTTTCCGGCGTGCGCTTCGGGCAGGATGTCCGCGGTCGCGAGGTAGAGCAGGAAGCCCGCGAAATATCCGAGATAGATCCCGACCAGTTCGGCGGGCACGCGCACCAGCGTGCCGATAATCGCGCCCACCACGGGTGCGATGGCGTCGAGGCCGAGCAGAATATAGCCGCGCCGCCGCTCGTTGCCGTACAGGGTGGCAATGGTGAAGGTATTGAAGCCGTCGGCGAAATCGTGGCAGATGACCGCGATGGCCACGGCGATGCCGACCGAGGCCCCGGCCTGGAAGCCGAACCCGATGCTGAGGCCGTCGAGCATGCTGTGGAACACCAGGCCGGAAGCGGCCAGCAGGCCCACCGAGGCGAATCCGTGGTGGTGGGAACCGAATTCGTCCTCGTAGCCGGTGTGCAGGGCTACCGTGCGTTCCATGACGTGCACGGTCAGGAAGCCGACCACCGCGGCCAGCAGCGGCACCGGCACCCCCAGCGCCTCGTGCGGTTCCTGGGCGAGCGCTTCGGGCATCAGGTCGAAGGCCACCACGCCGAGCATGACGCCGGCCGCCAAGCCCAGAACCAGGCGTTTGCGGTCGCCGATTCGCACCGCGACGAAGCCGCCGAACAGTGTCATGCACATGGACAGCACCGATAGCAGGATCGCCATCGTCCCAGCATGCCAGCGGTCCACGCTTCCCTCGCCAGGCACACCGAGCCCACTATGGTGAAATGTAGCTGCTGATTCGCTGCAAGGTCCTTCGAGCGCGCACGCACGAGAAAGGCACTGCTGATGTCCGAGGCGTCCGGCGTGGCTCCCGAGGATCGATTCGTGCGGGTGCGGGGTGCGCGCACGCACAACCTGCGATCGGTGGACGTCGATGTCCCGCGCAACGCGCTGGTCGCGTTCACCGGGGTCTCCGGCTCGGGGAAGTCCTCGCTGGCCTTCGGCACCCTCTACGCCGACTCCCAGTACCGATATCTGGAGTCGGTGGCCCCGTACGCGCGCCGGCTTTTGCAGCAACTGCCCCTGCCCGACGTCGACGAGATCAGCGGGCTGCCGCCGGCCGTGGCGCTCGGTCAGCGACGCGCGGTGGCGTCTTCGCGGTCCACGGTGGGCACAGTGACCAGCATGTCGAATTATCTGCGCATGCTGATGTCGCGCGCCGGGAAATTCCCGCCCGGTGCCACACACCTGGACTCGAATGCCTTCTCCCCCAACACCATCGAGGGCGCCTGCCCGACCTGCCACGGCATGGGCACGCTATACGAGGCGACCGAGGAGTCGATGGTTCCCGATCCGTCGCTGAGCATCCGGGCGGGCGCCATCGCGTCTTGGCCGGGCGCGTGGCAGGGCAAGAATCTGCGCGACATCCTCGCCACCCTCGGCTACGACATCGATCGGCCCTGGCGCGAATTGCCCGCCGCGGACCGTGAATGGATTCTGTTCACCGCGGAACGGCCGGTCGTGACGGTGCACCCGCAGCGGACCGCCGAGCGCATCCAGCGTTCCTACGAGGGCACCTACACCAGCGCGAAAGACATTCTGCTGCGGGCGTTCTCGGAGTCGAAGAACGACACCCGCCGCCAGCGGGCCGCGGAGTTCCTGACCAGCCGGCAATGCCCGCTGTGCGGGGGTCGGCGTCTGCGCCCGGAAGCGCTGGCGGTGACTTTCGCCGGGCGCGACATCACTCAACTCGCCGGCCTGCCGATGTCGGAGCTGCGCGACGTGCTGCGCCCGCACGTCAACGATGCCGGGCCCGCCGCGGTGCTGATCCAAGATCTGCTCGGCCGCCTCGAGGTCGCGATCGAACTCGGCCTGGGGTATCTGAGTCTGCTGCGCGAGAGTCCCACGCTCTCGGGTGGGGAATTGCAGCGCCTGCGGCTGGCTACCCAGCTGCGCTCGGGGCTGTTCGGCGTCGTCTACGTCCTCGACGAGCCCTCCGCGGGGCTACATCCCGCCGACAGCGAGGCGCTGACCTCGGTGCTGCTGCGGCTGCGGGATTCGGGGAACAGCGTCTTCCTGGTCGAGCACGAGATGGCTGTGGTCCGGCGGGCCGACTGGATCGTCGATGTCGGGCCCGGCGCCGGCGTGCACGGTGGCCGCGTCCTGCACAGCGGAGCGGTCGAAACTCTGCGCGCCGTGCGCGATTCGGCGACCCGGCCCTATCTGTTCGCCGAAACACCGGCACCGCGACATGTTCCGCGTTCACCCTCCGGTTGGCTGAAGCTGAACAGTGTGCACGACAACAACCTGCACGACATCGACCTCACCCTGCCGCTGGGCGTGTTCACCGTCCTCACCGGCGTTTCCGGGTCCGGGAAATCCACCCTGCTGCGGGCGCTGGGCCGGGCCGCCGCCGACGACCCCGCCGTGCATCGCGTGGTGACGGTGGACCAGCAGCCCATCGGGCGCACCCCGCGCTCCAACCTGGCCACCTACACCGGCCTGTTCGACAGCGTGCGCAAGGTGTTCGCCGCCACCGACCCGGCCCGGGCCCGCGGGTACGGCGTCGGACGGTTCTCCTTCAACGTCGCCGGTGGACGCTGCGAAACCTGCCAGGGCGAGGGGTATGTGACGGTGGAACTGCTGTTCCTGCCCAGCACCTACACCCCCTGCCCGACCTGCCACGGCGCGCGCTACAACGCCGAAACCCTCGAGGTCGACTATCGCGGTCGCGACATCGCCGAGGTGCTGGACCTGACCGTCGACCAAGCCGTCGAATTCCTGGCCGACCTGCCCGCGGCGCATCGCGCGCTGACCACCTTGCAGAAGGTCGGCCTCGGCTACCTGCGGCTCGGCCAGCCCGCCACCGAACTGTCCGGCGGTGAGGCGCAACGCATCAAGCTGGCCTCCGAACTGCAGCGCGTCCACCGGGCCGCCACCGTGTACGTGCTCGACGAGCCGACCACCGGACTGCATCCCGCCGACACCGAAGTCCTGCTGCGCCAACTGCACAGCCTGGCCGACAGCGGCGGCACCGTCATCGCGGCCGAACACGACATGACCGTGGCCGCGACCGCCGACCACGTCATCGATCTCGGCCCGGGCGGCGGTGCGGCCGGTGGCCGCGTGGTGGCGCAGGGCAATCCCGCCGCGGTCGCGCGCGCCGCGGCGAGCCCGACGGCCCCGTATCTGGCGGCCGCGCTGGGCACGGGTTGAAATCACGGTGATTCCGGCGGAACGCCATCGCCGACGGACTTGTTGCCGATGAACATGACACTCGGAGTGGCTCTCGCCCAGACGAATTCCAGCAATTACGTCGACGACTCCGTGCGGGAGGCGCGCGCTGTCGCCGAGCACGGACTGCGATCGGTGTGGTTCGGGCAGCGGATGGACTACGACTCGCCGACGCTCGCGGCAATCGTCGGCCGCGAGGTGCCCGCACTGCAGGTGGGCACCTCCGCGATTCCGGTGATCGGCCGGCATCCGGTGCTGATCTCCTCGCAGGCGCAGACCGCGCAGGCCGCCACGCACGGCCGCTACCACCTCGGTCTGGCCCTCGGTTCGACGTTGGCGGCCAACGCCTTCGGCGTGCCCTTCGATCGGCCGATCGCCCGGCTGCGCGAATTCCTCACCGCGCTGCGCGAACTCCTGGACACCGGGACCGCCGACTTCCACGGCGAACTGTTCACCGCCACACCGCCTTTGCCGACCGCCGTACCGGGCGCCGAGCCGCGGATCCCGGTGCTGGTGGCCGCCATGGGGCCGCAGGCGCTGCGGGTGACCGGCGAACTCGCCGACGGCACCCTGCCCTACCTGGCGGGTCCGCGGACGCTGGGCGAGCACATCGTGCCCGAGATCACCCGCGCGGCGAAGTCCACGCCGCGGGTCGTGGCCTTCGTGCCGGGGGTGGTGACCTCCGATGTCGAGGCCACCCGGGCGAAAGCGGTCGAGCAGCTGGCGTTCTACGAGCAGGTGCCGTCCTACCGGCGGGTGATCGACCTCGAAGGGGCGCAGCGGGCCGCGGACCTCGCCGTCATCGGTGACGAGGAGACCGTGGCGGCCGCGATCCAGCGCTACTACGACGCCGGAGCCACCGAAGTCGTCTTCTCCTCCACCGATCTCGCGGGTCCCGACGATCAGGTCCGGACCTGGAAGTTGCTCGGGGAACTCGCGTCCCAGCGGTAGCTACATCCACGGCCGGGTGCTGTTGCATGATTGGCACATGCTCCCCACCGACCGCTTGGCCCAGGCAGCCCGTCGCCGCGCCGTGATCGACACGCCCCTGGGCACCGTCGAGTTCGCCGTCCGGCTCGGCGCCGAGGAGCTACCCGCCGAGCCGAACACCGTGTGGCGCTTGCCGGGCGGCGCGCACCTGCACCGGTGGCAGCACCCCACCGCGACGGTGGACCTGCTGCTCGGCAGCATCGACGTACCGGCCTGGGACGGCGGCAAACCGGTGCCGGTGTGGGCGGCGATCTGGCAGGTGCAGGCCCACGCCGCCGTCCCCGGCCTGGTCGTCGCCGCGGAACTCACCGACCTGCCCGCCGACGTCTACGCCGGCCCCGACTCCGGCGAATGCCTCGCCGCGGTCAGCGCCGAGAACGAGCGCTTCATGGTCTCGGTCGGCGGCCCCGACTCCGAACTGCTCGCCCTGCAAGCCGCCGACGGCCGCCTGATGCCCGCCGACTGGGCCGACGTCCTGCCCACCGACCCGGACGACGACTCCGCCGAATACGGTGTCCGCTACACCGACCCGGCCGGCCTCGCCTGGCACCTCCCCGGCCTGACCTACCCCCAGGTGGCCCGCCTGTGCGTGGCAACCGCCTGGTGCCCCCACGACGAGGACCGCCCCGCCGCCTGGTTCGCCGTCGACATCCCCCTCGACACCGCCTACCTCCACCTCGTCGCCGAACCGGCGTAGGCCGCTCACCGCTCGGGCTGTTGCTCCTGACCGAACGCCGCGTCGAAGGCGGCGGCCGGGGGGCTGATGGCGTTGTAGGTGCGGATGAAGGCGAGGGCTTCGGGGGCGCCGGCGGTGCGGTCCATGCCGGCGTCTTCCCATTCGATGGAGATGGGGCCGGTGTAGTCGATGGCGTTGAGGGCGCGGAAGCAGTCCTCCCAGGGGACGTCGCCGCGGCCGGTGGAGACGAAGTCCCAGCCGCGGCGCAGGTCGGCCCAGGGTAGGTGGGAGGAGAGGCGGCCGCGGCGGCCGTCGCCGCAGCGCAGCTTCGTGTCCTTGCAGTCCACGTGGTAGATGCGGTCGGCGAAGTCCAGGATGAAGGCGACGGGGTCCAGGTCCTGCCAGATGAAATGGGAAGGGTCCCAATTCAATCCGAAGGCCGGGCGCTGGTCGACGGCGGCCAGGGCCTGCATCGTGGTCCAGTAGTCGTAGGCGATCTCGCTGGGGTGGACCTCGTGGGCGAAGCGCACGCCTTCGGCGTCGAAGACGTCCAGGATCGGGTTCCAGCGGTCGGCGAAATCCTGGTAGCCGCGGGCGATGGTCTCGGCCGGGACCGGCGGGAACATGGCGACGGTGTGCCAGATGGCCGAGCCGGTGAACCCGACGACGGTGTCGACGCCGAAGGCGGCCGCGGCCCTGGCGGTATCGGCCATCTCGGCGGCGGCGCGGCGGCGCACGCCCTCGGGATCGCCGTCGTCCCAGATCCGCGCCGGCAGGATCGCACGGTGGCGTTCGTCGATGGGGTGATCGCAGACCGCCTGGCCGACCAGGTGATTGGAGATGGCGAACACCTGGAGACCGTGCCGCTCCAGGGTCTTGCGCTGGGCCGCGACGTAGCCGGGATCCGCGAGTGCCTTGTCGACCTCGAAATGATCACCGGAGCAGGCGATTTCGAGCCCGTCGTAACCCCATTCGGCGGCCAGCGCGCACACCTGCTCGAAGGGGAGGTCGGCCCACTGGCCGGTGAACAGCGTGATCGGTCTCATGGTTGCACTCCTGGAATCGCGGTCCACCGGCCGTCGTCGGCCGCGCTCGCCTCCACGGCGGCGAGTACCCGCTGCACGGCCAGACCGTCGGCGAAGGTGGGTTCGGGGTCTTTGCCCGCGGCGATCGAGATGACCAGATCGGCGATCTCGTTGGTGAAGGCGTGGTCGTAGCCGAGGCCGTGACCGGGCGGCCACCAGGCGCCCGCATAGGGGTGCTGGGGTTCGGTGACCAGGATGCGCCGGAATCCCGCGGTGTCGGAATCTTCGGTGTGATCGTGGAACCACAGCACATTCATCGCCTCCAGATCGAAGGCCAGACTGCCGCGAGTTCCGTTGAGTTCCAGGCGCAAAGCGTTCTTGCGGCCCGCGGCGACGCGGCTGGCCTCGAAGGAGGCCAGCCCGCCGCCGGACAGGCGACCGTGGAACAGGGCGGCATCGTCGACGGTGACGGGCCCGGTGCCCGGACCGTCCGGATGCGGCCGCTCGGTGACGAAGGTGTCCAGCAGCGCCGACACCCCCGTCACGGCCTCACCGGTGACGAACTGGGTGGCGTCGATGATGTGCGCGCCGATGTCGCCGAGCGCCCCGGACCCGGCCCGCCGACGGTCCAGCCGCCAGCTCAGCGGCGCCTGCGGATCGGCGAGCCAGTCCTGGAGATACTGCGCCCGGACATGCCGGACGGTGCCGATCCGCCCCTGCGCCACCAGGTTCCGGGCCAGCGCCAGGGCCGGCACCCGCCGGTAACTGAACCCGACCATGGACCGCACCCCGCGACCGGCCGCCCGCTCGGCCGCGGCGGCCATCGCCTCGGCCTCCGCCACGGTGTTGGCCAGCGGCTTCTCGCACAGCACGTGCTTACCCGCCTCGAGCGCCGCGACGGCGATCTCGGCGTGCGAGTCGCCCGGTGTGCAGATATCGATGAGATCGACATCGTCACGCTCGAGCAACTGCCGCCAATCCCCTACCCCGCTGCCCCAGCCGAGCCGCGCCGCGGCGGCCTGCGCCCGCCCGTCGTCGCGACCGGCCAGCACGGAAAGCACCGGCTGCCAAGGCAATTCGAAGATCGCGTCGACGCTGCGCCAGGCGTGCGAGTGGGCGCGGCCCATGAAGGCATGGCCGACCAGGCCGATGCCGAAGGTCGGTCGTGATGTCGAGCTCATCGGGCTCCGTTCAGGGTCCGGATCAGTAACCGTTGGCGAGGTACTGATCCACGTTGTCTTTGGTGACTACCGCGGAAAAGGTGGTGATCTTCGCGGGCACATCGTGTTCGGCCAGATCGCCGAGCGCTTTGCGCTGCCCGAGCAGCCGGGCCAGGGTGACCGCGGAGGAGGCCATGGCCGGGCTGTAGAGCACGGTCGCCTGCAACGGCGAGTTCCCGCCCTTGATCTCGTTCATGGCCTGGGTGGAGCCACCGCCGCCGACCATCACGAACTCCCCGGCCCGGTTGGCCTGCCGGATCGCGGCCAGCACGCCGATGCCCTGATCGTCGTCGTGATTCCAAATCGCGTCGATCTTCTTGACCGCCTGCAACATCTGGCTGGCCACCTGCTGCCCACCCGCGGCGGTGAAATCGGTGGACTGGCGGGCCTCGATCCGGAATCCGGCGGCGGTGAGCGCGTCCTTGAAGCCCTGGCTGCGTTCCTGGGTGAGCTGCAGGTTGTCGATGCCGGCGATCTCCACGATCACCGGGTTGGCGACGTTCTTCTCCCGCATCTTGCCGATGATGAAGTTGCCCGCGTTCACGCCCATGCCGTAGTTGTCGCCGCCGATCCAGGTGCGGTAGGCCAGCGCCGAGGCGAACACCCGGTCCAGGTTGATCACCGGAATCCCCGCCGACATCGCGTTCCTGGCGACCGCGGTCAGGGCGTTGCCGTCGAACGGCAGGATGACCAGGACGTCGACCTTCTGATTGATCAGCGTCTGCACCTGCTCGATCTGGCGGGCGACATCGTTGGTGCCCTCGGTGAGATCGAGCTTCACGTCGTCCAGGCCGCCGGCCTGGGCCCGGGCGTTGCGGGTGATGGCGGCGGTCCAGCCGTGGTCGGCCGCAGGCGCGGAGAAGCCGATCCGCACCTCCTTCCCGCTCGCCGTGTTCGCGCCGGTCGTCTGCGCGACCTGGGTGTTGGAGGAGCTCTCGTTGGAGGTGCAGGCCGCCGCAATCAGGCCGGCGCCGACGGTCAGACCGCCGACCAGGATGCCGCGACGGGAGGGAGAGGGGGTGGTGCTCATGGGTATTCCTTTGTGTATAAACGGTTCTCACGTGAGAGTCGGGACGGCGCGGGCGCGGCCGAAGCGCTGGAACAGCAGGACCGCGACGATGATCGCGCCCTTGCCGATCGCCTGGATGGGCTGGGCGAGGTTGTTCAGGATGAACAGGTCCTCGATGACGGTGAAGACCAGCACCCCGAGGATGGACCCGGTGATGGTGCCGAAACCGCCGCTGAGCAGCGTGCCGCCGATCACCACCGCGGCGATCGCATCCAGTTCGTAGAGTTGACCATTGGTGCTGGACCCGGTGGTCGTCTGCGCGGTGAGCATGATCGCGGCGATACCGCAGCACAGCCCGGAGATCATGTAGAGCAGCAGGGTGTGGCGCCGGACGTCGATACCGGCCAGCCGGGCCGCCTCCGGGTTGCCGCCGACCGCGAAGCTGCGCCGGCCGAAGGTGGTGCGCTCCAGCAGAATCCAGCCGATCGCCACCACGACCAGGAACAGGTAGACCAGCAGCGGGATGCCCAGCACCCGCTCCTGGGCCAGCGCCAGCAGATCGGTGGTGACCAGCTGGGACTGCCGCCCCGAGATCTCCTCGGCCAGCCCGCGCGCCGCCACCATCAGCGCCAGCGTGACGATGAAGGGCACCAGCTTGCCGTAGGCGATGAGCGCCCCGTTCAGCAGCCCGCAGGCCGCCCCGACCGCCAAGGCGCAGAACACCATTCCCGCCACACCGTAGGACTGCGTCGCGCTGGTCGTGCACCAGACCGAGGCCAGCGCGATGATCGCGCCCACCGACAGGTCGATGCCGCCGCCGATGATCACGAACGTCATCCCGACGGTGACCACCCCGATCACCGAGGCCAGCGTCAGGATGGTGATCAGGTTGCTGGTGCTGAGGAAGTCCTCGCCCTTGGTCAGCGCCCCGACCGCCACCAGCGCCACCAGCGCGAGCACCAGAATCGCGTGCTTGCGAATCTCGCGGCGCGCTCGGCCCGGCGCGGGCGGCACGGCTCGCGTGTCCGGCGGTGCCGCCGCTTTCGCCTGTACGTCGCTCACAGGGCGCTTCCTTCCATGATCATCGCGATGATGTCGCGTTCGCTGAGCTCGGCCGCGGCGGCCGCGTGGATGACCACGCCCTCGCGCAGCACCAGCACCCGGTCCGAGAGCGCGAGCAGTTCGGGCAGGTCGCTGGAGACCAGCAGCACCGCGACACCCTGCTCGGCCAGGCGGCGGATCTGCGCGTACACGTCGGCGCGGGCGCCCACGTCGACCCCGCGCGTCGGCTCGTCCAGCAGCAGCACCCGGGAGTCGTCGAGCAGCCAGCGCGCCAGGATCGCCTTCTGCTGATTGCCGCCGGAGAGTTCGCGCACCGGGTGCGCGGGATCGGCCGGGCGGATGCCGACGCGGGCGAGCGAGGCGTGGGTGTCGGCGCGTTCGCGGCGCCGGTCGAACCAGCCCAGGCGGGAGTAGCGCGGCAGCGAGGCGGCGGAGATGTTGCGCCCCACCGATTCCAGCAGGAACAGCGCCTGCGATTTGCGTTCCTCCGGCGCGAGCCCGAGCCCGGCCGTCACCGCGGCGCGGGTGCTGCCGGGCCGGATCGGCCGGCCGTCGACCAGTACCTGACCCGCCGACGGACGGCGCGCGCCGTAGACCGTCTCCAGAATTTCCGAGCGGCCGGACCCGACCAGTCCGGCCAACCCGACGATCTCCCCCGCGTGCACAGTGAACGACAGGTCGTGGAAGCGCCCGGGCAACGCCAGGTCCGTCACCCGTAGCACCTCGTCCGTGCCCGCGTGCGAGGACCGGGCCGCGGCCTCCTGGAGGTCGTGGCGCCCGGTCATCAGCGACACCACCTGCTCGGTGCTCGTGGTCGCCGCGGGCAGGTTGGCGGCGACGGTGCGCCCGTCCTTCAGCACGGTGATCCGGTCCCCGACCGTCCGGATCTCTTCGAGCCGATGCGAGATATACACCACCGCAACGCCTTCGGCGCGCAGCTGCCCGATGATCCGGAACAGGTTGGCGACCTCGTCGTTGCCGAGCGCCGCCGAGGGTTCGTCCATCACGATCAGCCGGGCGTCGTGCGAGAGGGCGCGCGCGATGCTGACCACTTGCTTGGCAGCGGCGGGCAAGGTGCCGACCGCGGTATCCGGTCGCAGCTCCGCGTGCCCGAGCCGGCGCAGCAGTTCGGTGGTGGCGCGGGCCGCCGGTGCGCGACGGGTGAATCCGGCGCGGGCGTGCTCGTGCCCGAGGAAGATGTTCTCCGCGATGTTCAGCCCGTCGCACAGATCGAGTTCCTGATAGATCGTGGCGATGCCCAGCCGGGTCGCCGCCGCGGGCCCGGACAGCCGCACCGGCTCGTCGTACCAGCGCAGCTCGCCCGCGTCCGGCTGATGCGCGCCCGAGAGCACTTTGATCAGCGTCGACTTGCCCGCGCCGTTCTGCCCGAGCAGGCAGTGCACCTCCCCCGCCCGCACCTCGAGATCGACGTGATCGAGCGCCCGGACCCCCGGGAATTCTTTGACGATGCCCCGCATGGTGAGCACGGTGTCCATGGCCGGCCTCCTCGCCGCCGTCGCGAATCAGGCGACGCTGAAGACGTGATCGCTGATGAGCCGGGCCGCGCCGATCAGCCCGCCGACACCGGCGAGCTCGGACAGCACGATCGGCAGATTGCCGGTGGCCAGGGGCAGCGAGCGGCGGTAGACCACGCTGCGAATCTCGGCGAGCAGCGGATGCCCGAAGCCGGTGACCCCGCCGGCGATCACCACCAGCCCGGGATTGAAGAAGCTGACCAGCCCGGCCAGCACCGAACCCAGGTGCGCGCCCGCCTCGCGAATCATGGCTACCGCCAGCGGATCTCCCGCCGCGGCGGCTTCGGCGACGTCGACCGCGCTGAGCGCGCCCGCCTGCGCGAGCCGTTCGGCCAGGAACGTCGAGCGCCCGGCGCGGGCGAGGATCGTCGCCTCGCGCGCCAGGGCCGCCCCGCCCGCGTAGGCCTCCAGGCAACCGGTGTTCCCGCAGGCGCACACCGGGCCGTCGTCGCTGATCCGGATATGCCCGATATCGCCGGCACTGCCGGAGACCCCGCGATAGAGGCCGCCGCCCACCACGATCCCGCAGCCGACCCCGGTACCGATCTTGACCAGCAGGAAGTCTTCCACCGAATGCGCGGAGCCGGAATGCATTTCGCCCAGCGCCAGCAGGTTCACGTCGTTGTCGACCAGGACCGGGCAGCCGAGTTCCTGCGCCACCACCTCGCGGACCGGGAACCGATGCCAGCCGGGCATGATCGGCGGCGAGACCGGGATGCCGTCGCGGAAACTGACCGGACCGGGCACGCCGATCCCCGCGCCGTGCAACCGCCCGCCCACCGCGTGTTCCGCGCGGAGCTTGCCGAGCAGGTCCAGCACGCGTTCGAGCACCGCCGCGGGCCCCTGCCGGATGTCACACGGCTCGGAAAGATGCCCGAGAACCCGCATTTCGCCATCGGTCACCGCGACGTCGATGGAGGTGGCGCCGATGTCGACGGCCGCGAACCGCAGCCCCGCGGCCAACTGCGCGATCGCCGACCGCCGCCCGCCGCTGGAAGCCGCGAGGCCACCGGCCTCGACCAGCCCGAGTTCGGCCAGCCGATCCAGCTCCACCGCCAGCTTCGATCGCGACAGCTCCATCGGAAGCCCCAGTTCCGAGCGCGACTGCGGCCCGCGATCCCGCAGCAGGCGCAAAAGCCGTTCCTGGTGGGTGTTTTCGGGGCGAGCCGCGATGCGCATACGGCGATTGAACGCCCCTTTGTCTTACTGTGTCCCGACTTTCGCGAAAGTCAGACAAAGTTTGTTCTGTAGCAAGACAAAGGGGCGTTCGGGATTCCGCTAGGCCGAGACGTCGGTCTTCGGCACGTCCGCCTCGAGCACGGCCTCACCGCGCGCGACCATGCCCGCCTCGTCGGAGAGCTTCAGATGCGGAATGAACAGCGCCAGCAGGAAAGCCACCGCCACACCGGGCAGCAGGTACCAGAAGCCGGGTACCAGGGCATCGACGTAGGCGCCGACGATCGCGTCGTGCAACTGCTCGGGCAGATGCTTGACCACCGAGGGCACCAGGGCACCCGGGTCGACTCCGCCGGCCTGCTGGTAGTTGTCGCGGAACGCCTCGGTCAGGCCCTCGGTGAGCCGGTTGGTGAAGATCGACCCGAAGACGGCCACACCGATCGCGCCGCCCATCTCGCGGAAATAGTTGTTGGCACTGGTCGCGGTGCCGATCTGATCCGGCGCCACCGCGTTCTGCACGACCAGCACGATGATCTGCATGATCAGGCCCAGGCCCGCACCCATCACGAACAGCATCCCGCCGACCACCCACATCGAGGTGCCGGCGTTCAACTGGGTCAGCCACAGCATGCCCGCGCCCATGATCAGCGCGCCGATCGGCGGATAGGCCCGGTAGTTACCGGTTTTGGTGATCGCCGCCATGGAACTGATCAGCGTCGCCATCATGCCGACCATCATCGGGATCAGCAGCAGCCCCGACACCGAAGCCGAAGCGCCGGTGGCCATTTGCAGGTAGGTCGGGATGAAGGCCAGCGCCGCGAACATCACCAGGCCGACCACCAGGCCGATGGCCGAGGTCAGCACGAACGTGCGGTTGCGGAACAACCACAGCGGCAGCATCGGCTCCGCGGCCCGCGATTCCACGAACACGAACGCGGCCACCACGAGCACCAGCGCCGCGATCATCGACAGGATGAGCGGGGAATCCCAGGCGTGCCGCTTGCCGCCCCAGTCGGTCAGCAGGATGAGCAGCGTCGTCGCCGACGACATCAGCACGACGCCGAGATAGTCCGGCCGGGTCTTGGGACGATGACTCGGGATGCTCAGGTAGCGGAACGCGATCACCATGGCCGCCAGGCCGATCGGCACGTTGATCCAGAAGCACCAGCGCCAGCCGACGTGATCGGCGAAGAAGCCGCCCAGCAACGGCCCGGCCACCGAGGTGATACCGAAGATCGCACCCATCGGGGCCATGTACTTGCCGCGATCCTTCGCGGGCACCACATCGGCGATGATGGCCTGCGCCAAGATCATCAGACCACCGCCGCCGACGCCTTGCAGGCCACGGAAGGCGATGAACTCCCAGAACCCGGTCGACAGCGCCGCGCCCACCGAGGCCAGGGTGAAGACGCCGATGGCGAACAGGAACAGCCAGCGCCGGCCGAACATGTCGCCGAACTTGCCGTAGATCGGCATCACGATCGTGGTGGCCAGCAGATACGAGGTGGCCGTCCAGGCCATCTCGGAGACCCCGCCGAGCTCGCCGACGATGGTCGGCATGGCGGTGCCGACGATGGTCTGATCGAGGCTGGCCAGGAACATGCCGGCGATCAGCGCGGAGAAGATCAGCCAGATCCGCTTCTGGGTCAGCACGATCGGGGGTGGCGGCGCGTCAGCCGTCGTGGTCATCGGTAGCTCCTTGACTTAGTGTGCGGCCGGTCGGAACAGCTCGGCGACGAGGTCGCACTGCGCGCGCAGCGCCTCGGCCAGGGACCGCTCGGGCGTGCCGGCCAACGACATCGCGGCCCGAGTGGTCAGGGTGGACATGAGACTCGCCAGCAGCCCCGCGAATTCGGCCGAGACCCGCTCGCCGCGCGCGGCCAGCAGGTCGGCCACGGCCGCCTCGTGCCGCGCGCCCGCGGCCATGAAGCCCGCGAGCACCCGCGGCTCGGTCTGGATGATCTCGGTGATCAGCGCGATACTCTCGCGCACCTCGTCCTCCGACTCGTAGCCCGAGGCATAGAGCCAGACCACGTCGTCGAACAGCGTGCCGCTCGGGCCGCCGGCGACGAAAGCCGCGCGGGCCCGCGGAGTTCCGATCTCGCCCACCGGCCCGACCACCGCGTCCAGCTTGGTGTCGTAGTAGTTGAAGAACGTCCGTGGCGACACCCCGACGGCCTGCGCGATGTCGTCGGTGGTCGAGGCGTCCAAGCCGCGCTCGATCACCAGCCGGCGCGCCGCCGTGCACAGGTCGAGCCGCGTTTGCCGCTTCTTGCGCTCACGCAGCCCGACCTCCGGCTCCACGCCCTTCGCCGCACCCATGCCGGACAATTTAGCAGAAACTGCAATTTTTCATAAACTGCAATTTAGGCGCCGACCGCGCGCCCGCCCAGGTGCTGGGCGAAGTGCCGCTCGATCGCTCGATGCAGCCGGATCTGGTTCTCCGGATTCTCGAAGCCGTGGCCCTCGTCCTCGGCAACCAGGTACTCGACCGCGACACCGCGGGCCCGCAGGGATTCGACGAGGTTGTCGGATTCGGCCTGCACCACCCGGACGTCGTTGGCGCCCTGGGCAACCAGCAGCGGAGTGCGGATCCGGTCGGCCATGGTCAACGGCGAGCGGGCCAGCATGTCGGCCTCCTGCGCGGGATCCTCGGGATCGCCGACGTAGCGGTACCAGCTGTTGAACAGGGCGGGCCGGGTGAACGGCGGCAGCGTGCGCATGAAGTTCGCCAGGTTCGAGATGCCGACGTAGTCGACCGCGGCGGCGAAATAGTCCGGGGTGACGGTGACGCCGACGAGCGCGGCGTAGCCGCCGTAGGAGCCGCCCGAGATCCCGATCCGGGCCGGATCGGCGTAGCCCTGCCGCACCGCCCAGTCGGCGGCGTCGATCAGGTCGTCGTGCATCTTCCCGGCGAACTCGCCGACCGCCGCGGTGATGTGCCGCTTGCCGTAGCCCGAGGACCCGCGGAAATTCACCTGAAGCACGGCATAGCCGCGATTCGCCAGGAACTGCGCCGTCGGATTGTGGGTCCAGGAATCGTGCGCCCACGGGCCGCCGTGCACGAGCAGCACCAGCGGCAACCCCGCGGGCTCGACGCCGACCGGCAAGGTGAGAAATCCGTGCAGCGGCAAGCCGTCACGGGCCGGGAAGTGCACGGCCGTCACCGGAGCCAGGTCCGCGGGGTCCAGCTCCGGGCGCGGGCGGAACAGCAGTTTGCTCTCGCCGGTGCCGTGGTCGTAGAACCAGGTCAGGCCCGGCTCCCGGTCATGGATGAAGCTCGCGATCCAGCGCTGCTCGGTCGCGTCGGAGGAGACGCTGTCCAGGACGCCGTCCGACAGTTTCGACAGCGCGGCATACACCTCGGCGAAGTGCGGATCGAGCACCTCGATCCGCGGGCGATCCCCGACGAACCGGGCCGCGATGACCTCCCCGGTGCGCTCGCTGGTGAACAGGGTGGGCGGCAGGCTCGCCGACAGCTGGCTCATGGTGCACAGGCTGTGCCCGGGCACCGCGGCGACGACGGTCTGCTCACCGGTCGCCCGGTCGATGCGGACCAGGCGCAGGTCGTCGGAGTCCTGATAGGCGCCGACCAGCAGACCCTTGCCGTCGGGAGTCACCAGCGTCGGGACCACGCCGAGCGGATGCTCCGGGCCGCCGAGGCGTTGCAGCAGGCGCCGGTCGCCCGTGTCCGGGTCGACCGCGTAGAACTCGTGCGTGCCGTCCGCGGTCTGCGAGGTGTAAAAGGCTGCCGCCCCGGCACTGTCGACCAGGAAGGTGTCCAGCGGTTCGGTCCGCTCCAGGTGCGGGGTCGTCGCGCCGGTGGCCACCTCGATCCGGAACAGGTCGACGAAGGTCGGCCTGCGGTTCATCCAGACGAACACACTGCCGGGCACCGACTTGACCGGCTGCAGGCCGAACACCCGCGATCCGGCCGGCATCGGCGTCAGGTCGACGGCCGGTTCGCCCGGCGCGTCGAGGTCCACCCGGTAGAGGTGGAAGTCCTCGTTGCCGTCGGTGTCCTGGAGGTAGAGCAGCCAGCGCGGGTCGTCGGCCCAGTGGTAGGTCTTGATGCCGCGCCGGGCGTCGTGGGTGACGCACACGGCGTCCGCGTGCTCCTCGTCGATCCCGCGGACCCAGACGTTGGTCCGGCCGTACTGCGGTGCCAGGTAGGCGATCCGGGTGCCGTCCGGCGAGATCGATGCCCCGGAGAACTTCGGATTCGCGAAGAACTCCTCGACGTCGATCAACTTCGGCTTTTCGGTCATGCGGTACTCCGATCACGTATGCGCACAGGATATTCGGACTCCTTCGAGGTAACACCGTGCCGCCACGGCACAGTCAAATGCCGAGTCCCGGGAATCGAGTGGCACCGGTCACACAGGGGTTGAGTATGCCGCTGCGGCACGGCTTTACCTGGGTTGCGGCGCCGCCACCGCGGCACCGAACCCAACGAGGAGAACCCGAAATGGCCTTACCCGAACTGATTTCGGTCGAAGACTTCTTCCGATCACCGATCCGGTCGGGCGCGTCGATCTCACCGGACGGCACCCGGATCGCCTTCCTGGCGCCCTGGCGGAATCGGCTCAACGTGTGGATCGAGGACCTCGATTCCGGCGCGCCGCCGCGCTGCGTCACCGCCGACGAGACCCGCACCGTCCTGCGCTACCTGTGGACCGACGACCCGCGCTGGCTGCTCTACCTCCAGGACGACGGCGGCGACGAGAACTGGCACGTGCACCGGGTCGACCTGGACGATCCGGCGGCGCCGGCCGTCGACCTGACACCGTTTCCCGGCACGATGGCCGTCGGGGTCGAGCAGTCCGCGGCCCGGCCCGGCAAGGTGACCCTGCAGCTCAACGCCCGCGACGCGGCCGAACTCGACTTGCACGAACTCGACATCGCCACCGGCGAATTGACGATGCTGGTCCAGAACCCCGGCGGGGTCAGCGCCTGGCTGTACGCCGGAGACGGCCGCCTGTTCGCCCGTACGGTGACCGCCGACGGCGATATCGAATTGTGCCGCTACGACGCCGAGACCGCCGGGCTGGACCCGATCGCGAAGTTCGACGGCGCCGACTATGTCCTGGACGTCTTCCCGTTCGAGCTCACCCCCGACGGGAGCGGCGCCTGGATCGGCGCGAACCGCGGCACCGACCGCACCCGGCTGGCCCGGCTCGACCTCGACACCGGCGTGCAGACCGAGGTCGACAGCCACCCCGAGTTCGACCTCGACATCCGCGCCCAGGTGTTCCCGACTCTGCCCGCCCCGCTGATCCGGCACCGCCGGACCGGCGAGCTGCTCGGCGTGCGCTATCTCGGTGCGCGGCAGGTGATCCACGCGCTGGATCCGCACTTCGCCGAGGTACTCGCCGAACTGGAAACCCTGTCCGACGGTGACCTGGCCGCGATCTCCTCCGACGAGGAAGGCCGGCGCTGGGTGGTGTCCTTCACCCACGACCGCGACTCCGGCGTCACCTGGTGCTACGACCACGCTACCGGCGAACGCCGGCTGCTGTTCCGGCCCAACCCGCACCTGGATCCCGCGCGGATGGCCCCGATGCGGCCGGTCACGATCACCGCCCGCGACGGTCTGGCACTGCCGTCGTACTTGACACTGCCGGTAGGCGTCGAGCCCACCGGGCTGCCCCTGGTACTGATCGTGCACGGCGGGCCGTGGACCCGGGACGGCTGGGGGTTCGACAAGAGCGCGCAGCTGTTCGCCAATCGCGGATACGCGGTGCTACAGGTCAACTTCCGGGGCTCGTCCGGGTTCGGCAAAGCCCACATGCAGGCCGGGATCGGCGAACTCGCGGGTGCGATGCACAACGACCTGATCGACGCCGTGGACTGGGCCGTCGCCCAGGGCTACGCCGATCCGGAGCGGGTCGCGCTCTTCGGCGGGTCCTACGGCGGCTACGCCACTCTGGTCGGCGTCACCTTCACCCCGGACCGGTTCGCGGCGGCCTTCGAATACGTCGGCATCTCGAACCTGGCGTCGTTCATGCGGACCGTGCCGGAGTCGGCCAAACCGAGCCTGGTCAACAACTGGTACCGCTACGCGGGCGATCCCGCGGACCCCGCGCAGGAAGCCGAACTGCTCGCGCGCTCACCGATCAGCCGGGTCGACCGGATCCGCACGCCGCTGATGGTCGTGCAGGGCGCCAACGACATTCGGGTCGTGCAGGCCGAGTCCGACAACATCGTCGACTCGCTGCGCGCCCGCGGCGTCGAGGTCGACTACCTGGTCTTCCCCGACGAAGGCCATCTGTTCGTGAACCCCGAGAACCTGATCACCATGTTCGGCGCCGCCGAACGTTTCTTCGCCCGACACCTGGGAGGACGCCATGACCACGCCTGATCCGCAGCCCCGCGCCGAAGAGCCCGCAGCGGTCTCGGCGCAACAGCGCCTACTGGACCAGCTCGGCGGCCCGAAGGGCATGGTCTACACCGCCATCCCGATCGTGGGCTTCGTGGTGGCCAACGCGCTCGTCGCGCTGCCGATCGCAATCGCGATCGCACTGGCCGTCGCGGTCGCGCTCACCGGATGGCGGCTGCTGCGCGGCGAGCCCTTCACGGCCGCGATTGGCGGGCTCACCGGTGTCGCGGTCGCCGCCGGCGTCGCGGCCTGGACCGGATCGGCGGGCGGGTTCTTCCTGATCGGCATCTGGGCCAGCCTGGCCGGCGCGCTCGCACTGCTGTTCTCGCTCGTCATCCGGCGGCCGCTCACCGGCGTGCTCTGGAATCTGCTGCACGGCGGGCGGCACGCCTGGCGGCGCAATCGCCCGGCCCTGATCGGGCACGATATCGCCACGCTCACGCTGACGCTGCTGTTCGCCGCCCGGTTCGTCGTACAGCGGTGGCTCTACGACAACGAGGCCACCGGGTGGCTGGCCTTCGCCAAGATCGCCATGGGCACACCGCTGCTCGCGCTCGCCCTGGTGGTCGTGGTCTGGGCTTTCCGCCGCTCCAGCGAGCACTTGGCGCCCGGCCGGTGACGACGGCCACCCTTGACCATGCCGCGACGGCACGGTTTCGAATGGCAGGTGCCGGTCCCTCCGGGCCGGTGGACGCAATCGGAATAAGGTGACCGTCGTGGCATGGAGTACCCGGGAGATCGCGAAGCTGGCCGGCACGAGCTTGCGCGCGGTGCGGCACTACCACGAGGTCGGCCTGCTGCCCGAGCCCGAGCGGCGCGCCAACGGCTACAAGCAGTACGGCGTCGCGCATCTCGTTCGCCTGCTGCGCATCAAACGCCTGACCGACCTGGGCTTCTCACTCACCCAGATCGCCGAGATGGGCGATGCCGACGAGCACCCCCAGCAGGCGCTGCGGACCCTCGACGCGGAACTGGCCGCGACCATCGAGGGGCTGCAGCGGGCCCGGGTCGAGATCGGGCTGATCCTGCGGCAGTCCGCCGCGACCGACCTGCCGCCGCAGTTCAGCGAGGCGACCGCCGAAACCTATCTCACCGACGCCGACCGCTCGTTCGTCGTCGTGCTGACCCGGGTGCTCGGCCCCGGCGGGCTCGAGACCTACGCGGACATGCTGCGCGACGCCCCGGCCGAACCCACCGATCCCGAATTCGACACGCTGCCCGCCGACGCCGACGCCCGGACCCGCCAGGCGATCGCCGAACGGCTGGCCCCCGAGATCCGCGAGCTGTTCGCGGCCCGCCCCGGATTGAAGAACGTGACCGCCGACGCACCGGGCGGCGCCCGCGCCGCGGACATCACGATGGTCAAGGCGCTCAAAGACCTCTACAACCCGGCCCAGATCGACGTCTTCCGCCGGATATACAAACTCCTCAATCCTTAGAGGCAGACGCTGCCGAGTTGCACTCGGTGCCTCGGATCAGCCGGTGACGGCGCCGTGCGCGGCCGAGCTGACGAGCTTGCGGTATTTCGCGAGCACACCGGAGGTGTACTTGGGCGGCAGCGGTTCCCAGCCGACCTTGCGGGCGGCGAGTTCGCTTTCCTCGATCTCGACGTCGAGCCGGCGGTTGGCGACGTCGAGGACGATCGGGTCACCGTCGCGGACGAACGCGATCGGGCCGCCGTCGACGGCTTCGGGGGCGACGTGGCCGACGCACAAACCGGTGGTGCCGCCGGAGAATCGGCCGTCGGTGAGCAGCAGGACGTCCTTGCCCAGGCCGGCGCCCTTGATCGCGCCGGTGATGGCGAGCATCTCGCGCATCCCCGGGCCGCCCTTGGGGCCCTCGTTGCGGATGACGACCACGTCGCCGGCCGCGATCGTGCCGTCCTCGAGCGCGTTCATCGCGGCGCGCTCCCCGTCGAACACCCGCGCCGTCCCCCGGAAGACGTCGGAGTCGAAGCCGGCGCTCTTCACCACGGCACCCTCGGGCGCGAGGGAGCCGTGCAGGATGGTCAGCCCGCCGGTCTTGTGGATCGGCCGCTCGATCGGCCGGATGACATCACCGTCGAGTCCGAGTTCGATCCCGGCCAGGTTCTCGGCCATGGTCTTTCCGGTGACGGTCATGACGTCGCCGTGCATGAGGCCCGCGTCGAGCAGCGCCTTCATCACCACGGGGATGCCGCCGACCTTGTCGACGTCGTTCATGACGTAGCGGCCGAACGGCTTGAGGTCACCCAGGTGCGGCACCTTGTCGCCGACGCGGTTGAAGTCGGCCAGGGTGAGGCTGACGCCGGCCTCGCGGGCGATGGCCAGCAGGTGCAGGACCGCGTTGGTGGACCCGCCCAGGGCCATGACCACCGTGATCGCGTTCTCGAACGCCTCCAGCGTCATGATGTCGCGGGCGGTGATGCCCTTGCGCAGCAACTCGACGACGGCCTCGCCGGACTTCTCGGCGTACTCGTCGCGGCGGCGGTCGGGGGCGGGCGGGGCGGCGGAGCCGGGCAGGCTCATGCCGAGCGCCTCGGCCGCCGAGGCCATGGTGTTGGCGGTGTACATGCCGCCGCACGCGCCTTCGCCCGGGCAGATCGCCCGCTCGATGCGGTCGACCTCCTCCCGGGTGATCAGGCCCTTGATGCAGGCGCCGACGGCCTCGAAGGCGTCGATGATCGTGACGTCCTTGCCGTCGACATTGCCCGGCAGCGTCGAACCCGCGTAGAGGAAGACGCTGGACAGGTCCAGCCGGGCCGCGGCCATCAGCATGCCCGGCAGGCTCTTGTCGCAGCCGGCCAGCAGGACCGAGCCGTCGAGGCGCTCGGCCATCATCACGGTCTCGACGGAGTCGGCGATGATCTCGCGGCTGACCAGCGAGAAGTGCATCCCCTCGTGGCCCATCGAGATGCCGTCCGAGACCGAGATGGTGCCGAACTCGAGCGGGTAGCCACCCCCGGCGTGCACGCCGCGCTTGACCGCCTTGGCCAGGCGATCGAGCGAGAGATTGCAGGGGGTGATCTCGTTCCAGCTGGATGCCACGCCGATCTGTGGTTTGGCCCAGTCCTCGTCGCCCATGCCGACGGCGCGAAGCATGCCGCGTGCGGCCGTCTTCTCGAGTCCGTCGGTGACGTCGCGGGAGCGGGGCTTGATATCGAACGACCGGTCGGAGTCGTGTGCCATGGCGCAAGTCTATTACCGGGGCACTTCACGGCCGCGCGACGGACTCCAATGCGACTCGAGATGCATGGTGTCGGTACCCTCGGGCATTCTCAGAAGAGAAAACCGCTTCACCCCGCCCGGAGCCACTATGCCGACCTCGTTGTCCGACAATCAGATCCAGCGCATCGCCAGCGCAGTCGAAGCAGGGCGACGGCCCCGCGTGTACTTCACCGCCGACGCGGTCGGCATGGAAGAGGGCCGGTCGGGCATGGTGGTCGCGGTCGCGGCCCGCACCGAACCCGACTTCCTGCACGTGCGGCCCACCGGATCGAACGACACCCTCGCGTTCTCCCCCACCGAGCTGACCGTAGTCAGACCGGCAGATCGTCACACCCCGGCCCGGCGCCCCCGCGCCGCGGCCGAAACCCCTTCCCTGCTCGACGATCTCGAGAAGAACGGCAGCGTCGGCAGCCCGCCCTGACCGCGTTCGAGTCAGGCGAAGCGAGCCGCGAGCCGCAGTAGGAGGATGTGCGGCAGGCTCACCGCGCGCATCTGGTTGACCGAGGCGGCGAGGAAGAGATCGCGGTCCGGGACGTAGTAGAGAACGGTGCCGAAGGCGCCGGAGTGGCCGATCATGGTCGGTGGGGAGAGGAAGGGGGTCTGCCAGCGCGGCTGCCGGTAGCGCATGATCCCGATGCCGTAGTGGATGGGGATCAGCGGCGAGAACACCGAATTCCATTGCGCGGTCATCTCATCGAGATACGGGGCGGGAAAGAGTTCGCCCGCGAGGAAGCCGCGCAGGAAACGTATCTGGTCGGTGACCGTGGAGACGACCGCGCCGTCGGGCGGGAACGAGGCGATCGCCTGCGGAATGCGCAGCGGGGTGTGGCCCGCCCGGAGCGTGGCGACCTCGTCGTAGCGGTCGAGCGTCCGCGGGCCGAACAGCCAAGTGCTGTGCAGGCCCAGCGGTTCCAGGACTCGTTCGCGCAGCGCGGTGCCGAAGTCGCCGGCGGTCGCGATCTCGATGATCCGCCCGAGCAGCTGATAGTTGGTGTCGCAGTACTGAGCCCGGCCCGGAGCCGACGGGGCGAATCGGCTCGGCATGCGCCTGGCCAGCTCGAGCAAGTCCTCGAAACTCCAGGCGGCGTCGGCATGGATCATCGCCGCGGCGAAGGTCGTCCCGTCGGGTCGTTTCTGCTCGTAATAGTCCGGTATCCCGGAGGTTTGGGTCAGCAGCTCGCGAACGGTGATCGCGGGGCCGTAATCGTGGCCGTCGTGCACGTTCAGCCCGCGCATCGTGTCCGCGCCCAGGATGTCGGCCGCGCGGGTGTCCAGGGTGAACGCCCGCGCCGCGCGCAGCTGCATGATCAGCGCGACGGTGTAGAGCTTGGTGATGCTCGCGATGAAGTACGGTCGGCCGGAATCCCCGTAGCGCCAAGTGAATCCGGTGGCGGGCTGCTCGATCGCCGCGCTGAAACCCGACACCTTCGGGTGGGCCGCGCAGCGTGCCGCGATCCGATCGAGGTCGGCCGGGGCCGGCGTTCTCATGAGGTGATCCGTTCCAGTTCGCGTTGTGTCCTGTCGAGCCAGGCGAGTTCGGCTTCGACGACGGTGATGCCGTAGTCGAGCGTGGCCAACCGGAGCGCCGCGCCCAGGTCGGCGGCCGCGGCCGGGACGGCGATCGCCCGCAACGCCGCCAGCTCCCCGGCCAGTTCCCGGCGCCGGGCGTCCAGCACCTCGGCGATCCCGCCGGGCGGCAATCGGTCCGCGAAGAACAACCGCGCCAGGAACGGATCGCGCGTCGGCGGCATTCGCAGCGGCGCGACGAGCCAGGCGTCCAGTTCGGCCGCGCCGAGCTCGGTCAGGCTGTGCACGTGCATGTTCGGGCGCTCCTCCTGCACGACCGTGCGGCGCGCGGCCAGCCCGTGGTCGACCAGATCGGCGAGGGTCCGATACACCTGCGACTGATCGGCCGCCCAGAAGTGCCCGACGCTCGCGTCGATCGTCTTCTTCACCTCGTAGCCGCTCATCGGTTCGATGGCGAGGAGACCGAGGATCGCGTGCCGCAGTGACATGCATAGAGGCTAACGCACATATATGCGGTGTCCAATATGAATTCCGCGTTTTTTCGTTAGGTTAGGATGCCCTTCATGTCGCCACGTTCGGTCCACAAGCGCCTCGCCACGGTCACCCTCGCCCTGCTCGCCGGGGCCGGGTTCGCCCCGGCGGTTCCCGCCCTCGCGCAGGACCAGGCGGCTTCCATCGAGCTGTTCGCGGCCGACGGGACCACGGCACTGGGCGACACCGTGCTGCATCCCGGCGATCGCATCGTGGTGCGCGGCCGGGGCTTCGATCCCGCGGCCAACACCGGCGGCCTGCCCGTCCCGGTGCCGCCGGGCGTCCCGCACGGCACCTTCGTCACCTTCGGCGCGTTCGCGCCGGACTGGCGGCCCTCGGCGGGCGCACCGACCACCTCGCGCGCGGCAACGCGTGCCGAAGTGCAGTGGGTGCTCAGCGAATCCGCGCTGAACCAGGTGCCGCGCGCACCGTTCGACCTGCAGCGCACGATTCGCAACCAGTGGGTCCCGCTCGCCGCGGACGGCACGTTCAGCACGACCATCGAGGTCACCCAGCCCACCAAGATCCCCGCGGACGCCGGCTACGGCGTCTACACCTATGCCGCCGCCGAAGCCGTCAACCCGGCCCAGGAGCTCGCGGTGCCGGTCCGCTTCGATCCCACGCCGGGCCCGAACACCCCGAAAACCCCGCCCGCCGACCTGACCTGGGCCGTGGCGCCGGGATTCAGCTCGACGATCACCGGCCCCCTGCAAGGCTCGGTCACCGGCGCCGACGGCGCGGCCACCCGCGACAGCGCCCTCACCTTCGCCTTGGACGACGCGGACATCGACCCGCGCACCGGCCGCGGCGTCCTGCGCTATCGCGGCACCATCCTCGCCTTCACCCGCTTCCACCTGGGCGAGATCGCGCTGGCCGATCCGTGGATCGAGTTCACCGAGCACGGCACCTGGCTCACCGCCGAGACCTCCACCTCCGACACCGTGGGCACCGATTCGCTGCGCCGCATCCGGATCGCCGAGCTCGACGCCGTCCCGAACCCCGGGCAGACCGAATGGGCCGACGTCCAAGCCACGTTCGAGCCGGTCCTGGCCCCCACCTCACTCCAGCTCTACGCGGGCCGGGCCACCGCGCCCCTCAGCTTCCGCTACTGAATCGGTCAGGGGTTCGCCGCTGCGGTTCGGCCGGCTTCGGGGATCTCTTTGCCGAACGCCTCCAGGGTGATGGCGTCCGGTTCGGGCCCGCCGCGCACCTCGGTGTCGAGCCCGTCGATCGTGGCGAGTTCTTCGCTGGTCAGCTCGAAATCGAAGACGTCGAAGTTCTCGGCGATCCGGGTCGGTTTGGTCGACTTCGGAATGACCGAGCGACCCTCCTGCAGATGCCAGCGCAGCATCACCTGCGCGGCCGATTTGCCGTGCTGCTGGGCGATGTCGAGCAGCGCCGGGTCGTCGAACGTGCTCTTCGGCGCGTCGCGGTAGGAGGTGATGCCGCCGATCGGCGACCAGGCCTGGGTCACGATCGCATGCTGGGTGTTCACCTTCTGCAACGCCCGCTCCTGGAAGTACGGGTGCAGCTCGATCTGGTTCACCGCCGGCACCACGGAGGTCTCGTTCAGCAGCCGGTCCAGGTGCTCGGGCATGAAGTTGCTGACGCCGATCGCGCGGACCTTGCCGTCGGCCAGCAGCCGCTCCAGTGCCCGGTAGGCGTCCAGGGTGAGGTCGAACCGGCTCGGTAGCGCCTGATGCAGGATCAGCAGGTCGAGCTGGTCGACGCCGAGTTTGCCGGCGCTCTTGTCGAAGGCGTGCAGGGTGGCGTCGTAGCCGTAGTCGCTGATCCAGACTTTCGTCTCGATGAAGATCTCGGAGCGGTCCAGGCCGGAGTCGCGAATGCCGATGCCGACCTCACGTTCGTTGAGGTAGGCCGCGGCGGTGTCGATGAGCCGGTAGCCCACGCGCAGCGCTTCGGTGACCGCGTCGGTCGTGGCCTCGGGCGGGGTCTGGTAGACGCCGAGCCCGATGGCCGGCATGTCCACGCCGTTGTTCAGGACGATCCTGGTTTCGGTCATCACTCCACGGTAGGCACAGATCCGCGGCGCGCACAGCGGCGGCGGTGACCCCTCACCGTGTGAGCATCTTGGCGTTGACAAGTTATATTCCATTGTGGAATATAGGTGCATGCCCACGCTGCCCTGGAAGACCGTCACCCCGCCCACCACCGCCGAGGTCCAGTGCATGGCCTCTCGCCTGGAGATCACCTCGGTGCGCCACGCACCGGGCTTCCTGCTCGCGTCACTGCGACTGTGGAGGCAGGCCCTGCGCTCGCCCGGAGTGCTCGGCGTCGCCTTGAAAGCCGACATGCTGAACGGCACCTTCTGGACCTACTCGGCATGGACCGACAAGTCCGCGATCTACGCCTACGCGCGGGCCGAGCCGCACAGGTCGACGATCGAACGCAAGCGAAAGGTGATGCGGGAAGCCACTTTCGTCTTCTTCGACGCGCCCGCGGCCGAGTTGCCGCTGTCGTGGGAGGAGATCCGCCGCCGGATCGCCGAGCAGCGCGAAGCGAGCCACGAACCCGCGTCGTGACCTACTCGAGGGCGTCGACCGCGCTGACCAGCGCGGCGGCGACCTCGGTGGGAGCGGTGAGCATCGCGAGGTGATGCGAGTCGTATTCGGCGACCGGGTATCCGAGCGCCCGGGCGATCGCCGCCTGCCGCTGATACACCGCGCTGAGCAGAACGTAAGCCGCAGGCCCGGGCCAGGATCGAGTCGGCGCGGGTTCGGCGAGATAATCGAAAGGCACCTCCGGCACCTCGCCGGTGAAGGCGTCGCGCAGCGCCTCCCCGGGCGCCATCTCGGCCAGCACCTGCGGCGGGAACCAGCGATGCCACGGCGGCAGCCGCCCCGCCCGCACCATCCCCCGCAACTGCGAGACGATGTCGTCCGGCAACGTGTCGAGTTCGGCCCGGCCCGGTTGCGGCAGCCCGCAATCGACGTAGACCAGCGCCCGAACCCGGCCCCCGAGCCGCTCGGCCAGCTCGGGCAGCAACGGCCCCGCCCCGCTGTGCCCGGCGAGCACCAACTCGCCCTCGACTTCGCACACATGCTCCGCCACCAGCTCGGCCAGCACCGGCCGATACGGCGCGGGCCCGGCGAAGGCCGCCCGCAGATCGGGGGCCACCGCCGGAAACCCTTGCGTTCGAAGCTGTTCCGCGACCGCGAACCACGTGAGCGGCCCCACGAAAGGACTGTGCACGAGAACCAGTACCGGCACCTCCACGCCGTCCAAATTACCGCCTCCCGACCCGTCCAGCGCCGGATCGGGAGGCGCGGCGCCGGTAGGGTTTTCGCCGTGACCGAATCCTCCGCCTTGACCGATACCGGGGCCGCTTACGACGCCGTCGCCGACCTCTACGCCCAGCTTTTCGGCAATATGCTCGACGATTTGCCGCTGGAGCGGGCGATGCTGGCCGCGTTCGCCGAACTCGTGCAGGCCCACGGCGCCGGGCCGGTCGCCGACATCGGGTGCGGGCCCGGGCAGATCACGGCGCATCTGCACGGGCTCGGGGTGAGCATCTCCGGTATCGACCTGTCGTCCTCGATGGTCGCCCTGGCCCGCCAAGCGCATCCGGATCTGCGGTTCGAGGAGGGATCGATGATCGCGCTGGACCTCCCCGACGACGAGCTCGGGGGCATCCTGGCCCACTTCTCGATCATTCACCTACCGCCGCAGCAGATCCCGGCCGCTTTCGCCGAGTTCCACCGGGTGCTGGCTCCGGGCGGGCACCTGCTGCTCGGCTTCTTCGCCGGTGACGATCCGCGGCCGCAGGAGTTCGACCACAAGGTGACCCTCGCCTATAGCTGGTCACCCGACCGGCTCGCGGAGTTGCTGGCCGCGGCGGGTTTCGCCGAGGTCGGCCGTTTGGTCCGCGAGCCGCGCGAAGGCGAACGCGCGTTCCGGCATGCCCATCTCCTGTTCCGCAAGCACCCGGGCTGATCGCGGACCTACGCCTGGATGACCTCCACCTGCACCAGCGCACCCAGCGAATCGCAGCTCGCCCACGATTGATTCTGCCCGTACTGCACCGGGCCGTACTTCCAGTAGGTGAACGGCACCGGCCACGCGACGCAGGTGAGTTTCACCTGATGCCAGGTGCCCAATTCGCAATTGGCCATTCCGCCGGTATTGAAGACGTTGTGCACGTGACAATTGGCCTGCCATACCGGCACATCGGCCTGCGCGACGCCCCCACCAGCGAGGACGGTGGCCGCGGCCGCGGTAGCAACGGCGGCGCCGGCAGCAATCCGCTTCGCAGATAACATTTCGAACCTCCTGAATTGACGGTGTCTGGAAAACATCGCAGGCGGTTCGTAGTTGTTACTCGAATTCGGCGGCGCGCGCCGCGGCGTCGGCGGAAGTAACAAACAGATGTAGTAGACCGACAGGTACAAGACCGCGTTAGGCACGATTACCACCGAGAGGAACTCGAATGACGAGTCCGCTAGTCGCCACAGCACGAGTCACGACAGCCGCGATCTTGGGCCTCGGCGTGAGCGCGGTGATCGGCTCCGGCGCCGCCCAGGCCGCACCGCAGGACTGCACCGTCACCCGGGACCTGATCAGCGCGTCGGCGACCTGCCACGACACCGATGCCCCCGCCGGCCGGGAGTACTACTTGGTCGTGGAGTGCTTCGGCCTGCACGGCATCCCGAATGCGTTCCCGCTGATGGCGATCGGCCCCTACAAGGGCTCCTGGAGTGGTTCGTTCAGCCCCTCGGGCCAGGGCAACGCCTCGTGTATGGGCTCCTACAGCGTCGGGACCACCACCGGCGCGTACGTCACGATCTACCGCGACTGACAGGAATGCGGAAAGGCCGGACAGATTTTCTGTCCGGCCTTTCCGTTTCCGTTATTCCGCCACGGGTTCGGCCACCACGGGTGCCGCCGCTTTCCGTGCCGTGTACTTCTCGTGGAGGTAGAAATACAGTTTCACGTACTGGCCGACGAGAATCGCGTTGATTATCGTCCCCTCGCGAATGAAGTGCGGTGCGCCGAGGAATATCAGCCCGATGCTCGCCGAGAGGGCGAGCAGGGTGCAGTCGAACACCGTCTTGATGTTCCCCCACTTCCGGCCCGTCTTCTGCTGAATGGTGTTGACGAACAGGTCGATCGGCATCAGCACCAGGTTGGCGCGGATCATCAGGAACAGGCCCAGTGCCAGCATCGCGTCGGCGAAGAACAGCAGCACGAGGTTGGCCACATACGGCTCGAGATGGATCGACTCGGTGATCATCAGGTTGAAGTCCAGCAGCAGAGCCAGGACCAGCGCCGGGACCATCGAGAGCAGATTGCGGGCCTTGAAGGCCCGCCGGCTGATCAAGAAGGTCAGGATGAGCATGATGACTTCGAGGATGAGGTTGAAGGTGCCCTGACTGAGCGGGGGCAGCACCAGCGTCATCGTGCGGGTGAGGCTGCTCTGCGGGGAGATGCCGATCCCCGCCCGGATCGCCAGGCTCAGGCCCAGCGTCAGGATGTAGATTCCGGCTACGTAGGTGATCCAGCGGCGCACAGTGCTGCCGGTGTCGATGATCGCGGTGTCTTTTTCGTGCTGCATAACGGTCGCATCCCTTGTCCGAAGTAGCCGGGCTACTTCATGAACCCGAAGCGGTCGAGCGAGATGAACAGCGTCAAGAGCTTGTTGACGACCGGTTCTCCCTCGTTGTGGTGGCCCAGCTTCAGCAAGGCGTCGTCGATCGCGCGGGTCGCGTCGACGAGTTCGGCGAGGTCCATATCGGCCATCACGCCGTAGAAGTCCAGCGGCAGCACAGCTTTCACCTGCCGGTCCTCGGTCACGATGCAGCCGCCGACGAGCTGGTCCAGCTGCTGGAGGTTGTCGCACATCTCGGCGCTGTCGCTGCCGACGACCACGAAGTAGGCCGACGGGGCGGGCCAGAACGTGGAGACCGCGCCGCGGTCGATCGAGACACCCTTGAACAGTCCGTTGACCGTGTGCCGCTCGCCGACGGCGTAGCGCTGCACGAGCGAGATCCGGTTGAGTCGCACACCGTCGAGCTCGGGCACGACCGCGCCGTCACGGAAGGGCACCCAGACCTCCTGCGCGAACTTGAGATGCCCGCGCCCGTAGACGTCGAAGAGCAGGACCTTCGCCTGGGTGCCGTCCTCGGAGAGCTCGATCGGCGTGAGATCGAGTTGCTCGGCGCGCAGCCCGCCGAGGCCGGGCTTCGGCTGCTTGGCCAGCACCGAGTAGTCGATGCCGACGGGTCGGAGCAGCTTGCGATCCTTGGCGACGAGCGTGCCGCCCTTGAAGACGTAACGGGGATTGATCTTGGCGAGGCTGTCGGTCAGGACGATGTCGGCGAAGCGGCCGGGGCTCAGCGAGCCGAGGTCGCGGTCCTTGTGGAACGAGCGCGCGGCGTAGAGCGTGCCCATCTTGATCGCCTGGATCGGCGGCATGCCCATCTCGACGGCCAGCGAGATGACCCAGTCGATGTGGCCGAGGCGCAGCACGCGGTCCACCGAGATGTTGTCGGCGCAGAGCGCGAAGTTCTCCGCGGGCCAGCGGCGCTTCACGATGGCGCGCAACATGTTCCGGATGACGTCGGGGCCGCCGACGCCGAACTTGATCTGCGTGTTCAGGCCGTAGCGGACGCTCTTCTCGATGTCGTCCTCGTTCCAGACATCGTGGTTGTTGTCGACGCCGATCGCGGGCATGTAGTTCAGCAGCATGTCCGAGAGCGAGGTGACACCCCAGTGGCAGTTGACGAAGCCCGCGTTCGCGCGGCCGAGCGCGGACTTGCGGAAGTCGTCGGCGTTGCCGGTCATGTAGGACAGGTGGGCCAGCTCCCCCAGCCCGATGACCGGATCCATCTCCAGCATCGCCTCGGTCACCTCGGGCGTCGTCTTCTTGCCGGGCGCGAAGGCGTAGAGGCGGTACGGGAGCTTGTGGTGGTCGGCGAACAGCGCTCGGGCGGCCTCGACGGCTTCCGCGCCGGCCGCGCTGGCGAAATCGAGGGTCTCGCCGAAGACCGTGGTGGTGCCGCTGGGCACGATCGCCTCGCCGAACGCGGCCGGGTGCGCCAGCTGGGATTCGAAATGCAGGTGCGAGTCGATCAGGCCCGGGATCGCGTAGAGGCCTTCGCCGTCGAAGACTTCGCGGTACCGCACGATCGATTCATCCGGATTCAGCGCGATGATGCGCTGCCCGTGCACCAGCAGCGAGCCGGGATAGACCGATTCGGTGTGCACATCGAGGATGTTGAGGTTGCGCAGCAGCAGATCGGCTTCCTGCTCGCCCTCCAGGATGCCGAAAATCATCCGTACATGATCATCCTGAGCGGCCACGTCCGCGAGGGCGGTGTCGTTGTTCGAATCCTGTTGGCGCATTGCGGTGGTCCTTACGTCGGTGTTCACCTGATAGAACTCCACCGCACCGTTGCGGACAAGCATGCGTTTTCGCGCAAGGTGTACGCATTTTTCGTACACTCTGCCGAGGAGGTGTCCCGATGCTCCACGCTCGGTTGCTGCAGTACATCGACGAGGTGGCGCGCCTCGGATCCATTCGCGCGGCCGGTGCCCGGCTGCACGTCGCCCCTTCGGCGATCAACCGCCAGATCCTGCTCTTGGAAGCCGAACTCGACCAGCCGCTGTTCGAGCGCCTGCCCCGCGGCATGCGCCCCACGCCCGCCGGCGAGGCTCTACTCGCCCATATCCGGCGGACATTGCAGCAGTACCGTGAGACGGTCGCCGACATCCGGGACCTGCACGCACTGGGCAGCGGCGAAGTCGTGATCGCCACCATGACCGGCCTGGCCAGCAGCGTCGTCGCCATCGCCGCCGCGACGTTCCGCGCCCGCCATCCGCAGGTCCGGATCTCGATCCGCACCATGTCGACCCTGGATATCGTGCAGGCCATCGAGAACAGCGAGGCCGATCTGGGCCTCGGCTTCAACGTCCCGTCCTCGACGCAGATCGAGGTCTGCTGGCAGATGAACACCCGCCTCGGAGTCGTTGCCGCCCCGCATCATCCGCTGGCCCACATGGACACCATCCCTCTGGCCCAGTGCACCCCCTACCCCCTGATCCTCGCCGACCGCTCCATGGTGATCCACGGCATCGTCGCCGAAGCCTTCGCCAACGCCGGCCTCGACATCCACCCCGCGTTCCACACCAATTCCATCGAAACGATGAAACGCCTGGCCACCACCGGCGACGCCATCGCCTTCCTCAGCGAATTCGACGTCGCCGACGAACTCCGCGACAACCGCCTGATCTACCGCCAGGTCCGGGACGCGTTCAGCAACAACGTCATCTCGCTCGTGCGCCGCGAGAAGCACGGCCACGGGTTGGCCGGGATCCTGCTGGCCGACGAGATCATGGGTGCCTTGCGGCCGGGAACTTCCGCGGAGCGGTGACGCGGAAGCTAGCCGATTTCGACGACGCGCGCCCAGGCCGGCGGGGTGTCCGGGACGTATTCCGAATCGTTCTCGCTCCAGGACGCTGGGCGGCCGAACAGGCCTACGACGGTGCGGCAGGACGGTTTGCTTGCGGGCCAAGGGGTTTGGCCGTCGGTGAGCACTACGACCACGTCCGGGCGAGGGTGGGCGCGGAGGGCTGTGGCGAATCCGGTGCGCAGGTCGGTGCCGCCGCCACCCATCAGCGGTATGCCCTCGGCGGCGCAGAGCGGATGCGCGACGCGGGCGGCCGCGTCGCAGGACAGCACGGTGACCAGGTCGCGGCGGCCGCCCGTCGCGCGGGTGATGGCGGCGACTTCGAGGAGGGCGCTGCCGAGTTCGGCATCGCTGACCGAACCCGAGGTATCGATGATCACGCTGACGCGGGGCGGTGTGCGGCGCAGGCTGGGCAGGACGACGCCGGGCACACCGGCCGAACGCCGGGCGGGCCGGCCGTAGGTGTAGTCCTCCCCGACTCCGGGCGCGGAAACGGCGGCGCGCAGGGCCGCGCCGAGCAGGTCGCGCCACGGTTGCGGTGGATGGAAGGCCTCCTGCGCCCAGCGCTGCCAGCCTTCGGGCACGTTGCCCGGGCGGCCGATGATGCCCTGCGCCACCCGGAAGCGGACGCCGTCGCGTTCCTGCTCACTGAGTCCGTCGGCGCCGTCCGGGCCCAGTTCCCATTCGCGGTCCAGTCCGTCGGCGCCGCTGCCGCAATCGAGCCACGCCATGCCCGGGGTGTAGGTGCCGAAACGGAATTCGCGCAGGTACTCCTCCATGAGTTTGCCCGCGGGCAAGTCGATGTCGGCCGGGAGGACGGCGCCTTCGGGCTGCACCAGTCCGTCGCCGAAGATGTCGTCGTTGATCTCGAAATCCGCGGCGATGTTCATGCGCAAGCGCTCCCCCGGCCCACTCGAGTCGTGTTCGCGGGCGAAACGCTCGGCGCGGCTGTGATGGTCGCGCAGCAGATGCGAGACCTCGTGCACCAGCACACCGGCCAATTCCTCGACGGGCATGCTGTCCACGAAGGCGGGCGAAACGTAGCAGCGCCAGTGCCGGTCCACGCTCATCGTCGGCACGCGGCGTGATTCGACGATGTGCAGCGCGAACAGGGCGGTCGCCAGGTAGGGCCGGACACGGACGGCGTAAAGCCTTGCGGCGAACAGCTTTTCCAGATCCAGGGGCGGAGTCGTCGTCATCGGCGGGCCTGCACGAGGTCGGCCGCGCGATCCGCCCGCTGCGACACCGAGACCACGCCCGCGAGCTGCTCGATCGACGCGGGCACCGCCCAGTTGTCGCGGCGCAGGGTGGCGAGTGTGGTCGCGGGGACGACCACCAGATCCGGCGCCCCGGTTTCGACCGCCTTGACCAGCAGTGCCCACGCCGCATCCCAGCGGGCGCGCTCCGGGCGCTTGCGCACCGCCGCAACCACACCGTCCAGCACGGCTTGGCGCAGGTCACCACGTTCGGGAAGTTCGGCGCCCGCCGGATCGGCCAACAGTGTTTCGGGGTCCGGCAGGTCCATCCGGTCCAGGCTGGTCAGCAGTTCGAAGCCCGGACCGTCGCCCACCGCGCCACGCACCAGCAGCGAGAGCACATCCCGGGATGATCCCGCCGCGGTGGCGAACGCGAT
The DNA here is from genome assembly GCF_040654295.1 of Nocardia sp. NPDC050712. NCBI lineage: Bacteria > Bacillati > Actinomycetota > Actinomycetes > Mycobacteriales > Nocardiaceae > Nocardia > Nocardia sp. NPDC050712. Next base: position 1,926,349 of record NZ_JBFAHT010000002.1, read on the forward strand.
CAGCCGCAGCGTCATCTCCCAACTGCGCGGCGACGCCCAGGCGCCGCCCCGGCGTACTTCACTGCTGGGCATCTGATGCACCAGCTTGGGGCGCGCGGCGAGCAGCACGCACACCGCACGGCGCGCGAAAGTCACTGCCTCCGTCAGCTTTTCCGGATCCAGCAGCGGCAGGATCGCACGCGGCCACACGCCGCCGAGACCGCGCACGATCACGTCGTGGTCGTGCACCCATTGCAAGTGCACGAACCGGTTGGCCAGCGGCGGGCTCAGCTCCCAGCCGTCGGCCGCCGACGAGCGCGGATTGGCCGCCGCGACGATCCGGACGTCCGGCGGCAGTTGCAAGGACCCGATCCGCCGCTCCAGCACCAGGCGCAGCAGCGCCGCCTGGACGGCGGGCGGCGCGGTGGACAACTCGTCGAGGAACAGCAGCCCACGACCCGCGCGGACCAAGCGCACCGCCCAGTCCGGCGGCGCCATCGGAACGCCCTGCACGGCCGGATCGTCACCGACGATCGGCAGCCCCGAAAAGTCCGACGGCTCATGCACACTCGCGATCACCGTGGTCAGCGGAAGGTCCAGGGCGGCGGCGAGTTCGGTCAGTGCCGCGGTCTTGCCGATACCCGGCTCACCCCACAGCAGCACCGGCAGGTCCGCGGCCACCGCCAGGGTGAGGGCTTCCAGTTGGGTGTTCGGCCGCGGTTCGGTGGTGGACGCGCCGAGTAGTGCCAGCAGGTCGGTGGCGATATCGAGCTGGGAAATGGGGACCGTGACAGCATTAGACATGGGAATCACCCTGTGGGGTAGAAGGATTGAGGTACGCCCGGAGGCGCGGCAATGTCAGGTGCGGGTCGCGTAGCGCGGGTGCGCGCGCCGGTCGCGGGGGCGGCGAGTGCCGGGATACTGGAGGGCCACTTGCGACGCCGACAGTCCGGATCGGTAGAGCCCATGGATGATTCGCTGTTGCGCGGCGGCTTCCAGTTCGTCACGCAGGGCACCGTCACGCAGGATCGCCTCGGGACCGAGCAGCCCTTCGACGACGGCGAGTGCGCCCGCCGTGTCACCGTGCGCGAGACGTTCGCGCACGCCCGCAAGGCAGTCCGGTTGACGATGCGCCTGGTCGATGGCCTGCAAGCAGGGCACCGGGGTGCCGCTCAGCGCGGCCAGGAGTTCCTCACGCTGGACCTCGGCCGGTTCGTGGTCCAATGCGCTCAGCACGCCCTCGACCAAACCGATTCGGTGCTGTCTGCCGTTGCATTCCACCAGGTGCGTTCGCTCCGGTGGCGGTGGCGCCCCAGCCGATTCGCTCCGCGACGAACCCGGCGCGAGCGCTGCGGCGACCATCGGATGGAGACGGTCGAGCGAGATCGCGCCGGTGCGAAGCAGTGCCAGGTCAGGTGATTGCCAGGTGGCGGCGTCGGGGAGCACCGGAAGCGCGGAAGCGGATCCGGCCGGGTACGTCGTGGCGTGCAGCCCGGTGGGCCCCAGCTCGGCGATGACCCGCCGCCGGGCACCCAGCCGCACCAGGACCGTATTCCCCTGTCGCCCTTCGACATCGAGCAGGATGCGCGCCTCGGCCGCCCAGCGGTCGACGGCGCAGCCGTGCGGCACCATGTCCAGCAGGGCTGGATCCGGTGGATCGTCGCCGGGTCCGCATCGTTCGCGCAGCTCACCGGCTCGATCTGCATCCCAGAGGTGACGATGCAGGTCCATTCGGAAGCGGCGGTCCGGCCGGGGATGCGGGTGCGAGCCCACGGTGGTTCCGGCGGCATCCCACAGCGCGAGGCCGACCCGCTGCCCGGCATCCGCCCAAGCCGGCGCGGTCCGAACCACCAGATGCACGAATCCCGCTGCGCCCCAGTGGTACCGAGCGAGCGAGATCGTCACTCCCGGCCGGAGCAACCCGTCCGGAGCCACTCGGGGCAGGTGCCAGCGCAGCAGATCCGGCACCAGCTGCCGGAGGTCGGATCGCACCTCGGCCAGCAACTCCCGGCCGTAAACCCCGGCGGCGGAACGCAAGTCGATATCGACGTCGAAACCCGCGGCAACACAGGCCCCAGCCCAATCCCCGGCCTCACGCCGAGCGGTCGCGGTCTCGATCATGGATGGCGGCACGGCGAATTCACGCACGCGCGGCCAGAAGGAAGCGGGAAAATGGTCCGCATTCGTCAGCACAGTGAGCATCAGCACTCACCTTGGACGAGCGGAACCCCCGATCTGTGATCAGAAGAAGTCATCATCGAGCCGATGGTAATGCTTGTCGCCGAGACCCGCCAAACGTGGGTCCGGGAACCAGGCTTCAGTGCCTGATCCCAGCCCACAGCAATAAGCCCCGAACCGCCATGATCATCCGGAACTGGTTGCGGCATCACACGAGTAAGGCCTACCACCAGCGCCGGATGATCTTGTTGACGCCGCTCCGTCGATGACAGTCACAGCCGACGGGTGCGAAGAACGCCGGTCAGCATCGGGACCACGAATTCGCCGGTCGCGGTTTCGGTTGTGCCGCTGAGGAACCCGCGGATCCGGCCGAGCGTGTCTTCGCGCTCCGCCTCCGGCATGACCAGCACTCCGGCGCGAGTCGCGAGTGTCGCGACGAGGGAGTCGGCGGTGCGGCGTTGGCCGTGTGGGAACTCGGATTGCTCAGGTGAGCCGAACCGGGCAACGGACTCCGAGGCGGGAAGGTGCAGGGCTGCTGTCGCCGTGCGCCAGCTGGTGAAAGTGTCCCGGGGTCCGATCGCGGCGCTTCCGCTGACCCGCCCGAGCCCGGCGACCCAGTCGACCCGGTTGTCCATGACGTTCCACAGTCCCGCCAGGGTGCCGCCGGGCGCGAGGACCCGGGCGATCTCGGGTCCCGCGACGGCCATGTCGAACCAATGCAGGGCGTTGCCCGCCACAACGGCATCGACAGCACCGTCCGGTAGCGGTATCCGCTCGGCGCTGCCCGGTAGTGCGGGGACATCCGGGTGGGTGCGGTGCAGTTGGGCGAGCATGGCCGGATCGGGCTCGACTGCGGTGACCTGGGCGCCGGCCGCGATCAGCGTGCCGGTCAGTTTGCCGGTTCCGGCTCCGAGATCGAGTACCCGCGGGCCCGGCGCACGCGATAGCGCCCAGCGGACCGCGGCGGGCGCGTAGTCCGGCCGGTGCTCGGCGTAGGCGGCCGCGGCCGCTCCGAAAGAGCTGGCATGCCGTCCCATTCGACAAGCCTATCCAGTCACCCGTGCAATGTCGGCCGGTAGATGAGTTCCTGGATGTTCCCGTCGAGGGTGGTGCTCTCGACGAGTTCCAGGTCGAAGTCGGCCGCGCCCTGGAAGATCGGGTCGAGTCCGGTCTGGCCGGTGATCACGGGAAAGAGGGTGACCTGGACGAAGTCGACCAGGCCCGCTGCCATCAGCGCCCGGTTCATGGACACGCTGCCGTGCGAGCGCAGCGGTACCTCGGATTCCTTCTTGAGCCGGGCGACGACGTCCACGGCGTCGCCGTGGGCGACGACCGCGTCCGGCCAGTTAAGGGGCTCTTCCAGGGTGGTCGACACGACCGTGGCCGGCAGGTTCACCATCCGCGTGACCCACGGGTCGCGCACCTCGGACTCCGCGCCGGCCGCGGACAGCATCTGCACGAACTCCCGGTAGGTGTTGGCGCCGAACACCATGCGCTGCTTCTGCTCATAGCGGGCAAGGCGGTGGCCGAGCAGTTCGGGGCCCTGCTTGCCCCAGTAGCCGGTCCAGTCGCCGCCGGCGGCGCCGAAACCGTCGAGACTGGAAAAGACGTCGAAAGTGTAGGTGACGGTCACTGTTCTCTCCTCAGGGTTGATCGGGTTCATCAATGGAGACCGGGATCCGCGGCGAAACTCATCGGCGCCGGCGATCCTGTCGAGTCAGGGTTTGCTCTTGCTCGGGATGTTCACCGCCACCGCCGCCGCACCGGGGATCCGTAGGATCGAGAGGCCGCTGATCTTCCGGGCCGTGCACATCCACGAGGAGCGTGATCATGACCGAACGGAATGCCGCCGCGTCCCGCGGCCACCTGAGCACCGGATACTCGCACCTGTTCCCGGGCATCATCGTGACCGCCGACAGCCTCGCGGACGCCTACGAACTCGAATTCTCCGATGGTTCGATGGCCGACGCCGCGATCCTGCGCGACCCCGACGGGCGCGGCGTGCTGGAGGTCGACGCGTACACGACCGCCGCCGGAACCAGCGTCTCCGAACGCGTGTGGACGATCAGTTCGATCGTCGAAGGCGCGAACGGCCACCAGATAATGCTCGGCGCAAAGGCGCACTGACCAGGATCCGCGCGATCCCCCAGGCCACCACGCGATAACTTACGACGGCCGGAACGACGATCAGCAGCGTGAGCCGCAGCACCAGCACCGCGGCACTGACAGCCAGATAGACGGGCCCGGTCCCGTCGGGCGACCCGAACCCCTGGCGCGCCGACAGCGCCGCCAGCACCGGAAGCAGGGCGAGGTACAGCACGAGCACCAGCACCGGCGGCCACCAGGCCCGCAGCCGGCTCATCGCGCGAGCTCCGGCCCGGAGGTGAGGAACGCCAGCAGCAGCGCGTTGCCGATGACCCCACCGGTGGCGAAACGCAAACGCGTCCCGCTGCGCAAGGGCAGACCGGCCAGGTCGGTGGTGCGATACAGGCGGGTGAACACCTCCCGGTGGCCGAACGCCTTGGCCGGGGCGAGCGCGAATCCCGTGGCCGACACCGAGATCCCGAGCACCACCGGTCCACTGTCCATATCCCCCGGGCCGTCGTAGCCGTCGCCGTACTCATGGATTCCGCCGAACCCGAGCACGCTGCGCTCCTGGCGGAACAGCGCCGTCGCCAGCTCTTCGGCGAGCGCCCGGTCCGCGAACCCGGCGAAGTAGGCCGCCAATCCGGTTCCCGAGGCACGCGGGGCATCGTGCGCACGCCCGTCGACACCCATGCGCTGCACGACCAGCCCCGTGCCGCGATCGATCTGCACGGCGCGGACCTGGCGCGCCCAGTGCGTCAGTACCGCCGTGTGGTCGGTGCCGGTCGCGCGGCCGTGCACCGCGATCGCCGCGGCCACCGCCGCCACGTCGGTCGGGTAGGCCTCGCCGGGAAAGGTATCCAGCAGTCCGGTGGGCGACGCGAGTAGCCGCCGCGCGTAGGCGGCGATGAGGGTGTCGTGCTGTGCGGCGAGATCGGGCGGAAACGCCGGATCGAGCAGCCGCGCCATCCCGAGCGCGAGCGCCGGATAGGAAAGGTAGGCATGGCCGTTCGGGCTGTCGGGTACCGCCAGTCCGTCCTCGCCGTGCCAGGCCGAGGTGAACTCGGCGCGCAGCTCGGGCAGCAGGCTCTTGGTCGCCGCCCGAGTCACGATGGGGGCGTAGCGTTCTCGCCATTCGGGGTGCGCCAGACTCACCTGCGCGAGCCCCAGCGCGGTCATCTGATGCTCGAGCAGCCCCCACATGCCGGTGGGGCCGACCGCCGCGCCCGCGGCCCGGCGCCGATCGTCCTCGGCTTCGAACGCCACCAGTTCCTCGGCGAGCGCGCGCACCCGCGCCGGATCTCCCCGAAACCACGCGCCGGCATCGCGGCCGCACCACCAGCCCGGCAGCAAGCCCGCGACCAGCGCCGCCACTACAACCCCCAGCACGACCGCCAGCGGCCGGCGCACCCGCTCGATCATCATCTCCGGTCCGCCGGATTCCGCACGGCCCGAACGCGATTCCATGCCACACGGTACACAGCCGGGGCATGAAACGACTTCGGATGGCCGTGCCGCTAGTCCTGGGCCAGCGCCACGTCGGCCAGCGCCCACGCCGCTTCCGCCGGTGCGTAGCTCGCCAGCGCGGCGACGAGCGCCCGGATCTCCTTGCGCGCCGAACCGGGCAGCTGCGCGTGCCGCGCGACATCGAGTTCGTTGGCGATCGTCAGCACCGCGAAATCGCGCAGCTCGATCCCCTGGATCTCCCGCGATTGCCCGGTGAATCGATCGAAGACGGGCAAATGCCGACGGCCGAGCGCCCGGTAGGTCCGCGCGCGATCACACGCGCCGTAGAGGTACACCAGTGCCTCGGCATCGGACCCGATGACGTGCTCGAGCCGACTCCGTTCGGTCACCGGCAGCAGCGCCTGCCCGAACCCGTCGGTGCCGTAGGTCGCATGGCAGATCGCCGCGAGCCGGGCCCGGGGCGCGGCATTCCACTCGGCCGCCTGCGCGTGCACCCGGAGCAGGTGCGCGTCCAGGGTGCCGCCGGGATGATCGAGCCGCCCGGCACCGAGCGTGTGCTGTAACTCCAGGGCGCGGCGCACCACGTCCTCGGTGCCCAGCCAGGTGCTGGCCTGGTTCGTGAGAATGCGGGCGAGCTCGGCCGGAGCGTCACGGGCGATGAGGTGGCCGGCCTCCGGCACGGTGGTCACGGCGACGTGATGGTTGACCGCGCGGAAGCGGTCCACGTCGGCGTCGCCGAACGGCGACTGTTTTCCGGCGCGCACCAGCAGGATCGGCAGATCGAGCGTCGCGGCGCCCGCGAGCAGTGCCGCGCCCTGCCCGAGAATGTCCGCCACCAGCTCGCTGAAGAGATCGCGCAGTCCTTGTTCGTCGCGCCAGCGCCGGAACCGATCCAGGTCGACCTCCGGGACGACGTCCACGAGCACCAGTCCGGCCACACGCCGCGCCACGGCGGGGTCGGCCAGGGCGACGAGCGCGGCGAGCCCGCCGAGCGAGGTGCCCGCCACGACGATCGGCCCCGTTTCGCGGGCCACCATCTCCCGCACGTCACCGGCGACCGCGCGCAGGGTGCGCGCCTGGCCGGAACTCTCCCCGTGGCCGCGCAGATCGAAGGCCACCGTCCGCAGCCCGCACAGTGCCATCCGCATCGCGACCGGGGCCCAGACGCCCCGGCGCTCCCCTCCCGCGTGCAACAGCAGCACGGTCGGGCCGGCACCGGTCACAGTGCCGCGCAGGGTGATTCCGTCCACAGTGATTTCGGTCAAAGGCATCTCGCCCTCCTCTACCTTGACATCTCAAGGTATGCCCGCAAACCTTGGTGCGTCAAGGTAGAATCAGGATCGTGACCGCCCCGAGAACGCGCAGATCACCGGAGGAGGCGCGCCGAGTGATCCTCGACGCCGCGGCCGCCCTGCTGGCCGAGGGCGGCGTCGCCGCCGTGCAGGTCCGCGCGGTTGCCGCCCGGGTCGGCATGACCGACGCCGGTGTCACCCACCACTTCGGCAATCGCGACAAGCTGCTCGCCGAACTGCTCCGCCACGGTGGCCGGCGCGTGCGCGCCGCGCTCACCGACGTCCTCGCGCAATGGCTGGACCGCGACGCCGATCTGCTCGAACTGGTCGAGTCCCTGGAAACCCTGTACCGCCGCGGCTACGGCGAACTCGCGGTCGCCCTGCACGCCGCGGGCTGGCGCGACCGCGGCGCCGGCATGCTCGATCCGGTCGTCGACGCCCTGCATCGGCTGCGGCCACCCGGCAGCGCCCTGGACGACACCCGGCACGCAGTCGCCGCACTGCACCAGGCGATGGCGACAGAAGCGCTCTACGGCAGCGCTTTTCGCCGCAGCGCCGGCCTCACCGGCCCGGCGGCGAACAACTCGGCAGCGCATGTGCGGTGGTGGGCCCGGCAGCTCGGGCTCGCACTCGGACCGCTGACGCGGTCGTGACAGCGCTCAGGCCGACAGCCTGGGGAACAGCCGCAGGGCATTGTCGCGCAGCATGGCCCGCTGCGCGGCCGGCGCGAGCTGCTCGTCCGCGGCCAGCGCATGCGCCAGCCCCTGCACCGCCCAGTCCGGCGTGAAGGGGAAATCGCTGCCGTAGAGAAGCCGATCCGGGGCGACCATCCGCAACAGTGCGGGCAGGGCGCGCGGCAGCGCGAATCCGGCCAGGTCGTAGTGCAATCGACGCAACGCGGCGAGCACGTCCAAGGGTGCGTGCGGTGCCTCAATGACGGCGAACCCGGCGATCCGGTCGGCGAAGACCGGCAGTGCGGCACCGGCGTGCGGGACGATGAACTCGATGTCGGGGTAGCGGTCGAGCGTGCGGTCGAGCACGAGCTGGGCGACGGTTCGCGTGGTGTCGAAAAGGAATTCCAGCATCGGCCGCGGGCGGCCCAGGGACGTGTGTTCCCAGCAGGCCGGCGAGGTGGGATGCAGGTGCACGACGGCCTTGCGGTCGTTCAGCTCGGCCAGCAACGGATCGAAGGTGGCGTCACCCAAGTAGGTCCCGCGGTAGTTCGTCTCCAGCGCGACGCCGTCGGCGCCCAGTTCGTCCAAAGCGTAAGCGGTTTCGGCGAGTGCGGCGGTCACGTCGGGCAGCGGCACCGAGGCGAACAGGCCGAAGCGATCGGGGTGGTCGCGGACCACCGCCGCCCCTTCCTCGTTCACCGCGCGGGCCAGCGCGCGGGTGGCGAGGGGGTCGTCGAGCAGCACGCCGGGTGAGGACACCGACAGCATCGCCGCCCGCACCCCGGTCCGGTCCATCAGGTCGAGCGCCGCGGCCGCGGTCCAGTCGGGCAGGGCGGGCATGCCGTCGGGGTGCTCGTGCCCGGCAGCCAGCAACGCTTCGCGCAGCCGCGGTGTCAGGAAATGCGCGTGTACGTCGATGGCTCCGGTGAACGGAGGCTTGGGCGCGGAGAGGTCGTTCACTCGGTGTCCCTTCGTCTTTCGGCGGGCAGGAAGACAGGCAGCGTGACGCGGAGCGCCGCGGCGTCGCGGCCGCACCGCTGCACAGTGCCGTCCGGCCGGACCAGCACCGCGGCCGCACGACCCCGACGCATCCAGCGGTACAGGGCGCTACCGTCGTCTGCCACCAGGGCGACACCGCCGCGCCGTTCGATCAATTCCCGTTCCACGGGCGGTATCTCGGCCAGCGTGAGTACCGCGAAACGACCGCCGAGATGCTCGTCCAGGCGACGCCCGTCGCCTAGACGCGGGTTCGGTGTGAGCCGGCCGGCCAGACCGCGTCTGCCGAACGGCGCGACCACCGATTCCGAGCGACGCAGGGGCGGCGATTCCCCGCTGGTGACCACGTGCGCGAGGCCGGGCAGCCGTGGCGCGAGGAATCCGCGCAGCCGGTTTCCCAGGTCACCGCCCGCGGTCATGGTGATGCCGGTCCATCTGGCCAATCGAATCATGGTTCGCGCGTGCGGTTTTCGCTCGGTCTCATAGGTGTCGAGGACGGCATCGGGCAGTTCGCCGCGCAGGACTCCGGCCAGCTTCCAGGCCAGATTCCTGGCATCACGCAGGCCCGCCCCCATCCCCTGGCCGATGAACGGCGGCGTGAGGTGCGCGGCGTCGCCGAGCAGGAACACGCGACCCAGGCGCCAGCGGTCGGCGAGTTGAGCGCGGAAGGTGTACTCCGCGGCGCGCACCAGTTCGAGGTCCGCGCAGGCATCGTCGTCCAGCCAGGGGGCCAGGAGCGGGCGCAGCCGCGAGACGTCGCGGAAGTCCGCGGCGGTCTCCCCCGGGCCGAGCCGGAATTCCCAGCGGTATCGGGTCTCCCCGATCCGCATGTAGGTCGCCGCCCGGACCGGATCACAGACCTGTTGGACACCCTCCCAATGGCCCAGGTCGGCGGTGGTGGCGATGTCCACCACCAGCCATCGCTGATCGAACCGCAGGTCCCGCATCCGGATGCCCAGGGATGCGCGGACGAGGCTGTTGGCCCCGTCGCAGCCCAGCACGTACCGGGCGCGCACCGACTCGGCCCGGCCGGTCGCGCGGTCGGTGAAATCGACTCGGACGCCGTCGGTTTCGTCGACGACGGCGGTGACCTGCACGCCGGCGCGCAGCGCCACACTCGGATACCGGACGAGATTGGCGCGCAGAATCGCTTCCAGATCCGGCTGGTCGAACAGGTTCGCCTCCGAAAACCCGTTGCGGCCACCGGCCGGGTCGCGGTCGAACTGCGCCAGGATCCGGCCGCCGGGCGCGATCAGCCGCAACCCCAGGGCCGGTCGGGAGACGGCGTCGAACTCCGCGCCGACCCCGAGCCGGTCCAGCGTCCGGCGGATTTCGCCGTCCAGGTGGACCGCGCGCGGTTTCGGATAGACCTCGGCCCAGCGCTCCAGGACCAGTGCCTCGATGCCGTACTGCGCGAGCAGCGTCGCGGCGGTGAGTCCGGTCGGGCCGGCACCGACGATGACGACCGGCGAGAATAGGGCTGTCATCGGCCCACTGCGACTTTCCACACGATGGCGTAGCGGCCGAGCGTCGCCTCGATCGCCTGCCGGTCCACTGCGGCGTCGATGTCGACGGTGGCGCTCACCGTGCCGTCTTCGACCACGGCATCGACGCCGCGCACACCGGCCACCTCGGCGAACGCGTCCAGCAGCTCGCGGCGGGTCGCGTCGGCGCGCAGCCCGAGCTTGTAGGGCTTGCCGACGTCGGTGACCGGCAGCGCGGCGAGAATGCTGACGGTCCGGGGCGCGGCGGCTCGCTCGTGCACCCGGTCGGCGGCCCAGGCGACCAGCTCGGCCTCGGAGACATCGCCGGTCACCGCGACGTAGGCGACCGGCACCTCCCCCGCGTGCACGTCCGGGCGGCCCACCGCCGCCGCGGCGGCGACCTGTGGATGGGTCAGCAGCGCGTCCTCGATGGTGGCCGGGTCGATATTGTGCCCACCGCGGATGATGAGGTCCTTGGCCCGGCCGCGCAGCCGGATGAATCCGTCGCTGTCGAGGCAGGCCAGATCGCCGGTGTCGAGCCAGCCGTCGACGAGGACGCCCAGGCCCTCGAGGCGATGGCCGTGCTCGTCGTGGCCGGTGACGTACCCGGCGAAAACCGTTGGGCCGCTGATCATCAGCACCCCGGCCGTGCCGAGGGGCAGCTCCTCCCACTGCCCGCTCTCCCGGCGGCGGACGACCGCGACCCGCTGATAGGGCATGCGCTGACCGACGGCGCCGGGACGCGGCGCGTCCGGAAAGCCGCGCGCGGTCGCGCAGGTCGCCTCGGTGAGGCCGTAGCCCTCCACCAGGGTCACGCCGGTGTGCGCTTGAAAGCGCTCCCGCACCGCGCTGGGCAGCGGTGACGCGCCGACCGCGGCGTAGCGCAGGCTGGAGATATCGGCGTCGACCGGGCACTGGGCGAGGACCGCGTACACGGTCGGCACGGCGCTCATGGTGGCAATCCGGTAGTGCGCCACGATCTTCCAGAAATCCGCGTACAGGCCGAGGTCGCGGTAGCCCTGCGGCCCGGCCCAGACCACGGGCTGGCCGCGGAACAGCGGCGCCAGCAGGGTGACGACGAGGGCGTTGACATGGAACAGCGGCAGCGCGGCGAAGATCGCCGAGTCCTCGTCGAAGACGGCGTTGGCGGCCAGCATCCAGGCGTTGGCGACTTCGCCGAGGTGCCGGTGCGCCGCCAGCTTCGGCACCCCGGTCGTGCCGCCGGTGTGGAACAGCGCCGCCAGATCCTCGGCCGCGGGCGGTGTTCCGAGGAAGCGGGCCGACTCCTGGGTCGCGGCGCGAACATCCAGATATTCGACTCGGACACCGTCGACCGCGCCCAGCGCCGGCGGCGGCGTGACCGCGCCGGTGGGCCGCAGCACCAGCAGCGCGTCCACCGCGCCCCGCGCCGCGAGCCCCTGCGCCGTCGCCCAGGTATCCGGCGCCAGCTCCGGACCGGCGGTGATCACAACCCTGGCACCGGAACGACGCAACAGCTCGGCGGTGTGCGCCGGCGCGAGCGCGCCGTTGATCGGTGCCGCGATGCCCGCGAGTTGAGCGGCGAGCAGGGCGGGGACGAGCGCGGCGCAGTTGGGTGCCAGCAGCGCAACGGCGTCCTGGCGGCCCACACCGAGTGTGTGCAGCAGATTCGCGTACCGGTGAACGTCGGCGAGCAGTTCGGAGTAGCTGCGGCACAGCGGTTCCCGCCAGCGCGCGGCCTCGGGCAGCACGGTGATCGCGGTGCGCTCCGGCCAGATGGTCGCGGCACGGCGGAGCAGGGCGTAGGTGGATTCGGGCAGCCCACGCCGCTCCAGCGGCACGGCTTCGATGGCCGCGAGGTCATCGGGACCGGTGTAGCGCGGCCACAGCAGCTCCTCCGCCGTCGGCGTCGACATCTCGGTCACCGGGCGAACCGCACGACCGTGCGCTGACGGCCGAGATCGACGGCGCCGTCGTCGGTGCCGATCGCCGCTTCGACCACGTCACCGTCGTTCAGGTACTTCGGGTTCTTGGCCTGGCCACGGAAGAACAACGTCCACTTCACCTTCGGCGGCAACAGCGAACCGATGATCTCCACCGGCTTGGCCGGAGCCTTCAGCGCCGTGCCCGCCGGTGTCCCGGTGAGCAGCAGATCACCGGGGTCCATCCGCTGGAATTTCGTCAGCGCGCGCAAGGCCTGGACCGGTGCGTAGATCATGTCGGCGACCGTCATGTCCTGGCGGAGTTCGCCGTTGACCCACAGCCGCAGCCGCAGCTCGGTGAACCGCTTCAGCTCACCGGCGTCCAGCAGCACCAGCGCGGGACCGACCGGGGTGAAGGTGGGATACGACTTCGCCTCGTAGAACTGGGTTTTCGGCAACTGCACATCGCGCGCGGACACGTCGTTGGTGACGACGAGGCCCGCGACATAGTCGGCCAGATCACCGTCCGCGATGTCGGAGCCGACGGGCATGGTGGCGCCGAAGACGAGCCCGATCTCGACCTCGTAGTCGAGCAGTCGCACGTGGGCGGGCCGAATCACGTCGTCGTGCGGACCGCTGATCGATCCGGAGGTCTTCCGGAAGAACGTCAGCGGCACGGTCCGCGGATCCAGGCCGGAGTCCTCGACATGGGAGGCGAAGTTCGTCATCTGCGCTACCACACGGCACGGCGCGGTCACCGGCGAGATCAGCGACAGTGATTCCACCGCAACGGTTTCCGGACTGACGACCGCAGCGTCGATCGCGCCGCGGTCGGCCAGCAGCTCTTGGGTGGTGGTGGCCGCGGTCTCGATGCGGGCCGCTCCGGCGGAGGTCAGCACCCACCAGGCGTCGGCGGTGCGGAGGACGGAAATGCTCACGAGCTGGCTACTTTCAACAGGCCGCGCAGGCGGCGGAGATCGAATTCGTTGTCCTCGCGCAGCGCGCCGACGACGGCGCGCAACTCCCGCAGCGACTCGGGGCCGGGGGAAATGCCGAGGAAGTCCTTGGTGGCGGGCGGGCCCCACTGGGCCAGACCGGAGGCGCTCATCGGCGCCCACCCCGGCTCGAGGCCGGCGTCGAACAGGTCACCGTCGCTGAAGTGCTCGACCAGGAAGCCGTCCGGATCACGCCAGTAGTCGAAGATCTGGCTGCCCTGGATGTGCCGGCCGATCCCCCACGAGCGGCGGTACCCGCGTTCGAGCAGATACTCACCGCCGGCGGCGAGCGCGTCCAGATCGGCGACCTGGTAGGCCGAGTGCACATACCGGTTGGACGGGCCGAGAGTCAGTGCGAGCGTGTGATGATCGGCCGGAGTCGACCCGCGGTCGCACCGGAGGAAGCTCATCACCGGCCCCCGCCCACGCTGGCCGGGGTAGTACAGGAAATCGCTGACGATCAGCCCGAGATGCTCCAGGTACCAGTCCAATGTCTGCCGGTAGCGGGTGGTTTGAACGACGACGTGCCCGAGGCGCTGTACCCGCGCCGGCTCGCGTGGCGGTCGCTGCGTCGCGTTGCGGCGGGCCACGGCGTGTCCGACATTGAGAGTGTGCGGCTGCTGCGCCGCGAGCGCGGGCAGGTCGTGCGTCCCGTCGACCACCCGGACCCGCAGACCGCTCGGATCGGCCAGCTCGACGGCCAGCCCGCCCAGCGATTCCGGCAACGCGACCACCTCGGTGCCGGTGCCGGCCGCCAAACGCAGCAGGTCGGCGGATTCGGCCGCGCGGAACGCCGGGCCCACGAACCGCGAGCGGGCACCGCGGCGCAGCAGCACACAGGGCGCGCCGGGGTCGGTGCCGCGTAACTGCACCTCCTCCGCGGTCCGCGCCGCCGTGACGAAGCCGAAGGCGTGCGCGAAGGATTCCGCGCGTTCCAGGTCGGGTTTCTCGAATTCCAGCCAGGCCAGGTCGAGCACCTTCACCACCGGGTTGCGGGCCCGGCCGGGATGCTCACCCGCCAAGGCCCCGTGCGCACTGTGCAGGCCCGTGTGCACGTCGTGATGGCCGCCCATGGACCACTCCCTTTCCTTGTCTGACGATATCGTCACTTACGAGTGAGTCATCAGTCAAGAAGATTCTGACGACTTCGTCAGAACTGATCCGGGGCGCTACGATGGCGGGCGTGACCACACAGACGGGTTCCGAGCCCAATCGCCTGGAGCGCCGCAAGGCGCGCACCCGGGCCGCGCTGGTGCGCTCGGCACAGTCATTTCTGGCACAGGGCAAGCTCAACGCGCCGATCCTGGAGATCACGCAGGCCGCCGACGTCGGCATGGGGTCGTTCTACAACCACTTCCAGAGCCGGGAGGAGCTGTTCCACGCCGCGATCGAGGAGGCGCTCGATCGGCACGGCGCCCTGCTGGACGAGTTGTGCGCGGACCTGGCCGACCCGGCCCAGGTGTTCGCGCAGAGCTTCCGGCTCACCGGCCGCCTGCATCGCCGCAACCCCACCCTCAGCAAGATGCTGCTCAACGACGGGCTCAACCTGCTCGGTTCCGACAAGGGGCTCGCGCCCCGCGCGCGGCGCGACATCGAGGCGGCCGTCGGCGCGGGGCGGTTCCAGGTCCGCGACCCAGGCTTGGCGATGACCATCGTCGGCGGCGCCACGCTCTGCCTGGGCCAGCTCCTGCACGAGCAACCCGAGCGCGACGACGCCGAGGCCACCGACCAGGTGGCCGAGGATCTGCTGCGCATGTTCGGCCTGCCGACCGAGGAGGCGCGCGAGATCTGCCGGCGCCCCCTGCCGCCGCTCGGCGCCGATGCGGTTGTGCGGTAACTACTTCGGCGGTTTGATCCCGAAGTCCAGGGCCGCGTCCAGCCAGCCCGCCGACACGATCCGCTCGATCACCGCGTCATCGGTCACCTTGATCTGGTGAGTCCACTTGCCGGGATAGGTCTCCTCGACGCTGACGATCAGCGGATCGGACAGCGGGCCGCGGGTGTCCAGGGTCAGCATGAGCAGGTCCTGAACACTGCTCTTGGACCGGGCGGGCGGCCACAGCCACGCGAACTTCCGGTCCGCGCCGTAGGAGACCTGGGATTTGGTGACCACGGTCCGGATGTCGCCGAGCCCCTCGATCCGCGGCGCGAGCCGGTGGAACAGCCGCAGTGCGCTCGGGCGCTCGGCGAAAAGCCGCTCGACGGTGTGCTGTTCGCTGCCCACGTGTGTCTCCGATCGATCGGCTCCCGGACGAGTGGTACCCACTTCGGCCACCGTAACCCGCCCGCTAGAGGTCGTCCTCTTCCGGTTGCTCACGGGCGGCTTCGGCGACGTCGTGCAGCGCGATCGCCAGCTCGAGTCCCAGGACGAGCATCGCGACGACATCCGGGCTCGACGGGCGGACCGGCGACGGCGGGCCGGACGCTTCGTCGTCGTCACTCCTTTCGAGCTCGCTGACCATGTTCTCCCCCTGCGGTTTTCGGCTCGCCTCAGCAGCGAGTCGGCGCGGGTTCGCCGCGGAATCGGGCTTCGAGGAAGGTCCAGGCCTCGGCCAGACCGGCGACCGCGGTGGTCATGTGCTCGGCGATCGGATACGGGGAGAAGGTGATCGGCGCGCCCGCGCGGCAATAGCGCGCCGCGATGCCGGCCACGGTTTCGAAGGGCGTCAGCTCGTCGAAGACGCCCTGCCAGATCAGCGTCGGCGCCTGCGGCACACCCTCGAAGTAGCGCAGGCTGTTCTCCCGCAGGACCGCGCGGGCGTCGGGACTGTCCATCAGGCTCTTGGTGGCCGCCAGTTGTTCGGCATTGCGGACGGCGCCGTGCAGCAGCAGGAAGCGCCGGCATTCGTCGTGGGTGATCTCGCGGAACCACAGTCCGGTGTCGTTGAGCTGATCCGAGATCGGCAGGCGCTCCGGATATTCGCGTTCCAGCCCCATGGCGGCGGCGAAGGCCAGGCCGAAGCCGGGATGGAAGCCGAAGCCGAGGCCGAGCGCCAGCTCTTCCAAGTCCGCCGGGATACCGCCCGCGGCGACACCGGCGAGCTTCAGATCCGGTGCGTAGCTCGGTTGTAATGCGGCGGCCCACGCGCTGGCCATACCGCCACCGGAGTAGCCCGCCAGCGCCACCTGGGAGGCGCCGAGGCCGAGTTCGGGCGCACGCTGCAAGGCCTTGACGCTGTCGAGGGTGACCATGCCGCTCAGCCGCGCGGCGCCGTAGGCGACCGTCGGGCCGAGGTAGTCGGGCAGGGCGATCGCCCAGCCGCGGCCCAGCGGCAGCACCGCACCCCAGGCGTCGAGGGTCTCCTCGTTCAACAGCGAGTACGACGGATTGCATTTGGTGCCGAGGGAATTGATCAGCGCCTGATAGGAGACCAGGGGCGGATTGGTGACCCCGGCCGGAATCAGCACCGTCGTCACGGCCATGATCGGGTTGCCGGCCGAGTTGGTCGACCGGAACGCGACATGCCAAATCGTCGTTCCCACATACAAACCCGTGTCCAGGCGCCGGGTCCGGACGACATCACCGGGCGCAAGATCGGCGAGATTGCCCGGTGCCGCGAAGAACGGGTCGGGATTCGGTGTGGGATACAGGGGTTGGGCGCTCGTCATCGGAGCCAGCGGCCCGATCGCGAGGACGCTCAGCAGCAACGCCAGGACCGTGGTCCACATCCGACGCATGGGGTACTTCCTTCTGATTGTCAACAGGTGCTCGGTGCGGGCTCGCCGCGGAAGCGGGCGTCCAGCCAGGCGACCGCGGCGGGAAAGCCCATGACCGCCGTCGCGAGGTGATCGGGGCTCGGGTAGAGCTGCGATTCCACGCGGACGCCGGCCCCGCAGTACCGGCGCAGGGTGTTCTCGACCGCGTCGACCGGAATCAACGGGTCGATCGGCGTGTGCCATTCGAAGATCGGCACCGACGGGACGCCGTCGAAGAGCTCCAGGCTGTTCTCCTCGGCGATCGCCCAGACCCGGGGGTCGTCGATGAGCGAGGTGCTGGTCGCGAGTTCGGCGGCACTGCGCATCGCGCCGCTGGCGATGAGTTCGATGGTGCAGCCGTTGGCCATCGCCGCGCGCACCTCGAGACCCGCGGGGTTCATCTGCTCGCTCAGCGGGAGCCGGTCGGGATATTCGCGTTCCAGTCCGAGCGCGGCGGCCATGGCCAGGCCGAACATCGGATGCGGGGCCAGCCCGAGGGCGTGCGCCATGGTGGCGATATTCATCGGCACCCCGCCCGCGGCGGCCCCGACCAGGCGCAATTCCGGGGCGTAGGCCGGGGCCAGGGCGGCGGCCCAGGCCGTGGCCATGCCGCCACCGGAGTAGCCGAGCATGGCGGCCGGGCTGCCCGCGAGACCGAGTCCGGGCGCACGCTGGGCGGCGCGGATGCCGTCGAGGGTGATCTGGCCGCCGAGGCGCGCCGCGCCGTAGGCGGCATTGGGTCCCAGATGATCGGGCAGAGCGACACTCCAGCCGCGCAACAGCATGGCGTTGAGCAGCGGCACGGCGCGGTAGAGCAGGTTGGGGTCGTAGTCGTAGAGGGCGTGCGACACCGCGCACCGCGTGCCGAGCCCGTTGATGATGTGCTGATAGGACAGCAGCGGCGCGCCGGGCTGCTGGTTGGCCGGTGTGAGCACCGTGGTGGTGGCCGCGATCGGGCGGCCCTTGGAATCGGTGGACCGGAATTTCACCAGACTGACTGTGGCGGTGGGGAAATACGGCAGCGGCGGCTGAGCGCGCACGTCCAGCACCGCACCGGGTTCCGCGGCCGCCAGGCCGGGCGGCGCGGCGTAGAAAGCGTCCGGGTCGGGTGCCGGGTAGATCGGCGCGGCGGCCGCGGGCCCGGGGCCGGTCGCGGTGCTGAGCAGGAGCGCGCTCAGCACCGCGACGACCACGTGCCGCCGGCGCGGCGGCTTCATGTGGCACTCGCTGTCGAATCGAATCGGTAGCGCACATCGGTGGCGGCCTCCGCCGCCAGCCAGAGCTGTGCGGCGAGGGCGCGATCCTGGGACAGCGCGCTCGACGGGCAGGGACCGACCGGGCCGCGGGTGTGCAGCAGCCGGGTGGGGCCCCAGTAGATCTCGGGGTCGGCGTCCGCCGAGGTGGCGGCGAAGAGCGTGGATCGAGCTGCGGCGGTGCGGGATTGACCGACCAGTCCGATGAACGGCTCGGCCACGTAGTCCAGCGGGGTCCCGGTCCGGGCCACCAGCGGGGTCGGGGCGACGCCGGGATGCACCGCGTAGGAGCGCCGTTCGGATCCGGCGGCCCGGAACCGGCGCTGCAACTCGCGTCCGAAGATCAGGGTGGCCAGCTTGGACTGCGCGTAGGCCCGCGATCGCCGGTAGCGGCGGCGATGGCAGGACAGGTCGTCGACGGCGAGGTCCGAGGTCCACTGGTGGGCGATGCTGGAGACCGAGATCACCCGGTCCGAGATCCGCCCGAGTAGTCGGCCGGTCAGCGCGAAGTGCCCGAGATAATTGATCCCGCAGTGCATTTCGAACCCGTCCGTGGTGCGGGCGAAAGGCACGTTCATGACACCGGCCAGGTTGATCAGGACATCGATCTCGCCGCATTCGGCGCTGAAGGCCCGAATCGACGCCAGATCGGCCAGATCCAGGGCCGCGACCGAGACGTCGCCGGCCGCCCGGTCGGCGATGGACTGGGCCCGGCGTGGGTCGCGGCAGGCCATGATCACCCGGGCGCCGGCCGCGGCCAAGGTCTCGGTGACCACCGCGCCGAGCCCGCCGTTGGCTCCGGTGATCACGAAGGTGCGGCCGGTCTGGTCCGGTAAGGGGTCGGGATTGCTCGCCATGGCGCCAGACCCTACGGAGACGGGCAATCGCGCGGCAATGCGTTTGTGGATTGTCCGGAGGGTCCGCCGGATCGTTGGACAATTCCCAAAGAGCCACGGCGCGAAGCTACTTCGCCGACCCCGTGTCCTAGCGTGGCCGAGGTCACCGCTGATACAGGAGATTTGCCCCATGGCCGATGAGCACGAACTCCGCACGTATATGAAGAAGGCGCTGCGGGAGTTGCAGACGACCAGGCAGCGCCTGGACGACGTCGAGGCTCGGGCTCGGGAACCGATCGCCATCGTCGGCATGGCGTGCCGCTATCCCGGCGGTGTGGCTACACCCGAGCAACTGTGGCAGGCGGTGGCCGAGGGCCGCGATCTGGTCTCGGAGTGGCCCGCCGACCGCGGCTGGGACACCGACGGTCTCTACGACCCCGAACCCGGGCAGCCGGGCAAGTCCTCGGTGAAGTCGGGCGGATTCGTCACCGGCGCCACCGAATTCGACGCCGGGTTCTTCGGGATCAGCCCGCGCGAGGCCCTGGCGATGGATCCGCAGCAGCGTCTGGTGCTGGAAACCGCGTGGGAGGCCTTCGAGCGCGCCGGTATCGATCCGGCGGCGGTCCGGGGCACCGATACCGGGGTGTTCGTCGGCATGATGTCGGATCCGCAGAGCCCCGCCGCGGGCGATCTGGGTCAGCAGGTACGCGAGGGTATTCAGCAGTTCCTGATGACCGGCCAGGCCGCCAGCATCGCCTCCGGCCGGGTCGCCTATGTCCTGGGCCTCGAGGGCCCCGCCGTCACCGTGGACACCGCGTGCTCGTCCTCGCTGGTCGCCATCCATCAGGCCGTGCGCTCGCTGCGCACCGGGGAAACCGGGCTGGCGCTGGCCGGCGGTGTGACGGTGATGACCACACCCGCCGCGTTCGTCGCCTTCTCCACCCAGCGCGCGCTGGCCGGCAACGGCCGGTGCAAGTCCTTCGCCGCCGGGGCCGACGGCACCGCGTGGGGCGAGGGCGTGGGAATGCTGCTGCTGGAACGTCTTTCCGAAGCACGGCGACTCGGGCATCGCGTGCTCGGCGTGGTGCGCGGTACCGCGGTGAACTCCGACGGCGCCTCCAACGGCCTGACCGCACCGAACGGGCTGTCCCAGCAGCGGGTGATCCGGGCGGCGCTGGCCGATGCCGGGCTGACCCCGGACGAGGTGGACGTCGTCGAGGCGCACGGCACCGGCACCGTGCTGGGCGACCCGATCGAGGCGACCGCGCTGCTGGGGACCTACGGCGCCCAGCGCGCGGACGGGCAGCCGCTGCTGCTCGGTTCGATCAAATCCAATATGGGCCACACCCAGGCCGCCGCCGGCGTGGGCGGCCTGATCAAGATGGTGCTCGGCATGCGGCACGGCATCGTCCCGCCGACGCTGCACGTCGACGCGCCGACGCCGCATGTGGACTGGGACGGCACGGTTCAGCTGGTCACCGCGGCGCAGGCCTGGCCCGGCCGCGACCGGCCGCGGCGGGCCGCGGTGTCCTCCTTCGGCATCAGCGGCACCAACGCCCATGTCGTCATCGAACAGGGCGACCCGGATCTCCTGGCGGATCGGTCCGCCGACAGCATTGCTCCTCCGGTGATCCCCTGGGTGGTCGCCGGCCGGTCCCCCGAAGCGCTTGCCGCCCAGGCACGTTCGCTGCTCGACTGGATCGAGGCCGGGCGGCACGCCGACCCGGTGGATATCGGGTTCGCCCTGGCGAGTTCGCGGATGCGGTTCGAGCATCGCGCGGTGATCGCCGGGCAGCGCACCGAGGAGCTGGTCTCCGGTCTCGCCGCGCTCGCGCAGGGGCGCGGCGAGGCCGGGGTCGTCACCGGGGCCGCGCCCGGGCCGGCCGTCACCGCGGCGATGTTCCCGGGGCAGGGCGCCCAGCGCGTCGGCATGGGCCGGGAGCTCTACGACGCGTACCCGGTCTATCGCGCGGCCTTCGACGAGGTGTGCGCGGAGTTCGACGGCGTACTCGATGTCGCGCTGCGGGAGGTGGTCTTCGCCGATCCCTACCTGCCCGCGACCGGCGTCCTGGATCGGACCGCGACCACCCAGGCGGCCCTGTTCGCCACCGAGGTCGCCCTGTTCCGGCTGGCCGAATCCTGGGGACTGCGACCGGATTTCGTGATGGGGCACTCGATCGGTGAAATCGTCGCCGCCTACGTCGCCGGGGTCTGGAGTCTGGCCGACGCGTGCGCCCTGGTGGCCGCGCGCGGCCGGCTGATGCAGGCGGCGCCGGAGGGTGCGATGCTCGCGGTCGCCGCCGAGGCCGACGCCGTCGCCGAGCTGCTGCGCGCGCACAGCGGCGCGGTGGCCATCGCCGCGGTGAACGGACCTGCCGCCGTGGTGATTTCGGGTACGGAGGCCGCGGTGGACGCCGTGGCGGCCCGGTTGCGGTCCGACGGTGTGCGCACTTCCCGGCTGCGGGTCAGCCATGCCTTCCACTCCCCCCTGATGGATCCGGTGCTGGCCGACTTCGCCGAGGTGTGCCGCGGCCTGACGTATCTGCCGCCGGCCATTCCGGTCGTCTCGGCACTGACCGGCAAGGTCGCCGACGCCGCCGAGCTGTGCGCCCCGGATTACTGGGTGAGCCACCTGCGCGAACCGGTCCGGTACGCCGACGCGGTGCGCTGGGCCCGCGAAGAGGGCGGCGTCGAGTGTTTCGCCGAGATCGGGCCGGGCACGGCGCTGTCGGGCATGGTGCTGGACGCGCTGCCGGACGCGGAGGACCCGGTGGCCGTGACGGTCGCCGCCCTGCAACGACCGGGCAGTCCGGGCGAGACCGCGTTCGTCTCCGGGCTCTCGACCCTGTATTGCGCCGGTACGCCGCTGGATTGGGCGCGGCTGTTCGACGGCGCCGGGCCGCGCCTGGTCGATCTGCCGACCTATGCCTTCCAGCGCGAACGTTTCTGGCTCGAGGTGAGCTCCGGCGGCAATGTCCGCGCGGCCGGGCTCGGCGCCACCGACCATCCGCTGCTCGGGGCGAAGATCGACCTGGCCGCCGACGGCGGCATGCTGCTGACCGGGCGGCTGTCGCTGCACGCCCAGCCCTGGCTGGCCGGGCACCGGATCGGCGGCGCGGTCCTGCTGCCCGGCGCCGCCTTCGTCGACCTGGCCTGGCACACCGGCGAATTGGCGGACTGCCCGGTGCTGGGCGAACTGGTGCTGGAAGCACCGTTGGTGCTGCCCGAGACCGGCGCGGTGGACATGCAGATCGCTCTCGGTCCGCGGCAGGACTCCGGCGAACGCTCGATCACGATGTACTCGCGCCCGCAGACCGCGGACGACGAACTCCCGTGGACCGCGCACGCGACCGGCGTCGTGCAGCCCGCCGCAGCGAAACGGGCTGCGGCCGAGCAGTTCCCCGCCTGGCCGCCCGCCGGGGCGATCTCCGTCGGCGAGGCGGATCCCTACGAGATGCTGACCGCCGCCGGATACGCCTACGGCCCCGCGTTCCGCGGGCTGCGCCGGATCTGGCGGCACGGCCAGGATGTGCTGGCCGAGGTGGAGCTGCCGGAGACCGCCCGCGCGGAGGCCGCCCGCTTCGGGTTGCATCCGGCCCTGCTGGACGCGGCCCTGCACGCCATGATCGCCACCGGCGCCACGGGACCGGCCGAGGCCGGGCAGGTGCGGCTGCCGTTCGCCTGGGAAGGCGTGTCGCTGTACGCGGTCGGCGCATCCGCGTTGCGGGTCCGGCTGGCGCCCGCGGGGGACGACCGCATCCGGCTCGAATTGTTCGATCCCACGGGCGGATTGGTCGCCCGGGCGGAGTCGCTGGTCTTGCGGTCGGTGCGCTTGGACGCGCTCGGCCACACCGCGGTCACCGCGGATCAGGCGCTGTACGAGATGAATTGGGTTCCGGCGGCCAAGGCCGAGGCGGAACCCGAGAGCGGCGAATGGCGGTGCACCGACCTCTCGGATGCCCTCGCACCCGAACTCTGCGTCGCCGGCGATCGCGAATTCGCCGTCGTGCGCGCCTTCGATGGTCCGGTGGCGCCGAGCTTCCCGGAAACCGTCCGGGACCGCGTGGTGGCCGTGCAGCAGTGCGTGCAGCGCCTGCTGACCGACGAGATCCTGGCGACCGCGCCGGTGGTCGTCGTCACCCACGGTGGCGTCGCCGTGCACGGCGCCGAAGATGTCGGCGATCTCGCGGCCGCCGCGGTGTGGGGCCTGCTGCGCAGTGCGCAGACCGAAAACCCCGGCCGCCTCACCCTGCTCGACCTGGACGACCCGCGCGACTATCGCGCCGCGGTACTCGCCGCGACGGCCACGAACGAGCCGCAGGTGGCGCTGCGCCACGGCGAAGCCTTCGTGCCGCGGCTGACACGAGCGGGCACCGACACCGTCGACGGGGCCACCTCGGTTTACGACGACGACTGGGAGCTGACCACCCGCGGGCGCGGCACCCTGGACGGCGAGAACATGATCCTGGCGCACCGCGCGGGCGATCGAGCGCCGTTGGAATCCGGGCAGGTCCGCATCGCCCTGCGCGCGGCGGGCGTCAACTTCCGCGACGTCCTGATCGTGCTCGGCATGTACCCGATCCCGGGGACGGCGGTGGGCGGCGAGGGCTCGGGTGTCGTGGTCGAGGTCGGGCCCGACGTCGGCGACCTCGTGCCCGGCGACCGGGTGATGGGCATCTTCACCGGTGTGAGCGCCACCGTGGTGGCCGATCATCGCACCGTCGTGCGGATTCCCGCGGGCTGGTCGTTCGAGGAGGCCGCGGCCGCCCCGATCGTCTTCGCGACGGCGTATTACGCCCTCGTGGACCTGGCCGCGGCTCAACCCGGCGAGTCGCTGCTGTTGCACGCGGCCACCGGCGGCGTCGGCATGGCCGCGGTGCAGCTGGCCCGGCACCTCGGGCTCGAGCTGTATGTCACGGCCAGTCCGGGCAAGTGGGATGTGCTGCGCGACATCGGGTTCGACGACGATCGCATCGGCAACACCCGCACCGTGGAATTCGCGGCGAAGTTCCTCGCGGCCACCGGCGGCCGGGGCGTGGACGTGGTGCTCGACTCGCTGGCGGGTGACAAGGTCGATGCCTCGCTGGAGCTGCTGCCGCGCGGCGGGCGCTTCATCGAGATGGGGCTCACCGACCTGCGTGATCCTGCCGAGGTCGCGGCCCGGCATCCCGGTGTCGTCTATCGCAACTTCCTGCTCATGGAGGCCGGGCCGGAGCGGCTGGGCGAGATCCTGGGCGCACTCGGCGACCTCTTCCGGACCGGTGTGCTGCAACCGCTTCCGGTCGCCGCCTGGGATGTCCGGCGCGCCCCCGAGGCCTTCCGCTTCCTGAGCCAGGCCCGGCACATCGGCAAGAACGTCCTGACCGTGCCCACCGCGCTGGACCCGGACGGCACCGTGCTCGTCACCGGCGGCACCGGTGGTCTCGGTGCGCTGGCGGCCCGGCATCTGGTGACCGCGCACGGCGTGCGGCGCCTGCTGCTGACCAGCCGGCGCGGCGCCGACTCCGCGGGCGCGGGTGCGCTGGCCGCCGAATTGGCCGCGCTCGGCGCCGAAGTCGAGATCGCCGCCTGCGATGTCGGCGATCCGGTGGCGCTGCGCCGCCTGCTCGCGACCGTGCCGCAGCAGCGCCCGCTGACCGCCGTGGTGCACGCGGCCGGCGTGGTGGACGACGCGGTGTTCTCCGCGCAGACCCCCGAGCGCATCGCCACGGTGTTCCGCGCCAAGGTCGACGCCGCCTGGCATCTGCACGAGGCGACCGCGGATCTGCCCCTGGCCGCGTTCCTCACCTACTCCTCGGTCGCCGGCCTGCTCGGCGCGCCCGGGCAGGCGAATTACGCCGCGGCCAACGGCTTCCTGGACGCCCTGGCCCAGCATCGGCGCCACCACCGGCTGCCCGCCACCTCGCTGGCCTGGGGGCTGTGGGAGCGGGCGACCGGCATCACCGGCGAGCTGACCGAACGCGACATCCTGCGGATGCGCCGCGAAGGGCTGATTCCGCTCGGCGACGAGGAGGGCATGGCGCTGTTCGACGCGGCGCTCGCGCTCGGGTCGCCGCTGGCGGTGCCCGCCCGGCTCGATGTCTCGGCCCTGCGGTCCCACGATCCCGAGGAGCTGCCGGTGGTGCTGCGCGCGCTGGTGCGCGCGGTCCGGCGCACCGCCGACACCGCCTCCGGTGAGTCGTCGAAGTTGCAGGCCGCACTGGCCGGGCTGGGTCAGGCCGAGCAGGAACGGATGGTGCTCACCGTCATCCGCTCGCATGCCGCGGCCGTGCTCGGGCACTCCTCCCCCGATGCCGTTCCGGCCGAAACCGCCTTCACCGACCTCGGTTTCGACTCGCTCGGCGCGGTCGAGTTCCGCAATCGACTCAAGTCGTCCACGGGGGCGAAGCTGCCGACGACGGTGGTCTTCGACTATCCCAACGCCGCCGCGCTGGCCCGCTACATCAGGTCCGAGATCGCACCGGTCGACGATCCGGCCGGGCGGATCGCCGCGCACCTGGACGCGCTGGCCGCCGGGTGCGCGGACGTGCGACTGGCGCCGGATCAGCTCGGCACGCTGCTGGCCCGGGTCAACGAGATCGTGCGGACTCTGCAGGGCGGCCCCGCCGAGGTGGTCGCCGACGACATCGACAACGCCGAGGACGACGAGCTCTTCGACATGATCGACCGTGTCGGGCCCGCGGGTCTGGGCTGAGCAGGAAGCGAGAGTCGGCCAATGGCAACCGAAGACGAGCTCCGGGACTATCTCAAGCGCGCCACCCGCCAGCTGCACGAAACCCGCCAGCTGCTCGCCGCCGAGCAGCAGCGGGCGCACGAGCCGATCGCGATCATCGGGATGGCCTGCCGGTTCCCCGGCGGGATCAGCTCACCGGAACAGTACTGGCAGGCCCTGGCCGAGGGCCGGGATCTGATCTCGGGGTTCCCGGACGACCGCGGCTGGGACCTCGACGGCCTCTACGATCCCGATCCGGACAAGTTCGCGAAATCCTATGTGCGCGAAGGCGGATTCCTCGACCGGCCGGGCGGATTCGATGCCGGATTCTTCGGCATCGGCCCGCGGGAGGCGGGCGCGATGGACCCGCAGCAGCGCCTGCTGCTCGAGGTCGCCTGGGAGTCGGCCGAGCGGGCCCGCCTGGATCCGGCCGGGCTGCGCGGCAGTTCGACCGGGGTGTTCATCGGACTCAGCGACCAGGGCTACGGATTCGGCGCGGCCGCGGAGTGGGACGGCGCCGAAACCTATTACTTCACCGGCAATTGGGCCGCGATGGCCGCCGGCCGGATCGCCTATTTTCTCGGTTTGGAGGGGCCGGCGGTCACCCTGGACACGGCGTGTTCCTCCTCGCTGGTAGCCCTGCATCAAGGGGTGCGGGCCCTGCGCGGCGGCGAATGCTCCTTGGCCTTGGCGGGCGGGGCGACGGTGATGTCCACACCGGGTCCGTTCGCGCTGTTCTCCCGCCAGCGCGCCCTCGCGCCGGACGCGCGCTGCAAGTCCTTCGCCGCCGCGGCGGACGGCACCGCGTGGGGTGAAGGCGTCGGAATGCTGGTGCTGGAACGTCTTTCCGACGCCCAGCGCCACGGCCATCCGGTGCTCGCGGTGGTGCGCGGTTCGGCGGTCAACGCCGACGGCGCCTCCAACGGTCTGACCGCGCCCAACGGCCTGGCCCAGCAACGCGTGATCCGCGCCGCGCTGGCCGACGCCGGTCTGCGGGCCGCCGAGGTCGATGTGGTCGAGGGACACGGCACGGGGACGGTGCTCGGTGATCCGGTCGAGGCGCAGGCGCTGCTGGCCGCCTACGGCGCCGAGCGCGATCAGCCGCTGCTGCTCGGCTCGGTGAAATCCAATATGGGACATACCCAGTCGGCCGCGGGCGTCGCGGGACTGATCAAGGTGGTGCAGGCGCTGCGGCACGCGGTGGTGCCGCCCACCCTGCACGCCGACGAGCCGACGCCGCACGTCGAGTGGCCCGCCGACGGCATGCGGCTGGCCACCGCGGCACAGCCGTGGCCGAATACGGGCCGGGCCCGGCGGGCGGCGGTGTCCTCGTTCGGCATCAGCGGCACGAACGCGCACGTCATCGTCGAGCAGGCCCCGGAAGCGGCAGTGCCTGCGGAACCGGCGACTTCCGGCGTGGTCGCCTGGACGGTGTCCGCACGGACGCCGGAGGCGTTGCGGGCCCAGGCCGCGCGGCTGCGCGACGCCCGCTTGGCCGACACGACCACCGGTGCCGCCGATTTCGGGTATGCGCTGGCCCGGACCAGGACCGTGTTCGAACGCCGCGCCGTCGTGGTCGGGCGCACGCCCGAGGTCCTGCTGGACGGCCTGACCGCGCTGGCCGAGGGGCGGCCCGCCGCCGCGGTCGTCGGCGCGGCAGGCGTCGCGCGCGGCAAGACGGCCCTGCTGCTGCCCGGGCAGGGTGTGCAGCGAATCGGCATGGGCGCCGAGCTCTACGCGGCCTTCCCGCCCTTCGCGGCGGCTTTCGACGAGGTCTGCGCGGCCTTCGACCCACATCTCGAACAGCCCTTGCGCACAGTAATATTCACGCCCGGCGGGGACCCGGCTGCCCTGCTCGATCGCACCGATTACACCCAGCCCGCGATCTTCGCGATCGAAGTAGCCCTGGCCCGGCTGCTCGAAACTCTCGGATCGACCCCGGATTTCGTCGTCGGCCATTCGGTCGGCGAACTCGCCGCGGCGCATTTCGCCGGAGTATTCGCACTGCCGGACGCGGCGGAGGTGGTCGCGGCCCGGTCGCGGCTGATGCTGGCCATGCCCGAGGGCGCCATGCTCGCGGTGCGCGCGACCGAGCATGAGGTGTCGGAATCGCTGCGCGGCTACGAATCCGAGGTCTCGGTGGCCGCCGCCAACGGCCCCAACGCGACCGTGCTGTCCGGTGACCCGGACGCGGTGACCCGGCTCGGGCGGTACTGGCGGGGGCGGGGCAGACGGGTCACGCGGCTCGCTGCCGAACGGGCCTTCCATTCGCCGCACGTCGACGCCGTCCTGGACGAATTCCGGCAGGTGCTCGCCGCCGTGCGGCTGAGCGCCCCGCGCATCCCGTTGATTTCCACCGTGACCGGAACCCTCGCGACCGCCGAGGAGCTGACCTCGGTCGACTACTGGTTGCGGCAGGCCCGGGAGCCGGTGCGCTTCCACGACGCCGTCACCGGCCTGCACGCGCGCGGGGTGACCACATTCCTGGAGTGCGGCCCCGGCGACGTGCTGTCCGGACTCGTGCACGAGGCGCTCGCCGAATCCGGGATCGCGGCCGTCCCGGTCCTGCGCCCCGGCGTGGACGAGCCCACCGCGCTCGGCAAAGCCCTCGCCGCCGCCTGGGTGCGTGGCGCGGACCTGGACTGGGGTGCGCTGTACGGCGATCGCCGGCCCGCCCCGGTGGATCTACCCACCTATCCCTTTCAGCGACAGGACTATTGGATGCGACTGGACGGAGCCCGGATGGGCAGCCTGATCGGGGCATCGGGTGCGGAGTTCGTCGCGGGTACAAGCCCTGCCCCGCCGATCACCGAGCCCGCGCCCCTACCCACCCGGAGACTCGCCCTGCCCCCGGACGTCACCCCCGCCCAACGCACGGAGTTCACCCAGCGCCTGGTGCTGACCCAACTGCGCGCGATCCTCATCGACCGGGCCGAGGAGGACATCGATCTCGAGGCGACCATCCTCGAGATCGGGCTCACCTCGCTGTCCGTGCTCGAATTCCGCAGCCTGCTCAACACCGCCGCCGGCACCGCGCTGACCCTCGAGGACCTGTTCCGCAATCCCACCCCCCGCGCGCTGGCCGACCTGCTCGGCATCGAGATATTCGGCGCGGCAGCCCTTTCCGAGGAGGTGCCCGCATGACCACGACCGCCGGGCTCGCCTTCGAGCAGCTCGCGCCGCGCGCACTCGCGCACCGGCGCGCACTGGCCGAGGTGTACGTGGCCGATACCGCGCCGGCGGGTGACGGCGGATACCTGGCCGCGATCCAACTGCCGCGGGCGCATTCGCTGTGGTTCGACCGGCTGGTCCGCTACCACGATCCGCTCTGCGCCGTCGAGGCGATCCGGCAGTCCCTGCTGGTGATCGGACAGCGGCACCTCGAGGTGCCCGCCGATGCCCCGGCGAGCCTGCAACAGCTCTCGATCGAGGTGGAGGACCTCGACGCCTTCCGCGACAACGAACGCGAACCCCTGGAGGGGCTGGTGCGGCTGCGGTCCGACGAGGACGCGGCCGGGCCCGGCTACTACCGCAACCTGTCCTTCGAAGCCACGCTGACCATCGGCGCGGCACGCGCGATGACGGTGCGCGGCAGCGGCATCACCTTCCCGCGCGACGCCTACGAGGAGTTCCGCGGCCTGCAACGCGCCCAGCGCCCCGCCACCGCACCCCTGCCCCCCGCACGACCTTTGGATCCGGCACTGGTCGGACGCCGCGACCCGCGCAATGTAGTGCTCGCCGACGGCCGCGACGACATCCCGCTGGTGATCGTCGACCAGGCCCACCCGACCTTCTTCGACCACCCCTACGACCACGTGCCGGGCCCGCTACTGCTCGAGGCGTTCCGGCAGGCGGCCGTGCACGCCGCGACCACCGCGGGCGCGCTCGCGACACCCGTGGCGGCGCCGATGGCGATCAGCGCCGAATTCACCGGGTTCGCCGAGCTGGACGCCGAACTCACCTACTGGGCCGAGTTCGAGAGCACGGCCGACCCCGACGACATCGCCGTGACCGTCTGCCTGCACCAGCACGGCACCCGAATCGGCTGCGCCCGAGTCGAATTGATGCCCTACCCCACCCCGCTGCCGGAGGAGACGAACAGATGACCGGACGACGTTACGCGGTAGTCGGCGGCGGCATGTCCGGCCTGGCGGCCGCGTACCACCTGGAGCAGGCCGGACATCAGGTCGACCTGTTCGAACGCGACGCCCGGCTCGGCGGCCGGTGCGGCCCCGACCTGCTCGGTGATCGGCCGATCATGGTGGGCGGCAAGAACATCGGCCGCCGCTATCACGAAGTGCGCGCGTTCCTGGCGGCGGCGGGCGCGGATCGGTACGAGCCGTTCGGCATCAACAGCTCGCAGGTCATCGACGACAAGCTGGTCACCCTCGACAACCCGGGCCTGCTCGGCAAGATCGCGCATCTGTTCCGCGCCGGGTCGGTCGCCGACGCGGTCAAGACGATCAATTTCGGCGCACGCATCCTGGCCGACGAACGCAACCGCTACCTGGACTCGGCGTTCTTCGCACGCACCGCCGCCGAGGACGGACCCGTCAGCGACTACTTCGGTGCCGAATTCACGCGGAATGTGCTGCGGCCGATCACGGTTCGCCTCAATGCCGCCGAACCCGAGGAAGCCTTCCTCGGCGCGTTCGGAGTGAGCCTGGGCATGGTCATGGATCGCTACGACCAGCTGGTCGACGGGATTCAACCGGCACTGGCCTGGCTCGAGGGGCGCGTCGGGGTCCGGCTCGGCGCGGAGGTGACCGGGCTCGTGGTGCGCGACGGACAGGTGCGCGGGCTACAGGTCGCCGAGAACGACAGGCCGCCAGTGGAATACGAGTACGACGGCGTCGTCCTGGCGACGACCGCGCGAGTGGCGGCCCCGTTGCTCGCACCGCACGACCCGGAGCTCGGAACGCTGCTGGCGGGGGTGCGCTACTTTCCGTCCACGGTGGCGGTCGTGCGCTACGACCAGCCGCTGTTCAACCCCACGGTGCGGTCGGTGGCCTTCGACTCCGGTCCGTGCAGCGCCGCGGGGGTCTACGGCGTCAACGATCTCGACATCGTCCGATACACCTTCAGCGGCCGCACGGCCCGGCCGGCGCCGGACGCCCCACAGCTCGCGGCGTGGATCGATGCGGCAGAGCAGCGGGTGCGGACACTGCTCCACCCCGGTCCCGCGGTGCGCGTCGAAAGCACCACGCGGACCTGGGAAGCCGCGCACTGCGCCTATGTGCCACACCACAGTCGATTCCTGGCGCTGGTGCGCACCGCGCTCACCCGCACCACCGGGCTGCGATTGGCCGGCGACTATCTGGCCGGCGCGCAACTCGAGGCCTGCTTCCGCAGCGGGCGCGAGGCGGCGCACCAGCTGTCGGCCGAACCCGCGCCCGAGGGTCAGCACGCCCGCCGGTAGTGCGGCAGATCGCCCGCGAGCAGCGCGATCCGGGCCCGCAGAATCCCCTCGGCGGTGGTCATATCCAGCGCGGTGATCGTGGCGATGCGGCGCAGCCGATAGTCGACGGTATTGGGATGGACGTGCATGCGCCGGCCCGTCGCCTTCCGGTTCAGCCCGGTCTCCAGATAGGTGCGCAGCGTGTCCAGCAGTTCGGGATACTCCGCCAGCGGCGCGAGCACCCGCACCAGCTGGTCGCGCGCGGGGCCCGGACGCGTCAGCTGGTATTCGATGGCGAGATCGGCCAGCCGGTAGGCCCCAGCGGGCCGCCCGATGCCGGTGACCAGATCCAGCAGTTCGTGGGCATCCTCGGCGGCGACGGGGATCTGTTCGGTGCGCGCGGTGACGACCGTGGCCGTCAGCTCGACCTGCGCGGCCGCACCGAGCCGGGCCAGCACCGCATCGGTCAGCGCGGGCGAACCCGGCTCGGCCACCGGAATCAGCAGGGTGCCGCCGTGCGCGCCGAGCAGCGCGAGCGAGCGGGACCCGAACGCGTCGGCCAGTGCGGCTTGCAGGCGGCGCAACTTCCGGCGCGCCGCGACCTGGGTGTCCACCCGCGGATGCCGTTCATCGGCGTGCGGCGGAATGAGCAGCGCGACCACCTCGTAGTGTTCGGCGACCTCGATCCCGGTCTGCCGGGTGAGAGCGGCGACCCCGTGCCCGCTGAGCAGCGCCGACACCAGGGTCTGCGCCACGGTCTGATGCTCGCGCGCGACGTCGCGCTGTTCGGCGGTGTAGGCCGCCGCGACCGCGGTGTTGATCGCCTCCAGCAGCCGCAGCACCAGCCGGGTGGCCGCGATCAGGTCCGGCAGATCCGCCGCGGTCACATGCCCCACCACCAGATCGAAGCCGATCCGGAAGCCCTCGTAATAGGTCTGCACGATGGTCTCGAGCGGCACGCCCTCGCGGGCCCACTGCGCCGCCGACTCCCGCACCCCGGCCAGCTGTTCCTCGGTCGGCGGTGTGCGCTGATCCAGCATCTGCATCGCCAGCGTCAGGCACGCGCGGGTGATCGCGGTGACATCACCGCGGATCTCCTCACCCGGCAGCGTCTGGCAGGGCGCGACATTGGTGGCGAAGTGGCTGACGAGCTCCGCGGCAAGGCTTTTGGCCTCGCCGAGCAGAGTCGAGGCCGTGCGCCCGTCGATGCCGATCGGCTCCGCCGGGTGGCCGAGGTGAGAAGAAATCATCGAGTTACTCCGTACCGCCTGGGTGATCAACCCGTCCGCTCGGGTTGGTTGCGGACGCTATCGACTACCGCGCGCACCCGTGGCCCGGCGCCGTCGACATTGTTTCGAGCCGCGATCCCGCGACCACCGAAATTGGGTCGGATCACAGTGGCGGCCACCGAGTGCGGGTGCACACGCGAAACACCACTACACCCGCGGCCACCTGGAACGCGAGCCGACATCGTTGTGATCGGGCACAGTATCCAGGGCGCGATCCAGGGGTCTGACACCGACGAACGCGCCATTGTCGTGCCCCGCTTTCCGGTCTACTACCGTCCAGTAGCGGAGCAGTAACCGGGAGATGAAAGGAAGCCACGTATGACGGCCGAGATTCCGGCTTCCCCGGGCCTGTCCCTCTCCGGAACGCCGATGTCGGCCGCGCTCAAGGACATTCGGAATCTGTCCCGCCGCATGGTCGGGCACTTCGTCGACCACGTCGCGCTCTGCGGCACGATGCCCGGCGACGCGCTGCGCGGCGACATCACCCAGGTCACCGGCACCTGCCTCGAACTGGCGATCAGCATGCTCGACGGGCGCGACATCCCGGAGAAGACCGAGCGGCTACGTGGCGCGGCGGCGCAGTGGGCGCGCGAGGGCGTGCCGATCGACACCATCCAGCACGCCATTCACGAGGGATTCAAGATCGGATTCGATCTGGTCGTCTCCGGCGCCATGGCACGGTTCCGATCCGACAACTCCGACGAGCTCGCGGTGTTCACCCTGAGCTCCGAGGATCTGGGCAACCTCATCGACGGCGCGAAACTCGTCGTCGAGATGCTCGACACCATGACCTCGGTGGTATCGGTGGGCTACTTCAAGGAATTGCGCGCGGTGGTCGGCCAGCATCACACCGCGGCGCACACGCTGACCTCGGCCCTGCTCAGCGGGCAGCCCAGCGGGAACATCGCGCGCGAGTACGGCATCGACATCGCCGAGTCCTACGCGATCATCGCGGCGTTCATCGGCAAGCATCCCGACGAATCCGATCCGCAGGTCGACGGCAAGGTGGTCGCGCGCCGGAAACTGCGGCGCACGCAGGCCGAACTCGCGATCCGCTGGGGCGATTCCGCGCTGTCGCTGCTGTCGGTCGACGGCGGCACCATCCTGCTGCCGCGCCACCGCGCCACCGACGCGGACCTGAGCGAACTGATCGCGCAACTCGCCGAAGCCGCCGGCGCCGACATCACCGCGACCGTCGTCACCGATGTCCCGGAGAACATCCCGGCCGGCGCCGCCCAGGCCCACGAACTCCTGGACATGGTGCAGCGCCTGGAACTACAGCCCGGCCTGCACCGCTTCGACGACCTGGCCCTGGAATACCAGCTGACCAGACCCGGCCCCGGCCGCAAACACCTTGCCGCACTGCTGGATCCGCTCGACGAGCACCTCGAACTCCTGGAAACCCTGCGCACCTACATCAGCCACAACCACAACCGCCGCCGCAGCGCCCGCGTCCTCTACGTGCACGCCAACACCCTGGACTACCGCCTCAAACGCATCTTCCAGCTCACCGGCTTCGACCCCGCCCAATCGGCCGGCCTGTGGTACCTGCGCTCGGCCCTGGTCGCCCGCAGCTACCGGGGCACCGGATTCCGCGGTCAGGCGACGGCGTACGGGTAGGCGGCGGCGCGGTTCTGGAAGGACAGGATGCGCAGGTTCTGGACCTTGCCCTCGCGGATCTCGATGGCGCGGCGGATGGTGGCGTTGCCGTCCCAGGAGTCGGGGCCGGCCAGCACGATCGGCAGGTATTCCAGCAGGGCCTCGGAGTTCTCCCAGGTGGCGGAGTTCCACAGAAAGGAGGGGCTGTGGTCGACGCCGTAGTAGTGCAGGTCGTCGCCGACGGTGAACATCGGGTCGGCGAACGAGGTCGGGCGGGCCCATTCGAAACCCATGCCCGCGTCGCAGGAGACATCGACGAACAAGGTGCCGCGCGCGAACAAGGGTAGGTCGGCGTTGTCGACGAACATCAGCGGTTCCTCGGTGTCCTGCAGGATGCAGTTCACGATGACGTCGTACTGGGACAGCATTTCCGCGAGCGGTCCGGGTTCCGGCGCTTTCAGGGCCAAGGTGTGGCTGGGATCGGCGGGGTCGCGCGCGAAATGCTGCATGCGCACCGAGGCGAACGGCGAGGCGACCGCCGAGACGCTGCGCTGCGTGAGCACGGTGACGTCGCTGATGCCCAGCGCCGACAGCGCGCGCACGGCGCCGCGCGCGGTCGCACCGAAGCTGATCACCGCCGCGCGCAGCCGCCGCCCGTAATCCCCGGTCGATCCGCGCAATTGCAGCGCGTGCAGGACCGAGCAGTAACCGGCCAGCTCGTTGTTCTTGTGGAAGACGTGGACGCTGAAGTTGCCTTCCTTGGTCCAGTGGTTCATCGCCTCCCAGGCGATCAGGGTCAACCCGCGATCGATGGCCAGCTGGGTCAGCCGGGTGTCCTGCACGCAGTGCGGCCACCCCCACACCACCTGCCCGGGGCGCAGATTCTCCAGATCCTCGGGCAGCGGCTTGGGCAGCAGCAGGACATCGCATTCGGCGAAGAGTTCCGCGCGGGTGCGGTGGCCGCCGACCAGCGGCGCCAGCAGTTCATCGGTGAATCCGAACCGGTCACCGTAGCCGTGCTCCAGGAAGACACGGTCGCGAAGCGTGGGATCTATCCGGTCGAAGTGTGCGGGGTGGATCGCCAGCCGGTGCTCGTCCTCTTTGCGGGAGGTCGCGACTACACCGATGGTCAGTTGCTTCACTGCCTGAGCCTACGTGGGTTTTCGAGCACCCGGGACCAGCCGTTCGCGCCTTGGAATGAACCCGGAGCCCGGGGCGGCCGATACCTCTGTGGAGACAATTCGCCCGTCCCCGATTACGAGGTCCCCATGGACAGCATTTCCTTGACCGCCGCCGACACCGCGCGCGCGTTGGCCATCCGCTCGGTGCGCATCATGGCCGACGGCGCGCGCGCCGATTTCGACGCGATAATCCACCCGGAGGCCGTCAACCGGGAGGCCGCCGCCGAGCCGCCCGCCACCCGGGGCCGCGGACCCGCCGCGTTCTACGCCACGGCGCTGTGGCTGCGCGGCGCGTACGCCGACCTGCGGCACACCATCGAGGACGCCGTGGTGGACGGCGACCTGGTGGCGCTGCACACCACCATGTACGGGCGGCACGTCGGCCCGTTCGTGGCCTACGGCGCGGACGGGCAGGTGGACCAGGTGTTCCCGCCGACCGGCAAGACTTTCGCTGTCACCCAGTCGCATTGGCTGCGGATCGCGGACGGCAAGGTGATCGAGCACTGGGCCAACCGCGACGATCTGGGGCAGGCGGTGCAGTTGGGGTGGGTGCCGCCGACGCCGGTCTATCTGGTGCGGATGGCGTGGGCCAAACGTAAGGCCAAGCGAGAGAACAGCACTCGCTAGAACGGGCCGCCCCACCGGGGTGGGGCGGCCCGCTTGGTCAGCCGTTCGCGCGGTCGCACCCGCCGATGGTCCTCGCCGACCACGGCCAGTTCACCCCGACCGCCGGACTCCACGCCGCTCCGGAAAGCCCACGCGCGCAGTCTTGTTGGAGCCGTAGCGTGGCCGAGGCGAGGGCCCGCAGGATCGCGCCCTCCCCCGCGCCGGGTTCGGTAATCACCGCAGCCACTTCCACGGCGGCGGGGTCTGTCGAGTAACTCTGATCCGGACCGGCCGGATCTCTCGGCATGCGGCCACCGCCGCCGTTCTTCACCTTGCCCTGGGTATGCGAATAGTTCCGGTATGCGAAATCTTGCGCCACAGCGCTTGCCCCTTCGGGTCTTCGAGTCGAATAGGTCTCGAAGGGCCCTGGGCGCGCTCGCGGACGCCGAAGCGGTGCGCTCCCCGTCCGCTAGCGGGCCAGAGCCCGGGCGCTGCGCAGACGGATGAAGTAGCGGGCGGCGTGGCAAGTCATGGCGGCGAGCTTAGGAACGCCGCCACCGGCCCGCAACCGAATTATCCGGCACCTGCCCGCTACCTGGCTCAAGGTTCAGCGCGCTAGCAACTTCTCAGTTAACGTAACTGGTGACCTTCCGTAGTGCGCAGTACGGCCCTAACCGAGCTATCGCGAGGACGGTGTCATGACCCAGCCGGATTTCACCGACAGAACCGATTTCGACGACGCCGAGCGCGGTTTCGTCGCCGCCTTGGAACCGGCGGTTGTCAAGAAGGGCGACGCTGTCATCTGGGACGGCGACGCCTACTCCTTCCTCACCGGTGAGTGCCCCGACTCGGCCAACCCCAGCCTGTGGCGGCAGGGCCAGCTGTGCAACAAGCAGGGCCTGTTCCAGGTCACCGACCGGGTGTACCAGGTCCGCAACCTGGACCTGTCGAACATGACGCTGATCGAGGGCGAGACCGGCGTGATCGTGATCGACCCGCTGATCTCGGCCGAGACCGCCGCCGCCGCCCTCGCGCTGTATCGCGCCCACCGCGGCGACCGGCCGGTGACCGGGCTGATCTACACCCACTCGCACGGCGACCACTTCGGCGGCGCGCGCGGCGTGGTCCCGCACGGCCACGACCCGGTGCCGGTGCTCGCGCCCGAGGGATTCCTCGAGCACGCCGTCAGCGAGAACGTCTACGCCGGAAACGCCATGACCCGGCGCGCGGTCTACATGTACGGCGCGGCGCTGCCCAAGGGCCCCGACGGGCAGATCGGCTGCGGCCTGGGCATGACCACCTCCCTGGGCACCATCACCCTGATCCCGCCGACCGTGGACATCACCCGCACCGGGCAGGAGGAGACCGTCGACGGCGTGCGCATCGTCTTCCAGCTCACCCCCGGCACCGAGGCGCCGGCGGAGATGAACTTCCTGTTCCCCGACCTGCGGACCCTGTGCATGGCCGAGAACGCCACCCACAACATGCACAACGTGCTGACCCTGCGCGGCGCGGTGGTGCGCGACTCCCGGATCTGGGCCCGATATCTGGACGAGGCGATCGCCATGTTCGCCGACAAGATCGACGTCGCCTTCGCCTCCCATCACTGGCCGGTGTGGGGACACGACCGCTTCGTGGATTTCCTTGCCGGACAACGTGATATGTACGCCTACCTGCACGATCAGACGCTGCGCCTGACCAATCAGGGATTGACCGGCGCCGAGATCGCCGAACAGCTCGAGCTACCCGCCGCGCTGGACAGCAAATGGTTCAACCGCGGCTACTACGGCTCGCTCAGCCACAACATCAAAGCGGTCTACCAGCGCTACATGGGCTGGTTCGACGGCAATCCCGCGCACCTGTGGGAACACCCGCCGGTGGAAACCGCGCAGCGCTACGTCGCCGATTACGGCGGGGTCGAGGCCGTCGTCGCCAAGGCCGCGGAGTATTCCGGCAACGGCGATCTGCGGTTCGCGGCCACGCTGCTCAACCACGCGGTGTTCGCCGACCCGGACAACGCGGCCGCCAAGGCGGCCCTCGCGACGGTGTACGAGCAGCTGGGGTGGGGTGCGGAGAACGGGCCGTGGCGCAACTTCTACCTCACCGGCGCACACGAACTGCGGCACGGGACCGTGCACACCGAACTCGATACCAGCAACCCGGAAATGGCCTCGGCGCTGACCGCCGACATGCTCATCGATTCGGTGGCCGTGCGCGTCGACGGGCCGCGCGCGGCGGCGACGGCGGGCTTCCTGATGGACTGGAAGCTGACCGATACCGGCGAGGACATCCGTCTCACGTTGTCCAACGGCGCGCTCACCCACCGCACCGCCACCGCCGACGCACCGCTGCACGGGGCCGCGGATCTGACGCTGACGCTGACCAAGCTGCAACTGCTGGGCGTGCTGGCCGGACAGGGGCTGGACGGCGTCCAGGTCGACGGCGACCCGAAGGTGCTGGCGACGCTGTCCGGCCTGCTCGACACGCCGGACACGGACTTCCACATCGTCGTGCCCTGACCACCGCTCGAACGGGCGGTGACTACCGGGCAAGTCCGAGGGAACGAGGGGCATCGGTGCGCACAGGGTTGCAGGTCTTCTCCTCACTGCGGGGTTACCAGCGTGGCTGGCTCCGGCCGGATGTGCTTGCGGGGCTGACGGTCTGGGCCGTTCTCGTCCCCGAGGCACTGGCCTACGCGACGATCGCCGGCGTCCCGCCCGTCGTCGGCCTGTACGCGGCGGTCCCGGCGCTGGTCCTGTATGCCGCGGCGGGCAGTTCACGGCATCTGGTCGTCGGCCCGATGTCCGCGACCGCGG
Source organism: Nocardia sp. NPDC050712 (assembly GCF_040654295.1). NCBI lineage: Bacteria > Bacillati > Actinomycetota > Actinomycetes > Mycobacteriales > Nocardiaceae > Nocardia > Nocardia sp. NPDC050712. The sequence continues at coordinate 1,964,786 of NZ_JBFAHT010000002.1, forward strand.
CGCTGTCGGCGGCGATCGTGGCGCCCCTGGCCGGCGCCGACGGCGGCCGCTATCTCGCCCTGTCGGTGGCGCTGGCGATCGCCACCGGTGTGGTCGGGCTGCTGGCGGGCCTGGCCCGGCTGGGCTTCGTCGCCGCGTTCATCTCCGAGCCGGTACTCAAGGGCTTCATCGTGGGCCTGGCGCTGACCATCATCATCGGCCAGGTCCCGAAACTGTTCGGGGTGAAGAAGTCCGAGGGAAACTTCTTCGAACAGGCCTGGGGTGTGCTGACCCACCTCGGCGACACCAATTGGCGTGCCCTCACGGTCGGCGGCGCGGCGCTGGTCGTGGTGGTGGGTCTGAAGCGCTGGCTGCCGCTGGTGCCGGGTTCGCTGGTCGCGGTGCTGCTCGGCATCGCCGCGGTGCACCTGTTCGGCCTCGACGAGCACGGCGTCGCCATCGTCGGGCACATCGACGCCGGGCTACCCCACCTCGGGCTGCCCAGCGGTTTGTCGGCGCACAACTACCTCGACCTGCTGGGACCCGCCGTCGGCGTCCTGCTGATCGGGTTCGCCGAAGGACTGGGCGCGGCGAAAACCTATGCGACCAAAGCCGGTTACGAGATCGACGCCAACCGCGAACTCACCGGACTGGGTGCCGCGAACCTCGGCTCCGGCCTGTGCTCGGGCATGGTCGTCAACGGCAGCCTGTCCAAGACCGCGGTCAACGGCGGCGCCGGCGCCAAGACCCAGCTGAGCGGTCTGGTGGTCGCGGCCCTGACGATTCTCACGCTGCTGTTCCTGACCGGCCTGTTCGAGAAGCTGCCCGAGGCCACCCTGGCCGCCGTCGTGATCGCCGCGGTCATCGAACTGGTCGACCTCTCGGCGCTGCGCGCGCTGTACCGGGTGTGGACGGGGCGGCTCGGCAGTATCTACGGCCGCGCGGCGCGCCCGGACTTCCTGGCCGCCCTGGCCGCGATGTTCGGCGTCCTGCTCTTCGACACCCTGCCCGGCCTGCTGATCGGCGTCAGCGTCTCGATGCTGCTGCTGGTCTATCGCGCCTCGCGCCCGCATGTGGCGGCCGTGGCCAAGGAGGGTTCGCGCTGGGTCGACGTCGATGCCCATCCCGAGGTGCGGGCCGACCCCGAGGTGCTGGTGGTGCGGGTCGAATCCGGGTTGTTCTTCGCCAACGCCGACTACGTGAAGGACGCCGTGCTGCGGCTGTGCACCGACCGCACCCGCCTGGTGGTCCTCGACGCCGAAACCTCGCCGTTCATCGATGTCAGCGCCGCGCAGATGCTCGACGAACTCCGGGAGACGTTGTGGCGGCGGCGGATCCAATTCCGCGTGGCCCGCGATATCGGGCAGTTCGGTGACTCGCTGCGCACCGCGACCGGCGCCGGTTCGGTCGAGGTGTACCCCACGGTTCACGACGCGATCGACGAACGATAGGTAGTGCAATGGGCTCTGTCCTGGGCGATCTGCTCCCCCTGGCCGTCGGCGTGGCGATCTCACCGATCCCGATCGTCGCGGCCATCCTGATGCTGTTGTCCCGCAACGCCGGTGGTACCAGCACCGGCTTCGGCATCGGCTGGGTGGCGGGCATTCTGGTCACCACCGCCGTCGTGATGCTGCTGGCCGGCAACATCGACACCAGTGACCGCGAACCCGCCCCGGCCGTGTCCTGGATCAAGATCGGCCTCGGGGTGCTGCTGCTGGTGGTCGCCCTGCGGCAGTGGCGCGCCCGGACCAGCACCGAGGTGCCGGGCTGGATGCAAGCCATCGATCAACTCAGCGTCCCCAAGGCGCTCGGTCTGGGCGCGGTCCTGGCCGCGGTCAACCCCAAGAACCTGCTGCTGTGCGTCTCGGCCGGTGTCACCATCGGCACTGCCGGGCAGTCGGCCGCGGGTGAGGTGACCGCGCTGCTCGTGTTCACGCTGCTCGCCGCGGCGACGGTCCTGATCCCGGTCATCGGCTACCGCCTCGCCGCCGACCGGCTGCGCGGCAGCCTGGACGCGCTGAAGGTCTGGCTGCAAGCCAACAACCACATGGTGATGGCCATCGTGCTGCTGATCATGGGCGCGGTCGTCATCGGAAAAGGGCTGGGTGGACTGTGAATACCTCGTACAACCCACTGAGCGATGTGCCCATGGACGGCGAATTGCCCTCCCGTGCCGCACTTCCCGCGATCTTCGACCAGCTCGACTATCAGCTGGCCTGCCAGGCCTACCTGTGGGCGCTGCCGCTGGTGTCCTACGCCCAATGGCAGTCCCAGCACCGAAAAGTGTTCGGAGCGGGCGACTTCGACCTCGTGCACTACGTCACCTATCGCGACCGGCTCGGCCTGATCACCGCGAACGCCACCACCCCCTACATCCTGAACTTCATCGACCTGAACGCCACCGGCCCGCTGGTGATCGAAGTCCCGCCCGGGCACACGGCCGGCGGGTTCTCCGACTTCTGGCAGCGGGAATTCGGGATCCTCGGGGAGATGGGCCCCGACCAGGGCCTCGGCGGAAAGCACCTGATCCTGCCGCCGGGGCACACGCAGCCCTCCGATGTCGACTCCTACTTCGTGCACCGGGCCACCGGCATGAACATCATGTTCGGTTTCCGCACCCTGGACCCGGACCCCGAGGTCGCTCGTGAGCTCGTCAGCGGTGTCCGCGTGCGCCCGCTCGCCGGGGCGGCCGCGCCCACCCGCCTGATCTCCCCCGACGGACGCCCCTGGACCGGGGACCAACCCCGCGGCCTGGACTACTGGGTCCGGCTGCACCAGATCTACCAGCACGAGATCGTCGACGAACGCGACCGCTTCTACCTGGCGATGCTGCGCCAGCTGGGCATCGAGAAGGACAAGCCGTTCGACCCCGACGCGCGCCTGACCGCGATCCTGACCGACGCGACCGCGGCCGGGGAGCTGATGGCGCAGGCCAACACCTTCGCCAAACGCTTTCCCGGCGCGAAGTATTGGCCCGATCGCGCCTGGGACCTGGCGGTGCAACTGGACCACTCCGATCAGCGCGGGCCGTCCTACGATCAGCTCCTCGAGCGGGCCTCCTGGTTCTACGAGGCCGTCAGCTTCTCCGAGGCCATGAAGAGCCGGACGCCCGGTGTCGGGCAGGCCTATCTCGGCGCCTACACCGATGCCGCGGGTGCGTGGCTCGACGGCGGGTCGGCCTACACCCTGCACGTCCCCGCGAACCCGCCCGCGAAACTGTTCTGGTCGGTCACCGTCTACGACAGCTGGACGCGCTGCCTGATCGACAACGATCAGCAGCGCGGTGACCGCGGCTCACGCGACGCGGATCTCGTTGCCAACAGCGATGGTTCGGTCGATGTGCACTTCGGCCCGACCCCGCCCGCGACCGGCGCCACCAACTGGATCCAGACCATCCCCGGCAAGCACTGGTTCTCCTACTTCCGCTTCTACGGCCCGCTGGCACCCTACTTCGACCGCAGCTGGAAACTCGGCGACATCACCGCCGCCGAGTAGCCCGCTCAGTAGGGGCGCGGATTCCAGGTCGAGGCCGCCCAGATGACCACGGCGTCCAGCGCGATGATGACGATCGACCACCACGGGTTGTAGGGCAGGGAAAGGAAATTGAGCACCATCGACAGGCCCGCGAGGCAGACCGCGATCATCCGCGCCCACGTGGCCCCCACCATCAGCCCGATGGCCGTCAGCGCGAGCAGCGCGCCGACCACGATGTGGATCCAGCCCCAGGTGGTCAGGTTGAAGCGATACGCGTAGTCGATGCCGCGGGTGAACAGGCCGTCCCCGGAGACAGCCGAAATCCCTTGCAGCACCGAGGCCGCCGCGGTGACCAGCAGCAGCAGTCCGACCGCGAACGAGATGCCGAAGGCGAACCCCTGCCGTGCGGGGTGCCGGGTTTCCGGTGCGACCATGGCGAATTCCTTTCCCTAGCCGAGCAGTTGGGCTTTGGCGGCGGCGAATTCCGCGTCCGAGAGCGCACCCGCGGCGTGCAGGCGACCGAGCTTCTCCAACCGGGAAACCAGATCGTCGCCCCCGGCCGGAGCGGGTGGTGGCGGTGGTGGCGGCGGCGCTTGCTGGGCGGCGTAGGCCTGCTGTTCGGCGTAGGCCTGCTGTTCGGCGCCGCGCTGCTGGGAGTGCCGGTTGACCGCGTTCGCGGTGGCGCTGGCGGTGCCGGCGACCACGGCGGTGCGGGCGACGGTCCCGAGCAATCCCGGGCGGCCGAATCGAGCGCGGCGAAGGGGCATGTCGTGCAACCTTTCTAGCGAGTGGACAGGGCGGCTTCGACGGTGTCGCGCGCGACCTGGATGTGCAGCATGACCTCGCCGCCGGCACTGCCGATGGCATCGGAGAGCATGCGGGCCCAGGACTGCTCGTACACCACCACGAGCGCCGAGCTCCCGGGGGTCAGGCCGGCGCGCACGACCTCGAGATCGTCGTCGCTGACCAGGTCGCGCGCGTCGGTGCCCAGACCGGTCAAGCCGATGTCGTCGAGTGGTTCGTCGATGTCGATCTCGGTCAGCGCGCCGTCCGCGTCCCTGGACAGATAGATCAGATCGAGGACGGTGACGTACCCGCGATCGACGACCTCGCTGAACGCCGCACGCACGCCCGCGTCGACGCGCGTGCCGGGAAAGCTGAGCACGACCAGTTCCACCGGCCCCGGATTCGATGAGGATTCGCCCATGCGGCTCATGGTGCCGCCGCGCGCCCGGCGGCACCTCACCCGAATCGGATGAAGCCGGTTACTTCCGGCTCGGCGCCCGCGCGGCGCGCTTGCGCAGGGTGAGCACCCCGGTCAGCCAGCCGACCGCGAACATGACCAGCAGCACCAGCCACATCGGCGAGCGGATGGAGATCAGCAGGAACTCGATTTCCACCTTGTCGCGGTTCTCGAAGAAGAAGATGACCGCCAATACGGTGAGAATCAGCGCCAGCCATTGATTGAGCGACAATCGCGACAGCGGCGAGGGTTTCTTCGTCGACTGGTCCATCTCGGAGCCTCCTTGCGTTCGGCGGGTCGAGCGTCAGGCCAGGGCCTTGGCTTTCAGCTGATCGAATTCCGGCGCGGTGATCGTGCCCTCGGCGAGCAGTCGCTTGGCGTCGGCGATCTGGGCGGCCGGGCTGGTTCCCGCGGTGTCGCGGATGTATTCCGCCTGGTCCGCCTGCATCTGTTTCACCTCGGCCGTGGAGCGCTCCTGCATGCCGCGACCCCGGGCGATCAAATACACGAGCGAGGTCAGCAACGGCAGGCAGATCAGGAACAGGACCCACACCGCTTTCACCCAGCCGGAGGTTTCCTTGTCCCGGAACAGGTCGCCGATGATGTAGAAGAGCAGCAGCAGGTAGGCGATGAACGCGAAACTCACCACAATGAGCCAGAGCACTTCCCAGAACGACATGGTGCACCTCGATTGCCTCGAACGGATGCCCTCCAGAACGGACGGCGACTGCCGCCACGATATTTCGCACCCGCCGGGCGGAGGATCACCCGAATCGGGTGAAGAAGGCTAGTCGGCGGGCGCCCTGGCCTTCGCCGGTGCGCTGCTGATCAGGGCGCTGATCCAGCGCGTGGACGGGTCGATGTCCAAGAGCAGCGCACGCAGGAGCAGTGTGAGCGGAATCGCGAGCAGTGCCCCCAGCGCACCCAATACCCAGGCCCAGAAGATCAGCGACAAGAAAGTGACGGTGACGCTGAGTCCGACCGCGTCGCCGACGTACTTCGGTTGAATCACCGACTGGATGAGGAAATTGATCACGCAATAGACGACGATGACCCAGATCATCAACCGCGGTCCGCCTTCGAGCAGGGCCAGCAATGCCGGTGGCAGCAATCCGACGATGAATCCGATATTCGGGATGAAGTTGGTGATGAACGACAGCACCGCCCACAACAACGGCAGCGGCACACCGAGCCACCACAGCGCCAGCCCGTCGAACACGGCGACGATCAACCCGAATACCGTGGAGACGAGCAGATATTGGCGAGTGCCGGCGGCGAACGCACCCAGCGCATAGGAGATATCCGGGCGTTCGGCAGTGATGATCTCGACGCGCCGGCCGATCGAGATGCCGTCACCGGCCATGAACAACAGCAGGGCCAGCACGAACACGAGATTGGAGAGCACGCCGACCAATCCGCTCAGCGTGGTTTCCAGCAGGTTCAGCAACTGGTGGAAATCGAGTCCACTGAGCATGGTCTGAATCTGGTCCTTGCCCACGCCCCAGCCCGACAGCAGCGAGCGCACGCCATCGAGCAGGTCGTCGAAGCGGGTGGAGTAGCTGGGCAGCTCGGTCGCCAGCTGGGCCGCCGAGACCACCAGGACGGCCAGCAGCCCCAGCACGATCGCGTACGCCGCGACCAGCGCGATCACCATCCCCAGCCAGGCCGGCAGCCCACGCCGCCGCGCCCAGGACTGCACGGGCTGCACCGCGATGGTGAGCATGAGCGCCAGGAACACCGGGCCGACGATCCCCGCGAACACCTTGATGCCCGCGATCGACACCACCGCGCCCGCCGTCGCCAGCAGGACGATCAATCCGCGCGGTATCGACCACGAGGTCCGCTGATCGAGCCCGGCCGTGTCGAACTGTTCTGACGCCATCATCACCTCGCGTCGAGTGATTGCTGAGTGGTTGCGAAATGGCCGCGATCGGCTCATCCGGCCGGAAAAACCGCAACGCCCGGACGAACGACACTATGGTTTGAGGCCATTGCGGCCTTCATCTGTTTCGGGTGATCTTTCGACGACAGCGCTACCCCAAACCCCGCTGTAGGAGAGCACAGTGTCCGTTTCGCAGAAGCTCGATCGGCGAGAGCATCGGAATCGTGCGCTGAACGGCCGGGAGGGAATACCGCGGTTGGCATTTTCACCTATTGATCGCAGTGCCCTGATGAGTTCTCTGGATGCGGCGGCCGCCGAGCGGAACGGGCCGGTGCTGATCGTTTGCTCTCCGGTCGGAACCGGGAAAACGGTGTTGCTCACCGAGTGGGTGACGCGACAGCCCGGCCCGGCCTTCCCCGGCGGCGCGGCCTGGCTGAGCCTGGAACCGGGACACCCGGCCACGACGCTCTGGCAGCGCCTGCGCGGCCTGCTGGGCCTACCCGCCGCGGCACACGGGCCGTTGACCACGCCGCTGACCGAAGCCGCCGACCTGGCCGCGGAGCTGGCCGAGCGGGCAGTGCCGACGCTGCTGGTCATCGATGACGCGCATCTGGCCACTGATCCGGTGACCCTGGCCGGGCTGGAACACTTCCTGCTGCACGCGCCCGCCTGCCTGACGACGATCGTCGCCGCGCGGTTCGAACCCCCGATCCGATGGCACCTCCTCGCGCTGAATTCGCGGCTGAGCCGATGGTCCGCCGAGGATCTGGCATTCTCCGCCGACGAAGCCGCGCGGATATGCCTCGAACACGACTGTGCGCTGGATGATTCCGAGATCGCGCTGCTGATGGGACTCACGCGCGGCTGGGCAGCGCTCGTGCGCATCGCCGCCATCTACCTCGCGGCCCGGCCGGAGCCGGCGGCCGCGGCGCTCACCGCGCTCGCCCGCCTGCCGGCCCCGGTCTCGGACCTGCTGACCGGCGAGCTCATCGACACCCTCTCGCCCGGCATGCGCATGTTCCTGACCTACACCAGCGTGCCCGCCGAGTTCACCGAACAGCTCGCCGACGACCTGATCGGCACGGGCGCGGCCCAGTGGATGCCCGAGCTCACCCGCTCGAACTACCCGCTGACCAGCGTCGTCCGCGACGGTGAGCTCTGGTACTCCTACCATCCGATGCTGCGCGCCTACTTCCGTGCCGAACTCGATCGGCTGGGCCCGGCGGCCACCGGTGAGTTGCACGCGCAGACCGCGCGCTACCTGTGCGCGATCGGCGAACCCGCCGCCGCCCTGCCCCACCTGCTGAACCTGCCGGATCGCGCGCCACTGCTGGACTTCCTCACCGAGCACGCGCTCGGCATGGTCCTCGACGGCTGCGGCGCCGAGATGTTCGAGGGGCTCGCAGCGCTGGATCCCAGCCTGCTCGCGGACCCGTTCATACAATTGCTGCATGTGGCGGACGCGCTGAGCCGAACCGATTTCCCCTCCGCGCGTGCCTATTTCGATGCGATGGCACACGCGAACAACCCCACGAGTTCGCTGGTCTCGCCGGATATTCTGCGCGCTCTCGCCGCCGCCGTGGCCACCGAGATGACCCTCGACGCGGGCACCGAGATCAGCACTGCCACTGGGCAACCCGATCTGGATTGCTACCTCGCAGTCGAATCCGCGACCGCACTGCTCGGGCGCGGCGAGCTCCAGGAGGCCGAACGCCGGCTACGCGCGGCGCTCGCCGCGGCGGACATGCGCGCCCACCCCCGCCTACGACTACGTGCGCTGACCCGCCTGGCCACGACCGCGGGCCTGGCCGGAGCATTGACGACGCTGCGTCAACGTGCCGACACCGCAGTGGCATTCGCGCACGAGCACGATCTGACCACCATCCCGGAAGCCGTCCACGCCACCGCCTTGGCCGCGCTCGGCGCCTATCTGCAAGGCGAACAACACACTTCCGGTCCGGATCGGACGGCGGACGAATCCGCGGGGCCGATCGGCGGTTGGCCCACGCGAACGATCGCGATCCTGACCGCCCTCGACACCGCCGAGGACACCGGCGCCACCGAACCGCTGCGGCAGAGCCTGTCCCGCCTCCTCGATACCCATCCCACCGCCCTGAGCGCCGGGCTGGTTCCCTTCGTGGTGTGGCGGCTGCTCCGGGCGCGCGAAACCTACGAAGCGCAACTGCTCACCGACCACGCGCACGCCGTATTCGGCGATACCCCTGAGATGGCACTGGCGCAGGCCGCGCTCGCGGCCACCGCGAATCGGTCGCGCGCGGTGCTCGATCTCGTCCGGCCGCTGCTCACGGCCGCCGCGCCCCCGCATCCGGTGCACGAGGTCACCGCCTGGCTGCTGCACGCCCACGCCCACCGCGCGCTGGGCTGCGCGGCGAAGGCCCGCGAAGGGGTCGAGAACGGGTTGCGGCGCGCGTCCGGCGAACAGATCGTGCGCCCGTTTCTCGACGTGCCCGGAGCGCTGGAGTTACTCGACGAGTTCGCCGGCAGCTTCGGGCACTACGACGAGTTCGCCGCGACGCTGCGCCGGCATCCCTTGGTGCACAGGGTTTCCCACCATCCGTCCCTGACCGACACCGAGCTGAAGGTCCTGCGCCGCCTCCCGTCCGCGCAGACCACCCAGCAGATCGCCGACGATCTGGGCGTCTCGATCAACACCGTGAAAACCCACCTGCGCGGCATCTACGCCAAGCTCGGCACCAATTCGCGCGTGCAGGTGCTGGCCGCGGCCCGGCGCAGCGGCCTGCTCTGAGCCGATTTCACCCGCGGCGGATGAGGCCGAGGCCGGTCCGGGGGCACACACTCGAGCGAAAGGGAAGGAGGTCGGCGATGTCGAAATACCGGTTCGTGGTCGAAGGCGAGCTGTCCGAACGGGCGCTGACCGCCTTCCCCGACCTGTCCGCGATACCGCCGCACGACGGCACCACCGTCCTGTGCGGGACGGTCGCCGACCACACCGCGATGCGCGGGGTCCTGGCCCGCCTCGACAACCTCGGACTGACGCTGCTGGAGATGCGCCAACTACCGGAGTGAGGAGCCCACCGTGCACCTGCTGGCGCCGCAAAGCCAACGCCGGACCCTCGACGAACTCGACGACCGGCTCGATTTCACCGTCGGCGACACCGGGTCCAAGCGGTCCGCGTTCTGGATCATGCTCACCCTGTCGGGCGTCATCGCCATCTCCGGCGTGATCGGCGACTCGACCGCCACCGTGATCGGCGCCATGATCGTGGCGCCGCTCTCCGTCCCGATCCTCGGGATCGCACTCGGAATCGCCACCGGCAGAGTCGCTTTGGTAGGGCGGAGCCTGCTCCTGGTCGCGGCGGGCGTCGTGCTCGTCATCGCGATCGGCTACCTTTTCGCGCAGCTGCTGCCCAACCCCACGAACGTGCTGTCCAACTCCCAGGTTCTCGGACGGACCTCACCCAAGCTGATGGATCTCACCGCCGCGCTCGCCACCGGACTCGTCGGCGTCATCGCGATGATTCGCCGCGACGTCGGCGACGTCCTGCCCGGCGTCGCCATCGCCATCTCGCTGGTGCCGCCGCTGGCGGTCGTCGGGGTCTGCCTGGGCTCCCACGCACCGGCCCTGGCGCTGGGCGCGTTCGTGCTCTTCGCTTCCAACGTGGTCGCCATGGTCATCACCGCCACCGTCGTGCTCGTCGCGACCGGCTACTCCCGGGCGGCCGGCATCGGCACCGCCCGCCGCGGCCGGGCCTACGCGGTGCTGGCCGCCGCGCTCCTGCTGGTCGCCGCCCCGATGGCCGTCAACTCCCTGTCCTCGCTCTGGGCCGACCGGGTATCCGACGCGACGTCGTCGTGGCTGAGCGACGTACCCGGCGCCGAGGTGACCGACGTGAGCTTGCACAGCGACACCGCGACCGTCCGAGTACTGGCGCCCGGCGACCTGCCACCCGTCGAGGAGTTGCAGCGCCGGGTCGACGACATCGTGCCGTGGAATCCGCGCGTGGTGATCGTGCATACCGTCGGCAGCAGGCTGGACAATCGCTGATCCGGCTTCCGGTTTGCCGTTCCCGCTGCTCAGAGCGGATCCGCTGACAGCAGCGTGACGCGATTTCCGGGGTGTCGCTGGGGCACGGTGGATTCATGGCACACGACGACAAGACGCCGACCTTCACTTGGCGCACCAGAGAACAGCTCTTCGGCCGGCGGATTCTGGTACTCGACGGTCCGCTCGACGACGACAACGGGGCGCTGCTGATGACGCAGCTGCTGACACTTGCCGCCGAGGATCCGGAAGCGGGGATCTCGCTGTGGATCCACTCGCCGGGCGGGTCGGTTCCGGCCATGCTCGCGATCCGCGATGTCATGCGGCTGGTGCCGTGCGAGGTATCGACGCTGGCGCTCGGATTGGCGTGCAGCGCAGGGCAATTCCTGCTGTCCGCCGGAACTCCGGGACGGCGCTTCGCCTTGCCGCACGCGCGGATTCTCATGCATCAGGGTTCGGCCGGCATCGGCGGCAGCGCGGTGGAGGTCGAGGTGCAGGCCGACGACCTGCGGCACACCGTGCAGACCGTGCTCGGCCTCATCGCCGAGGACACCGGGCAGCCCTACGAGCAGATCTTCGACGACTCCCTGCACGACCGGTGGTTCACCGCGACCCAGGCCCGGGAGTACGGGTTCATCGACGGGATCGTCGATTCGTTCTGGCAGGTCGTTCCGCAGCGGCAGAAGGTGGGAATCGCATGAGCAGCTACACGATTCCGAATGTCATCGCCCAGCATCCGCGCGGCGAGCGGATCATGGACGTCTACTCCCATCTGCTCACCGAGCGCATCGTCTATCTCGGCACCCCCATCGATTCGGGCGTGGCCAACGCCCTCATCGCACAGCTGCTGCACCTGGACGCCGACAGTCCCGGCCAGGACATCAACCTCTACATCAATTGCGAGGGTGGTGATTTGACCGCGATGCTCGCGCTCTACGACACCATGCAGCACATCCACTCCCCCGTCGTGACCACCTGCGTCGGGCAGGCCATCGCGGTCGGCGCGGTCCTGCTGACCGGTGGCAGCCCGGGCCGCCGCGCGCTGCTCCCGCACGCCCGCGTCGTCCTGCATCAGCCGGCGGCTCGCGGTCAGGGCACCATCCCCGACCTGATCCTGCAGGCCGACGAGCTGGTCCGGATGCGCGCGGAGGTCGAAGCCATCCTGTCCAAGCACACGGGTCAATCGGTGCAGACGCTCCGGCACGACACCGACCGCGACCGGGTCTTCACCGCCCAGGCCGCGATCGACTACGGCATCGTCGACAAGGTGCTCGAGCCGCGGCACTGAGCGGCTGCCGTTCGGCCGGGATCGCAGTTTCGTGCGGCGATCCCGGCCAAGGTGCTAAGCCGCCAGGAGCAACCCGTTGTAGGAGCCACTCGCACGCGGACCGATCGCACGCCTCGACTCCAGCCGGCCGGGGCGGACGAGATCGTCGGCAACCTGATGAATGAGCCCGCTGAGCGAGGTGCCGAGCGCACCCGCCATCGCCGCCACCATCTCGCTGGACGGCTCCTTGAGACCCCGCTCGACTTCCGAGAGATACTGCGGCGAAACCCCAGCCCGCCCAGCGGTTTCCGCCAGCGTCTCCCGCTGCTCCTGCCGCAGCGCACGCAAGCGCTGCCCCAGAGCCTCCCGCCAGAGCAATTCACGAACCACCCGAGGCCCGCGCGGAACCGGCGCCAACGGCCGCCGTTCACCGGCCTGCGACGGCACCTCCGCCTCGGTCCCTCGCGGCTGGTGATCACGTCCACCGGGAATCGCGCGCAACCGCCGCGTCTCGGTCCGCGGCGTCTCAACGCTCGGATGCTCGCTCATACGAGGAGCGTACGACCGGACCCCCGCACTACGCCCGCTCCTCTGCTCTGGGCGAACACGGCGCACTACCCCAGCGCTTCGACGACGGAGGTGAACATCGTCGTCTTGATGGCTCGGATCGTGTCGGGGTTCTTGCCGATCAGCGGGGTGAGGCGTTCGACGGCGCGGTCCAGGACCCGGTCCTCGGCGGCGGTCTCGTCGACGAGACCGGCGGCGAGTGCCTGTTCGCCGCCGAAGCGGTGGGCGGTGGTCATCGCGGTGATCGCGGACTGCGGGGTGAGTTTGGCTTGGATCAGCGCGGCCATGCCCGGGGTGAACGGGATGTTGATGTCGGCCTCTGGGAAGCAGTAGTAGCCGCGGTCCGCGCGCATGACCCGGTAGTCGTGCGCGATCGCCAGCATCGCCCCGGCGCCGAAGCTGTGGCCGTTGACCGCCGCCACGGTCGGCATCGGGAAGGTCAGCACCCGGGCGAACAGGGCGTGCACGCGACCGACGTACCAGCTGGAGCGATCACCGTTGGCCGCCAGGAAATCCAGATCCAGGCCGTTGGAGTAGAACTTTCCCGCGCCGACGGTCACCAGACCCTGCGCGTTGGCCTCGACCTCGTCCAGGTGCGCCTCGAGACTGTCGAGCCAACCCGGGGAGAACCGGTTTTCGTCCTCACCGAGATGCAGCACGGCGATCTTGTCGCGGTAGGACAGCTGTGTGGTCATGGGTGGTACCTGCTTTCTTCGTGTGGGCTCGGCCGCGTACGCGATGGTGCGTTCGTCGGCAGTGAGCGTCGACCAAACGGGAGGTCGTTGCGGCCGTAGCGGCCGCTCCAGGTGAGTCGGTTGGCGTGGTTGGCGAGTTGTACTGTTTAGTTGGCTTGATTTCCAGGGGGAACCAGGCCGGGGCTGGGTGCGTCAGAAATTGGTGTAAGGGATTCCCTTGCTTACACAACCAATTTGGGGGTTAGAGATGCGTAAGATTCTGGCCAGGTTCACGGCTGTAGTTGTCTTCGCGGCGATGGCGACGGTCATCGCTGCCGGGCAGGCTTCGGCGGTCAGCTCAGGGCAGTGCGCGGATGGGGGCGGGGTAGTGATCTACGAGATGGATGGAACCCGAACGTGTATCGGCGGGTTCTACTCGGGCCTTGAAGTTCTTTTCTGACGGGAGTAGCAGCATGACGGAAAACAACGAAACTCAAACGACCCTCACCGGCGCGGCTCCGGCCCTGATCCGGGCTCTACGTGAGGCCGCGTTGGCCGCCGAACAGCATGGTCGTGACTGGTTCGGCGTAGAGGATGTTTTGACCGCCCTGCTCGATGACAACAAGTCGGTGCTCGGGCATTACGCGGAGCAGCGCGGCTTGGTTGAGCAACTCGATGTGATCCGCGAGTTGGCCCGGTCGATCGTGCCCGGCTCCGCCGTAGGTGGAGGCACACCGAGTGGGCCGGTCGGCGTCCAGTTCACGATTACGGGCCCTGATGCTGCCGAGTTGGAGGCAAGCATCCGAGCCTGACCGGCTGCGGACCGGTGCGGACCGCCCGGGTGCCATCGGCACCCGGGGTCGCCTGTTTGGTGCGTTGGGGTGTGCAATCATGCGCCTTTCGTAGTACTTCGGGTCCATGTGGCTAACTGCGCGTGTGCGGTTCGGGAGGAGTGAGGGTCAGGACGGCGCGCACCGCCGCGGCAAGGCGTTCGCGCACAGCGGTTTCCGGCGCGCGGCGCCCGCGCAGCAGTAACGCGGTGGGCAGTTCCACCACGCAGTCGCGGATGACGGCGACCGATTCGCGGTCGGCGCGATTCCACAGCTCGCGCGAGAGCCGCAGGAACAGCGCGGTGAGTGCCTGGTCGAGAGCGTTCAGCTCGTCGGCCATTTCGAGCGGAAGATCGCTCGCGCCGAGCAATTCCGCGCGGTCCACCGTCATCAGGAATCGCCCGGAAATCGGATGCAGGACAGAATATTCCGCGGGTGCGTCGGCCGCGGCCACAACGGCCTCGACCGCACTCTGCGGCCCCGCGGCCAAGGCGTTGTCCACGGCATCGCGCTGCAACGCCAGGAACCGCCGTGCCGCCCGCAGCCAAACCTGCCCCATCAGCCCCGCCCGAGACCCGAACGCGTGATAGATCGCCCCGTTGGACACCGAAGTGGCCTGCGAAAGCGCCCGCACGGTCACCGCGGCCGACCCGAATTCCACCGCCATCTGCTCAGCGGTGTCCATCAACTTATCCAGGTCATGGGTGCGTGGACGGGGCATGACAGGAGAATAACAGAGCAAGTGCTCCATAATTAAGTCGACCGCCGATCGGTATGGTTCGCGATCGAGACCAGGGAGGGATTTCGATGAGGCAACTCGGACCAGGCCGTCCGGTCGACGGCGGCGCGGCGATCGGGGCGGCGGTGCTGGCGGGCTGCATCGGACTGTGGTGCGCGGCGATCGCTTACGACGACGCGACGAGGGATTACCCGGAACTTCAAGGTGGGGAAATCTTTCCGTCGGCCCCGTTTTTCGTGGTCGCGGCGATCGCTTGGCTGCTCGGCTCGGGACTGTTGTTCGGGCGCACCGCGATCGGCCGGGTACTTGTCATCATCGATGCCGTTTTCGGGTTGATGTACTTCGCCGTCAAAGGTCTTGCGGAGGAGAGCGTCTGGGGGCTCGCGCCGGCGGTGCTGCCGCTGCTCGCACTGGTTCTGGCGGCCTCGAAACCGACCGAACGCTGGATCGCGGCGAAACCGCGCCGCGCCACAGAATCGCCCTGAGCCAAAACATGTCCAGGACGTGTCATCGGGCCGAAGATCAAGGTTCCAGCCGGGGCGAAAGCGAGGCAGACGTGTATGACATTCGGCGTCTCATCCTGTTGCGGGACCTGGCCGAACACACCACGATGACGGCGGTGTCGGAGTTGCACGGCATCACGACTTCGGCGGTGTCGCAGCAGTTGCGGATCCTCGAGGAGGAGGTCGGGACGGTGCTGACCCGGCGGGAGGGCCGCGTGCTGCGGCTGACTCCGGCGGGGCGGGTGCTGGTCGATCACACCTCCCGGGTGCTTGCGGCACTGGAGGAGGCCGAGAGTGCGGTGGCCGCGACCGCCGAGCAGATCAGTGGTGTGCTGACGCTGGCGACTTTCCGGACCGCGCAGGTGGGTTTGGCGCTGCCGGTGGTGGTGCAGTTGCGTGAGGCGTATCCGCGGCTGCGGGTGCGGGTGGTGGACCTGATGCCGGTCGATTCGGTGCCCGCGGTGCGCCAGCAGGAGGTGGACCTGGCGATCACCTATTCCTATTCGTTCCGCACCCGCGATCTGCCGCTGGGTATGGCCTCGGAGTTCCTGTTCAGTGATCCGCTGGTGCTGCTGGCCCCGGATGGGATCCGCGACCGCGTGCTGCAGCAGGGGCTGGCGGCGGTCCGCGACGCGGATTGGATCACCGCGCGCGATGGCGCCCCGTCGATCGCGTCGGTGCTCTATGCCTGCCGCGAATCGGGTTTCGCGCCGCGTATCGAGCATCGCAGCGGCAGTTTCGAGGCGATGGCGGAGATGGTGGAGTACGGGCTCGGCGTGACGATCGTGCCGCAGATGTCGGTGGCGCCCGAGCATCACCGGCTCATCGCCTGCCCGGTCAACGGCGGCAGCCGGCAGATCGGGGTGACCTACCGGCGGGCCTCCCTGGAGCGTCCGGCGGTGGCCGCGGCCATCAACGCGCTGCGCGCGGTGGCGCAGCCGCTGCAGTTGGTGTCCTGACCGCCGCGCCGGGCGATCAGGACACCACCGCGACTCTCAGGCGCTGCGGCGCAGCGCCGGATCGGCCAGCGCGTCCGGGGTCTTGCCGCTGTCGCGCTCGTGGAAAAGCGTTCCGGGCGGAACGATCTCATCGATGCGGTCCAGAATGTCGGCGCTGAGCACGACCTCGGCGGCCGCCAGGTAGGCGGTCAGGTGCTCCTCGGTGCGCGGCCCGATGATCGCGGCCGTGACGTCGGGATGCGCCAGCACGAATCCGATCGACAGGTCGATGAGCGAGAGCCCGGACTCCGCCGCCAGCACCGAGAGCGCTTCGGCGGCGGCGAGTTTGGCGGCGTTGGCGGTCGCGGCGATATCGAAGCGACCCGGAATGAGGTCGGCCCGATACGATTCCGGCTGCTCGGCGCCGATCCGGTACTTGCCCGAGAGCCAACCGGCCGCCAGCGGACCGAAGGTCAGGACACCCAGTCCGTGCTCCCGCGCGATGGGCAGGGTCTCGCGTTCGATCCCCCGGACCAGCGGCGAGTACGGAACCTGTTCGGTGGCCGGGCGATTCAGTTTGCGGCGGTCGGCCACCCACTGCGCTTCGATCAGTTCGCCGGGCGAGAAGACCGAGGTGCCGTAGTAACGGATCTTGCCCGAGCGCACCAGATCGTCGAGTGCACCGATGGTTTCGTCGATCGCGGTCACGGTTTCGGGGCGATGCACCTGATACAGGTCGAGGTGGTCGACCTCGAGCCGCCGCAGCGAATCCTCCACCGCCCGCACGATCCAGCGCCGCGAGTTGCCGCGGTGGGTCAGGTCGTCGTCCACCGCGCCGTGGAACTTGCTGGCAAGGATGACCTGGTCCCGCCGCCCGCGCAGCGCCTTGCCGACGATGATCTCCGACTCGCCCCGCGAGTAGGTGTCGGCGGTGTCGATGGTGTTGATCCCGGCGTCCAACGCGCGGTGGATGAGGGCGATCGAACCCTCGTGGGTGGTCTTGCTCCGCGCCCCGAAGTTCATGGCGCCCAGCACGAAGGGACTGATTCGCACGCCGGTGCGGCCCAGGGTGCGCAGATCGGAAAGGCTCATCGGACGGCTCCTGACAGGATGCGGCGGCGGGTGCGGGAATCGGTGAGCGAGGGCGGCAGATAACCCTCGTCGGCGGGGCTGAGGGTCACCCCGGGCGCGACGATCTCGTCGATGCGGTCCAGGACATCGGCGCTGAGCCGCACCCGCACCGCGTCGAGCTGGGTTTCGAGCTGATCGAGGGTGCGCGGCCCGATGAGCACACTGCTCACCGCCGGATGCTGCAAGACGAACGCCAGCGACAGCTGGACCAGGGTGAGCCCGGCCTCGTCGGCGAGTTTCGCCAGTTCCTCGGCGGCGGCGCGCTTGCGCTGATTGGCGGCCAGCGCCGGATCGTGCCGATGCGGCTGCCGGGTCAGGCGGCTCGACTCGGCGGCGTCCTCGCCCGGCCGGTAGCGGCCCGAGAGCCACCCGCCGGCGAGCGGGCTCCAGGTCAGCACGCCCAGCCCGTATTTCTGCGCGATCGGCAGGGTGGCGCGTTCGGCACCGCGCGCGAGGATCGAGTACGGCGGCTGTTCGGTCACCGGCGGTTGCAGATTGCGGTCCTCGGCTACCCACTGCGCGGTGACCAGCTGATGCGGTTCGAAGGTCGTCGTCCCGTAGTAACGGATCTTGCCCGCCGCGACCAGATCGTGCAGCGCGCGCAGCGTTTCCTCCAGCGGCACTTCGGGATCGGGCCGGTGCACCTGGTAGAGATCGAGGTAGTCGGTGCCCAGGCGGCGCAGGCTGTCCTCGACCGCGCGCACGATCCAGCGGCGCGAGTTGCCGCGACTGTTCGGATCCGTGCCGATCTGACCGTGGAACTTGCTGGCCAGGAATACTTCTTCGCGCCGGCCGGCCAGTGCCCGGCCGACGATCGTCTCGTTCTCGCCCTGGGAGTACACGTCGGCGGTGTCGACGACGGTGATGCCGGCGTCCAGGGCGCGGTGCACGATGCGCACGGCGTCGTCGTGGTCGCGATTGGCCCACGCCCCGAAGTTCATGGCGCCCAACGAGAGCGGGCTGACCAGCACGCCGGTCTTGCCGAGATAGCGCAGTGTCATGGTGGAATTCACTTTCTGCCGGAGTCCGGCGTTGCCCGGGCGATGGCCGCCCGGCCCAGTCCCGTGATGACGAGATCGCTTTGCGGGGAATGGATCCGGCCGACCATGGCGTCGCGGTGGTGGCGTTCGAGCGGGTGCCGCCGATCCAGTCCCGGATTGCCGGTGAGGTCCAGCGCGGATTCGGTGACCCGGATGGCGGTCGAGGTGGCCACGTGCTTGGCCAGGCCGGGCAGCGGCGTGTCCTCGTCGACGGCCAGTTCGGCCACCGCCTGCCGCAGCAGGGCGCGGCTGGTGAGGATCGCGGCCTCCAGCTCACCGACCCGATCGTGGAAGCGCGGCACGGTGGCCAGGGACGCGCCGAGCGCGGTCGGCACCCGGGTGTGCAGGTAGGTGGTCAACCAGTCCCGGGCCGCGATGGCGACGCCGTTGTAGTTGGCGGCCAGCAGCAGGGGCAGCGCCTGGCGGCGGGCCCGCG
This sequence comes from Nocardia sp. NPDC050712, assembly GCF_040654295.1. Lineage (NCBI taxonomy): Bacteria > Bacillati > Actinomycetota > Actinomycetes > Mycobacteriales > Nocardiaceae > Nocardia > Nocardia sp. NPDC050712. The sequence goes on from NZ_JBFAHT010000002.1 coordinate 1,983,513, forward strand.
GCCCGGGGGTGCCCGGCTCGCGCAGTTCGAGCAGCCGCGCGTGCGGCACCACGGTGCCGTCGAAAACCACCGATTGGGTGTCGGAAGCGCGCAGCCCCAGATGGTTCCAGGTCGGCTCCACCCGCCAGCCGGTCGCCGTGCGGTCGAGCAGGAACGTCGCGATCCGGGGCTCCGGTTCGGCGGTGCGGGCGGTGACGGTGAACCAGGTGAGCCCGGAAACACCGGTGGCGTAGGCCTTCTCGCCGTCGATGCGCCAGTCACCGGACGGCAGCCGGGTGGCCGTGGTGGCCGGAATGCCGCCGCGCGCCAAGCTGCCGAGCTCTCGTTCCACCGCGAATCCGTTGAACAGCGCGCCGTCGGCCGCGGCCGAGCGCAGCACCGCTTCCTTGAGCTCCGCGGGCCACGGACAGTCCTCGCGAATCAGGCTCAGATGATTGGTGAAGTTCCATTGCAGGATCAGCCCGACCGAGGGATCGGCCGCGCCGATCCGCTCGATCACCTCGACGGCTTCGGCCAGTCCCGCTCCCCTGCCGCCGAATTCGACGGGGACGGTCAGTCCCGGCACGCCGGCTTCGCGCAGCGCGGCGAACGAATCGGCCGGGAAGACCGCCGCACGGTCGTAGCGCTCGGCATTGCCCGCGACCACCGCGAGCGCGGCGGCGAAGGCGTCTTCCGCCAATCCGGTGACGGGAGTGGTTCTTTCGGCTACCGCGGTCATAGGCGGCTCACCGTCCTTTCGTAGTTGCGGTCAGGCCCGGACCAGTTGCGGCGCCAGGGTGTCGACCCCGGGCACCGCCGCGAGCAGCTCACGGGTGTAGTCGGTGCGCGGGGCGGCGAAAACCTCGGCGACCGTTCCGGTTTCGACGACCCGGCCCGCGCGCAGCACGGTCACGTCGTCGGCGATGAGCCGGACGACGCCGAGGTCATGGGTGATGAACAGATAGGTGAGGCCTTGCTCGTGCTGCAAATCGACCAGCAATTGCAGGATCTGGGCCTGCACCGACACGTCCAGGGCCGAGACCGCCTCGTCGAGCACCAGAACGCGCGGGTCGGCCGCCAGCGCGCGGGCGATGGCCACCCGCTGGCGCTGCCCGCCCGACAGCTCGGCGGGCTTGCGGTCCAGGAACTTTCGATCCAGGGCCACCGCGTCGAGCAATTCGCGCACCCGATCCGTGCGCTCCCGCCCGCTGGCCAGACCGAGCGCCACCAGCGGTTCGGCGATGATCTGCCGCACGTCGAAGCGGGGATTCAGAGACGAGTACGGGTTCTGGTGCACGAATTGGATAAGAGTGCGCACCGGCCGCAACTGCCGCCGGGACAGGCCGTTGATCGACCGGCCGTCCACTTCGACCGCCCCGGAGTCCGCGGTCGCGAATCCGACCGCGATCCGGGCCACCGTGGACTTGCCCGCCCCCGACTCCCCGACCAGCGCGTGCGTGGAACCCGCGGTGACCGCGAGGGACACCTCGTCGACCGCGCGCACCCCGCCGAAGGACTTGCTCAGCTCGTGCAGGCGCAGGATGACCCCGCGCGACTCCGGCTTCCGGACCAGCACTTCCGGCGCCGGACGCGAGGGCGCGAGCCGGGTTCCGTGCGCGGACGGAGCCGCGGCGATCAGCCGGCGGGTGTACTCCTCGCGCGGTGCGGCCAGCAGCCCGGCCGTCGGGCCCTGTTCCACGATCCGCCCGTGCTGCATGACGATCAGCCGATCCGACCGCTCGGCCGCCACCCCCAGGTCATGGGTGATGAGCAGCACGCCGAGGCCCAGGGTGGCGCGCAACTCGGCGAGCCGGTCCAGGATGACCTTCTGCACGGTGACATCCAGCGCCGAGGTCGGCTCGTCGGCGACCAGCAGCGCCGGCTCGCTGGCCAGCGCGATGGCGATGAGCACCCGCTGTTTCATGCCGCCGGACAGCTCGTGCGGATACCGCCGCGCGATCCGTTCCGGATCACCCAGCCCGGCCTGTTCGAGTTTGGCCAGCACCACCGCGCGTCCGGTCTCGGCGTCGACCCGGCGATGCAGGCGCACCGCCTCCAAGATCTGCGCGCCGACCCGTTTGACGGGATTGAGCGAGGTGCCGGGATCCTGCGGGACGAAGCCGACGAACGGACCCCGCACCCGCGACAGCTTGCGGTCGCTCCAGCCGGTGGTGTCCTGACCGGCCAGTTCCAGCGCCTGGGCCCGCACCCGCGCTTCGGGTGGGAGCAGGTGCAGGGCGGCGTGCACGGTGGTGCTCTTGCCCGATCCGGACTCGCCGACCACGGAAACGAATTCGCCCGCGTGCACCTCCAGGGACACCCCGGCTACGGCGGGCGCGGCGCTGCCCCGGTAGCGCACGGTCAGATCGTCGACGCGGAGTAGTGGTTGTTCGCTCATCAGGACCCTCCCAGCGATCGTCCGATGCGGTTGGTGGACAACACGACCACGGCGATGAGAACGCCGGGCAGGATGGAGATCCACGGGTAGGTGGCCAGGAAGTCCCGGCCCTCGGCCACGGCCAGACCCCATTCGGGTTCCGGCGGCGGAGCCCCGTAGCCCAGGAAGCCCAGCGCCGCGACGGCCAGCACCGCCGAGCCGCATTCCAGGGCGGCCAGCGCCAGGACCGCGGCGACGGAGTTGGGCAGCACATGCCGCCACACCACCCGGCCGAATCCGGCACCGGATCCGTAGGCCGCCTCCACGAAATCACTGCCCGCGATCTTGAGCACCTCGGCGCGCATCACCCGCGCGAACGCGGCGACCGCCGAAATACCAACCGCGACCGCGATATTCAGGGTGCCGTAGCCGAGGGCGGTGACCACGGTCATGGCCAGCAGCAGGCTCGGAATGGCCAGCAGCACATCGACGAACCGCATCACCACCGCGTCGACGCGGCCGCCGGTGAACCCGCTGAACAAGCCGATCGCCGCCCCGATCACGAAGCCCAGTGCCACCGCGAGCAAGGTGGCGCTGACCGTGGTCGAGGTGCCGTGGATGGTGCGCGACAACAGGTCCCGGCCCAGCCGGTCGGTGCCGAACAGGTGCTCCAGGCTCGGCCCGCGGAAGCTGGCGTCGGAATCGCCCTCGTTCGGGTCGTAGCCGGTGAACCAGGACGGCAGCAGCGCCCACAGCACCACCACCGCGAGCACGGCCCACGAGATGGCCAATCCCACCGGCACCCGGCGCAGCGCGGTCATGCCGCGCTCCGCACCAGCAGCCGCGACCGCAGCCGGGGATCGAGCAGCGGATAGATCAGGTCGACCGCGAAGTTGACGGTCACGAAGACCAGCGCGGCGAACACCACCACCGCCTGCACCACCGGGACGTCCTGGGTGCGCACCGCGGTCTCGGTGAGCCGGCCCAGGCCCGCCCGGGAGAAGATCGTCTCGACGATCACCGCACCCGCGAGCAACTGGCCCAGGGTCACCCCGGCGATGGTCAGCGCCGGCAGACCCGCGTTCTTCAGCACGTCGCGCACGAGCACCTGGAATCGCGTGGCGCCCTTGGCCACCGACACCGTGACATACCCGGCGCGGAGTCCGAGATCGAGATTCTTGATGAGCAGCTGCGCGATCGGCGCCGACACCGGGATGGCCAGGGTGACCGCCGGCAGGACCAGCGCCGCGACGCCGTCGTTGCCGATCGGCGGGAACCAGCCGAGCTGGAACGAGAATACTTGCAGCACAGCGAGTCCCACCAGGAACACCGGAACCGACACACCGGCCGCCGGCACCGTGGCCAGTAGATCGGCCAGCCACCGGCTCCGGGTGTAGGCCGCCCACAGCGCCACCGCGAACGCCAGGACCACGGCCAGCGCCAGGGCGACGCCGGCCAGTAGCGCCGTCTGCGGCAGCACCGACAGGACGAGCGGCCAGACCTGCTCCCCGGTACGGGTGGAGATGCCGAAATCACCGTGCGCGGCGCCGAGCAGGCGGCTCAGGTACTGGCCCGCCAGGTTGTGGTCCAGCCCGTAGTACGCACGCGCGTTGTCCTTGTCCGCCGCGGTGATCATGTCGCCGTCGGAGGGGTTGAACAGCAGATCCACCGTGTCGTAGGGCAGCACGTAGAGCAGCAGGAAGGTCACCGTGTAGGCGCCCCACACCACGAACACCGCCTGCCCCGCCTTGGCGAGCACATATCGGGTCATCGCCCTACTTCGCCTCGATCCAGGTGTCGTAGAAGACGTTTCGCGACTGCGCCTCGTAGCCCACGTTGTGCACGCGGGGGTTGGCCGCGGTCACCTGCGCCGGGTTGTAGACCGGGACGGTGAGGATCTGCTCCTCGAGCAGGAAGCGCTGCGCGGCCTCCGCGGCCTTGGCTCGCGGCCCGGCCTCGAGGGTCGTGCTCACCGCGCTCAGGGTGTCGATCGCCTGCTGGTAGGCCGGGTTGGCGGGAGCCAGTTTGGACATATTGGTGTACTGCGGCGAGTAGACCTGTTCCAGCACCGCGATATCGGCGCGACTCTGGTTGGCCACCTGGATGTTCCAGCGCTGCTGCTGAGTCGCGGCCGCGGTGTAGTCCGGGATCGGCAGCACGTTCAGCTTCACCTCGATCCCGATCTTGCGCAGGTCCTGCTGGATCAGCTCGTAGGCGGGCTTGTTGTTGACCAGGTTGTTGATGCCGAGCAGGGCGAGTTCGAGCCGGCGGCCTTGTCGATCGACCCGGATGCCGTCGGAGCCCTTGGTCCAGCCCCCGGCGTCCAGCAGTTGTTCGGCGCGCTTCTGGTCCTGTTTGAGGCCGGCGGAGAAGTCGACCCAGCCGGGCACCCGCTTGGACACCACCGAGGTCGAGACCGTGTAGCTCGGGGTGAGCACGGTCTTGGCCAGTGCGTCGCGGTTCCAGCCGAGCTTGATCGCCTCGCGCACCGCCCGGTCGTCGGTCGGGAACAGGTCGGTCTTGAGGTCCAGCGAGATGTCGCGACCCGGAATGAGCTGCGGCACCAGCCGATAGCCCTCCGCTTTCAGCGGAGCCTCGTCGGTGTTGTTCACGTCCAGGATGGCGTCCACGGTGCCCGCGCGCAGCGCGCCGGTCCGGACGCCCGCCTCGGGAATGACAGAGATCTCGACGGTGTCCAGGAAGGCTTCACCCTGATGCTTGCGGCTCTGCGGCGCCCAGTTGTAGCCCGGCCGCTTCTTCAGCACGGTCTTCTGCTGGTAGACGTGTTCGGCCACCGTGAACGGCCCCGTGGCCACGATATTGCGGGCCAGCGCGCGCTGTTCCTTGGGCAGTTGCAGGGTGGAGTGCCCGACGATGCCGGAGAAGTACAGCGAAAGCGCCTGCGGGAAACCGGCATTGGGCCGATCGGACCGCACCTTGACCGTCAGCGGGTCGACCACCGTGGTGTCGAGGTAACCGACCCAGTAGGCGGTGACCGGCACGATGCCCAGCGCCTTGTCGCCGCGTCCGAGCAGGTCGAAATTCTCCTTGACCGAGTCGGCGGTGAACTTGCTGCCGTCGCTGAAGGTGACGTCGTCGCGCAAATGGAAGGTGAACTCGCGCAGCCCCGGAGCGATATCCCACGACTTCGCAAGCCAGGGCTCGATCGCGCCGGTCTCCGGATTCTGATAGGTCAATTTGTCGGCGATATTGCTGGTGATCAACGATTCCGGATAGGAGCTGCCCGAATGCGGATCGAGATTCGCCGGAGCGTCCAGCACCGCGAATCGCAGGGTGCCGCCGGGCACCGGCGTACCACCGTCGTCACCGCCGGCGACCTTGTTCCCGGATGCCGCGCATCCGGTCAATACCGCAGCGACGAGTGCAGTGGCCACGGCGAGCGTGCTCGCCTTCGCGAATTTGCCTGAGGGCATGTGAGAGAACTCCTCGAAGTAATCGAATCTGTCCGCAAGTGTGCATAGCGGCCCCGGCCGGAACAACCAAGCTGATCTTTCGAATTCGTTCAGTTTTCGTAAAAGATGCGGGCCCGCCGAGGCGAAATACGTTCGGAAACAACTGGAATCGCCGCGAATTTATTTGCGCTGCGACCGTTCTGCCCAGATCAGGCCGCATGGGCGGCGATTCCGACGGCCGGACGCGGCGATCGGGCTCGAAATTCGGGCCGATAATCCGGATATCGATATGCCGAACGAAAGGTGCGGGAATGACGGCGGGTAATACGGCAATCGACCCGGCCGCAGCCGTCACCGCGGCGGATACGCATCCGTTCGTGCTCCGCGTGCGGGACTATGCCGAATCCGTGCTGCGGCCCGCGGCGCTGGACACCGACCGGGCCGGGGTCACCCCGGAGCGGATCGCGGAACTCGCCGGGCTCGGGCTGCTCAATCACACCGCGCCCGCGGAATTCGGCGGGGCGGGCATTGACCGCAATACCGATCGGCGCCTGCACGAGATCATCGCCGGGGCCTGCTTCAACACCTGGCTGGTCTGGGCCCAGCACGCGCCCATGGCGGGCCGGATCGCCGAGACACCCGCACCGCGGGCTCCGCTGGCCGATCGCGTGCTGCGCGGCGAACTGCTGCTCGGGGCCGGGGTCAGCGATGTGCGCCGCTACCCCGAGCACTACCTGCGGGCGCGGAAATCAGCGGGCGGCTGGACTTTCGACGGCACCCTCTCCTGGGTCAGCGGCTGGGGCCTGCACGGCGCGCTGACCGTCGCCGCGGTGGATCCGGCGACCGAGACGGTCGTGACCGCGCTGCTCCCGGTCGGCGACCGGATCACCAGCGCGGGACCGCTGCCGCTCAGCGCGGTCACCGGTAGTCGGACCGCGCGGGTGCGGATCGATCAGGTCTTCGTCCCGGACGCGCACGTACTCACCGCGCACTCCCTCGAACACAGCCGGCACCTCGATCTCGGGGTGGCCAGTGACGCCCGCGGACACCACTTCGGTTTGGCCGAGGCGGTACTGCGCGAACTGGAACAGAGCGAGTTCGGCCGGGAGGTGGCCGAGGTCTGGCGTCCGCGGGTCGCCGAGATCCGTTCGGCCGCCTACACACTCGCTGATCAGGCGGCCAGGCTCGGCGGTGGCGATCACCGGATCGCCGAACGCCTGAGCACCAAGGTCGCCAGCGGCGAAGCGCTGTCCACACTCACCCGAGCGCTGCTGATCGCCCGGGCCGGGCGCGGGCTCGGCACCGACGACACCGCCCAATTACACGCGCGCTCCGCGCTTTTCGTCCTGGTCCAAGGACAGACCACCGATGTTCGCCGGGCCCAGCTGGCCCGGCTCGCCCGCTGATCCACCCCCGAACGACGAATAGGAACCACCCTCGATGAGTCTCGAATTCCTTTGGTACATCCCGAATCAGGTCACCCCGGGGCATCGCGGCGAGCCCGTCACCACGGCACACAACAGTCTCGATACCCTCACCACGCACGCGCTGGCACTGGAGAAGCACGGCTGGAAGGGCGCACTGCTCGGCACCGGCTGGGGCCGCCCGGACACCTTCACCACCGCCACCGCGCTCGCCGCGCGCACCACCACTTTCGAACCGCTCATCGCCGTCCGCCCCGGCTATTGGCGGCCCGCGAACTTCGCCTCGGCCGCCGCCACCCTCGACCATCTGACCGGCGGCCGGGTACGGGTGAATATCGTCTCCGGCAAGGACGATCTGGCCGCCTACGGCGACAGCGACGGTGAGCAGGCCGACCGGTACGCGCGCACCCGGGAATTCCTGCAACTGGTCCGCAAGCTGTGGACGCAGGAGCGCGTCACCTACCGGGGCGAGCACTTCCAGGTCACCGACTCCACCGTGCAACCGCGCGTCGTGGCCCGCGCCGGGCGCCCGCATCCCAAGCTCTACTTCGGCGGAGCGTCCGAGGCGGCCGAGCGGGTCGCCGCCGCCGAGGCCGACGTCCAGCTGTTCTGGGGCGAGCCACTCGAAGGGGTGCGCGAGCGCATCGAACGCCTGAAGGCGCTCAGCGCCGAGCTCGGCCGGGAACACGCACCGCTCGAATTCGGGCTGCGTATTACCACTTTCGTGCGGGACACCACCGAACAGGCCTGGGCCGAGGCCGAGGCGAAGGTGGCCGAGATGGCCGCGCAGCAGGGCGAGGCCGGGCAGAACCCGCACCGGCGCACCGCCGTCGGGCAGCAGCGCCTGCTCGATCTGGCCGCACGCGGCGAGGTGCTCGACGACAACCTCTACACCACTCCGGGCCGGTACGGCGGTGGCGGCGCGGCCACCACCTGGCTGGTCGGCTCCCCCGCCGACGTCGCGAACTCTCTGCGCAAGTATCGCGATCTCGGTGTCACCCATTTCGTGCTGTCCGACACCCCGTACCTGCGGGAAATCGAGCGCCAGGGCGATCGGCTGCTGCCGCTGCTCGCCGAATGAGCATCCGCACCACCACTGACACAGCACTCCGGCAGGACCGCGGCCCGCTTCGGCTGGTCGCGGTCTTCGCTGTCACCCAGACCGTCAGTTACGGCGCGATGATCCAGGCGTTCACCGTCCTGCTGCTGCCGATGTCCGACGCCCTGGGCGCCTCGCGCACCGCGATCGCCGCCGCCGCCACGATTTCCACGCTCGTGGGCGCGGTCGCGGCGGTCCCGGTCGGGCGATTGCTGGACCGCTACGGTGGCCGGACGCTGATGGCCGCCGGTTCGGGAGTCGGCGTCGTCGCGGTGCTGCTCTGGTCGCAGGCGCAGAACCTGGCGCAGCTGTATCTGGCATTCACCCTGATCGGCGGCGCGCTGGCCATGTCCACCTACGAGGTGGCGTTCGCGGTGCTGGTGGTCGCCGCCGAACCGCACCATCGCGACCGCGCGATCATCGCGGTCACCATGATCTGCGGGCTCGCGACCAGCTTCTACTACTTCCTCGTCGGCCACCTCGACGCCCGATTCGGCTGGCGGACAACACTTGTACTGCTGGCGGCGGAACTGGCGGTGATCGCGATACCCGCGCACCTGTGGGCGGTGCCGAGCCGAGCCGCGCATCTGGGCCGCATCGCCGAGTCACCCGTCGTAGCCGGGGGCAGCACGCTGCGCGATCACCGATTCTGGTTGCTGGTCCTGGCTTTCGTCGCGCAGTCCGCCGCCACCTCGGCGTTCCTGACGATGATGGTCACCTACTTCCGCGACGCCGGATTCGTCGCCACCACCGCGGCCACGCTGCCCATCGTCATCGGTGTGGCGCAGATCGGCTCACGGCTCGCGCTGGCCCCGCTGGCCCGGCGCTACGGGATGACCGGGGTCACCGCGGTGTCCTTCGCCTGCCAGGGCCTCGGCCTGCTGGGGCTCCCGCTGGCGGGCACCTCCCTACCTCTGACCCTGGTGTGCGTCACAGCCTTCGGGCTCGGCTACGGCACCAGCGTGGTGGCCCGCCCGTCGATCGTCGCCGACTCCTTCGGCGTGGCCCGCTTCGCCGGCATCGCCGCGCTGATGACCGTGCCGATCGCCCTCTCCCGCGCCGGTGCGCCGCTGGCCGCCGCCTGGCTGCGGGACTGGCGCTTTCTGGTGATCATGGGCGCGGCCGCGCTGCTCGCCGCGCTGGCACTGGTGCCGCTGGCCCGCTTCCGCCGGGCGCTGCTGCCCGATGCGGCCGCGCTGCCCACCACCACACCGTCGGTTCCGCAGCGATAGGCCGATAGACGCACCTGCCCGGCCCGCATGGCATGCGGGCCGGGCAGTGTGGGGTTCGGATCAGGCGGAGGCGGCGGTCGGGAGTTCCTGCCCGGGGAAGGGCAGGCCGAAGCGCTCGCGCAGGGTCGGGGCGGTGTATTCGCGTTGAAAAAGGCCGCGCTCCTGCAGGATCGGCACCACCAGGGTGGTGAAGGCCGGTAGGTCGACGGCGGTTTCGGCGGGCATGATCGTGAATCCGTCGGCGGCCCCGGCGGCGTACCAGGCGGCCAGGTCGTCGGCGATCTGCTCGGCGGAGCCGACCAGCAGCCGATGGCCGGAACCGCCCGCGCCGCCCTGGATCAGCTCGCGCGGGGTGCGCGGGCTTTCGGCGATCAGCGCGCGGGTGGAGACGGCGAACCCGGCCGAGAACGCGCCCGTGGGAACGACATCCGGGAGATCCGCGGCGTTGATCGGGTCGTCGGGGCCGACGCTACCGGGTGGCAGGCCGAGATCGTTGAGCAGGTTGGCGGTCAACCGCTCGATCGGCAAGTTCGCGTACAACTCTCGCTCACGGCGCCGCGCCTCGGCCGCCGTGACGCCGACCAGCACCACGACGCCGAGGGAGATCTTCACCGAGTCGGGATGACGACCCGATGCGGCGGCGCGGCGGCGGATATCCTCACGGAACGCGACCGCCTTGGCCTGGGTCTGCGCGACCGTGAACACCACGTCGGCGAAGTCGCCGGCGAGCTTCAATCCGCCCTCGGACCCACCGGCCTGCACCACGACCGGACGGCCCTGCGGCCCCGAGGGCACCGGCAACGGCCCTGCGACGGAGAAGAATTCACCCACGTGGTCGATCCGGTGGATCTTTCCGGTGTCGGCGTAGCGGCCGCGTTCCTTGTCGGCGATCAGCCAGTCCGGCTCCCAGCTGTCCCACAGCCGGGTGACGACATCGAGGAATTCCCAGGCCCGCCGGTAGCGGGTGGTCTTGTCCGGATGCTCGTCCAGGCCGAAATTGGCTGCGGCGGCCGGGGTTCCGGTGGTGACGATGTTGACCGCGGCGCGCCCCTTGGTCACGTGGTCCAGCGCCTGGAAGCGGCGGGCCAGGTTGTAGGGCGAGTTGTAGGTGGTCGACGCGGTGATCACCACACCGAGACGTTCGGTCACCGCCGCCAGGTTGCCCAGCAGCACCAGCGGGTCGATGCCGGTGCCGGGCGCCTCCTCGATCTCCCCGCGCAGGGCGGGCCCGTCACCGAGGAAGACCGCGTCGATCTTGGCGGCCTCGGCGATCCGCGCCAGCCGCTGGAAGTAGTCGATATCCAGGTAGGCCAGCGGGTCGGCGTGTTCGGCCCGCCAGGCGTGCCGGAAGTGCCCCGGCGTCATCAGGGACAGGTTCAGGTGGAATCCAGGCATGAGCAGTCTCTCGTGAAGCGGAAGACCCGAGGGTCAGGAGGAGGCCGGGGTCCAGCCCAGCGCCGGAGCCAGCTCCCGAGCGCTCGCGGCCAGCAGGCGCACGTGCTCGTCGGGTTCCGGCACGCCCGGCACGAAACTCAGGAGCAGATCGGTGATGCCGGCCAAGGACGGGTCGGCGGCCAGTTCGTCCGCCAGTTCCGGCGCGGGACCGACCAGCGCGTGATCGGCGTCGAGATAATCCGCGACGCTGAGCCGGTCGATACCGCGGTCGGCCGGCGCCCAGCTCTGCCAGCGCCGCACCCCGGGCTCGACCAGGGTCAGAGCGGCGTCGCGATCCGGGTGCGGATACACCGCCCGGGAGGCCTGGACGCGGGGTGCGGCATCGGTCCGCGTCCAGGCCTCCCGGTACGACGCGATCCAGGCGGCCTGATTCTGTTGCGCCGCAGCGATACTCCCGTCTCGCCAGCTGGTGGCGCGGGACAACTGCAAACCGTCGCCCGCCCGGGCCGCCGCCACGGCCGCCTCGTGCGCGCGTCCCGGCTCGCCGGTGGTCGCCTGCCAGAGGCGCTGCCGCACACCGGCTCCGGGCGGGTGCAGCACCTCGCCCAGACTGTTGAGCGCCCCACCGTCGAGCACCTCGTGCAGCCGGGCGACCGCCGCGTCGTATTCGTCGTGCTTGCGGTTCAGGTCCTTGCCGAAGGCTTCCCAGGCACCGGGGAACGGCCCGGAGCCGACCCCCAGTTCCAAGCGGCCACCGCTGATCTCGTCCAGGGTGGCGGCGTCCTCGGCCACCCGCAGCGGATCCTCCAGCGGCAGCACCAGCACCCCGGTGCCGAGCCGGATCCGGGAGGTGTGCGCGGCGACGGCGGCCAGCACCACCAGCGGGGACGAGACATGTTCGCGCCCCTGCCGGAAGTGCCGCTGGATCACCCAGCCCGAGTCGTAGCCGAGCTCCTCCGCCGCCTGGAACAGGTCGATCGCCTCCCGGTAGGCGTCGGCCGGCGGAATATCGCGATCGAGGTGGAGCAGGAAGCCCAGCCGGAAGTTCCGGCCGTCCTCGACGCCCGCGCCGAGGGTGCTGCGATGGACCGCTGTCATGGTGTCCTCCAGAGGATCTAGCCGGAACTCAGAGCCGGAGTCCGGTGCCGTGCACGCCGTGCTCGTCGATCAGCGCCAGTTCGGCGTCGGTGAGCGCGGGGAAGGTCAGGGCGGCGATGTTGTGGTCGAGCTGTGCGGTCGAACTCGCGCCGATCAGCGCCGAGGTGACCTCGGATCGCCGCAGCACCCACTGCAGGGCCAGCTGTGCCAGCGACTGCCCGCGCGCCTCGGCCAGCTTGTTGAGTTCGGCGGTGCGCGCGCGGTAGGTCTCGTCGATGACGTCGGGTGACAGGAAGGTGCTGTTCACCGCCCGCGCACCGGCCGGGATCGTCTCCAGGTACTTGTCGGTCAGCAGGCCCTGGGCCAGCGGCGAGTACACGATCACGCCGAAGCCGTCCTGATCGGCGGTCTCCAGGAGCCCGTTGCGCTCGGGGCGGCGATCGTAGATGGAGTAGCGGGCCTGGTGGATGAGCAGCGGCACACCGGCCGCGCGCAGCCGCTCCGCGGTCTCGTGGGTGCGATCCGGCAGATAGTTCGAGATGCCGATGTAGAGCGCCTTGCCCTGCTCCACGGCGCTCACCAGCGCGCTGACCGTCTCCTCGAGCGGAGTCTCCGGATCGGGGACGTGGTGGTAGAAGATGTCGACGTAGTCGGTGCCCAGATCGCGCAGGCTGTGCTCGAGCGAGGTCAGCAGCGATTTGCGCGAGCCGCCGCGCTGGTACGGGCTGGGCCCGATGGCGTTGCCCGCCTTGGTCGACAGGATCAGCTCGTCGCGGTACGGCGCCAGGTCCTTGGCCAGCACCCGGCCGAAGTTCTGCTGGGCGGCGCGATGCGGCGGACCGTAGCGGTCGGCGTTGTCGAAGTGGGTGATGCCGAGATCGAAGGCGTGCAGGATGATCTCGCGCTGGGTGGCGAAGGCGTAGTCTGTGCCGAACTTCTGCCACAGGCCGAAGGAGAAGGCGGGCAGGTCCAGGCCCGACTTGCCGGTGCGCCGGTAGGGCAGTTGCTCGTAGCGGTTCTCGGCGGCCGCGTAGGTCAGTTCGTGGGGACCGTAGTTCATCGGTGGGGTTCTCTTCTCTTCTTCGGTGTCGAAATCTCGGATGGTCAGAACAGGCCGGTGGTGGGCGGGTCTTCGCCGGTCAGGTGATACGCGCCCGCGACCGCCTGTTTCCATTGCCGCGGATTGTGATTGGCCGCGGTGCGCGCGTTGCGCCAGTGCCGGTCGAAGCCGTGCGCGCGGTCGGTGATGGAGCCGCCGCCGACGTCGAACAGTAATTCCGCTGCGCGCAAGGCGGATTCGATGGCGATGACGCCCGCTTGCGCCACGTGCACGGCGGCGGCCGCGCCGGCGGTGCGCGCGCGCTCGCCGGTCAGGCCGCGGTTTTCGTGGAGTTGTTCGGCCGCCAGCAGGACTACCGCACGCGCGGCCTGCGCCCTGGCCGCGATCTCGCCGATCGTCTCGCGCACGTAGGGATCGGCCACGCTCGCGGTCGCGGAGCTGTGCTTGATGGGCCGGGCCTTCTCGCGTGCGTAGCGCACCGCGTCGTCGAACGCCCGGGCCGCGATACCCGCCTGCACGGCGGCCAGATACAGCTGCGCGAACGAGCCCGCCCACGGATTGCCGGGCACGCTCTCGATCAACCCGGCCGTGGTGACCTCCGCGGCCGCCACCCGGACCTCGGTGAAACGGGTAGTGCCACTGGCGGTCAGGCGCTGACCGACCGCGTCGAAGTCGTCCAGCAGTTGCACTCCGGCGCGATCCACCGGCACGGTGAACCGCAGCAGGGTGCCGTCCTCGGTCACCGCCTGGGTGGAGAACCAGCTCGCGTACAGCCCGCCGGTCGAGTAGTACTTCTCGCCGTTGACAATCCAGTCCTCCCCGTCGGCGCGCGCGGTGGCATAGGTCTGCCCGCTCGCTCCCCCGGTCCGCTCGTTGGCGGTGCCCGCGAACAGATCCCGGTTCCGCAGCCGGGCCAGCACCAGATCCCGCTGCGGCAGATCCGGGCGATTCACGGCCTGATGCGCGATGAGAAAAGTGCTCCGCAAGGCCTGCGCCACACTGGAATCCGCCCGCGCGACCTCGATGACCAGATCGACGACGTCGCGCACCGTGCCGCCCGCACCGCCTTCCTCGACGGCAATGCCGGCCAGCGCGATCCCGGCCTCGGCCAGCTCCCGGACATCGGCGACCGCGTAGTCGCGCACGGCCTCGCGCTCGTTCGCGGTCGCGGCCAGTCGATCCAATGCCGGTCGGAGCGCGTCCCGGATCCCGGCGACCGTCAGACCGACGGCCGCTCGACCGTTGTGCACGGCGGTCATCGCGCCGCTCCCACAAATGTTCGCAGTCCCAGCCCCTCGCGCAGGGTCGGCCCGGCCGGCCGGGAAGCCAGCAGGGGCACCAGCGCGTGGATGGTCGCCACGATCTCGTCCGGGTTGCCGGTCGGCGCGAGCGTCAGACCATTCAGGGCGTCGGCGGTGACCCAGGCAGACAGGTCGTCCGCCACCGCGCGGGCCTCGACAGCAGCCAGCGGGGCGACCGAGACCACGCCGAGCAACGCGATATCCGCCCGTTCGCGGTCGGTGGTCGCCAGCGCGGCGACCAACGCGGTGTTCGCCTCGGCGGACCGATCTCGTTCCACGACAACCACATCCGCGCTGCCCGCGACGACGTCCCACCCCAGCTCACCCGGATCGGCGACGGCCAGCACCGGACGCCCCTGCACCGAGGACGGGCCGTCGAGCGGGCCCGCAACACGGTAGTACCGGCCTTCGTAGTCGATCGCCGAGATCAGCGCCGGATCCACCACCCGGGCGCGTTCCTGGTCGGCGATCAGGGCCTCCCGGGGGAAGGACTCCCAGAGCCGGGTGAGAACGGTGGCGTACTCCGCCCAGCGCCGCACCGGATCGGTGGCCGCCGGGTCGGGCGCGGTGGCCCGGCTCACCTCGTCGCCGGAACCGGTCCGCAGTACCACGCCCGAGCGGCCGCCGGTGGCGCGGTCGAAGGACAGGATGCGCCGGGCCGCGTTGTAGGGCGCGTTGCCCGTGGTCGGCAGATCCACCAGATAGCCGATGCCGTCGGCGATTCCGGCCAGGTAGGACGCGACGACGCTCGGATCGAGCGCCGCCCGCTCACCCGCCGCGTCACGGACCCGCACCCCGGCCGCGCCTGCCTCCCGGGCGGCCGTCGCGATCGCCACCGCGGCCCCCAGATCGCGCACCGCGATATCGATCAGAATCGGAAAACCCATTGTCCTGCCTCTTCTTTCGTACGATCGCTCAGCGAGCGGCTTCGAGCGGGCCGCGGTCCCATACGCCGGTGGGCACGGGCGGGAGACCGAGACCGAGGTGATCGCGCAGCGTGGTCCCGTCGTAGTCGGTGCGGAACAGCCCGCGCCGGCGCAGCTCGGGCACCAGGTGGTCGGCGAAATCGTCGAAGCCCGAGGGCAAGACGTCCGGCATCACGTTGAAACCGTCGGCGGCCCCGGCGCGGAACCAGCGCTCGATGTCGTCGGCGACCTGTTCCGGGGTGCCGACCACGATGCGATGCCCGCCACCACCGGACAGCTTCTTCAGCAGTTGCCGCAGCGTCGGATTCTCGCGATCCACCAGGTCGCGCACGACGCGGTAGAAGGTCTGCGAGCCACCGGCCGTGTCGGGTTCGACGAGCAGTTCGGCCGGGATCGGCGCGTCGTCGTCCAGGCCGTCGAGGGAGAACCCGAGCTGTCCGGCGAGCCGTTGGCGGGCGTAGGCATCCGGGAGCAGTTCGTCGAGCAGTTCCCGGCGCTCGCGCGCCTCGGCCTCGGTGCTGCCCAGCACCGTGGACAGGCCGGGCAGCACCACGATCTCGTCCGGGTCGCGGCCGAAGTCGGCAGCCCCGGAACGTAATTCGTCACGGAAGGCCCGTGCCTTGTCGATGTCCTGCTCGGCCGAGAAGATCACCTCACCGACCCGCGCGGCCAGCCGCTTGCCGTCGCTGGAGCCACCCGCCTGCACCACCACCGGACGGCCCTGCGGGGACACGAAATCGGTGCGCTCGGCCCAGGACGCCACCACCTGTTCCACGAACTCCGCGGCGCGGCGGTAGCGCAGGCCGTGATCCGGCTCCCCGGTCCGCCCGAAATTGCGGGCGGCGATCGGGCCCGCCGTGGTGACGACGTTCCAGCCGAACCGGCCACCGCTGACGTGGTCCAGGTCGCCGAGCCGGCGCGCCACTTCGGCCGGATCGTTGTAGGAGGAGGACAGCGTGGCGATCAGCCCGACGCGCTCGGTCTGCGCGGCCACCCGGGCCAGCACCGTGGTCGGCTCCAGGTTGTTGCCGGTGCGGTGTTCGATGCCCGGATCCAGCACCGGACCGTCCGCCAGGAAGACCGCGTCCAGCTTGGCTTCCTCGGCCTTCTTCGCGATCGAGGTGTAGTGCTCGATCGAGTAGGAGGCCGCGCCGTCGGTGCCCGGGAAGCGCCAGGAGCCGCCGAAGACTCCGGCATTGAGGATATTGACGTTGAGATGCAGCAGGTTGCTCACTGCGCGATCCTTTCCTCGGCGTCGGCGGCCGACGGGCGGTTGGTGTAGTAGCCGGGCACCGGGGCGTTCCCGTTGACCACGAAGTCTCCGATCACCCGCGGCTTGTAGACCACGGGGTTGTGCGAGGCCAGCGTCCGCGCGTTGCGCCAGTGCCGGTCCAGGTGCACGCTGTTGCGCACCGCCGAGGAGCCGCCCGCGTCGAAGGCCCGCGTCGCGGCGTCCAGTACCGCCTCGATCACGACCACCTGGGCGGCCGAGGTGTCGAGATAGGCCGTCGTGTAATCGGTTTCGAGGCCGGAGGCGTGCGCGGCCTCGAGCCGTTCGGCGGCATGCCGGAGCAGCGTTTCGGCGGTGAGCCGGCGCGCTTCGAGCAGGCCGATCACACCGAGCACCTCGGGATCGGCGGTGGCGTCCTGGGTCAGCGCGTGCAGGCTGGTGCGGGACCGCGCGCGCACGATGTCGGCGGTCTCGCGCACCAGGCCGCGGGCGATACCGGTCAGATTCGCCAGGTGCACGATCTGCACGAACGAGTCCAGGCCGCGCAGCGATTCGCGATAGCGGCCGATGTCGCCGTGCGGCTGCACCGGGACATCCGCGAAAAGCGTGGTGCCGCTGCCGGTCTGGCGCTGCCCGATGCCGTCCCAGTCGTCGACATGGGTGACGCCCTCGTGCCGCGCCGGAATCACCACGAATCCACGCACCCCGTCGGCATCGGCCACGGCGGCGCGGATGTAATCGGCGAAACGCGACCCGGTGGAATAGAACTTGGTGCCCGAGACATACCGGGCACCGTCCGCGCCCTCCCGCACCCGGGTGGTGGTGACACCCCACCCGGTCGACACCTGCTGCGCGGCAACCGCTTCCGCGACCACAGCAGACGGCTCGGACTGCGCGTTGCCGAACACCGCGCCCTGCCCGACCACGCGCAACCAGTGCTCCCGCACGACCACATCGGTTTCGGCGCGCAGGATCTCGGTGGTGGTGAAATGCCCCCGCCAGATCTGCGGGACATTGGCATCGGCCGCACCGGCCTCGGCCAGCAGATCGAACAGGGTGGGCAGATCGACGTCGAAGCCACCGAACTCCGCCGGTACCCGCAGCCGCCCGAACCCCGCCTCGGCCAGGGCCTGGATCAGCGCGTCGGGATGTTCGAAGGCGAGATCGCGTTCGCCGGCGCCCTTCGGGAATTCGGCCAGCACCGCGCGAATGCGGGGCAGCGCCTCGGCCAGGGTGGCCGGTTGTGCGGTGGTCATGACAAGCCTCCGGGGAGTGAGCGGCGGCCGGCGATCGCGTCGAGCAGGCGAACCGTGTAATCCTCGGCGGGACGGGTGAACACTTCGTGCACCGTGCCCTGCTCGACGATTCGGCCCTGCCGCAGTACCGCCACCCGGTCCGAGATCGCTCGGACCACGGCCAGGTCGTGGGAAATGAACAGATAGGTCAGGCCGCGCTCCTCTTGCAGCGTGCGCAGCAGATCCAGGATCTGCGCGGCCACCGAGACGTCGAGTGCCGAGATCGGCTCGTCCAGTACCAGCACCGCGGGTTCCAGGATCAGGGCGCGCGCGATCGCCACCCGCTGGCGCTGACCACCGGACAGCTCGCGCGGATGCCGGTTCACGAAATCGGCGGGGAGCGCGGCGGCTTCGAGTGCCGCGACCACCCGGTCCTCGTTCGGCCGTTTGCCCCGGCGCAGTCCGCGCCGCGGCTGGAACGAGCGCAGCGGCTCGTCGACCACGTCGTAGACGTCGAACCGAGGATCGAAGGAGGAGAAGGGATTCTGGTAGACGATCTGCACCTCGCGGCGCAGCGGACGGAAAGCCCGCGGCCCCAGGGTGCTGATTTCGGTGCCCAGCAACTCGATCCGTCCCGAGGTGGCCGTGGTCAGGCCGGTCAGCACGCGGGCCGTGGTGGACTTACCGCTGCCGGATTCGCCTACCAGGGAGAAGGTTTCGCCGCGGCCCACCCGGAAGGAGATGTCGTCGACGGCGGTCGCGTCGCCGTACCGCTTCACCAGGCCGGTGACCTGGATGATCGGCTCCCGTGCCGGCGCGGGCGTGCGTTCGCGGGCGGCGCCGACTCGTGCGGGCACACTGTTCAGCAGGTGTTCGGTGTACTCGTGCCGTGGTTGTGCCACAACGTCTTTCGTGCGCCCGAATTCCACGAGGCGGCCTTGGCGCATCACGCCGAGGAGATCCGAGCGGTCGGCGGCCACGCCGAGGTCGTGGGTCACCAGCACCACGCCGGTACCGGTGCGACGGCGAATGTCGTCGATCAGATCCAGGACCTGCTGCTGCACGGTCGCGTCCAGCGCCGAGGTCGGCTCGTCGGCGATGATCAGGTCGGGTTCGGCCGCTACCGCCGCCGCGATGAGCACCCGCTGCCGCATGCCGCCCGACAGCTCGTGCGGATACTGCCGATAGCGCCGCTCCACCTCGGTGAAGCCGACCAGCTCGAACAATTCGTACACCCGGCGGCGGCGGGCCTCGGCGTCGAGTTCGGTGTGCAGCAGCAGCACATCCTCGACCTGATGCCCGACCCGGCGCACCGGATCCAGTGACGAACCCGGGTCCTGCGGGATCAGGCTCACCGCCCGGCCGCGAATATCGCGCCAGCCCTTGGGCGACAGCTCGGTCAGCTCCTGCCCGCGGAAGGTGATCCGACCGCCCGCGACCGCGCCGGTGTGTGGCAGCAGCCCGAGGATGGCGTGCGCGGTGGTGGTCTTGCCCGAGCCGGATTCGCCGACCAGGGCCAGCACCTCCCCCGGCGGCAGGTCGAAGGAGACGTCGTGCACCACCGGCTCGAAGCGGCGGCGCACCCGGTAGCCGACGGTCAGGTCCCGCACGGCCAACAGCGGTGCGACGGTCATGACGACGCCCTCCTGCTGAGATGGTGCGCGAGGTGATTGGTCGCCAGGACGACCGCCACGACCGTCAACCCCGGCCACAGCGTGAGCCAGCCCCGGGTGGCGATGTAGTTGCGCCCGTCGGAGACCAGCCGGCCCCATTCCGGGTCGGGCGGTTGCGCGCCCAGACCGAGGAAGCTCAGCGAGGCGATCCAGATGATGGCGATACCGAACTGCACGGTGATCAGGGAGATGGTCGAGGCGATCGAATTGGGCACCACGTGCCGGCGCAGCACCGCGAAAGTGGTTGCCCCGCTGGTGATCGCGGCCTCCACGTAGTTGCTGGTGCGCGCCTCCAGAACCTCCGAGCGAATCAATCGCGCGAAGGTGGCCGCGGAGGTCAGCCCGACCGCGACCCCGGCCTGCAAGACCCCGAAGCCGAGCAGCACCACGAAGGTGATGGCCAGCAGAAACCCCGGGATCGACAGCAGGATGTCGATGACGCGCATGACCACGTTGTCGGTGAATCCGGCGAACCAGCCGGCCGTCACCCCGAGCAGCGAGCCCACCGCGACGCCGACCGTCACCGCGAGGGCCGAGCCGGTCAGCGACGCGCGGGCGCCGTAGACGACCCGGGCGTACAGGTCACGGCCCAGCTGGTCGGTGCCGAACCAGTGCTCACCGGACGGCGGGCGCAGCTTCGCGGCCGGATTCACCGCCAGCGGATCGACATCGGTGAACAGCTGCGGCACCGTGGCCCACAGCACCGCCAGCGCGACCACCGCCACGGCGAGCACCAGACTCCAGCGCCTCATGGCATGGCCGCCTCGACCGGGAGCGGACGCGGCGCGGGCAGCACCGCCACGATCGGCGACTTGCGCCGCGCCACCACGGCCCGGGTGAACCGGCGCGACTTGCCGTCCACCAGGACACGCGGGTCGATGAACGGATAGGCCAGGTCCACCGCGAGATTGACCAGGACGTAGACCAGCGTGGACAGCAGCACCACGCCCTGCACCACCGGCAGATCCTGGGTGTTCACCGCGCCCACGGTGAGCTGCCCGATGCCGTCGCGAGCGAAGACCGATTCGGTCACCACCGCACCCGCGATCAGTTCACCGAACGCCAGGCCCAGCAGCGTCAGCACCGGCAGGGCGGAATTGCGCAGCACGTCCTTGCGGAAGACGAAACCCTCCCCCGCGCCCTTGGCGTGCAGCACGTGCACGAAGGGCTGGCGGCGGGTGCTGCGGATAGAGCCGGTGAACACCTGTGAGAGCGGAGCGGCGATCAGCAGGCCCAGGGTCGCCGACGGCGCGAGCAGCGCCCGGAAGGTGCCGTCGTCGACCGACGGGATCAGCTGGAATCGGAACGAAAGATATTGCAGGGCAAGGATGCCGACCACGAAGGTGGGCACCGAGGCGAACAGGGCGGGAGCCGACCCGGCCAGGCCGCGCAACCAGGCCCACGGCGCGTAATTGCCCAGCACCGCGACCACCGCGGTGAACACCAGCCCGAAGGCCAGGGCGAGCCCCGCCAGCTGCATCGTGCCCGGCAAGGACTGGCCGATCAGCTCCTCGACCGGCTTGCCGTTGGTGAGCGAGAAGCCGAAATCGCCGCGCCACAGCCCGGCCAGACTGTGCAGGTACTGCTGCCAGACCGGGCGATCCAGGCCGTAGTACTCCAGCATGATCCGCCCGGCCTCGGGGGTGATCTGGGCCTCCGGGTTCTGGATCCGATTGTTGACCGAATCGCCCGGCAGGGCGCTCAGCAGCACGAAGGACAGGGTGTAGGCGGCCCAGAGCACCAGCACGGCCTGCCCGAGGCGTTTCGCGGCGTAGATATGCATCCGCCTACTCCGCGATCCAGGTGTCGTACAACCAGGTGCGAGCCGTGGACTCGGTGCTGAAGCCGTGTACCGACGGGGCCAGGCCGAAGACCTGGGTCTCGTCGTACAGCGGAATCACATAGCCCTCGGCGAACAGGTGATCCTCGATGGCCTGCACGGCCGCCGTCCGCTTGGCCGGATCGAATTCGAAGGCCTGGGCCCGCACCAGCTCGTTCAGTTTCTCGTCCGGGGTGCCGGCGTGCAGTTCATTGGTGGCGCCGCTGTCGAACGCGGTGCGCAGCACATCGGCCTCGGCGCGCGAGGTCTGGCCCTGCACCAGCGACCAATTGTCCGGGCGGGCGAGCTGGGTGGCCTCGTAGTCGGTCAGCGAGGTGGCGTTGATCTTCAGCTCGACACCGGCTTTGCGCCACTGCGATTGCAGCAGTTCCTGCACCGGCTGGGCGACCTGGTAGTACGGGGCGACCCAGATGTCGAGTTGCAGACGCTTGCCGTCCTTGACGCGGATGCCGTCACCGCCGGGCTGCCAGCCCGCGGCGGTCAAGAGCGATTTGGCGCGGTCCAGGTCGTAACCGAGATAGCGCGAGGCCTCACCGCGGTTCGGAGTTCCCTGCACCAGAATGCTTTTCGGCACCGGATAGCTGGGCGAGAGGACCGTCTCGTTGATCTCCTGCCGGTTGGTCGCCGCCTGCAGGGCCAGGCGGACGTTCTTGTCGAGCACCGGAGTGACCGAATCCAGCTGGAACGACAGCTTATTGGTCTGGCCCTGCACCGGGAACGCCTCGATCACGCCGCCGCCCGCGGTCACCGTGTCCTCGTCGTAGGGCGCGATGTTGCGCGCGATGTGCGCCTCGCCCGACTTCAGCGCGCCGACCCGGGTGCCGGCCTCGGGCACGGTCTTGAAGACCACTCGCTCGAGGTAGGCCTTGCCCTGGTGGCCCGAACCCTCGGGCGCCCAGTTGTAGTCCTCGCGCCGCTTCAGCGTGATCCCGGTCGTGCCGCTCACCGATTCGACCACGAACGGGCCGGAGCCGATCCAATTCTTGGCCTGCCCCTGACCGTTCAGGTCCTGGGCCAGAAATGGCTTCGCCAGAATCGAGCCCGCCCGGTAGAACGACGCCACCTGCAGGAAACCCACATTCGGTTTGGTGAACGAGACCTGCACGGTCAGCGGATCGATCACCTCGCTGGACTTGTAATCGGAGAAGAAGCGGTCCGGCGGAATTCCCAGCGCCTTGTCACCCAGGCCGTGCTGATCGTAATTCGCCTTCACGACCGCGGCGTCGACCGGATCGCCATTGCTGAAGGTCACGCCCTCGCGCAAAGTGAAGGTGTAGGTCAATTTATCGTCGCTGATGCGCCAGGACTTGGCCAGCCACGGCTTGATCGCGCCGGTCTTGGGATCCTGCCAGGTCAGGCGCTCGGCCAGATTGTTGGCGACCTGGCTGTTGGACCAGATCGAATTCGTCGGCAGCCATGCCGTGTACTCGATCGGGTCGTAGAACTTCAGCGTGCCGCCGAAAACCGGGTCACCGGCCGGCCCATTCCCTGACGACGGCGAGCCACCACATGCGGTCAGCGCCGTCGCGAGGGCAATGGCTACCGTGCCCGCTGCCAAGAGCTTGCGGAATCCGTTTATCTTCATCGCGATGGTGCGTCCTTCTGCCGTCCTGCGGTATCTCTCCAAGGAGGCTAGGCGCGCCGACCCGATATTCCGCGACTTCCAATCGCCGAGAATCCCTACACGAATACTGAAGTTTCTCTTGAGAACTCCGCCCACCGCGGGTGCCGGATGCGGCCTACCCCTCGGGGTAGAAGAGGAACAGCGTGCAGCCGGTCCGGGTGGCGGGCACGTGCCAGGAACCGGCCGGTGCGTGCAGGAAGGTGCCTGCCGGGTAGTCACGGGCACCGTCGTTGAACGTGCCCGCGACCACGTAGACCTCCTCCGGTCCGGGTTCGTGGACGTCGCGGTGCGGCCAGGAGGCGCCCGCGTCCATCTCCAGCACGTTGGCGTGCGCGCCCGCGGGGCCGCGCCACAGTGGACGGAGCCGGATTCCGGGAAACAGTTCCCGGACAGCGGAATCGGTGACGGCGGCGGCTTGGTAGCCCGGCTGGGCGAGGATTTCGGGGTGCATGGGTTCTACGGTGCCGCAGGCGGTGCACCCCCGGAAAGTGTCAGAAATGACTCGATAGGGTACTTTTCTGCCATGCATCGTGTGGCGGCTCTGGTCCGGCCGGTGCAGCCGACCTTCGAACTCGGCTGTGCCGTCGAGGTTTTCGGAACGCGCCGCGACGGGATACCGCAGTACTACGAATTCGAGGTCTGCACGGAAACCCCCGGCCCGGTGCCGACTACGGCCGGGTACGCCATGTCGGTGCCCCAGGGGCTTTCGGCGCTGGAGACCGCCGACACCGTGCTGATCCCCGGCTGGACGCCGGTCGAAGCGCCGCTCTCCGACGGTGTGCGCCAGGCACTGCTGGCGGCGCACGCCCGCGGGGCACGGCTGGTCACGATCTGCGCCGGCGTGTTCGCCCTGGCGCGCACGGGGTTGCTGGACGACCGCTCGGCCACCACGCATTGGGCGCGGGCAGATCAGCTGGCGCGGGAATTCCCCCGGGTCCGGGTGCAGCCGGATGTGCTCTACATCGACCACGGCGATGTCGCCACCAGCGCCGGGGCCGGTGCCGGCATCGACCTCTGCCTGCACCTCGTCCGGCGGGACCACGGCGCCCCGCACGCCGCCCTCATCGCGCGGCACATGGTGCTGCCGCCGCACCGCGAGGGCGGCCAGGTCCAATACATGCCACCCGCACCGCCCGGGGACGCGTTGGACGGCCTGCTCGAATGGGCCGGCGCCCGCCTGGCCACGCCCTTGTCGGTCGAGGACATGGCCGCCCACCTCAACATCTCCCCCCGCACCCTCGCCCGCCGCTTCGCCGACCGACTCGGCACCAGCCCCGGCGCCTGGCTGCTCGCACGCCGCGTAATCGCCGCCCGCACCCTCCTGGAAACCTCCGACCTGCCGGTGGAAGCCATCGCGACCCGTGTCGGCCTCACCTCCGCGGTCAACCTGCGCCGCCGGTTCCACAAACAAGTCGGCACAACCCCGGGCGCCTACCGGCGGGCGTTCCGAGTGCCCTGACGGCACCCCCTTGCGTGGTCGGTTCCGCCGAGTACCCGCTCGGCGCCGGGCCCGCGACCGGCTAGCAAGCATTCGATTCAGGGCGAACGAGACCGCTGACAGGCCGGATTTCGGCAAATAGCGTCAGGCGCAACGCTATTCGTCAACCCGAGGAACTCGATGAAACGCTCTGTAGCCCTGCTCGGCGTGTTCGCCGCGACGGCGACGCTCGCCGCTTGTGGCGGCTCCGACACCAGCTCCGGCGATCCGGCCGGACCGCCGCAACCGGGCGGCACCCTGCGCTACGGATTGTCGCTGGCGCCGACCTGTTCGGATCCGGCGCAGTCCCAGACGAACCAGACCTTGTATGTGACGAGGCAGATCGTGGATTCGCTGACGGATCAGGATCCGGCGACCGGGCAGATCAAGCCGTGGCTGGCGCAGAGCTGGGAGGTGAGCCCGGACGCGAAGAGCTTCACCTTCAAGCTGCGGCCGAATGTGACCTTCAGTGACGGCACGCCGTTCACGGCGACCTCCGTGCGGCAGAACTTCGACGCCATCGTGCAGAAGATCACGACCGCGAAGGCTCCGGTGGGCGCCACCTACCTGTTCGGGTACACCGGCACGACAGTGCTGGATCCGCTGACCGCGCGGGTGGAGTTCAGCCAGCCGAATGCGCAGTTCTTGCAAGCGACTTCGACGCCGCAGCTGGGGATTCAAGCCGAATCCACCACGGCGAAACCGGCCGAGCAGCGCTGCCTGGGCGACAATGTCGGAACCGGGCCGTTCACCTATGCCGAGTACCGGCAGGGGCAGTCGGCCGTGCTGGCCAAGCGGGCCGGGTACGCCTGGGGCTCGGCTGTTTTCGGGCATCAAGGCGAGGCGTACCTGGATCGCATCGAGTTCCGGGTGGTGCCGGAGTCCGGGGTGCGCACGGGCAGCTTGTCCTCGGGTCAACTGGATGCCGTCAGCGACGTGCTCCCACAGGACGCCCCGCAGATCGAAGCCACGGGTGCGCGGGTGCAGGTGACCTCGAATCCCGGCATTCCGTTCGGGCTGCAACCGAACCTCACCCGCGGCGTACTGGCCGATGCCGCGGTGCGTTCGGCGCTGCTCACCGCCATCGACCGGAAGGAGATCGTCGATACCGTCCTGGGTCCGCAGTACAAGGTCGCCAGCAGCACCTTGGCATCGAAAACCCCGGCCTATACCGACCTTTCGACCAAGCTCGGTCATGACGTCGCAGCCACCGGCCGCATCCTGGAACAAGCGGGGTGGGTGCCCGGCGGTGACGGCATCCGCGCGGAGGACGGTACGAAGCTCTCGTTCGCGGTGTCGTTCACGGCCGCGTTCGCCGGCAACAAGTCGATTCTCGAACTGGCACAGCAGCAGTTGCGCAAGGCTGGAATCGATCTGCGGCTCGAACTGCTCTCCGACGCCGAATACACGGCGCGCCAGAACAGCAAGGATTACGACGCGCTGTACTACAACTTCACGCGGGCCGACGGGGACATCCTGCGCAGCACGTTCGGGCTGGACGGCCGCAATTTCAATGTGCGCGGTCCGATTCCGGCGCTGGACGAGGCGCTCACGGCCGAATTGCAGGCCGGCGACACCGCCGCACGCGCACAGTTGATCGGCAAGGCGCAGCAGTTGGTGCTTGAGCACGGACTGTGGATTCCGACGATCGAGCTGTCCCAAGCGGTCGGGGTCGCGAAGCCGGTGTCGGACTTGAAGTTCGAGGCTTCGGCGCGGTTGCAGTTCTTCGACGCCTGGCTGCATCGGAACTGAGCGGCGAATACACAACGGCCCGGCCACCTTCCGAGGTGGCCGGGCCGTGTGCGTTTACTTCAGCGGGAAGCCCTGACGATGGAAGGTGCCGCGGATCCCCTGCCGCCCGTGCAGACTCTCCTTGGTCGAAATACGGCCGGCGAGACGGTTCTTCACCCAGTCCGCGGGCAGTTCCTGCTCGCGGTAGTAGGCGTTGATGCGGTCCAGATAGTCGGTGACATCCTCGGTCGCGGGCCGGGTGTAGGTGTTACGGTGCACCACCACGCTCTGGCCGTAGCGGGGTTTCACGTCGGCCGGGTCGGCCGGGTCGGGGATGCCGATGGCCAGGCCGTAGACCGGGAAGATGTGCTCGGGCAGTCGCAGCAACTCGATGACAGCGTCGATGTTGTTGCGCAGCGCGCCGACGAACGTTATTCCGTAGCCGAGAGATTCGGCCGCGACGGCGGTGTTCTGCGCCGACAGCGTGACGTCGATGACGCTCGACAGCGCGCTGTCGAGGTACTCGGTGGCTTCGACGGTGTGCCCGTTGGCTCGGGCGAGGTCGATATTGCGCGACCAGTCCGCCAGCCACACCAGGAAGACCGCGGCGTCGTTGATCAGCTGCTGGCCGCCCGCCAGCTCGGCCAGCCGCGCCCGCAGCTCGGGATCGTCGACGACGACCACGCTGGTGAACTGGAAATTGGCCGATGTGGAGGCGGATTGGCCGGCGGCCAGGATCACGGCCAGTTCGGCTTCGCTGATCTCGCCCGGCAGGAACTGCCGCACGGTGCGATGCCGCAGCAGCACCTCCAGCGTCTGGTTGCCGACCTCCGCGGTCACCACCGGGGCTGCCGCGCCGTAGCGCTTGTGTAGCTGCTCCTGCAGCACTGTCGAGATCACGTCGGTCATCGTCGTCCTGTTCAATCGTTCGGGGGTGCTTCGAAACTGGCGGGCAGGTCCGGGGTATGGGTGAACTGTCCGGCGGCGTGCCGGTACGCGCTCCAGGGATCGTCGTCCCACCAGGAGCGCAGGACGAAGACCAGCTTGGGATTGTGTTCTTCGTCCTCGAGCCAGGCGCGGCGCGCGCTGAACTCGAAATCGGTGGCGGCGGCACCGGATTCGTCGGGCGCGGCACCGTCGTACAGTCGAGCGAGTTCGCGTAGTTTGTGCTCGGCCGGGATCTTGCGCTCGGCCGCCGCGATGATGCGCAGTCCGGCCCAGAACAGGTCGTGCACAGTATCTTCCGCTGCCTCGAGGGTGTCGGCGATCACCTCGAGGGCGAACAACGAGGTGATCAGATGGAGCACCACGAAGTCGCCCGGCACCGCCAGATACAGCAGGGTGACCGCGCGCCGGACCTGCGTGCGCCGGTCCGGGCCGGACCACGCCGTGGCGCCGATCAGCTCGGGAATGCCGGTGAGTGCGACGCCGGCGACGCGCGCCTGCAGGCCGGAGCGGTTCAGTTCC
The DNA here is from genome assembly GCF_040654295.1 of Nocardia sp. NPDC050712. Lineage (NCBI taxonomy): Bacteria > Bacillati > Actinomycetota > Actinomycetes > Mycobacteriales > Nocardiaceae > Nocardia > Nocardia sp. NPDC050712. Next base: position 2,011,095 of record NZ_JBFAHT010000002.1, read on the forward strand.
GGATGTAGTTCGGAGAAGGCGTTGGTGTCGTCGATGACCGATTCGACCGCCCGGCGAAAAGCCGGATCCCGCTCCCAGCTCGCGCTCAGGCCCAGCAGCGAGTCCAGCGGATCGGCGGCCGTCGAGGCGGGCCGGTCACCGTCGACGACCCGCACGAAGGAGAAGGCCAGGTAGGCCAGCGCTTCGGCGGTCATTCCCGGATGCTCCGCCCACAGCGCCCAGCCCAGGTGAATGGTGGCGTGGGTGAACGCGCCGATCCAGCCGCGCAGCAGCTCGGGGGCGTATTCGCCGACCGCCGCGGTGATTCCGCGCTCGGCGATCTCGGCGTCGAAGAAGGCACAGTAGGCGCTGAAATGCGCACGGCGGCCGATGAATTCGCGCCAGTTGCCCGCGTCGATGACCTGGGTGACCGGGCGCTGGGGTTCGAGCGGGAAGCCGTAGGGGGTCAGCTCGGCGTAGTTCTTGTAGTAGTCGCGAATGACCTGTTCCGGTGCGCCGATCGCGGCCAGCGCGACAACGGCGTGTTTGACGTGATTGGTGAGGTGCCCGTTGAATTCGATGTGATGGCTGCGGTCGTCGAGCAGATCGGCGACCTTCGCCACGGCGGCTGCCGTCATATGTCGTTGCCTCCCACTGTTTTTGCTTCGTTCTGATCCGCCGGCTCCGGGTCGCCGACGGCATAGCCGACGAGGGTCTGCACCACGGCCGTGGCCAGGAGCGCGCCCAGCGGCAGCCCCCAGCCCGCATCGACCTCCCGCAGCACCCCGAAGGCGTACGGCCCGACGGCGGCGAGGAGATAACCGAAGCCCTGCACCGCGGCGGACAGTCCGATCGCCTCCCCCGTGCTGCCCGCCCGCACGGTGACGACGGTCAGCACCAGCGAGAACACCGACAACCCGACACCGAGCACGAGCGACCACAGCAGCGGGGCGGCGGCCGGCGCCAGCGCGAAACCGAGGACGCCCAGCGCGCTGCAGGCGCTGAACCCGGACAGCCACCGCGACGGGTGCGCCGAGCGGGCCACGATCGGCGGCACGATCAGGCTGATCGGCACCGCGGTGCAGGTGAGGATGCCGAGGTAGCCGCCCGCGGCTTGCGCACCGATACCCGCGTCCGCGAGGACCGAGGGCAGCCAGCCGATCACCACGAACGCCAGCAGCGCCTGCAGCCCGAAGAACACCGCCAGGCCCACCATTCGCGTGCGCCGCAGCACCGCGACCGGGTTCTCGACCGCGCTCTCCGGTCGCGCCTCCCCCGCACCCAGCGGCGAATACCGCACGGCGAGAATGCCGATCGGCGCGAGCACGGCCCACACCGCCAGCCCCCAGCGCCACCCACCGAGCGCGGTGGACAGCGGCACCGCGGCGGCGAATCCGAGCGCCGCACCGGCTTGCAGGGCGGTGGTGAAGCTGCTGACCAGCGTCCGGGTATTGCCGACCGCGCGGATGACCGCGGGCAGCAGCACTCCCAGCAGCCCGACACCGAGCGCCGAGGTGAACGTGGCGACGACGAAGACCGCGAGATCACCCCACGGCCGGACCGCCAGGCTCACCCCGATCAGCGCCAGCGCCGCGTAGAGGCCGTGCCGCAGCGAGATCCGGGCCAGCGCGAACGGCGTCGCCAGGCTCACCACGGCGAAAGCGATGACCGGTGCGGCGGTGATGAGACCGGCGGCCACTACGCCCGCGCCGAAATACTCGATGACCGAATCCAGGACCGGCCCGACCGTGGTGATGCCCGGCCGCAGATTCAGCGCGAGAAGCGCGACGGCGACGGCCGGGGCCGCCAATCCCACGGACGTCGCGGTGTCGGCTTTCGCGCCCATCAGTACTGCGGGGCGCGCAGCAGCGCGGTGCCCGCGGCGCGGTCGGTGATCAGCGGCCGGTACACCCGCTGCTGCCAGTCCTCCCGGTCCACGCCGTCGAGGCCGATGGATACCGCGCCCTCGCGGACGCCGAAGGCCTCGGTGACCGCCGTGACGATGGCCGCCGCCAACCGCTGCTGGACGTCTTCGGGCAGGTCGGCGGGATAGTGCGAGATCTCTACGTGCGGCATTCAGACCAGCTCCCTGTTCATCGTGTGTTCCAGCACCGCCGCGGCGATATCCAGGGCGCCGGCGGTGATGATGTCGTAGTGGTGGTAGGGCAGATTGCTCACCGGACAGCCGCGCAGCCGCAGCGGAGCCACGGGAATGTCGGCGAAGGACGGGCCGTCGCCGCGGGCCCGCAGATACAGGCTGTGGTCGAGCAACTCCTGATCGACCGTCGCCGGGTGTGACCGGAAATCGTAGGTCCGCTCCACCACCGCGACGATACGGTCGATCGTCGCGCGGGCGAAGCCGGGCTCATTGGCCGCGACCAGGTCGATGAATTCCGCACGGCTGCCGACGTTCTCGTCGAGGTCGGCCACATAGCCCGGATCGATCCGGCCGCTGAACACCGAGGCCAGAACGCGCTTGAAATACCTGCTGTCGTAACGGACTTGCGCGTCATCCGGGATGCCCGCGATGACCGGCGAGCCCGGGGCGATCAGTACCAGCTCTTCGACCTCGTGCCCGGCCGCGACGAGCCGCTGCGCCACCTCTGCCGCCACGCGCGCGCCGAACGAGTATCCGACGAGGCGAAAGGGTTGCGGCAGCTCGAGATCCAATAGTTCGGCGAGGTCGTCGGCGATGAGCGCGTCGAGGGAATCGTGCGGGGTCTCGCCCGGCTCGAGGCCGCGGGCCTGCACGCCGTAGACGGCGTGCCCGTGCTGGGCCAGCCCGCCAGCGAGTGTGCGCAGGCTCATCGGGTAGCCGCCCAATCCCGGCCACAGCACCGTGGTGGCGGTCGGCTCGGCCGCTCCCGACAGTCGCAGGAATCGCGATCCGGGTGCGGAATCGACAGTGGCAGCGGCCAACTCGGCGACCGTGGCCGCCCGGAAGATGGTCCGCACCGGCAGTGTGGTCCCGAACTGCTGCTCCAGGGCGCGGAGCAGGCGCAGCGCCGACATGGAATTGCCGCCCTGTGCGAAGAAATCGTCGGCACGGTAGACCGGCGTGTAGCCGAGCACCTGCGACCAGATCCGGGCCACCTCGATCTCGCGGGCGGTCGCGGGCGGGTCGCTGGGCCGCGCCTGTCGCGCACCCAATGCCACGGCCAATTCGGTCAGTGCTGTGCGGTCCTGTTTCCCGTTCTGGGACAGCGGAATACGGTCCAGCACGTGGATCGTCGGCGGCACCATGTACGGCGGCAGCACCGCGCGCAGGTCGTCCTTGAGCAGTTCCTCCGGGCCCTGCATGTGGACGGCGTCCTCGGCCATATCCGTCGCGGCCAGCTGCTCCGGTGTCACCCGGCCGGCCAGCGCGAAGTAACTCAGTGCGCGGGTGCCGAGCAGGTCGTCGAAACGCCGGGCCGACGGGAGGTCGCGGCCGGTGAGCGAGGCATATCCCGCCGACATGAACCCGAGACCGTGCCGGGTGCCGATCTGCTGTAGATGCGCCAGCGCCCGCCCGAGTTCGGTGAATCCGGACCACCCGGACCCCGGCTGCACGGCGAGCACCACACCGAACGGAGCCCGGTCATAGGTCCGCTGATTGATGGCGATCACGTGCCGTCGTTCGATCTTGCCGTCGGCCACGAACCGTAACCCCGTGCCGGTGAATTCGTAGAGTCCGTGGCGCGCGCCCGCCACGGTGCCCTGCACCTGGACGTAGATCGCGACCGGCGACGCCACCACGGCTTCCGGCGGGCCGATCTCGACGCTCACGGTCGCCAGCCCGTCGGTGAGCTCGTGCACGGCGGGCACGGTGCGCACCTGCCAGCCGAACTCCGCGCTCACCTCGTCCAGGACGCCGAGGAGATGACCCGCCTCGAATTGCAGGACCTCGCGCACATTGGTCGAGTACACGGACTCGATCACTTCGGGCAGGCCGATCAGATGCAGGCGGATGCCGGGCCGACCGGCCGAACCGACGCGGTAGAGCGCGTGCCGCACCGGATGGAAGTAGTAGGTGCCCGCCGCCAACCCGGGAACACCCTCCGTCTCCAAGTAGATCCGGGTCGCATTGAGCGCTCCGGGTGAGGCGTAGGAGTACTTGGGGAGCAAGCGATCCGGGCTATGGAACGGACCGAGCCAGCGCAAGAGCGTACCCAGGCGCTCTGCGGTGGGGCGGGCCGGGACATCCGCCAGGGGCCGCGCGATCGGGCGCTCCGACGCGGGCAGCGTCTTGGCGGCGGGATCGGCCGGACTGGGCGAAGGTTCCGCGGCCGGGTGAGCAGGGCTGGGCAGCGGCTGCTCGGCGGGGGTGAGGTGATCGGGCAACTGACGCAGCACGGCTTCGATTGTGGTGAGGTCGATGGGGTCGGCGGCGAAGGTGCGGTAGGTCTTGCGGGCGAAGGCGCGTTGGCGCTGGTCGGGGGTGGGGGCGGCGCCGGGGAGGCGCAGTTCGGGCTCGGTGGTGATCGGGCGGAGGCCGAGGTCACTGAGTTGGGCGGTTACCTGGGTGCGGGTTGATTTCGACCGGTGATGGCGCCCGGCTTGGCCCTGATCCATCAGTGGGGCTTCCTCGGGATCCAGTTCGATGAAGCCGGCCAGTTGGGTGACGCCGCGTTCGTTCACCCAGGGGACGACCGCGGCGGTGCGCACCCAGTCGTGCTTTTCGATCCACACCCGAACCTCGTTGGTCTCGACGCGGTGGCCGTTCACCTTCACTTGCTCGTCGTTGCGGCCGATGAAGGCCAGGGCGCCGTCGGGGCGGCGGCGCACCAGATCGCCGGTGCGATACCAGCGTTCGGGATGGCCGGATTCCACTGCGAGGTCCGGGAATCGTTCGGCGGTGATGCCGGGGCGATTGCGGTAGCCCTGCGCGAGCTGGATTCCGCCGATGAGCAATTCACCGGCCGTACTCGGATGACCCTGCTCGTCCACGACCGCGACGACACATCCGGTGACGGGGACGCCGATCGGCACGATCGCCGTGCCGGTGAGGTCCGCCCGGGTGAAGTCGAACCAGGTCGCGTTGATCGCGGTCTCGGTCGGGCCGTACAGATTGATCATGCGGGCCTGCGGGATGGCAGCGCGTAACCGCTCCGCCAGCGCACTGGGCAGCGCTTCGCCACCACTGGCCACCGTCCGCAGGGTCGTGGCACGGCCGATGCCCGGCAGCGCGGCCAACTCCGCCCAGACGGTCGGCACGCACTGCAACACCGTGATCGACGCGCGGACAACACGTTCCAGAATGCCGTCCGGGCTGGTGTGTGTGCCCGCCGGCGCGACCACAACCGTCGCCCCACATGCATTGGCCAGCAACTCCCATTGCGCCGCGTCGAAGCTGACCGGCGTCTTCAGCAAGATCCGCGCCCCCGGACCGAGCCCGAGTTCGGCTGCGAGCCAAGTCATCTGATTCGCGATCGCGCGATGCTGGATCACCACGCCCTTGGGCGCGCCGGTGGTGCCCGAGGTGTAGATCGTGTACGCGGGAGCATCGGCGGCCGGTCGGTGCTCGACCGGCAACGCGCGATCGCCGACCGGTTCGGTCACCCGCAGGATTCGCACCCCCGCGGGCAGAATCCGGGCGGCGAGTTCGCTGGTACCCCGGTCGGTCAGCACCACGCGCAGCGCACTGTCGGCGGCCATGTAACCGAGGCGTTCGGCCGGATAGTCCACGGCCAGTGGTACATACGTCGCACCCGCGCGCAGAATGCCCCACACCGCGACGACCAGATGCGCCGAGGGGTGCAGGAAGACGCCTACGGTATCGCCCGGCCCGACACCGGCGGCGTGCAGAGTTCGTGCCACGTCGAGCGAGCGGCGGGACAGGTCCGCGAAGGTCAAGGTGTCCGAATCATCGGCGGCGGCAATCGCGTTCGGATGTTCCAGTACCTGTGCATCGAGCAGATCGAGCAGATTCACCCAGGGCTCCGTACTCTCACGCCCGGGCGGTGGTGCCGTGGAACCGATCACCGAAGTCGCCGATGCCGGGTCGCATGAAGGCTTGGTCGGTGAGGGTCTGGTCGATGTGTGAGGTGATGATGCGCAGGTCCGGCCGCCGTGACAGGACGGTGGCGAGCGCCTCGGGGCAGGTCAGGACGTTGACCACGAGGATGCGGTGCTCCTCCACCCCGGCGGCGACGAGTTCGTTGACGGCGGTCAGCAGGGTGCCGCCGGTGGCGATGGTGGGGTCGAGCAGGAGCACCTCGTTGCCCGCGATCCCGGCGGGCAGCTTGCTGTAGTGCAGTGTCGGCTGTTTGGTGACGGTGTCCCGCTGGATCAGGATCTTGCCGAAGCGGGTGTCGGGCCGGATCTCGCGCAGTCCGCTTTCGAGCGCGTCACCGGCCCGCGGGATCGAGACGGCGTACAACGTCGTGGAGGCCGGTTCCACGCCGTCGAAGACGAAGCCGGTGGGCGTGGTGACCGGGCGCGGGCGATGGTCCCGGTGCGAGAGCGCGTGTTCGAGCAGCAGTCGGATGATGCGCTGGGTCGCGCGGACGAATCGGGCCTGGTCCGTCTCCGCGTCGCGGGCCTCGGTGTGCAGCGCGATCAGGCCCGGCTGGGCGGGCAGGACGAAGACATTGACGCCCAGGTACTTCTCGATATCGACGGGCTCGGTGCTCGGGCGGGTCCATGCGGTCATGGGCTGGCTCACTCTCCACTGCGGCGCAGCAGCGCGCCGGTGACGTCGTCGAAGCTGTGGGCGATGAAATCCGGTGCGGCCGCGATGATCTGCTCGTGGGAGTAGACGCCGAAGGTGACGCCGATCCCGAAAACACCGAGGGCGACGGCGAGTCCGATATCGGCGGCGGTGTCGCCGACGACCGCGCCGTGCGGTCCCGTGTCCGGGCGGCCCAGCGCCGCCAGCGCGACATCGGCGCTCGCGCGGTGCGGTTTGGGATGGGCGACCTCGTCCGCGCCGACGACGACGGCGAACAACTCCCGGATGCCCGCCGCCGCCAGGATCAGCTCGGCACTCTCATGGCGCTTGCTCGTGACAACGGCCGGGACGAATCCGTGGCGGGTCAACCGTTCGAGGCCCGCCCGCACCCCGGGGAACAGCAGGTCGGCGGCCTTCGGCACGATCAGTTCACGATAGCGAGTCAGGTATTCCGCCGAAACCGCCTGCGCGGTGGGCGAATCCGGATCCGTACCGGACAGCGCACCCGCCATCCGCTCCAGCGGCGCGCCGATCAGCCGCCGGGCCGCCTCCTCCCCCGGATGCACGCCGGTGACCTGTTCCACGGCGATCGAGAACTGTTCGGCGATGGCGCGCGGCGTATCGAGCAGGGTGCCGTCCAGATCGAAGAGCAGCACCGAGTGTGCGGCGTCAGTTGACATGAGATATCTCCCGGGCGTTGACGATTCGGTCGACCTCCGACGCGGCGGCGACGCGCGCGACCTCGATCTCGGTGGCCGCGCGGGCGGTGCTGATCAGCACCGCGCGATTGGCGGCCGCGGCGGCGCCGCCGGTCGCGGCGTCGACGGCGCGCAGCACGAACGTGGTGACGGCGGGCCCGCTGACCCGCTCGGCCGCGGCACGTGCCAGCGCCTGCACGATCGCGGCCTCGATGCGGTCGCCGTCGAGCGCGTCCGCGACGGGGATGGGATGGGTGACCAGCACGGAGCCGGTCTTGTTGAGCCGGAGGTGCAGCCGGGCGATCTCGGCGATCTCGCGGGGGTCGTCGATCCGCGCCTGCGTATCGAAACCACTACCGCGGCAATAGAAGGCCGGGAACTCACGGTGCCCGTACCCGATCACCGGTGTGCCCTGGGTCTCCAGGAACTCCAGCGTGCGCCCGGCATCGAGGATCTTCTTGACTCCGGCGCAGACGACGATCAACCGGGTCCGGGCCAGTTCGGTGAGGTCGGCGGAGATATCCATCGAGGTTTCCGCGCCGCGGTGCACACCGCCGAGTCCGGCGGAGGCCACCGTCGTGATCCCGGCCCGGTCGGCGATGGCCATGGTGGCCGCGATCGAGGTCGCGCCCCAGGCCCTGCGCGCCAGCGTGACGGCGATGTCGCGGGTGGTCACCTTGGCCACATCGCTTGCGGTGGCGAGTGTTTCGAGCTCTTCCGGGCTCGCTCCGACCACGATGCGCCCGGGCGCGAGGAAGATCGTGGCCGGCACCGCGCCACCGGCGCGGACCACCGCCTCGACCTCGCGGGCGACCGCGAGATTCTCCGGCCGGGTGAATCCGTGCGCCACCACATTCGATTCCAAGGCGACGATCGGACGCCGCTGCGCGAGCGCCGCCTCGACCTCGTCGGAAACGTGAATCAGCGGCTCGTTGCCGACGACATCAGACACGTACAAACGTCCGTTCGTAGAAGTGAGCTGGTTCGAGCGAAGTCCCTGGTTCCACCCGATATCGTGCGGCCCGCACGGGCGGTTTGGGAACAGTTGCGACCACCGTGATCGGATGTCTTCCGGCAAATGCATTGACGCGCTGTAGTTTTCGGGAGATATCTTCGACGAACGGGGTGTTATGGCTGCGGCCGACGATCTGCGCGCACGACTGGATGTCATCGCCGAGGCGGTCGCCGGACTGGGTGCGGAGGCGGCGGACCGCGACGCCGAACACAAGCTGCCGACCGATCAACTGGCGGGCCTGCTCGCCGCCGGTGCGGGCGCACTGCGGGTGCCGGTCGAATTCGGCGGCGCGGGGGCGCCGGTGAGCACCATCGCCGAGGTGCTGATCGATATCGCCGCGGGCGATTCCAATGTGGCGCAGATCTTTCGCGGCCACCTGGGCCTCACCGAGATCCTCCGGTTCGCCGCTCCCGGCCCGGCCCGCGAGACCCTGCTGCGCGCGGCGGCCGCGGGGCAATTCTTCGGCCCCGCCGGTGCCGAACTGGCCACACCCAACCTGACCGCCCTGGCGACCGAACTGCGCCGCGACGGCGACCGCTACCTGCTGTCCGGCCGCAAGTACTACACCACCGGCAGCCTCTACGCCGACTGGCTCAATGTGCTGGTGATCGACGACGGGGAATTCGTCTCGGCCATCGTTCCCCGGCGCAGTGCGGGCGTCACCATCCTCGACGACTGGGACGGCTTCGGCCAGCGCCTGACCGCGAGCGGCACAGCGGTCTTCGACGAGGTGCCGGTCGATCCGGATTACCTCCTGCGCCACCACAACCCACTCGCCAACGACTACATGGAGGCGTTCTACCAGTTCGTGCTCTCGGCCACCCAGGCCGGGATCGCCCGCGCCGTCGCCGACGATCTGGCCGCCCTGGTTCGCGGCCGCACCCGCTCCTACCCCCTGGCCTCGACACCCGACCCGAGCGCCGACCCGCAGGTCTCCCAGATCGTCGGCGAGGTCTGGACCAAGGCGTACTCCGCACGCGCGAACGTCCTGCAACTGGCGCGCACGCTGGACGCGTTCCACGCCGACCCGTCTCCGCGCCGCGCCCAGCAGGCCCTGCTCGATTCGGCCGCGACCCAGGTGGCCAACACCGAACTCGTCGGCGCCGCGGCCTGGCGGCTCTTCGACGCGGGCAGCGCCACCGCCGTGAAATCCGGGCTCGGCCTGGACCGGCACTGGCGCAACGCCCGCACCGTCTCCTCGCACAACCCCGCCGCGTACAAGGCGGCGCTGCTCGGCGACCACGCCGTCAACGGCACCGCGCCGCGCGCCTTCCTGAACTCCTTCGCCCAGGAGCGCGCCGCGGAGAACTGACGACCGCCGCCCGCATCGGCCGGCGCTATCGTGGACGGCGACGCTGCACCGAAACCGATCGGTCAGCTCGCGGGAAAGAGCGTCGTCCGGATATGGCAGAGGACATGATCGTGACTCGGGCGCTGGTGATCCCCGCGGCCGAATTACGCGAGCGGTTCTCCAGGTCGTCCGGTCCGGGCGGGCAGCACGTCAACACCACCGACAGCCGGGTCGAGCTGTCCTTCGATCTCGCCAACTCCCCTTCCGTGCCGGAGTCGCTGCGCGACCGGATGCTCGAACGCCTGTCCACCCGGCTGGTCAACGGTGTGCTCACGATCGCCGCGTCCGAGCAGCGCGCCCAGCTACAGAACCGCGCGGCCGCCCGCGAACGCCTGCTCACGCTGCTGCGCGCGGCGGCGGCCGCCCCGCCGCCCGTGCGCCGCGCCACCAAACCGTCGCGCGGCGCCAAGGAGCGGCGCATCGCCGCGAAGAAGCGCCGGGGCGTCACCAAACGCAACCGGCGCGCCGGTCCGGACGACTAGCCGCGGCCCGAGACAGCACAACGCCCACGTCACCGTTGACGCGGGCGTTGTGTCGTGCGCACCGATAAATCAGTGCACGATTACGGGTTCCCCTTCCGAGGGCGCCGGAACCGTATTCGGCATCAGGAACGCGGTGATCACCGCGCCCGCCACGAAAATCGCGGCGGCCCAGGAGAAGCTGGTGGTGTAGCTCTCGATCTGGGCCTGCGCCACGGTCAGCGCGCCCGGCTGATGGGCACCGATGTAGTCGGCGGCGGCCGAGGCGGCGATGGTGCTCAGCAGCGCGGTGCCGATCGAGCCACCGACCTGCTGGCTGGTGTTGATCATCGCCGAGGCGACACCCGCGTCCTCGTGCCGCACCCCGGCGGTCGCGCCCTGGAAGGCGGTCGACATCGCACCACCGAGGCCGAGACCCATCAGGACCAGCGCCGGCAGGATGTGGGTGACATAGGAGCTGTCCAGGCTGATCTGGGTCAGCCAGCCCATGCCCGCCGCGGCGACCAGGAAGCCACCGCTCATCACGATCTTCGGGCCGACCTTGGGCAGCAGCAGCGAGGGCACCGTGGTCGAGGAGGCGATCATGCCCGCGACCATCGGCAGGAATGCCAGGCCGGTCGTGATCGGCGAGTAGCCCATGCTCAGCTGCATGTAGTAGGTGAGGAACAGGAAGATGGCGAACATACCGATGCCCATGACGAACACGGTCAGATACGACCCGCCGCGGGTGCGGTCCAGCACGATGCGCAGCGGCAGTAGCGGATTCGCGACCTTGGTCTCCAGCCACACGAACGCCGCGAGCAGTACCGCGCCGCCGATCAGGAAGCCGAGGGTGACCGGATTGGTCCAGCTGGTGGATTCGGCGTGGGAGAAGCCGTAGACGATGCCGAACAGCGCGGCGGTCACCACGAGGGTGCCCGGGATATCGAGCTTGGGCCGCTCGGTGACGACGTGCTTGGCCAGCAGCATGACCGCGCCGACCAGGGCGACGGCCGCGAAGGCGAGGTTGACGAACATCACCCAGCGCCACGAGGCCCATTCGGTGAGCATGCCGCCGAGCAGCAGGCCCAGCGCGCCGCCGGTGCCGGCGACCGCGCCGAAGATGCCGAAGGCCTTGGCCCGCTCTTTCGGTTCGGTGAAGGTGACCGTCAGCAGCGACAGTGCGGCCGGGGCGAGCAGCGCGCCGAAGACGCCCTGGCCGACGCGGGCGGCGACCAGCATCTCGAAACTGGTGGCCGCGCCGCCGATGGCGGAGGCGACCGCGAAACCGATCAGGCCGAGCATGAAGGTATTGCGGCGGCCGAACAGATCACTGAGCCGACCGCCGAGCAGCAACAGGCTGCCGAAGGCGAGCGCGTATCCGGTGACCACCCATTGCCGGTCACCATCGCTGAAGCCGAGGTCCGCCTGCGCCGCGGGCAGCGCGATGTTCACGACGGTCGCGTCGAGCACGACCATGAGCTGTGCCACGCCCAGTACGGCGAGCACCCACCAGCGCAAGGCATGCGAGCCGCGGCGGCCCGGATCCGTTTTCTCGGGGGCAGGTGCCCCACGGTCGAACGTGGTAGTCATGTGTCCCCTTTGTCCCAAGTCTTGATGCGGAGGCATGTTCTCCGCTTACGAGCTAAGCTATCACCTTAACGGAGGAAACGCCTCCGCTTAATCCCGCTTTTGCCTAGGATGTGCCTGTGAATCACGCCACTACCGGGGCCCAACCTCGGCGTCTGCGCGCCGACGCCGCCCGCAACCACCAGCGGATCATCGAGGCGGCCCAGCACCTTTTCGCCGATCGCGGACTCGAGACCACCCTCGATGACGTCGCCGAGCGCGCGGGCGTCGGCGTCGGGACGGTGTACCGCCGCTTCGCCAACAAGAAGGAATTGATCGCCGAGGTCTTCGAGGCCAGCGTCACCGAATTCGGAAGCGCCGCGGAAGCCGCTGCCGCGCACCCGGATCCGTGGGAGGCGCTCGTGCAATTCTTCGAGTACGCCTGCACCCACCTGGCCGCGAACCGGGGCTTCAGCGAGGTGATGCTCGAACTCGAGAACGATCGGGAGCGCTTCGCCCTGATGCGCGACCGGATCAAGCCGACCGTCGCGGCGATCGTCGATCGCGCTCGCGCGGCCGGTGCGCTGCAACCCGATATCGAGGCCTCGGACTTCTTCGCGCTGGTCCACATGGTCGGCGCACTGGCCGAGTTCGCCAAGCCGGTCACCGCGGACCTGTGGCAGCGCTATCTGGCCATCGGCCTCAACGGCGTGCGCGGCGACACCACACCGCGCCGTCCGCTACCGGTGCCGCCCTTGACCGATGAGCAGGTGGAACAAGCCAAATCGCACGTCTGCTCGGGCCGCAAACGCTGAGATCCCCTTGCTCGAGCTATGTCTTAAGATATATCTTGAGCTCGTGGACTCGCGACGCTTTCCCGGACGGGACGACATCGGGCCGGGCGCGGGACGCTTCTTCGGCCCCGGTGAACTACGGCTGGCGCTACTGGCGCTCATCGCCGAGCAGCCGAGCCACGGGTACGAGCTGATGTCGCGGCTGGAAGATCGCTGCGGTGGCTCCTACCGGCCCAGCGCGGGCGCGGTGTATCCGACACTTCAGCAGCTGGAGGACGAGGGGCTGGTCACCCTCGTCCTCGACAGCGGCCGAAAGGTCTTCCACAGCAACGACACCGGGCACGCCGAGGTCGAGGCGAACCGCGCCCGGGTCGAGCGCATCTGGGCGCGGGCCGACCAGCGCGGCGAGTGGGGCATGTTCCGCGATCCCGACGCCGCCGAAATCCTCAAGCCCGCACTGCGTTTGTTCAAGGCCGCGGTCTCGGCGGTCGTGCACGCGCACGGCGATCCCGCCGTGGTCGATCAGGTTCGCGCGATTCTCACCGAGACGACAAGCGAACTGCGGCAGCTCGAGACCGACGCCAAGCGTCGCCACCATCGCCGTCAGCGCGGCCGGCACACCGACTGACACCTGAGATCGAGGGATTTCCATGGCGCATACCGAGAACACCGCGCGCGACGAGCGCCGCGCACGCGGCCTGGGCGACCGGCTGCTCGACCGGTTCTTCAGCACCGCTCACGTGCTGGAAACCGAGCGCATCGCCGCTCGGATGATTCGCATCCGCCTGGGCGGCGAGGCGCTGCGGGCGCTGAGTTTCCGGCCCGGCCAGCAGGTTCGGATCGCCACCGGCGATCAAGCGGCCGACGGCCTGTTCGCGCGCGTCGGCGACCTGCGCACCTACTCGGTGTGGCATTTCGACCAAGAGGCCGGCCAGTTGCATCTGTGCGTGCTGGATCACGGCGACGGCCCGGGCGCACGGTGGGGCCGCGCCGCCGAGGTCGGCGACCAGGTCCGATTCCGCGGGCCCGAGGGCTCGTTCACGCTGCGTCCCGATGCCCCGTATCACCTGTTCGCGGGCGAGGAGACCGCGTCGGTCGCCTTCGGCCCGATGCTGCGCGAGATCCCCGGTGATGTCGCCGTATACGGTGCGATCGAGACATCGACCGCCGCGGATCGTCTTCCCCTGCCGCGCGCCGCCGAGCTGGCCCAGCCGTTGCGCGGCGACGCCTCCGCCGCGGGCTCGGCGATCCTGCTCGACGCGGTCCGCGCGCTCGAGCTGCCCTCGGCACCGGGCGTCGCCTACCTCGCCGGAGAGGCGCGCACCATCCAGCAGATCGCCAAACATCTTGTGCAGGAACGGCATTGGCCGCGCAAGGCCATCCTGACCAAACCCTTCTGGACGCCGGGCAAACGCGGCATGGAGTGATCGCGGAGTCCTTCGTGTCCACCGATCGGTGGACACGAAGTTCGACCGGTCGATGCTGTCGGCGGCACCGGTGCGGCGAGCAGCATTCAGGGCATGCGAAATCGCTTGATAGCCGTGGCCGGGTGGAGTGCGCGCCGTCCGTGGCTCGCCATCGTCGGATGGTTCGTGTTCGTGGCGCTGTGCCTCGGGGTCGGGATGGGGATCGGCGCGAAACCGGCTGCCACCGAAGACTTCCGGATCGGCGAGGCCGGCCGGGGTGAGGCCATCGCCGCCGCGGGCGGATTACAGCAGCGGCCCGTAGAGCGGGTGCTCATCACCGACGACGGTGCGCGCTTGGACGCGTCCGCCGACCGCGCCGCCCAGGACATCGTCGAACGCATGCGCGCCCTGCCCGAGGTGGCATCCGTTGCCGCGCCGGTGTATTCGGCAGACCGGACGGCGCTGCGGGTGGATGTCACCATGGCGGGCGCCGAACTCGACGGCAAGAAGCACGTGACGCCGCTGCGGGCACAGACCGAGGACGTGCAGCGGGCGCACCCCGGGCTGCTGATCGAGGAGACGGGCGGGCCCTCCATCAGCAAAGGGGTCGAGGCGCTGCGCGGGCGGGATCTGGCGCGCACCGAGATGATCGCGCTGCCGGTCACGTTGCTGACGCTGCTGCTGGTGTTCCGGTCGGTGGCGCTGGCGCTGGTGCCCCTGCTGCTGGCGATCTCCGCCATCGTCGCCGCCATCGGGCTGTCGATGCCCGCCTCGCATCTGTTCCCGGACAACGGTGTCGGCACCAACATCATCCTGCTGATCGGGCTGGCGGTCGGCGTCGACTACACGCTCTTCTATTTGAAACGCGCACGCGAGGAACGGGCGCGCTCCGGCGGGACACTGAGTTCCCGGGCGCTGGTGGAAGCCGCCGCGGCGACCTCGGGCCGAGCGGTCGTGGTGTCGGGCCTCGCCGTCGCGATCTCCACCGCCACCTTGTATCTCGCCGACGACGTGATCTTCTCCTCGATCGCGACCGCCGCCATTCTGGTCACCCTGGTAGCGGTGATCAGCTCGCTCACCGCGCTGCCCGCGCTGTTGACGGTGCTCACCGACCGTGCCGCCCGGAAGGCGGCGCCGGTCCGTCGCGAACCCTCGCGGGGCGGCCGGTTCACCGGCTTCCTGCTGCGCCGCATCGCGGCGAACCCGGTTGCCGGACTGCTGGTTTCGGTGCTCGCGCTGCTCGCGCTCACCGCACCGCTGCTCGGGCTCGAACTCAGCGATATGGGCCGCGAGACCCACCCGCGCGCCATCCCGGCCATGCAGACCTTCGATCGGCTCAATACCGCGTTCCCGGAACTGAAGTCGATGCACCAGGTGGTCGTGGCGGCGGACCCGGCGCGCACCGGCGAGGTCACCGGCGCCCTGCGCGCCCTGGCCCAGCGGGCCGCGGCCGACCCGGCGCTGACCGGCACCTTCCAGCTGCGCACCTCGTCCGACAACCGGGTCAGCCTGCTGGAGCTGCCGGTGCCGCACCACGTCAGCGACAAAGCGGCGGTGGCCTCCCTGGACCGGGTGCGCGATGACTACGTGCCCGCCACCATCGGTCGGCTCGCCGATCTCGACTACGCGGTGACCGGCGATGTCGCCCGCTACGCCGACTACCCGGCGCATCAGAAGCAGAAGCTGCCCTTGATCATCGGCGCACTACTGCTGGTGACCTTCGCGCTGACCGCCCTCGCCTTCCGCTCCCCCGTGCTGGGCGCGCTCGGCGTGCTGCTGAACCTGCTCTCGGCGGGCGCTTCGCTCGGCCTGCTCACGGTGGTCTTCCAGCAGACCTGGGCCGAAGGACTGCTCGACTTCGACTCGACCGGCACGATCGGCTCCCGCGTTCCGCTGCTGCTGTTCGTGATCCTGTTCGGCCTCTCGATGGACTATCAGGTCTTCGTGCTGAGCCGCATCAAGGAGGCCGTCGACCACGGCGTGCCCACCCGGCAGGCTGTCCTGGACGGGGTCGGCGGGTCGGCCGGGGTGGTGACCAGTGCCGCGTTCGTCATGGTGACGGTCTTCGCCAGCTTCGTCCCGCTGCACATCATGGAGATGAAGCAGATGGGCTTCGTGCTCGCGGCGGCGGTGCTGCTGGACGCCTTCGTCATCCGGATCGTGATCCTGCCCGCGGCACTGCTCCTGCTCGGCGATCGAACCTGGTGGCCCACCCGCCCCGCCGCCACCGCCGCGGACCGTTCGCCCGTGAAAGTAGGCTGAGCGAAATGAGCCAGCAGCCGCGCACCGAGGATCGAGTCCGGATCCTGCGGCGGTGGTACAGCGGCTGCTGGGTGCTGTTCGGCTTGGGCCCGCCCGTGGTGGCGGTGCACGATCGCGTCGACCTCACCAAGTACGGGACCTGGGCACAGATCGCCGTGCTCGCGGTGAGCTATCTGATCGTGCAGTCGTTCCCGCGCAGTCCGCTGGCCCGGCCGGCCGGATTTCTCGGCCTGCTGGTGCTGGCGCTCGGCGGCACCGCGGTCCTGCTCGACGGCGGCGCGGCGTTCTTCATCGTGTCGCTGCCCATGTTCTGGATGTACACCGCGACGCCGCGCGGGGCGATCGGCTGGACCGTCGCGGCGGCGGTGGCCACGCTGCTCGGGACCGCGGTCGGCGATCAGAACTCCCCGGGCAATGTCGTGTTCACCATGATCGGGCTGGCGGGCGGCATCCTGCTCGGGCTGTGGATGGACCGGGTGCTGAAGCTGGGCGAGGAACGCAACCGGGTGCTCGCCACGGAATTGGCACAGACCCAATCGGCACTGGCCGCCGCGCACCAGCGCCAAGGCGCGGCCGAGGAACGCGAGCGCCTGGCCCGCGAGATCCACGACACCCTCGCCCAGGGTTTCGCCTCGATCATCGTGCTGGCCGAGGCGGCCGGCAACAGCCTCGAGACCGACCCGGTGTCCAGCGCCAAACAGCTGCTGTCGATCCAGCGCACCGCCCGCGAGAACCTCACCGAGGCCCGTGTTCTCGTCGGCGCGGCCCCGGCGCGCGGCGGGGCGGCCGAGGGGATCGCGCCCGCGCTGCGGCACATCCTGGACCGGCTCACCGAGGACACCGGGCTGATCGTGCACGCCGAACTGGCCGATGTCGACTGCGATCAACCCACCCGGATCGCCCTGCTGCGCTGCACCCAGGAATCACTGGCGAACGTGCGCAAACACGCCGGCGCGAGCACGGTCGGCGTGGTGCTGGCCCGCGGCCCCGCCGGTGTGGAACTCGAAATCACCGACGACGGCATCGGATTCACACCGCACCGGGCCCGCGGATTCGGCATCAACGGCATGCGGGCCCGGCTCACCGAACTCGGCGGCGACCTCACCGTGACCAGCTCCCCCGGCGCGGGCACCCGCGTCTTCGCGACCCTGCCCGTGAACGATCGGAACTGACATGGCCGAACGCCTCCGCCTGATCCTCGCCGACGACCACCTCGTCATGCGCGCCGGTATCGCCGCCCTACTCGCCGCCGAACCGACCATCGAGATCGTCGGTGAGGCCGCGGACGGCAGCGAGGCGATCATCCTGGCCGAACGCCTGAAACCCGATGTGGCCCTGCTCGATCTGCGCATGCCGGTCCTGGACGGCGTCGCCGCCACCCGCGAGATCGTCGCCCGGACCGCGACCCACGTCCTCATCCTGACCACCTACGACACCGACGCCGACATCGAACGCGCCGTCGCGGCCGGCGCCATCGGCTACCTGCTCAAGGACACCACCCGCGAACAGTTGGTCGAGGCCATCCACACCGCCGCCCGCGGCCGCACCGTGCTGGCGCCCCGCGTCGCCGAACGCCTGGTGGCCCGCATCCGCCGCCCCGACCCGGTCACCTTGACCACCCGCGAGACCGACGTCCTGCATGCGGTCGCCGATGGCCTGTCCAACCCCGAGATCGGCAAGCGCCTCACCATCGCCGAGGCCACCGTCAAAACCCATCTGCTGCGCATCTTCGCCAAACTCGATGTCAGCGACCGCACCCACGCCGTCGTAGTCGCCATGGACAACGGCCTGCTGTCCCGGGAGCGGCCATAGCGGCCGCTACTCAGGCAGCGGAGCGGCGGGCGGGAACGTGACCGGCAGGGTCGCCAAGGCCCGATGGAAGGGACCGGGCCGCCAGGCCGGTGCGACATCCGGTGCGGCCGGGCGCATCTCGGGCAGGGCGTCCAGGAGTTGATCGATGGCGTCCTGCGCGATCTGGTAGGCCAGCGGCTGCGCCGGGCAGGCGTGCTGACCGATTCCCCAGGCCAGATGCGAGCGATTGCCGGTGTGATCGTCGGCGCTGGTCGCGGGGTCGTTGTTGCAGGCGGCCATGCTGACGACGACCGGCTGATGAGCGGGCAGCCAGACATCGTCGACCAGGATCGGCTGCCGCGGATAGGTGATGAGGAAATTCGCCAGCGGCGGGTCGTTGAACAAGACCTTGTCCAGGGCATCGCGAGTGGACAGATTCCCGCCCAGCACGCTGCCGCCGAAGCTGTCGTCGGTCAGGATCAGCTGCAAGGCGTTGGCGATCAGGTTCTGCTGGAATTCGATCCCGGCACCGTAGTGCCCCGCGACCTGGTGCATCATCTCCTCGTCGTCGAGCCCGGCCGGATGCCGCAGCAGCTGCGAGGTGATGTCGTCGCCGGGTTCGGCTTTCTTCAATGCCACCAACTCCAGCATCGCGGCGCTGATCATCTGGTTGCCCCGCTCGGCGTCGACGCCCTCGACCAGCGCGGCCATCCCGGTGGCGACGCGCTGCCCGATCGCCGCCGGGCAGCCGAGCACGACATTGACGACCTCGAAGGTCAGCGGAAAGGCGAACTCGCGGATCAGATCGGCACTGCCGGTCGCGCAGAAGCCGTTGATCAGGCGGATCGCGATCTTCTCCACCCGGGCATGCAACGCGTACAGATCCACCTCCCGGTTGCTCGCCGTGGTGGCCTGCCGGTAACGGTGGAAACTCGCGCCGGAATTCCGGCTCGCGGTGGGGCGCCACGCCATGATCGGCAGCACGGGGCAGTCGGCCGGGATGTGCTGCTGCCAGGTGCGCGGGTCGGCGGGAAAGCGCTCGGGATCGTTGAGGATCCGCAGCGCGGTGTTGTACCCGAGCACCAGCGTGGCACCGACGCCCGGCGCGAGCTCCACCGGCGCCAAGGAGCCGAATCGGGCGCGCATCTCCCGGTAGACGCGGTGCGGGTCCGCGGCGAATTCCGGTGCGTACAACGGGATCGGCGCATCGTCCTGGGCCAGCGGCGACCCGTGGAAGATCGCCGCGCCGGGCCGGACGGGTGCGGAATTCCGAGGCGGCACAGTCGTCCTAACAGCTCGCGTCCGAAGGTTTCGGTACGACGGTGCCACTACGTCGTGCTGCCGAAAAGTGTTGATGGTGCCAATATGTCGGGCGAACCGCGCCACGGAGTCGAGCCGGAGGCGGCCCGCGGCGGTCGTCTAGTGTCACTGATTGCCGCCCTTCGCGGCTTGTCGTTG
This sequence comes from Nocardia sp. NPDC050712, assembly GCF_040654295.1. Taxonomy (NCBI): domain Bacteria; kingdom Bacillati; phylum Actinomycetota; class Actinomycetes; order Mycobacteriales; family Nocardiaceae; genus Nocardia; species Nocardia sp. NPDC050712. The sequence continues at coordinate 2,030,528 of NZ_JBFAHT010000002.1, forward strand.
ACGGTGATAGGTGTTCGTAATTGGATACGGTGGACAATGTTTCGTTCTCGAAGTTCATCCTGGACAACGCCGGCCTGACCGAGGCGGCGCGCCAACGGCTGGCCCGGGCGGCGGAGCTGCCGCAGTGGCTGCTCGACGAGGGCGATGCCATGGTGCCCAGCACCGTGCAACTCCAGCTGTGGGAGCTGATCGAACATCGGCTCGACAATCCCGATATCGCCTTGCACATCGGCCTGCTGAACACGCTGGGGCGCTTCGGTTTACACGACTACCTGTTCAGCACCGCGCCGACACTCGGCGAGGGGCTGGCGCTGGCCGAGCAGCATGCGGACCTCATCACCACCAATATCGGGTTCGCGGTCTCGGGCGAGTCCGAGGACGAGGCGAACGCCGATTTCCGGCTGCTCAGCGGCCAGGGGCGCGGACGGCAACTGGCCACCCAGTTCTCGCTCGCGGCGGTCGTCGCCCGGGCCCGCTTCGCCACCGGGCGTGAGGTGTGTCCGGTCCGGATCCGGTTCCGGCAGCGCGCGCCGCGGCGGCACCGGCACTTCACCGACATATTCGGCACCCGGTGCATCGATTTCGGCGCACCCACCGACCAGATCACGTTCCGGACAGCCGATTTGGCGCTGCCCCTGCGCACCGCCGACCCCGCGCTGGCCGAGGTGCTGCGCCGGTGCGCGCTGACGCTGCCGCCACCGCGCCGCCTCGACTCCACCTGGTCCAGCCAGGTGCAGCACGCGCTCACCGCGATGCTGGGCGACGGCCCCGTGCCGATCGACCGGGTCGCACGCCACCTGCTGACCAGCCGCCGCAGCCTGCAACGCCGGCTCGCCGGTGAGGGAACCACCTGGACCCGGGAACTCGACCGCGCCCGCAGCACCCTGGTCGAGCACCGATCCCCGGCGGACGACACCCAGGAAGCGCTGGCCCGGCGCGTCGGTTACTCCGACGCCGGGACACTGCGGCGCGCCCAGCGCAGGTGGGACACCGGGGCCTGAGCCCGCGTGCCATTCCCCGGGCGAACCGCGCCACCCGCACTCGACGGCGCGCTTGCGCCGAATCCGTTGCCGCATACTCGCTTACACCAGGTCGCCAGTGCGGCACGGCAAGCCGAGGAAGGGCGAGGACATGGCCGAGACACCCCGCAACGGTCCCGCGGAGCGCGTATTGCCCGGCGTATTGCGACTCGGCGGGCACAGACTGGCGGAGAAGGTCTTCCGGCGCGGAGCCGGCGCGATTCCGATGCGCACCAGCGAGATCGACGCCCAGTGGCTCACCCGGATCCTGGCCGCCGAATATCCTGGCGCGGAAGTGGAATCATTCGACATCGTCGACGCCAGCGGCGGGACGACCAGCAGATGGACGGCGACCCTCCGCTACAACGAGGCGGGCAGGCAGGCGCAGTTACCCGAGCATCTGTTCGCCAAGACCACCCTGACCTTCACCCAGCGGCTGACGCAGTACCTGGCGCACGCGCTGCCCGGCGAACCCGGTTTCTTCCAGCACCTGCGCCCCGAACTCGAGATCGAGGCGCCCCGTGGCTATTTCGGCGCCGCGGATACGCGCACGGGCCGGTCCCTCACGCTGCTCGAAGACATCAGCGTCACCAAGCAGGCGCGGTTCTGCACCCCGATGGATCCCATCACCCAGGCCCAGATGCAGGGGCTACTGGCGAATATGGCGGTCTGGCACGGTCACTACTGGGAATCGCCCGAGCTGGCCCGGCGCGACTGGTTGAAGACGCCGGGCGCGCATTTCAGCAACTTCGACCGGCTGCTCGGTATGCGCAAGCGCGCGACCGTCGGCCTTCGGCGCGCCCCCGAAATCGTGCCGGACACACTGCCTCCCGTGCAGGACAAGCTCTACGACGCGTGCGCGCAATCCCTGCTGATCGCCGAACAGGGCGCGCAGACACTGCTGCACGGCGACCCGCACATCGGTAACGCGTACGTGTGCCAGGACGGCGCCATGGGCTTCACCGACTGGCAGTTGATCCTGCGCGGCAGTTGGGCTTTCGACGTCGCGTACACGATCACCTCCGGGCTCGCGGTAGCCGACCGCCGGGCCTGGGAACGTGATCTCCTCGCGTTCTACCTCGATCGCCTGCACGCGGCGGGCGGCCCCGCGCTGCCCTTCGAGCAGGCGTGGCTCGCCTACCGGCAGCAGTGCCTCTACCCCTATTTCGCGTGGATGATCACGATCGGGCGCAGCGCCCTCATGCCCGAATTCCAGCCCGCCGACGTGTGCCGCGCGATCGTGCATCGCACCGCCACGGCGATCATGGATCTGGACGCGTTGCAGGCCGTCGGCCTCGAGCGTTGATGCCCCGGCTCAGGCGCGCATGCCGCCATCGACCCGCAGGACGGTTCCCGTCACATAGGAGGCGCGGTCGCTGAGCAGCCAGGCGGCGGCCTCGGCGATCTCGTCCGGCGCGGCGGCGCGGCCCAGCGGGGTCCCGGCATTGAGCTGCTCGATGATGCCGGGCGACTTCGCGTCCCACTCGTGCAGCATCTCGGTGAGCGTCGTGCCCGGCGCGATGGCGTTGACGCGAATGCCCTCCGGGCCGTAGGTGACGGCCGCCGATTCGGTGAGGCTGTTGACCGCGCGCTTGGCCGCACCGTAGACGGGCAGCGCGGGATTGCCCATCAGGCTGCCGACGCTCGAGGTGTTGACGATCGCACCGCGCCGCGCGGTGGCGCGGATGGCGGCGATCTCGGCGGTCATGGCCAGCCACGGCCCCTTGAAGTTCACGGCGCACACCTGGTCGAAATCGGCGGGTGCGAGCTGATCCATCGGCCCGGGCGGCTGCCCGGTCGCACCGTTGTTGAACGCCGCGTCGAGCCGCCCGTACACCTGCACGCAGCGGTCGACGGCGGCCTGGATGCTCGCCGCGTCGCCCAGATCGCAGACGACGTAGTCGGCGGTGCCCCCGCCCGCCCGGATTTCCGCGGTGACCGCCTGTAATTCGGTCTCCGTGCGCGCCGCGAGCAGGACCTGGGCGCCTTCGCGGGCGAACAGCCGCGCGGCCGCCGCGCCGATGCCGCGCCCGGCGCCGGTGATAAAGGCGACTTTCCCGGCGAGCAGGCCCGAGGTGGCGGTGGCGGTGGCGGTGGTCGATGTGTTGGTCATACCGACGAGCCTGGACCGGTCCGCCGGAGCTAGCCAGGTACGACCGGTACCTGGCTGGACGCGCACGGGTTGGCACACTGGACCGGTGGACAGAGCAGAACTCGCCGGCTTCCTGCGCAGCCGGCGCGAGCGCATCACCCCCGCCGACGTGGGGCTACCCGCCGGGTCGCGCCGCCGCACCCCGGGCCTGCGCCGCGAGGAGGTCGCGCAGCTGGCGTTCATCTCGACCGAGTACTACACCCGGCTCGAGCAAGCGCGCGGCCCGCAGCCGTCCCGGGAGGTCCTGGTCCAGCTCGCCCGCGCCCTGCGGCTGGCCGACGCCGAACGCGATCATCTGCACCACCTCGCCGGTGTCCCGCCCGGACCGCCGCCCGGCCCCTCCCGGGAGGTTCGTCAGAGCATCCTCGACCTGCTGCATCGGCTACCCGACGCCGCGGCCGTCGTGCTGTCGGCCACCTACGAGGTCATCGCCTGGAATCACCTGGCCGCCGCCCTGCTCGAGGACTTCTCGGCCGTGTCCCGGCGTGACCGCAACCTCATCCGGCGGGCCTATCTCGGCCCGCACCGCGAGGGCCGGCGGCTCTACGGGGTCTCGGACGCGGACGAATTCGCCCGGACCGCCGCGCGGCACCTGCGCGCCGCGGCGGCCCGCTACCCCGGCGACCCGGAACTCACCGCCCTGGTGGCCGAACTACGTTCCGGCAGTGCGGAATTCGCCCGGCTCTGGGACGCCCACGAGGTGACCGACCGGCCCACCCTGTGCAAGACCTTCGCCCATCCGCTGGTCGGCCCGATCGCGGTGGCCTGCGACGTGCTGGATATCGCCGACCGCGACCAGCGCGTCATCATCTACACGGCGACCCCCGGCTCGCCCTCGGAGCAGGCGCTGCGGTTGCTGGCGGTCATCGGCACCCAGAGCATGGAGACGACCGGCTGACGCCGATGTGTCATGGGCTCAGCAGCCGGCGAGCGGTCGCGGTGCCGACGCCGGTCGGGCCGCCGAGCCGGTGGATGATCGGCGGCTCGCTGGGCGCGGCGGCAGGCTGCGGGTACCGCGCGGTGCGCGCGAACCATTCCTGCCAGCCCGGCACCCAGTCCCGCAGACCATCGGCGTAAGCGAGCACGTACGCGCCCTCGCCCGGGCTCAGGCCGTGCTCGGTGATCATCGCCGGCACCTCGACGCCGGCGATCTGCTCGAACTGGTCCAAGCGAGAGCGGGCCAGGTCGCCGGTCATGGCCATCGCCTGGTCCAGGTCGCAGCCGAGGAATTTCCGCAGCACGAAAACCATGTTGGCGGGCTCGTTCTCACCGGCCATCTCCCGCTCGTAGGAATGGATGTCGTTGACCAGGATGCTCGCGTCGTTGACGCTGTCGACCAGCGCGCGCAGCTCCGGCGCGGCCACGACCGCGGCGGGTAACGCTGCCGCCCCGGCATATTCGATCAGCCCCGCGACGAAAGGCGCGCCGTTGGTGACGCGCTTCAGTTCGAGGTAGTCGATCGGGTTGCTGGTGTGCCGGACGCCGAGGTCGCGCCGCTCGCGCAGGTTGCCGGCCAGGCATCGCTCGACGTGCTCGCGCGCCCGGCGCCGCCACTCCTCCGGCATGGCCGGCGCGGTGCGTGACCAGAGGTCGGCGAGCCCGCGTTCGGTCGGGCTGGTCGCCACCGGCATCCGCTGGGCCGGGTCGATCGGCATGAACTGTCCCAGCCGTGCCAGGTGCGCCTTGACGGTCGCGCTGTCGGACGTCTCGGCGAAATAGTCGTCGACGTAGAACAGCCAGGTATTCCAGTCGGTGATCACCTCGATCGCGGCCTCGGGGGCGGTGGGAAACATGTAGCAGGACAGCAGTGCGTAGTCCTCCTGCTCGAACTGACTCTCGGTCCACGGTGCGAGGCCCGCGGGGGCCGTGAACAGCGACATGTCCCGGGCCCACGCGGCGGCGTGGGCGCGAGCCGCGTCGAGGTGCGGGTTGAGCCGGGGCGGACGAAGCCCCTCGAACCTCGGACTCGGAACCAGGTCCGCCACGGCCGCGGGCGTCGCGCTCGGCCCCACACTGAGTCGCCGCGCCAAAGCCTCCAGTTGCGCAGCCGCTTTCGACTCCGGGTTGGCGGCCTGCAAGCAACGCAGGGCCGAGTCGAGCTCGCGCTCGGCTTCCTGCTGCGCCCACGTGCGCCCGCCCGCTCGCTCGATGAGATCGGCACACTTCTGCAACGCGGAATCGTCCAACGGCGCTTCACCGCAATACAATTCGGCGAGTTCGGCCGCTGCGCCGTTGCCCGCGTCGAGCGCGGCCACCACCGGCAGCGACTTCTTGCGAGCACGCAGGTCGGACAGGACGGGTTTACCGGTCACGGCCGGATCGCCCCAGATGCCGAGGAGATCATCGACCAACTGGAACACCAGGCCGAGATGCTCCCCGAATTGGCGCAACTGCCACACCCGTTGCGGTGACGCACCGGCCGACATCGCGCCGAGCTCACACGCCGCGGCGAACAACGCGCTGGTCTTGTCGCCCGCCATCGTCACGCACTCCGCCAGCGGCACATCGGCGCGGCTCTCGAAGGACAGGTCCGCGGCTTGGCCATCGTCGAGCCGCAGCAGCGCCTCGTCCAACCGGCGTACGCCGTCGGTGGCCAGCGGTGCGCCGTCGGCCGCCAACGCCTCCGTCGCCAGCGTGCTCAGCGCGTCGCCCGCGAGGATCGCGGCGGGCACACCGAAGACGGTCCAGGCGGTGGGCCGGTGCCGCCGGACGCGGTCCTCGTCCATGATGTCGTCGTGCAGCAGCGAGAAGTTGTGCGCCAGTTCCACCGCGACCGCCGCGCTGGTCGCGCGCTCGGCGGTGCCGCCGACCGCCTCGGCCGCGAGCATGGCCAGCACCGGCCGCAGCGCCTTGCCCGCGTTCACCTCGATCGGGGTGCCGTGCTCGTCCCACCATCCGAAGTGGTAGCCGATGACCCGGCGCAGCGACGAGCGCATCCGATCCGCCGCCGCCCGCAAACCCGGATCGATCAGCCGGCGGGCGCGGGCGAACGGGTCGGTGGCCGCATCAGGCCCGGTGACCATTGGCGCTCCCGAGCTGAACGTTCTCCAGCACGCCCAGCGCGTCCGGCACCAGCACCGCCAGCGAGTAGTAGCAGGTGACCAGATAGTTGACGATCGCCTGCTCATTGATGCTCATGAACCGCACGCTCAACCCGGGCTCGCGCTCGTCGACCAGGCCGGTCTTACGCAGCCCGATGACACCCTGTTCGGCCTCCCCGGTGCGCATCACCAGGATCGAGGTGGTCCGCCGCTCGCTGATCGGGATCTTCCAGCAGGGGTAGATCGGCACGCCACGCCATGCGGAGACACGACCGCCGAGCACGTGGACGGTCTCGGGGGAAACGCCCTGCCGGGTGCACTCGTCGCGGAACGCGGCGATGGCTTCCGGGTGCGCGAGAATGAAACCGGGGTTCTTCCAGACGGTGTTGAGCAACTGATCCATGTCGTGCGGGGTGGGCGGGCCACTGCGGGTGTAGACGCGCTGGCTGAAATCGGCGTTGTGCAGCAGCCCGAATTCCCGGTTGTTGACCAGTTCGTATTCTTGACGCTCGCGCACCGCCTCGATGGTCAGCCGCAACTGCTGTTCGAGCTGGTCGATCGGTTCGTTGTAGAGGTCGGAGATGCGGGTGTGCACCCGCAGGATGGTCTGGGCGATGCTCAGCTCGTATTCGCGGGGCCGGAGTTCGTAGTCGACGAAGGTGCCGGCCAGGGGCGGTTCGCCGCGATGACCGGACACGACTTCCACGTCGGCCTCACCGTACGGGTTCTGCGCTTTGCCCGCGGTGCTCCGGTACAGCTCCAGGTGCTCGCGCAGTGGCTCGGATTGGTCGAGCAGTTCCTGAAACGCCGTCTTGGGCAACGACATCACGGTGCAGGCGGTAGTCGCTTTGACCGAATAGCCCCAGGAGCTGTCGGGGCCGACCAGAGCCTCGTCACCGAAATAGTCGCCGTCGGCGATGATTTCCAGCGTCGATTCCTGCCCGTATTCGCCTTCACTGAGTTTGGCGAGCCGGCCGTGCACGAGCAGATAGAGTTCGTCGGCGTCGGCACCGGCCGTGACCAGGACCTCCCCCGGTTCGTACTCGTGTTGCGCGAACCGGCCGGCCAGGGCATCCAGCACATCGGTGTCGGCGAAGGTCCGCAGCCACGGAAGTTCGGTCAGCTCAGCCGGAATCACCTGCACCTGGTCGCCGGTGGTGTGGAAATCGAGCCGCCCGTCACCCAGCGTGTAGTTCATGCGCCGGTTGACCCGGTACGCCCCACCCCGGGCCTCGACCCACGGCAATAGTTCGAGCAGCCAACGCGGGGTGATGCTCTGCATCTGCGGAACGGACTTCGTGGTCCCGGACAGCTTGCGCGCCGCCGCGGTACTGAGGCTGAGTTGTCCGACGCCGTTGTGCCCGTTCACTTCCGGGCTCAGGTCTGCCTTCGATTCACGCATGACTCGACCACCTTCAACATAGGTGACGCTGGGAAGTGCGCTTGCCGTAGATCGAACTCGCTGATCAAGAGCATAGATCGACGGCCGGCGGCGCAGGGCCCGAAATGTTGGATCATGTTGCACCCGAATCAGATTCAGGGTCCGGGACCGTTCGAAGTTCAGTCCGCGGCCGGCGCGGGGGTGCCGATGACGCTGATGCACAGGTGGGCGCACTCGGCGGCGAGTTCGGCCGCGGTCAGCTCGACGCTGTCGTCGAGCCAGCCTTCGATGAGTTGGTTGACGCCGCCGGTGACGAACACGGCCGCGCGGCGCAACCAGGCCGGGTCGGGGGTGACGCCGAGGGCAACGGGGGCGTGCGCGACAACGAGATCCGCGATCAGGCCGAGCACGTCGTGACGGCGCTGCACCAGCGCCGGAATTTCGCCGGGGTCGCTGGCGACGATCCGGTGCAGGTGCCGATCATCGGCCAGCGTTTCCAGGAAAGCCCGCAGGGCGGCGCGCAGCTTTTCCTCGGCCGGCCCCGCGGCCGAGACGCCCGCCTGCACCAGGGTTGCCAGCAGGTGGTCGCGAATCTCGTCGGCGACCGCGACCAGCAGCTCTTCGCGATTGACGAAGTGCTCGTAGAAGTAGCGGTCGGTGAGCCCGGCGGTTTTGCACACTCCGCGGACCGTGACCGCGCCGATTCCGGATTCGCCCCAGGTGGTGCGCGCGGCCGCGAGCAGCCGGGCACGGCGGTCGGCGCGGCGGTCGGCGGCGCTGACACCACCGTAGGTGCGAATGGCCGGAGTCGTCATTGACAACACTCTAGGCACTCTCCTACATTTGCGGACACACGTCATCAGATGACAGTCGTCATCAGATCAGTGATTCAAGGGAGAATCCGCGATGACCCACTCCTCCGCGACCGCCTATCACCAGGTCACCGCACCCCTGCTGGACGAGCACGACTACCGGATCGCGCAGATCGACGGACAGCTGCCCGCCGACCTGCGCGGCACGCTGTACCGCATCGGGCCCGGCAAGCATCAGGTCGGACGATCGCTGCTGCACAACGTGTTCGACGGCGACGGCATGATCTCGCAGTTCGTGCTGGACGGGACCGGGGTGCGCTTTCGCAACCGATACGTGCGCACCCGCCACTTCCAGCACGGGTCGCGCTCGGACCGGATCCGCTATCGCGGTGTGGGAGGACAGATTCCGGGCGGGCCACTGGCCAATATCGGGCGGTTGCCGGAGAACGTCGCCAATACCAACGTAGTGCACTACGACGGCGGGCTGCTCGCCCTGTGGGAGCTGGGCAACCCCTACCGCATCGACCCCGACACCCTGGATACGCTGGGCCCCAACGACTTCGACGGCAAACTGGGCTTCCTGGGCGCGTTCTCGGCCCATCCGAAGTGGGATCCGGGCACCGGCGACATGTACAACTTCGGCCTGGATCTGCTGCCCACCCCGCGCATCCGCACCTACCGCATCGACCGGTCGGGACGACTGCACCGGCTGGCCACGGTGCCCCTGCTGGACCTGCCCTGGAACCACGATTTCGCCCTCACCGGCCGCTACCTGGTCTTCGTCCTGGACCCGATCCTGCCCGACATCGGCAAGATCGCACTGGCCACCCACTCCTTCATCGAAGCCTTGAACTTCAAGCCCGCCAAGGGAACCCGATTCCTGCTCGTCCCCAAGAACGGCGGCCGCCCACGCATCGTCGAGCACCCGGCCCTACTGCACGTCCACGTCACCAACGCCTACGACGACGGCAACGACGTCGTCGTCGAACTGGTGCGCCTGGACACCGAATGGGCCCACTTCCGCCGCATGACCGGGATGGTCAACCTCGGCACCGGCGCGACGCCGCAGTTCCCCGAATCCCGGCTGATGCAGTACCGAATCACCCAGGGCGGCACTGTCATCGAACGCGAACTCACCGACCGCTCCGGCGAGTTCCCGCAATACGACTGGCGCCGCGGCACCCGCGAACACCGCTACAGCTACCTCGCCGGCGCGGGCGGCCCCGCCGGCGTCTTCAACGCCGTCCTCAAGGTCGACCACCACACCGGCGCCCTCACCAGTTGCGAACTGGGCGCCAGTTCGGTCGGCGAACCCCTGTTCGTCCCCCGCACCCCCGACGCCGCCGAAGACGACGGCCACCTCCTGGTCCTCAACCACGACCTCACCGAAAACCGTTCCCAGCTCCTGATTCTCGACGCCCGCGACCTAGAGCGCGGCCCCTTGGCCACGGCCTGGCTGGAGCACCACATCCCCTGGGGATTCCACGGCACCTTCACCCACCGCGTCGCGGATTCCGCCCGCTGACGGCTCGGGTGCGTGGCGCGATCTGTGGGGTACCTGTCGTTGACGCCGCTCCACGTCCTCCCGGAGACTCGACTCGTGCAGCAACGACGCGTGGTCTTCGTGATCTTCGACGGCTTCCAAGCCCTGGATCTTTTCGGACCGCACGAGGTCTTCCAGGGTGCCGGGGGCTATGAGTGTCAGGTCGTGGCGACGCAGGCGGGCGCGGTGCGCTGCGACAGCGGGTTGGCGATCGTTGCCGAATTCGGTGTGGACGCTATCGATCCGGCCACCGTGGACACCCTGGTGGCCGTCGGCGGCCCCGGTGTCGACGACGCCCTCGCGGATGAGCGGCTCATGGCGTGGCTTCGGGCCGCGGCGGCGCACGCCCGGCGGGTCACCTCGGTGTGCACCGGCGTGACGCTGCTGGCAGCGGCGGGCGCCCTAGACGGGCACCGTGTCGCCACCCACTGGGCGCACGCCGACCAGTTGGCGAGTGAGTATCCCGATATCACGGTGGATCGTGAACCGATCTTCATCCGCGACCGCCGCGTGTGGTCGTCGGCGGGTGTGACCGCGGGCATCGACCTGGCCTTGGCGCTGGTGGAGGAGGATCAGGGCCGGGCCGCCGCCCTCGCGTGCGCGCGCTTCCTCGTGATGTTCCTGCGCCGCCCGGGCGGGCAGTCGCAGTTCAGCACCGCGCTGTGGCGGGCACAGCCGGCCACCGATCCGATCCGCACCGCTGTCACGGCGATCCACGCCGACCCGGGTGCCAGACACAGCGTCGGGGATCTCGCTACCCGGTCGGGGCTGAGCCCGCGCCATCTACAGCGTCGCTTCACCGCCGAACTCGGCACGCCACCCGCCGCGTACGTCGAGCAGGTACGTATCGAAGCAGCTCAACAGGCACTGGCCGACGGTGTTTCGATCGATCTGATCGCCCGTCGGTGTGGTTTCGGAACCGCCGAATCGCTGCGCCGCGCATTCCATCGCCGTCTCGGACTCGCCCCCTCCGATTACCGGGACCGGTTCCGATCCACCGCCGCGACGTAGAACCGCTGAAACGAATGTCCAACAGCCGCAATGAAACAGGAGCCACTATGACCGACCAGGGTGTCACTTTCATCAACACCATCGAACTCCCCGCCGAGGAAGTCGACGGCTTCATCGAGCAGTGGCGGGAACGAGTGGCGATCATGGCCGCCGCGCGGGGCTTCCGCGATGTCCGGCTCCATCGCGCACTGCTTCCGGACGCGCGCTTCCAACTCGTCAACATCGCGCACTGGGACAGCGCCGAAGCCTGCGAAGCCGCTGGGAGTCATGCCGCGGTCACCGCCTCCGTCGCGCAGGCCCGGAAAACAGCGAGTGCGAATCCCGCCCTCTACCGCGTCGTCGCCGAATACAGCTGATTCTCGAAGCGCCCTGAGCAATCTCGGACCTGGCATTCAGCGGTTGTTGGTCGCGAGATTCACACTTTCGCGGCGACTTTCGTGACGACCGCCGGATCCAGCGCCGGATCCGCGATCGGCCGGCGCGCCGGAATCAGCGCTGCGACCACCGCGCCGATCGCGGCGACCCCGAGACCGAAGAACCAGGCGATACGGATACCGTCCTCGGTCGGAATGGAATGGCCCGCGACCGTGGTGCTCATCTGCGCGAGGACGGCGCCCACGATCGCCGCCGCGAACGAGGTACCGATGGAGCGCATGAGCGTGTTGAACCCATTGGCCGCGGCGGTTTCCGACAGCGGGACACTCGACATGATCAGGGCCGGCATCGCGCCGTAGGCGAATCCGGTGCCGGAACTGATGATGACCGCGACGGCCAGCAGACCCCAGGTGGTGCCCATCAGGAACTGCGCGGACCCGTAGCCGAGCGCGATGATGACGCAGCCGACCATCAGCGTGGTCTTGGGGCCGCGCACGGCGGACAGCTTGGCGCCCAAGGGCGAAATGAGCATCATCATCAGCCCACTGGGCGCCATCCACAGCCCCATGGCCATCATCGACTGACCGAGACCGTAGCCGGTGGAAGTGGGCAGTTGCAGTAGTTGCGGCGCGATCAGCGACTGCGCGTACATGGCCATGCCGACCACGATCGAGGTGGCGTTGGTCAGCAGCACCGGCGGGCGCGCGGTCGTCCGCAGATCGACGAGCGGGTCGCTGATCCGCAGCTCCCACCAGCCCCAGATCACCAGTGCGACAACAGCTGTCGCGAACAGACCGAGAATGCCGGGACTGGTCCAGCCCCAGCTCGCGCCCTTGGACACCGCCAGCAGCAGGCTCACCAGCCCGATCCCGAGGCCGAGCGCGCCGGAGTAGTCGAACCGCGCTCCCCTGCCGGTCGCCGGCGTGGCGGGTACCAGGAAGAAGATCAAGACGCCGACCCCGGTGACCAGCACGGCCGAACCCCAGAACAGCACGCGCCAATCGCTGTACTCGACCACCGCGGCGGCGATCGGCAACCCCAGCGCGCCGCCGATACCGAGCGAGGAGCTGATGAGCGCGATGGCGGAGCCGAGCCGCTCCGGCGGCAGCAGATCGCGCAGGGCGCTGATGCCCAGCGGAATGATCCCGACCCCCATCCCCTGCAGGCCGCGCCCGACGATCATCGGCGCGACCGAGGTGGCCAGCGCGCACACCACCGACCCGGCGGCCAGCGGCACGATCGAGGCGAGCAGGATGCGGCGTTTGCCGTACATGTCGCCCAGCCGGCCCGCCACCGGCGTGGTGACGGCGCCGATCAGCAGGGTGATGGTCACGACCCAGGTCGCGTTCCCCGCGGTGGTGTGCAGCAGCTGCGGGAACTGGCCGAGCAGCGGGATGACCAGCGTCTGCATGAGTGCGGCGACGATCCCGGCGGTAGCGAGGACACCGAGGACGACTCCCGGTTTACCGGCGGTGGGAGACAAGGGAACTCCTAGCGGAAGCAGTGTTATGCATGATGCATGCGATATGCACCGTACACTCAATATGCATGATGCATAAAGCCGAGCCTCTAAGGTGAGGGTGATCGGCGGCAGCGGAAGGGCGAGATGGACAAGGCACTGGACTCGATCGAATTCGAGATGATGCTGCTGGGCCGCTACAGCCTCAGCGAGCGGCGCGGCGCCGCGCATCGGCTCGACCGCAGCGCCTACACACTGCTCAGCCGGTTGTCGGCCGAGGGCCCGATGACGATCGGGCAACTCAGCGACGCCATGAACCTGAACCAGTCCACGCTCAACCGGCAGACCACCGCCATGATGAAAAACAGTGTCGTCGAACGCATTCCGGACCCCGAAGGGGGCATCGCCCGCAAATTCCGCATCACCGATGCGGGGCAGCGGGCCCTGGAGCGCGACCGGGCCGGGTCGATCCACGCGCTCAACGCGATCCTCGCCGACTGGCCGGACGCCGACGTCGCCGCCTTCGCCGAAAACCTGCGCCGGTTCAATGCCTCGATCGAGGCCTACATCGGCCGGCCGTGGCCTCGATCGGAAACAGCGCCCGACGCGCACTGATCACGACGGCGGCGCCTACCGCGAGCGGGCGATGCGGAACTCGACCGCCACCGGGACGGCAGTGAGTTCGAGGGCGGTGCGCAGCCGCGCCACGGCGTGTTCGAGAATTTGCTGTCGCAGAGCGGAAAGATCGGCCGCCGGGTCGGTGTCGACCAGCAGATACAGCTCGGGGGCGAGTGCGCTGCCCGAGAGCCGGGCGGTCGCGGACCGGACGTCGGCGTAGGTCTCGATGTCGGCGGCTACCGCGGTGGCCGCGATGTCGGAACCGAGGACGGTCCGGCCTCGGCCGTCCGCGCCGTCGAGCTGCCATCGGCTGGGCCGGGGCAGCCGGATGAATTGTGCTGCCAGCCAGCGCAATACGAGAAGCGCGAGCACCACCGCACCGGCGGCGACGAGATACAGGACCCACCGTGGTGGTTCCGCCGTACCCGGGGTCAGCGACGATCCGCGGTCGATACCGAAGGCGCCGAAGTACGCCGCGACCACCAGGCCACCGCCCACCGTGCACAGCAGACCGAGCAGGCCCAGCACGCTCCGGTTGAGCCGGGCGGGCCGATCGGCGGCACTCATCGGGCGCCTTCCTGGTCGATGGTGCGCAGGCTGGTGCGCAGGCGCGGAACGGTGGCCGGTTTGATGCGATCCAGCCGCTCGGCGAGCGCGACGCCGACGTCCTGCGTGGTCTGCTCCACGGCGTTCCGCGTGCGGCCTTTGACATGAATCTTCTTGTTGCGCAGCGTGACCCGGGGCCTATCCAGACTGTCGACACGGTGCGCCGCCTCGGCGAGCGCGTACCGCAGGCTGCCGCGGGCGATCCCGGCGTCGATGCCGTCACCCGCTTCGAGCGCGAGCACGACCGGCTTGCCGGGCAGGGCCGCCACCGTCAGCAGGATCAGTCCGAGCACGGTGACGGCGACACCCGCCGCCAGCACCCACCCGCTGCCCCACGTGGTGTCGTGCAGCCGGGTGGCGATGCTGTCGTAGGAGACCCACTCCCGCCTCCCGGTGAGCAGCTGGATCAGCGACACCGCGACCGATACCGCAGCCGCACACAGCAGAATCGCGACAATGATCGCCGGGATCACCCGGCGCGGACCGCGTGTCACCGAACCCGCCGAGCAGGCGGCTCCGGCACCAGCGCCGAGACCTCGATGTCGACCCGCGGCACAGTCAGGCCGGTCAACTCCTCGGTGCGGGCGATCAGGTGCGCGCGGCACTGGTCGGCAATTCGCCCGATCGGCAACGGATATCGAATCGGCAGCCGGACCCGCAGGGTCGCGTCGTTCCCGACCACCTGCGCGTTCGCCTGCACCTGCGACTCGACCCCGGCCACCTCGGTGGCGGCCCGCTCGGCGATCCGGCGCACCGCGCGCTCACCGACCGTGGTCCGGCCGGGCAGGCCGACGGCACTGGTCACCGTCGGCCCCGATCCTGCGCCGAGCGCACCAGACCGGACAGGTCGACCGCGCCGTCGAGCCAGCGCCCGATGAGCAGGCCGAGGCCACCGAAGATCAACACGACGGCGAAGGCGCCCAATCCGCCGAAGGCGGCGGCGAATCCGAGCGAGAGCCCCATCACGAGGCAGATCGTGGTGGCGTTCATGTCACTGCACCCGGTCGCGAGTCGGCTGCTGATCGTCGGACTCGTCCTCGATGTAGACATCGTTGACGTTGATGTTGACCTCGACCACCTCGAGCGCGGTCATCTGCTCGATCGCCGTGATCACGTTGCGGCGCACCGCGGTGGCCAATTCCGCGATGGCGACGCCGTATTCGACGACGAGTTCCAGGTCGACCGCCGCCTGCTTCTCGCCGACCTCGACCGACACACCCTGGCCGACGCTCGAGGACGCGCCCGGAATCCGGTCGCGCAGTGCGCCGATCGCCCGCGCGGTGCCCCCGCCCAGGTCGTGCACCCCCCGCACTTCGCGCGCGGCCATACCGGCGATCTTCTGCACGACGGCGTCGGCGATGGTGGTGGTGCCCTGGTCGGTCACCAGGGCACTGGGGCGCTTCGTCTCCTCACGACGGGTGCCGGACTTGGTGTTCTCGGTGGTCGTGCTGGTCATGATGCCTCCCGGTTGTCTTGTGCTGCAAGGGTTGACGAGCTGTCATAGGTAGGACACCGCGGCCGGGGAAACCTCACGGGCCGGGCGGGTGATCTGGATCGCTGTTCCCGTCGAACACGTCGGCGTGCAGGTCGACGACGTGGATGCGCAATGCCGTACTCGCCCAGGTGGTTCCGGCGAGAGCGGGCCGCACGGCCGCGTCCAGCTTCTCGACCAGCGGCGGCAGCGGCAGCGTCGTGGCGACCACCCGGATCTCGACGGTCTCGCCGAGATCGACGGCGGCCCGGCCCGTGTTGCACCGCAGCCACTGGCTGTTCTGCAGGCCCATCGGCACGGCGGGCTCGGTGCCGCCGACGGCGTCGATCGCCGCGATGATGCGGTCGATCAGGTCGTCCATGCTCATCCCGGGCGCCCCGTTTCGATGTCGACCACATACACCCGCACCGAATCGACCTCGAGGCCCGCGGCTTCGGCGACGGCATCGGTCACGGCCCGCTGGACCGCCCGGCCCACCTCGGCGACGTTTCCGGACGCCGACAGCGCCAGGTTGATCTGGATATCGAGCAGCCCACCGGCCCGCCGCACCCGCACGCCCGCCGACGGCGCCGGCGCCTGGCCGATCCACAACTGCCGGCCGGAACGCACGAGCTGGCCGACCAGCCCGAGCACGCCCGGTTCGAGCCGAGCCACACCCGGCGTCGAGGCGGCGGCTTTGGCGGCCACACCGGCGATCACCGGTTCGCCGACGACCAACTCGGCCACGGGAGCGTCGGGGCTCATCGATCCTCCTCGTAGAGGTCGACCACCGTGATGTCGAGCCGGCCCAGCCGGACCCCGATGCGGGCGGTCGCGGCGGCACGCGCACGCTCGCGCACCGCCTCGACCAGCGCGTCGATGGTGTGCTCGCCGTGGCGCACGGCGATGGTCATGTCGACCGCGATCACCTGCTCGCCGTCGTCGCCGGGTTCGCTGCTGTGCACCCGGCAACCGCGAGCGCGCACGCCCTCGACGGTGTCGGCCGCGAAGCGCAGCACGACGGCCACGGCCTGTTCGCTGACCTGGATCGCGCCGGGCAACGGCGTATCGACGCTGAGGGTCCGGCTGCGGCGCACATCGGCGCGCACGGCGGACATGATCCGGCCGAACAGATCGGGGGGCGGCGGATCCGGTTCCTCGATCAGCTCCCGGGTGGCATTGCGCAGGGTCAGCAGGCTTTCCTGGGCCGCGGCGCAGTGCGGGCAGGACACGTCGTGGTCGTCACCGTCCGGGTCGTCGAGGCGCTCCCACACCTGTTCCAGACCGCGGCCGCACGGGAGCAAGTAGTCGTTGTCGGTGCTGTGGGTCACCGCCATGGCTGCATCACCTCTGCCAGTTGGGCTCGGGCGCGCGCGATCCGCCCGCGCACCGCTGTGCTGTTGGCGCCGACGATCTCGGCGATCTCGTCATAGGACCGGCCGTGCACTTCGCGTAGCAGCCAGCAGGCCCGCTGCTCGGGGGTCAGCTGCTGTAGTGCCTCGGTGAGCGCGGCCATCTGGCTGCTCATCTCGGTCGCGTGCTCGGGCCGGGTGTGCCGCGGCGACGCCGTCGTGTCGGGATCGACCTCGGCGGGGACGCGCCGGGCGCGCAGGACATTGAGGCAACGGTTGGTCGTCATCCGGTACAGCCAGCCGACGAACGCGGCATCGTCCTGCAGGCGCCCGATCACGCGCCACGCCTTCAGGAACACCTCCTGGGTCACGTCCTCGGCCTCGGCGCGATCGGCCAGCATCTTCGCGGCCAACCGGAACATCGCGCCTTGGTAGCGCAGCACCAGCTGCTCATATGCCCGGACATCGCCGTCACGCGACCGGCCGACCAGGGTCGCGTCGTCCAACGTTGCCTCGGGTGCGGGCGTCGTCGTGGTCACACCGGCACCTCCTCCGCTGCTCCTGTATTGGACACCGATGCGTCGAGATTCGTCACGGCAAACTATCAGTGATCGTCATCACATCGAGGTCTGAGCGCGCTTTGGGGTGTCGCGCAGCGGTGGTTTCCCGCGTGAGGGAAACGCCGTTTCTCTGATGTGCGCCGGGGTACCTCCCCCGATATGAGAAAGCGTCGCAACTTTCCGTGGTCCCGCACGCTGGGCCTGACCGCACTGCTCACCTCGGCCGCGGCGGGAGTCGGATCCATCGCGGGACAGGGCACACGCTCAGCGTGGTATCGCACGCTGCGCAAGCCCGGGTATCAACCGCCGGCACCGGTTTTCCCGATCGTGTGGACGATCCTGTACGCCGATATCGCCGTGTCCTCGGCCTACGCGGCCGACCAGGCCGACCGAGCGGATCGGGCCGCGTATCTCCGGGCACTCGCGGCGAATCTGGCGGTCAACGGCGCGTGGAGCTGGATCTTCTTCCGCGCCCACCGCCCCGGTGCCGCCGCGCTCACCGCCGGGGCACTGGCCGCCGGCTCCGCCGACCTGGCACAGCGCACCCGGCGTTTGGACCGGCGCGCCGGCACCGCCCTGCTCCCCTATGCCGCCTGGTGCCTGTTCGCGACCGTTCTCTCCGCCGATATCTGGCGGCGCAACCGATCGGCTCGATAGCTCGAATGCGCTCTGTGCGACTGGACTCGACCGGCGCGGATGACCGAAAATGACTGACATGTTGCTCGCGCGTGAGGCCGATGTGTTCGAAAGCTCCAGGAACCGCCTGGAGGCGATCGCCTACCGCTTGCTGGGCTCGGCCGGCGACGCCGAGGACGCGGTGCAGGAAACGTATCTGCGCTGGCAGGCGGCCGACCGCGAATACGTGGCCACGCCCGAGGCGTGGTTGACCAAGGTGCTCACCAATCTCTGCCTCAACCAGCTCACCTCGGCCCGCGCGCGCCGGGAAACCTATGTGGGGCAGTGGCTTCCGGAGCCGGTGCTGGCCGGCGCCCCGATGCTGGGCCCGGCCGACACGGTCGAGCAGCGGGATTCGGTGTCGATCGCCATGCTCACGCTCATGGAGCGGCTGACCGCCAATGAACGCGCGGTGTATGTGCTGCGCGAGGCCTTCGGCTACCCGCACCACGAGATAGCCGACCTGCTCGACATCACCGAATCCCATTGCCAGCAGGTCTATCGCCGCGCCAAACAGCACCTGGCCGCCGAGCGGGCACGCATCGAGGTGGACGCGGCCGCCGCCCGCCGGATTGTCGAGGAATTCCTGGCCGCGGCGGTCAGCGGCCGGACCGACCAACTGGTGCGGTTGCTCACCGATGACGCCGCCATCATCGGCGACGGCGGCGCCTTCTTCCCCACGTTGAACCGGCCGCTCGTCGGCGCCGAGCGCATCGCGCTGTTCATGCGACTCGCCATCAAGCCCTCGGGCGCCAAGTGGGACAAGCTCGGCGGCAAGCCCATGCTGTTCGCCGCGATCGCCAATGGCAGGCCCGCGCTGGTCCTGGTGGCCGGGGAGCGCGTTGTCGGCGTGGTGGTGCTGGAGGTGACCGCCGACGGCATCGCCGCGGTGCACGGCCACGTCAACCCCGACAAGCTGGCCTACGTCAACCGCCAGTGGGCCATCTACACACCGGGAGCACCCCTGCCCGATCTGTGGTGACCCACATCACAGTCAACTCCTGTCAGCATTCGCGTGGCTGTCCGGTTCAAGTACCGAACCCACCGAGACAGGAGCAACACCATGACCCACCACATCGTCGTCCTCGGAGCCGGATACGCCGGAGCCATCGCCGCCGGCCGCCTGGCCAAGCGACTGCACCGCGACGACGTCGAGATCACCCTGGTCAACGCCGATCCCGACTTCGTCGAACGAGTCCGACTGCACCAGCTCGCCGCCGGCCAGGACCTGCCGCTCCGGCCGCTGCGAAAGATCTTCGCGGGCACCGGCGTTCAGGTCCGCATCGCCCGCGTCGAGTCTGTCGACGCCGACCGCAAGACCGTCGACCTGATCGGTGAGCAGGGCGCCGAGACCCTGACCTACGACACCCTCGTCTACGCCCTGGGCAGCACCGTCGCCGATTTCGATGTGCCCGGCGTCGCCGAGCACGCTCACCAGGTGGCGAGCAAGCAGGCCGCGCTGCGGCTGCGGGAACGCCTGAACCAGCTGCGCGCCGGCGAGACCGTGCTGATCGTGGGTGGCGGCCTGACCAGCATCGAGATCGCCACCGAGATCGCCGAGGCGCGCCCGGATCTGCGGGTCGCCATGGCCGCGCGCGGCGGTGTCGGCGACTGGCTCGACGAGAAGGCGCGGGACCACCTGCGCGGCGCGTTCGAACGCTTCGGGATCACCGTGCACGAGCAGGCCGAGGTCATCAGCGTCACCGAGGACGGCGTGACCACCCGGTCGGGAGCGCGGCTTCTTGCCCGAATGACCGTCTGGACAGCCGGATTCACCGTGCACCCGATCGCGGCCGCGAGCACCCTCACCGTCTCCGAGACCGGGCGGATCGTCGTCGACGCCACCCAGCGCTCGGTCTCGCACCCGGACGTCTACGCCGTCGGCGATGCCGCGCACGCCGCCGGAGTGGGCGGGAAGACGTTGCGCATGGGCTGTGCCACCGCCTCCCCGATGGCCTGGCTGGGCGCCGACGCTCTCGCCGCCCGCCTGACCGGACGTCCGGTCCCCGATGCCCCGATCGGCTACTACAGCCAGTGCATCAGCCTCGGCCGCCGTGATGCCATCGTGCAGAAGGTGACCAAGGAGGATCAGCCGACCTCGAAGGTCGAGGTGGGCCGCATGGCCGCACGCGTGAAAGAGCTGATCTGCTCGGGTACGGCGTGGTCGGTGAAACACCCGACACTGCTGGTGCCGAGCCGGCGGCGCCGGCTCGTCGAGACGGACGCGATGGCAACTGCCTGATCGCGATCAGAAATTTCTTTCGATCTCTCTCCGAGTTAGGACTGTATCTGTCCTATCTCGCCGAGATACTTGAATCATGAGCAACACGGAATCGACTGCCCGCCAGCAGGATCAGGCCGACATCACCGACTACAACGATCCGAACGCGCCCTGGAACCAGGCCTGGGACGAAGAGGGCAGCATCGCCAACTGGAACGACGATGTGATCACCGAGTTCCGCAACAACTCGGGCAAGGTCGGCGGCGCCTACGCGGGCGGCGACCTCATCCTGCTCACCACCACCGGCGCCAAGAGCGGCAAGCAGCACACCACGCCCCTGGGCCCGCTCTACCGGGACGACACCATGTACATCAGCTCGTTCATCGAGGACAAGTACCCGGCCTGGTGGTACAACATCAAGGCGAATCCGCGGGTCACCGTCGAGCTCCGCGACAAGACCTACCAGGCGACCGGCAAGGCCCTCGAAGGTGCGGAATACGACGAGTTCGCAGCCTGGGTGCTGGCCAACAACCCCCTGCTGGCCGACTTCCAGTCCAAGATCGACCGGGCAGTGCCGCTGGTCGTGCTGACCCTCGACAGCGAGCGCTGAGTATTCCCCTCGCCCGAACCGGTTCGCGCGTGCTGTAATCGCCGCGAAGCCGGTTCGGGCGGCCTATTGCGCGCCGCAGGTAGCCCAGTGATCTCTCCAGGTAGACGGACAGGGAGCGGCTAGCTCCGCGACACGGTAAGCGCGACCCTGCCCAACACCTCGCCAGCGTCCATCATTTCGTGCGCACGAACAGCCTGCTCGAGGGGAAGCTGTTCGTGCACAACAGCTTCCAGCTCACCACGACCGGCAGCAGCGAAGATCTCGGCGGTCGCGGCGCGGCGCTCGACCATGGGCACGGTGTCGGCACTGAAGGTGGCGAACGACATCGACTTCCGGAACGCCGCGACCATCTCCATCCCGAAGTCGGCGGGCGGCGGCCCCGCCATCACGCCGACGACCACCATCCGACCGTTCGGCGCGAGCCGGCCGAAGAAGGACGGCAGCCCCGCACCGGCGACGATATCGATGATGACGTCGTAGTGCGCGGGAGCGTCGGACGCACCCGCGCCGAGCCGATCCAGCACATGCGTCGCACCGAGTTCACGCAACCGCTCGCCACGCTCGGGCGAGGATGTCGTGACCGCCACCGCACCGGCGCCGCCACGAGCGGCGATCTGGACCGCCGCGACCCCGATGCCGCCGGCCGCGCCCCGCACCAGCACCGACTCCCCGCGAGCGAAGTGCGCGTGCCGCAGGGCGAAGTGCGCGACCATCGCCGAACTACCGAGCGTCACCGCGGCGACGGCCGACAGCTCGGCGGGGATGGGGACGAGCGTCTCGGCCGAGGCAACGGCCTGTTCGGCGTAGCCGCCGCTTTCCCCGGTGAATGCCCACACCCGCTGCCCGACCCAGCTGGTGTCGACACCCGCACCGACCTCGGTCACAGTGCCCGCGACTTCACTGCCGAGGACGTGACCGGGCGTGATGCCATACGCGGCCAGCGCGCCGCCGCGAATCAGGGCGTCGACGCCGCCGACGCCGATCGCCTCGGTGGTGACCACCACCTGCCCGGCGCCCGGACGCGGGTCGGGAAGGTCGACGACCGTGAGCACCTCGGGGCCGCCGAATGCCTGAACCATCACTGCTCGCACCAGTTTCTCCGTACTCTCCTCGATCGGAACCAACCAGCGGACCGTAACGGACGCCCCCGTCCGTTTAGCTAAAGTGAGAGTGGTGACTGCTCATTTGCCTCAGGCAACGCGTTCGGATGCTCGGGACAATCGCGAACGCATCCTCGAGGCCGCTCGTACGGTATTCGTCAGCGCCGGCCTGGACGTGCCGATGCGCGAGGTCGCCCGCCGCGCCGGGGTGGGGCCCGCGACCCTGTACCGCCACTTTCCGACCAAGGAGGTACTGGTCGCGCAGGCGTTCACCGATCAGATGCTGGCCTGCCGTTCCCTGGTGGAGGACGGGCTCGCCGACCCCGATCCCTGGCATGGCTTCTGCCACGCGATCGAGCAGCTCTTCGAGTTGCAAGCGCGCGACCACGGTTTCACCGCGGCCTTCATGTCCACCTACCCCCACGCGCTGGATTTCGCCGCGATCCGCACCGCCTCGCTGACCGCTGCCGCCGAACTGATCCGCCGCGCCAAGGACACCGGGCGCCTGCGCCCCGACATCATGCTCGACGACCTCATCCTGATGATCATGGCCAACAACGGCATTCAGGCGACCACACCGGCCGCACGCCTCGCGGCCACCCGGCGCTTCGCCGCACTCATGATCCAGGCGTTGCAGGTATCCCCTGGTTCCGCACCACTGCCGCCGCTGCCGGGACGGGCGGGGTGGTTTCGGTGATGCGTTTGCCCAGGGCGATGAAGAACAGGACCAGTCCGATGGTGAGGATGATGTGGCCGCCTCCGGCGAAATGGGCTGCTACTTCACTGGTTTCGTGACCGAGGACCGTTCGGGTGCCACGAATGATCATCACTGTGACGGTCAGGGCGAGGCCGGCGTTGTAGGTCCAGAAGAACGGATTGAACAACCTGTTCGCCGTGAGGGTGAACATCTTCTCCAGCGCCAAGACGATCAGGAAGAACAGCATGCCGAGGGCCAGGAGATGGGTGTGGACCAGCCCCAGCTGGGAGTCGCCGGTGAAGTCGTTGAGTTTCGTGATTTCGCGGTAGTAGAGGCCGCTGACCAGGCCGACAATCATGTAGATGTGCGCGGCGTTATAGAGCTTCTTCATAACGGCTCCTCCGTTTCAGGCGATGAAGAGAAGGGCCGCGCTGATCAGCACGACCACAGCGGTGGCGAAGTGGATGCCGAAGGCGGTGGCTTTCGTTCCGCCATGACGCAGCACGATGACGCCAGAGGTGAAGTCACGCAACCCTTTCACGGTCAAGTAAGCCGTGTCGCCGTCCGGCTCGGCGGGAACTCCGAAGCCGACCGCGGCCGACTGCGGGGTCAGCAGGAAACGTGCTCCGATGAGCAGGACGAAGACGACGAGGAAGACGGCAAGGCCATAGGCGATGGGGGTGAGCATGATTCAAACTCTCGGTTCGAGACAGCGAATGGTGGCCGACGGCGAACTTCGAAACCAACCTTTCTGAATGTTTTGGTAGACGATCAATGATCAAGTGCGCGCCGGGCGTGATCAACGACGAATCACCCAACGGTCGTTAACCAGCGAGCAACGAACGCCTCGGCCCCACATGCCACCGCTGACCGAGTTCGCCGAAGTCCGAGTCATCCACTGCACGGCAGCCGCGGAGATCCGGCACGACCGGATAGCCCGGCGACTTCGAACCGATCCCCACCGCAGAGCACACAACGACCGCGCTCTCACGACCAACACCTTCGTGCCCGTGCAGAGGGAGGTCGCGGAACTGTCCGTCGACACCACAGCGGGATACCGGCCCGAACTACCGGCCATCGCCGAGTTCATCAGGCCGTCCACCGCGGTCGATAACGAAAGAGATCGTTCTGGCATATAGCGGTCGAATTCGAGAGCATTGCGGGGGAACCCCAACTCGGTTATCCAGCACTCGATCTCATCGTCGCAGCTGAATGCCCGCTGCCATATTTTTGCGCCGAGAGTGCGGCGCGCCGCCTCGCGACAACCCGGTCGATGTGGTCGGATATGCGCCGAACAGAATCGGTTTCGACAATGAGAGGTTACGCAGCGTGGATTCGACGCCTGATTCGGACACAGCGCCGGCGAGGACTCCCCTCGATGCGGTGGCCGGCGAACGCGTACAGCAGGTCAAAGCCGATCTGACGAATCTATGCAACTACTTCGACGCATTGACCGCGATGGGCGCCCATTTGGAGCCGGATCCGCAGTTGGCGGCCCTGTGCGCACGCATGCAGGAGATTCAGAGCGGTCTCGAATGCCCGCCACCCGATCAGCACCCGGAGCGGCTCTCGGCGGCGCGGCGGACAGCTCGGCAACGGAGCCCGCGCAGCGGATCCGCCCATCCGAAACCGAGCACGTCAATGCTGGATCTGGAAGACCGGATCATGGTGATGGTGCACCGGCACGCGAAGGAAACGCACACACCAGCGCAGATGACGGAACTGCTGCACAAGGACGGATGGAAGCCGCGCGCCGACGGTGTCGACAAGGTCGAAGCGATCCTGCGCGATCTGGCCGCACACCCCGACAGCGGAGTGCTGGAGTTCGGCAACGGCTACTATCGGGCCGCTCCGATCGAGTCGATCGGCAAAGCCAAACAGCTGATCTCGGAGGTGCTGGAAAGGGGTTCGGGCCACTTGGGCGTCGGCACCGCCGAACAGGTGGGCCAGATCCTGGTCGACGGCGGTTGGGACGCACCGACGCGCTGGGAGTTGGTCGTGGACCGCGCGCTGGCGAGCCTGGCACTGACACCGGACAGCCGAGTCCGTCGTATCACCGCGAAACGCTATGAGTTCTTGCCGAAGCGGTTTCCCGCGACGCTGCACTGAACTGGCGCCGCATACTTCATTCGAAATGCATCGCTTTCCGCATTGGATATCTTTCCAGGGATGAATCCAAACCGAGCAGCCCTGTTCGGAGCTACTCGATCTGATATCTCCAATGCCGCACCCGGCATGGCGAGGACGACTTCCGAGACTCGCGCCAGGACCTGACCCGCACATGGGTGCGCTTGGGAAAGCCTTGCCAGCCAACCGATCTGGACGGCCGCGACGTGCACACCGGTAGCAACGCTCGGAGATTGATCCATCATCGCCGAACCCGCACGATATAGCGGCCGGCTATGTATGGTCGTCCTGTCCCACAGTCGCGGGGACAACCTCTGCAATATTGAGGTGCGTTCGTACACTTCAGGTTTCGACTCCAGTCGCAAACAGGAGGAGTAGATGCCCCAGAACGATCCGACGCCGGCGCCCGCCGCGGGCAACAGGTTCGGCTCCACCCACTTCTGGACGGCGGTCGGTGGCGCGGCAGGCGTCGTGAGCGTTGCGGTCGCACTCATCGTCTTCGCAGTCGCCCAGTGCTCGGGCCCGGACTCCGCGTCCGGCACCGCGCCGCAGCCGACCACGCGCCCGACTCCCTCGACCGAGACATCGCGCCCTGTCACACTTCTGGCTCAGGGGCACGCCAGACTCATCAATGTCGAGGGTATCGACTTGGACAACGGTCAGGTGCGCGATCAGAATCAGCCCGGCGTCGACATGAGCCCGTCGAAAACCGGCGACTCACTCAACGCCATGACCGACGGCCATGCCCGCTTCGCGGTGCCGCCCGCGGACACCGGTGCCGAGCGATGCACCGACATTCCGCCGATCGCTTGGAAGCAGACCCTGGACGATGTCTATCGCCTGCTCCCAGGCAGCCACCTCTGTGTGCAAACCGACCAGGGCAACCTCGCCGACCTCACCCTCACGCACGTCCCCTCCGCCGCGGAGCAATACCTCGAGTTCGACTTCGTCACTCGACGCGCCGGGTAGGTAGCTGTGGCCAGCGGGTCAGGGGGTGGTGGCGTAGGCGCGCAAGGGCGGTTCCGCAGTAATCTGTTCGGCTCTGTTGCCTGCGTCGGTGCTGCTCTGCAAAGCCTGAATCGCTCGCGCGGGCACCTGAACCGGATCGAGCCCCGGCATGAGCGGCTGCCCGCAGCTCGCTGTATCAACGCACGCAGTTAATGATCAGTACAGCGTCGAAAGTAGTTCATTGTAGCGGGCATCCACATCGGCCGCGTACTTGGCCGCATGCTCCATGGTCTTGCCCAGCAGCATCGGGTCTTTGTTCAAGACCAGGGCAGCGAGTTTGCCGGCGACTTCGGATACCGCCTGGGCGTAGCACACGATCCGAACGACATCGCCGGGATCGAGATCCAGGACGTTCTGCACCCTTGCTTCTGGCGTGATCGGCGGCAGTTCCTGGGCGGCCCGCGCGAAGTCTCCCGCGGGTTTGATGAACAGGTCGGACTCGAGACTGATGCTCAGGTCATCGCCGACCAGGAAGGGGCGGAAAGTCCCGCCGGGGTCGATGCAGCCGTAGAACGGATTGTTGAACAGCACCGCGTCCAGGCAGCCCGCACCGCCTGGGACATGTCCGGTATCGGCGAGGTAGTACGTCTTCGCCGGGGTCGGCACCAGGACGTATTCGGTCTCGAACAGGCTGATCGCCCGGTACAGCGCTGGTGCTGCCGTGATACCCCTGGCCGGAAGGGTGGTGAGATCGATCCGGCACAGATACGGCGTCCGGTTGATGATGTTGAGCACCTTCTTGTCGCCGCCCGCCGAGGCCGCGACCCCGAGCAGGGCGCCGATGTTGCGGCAGAACGACGAGGTGCGTACCCGGGGATCGGTCTTCATGTTGCCGCCGCTGTGCTCGCCGATCAATTGGATTATCGTCGCGAAACCGGTGTTGGCGGTGATCGAGACCAATTCTGTCGACGGCAGACTGGTGAAACGCCAGATATAGGGATGCTCGGGGTCCCAATCGAAAGCCGTGAAGTGGTTCAGCTTTTTATCGCGGACGGTGACCGACCAATCCTTGTGCGGCGACCACTGCGCCTTGATGCTCGGTTCCGCCAGCGCGGAGCGGACCGTCGTGGACCCCAGCCACTGCATATGTGCCCCGGCCTCCGGGGTCGTGGGCGCCTGTTCGACCGCTCTGGCTTGGCTTGCAGGGGCATCGGTTTGGGTATGTGTCGCTCCTGTTCCCGCGCTGCGCGAGGTCGCCGAGATCATTGTGAACTTGCCCTTGACCGTCACGCGTGCTTTCCGCGGCTGAGCACCGGGCACTTCTTCTTTGCTTGTCATGAGATTCCTTGGCCCGAAAGCGAATAGACCGACCTCGAGTCTATCGCCGGACGTCGCCCGGGAAATCCGGAAATGTATATGAGGACCGAACGGTTTCGCCGACTTCGATCCGGTAGCGCCGCGCGCACCACGGTCTGCGAAGCAACCCTGCCCCGGTCCGATTCAGACGATCACAAGCGGACCGAATCCCGCGGTCCGGGGCCTCACGCCGGAAGCGCGCGCCCGGCCAGCCATAGCTGTTCGAAGTACCCGATCGCGCCGTGGACGAAGGCGGGTTCCTCGATACGGAATCCACTGAGCTGCTGGGTGGTTCCGGTCGTGAACGCAAGGAAGGCAACGGTGTCGTCGAAGATCGCGAAGTTGACCCCGTCGGCGGATAGGGGCCAGTCGATGAGGTGTATGCGATGGTTCGGTTGATCGGCGGTCGCGTCCGCCAACTCGCGCGCCCACTGCCGCATTTCCTCGTTGGGTGTGGCGATGACCCGGCGCACTGATCGGCGACCGGGTCCGGACGCCCACGCGACGACCTCCTCGAAATATGCGCCGGCGACCCGGCTGGTGCGCTCGTCGGTGAAGCCGAGAAAATAGGAGGGCGGTCGTAATCTGATGTAGCTGGTCATGATTCGGTACCGCGCACGGCGAATCTCGGCCAGCATCGCGGCGTAGAAATCGGCGCCAGTGACCGGGGTCAAGCTCGCAGGCGGGAGAGTCGGCGGCCGACTGTAGTCGGCGGCGTTCGTGGCGCGCGCGAGGTCGGCGTGGGTCCACAGACGCTTCCACTGCACCAGATCGCCGTCGCAGGCTTGGACGAATCCTTTGGTCTGTTCCCAGGACGGGAATCGGTGGCCGTTGAGGATGGCCGAGACCGTGGCGTTGCTGGCGTTGATGGTCGCTGCGAGAATCCGATACTTCGGCCGGCCCGCGCTGCGATGCAGGTCGCGCAGCGCCAGCGCGAAGTTGTCGGTCGGCAGACGTGGATCGAGTGGGCGGCGAGCGGGTGGCACCTGAGCCTCCTGGTGGGTGACGCCCATTCAGTATCCGTGGTTGCCCGTTGCGATCCGTCGTTGTTCGCTCCGGTGGCGAGTAGGTCCGGATCCGCAGTGTTCGAATCCGGTCGCTACCGAACGCCGCGGCGTCGCGGGAGCATCTGAGGACAGGGCTTGTCCCGATCCACAGTTCCAAAGGATGTGACTCGAATGCGCAGCAGCACAACAAGTTCCGATGGCGATCCCCGCCGTTCGGCATTCGACGCGAGGCCCGCCGCCTGGCAAGGTCTGGCCGCTCTGGTCGCGGTGGCCGATGCGAATGTCCAGGCGTGGTTGATCGGTGCCGGGATCGCCGCCTGCTGCGTGCTGGCGCGCATCCTGGTTGCCGGTGTTCGGCGGTCGCTCGAGGCTCGGCGCGAATCGGCATGAGGTCAGATCAATACGCCGGCCCGCCAACTGGAGAAACGTCCCGAACAAAGTCCGATCCAGTGTTGGTTTGCCTACGCCAACAATGGCACCTTGACCGCGCCAGGATCTTTGTCAGCACGCAAGCCCCGCCAGCTCGGATGCCGCAACCCCTCGCCGGTGAACTCTCGGTACTCGACCTCACCGACCACTTCCGGGCGCACCCAGGTCACGACACCGCCGCCGCGGCCGTTCGGTCCGAGGTCGAACGGCGGCACCGGTTCGATGAGGATTTCCAGGCGTGCGCGCAGCTGGCGGCGCGCGGCCAGCGTGAATCCGGTGCCCACGTTCCCGATGTAGACCAGACGCCCGTCCGGTGTGTGCGCGCCGAGCACCAGCGAGCCGAAGGTCTGCGACATCATCCCGGCACCCGGAGTCCAGCCGGCCACGATCACCTCGGCCGTGCGCCGCAGCGCGGTCTTGACCCACGACGGAGAGCGCCGCCCCGGATAGTAGGCCGACTCGACCTGCTTGGACACAATCCCCTCGAGATGATGCTCGGCGGCCAGGGCGAGCATCCGTTCGGCCTCCACCCCGAGCCAGTGCGGCGGCACGCTCACCAGCCCGCCACCCAGGTTCAGGTCCTCGAGGATCTCGCGGCGGGTGAGGTAGGGCAACCCCGCCACGTCGTGGTCGTCGATCGAGAGTATGTCGAAGCCGTACCACTGCACCGGCACCGAAGAGATCAACCCCGCATCGGGTCGCACATGCAGGCGACGTTGCAGCAAACCGAAAGAGGGCGCGCCAGAGGGTACTTGCGCGAGGACTTCGCCGTCCAGGATCAGCTTGCGGCCGCGGGCGGCCATAGCGATAGCGGCAGCCAGCTCAGGGAAGGAGGTGGTGAATTCACGGCGGTTTCGACTGAACAGGCGGCAGTTCTGGCCATCGGTGATCGCGAGCGCGCGGGCGCCGTCCCATTTCATCTCGATCGCCCACCTGGCGGTGTCCGGTGGCCGTCCCGCGACGGCCAGCATCGGTGCCGGCGCTGATATCACACAGTCAGCATATTCACAGCTACCTTTTTTGTCGTGCGCGCCGGGCCGCAGGCCATGCACACGGGATAGCCCACCACAGGCGCGTCCCCGGGCAGCCCTTCAGTCAGGACTGCCGTAGACGCGCAGCGCGTAGGCGATCTTGCGGGCCGCGTTCTCCAACTGCGCCGCATTCAGGTGTTTCCCGAAGGCCGCCGCGTCGAGCAGTTGAGCGCGAACCTGCTCCAGACTTCGGCGTGCGTCATCCGTGGCTACCTCGACCATGGGCAGACGATACAACCACCCCTCGAACCTATGTTCGAGGGGTGGTTACTGGATCCGCGCCCCTCCCCTGGCTTCCCAGGACGTCCCGCCGCGCGGGCGACCTCGAAATCTAGGTCTATTTCTCGGCGCCGAGCGAGCGGAGTTGTTGCCGAATCGAGCTCACGGCTTGGTTGTTCTCGCCCAGAGCGCGAGTCGCGGCCGCCTCCAGATCTCCGAGTCGCGCCGCCGCCGAAGTGTCTCCCGCCCGCGCGTTCCAGTATTCCAGACCACCCCTGCACATGAAGGTCAGCGGATTGTCCGTGCCGAAGACGTCGTCGAACACCGGGACCAGTTGGGTCAGCTCGGTGCGTGCACCGTCGACGTCACCCGAATTGCCTTGAATTCTCGTGAGATTCAGCCGGGTGATCAGGGGTGCCATGTGACGTTCGCCGTGCACTTGGCGCAGCCGGGGCAGCAGCTTCCTGAACTCCGCGACCGCCCTGTCGGTCTGACCGTCCACCTCGTACCAAGCGGCAAGGTTGTTCCAGAATGCCAGGGTGGTCGGGTGCAGGTCGCCGAGAACTTCTCGACTGTCATCGACCGCGATCTTGCCATCCCGGATCGCACCTGCCAGATCACCCTGTCGGTACCGCCACATCGCGAGATTGCCCCGGGTGGTACGCAGATCGGGGTGGTCTGGTTCGAGGACACGGATTCGAGACTCCAGCACATCGACGAATCCCTCGACCGCGGCGCCGGCATCACCGTCGTATTCGGCACGCCAGAAAACGAAGTCGGCTTTGGTGGTCAGCGTCTCGGGATCTGCCTCGCCCAGATCACGGATCCGCTGAGCGAGTACCGCTTCGAGCTCGGCGACCGCCGCGGCAAGATTGGCCGCACCGCCTTGCCTACCACGCGAGATAGCAAGCTGATGGCGGGTGCGTAGCGTCTCCGGCGCCAGCGCACCGAGCACGCTCTCGCGTCCTTCCCGCACACTGCTGAGCACCTGCGTCGCGTCCAGGAAACGCCCGGCCGCCAAGTGGGCGCTGCCCAGATCGTGTTTGGCGGTGAGTGTGTCGGGATCACGGCCGCCGAGCATCTTTTCGGCGCACCGGACGAGATCTTCGCCGATATCGGTCGCGCGCACCAGTTCACCGTGCTCGGTCAACAGCCGCACGCTGTTCGACCGCAACACCACTGCCCGACGACGTTCCGCGTGCTCAGTCATCTCGTCGGTCACCAGGCTTGTCGGTTGAGCCGTCCTCGTCGTCGCGTTCCTCGATCGCGGTCGACCAAAAGGCCTCGATATTGTCCACCAGACGGTGGGTGGTGTCGCGATCGAGCCCACCGTGCCGACCGTGCGCGCCTAGATAGCGTTCCAGCAGGTCCGCCGCCGATCGGCGGGCGGTGTCACCACGGCCGGCGGCCTCAGCGCGGTCGCGGATCACTCGGCCCGTCAGCCGGTGCATGATCACGTCCTCACCCGAGCGAGACCAGGTCAGCGTGGATCGGTCGACGCAGGCCTGCAAACCGTCCTCGACTGCCAGATCGTCGGCGGCCGACAGGTCCCGCGCCGCGCCGACGAGCAGGTCACGACGCACACCGTCCGGCGACAGGTAAGCGATGGTCTCGAGAAGTCGAGCCGAGAAGCCACTGGGATCCGCGGCCTCGATACTCTCCACGGCCATGAGCAGCGCTGTCGCGGTCGGGTGCGGGTAGCCAGCACCGGGCAGGCGCGGCAGTACGCGTTTGAGTGGATATTTGTCGAACCGTTTCAGGTACTCCCGAAGATCGATTGCACTCGACCGCACTGTCGCGGCAGCAGAGGCCAATGCCAGGGCCAGATCACCGACGCGGTCGGCGATCAGATCGGCGTGCAGGCGGTCGCGGCACCCGGTGCGATCGATCAGAAAGTCGATTGATTGTTGACGGGTGAAGGTGCCGACCTCGACCCGCTCCCCAATGTTCGTGAAATTCTGGTCGGTGCTGGTGATGACGACGTCGACCAGATGAGACGTGGGCAGCCACCGGCGCACCTCGTCCGGATCTGTCGCGTTGTCGAATACCAGCAGCGTGCGGCGCTGTGCACGGGCCAGGTGCTCGCCGAGCCGCAGCGCCGATTCATATGAATCGCCGTGCGGGTCTGCGCACTCGCAGCGTTCGGCCACCGCGGCGAGCCCTAGGACCAGGTCTCCTGGGCTCTCGGCCGGTATCCAGCCCACCAGGTCGTACTGCGTGGCCTCGCGCGCATACGCCGCGGCGCAGTGCGTCTTTCCGACCCCGCGCATCCCGGTCAGCGCAGCACACATCACCGCGACCCGAGACGAATCCAGCATGGCCGCCAATTTGCCGAGAATTTCGGCGCGCTCGACGAACCCGCCCATCGGCGGTGCCGGGATGATGCCGACCTCGAGCCGCGGCGGTCTTTCCTCGGACGCCGGACTTCGAACAACTTCGAACTTGACGAATTTGGATAGCAGGGGCTCGAGATCCTCGACGCGTGCGACGAAGACGCTGTCGCGCCCCCACCCGTCCGCGGCGTTGTAGCGTGCCGAAACTATGCCGACGATGTAGCCATCGGCCCTGCGGCGGACCGGGCCGCCGCTCATCCCCCGCATCACTGACCGGGATTCCAACCGTCCCAGCCGGACCTGATCATCGCGCATCGTCCCGCCCGACCAGGTACCGGGCGCATCGAGGTACCGGTAATCGTGGCGAGGGTCGGGCACGGCGGATACCCCGGTGATCACTGTCTCGGTTCGCACCCCGACGA
The DNA here is from genome assembly GCF_040654295.1 of Nocardia sp. NPDC050712. Lineage (NCBI taxonomy): Bacteria > Bacillati > Actinomycetota > Actinomycetes > Mycobacteriales > Nocardiaceae > Nocardia > Nocardia sp. NPDC050712. The sequence continues at coordinate 2,063,103 of NZ_JBFAHT010000002.1, forward strand.
AATCGGTCGCACCCCATCCCGGCACCGAATCCGACAGGACCACTGGAGAAGTGAGCACCGCCAGGTCATGAACCTCGTCGAACTCGACGACTACGGCTTCGAACGCCGGCATCCCCCCGGACAACGCATCGACCCGTACCGTCGCGGTCTTATATCCCGCGGCGACCTCGTGCAGCACGTGCGCTGCCGTCACCAGAATCCCAGGTGCTGCCTGGAAGCACGTTCCCGCGGGCGCGCCGGTGGTGTACAGGATTCGCCCCAGGTACCCCGGCACTCGCTGATCCGGCTGCTGAGGGGACGAGGCAGTGTCCGGGCCGGTCATTGCTGGGCGTCTACAGCGTGTGCTTCGTAGACGAGCTTGACCTTCAGGGTGGCGTCGGCGGACCCGCTGGCCACGATCACGTTGCCCTTCAACGAGAACCCGAGCCCGAACTCCATTTCCACCCGATCCGGTCGCGTAGCCGCACCCAACTGCTGGATCGTGTGTGCGGTGGAGGTCGCCGCCGCGACGATTACCTCACGAGCACGTTCGAGCGCGTCCACAACTCCCCTCGACGGCCCGCCCGCCGCGGTGGGTTCCGAGCCGACGACTGTCGCCCTCACCGTTTCCACCAGCACGTCGACGTCGCCGAATCGCATCTCCACGACTGCACCATCGGCCATGAATGAAACCCCCTTCTCGCAATCCCGTAAACTGGACTGGCGCAACCACTTACCAGGCTGATGCACCGACGGCCACCGTACACAGGTCGGTCCGCGCCGGCACCGACATCGTCGAAAATGGCCTGACCGCGCGGGAGGAGATCGCGCCTCAGCTCGCTGCGGCCTGAAAGCTGCTTCATTGCAATGCCATTGGTACTCGTGCGGGCAATATCGGAGATGACCATGACCGGTTCAAGTCCGGTGAGCCTCCGACCCGAGCAGCTCAGCCCGGCGAGCCGCTCGGATATCAACGGAGCCACAGAAATTGCGCGCCGAGGACCGTAGGTCGACCAGGCGTTCCAAACGATCGAATGGCTGCCGGTGGGTGACTGACCACCACGATTTCACCGCCCGGGCCGATGCTCACCAGGTTGGCTCGCGCGGGCTTCGCCTTCGCCGATCGCGGCATCCCGCTGCCGACGGCAGGCGCCGGCCGAACGCGGCTGGGAGCGCTAGGTCGGCTCAGACCTTCGCGCCTCAGGCCGGAATCTCGACCTCGACAGCCTCGACCCGCCCCATACGCGAGGTGGTTTCGGGCGGCTGCCAGCTGTTGGAGGTGAGCAGGAACAGTGTCTGCCCGTCGGGTCCACCGAGCACGCAGTCCGTGGCGCACCGCCCCGGAACCTCGATCGTGTCGGTGATGCGGCCACCCGCCTCGACGCGCAGGAATTGCCCGGTGGCGATGGAGGACACCCACACTCCGGCTGCGGCGTCGACGCAGATGCCGTCGGGGGTGGAGCCCGGGGGCAGTTCGGCCCAGACCCGCTTGTGGGTGAGAGCTCCGTGGTCGTCGACGTCGAACGCTGTCAGCCGCGCGGCCCAGGTCTCGGCCACCACGAGCGTCGAGGTACCGGGGAGCAGGACCGAACCGTTCGGGAAGACCATGTCCTTTTCCAGCAGGGTCGCGCTGCCCTCGGGGTCGACGCCGAAGATCGGTCCGGGCCGCTGAGGCGCGTCGGCGTACAGGTCGTAGCCGAACCCGCCGACGAACGTCCGCCCCGACTCGTCGGTGACGAGGTCGTTGATGGGCGCGGAGGTCAGTGCCGACAAGTCCGCGAAGTCGCTCAACGTGCCCGACACATCGAGACGTCGCACAACGCGGTCGAGCATGCAGCTGATCAACAGTGAGCCGTCGGGCAGCCAGCCCAAGCCCGACGGCTGGTCGTCGACGACTACGACCTCCTGCAACGTCCGGCCGATAGGGTCGGAGCGGAACACCTGTCCGGTGTGCATGTCGGAGAACCAGAGATGGCCCTCGCGCCAGCGGGCTCCCTCGGGGAAGCGCAGGTCGGAGAAGATCACAGATAGTTCAGCCACAGCGGTTCCTAGGTCTCGGTGGTCGCGGGGACGTGGATGTCCGGAGATGCCAGACGGGTGCGCAGCGCCACCACCGTGTCTCGCAGGTCCGGAGCGTCGACGACGACGATGACGGCGAGCAGGCCTGCGTAGAACAGTTGGGCGAGGTGGCCCGGCAGGGCCGCCACGGTGACGATGGAGCTCAGCAGGCAGACGGCCGCGATCCCGCCGAGCAGGCCCAGCGGTGTCCCGCGCCCGCCGGCGAGGGAGACCCCGCCGAGCAACGCCGCGGCGGCGGCCAGGATCAACGGCTGTACCCCGGGATCGGGGTTGGCCGAGGCGAGACTGAAGCTGAGCAGCGAGCCCCCGAGCGCCGCGAGCACTCCGGAGGCCACGAACGTTCCGACCAGCAGCCACTCGACACGCACGCCGGCGACCCGGCTCGCGCGCCGATCGCCGCCGATGGCGCGCAGTTCGCGCCCCCATCGGGTACAGCCCAGCACCACGGCCGCCAGCACGAACAGGGCGAGAGTAATGAGGCTGCGCGGGGAGAAGATCTGCAGCACCGGCTCATCGACCCACAGCGTGACCTCGATGTTGGCGTAGGTTTTGGTCAGCCCGCCCGATAAGGCACTGGTCAAGCCCAGGAGGGCGATGTAGGTCGCGAGCGTGACCGGCATCGATGGGATCTGCAGACCGGCGATGATGACGCCCTGCACCAGCCCGATGACCGCGCCCGCCGCCACGGCCACGAGGACGCCGTGGAGCCAGTGCTGCTGGCCGGCCTGCACCGCCAGCATGCCACCCAGGGCGTAGATGCCCACGACCGAAAGGTCGAACTCCCCGACGATCATCGTGAGCCCGAGGGCCAGGGCGAGCAGGCCGAGCCGCGCGAATATCTGCAGAGTGTTGTACACGTCGAAGACGGCCGGCCCCGAGTCCGTGTAGGTCGGGATCGCCAGGAACGCGACCGCGGTGAGCGCGAACGCCGTGGCGGGCAGCAACGCTTCGGGTCGTTTCAGACGTGCGAGGTTCATGAGCGCCGTCCTCTCGCTCGCAGGTAGACCAGTACGACGACCGCCAAGACGATGAGTCCTTTCACCAATACCTGCACACCGGTGGAATAGCCGCGCAACAGCAAGATGTCGGAGACCGCCGAGATGAGCACCGCCCCGGCCAAAGTATGCAGCGCCGAGCCCCGACCACCGGAGATCGGCGTGCCCCCGGCCAAGACGGCGGCGATCGCATCGAAGGTCAGGGTGCCTCCGAGGTTGACGTTGGCCGCGGTGTTGAAGGAAGCGGTGAAAGCCGCGGTCACGGCGAACAGCGCTCCCGCTACCAGCCACGCCACGGTCGTGGTGGGCCCGACCGGCAGGCCCGCGGCGCGAGCAGCCGGACGATTCTCCCCGACCAGGTAGAGCGTGCGCCCGAAGGCGCTCCGCCGCAGCACCCATTCGACGAGCAGGGCCAGCGCCACGAGGACGAACACGCACAGCGGGACGCCCGCCGGGGTGGCGTTGAGCAGGTCGTAGCCCGTGCCGGACGGATCTACCGACTCTCCCCCGCTGATGCCCACGGCCAGGCCCGCGATGGCGAAGCCGGCGGCGATGGTCAGCACCACCGGGTTGGCGCCCGCGTAGCCCACGACAGCACCTTGAACACCGGTCAGCAGCGAGCCCACCACGACGGCGAGCACCAAGGCCGGCACCAGTCCCAGGGATTGCGCGGCCAGGAACACCATGCCGGCCGCTGCCACGGTCTGCGAGACCGCCAGCGAGACCGCCGCGCCACCGATCATGATCAGCGTCAGCCCCAGCGCGGCGATGCCCACCAGGCTCGCCGAAGTGAGAATCGCCTTGGTGTTGGCCACCGTCAGGAAGCGCTCGGTCCGCAGACCGACGACCACGACGGCCACGACCGCCGCCACGACGAGAACGTCGGTGACGAGCTCGCTGATCGAACGCTGCCGGCGCCGCGGCCCAGGTTCTCCCCGCAACGGAGTCGATATGGCGGTCATGATTGGGCCACCGGGCCGCTCGCGCCACCGTGGGTCATCTCGCGCAGCAGGACCGCGCCTGCGGTGGTGCTCTCGTGGCGCGCCACGACGACCCCCTTGTGCATGGTCACGACAACGTCGGCGAGATCGAGCAGCTCCTCGAGCTCGGTCGAGCTGAACAGCACCGTCATCCCGGCGTCCGCGGCGTCGCGAATCAAGGCGTGGATGGCCGCGCGGCCACCGACGTCCACCCCGCGAGTCGGCTCGTCGAGCAGCAGCACGCGCACGTCCTCGCGCCCCAGGCAGCGGCCTACGAAGACTTTCTGCTGGTTGCCCCCGCTCAGCGAGCGCACGGGGTGTCCGGCTCGGTGGCGGTCGAGGCCGCAGAGCTCCACCAGCGACCCCAGCGCCGAGGTCCACCGACGCCGGCTGACCAGCCCCGCGCGGGTGATCGACGGTAGCCGTGTGGCCAGCAGGTTCCAGCTGATCGGCTGGTCGAGGAACAGGCCCTCGGCCTTGCGGTCATTGGACACGAACGCGATGCCGGCGCGGACCGAGGCCCCGGGACTCGCGAGGCGCAGGGGGGTCCCGTCGAGAACAACCCGTGCCCTCGCCTCGGGTACGAGCCCGGCCAGAGTGCGCAGCACCTCGGAGGCACCCGAGCCGAGCTGCCCGGCCACCGCGTACACCCGTCCGGGCCGCAGGGACAGACCGAATTCGTGCACCCGGCCGGGGACCTGCAGTCCCGACACCGCCAGGACGACCTCGTCGCTGACCTCCTCGGCGGTCCGCTTCTGCGGATGCTGGGGAGCATCGCCGAGCATGTCGTGGATCAGGGAGTCGACGGTGAACTCCGCGGCGGGCCGGGTCACTACGACCTCGCCATCGCGCATCACCGTGACCTGGTCACACAGCGCCAGCACCTCGCCGAGCCGGTGCGAGACGAACAGCACCGCACGCCCGGCCTCGGCCACCTTGCGCACCGAGGCGTAGACATAGGCACTCTCGACGTCGCTGAGCGTTGCGGTCGGCTCGTCGAGGATGATCAGGCGGGCGTCCTGTCCGAGAGCGCGGGCGATCTCGACGAGCTGCCGCTCACCGATGCCCAGCTGCGCCAACGGTTGGTCGAGGCCGACGTGTTCGAGCCCGACGCTGTCGAGCAGCGTCCGGAATCGGGACGCACTGGCGCGTCGATGATTGACCCACCGAGTCCGGCGATCCCCGAGCATGAGATTCTCCGCGACCGTCAAAGCGGTGACGACACTGAGCTCCTGATCGACCAAGGCCACGCCCTGGCGCTGGGCCACCTGCCGGCTGCGCAGCTCCAGGGACTGCGCACCGAGATGGATGGTGCCCGAGTCCGGGCGCTGCTGCCCGGAGAGCATCTTCACCACGGTGCTCTTGCCCGCTCCGTTGTGGCCGCACAGAGCGTGGATCTCCCCGGCAGCGATGCCGAATGACGCGGACCGCACCGCGCGGGTGCCGCCATAGCTCTTGGCCAGGCCCTGCACCCGCACCAGGGGCGCGGGGCCGGCCTGCGCGGCCGGCTCGACCATCACGCGTTGCTGCACTGGGACTCCAGCAGCGCGAGGTTGGCCTTGGTGACACGCTGCTCTTTGACACTTTCCTTCGCGGGCGGGTTCTGCCCCCTGAAGTAGCGCAGTACGTAATCGGCGGTCTGACCGGCGATCGTGCCGGGGTCCTCGGTCGCGGTGCCGTAGAGCGTGCCGGCCTTGATGGCCTCGATACCGGCCTTGAAGCAGTTGCTACTGGTGACGATCAGGCCGTCCTTGCCCCCGAGAGCGCAACCGGCCTGCTTGGCCGCGGCGATGATTGCCAGCGCCGTGTAGTCGGCCATCCCGTAGGCGCCTTGCACCCCCGAGCAGCCGTACTTGGCGAACAGCTGCGTGGCGATCTTGCCGGTCAGCGCGGGATCCCAATTCCCGTCCTGGACATCGATCACCTTGTAGGCAGGGTATTTGGCCATCTCCTGCGTGAAAGCCTGCATGCGGTCCTGCGCGACGAAGCCCGAGGCGGTGCCGGTGATTACGAAAACCGCGCCGGAGTCTTTACCTTGGGCCTGCAATCCCTCCACCAGGTTCGTGGCCGCGGCGGTCCCGAGCGCGGCGTTGTCGGAAAGCACCTGGAGCACGTCGGCTTCGTTGGCCGGGTCGGGACGGCCGTCGAAGACGAGCACCGGAATCCGTGCCTGCTTGGCCTTCTTGATCGGGACCACCATGGCCGAGGTGTCCAGCAGCGCGGTCACGATCATGTCCGGCTTGCCGGCCACGGCCTGGTTGAAGTTCGTCACGGCCGTGCCGGGGTCCATCGAGGTGAGATCGCGAACGTTCACCCCTTGGCCAGTGAGCCGGCCGATGAAGATCTGGTTGAAGTACGCGCCCCAGGGGTTTTCCTTGCCGTAGCCGACGAACGCGACGGTCTTCCCTTTCGCGGTCCCGACGGCTCCCGAGCTATCCGCCTGCGGGGAGCCGCTGCCGCACCCGGCGGCCAGACCGAGGCTCGCCAGCACGGCGATGAGCTTGAGTAGGTGCGCGAACCGGAAGGTGGGCATGTGAACTCCTGAGCCGTAAGACACCATCTGTGGCGTGTGCCACATGCGGTGCTTAGAACATAGGTGGCCGAATCGGCGGCGAAGAGGGATGATTCCTCCACCATCCAGACGGCAAGGTGTCGGTAGTTCCCACCTTTCGAGGGAAGAGCGGACATCACGATGAATCGGGAGCACCACATCGAAAGCCCCGACCTCACCTCCTACCGGCTGCGCCGCGAACGAGAGCTGAGCTCGCTCTACGCCACCGCTCGCTCGCTGACGGCCCTGGGAGAGGTCGACCAGGTTCTCGCCTCGATCGTGCGAGCGGCCCACGAGCTGATCGGGACCGACTTCACCTACCTGTCGCTGGTCGGACCCGATGGCGGGCTCACCGTGACCGCATCCCAGGGCACCATCTCCCCGAGCTTCGCCACCGCCAGCATGCCCGCCGGGTCCGGCGTCGGCGGGCGGGTCATCGCGACCGGGGCACCGGCATGGGTCAGCAATTACCTGCAGACTCGCGACGTGCGGCACGACCAGGGCTTCGACGACCTCGTCCTGCCCGAGGGAATGGTGGCACTGCTGGGGGTGCCGCTGCTGGTCGGCGAAGAGGTCATCGGGGTACTCTTCGCGGCCGACCGCACCGAGCGACCCTTCGCGCACGACGAGGTGGCCCTGCTCAGCGCCTTCGCCGACCACGCGGCCCTCGCCCTCGACAACGCCCGCCTCTACGACGAGTCGCGCTCGGCTCTCGAGCAGCTACGAGCGGCCTATCGAACGATCGAGCAACAGGTCGAGGTGATGGAGCGCGCACAAGCCGCCCACGAATCCCTGGCTCACCTGGTGCTCACCGGCGGTGGCGCGGCCGAGGTCGCCGGGCTGCTCGTCGAGCACCTGCACGGTGCGGTCACCGTCTTCGACCGGACCGGCACCGTCGTCGCGCGGTGCCATCACGACGCAGTGGGTCATCCGACCGAGCGCGCCTTCCCCGATGCGGTCGAGCAGGCCCGCCGGTCCGGCCGCTGGGCGACCACGACCGACAGCACGGGCCTGTGGCACAGCGCCGCGGCGATCCAGGCAGGGGATTCCCACCTGGGCGCGCTGCTACTGACTCGGTCGGACCGGCCGAGCGCTCTCGACGTCCGCACACTCGAACGGGCAGCGCAGATCACGGGGCTGCTCTTCCTCAAGGAGACCGCCGTCGCGGCGGCCGAGGAGCGCGTCAGCGGAGAGCTACTGACCGAGCTTCTGGTGTCGGCGACCCCGCTGGGCGCCACCCAGCGCGCCCGCGCCCAGGTCCGTGGCATCGACATCGCCGCGCTCGAGGTGCTGCTGGTAGCCGAGTGCTCGGCCAGAACCTCAGCCGAGGTCGGCCGTCGGCTGCACGCCCTCTCGGGCGAGTGGGGAGGGCTGGCCGGCGAGCACCTCGGCCGGGCGACCTTGCTCGCCGGGGGCACCGAGGCGGGTGAGCTGGCAAGGGCGGTGCACGCGCGCCTGCGACGCGAGCTGGGCACTGAAGTGCGCGTGGTAGCCGAGCGGGTCACCCACCACGGTTGGGGTCGCGCGTTCGACCTCGCAAGCCGCTGCTGTGCCCTGATGGCGTCGCTGGGGGTGAACGACGCGGGTGCAACGACCGACCAGTACGGCATGTTCGCCCTGCTCTTCGACCCCGACCGCTCGCGCGACCTCGACCGTTTCCTCACCGACTCGATCCAGCCCCTGCTCGACCACGACCAACGCCGCGCGACCCAGCTCGTGGCCACCCTGACGGCGTACTTCCACCACGGCACCAACCTGACCCGCACAGCGGGCGCCCTGCACGTGCACGTCAACACCCTGCTCAAACGCCTCGACCGCGTGGAGTCCATCCTCGGGACCGGCTGGGACTCCCCCGACCGCGCCCTGCAGCTGCAGGTCGCCCTGCGGCTGCACGCTCTGCGCAGCTGACCGGATCCGGATAAGAGCTCAGACGACCTGCCCAGAGTGCCATCGCAGAAGCACTCCGCGTGCCCGGGAACCAGGGTCGCGGCGACGCCCGTAGTCGCGACGCCCAACGGGCGCGAGGCCGAGAGAATGCCCGAGACAGGCCTCAGCTGCTCAATGCGCCTGCCGCCGAATACAGTTGGCGGACATAGGCATCCGAGTGATTGCAGGAAACGATCGCCCTGCTCCAGCCGCGATAGGTGGCCAGATCACCGCCCGAGGCGCACAGGTAGCGGGCCGCGGCCAGCCCCCGGCCCCGGGAGCCTGCGAGGTCGCGACGCGCTCGCTCCCCGCCGGGCCCCGGTGAGGGCGACTATCGCCACCGCGGGCATCAGCACCCCCTACCGATGGCCGCGGCGTAACGGCCTCGCGCGGCTGATCGGCCGATGCCGCTGTCGCTCACTGTTGCAGCCCCTGGTCTCCTGGGGGCAGTTCGACTGTTCATTCCGTGCTCCGTGGCTATCTGCAGGCGCGGGTGGTCGTCGGCACGGGCGGCTTCTTGGTCGTCGCGACTGCCGTAGCACGTTGGGGCACAGCGGTTTTCGACGCAGAGGTAGTCGGGGCGGCCGGGGTGCTCGTCGATGGCGTCGCGCAACCGGCCGCAGGCGCCGCCGAGGGTGCCTTCGCCACCGTCGTGGCCGTGGGCGGTGTGATGATCACGGTGACTGTGGACGGTGGCAGCGAGCTCGTCTCAGCCGGGACGACCACGGTGCCCGGGGAAGAGGTGGGATCAAGCGCGGCGGTGCCGGTCTGCTGTGGCGGATAAGGCGGCAGCGAGATGCCGGCTTGGAGGGAAACACTCGGCCCGGCGGGGGCGGTGGTCTCGGGCAGGGCGGTCGATGCGGTCTCTGCCGGGATGAAGGTGTCGGTCGTCGAGGGCTCGGCATTCGGGTCGACCGGCGCGGTGTCGGTGATCGTGGTGGACTCGATCGACTCGTAGGGGACCTCGTAGGGGTTCTGCTCCTCAACCGGTAGGGACAGGTCGCTAGGAACCGAGCCGGGATCAGACGGCAGCGGTTCGACAGTCTGCCCGGCACTACCCAGCAGGGGATCGAAGATGTCGCCGATACTGTATGTACTCGTCGGCTCCGGCAACGACTCGGCGTCATCGGTATGGCCGGACAGCGCCGCTGCGACACAGATTCCGCACACCGCGACCGTCGCGACCGCCGAGACCACGGCGTAGGGCAGATGACGGCGGGCATCGCCGCGGTGGGCGTAGTCGCTGATCCTGGCCTGCCACCGGCGCAGCACCGGCATCGACTCCTGGTCCTCGTCGGGCTCCTGGTCGTCGTCGGGGTCTGCCAACTCGGAAGGCGCCGCCTCGTCATCGAAAACACCTGCGGGGATGTCGATGACCGCGGTTTCCTCGAGATCGTCGCGGTCGGTGGCGTAGTGGTGGTGGCCCAAGGTACTGCTTCCTATCAGTGACAGACCCGCCCGATAGTCCCCGCCACTACCGGAGGGGGCTCGCGTCGTGAGCGCGTCCACGAATCGAGACTTCCCGCATAGTTCACGGGCCCCACCCGGTCGCCGAGCTCCAGGCTGCTCGGGACTCGGCGACCGGGTGGCGGGGTTACTTCGCTGCCGGTGCCGGTGCCGGTGCCGGTGCCGGTGCCGGCTGGTTGAGGGTGGCGACGTATTGGATGACCGCGCCGATGGCGACCGGCGCGGTGACCAGGATCTGACCGAGCAGGGTGCCTACCGCGCCCACGGCGATGATGCCGCCGATGCAGCCGATGGCCGCCGCCGGAAGGAAAGCACCGAACAGACCGACGATGGTCGCCGCGGCTACCGTCGCGCCCGCGATCCCACCCAGGACACACCCCAGCGCGCTGCCACCGAGGCCACCCATGAGGGTGCCGAGGGTGGCTCCCATGCTGATGGTGCTGGTCAGCCGAGACCAGGCCGCCTGTTCGCGGTCGAATTCGGTCTTCCAGGGCGCCTTGTCCTCATAGGGCAGAGCGACCGGCTTGTACACCGCCCGATCCACCGACAATTGGGGGGTGAGGGTGGCCTCATGCCCGGAGATCTCGGCGGCGATGGGGAATTCGAACTCATCGATACGCAAGTTCAGCGGGGTTCCGGCGACCACGATCCCGTCGGCGGATTTGATCTTGAGCGCGTTGTCCTCGACGACCAGCGACCCGGAATCGATCGAGATGATCGACTGGGTGTCGGTGGCGTGCGCCGAGAACCCGATAGCCGCCGGAGCGGCGGCGGGTGGCTGTGCGGGACTGGTTCCCGCGGTGACGGCCACCGCTGTGGTCGCGAGCGCCGTGGCCACGGCGAATTTGGTGATCTTCATAGTGTGAATCCGTTCGATCGTTGAGGAGATATCGATGCCGCACGGTGCCGGCGGCGGGTCTGCCCCGCCGGCAGTCCGGGGCGGTAGGCGGTGAGCGCGCCGAGGGACCGTGTTGCGGTCCGGCGGCGAGACCACGGCGATTGGCGACTAGATGCACTGTCGCGCTGCACTGTTGGGGTTCGCCTCGCGCTGGCGGGACCTAGAACGATCCAGGTTTTGCGGTCGCGTTCTGGTTGTCGGCATCGAGCACGATGCTGCGCGGCCACTGATCCCACTGGTCGCCCAGACCGGTGTGCTGCGGGTTGCCGCTACGGACGAAAGCACCGATGCTGTTGATCATCATGTCCGACAATTTCAAGCGTCCGGGCTGGTTGGCGCGACTGAACGCGAAGGTATAGAGGCCTTTGTCGAAGGTGCGGAACACGAACGGCAGATCCATCGCGTGCACCGCGCCGTAGACGGTGTCGAAGGGGGCCGGTTCCTGATTCCACTCGAACTCGTAGTAGTACAAGTTCTTGTTGCCGGCGGCCTGCATCGAGTTCATCGAGTCGGCGGTGATACTGGTGAAAATGGCATCGGCCAACTGCTTTGCCGCGTCGTTCCATTTGCCGGGCGCGTCGACCGGAAGGAACTTGTCGTTGAGGAAGTCCCTCTCGGTCAGCCGGGTCGGCTTGTTGGGATCGAAGAAATACTGCGCGGTGAAGCGGTTGTAGTCGTTGGGGCGATAGGCCCCGACCAGCGACCCGAACAACTTGCCCTCTTCGGCGGTGTTACCGGCCAGCACCGGCACCCCGGCCAACCTGCCCGAGGCGATCTCGGCGTGATAGTCGGCCGGCAGCACGGTGCCATCGGCGATCACCGCGGGCGGGTCACCGACCACCGCGCCACGGCGCACCTCGGCCCGGATGAGATCTTGGGCAGAGGCCGCACGCAGTTTGCCCGCCGCCTCGGCCGGATCGGAGACCGCGCCGATCGCGTCGGTGGAGAACTGCTCGGCGTAGGTCCGCGCCTTGGCCGGAGTTGCGAACACCAGACCACCGCTGAGCGGAATCGCTTTGTCCACCAAGCCCTTTGCTTTCGGCGAGACCAGCAGCGCCCACACGTTGACCGCGCCCGCGGACTCCCCCATCACCGCGACGTTGCCCTCGTCACCACCGAAGACGGCGGCGTTCTGATTGACAAAGCGCAAGGCCTCGAGCTGATCGAGGGTTCCGAAGTTGCCCGAGTCGTTGACCGGGTCACCGGTTTTGAGTCCGGGCAGATCCAGCCACCCGAACACACCGAGCCGGTAGTTGATCGTGACCACCACCGAATTGGTCTTCTGCGCCAGCGCCCGAGCGTCATACATCGGATCCGCCGAGTAGCCGACGACATTGCTGCCACCATGGATGAAAACGATGACCGGCAGATCGGTTTGATCGTTGGCGGGGCGAGTGACGTTGAGGGTCAGGCAATCCTCGGCGCCCACAGGTTGTCCGAGTCCGTCACGGATATCGAGCCCGTAGTGCGGGCCGCTGGGCGCGGGGCTGAACATGCGGCCTTGCTGGATGCAGCCGTTGCCGTACTTGTCGGCCGCGCGAGTATCGGTCCATGGCTTGTGGGTGACCGGGGCTTTCCAGCGCAGCTCCCCGACTGGCGCCTCGGCATACGGGATGCCCAGCCAGGAATAGGTTCCCCCGGCTCGGCTCTGATCGATTCCCTTCACGACACCGAGGTCGGTGGTCCGCAGCAACGGCGAGCCCTGCGCCTCCGGCGCCCCGGCAGCAAGAGCTTGGGTGAAGGTCGCGGCGAGCGCGATACCCGAGCCGAGGGCGAGGATGCGGTTCTTGATAGTCATGGGTGGCCAATCTCGGCGAGGGCTGGTGCGACGGCGGGGTCGTTGAAGTGTTGGCGCAGAACGAGTTTGGCAACCTTGCCGGTCGCGGTCTTGGGGATCTGCGAGAGGATCACGATTTGCTCGGGGATCCACCAGCGCGCGATCAGACCCGTCAGATGCGAGCGGATCGACTCCGGGGTGACCGCGCTGCCCTCGACGGGAACCACACAGGCCAAAGGTCGTTCACCCCAGGTGTCGTGCGCGGTGGCGATCACCGCGGCTTCGGAGACCTCCGGAGAACTCATGATCGCGTTCTCGAGTTCGACCGAGGAGATCCATTCCCCGCCGGACTTGATGAGGTCCTTGGTGCGGTCGACGATGCGGAGGTGCCCGCGGACGTCGATGGTGGCGACGTCGCCGGTGCGCAACCAGCCGTCCTCGGTGAAAGCGGCCGAGCCGTCGGTGCTTCCGTAGTAGCCGCCGGCGACGGTGGGCCCGGACACCTGTAGTTCCCCGGAGTCGACGCCGTCGTGCCGGGCGAAGGTGCCGTCCTCGTGCTGCAGCCGCAGCGCCGTCAGGGGCACCGGCGGTCCGGGCCGGGCCAGGATCTGGATCTGGTCGTCGATATCGAGGCCGGTCTGGTCGCTGCCCACGCGCGCGCTGCACACCAGCGGGCTGGTCTCGGTCATCCCCCAGGAACTGGTCAAAGGCACCCCGACCTGCTCGTGGTATCGGCGCGACAAGTCCACCGGAAGCGCACTGCCGCCGCTGACCAGCCGACGCAGGGCGGGCAGCTCGCGATTCTGCAAGAGGGGCAGCACGCTGCGCCAGATCGTGGTGACCGCGGCAGCGAAGCTGACCCGGGCCGTAGCGATCGTGTAGGCGAGCTGGGCGGGTGCCGTCGCCGCGCCCGGCAGTGCCAGGCTCGCCCCGGCCATCATCGCCGCATACGGCAGACCCCAGGCGTTGACGTGGAACATCGGCACGATCGGCATGACCACATCGGATTCGCTGATCGCGAAGGTGTCGCTCATCAGCAGGGTCATCGCGTGCAGCACGATCGAGCGATGGTCGTAGAGCACGCCTTTGGGGCGTCCGGTGGTTCCGGAGGTGTAGCACAGCGCGGCGGCGTCGCGTTCGTCGGCGACCTCGAAGCCATCGACCGGCACCGCGGCGGCGATCAGCTCCTCGTAGTCGTGGACGCGGAAATCCTGCGGGATCGCCATCCCTACGCCGTCGTCCATGACCACGACGTGGCGGACGGTCTCGAAGCGATCGATCAGCGGCCACACCACCTCGAGAATCGAGCGGTCGACGAACAGGACCTCATCGGCGGCGTCGTTGACGATATAGACGATGTCCTCGGCGAAGAGCCGATGGTTGATGGTGTGCAGGATTCGGTTGCTGCAGGGCACCGCCATGTAGAGCTCGAGGTGGCGCTGGCTGTTCCATCCGAAACTGCCCACCCGAGCGCCGCGTGGAATCTCGAGGTGATCGAGTGCTGCGGCGAGGCGGGCGATCCGCTGCGCGATCTCGCCATAGCTCGCGGTGGTGTGAAAACCGTTGTGCTGGGTGGAAACGGTTTTGTGGCTGAATCGTCCCCGCAGGCCGTCCATCAACAGTGGCAGGCTCAGGGGTCTGTCTTGCATCAATCCATGCATAGGGTGAAGTCCTTGCGGCAGAGCGGTTTCGGTCTCAGAGACTGGTGGTCGGCGCGGGTGCAGCCGCGGTGACCGGGGCCGGGACCGGGGTGGCGGCATCTTCTCGTTTGATGGCGTAGGCCAGCACCGGGGTCAGCGCGATGCCGAGCACCGAGGCGGCGATGACGACGTAGAAGCCGGCCGAGGGGTTGTCGGTCGCGGCTTCGGCCAGTCCGAACAGGTAGGGGCCGACGAAGCCGCCGATCAGGCCGATGGTGTTGATGAAGGCCAGACTGGCCGCGGCCATCAGCCCCGACATCCGCGCCATGGCGATCGACCAGAACAGCGGCAGGGTTCCGAAGACGAAGATCATCGAGATCGCGATCAGGATGATGCGCACCGTCGCGTTCGAGGACAGCATGAAGGCGATCGAGGTGGCCAGGGTGGCGGCGGCGAGGATGCCAACCGCGCTGGCCTCGCGCTTGTACCAGGTGAACAGGCGCGGAACCAGCAGCACACCGATCGTGGCGCCGATGCCCGCGCTGCCGGAGACCAGACCGATCAGAAACGACCCGCTGACATCGAGATCTTCGACGATGGCCGGGATGTTGAACACGATGCCGACGTTGGTGACCTGGTTGAGGAAGTAGATGAGCGCGACCACGATGACGAAGGGACGCCCGAAGGCCTCGCCGAGGTTTCCGCGCAACTTGGTGTGGGTTTCGTGGCGATTGCCGACGGCACGGGAGGTGAGGATGGCGGCTTCTTCGGCCGAGAGCCAGCGCGCGTCACCGGGCACCTGAGGGAGTTTGAACCAGACCAGGACACCGACGAGAACGGTGACGATGCCCTCGATGAGGAACATCCACTGCCAGCCGTGCAGGCCCAGACCATTGTCGAGTTCCATCAACGCCCCGCCCATCGGGCCGCCCACGACCAGGGCGATGGTGGGCGCGAGGTAGATGAAACCGACGACGGTGGCGCGGTAGTGCTGGGCGAACCACACCGTGACCATGTACATCAGCGCCGGATACAGGCCCGCTTCGGCGGCGCCGAGCAGAAACCTCATGAGGTAGAACGAGTACTCGCCCTGGACAAACATCATCAACGCCGACAGCGTGCCCCAGGTGACCGCGATCCGGGCGATCCATTTGCGCGGTCCGACCCGGTACATGACCAGATTGCTGGGGATTTCGAGGAAGGCGTAACTGATGAAGAAGATGCCGGCGCCGAGACCGAACGCGGCGACGCTGAGGCCGACGTCGGCCTTCAGCGCGGTTTTGGCCAGGGCGACGTTGGTGCGGTCGATATAGGCCATGAAGTAGACCGCGCACATCACCGGCAACAGCCGCAGCACGGCCTTGCGGGTCGCGCGCTGGTGCAGTTCATCTGCGGTAGCGAGCACAGAATCGATGCTCATGAGATTTTCCTTAGGGTTGTTGCAATAGCTCGTCGCCGGATCCACCGGCGCGATGGGGGTCTTGCGGAGGGCCGCGGAGGCCGATCAGTGCACTTCGAACAAGCCGGCGGCTCCCATACCGCCACCGATGCACATCGTGACGACGACATAGCGGGAACGGCGTCGTCGTCCTTCCAACAGGGCATGGCCGACCATCCGGGCTCCGGACATGCCATAGGGGTGACCGATGGAGATCGCTCCGCCGTTGACGTTGACCTTGTCCGGGTCCAGGCCCAGCCGGTCGCGGCAGTACAACGCCTGGGAGGCGAAAGCCTCGTTGAGCTCCCACAAGTCGATGTCCTCGACCGAAAGACCGTGCTGGGACAGCAGTTTCGGGATCGCGAAGACCGGGCCGATGCCCATCTCCTCCGGTGCGCAGCCCGCGACCGCCAGCCCGCGGTAGGCGCCCAGCGGGGTGAGCCCGCGGCGGGAAGCCACCCCGGCCTCCATCAGCACCACCGCGGCGGCGCCGTCGGAGAGCTGGGAGGCGTTTCCGGCCGTGATCGACGAGCGCGTCGAGGCCTTCCCGTTGGGCAGGACCGCCCGCAGCCCGGCCAGATCCGCGGCAGTGGTCCAGGGCCGTGCGCCTTCGTCGGCGCTGAGCACGAAATCGACGGCATGTGATTGCCCCGCACCGAGGTCGCTCACCAGGCGGGTGCCGGTGAACGCGGCGATCTCTTCGGCGAACAGACCCCGCGCGCACGCGGCGGCGTTGCGTCGCTGAGACAGCAGCGCGAACTCGTCCTGGGACTCGCGACTGACGCCGTAGCGTTCGGCGACGATCTCGGCGGTTTCGAGCATAGGCATGTAAGTGGCGGGCAGCTTGTGGGTCAGCCACTCGTCGGTTACCCGGTAGCTGTTCTTGTGCTCGTTCTGAACCAGCGAGATCGACTCGACGCCGCCCCCGACGGTGATGTTCATACCGTCGACGACGATCTGCTTGGCCGCGGCGGCGACCGCCATCAACCCCGACGAACATTGCCGGTCGATGGTCATCGCCGGCACTGTGACCGGCAGGCCCGCGCGCAGCGCGGCCTGGCGCGCAACGTTCAGCCCTGTCGAGCCTTCCTGCATGGCGCAACCGAGCACGACATCCTCGATCTCCGCGCCCTCCAAACCGGCCTTGGCCAGCGCCGCGGTGAGGGCGTGCGCGCCCAGGTGCGGGCCGGTGGTGTCGTTGAACGATCCGCGATAGGCCTTGCCGATCGGGGTGCGCGCGGTGGCGACGATGACCGCTTCCCTCATCGCGTGACCTCCGCGCGCAGGGTGGCGCTGTTGGCGATAGCGACGTAGCGACCGGTTTGACCGAACGCGGTTTCGGTGACAACCGAGGCGCTCATGTCGCTGATCTCGTCCCAGCGTTCGGCGATCACCTCCGCACTGCGGGCCTGCTCGGGCAGGTACACCCCGACCGACTCGCGCATTCGGGCCACGGCGAACACACCCGCTCCGGCCGCGAGGATGGTTTTGGTCGGAGCGGCCTGCGACACCAGAAACAGCGCACCGGGCGTGATCGATTCCGGAGTCAGCGCCTCGAGCGCCGCCTCGTCGATCAGGTCTTCGGTCATGCGAGTGGCCGCGGTCGGCGCGAGTGCGTTGACCCGGATTCCCTTGCGCTCGCCCTCGATCGCGAGCACGTTCATCAACCCGACCACGCCGGATTTGGCGGCGCCGTAGCCGGCCTGGCCGAAGTTGCCGTAGATGCCCGAGGCCGAGGTCGTCATGAGGATGCGGCCGTAGCCCTGCTCGGCCATGTACGGCCACACCGCCTGGCTACAGTGCACCGACCCCATCAGATGCACGTCGAGGACCTTTCGGAAGTCCTCGAGGCCGGCTTTGGCGAAGGATTTGTCGCGCAGGATGCCGGCGTTGTTGATCAAGATGTCGACCCGACCCCAGCGCGCGGCCGCTTGGCTCACCATGTCCTCGACCTCGCCGGGGGAAGTGACGTCGGCGCGATGCGCGAACGCCCGCCCGCCGTTGCCCTCGATCTCGGCGACCACACGTGCGGCCGCGTCGGCATCGCAGGTGGCCGCACCCGCGACCGACCCGCCCATGTCGTTGACGACAACATTCGCGCCGCGCTCGGCCAGCGCCAAAGCATGCGCGCGACCGAGGCCACCACCGGCCCCGGTCACGATGGCCACTTTGCCTGAAAAGTCGATACTCACGAGGGATAAAAGCCTTTCACCAGGGATACTACTGAGTATTATCGTAACGAGGGTCACAATAGCTGTCAATCACGCCGTAACACGAGGGAGTTCGGACCCCCGTCACTCCGACAGCAGCCAGCGCACCGGGGTGTCGCGAGCAGCGGCGGTGCGATGATGGTTCTAGAGCGAGCTGAGGGAAGTGAGAGAGCTGTGAGCGTGAGCGCCGAACTGGCACCCGATGTCAAAGCGCGGATACTGGACGCGGCGTCGGACGCCTTCATGACGCGGGGATTCTCCAACACCACCATCGACGACATCGCCGACCAGGTAGGCGCCACCAAAGGCCTGATCTACTACCACTTCCGGTCGAAGTTCGACATCTTCCTGGCGGTGTACGAAGCCGGGATGAGCCGGGTGCGCGCGCGGGTCGAACCACATGCCCGCGGCTCGGGCAACGGCCGCCAGCGTTTGGTGGCGATGTCGATTGCCCATGTCGAGAATTTGATGATCGATCTCGGGTATCACCAGGTGGTCCACCAGGGGGTGCGCGACCAGGCATCGACGGCCTTGAAGGTCCGTCAGCGCGACGCGCTGGTGGCCCTCAACGGGCTTCGGCGCGACTACGAGGGCCTGTTCAATCGCGTCATCACCGAGGGCATCGCCGACGGCTCGCTACGGCAGGTCGACGACGCGCTGGCCACTCGGACCCTGCTGAGCAACCTCAACGCCGTCGATGTGTGGTACCGCAAGATCGAGGGCCAGACCGAACAAGAAATCCACGAGCTGGCCGGCCGGGTGGTCGACATCGTGATCGGCGGTATCAGTGCCCATCCCGCCCCCGATCCGTCCCGCTGAACTCCGATGCCAGCATGCCGGACCGTTCACCGGGTCGGGGTGCAACCGGGTCGCCGCGCGTGCCAGCGGAGCCTGTCGAGAGAAGACGGTGGTGACGTCGAGCGGCCGCGGTGGAGTGGTCGGGGTGCTGGTCATGGCCGCGATCTTTGCCGAATGGCTCTGACAACGACGGGCCGCATGTCGTCGGTGATCACGAAGATCGGGCCGTAAGAGGCGTACTCGGCGGTGGGGTGGAGGTCCGGCCCCCGAACTTCGCCGGCGCCGTTGGCCGGCCAGGCCGATGTCGGAGGAAAGTGGTTATCCGAGTGTGGATTTCGGGATAGACCGGTTCGTGGAGGATGTCGTGGCCGGCGTCGGGGAATTCGTGCAGTTCGGTGATGTCGGAGCGAGCGGACCAGTGCCGGATCGGGACGATGGGAGCGATGCGGTCCTCGGCGCCGTGCAGCAGCAGGGTGGGGACGGCAGGGGGCGGGAGTCGCATGATCAGGTCGCGGGACGGGGTTCCGGTGAGGACGAGGCGGCGGACGTGCCGGGCATCGGAACCGGCGGCGTGCAGCGCGAGCAGGGCGACGCCGGCGCCGAGGGAATGGCCGGCCAGCATCAGCGGGGCGTCGGGGCGGGCGGCGCGGGCGACAGCCAAGAACAGTTCGGCGTTGCCGACCAGCACCGAAATCGGTGCGAGGGTGTGTGGATCACCCTCGCTGAGGCCGTGGCCCGGGTGATCCAGGCCCCACACTTCGATGTTGTGCCGGTTCATGGCCCGGCCGAAGCGGTGGTAGTCGACCGTGGATTGGCCGATGCCGTGCAGGAAAACCAGAACGGCATCGGGAATCTTTTCACGAGTACGCCAAATTCGGTAGTGCATGCGGCCGCCCGCGCCGTCGAAAAACATGATGAATCCTCTCAGCGGCGGAATTGCATAGTCGGAATGTCTGGAGAGGGCGGCCCATTCCGGCTTTCGCCGATGGCTACCCGGGATGCGCCGTGGCGTCGCGGGAGTCGAAGACTCCGGACAGGATCACCATCAGCGCCTGCGCGGCTCGGTCGCGAGCCGGGATCGGGTCGGGAGCGCTCGCGACGATCATGCCCGCTTCGGTGACCGCGCAGAGCAGGAGTTGAGCCAGGACGGGGACATCGACGTCGGCTAGGCGCCCGGCTGCGCGGGCCGCCTCGAGATGCGGGACGAACAGGCCTAAGCCGTGCCGGATCTCGAACTCCCGCCACGCCTGCCGGCCGAGTACCGCAGGTCCGTCACTCAGAGCGATACGCACCATTTCCGGCCGTTGGCATATTTCGAGGAAGGTGGTGAGAGCGATCTCGATTGCGGCAATCGGTTCGCCCGAAGGTGGTGCGGCCGCGGTGGCCGCCGCTATTTCCGCGCTGTTCTCCCGTTCCAATTGCTCGAGTATCACGATGAATAATCCGCGCTTGTCGCCGTACTGGTATTGCAGTGCACCGCGCGTCACCCCGGCGGCGGCGACGATCATGTCGGCAGACACGGCGGCGTACCCGTGCTCGACGAACAACTGCCGAGCGGCGGACTCCAGGGCGAGTCTTGTAGCGAGGGAACGTTTTTCGTGGCTAGTGCGGTTGCTCATGCGAACGAGTGAACTCCAAGATCATTCTGGTGAGCAACTCGGGCTGATCTTCGGGGCTTGCGGTGTAGGAGTCATCGATCCACTGCAGGGCGGCGTTGGGCAGCTCCGCGGCGAGCCGTTCGGCCAGCCGCCGCGGGAACAGTTTGTCTTCGCGCGCCCAGGCGAGCAGTACCGGCACGTCGATTTTCGCGAATCGGGTGGCCGCGTCGAGAGTGTATTCGCGGTGCGCGGTCTTGAGGAAGCGCCGCAGGTCACCGCGGATGGCCGCGGAATTACGGCTGGGCAGCAGGTAGCTGTCGACGATCTCGTAGGGAACCTGGTGCTTGGCCACCCACCCGAGCGCTATCGGCAGCGGATGCAGCGCGCGGATACGCAGCAGTTCGGTCAGCGGCCGGATCGACCCGGGCATCCGCGCCAGCGGCGGTAGCACGTTGAACGGCGGCGGCAGGAACCGCTCGTAGCAGTCGACCGACGCGAGCACGACCCGGCCGACGCGGGCGGTGCCGCGGCTGAGCATGATTTGCGCGATCGCGCCGCCGGTGTCGTTGGCGACCAGGGTGACATCCTCGAGATCGAGCCGCGCCAGGAACTCCGCCATCATGTCGGCGAGCCCGGTCGGGGTCAGATCGGCGTCGGGGACCGGTATCGCGTGCGCGCCGAGCGGCCAGTCCGGGGTGAGGCAGCGATAGCCGGCCGCCGCGATGTCGGGCACCATCTTGCGCCAGAGGTTGGCGTTGACCAGCAGTCCGTGCACGAACACCACGGGCGAGCCGGTTCCGTTCTCGTAGTAGCGAATGCGCCCACCGGCCAGGTCGATCTCGTGGGGTGGGCCCAGCGATGCACTGAGAGCCATGGTTTCTCCTAGGAAGGTGGTGCCGGTGTACGCCGGCCGGCGAATCTGCGCATCAGCGGCTCGTCGAGACAGTGAAAGATCAAGGCCCCCAGCGCTATCGACGCCACCAGACTCAGCGCGGCGAAACCCATCCAACCGAAGAAGCCGAATTGATGTCCGCCGATGAACCATCGGGTGATCAAGACCATCACGGGGAACTGGACCAAATAGAAGGCGTAGGAGATTTTACCGAACCACACCATTGTGCCCCTGGACGTCACGCCGTGGATCCCCGCCTGATCCCGCGCCGCGAGCGTCGCCACCACCGCCAGCATAGGACCGGCCAGCAGCGCGGACATCTTGTAGTTCACCGGAACCACCCAGGTCGCCAGGTAGGCGAGCGCCAGCGCGGCCAACGGCCAGCGGATGTTCGTCAGCCGCCAGCGGCCCTCCAGGACCAGCCGCCCGCCCAGCACACCGAGAAAGAACTCCGGCAGCCGCGACAGCGGGAAGTAGTAGCTGAGCCAATAGGATTGCGGCACCGGGATATCCGCCTGCCGGAACCAGGCTTGCGAGGCGTGCAACTCGTAGTACGGCGAGTCGTCGCCCGGCACCAGCCGTGGGGCGAAGGCGTTGCCGATGCCCTTGGGGCCGGGCGTCCACAGGTAGTAGGCGGTGTGCAGCAGCAGAATGAACACCAGCAGCCCGCCCAGCCACCACCACAACCGGGGCCCGCCGATCCGCAGCACCAGCGGTAGCAGCAGCGGAAAGCTGACGTAGAACAGCATTTCCGAGGCCAGCGACCAGGCCGGCACGTTCAGCCCACCGACCATCGTCCACTTCGGCACCCAGGTGTGTACCAGCAACAGGTTCGGCGCCCACACCACCGCGCGATGCAACGGCACCGAGGCAGCCAGGATGAATATCGCGGCTGCCGCCAGATGCGTCGGATAGATCTTCAGCACTCGCCGCCAGTAGAAGCGCGGCACCGAGCTGCCCGGAGTGAAGGACCAGTAGATGATGAAGCCGGACAGGATGAAGAAGAACGACACGCCGGCCGCGCCCAGCTGCATCGGAGCCAGCGCGTGCAGCTGCCGGAACAGCTCGGATTTCTGGAACGGATACACCGGCAGGAAGACCAGCGCGTGCAGGAGGAACACCGCGAACGCCGCCCACCAGCGCGCGCCGGTCAGCGACGGCAGCGCCGGGCGTTTGGTGCCGGGCTCCGGTCGCGCCGACCGCGTAGCGACGATCTCGGCGGCCATGATCAGCCCGCGATCATCCGCTGCAACCCGGCGGCCACCGCGGCGTCACCGCGCGCCGTGGGGTGTATCGGAGTGCCCATGACATCGCTTGCGGGGTCCAGGATTCCGGCCAGCCACGGCTCGGGCGTGCACATGCCGTGGCCGGCGGTGACGGCCCGGGAATCGAAGAATTCGATGCCGAGCTGCTGGGCGGCCGCCCGCTGCACGGTGTCGACTCGGTTCCACAGTTCGATCGCGGACTCGGCGCGGTTCTGCACAATCTGCCCCACGCCGAGCACATTGACGCACCAGGTACTCGAACCGGGAGCGTTCATCTCCGGGTAGCCGACGAAGATGATGCGCGCGTTGGGCGCGTAATACCGAACGTAGTCCACGACGGGTTTCACGCGCCGGGTGTATTCGGCGGTATCGATGCCCCGATAGTCGGTGGCCCGGCCCTCGGCGGCGGCTTCGGGACCGCAACCGCGGATCACGTCGAGCACACAGTTGAGCAGGGTTTGGCGCAGCTTCACCTCGTTGCTGCCCCAGGAGTCGTTGAGGCCGGTTTGGATCAGCACCGCCTTGGTGCGCGGCCCGAACGCGCCCTGCGCGTCGGCGCCGCGCGCCTCGTGCACAAGTGTGTATCCGGGCCCGCTCACCAGCGTCGCGCCGCGGCAGGAGACGTCTACGAGATCGTCGCCTGCCCGCAGGCCCATGCCGTGTGCGAGCTGGGTCGGCCACGAGGTGGGGCCGTGCGAGCAGTCGGACTTGGCACCGGGTGCGGTGTTCTCCAGCGCGGCGGCGATATCACCGTTGGCGGTGAAGGAATCACCGAGCACCACAACGGATTTACCCTCGGCGGGCGCGGCCGTGGCGACGGGCAGGGGCGCGGACAGCAGGGCCGCGGCCAGAGTGGCGGCGCCCAGGGTGGCGGAACGGGTCGAAATGGGCATGATCATCCTTGTCAGTAACCAGGCCGCGGCTCGAAGCCCGGTTCGGGCAACGAGGGGGGCTCGTTCTGGGGCTGTTGTGTCTGCGGCTTCTGCGGCTGCGTCGGCGGCTTCTGTGGCTGCGGCACGGTGGGCTGGACCTGCGGCACAGTGGGCTGGACCTGCGGTGCGGGGGGCTCGGCGGGCGCGGGCGGCGGCTCCGAAGTTGCTCTGGCAGAAGGGGTTTCCGACGGTGCCGCGGCGGTGGTCGGGGTGCTGCTGGTGGTACTCGCCGGGCTGCCGGCTTCGTCGCTGCCACAGCCGGCGGTACCAGCCACCACGGCCGCCACCACGGCGATGAACACCGCGCGGACGGAAATCCTGGACTGTCTCATCTCAGCTCCTGCCGACGGTGAAGATCTCGAACTGGTACACGAAGGCGTAGTCGTCGAAGTACAGCTGCTCGCACAGCTCGTCCTCGCGACGCAGCAATTCGAGCAGCTCCGGCGCGGGGGTGTGCCGAGACAGGAAGTTGCGGTAGCAGATTCGCGCTCCGGGCCGCGCGACCCGGATCACCTCTTTCATCAGCGTGGCGAACTGTTCGCGGTCGATGCAGCTGGTCACATCCGAGAGCGAGAACTTGTCCACCGACTCGTCCGGCAGGGCGCGCAATCTGTCCATCAGATCCGCGCACACCACGTTCACCTCGGTGCCGGCGGCGCGAATGGCGGCGACATTGTCGCGAAGCAGATAGTGCGGCAGCACATCCCGGCGCGGATAGCGGCCGTGGAACATGAACGACACCCAGTCGTTCTCCCCCGCGAGGTGATTCATGAAGGTGTGGTCGAGTCGCTCCAGAACATAGTCACCGCAAGACTTCTCGTCGGTGACGACGTTGTAGGAGTCGTCGTTGAGCACCGCTTTCAAGGTGCGCTCGGTGAAACCCTGGCGAATCATGGTGCGCCACAGCACACCGTCGACCCGGTCGCGGTAGATCCGGCGCTGTTCCTCGAGATCGGTCGCCCCGAACAGATCCCGCATCGCCCGCCCGTACAGCACCCGCATGGCCGGGGCGACCAGCCGCACGTACAACTGCTCGTGCCGGCCGGCCTGCAGCACACCGCGCACGATCGCCTTGCGGTACTTCGTGAAGTAGGCCACCGCGCCCGCGGACAGGTGCGGGGTCAGTTCCTGGAACAGCCGCCAGCGGTGCGCGGATTCGTCCACCCCCAAGAATTCCAGCAGGGTGTCGTAGGAGAAGTGCCGGATCGCGGCCAGTTTCAGTTCGAGCAGGTACGTCTGTCCGGGCGAGCTGTCGATCGAGGTGACCGAGCGTGGGTTGTTCACCACCAGGCTCAGGGCCCGGCAGCCGCTGCCGGTCACTGCGAGCACGTCGTCGTTCTCGGTGATCTCCAGGGCCCGCATCTCGGAGCGGGAGTCCTCGTCGCAGGTGCTGTAGAGCAGCCAGCGGTCGGTGGCCTTTTCTGCGGTTGTCACAGTGTTTCCATCCTCAGATCGGTTTCGGACTCTTCGGCAGGCACCGACGGCGGCGGTGCGGACGGCAGCAGGACGATGGCCACGACGGCGGCGGCGGCACACACGCCCGCCACGACCAGGCAGGAGATCTGGAATCCGTGCACGAACGCGGCCTGCACGGCACCGCGGAGCGATTCGGCCGGCCCGGGCTGCCCACCCGCGAACAACGCGGCCACCTGTTGCAGTGCCGTGCCGAGCGAATCCCGGGCCGATTGGAGCGCGGCGACGGGCACACCGGTGACGCTGCCGTCCGGCAGCTCCCCGGTGTAGAGCGAGTGGTGCACGCTGCCCACCACCGCGATGCCCAGCGCGCCGCCGAGCAGCCGGGTCGCGTCGTTCATGGCCGAACCGATGCCCGCCTTGGCCGCGGGCACCACACCCATGATCGATTCGGTGGCCGGGATGGCGACCGCGCCGATGCCGAGCCCGATCACCACCATCTGTGCCGCGATGATCGAATACTCGGTGCGCCCATCGTCGAAGGCGAACCAGGCGTAGGCGATTCCCATCAGGATCAGGCCCGCTGTCACCACCGCACGGGTGCCGAGCTTGACGACCAGTTTGCCGCCGAGCACCGATCCGATGATGATCGCCACCGCGACCGGGATCAGGCGCACGCCCGCGCCCAGCGGCGTATAGGACTTCAGGAACTGGAAATACTGCGTCACCAGGAAGGTGAAGCCGTTCAGCGTGAAGAACGTGATGGTGATGATGGCGCAGGCCGCGGAGAACCGCAGGTTGCCGAACAACCGCACATCCAGCATGGGCTCGCGAGCCGACAATTCGCGCCAGACCAAGCCGGCCAGCAGCAGAACGGCGACGGCGAAGCCGAGCAGGGTCCGCCCGGAGAGCCAACCCTGTTCCGGCGCTTCGATAATCGAGTAGACGAGCACGCCGAGCCCGGCGGTGGACAGCGCCAGGCCCGGGAAGTCGAGCCGGCGCCCACGCGGATCCTTGGAATCGGGCACCAGCAGCGCGACCAGGATCAGGCACACCACACCGACCGGCACGACGACCACGAATACGCTGCCCCACCAGAAGTGTTCCAGCAGCAGGCCGCCGACGATCGGCCCGAGCACCACGCCGATACCGGACACCGCGCCCCACACGCCGATAGCGGCCGCGCGTTCTTTGCGTTCGACGAACACGGTGGTCAGGATCGACAGCGTGGACGGATAGATCATCGCCGCGCCCAAGCCCATGACCGTGCGGGCCGCGACCAGCTGCTCGGTGCTGTCGCAGAGTGCGCCGGCCCCGGTCGCGGCAGTGAACACCACCAGACCTGCCAGCAGGATGCCGCGCCGGCCGAACCGATCACCGAGACTGCCGGCGACCAGCACCAGCGCCGCGAAGGTGAGCGCGTAGGCGTCGACGATCCACTGCAATCCACTTGTGCTCGAACCTAATTCGCGCACGAGGCTGGGCAGTGCCAGGTTCACGATCATCGCGTCCATGTAGATCGCGATCACGCACAGGCACAGCACCGCGAGGATCGGCCCCTTGGCGCGGGCCGGTGTGGTGGTTGCTGTCATGACATTCGCACTCCCTCTTCGTTGTTCGCGTTCAGTGCGGCGGCGAGCAGCGCGGCTTGGAAGGACAGCGCGATGACATCGTTGGTGACCAGCACCGCCCCGCGGATCAGGTCGCCCAGGATGTGCAGTCCGGGGACAGGTGTGCCGGCGGCATCGAGCGGTTGAAAGGTGGCGACGTCGACGCGCACGCCCCCGAGGGGATGCGCGGTAAGCGATCCCATGTCGAGCAATCCGGCCAGCATCGGCTGGGTTCGCAATGCGGCGGCGTCGGTACCCGCGCCGGTGGCGTTTATCACGATATCGGCGAATTCCGTTGTGCCACCCAGGTTCACGGCGAAGCCGGCGCCGTCCCGCTGGACCCCGCTCAACCCGTCGCGCACCCGCAGCTGCCCCGAATCCATGGCTGCGATCAAGCGGTGCGCGGTCTCGGGCGGAATGGGTGCGCCGTGCACGAGCAGCGGGGTCAGCCACTCGGCGAAGAACTCCGCCCGATCCGGTTCGGCCAGCAGCTGCCAGGCGGGCAGCAGGACCGGGGAAGCCTCATTGAGGACCTGCTGCCAGCCGCGGGCGGTGCCGGATTCGACCTCGGCCAGGTCCCGGGCCAGCATGGCCCGGGTGGTCGGTCCGCCGCCACGCACCTCGGACCAGTCCGGCCGCTCGGCCGAGGCGGCTTCGATATCGGCCATCAGCGCACGTCCGAAGTCGTTGAGCTGCAATGTACCTCGGGCGGCGGCCGCGCCCATGCAGGCCTGCACGGCCGGGATGGGTGCGACGGTCTCCGGGCCACGCAGCCGGGGCAGGTGTCCGGACCGCGAAGCCAGCAGCACCGGACCGGCGTGTCCGCGCGCTGCCAGGGTCAGCGCGCTGTCGATAGCGGTGAGCCGGGTGCCGAGTACCGCGATCCGGGCGTCGGCCGGGAGCTCCGGCAGCCGCCACGGATCGGTGAAATAGCCCGGCGCGTCCACGATTCCGGGAAACGGGTCGGCCTGGGCCAGCATGCCCGTACAGACCATGACCCGATCGGCTTCGAACTGCTGTCCGCTCACGCACACGACCCGCCAGCGCGCCTCGGCGCCGGTGCTCACCTCGAGGACCTCGTCGGTGACGACATCGACCGAGACGCCGGCCGCGGTCGCCTCCTTGACCGCCTGGTCGAACATGTCCCGGACATAGCGACCGAACCAGAAACGGGCCGGGAACTCGGTGACGGATTCGCCCGCGGCCGACGCCTGTCCGGTGAGCCAGCGGTCGAACTCGTCCGGGTCAGCGAGGTTCAGGCTGCTTTTCGCGGCGCGGGTGTTGATCAGGTGGGTCGGCTCGGGAGTGCCGAACGGCAGCTGCGCGGCCGCCGGATCCCGGTCGATGACGACGTAGCGGGATCCGGGCGCCATGCCCGGCAGCAGCTGCCGGGCCAGGGCGGTACCAGTGGGTCCACGCCCGATCTGGACGACCGTGTTCCCGATCATGTGACGATCAATGGTTCGCCCGCCAGGAAGCGGTCCAGCGGTTCGGCGATGTTCATCCGCGACGGCGGATGGAAGGCCAGCGCGCGGCAGCCGGTGTACAGCCGCGCACTGTCGCCGGTCATGAAGGCGATGCCACCGAGCAGCTCGGTGGCCAGCGCGGAGGTGCGCTCGATGACCCGCTGCGTGGCGAAACGCAGATGCAGAGCGCGGGCCACCGTGGCCGGATCGTCGGCGCCGGCGCCGATTTCGGCCGCGACCGATTCGATGGCGGCCATCGCCGTGTCGAGGTCGCCGACCATCATCATGCGGTCGGCGGCGGTCCCGCGCCGGGCTTCGAGCACCCGCTCGACCAGGCCGCTGGCCATGCCGAGGTAGCAGGCCGAGACCAGCACGCTGAAGGTCAGCCAGGCCCCGCTGATCGCGGTGTTGAGGGTGTCGGTCGCGCCGAGGTATGAGACCGCGTCGTCGGTGATCTCGACATCTCGCAGCACGACCTCGTGGGTTTCCGAACCCGGGAAGACCGCGATGCCGTCCAGCGGGCGCACCTCGATACCGGGCGAGGCCGCCGGGATGACCGCCAGGGCCAGCTGATCCTCGTCCACGCCGTCGGGCCGCAGCAGCACACTGGCGGTGAGCAGGTCCATGGATTTGGACAGGCTGCACGGCTTCTTGCTGCCGCTGATCCGCCAGCCGCCCTCGATGCGCTCGCCGCGCAGTTTCGGGCTGATCACACTCGCGCCCGGAATCCCCTCGGCGAAGGCCGAAGCCAGGTACAGCTGGTTTTCGGCAACCAGCCCGAGCAGCATGTCGGCGGCCGGACCGGGCGGTATCGCGGCGACCGTGCAGGAGTGCATGTTCACGGCGATGGCCAGCGACGGCGACCAGGAACCGAGCATGCGGTGCACGCGGGCGGCCGCCGCGAGGTCGGCCCCGCAGCCGCCGCGCTGGGCGTCGATCAGTAGACCGGTGCCGCCGGCATCACGGAACAACGCCAGACCCGGGTTGTCGGCCGATTCGAGTTGCGCCAGGGATATATCGGCGATTTTGGATGCCAGCCCCGGCAGGAAACAGTCGATGGTTTCGCGTTCCCTTGTCATGAAATGCATGGTGTTCCTTCGTGAATCGAAAAGTGCGGGGTTTCAGACGACGAACATCTGATCGGCGAGCATTTCGTCGAGACTCTTCTCGAACGCGTGCGCCACCTGGTCCAGGTCCTCGACGGTGTGCGCGGCGCTGATCAGGAAGCTGTGCAGCTCCGGCAAATAGACCTGGTGTTTACGCATGTAGTAGGCCAGGGCGATGGTGGCCTTGAAGTTGCTGCCGGCCATGCGTTCCCGGTACAGGCCGGCCTCACGGTGGCTGAAATTGAGCGAGAAGATCGAGTTGCGGGCGTTGATGCGGCACGCCACGTCCCGCGATTCGGTGGCTTCCCGCAGCAAGGTCGCCAGCCGCTGGGTGTTCTCTTCCAGGGTGTCGTAGATCTGCTGGTTGTCGCGCAGGTGCCGCAGTGCGCCCAGCCCGGCCGCGCAGGTCAGCGAGTTGCCGCTGAGCGTGCCGCCGGCGAAAACCTTGTTCTCATAGTCGAAGAACGGATCCTGCGAGCTCTTGGCCATCTCGATGAGATGGTCCCGGCCCACCACGGCACCGCACGGCAGGCCGCCGCCGATCACCTTGCCCAGGCAGGTGAGATCCGGGTGGATATCGGCCAGCACCTGCACGCCGCCGTAGGCGACCCGGAACCCCGAGACCACCTCGTCGAAGATCAGCGGAATGCCGAGTTCGGTGCATTCTCTGCGCAATTCACGCAAGAAGTCGTGGTGCAGAGCCACCACCGACGTGGGCATCGGCTCGAGGATCACGCAGGCGAGATCCTGCGCGTGCGCACGCAGCCGCGCCAGGCCGGGGATATCGCCGTATTGCAGGACCAGCGTGTTGTCCACCGCACCGGGATCCACGCCCAGCGAGCCCGCCACCGGATCGGGCCGGTCCTTGTCGCCGGAGAACCGGAACCAGGAGCTCACCATGCCCTGATCGGAGAAGCCGTGATAGTGGCCCTCGAATTTGGCCACCATGTTCTTCCGCCGGTAACCGCGGCACATCCGGATCGCGAAGAGAATCGCTTCGGAGCCCGAATTGCACAGCAGTGCCTTATCCGCGGCCGGGAACGCGTCCACCAGGAGTTCGGCCAGTTCGACCTCGGCACGATTTCCGATGCCGTTGACCAGACCGCGCTCGGTGCCAGCGGCGATGGCGGCGTTGATCGCCGGATGCGAGTAACCGAGCAGGTGCGGGCCGTAGCCGCCGGACAGGTCGATGTAGTCGTTGCCGTCGTAGTCCGTGACCCGGCCGCCGGAAGCTTCGGCGACGAACACCGGGAATCCGCTCGGGAAGAAGTAGCGGTCGATATGGGTCGGCGCGACCAGTGAATTGCGAGCCCGGTCGCGCAGTTCCAGCGAGGCCGGCATCTGCCGCTCGAAGTCCACGGCGAAACGCTTCTCCACCTCGGCGTTCATATACGGCGAGTAGCGGTCGGTGAACTTGCGCGCATTCGCCCAGATGTCGATCTTCGGATCGATCTGGCTGGCGAACCCCTCACAGGACAGGAAGACCAGTTCCACCTTGGTGAAATTCGTCGTGTAGCGCGAATTGTATTTGCGCAGCACGGCACTCACGTCGTTGAAATAGGAGATGGTCGACCACTGGCTGGAACTGATATCGAAGTGGAACTTCAGCACCTCGGCCATCTCGGCGTCATAGGCAGCGCGTTCGCGTTCGATCTTCTCGTCTGCCACCACGAAATACCGGGTGAACCGGTCGATCGCGATATCCCATTCCTTACGGGTGCAGGCGTAGTAGAACGACGACAGCCCCCACTTCTCGTCCTCGGTCAGCTCCACCGTGACGCCGTAATCCAGCAGCACGAGCTTGCCGTCGGGGGTGAACAAGACATTGCCCGGATGCGGGTCGCCGTGGCAGAGGCCGTGCATGTACAGCATGGTGTAGATGACATCCTGCAACCGCCGCGCCAGTCCCCCGGCATCGAAATCGACAGTGCTGGAATCTTTTCCGGGAATCCCGTCCATGAATTCCATCACCAGCATGCGCGTGGTGACCAGCTCCGGAATCACCGACGGCACCAGAACATAGGGGTGGGATTGGAAGTTCTTCCCGATGCGTTCCTGCTGACGCGCCTCGTGGGTCATATCGGCCTGCGGGCGCAGCAGTCGCGCCACCTCCGAGAAACGATCGGGCAGCCCCAGTTCGCGCACCCGCGGGGTGGTGCGGTCGACCAGCTTCACCAAAGACCCGATAGCCGTGAGGCTCCGGTCGATTTCCTCGGGCACGGTGTCCTTTACCAGCTTCACCGCGACCTTGCGTCCGTCCGGCAGCTCACCGATATGCACCTGCGCCACCGAGGCGCTGGCGATCGGCGTGAGATCGAGTGCGGAGAAGGTCTTTTCGAGCGGGCCGCCCAACTCCCGCTCCAGCGCGGCGCGCGATTGGGCCGGCGACATATGCGGGGCCTGATCCTGCAGCACCCGCAGCGTATCCACCCACGACGGCGGCAGCAGATCCGATCGGGTGGCGGCGATCTGGCCCATCTTGATGTAGATGGGTCCCATCCGCAGCAGGAAAGCGAGGATGGCGTCGGCGCGCCGCTGTTCGGCGCTGACGTCCTTGCGGCGCAGCGCCGCCACCGAATATTCGGCCGCTCCCAGCGCGGTGCACGCGGTCGCCTTGGCGAGATGTCTGAACACTGAAGCTCACCTGTTCCGATCGAAGTCAGAAGACGAAAGTAAAAGCGCCGAAAGACATTCCGGCACTTCCGACCCAGCCGACGGCCCGGTCGCCGGGGCGCACCAGATCCGCCTCCAGAGCCGAGGCGATGGCGGCGGGCACCGACGCGGAAACTACGTTCCCGGTCCGATCGAAGACGTGATGGATGGCCGAGCCCAACCCCACCTTGTCCGCCATGCCCTGCCAGTAGCGCTTGCTGGAGGCGTGCGTGAACAGCGCCTTCACCTCGTCCACCGGCGGTGCGAGCTGTTCGAAGACCGCGAACCCGTCAGCGGCTCCCTGCTCGTGCATTTCGAAACCGAAGGAGGTGAAGTAGCCGACACCGTTCGCGGCCAGCTTGTCCGACGGGTCGCAGTACCCCTCGTAGCCCTCGAGCGTCACATTGCACAGCGGGGCGAGGTCGGGCCGGGAAGCGAAACGAAATTCCCACGGCTCGTTGTCCTCGGCGGTGAGCACGGTCGCGGTGGCGGCCTCGCCCAGGGTGTAGGCCGGGAAGATCGACTCCAGAGCTTCGAGCCGCGGAATCTTGAACAGCTGCGGGAACACCACACCGCCGGAGCGCAGATTGAATTCGGCGTTGACGATCAGCGCGTTGCGGAATTGCCCGGTGCGGAACAGCGATTCGGTGACCTGCACCGCCCTTGTCCAGCTCATGCAGGCGTCCAGGATGTCGAAGCAATGCGCGTTCTGCAGACCGATCGCCGCGGCGGTGTGATAGGCGCCGCCGGGCTCGATGAAACCGCGGCCGATGCCGGTGTAGATCAAGAGATCGATGTCCTCGCGCCGCAATTCGGCCTGCGCGAGGGCCTGGTTCGCGGCCGTGCGCAGCAGGTCGATGGGGCGCTCGCCCGCGTCGAGCCACTGCCGGGAGTCCGAGCCCGCGTATTTCAGGTAGTACTCCACCTTGCGCAGCGCGTCGTCGAAGTCGCCGTCGAAGCTCTGGGCGCTGTGCTCGGTGATGAGCGAGGTGATATCGGCATTGCCGACTGTGCGCGAGGGCAGCCCGGCGACTGCGGAGCGGATTCTCATCTCAGTGCGCTCCCACTGTCGGATCGGACGTCAGGTGCGCGGCAATCGCATCCGTCATCTCGGTCAGCGACGGCGCATCCCACATCAATTCGGGTGGAAAGCGTTTGCCGGACCAGGTTTCCAGATGTTCGTGCAGGGTCATCTGATCCAGCGAGGCGAGGCCGTGCTCGGATAGTGAGCGGGACAGGTCCACCGGCTCCCCCGGCTTCAGGGTGAGAATCCATTGCCGGATGGCGGACAGCAGGCCCTGCTGTACCAGTGTGCGCATGGACGGCATCCCCGCGCCTTCGGATTCGGTTGCGGGACTGCTGGTTTCCAGAGACACGGCGGCTTCCCATCGGTAGGCCTCGCTGAGCGCACCCGCGAGGAAATCGGACCTACAGTGCTGTCGGCGGAGCTTGCCGCTGGTGGTGCGGGGCACGGAGCCCGGTTCGATGAGCACAATCGCGGCCGGCGCGATGCCGTGCTGACGGGCGACGGCGTCATGGATCACCGCGACCAGCTGCTCCGCATCGCGATCTCCGGCAGGTTCGGCGGCCAGGATCAGGCTCTCCTGCCCTTCGCGATCCACCGAGAACGCGAGAACCGCGCCTGCGCGCAATGATTCATCGCAGTTGATAACCGTGGCCTCGATATCCTCGAGGTAGTAGTTGACGCCGTTGATGATCATCAGGTTCTTGATTCGGCCACAGATGTAGAGCTCGCCCTCGTGCACGAAACCGAGGTCGCCGGTGCGGAGATAGGTGCGGTCGTCACCGGCGTCGGCGATCCGGGCCTGGAAGACGGCCGCGCTGTCTTCTGGGCGACCCCAGTAGCCGGGTGCCACGATGGGACCGCTCACCCAGATCTCGCCGACCTCGTCGTCTGCCACCCGAGTGCCGGATTGCGGTGCGACGATGGCGATTTCGGTCGGGCTCGTGGCGAAGCCACAGGCGACCAACTCCGTGGACGCGGTCATTTCGCCCGGCACTGCCTTGCCCCGGCCCAACGACTCGGTGTCGAAGCACGTCGCGACGTAGGACGCGAATTCGCTGCCCGAGCTCACTTTCAGAGTGGCCTCGGCCAATCCGTACCCCGGCGTCACCGCGGTGGGTCGCAGTCCGTGCGGCAGGAAGGTTTCCTGGAAGCGGTCCAGCGTGGCCTTGCGGACCGGTTCGGCGCCATTGCTGAGCACGCGCCAGCTGCTCAAATCGAGTTGCGACCGCTGCTGCGGCGTGGTCTTGTCCACGCACAGATCGAAGGCGAAATTCGGTGCGCCGCTGTGGGTTCCGCGATAGGTCGACACGGCGGACAGCCACCGGATCGGTTCTTTGACGAAGGTGGCCGGTGCCATCAGCACCGCGCGGATGCCGACGTATACCGGCAGCAACACGCCACTGACCTGCCCGAAGTCGTGGAAATGCGGTAACCAGGACACGACTGTGCTGTCGGAATCGACACCCCAGCTGCGCCCCAATTCGTCGCACTGCTGCAGCATCATTCCGTGCGTGATAATGACGCCTTTCGGCATCGACGTGGATCCCGAGGTGTATTGCAGATAGCCGATATCAGCGGCAGCTGGATTTATCTCCGGCGGTGCGCCGGTTGTCGCCTCGACAGCGTCGACCGGGATTCGAGGCAGTGATTCAACAAATGTCTCGCCATTCAGTTCTGCCAGAGCGGAGAGGACAGCCGAGGTGCTGAGCACGATGCCCGCCCGGCTGTCCCGGGCTACCTCATCGATATGGTCTATACGCGAGCGCTGGGGCGGGAACAGCGGTATCCCGATCACGCCGGCGTAGAGGCAGGCATAGAAGGACACGACATAGTCGAGTCCTGGCGGATGAAGTAGCAGCGCACGGTCACCCGCACTTACTTCGCAGGTCAGCCGATACGCCAGCGCTCGAACGCGCTGGTCGAGTTCACGGTAGGTGAGCGTGTCGGCCGCCCGGCCCTCGTCGTCGAGGAACACGAAGGCGACCTGCTCCCCCTGCTTCGCGACACGCTCGTCCATCAGCTCGATCCAATTATCGAACGAGACGGCAGGAATTGATGCTGAATTAATCATTGACACACTCGACAATCTGCCCGGATCCCACCTTTTGGGCGTGGAAAAATCCAGACTCTGATTCCGGACATTTTCCGGGTTCGCCTCATGTTGCACCGAAGATTTCACGCCGTATGCACTTCTACGCCGAAGTTGCCCGTTCGGAAATCTATTGCAGACGTTAGACGAGGCTTCGGGAGTCCGTCAACCGATGGAATTAAATTCGGTTGTATGACATCTATGTTAACCAGCCCGCCCGAAAACGGGTCCTACCTGCGGATACATGCCGCTGAACACGTTGCGCTTCAATCTATTTGACTGTTATTCATCTGAACCACGCCCCCCTGCAAGCACTTTCGGAGATATAGTCTGCGACCATGGCAAGCATCGACTTGGTCTTCGCTCCCGCCGTCGCATTGGCGCAACAGATCCGCAACGGGCACCTCTCGCCGGTGGAGGTCACCGACGCCTACCTCGCCCGCATCGAAGCAGTGAACACCGACCTCAACGCCTACGTCACCGTGCTCGGCGACCAAGCCCGCGCGGCAGCGAAGGTGGCCGAGCAACAGGTACGCCGAGGCCGGCTGCGTGGTCCGCTGCACGGCGTCCCGATCGCCGTCAAAGATTTGTTCGACCTGCTGGCCGGAGTGCCGAACACGTTCGGCGTCAAGGAGTTCGCGGGCTATGTACCCGAGGAAACCGCGCCGCACGTGGCGCGCTTGGAGGGACTCGGCGCTATCATTCTCGGCAAGACCAACACTCCCGAATTCGGCCACAAGGCCACTACCGACAACCGCTTGTTCGGCCCGACCAGCACCCCCTTCGCAGCCGGGCACAACGCGGGCGGATCCTCCGGCGGCAGCGCCGCGGCCGTCGCCGCCGGAATGTGCGCGCTGGCCCAGGGTTCCGACGGCGGCGGCTCGGTCCGCATCCCCGCCGCACTCTGCGGTGTAGTGGGCCTCAAACCCAGTTACGGCCTGCTCGCGGGGGTCGTCCGCCCCGACGCCTTCTTCACCTTCAACCCGTTCATGGGCAACGGCCCGCTGGCCCGCTCGGTCGAGGACTGCACCCTCATGCTGGAGGCCATGGCCGGATTCGACGCGCGCGATCCCGGAAGCGTGCCCCTGCCGGTGACCTCTTTCCGGGACGCCCTGCTCCGGTCCGCCGAAGGTTTGCGCGTCGCCTACCTCCCGACTCTCGGCGGCTTCCCGGTGGCCTCGGACGTCCGCACCGTCATCGACGCCGCCGCGCGCAGCCTCGAGTCCGCCGGTGTCATCGTCGAACAGCCCGAATTCACCCTGCCCGCCTCCCATACCGAGGTCACCGACCTATGGCTGCGCTACACCGGTTCGGCCATGATCGGCCTCATCGAAACCTTCGCCGACTCCGGACTCGACCTACGCGCGCTCGCTTGGGATAACCTGCCGCCGCAACTGCGCGAAATGACCGACCGCGCAGTAGGTTTCGATACCGCCTCGACCCGTCGCGACCAATTCCTGCGCACCGCGGTCTTCGACGCCCTCACCACGCTCTTCGACCAGTACGACGCCATCATCACCCCCACCACGGCCGTGGCCGGCATCCCCAACGCCGCCGACGGATGGACCGTGGGCCCCACACAGGTCGACGGCGAACCGGTCGATCCCGTGCTCGGCTGGTGTCTGACCCACCCCTTCAACTACACCGGCAGCCCGGCGATCTCCATTCCCGCCGGCCGCACCCCGGACGGCTTCCCCGTCGGCCTCCAGATCGCCGGCCGCCGCTTCCGTGACGACACCGTCCTCACACTCGCTGCGACGCTCGAACGGATTCTCTTGTTCCACAACAACTTCCCCCCAGGTAAGGAAATTCGGTGACCCCGCCCCACACTGATCTATCGCTGATGTGGGCCGACGGCGTCATCGTCGCAGTCGATCAGCGTGCCCTCCCGCATGAGTATCGCCTCTTGCGGCTGGGGACGGTCGACGAGCTCATCGATGCCATCGGGTCGCTGGCGGTCCGGGGCGCCCCCGCGCTCGGGCTCGCCGGGGCGCTGGGTGTCGCGCTGTCCGCGCATCTGCATCGCTCCGGCGAGGACGTCGACGAGACGGCGGTGCGGGCAGATGCCGAGCGTTTGGCCGCGGCCCGGCCTACCGCCGTGAACCTCGCATGGGGAGTGCGCCGCGCCGCGGCTCGTCTGCCGGCCGGCCCCGAAGCCGTGCTCGAGGAGGCGATGCGGATGCTGAGCGAGGACGCGACGGCCAACCGGGCTGCCGCGCAACGAGCGGCGGACCTGGTGCAGACACTGGCTCCGGACCGTCCGCTGCGCGTGCTGACGCACTGCAACACCGGCCGCTTGGCTACCGCCGCGGTGGGGACAGCGCTGGGCACGATTCTGGAGCTTGCCGACCGCGGCCGGATCGAAGAGGTTCTGGTGGACGAAACCCGTCCGTTGCTGCAGGGCGCACGCCTGACCACGTGGGAACTTGGGCAAGCGGGGGTGCCCTATCGGCTGTGCGTGGATTCGGCCGCGGCCGCCGCGATGGACCGGGGCCTGGTGGACATCGTGCTGGTAGGAGCAGACCGTATCGCGGACAACGGCGATACGGCCAACAAGATCGGCACCTACGGGCTCGCTGTCGCCGCCGCCCGGCACGACATCCCCTTCGTTGTTGTCGCCCCCGAGTCCACCTGGGATCGAGGTCTGCCCGATGGCTCCGGAATCGTGGTGGAGGAACGCGCCGCCGACGAAGTAACCGGTTTCGCCGGTGCGTTGATCGCTCCGGCCGACGCCTCGGCGTACAACCCTGCCTTCGACGTCACTCCCGCCGAACTGATTACGGCGCTGGTCTCCGAAAAGGAATGCACACGCCCCCGCGGGTACCGCGGTGGCGGCCCGGACTCGTCCGAAATCGCTGCCCTGCTGCAACAATTCCCCGACTACCCGGCCCCGGGAGTGGTCTTCCGCGATCTGGCCGGACTCTACGCCGAGCCCGGCATGCTTGCCCGCCTGGTAAGCCGCGTGACCCGCGAAGTAGGCGGGAACTTCGACCGAATTCTGGCCGTGGAATCCCGGGGGTTCGTCTTGGGGGCAGCTCTGGCCGCCTACACCCGCGTTCCACTGACCCTCGCCCGCAAGCCCGGGAAACTGCCGGGACCGGTGCACCAGGCCGGCTACGAACTCGAGTACGGCACCGACCAACTGGAGATGCAGAAGGGCGCGGTCGGCCCTGGCGATCGAGTGCTGTGTGTGGACGATGTACTGGCAACCGGCGGCACCCTGCAAGCCGCGGCCCAGCTCGTCACCCTCGCCGGCGCGCAGGTGGCGGGTCTGGTCGCGCTGGTGGCGCTGACGGGGCTGGGCGCTCCGGAACGCCTGGCCGATTACCCGCTGTTGACCCTGTGCGAGGTTCCGGCATGAACCTCGATCCGTTGGCTGAGACGCTGTCGCTGTTCTCCATGCGCATGTACGAACGCGGCTGGATGCCCGGGACATCCGGGAACATCTCGGCACGACTACCCGGGACGGACCGCGCGCTCATCACGGCGAGCGGCCGGGACAAAGGCGAGCTGACGAGCCGCGACATGGTGGTGATCCATGCGGACACGGGCCAGATCGCAGAACACACGACCGTGCGCGCGTCCGCAGAGACCTCGATCCATGCCGCTGTCTATCGCACGACCGACGCGCAAGCGATCATCCATGTGCACTCTCCCTATGCCACCGCTGTCGCCTACCGCGCCGGTCGCCGCGCCGAAACAACAGTGGTGCGCATGGAACGGTTCGAACTTCTCAAAGGCCTGGGTGTCCCCGACCCCGCGGCCGTCGCCCTGCCGGTGTTCCCCAATTGGTCCGAAGTCTCCCGCATCGCGGTAGACGTGGCCGAGTACTACGAACATGTCTCCGGCGCACCGCCCGCCCTGCTCCTTGCCGACCACGGCATCACCGCATGGGGCGAGGACCTGGCCCAGGCTCGCAACCGGTTGGAATGCCTGGAGTCAATCTGTCACCTGCTGACGATCAATGGCTATGGAGAGAAGGTCCAACAGTGACATTTCTACAGGTTATGCCCGAGAACGCACCGGATCGCGTACTGCTTCGCACCCGGGATGAGACGCAGATCGCCGACGCCCTGCGGGAATGCGCAGTGCAGTTGCGCCGCTGGCCCGCGA
This sequence comes from Nocardia sp. NPDC050712, assembly GCF_040654295.1. Lineage (NCBI taxonomy): Bacteria > Bacillati > Actinomycetota > Actinomycetes > Mycobacteriales > Nocardiaceae > Nocardia > Nocardia sp. NPDC050712. The sequence continues at coordinate 2,102,004 of NZ_JBFAHT010000002.1, forward strand.
ACGACACTGTCCGGCCCGGCGCCTCGGCGGAAGAGGTTCTCGCACATTACCGTTCGGCAGTGGACGAGCTGTGCGCCCAGGAAAACCTGCGGCTGGTCGATGTCGTCCAGTTCCATCCCGAAGACACCCCGGCGTGGCGCGAACAAGCGGCCAAGGCTCGCGACACGTTCCTCGAGGAGCACCGGCACGGCGAGAACGAAGTCCGGTTCTTCGCGCGCGGAGCCGGTTGCTTCTACCTCCATGTGAACCAGCGGGTCTACGCCGTGGTGTGCGAGGCCGGCGACCTGATCTCGGTGCCGGCGGGAACAACGCACTGGTTCGATATGGGACCGCGCCCAGATTTTTGCGCGGTGCGCTTCTTCGAACAGGAAGACGGCTGGATCGGGGATTTCACCGGTAGCGATATCGCACAGCGTTTCCCACGGTTGGACGACCTACCGGCGGGCATCAGTGCGTAGCGTGGCCGCCGGGCTGCGACCGGTTGCGGCGGTAGTCCTCGATGTCGAGGGCACCGTCGGCTCCATCGACCATGTGCACGGTGTGCTGTATCCCTATGCGCGGGCGCGCCTAGCCGATTGGTTCGCCCAGCGCCGGGGCACCGGCCACCACGCGACACTGCTGGCCGAAGTACGAGCGCTCACCGGCGACCCCGGCCTCGACGAGGCCGAAGTAGTGTCCGCGCTGGTCAAGTGGTCGGACGGCGACGTCAAGGCCCAGCCGCTGAAGTCTGTGCAGGCGATGATCTGGGCCGAGGGCTATGCGTCCGGCCTCCTCGAGGGGCACGTCTATCCCGAGGTGCCGGCCGTGCTGGACCGGTGGCGGCAGCTGGGAATCGCCTGTTATATCTACTCGTCGGGGACGCGGGCCGCGCAACGGAACTGGTTCGCCCACAGCAACTTCGGCGATCTGACCGCACTGCTGAATGGATACTTCGATCTGGCGGTCGCGGGTAGCAAGCGGGAGGCCGAATCCTATCGGGCAATCACGCGGACGATCCAGGTGCCGCCGAACGCCACAGTCTTCCTCAGTGACGTTCGAGAGGAACTCGACGCGGCCGCGCTGGCCGGGTGGCAGACCATCGGAGTGCGTCGAGCCGGCGACCCACGGGGCGCCACCGTCCAGGGATATCAGACGTTGAACTCCCTGGACGATATCCAGTTGCTACCCGGGGGCCAAGACGAATGGAACGGGAAATCATGAGCGAGGAAACCAGCACGATGGCGGAGATCGGTGTCATCGGCGGCAGCGGATTCTACGAACTTTTGACCGATGCCGAACAAATCCGAGTCGACACTCCCTTCGGGGAGCCGTCCGACGAGATAGCGGTCGGCACAGTCGCCGGACGCCGGGTGGCGTTCATCCCACGACACGGCCGTGACCACCGCTTCCCACCACACAAGATCAACTACCGAGCGAACCTCTGGGCGCTGAGGTCCCTCGGGGTGCGCCAGGTCCTCGCCCCCTGCGCGGTTGGTTCACTACGCCCCGATCTGCCGCCGGGGACGATCGTGGTGCCGGACCAGTTGGTGGATCGCACCAGCGGACGTGTTCAGACGTTCTATGACTCGGGTGCCGTCCACGCGCCATTCGCGGATCCCTACTGTGCGGACGGCCGCACGGCGGTATTGAAAAGCGCCGCCGAGGCCAACACCGAGGTGACCGATGGCGGCACCATGGTCGTCATCGAAGGCCCCCGGTTTTCCACCCGAGCGGAGTCGCAATGGTTCGCCGCGGCCGGCTGGTCGCTGGTCAACATGACCGGACATCCGGAGTCGGTGCTCGCCCGCGAACTCGCCCTCTGCTACATCTCATTGGCTCTCGTGACCGACGTCGACGCGGGCATCGACGCCCACGAAAGTGTCGACCAGGAAACGGTATTCCGGGTTTTCGCGCAGAACACCGAGCGGATGCGCGGGCTGGTACTGGGAGCGATCGGGGCACTGCCCGAACATCGGGCCTGCCGCTGTGCCACCTCCCTCGATGGTTTACAGCTGCCCTTCCAGCTTCCTTGAGTTCATCATGCGTGCATGCACGGCCGAAGGCAGGGTGCCGACACGTCCACAGCGCACTGCAGCAATACGGCACGCACTTCCTCGGGCAACGTCGACGCCATCGTCGTGGCGCTGTGATCGGCCGATCACAGCAGCTGCGGGTTGGCGGCACGCATGTGGGCTATCGCGCAGTCGGGGAACAATTCCCGCGGAGTGACCGTAGCGCGTCCATCGTGGTTCATGACTATCGCGTGGCGAGAGATAGACAGCTTGGTAACTCTGTCGTAGCGCACATGGCCGTAGAACTCGGGGGTTCGCACCTCGACCGCATCGGAGCCGAAGCGGGTGGCGAACACCCCGCCGTCGGCGGCGGAGTTTGCGAATCTTCGTCGTAGTCGAACGAAGCCGACCGCCGCCGTCGTCGAGCGGGCGGCCAGTGCGATAAGGATCATCATGCCCGCACCGACGGCGCCGGCGAACAGCCCTTGCTTGCCCGCGATCACAACGGCGACCAGCATGAGTATCGCGGCAACGGCGGCATTGGCCTGAGTCAACTGCCGGGCCCTTCGCCAGGTGACCGCCCAGGCCAGCTGTACGGCGGTGTGGGATCCCGCGGTAACCGTGGCAGTCGGCTGATCCAGCAACGGCAGCGGGGGTAGCTGGGGCAGAGTGGCGACATCTTCGCGTCCTGAGATTCGACCGCGAACACAGTCGATCACGGTGTCCGGGAACAATTGCCGCGGAAATGCGATGTCGGTATCAATCATGCGGAGTGTGACCGAAGTCGGCTCCACTGTTATCGCTCGGAAGCGCCCGTACTGGAAGCGAGCTCGGTAGTTGGCGTCTTGCAGTTCGAAGGCTTCCTGGCCGAAGCGGATGCGCAGTGTCTGTTCCTCGGGCGGAATCACGGCTACGTGCGACCGAGCCAACGGTCCCTTTCCCAGCTGCCGCAGAAGCATTGAGGAAGCGGCCGCGACGGCCACCACGATCGCGATATCGTGGTGCCGCGCCACCCACATCGCGGCCATCACGACGATCAAGACCGAATACGTCGAGCCCACCAGCCAGCCATGCATCCGAGCGCGCCGACGAACGAGAGCCTTCATCAGTGCGACGCACTCCGGTGTACCCACCACCTCGGCGTCCGGTTGCTCCATCACCGATATCGGCGGCAATGGGCTGACGTCGATCTGATCACACACGCAACATGAATCGGAATCCGCTGGCGTGGTGATACATAACCGCCGCGAAGCTCACGCTCATCGGCATGGCAGTGCGTTCGGCCACCGCAAGAAGTCCTCGCCCATCGATCTTCCTAGGACCGACGGTCGACGACGGCCAGCCCGGACGCTTCCACCACGTCCATCGGCGACAACTACGGTGACCCCATGTTCATGCTCCACGGCCGTCTCGGCGCCAAGCCGGGCAAACGCGATCAGTTGTTGAAGATCCTTACTGACGGCGAGACCGCAGCGCCGATACCTGGCTGCCGTCTCTACGTCATAGCGATCGACGAAACAGACGACGAGGGCGTGTGGGTAACTGAGATCTGGGAGTCCGAGTCAGATCACACCGCATCGTTGCAGCGCGATGAGGTCAGGGAACGAATCGCGCAAGCGATGGCCCTGGTGGACGTCAGCGGAAGACGTAAGCAGCGACTCGATGCCCTCACCGGAATTCCTGAATGACCTTGCCTGTGCCGCACAGTCGGTAACGCACGCCATTCGGCATGATGGCGCGTTCGGCCGGCCGCAGCCCGGCCGGTCCGAACAGCCTTGTAAGCGGCATGAGCGGGCGTTGCTGTGCCGGTATCGAGTACTTCGAGTTTGTCCGGACTGCTGAAGTTTTCGACCCTCGCCACGCCACAGCGGTCATGATTTGAGGGCGTTACTTCATGGATCGCCAACAACGAGATGAGGTATGTCATGGCGCTGGAAGCATGGACCGGCCAGACCGGCGGCGACGAGATCGAGGTGATCTTCGACGGCAAGGTCTACAGCAACGCCTGGTGGGTCGAGCCACAGCACTGCCCAGGGAAATGGCAGGAAGACCCGAGCCAGAATCCGTGGCGCGTCAAACGCCCTGCCACCGCGAACGAACTGGCCGAACTCGGCAACCAGAAATTACCGAGGGTCTTACCGTCACCACTGCCGGCGAACACCGCCGTATACAGTTCGGCCTGAAGCTGACCTACGACCACGCAAAAAGAGCGATTGTGGCTGAAGTTCAGCCACAATCGCCCATGTGCGTAATAGTTGTGTCCGGAGGGGGACTTGAACCCCCACGCCCGTTAAAGGGCACTAGCACCTCAAGCTAGCGCGTCTGCCATTCCGCCACCCGGACCGGTGTGCTCAGCAAGGTTAACGGATGTGTCCGCTGGGACCAAATCGCCCGACCGGGGGGTGTCGAAGTTACGAATTCGAGCAGGTCAGCGCAATAGTTCGGCAGATACCGCGCGGGCCGCGGGAGCCGGATCACTCCCCCGGCTCCCGTGTGATCCTCAGCGCAGTTCTTCGAAGGTCCGTTCGAAGGCCAAGGCGCCGTGCCCGGCGGCGACCTGACGGTCGATTAGGCTCTTGATCGGCGCCACGACATCGAGAGCCACCCCGGCATCCGCGCTCGCCCGCACGATGGCGTCGAGTGCGGCCTTCTGGAAGGCGAGGTGCTGCACCTCGGCCGCGTAATCGCCGGATTCGATGATGCGTCCGAATTCGGGCAGGCTCTGCGTCATCGCGCTGACCCAGCCGGCCGCCCGGTGCGCGAACGCCTCCACCGACTGGCCGGCGGACGCGACCATCGCCGCGGCGTGCAGGAAGCCGGTGAACATCGTGTACATGTTCGCCAGCAACGCGAAGTCGTACAGCGCGGCCAGACCGGGATCGTCGCCGAAATACTCTGCCGTGCCGAGCAATTCGAGCATCTCGCGACTACGGTCGAACACCTCCCGCGACCCGCTGTACAGCAGCGACGAACCCGGCTGCCCGATCATCGGCGGCACCGCCATGATGCCGCCGTCGAGATAGTCGATGCCGTGCTCGGCCGCCCAGCGCGCGAGTTCCCGGGAATCCTCGGGCGCGGTGCTGGTGAGGTTGATCAGCTGACGACCCCGCAAGTGCTCGACGACCGGGTCCAGGACGCTGTGCACCGAGGCGTGGTCGAGCAGCACCGCGACGACCACCTCACCGGCCGCGACCGCGGTGGCGATCGACGCGGCCCCGGTGGCTCCGGCCGCGACCAACTCGGCATCTTTACCCGGCGAACGATTCCAGACCGTCGTCGGATGGCCGCCCTTCAGGAACGCCGCGGCCAGCGCCTGGCCCATAGCGCCGAGACCGAGAACTGTGACTGTGGTGTGCTCCGCCATTGCGGGTCAACTCCTCTGAAGCAGGGATGGTTGGTGGTTCAGCGCACTGGAACCAACCGTGCTGCAAGGCCGTTGATCGGACAAGTACCTACTATTTAGTCCGGTACTTACCGCCGAGTGTGTGACCAGGTAGCGAAGGGATAGCGATGACCGCGAAGAGACACGGGCCATACTTCTGCGGCATCGACGCGGCCATGGACGTGCTCGGCGGCAAATGGAAGGTCCTGATCCTCTGGGAGCTGCAGGAGAACGGAGTGCGCCGCTTCGGCGAGCTGCGCCGCGGCCTGCCCGGCGTCTCGGAAAAGATGCTCATCCAGCATCTGCGCGAACTCGAAGAGGACGGCATCGTCCGCCGCGAGGTCTTCCCCGAGATCCCGCCGCGCGTCGAGTACGAACTCACCGAACTGGGCTCGGCACTCAACGCGGCCCTGGAACCCCTCGGCGCCTGGGGCCGCGCCCGCATCGACCGCATCGGCGCGGAACGAGTCCACCTACCCGCCTGAACCGGAGGCGATTGGCGCCCACCCACCTTCATTGTCTATAGTTCCCCAGGCGCGGTTGATCTTGTACCCACCTGCGCCCCAACTGAATACAACACCTGTCCGGGTGGCGGAATGGCAGACGCGCTAGCTTGAGGTGCTAGTGCCCTTTAACGGGCGTGGGGGTTCAAGTCCCCCTTCGGACACACTTTCTCGTCCTACGAGACGAATACGGCCCTCTATGGCTTGCCGCCACTGGTGATCGGACCATGTCGCCAGCCCGCGGCGGACGGCTCGAAGCGATGCCCCGACACCGCAGAGCCGAGTCCACATCGTCTGCGGCTCGGCCCTTCTCACCCCCGCCGGACGCCCGACCGAAAGAACCATCCTCGACGCGCTCGCCTGGTCCCCCGGCACTCGGATCGCCGTGCAGCCAACCCTGCCCGGCGTGATTCTGATCGACAGCCGACATCAGTTGATCGTGAAGATCGTCAGCCCAATCCACCGACTGCGCACGCAGCTGGAATACGTGTGGTCCACAGCAGTGCTTACGCGCCGCACGACTTCGATTGGATGACACCAATCCTCGCTCACGCGATGCGGTCCGAGCCGGCGTGGCGTCGCGATACCTCGCTGCGGGACGGCGTCAACGCGAAGTCGTTACTGTTCGCCGCCACCCTGCTGCCGCGCCTGCTCTTGGCGCTTGGCCTCGGCGCGCTGCTGTTCGGCTCGCTGGCGCAGGCCGCGCAGGAATTCTTCGTCGGCCGCCGGATCCTGCGCTACGTAGCGACCCGGGCGGTCGTACTCGGAGTACCGGCTGTTCGACCGCATCCTGGGCGACTCGTTCGGCGGCCGCCCGATGAACAGCCACAGCAGGGCCCCGACCGTCGGCACCAAGACCACGACCACCAGCCACCCGATCTTGGGCAGATGCCGGATTCCGGCCTCGGGAGCGGTGATGATGTCGATCAGGCAGTACACCCACAGTGCCAACGTAATCAGCCCGACAACCGCGTACGGCATCGCAAATCTCCTCATTCATGGGCCGAACGCTCGACCGAAATCCCCACCGAGGCCAAGCAGGCCGAGCTCGAACGATACCGCAATCACTGCCCACATCCGAGGCGAGTATGCGTCGGGCCAGGACTAGGTCATTGGTGGTGTCTTCCCGAAGACACCGTCGGGTCGGAGCCGCCCTCGCGTGT